>NZ_PEKV01000042.1 GCF_002796975.1 Ferrovibrio sp. | reverse complement strand
GCCAACCCGGGAACAATTTCTCGAGATTGGGGCATTCTTCCCAATACAGCGGTGAGACCCGATACGACAACAGTTCCTCAGTGGTCCAGACGTGATCGGTCAGCCCGGCTAGCATCGCGGGGGTGGTGGGGCGCCATCGCCGGGGTGAGCCCGATCCGCGCGTCGGTTCGGTGACCGGTAGCGGGTGGCGTAAGCTGTTGTGAGGTAACACCAAATGGTAGTAGGCCAACGACAACCACAACGGCTTCTCAAACCAACTCAAGTCCTTGGAAAAGCCGTTAGTACGACGGGCCAGCCGGCGGTTCTGTTGCCGCTGCGTGAGGTTGTCCCGCTCGACGAAACTGGTATTGATCGTTTGGCTGACGGGCGAGTGGGTCAGTCGCGCCGCGACGGCCGCCGGATCACCAAAGACGACCGCCGTGGAAATCGCCGTGACGCGCCCACCCGTTCGGTGCTTGATCACCTGGGCATATAGCAGGTCGGCCCGCGGCCGTCGGCGGGGTTTGGGACGAGGCCCACGCGTCCCGCGACGGGGTGGACAGTACCATTCCCCATAAATTTTCAACAAGGCCCGGGGGTAAGCGGGCCATCGATCGCTGGTGAAAAAGGGGATGGAGTCATCCGTCACCCACGCCACCTGCTCCACCAACCGATCGGCCTGGGCCTGGTCGTGGTGGCCGATCACAAAACCCACCACCAAGCGCCAGACCGGCGCCAATGCCAACCACACCCAAGCATCTCCATACGTGTCGAGGTACGCTTTAGCACCCGGCAGGTTTTCTTGTTTGGTATGGATAAAGCTCCACAACTCATCCAGTTGGCACTCCGTGACCGGCAAGTTTCGCCACAGCGCCAGGATGACCGCCCGGCAGTGCCGGGCACCCCGATCCAGCCAGGCGCAAACCGTGTCCTTGTCCACNNCCGATGATACGGGCGGTCGCCCGCAACGAATTGCCCTCGGCCAAGGCACGCAGGGCGGTCTCGAATTGCACCGGCTCGGCTTCCAGCCCGTAGTAGGCCGTCCCATAGCGCAAGGTCACCGTACTGCCACACGCCCGGCAGCGCGCTTGGGGTTCTCCCCGACTGCTGNNTCGAGAATGCCAACCTGTCACTGAAGTCGGAAAGCTCATCACGGAAACTGAGGGACACTACCCGATACTGGGACTGATGGAAATAAATCAAAATCGTCATGATCTCGCTGAGAGTCAGCCGCGAG
>NZ_PEKV01000009.1:216599-264787 GCF_002796975.1 Ferrovibrio sp. | reverse complement strand
GTCAGGAAAACCCGGCCGCGCTCGAGGGTGTATTTGTCGTCCAGCGTAACATTCGCCAGCATCATTCACTCCAATAACACAGCGAAAACAGTTGCACTGCGCCGGATCGGTTTCAGCCAATCCCGCGAGTCACATTCCCAACTTTTCACAAGGTTCAGGAGCGCGGGCGAACCCGCGCTCCTCAGTATTGTCAGGCGGCCATATGGCGCAGCAGGCAATCGCGCTCCTGCGCCTGCACGGCGTTAAAGTCACGCGCGGAGTAATCCTCCGGTCGAGCGAAGGTATTCCCGCGATTATCGATCGCATTGTAATTGATGTAGACGATAATCCGGCGCAACGGCGTGATGTTGATGCTCGAACCATGAACAACGGTCATATCCATGTACAGCATACTGCCTGCCGGGCCGGTAATTGCTTCCAGACCGTACTTCTTAACTAAACGATCCAGGGTCTCCGCCGGAATATCAAAACGGTATTTACCACCTGTCGATGCCGGACCATCGGGATCGGTCTGAATGGCTTCAACCAACCCTTCACGGTGCGACCCCGGAATTGCCAACAGCGGCGCATTGCAGGCGTTGACCTCATCGAGGAATACCGCTGACATGACGCCACGCGGCTCGGGCACGCCATCGAGCCGATGGAAAGTGCCAAAATCCTGGTGCCACTTCATGACCGTGCCGCCGGTATGCTTCAGGTTGACGCGGGAGTTCATGACATAAATGTCGTTCTCCAGCAGCTGCCGGGTCGGCTCAACCAGTGCCGGGTGCCGAACCAAGCTCTTGAAGCGCTCATCCTTCAAGTGCAGGCCATAAAAAACCTCGGTATGACCCTCCTGTCGATCACCCGCAATCTTCCTGATCGCCCCCTCGACCACACCAAGTTCGTCCTTAGAGAGAACGCCAGGCACCACGACCCAGCCTTTTTCCCGGTAAGACGCCATCTGCTCTTCGGTAAGCTTCATGACTTAATCCTCCAATGTTGTCAGTCTTCGCTACGTTTATTGATTCAGATTCTTCTGTCGCCACCGTTCACCGCATCATACGCCGGAACTTCCAGACTTCTGGGTTGAGCAGTGTCTCTGGGCGCCGTCCAGCCAGGCATCCAAGAACCAGCTTGACCGTCTGATCGGCCATCTGACGCATGCTATAGGTGGTGATCCCAGCCGAGTGTGGGGACAGCAGTATGTTGGGCGCTGAAAATAATGGATTGTCAGGCCGCGGCGGTTCTTGCTCGAACACGTCGACACCGGCGCCACGCAAACGGCCATTCTTCAAGGCAGATGCAAGTGCCTCTTCATCGATGAGCCCACCGCGCGCAGTGTTCACGATCACCGCATCAGGTTTCATCAGTGCCAGCTCTCGTTCCCCGATCATGCCACGGGTCTCGGGGGTCAGCGGCACGTGCAAAGAGACTACATCTGCAGCGGACAGAAGCTCTTTCAGCGACCCAACCAAAGACACGCCCGCATCTTTGGCCTGTTCCGCATTCAAATAAGGGTCGAAGACGATAACATGCATCGAGAACCCTCGACGCAGTATGCCGGCCACCAGACTGCCTATATTCCCCAACCCCACCAACCCGAGAGTCTTCTCGGTAAGGTGGCCGGCGAGCAAAGAACTCCGCTCAGCATACAAGCCTGCCGTAACCATGTCGTGGGCCGTTCGCAGATAGCGCACGGCTGCCAGGATCAACGCAACAGCGCCCTCGGCAACAGCAAGCGCGTTTGCGCCGCCTGGGGTATTCAGAACCGGTATTTTTGCATCCGTCGCAGCCGGAATGTCGATATTGTCAACGCCGGCGCCATGCTTCCCGATGACCTTGAGATTCTTTGCCTGGCGGATGACCTCACTGCCAACCCTGAAGGTGCGGACAATGATGGCGTCCGCAGAGGAAATATCCGAGCGGTTGACTAGAATATCGGCGGATTGACGCAACAGGGCGATGCCTTCTGGATGAATCTCGTCAGCGACGAGCACTTTCGGTCGTTCCATCACCGATCTTCCTCAAGCCGGATTTGTCATGCGACGCGATCAAGCATGTCATGGGTCACCTCGTGCCGGAGCGGCTCGCCTTTCCGGTGGCGTCGGATCTCCTCGATTGCTAGGTCCATGAGCCGATGCGTTTCCGCCCCTGTCGCCCCCGCAATATGGGGCGTGACAAAGGCATTACTGCTCGATAGCAGTGGCGATTCTCGGCCCAGAGGTTCCGGGTCTGACACATCCAGGATTGCCTTCAGGCGGCCCGCGGTGACTTCCTTTTCGAGTGCTGCAAGATCGACAAGAGCGCCGCGAGCGGTATTGAGGAGTGTTGAACCATTCCTCATCAGCGCCAATTGTTCAGCGCCGATCATGCGATATGTCGACGGCAGGGATGGCGCCTGTATCGTCACAATATCGCTTCGCTCAAGCAGACTGTTGAGGCCAACCAGCTCGACGCCGAGTCCGGCCGCCTCCTCTCCCGATATGGTGGGGTCGCAGAGCAGAACACCCAAGTCGAACGGCTTCAGCAGTTCTATCAGCTTCCGCCCGATACGAGATGCCCCAATGATTCCTACCGTTGCACCATTGTTACCTGTCAGACCATTACTCGGCCAAGGGACCTGCCAAGCCCACGTACCGCTGCGATAAGCCTCACGGATATAGAACACTTCCTTGTTGGCAAGCAGAATCATCGCTAGACAGTATTCAGCAACCGGCGGCGCATTCGCGACTGCCGCAGAGACGACACGAATCCCACGCTCCCAGACTGCCGCACCCGCCACCGGCCTCACCGATGAGCCAGTATGAACGAGCAGGCCAAGCTTCGGCATTCTTGCCAGCACAATGGGGGTAATCTCCGGACAGCCCCACCCTGTAATGAGAATCTCAACGCGGCTCAGCAGGGCGCCGATGCCTGTCTCAGAAAAGTCTTTGACGGGCTCTATTCGTGCCACATTGACCAGCTGCTCCAGACTCTGGAGATGTCGCCCCTGAATCAGGTCCGGCGTGAGCTTTGGATCCATGGCAAGTATCGCAATCGGCAGATCAGCGCGCATTCACTTGCCTCCACGCGGCAGGTCAAAGCCATAGAGGTCACATGGATTCTCGACCAATATGCGCGTTAGTGCGGCTTGGTCTGCGGCAGACCGCACGAACAGGTCAAGCAGCTCGCTGTCGTCAACAATTTCATAGGGCAAAATCCGGTCACGGCTACTGAGCCCCATTTTTGCTGCGTCGATATGCGGCCAGTCTGTACCCCAGATCATCCGATCCGGCGCGGTCTCGATGAGATCAGATGTTAGCTCCCGGACTTGTTCCAACGAACTGCCGTTACGTAGATGGCTGACGCCAGAAAGCTTTATGTATGCTCGGGAGTTTTGCAGGAGAAGCTTCAGATTAGTCAGATGGGAGGCGAAGTCGGGTGCCCCAAATCGCAGACCCGCGAAATGATCCAGCACCACGGGCAAGCCGGATCCCTCGATAATTTCACCCAGCGCAACCAGCAAATCCGGCTTGCTGTAAAGCTGAATATGCCAATCGCTGCCGCGCAGCAATTCAATCGCCCGCAACAGGCGGGCAGCCGCGTCCTCCGCCCCTGGAATGCCGTGCGTCACCAGATTCATTCGAATCCCGCGAGCGCCCCATTTGTGCATCTCCGACAACTCGCGGTCAGTGACATCATCCGCGACACAAACCACTGCCCGCGTGCTGGAAATTCCGAGTTCTTCTACGCCGGACAGCGTCCGCCGATTGTCTGTGCCATACGCGCTGGGCTGTACGACGACAACGCGATCAATCCCCAGCTGCCACTGGACGTCTCTCAACTGGGATGAAAGAGCGTCTGGTGGCGTATAAAGGCTGTCAGCGTCGAGAGGGTAAGACGCGATCGGGCCGAACAGATGCACGTGGCAATCGCAAGCCCCCTTAATACCAGCCATCCCCGGCTTTCGCCGTTTCGACGCCACTGAATTTTGCAACGCACTCATTTTTGTCACTTCAGAGCGTTCGGCAGCCAGGTCGATAGCGGAGTGAAGAGGCAGAGCAGAATGACCGTTACAAACTGCGCAATCAGGAACGGGATGAGCGCCCTGAACAACTGCGACATCTTCAGGTTTCCGATCTTCTGCACTACGAAAAGGCAAAGCCCGACCGGCGGCGTCAGAAGGCCGAGAGTGAGTGTCAAGACGAACACGATGCCAAGCTGTATCTGATCGACACCTAGGCTTTGCGCTGCCGGAACGAAGATCGGAACGAACAGGACGGTGGCGGGGGCTGGCTCCAAGAAAGTGCCCACCAGCAATACAAAAGCAGCCGTCACCAGGAGGAAAACTGTCGGGTCCGATATGACATCAAGCGCGAGATGCCGCATCCAGTCTTCCATGCCGCCTAATGTCATGACGTAGGAAAGCACTTCTGAAGCGCCAAGGATGAGATAGATCGAGGCACTGATTCGACCGGTCGCAATCAGAGATTCCCAGATTTCTTCTTTGCCAAGCGACTTGAAGATCACACAACCGATAATAAAGGCGCCGCTGGAGCAGCCGATGAGCGATACAAATGGCCAGAGCAAGGAAAATCGTATACAGGACAATGTGTATGACTTCCTAAGGCATAAAATCACGACAGGCGCCTACCCGCCAGGTAAGCAGCTCAAGGAAAGCCATATTGCTGATGAACTGGATGTCAGCCGCACGCCTGTCCGGCTTGCGCTGCGGAGGCTGATCAAAGATGGTTTGCTGACCGGCGCGGAGAACCGTGGCGCATTCGTCGCGCAATGGACGCATGCCGATGTTGCTGAAGTCTACATGCTGCGCATCCTGCTGGAATCACAGGCCGCCGGATTAGCCGCCGAGCGCGCCACTCCGGCTCAGGTTGCGCGGCTGCGCGCCCTGACCGATCAGATGCATGCCTTGATCACCGAAAAGCCGCACAACTACCTGATGGATCTTCAGGTTGCGAATAACGGATTCCACGAAGTGCTTCTGGAGGCTTCCGCATCACCAAGGCTGGTCCAGATCACTGAGAACCTCCTCGATGCCCCTCTATTGAATGGCGGTTTTTATGTGTATTCGCACGAAGATATGTTGCGAAGCGTGCATCACCATAGGGATATCATTCTGGCCATCGAGAACAGGGATGCTGAGTTGGCCAAGCATGCAATGAAAACTCATCTTCGCGCGTCGTATCACACCCTAATTCAAGGTCATTCATCAAAGGATGCTGAGTAAGCTAAATTTAGAAAGAGCAGCCTATCGGTCAGGCTCACCAAACCTGACCCACAACACTAATGAGCAGAGACAAAGCATTGCGCATCGTTTTTCGGCCTGCGCGCGCCTCTTCAGAACGTCTCGAGTCGCATACTGGCCTCGTAATTAATATGTCGGCTTCGATCGAAGTGGCAAAAGCTACTGACCAGTGATTGGCCAGAAGCCGCGCTGCGTTTCAGCCACTGGATCGACGGGAATTGCCGGCACCGAGACCGGTTGGCTTTAGTCACCTCTCGCTGAAGCCAAATTGCGAATCTACTGATTAGGAGAGCCTGGGATATCTACCGGTCGGAAACCCTGCCGGATCAATAGTGTGGACGTCGTTTTTCACGGAAAGAGCGCAAACCTTCCGCGAGGTCGTGGCTCGACAAATGGGTACGGAACGCCTGCAGCTCGGCACGTAGACCAGACTGAACGATGCCGTCATGTACAGTGCGTGTGAGCGCTTTCACATGCCGAAGCACTGCTGGGCTCCGCTGACTGTAGCACCGGGCGATGTCGAGCACCTTATTATGGAGTTGATCAGCTGGGACCACGTCGGTGACGAGCCCCCACTCCATGCATTGGCGAGCTGAGAATAGCTCGGCGCTGAACAGCATGTGCATGGCTTGCGCCCCATGCATCCGGATCATCAGCTGCACCGTTGATCCTGCGGCGGGCACGATGGCGTAGCGGGCATGGCCGTCGCCGATTTTCGCCGTCTCGGCGGCGATGACGACGTCGCAGGCGAGAATCAGTTCCAGACCACCGGCCACTGCCACGCCGTTGACGGCGGCCAGTACCGGCATCGGCAGCGCCCGCAGCTTCAGCATCACGCGCTGGTTATAGGCCAGCGTATCCAGCAGCGATTGCGGGTCGAGGCTCAACTCCTTGCCGAATCCGAGCAGATCGCCGCCGGCGCAGAAAGCCTTGCCGGCACCGGTGAGGATGACGGCGCGGACCGTTTCATCGGCATGCAGCTCATCCAGCACGCGGTCCAGCGCATCCATGACGTCCGGCGACAGCGCATTCATGGCGGCCGGCCGGTTCAGCGTGATGGTGGCGACAGGCCCCGACCGGATCAGCAGCACGGGTTCCTTTGCCTCGTCTGCAACCGCGATGTCATAGCGTTGCGGTAACGGCTCCAGTGCAGCCCGTAAGGCCTGCAGCGGGCCGTCGTCCGAGGCCACGATCTCGACCCGCACCACCGTGTTCAGCTTGTCGTCTTTGCCGATCTGGATCCGCGCCTCGACCGGCTGCTCGAAGGCGGCGGCAATCTCGGCCCGCACCTTTTCCTCAATAGCGCGGTCGCGCAGCTCGTTCTTGACGATCTTGCCCACCGCGGTGGTCGGCAGCGCTTCGATCTGGAAGATCCGCTTCGGCCGTGCCGGCGGCTCGGCGATGGCGCTGCCCAGATGCCGCTCCAGCGCCGCCATGTCGATGGCGGTCCCGGGCGAGGCGACGACGAACAGCACCGGTACCTCGCCGGCATAGGCATCAGGCATGCCGACCGCCGCGCTGATCTGCACACCGGCGAAGACATTGGCGACATCCTCGATATCGGAGGGATTGATGTTATGGCCGCTGCGGACGATGAGATCCTTCTCGCGGCCGGTCAGCACCAGGCGCTGGTCTTCGGTGAGGTAGCCGACATCGCCGGTGATCAGCCAGCCATCGGTACTGCGGGTATTGCGGTTATGCGCCGGATCGACATAGCCCGGAAACACCTGCGGCCCGCTGACCTGCACCAGGCCGCTTTCCTGCGGCGCGCAGAGTGCATCCGGCCGGGCGGGATCAAGGCTGGTGATGCGCGTGCGGGCGAAAGGCGCGCGGAATCCGACGCTGCCCTGCACCGGCACGGCGCGGCCCGGATTGAAGGCGATGGCGGCCGCGGTTTCGGTCATGCCGTAGGTTTCATACAGCCGGATGCCGGTGCGCGACTGGAACCGCTCGCTGACCGCCTTCGGACAGACGGCACCGCCGGTCAGCGCCATACGAACCGAGGAGATATCGGCATCACCGATCGGTATCTCGGTGATGGCTGCAATCGAGGTCGGCACGCCGCCGACAATCGTCAACCGGAAGGCCTCGGCGATCTTCCAGTAGGTGGCGATCACGCCCTTGTCGCGCAGACCGTAGGGCGACGGCACCACCATATGGCCGCCCGCCGCCAGCACCGACAGCCCCGACGTGATGGTACCGCCGACATGGAACAGCGGAAAACCGTTGATCACCGCATCTGTCTCATCCAGGCCATGCACCTGGGCGAAACTCCAGGCAGCATGGATCTGGTTGCCATGCGTCAGCTGCACCAGCTTGGGCCGGCCGGTGGTGCCGCCGGTATGGAACAGGGCGCAGACCGTGTCCCGCCCGGCCGCGCTGTCGAAATCGAGATCATCATCGCGGCAGCGCGCCTGCTCGGCGTGGAAATCCAGCTGGCCGTCAGGAACCGCCGCGCCGGACGCACCCAGCACCACGATATTGCGCAGGCCGGGCGTGAGCGCGATGACCTCCTTCGCCTTGGCCCAGATGACCGCGTCCAGCTTTTCGGCCGGGATCACCAGTGTTGCGGCGCCCTCCGCCGTGAGCAAATCGGCAATCACCCGCGCATTGAGCAGGTAATTGATCGTGCTGGCCACGCCAGCCGTCTGCGCGCCATACAGCGCCTCGACCATGCCGGGCAGGATCGGCGTCAGGAAGGCCACGACGCCGCCTTTATTGATCCGGTGGAAGAAATTGGCGGCGCGGATGATGGCACGATACAGCTCGGCATGCGTCAGGGTGACGGCCTCTCCCGTATAGCCGCCAGCTGCCATCATGGTCAGCGCCGGCCGCGAGGGATGCAGCTCTGCCGTGGCGCGAAACAGGTCGAGCAGGGTCTGCGCCGGGATCAGCGCGTCATAGGGCATTCTCTCAATGGCCTCGATATCCGCAATCGAGGTAATGGCCGTGATCGCGCGCGTCGTCTTCATCTTCACGTTCAGTGCACCGCCGCATACATGATGGTTTCCTCATCGGCCTGACCGCCGGTGAATTCCTCGACGATGCGGCCCTGGCGCGAGACCAGAATGCGGTCCGACAGATGCAGGATTTCCGGCAGATAGGAGGAAATCACCATCACCGCCATGCCTTCGTCGGCCAGACGGTTGATCAACTGGTGGATCTCGGCGATGGCGCCGACATCGACGCCACGGGTCGGTTCGTCGAAGATGATCAGCTTCGGCTTCTGCACCAGTGCCTTGCTGACCACCACCTTCTGCTGGTTGCCGCCCGACAGTTCGATCACGCGGGCATCCGAATTGATCACCTTGACATTCAGTGCCTTGGTCCACGTCTCTGCGAGCCGCTGCATCTCCGACATGCTGACAAGCCGCGAGCGGCTCTGCCCGCCGGCCATGGCGGCGACATAAATATTCTCCGCCACCGACATGGTTTCGAAGAAACCTTCCAGCTTGCGGTCTTCGGTGACATAGATGATGCCGTCGCGGATCGCAGGCCGCGGCACCCGGTAGCGCACCGGGCGATCTTCCAGGCGTATCTGGCCGCCATGGAAGAAGTCGCGCTTAAGAATACCGGCGATCACCTTGGCAGTTTCGGTGCGGCCCGAGCCGATCAGGCCGAAGATGCCGGTGATCTGCCCGGCAAAGACAGAGAAGGTGTTGTTGCGCACCATCGTGCCCATCGACAGGTTCTGCACGCTCAGCACCTTGCGGCCGGCCGGCCGTGTGCGATGACGGCCTGCCTTGCCGTACAACTCGTCCGACAATGTACGGCCGACCATGGCGCGCACGATGCGGTCGCGATCGAAACTGTCGGTCCGGTCGGTGATGACATGCTCGCCGTCGCGCAGGATGGTGATGCGGTCGGAGATCTGTAGCGCCTCTTCCAGTGCATGGGAGATGAAGATGATCGACACATCCCGGGCGCGCAGCCGTTTCACCAGCGCGAAGAAGTGATGCTTCTCCTCCGGCGTCAGCGTCCCGGTCGGTTCGTCGAAAATGATCACCCGCGCCTTGTGGTGCACGGCGCGGGCGATCTCCACCATCTGCTTCTGGCCTGCGCCCAGGCCGGAGACCAGCGCGGTGGGATCGACCGGGAAATTCAGAGATTGCAGGAACTGCTGCGCCGCGATGTAGATGCCGCGCAGGCGGTTGAACCATTTGGCATCGCCGAGATACAGGTTCTGCGCCACCGTCAGCGACGGCACCAGGCTGGTTTCCTGGTACACCATGGCGATGCCCTTCTTCAGCGCATCCGACGGACCGCGCAGGTCCATCGGCTGCCCGTCCAGCAGGATTTCGCCCGCCGTCGGTGTCACCACGCCGGCCAGCATCTTAGTCAGCGTCGACTTGCCGGCGCCGTTTTCGCCCAGCAAGGCATGCACCTCGCCGCGTTCGAGTGTGAAGGATACGTCCCTCACGGCTGGAACGCCGCGATATTCCTTGGTGCCGTTTTTCAGTTCCAGAATCGTCGCCATGACCGGGCCTGCCTTTACGAACCGAAATCGAGCCGGGCGACGACATCGTCGCCGCGCGAGGCCGCATAGAGCGCACCGTCATGGATGACAGCACCGGTGACGCCGTGCGTCGTGCCGTCGGCGCGGCTCTGGAAACTGTCGACCGGCAGGCAGTTTTCGTCCAGCAGCACGACCATGCCGAAGGACAAGGTCGGCGCCCAGGGTTTGAGGATGCCAAGATGCTTGACGCCACCGCCCTGCAGCGGTTCGTAGAAGGACCGCCCGCTGCGATAGCTGGGCGCGACCCAGTAGCGCGGATCGACCTCCGCCATCATGCGGCGCCGGTACTGGTCCTCGCGCAGGATGAATTCGACCAGCTGGTTGCGCGGCGCGAACATGGCCATGACATAGCCGTCGCCCGAACTCGCACTGGGTCCATGGCCGATATGGCCCGGATAGCCCGGCAGATCGGACTGGATCACCTTCCGCAGCGCGCCGGTGGTCCTGTCCAGCAGAACGATCCGGTGTTTCCAGCTCTCGGATACGATCAGGCCGTCGGCGATAAGCGCCAGGCCGGCCGGAAATGCCAGGCCGGCTGCGATGCGATGCTGTCGACTGCCGCGCAAATCCATCTGCCAGATGGCGCCCGAGGCATTGCGCTCCAGCAGGTCGCGCGTCCAGGCCGATGGCGGATTCTGCGCCGAACCGTGGCAGACATACAGCGCATCGCCGTCTGCGACCATCGCCGTGGGGCAGCGTGCGCCATCGCGGGCGGGCAATTCAGTGCCGTCGAACTCACCGCCGACAATGACAATACGGCCGTCATCGAGGCCGATGGCAATGCCGCCGGCGACTGGTGCAAGGCAACTGATCTCGGCGGAGGCGCGATACAGCACCTCCCCGCTGGGCAGCCGCAGCAGGTCGCTGCCGGAACTGACCATCAGGCCGTCGCGGCCGACCGCCAGTGCGCCCGGCGCGCGGACCGGAATGCGTCCGGCGGCGTCATCAAGCCGCCGGTTCGGGCGCAGCGCGCCGTCCAACGCTGGAACGGTGATCGCACTTTCGTTGCGACCGAGGAAGGAATCGAGCGCCCGGGTGAAGAAGAAGCTCATTTCTCATCCCCCCAGTAGGAGCGCGTACCGGTCCAGTCCGGATCGGCCCCCGCCAGCGGCAGTTGCCCGATGCGGTTGTTGAAGATGCCGCCGATATAGAGATGCCCGCGATGTTCGCGCATCGAGGTGATCATCGGGTGGTTCTCGCCGCCGAGATCCCACAGCGTATCGAGGATGCGGCCGCTCTCGTCGAAGCGGACGATGCAGCCGGTATTGATATTAGGGAACAGCCATTCATCGGGCGCCACCCGCCGCGCCATGCGCCGGCGGAAGCCGGGCATCCTGAGCGCGAGATCCATGCTGGGCGTGCGCACGCCGACCAGCGCCAGCCAGTAGGTGCCATCGGAGGCGCGGTTGATATTGTCGGGATGGCCGGGCAGGTCCGGGATCACGGTTTCGACCTTGCCCGCCTTGGGACCGTCGAAATGGTAGCGGCTGACGCTGCAACTCCAGGTTTCGGCGAACAGGAACGACTGGCCGTCCTGCGTCATACAGATGCCGTTCGGGAAATTCAGGTTGCGCAGCACCGTGCGTGTCGTGTTGCTAAGCGGGTCGTAACAAATGATCCGCCCGTTGCCGCGCGATTCCAGGCCGTCGACCGGCCATTCATGCATTTCATAGCGGACGGTGGCTTCGCTGAAGAAAATTCGGCCGTCGGGTGCGATATCCAGATCGTCGGCCAACCGCAGCCGCGCATCGTCAATGATCGAGAACGGCGTGCGGTTGGTTTCATCGGTCAGCTTGCTAATCTGGCGATCCATGCCGATGCGATACAGCCCCATGCCGCCGATGCAGCAGATCAGCGCGCCGTCGCGGGCAAAGGCCATGCCGAGCGGCCGGCCACCGACATGGGCAAAGACCTCCTGCTGCGTGTAGTCCGGCGCGAAGAAGCGCACAATGTCGCCGGTGCGCGTGCCGGCATAGATATGGTCGTTCTCGTCGAGGATCACATCCTCCGGCCCGTCGACCTGGTTCAGGCCGACTGGCGACACATCGCGCAGACGATCGTTCAGGGCATAGGGCGAGGCCGAGTCGCGCTCGGTGCCGGGCGCTGCCGGCAGGCTGCGGAAGGCCGGCGAGACATAGACCTTGGCCAGTACCTTGTGGCGATTCTTCAGCCAGCGCACATCGATCGCCACTGCGGCCAGCAGGATGAGGCCGAGGATCAGAGAATTGGCGCCGCTGCCGGCACCGACGCGCACCAGCCCATTGATGATGATCATGACGGTGATCGCGCCGAGCACGGCTTTCGCCGCCGAACCGCGACCGCCGCCGAGACTGTTGCCGCCCAGCACGGCTGCCGTCAGCACCGTGATCTCCAGCCCGATGCCGACATCCGAGCCGGCGCCACCGAGGCGCGCAGCAAACAGGAAGCCGGCCAGCGCCGCCAGCGTGCCCGAGACCACATAGGTCAGGCAGATGGTGCGCCGCACGTGAATGCCGACATTGTGGGCCGAGCGCCGCGACCCGCCCACCGCCATCAGATGCCAGCCCGGCCGGGTGCGGCTGAGCACCACATGCACGACGATAGCGATCAGGAGGAACAGCGCGAAGCTGAACGGTACCTGGGCGACCTTGCCGTCGCCGATGAAATCCCAGACTGCGGAATCGACGAAGCCGGCCGAAATCTGCACGGCAAATTTCAGCAGCAGCATATCGACGATGGAGCGCACGATGATCAGCGTCACCAGCGTGGTGAGAAACGCCCGCAGGCGCAGATAGCCGATCAGCAGGCCGTTCACCAGACCGACGGACGCGCCCACCGCGAGCGTAATCACGCATGCGACGCCAACCGGCAGCCCGAAGATGTTCAGCATCGCCAGCGCGGTGATATTAGCCAGTGCCAGCACCGAGCCGACGCTGAGATCGATGCCGCCGGCTAGCATGACGATGGTCATGGCCAGCACGACAAGGCCGAATTCGCCAAGCTGCCGCGTCAACGCGGTCATGCTGCCGAGGCTGAGGAAATCCGGCACGGCGGTGCCGAAACCGACCAGCACCGCGACCAGGATGGCGAAGGGAATCGCGTTGTCGATCCACCTTTTGGCGAGGATTTCGCCAACGATATGGTCTGGCACCAGCCGGTAGCGCCAGTAGGCAATGGTATCTGTGATCGACATCTGCGGACCCGGAAAAGGAATCAGGTTCCGGGGCCGGTATGCAGTCCGGCCCCGGAATGACGCGTGCTTACTTCTTGGTCTCAAGCGTCCAGCAGGCGCCGGGCTTCATGTTGTCCTTGGTGATGAAGGTGAGCGGCGAGAACAGCGTGGTTTTTGTCGCACCCGGCTTCGGCTTGTTCTGGAACAGCGACTGGATGATATCGGCGATGTCGCGCGCCTGAGCGGGCACGTCGTAGCTCACCACTTCGCTGTAGACGTCCTTGTTCAGATTGTCGCAGGCTGCCTGATTGCCGCCGCCCTGGGTGATCCAGTGCACCTTCTTGCCGGATTCGCGGATCGCGGCACCGGTGCCGACATCCATCACATCCCAGAAGCCGACGCCGCCGCACAGATCGGGATGCTGCTGCAGCACGGTGGCCATGATGCTGCGGGCCTTGGTGGCGTCCCAGTCGGCGGCCTGGTTGGAGACGATCTTCATTTCGGGATGCTTGGACAGCACATTGTCCAGGCCCTTCATCTGGTAGGCGCTGGCCGCCGCGGTCAGCACGCCCTGCATGATGGCGATCTTGCCGTTGCCGCCATTGGCCGGGCTGCATTTGTCGATCAGGCGGTTGGCGATGCGCTCGCCCATGCCGACATAATCGGCGCCGGCGAAGCCGTCGGTCGAATAGCTGGAGCGCATGTTGACCTGGATCACATAGATGCCGGCTTCTTCCGCGCGCTTGAGCAGGCGGGCGTAGGACTGCACATCCGGATTGTGCACCACGATGGCATCGGGCTTTTCGGCGATCAGCGAGGTGATCGCCTGGGCCCCGGCGTCGGTGTTCCAGTTCGGGTCGCGGATCTCGAATTTCACGCCGAGCGGCTCAAGCGCGCTGCGGATGCCCGCGGCCCAGCCTTCGGTGAGGTCGAAGCCCATGGCGATCGGGACGAAGACGACCCGCTTGCCCTTGAAGGCTGCGTAATGCCCCGCCCGCGCGGGATCGTCGATCCCCTGCGCCATGGCCATGGTGCTGATCGACATGGCTGCGACTACTGCCAGCAGCGCCTTGATACCTTTCATGGTGTCCTCCCGTTGGGTTTGCTTATGTAAGAATTTTCAGATGTCGCCCTGCTGTGCGGTTTGCTCGTCGCGGGGATTGATGATGGTGTCGGCGACGATGGCCGCGAGCAGGATCAGGCTCTTGATCACGTTCTGCACGGTGTACTGGATGTCCATGATCGTCATGCCGTTGATCAGCACGCCGATCAGCAGCGTGCCGACGATGACGTTGCGGACGCCGCCCTTGCCACCGGACAGGCCGATGCCGCCAAGTACCACGACAAGGATGACGTCGTAGACAAAGGTGGAGTTGGCCACGCGAATGTTCATGCTGGCGACCGACGTGGCCGTGACCAGTCCGGCAACGAAGCCGATCAGCCCGGACAGCGCATATTGCATGACGATGACAGGCCGCACCGGGATGCCGGCGATCCTGGCCGCCAGCGGGTTGTCGCCGATGGCACGGATGAAACGGCCGGATTTGACATAGCGCAGGAACAGCGCGCCGAGCAGGCAGACGCCGGCAAAGATCAGCACCGGCACCGGAATGCCCATGAAGGCGCCGCTGCCGATCCACACGATCGACCGCGCCGCATCGGGCAGGTAGACGACATCGAGCGTGATCAGGAAATAGCGGCCGAAACCGTAGATGAAGGTGCCCATCGCCAGCGTTGCGAAAATCGCCGGGATTTCGACATAGGCGACCAGAAAACCGGTGATGAGGCCGGACAGCAGGCAGAAGCCCAGCCCGAGCAGCAGTGCGATGCCCAGCGGCATGCCGTTGGCGAGCAGATTGAGCGTCCAGGCCAGCGACACCGCCATCACCGCGACCAGCGACAGGTCGATGCCGCGCCCGATCACCACCAGCGCCATGGCGATGCCGAGCACGCCCAGCACCGAGACACTGCGCACCAGCGCAAGCAGGTTTTCTGGCGTCAGGAAACCCGGCAGCGAGATGGCGAAGCCTGCCGTAAGGACAAGCGCCAGCACCAGTACGATGCGCTCCTGGGTCAGATTCGCCGCGCGGAGCATGAGTTGTTGGCCTCCCAACCGGTTATTGCTGCTTTCCTATCACCCTCGCGCGCAGCAGTTCTTTTCCATACGCGCAAGAAACTTGCCTGTGCGTGCACTGGCGACGCGTCTCGCCGTTTTCCTGTTGCCCGGCTTCGGGGAATGGCAAAGAATGCTGGCGTTCCGCCGTTCAAGTCTGAACGAGACTCAAAGCGACCGCAGGCATCGCACGGCAGGCCGCAGTCCATTGGACGGCGCGGGAGGATGTCATGGATCTGGTATTCTCGACCGATGCACTGGATCGCGCCAAACGCTATGCCGCCTGGCGCGATGCCATTTGCGACGTTTACGTTCACGTCAACGTCAAGGCCGACGACCCGGACAACTACGACGGGTTCATCCGCGAGACCCAGTTCGGCAATGTCGCGATGACGGAATGCCTGGTGTCGCAGCAGCTGATCTCGCGGCGGAAGACACATCTGTCGAAGCTGGACAAGGATTGCTACTACGTGCAGTTCATCCAGACTGGTAGCGTCAACGTGCTGCAGTCCGGCGATTCATTCCATACCTCAGCCGGCGTCGGCGCATTGTTCTGCGCATCTGAGCCTTATGACCTGCAATGCATAGGCAAGGTGCGTTCCTATTACCTTGAGATTCCGCGCGAAGCTTTCGGCAGCCGTTTTGCAAATGGGCAGGCGCCGCTCGCCGCCACCATGAGCACCGGCCGCGGGCTCGGGCGCGTCGCGGTGGAATTCTGTTCGACGCTGGCCGGCCAGGGCGATGCCCTGGACACGCCGGCTCGCGCAAAGCTCGGCGAGGAGTTGATGGACGTCCTGGCCCTGGCTTTCGAGACGGCACATCGCGACGAGCCAATGACGGAACAGGTGGTGCAGAAGGCGCGCCTGCGGTCGGTGAAGGCCTGGATCGAGGATCACCTCTGCGACCAGAGCCTGAGCCCAGAACTGATCGCTAAAAGCAACGGCATCTCGCTGCGCTACTTGCATACGCTGTTTCGGCTTGAAGGCCAGTCGGTCTCGAACTGGATCTGGACACGGCGGATTGAGCTCGGGCATGACATGCTGTTGCGCTCAGGTCACAATGCCCGCTCATTGACCGAAGTGGCATATCGCGTCGGCTTCAGCAGTTCATCGCATTTCAGCACGAGGTTTCGTCGTCGCTTCGGCATCCGCCCGTCCGATATCACCCGCGGCAGATTGTCCTAAGCCGCTTTGCGTCGCCGACGGGCCTGGTTTTGTAGCTGCGCAGAGTATGAGGTAGGCCAGGCACTGCCCAGAAGATGCATTGCTCCTTGCTGGAACCAAACTCGGGTTATCTACTCAGTTTGGATTCTACTGATCCAATTCAATTGTTGAACTGAGTTGAGCCAGATCTACCAACCAGGGCTAGCCCGCAATACCAGCTCGCGGGGTAGTTTCGGAATTTCTCGGCCTGAAGTGGCAGAATTTACTGGCGAGGAAATCGCCCAATACCCATGCCGCTCGGCCTCACGACCTGTAACACCGCCACTGAATGCAGCACGTGTTATTAGAAGGTCGTCAGCTGCGACTACCGGCATTGAAGTCAGTGTAAGCATGCACAGAAGTGCAGCGTTACACACAGCGGCGCGTGCCATCCCCCGATTCCCCACTTACCCACCGTGAGGATTCGTAGCACAACCCAAGAGATTCAATAGGACATAAATTTCTACGTTTTAGTGCATACAATCGTAGGCATCGTTACTCGAAATCCCCACCCTCACTACGTTCGTCTCATTAGACTCTCACTCAGTACAAAATTCAGAATTTCTCCGTGCCGGTAGATTTTCGTATTTCACGGCAGCTATAGAGAAGCCGAAAATGCCCGAGAGAGCAGATGAACTAGAGAGGCAACTTAGCTCCAAGTCCGCCATCGACCGTAAATTCCGCCCCGGTCACATAAGCGGCACGAGGGCCGAGCAGGAAGAGAACCATCTGCGCCACGTCGGCTGGCCCGCAAGGCTTTTCTACCGCAGCTGCAATCGGCTGTGCTGAGGTCCAGCGCTGCACCAGCATATCGCCGCTGGTTTCCGGTGTTACGACGCGCGCGGCCGCCTCGCGCAGCATCGGCGTATCGACTACGCCGGGGCATACAACATTGATGCGGATATTGTCCTTGGCGTGGTCCAATGCCATCGCCCGCGTCATCGCATTCAGCCCGCCCTTGGCAGCTACATAGGCAACGCCGTTGGGCTTGCCGCGCAGCGCTTGGATTGAGGAAACCACAACGATCGAACCGCCCCTACCCGCGATCATTGCCGGCAGCACGGCCTTACAGGCGCGGAAGGTGCCAGAAAGATTGGTGTCAATCACGCGCAGCCAGTCCGCCTCGCTGGCCGAAACAGCCGTGCCCGGCACCTGGATGCCCGCGGCGCAGACCAGATGGTCAATCCGGCCAGCGCGGCGTATCACGTCCTGCACGGCAGCTTCCAGCTTGGCGAGGCTGCGAACATCGCCATCGAAACCCCAGACCCGATCCGGATAGCGCGCAGTCAACGTCTCGACCGCTGCGGCGATCTGATTTGCATCATGCCCGAGCAGTGCAACGCGGGCACCTTCAGCAAGTAAGGCTTCGGCTGTACCGAGGCCGATACCGCTGCCGCCGCCCGTCACCACAGCCACGCGTCCACTGAAATCCTGCATCTGTCACTCCAAGGTGTAGGGATGGTGACCAGGATGATCGAGCCGGATGGTCTGGATGGTTCCGGTTTCGGCTTCGGTCACGAACAAACGGCCCTGCTCGCGTCGCGAGAATGCCAGGTTGGTAGGGATCAGACCCTCGGCCGTGCGGATGCGTTCGAGGGGTTCGCCGAACCTGTCGTAGACGATCACGCAGCCCGCCAGTGCATGGCAGACCAGCAAATTGCTGACGTCATCCATCGCCAGTCCATCCGGTCCACCGCCCAGTGAACCCGACATTTGCACGAAATGCCCGACTTTGCCGAGGCCGCCATCAGGCCGCAAGATCACGCGCCAGATCGCGTTGGCTTGCGTGACCGCGACATAGAGAAAGCGCTCGTCTGGCGTCAACACCAGGCCGTTCGGACTGGGGAAGCCCGCGGCGATCAGTTCCAACCCCTTGCCGTCGCGCCACCGAAAGATCCGACCATAGGGCCGCAAAATGTCGGAATCGCCCTGGTCGGTGAAATAGACATCGCCACTGGCGGCAACAGTCACGTCGTTGGGGCCATGCAGCGGCGCACCCTCGAAACTATCGGCCAGCACCTCGTGCTTACCCGTTGACGGGTCGAGTCGCAGCAACCCCCAACGATTGTCCGCGATCAGGCAGCGGCCTTGCCGATCGAGTTTCAGGCCGGTTGGCCAGCCGTCATACTGATATCCGACTTCCCAGGCACCGTCGGGCGACAGCGCAAGGATGCGGCTGTTGGCGATATCGACGCACCACAGCCAACCGCGTTCGTCGCAGCAGGGCCCCTCCAGAAAGCAGTCTGCCGCCGCGCCATTACGGCGGCGTTCCGCCCAGCCGTTCTTCAGGACCGAGCGGAAATTGCCCGGCAAGCGTGCATGAATGGAAAGCTGCTTCATGGCTGCATCATGCGGCCAGATCGCCACCTTGCACCAGTGCCGCCCCGCTGGCGGTATCAAACAGATAAAGTTCGCGAGTCAGCAGCGACAACCGCACCCGGTCTTCTATGGCAAGTACCGCGTCTGCCGCGGCCGCACCGCTCAGCTCGATACCACCGGCCTGCGCATAATAGAATTGCTCGGTGCCAGCATGTTCGACCTGCCGCAGTACCGCCTCACATTGCACGGCATCTGTTCGTTCGCCGATCTTAACGCCCTGCGGCCGGATGCCCAGCGTAACGGCACGGCCCTGGAAGCGTGCCCAATCATTCAAGGGGGCCGGCAGCGCCAGATTCAAACCATCGGACCTGAACACAAGCCCGTCGCCTACCTGTACTACTGTGCCCGACAGGTTGTTCATCTCTCGCTCGCCCATAAAGTTGGCGACGAAGGCATTCACCGGTTTGCGATAAATATCGGCCGGTGCGCCGAACTGCTGCAACCGTCCGCCCTGATAGATGGCGATGCGGTCCGACAGCGACATCGCCTCGCTCTGGTCGTGCGTAACATAAACGATGGTAGAGCGCAGCCGCTGGTGCAGCGCCTTGAGGTCACGGCGCATCTTGAGCCGCAGCCGCGCATCGAGATTCGATAGAGGCTCGTCCAGCAGAAACACTTTTGGATCACGCACCATGGCGCGGCCGAGCGCTACGCGCTGCTGCTGGCCACCCGAGATTTCCTTCGGGTAACGCGCCAGCAGATGACCGATGCCCAGCGTCTCGGCTACATCCTTGACCTTCGCTGCAATCGCCTGCTTGCTCAAGTCGTGGCCGCGTGCCTGCAGGGGAAATGCCAAGTTCTCGGCGATCGTCATATGCGGATAGAGCGCGTAATTCTGGAATACCATGGCAATGCCGCGGCGGTCTGGCGATAGATGCGTCACATCGGTATCGCCGATCATGATGCTACCGTTGTCGGCACTGATGAGGCCGGCGAGGATGTTGAGTGTCGTGGTCTTGCCCGAGCCGGACGGCCCCAGCAGCGAAACGAATTCACCCGGCTGGATCGTCAAATCGAGATCGGCCAACGCGACGGTTTCGCCATATCGTTTGCCGATACCGCGAAATGCGATGGAGGCGCCACTATCCTGAATCATACCCCACTCACCCCTTGACGCTGCCGTTGGTCATGCCAGCCATGAAATAGCGCTGCAGGATAACGAAGACTACCAGCAGCGGGATTGTCGAAACCATGGAAGCTGCTAGCAGCGGCCCCCATTCGCGGCCGTAGAAGCCGAGGAAGTTATAGATGCCAATGGGCAGCGTGCGCGTCTCTTCCGACGACAACAGCGTCACCGCTACGACGAAATCGTTCCAGGCAAAGACCACCACGAACAGCCCGGCCGCGATTAACCCAGGACGCGACAGCGGCAACACTACCTTCCACAGAGCCTGCAATCGGCTGTAGCCGTCCATCATGGCCGACCATTCAAGTTCAATGGGCAGGCTTTGGTAATAAGCTGCCAGGATCCAGATGACGATCGGCAACTGATAGGCGCTGTAGACCAGGATCAACCCGATATGGGTGTTTACCAGGCCGATTTCGGCGATCAGCGTATAGGTTGGGATCAGCAGTGAGGCGACCGGAATGCTCATCACTGCGATGATAGCGACCATTACGGCGCGTTTACCGGGGAATTCGAAACGGGCAAGACCATAAGCTGCCAGAGCTCCGATGCCGAGGCATATAACCACGGTGCCGGCCGAAACCAGCAGACTGTTCAGCAGAAAGCCGAAAGCGCCAGCTTTAAAGATTGTGACATAATGCTCGAAGGTCACTGTCGCAGGCAGCAAACTGGGCGGGAACTGCACAATGTCACGCGTTGGCTTCAGTGAGGTCATCAGGCCCCAGAAGATCGGAAACAGCGCAGCCACGACGATGATCACAGAGAGAAGACCGCGCAACAGTCGGCGCAACAGGCCAGAATGGGATTCGAAGATCACAGGCTCTGCCCTCCGCGTGTTTTCCGGAACACTGCCAGCAGTAAGACCACGGCGGCAATATTGAAGAGGCAGAGCACAATGGCCATGGCATTGGCCTTGCCAAGATCGAAATCCTCGAAACCGATGCGGAAGATACGCAACGCCAGCGTATCGGTCGCGTTGTTCGGTCCGCCACCGGTGAGTATCAGCGGGAAGGTCAACACATTGGCGAAATGTAGCAGCAGCCGTATCAGCGTAATCAAGATTGCGGGCCGCAGCAGGGGCAAGATGATGCGACGGAAGATCATATATGAGCCGGCGCCGTCGATGCGCGCCGCTTGGATCAGGTTAGGCGGGATGCTGCGTAAGCCCGCCAACAGCATCACCATGGCAAAAGCTGAGTCGCGCCAAATGCCGTTGGCCACCATCGCGGCCATCGCATATTCGGGGTCGGCCAGAACGGTCGGGCTGGCGACATCAAACCAGGCTGCAGCCAGCGGTACCAGCCCTGCATCGGTGGAGAAAATCCACTTCAGCAGCATAGAGCCAACCAGCATGGCGATCACGTAAGGCAGCAGAACGACGGTGCGCAGCAGAATACTGCCGGCGGTGTCGCGGTTCAAGAAGAGTGCCAGGCCGAAGCCGGTGGCGAAGGTGAGCGTCAGTGCCATCAGGCTGAAGCTACAGGTCACTAGGAACGAATTTAGAAACAGCCGGTGGCTGAGAATGTCGATGTAGTTTTGCAGGCCGTTGAAATCACCGAGCTGATAATAGCGCACTCGGTGCACGCTGTAATACAGGCTGAGCGCAAGCGGGGCGAAGACGAAACCCACTTCGAGAACCAGTGCCGGCAGAAGATATCGGTAAGCCTGGAAGGGCGTACGCTGTCCGTCCATCATAACGCACCAACCATCCTCTGCCGGTCACTCGTTCAAATCTTACTGGTATTTATGACTTACTGCCGGCCGGCCGAAGCCGCTTCGGCTTCGCGCAGCGCCGCCATCGGATCGACATTGCCAAGCACTACGCGTTGCGTCGCCGTATTGAGGTCGACGAAGGTGCGTGCGGCATTGCATTCCGCCGGCAGCCAGACTTCTGCATCGGCCCACATCTGCGACAACTGGCGCAGTGGGTCATATTTCGCGTCCTTGAAAACCGGTTTGTCAAAGATGGACTTGAACAGCGGCACTTGCCCACCCGGCTCGGCCCAGAGTTCCATTCCCTCCGGCCCGGTCATGTAGGCAACAAATTTGGCGGCCGCCTCTTTCTGCTTCGAGTCTTTCGAGATCGAGGCGAACCAACCCGACATAATCTGTGGGCCCGGCTTTTTGCCGTCGAGGCTCGGCCAAGGCAACATGCCGAGTTCCTTGCCGTTCCAGGTGGCTTTTTCCATCACGTTGCCATAACGACCGTTGCCACTGCTAGCCAGCGCCACCTTGCCCGCAATGAACTGCTCGATCACATCGTCCAGCGTGTAGGCAAAGCTCTCCTGGCTGGCGACCTTGTGCTTGCGAATCAGGTCCGCCTGCATATTGAGCGCACGCACACCGTTGTCGTTGGCCAGCAGTGCTTTGCACTTGTCGCCAAACAGCTTGCCGTCCTGCGCGGCAGCCAGTGCATTGGCGCCAAACGACATCGTCGTCTTGTCGGTCGACAGATGCATGCCAACGCCCCAGCGCTCGACATTCGGGCCGTTGGTACGCTGCATCTTGGCCGCAGCACTGGCCAGGTCGTCCCAGGTCTTGACTCCGGCTGGATCAATGCCGGCTTCACGCATCAAGTCCTTGCGGTAGAACAGCACGATCGACAGCGCCATGATCGGTACCGCCACCTGCTTGCCGCCAGTCTTCACCCATTCATAGGCCTGCGGCAGCACCAGGTCTTGACGCTGCGCCGGCGTCCATTTTGATGTAATCAGTGGCCCCAGATCTTCGGCCACACCGGCATTCACCAACAGGCCCATATTCTCGCCATTGACCCAGCCGATATCAGGCGCACTACGCGAGCGATGCGCCATAACGAACTTTTCTGCCAGCGTGAACCAGACCTGGCTCTCGACCTTGATCTTGATGCTCGGATTGGCCGCTTCAAACTTGTCGATGATCTGCTTCAGCGCGCGATCGCGCGGTGTCTCGTTCGCCGGATTGAGGAACGTCCACATAGTGACCGTTTGCGCCAGGGCTGCCATCGGCGCTAGCAGCGCTCCGGCCATGGCCAACGCGGCCAAGCGAAGTTTTGATTTCGTCCTCATTTTGAATACCCCTCCCTAGGGTTCTGTTGGTTTTATCAGATAACTACACTGCTCAAGGACTAGGTGGCTGAAGCCTCCAGCTTCTGTCGACAGTTCGGCCGGTCATTCGGCCGCTGCCTGCGGTCGGTTCGGGTCCCAGCGGCGCTGGCGCGGCGGCATCGAAATCTCTCGGCCGGCGATGAAGGCGAAGCGTTCCAGCGCATCCGGTCCCGGCAGAGCTATGCCCAGACCGGGCCCACGCGGCACCAACACCGAACCGTTGGCGATATCCAGCGCCGGCACGCATAGCTCGTCCCGAAGCGGATTCGTCACCGAAGCGTCCCATTCGAGATGACCGCGGATATGCGTTGGCAGGGCTGCGGCGTAATGCACGCCGGCTACAGTGCCGACGCCGACCACGGTATGTGGTGCAACGGTGATGTTGAAGGCGCTGGCCAGTGCCGCGATCTTCAGGCCTTCGGAGATGCCACCGCATTTGGTGACATCGGGCGTCAGATAGTCGACGCCGCCGGCATCAATCAGGCTGCGTGCGTTGAAGCGCGTGTAGACATTGCCGCCCGAGGCGATCGGCACCGGCGAGTTGCGGCGCAGCCAGCCCATATCGGCATGGTGATAAGCGACGCTGAAATCAAACGGGTCTTCCAGCCAGAAAGTGTTGTAGCGCTCGAGTTTGCGCGCCAGCTGCAGGCTCTCGGGCGGCGAATACGCAGAATTGGCGTCGATCATGATGTCGATATATGCGCCAGCGGCCTCGCGGGTGACCGCTACGGCCTCGAGATCGGCCTCCAGATTCAGACCGCCGCGCACCTTCAGCGCGGTGAAACCGTCGGCGACATAGCCGCGTACTTCCTCGCGCAGCGACTTGGCGTCCTGGAAGCCCAGGCACATGCAGCCAACATAAGTGGGCACACGCCGCACGCCGCCGCCGCCGAGCAGATCGGCGATCGGGCGATTGAGCCGCCGGCCCATCAGGTCCCACAGGGCGATGTCGATGCCGGAGATCGCAGCAACCGCCGCCGAACCGAGCTGGCCAGCTGAGAAAAACATCTCCTCCCACAGCAGCTGGATCTCGGACGAGTCGCGACCGACGATGATATCGGCCAAATGCTCCTCGACGATCGAGGCCATCACCTTGGGCGAGAACGCGTGATAGGCCTCGCCCATCCCCACCAGGCCATCCTCGGTGGTGACGAAGACCAGGCATTCATCGCGCTTGTGACTGGTGCCATGCGCTGCGGTCCAACCGGCCGGCAGCGGCTCGGAGATCAGTTTGCAGGCCACCTTGGTAATCCGACTCATGTCCCATTCCTCCCGGTCTCGGCCTGTATAGCCGATTTCTGTCGACAGTTTTAGAATATGGTCGACAATTTATTCTGTCAAGCGTAGGTTGTGCGCAGGCGGAAAGGCCGCCAGTGCAGAGAGGGTTTATGAAAGAAGGCAGTAGATTCGTCGGTCAGGTGGCCGTGGTCACCGGCGGAGCGTCCGGTATCGGTCGTCAGGTGGCGGAGCGTTTGGCAACCGAAGGTGCGAAGATCGTAGTGTGGGACCGGCAGACCGCCGACATCGGCGAAACGCGGCTCGTCGATATCGCCGACGCCGCCGATGTGGCACGCGCGGCCGATGAAGTGATGACCCGGCACGGACGGCTCGACATCCTGGTCGCCAGCGCCGGCATCACCGGCCCGAATACGACCACTTGGGATTATCCGGTGGCGGACTGGACCAGTGTCATCCAGGTCAACCTGCTCGGTATGTTTCATTGCTGCCGCGCTGTGGTCCCACCTATGCTGAAGGGCAATTACGGGCGAATCGTCGCGCTCGCTTCGGTGGCCGGCAAGGAGGGCAATCCGAATGCCAGCGCCTACAGCGCGTCGAAAGCGGGAGTGATCGGCTTGATCAAATCACTGGGCAAGGAACTTGCAACGACCGGCATCACGGCCAATTGCCTGGCGCCGGCGGCGGTGCGTACGCCGATCTTTGCCCAGATGAAGCAGCAGCATATCGACTATATGCTGTCAAAGATTCCGATGGGCCGATTCGGCGAACTCGACGAGATCGCCGCTATGATTTGCTGGATGGCCAGCCAGGAATGCAGCTTCACCACCGGCGCGGTGTTCGACGCCACCGGCGGTCGCGCCACTTACTGAACGGTTCAGCAAACAATGGTTAGCCTGTTCGGCCAGTCTTTCACCCGCGCGGAACTCCTTCGCCGCATCGGCCGGCTGGAGCAAGTCGCTGGCATCGTTCCTGGCAGCTACGACGACGGGCCAGAGCGTGCGGTACGTTATCTTGACCTGCGCTCTGGCGGGGGCCTCGAAGCGCGTGTGATGGTGGACCGCGGTTTCGATATCGGCGAACTGCGCTTCAACGGCGTTCCACTGTCCTGGCGCTCGGCGAACGGTTTCCGCGCGCCGGGTCTGCATGTCCCCGAGGAAGAGAAAGGTGCTGGCCTGCTGCGCAGTATGGACGGCATGATGGTGACCTGCGGTCTCGACCATGTGCGTGGTGCCGCCGAAGGGCCAGCCGGCCATTTCGGGCCGCGCCGCGAGACGGCGCAGTATCCGCTACACGGCCGCATCAGTCAGACGCCGGCGCGTTTTCTAAGCCAAGGCGAAAACTGGGACAACGACGACTGCCGCTTCCATTGCGAAGGCCTCGTGCGCCAAAGCATGATGTATGGCGAAACGCTTGAACTGCAGCGGCGCATCGAGATGCTGCTGGGCAGCGCGTCGCTCACCATCACAGACCGCGTGCGCAATGCCGGTCACCGCCCGACGCCGCATATGCAGCTTTATCACCTGAATTTCGGTTTCCCGCTGCTTGATGCCGAGGCCACCTTGCTACTGCCGCCCGGTCGCGGACCTCAAACCGAAGCACGTGCCGCTTTCCTGACGCAGCAGCTGCCTTCTGCGGAGGCAGCAGATGAAATCCTGGAGGTTGATCCCCGCCCCGGACCGGATGGCCGAGTTTCGGTAACACTGGTCAACCCGGGTCTTAATGGTGGCCTGGCGGTGCAGGTGGACTACGACGCCAAGGCCCTGCCCGCGCTCCAGATATGGCGCCATCTCGGCCCCGGTATGAATGTGCTGGCGATCGAACCGGCCACCAACCGCGCAAGTCGGCGGGCCGAGCTGGACCAGAGCGGACATATCCGTTTTCTAGAACCGGGCGAAGAAATCGTCTATTCCCTGACGCTATCGATCCATGCCGGCGCAGCCGCGCTGGAAAGATTGCGCCAAGATTGAGATCGAGCATGCTGCTTCAGGAAAAAGCCACCAGCGAATTGCGGCAAGCGATCATCCTTGGAACGCTCAAGCCCGGCGAAAAGCTGAGCGAACCGGAGTTGGCCCAGCATTTTAAGACCAGCCGCAGCCCTATCCGCGAAGCGCTGGTGCAGTTGGAACAGGAAGGCTTCGTCGAACGCAGCAATACGGGCCGCGTCGCGGTGCGCGCGTTGAACATCGAAGAAGCCGAGCAGCTGTTCGCCGTGCGCGCGACGCTGGAAGGCCTGGCGACCCGGTTGGCGGTTGAGAATCTGACGCGCAAGGATACGCAACGGCTAAAATTGAATATCGACGGCATGCAGCAGGCCGGCTTGAGCCGTGATTTTGGACAGGCGCTGGCACTCGGGGCCGATTTTCACCGCATCATTATCGAAGCTTGCAGTAACAAGCCCCTGCAGGAATGCTTAGTGGGCTTCCGCGCCCGCACCAGTCGCTATCGCCACATTGTCGCCTCGCTGGAGGAATTCAGCGAGCAGCGCATCAACGAGCACAACGCGATCCTAGCCGCGCTGCTGACCCAGAGCCCGCAGACTGCTGAGCAGGCTATGATCAATCACATTATGGTCTCGTCACACGAGACGATTTCTGCACTGCGGCGTCACCTGGAACGAAGCCGGCCTTGAGATGTCCAACAACCTATCCGACTGCGTATTGAATACAGCAGATTCTCACTCAGTACGGAAATCAGATTCCCCTCTGGCCGGTAGATTAATCAGCCGTCTGTTGTAATTCTTGTTGTCACTGGCTTCTCGAGCTCGAGGGTGCGCCATGGCAAATCAAAAACCAGCGTCCATTCAACCGCGCCTGATCGGCCTTGCGCCACTGTGCGCGTATCTCGGCCTGACCAAACAGACCTACTCAAAACTATTGCCCGAGTTGCGCAAGAAAGGCTTTCCGCATCCGGTGCCAATATTGGGGCTTTGGGATCGTCATGTCATCGACAAGTGGCTCGATCATTTAAGCGGCTTAGATCGCGGCCGTTATAGCCTGCACCCGCCGCAAGCGGCGCCTATCGGCAATGCTTTTGAGCCCATCAAGCGTACCGCATCACTGCCTACGGCAAAACGCAGCAACAACCCCTACACCGTCGCTGAAGCTATGAGCGATTATTGCGATTGGTTTCGCCAACACCGTAAGTCGTTTTCGCGCACGCAGTATTCGATCAACGCCTATATCATCCCGCAATTCGGCCATCGCAGAGTCGAAGATCTCACCGCGCCTGAACTACGCGCCTGGCATATCGCCTTGTCGAATAGCCCACGCTCAATTCATGTCGGCCTCGGCCAGCCGCGTCGCTTAGCGCCACCCCCGCAGACAGATGAAGAGAAGCGTAAGCGCCGGCAGAGCGCCAATGGCATATTAATGATCCTGAAGGCCGCACTCAATTTTGCCGCCCGCGATGGCAAAGTCGCAAATGACACAGCTTGGCGTAGCGTTAAGATGTTTAAAGGCGTTCTCATCGCCAATGCGGCTTATCTGACGGCCGATGAATGCCGCAAGCTGATGCCATTCTTGGCGCCTGATTTTCGCAAGATTGTGCGCGGCGCACTTTATACAGGTGGCCGCCTCATGGAACTCAGCCGGCTGACGGCTGCAGATTTTGACCCGATCGCCGGCAGCGTGCATTTTGCGCCGGCAAAGACGATTAGAGCTCGCCACGTCATCCTGACCGACGAAGGTCAGAGCTTCTTCAAAGAGCTGACCCATAATCTCATGCCCGGTGATTTGATCTTTCGTCGTGCCGATGGCGAGGCCTGGCGCGTAGCCGATCCCGGCTACCGCCTACAGTCGGCCTGTCAGGCCGCCGGCATTAAACACATCAGCTTTCATGGCTTTCGCCATACCTATGCATCACTTCTGGTCATGTCTGGCGCGTCTCTAACAGCTGTTTCCAAGAATCTCGGCCATACCAAAACTGAGATCTCTGAGCGCTACTATGCTCACTTGAGCCCGAGCTATCTCGGCTCAGAAGTGCGCAACCATATGCCAGAGCTGAATTTAGGTAGTGTGGCTTAATCTGACGATACAATTCGTTTTTCGTAGACTGTTGAGATCGCCTTGCCATCCCATATGTAGCAAAGATGGCGCTCCTGCCTGGCGTTTGTCAGAACCGTCGTGCGAAAGGCAGCAACACACTCACCGCCGTCATAACGGACACTGCTGTAGACAATGCCGTTCGAGCCAGCGTCGCGCAGTTCTGTCGCCAATTTCTGGCTGCCGCCGTAATTCGAGGCGTGATATGCAAGTGGCAGATCGGCCTGCCGTTCACGAATATCATGTAGCTGCCCTTCGACATCGACCAGATAGACGCGCATATCGAGCTCCATGCGTGGCTCGTCGGTCGCCCGCATAAACGCTTCACGATGGAATTTCGTTTCAGCAATGGCCGTGTCGAAATCTTTAGCTGAATAGAACACGCCATATGAGCCGTCTGTAAATCGACTGCCGTCCGGGTTCAAATGTGTGAAGGCTGCCATAATGACGCTCGAGCCTGGCCCCGAGACGCGTTCGTCTTTCGGCACGAGCTGAATATCACCGACCTCGTCGCGCAGACGGGGGTTGGTCAAGCCTTCGAGGTCCATGACCGCATCCAGATCGGCTGGGTCTGCGACACGCTCGAAAAGTTGAATCGGTGGAAAGCGGCTTGGGATTATGCGCCAGCTTGGTTTCCAGCTGATGCGACTGACTGGCATCATTACGACCAGCCACCCCGCTGCGCATCCACATACTGACGGACTACGAATAGATCGGCTACTTGGCCTGACAGCATGCGATCTAGTGCCGACCGACCACTGAAGCAGGGCGCTTGATTGGGGCGCTTCACCCAAGCGTCAGCCGCCTTCTCGTCTGGCAACAGAATCTGCAGTGCCTTGTAGATGCCGAGGATGTAGGAAATCCGCTCGAGCGTGTCTTTTGACAGCGTAACATTGGGATCCTTCTTCCAACCGAAGAAGGTCGAACGCGTCGTTTGGCCGAGTAACGTCATCTGCTGTTCGGCAGACAAACCCCAGGCTTCAGCGATCCTAAAGAAAGTCCGCAGAGCAGGCCCAGACAAACCCTTCCGATTGAGCTGGGAAGCAGCTTTTGCTGACTTCTCCATGTCGTCTCTCCTCACATGGTTTGTCTATAAATTTAGTATTGATTTGTACTTTATTCAACAATAAGTCCAATATCGGACTATATACCTATCCATGAAGATCAAATACTTAGGCCGAATACTGAGCCTTCACCTGCGGTGGGGTGGAGAACTGGCCTAAAGCCTGATTTGAGGGCCGACCAGATTGATGGGGGAGTTAGGAGCTGGAGGCCAGCGGGCAATGTTGGCGCCGCTTCATAACCTGAAGCACTCCAGCGCAAGAGCCTGCCGCCTAGCACCAAGTAACTCGTCTGGCCCTCCGTGACCAAGCATCCATCCGGTAAGCGCTCTAGCGGCCCTGGGAGCGGATGCAGCCGTTTGCTACGGCCATCTAAACGCTCGGCATGGAGAACGCGGTCGATGTCGGGAGCATATGGTCTCGGCCATTTATTGCCGGCTGCCCAGGCATCCCTGAACTCAGTCGCCCTCTGCCGCTGGCAATAGAAACAGGGTCGATGACCAGCCGCCAAAGCCGTCGCCTCGTCCAGAAAGAAAAGCTCAGTCCAGCTTCGGCCGCCCATGACCGCTCGGCGACGCCCTTTGAACTCGCAGAGGCAGATGATCCAGGCCCGGGTCGTCCAGCGACGTTTGAGCAAGGTCCGGTTGGACGGGTCGTGAATGATGCCGCGATTGCCAGTGAAAAGGCCACGCGGTGCAACAGCGACAATCTCGCCAAATGGCGTCACTCGATTCTGTAGTGGCATTATTTGGCCATCAGCGATGGAGGACCGAAGAGTCGATCGACTGCTACGAGCTGCTCACAGCATAAGACGATTTCTTGAGGAGGCTACATCCCTGCAGCTCCCGAGCCATCCCGCCAAGTCATTCTTTGAGAGCTACGCGCTTTAGTTGAGCAAAGACTCCGCGCTATTTGACAGCCCGGAGTTTTGTCGCCAAATTGTCGCCAAATCGGCGTGAGACCTAAAAAATGGTGGGCGATGACGGGATTGAACCGCCGACATCCTCGGTGTAAACGAGGCGCTCTACCGCTGAGCTAATCGCCCGCCGCAATCCCCGAAATCCGAGGCTGCAAAGGCGGTCTTCATACCAGATGACGCCACCGCCCGGCAAGGCGGGTCAGGGCTTGGTTTCAACCGGAAAGCTGGCACCGATCAGCCAGACGGTTTCGCCATCGCGACCCAGCACGGGCAGCGACATGGTTTCCAGCGTGCCGCTGAAATCGCCGGGCTGGAAACGGCCGAACAGGAACACCGGTTTGCGCGACTGCGCCACGCGGTTGGACAGCCGGATGCACAGTTCGGCCTCCTCGGGCATGAAATGCTGCGAGAAGGGAATGTTGGTGGCATCGCCGCCGAACAGCCAGGTGATCGCCGTGCCCAGCAGCCGGTAGCGCCAGTCGCGCCCGCCATCCAGCGGCTCGATCACGAAGCAGTTGCTGACGATGCCCAGTTCGGTCAGCCGCTCGAAGCCGAGGTCGTCGCGCAGCGGAAGGCCGTCTCCCGCAGGCTTCAGTTTCTGCCACAGCCGATATAGTGCCACTGCACCCGGATGGCGCGGACCCTCGATCTCGACCAGCAGTTCACCCTCCCCGCTGGCGCCCTCCAGCATGGCGCGCTCGCCAGTGGTTCCGGTTTTCCTGGTCATCGCCGATCACCCATGCCGCCATCATGGCAGGCGATTGCCACATGCACCATAAACAGCAAACGGCCGGCAGAGACTGCCGGCCGCTGAAATCTGCTGCAGGGGAATACCTGCGTCAGCCGACGGCTTCCTTCAGCGTCTTGCCGGCACGGAATTTCGGCTGTTTGGTCGGCGGCAGGTCGATCCGCTCACCCGTACGGGGATTGCGGCCCGGACTGGCCGCCCGGGTGCCAACAAAGAAGCTGCCGAAGCCGACGATCCTGACCTCCTCACCGCGGCGCAAAGCCTCGGTGATGAGTTCGAAGACCGATTCCACGGCCCGCTCGGCCTGTTCCTTGCTGAGACCCGAGGTATCACGTACCTGGGCCATCAGGTCCTGCTTGTTCACGCTGGCGTCCTCCGGACTGCTCTGATCACGGTCAGTGTTTGACCACACCCTCGCGGTCGCCTTCCTTTTCAGGCTCGACCACGGCGGGCTTGCTGAGATCGTCAACGTCGCTCCACTCAATTGGTTTCAATTCCGCGACCAGGGCGTGTTTCAGCACCTCCTCGCAGGTAGAAACCGGGACGATTTCGAGCCCCTTTTTCACATTGTCGGGGATCTCGACCAGGTCCTTCTCATTATCCTTCGGGATCAGCACCTTCTTGATGCCGCCCCGGTGGGCGGCCAGCAGCTTCTCCTTCAGGCCGCCGATCGGCAGCACGCGACCGCGCAGGGTCACTTCCCCGGTCATCGCGACGTCCTTGCGGACAGGAATGCCGGTCAGCACCGAGACGATGGAGGTCACCATGGCGATACCGGCCGAGGGACCGTCCTTAGGGGTGGCGCCCTCCGGGACGTGGACGTGGATGTCGCGCTTGTCGAAGACCGGCGGCTTCACACCAAAGGCCACGGCACGGGCACGGACATAGGACCGGGCAGCCTGCACCGACTCCTGCATCACCTCGCCCAGCTTGCCCGTGATCGTCATGCGTCCCTTGCCGGGCAGCATCACGGATTCGATGGTCAGCAGTTCGCCGCCCACCTCGGTCCAGGCCAGGCCGGTGACGGTGCCGACCAGATCTTCCAGTTCGGCCTCGCCGTAGCTATGCCGCCGCACGCCGGCATACTTGTCGAGGTTCTTCGACGTCACCTTGATCGACTTCACGCCCTTCGACAGGATTTCCTTCACCGCCTTGCGGGTCAGGTTGGCCAGCTCGCGCTCCATCGAACGCACGCCGGCTTCGCGGGTGTAATAGCGGACCAGGTCGCGCAGCGCATCGTCGGTGATTGACCACTCGCCCTTCTTCAGGCCAGCGGCTTCGATCTGCTTGTCGATCAGGTGGCGCTTGCAGATTTCAATCTTCTCATCCTCGGTGTAACCGGGGATGCGGATGATCTCCATGCGGTCCAGCAGCGGCTGCGGCATGCGCAGGCTGTTGGCAGTGCAGATGAACATCACGTCCGAAAGATCGTAATCGACCTCCAGGTAATGATCGCTGAAGGTGCTGTTCTGCTCGGGGTCGAGCACTTCCAGCAGCGCCGAAGACGGATCGCCGCGGAAGTCCTGACCCATCTTGTCGATTTCGTCGAACAGGAAGAGCGGATTATTGGCCTTCGCCTTTTTCATCGACTGCACGACCTTGCCGGGCATCGAGCCGATGTAGGTGCGGCGATGGCCGCGGATTTCGGCTTCGTCCCGCACGCCGCCAAGCGACACGCGCACGAAGTTGCGGCCGGTCGATCTCGCGATCGACTTGCCGAGTGAGGTCTTGCCGACGCCGGGCGGGCCGACGAGGCACAGGATCGGGCCCTTCAGCTTGCCCGAGCGCTGCTGCACGGCGAGATACTCAAGGATGCGCTCCTTGACCTTCTCCAGACCGTAATGGTCATCGTTCAGCACCTTCTCGGCGTTCTTGATGTCTTTCTTGATCTTGCTGCGCTTGCCCCACGGGATCGACAGCATCCAGTCGAGGTAGTTTCGGATGACGGTCGCTTCGGCCGACATCGGGCTCATCGAGCGCAGCTTCTTCACCTCGGCCATCGCCTTTTCACGGGCTTCCTTGCTGAGGCGCGTCTTCTTGATGCGCAACTCGATCTCGGCCACTTCGTCGCGGCCGTCCTCACCTTCGCCCAGCTCCTTCTGGATCGCCTTGAGCTGTTCGTTGAGGTAATACTCGCGCTGGGTCTTCTCCATCTGGCGCTTCACACGCGAGCGGATCTTCTTCTCGACCTGCAGCACGCCGATCTCGCCTTCCATCATGGCGTAAACGCGCTCAAGACGTTCCACCACGCTGGCGATCTCCAGCAGTTCCTGCTTGTCGCTGATCTTGATCGTGAGATGCGAAGCGACCGTGTCGGCCAGCTTCGAGGCATCGTCGATCTGGTTGAGCGACACCAGCACTTCGGGCGGGATCTTCCGGTTCAGCTTCACATACTGTTCGAACTGGTTGATCACCGAACGCGACAGCGCCTCGGTCTCACGGCCCTCGCCGGAGTCATCTGAAATGACCTCGGCCTGAACCTGGAAGAATTCGGCGTTCTCGTTGAACTTGACGATCTTCGCGCGCTGGCTGCCCTCGACCAGCACCTTCACGGTGCCGTCCGGCAGGCGCAGCAGTTGCAGCACCGACGCAATCGTGCCGACGCTGTGGATGTCTTCCGGGTTCGGATTGTCCTGACCGGCATTCTTCTGGGCGACCAGCAGGATCTGCTTATCGTCCTTCATGACATCCTCGAGCGCCCGCACCGACTTCTCGCGACCGACAAAGAGCGGCACGATCATGTGCGGGAATACGACGATGTCCCGCAGCGGCAGGACCGGGAAAACTTGGGCGCGGGGTGATGTGAACATGCGTGGCTTCATCCTGGAGGGCGGCAAGACCAAGTCGGGTCCGCGGAGGCGTCCTTTTGTGCCGCCTGACTGCGATTAACATGGGAATTCCAACAAGGTCCGTCAAGGCACGGGCGGTTTTTCCACACCCCGGCGGGAACATCGTGACGACGGTCACCGAGTCGTTCACAGGCTACGCTGCCGGCCTCACGCAAGGCGTACCGGAAGTGGCACTGTTTGACGTTTGCGGCAGACATGCACCGGCATTCGAGACCGCACTCAGCGAAGCCATGCCGTTGGGTTAACCGGGCAACAGTGCAGGCGTCCTGCCCTACGGTACGGACTTAACGAAGCTTTTCCGCCGCTCGAAGATTTCGGGCCGCCCCTTTGGAGTGCGGCCCGTAAAAAATTTCACAAACCCGTGCGCCCGCGATCAGGCGCTGACGTCTTCCTGCTTGCGATCTGCGTAGATCAGCAGCGGCTTGGCGCGCCCCTCGACCACGTCGGGCGAGATCACCACTTCCTCGACGCCGTTCATGTTGGGCAGATCGAACATCGGATCGAGCAGGATGGCTTCCAGGATCGAACGCAGGCCGCGCGCGCCGGTCTTGCGCGCGATCGCCTTGCGGGCGACGCCAGCCACCGCCTCGTCCGAGAAGGTCAGCTTGACGTCTTCCATCTCGAACAGGCGCTGATACTGCTTGATCAGTGCATTCTTCGGCTTGGTCAGAATGTCGACCAGAGCGGCTTCATCCAGGTCGTTCAGCGTGGCGATCACTGGCAGGCGGCCGATGAATTCCGGGATCAGGCCGAATTTCAGCAGATCGTCCGGTTCGACTTCCGACAGGATTTCACCCGCGCGGCGCTCATCGGGACCACGCACTTCGGCGCCGAAGCCCATCGAGGTGCCTTTGCCGCGACCGGCAATGATCTTCTCCAGGCCGGCAAAGGCGCCGCCGCAGATGAACAGGATGTTGGTGGTGTCCACCTGCAGGAATTCCTGCTGGGGATGCTTGCGACCGCCCTGCGGCGGAACGCTGGCAACAGTGCCTTCCATGATCTTCAGCAGCGCCTGCTGCACGCCTTCGCCCGACACATCGCGGGTGATCGACGGATTGTCGGACTTACGGCTGATCTTGTCGACTTCGTCGATATAGACGATGCCGCGCTGCGCACGCTCGACATTGTAGTCGGCCGACTGCAGCAGCTTGAGAATGATGTTCTCGACGTCCTCGCCCACGTAACCGGCTTCGGTCAGCGTGGTGGCATCGGCCATCGTGAAAGGCACTTCCAGGATGCGGGCCAGCGTCTGCGCCAGCAGCGTCTTGCCGCAACCGGTCGGGCCGACCAACAGGATGTTCGACTTGGCGAGTTCGACTTCGTTGTTCTTGCCGCCCTGGCCGATGCGCTTGTAGTGGTTGTGCACCGCTACCGACAGAACCTTCTTGGCGTGGCTCTGACCGATTACATAATCGTCCAGGACGCGGCTGATCTCCTGCGGGGTCGGCACGCCATCCCGGGTCTTCACCAGGGCCGACTTATGCTCCTCGCGGATGATATCCATGCAGAGCTCAACGCACTCGTCGCAGATGAACACCGTCGGACCGGCGATCAGCTTGCGCACCTCGTGCTGGCTCTTACCGCAGAACGAGCAGTACAGCGTATTTTTGGAATCACTGCCGCTCAATTTGGTCATACCTGCTCCACTGAGCGGGCCGGCGCCGGGCGACGCGGGGCCCTAATCCATCGAATCGTCATCATAAGGAAGCCTGACGCCCGGCACAACGGAGATGCCCCACCGACCCGACCCTAAGGTCCGGGAATCTGGTCACATAACCATGATTTAACGCTTAAGGGCGGTCTGGCAAGACGATCGGCCGGCAACCCGGTGAGGGGGTAAAACGTCTCCCCCAGGCCGGCGTTCCGGCTTATTTCGCCGAGGCGGCGGGCGGCCTTATTTCTTAGCCGGTTCCGGGCGGCGCTCGACCACCTCGTCGACCAGGCCGAATTCCCTGGCTTCGGTCGGGGTCAGGAACCGGTCACGCTCCATGGCGGCCTCGATCTTGTCCATGCTCTGGCCGGTATGCTTGGCATAGAGACCGTTCAGGCGGGCGCGCATATCGAGGATTTCCTTGGCATGGATCTCGATATCGGCGGCCTGGCCCTGGAAGCCGCCGGACGGCTGGTGGACCATGATTCGCGCATTGGGCAGTACGAAGCGCTTGCCCTTCTCGCCAGCGGCGAGCAGCAGCGAGCCCATCGAAGCTGCCTGGCCGATGCACAGCGTGGCGATCTTGGGGCGGACATACTGCATGGTGTCGTAGATCGCCATGCCCGCCGTCACCAGCCCGCCTGGGCTGTTGATATAGAGCGAGATTTCCTTGTCCGGATTCTCGGCTTCCAGGAACAGCAATTGCGCGGTCACCACGGAGGCGACCACGTCATTGACCGGGCCGACCATGAAGATGATCCGCTCCTTCAGCAGCCGGGAATAGATGTCATACGAGCGCTCGCCCCGATTGGTCTGCTCGACCACCATCGGCACCAGCATGTTCATGTATGTGTCGACCATCTTTTCCATGGGGGTACCCTGAAATACGAGGAATGTTGCTGCCGTAATGTGGCGCAGACCTGTGCTTCCTTCAATGGGTGGGGGGCTGGAACCTGCGTCGGCACCGCCGGTTCCGATCGCATCTGATCGGAGGAAGCCATGCCCGAACTCGCCTTCTGGGAATGCCTGTACACCGCCGGCCATGACTCGGCTGTCCTGGAGCGCAATGGCGCCGACGGTGGCTGGCTGCTGCACGGCACGACGGTTTTCCGTCACGACGATGGCCCCGCACGGGTCAGCTACGGCGTGGAGATCGGCGCCGACTGGCAGAGCCGCCGCGGCCGCGTACAGGGCTGGCTGGCCGGGCAGCCATTCGACCATGTGATCGAGCGCCGCGAGGATGGCTGGCATCTGGACGGACACAACCACGGCCTCGCCCATCTGGTCGATCTCGATTTCGGCTTCACGCCGGCGACCAACCTGCAGCAGCTGCGCCGGGTAAGTCTGCAGCCGGGCCAGACGGCCGATATTCCGGTCGTGTGGTTCGACCTGAAGCAGACCAGCCTGATCGAACTGCCGCAGCATTACGCCTGCCTGGACGGCGAGGCCTACCGCTACGCCTCGCCGCAGGGGCCTTACGAAGCCGTGCTGGAGATCGCCCCCAACGGCTTTGCCAGGCTGTATCCGGAACTGTGGCGCATGGTGGAATGAAAAACGCCGGGGCGTGAACCCCGGCGTTGATTTCAGTCCGCAGAGAGCGAGGTGATTACGAAACCGCTTCGACTTCCTTCTGCAGCTCTTCCTTGGTCACGGTCTTGTCGGTGACGCTGGCCATCTCGACGATGAAGTCGACCACCTTGTCCTCGAAGATCGGCGCGCGCAGGCTTTGGGCTGCTTCCGGGTTCTTCTGGAAGTATTCCATCACCTGACGCTCCTGGCCGGGGAAGCGGCGGGCCTGCTCGACCATGGCGCGGGTGATTTCTTCCGACTTCACTTCGATATTGTTGATGCGGCCGACTTCCGACAGCAGCAGGCCAAGCCGGATGCGACGCTCGGCGATCTTCTTGTACTCGGCCTTNNAAGCTGTGCTGGTCCGACAGCTGGTCGAGCAGGCTGCGCTTCATCTTCATGCGCGAGAGGTTCTTATATTCCGAACCAAGGTCGCGCTTGATGTTGTCCTTCAGCTCCTGCAGCGACTGCAGGCCGAAGCGCTTGGCGAATTCGTCGTCGATGGTGACGGCGCCGGCGGCGCGCACTTCCTTCATCGTGCAGTCGAAATCGGCCGGCTTGCCTGCCAGGTCGCTGTTGCCATAGGCCTCCGGGAAGGTGACCTTGACGATCTTCTGCTCGCCGACCTTCATGCCAACCAGCTGATCCTCGAAACCGGGAATGAAGCTGTTGGAGCCCAGCACCAGCGGATAGTCGGTGGCGGTGCCGCCATCGAACTTCACGCCGTCGACGCTGCCCGAGAAGTCGATCACGACCTGGTCGCCCTTTTCGGACACCTTGTCGGCCTTCTCGTAGGTCTTCTGCTGATCCGACAGGCGGGTCATGAATTCGTCGACCTCGGTGTCGTTCGGCTCAACGACCAGACGCTCCAGCTTGATCTGCTTGAAGTCGCCCGGGATGATTTCGGGCAGCACTTCGACCGCGATGGTGCATTCGAAATCCTTGCCCTCTTCGAAGGTCTGGATGTCGACCTTGGGCTGCATGGCGGGACGCAGCTTGTTGTCTTCCAGGGTCTTCTGCAGGGCCGAGTTCACCGACTCTTCCATCGCCTCGCCGAGCAGCGCGCGACCATACTGCTTCTTGACCAGCGCGGCCGGCGCCTTGCCCGGGCGGAAGCCCGGCATGTTCACCTGGCCGCGGACGGCTTCGAGCTTCTCGTTGACGGTGCTTTCCAGCGCGGCGGCGTTGATGACGACCTTGTATTCGCGCTTCAGGCCCGAGGCGCTGATTTCCGTGATCTGCATGACCGAATTACCTGTCTCTGTCCTTAGAATTCCGATGTCGCCGCCCTGTAAGTCAGCCTCGGGAGAAGCTGGTGCGGGCGGAGGGACTTGAACCCACACGCCTTGCGGCACAGGAACCTAAATCCTGCGTGTCTACCAGTTCCACCACGCCCGCTTGCCCGCACCGGGGCCGGCGCGAAGGCCGCAGTCTATAGCACGGGCAAAACGGCGGCGCGAGGCTTTTGGCCGGTTTTCCGGCCCACCCCAGCTTGACCGTTAAGTGCCCGTCCTGGCGGGCTTTTTCCCCTTACTCTGGTCGCAGTGCAGCATCTGCTGGCGCTCGTCCAGCCACTCCTTGCTGTAGGAGCAATCCTTGAAGTCGTCATAGAACGGCCCGCCGATCGTGTAATGCACGATGGCGACGTCCTTTTCATGGGGGTCGTAGTCGGCCAGGTGGTTCCAGCGATGCGGGATTTCACCGATCAGCCCATCGTTTCCCAGCCATTTGAACTGGTGCAGTTCCAGCCCGGTGGCGGAATTGACGTAATCCGGGGTCAGCGCGGTGCATTTCGCGCAGTTGAACAGCATGACGCTGGACCAGTTTTTCTTCTCGTATCTGGTCTGCGCCTTGCCCAGGAATTTCACATCTTCCTTCGGGATATGATTGTGCTTGACCACCTGGACGGCATAGCGCTCGTCGCGCAGCGCCCACAGCTTCGCGATGTCGTCCAGAACGAGCATGTCGTCGTCCATGAAGATTGCCCAGCCGTCGAAACCGGCCAGATACGGCGTCAGGAAGCGCGAGAAGGAAAAGTCGGTCGACTGCAGCTCGTGATGCGGGCGGGTGTAGATGCCGGCCAGTTGGTTGAGCACCAGATGCGTGATTGCCACCGGCTGCGAGGCGCGGCGGTTGATGCTGAGGGCGGCCACGCTGGAGGCCACCGGGGCCGAGCGGCTGTAGCCGATGAAGACGCGGATCATCCGAAACTCCTGGCCCCGGCAGCAAGACGGGAGACAAAACGGGGCAGATTGTCCTTACACCGGCAAACTCTACTGAAGGTTAACGGGGCGGGCCGATCCAGATCAGGCCGTGCGACCGGAATACAATCGATTCAAAGGCCAGATCGTGGCGCCGAATGGCTTTAACTAGTCTAATCAGCAGCTTATCCGACCCTGAAGCAGGCTTGGGGTGGCTTATCGGGACCCTATATCCAGTGCTTGTTCCGGCTTATTGCATGCTTATACGAGTCTTATTTTTGCTTATTCCGTGAAACCTGCCGTGAAACACAAATCGTATAAAGAACAATACAGCAACATGCGATGAGAGTCAGGGTTAATGCAAATCCTTCGCAATACATAACCGGACGCATTTTTCCATAGCCAAAGCCGGGTTGCGGTATTATAATACCCCATCTCCCCTTCCCTCCCCCAGGGGCAGCCGTAACAATGTTCGTACCCAAATTGCTGACCTGTCTGCGCGAAGGCTACGGCCTCGGCAGCCTGCGTCGCGATACGCTGGCCGGGCTCACCGTCGCCATCGTTGCGCTGCCGCTTGCCATGGCCATCGCGATCGCCTCGGGCGCCACGCCCGACAAAGGCCTCTTCACAGCCATCGTCGCCGGTTTCCTGATCTCCGCACTGGGCGGCAGCCGGCACCAGATCGGTGGGCCGACCGCCGCCTTCGTTATCGTTGTCTATGGCGTGATCGAGAAACACGGCTTTGACGGGCTGGTGATCTCGACACTGATGGCTGGCGCCATCCTGGTGCTGCTCGGCGCATTCAAGCTTGGCACCCTGATCAAATACATCCCCTATCCGGTGGTGACCGGCTTCACCGCCGGCATCGCCATCACCATCTTTTCGACCCAGATCAAGGATTTCTTCGGCCTGCGGATGGAGCATGTGCCGGCCGATTTCATCGCCAAATGGGGCGACTATGCCAAAGCCGCACCGAGCTTCAGCGCCGCCAGCACGGCGATCGCACTGGCCACGGTGGCGGTGATCGTCGCGCTGCGGCGCTGGAAGCCGGCCTGGCCCGGCATGCTGATCGCGGTGGTACTGACCACGCTGGCGGTGCATCTGCTCAAGCTGCCGATCGACACGATCGAAAGCCGCTTCGGCGCCATTCCCAACACGCTGCCTTTCCCCGAACTGCCCAAAGGCATCACGCTGCACCGGCTGTACGAATTGCTGCCGAGCGCCGTCACCATCGCACTGCTGGCTGGCATCGAAAGCCTGCTCAGCTGTGTGATCGCCGACGGTATGACCGGCCGCCGCCACCGTTCGAATATCGAACTGGTCGGCCAGGGCGTGGCCAATGTCGTCTCGGCACTGTTCGGCGGCCTGCCGGCGACCGGCGCACTGGCGCGCACCGCCACCAATATCAAGGCCGGCGCGCTGACCCCTGTCTCGGGCATGCTGCATGCCGTTTTCCTGCTCGTCTTCATGTGGCTGCTGGCGCCGCTGGCGGGCATGGTGCCACTGGCCGCGCTGGCCGGCATCCTGGCCGTGGTGGCCTGGAATATGAGTGAGGCCGAACGGCTGAAGCATTTCCTGCATGCCCCCCGCGGTGACCAGCTGGTGCTGGCAACGACCCTGATCCTGACCGTTCTGGTCGATATCACCGTGGCGCTGGAAGTGGGTATCGTGCTGGCCGCGCTGGTCTTCATCCGCCGTCTGGTGCAGACCACCGAGGTGAGCGCAATCGCCGGCCGCGACCTGGCGGAACGCGCCGAAACCGAGGCGGGGGCGACTGCGCTGGCGGCCATCGACATCCCGAAAGGCGTCGAGGTCTTCGAGATCAGCGGACCGTTCTTCTTCGGCGTCGCCGCCATGCTGGCCGATATCCTCGACCGTATCGAAAAACCGCCACGGGTCTTCATCCTGCGCATGGGCAATGTGCCGCTGATCGATGCCAGCGGCATCGACGCGCTCGACAGTTTCATCGCGAAGAACCGGGCGCGCGGCACAGCGGTCTTTCTCACCCGCGTACAGCCGCAGCCCCTGCAGGTGCTGCGCGAAATGGGACTGCTGAACCGGCTGGGGCCCGATGCGCTGCAGCCGAACCTGACCGCCGCGCTGGCAAAGGCGCAGCCTATCCTGGCTGCATCCGAAGCCGCGCCAGCGGCATCCTGACCAGCAGCGGCAGGTCGTCGGCGATCAGTCCCGCCCCTCCTTCTCTGGCCGCCTCGCCATGCAGCCAGGTGGCTGCACAGGCGGCTTCGAAGGCCGGCATGCCCTGCGCGAGCAGCCCGGTGACGAAACCTGCCAGCACATCGCCGGCACCGGCAGTGGCCAGATCGGGCGGCGCATTGGCGTTGATCGCCGCGCGGCCGTCCGGCGATGCAATGACGGTATCGGCACCCTTCAGCAGGATCACCGCATTGCTCATCTTCGCTGCCGCCCGCGTGCGCGCCAGTTTCGGCAGCATGCCGAGATCGGGGAACAGCCGGGCGAATTCGCCGTCATGCGGCGTCAGCACCACCGGGCCTTTGATGGCGGCGAACAGCGCTCTGGGATTCTCGGCGAATGCGGTGAGCGCATCGGCATCCAGCACGGTCGGCCGCTTGGTCGCCAGCGCATCCAGCACCATCTGGCGGGTTGCTGCGCCCGCGCCGTTGCCGGGACCGAGCAGCAGCGCATTGCGGCGCGCGTCCTTCAGCGCGGCGCGCCAGTCAGGAATACCATCGCAGCGCTGGCGCATCAGCGCGTCGGGTCCGCCGGGCAGCGCCATCGCTTCCTGCGGCAGCGCCAGCGTCGCCAGTCCCGCGCCGATGCGCAGCGCCGCATGACCGGCAAGCAAAGCCGCGCCCGGCTTGTCGCCGCCGCGCAGCAACACATGGCCGCGCTGGTATTTATGGCCATCAATACGAAGACGCGGCAGTTCGGCCTTCCACAAGGCCGGATCGTTGCGCCATTGCAGCGGGCGGATTTCCGCCACCACCGCATCGGGAATGCCGATCTCGGCCACGTGAAGCTCGCCGCAGAGCAGCCGGCCCGGCAGCAGCAGATGACCCGGCTTGGGCCGGAAGAAGGTAACCGTACGCGTGGCACGGATCGCCGCCGCCCCGCGTGGCTGGCCATCGTCGCCATGCAGGCCGCTGGGCAGATCGACCGCGATAACAGCCGCACCGGACTCGTTGACCGCATCGACCAGCGCCAGCGCTGCGCCATCGAGGTCGCGGCTCAGGCCCGCGCCAAAGAGCGCATCGACGATCACATCGGCCTGCATCACCAGCAAAGGCGTGGCAGCGCGTACCGCGCCGCTCCAGCGTTGCGCCATCACCGCGGCGTCGCCCTTCACGGCATCGCGCGCGCCGAACAGCGCCAGCGTGACATCCCGCCCTGCCACCTTCAGCAGCCGCGCCGCCACAAAACCGTCGCCGCCGTTGTTGCCCGGACCGCAGAGCACCAGCACGGCGCCTTTCGGATGATGCCGCTGCACCATGCGCGCGACAGCAGCACCAGCGGCTTCCATCAGGTCGAGGCTCGGCACACCGCGCGCGATGGCGGCGCGATCGGCACCCGCCATTTCGCCAACAGTGAGGAGCGCGGCGGCCTGCGTCACAGTTTCGGTCTCGCCTTGTGCCAGTCGGTGGCAGCCTCGTAGGCGGCGCCGGCACGCAGCACCAGCGCATCGCCATGCATCGGGCCGACCAGCTGCAATGAAATCGGCAGGCCGGATTTCGAGAAACCGCAGGGGATCGACAGGCCCGGCTGCTGCGTCAGATTGAAGGGATAGGTGAAGGGCGTCCACTCGGTCCAGTAGGCATCGCCCATATTCTCCGGCGCAAGGCGACCGGCGGTAAACGGCAGCACGGCGAGGCTGGGCGTCAGCAGCAGGTCATACTTTTCGTGGAACTGCCGCATTTGCACGCCGAGTTTGCCGCGCGCATTCACTGCCTCCATATACTGTCGCGTGGTGATCGCCGCGCCGCGCTCGAAGGTGCGCTGCAGGCCCGGGTCGATCTGGGCGAATTTCTCCTTCGGCAACGCCATCAGCGCATTGAAGGCCCCCATGAACCAGTGGGTATGGAACATCTCGATGGGATCGGCAAAACCGGGATCGACCTGCTCGACCGTCGCGCCCAAAGCCGCAAACTGTTTTGCTGACACATCCACTGCGGCCAGAATTTCCGGGTCGACTTTGGCAAACCCCAGTGTCGGGCTGTAAGCGATCTTCAGCCCCTTCACGCCGTCATTCAGGTTCGCGGTGTAGTCGCGGTCATCATAGGGCAGCGCGAACCAGTCGCGCGCATCGGGCTTCGCCATCTCGTTCAGCATCAGCGCCGCGTCGCGGACTGTTTTCGTCATCGGACCAAGATGCGCCACCGTGCCGAAGGGGCTCAACGGCGCCGCCGGCACGCGGCCGAAACTGGGCTTCAACCCGGCAATGCCGGTGAAGCCGGCCGGAATGCGGATCGAGCCGCCGCCATCGGTACCAACCGCAAGCTGGCCCAGTCCGGCTGCCACTTGCGCTGAAGCGCCACCCGAGGAGCCGCCCGGCGTGAGATCGGTGTTCCAGGGATTGCGCGTGATGCCGGTCAGCGGCGAATCCGTCACGCCCTTCCAGCCGAATTCCGGCGTGGTGGTCTTGCCAAGAATGACGCAACCGGCCTCGCGCAGCCGCGCTGTCACCGGCGCATCCTCGTTCCAGTCCTGCTTGGGATCGACGGTTTTCGAGCCGCGGAGCGTCGGCCAGCCTTTGGTCAGGATGATGTCCTTGATCGAGGCCGGTACGCCGTCGATGGGGCCGAGCGGCTTGCCGGCTTTCCAGCGCGCCTCGGAAGCCTTCGCGTCGCGCAAGGCCGACTCTTCATCCACGAGATTGTAGGCGTTCAGCTTCGGATTGATTGCGGCGATGCGCTTGAGCAGGGCCTGCGTCACCTCCACTGGCGAAAGTTTTCCGGCGCGATAGGCGGCGACCAGATCGGCAGCCGACATATAGCAAAGGTCTTCGCTCATTCCGTTTTCCTCAACGCGGCTGGATGGTCATCGGCAGGCCCGGCGAAGGCCGCAGCGTGATTTTTGCCACCGGTGCAACTTTCGTCCCGGGCACGAGACGCGCACGCAGCTTTTGCGCCAGCGTGGCGAGAATCAGCACCGCCTCGATCATGGCAAAGCCCTGGCCGATGCAGATCCGCGGCCCGGCGCCAAAGGGCAGATAAGTATAGCGCCGGCGCTGCGCGGTCCTTTCCGGTGCGAAATTCTCCGGGTCGAAGACATCCGGATTCCGCCAGTAGAGCCGATGCCGCTGCATGATATACGGCGAGACGATCACCATCGTGCCGGGCGGAATGGCGATTTCACCGAAGCGATCCTCGGCAATCGCCTGCCGCGCCGTAGTATGCGCTGGCGGATAGAGCCGCATCGCCTCTTCCAGCACCATGCGCGTATAGGTCAGCCTCTCGTAATCGGCATAGGTGGCGGCGCGGCCACCGAGCAGGCCGTCGAGTTCGGCATGCAGCTTAGCCTCGACGTCCGACGCATGGCTGAGCAGATACCAGGTCCAGGCCAGCGCGGTGGCGGTGGTTTCGTGGCCGGCGAGGAAGAAGGTCGCCATCTGGTCGCGCACTTCGCGGTCGTCCAGTGCCGCTCCGGTCTCGTCATCGCGCGCCGCCAGCAGCAGCCCGAGCAGATCGTTACCGAGATCGTTACGCTCGCGGCGACGCTGGATCAGGCCGTTGATGATCGCATCCATTTCGGCCAGCGCGCGCTGGCCTTCGCCGGCGGCCGGGCGCGGCACCCAGCGCGGCAGGCCGATCAGGTCGGGGATATTCGGCCGCACCGTGGCCTGATAACGGTCCATCGCCGGACCCACGGCGGAAACATCGGCGCCATCGTCGGAGCCGAACATGGTGCGGGCAATGATATCCAATGTCAGCAGCATCATCTGCTCGGCCATATCGACCGTGCAGGTGGCCGGCAGCGCAGCCAGCTTGCCGGCCAGACGCTCGGAATACTCGGTCATGATCGCGGCAAAGCCGGCAAGCCGGCGCGGCTGGAAGATCGGCGCCATCATGCGGCGCTGGCGTTTCCAGTCGGCACCCTCGCTGGTCAGCAACCCCTTCCCCAGACCGGGCTCCAGCAGCCGCTTGCCGACCGGATCGCGCTCATAGTTGGCCGCGTTGTCGAGCATGACATGGCGGATCAGATTCGGGTGATTGGCCAGGATCATCGGCTTGAAGCCAAGCCGATAGATGATGATGTCGCGCTCGAAGGCATCCTGCGTATAGGTACCGATGGCATTCTCGCGCAACGTTTTCAGCAGTTGCAGCAGCGGCAGGCGGCGTTCGTGCCGCGCCGGGAAGGCCGGAATGAATCCGATGCTGCTGGCCGCTGTCATGCGCGTTTACATCGTGGTGGTCATGCCGCCGTCGACGGTAAGTAGATGGCCATTCACGTAAGACCCGGCCGGCGAGGCCAGGAACAGCGCGGCGCCGGCGAGTTCATCGGGCTTGCCCCAGCGGCGCAGCGGCGTGCGGTCGGTGACGTATTTCACGAAGTCCGCATTCTTCATCAGCTCGGCATTCAGCTCGGTCTCGAAATAGCCCGGCGCGATGGCGTTGCAGGTGACGCCCTTCACACCCAGTTCGGCGGCGAAGGCTTTGGTCATGCCAAGGATGCCATGCTTGGCCGCCGCATAGGCCGGAATGCCGGCGCGGCCCCAGACCGACATGACCGAGCCGATATTGATGATGCGGCCATAGCCGCGTTTCGCCATGCCAAGACCGGCCGCCTGCGACAGGGCAAAGGCAGCGGTGAGATCGACCTCCAGCACCTGGCGCCAGTCGTCCAGTTTGTAGTCGGTCAGCGGCTTGCGGATATTCATGCCGGCATTGTTGACCAGGATGTCGAGGCTGCCATGGGTCTTTTCGATGGCGGCAATTGCGGCAATGCCGGCTGGAATGTCGGCCACGTCAAAGGCGGCGATGTCGACCAGACCATGCTTGCGCACCACATCGGCAGCGGTCTGCAGCGTCTCGGCATGGCGGCCATTCAGGATCACCAGCGCGCCGGCCTCGGCGAACAGCTTGGCGAATTCCAGACCGAAGCCGCGCGAGGCACCGGTGATCAGCGCCACCCGGCCCGTTAGATCGAACATCTGCTTGAGCATTGGCCCTCCCGGCGATTCCCTGTTTCGCACGGGAGTTTACCGGTTTGAGGGCTGGACACCAGCCCGCCGCGCTTTTTACGATCCCCCATTCCAACAGGAGGAACGCCCATGCTGCGCTGCTATCAGGTGGCCGAATTCGGCAAGCCGCTGACCCTGAATCAGAAGCCGCTGCCGCAGCCCAAGGGTCGCGAGGTTCTGGTCCGCGTCGAGAAATGCGGCGTCTGCCACAGCGACCTGCATATCTGGGAAGGCTTCTTCGATCTGGGCGGCGGCAAGCGCGTGGTGGCAGCCAACGGCGGCGCCGCCCTGCCGCTGACGCCGGGCCATGAGATCACCGGCACGGTGGCGGCGGTCGGTCCCGATGCGACCACAGTCAGGGCCGGCCAGCGCAAACTGGTGTTTCCTTGGATCGGTTGCGGCACCTGCCCGCCCTGCCGCGACGGCAATGAGCATCTGTGCGGCGGCGCGCAGAAATCCATCGGCATCTTCATCGACGGCGGTTATGCCAGCCATGTGCTGGTGCCCGACGAGCAATATCTTCTCGACATTGGCAGCCTCGATCCGGCGCTGGCCGCGACCTATGCCTGTTCCGGCCTGACCGCCTATTCGGCGCTGAAGAAAATCGGCCCGCTCAAGCCCGACCATAACCTGCTGATCGTCGGCGCCGGCGGCGTCGGGCTGAATGGCGTCGCGCTGGCAAAGGCCATAACCGGCGTGGCACCCATTGTGGCCGATCTCGATCCGGCCAAGCGCGAGATGGCGCTGCAGCTTGGCGCAAAGGAAGCCATCGATCCGCGGGCCGACGGCGCGCTGAAATCATTGCTGAAAGCCACCGGCGGCGTGATGGCGGCCATCGACTTTGCCGGTTCAACCTCCAGCTTCGACTTCGCCTACGGCGCCTTGCGCAAGGCCGGCCATCTGGTCACCGTCGGCCTGCTCGGCGGCACGGCGACACTGCCAATCGGCCTGCATGTGATGAAAAGCGTGCGGGTCAGCGGCTCTTATGTCGGCAGCCTGATCGAACTGAAGGAACTGCTGGCGCTGGCGCAGACCACGAAACTGCCGCCGCTGCCGATCACTGCCGCACCGCTGGAGCAGGCCTATGAGTCTCTGGTGAAGCTGAAAGCCGGCGAAGTGGTGGGACGCATCGTGCTGGACGCCTAGAGGAACAGCGACAGCACGCCGGTATAGCCATAGAGCCGCGACTGCGCGATCTCGCCGCCGCAATACATGCCGACCAGCGGCAGGTCGGGGAACACCGCCTGGATGCGGGCGAGTTCGCTGGGCGACTGCACGAACTGGTCCTGGCAGCGCGCCATGCAGGAATACCACAGCGCGCCGCGCGGCATGCGGTCGCCGCAGCGGCGCTTCAGGTCGGCCAGCATGCGGTCCATGTCGCGGCCCGCGGAGTCGATGTCGCGGCGGCAGAAGAAGACCTGGTCGCCCTCTTCCACCATCGCGCCGATGGCGATGCCACCGGCCTGCGGATCGATGCCGATGATGTTGCGCACCAGGTAATCCGGGCGATCCGTGCCGCTGATCGGCAGGCCGACCATCAGGCCGCTGGAGAGCTTGCGCAGATCGGTGAGCGACTGCACGGCGAAACTGTCGCGCAGCACTTCGTAGGCCGGCTTGGTATCGAGTTCGAGGATCACATTGCCATCGGCCGCCGTGATCTCATGCACACCGCCGATCTGGCTGCAGCCTTGCGTCAGGCTGGTCATCACCGGCTGTGCTTCGCTGAACAGGATACCCGACATGCCGCCTTCGATGCTCTTGCCGGCCCATTGCGGACGCGGGCCACGCGCTGCCACCAGGCCGCCGACCAGATAGGCACCCGCCGCTTCGGCGAAATCCTCGATCAGTTCGGGCAAGGCCGGCACCTGCGGATCGGCATGCACCACGCCAAGCCAGCCCTGCGGGCGTTCCGTCGGCCGCGTGAATACCGTCGCACTGCCTTCGGGCACGGTGCC
>NZ_PEKV01000009.1:155852-216594 GCF_002796975.1 Ferrovibrio sp. | reverse complement strand
CTGACATAAACGAAGCCGACATTGGCGCTGTCTGCCAGCGGCATGAGTTGCAGCAGGCTGCCATCCACCGCCATGCGCCAGTCTTCCGCGGCGCCGACGCCGAGACGGAAGCGGGAGCCGGTCGTTTGTTCGCTCATGCCGAACCTCCTGTGCTTCCGGTCACTCTATAACAGTTTGTCGGGGGCCGGGAATTCGCCAAACCGTAAAATTATGCCATTGTTCCGTCCAGGGAGATGCTCATGCGCAATATTATTATGGTTGCCCTCGCTCTGGCACTCGTACCGCTCATGGCCATGGCCCAGGCCGGCAGCCTGACCGGCAAATGGAAGACCATCGATGACGAGACCAATGCGCCGCGCAGCATTGTCGAGATCACCGAAGTAAACGGCGAGTTGCAGGGCCGCATCCTGCAGATCTTTTATCGGCCCGATGAAAAGCCCGATCCGGTCTGTGAAGCCTGCGAGGGCGAACGCAAGGACAAGCCGGTGATCGGCATGACTTTCCTCTGGGGCCTCAAACCCGATGGCGCCAACGAATGGGCCAGCGGCAGCGTGCTCGATCCGAAGAACGGCAAAATCTACAACGCCAAGGCGACGCTGACTGAGGCCGGGCAGAAGCTGCGGCTGCGCGGTTTCATCGGCACGCCGATCCTGGGGCGCACGCAGATCTGGCTGCGCGAACCTTAATCGCCGGCCGCCGCGAGGTCCGGAAAGACCTGCGCGACGAAACGCGGATAGGTTTCGGCAATCTCGGCGGCGATGCGCGTGCGCAGCAGCGCCAATGTGGCGGCATCCGGTGCCACTGTGAACGGCACACTGTCGGGACAATCAAATTCAAAACCGGTATTGTCGCGCACTTCCTCGACGCTGTGACCGGGATGCAGACTCTCCAGCCGGAAGCGGCGTTTGCTGCGGTCGAAAGCGAACCAGCAGAGATTGGTCAGCAGCCCGATCGGTCCGCCAGGACGGTATGTGCCGTCATTCTTCGGGCCGGCGGAGGAAATGAAATCCACCCTGGGCACCAGCACGCGGCGGGTATGTTCCTCACGGAACAGGATCACGCGCGGCACCAGATAATAGAGGTAGCCTGAGCCGAACGAGCCGGGCCAGCGCACAGCCGTCTGCGGATATTCGCCACCCGCCCCGACGAGGTTGATATTGGCCTCGCCGTCGATCTGGCCGCCGCCGAGGAAAAACGCATCGAGCCGGCCCTGCCCAGCCAGATCGAATAATTCGACGCCGCCATCGCAGAGAAAATCGTTGCGCACGCTGCCCAGCACGTTGACGCGCATCTTGCCATTCGACTGCGCGCGGGCCAGCAAAGCACCGGCGCCCGGAATCGGTGAGGAGGCACCAGTGGCAACCAGCCGGCAGCCATGCAGCAGCCGGGCAATCGTGGTGATGAGAAGTTCCTGACGGCTGAAGTCCATTTTACTCTGCCGCCTTCTGGTCCTGCACGAACTGATCGCAATAGCGCGTGAAACCATCGGCGGTGCGCGCCATCTCGCCATAGAGCTTCAGATGGTCTTCGTCATAGTCATAGATGTCCCACAGCTTGATCGGCCAGGCGCCGCGCGGCGCTTCGGCGATGCCCCCGATGTATGCACCGGTCAGCGTGCCGGCGGCGGTTTCCTCCGAAGCGAGCAGGTCGACGTCGCGGATTTCCTCCACCGTCACCAGCGACTGCGTCGCGGCATGCGCCATCGCGACCAGTTCGCGGCGGCGACCGATGAAGACATTGCCATTGCGGTCGGCAAAGGGCGCATGGAAGATCGCAAAGTCAGGCCGGATCGCCGGCAGTAGCACGACCGGGTCTTCGTCTTTCGAGAAGGGATTGTCGATCACAGTCCAGTCGGGCCTGTGTTTCAGCAGGTCGGTGCCGAGCAGACCGCGCAGCGGCATGAAGGGAATGCCCTTTCCGCCAGCTTGAATGGCGGCATGCACAGCCGGACACGTGGCATCCAGCATGCGGAAGGCGCCGGCTTTCAGCGCGGCCTGGAAACGATGCGCCGTGCCGTATTCGCCCAGCGTGATCGCCGAGGTCTCTACCGTGCCAAGGCAGCCGGCGCCGGCCAGCATCTCGACCTGCAGGCCCGAGATCGGCACGCAGATGACATGCAGGTCACGCAGACCCCGGCGGATCATGGCGCGGGTCAGCGCCATGGCAACGCCGGAATAATCCGGCGGCACGGCGATCTTGGCGCCATCGGGAATCTGCGCCGCGAGTTGGTCGACGCCGTGCAGCGGTACCTGTCCAATTTCCCTGGTCATTGCGCGTCCTCCACCTGCTTACACCATTGTGGCGCAACAGGTGGCGAAGGCAACCCGTGAAATGCTTAACCGATGCTCATCAGCCAATACTCATCAGACTGGCGTTGCCGCCAGCCGCAGCCGTGTTGGTGCTGATCGAACGTTCCGTCACCAGCCATTCCAGCGGGTAGTCTTCCGCCGGCGACAACGCAGCGTAAACCGGCACCACCTGCTGCCTGCTGTCTGCCAGCGCGGCGGCAATGCCGGTCAGGGCATCGCCATCGCCTTCATAGAGCACGGCCGAAATCTGCTCGCCGCCGACCTGCCAGCCGACCAGCGTCCGGAGATCTGGCGGCAACGTGTCGAATACGCCGGCATGAGTGGCACCTTCCGACAGCGCGACGCGGTTTCCGGTCGCAAAGGCTGCACCGACCTGCAGCAGCAGGCCCGACTGACTCCGCGCCATGCAGTGCAGCACGCCACGCGGCAACAGGGCATAGGTATTCCGCTCGCCCACTGGGCCCGGCAATTCGCGGCTGAAGCCGAGCGGGCTGCGCTCAGCATAATCGCGGCAGCGCTGCGCCTCGGCCGTCAAACCCCTGCCCTCAAGCCAGGCGATGTAAGAGTCCATCACTGGATTGCCGGTACCCTTGAGATCGACAGGCGGTACAGCCGAAAGCAGGCGGCGCAGGTAAAGCGGTCCGCCGGCTTTCGGCCCGGTGCCCGACAGGCCGTGACCGCCGAAAGGCTGCACGCCCACTACAGCGCCGATGATGTTGCGGTTCACATAGAGATTGCCGGCTTCGACGCGTTGCACGACGTGGGCGATGGTTTCATCAATCCGGCTGTGCAGGCCGAAGGTAAGGCCGTAGCCGGAGGCGTTGATCGTATCGATCAGGGCATCAAGCTCCTGCCGCCTGTAGCGCACCACATGCAGCACCGGAGCGAAGACTTCGGCCTTGAGATCCGACAGTTTCGCCAGTTCGATAATGGTCGGCGACACAAATGTTCCATGCCGCGCCGAGGCCGGCAGTGGCAGCTGTTCGGTACGGCATTTCTTCGCGCGCATCGCCTCGATATGCGTGAGAATAGTCTGCTGCGCCGCCGGCGTGATCACCGGGCCTACGTCTACCGACAAACGATCCGGCGACCCCATCGACAATTCTGCCAGGCCACCCTTGAGCATGGTGAGCATGCGGTCGGCAACGTCTTCCTGAATGCAGAGGACGCGGAGCGCCGAGCAGCGCTGACCGGCCGAGTCAAAGGCGGAGGCCAGCACATCGGCCACCACCTGTTCGGGCAAAGCCGAGGAATCGACGATCATCGCATTCAGCCCACCGGTTTCGGCGATCAGCGGCACCGGGCGACCGTCCGGCAGCAGGCGATTGGCGAGCTGCTTCTGGATCAGACGCGCCACTTCGGTGGAGCCGGTGAACATCACGCCGCGAATGCGCGGGTCGCCCACCAGTGCCGCGCCGATGCGGCCGTCACCAGGCAAAAGCTGCACTGCGCCCATCGGCACACCGGCTTCATGCAGGATCTGCACGGCCTGCGCGGCGATCAGCGGGGTTTCTTCGGCCGGCTTGGCCAGCACGACGTTGCCGGCGGCCAGCGCCGCTGCCACTTGGCCGGTGAAAATCGCCAGCGGAAAATTCCACGGGCTGATGCAGACGATGGCCCCGAGCGGGCGATGCGTGTCGCTGGAGTAGCCTTCGATTTCGGCGGCGTAGTAGCGCAGGAAATCCACCGCCTCCCGCACCTCGCCGATGGCATTCGGCAGCGACTTGCCGGCCTCGCGCACGATCAGGCCCAACAACAGCGGCATGCGGCTTTCCAGCAAATCGGCGGCGCGCAGGAGACATTGTGCGCGCTCGGCCGGCGGCGTCGACTGCCAGATCGGCGCCGCAGCGACAGCATGATCGACGGCACGCCCAGCCTGTGCGGGCGTGGCTTCGGTTACCTTGCCGACGATGTCGTTGCGGTTGGCCGGATTGCGCAGCGCGACGCCCTCGCCGTCTGCAGGCCCGTCTGCCAGCAGCGGCATGGCGCGCCACGGTCGGTCCGCGCTGGAAAGCAAGGCGGCCGACAGCGAGGCGAGCTGCTGTTCGTTCGAAAGATCGATGCCGGAAGAATTGCGACGCTCGCCGAGGATGTCACGCGGCTGCGCGATTTTCGGATGCGATGCGCCAAGCGGCTGTATCGCCTTTGCCGACTCGACCGGATCGGCGATCAGGCGGTCGAGCGCGACGTCCTTGTCGGCGATCTGGTTGACGAAAGAGGTGTTGGCGCCGTTCTCGAGCAGGCGGCGCACCAGATAGGCCAGCAGGGTTTCATGCGTACCGACCGGCGCATAAATGCGGCACGGTCGATTGAGTTTTTCGCGGCCAACCACTTCCTCATAAAGCGGCTCGCCCATGCCATGCAGGCACTGGAATTCATACTGTCCGGGATAGTAATTCGCGCCAGCCATCGCATGGATCGTCGCCAGTGTCTGCGCGTTATGCGTGGCGAATTGCGGAAAGACCGCATCGGGCGCGGCCAGCAACTTGCGGGCGCAGGCGAGATACGACACGTCGGTATGGATCTTGCGCGTATAGACCGGGAAGCCTTCGAGGCCATCGACCTGTGCGCGTTTGATCTCGCTGTCCCAGTAGGCGCCCTTCACCAGCCGCACCATGATGCGATGGCCGCTGCGTCGCGCTAGGTCGATCAGCCATTCGATCACGAAGGGCGCGCGCTTCTGGTATGCCTGCACCACGAAACCGATACCGTTCCAGCCGGCCAGTTCAGGATCGAAGCAGAGGCTTTCCAGCAGGTCGAGTGAGATTTCGAGGCGATCGGCCTCCTCGGCATCGATATTGAGGCCGATATCGTAGCGCCGCGCCAGTAGCGTCAGTGTCTTGAGGCGCGGCAGCAGCTCGGCCTTCACGCGCTCCAGATTGGCGCGGTTGTAGCGCGGATGCAGCGCCGAAAGTTTGACCGAGATGCCCGGCCCGTCGTAGATGCCGCGCTTGGCCGCCGCCTTGCCTATGGCGTGGATCGCCTGTTCGTAATCGACGTAATAGCGCTGCGCATCGGTGGCCGTCGCCGCCGCCTCGCCCAGCATGTCGTAGGAATAGCGGAAGCCTTGCGCTTCCCACTGCCGGCTGTTGGCCAGCGCCTCAGCAATCGTCTGGCCGGTGACGAACTGCTCGCCCATCATACGCATGGCGATATCGACGCCCTTGCGAATCAGCGGCTCGCCGCCGCGCGCGATCAGCCTGGTCAGCGAAGTAGACAGCGACTTGCCGCTGCTGGTGCTGGTCAGACGACCGGTGATCAGCAATCCCCAGGTGGCGGCATTGACGAACAGCGACGGGCTGTGGCCGAGATGCGCCTCCCAGTCGCCATCGCCGATCTTGTCGCGGATCAGCGCGTCGCGCGTGGCCCGGTCGGGGATGCGCAGCAATGCCTCGGCCAGGCACATCAGCGCCACGCCTTCCTGGCTGGACAGCGAATATTCGTGGATCAGCCCCTCGACGCCACCCGACTGGCTTTTATCCCGCAATGCCTCGACGAGTTTCCGCGCCAGGTCGCGCGCCTCCGTCGTCACCGGTTTGGGCAGCGTGGCCTCGGCAATCAGCAGCGGCAGGCATTCGGTTTCGGGCCGGCGATAGGCGGCGGTGATCTTTGCCCGCAACACGCTCTGTGGCTGCACCGTCTGGGCAAACTCCAGAAACGGCGGAAGCGGTGTATCGGGCGCGGACGGCACGTCCGTTACGTCGATGGCCGGGGCGAGCAGTTCGTTCAGTGCCTCGCCGCGCTCGACGCGCTCCAGCACGGAGAAGATGCTCTGCTTGATCAGCCAGTGCGGCGAACGCCCGATGCCGTCGGCGGCACGTTTCAGCCGGGCCTTGAGGTCTTCGTCGATCTTCACGCCGATGGTGGTGACGGCCATGTCTGGGTTCCTGCGACTCACGGCACCGGCGCAACCCGCCTAACCTCAGAATTTCCAGATAAGCGCAACCAAGTCAATCCGAAAGGCACAACCTTAATTAAGACCTTGATACTCATGGAGGATGGTTCGAATATTGACCGTAACGGGAGGAACATCTGGCATGGCCTGGGATCTTGGTTCGTCAATTCCGATCCGCAGCGAGGCGCATTTCGACGACCGGGTGGTGCGCTGCTTTGCCGACCGGCCGAGCCACACCTACGGCATCTTCACCGCCACCCTCGCCCGTCATCCCGACAACGAGGCGTTGGTCGCCGGCGACATCCGCCTGACCTATCGGCAACTGGCGGCGGAATCGGATCGTGTTGCCGCCGGGCTCCTCGCGGCCGGGATCAAAGCCGGTGACCGCGTCGGCATGCTGCTGGGCAACCGCGTCGAGTTCGTCACCACCCTGCTCGCCTGTCTGCATATCGGCGCGATCTGCGTGCCGCTTGGTACGCGGCTGCAGACGCCGGAGATCGCGTACATCCTCGATCATTGCGGCGCCGCTTTGCTGGTGCATGAAGCAGATCTGACCGACCGTCTGCCAGCCAGTGCGGAGCTGCCGAAGTTGCGACATCGCTTTGCAATCGGCGGTGATGGTGTGGGATCGCAGCCTTTCGCCGTTCTGCAGAAGGATGACGGCATACCGGCCGCAGCAGATCCGGCCGAGGAAAACACCGCCGTCATCCTCTATACCTCCGGCACCACCGGCCGGCCGAAAGGCGCGATGCTGGCACATTTCAACATCGTGCATTCCGCGCTGCATTTTCAGTATTGCATGGGACTGACGCCGGCCGACCGTTCGCTGCTGGCGGTGCCGGCCAGCCATGTCACCGGACTGATCGCCATCATCGTCACCGCCTGGCAGGGCGGCGGCGCGGTGATCATGGTGCCGGAATTCAAGGCACGCGAGTTCCTGCCGCTGGCAGCACGTGAAAGGCTGACGCACACCATCATGGTGCCGGCGATGTACAATCTCTGCCTGCTGCAGCCGGATTTCGACCTGCATGATCTGTCGAGCTGGCGCGTCGGCGGCTATGGCGGTGCGCCGATGCCGCAGGCCACGATTGCCGCGCTGGCGCAGAAGCTGCCGCAGCTCGGCCTGATGAACGCCTATGGCGCCACCGAGACCACCTCGCCCACCACGATGCTGCCGCCCGAGAAAAGCGCATCGCATTCCGACAGCGTGGGGCTGGAAGCGCCCTGCGCCGAGGTGATTGTCGTGGATGCCGGGGGCCGCGAAGTCCCACGCGGCGAAACCGGCGAGATCTGGATCCGCGGACCTATGGTGGTGCCGGGCTACTGGAACAACCCCGACGCCACGGCGCGTGAATTCACCGCCGGTTTCTGGCATTCGGGCGATATCGGCTCGATCGATGCCGATGGCTTCGTGCGCGTCTTCGACCGCGTGAAGGACATGATCAACCGCGGCGGCTACAAGGTCTTCTCGGTCGAGGTGGAAAATGTGCTGAGCCACCATGCGGGCGTGCTGGAAAGCGCCATCATCGCCCGCCCCTGCCCGGTGCTGGGCGAGCGGGTGCATGCTTTTGTCGCCCGCAGGGATAGTGCGGTCACCGAGTCGGATCTGAAAGACTTCTGCGCCGGGCGGCTGGCCGACTACAAGGTGCCTGAGACCTTCACCCTGCTGGATGAACCACTGCCCCGGAATGCCAATGGCAAGCTGCTGAAACGGGTGCTGCGCGAGCGATTGCCGGCGGCGTGAACCAGAGCCTGAAAAGGAAAAGGCCAGCCAACAGCTAAGCTATTGACCGGCCTTTAGAATTTGGGGCGAGGAACGGGACTTGAACCCGCGACCCCCAGAGCCACAATCTGGTGCTCTAACCAACTGAGCTACCCCCGCCACAGGAAGCCGCTTATTAACCGCCCTGCCCGGCGGGGTCAAGCCGTTAACATACCGTCGCGGCACCCGCCACGGTTTTGCGGGTTACGGACTTTGGCCGCTATTTCAGTATCTTGTACGAAAATCAGCGGTCCGCTAAGAGAAGCTTATGGGTAGCTTCTGGCTGATCATGGGGGCGATGCTGATTGGCGTGCCCGGCGCCACCTTTATTGTGCTGCAGCTGATCGCGCAGCACAAAAGGCAGGTTAGTGCCTATGAGTGGAGTTCGGCCGAAGTGGTGCGACGTGGCCAGCGCATGGACGAGCTGGAGAAGCTGTCCAAAAATGCCCAGCAGAAAATCGCCGAACTGACCAAGCAGAAACTCGAACTGGAAGCCCAGGTCACCAAGCTGGAAAAGCTGGCGAGCGAAGCTGTAGCGCAGGAGACCAATACCAAGACCTTCAGTATCGGCATCTACAATTCAGAAGTGCGCCGCGCCCATATGATGGGCGAGAAGCACCGCCAGCTCGACGACAAATGGGGCGAGATCAATTACGTCGAACTGAACGGCGCCGGCGAAGACGAAGTACGCCGCACCATCATGCGCAAATTCCCGCCTGAACGCGGCTTCGTCATCGAATCTGTTCATCTGGTGAAAAAGACCAGCTAGGCATTCAGCCGCGACGCTTCCACCGTGATCTCCAGTCCGGTCTCGTTATCGATCTCGCCGCGCGGCGCCACCGGCCAGTGCCAGGTTTTTTCCGGTGCCGGCAGCTTCACGCCCAGCACCGCGCTTTCGCTCAGTACAATCTCTCCCGCCCGGCTGCGCCAGATACGGCGCGCATCGGCAGTCAGCCCGACCGGACAGGTAAAATCCTGCAGACCCTGCAGATGCGCCTGCAGAATGGCACGACCGAACGTTTCCGCTGACTGCATCGTCATGCCCTGGCGCTGCACATATTCCATCGGCAGCAGCGGCAGCTGCGACAACAGGTTGAGCGACAGCACACAATCGGGTGGCACCGGATCGAGTTCCTTCATCGCCTCGGCAGTCGGGATCGGCAGCGGCATACCGAGCCGCCATTCCGACAGCGGCAGCACCACGCCAGAAACATCGGCGAGCCGCAATTCCACGTTCGGCCAGCGCCGGGCCAAAGCGCGCGCCTGCGGCAGCCAGGCGATATCGAAGACCAGCACGCGTTTGAACAATCCGCTCAGCTCAGCGAGCGGCAGGTCGGACAGCGTGCCGCCACCCAGCAGCCAGACTGTATCGAGGTGACGACAGGCGTCCGCCGTCTTCAGCGCAAAATCGCGGGTATTGGCTTCATGCTCGGCCCATTCGCGGGTCCAGCGGCGGCGGCGCGACCACAGGCTGACGGCGGCGCGGGCATAACCCAGCTGCCGCGCCGGTTTACTCGCCTGTGTTCCCACCCATACCAGCATCTCTGCCAACATGGGCTGGAGTGTAACGCTATTCGGCGGCGGATTTCACCGATGGGACAACACCAAATCGCGCCTTGATCTGCTCGGCCGTGTAGTAACCGCGTTCGAGGTCGCGGGCCACATCGGCCGGATCGCGCCGGGCCGGATCACCATAGCCACCGCCGCCGGGAGTCGAGACATGCAGGCGATCGCCCACCGCGATCTCGATATCCTGGTCCTTGGACAGATGCGGCGGCACGTAACTGCCCCTCGCGGTTTCGACCCGCACGGTATTGAGGCCGCCGTCCTCGCCGCCCAGCACGCCGCGCGGACCGCTGCGGCCATGGTCCATCACCATCGAGGCGCGCGCCTCGCCCCGGCGCAAACGGATCGTGTAGTTCACACCAAAACCGCCGCGATGCTCTCCGGCGCCGCCGGAACCTTCGTGCAGCGAGTATTCCTCGAACAGCACCGGATAATACTGTTCCATCACCTCGATCGGCGTGGTCTTGGAAATACCGATGGTCGAGCAGCCGTTGCTGATGCCATCGCCGCCATGCCAGCCGCCATAGCCGCCACCGGAGATCACATACATCACATAACTGCGGTCGCGCTTGGGATCGTAGCCGCCGAGCGCCAGATTGCCCGACGTGCCGGCCGGCGCGGCGAACAGCCGGTCGGGCATCGCCTGCACCAATGCATTGAACACCGCCTCGGCGATGCGCTGACTGACTTCGGCAGCACAGCCCGAAACCGGGCGCGGATACTTCGCATACAGGAATGTGCCATGCGGATCGAGCACCTTCAGGGGCTCAAACGTACCGGCATTGATCGGTACATCCGGGAATATATGCTTCACGGCCAGGTAGATCGACGAATAGGTTGTCGCGATCACGCTGTTCATCGGGCCTTTGCATGGCGGGCTGGAACCCGTCATATCGAAATGCATTTCCTCGCCAGCCTTGGTCACCTTCATCTTGATGACCAGTGGCTCATCCACCACACCATCGGAATCGACGATGGCCTCACCGAGATAGACGCCATCGGGAATGGTGCGGATGCGGGCGCGCATCTGCTGGCTGGCGCGCTGCTTCAGCTCCTCGATGGCCTGCTCCACCACATCGGCGCTGTAGCGATCCAGCAAGGCGGTCAGCCGCTTCTCCCCGATGGTCAGCGCTGCCGCCTGGGCCTTGATGTCACCGATGCGCTGGTCGGCGATGCGGATATTGCTCAGGATGATGGAGAGGATTTCCTCGTCCAGCTTGCCTTCCTTGTAGAGCTTCACCGGCGGCAGGCGCAGACCCTCCTGCTCTACTTCGGTGGCATTGGCCGAGAAGCCGCCCGGCACCATGCCGCCGATATCTGGCCAATGCCCGGTATTAGACAGCCAGGAAAACAGCTTGCCCTTGTAGAAGAAGGGCTTCACGAAGCGCACATCCATCAGATGGGTGCCGCCCAGATAGGGATCGTTGACGATATAGACATCGCCGGGCTTCGGCGCTAGCAAGGGCGTCTTGTGCGCACGTTCGATCACGGCCTGCGTCGAGAACTGCATAGTGCCGACAAAAACCGGCAAGCCAAGTTCGCCCTGTGCAATCAGTTCGCCGGTCTCGCCATGATAGATGCCGTCGGAGCGGTCGAGTGCCTCCGAGATCACCGGCGAAAAGGCGGCGCGACAGAAGGCCAGGTCCATCTCATTGCAGACCTGCTGCAGGCCGTTCTGGATGACAACGAGGGTGACAGGGTCGATGGGCTTCTTTGTCATCGTCTTACTCCGCTGTCACGCTGACGATCAGGTTGCCGAGCTTATCGACATTCACTTGGTTGCCGGGTTCGATCACTACGGTGGTGTCGAGCTGTTCCAGAATGGCCGGACCGGCAAAACCGACATTGCGCGGCAGCCGCTCGCGGTCATAGACCGGCGTGTCCTGCCAGCCGCCGGCTTCGTACCAAACGCTCCGGCTGCCCTTCTTCGCGCCAGCAACATCCTTCGCGGGTTCAGCCGACAGCAGGCGATCCAGCGACAGTTGCGGACGACGGCCGATCACGGCGGTATGGAGATTGACCAGCACGGCGCGGATCTCGGGCAGTTCGACCTCGAAACGCTGCCAGTAGGCCTCCTCGAAGGCTTGCTGCAGCGCATCGCGGCCGATCTTCGGATCGTTCACTGCCACCGTGAGCAGATGACTCTGGCCCTGGAACTGCATGTCGGCGGTGTGCAGCACCTGCACCTCGTCGACATCAACGCCATCGCGTTCGATTGTCGCCTTGCCCTCGGCGACCTGTTCGGCCAGCACCTTGTCGACCAGCCCGTCTTCCAGCACCGAGAGCGGCTTGTTGACGGTCTTCACATAGTCATGGCGCAGATCGGCCACCACACAGCCCAGCGCATTGGTGATGCCCGGCCGGGCCGGGATCAGCAGTTTGGGAATGCCGAGTTCGCGCGCCAACGCCGCCGAATGCAGCGGCCCGGCGCCGCCAAAGGCGAACAGGGCGAAGTCGCGCGGATCATGGCCACGGCTGAGCGACACCATGCGGATCGCGCCAGCCATCTTGTCATTGGCAATACGAAGAATGGCGGCGGCCGCCTCGTCGGTCTTCAGGCCGAGCGGCTTGCCGACATCGCGATCGATGGCGTCTTTCACATCCTGCAGCGATACCTTGCTGTCGACCGCCAGCAGCCCATCGGGATTGAGACGGCCGAGCACCAGGTTGGCGTCGGTAATCGTCGGGCGCGTGCCGCCGCGTCCGTAGCAGATCGGGCCCGGCCGCGCGCCGGCACTTTCCGGACCGACCTGCAGCATGCCGGCTTCATTGATGAAGGCAATCGAACCGCCGCCGGCACCGATGGTATGCACATCCACCATCGGGACATGAATCGGCATGGCGTATTCGAGTTCCAGTTCCGACGAGACCTGCGGCACGCCATCCTGGATCAGGCCGACATCCGACGAGGTGCCGCCCATATCGTAGGTGATCACATTGGGCAAGCCGGCGGCGCGCGCGGTGTAGGCTGCCGCCATCACGCCGGACGCAGGCCCCGACATCACGGTATTCACAGCCGCTTCAGCGACGATGCCGGCCGCAATCGTGCCGCCATTGCCCTGCATGACGAGAAGATCCCGCCCGAAGCCCTTGCCCTTCAGCTCGCCGTTCAGCCGCTCGATATAGCGGTGCAGCACCGGCTGCACGGATGCATTCACGCAGGCCGTCGTGCCGCGTTCGTATTCGCGGTATTCCGACAGCAGCTGATGGCCAGCGGTGATATAGCCGTTCGGCCAGACCTCGGCCGCGATTTCCAGCGCGCGTTTTTCGTGGCTCGGATTGATGTAGCTGTGCAGGAAATGGATCACCAGCGCTTCACAGCCAGCCGCCTTCAGCTGCTCAGCCGCGGCACGCACCGCTGCTTCGTCCAGCGCGATGACCACATCGCCGTCGGCATCCATGCGCTCGGGCACTTCCAGCCGCCACTGACGCGGCACCAGCGGCTCGAAATGGCCGGTCAGGCCATAGGGCTGCGGCCGGGTGCGACGGCCGAGTTCAAGGCTGTCACGGAAGCCTTTCGTGGTGATAAGCCCGATCTTCGCCACCTTGCGCTCCAGCAACGCATTGGTGGTTGTCGTGGTGCCATGCACGATAGTGTCGGTCTGGGCGAGCGCAATATCGCCCTTCTCCAACGCGCCGAGCACGCCGAAGGCCTGGTTATCGAGCGTAGTCGGCACCTTCGCCAGTGCCACCTTGCCCAGCTGGGGTTCGATGCCGATCAGGTCGGTGAAAGTACCGCCGACATCGATTCCGACAATCCAGCCCATAATCTACCTCATACCGACAGATACTGTTCACGCACCGCCGCGTCGGTGGCAAGTTCGGCCATCGTACCCGAATAGCGGATACGGCCCTTCTCGATGATGTAGGCGCGATCTGCCACCATCTGAGCGAAATGCAGGTTTTGCTCCGAAAGCAGCACGCAGAGACCCTCGGCCTTCAGCTGCAGAATCGTGCGCGCCATCTGCTCGACGATCACCGGCGCCAGGCCTTCCGAGGGCTCATCCAGCAGGATCAGGCGGGGATTGCCCATCAGCGTGCGGGCGATGGTGAGCATCTGCTGTTCGCCGCCCGACATGCGACCGCCGGGGCGATCCTTCATATTGCCGAGATTGGGGAACAACTCGAACAGGCGTTCCGGCGTCCAGGTCGGCGCGCCATCGCGCGGCTTCTGCCGGCCGACTTCCAGATTCTCCATCACATTGAGATCCGTGAAGATGCGGCGATCTTCGGGCACATAACCCAGACCCAGCCGGGCAATACGGTGCGGCGACTGGCGATCGATGCGCGCGCCATCGAAAGTGATCCCGCCGGTCTCGGCCGGCACCAGGCCAATCACCGATTTCATCGTGGTAGATTTGCCCGCGCCATTGCGGCCCAGCAGCACGACGACTTCGCCGGCCGTGGCCTTGAGCGCCAAGTCGGACAGGATATGTGCGCGGCCGTAATAGGTGTTGAGGCCTTCGACGGTCAGCATGTCAATGGCCTCCCGCATAGGTGACGCCGCTGCCGAGATAGACTGCCTGCACCTCCGGATTGGCGCGCACCTCCATCGGGCTGCCTTCGGCGATCAACCTGCCGCGATTGAGTACGATGATACGGTCAGCCTGAGCGAAGACCACATCCATGTCATGTTCGGTGAACAGCACGGCGATATTGTCCTGCCGCGCCAGCCTCGCCGTCAGCGCCATCAGGTTGACGCGCTCATTCGGCGCCATGCCGGCAGTCGGCTCATCCATCAGCAGCAGTTTGGGCTGATTGGCCAGCGCAATCGCCAGCTCCACCCGCTTGATGTCGCCGTAGGCCAGGATACCGCAGGGCCGCTCGCTCTGGTCGGCCATGCCGACACGGTCGAGCAGCACCATCGCCTCGTCGAGATACATCTCGTTGGCCGACTTCCACAGGGATAGCAGCGCATTGTGGTGCGACAGCAGCGCCATCTGGATGTTCTCGCGCACCGTCATCGAGTTGAAGGTCGCCGTGATCTGGAAGGTACGGCCAACGCCGAGCCGCCAAATGTCGCGCGGCTTCATGCCGACCAGGCTGCGGCCCAGCAGGTTGACAATGCCGCTATCGGGCCTGAGCTGGCCGTTCAGCATGTTGAAGCAGGTGCTCTTGCCGGCGCCGTTCGGCCCGATCAGAGCAAGCAATTCTCCAGCCGCAACACTGAAGGCCACATCCTGCACGGCCTTCACGCCGCCGAAGGCTTTGGAGAGGTTGCTGACAGAGAGGACGGTCATCACGCGGCCTCCCTGCGCATCACGCCGATGCGCGTGGCCACCTGCTTAGTGAAGCCCGCAATGCCCTGCGGGAAGGCCAACACGATCACCAGAATGGTCAGGCCGAGGATGGCGCGCCAGTATTCGGTATTGCGTGCAATCGAATCCTGCAACCAGGTGAAGACCGCCGCGCCCGCGACCGGACCGGTCAACGTCTGCACGCCGCCGAGCAGCACCATGACAAGACCATCGACCGACCGCGGCACGGCGAGCGTCTCGGGCGAGATGCTGCCCTTGGAGAAAGCGAAGAGCCCGCCGGCCAGACCGGCGAAGGTGCCCGCCAGCGTGAAGCCGAACCACTGGAAACGGCGCACATTGATTCCGATGGCATCGGCGCGCAGCGCGGAATCGCGCCCGGCCCGCAGCGCATAGCCGAAGGGTGCATGCACCACGCGCCAGAGGAACAGGATGCCGCCGATGCAGAGCAGCAGCGCAAAGGCATAGAAGACCGTGCGGTCCTTCAGCCATTCGCTGGGCCACAGGCCGACAAGGCCATTCGAGCCACCGGTGAAGGCATCCCACTGGTAGATCACCGACCAGGCGATCTGCGCAAAGGCCAGAGTCAGCATGGCGAGATAGACGCCGGAGAGCCGCACGCAGAACCAGCCGAATACCAACGCGCCCAGACCGCCAGCCAAGGGCGCCGCGAACAGCGCCAGTTCCATCGGCAGCTTGAGCTTGAGCAGCGCCAGCGCCGCGCCATAGCAGCCCAGCCCGAAATAGGCGGCATGGCCGAAGCTGACCATGCCGGACGGGCCCATCAGGAAATGCAGCGTGACGGCGAACAGCGCGAAGACGGCGATGTCGATCAGCAGTACCAGCAGATAGCCGTCACCGCCAAACGGCACCAGGCCGAGCAGCACGACCACAGCCAGAACAGCGAGCCAGAAATTCCGGTTGAGCGGATAAAGCGGCGGCTCGACCATGAAGGTGCCGCGCTGTGTGCCCTGCTGCTTGCCTAGCAGGCCCCACGGGCGCACCACCAGCACGACGGCCATAATGACGAACTCGACCACCAGGGTGAATTTGCTGAAGGAGAATACTGTGCCGAAGATGCTCACGTCGCCAATACCGATACAGAAGGCCTTGGCCTGCGCGATCAGCAAAGCCGCCAGGAAGGCACCGCCGATCGAGCCCATGCCGCCGACCACGACGACCACGAAGGCGTCCGAAATTACAGTGATATCGAGTGCCAGCTGGGCCGGCTCGCGTGGCAGTTGCACGGCACCGCCCAGGCCGGCGAGAAATGCGCCGAGGAAGAACACGCCCGTGAAGAGACCGCTCTGATTGACGCCGAGCGCGCCGACCATTTCGCGGTCCTGCGTGGCGGCGCGTACCAGCGTGCCCCAGCGCGTGCGGTTCATCAAAAGCCAGAGCAGGCCGAGCACGACCGGACCGATGGCGATCAGCGCGAGGTCGTATTGCGGGAAACGCTTGCCGAGGATTTCGACGGCACCGCGCAGGCCGGCGGCGCGTGGGCCGACCAGATCTTCCGCGCCCCAGATATAGAGTGCGGCATCCTTGATCACGAGAACGAGCGCAAAAGTGGCAAGCAGCTGGAACAATTCAGGGGCGCGATAGATGCGGCGCAGCACGACAATCTCGATCACCACGCCGATCAGGCCGACACAGAGCGCCGCCATCAGCACGCCGCCCCAGAAGCCGAAGATGCTGCTGCGGCCGAAGAATTCGACCAGCATATAAGCCAGATAGACACCCAGCATGTAGAGCGAGCCATGGGCGAAATTCACGATGCGGCTGACACCGAAAATAATCGAGAGGCCGGCGGCGACCAGAAACAGCGACGATGCGCCGGCAAGGCCGTTCATGAACTGGATGACAATATTCGCGAGCAAGGCCGGTTCCGGTCAGGCTGGAGAGAAGAAAATCCCCCGCCCTGTCTGAGAACAGGACGGGGGTGGGGTAGGGCTTAATCAGCAGGGCGCATCTTGGCGACATCGGCATCCGACGGCAGGAACTTCGCACCATCGGCATAATACCAGTCGGTCATGACGCCCTTGCCATCCTTCAAGCCGATCTTGCCGACATAGGCGCCCATCGTGGACTGGTTGTCCTGCGGACGATAGGTGATGTTGCCCAGCGGCGTGCTGTGCGTCAGGCCCTTCATCGCCGCCACCAGTTTCTCGGTGTCCAGCGTGCCGGCTTTCTTGATCACGGCGGCAGCGGACTGCACCGTGGCATAACCGACGATGGAACCCAGACGCGGATAATCCTTGAACCGCTTCTGATAAGCATCAGCGAAAGCCTTATGCTCCGGTGTGTTGATGGCATACCAGGGGTAGCCCGTCACCCACCAGCCGGTCGGCGCCTCGTCCTTCAGTGGATCGAGATATTCCGGTTCGCCGGCGAGCAGGTTGAACACCTGCACACCCTTGAACAGGTCGCGGGTCTGGCCCTCACGCACGAATTTGGCAAGATCAGGACCGAACAGCGAGGAGAAAATCGCATCCGGCTTGGCGGCGGCGATCGCATCGGCCACCGCACCGGCCTCGATCTTGCCGAGCGGTGGTGCCTGCTCGATGACGAATTCGACATCCGGTTGCGCCTGCTTCATCAACTGCTTGAAGGCAGCAGTGGCCGACTGACCATATTCATAGTTCGGGTAGACGATGGCCCAACGCTTCTTCTTCAGCTTGGCAGCTTCCGGCACCAGCATCGCCGTCTGCATGTAGGTCGAGGCGCGCAGGCGGTAAGTATACTTGTTGCCCTGGTCCCAGACGATCTTGTCGGTCAACGGCTCGGCGGCAATGAAAAGAACCTTCTTCTCCTTGGCGAAGCTGGCGACCGCGAGACCGACATGCGAGGGGAAGGTGCCGATCAGGAAAGACACCTTCTCACGAGTCACCAGTTCCTCGGCCATGCGCACGGCGTCGCCCGGGTTGCCGTTGTCGTCGCGGCTGACGATTTCCAGCTTCTTGCCCAGCAGGCCGCCCGAAGCATTGACCTGCTCGACAGCCAACTCCCAACCCTTCTTGTAGGGTTCGAGGAAGGCGGCGAAATTCTTGTAGGAATTCATTTCGCCGATCTTGATCGTGTCCTGCGCCTGGGCGCCCGACATCGCGAACATCGCCGCACCGAAAGCGGCACTCAGTTTCAACCAGCTTCTGCGATCCATTTTAGTCTGCCTCCTGTTGATTCCATGATTTTTGTGAACGCGAACGCAAACTGACGGTTTATTTTACGCCTTATCGCTGCCCATCCTCGCCCTTGATCTCGTGGACCTGCAAGCCGCCAACACGGGCGTGCACACGTCCGCCGGTGCTCATCGCCAGGATGAAGGCGATCTCGTTGTCGCGCGGGCCATCTGCCGCGCCAAATTCAATGGCATCGAAATGGCTGCGCACATAGGCGGCATTCACATGATGGAGCGGGATATCGATCCTTGCGCCGGCACCGCCGACCTTGGTGGCGGACGGCACGATGGCCTTGGCATTACCCAGGATCTCGCGCATTGAATAACCACCGGGCACATGCCACAGCGCGCCGTGTTCCAGTTCGCCGGCAGCACCGATCAGGGCGCCCTTGCCATAGGCTTCGATCGCCTTGGGATCGTTGCCGAGCGCCGCAACCAGGCGCCTGGTAAGATCAAGGCCGAGCGGCTTCAGCGCATCCATCATCGGCGTGATGTCCTGCACATATTTGCCGGCATAGGGGTTCTTCACGAAAGCGCCGATCGCGCCCTTCATCGGACGCTTGCTCGCCACCGGACCGCCATCGTGGAATGTGTCCTCGGTGATGCAGACGATCTTGCGGACTTCCACCAGACTCATGGTCCCTACCCCAGCGCTTTCATGTCATGGCCGAGCAGCATCTCGCCGCCAACGATCCTGTTCTCGCCCTGCAGCGACAAAAACGCGGCCTGAATCAGGCCGCTGCGACGCAAATCTTGCGCGCGCATTACGCCGGCCGACAAGGCTTCGTTGATGGCAAAAATCGGCAGTGTACCTACGGAAACCGTGACCGGCAGCGCGCCAAGATCGCTATCGTCACGCAATGCGTGTGCCGGCTGACGGCGAATCGTTTCATGATCGACATTCACCGCATTGGCGATGATCGTGGCGGCGGCATCAGCCTGTGCGGCATTTGTTGCCAGCACTGTGACCGCATCGGCGATGCCGAGCGAGAAGGAACGTCCGCGCCAGCCCGAGGTCGCAATGCCGCGTGACGGCTGCATGGCTTCCAGTGTGGCGATGGCATCCAGATGCGGCAGCTCCGGGTTACAGACAACAGCCGCACGTAAGCTTTCACCCGGCGCAACATGGAAAGCGATGTCGCCACCGTTGTTCACATAAACCTTCGACACCTGCGTTCCATCCAGCATGGCCGTCAACACTTCATCGGCCACCGCCCCGGCCACCGCTGCCATCGGCGTGATGAATACATCGCGATAGGGCCAGCAAGCCGCGGCCATGCGCCGCGCCACCGGACCACGGAACAGAGGATGCGCAGCACCCAGCGGCTGGCGCAGTTCGGCCAGTTCGCTGACCAGGATGGAGAGGATGTCCTGGAACCGCGCCACAGCCTGCTCGTAGGCGCGCGCGGCGTCGGCGCCAAAGGCCTCGATCACCAGGTCGATAGGCCCGTGCTGCAAATGCAGGCGGCGTGAGGCGCCGTCGCGGCCGAGCAGCCAGTGTGCACTGGGAGCCGTCATGGCTGCTCCTCAGCGGTCGGCCGTGTAATCGGCCAGGGATTGTCGGCACGCTGGGCCAGCTTGCTGAGGCGACCGGCCTGCAGCACATCCTGCAGCTGCACGACATAATCCATATGGCCGCCGAGCACGGCATAGTCGTCGCGCCGCAGTGTGAACTCGATAGGCGCGACCAGCGCCGGAGTCGGCACATAGCCAAACGAATTGTCAGGCATGCGCGCCACATCCACCATGTAGGTGATGCCGCCACCAGGCCAAACATAGACCGGCGCGCCACCGGAGGTGACACGGGTAAGGCGATCCTTCACTGACAGCGTGAGTCGCACCGGATTCTCGGTGACGCCAGCGCGCAGACTGCCGCCTGCGCCAGCCATGAACAGCACGGTGCAGAGCGAGGGCTCGCAATTCTCGGCGATGCGGTCGACCACCAGCCTGATCGGCGCGGGCATCTCGGCAGGCTGCGGCTTCAGTTGGTCGTCCAGCACATACCAGGCGCTGTGTTCGCCGGTAGTGGACACCATCAGCAGCTTCATGCCGGGCCAGGCAGTCTTGGCGTCGATGTTCTCCACGATTTCGAGCGGATCGGAAATATTGGTGCCGCCCCAGCCGAGGCCGGGATCAGCGACCTGGAAATATCGGCCGGGTGTCGACTTGCGACCACGCACGCGGATGCCCGAGAGCGGCATGTCGAGGAAGCGGCCGGCCTGGTGCTCGGTCAATACGCCGGTAATGTGGTCGTCGACCACGATCACCTCGTCGGCATGACCGAGCCACTGCTTGGCGAAAATCCCGATGGTGGCCGAGCCGCAGCCGACGCGCATACGCGCTTCCGGCGTGCCGTTCACCACCGGCGGACGGCCGGCCTGCACGACCAGTTCCGAGCCACCATCAATCTGCAGGGTCACGGCCTGCTTGTTGCACAGCGCCAGCAGGGTATCGCAGGTGACGGTGCCTTCCTTCTTGCTGCCGCCGGTCAGATGATGCACACCGCCGAGCGACAGCATCTGCGAACCGTATTCGGCCGTCGTCACATGGCCGACCGCCTCGCCATTGACGCGCACGGCAGCCTGTTCCGGGCCGAGATAGCGGTCGGTGTCGATTTTCACCTTCACGCCGCAATAGCTGAAGATACCCTCGGTCACGACCGTGACCATATCGACGCCGTCATGCTGCGACGAAACGATAAAAGGTGCCGGCTTGTAATCAGGATAGGTTGTGCCGGCGCCGATACCGGTGACAAAACTCGCGGCTGGCAACGGCGCCGGCGCGGCGACGCTGCCATTCCAGCCTTCGGAACCGGACAGAAACGGTACGACGCTGCCCTCGGTAGCGGCGCGCTCGGTGATCACCAGAGGATCGACACGGGTCAGCATGCCGTTGACATTGGCATAGCGGTCGCAGGCGCCGGCCTTGCCGGGCCGGATGCGGCACAGTACCGGACAGGCATCGCAGCGGACGACATCATCCTTCGGAGCGGTGGTCGCGGCAGCCTGGCTCATGGCACTCCCCCTCTCCTACTCTGCCGCCTGCGGCAGCTGCTTCAGGGCAGCATGCAGGCGATGCGGCAGCACCGGAACTTCCGTCACCCGCACACCCGTCGCATGGCGAATGGCACCGAGGATGGCCGGCGCGGTCGGTACCAGGCCCGGCTCACCGACACCCTTAGCGCCGAAGGGACCGAGCGGTTCGATATCCTCGATCATGATCACGTCGATCTCCGGCACATCACCCACGGTCGGAATCAGGTAATCGTGCAGGTTCTCGGTGCGGCCTGGCAGGTATTCCTCCATCAGCGCCAGGCCAAGGCCCTGCGCGATACCGCCATGGATCTGACCTTCCACCTGGGTCGGATTTACTGCCCTGCCCACGTCATGCGCGGCGATGATCTTCTTCACCTTCACGGTGCCAAGCTCGATATCGACCTCAACCAGCGCCATCTGCGCAGCAAAGCCATAGGTGGCGTAAGGCACACCCTGGCCATTCGCGTCCAGCATGGTGGTGGGCGGATCGAAGCGGCCCGAACCCAGCAGCACATCGCCGTCATCGTTTAGCCGCGGCAGCGTAGCGAGATCAAGGCGGCGTACCGTGCCGCCATCTTCCACGGAGAGTACCGCGCCATCGAAATTCAGCTTCGCGCCTTCGCCCGCATTGGCCAGCCGCAGAACCTGCGTGCGCAGGTCCTCTGCCGCCAACTGCGTCGCTTTGCCCGATACGAAGGTCTGGCGCGACGCCGAGGTCTTGCCGGCATCTTCGGTGCGGTCGGTATCACCCATCACATAGTCGATGCGATCCATCGAAACGCCCAGCGCATCGGCCACGATCTGCACAAAGATGGTGTTCGAGCCCTGCCCGATATCGACCGCGCCGTTGTAGAAGAACACGCGGCCGTCGCCACGCAGGCCGATCCGCATGGTGGACGGATTGGAGATCGAGGTGTTGCCCAGGCCATACCACATACAGCCGATGCCGATGCCGCGCCGCAGGTTCTTGCGCCGCGCGTTGAAAGCCTCGACTTCGGCGCCCAGCGTCTGCCATTGCGGTCGCAGTGCGGCGATGCAATCGGCGAGGCCGGCGGAATGTTCCAGCTGCTGACTGGTGGCGGTGAGATCGCCGGCACGGATCGCGTTGATATAACGCATCTCCAGCCGGTCGATGCCCAGCTTGCCAGCCAGGTCGTCCATCAGGGTTTCATGCGCAATCGCCGCCTGCGGCACGCCGAAGCCACGGAAGGCACCCGACGGCGGTGCGTTGGTGAACAGCGCGCGGCTGCGGTTCTGCACATGCGACACACGATATGGCCCACTGGCATGCACCGGCACGCGGTTGGCCACCGTTGGCCCCCAGCTGGCGTAGGCGCCGGTATCGAAATCGGCATGGGTTTCGACCGCGACCAGTTTGCCGTCATTGGCCGCGCCGAACTTCGCGTGGATGCGCGCCGGATGCCGCTTGGTGCTGGAGGCCATGCTTTCCGGCCGCGTATAGACCAGCGCCACCGGGCGGTCGGTATGCCACGCCGCCAGCGCGATCAGCGGCTGCACCGAGACATCCAGCTTGCCGCCGAAGCCACCGCCGCAAGCCGTCGGCACGATACGCACGCGATCCGGCGGCAGTTGCATCACGCCGGCGACTTCGTCGCGATCCATGTAAGGTGCCTGGGTCGAGGCATGGATCTCGATCCGGTCGCCGATGCGCACGCCCCAGCCGGCTTCCGGCTCGATATAGGCATGTTCGACGAAGCTGGTCTGGAACAGGCCTTCAGCGGTCACAGCCGCTTCGGCAAAGCCTTTCGCAATATCGCCCTTGGCGACATTTCCGCGGATCAGCACGTTCTCCGCCTTGTCGGCCTGCACCAGTTTGGCATTTGGCGCCGCTGCCATGATCACGCCGCTGACGGCCTCTTCCGGCGCATACTGGATCGGCAGATCATCAGGCTTTACGGCCTCGACCGCCTCGCGCGAACCGAGCAGTGCGACAACCGCTTCGCCGCGATAGCGCACGATGCCGTCGGCCAACACCGGCTGATCCTTCATATCGAAAATAGCAAAGCCGTTGCGCGGCACATCGGCAGCGGTGAACACGCGCTCGAGGCCATATTTGCGGATCACGCCGGAGAAATCGCCGAGTGTGAAGCCGGCGCGGGCATGCGGACTGCGGATCACGCGCAGCCATAGCGCATCGGCCGGAATATAATCGGCACCGTATTTCTCGGTGCCCTCCACCTTCTGCACGCCATCCACCTTCAGGCTGCGCGCGCCGACGGCAGCGCCGACCTGCGGCGCTTCGGGCAGATCGGGCGTACGGGTGGCATCCAGCACGGCTTCAACGATCTTGCGGTAACCGGTGCAGCGGCAGAGCACGCCGCCGATGGCATCCATCACCTGCTGCTCATCGGGTTTCGACACCTCGGCCAGCAGGTCGGTCGCTGCCATCAGCATGCCGGGGGTGCAAATGCCGCATTGCGCCGCGCCGTGTTTGAGGAACGACGTCTGCAGGCGGTTCAGCGTGCCGTGTGCCTTCAGGCCTTCGACCGTTACCACCGGACGACCGGCAGCCTGGCCAACCGCCGTGAGGCAGGAACAAACCTGGCGGCCGTCGATCATCACCGTGCAGGCACCGCAATCGCCAGCATTGCAGCCGACCTTGGTACCGGTCAGGCCAAGATCGTCGCGCAGCACGTCACTGAGCCGCTTGGCCGGTGAGCCCTGATAGGTATGCGGTTTGCCATTGACGATCAGCCGCATGCCTCAGGCTCCCTTCTTGCCGAGCTGGGTCAGCGCCCGACGCACCAGCACGACGGCTGCCTCGCGTCGATAGGCGGCGCTGGCGCGGATGTCGTCAATCGGCTGCAAGCCTTCGAATTGCGCGGGCTCGACACGATTGGCGAGCGCCGTATTGAGCCGGCGGCCAATCAGTTCGGCCTCCAGATACGGCAGGCGCTGCGCCACCGCCGAACATGCGCCGACCGCGACGGTGGCTGCGGAAATCACGTTGTTTTCGACTTCCAGCACCACAGCGACCATGGCAATCGAGATCACCAGATACTCGCGTGCACCGAGCTTGAGGAAGATGCTATGGGCGTCTTTGCGCGGCTTCGGGATCAAGATAGCAGAGACGATTTCGCCGGGCTTCAGCGTCGTGCGGCGGTTGCCGGTGATGAAATCGTTTAAACCCAATTCACGCTTGCCTTTGGTCGAGGCGAGTTCGAGTCGCGCGCGCATCGCCAGCAGCGGCGGCACACTGTCGGCGGCCGGCGAGGCGTTGCACAGGTTGCCTGCGACCGTGCCGGAATTCTGGATCTGCACGCCGCCCACGACGCGCGCGGCGGCGCGCAGCGCATCGAAAAATGGCGGCAGGTCGGCATTCGCCACCTCACTCCAGGTGGTGGTGGCGCCTATACGCCAGCCGTCGTCAGACTCAGTAATTCCGCGCAGATCGGCGATGCCGGTGAGATCGAGAATATCCTCGTCAACAGCACGGCCGACGCGGGCGGGAAAGAAATCGGTGCCGCCAGCCAGAATCACCGGCGCAGACGTATTCTGATTGGCGGCGCTCAGGGACTCGAGCGCTTCAGCCAGATTCGTGGGACGCAAATACGACGCCATCGGGTTGGGGCCTCCGGTCGGCACAAACGCCTCGCCCACCCCCGCAGGCCGATATCGTTTGTACGCATACGATGCTGCGTCGCGGCCACAAAAGAGTCAACGTCAAAATTCAGGCAGTCACTGCGCAGGAATGCGGCAGCGCAATAAGACGCTATCAGTGCAGGAAAACGCTTATGTCAGGCGCTTGAGCAATGCGACGAACTGCTGCTGCTCCGCCGGGCTGAGCGGATCGAGCGTCGCCTTACTCACTTTCGGGCCGTTGCTCAGCAAACGACCGACCAGGTCGCGGCCTGCAGAGGTGAGACTCAGACAGCGGCGCCGCTTGTCGTTCTTGTCAGGCCGATGCGAGATCAGCTTGCGCAGCGTGAGGCGGCGGATCACACCCTGGATGGTAGCCGGATCCATCGCAGTGAGACGGCCGAGATGATTCTGCGATAACTCGCCCATCTGATAGAGCTTCACCAGTGCAGCATATTGCGTGGTGGTGATCTGCTCATCACCGATCATGGCCATGAACAAGGCTGTGTGGCGCTGATGCGCGCGGCGGATCAGATGGCCGACCTGATCCTCCAGCACGTAGCCATCCGGCATGGTGCTGGGTTCAGCCTTGATCTCCGGTTTCACATTCATCCGCCGCTCTTTTTGCTGGATCGAACCGGTACCAATCTACCGGCCCACCTCGCCCCGGCCAAGCCATTCCCGCACTGGGGTTACGCGGCCGCAATGCATACGCTGTCGGCTACAGCACCTTTGTCGAGGCTTCCTTGCCGCGCGACACTACCGCCAGACCACGCATCGTGGTCTCGACCACGGTGCAGGAGCAGTAGTCGGGCTGCATCACCACCAGACGATCATCGTTCATCGCCGCACTCATCGCCGCGTTGATCACCATGAAATGCGTGAAGATCACCGTGTCGCTGCGGCAGGATTTCAGCATGCCGATCAGGCCTTCGCGCCAGGCGCGGATGATCGACGGTTGTGCGGGGAAACGCTGGCTCGCAACTTGCTGCAGCCACGGACCGCGCGCCTTGATCCCCTGTTCGGCAATTTCCGGCGGCGTCGGGATTTCGGAAAAGGCGGCGCTCACTTCCGGCACCAGACCCCAGCGATTGGCCAGTGGCAGCGCGGTTTCGCGCGCACGCTCCATTGGCGAGGTATAGATCGGCAGGGGGCCGAGCTTCTCCAGGTCGAGCGCCAGATCGACCGCCGCTTCCTTGCCGTCTTCCGACAGGCTCGGATCGGGATCCTCGTCAAATCGCGCCGCTGCCTTGGCATGACGCACCAGATATATACGGGACATTTCCCGCGCCCTCCCCTAGAGCAGATTCACGCGCATGTTTTCGCGCGCCACCATGGCCCCGGACCAGAGCTGGCGCGCTTCCGCCTCCAACTCCTCCATGAACTGGTCCTCATGATCGGGATCATGATGGAAAATCGCAAGCGCCTTGGCACCGGCGGCCTGACAAAGGCGTACGCCCTCCTGCCAGGTGGAATGCCCCCAGCCGACGTGGCTTTCGAATTCCTTGTCGGTATAAGTGCTGTCATAGATCACCAGATCGGCACCCTCGATCAGACCGAGGATATTCTGGTCCGGCTTGCCGGGCGTATGTTCGGTATCGGTGACATAGCACAGCGCCTTGCCGCCATATTCGAAGCGGTAGCCGGTGGCGCCGTCGGGATGGTTGAGCGGTGCGGTGCGCACGCGGATCTTGTCGCCCAGGTTGAAGCTGTCGCCGGCGTGGAAATCCACCGCGTCCATCTGCGCGCCCATCTTCTCGAGCGGCACCGGGAAAAACGGCTGCGCCATCTGCGAGGCCAGCACCCTGGCGATGCCGCCCTTGTCGGCGAGATGACCGGCATGGATGGTGAAATGCCGATCACTCTTGAAGGCAGGCGAGAAGAACGGGAAACCGTTAATGTGGTCCCAATGCGTATGCGAGAGGAACAGATCTCCCCGCATCGCATTGCGACGCAGCAGCCAGTGGCCGAGATTTCGGATGCCGGTGCCGGCATCCAGGATCACCACGCGACTACCAATCTTCAGTTCGACGCAGGACGTATTGCCGCCGAAGCCGATATGACGTGGCGACGGCGTGGCAATGCTGCCGCGGACGCCCCAGAACTTCACCTTGAAGCTCATGCTGCGCCCACCTTTCGCGTCAGCTGGCCGGCAACGTCTGCTCGACCAGGCGCGACCAGTAGGTGGCCCCGATCGTCAGATTCTCGTCGTTGAAGTCGTAGCGCGGGTTATGAACCATGCAACTGCTTTCGCCGGCGCCATTGCCGATCCAGACATACGAGCCCGGCTTCTCGCGCAGCATCCAGGCGAAGTCTTCCGCACCCATGCTGGGATTGACGTTGCGCAGCACATTCTCACCGCCGACCACGGCCGCAGCGGCAGCGGCAGCGAGTTCGGTTTCGTCGGCGGTGTTGATGGTCGGCGGATAGCGGCGCTGATAGTCCAGCGTGGCGCTGGCGCCATGGGCCGCCGCAATGCCGGTGACGATCTGGTTCATGCGCGCTTCGATCATGTCCTGCACTTCCGGCAGGAAGGCGCGCGTGGTGCCGGCGATCATCACGTCTTCCGGGATCACGTTGGTGGTATGGCCGCCCTGAATCTGGCAGCAGCTCACCACGGCGCACTGCAGTGGATCGACATTGCGTGCCACAATGTTCTGCAGCGCCAGCACGATTTCCGAAGCAATGACCACCGGGTCGACGCCACGATGCGGATAGGCACCATGGGCACCGACGCCCTTGATCTTGATCCAGAACATGTCGGCCGAGGCCATCATCGGACCGGTGCGCACGGCGAACTTGCCGATATCGATGCCCGGCATGTTATGCATGCCGAAGACGGACTCGCAGGGGAACTTGGTGAAGAGACCTTCGTCCACCATCACCTTGCCGCCGGCCACGTTCTCCTCGGCCGGCTGGAAGATGAAATGCACGGTCCCGTCGAAATTCTTTGACTTGGCGAGATACTGCGCGGCACCCAGCAGCATGATGGTATGGCCGTCATGGCCGCAGCCATGCATCTTGCCGTCATGCTTCGACTTGTGACCGAAATCGTTCATCTCGATCAGGTCGAGCGCATCCATGTCGGCGCGCAGGCCGATGGCGCGGTTACCCTTGCCCGCCTTCAGCGTACCGACCACACCGGTCTTGGCCAGGCCCCGATGCACCGGCATGCCGAAGGACTCCAGCGTCTTCGCGACGAATTCGGAAGTGCGATGCTCCTCGAAGGCGGTCTCGGGATGCATGTGCAGATCGCGGCGCCATTCGGTCAGTTGGGACTTGTTGGCAATGATCTCAGGGATCAGTTTCATTTCGGGCGCTCCGGCTACGGATACAGCTGGGGTAAAAAGGCAGAAAGCAGACGATAACCGATTGATTTTGCTCTTTCCACCTGCAGAAGGGGGCATTGACTCAAGGGGGTTCCTGTGGTCTTGTCCGGCCGCGGACGCCGGGCATCTTGCGCCGGCTGTTCTAAGAACGCGGAAATCCATGGATTTTGAAAGTTTGGGCTTGAGCGAGCCGGTCCTCAAGGCCGTCGCCGATGCCGGTTATAGCACGCCTACCCCGATCCAGGCGCAGGCCATCCCCATCGTGCTGATGGGTCGCGACGTGCTCGGCACGGCGCAGACCGGCACTGGCAAAACCGCCGGCTTCACCCTGCCGCTGATCGATATCCTGGCCGGTGGCCGCGCCCGCGCCCGTATGCCGCGTGCTCTGATCCTGGAACCGACCCGCGAACTCGCCGACCAGGTAGCGCAAAGCTTCGACAAATACGGCAAGAATTCCCCGCTTTCGATGGCGCTGCTGATCGGCGGCGTGAACTACACCGAGCAGGAAAAGCTGCTGGATCGCGGCGTCGATGTGCTGATCGCCACGCCGGGCCGCCTGATCGACCATTTCGAGCGCGGCAAGGTCATGCTGACCGGCGTGCAGATCTTCGTCATCGACGAAGCCGACCGCATGCTGGACATGGGCTTCATGCCCGACATCGAGCGCATCGGCAAAATGCTGCCGCCGCTGCGCCAGACACTGTTCTTCTCGGCCACCATGGCCGCCGACATGCGCAAGCTGGCCGACAAGTTCCTGAGCAATCCTAAGGAAATCGAGGTTGCGCGCCAGGCCACGACCGCTGAGTCGATTGCCCAGTTCCAGATCCAGGTCTCGCATCGTCTGAAGCGCGAGGCGCTCCGCACGCTGATCCGCAACGAAGATGTGAAGAACGCCATCATCTTCTGCAATCGCAAGCGCGACGTGGACATCCTGGCGAAATCGCTGATCCGCCACGGCTTCGATGCCGCCGCCCTGCATGGCGACATGGACCAGTCGGTGCGCACTGCGACGCTGGAGAAGTTCAAGAAGGGTGAAATCGGCATTCTGGTTGCCTCCGATGTCGCCGCGCGCGGCTTGGACGTCCAGGGTCTGACGCATGTGTTCAATTTCGACGTTCCGACCCATCCGGAAGATTACGTCCACCGGATCGGCCGCACCGGTCGCGCCGGCATGAATGGCCGTGCCTTTACGTTGGTGGCCGGCGAGGACGGCAAATATCTGCAGCAGATCACCCGCCTGATCCAGCGCGACATCCCGGTGATGGAACTTCAGGGCTTTACTCATGAAGAGGGCGATGCCGCCGCCACCGCCGCCGATGAGCGCGCCGAACGCGGCGACCGTAAGGAAGGCCGTGGTCGCGGCCGCGGGGGCCGTGGCCGGGATCGTGAAGGCGACCGCAATCGCGCCCGCGACCGCAGCCGTGAGCCACGTGCCAGCGATGCCTCTATGGAGCCGGCCGTGGCCAGCCCCGCCAGCATCGAGCAGCCCATGGCCGAGCCGGTTGAAGTCGCCAGCCAGGAAGAGCGCAAGCCGCGCCGGGACCGGTCGCGCCGCGATCGCCCGCAGCAGGACCGTCCCCGCCAGGAGCGCTCCGAACAGCAGGATCAGCCGCGCGAAGCCCGCCGCGACCGCAATGACCGTGGCGGTCGCCGCGACCATCGCGAAGACCGCGAACCGCCGGTGATCGGCATGGGCGATCACGTCCCGGAATTCCTGCTGCGTCCGAGCCGTCGCGCGTCCTAAGCCTGCTGAAGCCTTGGCTGCGGCCAGCCGCTTCGTTTACAGTTCGCTAAAGGAATGCCAACGGAGCCGGCGATGCAAACGATTTTCGTGATGGTGAAATGCGAACTCGGTCGCGCCTATGACGTGGCGGTGAAGGCCGTGGAGGAGATCGAACAGGTCTCCGAAGTACATTCCATTTCCGGCCAGTACGACCTGATGATGAAATGCTACCTGCCCGACGGGCAGGATATCGGCCATTTCGTGGTCAACAAGCTGCAGACCATCACCGCCGTGAAGGACACCTTCACGATGATCACCTTCAAAGCTTTCAATTAAGCTTTATTGGCGCGCCGGCCGCGGCGCAACCTGGCGCGGCTGGGTGCCGACCGTACTGCCCGTGGATGGCGCCACGGTCATGTCGACCTTCGAGCCATACAGTGTCGAGCGGGTGATCAGTACCGAAGCAACCCGGTCGCCACCTGACGACAGGAACGTCAGCTGGCTGGTTTCAGCGCGCACCACGGCCACTTCGGTCCAGCCGTAGTTGGCCATTTCCCGGCGCACGAAATCGAACATCGCATCGGACGAGGAATTGACGCTGTAGGACAGGCGGCCGATCCAGCGGTCGCCCTCGCCCAGCACGATGGTACGGTTGGCATCGAGCGAATAGCCTTCGGGCAGCGCAACACCGGCGATCTGCGTCGGCGGGCCACTGCCGGCCTTGCCGCCGTCAGACGACTGGCTCGCGCTGCTGTTCCAGACAGTGGAGCAGCCCGCCAGTGCGGCCAGTGCCACCACAAGCGTGAGCGCCCTGGTCAGCGGGCCATATCCTTGGCTTGCAAAGGTCATCGGTGCCCGTCATCCCCCCGGCGAATCGGTAAGTCTTTTCTTTACCATAAATGCCCGGGCAAGTCGCCTTTGCCTTGCCCGGTACTCGCGCGCCGTGCCCGCAGGTTTTCGGCGGAAAGACTCCACCTTGCTGCGACCGGAAATTTATTTTATACTTAAAATAATATCGCTCGGGAGGTGCGGGTGAACGAGCAGACGGCAGTCAGGTCAGAAAGTCGCGCTTTTGCCGGCCAGCATATACTGGTCACCGGCGCCAGCCGCGGCATCGGCTGGGCGATTGCGCAGGCTTTTGCCGCGCGCGGCGCCCGCCTCAGTCTTGCTGGCCGCGACGCAGCCCTGCTGGAACAGCGCAGGGCAGCACTGAATGCGCCGGGCGGCCCCGACCATACGGCTTTCGCAGCCGACCTCACTGATGCCGCCGCCGCCACTGCCATGGTACGCCATGCCGTCGCCGCGCATGGCGCGGTCGATATCCTGGTCAACAATGCCGGCTACGGCGCCAGCCAGCCCTTTGCGAAGATGAGCGCCGAGCACTGGAACCAGATGCTCGCCATCAATCTCTCCAGCGTTTTCCACGTCACACGCGCTGCCATTAACGACATGCTGCCACGCAAATCGGGCCGCATCATCAACGTGGCCTCCACAGCGGGCCTGACCGGTTATGCCTATGTTGCCGCCTATGTCGCCGCCAAGCATGGTGTGGTCGGCCTGACCAAGGCGCTGGCGCGCGAATATGCCACCGCCGGCATCACCGTGAATGCGGTCTGCCCCGGCTATGTCGACACCGATATGACGGCCGGCACCATCGAAACCATCGTGAAGAAAACCGGCCGCTCGGCCGATGATGCCCGCGCCGAACTGGCCAAGGGCAATCCGCAGGGCCGCCTGATCCAGCCCGAGGAAGTGGCCGATGCTGTGCTGTGGCTGGCCGGAGCCAGCGCGGCTTCGATCACCGGCCAGTGCATCGCCGTTGCAGGGGGAGAAGTGATGTCATGAGTGAACTGCGCCAGCCAGCACCGGCGAACGACCGCGAAACCGCGACGCATCGCGACGACAAGCTGGAACTGCGGCTATGGCTGCGGCTGCTCACCTGCTCCAGCCTGATCGAACAGAATGTGCGCGGCGCGCTGCGCCTGCAGTTCGACACCACCCTGCCCCGCTTCGATCTTATGGCCCAACTCGATCGTGCGCCCGACGGCCTGACCATGAGCGAGTTGTCCGCCCGCATGATGGTGTCGAACGGCAATATCACCGGGCTAGCGGATCGCCTGGTGGAAGAAGGCCTGGTCAAGCGTACGCCGTCGCAACGCGACCGCCGCTCCAGCCATATCAGCCTGACGCCGGCCGGCAAGAAGGCCTTCGATGCCATGACGCCGGTGCATGAAGGCTGGGTCGACCGGATGATGGCGAGCCTCAGCCGCCAGGACATGCAGCAGCTGTTTCAGCTGCTCGGAAAACTGAAGCAGTCTGTGCACCAGAACGCCGTCGACGCCGATCAGGGAGAGACGAAGTGAGCAAGTTGGGCAAGGATTTCAAACCGAAGCATTTCGGCTGGTCGGTCGAGGGCAAGGTCGCGACCGTCACGCTCAACCGCCCCGAACGCAAGAATCCCCTCACTTTCGACTCCTACGCCGAACTGCGCGATACCTTCCGCGCGCTGAACTATGCCGATGATGTCAAAACCGTCGTGATCACCGGCGAAGGCGGCAATTTCTGCTCCGGCGGTGATGTGCATGAGATCATCGGCCCGCTGGTGAAGATGAAAGACGCCGGCGACATGGCCGGGCTGCTGGCCTTTACCCGCATGACCGGCGATCTGGTCAAGGCGATCCAGCATTGCCCGCAGCCGGTGATTGCCGCGGTCGATGGCATCTGCGCCGGCGCCGGCGCGATCCTCGCCATGGCCTCCGATCTGCGCCTCGGTACGCCGCGCACCAAGACCGCTTTCCTGTTCGTGCGTGTCGGCCTTGCCGGCGCCGATATGGGCGCCTGCAACATCTTACCGCGCATCATCGGCTCGGGCCGTGCTGCCGAACTGCTTTATACCGGCCGCAGCATGAGCGCCGAGGAAGGCGAACGCTGGGGCTTCTACAACAGGTTGGTGGCACCCGAGCGGATACTGGCCGATGCGCAGGCGCTGGCAAAGGAGTTGAGCGACGGCCCGACCTTTGCGCATGGCATCACCAAGACCTGCCTGCATCAGGAATGGTCGATGGATCTGGATGCCGCCATCGAAGCGGAAGCTCAGGCGCAGGCGATCTGCATGCAGACGCAGGATTTCGCCCGCGCCTATCACGCCTTTGTCGCCAAGCAGAAACCCGTTTTCGAGGGCAACTGAAATGGCGGACAAGAGCTATCTCGGCTGGCCGTTTTTCGAGGAACGCCATCGCGCGCTGGCCGCCGAACTGGAAAGCTGGGCGAAGAAATACGCCAGCCATCATGATGAAGGCGACGATATCGACGCGGTCTGCCGCGGTTTCGTCGCGCGTCTGGGTGCGGCCGGCTTCCTCGGTCTCACCGTACCCAAGGATGGTGGCGGCAAATACGACAGGCTGGAAGTGCGCTCGCTCGCGCTAGCCCGCGAAATCCTCGCCTACCATCATGGCCTGGCCGATTTCTCCTTCGTGATGCAGGGACTGGGCTCCGGCCCGATCAGCCTGTTCGGCACGCCGGAGCAGAAGAAGCGCTGGCTGCCCGGCGTCGCCGAGGGGACGCGTATTGCCGCACTCGCGATGTCCGAGCCCGATGCCGGCTCCGATGTCGCCGCGGTCAGCACCGTCGCCGTGCCGGATGGACAGGGCTATCGTCTGAACGGCGTGAAGACCTGGATTTCCAATGGCGGCATCGCCGACCAGTATACGGTCGTCGCACGGCTGGGCGATGCGCCCGGTGCGAAAGGTCTCGCCATCTTCGTGGTCGAAGCCGGTACGCCGGGCTTCAGCGTGGCCGAACGCATCGACGTGATCGCGCCACATCCGCTGGGCAAGCTTGAGTTCAAGGATTGCGTCATTCCGGCCGGCAACCTGATCGGCCAGCCCGGCGAGGGCTTCAAGATCGCCATGAGCAATCTCGACGTCTTCCGCTCCACCGTCGGCGCCGCAGCGCTGGGCTTCGCCCGCCGTGCGCTGGACGAGGCGCTGAAGCGCGTGCATGAGCGCAAGGTGTTCAACCAGAAACTTGCCGACTATCAGCTGACCCAGGCCAAGATCTCCGATATGGCGACCGAGATCGATGCCTCGGCGCTGCTGATCTATCGCGCCGCCTGGACCAAGGACCAGGGTGCTGCCCGCGTCACCCGCGAGGCCTCGATGGCCAAGATGTATGCCACCGAAGCAGCCCAGCGCGTGATCGATGCTGCCGTGCAGCTCTGGGGCGGACTGGGCGTGACCCGCGGTGTCATGGTGGAAAGCCTCTATCGCGAAATCCGCGCGCTGCGCATCTACGAGGGCACCACCGAGGTCAACAAGCTGGTCATCGCCGGCCAGACCTATGCAGCCTATGCAGCGGAGATCAAGGGATGAAGATCCTCGAACCGCTCAAGCTCAATGGCATGACCCTGCCGAACCGCATCGCGGTACCGGCAATGGTGACGCGACTCTCGGGCGAGGACGGCTTCGTCAATCAGCCGATCATCGACCGCTATGTGCGCTACGCCGAAGGCCATGTCGGGCTCATCGTTGTCGAAGCAACCGCTGTCCATTCCAACAAATCCGGGCCACTGCTGCGCCTGTCGGATGATGAATTCATTCCCGGCCATCACGAGCTGACCAAACAGGTGCACGACACCTCTGACTCCAAGGTCATGCCGCAGATCATCCACTTCCTGAAAGTGGCGCGGTCGGGCTGGCGCCAAACCATCGACAGTCTGTCGGAAGAAGATATCGAACGCATCATCGAGGAATTCGGCCAGGCCGCCGCCCGCGCCCGCACCGCTGGCTATGACGGCGTCGAACTGCACTCGGCACATGCCTATACGCTGTCGTCCTTCCTGTCGCGCCGTAATCCGCGCCGTGACGGATACGACGGCCGCACACTGGAAGGCCGGCTTGCCATGTTCGGCCGGGTCATGCAGAGCGTCCGCAAGCATGTCGGCCACGATTGGACGGTTGGCGTGCGTTTCCTCGCCGAAGAGGCGATCAAGGAAGGCTACACTATCGAAGAGGCCAAACTGATCGCGCTGCGCATGGCACAGCTCGGCGTCGATTACATCTCGCTGTCGGTCGGCGGCAAATTCGAGGATGCGGTGCATCGCGAGGGCCAGCCGCTCTATCCTTACACCGGCTATTCCGGCGACCGCTGCATGCCGGGCGACTGGTACCCATCTCTGCCGCATGCCCATATGGCTGCGGCCGTAAAGCAGTATATCAATGCCAAGGGCTTCACCGTGCCTGTGATCTCGGTCGGCAAGATCAGTGATCCGCTGGATGCCGAACAGCTGGTGCAGACTGGTCAGGCCGACATGATCGGTATGGCGCGCCAGCTGCTGGCCGATCCCGACTGGGTCAAGAAGCTGGAAGAACAGCGTAGCGGCCAGATCGTGCGCTGCATCTACTGCAACGTCTGCAAGCAGCTCGACGAGAAGTTCAAGGAAGTGACCTGCTTCCTCTGGCCCAAGGGCCTGATGCAGGCACCGCCCGATGTCACCGATGGCGATGCGCCGCGCTGGCCCGACGCCGGCGCCGGACTCACGGCTACCGTCGAAAAGGGCCAGGTCAAGCTGACCTGGAACAGGGCGGTCGCCGGCAGCACCGAGATCGCCGGTTACAATGTCTATCGTGCGGAAGACGACGGCGATGCCCGCGTCACCGAAGCCGTAAAGTCGACCAAGCATGCCGACAAGGTGGTGCTGGGCGGCCTGCGCTACACCTATTACGTCCGCGGCCATGATGCCGCCGGCCGTGCAACACCGCCGTCAGATGCGGTGCGTATCGAAATGCCGCTCCCGTTCGCCGGACCTGCTTCGCCGTCTTCCGAGGTTCGTCATGTCCCGCACTGACCACATTTTCGAGTCGTCGGCTCACACCGATACCTTTGCCCGCGATCACCTGCCGCCGCAGGACCAATGGCCCATCATGCTGTGGGATACGCTGCCTGAGCTGAGGGCCTATCCGAAGCGCATGAACTGTGCGCGCGAACTGCTCGACAAGCAGGCCGCGATCCATGGCGACCGCCCGGCCATCCATTATAATGACGAAGTCTGGACCTATCGTCGCCTGCTGGAGACTGCCAACCGCATCGCACATGTCCTGGTGGAAGACTATGGCATCAGGCCGGGCAACCGCGTGATGCTGCGCGCGCCGAACAATCCGATGTATGTCGCCTGCTGGTTCGCGGTGATGAAGGTCGGTGCCATCGCGGTCGCCACCATGCCACTGTATCGCTGGCGCGAACTCACCTTCATGACGGATAAGGCCGAGATCGAATTCGCGATCTGCGACTGGCGGCTGCGCGACGAGATGGAAACGACCCGAAAGGAGTCGAAGCATCTCAAACGCATCTGCTACTACTACAGCGAAGGCGTCGAAGACTCACTCGAAACCCGCATGGCCAGAAAACCGGTGGAGTTCGAGACTCTCGACACAGCCTGGGACGACGTCTGCCTGATCGCCTTTACGTCCGGCACCACCGGCCCCGCGAAAGGCTGCATGCATTTCCATCGCGACGTGCTGGCGATCTGCGACACCTTTAACCGCTATGTGCTTCGGCCCACGAAAGACGATGTCTTCACCGGCTCACCGCCACTCGCCTTCACCTTCGGATTGGGCGCATTGGTCACCTTCCCAATGCATGTCGGGGCATCTACTGTTCTTGTGGAACAGTACAATCCCCAGAAGATGCTGGAGACGATCCAGGCCAAGAAGGTCACGATCTCTTTCACCGCGCCGACCGCTTACCGCGCGATGATCGACATGGTGAAAGATTACGATCTCTCCTCGCTCAAGAAAGGCGTCTCGGCTGGCGAAACCCTGCCGCTCGCCACGTATGAGGGTTGGCGCGAAGCCACCGGTGTGAAGCTGATCGACGGACTTGGCGGCACCGAGATCTTGCATATCTTCATTACATCCGAAGGCGACGGCATTCGCCCTGGTGCCACCGGCAAGCCGATCCCGGGCTACGAGGCAGGAATCTTCGACGACGATGGCCGGCCGGTACCGGCCGGCACTGTTGGTCGGCTCGCCATCCGCGGGCCGGTCGGCTGCCGCTATCTCGACAACCCGGAACGCCAGAAAGCCTATGTGCAGAATGGCTGGAACTTCACCGGTGACGCCTATCTCTGCGATGAGGATGGCTATTATTGGTACCAGGCGCGCGCCGACGACATGATCGTCTCGGCTGGCTACAACATCTCCGGCCCTGAAGTGGAATCCGTGCTGCTGCTGCATCCGCAGGTGCAGGACTGCGCCGTGGTCGGCGCACCCTGCCCCGAGCGCGGTCAGGTCGTGAAGGCCTATGTGGTATTGCGTAACGGCGTACCGGCAACGCCCGAGACCATGAGGGCGCTGCAGGATTTCGTCAAAGCCGAGATCGCACCCTACAAGTATCCGCGCCAGATCGAATTTATCGATGCGCTGCCGCGCACCGAGAGCGGCAAGGTGCAGCGTTTCGTGTTGCGTCAAAAGGCCGCCCAAGGCGAATAGCCAGGCTGTCGTCTACCGGCGCAAAAGTGCAGGTTTCCCTCCTCTGCGTCCATTGGCTGCCGCTGGGGAAGGGCTAAGGTGCGTCAGGATCAGGAACTTGCGCCGGCATCGGCCGTAACATGCACGATAGTGCTTGCGGCAACCGAGACCGGCATTATAGTACCTACTCGACAATAAACGAGGGAAATGGGCGAGAGTCGCCGTCAGCGACCTGGGCCGGGCCGCAAGGCTTTAGACCAGCAGCATAAATCCGTCGTGAATCCCTCGTCGCAGCGATGCGGTGAAGGTCAGTTTGGACGTATCGTGCAGGCGTAGAGTACAGTTGCGTACCGGGGCATGTGCCGTCTCCCTCAGGGCGGGCGGCAGGGGCCATAAACAGGAGAAGCATTGGGCCGGACAGACCGGCACCGTGCAGGGAGAGGAGACCATCCATGAAATTTTCGACTTTGCTGAGTCTGACTAGCGCGCTGGCGCTTGCGGCCGTGCCCTTCGTGGCCGGCGACGCTGCCGCCCAGGCGAACAAGAAGATCAAGATCGGCTTCGTCACCACCCTGTCGGGCCCGAATGCCGCGATCGGCGTGGACATGAAGAATTCGGTCGAGCTGGCGGTCCAGCATCTCGGCAAGAAGATGGGCGGTATCCCGCTCGAGATCGTCTACGAAGACGATGAGCAGAAGCCCGAAGTCGGCAAGCAGAAGACCGAAAAGCTGATGCAGCGCGACAAGGTCGACTTCGTCGCCGGCTACATCTGGTCGAACGTGCTGCTGGCCTCCTACAAGACGGTCACCGACAACAAGACCTTCCTGATCAGCGCCAATGCCGGTCCCTCGCCGCTGGCTGGCGAACAGTGCAATCCCTACTTCTTCGCGGCCTCCTGGCAGAACGACCAGAACACCATGGCGGCCGGCGAACTGCTGAACCAGAAGGGCATCAAGTCGCTCTACATCGTGGCACCGAACTACGCCGCCGGCCTGGACATGGCCAATGGCGTGAAGTCCACCTTCAAGGGCCAGGTCGTCGGCCAGGACATGACCAAGTGGCCTGACCAACTCGACTTCTCGGCGGAAATCTCGAAGATCCGCGCCGCCAAGCCGGGCGCCGTCTTCGTGTTCTACCCGGGCCGGGCCGGCGTGCAGTTCTTCCAGCAGTACAGCCAGGCTGGCCTGAAGAAGGACATTCCGCTTTACACGACGTTCACGGTCGACGCGATCACGCTGAAACTGCAGAAGGATCTGACACTCGATACCTTCCAGACGCTGTGGTGGGCGCCGGATCTGCCCTATGCCGCCAATCAGAAGTTCGTGTCGGAATTCAAGAAGAAGCACAAGGACACGCCATCCTTCTACGGCGCCCAGTCCTACGACACGATCAACCTGATCAATTCGGCGGTGGTCGCCACCAAGGGCAACCTGAAGGACAAGGATGCCCTGCGCAACGCGATCAAGGCCGCCAAGTTCGACTCGGTGCGTGGTCCGATGAAGTTCGGCAAGAACCACTTCCCGATCCACAACATCTACCAGCAGGAAGTCTACAAGGTGTCGGACACCGAGTACGACATCCGCACGGTCAGCACGGTCTACAAGGACCTGGTCGACCCGTATGCTGCCAAGTGCCCGATGAAATAACCGGCATCTGACCGGCAAAATGGCGGGGCGCCGGCTGCGGCTGGCGCCCCATCCATATCCGGACCTGAAGCGGCACACTTCGATTGCCTCGCCAAGTATTTAATGCTTAAAATATCTCAAACGGGGGACTCCCAAGGGCTTGCATAAGAAACTGCGTAATGCGGTGCATCGTCCGATGCACCGTGCAGCTGGCATGTCACTGAAGGAGACACGAACGATGCGTCCCGCTTTCCAGACCCTGGCTCTTCTTTCCACCGCTCTCATGGCCTTCCCTTTCGCGGCCGATGATGCCGCGGCGCAAGCTGCGAAGAAGATCAAGATCGGTTTCGTCACCACGCTGTCCGGGCCCAACGCGGCCTACGGACGCGACATGCAGAACGCCTTCAACCTGGCGCTCGACCATCTCGGCAAAAAGATGGGCGGCGTACCGGTGGAAGTGATCTACGAAGACGACGAACAAAAGCCCGAAGTCGGCAAGCAGAAGACCGAAAAGCTGCTACAGCGCGACAAGGTCGATTTCGTCGCCGGCTATATCTGGTCGAACGTGCTGCTGGCCTCCTACAAGCCGGTGCTGGATGCACAGACTTTCCTGATCGGCACCAATGCCGGCCCTTCTCAATTGGCCGGTGAAGGCTGCAGCCCGTATTTCTTTGCTGCCTCCTGGCAGAACGACCAGAACCACATGGCGGTCGGCGAGTTGCTGAACCAGAAGGGCGTCAAGAAGCTCTACATGGTCGCGCCGAACTATGCCGCCGGCGTCGACGGCACCAACGGCGTGAAATCGCTGTTCAAGGGCCAGGTGATCGGCCAGGACATGACCAAATGGCCCGACCAGCTCGACTTCTCCGGTGAGATTTCCAAGATCCGCGCTGCGAAGCCCGAGGCGGTCTATGTCTTCTTCCCCGGCCGCGCCGGCGTGCAGTTCTTCCAGCAATACAGTCAGGCTGGCCTGAAGAAGGACATTCCGGTCTATTCGGCTTTCACCATCGACGCGGTGACACTGAAGCTGCAGAAGGATCTGGTGCTCGACACGTATCTGACGTCGACCTGGGCCACCGACCTGCCTTATGCGGCGAACCAGAAATTCGTCGCCGACTACAAGAAGAAGTATAACGAGACGCCGGCCTTCTATGGCGCACAGAGCTACGATGCCGCCAACCTGATTGCCTCGGCCGTCACCGCGACCAAGGGCAACCTGAAGGACAAGAAGGCTGTCGGTGCGGCCCTGAAGGCGGCGAAGTTCGATTCCGTGCGTGGCCCGTTCAAGTTCGGGAATAACAATTTCCCGATCCAGAATGTCTATCAGCAGGAAGCCTACAAGGTGTCGGATACCGAATACGACCTGCGCACTGTCAGCACCGTGCTGACCGCGCATACCGATCCGCACGCCGCCAAATGCAAGATGTGATGTGACACCCGATGCGCCCCGCCAGTTTCGGCGGGGCGCATCTTCTGACCAGTGAGCACCCCTTAACACCATGCTGCTGATTTTCGAGCAATTCCTCAACGGCCTGCAGATCGCCCTGCTGCTGTTCCTGTTGGCCGCCGGCCTGACGCTGGTCTTCGGCATCATGGACATGGTCAATCTGGCGCATGGCTCGCTCTATATGATGGGCGCCTATTTCGCCGCCGTCTTCACCGAATGGACCGGCAGCTTCTTCCTCGGTGCAGCCCTTGCCCTACCGGCCGGCGCGTTGCTCGGCATCGTCACCGAGATCATCGCCCTGCGCACGCTGTATACCCGCGATCACCTGGATCAGGTGCTGGCCACCTTCGGCCTGATCCTGTTCTTCAACGAACTCGCGCGCCTGATGTTCGGCGCCGGCGGCATGACCATCGAGACGCCCAACTGGCTGCAAGGCCAGATCGAGATTCTGCCTGGTCTGCCCTACCCCTCTTATCGTTTCCTGATCATCCTGGTCGGGCTGCTCTGTGCCGCCTTCCTCTATGTGCTGGTACAGCGCACGCGGCTCGGCATGCTGATCCGCGCCGGCGCATCGAACCGTGAAATGGTCGGCGCACTCGGCATCAACATCAAGCAGCTCTTCACCCTGGTCTTCGGTCTCGGTTCGGCGCTGGCAGCACTGGCCGGCCTGATGGCCGGTCCGGTCACCACGGTGCAGATCGGCATGGGTGACAACATCCTGATCCTGGCGCTGGTCGTGATCGTAATCGGGGGCATCGGCTCGCTGCCCGGCGCCTTCATCGCTGCGCTGGCCATCGGCATCATCGACACCATGGGGCGTGCATTTCTGCCCAATATGCTCGGCGCCTTCCTGTCGCCGTCGGATGCCAGCACGCTGGCCACCGCGCTGTCGTCGATGCTGATCTATATCCTGATGGCCGCCGTACTGGTGTTGCGTCCCGCCGGGCTGTTCCCCGCACCCGGCCGCTGAGGAGTTCTGTTCGTGTCGTCCGCTTCCAACTCCTCCGCCTCGACCGCCACGTCTTCGCGCCTCACCTTCGTCGTCGGCCTCGCCCTGCTCGGCTTCCTCGGCCTGATCCCGGTCCTGTCGGTCGTCTTCGACGATCCCTTCCTGCTCACGCTGTTCACCCGCATCGTCATCATGGCGATTGCCGCGGTCAGCCTGAACCTGATCCTCGGCTATGGCGGCATGGTCAGCTTCGGTCATGCCGCCTATATCGGCGTCGGCGGCTATACCGTCGGCATCCTCGCCTTCCATGGCGTGCACGCCGCCTGGATCCAGTGGCCGCTGGCGGTGATCATCTCGGGCGTCGTCGCAGCTCTGATCGGCCTGCTGTCGTTGCGCACCAAGGGCATCTTTTTCATCATGATCACGCTGGCCTTCTCGCAGCTGGTCTACTATCTCGGCAACGGCGCCTTCGCCTACGGTGGCGACGACGGCCTCAACATCATGACGCGGTCGGATTTCGGTGGGCTGCTCAACCTCGATAACCGCCCGACCTTCTATTACCTCTGCTGGGTGATCCTGCTGGCGTCGATCTACTTCGTCCATCGCACGGTCAATTCGCGCTTCGGCATGGTGCTGCAGGGCGCCCGGTCGAACGACCGCCGCATGGCCACGATCGGTTTTCCGGTGCATCGCTACCAGCTCACCGCCTTCGTGATCGCCGGCATGCTCTGTGGCCTGGCCGGCGTGCTGACCGCCACCTTCACCGGTTTCATCAGCCCGGCGATGATGCACTGGAGCCGCTCGGGCGACCTGATCGTCATGGTGGTGCTCGGCGGCATGGGCAGCCTGTTTGGGCCCGTTTTCGGCACCGTTGCCTTCCTGCTGCTGGAAGAGGTGCTGTCCAGCTGGACCGAATACTGGAAGATCGTGTTCGGCCCGATCCTGATCCTGGTGGTGCTGTTCGCGCGTGGCGGCATCGATGGTGCGATGGTGCGCGGCCAGGCCTGCACGCTGCTGGCCGGCTGCGCCGCCTTCTTCCTGCTCTACGGCATCCATACCACCTATGAAGATCAATGGCTGATCCCCACCCTGATCCTGGTTGCCGCCTGTGCGCTGGCCTGGTTCGCCAAGTGGGAAATCCAGCGCCGGAAGAACCGTCATGACTGAAGTGCTCAAGGTTTCCAATCTGGTGAAGCGCTTCGGCGGCCTCACTGCCACCGACAACCTGTCGCTCGACCTGCGTCAGGGTGAAATCCATGCCGTGATCGGTCCAAACGGTGCCGGCAAGACCACGATGATCGGTCAGCTGATCGGCGAACTGCGTCCCGATGCCGGCACGATCCATTTCATGGGCCAGGACATCACCGCGATGCCGGTGCATCAGCGCTCGGGCGCCGGCATCGCGCGTTCGTTCCAGATCACGTCGATCTTCCAGAACTTCACCGCGCTGGACAATGTCGCGCTGGCTGTGCAGGCCCATGATGGCCATTCCTTCCGTTTCTGGGCCGAAGCTCGCAAGGACAAATCCCTGCGCGAACCGGCGATGCAGGCATTGGAACAGGTCGGCCTTGCCCATCGCGCCGACATCACCGCCAGTGCGCTGAGCCACGGCGAACATCGCCAGCTCGAAATCGCCATGGCGCTGGCCACCAAGCCGAAGCTGCTGCTGCTGGATGAGCCGATGGCCGGCATGGGCCCGGAGGATTCCGCCCGCATGGTGCAGATGCTGCGCGGCATCAAGGGCAGCGTCACCATCCTTTTGATCGAACACGACATGGATGCCGTTTTCGCGCTGGCCGACCGTATCACCGTGCTGGTCTATGGCCACGCCATCGCGACGGGATTGCCCGACGAGATCCGCCGCAACGAGCAGGTCCGCCAGGCCTATCTCGGCGACGAAGAAGCGGTGGTGGAGTAAACGCGATGACCGAACTGCTGACCGTCGACGCGATCGACACCTTCTACGGCCGCAGCCAGGTGCTGTTCGGCATGTCGCTGTCCATCAAGGCCGGCGAAGTCGTCACGCTCATGGGCCGCAACGGCATGGGCAAGACCACCACGATCCGCTCGATCATGGGCCTCACCCCGGCGGCGCGTGGCCGCATCCGCTTCCGCGACGCCGAGATCCGCGGCCTGCCGTCTTACCGCGTGGCCAAGGTCGGCGTCGGCCTGGTGCCGGAAGGTCGGCAGATTTTCCCCAACCTCTCGGTGAAAGAAAACCTGATCGCCACGGCTTCCAATCGCAACGGATCGGCCCAGCCCTGGACCTATGAACGGGTGATCGAACTCTTCCCGCGCCTGGCCGAGCGCGCCGGCAACATGGGCAGCCAGCTTTCCGGCGGCGAGCAGCAGATGCTGGCGGTCGGTCGCGCGTTAATGACCAATCCGCATCTGTTGATTCTGGACGAGGCTACCGAAGGCCTTGCCCCTTTGATTCGCTTGGAAATCTGGCATTGCCTGGAGCGGCTCAAGCAGGCCGGGCAGTCCATCCTGGTTGTGGATAAGAACGTCGGCGCGCTCACCAAGCTGGCCGACCGGCATTACGTGATCGAGAAAGGTCGCGTGGTCTGGCAGGGCAACTCGGCCGACCTGAAGGCCGCACCCGACGTCCAGCACCGCTATCTCGGCATCTGAGCGATTTCGTCGGTAAAATCGTGGACAGACGCCCCGGCCCCGCCGCAAAGTAGGCGCGCGCAGGCACGGGATCGGGGGAGACCGGCTGGCGCCGAGGGAGCCCGGTATGTACCACGACGACCTGCATCAGGCGGCTGAATACGCCCACGCGGCGGTCGCGAGCATGACGCGGTTCTCGATTCCGCCAACCCCGATCAATTTCACCATCTGGTACGAATACCATGCCGGTCGCGATCCGGCCCTGAGCCGTGCCATCGACGCGCTGCTGGCTGCCGGCACAGCGTTTACGCCCGACACCACGCTGCAGCTCTACGAAGAGTATCTCAATCCCGCGCGCATGCTGCGCGCCTCGCGCGAAACCACCGAGAAGCTGCAGGAAGCGATGGACGAACTGCGCAGCTTCGTCGGCAGCGCCGAGCAGGACACCAAGGCCTATGGCGACAAGCTGGAGGATTTCTCCGACAGCCTCGACCAGCACGGTCATGCGCCCGCCTTCGGCTCACTGGTCGGCGCGATGCTGCAGGAAACCCGCACGATGCAGGAGCGCAACCAGTCGCTGGAAGATCGTCTGGCCGAGACCACGGCGGAAGTGCAGCAGCTGCGCGAGCATTTTGAACAGGCGCGCCGCGAAGCGTTGTCGGACGGCCTCACCGGCCTGGCCAACCGCAAGAATTTCGAACAGACACTGTCGCTGCTGGCCAAGGCAGCGATGGAAAGCGGCGAGCCGCTGACACTGATGCTGCTCGACATTGATCACTTCAAGCTGTTCAACGACCGCCACGGCCATCAGACCGGCGATACCGTGCTGCAGCTGGTGGCCCGCACGCTCAGCGACAACGTGAAGGGCCAGGATCTGGCTGCGCGTTACGGCGGCGAGGAATTCGCCATCCTGCTGCCGCGCACCCGTGCCGACCAGGCGGTGAAGCTCGGCGACAATATCCGCGCGCTGATCGCGGCCCGTAAGCTGGTCAAGCGTCATTCCGGCGAACAGCTCGGCCGCATCACGGTGTCTGCCGGCGTGGCCGAATTCCGCATCGGGGAATCGCTCAGCACCTTCGTGCAGCGGGCCGATGGCGCGCTCTACGGTGCCAAGCGCGAGGGCCGCAACCGCGTGGTTGCCGCAACGGAAACCAACGCCGCTGCCGTTACGGAGACGGTTCTCCGCTCCTGACAAATCGGTTAGCGTTCATCCCCATAAGGGAGAAAACGCATGGCTTGGAAGACCCTGATCGTCGAGAAGAAGGACGGCATCGCCACCGTCACGCTCAATCGCCCCGAGCGGCTCAACGCGCTGAGCCTCGAACTGATGAGCGAGCTGCTCAAGGCGCTGGAAGACATCGACCAGGATGCGTCGATCCGCTGCCTGCTGCTCACCGGCGCCGGCCGTGGCTTCTGCTCCGGCGCAGACCTCGCGAGTGGTGATCTCAGCGCCGACGGCGGCATGCCCGATCTCGGCAAGGCGCTGCACGACCGCTATCATCCGGTGATCCGCAAGCTCGCCGCCTATCACATGCCGGTGGTCTGCGCGGTGAACGGCCCGGCGGCCGGCGCCGGTATGAGCCTCGCGCTCTGCGGCGACATCGTGATCGCGGCGAAATCCGCCACCTTCCTGCAGGCCTTCGGCAATCTGGGTCTGGTGCCCGATGCCGGCAGCACCTTCTTCCTGCCGCGTCTGGCCGGTACCGCGCGCGCGCTCGGCCTCACCATGCTGGCCGAGAAGCTGCCGGCCGAGACAGCAGCCGAATGGGGCCTGATCTGGCAATGCGTGGACGACGCCGAACTGATGCCGGCCGCGATGAAAGTGGCGACGAAATTCGCCAACGGACCCACGGTCGGTCTGGCGCAGATCCGCAAACTGATCCGCCAGTCGGCCACCAACGGCCTGGATGCGCAGTTGGAAGCCGAGCGTGAAAGCCAGGTGATCGCCGGCCGCACCCGCGATTTCATCGAGGGCGTGACCGCCTTCCTGCAGAAGCGTGCGGCGAAGTTCAGCGGAAAATGACGCCGCATCAGATCGCAGATAAGATCGGCAAGGCCGCCGCCGAACGCGACCTCACCGCGCGTAAACTTGGCATCGAACTGGTGTCGATGGGACCGGGCCGCTGCGTGCTGCGGATGACCGTGCAGCCTGACATGGTCAACAGCCACGGCACCTGCCACGGCGGCATGATCTTCACGCTGGCCGACAGCGCATTCGGCTATGCCTGCAACAGCTTCAATCGCAATGCCGTGGCGCAGCAATGCGACATCACCTATCTGAAGCCAGTGGCCGTCGGCACGGTGCTGACCGCCACCGCCGAACTGCGGGAGTCGGCCGGCCGTAGCAGCGTCTATGACATGACCGTGCGCGATGCGGCTGGAACTACCGTGGCGCTGTTCCGCGGCCTGTCGCGCGAAGTGCCAGGCGAAACGATTCCGAATCCTGGAGGCTGAGCATGGGAAAGCTGATCACCGAGCCCAATCTCGCCGATGGCGATGCAACCTATGCCGCGCTGGTGAAAATGACCGAAGGCCTGGACGACGCCGCCGCACAGAAGGCGATGGCGAAACTGGTGCTGCTGCTCGCCAATCATGTCGGCGACCAGGATGTGCTCAATGAAGCGATGAAGATCGCGCGCGGCTGACTTTTCTTTTTCGTCATCCTCGGGCTTGTCCCGAGGATCCATCCCAACCCTCCACGCATCGGAACACGCAGATGGATTCTCGGGACAAGCCCGAGAATGACGGTTGTAAGGTAGGCAACAGAGCCGAGACTGAAACGTTATCTATGCCGGCGTGCGGCGCCCAGCGTCACCCGGCGCGACGGCGGCGGGGTGGCGGCCTTCTCGGCCCTGGCAATGCTGAGCGCGGTCTGCGCCCATTTCACCGCTTCGTCGGCGTCGTCGACCAGTTCGGGCGGCATCTTCCAGTAGCTCATCTGCACCGGCTTGCCCTTGCCGTCATAGACAAAGGGCTCGCAACCGCGTGCCTCGAAGGCTTTCTTGCTCTCGGCATCGGCCTTCAGATAGAGCGTATCGTCGTCGATCAGGGCGAACATCACGCCGCGCGAATAGACCCCGGCCCCGCCGAACATCGGGCGGACGGCAACGCCGCCCAGGGGGGCGAACAGCTCCTGCACAAAGGCGGTGAAATCGCGACTCGCGGTCATGGCGGGGAAAGATAGCCAACCGCCTGCACCCGGCCAAGGGGGCTTTGCGTACTGCGACAAAAAAGGCGACGGATCGCTCCGCCGCCCTGTCACGTCCGGGTGAAGCCAGCCCTACTGTTCGACGAAGGCCTTCTCGATCACGTAATGCCCGGCGCCGGTGGTCGAGCCTTCGTTCCAGCCCAGGCCGTCGAGCAGTTCGCGCATCTCGGCCAGCATCTGCGGGCTGCCGCAGAGCATCAGCCGGTCGGTCTCCTTGCTGAGCGGCGGCAAGCCGAGATCGGCGAACAGCTTGCCCGAGCGGATCAGGTCCGTGATACGCCCCCTGTTGCGGAAATCCTCGCGCGTCACGGTCGGGTAGTAGAGCAGCTTCTGCTTCACATCCTCGCCGAAGAACTCGTTCTCCGGCAGTTCGCGCGTGATGTAATCCTGATAGGCCAGTTCGCCCACCGTGCGCACGCCATGCACCAGCACGACGCGGTCGTAGCGTTCGTAGGCCTCGTGATCCTTGATGATGGACATGAAGGGCGCCAGCCCGGTGCCGGTGCCAAGCAGCCAGAGCGTCTTTCCCGGATGCAGGTTGTCCTGCAGCAGCGTGCCGGTCGCCTTGCGGCCAACGATGATCTTGTCGCCCACTTTCAGATGCTGCAGCTTTGATGTCAGCGGGCCGTCCTGCACCTTGATCGAGAAGAATTCGAGATGCTCTTCGTAATTGGCGCTCGCCATCGAATAGGCGCGCAGCAGCGGCTTGTTATCCACGATAAGCCCGATCATGGCGAACTGGCCGTTGATGAAACGGAAGCTCGGATCGCGCGTGGTGCGGAAAGTGAAGAGGCTGTCGGTCCAGTGGTGGACGAAGGTCACTTCCTCCTCGCGCAGATTGCCGCCGGGTTTCAGCAGCGGATGCGACGGCGTGGCAGGAACGACAGCGGCGGCAGCTTGGGAAGACATGGGCTCTTGAATCCGTTTGAGGACAGCACAGGACAACGATGGGGCTGACCGGAACTCACGGCCTAAATCATATGTACACATATAATATGATTCCGGCCGCCTGAACAGCGCATATTTCGCATTCCACGACTAAAATCAAGGTTTAGGAACAATATACAGCACAGGATTGTTTAAACGCTAGCGCCTCATTGCAGGCGGCGGCCAAAGTATTTTAAATATAAAATAGTTTTAGTGGCACGCAAGTGGGCTTTTTAGCCCGGCTACACGCCCCGCCCGTCATCCTCGGGCTCGTCCCGAGGATCTCTCGCAATCCTGCATGAAATGGCCGGGTCAAGCCCGGCCATGACGATGATGGTATGGGCGGCCGAGGGCCTTACCGGCCCTTCTGCTTGCGCCAGGCTTCGAAGTCGACCTTGGTCTGCGGATCGGTGGCCGGATACAGCCCCTTGATCGAACGGCCGCCCAGCACCTGCTCGGTGACGAAGTCTTCAAACGCCGTCATCTCGACCGCTTCGGTGGCGATCTCGTCGGCGATCTCGGACGGGATCACCATCACGCCGTCGGCATCGCCCACGATCACATCGCCGGGGAAGACGGCGGCATCGCCGCAGCCGATCGGCACATTGATGTCGATCGCTTCATGCAGGGTCAGATTGGTCGGCGCCGACGGACGGCTGTGGAAGGCCGGGATCTTCAGAGCAGCGATCTCGGCGGAATCGCGGAAACCGCCATCGGTGACCACGCCGGCGACGCCACGCACCATCAGGCGCGAGATCAGGATTGAACCGGCCGAGGCAGCCCGCGCATCCTTGCGGCTGTCCATCACCAGCACCGCGCCGGGCGGGCAGATTTCCACCGCCTTGCGCTGCGGATGCTCCGGGTTCTGGAACACGGTGATCGGATTGCGATCCTCGCGCGCCGGCATGTAGCGCAGGGTGAAGGCTTCGCCCACCATGGTCGGGAGCGACGGATTGAGCGGCACCACATCCTGGATGAACTGGTTGCGCAGGCCGCGCTTGTACAGCGCGGTGGCCAGCGTCGGCGTGCTGACGGTTTTCAGTTTGGCAATGGTTTCGGCTTTAACAGGCACGAGAGGCTTCCTTCTGACTAAGAGAGTGTGGCGCCCTGCACATCGACATAGAGCGCGTAAAGCGACTGGCTGGCGGCCATGAACAGTCGGTTGCGCATGACGCCGCCGAAGCAGAGATTGGCGCAGCGTTCCGGCAGCGCGATCCGCCCGATGGCGCGGCCATCGGCGTTGAACACCATGACACCGTCGAGATCGTCGCTGCCCATGCCCCAGCCGCACCACAGATTGCCGGCGGTATCGACACGGAAGCCATCTGACGAGCCGGCACCGCAATCGATCAGCAGCTTCTTGTTGCTCAGCGCCCTGCCGCCATTGGTTACGTCGTAGGCGTGGATCAGGCGATTGGGTGCAGCCAGCGATTCCACGATATAAAGCCGGCTTTCATCGAGCGAAAAAGCGAGTCCGTTCGGTCCGTTCAGGCCTTCGGCAACAACGCTCAGCGCGCCGCTCTCGGGATCAAGGCGGTAAACATGCTGCGGCAGTTCCGAGACGCCCTTGCGGCTTTCGTAATTGCTGTTGACTCCGAAAATAGGATCGGTGAACCAGATGCTGCCATCCGACTTCACAACGATGTCGTTCGGCGAATTCAGCCGCTTGCCCTCGAAGCGATCGGCCAGCACGGTGATGCTGCCGTCGTATTCGGTGCGGGTGATGCGCCGCGTCTCATGTTCGCAGGTCACCAGGCGGCCCTGGCGGTCGCGCGTATTGCCGTTGGCATGGTTGGACGGCTGGCGGAAGGTGGTGACCGCACCGGTCTGTTCGTCCCAGCGCAGCATGCGGTTGTTCGGTATGTCGCTCCAGATTAGGCAGCGCTGGTCGCCGAACCAGACCGGCCCCTCGGCCCAGCGATAGCCGCTGGCCAGCTTTTCCACGGCAGCCGTGCGCAGGCGCAGTTTCGCAAAACTGTCGTCCAGCACCTGCACGGCCGGATCGGGATAGCGGGATGACGGAGTCCACATGGCGCGACCTCAGAAGATATCCGGCTCGCGCACCGGCGCGCCGAACCCGGTTTCGAGGAAGTCAAAGTCACAGCCCTGGTCGGCCTGCCTGATATGCTTGCTGAACATCCAGCCATAGCCGCGCTCGTAGCGCACCTCGGGCTGTTTCCACGCCGCCTTGCGCTTGGCCAGCTCCGCATCCGACACATCCAGCGTGATGGTGCGCTTGTTGACATCCAGTGAGATGATATCGCCGTTCTGCACGAGTGCGAGAGGCCCGCCGATATAGGATTCCGGCGCCACATGCAGGATGCAGGCGCCATAGCTGGTGCCGCTCATGCGCGCGTCCGACAGACGCACCATGTCGCGCACGCCCTGCTTCACCAGCTTCTTCGGGATCGGCAGCATGCCCCATTCGGGCATGCCCGGCCCACCCAGAGGCCCCGCATTGCGCAGGATCAGCACATGGTCGGCGGTGACCTCCAGGTTCTCGTCATCCACCGCCTTCTTCATCGACGGATAGTCGTCGAACACCAGCGCCGGACCGGAATGCTTGAGGAATCGCGGGTCGCAGGCGCTCGGCTTGATCACGCAGCCATCCGGCGCAAGGTTGCCCTTCAGCACCGCCAGCGCGCCCTCGGCATAGATCGGGTTCTCAGTGGTGCGGATCACGTCCTCGTGGTGTACCTGGGCATGCTGGATATTCTCGGCCAGCGTCTGACCAGTCACCGTCACGACATCGAGATGCAGATGGTCCTTGATGCGGGTCATCAGCGCCGGTAGGCCGCCGGCATAGAAGAAGTCCTCCATCAGGTATTCCTCGCCCGAGGGGCGGATATTGGCGATCACCGGCACTTTACGGCTGGCGATCTCGAAATCATCCAGCGAAATATCCTGCCCGGCACGGCGCGCCATCGCAATCACATGGATGATCGCATTGGTCGAGCAACCCATCGCCATGGCGACGGCAATGGAATTCTCATAGGCCTTGCGAGTCTGGATCTTCTGCGGCGTCAGGTCTTCCCACACCATGTCCACGATGCGGCGACCGCATTCGCTGCTCATGCGGATATGGCCGGCATCGGCAGCGGGAATGGACGACGCGCCGGGCAATGTCATGCCGATGGATTCGGTGATCGCCATCATCGTGGCGGCCGTCCCCATGGTCATGCAGGTGCCATAGCTGCGCGCGATACCGGCTTCGATATCGTTCCATTCCTGATTCGAGATATTGCCGGCGCGGCGCTCGTCCCAGAATTTCCAGGCATCCGAGCCCGAGCCGAGGATCTTGCCCTTCCAGTTGCCGCGCAGCATCGGACCGGCAGGCAGGTAGATCATCGGCAGGCCGGCACTGGTGGCGCCCATCATCAGGCCGGGCGTCGACTTGTCGCAGCCGCCCATCAGCACGGCACCATCGACCGGATGGCTGCGGATCAGTTCTTCGGTCTCCATCGCCAGCATGTTGCGATAGAGCATGGTGGTCGGCTTGACGAAACTTTCGGAGACGGAGATCGCCGGCAGTTCGATCGGCAGGCCGCCGGCCTGCAGCACGCCGCGCTTCACGTCTTCCACGCGATGCTTGAAATGCGCGTGACAGGGATTGATGTCGGACCAGGTGTTGACGATGGCGATCAGCGGCTTGCCGGTCCACTCGGTGGCGGCGTAGCCCATCTGCATGATGCGCGACCGGTGGCCGAAGCTGCGCAGGTCGTCGGGTGCGAACCACCGCGCGCTGCGGAGCTGATCTGGGGTTTTCTTCTTGCCGGTCATGGGGGGACTCTTGAAAATGAATGGGGCGGGCATCGCTGCCCGCCCCGTCGTCAGCGAACAGTTATTCCGGCTTGATCTTGCCGACCTCGATCACGGTTTTCCAGCGGGCAATCTCGGCGGCGAGGAAGGTTTCGAATTCCTTGGACGTATTCGCCACCACATCGAAGCCGATATCGTTGAACTTGGCGGTCGTCTCGGCCGATTTCAGGCCGGCGATAATGTCCTTTTCCAGCCGGGCGCGGATCGCCGGCGGAAGCCCCTTGGGTGCCGCAGCAGCCTGCCAGGAATAGACCTCGACATCCTTCACGCCGGCTTCCGCCAGGGTCGGAACATCCGGCAGCGCCGGGTTGCGCTTGCTGGCGGTGACCGCCAGCGCCTTCAGCTTGCCGCCGCGCACGTGGTTGGCGATGGCGCCGAGATTCTGGAACGACACATTGGCATGGCCGCCGATCAGGTCGCCGATGGCCGGCCCGCCGCCCTTATAGGGCACATGCACGCCAACCGTGCCGGTCTTCTGCATGAACAGCGCGGCGGTCAGATGGTCCGACGAGCCGGTGCCGGACGAGGCGAACGACACTTTGTCCGGATTTTTCTTCATATATTCGACCAGCTCTTTCACGCTGTTGGCCGGAAAGCCCGGATGCGCCACCAGCACGTTGGGGGTGCGGACGGCGACGGAGAGCAGGTCGAAATCCTTCATCGGATCGTATTTCAGATCCGGGAACAGCGCCGGATTGATCGCGAAAACGCCGATCGAACCGACCAGAATGGTGTAGCCGTCGGGTGCTGCCTGCTTCAGCAACGTGGCGCCGAGCGAGCCATTGGCGCCGGCACGGTTCTCCACCACCACCGTCTTGCCCAAGCTGTCGGTCAGCTTGGCGGCCACGTTGCGCGCCGTGATGTCGGAAGCGCCGCCCGCGGGGAACGGCACGATCATCGTCACGTTACGGTCGGGATACTGCTGCGCCTGCGCAGTGCCGAAGGCAGCTGCACTGGCCAGCAGGCCGAGCATGGCGGCGCCGACAAGGCGGCGCGTCGGGAAATTCGACATATGGGTTTCCTCCTCTGATTTTCTTATGGCCGGCATTAAAGCACTAATGCATTAGTGCGTCAAATCCGATCTGTGCTATAGAGAGGCATGGCTTCGACCGTCAGTCACCTCGCCCTCACCCTGCCGCGCGACCGTTCGCGCCAGGTGGCGCCGCAGGTTTTCGACCTGCTGCGCGACGCCATCATCAATCTCGACCTGGTGCCGGGCACGGTGCTGTCGCGGCCCGAGCTACAGTTGCAGTTCAGCCTGAGTTCGACCCCGATCCGCGATGCGCTGATGCGGCTGGCCGAGGAGGCGCTGGTCGATATCTTCCCGCAGCATGCCACGGTGGTCAGCCGGATCGACCTCGACCATGCGCGCCAGGCCGCCTTCCTGCGCCGCTCCATNNATGCACCGCATGATGTATGACGCTGCCGGCGTGCCCGACCTGTGGACCGTGATGCTGAAGCGCAACGGCCATATCGAGCGCCTGCGCCGTCTGCATCTGCCGATGAAGGGCAAGGTCGACCAGACCGTCCGCGACCATATCGCCATCGTCGAGGCCATCGCCGCCGGCGATCCGATCGCGGCAGCGCGCGAGGTGCGGGCGCATCTGTCGCGCTCGCTGGCCTTCATCGAGGGCATCCGGGCGCATTACCCGGCCGAGTATTTCCGCGACTAGCCCGCCAGCTTCGGCAGCGAGGCCACCAGCATGGCGATGCCCGAGACCGTCAGCAGCCCGAGCACGATGCGGCGAAAGCTCGCCTCGCTGATACCAATGTAAAGCCGCGCGCCGAGCAGCGACGGGATCATCATCGCCGGGATCACCACCAGCAGCAGCGGCACCGTCGCCATCGTCACCAGCCCGGTGGCGACATAGCCCAGCATGGTGACCATCAGCAGGGCGAGATTGAAATTCTGGATCACCGCCCGCTGGCTGTCCTTGGGCATGCCCCGCAGGGTGCACCAGAGCGTCGGCACCACGCCGGAAAAGCCGCCGATGCCACCCAATGTGCCGCCGATCATGCCGAAGCCGGCATCGGCCAGCCGGGCCAGCGCCGGGCTGGCGATCCGGACCGACGGCAGCCGGGGCGCCGCCAGCATCAGCGGGCAGAGCACAATCAGCAGCCCGCCCAGCACCGCCTTGAACAGCACGACATCCAGCAGCGGCAGCAGCAGCGTGCCGACCGGTATCCCGAGCAGCCCGCCAGCCACGAAAGGCGCCAGCAGTTTCGGATCGAAGCCCCGGCGGACGGTGACGGCGGACAGGATCTGGCCGCTGAGGCCACCGCAGACGGCCAGCGCGGCGGCGAGTTGGGGATCGATCAGCCAGGCCCAGACCGACATGGCGACCAGGGCGAAGCCGAAACCGGACAGGCCCTGGACGAAGCCGGCCAGCGCAGCGCCCAGGCCGACGACGAGGTAGATCGGATCCACGTCGGGAGACTTACATCATATTCCGGGTGGCGGTCGGCAGGCTGACGACCAGGCCGTCCAGCGCCTCCGACATGATCAGCTGGCAGCCGAGCCGCGAGGTCTTGGTCAGGCCGAAGGCGAGGTCGAGCATGTCTTCCTCGTCGGGCTTGGCGGCCGCGAGCCGGCCATACCACTCGGGGTCGATGATGACATGGCAGGTCGAGCAGGCCAGCGAACCCTCGCAGGCCCCTTCGATATCGACGCCGTGCTTGTGGGCGATCTCCAGCACCGACAGGCCGATGGGCGCATCGACCTCGACGCGTTTCCCGTCCGGCTGGATGAAGGTCATTTTCGGCATCGCTCAAAGACTCCGGGACGTAAGGCCGCGCAGGCGGGCGCGGTGGATATATCGTCTGCCGGGCCGCTCAGCAACCGGCAGGATATCCGCAGCATTTTTTACTTTAAGTGTTATATATTTATTATTATATTTCATATATTTATACTTTATATATAATCCAACACATCACTTCCGCTTGCGATGCCATAGCTTGACCCAGGCCTCGATGGCGCGGTCGACATCCGCCGTCGTGCTGGCCCAGCCGAGGCTGAAACGGATCGCCTCGCGCGCCGCCGCCTCGGGCAGGCCCATGGCGGTCAGCACATGGCTCGGCGTCACCTTGCCCGACGAGCAGGCCGAGCCGGCCGACACCGCCACCCCGGCCAGGTCAAGTGCCATCACCTGGGTCTCGGCCGCCACCCCGGGCATGCCGATGCAGAGCGTGTTGGGCAGCCGGCCAGCCGGCCCGTCGGCGCCGTAGACGGGTGCCTCCGCGCAGGCCTCCAGCAGTCCGGCCTGCAGGCGGTCGCGCAGGCCGGCGACGTTTTTCATCCCGTAGAGCCCGTGCTGGGCCGCCGCCGCCGCCGCCCCGAAGCCGGCGATGCCGGACAGGTTCTCGGTGCCGGCCCGCATGCCCTTCTCCTGCCCGCCGCCCCGAAGCAGCGGCGCCGGGGTCCAGTCGTCGCGGGTGATCAGCGCCCCCACCCCGGTCGGTCCGCCGAGCTTGTGGCCCGAGAGGGTCAGGAAGTCGGCATCGAGCTGACTGAGATTGACGGCGATCTTGCCGGCCGCCTGGACCGCGTCGCAGAGCAGCAGCGACTGGTGCGCATGGGCGAACCGGGCCGCCTCGGCCACCGGCTGGATCGTGCCGGTCTCGTTGTTGGCCAGCATGAGGCCGACCAGGGCCGGACCCGGATGGGCGGCGCGCGCGGCCCCCAGCGTCGCCTCGAGTGCCGCAAGGGAAACCACCCCGTCTGGACCTGCCACCACTTCATAGGTCGGCAGGCCGGAATGGCGGGCCGGGCGCAAAACCGAGTCGTGCTCAATCCCGGTCATGACCAGGCTTTTGACCCCGGCGCCCTCGATGGCCAGCCGCAGCGCCAGATTATTTGCTTCCGTCCCGCCCGAGGTGAACACCACCCGGCGCGCCTCGGCGCCGACCAGATCGGCGACCTGGCCACGTGCGATATCCGCGATTCCACGCGCTGTGCGGCCAAAACGGTGCACCGACGAGGGGTTGGCGGGCGCCTCCAGAGCCGCCAGCAGGGCGGCCCGGGCCTCGGGCCGCAGCGGCGCGGTTGCGTTATAGTCAAGGTAGCTGGAGTTCATTTCCTGCTTTTAGGCTTGAATTTCGCTCTGCCGAGTATGGTAAAACTGATCCCCGATCAACCAATTATCCAGCGCCGCCCCTCCCCAGAGGCGCCAAAGTGACGAACCGAGATGCCTGACATCATATTCCCCGGCCCTGACGGACGGCTCGAAGGCCGTTATACCCACGGGCCGGAGGTCAATGCGCCGATCGCGCTGATCCTGCATCCGCACCCGCTGTACGGCGGGACGATGAATAACAAGGTCACGTACAACCTGTTCCACGTTTTCGCCAAACGCGGCTTCTCGGTGCTGCGGTTCAACTTCCGCGGCGTCGGCCGCAGCCAGGGCACCTTCGACAACGGCCAGGGCGAACTGTCCGATGCCGCCTCGGCGCTCGACTGGCTGCAGAGCGTGAATGCCAATGCCTCGGCCGTGTGGATCGCCGGTTTCAGCTTCGGCGCCTGGATCTCGATGCAGCTGCTGATGCGCCGCCCGGAGATCGACGGCTTCATCTCGGTGGCACCGCCGGCCGGCATGTTCGATTTCGGCTTCCTCGCCCCCTGCCCCTCCTCGGGTCTGATCATCCAGGGCACCGAGGACAAGATCGTGGCCGAAGGCGAAGTGGCCAAGCTGGCGCAGCGCCTCGCCCTGCAGAAGGGCATCAAGATCGACTACAAGAAGGTGCAGGGCGCCAACCATTTCTTCGAAGGCAAGCTCGACGAACTGACCGCTGCCGCCGACAAGTATGTGAAGACCAGCTTCACACCGACCTCGGCCCGCGCCGGCAAGGGCGCGCAGGCGACGCAGCAGTCGTAAGCGCGACACACACCCTCCCTCTCCCGCTTGCGGGAGAGGGTCGGGGTGAGGGCCTTTCGTCACACCCGGCCATGACGATCCGGGGCTGGCATCTCCACATCCGGCAACGGACGACCAAAGACATCGGTGCGTTGAACGGTGCCGCCGCCCTGCGGACCGGGCACCCTGCCGTAGGGCGGTATCCGTGAGGACGGTGTGGGCGCTGCCGACGGCCGTTGCGGCATCACAGCCTGATCTTTCAGCAGCTTATCCGCATCTACAGCGGTACTGACAGCAGGCTTATCCGCATTTGCCTGAGTCTTATTTTCGCTTATGGCATCCTTATTTTTGCTTATTTCACCCTTATCCGGCGCCTTGGCGACACGCGGCGGACGTTTCGGTGCGCGGCGCAGGCTGTCGGCCAGCCGCAGCACCATGTCACGGCCATCGACGGAGGACGGCTGCGTCCAGGCGGGCACGCTGGCGGATTTGAATTGTTCGAACAGGCCGGCCGGCGACTTCTCGGCTTTTTGCGCGCAGCGGATCGCCGCCGCGTTGCTGGCCGCTTCGAGCTGCAACCGGCCGAGCAGCAACTGGGTCTCGCGCGCCTGCCGCAGCAGGAACTGGAATCGCAGACTGCTGCGCAGATGGCGCCAGAGTCTGTCCTGCGTGATGCCGAGTGCGGCGGCGACGCCATCGGGCGCCTCGCCCGCCACCAGCAGGGCGGCACCGCGTTTCCAGTCGATGCGTACACGCGTCTTCTTGCCGGCGCTTGGTGTCTCGTGCGCCGGATCGATCTCGTTCAGAGCCATGACGGCCTCCATCGGATAAATCCCAGAGGCGGATCAGGGTAGCGCGGCTTGACGGCAATGTAAACAAAAAAAGAACATTGTAAGGATATTATTCATATCCCCGCCCTCCCCCCGTTGCCCCCGCGAAAGCGGGGACCCAGCCCCGGAGCCCGGAACGTTGGCAAAACTGGGTTCCGGTCTTCGCGGGAACGACGATTGGGTTTTTCGAGAGCCATCCCTATCTGACTCTGCATGTTCGCCATCCCGATCCGCCCCGCCGACCAGACTGACGCCGAAGCGATCACGATGCTGATCCGGCGCACGTTGCGCGTCAGCAATGCGGCGGATTATTCCGTCACCGAGATCAATCGCGTCTATGCCGGCTTTTCGCTGGAACGCGTGCTGGCCCGCATCCGCAACCAGGATGTCTTCGTCGCCGAGATCGACGGCGAAATCGTCGGCACTGGGGCCTATGCGCGTGGCCAGCTCTGGGCGCTGTTCGTCTCGCCTGAACGCCAGCGGCTGGGACTGGGCACCCTGCTGGTGGATCACATCGAGGATTTCGCGCGGCAACGCGGACTGGAAAAGCTCGAACTTTCGGCCTCGCTCACCGGCGTGGAATTTTACGAACGCCTCGGTTATCAGCGCCTCGGCTACTTCCCGCATCCGAGCGGCGCCACCTATGCGATGGCGAAAGCGCTGGCCTGATTTCCCGGCCCCGCTCCCGATTCCCCCTATCCGAAAAGTAATGCCTTCCGGTTGCAGCGTAACCGGGTAGTAACTCGCGGTTTGACCCGGCGGGTCCATAGTGGAGCCACGGAGGAAATAAACCATGTCTGTCTTCGACCGGATGAAATCTTTCCTGTTCAACGAAGAGGCCGCGGATGTCCGCCCGGCCCGCCGCACCGGTACCGGCACCGCGCCGCATCTGCGGGTGGTGGCCGGCAATGCCCAGCTCCCTCGTAAAATTCAGGCTGGCAATCTCCAGATGATCGGACTGCAGGCCGTGCGCGATGCGCTTGGCGACGAATGGCCGAAACGCCGCGACACGATCCACAACATTGTCGAAGGCGTGATCCGCGACCGCGTCGACGCCGGCGACACCCATTTCCACCTCGAAAACGACGATTACCTGGTGCTGTTCGTGCAGCTCAATCATGCGCAGGCCAAGGCCAAGGCCGCCGCCATTGCGCAGGAAGCCGAGCGCCTGATCCTCGGCGAGCTGCCTGAACACGCCATCCGCATCTCCTCCAGCGTTGCCGAGGTCAACAGCGACTTCCTGTCCAGCAAGGTGAATTCGATGGATGAACTGCTGCAGCATGTGAAGACCGGTGGCACCGAGGCGTCCGATGCAGCCGGCGGGGCCAGCGGCGACGTGCTGCTGTTCGGCGACGAGCCGGTGCATGACGGCTTTGCCGACACCGCGCAGCCGCGGCCCGCCCCGATGCTGGGCGCCGGACCGGACCTCACCGATCTCGACCAGTCGCTGACCTCACTGTTCCAGAAAAAGACCAGCGCCGCTTTCCTGAAGGAATGCCAAGCCTCCTTCTATCCGAATTTCAGCACGCGGCGCCGCGCCTTCTCCTTCTACACCGTGCATGTCACGCATATGCCGACCGGCCGTGCCGCCGATGCCCGCGATCCGATGCTGGAAGATCCCGAGGAACTGGAATTCCTGCTCGACCGCTACCGGCTCACCACCGCTTTGCTCGGCCTGCATCGCATGGTGACCGGCGGCTACAAGGGCTTTATCTCCATTCCGGTGTCGTTCGCCACGCTGGCGACCTCGCGCTCACGAAACATCTATCTCGACCGCTTCAAGGATCTGCCCGCCGGCCTGTTCCGCAGCCTGTCGATCGTGATCACCAATATCCCGAACGGCACGCCCTCCAGCCGTATTGCCGATGCCTTCAATTACATCCAGCGCTTCTGCGCCGTGCGCATCCTGGATATCGGGCCGGATGCCCGCCTGATCGACCTCTACGCCCAGACCGGCTGCCAGGGTTTTGCCACCTCGCTGCCGACCGCCATCGCCGATCCGGCCATGCGGTTCCAGGCGCTGTCGGCCTTCGCCAAGCGCGCTGCCTGGCACAAGATGGAATCGATCCTGTGGAACGTGAGCGATGCCACCGAACTGGAACTCGGCATCAATGCCGGTTTCAGCTTCGTATTCGGCGATGCCGTGGCACCGCAGATCGCCACGCCCGGCCATCGTCAGGCGCTGCGCTTCGACCATATCCCGCAGCGGGCGGCGACAGCCTGAGGCTGGAAGAAGCGCGGATCAATCTTCAGTAAAAAGCCCCACCGTTTCCGGCAGGGCGTTTACAAGGTGCCACGAGCTTCATTGCCGGCCGTGGCACCCGCCAGTTCCAAAGAACTGGCTCAAGCGCCCATAGTGGGCATACATTTATAATATCACGGCAGAATTCATGCAGGTCAAGCCGGTATCAGAGGCTCGCCTTTTCGTCCGGAACCAACCTGTGAATCCGCCCGCCGCTCACCGGCATCGCCACGCCGGTCGTGCCGGGCAGACTCAGCGGCAATCCGCGCACGGCGCGTGCCGCCAGAAACGCGAAGGCCTCGGCCTCCAGATGATCGCCGTTCCAGCCGACTGCCTCGACTGCTTCGACCGGCATGTTGAGATGCTGGGTCAGCAGCTTCATCAGCGTGGCATTGTGGCGTCCGCCGCCGCAGACCAGACAGCGCAGCGGACGCTGCGGCAGATGACTTAAGCCACGCGCCACGCTCGCTGCGGTGAAGGCCGCGAGCGTCGCCGCGCCGTCTTCCACCGACAGGCCCTCGACGGCCGCCGCCGAGAAGTCGTTGCGGTCGAGCGATTTCGGCGGGCGCTGCGCGAAATACGGATGATCGAGCAGGCGCGCGAGACGATCCGCGTTCACCGCGCCGGCCGCCGCCGTTTTTCCGCTTTCATCGTGCGTTGCATTGGCATGCCGCAGCATCCAGTCGTCGATCAGCGCATTGCCCGGGCCGGTGTCGAAGGCGATCAGGTCATTTTCGCTGTCACCACCGATGTACGTCACGTTGCCGACGCCGCCGAGATTGAGCACCAGCAAGGGCGGCGCGAGGCCGGCATGTTTTGCCAGCGCCGCATGATAGAGCGGCACCAGCGGCGCGCCCTGCCCGCCCATCGCCACATCCTGGCTGCGGAAGTCGCTCACCACACTGATGCCGGTAAGTTTGCCCAGCAGCGCGCCGTCGCCCACCTGCCATGTCCGTCGCTCACCCGGACGATGCAGCAGGGTATGGCCATGGAAGCCGAGCCAGGCGACATCTTTCGCCGCCATGCCGGCCTTGCCCAACAGCGCCTGCACGGCATCGGCATGCGCCACGGCGAGGTCGCGGCTTAAACCGAGCGCATGTCCGGGACCATCGTT
>NZ_PEKV01000009.1:141820-155795 GCF_002796975.1 Ferrovibrio sp. | reverse complement strand
TCCATCGAGGTACCGCTCATCAGGCCGATAAACCAGGAATTCTGTGGCAAACCGAGGGTTTCCGGAACTAGGCGAGTCTGGGGCCATATGTTAGACCATCGGCCAAGAATACCAATCCTTGGCAAAACCTATCTCACTCCCGCCCGTCCGATGCGAGCCAGCCGATGACCGAGTTCAAATCCGATTTCCTGCGCACGATCTCGCAGCGCGGCTACCTGCATCAGTGCACCGACGGCGACGCGCTGGATGCCCTGGCGACGCAGCCGGGCGGCATCACCTGCTATGTCGGCTATGACTGCACCGGCCCGAGCCTGCACGTCGGCCACCTGCTCTCGATCATGATGCTGCGCCGCCTGCAGCAGGCCGGCCACAAGCCCATCGTATTGATGGGCGGCGGCACCACCAAGGTCGGCGATCCCTCGGGCAAGGACGAGGCGCGCAAACTGCTGACCGTCGATGATATCGCCGCCAACATGGCGAGTATCAAGACGGCGTTTTCGCGCTTCGTGACATTCGGCGACGGACCGTCTGATGCATTGATGGCGAACAATGCCGACTGGCTCGACCAGCTGCAGTATATCGACTTCCTGCGCGACTACGGCCGGCACTTCTCGGTCAACCGCATGCTGTCATTCGATTCCGTGAAGCTGCGCCTCGACCGCGAGCAGCCGCTCAGCTTCCTCGAATTCAACTACATGATCCTGCAGGCCTACGATTTCGTCGAACTCGGCCGCCGCTACAAGTGCAATCTGCAGATGGGCGGCTCGGACCAGTGGGGCAATATCGTCAACGGCGTCGAACTCGGCCGCCGCGCGCAGGACATGAGCCTCTATGGCCTGACCTGTCCGCTGCTGATGACCGCCTCGGGCCAGAAGATGGGCAAGACCGCCTCGGGCGCCGTCTGGCTCAACGAGGACATGCTGCCGACCTATGATTACTGGCAGTACTGGCGCAATTGCGAGGATGCAGATGTCGGCCGCTTCCTCCGCCTGTTCACCGACCTGCCGCTCGACGAGGTGGCAAAGCTGGAACAGCTGCAGGGCGCCGAACTGAACGAGGCCAAGAAGGTGCTGGCGACCGAAGCCACTGCGCTGTGCCGCGGTCGCGCAGCGGCCGAAGCTGCGGCCGACACCGCGAAGAAGGCCTTCGAGCAGGGCAGCTTCGGCGGTGAGCTGCCGGTGGTGAAGATCGAGCGTGCGCGGCTCGATGCCGGCATCGAGGCTTTCGCGCTGGTGCTGGAAGCCGGGCTGGCGAAATCCGGCGGCGAGGCGCGGCGCCATATTCGCGGCAACGCGATCAAGCTGAACGACAAGGCCGTGACGCTGGAGACGCAGAAGATTTCAGCCGCCGATCTCGGCAGCGACGGCCGGCTTCGTTTGAGCTTCGGCAAGAAGCAGCATGTGCTGATCGAGGCGGCGTAAGGACAGGCCCTGACCGTCGTTCCCGCGAAAGCGGGAACCCAGTCGAGCCGCCGCACTGGCTGCCCGCTTTCGCGGGCATGACGATGTAGAGAGATGTCTACTGCTGCCCCGATGTGGTGCCGCCGTCGGTCGGCGGCGTCACCGGCACTGCGGGCTGCGTGCCATCGGCCGGCATGCTGACCTCAGGCGCCTGGAAGATGCGGCGCAGGAAGCCCGGCGCAATCGCCGACAGCGGATTGACGGTGAACTGCGGATCGCTCTTGGCGCCCGACACCGCGAAATTCACGCCGATGATGCCGTCGCCGACCAGAAGGTCGCCGAGCAGCGGAATCTTGCCCAGCATGGTGTTGAGCACGAAAGCCGGCACGGCGGTGCCGTTGATGCTCACCATGTCGGTCTTCTGGTTGACATGCCCTTCGAGGCTGATGCCGAGCTGCGGCCCGCTGAGCCGCGACGGCTGGATGGTCAGGATGCCGTCGCGCTCCTGGAACGGCACGTCGCCATGTTCGAAATTGATGCCGTCACCCGACAGCAACGCACCGAGGCCGGCAAAGGATGCGGCGCCGAACAGACGCGCCAGGAACGGCGCGCGCACCGCCTTCACGTTGCTCAACGTCATCTTGCCGGTCAGCGGCTGGGTCGGCAGCGTATCGTCGTAACGGCCCGTCACCTCCATCGTGCCGCCCTGCATGTCGGTGATGCCGAGGAAATGCAGCACTGCGCCGGCATTGTCGGACAGCAGTTTCAGGCTGCGACCGTCGAGCGCCGGCGAGATATCCAGCGTCAGGCCGCCGGTTGTGTGGAAGCCGCCACCCAGGCTGACGCGGTCCATGCGGGTCGGCGCCCGCTGCGCGCTCAGCGACATGTTGCGCAGCTCGACGGTGTCGTCGATCTGCGCCTCGTCGAAACGCAGGCTCAGCACCATGCGCGGTTTCACCGTGCCCGGCGGCGTGTCATCCTCGAACAGCGCCTGCACAAACGGCCGCAGGTCGTAGCGCCGCCCGGTCAGTGCGATCTGTGAATCGCCGTTGGCGGCAAAACTGATCCGGCCGCGCGCATCGCTTTTGCTGGCATTCCCCCCAGCAGTCAGCTGGTCGATGTCGGCGCTCCAGCTGTTGTCGGCATTGAGTGTCGCGCGCGCCTTGCCGGTCAGCGCCGCGCTGGCGATCTCGATCACGTCGAACTGCACGGGCTGGCCGGCGCGGGTGCGGATCTGGGTGCGGCCGGTCGCCGGCATGCCGGGCGGCTTAAGCAGATAGGCATCGGCGACCGCCACCGTCGCATCCTTCAGGTCGAATTCGCCGCCGATCGCCGTTTCGCCGCCGCGGCGTTCCTCGATATCCATATTCACGTCGGCCGGACCGTCGATATAGGGCGCCAGCGGATACCCCAGCGCCTTGCGCTGCGCCTCGTCGATGCGGCCCTTCAGCGAATAACGTGCGGTGACGGCGGCGCGGGCACTGAAATCCTCGCGCCAGCCGATCTGCAGTGGCACGCCGTTCAGCGCCGCATTGCCGTTCGCCTCCAGGCCTTTGGTGTCGACCTTCAGCTTCATCTGACCCTGGCTCAGTTCGTAGCGGCCAAGCAGACCGCCCATGCTGAGATCGGTCAGGTCGGCATCGGCATTCACCACGATATCGTCGGTCTTGAGGTTAACCAGCAGCGGGAAGCGCAGGCGGAAGCGTACTTCGCCGCTGCCACCGACGCTGGACGGCTTGATACCGAGCCTGGACGGGAAGCCGAGCGGTTTCTGGTCGATCAGCGCCAGCACGTCGGCACTGGTGCCGCGCGCGATGTTGCTGATATCGGCAAACTGGTCGCGGTCCTGCAGGCCGGTGATCTTCACATTGCCCGGACCGCTGGCAATATTGCCGACGCGGGCGCTTTCCAGATTGAGCGTGAAGACATCGGCATCCAGCGCGGCGATGCCCTTGCCGTCGGTCATTTTGCTCATCGGCGGCAGGTAGTCGACCGCGATGCCTTCGAAGGTGAAATCCAGCTTGATCGCATCGCGGCCCAGCCGCGCCGTGCCGGCCACCATGTCGGGCGACAGTTTGGCGGCGATGCGCCCGGCATTGACCTTGCCGCCGGCCAGATGCCCGGTCACCCATTCACGCGCATTCTTCGCCATGCCGGGCGGCCAGTACTGCGACAGCTTGTCGGTGGCGAGATCGAAGAACTGGCCTTGCATGTCGATGCTGTAGCGCTCGCCATCCTGCCGCGTCATCGTGCCGCCGAAGGAGGCGCGGAAACCATCGGCGAAACCGAGGCTGGCCTCATCGAGGAACAGAATGCCCTTGCCGCCATCAGCATAGCCGCGGAATTTCGCATCCTTCAGCGCCAGCGGCTGCGCCAGCATGTCGGGCACATTGATCTCGCCCTCGCCGACGTCGAGGTCGAAATTGAGGCCGAGCTTCTCGCCGGTCTCGTTCACCGTCAGCGTCAGGCTGCCCGACAGCGGCGCGGCGATATAGTCCAGCGGCTCCAGTTCCGGGACCACGTCGGCAAAATCCGACGGCTCGATATTGGCGAAATGCAGGGTCACGCGCGCGACGCGTTCCGCCACCGTGTAATCGGCATCGACCTTGAGATCGACACGACGGCCGCGCCAGTCCAGCGCGCCGGCCAGCGAACCGTAGACATGGCCTTCGCCACGCCGGAAACCGATCTGCGCTTCAGGCACCACCCAGCGCTGGTTCAGCTTCCAGTCCTCGATCACCAGCCGGTCGGCGAAGACCGCCACCGTCTCCAGCTGGCCGAGCGGATCGTCGACCGAAGGCGGGCGCGACAGCAGCTCGAAGATCGCGCCGAACATCGCCTGCATGGCCGGATCGTCGGCGGGGCGCTCTGCGGTTGCAGCCGGCGGATCACTCTCCGAAGCATTGGGCAGTCCGAGCTGGAAATGGCCCTGCGCGTCGCGCACCAGCCGCGCCTCGACACCGCTGGCCTGCACATAGCGCGGGGCGATTACACCGCGCAGCAGCGACGGGCCGCTCAAATCCATGTCGACCGTCGGGATGCGCAGGACGGCGCGCTCGCCCTCGGCGCGATACTGCGCGTCGATCAGGCGCAGGCGCAGGCTCTGGTCACGGTCGGACCAGGCCAGCACCACATCGGCCACATCGACGCGGAATCCGAGTTGAGGCAGCGCCAGCGCCTCGCTGACATAGGGGGCGAGGAAAGCCAGCGAGATCGGTCCCTGGGCGACCCGCCAAGCCAGCCCGCCGAGCAGGATTGCAGCGGTGGCGACGACGGCCAGAACCGTGCGCACCACCAAACGACTCCACCGCAATACCACGTCCTGCGTCCTCGCCTTGTCCTGCCGCTTGACCCTGCCGCAAGTTTAACCGAACTTCAGCGCCGCTACGAGAGAAACGCCATGCCTGCCAATGGATTGAAGGCAAAATCCGCCAAAAGAAAGGCGGCTGCCCCGGCGCCGCGAAAAGTGACCGGTAAGGCGGCTGGCCCGAAGGCCAAAGCCGCAAGGAAAAAGCCGGCGCCGAACCCCAAAACCGCAGCTGCGGCAGTCAAACGCACGGCACCCCCCGCGGTTCGCCCTCTGCCACAGCCTTTCGATACCGACGCCGCCACGCGTGGTTTTGCCGCCTGGCGCGAGATGCTGGCCGGGCAGACAGATAAGGCGACGGCCAAACGGCTGGCCGCACTGACGGTGAAAGCCGGTGCCGGCAAGGACCTGCTGGCCGCCATCTTCGGCAACAGCCCCTTCCTGACCGATCTGTGCCTGCATGAACCCGGCACCGTGCTGGCCCTGCTGGAGGCCGGGCCAGACAAGGCACTGGCCGCTGCGCTGACCGAGCTGAAAACCGCCGCGCGCAAGGCAAAGATCGCCGACGACCTCGCCGTGCCGCTGCGCGTGGCCAAACGCCAGGTCGCACTCAGCATCGCGGCGGCCGATATCGCCACGCAGTGGCCGCTGGAAAAGATCACTGGCGCCCTGAGTGACTTTGCCGCCCTGGCGGTCGACCTCGCCTTTGCCGCCCTGCTGCGCGATGCCGCCGAAGCCGGCGATCTTGTGCTGCCAGATAAAAAGAATCCCTGTAACGGCTCGGGCTACTTCGCGCTCGGCATGGGCAAGCTCGGTGCGCGCGAACTCAACTACTCCTCCGATATCGACCTGATCGTGCTGTTCGATCCCGAGGTGGCGCAATACAAGGGCCGCCGCTCGATGCTGGAATGCTTTATCCGGCTGACCCAGCAGATGGTGCGCCTGCTGCACGACCGCACCGAAGACGGCTATGTGTTCCGCACCGATCTGCGGCTGCGGCCCGATCCGGGCTCCTTCCCCGTCGCCGTCTCCACCATCGAAGCCGAAACCTATTATGAGAGTTTCGGCCAGAACTGGGAACGCGCCGCCATGATCAAGGCGCGGCCGATTGCCGGCGACCTGGAAGCCGGCGCGGCCTTCCTGAAGCATCTGACCCCCTATGTCTGGCGCAAGAATCTCGATTATGCCGCCATCGAGGATATCCATTCGATCAAGCGCCAGATCCATGCCCATCGCGGCCATGGCGAGATCGCGGTGGAAGGCCACAATATCAAGGTCGGCCGCGGCGGCATCCGCGAGATCGAATTCTTCGCCCAGACCCAGCAGCTGATCGCCGGGGGTCGCGACACACGGCTGCGGTCTTCCGCCACCTGCGACGCGCTGCGCGCGCTGGTCGAGACCGACCGCCTGACTCCGGCGATCCGCGACGAGCTGATCGAACACTATCGTTACCTGCGTACGGTGGAACACCGGCTGCAGATGATCGACGACGAACAGACCCATACTTTGCCCGACGACAGCGACGGGCTGGCGCGGCTGGCCTGTTTCCTCGGCGAGAAGAATGCGACAGTCTTTGCTGAGAAAATCCGTGCTGTGCTGACGCGTGTAAAAGATCATTACGACGCGCTGTTTGCCGAATCCGCACCGCTGGGTTCGGATGCCGGCGCACTGGTCTTCACCGGCACCGACGACGATCCGGCCACGCTCGACACGTTGCGCGACCTGGGCTTCAGCGACCCCTCAGAGATTGCCGCGATGATCCGCGGCTGGCATTTCGGCCGCTATCGCGCCATGCGCTCGGAACGCGCACGCGAAAAACTCACCGCGATCATGCCGCAGCTGCTGGAGGCGTTTTCACGCACCGGCAGCGCCGATGTCGCCTTCAGGCGCTTCGACTATTTCCTCTCCAGCCTGCCGGCGGGCGTGCAGCTGTTCGCCCTGCTGCAGGCCAACCCGGAAGTGCTGGATACGCTCGCCGAAGTGCTGGCGGCGGCGCCGCAGCTGGCCGAGGCGCTGGCGCAGAATGCCGCACTGTTCGACAGCCTGATCGAATATGCCGAACACCCCGCTTCTTTTGATCGCATTGCATTGGCATCCAGCCTGCAGCGCCAGATGCAGGCGGCGCGCGATTTCCAGGATGTGCTGGACTGGGCGCGACGCTGGACCACCGAACTGAAACTGCAGGTCGGTATCGGACTTTTGCGCGGCGACCTGGACGGCCAGGCCTCGGGCCTCGCGCTCAGNNCCGCCAATGCCGGGCAATCCGATGGCGCGCGACCGCTGACGCCGGGCCTGTATTTCGCCCGCCTGTGCCAGCGCCTGATCGCCGCGATCACCGCAATGACCGGCGAAGGCAAGCTGTATGAGATCGACATGCGGCTGCGCCCGTCGGGCGGCGCCGGACCGATTGCGATCCAGCTGGCCGCCTATGCCGACTATCTGCGCAAGGACGCCTGGACCTGGGAGCATATGGCACTGACGCGGGCACGCGTCGTCTGCGGGCCGGAAAAGCTTTCCGGCCAGTCGAAGGAAGAAGCCGTCCTGGTCCAGCAGATCGAAAAACTGCGGCGCGACATCCTGACCATGAAGCGCGATCCGAAAAAGCTGCTCGCCGACGTGGCGGTGATGCGCCGCCGCATGGCCGAGCACAAGAAGGTGGAGAATCCCTGGGATCTGAAACAGGTGCGCGGCGGCCTCGTCGATCTGGAATTCATCGTGCAGTACCTGCTGCTGCGCCATGGTCGCGACAAACCCGAAATCCTGCTGCAGGCGCCATTGGCAGCCCTTGAGGCGTTGCGCGAGGCGATGCTGCTGGACGCCGGACAGGCAAAAACACTGGCCGAGGCCGGGCGACTATATGCGACGCTGCTGGCCGCCGCACGGCTGGCCGGCCGCGACGAGGCCGGCGATCCCGAACGCTGGCCGCCGGCGCTGGCACAGCGCCTGCCCGAACTGGTCGGCGACAAAGACATGGCGGCGCTGACCAAACGCCTGGTGAAGATGCAGGCTGGGGTGCATGCCCTCTACGGCATCCTGGTCGATACCCCGGCCGAGCCACATCTCGCGCTCGCCGACTCCCTCAATCCCGACAAACAGGCAGGACAGACCGATGGCGACACAGGCTAAGAAGGCGACCTCGAAGAAAGCCGCTCCGAAGAAAGTTGCGCCCAAGAAGGCGGAATCTGCCGCCCCCGGCCCGCAGGTCGGTGACAAGGCGCCGGCTTTTTCTTTGCCGACCGACGGCGGCGGCAGGATTTCGCTGGCCGAGCTGAAGGGTAAACCGGTGGTGCTGTATTTCTACCCGAAGGACGACACCTCGGGCTGCACCCGGGAGGCCATCGACTTCAGCGCGGCGAAGGCGAAGTTCGACAAGGCCGGCGCCGTGGTAATCGGCGTGTCGCGCGACAGCGTGGCGAGCCACGACAAGTTCAAGACCAAGCACAAATTGAAGCTGGCGCTGGGGGCCGACGAGTCGGGCAAGGTGACCGAGTCGTACGGGGTCTGGGTCGAGAAAAGCCTCTATGGGCGGAGGTATATGGGCATCGTGCGGGCGACCTTCCTGATCGACCGTGTGGGCAAAATTGCCGCGGTCTGGCGCAAGGTGAAAGTCGATGGCCATGCTGAAGCCGTTCTGAAGGCCGCGCAGGGGGTTTAGAATCAAGCGTTTGCGACCCTTATCCACATACTGTGGATAACTAGCGAGACATGGGTTAAGTCCGTGTTCGAGCGTGTTTTTTTGGAAAGTGTAACGGATTCTTTGTTGCATTAACCAAACCAGATAGGCCCTAATCGGGCAGCCTGTTGTCAGGGTCGAGCAGACAGGCATTTTCCTAAAAGCTGAAAACACAATCGGGGGATTGAGTGACGCGACGCGCAAGACGGCAATGGCGGGAGTTGCGCGACCGCCTGTTTCCGGAGCGGCAGATCATTTTCCGTAGCCGTGGCGATGTGCGTTACATCGCCCTCTCCAGCCGTGCCCAGATCGCCATGGCCACCAGCATCGTCGCCTTCGCCGGCTGGATCGGCTATGCCTCGGTCAACGTCTTCTACCGCGATGCCATGCTGGATGCGCGCGACCGCCGCATCACCGAGTTGAGCTACGCCTACGAGCGGCTCTCCGCCGATTACGAAAAGACCCAGGAGAATTTCGTCGTCGCCTCGCGCGACCTCGAGGAGCGCTATCGCCGGTTGTACGACATGGCGATGAAGCAGCGCACCCCGGCCCTGCCGACCGATACGGCCGATGCCACCAAGGCCGGTTCGACCAAGGCCGCCGAGCCGAATAAGGCGATCCGGACGCCCTCGCTCCCGGCCGTGGCCGAGCCGCCCAAGGCGCCGGACGCCAAGGGTGAGGTGAAGGTGGCGACGGCTGCCCCGGCGCCGTCCGACGATTCATCCTCAATCGAGGATCTGGAAGGCATGCTGCGCGAGAGCAAGGCGAAGCCTCCGTTGCCCGCCGTGAAGCCGCGCGATATCGAAACCCGCATCCTGGCCGTGCGCGGCCAGCAGCGCGAACTGATCGACGATCTCGGCGCCCGTACCGACAAGAGCGTGACGCTCCTGGAGAAGGCATTGGGCCGTACCGGCCTCGACATCGCCGCGATGCTGTCGCGCGCCGCCGAGGCGCGCGCCGATGTCGGCGTCGGCGGTCCGCTGCGCGCGCTCAACGTCACGACCCCGAACAGCTCTCACGTGGCAGTTGCCTCGGCCGATCCGCAGGTCGATCGCGACATGAATAATCTGGAAGGTAAGTTCGGCCGCTGGAACGACCTGATGGCGCTGGCACAGCGCCTGCCGCTCGACCTGCCGATGGTCGGCGATGGCGAGATGTCATCCACCTTTGGCCGCCGCACCGACCCCTTCACCAAGCAGCTGGCTTTCCACGCCGGTATCGACTTCATCGGTCCGCATCGCGCGCCGGTACTCTCCACCGCGCCCGGCGTGGTTGTCTTTGCCGGCCGCAAGGGCCCCTATGGCCGCGCGGTGGAAATCGATCATGGCCTGGGCGTGAAAACGCGCTATGCTCATCTGAGTGGGATCAGCGTACAGGCTGGCGAGACGGTCGCGTTCGGACGCCAGCTCGGCACCATGGGTTCCACCGGTCGCAGCACCGGTCAGCATCTGCATTACGAAATCCTGCTCGACGACGAGCAGATCGACCCCGCCAAATTCATCGAGGCTGGCTATCATGTTTTCAAACAGCAAGAAAACCAATCCGCCGCCCGCCGCTAAGCAGGCGCCGCCCTCCATCCTGAGTGCCGGCCTCACGGTCAACGGCGATCTCAACTCGGATGGCGAAGTGCAGATCGACTGCCTGGTGAACGGCGACGTCACCGCGGTGCGGCTTGCCGTCGGCGAGAATGCCAAGGTGGTGGGCGAAGTGGTGGCCGAGCATGTGCTGATCCGCGGCGAAGTGGTCGGCCGCATCCGCGCCAAATCGGTCGAACTCGACAAGACCGCCAAGGTGCGCGGCGACATCTGGCACGAGCTGCTGTCGATCGCCGCCGGCGCCAAGATCGAAGGCCTGTGCAAGTTCGCCGAGAATCCGCGCGATACGGCTGCCAAACTGAGCGTGGTGGCGAGCAGCGAAACCGCCGAAGCAGCACCTGTCGCCGAGAAGTCGGCCAAGGCCGTGAAGCCGGCCGCCGCTGGCGGCAGCGACATCAGCGCGCTCCCGGGCCTCGCCCGCGCGACGAGCTGAGTTTCGTTTCATCTGGATTGCACAACGGCGGGCTCAAGGCCCGCCGTTTTTGTTTGTCCGGCTATCTCCACCCATAAACCGTCATCCTCGGGCTTGCCCCGAGGATCCATCCACCGCTTCTGCCAGGCCATGACCAAGCGAGAAGACTCGGGGCAAGCCCGAGGGTGACGAAGTATTGAGTTGGGGATGATCGGCGTTGACCGACTTAATCCGTCTCGCCCTTGCCAACCTTCGACGCCAGCTGCGCCGCCATGAAGGCGTCGAGGTCGCCGTCCAGCACGCCTTGCGTATCGCTGGTTTCCAGCTCGGTGCGCAGGTCCTTCACCATCTGGTAGGGATGCAGCACATAGGAGCGGATCTGGTGGCCCCAGCCGATGTCGGTCTTGGCATCGAACATCGCCTGGGCCTCGGCCTCGCGCTTCTGCAACTCGCGTTCGTACAGCCGCGCCTTCAGCATCTTCATCGCCTCGTCGCGGTTACGGTGCTGGCTCTTGTTGATCTGGCAGGCCACGGCGATGCCGGTCGGGAGATGCGTGATACGCACGGCCGAGTCCGTCTTGTTGACGTGCTGGCCGCCGGCGCCCGAGGCGCGATAGGTGTCGACGCGCAGGTCCTTGTCCAGCACCTCGATCTCGATGGTGTCGTCGATCACCGGATAGGCGCCGACGGAGGAGAAACTGGTATGGCGTCGTGCATTCGAGTCATAGGGCGAGATGCGCACGAGGCGATGCACGCCGCTTTCGTTCTTCAGCCAGCCATAGGCATTCGGCCCGCTGACCTTGATGGTAGCCGACTTGATGCCGGCCTCTTCGCCTTCGCTCTCTTCCTGGAATTCGACCTTGTAACCGTGCTGCTCGGCCCAGCGCACATACATGCGCAGCAGCATTGAGGCCCAGTCCTGGCTCTCGGTGCCGCCGGCACCGGCATGCACTTCGACGAAGCAGTCGTTCATGTCGGCCTCGCCCGACAGCAGGCTTTCCAGCCGCGCCTGCGAAACTTCCTTCGACAGGCCCATGATGACGGCCTCGGCCTCATCGACCACAGTCTGGTCGCCCTCGGCGTCGCCCATCTCGATCAGCTCGAGACTGTCCTGCAGCGCGGATTCAAGCCGGCGCTGGGTGCCAACGGCGCGGTCAAGCCGCGTGCGCTCGCGCATCAAGGCCTGGGCTTCGGCGGGATTACTCCAGAGCGTCGGATCTTCCGACCTGGCGTTCAGTTCTTCGAGCTTCTTGACTGCATTATCCCAGTCAAAGAGACCTCCTCAGCAGTCCGAGCGACTGCTGGATCTCATCGGCCATCGCCTTGATTTCGGCGCGCATTTTTAATCCTCAAGTAAGGGGCAAATCCTTGGATACGGGGGTGTTCGTTGCGGCCGGACCATAGGGATTTCGAGCAAATCCGTCAAATATCCCTACGTCGCCGTCCCCGCAAAAGCGGGGACCCAGTCTTAAAAAACCTCGATTCCCGCTTTCGCGGGAATGACGGGAGGAAATCTAGCCGCGCGCGTCCTTCACCAGCTGGCGCAACGTATCCAGCGGAACCGCGCCGGGCACCAACTGGTCGCCGATGATGAACCCGGGCGTGCCCTGGATGCCCAGCGTATCGGCCAGCGCCAGGTTGGCGCGCAAGATCTGCTCGGTCTTTGGCGCCGCCATGTCGGTCTTCAGCCGCGCGGTATCCAGCCCGGCCTTGCCGCCGAGGCGGAAGACCTCGGCCTCGGTGATCTGGCCGCGGAATTCCATCATCGCATTGTGGAAGTCGAAATATCTGGCGCCTTTGTCCTGCTCCAGGGCAGCCACCGCGGCGCGCGCCGCGATCACGCTTTCCGGGCCCAGCACCGGCATCTCCTTGAGCACCAGCCGTACCTTGCTGTCTTCCTTCAGCAACGCCATCAGGCTGGGCTGCACCTGCTTGCAGTAGCCGCAGCGGTAGTCGAAGAACTCGACAATGGTGACGTCGCCCTGCGGATTGCCGGCCACGTAAGACACACCATCCTCGAAGATCGCCTTGCGATTGGCGACGATCGCCGCCTTCGACGCCTTGGTGGTCTCGGCCTGCTGCTTGGCCTCCAGTGCATTCATCGCCTCGATCAGGATTTCCGGATTGCTGACCAGCACTTCGCGCACCAGCTGCTGTAATGCGGCCTTCTGCTCCGGCGTGAAAGGCTGCGCCTGTTGCGCAACGACAGGGGTGGCGAACAGCAGGACGGCGAACAGGGCGATCAGGCGACGCATGGGGNNCGGTTGCCGCGGCGGCGTTCTTCGCGCTGACGGTCCTTGGCGACCACGATGATGTCTTGGGCACGCAACCAGCCGGGCGTGCCTTCCTTCATCAGGCGGCTGGCGCGTTCGGCCTGGCCGATGGCATCGCGATAGGTGCCGCTGATCAGGTAGCGTTCGGCCGAAGCGAGCGACGCCATGCCGATATCGTTATTACGCCCGTAAGCCACCGCAAGCTGCTGCCATGCCGCGCTGTTGTCGGGCTCGACGGCCGTCACCTGCTTCAGCATGCCGATGGCCTCCGGTAGCTGGCTGTTGCCCTCCAGTGCCACCAGCCGCTGGCCGACGCCGAAGGTCAGCAGCGGCTCGTTCGGCGCCAGGCGATGCGCTTCGCGGATCGGCGGCAGCGAGTCCGCCACCTTGCCCTGGTTGAGCAGAATGTCGGCCTTCAGTTCACGGAAATACGGGTCGTTCGGATAGAGCTGAATCAGCGCATCGGTTTCGGCTTCGGCACGCTTGAAATCCAGCGCACGGAAATAGGCGAAGGCGCGGGCATAGCGGCCGTAGAGCGACGTGTCGCTTTCAGGATATTGCCGCAGCGTGGCCGGCAGACCGTCGAGATAACCGATCAGCTTGGCCTTCATGCGCTTGAACCGCTCGATATTTTCCGGCGTATCCTTCGCATTGCGCGCGGGCGAGCGGGACATACGCGATTCCAGCGCGGCCACGCGTTCCGGGGTCATCGGATGGGTACGGGCATAGGGATCTTGGCGGTCGTACATCAGGGCATCCTGGCTGCCGATGATGCGCAGGAATTCGATCAGGCCCGAGGCCGACTGGTTGGTCTGCTCCAGGAAGCCGGCGCCGGCCTGATCGGCTGCCGATTCCTGCGCCCGGCTGAAGGCCAGCAGGCTGCGCTCGGCGACATGCTGGCCACCCAGCACCGCCGCAGTGGCCGCCTCGCCCGATCCCGCCACCGCCGCCGCCGCGCCGAACAGCAGCGACAGGATCATCGCCGTGGAGGCGGTATCGATGGCATCCGACAGGCGGGCCAGGTGGCCGCCGGAAATATGACCGATTTCGTGCGCCAGAACGCCGATCACCTGGGCCGGCCGTTCTGCCCGAATCAGCAGGCCGGTATTGACGAAGATGCGCTGGCCGCCGGCGACGAAGGCATTGAGGACGCGGTCGTTGACCAGGTGGACCGAGATGGCGTCGTTGGACAGTCCGGCCGCCCCGAAGAGTGGCGCGGCATAGGCCCGGATGGTATTTTCGATCTCGGCGTCGCGCACCAGAGAAATACCGCCGCGGCGCTGGGCCTCGGCCGCGGTCGGCAGGATCGCGCTCG
>NZ_PEKV01000009.1:128639-141794 GCF_002796975.1 Ferrovibrio sp. | reverse complement strand
AACCAGAGCACGGCGAATGAGAGAGCGGCGCATGGCGAAGTATTGTCCCAGCAAGGCGGGTGACCTCCTGCAGCAGGGTTTAGGTAAGCACGGCCGGAGCATCCGTCAATGCGCTCTGCTCGCCATGGTGGCATTGGTCACCGCTTCGTGTGGCGGCAAAGACAGTGGCGACGGCTGGTTCAGCTCCTCCCGAAGTGCCGGCCAGATCAATTATATGGCCGGTTTCCGCGGCGGTGTCGCCGCCGACGAGCCACGGGCAGCCATGGTGGCCCGTGACATCCTGCAGAATGGCGGCAGCGCGGCCGATGCGGTGGCTGCCGCAGCCCTGACTTATGCGGTCACCTACCCGAACGGGGCCGGCCTGGGCGGCGGCGGCGTCTGCGTGGCCGCCGATACCGTCACCAGGAAAGCTGAAACGATCGAATTCCCTGCCGTTGCCGGCAAGGATGGCGGGCCGGTGCCGATCCCGGCGCTGGTACGCGGTATCGGCCTGCTGCAGGGCAAATACGGCCGCCTGCGCTGGGAAGCCGTGGTGGCCCCGGCCGAACAGCTGGCCCGCTTNNCCGGTCACCAGCAGCGCCACCCTGCGTCCGCTCTTTACCACCCCCGCCGGCGGATTGATCGCGCAGGAAGGCGAACGACGCGTGCAGCCGGCGCTGGCCTCTGTGCTGTCACGCCTGCGCCTGACCGGACCGAGCGAATTCTACAGCGGCCAGCTGGGACGCCAGGTGCATGCCGATATCGTCAGTGCCGGCGGAAAGATCACGCCGGAGGAACTTGCCGCCTATGCAGTGACGGTGAACAAGCCGATCGAAGTTCCGTTTGAAAATTCCGTCACGCTCTATACACCGAACACGCCGGCCGGCGGTGCGGTGGCCGCATGGCTGGTCGAACAGAGCTATGACGGCGGCAGCTTCCTGCGCCGTTCGAACCTGTTCAGCAGCGGCGATGCTGTGCGCGACGATGTCTTCGCCGCCAGTCTCGGCCAGGCCTATCGCAGCGATCCCGCCACCCTGCCGATGAACAGCTTCGGCTCGGCCAGCATTGCGGCGATGGACAGCCGCGGCGGCACGGTGGCCTGCGCCTTCACCATGGGGCTGGCCTATGGCTCGCGCCTGGTCGGTCGCGAAACCGGCATTCTGTTTGCCGCACCGCCCGGTGTGGGCGGTGACGAACGGCCGTATCTGACCGCGATGATCGGCACCATGCCGAAGATCAATCAGGCGGTCTTCGCCGCCGGCGGCAGCGGTGGTGCCCCTGCGGCGGCGGCAACGGCATACAGCGTGCTGCACACCGCGCTCGGCAAGGACAAGAAGGACCCCACTGTGCCGGCGCTGGCGCAGCCCCGTATGTTCCAGGCCAATCCGCAGTCGCCGCTGCTGGTGGAACCGGGCACGGATGCTGCCAATTACCAGGCGATGCAGCAGCGCGGCGTGACGGTGAACGAGATCGGCCGGCTCGGCCGCGTCAATATCGCCTTCTGCGCCGAGGGCGCACCGCGCGATCTGACCACCTGCAGCTTTGCCACCGACCGCCGCGGTTTCGGCCTCGCCTTCGGCCGCAACTACTGACGTTCGTTATGGCTCCGCAAGCATCGAAACGGGGACAGATCGATCCTTTCTTCGTCATGGAAGTGATGAAGGCCGCCGCCGCGCGCGAAGCTGCCGGCGGGGACGTGATCCATATGGAAGTCGGCCAGCCCTCCACGCCGGCACCGCGCAAGGCCATCGAAGCCGCCACGGCCGCGATGCAGCGCGACCCGCTCGGCTACACGCTGGCGCTCGGCACCCCGGAACTGCGGCTGGCGATCTCGCGCCATTACCGCAGCTATTACGGACTGGATGTCTCGCCCGAACGCATCGTCGTCACCACCGGATCGTCGACCGGCTTCCAGCTGGCATTTCTCTCGGCCTTCGATGCCGGCGACAAGGTGGCACTGGGCGAGCCGGCCTATCCTGCCTATCGCAATATCCTGAAGGCGCTCGATCTGGTGCCGGCGATGATCGTCACCGAGCCGGAGACGCGTTTCCAGCCGACGCCGGAACTGATCAACGCGCAGGCCGCCGATGCCAAAGGCGTGCTGGTGGCGAGCCCGGCCAATCCGACCGGCACCATGCTGGGCGACGCCGAGATGAAAGCCCTGGTGGATGACTGTGCCGCGAAGGGCCGCTGGCTGATCGTCGACGAGATCTATCACGGCATCACCTATAACGGCCGCGCGCAGTCTGTACTGGCGCTGACCGACCAGGCCATCGTGATCAACAGCTTCAGCAAATACTTCTCGATGACCGGTTGGCGGCTCGGTTGGATGGTGGTGCCGGAGACGCTGCTGCGTCCCATCGAATGCCTGACGCAGAACTTCTACATCTCGGCGCCGGGTGTGAGCCAGGTAGCCGGCGTCGCCGCGCTCGACTCTTACGACGAACTGGAGGCCAATGTCGCGCGCTATGCCAAGAACCGTGAAATCCTGCTGAACGAATTGCCGGCGGCAGGCTTTGACCGGCTGGCACCGGCCGATGGCGCCTTCTACATCTACGCCGACATCAGTCGCTTCACCAACGACGCGAATGATTTCTGCAAGCGCATGCTGGCCGAGACCGGCATTGCAGCGACGCCGGGCTTCGATTTCGACCGCGGCCGCGGCCACTACTTCATGCGCTACTCCTTCGCCGGCAGCACCGACCGCATGATCGAAGCAGCCAGGCGGCTGAAGGACTGGATGAAGTGACGACAATGTCACGCCCGCCGTTGTTCTCGCATCTTTCATCGTCACCCTCTGGCTTGTCCCGAGGGTCCATCCCAGCCATCCGCGCATCGGGACACGCAGATGGATCCTCGGGACAAGCCCGAGGATGACGGTTTTATAATTTGAACGCGACGAACTCGCCTTCAAAGCGCCCGCCGACAATATCGCCGCACCGCACGATAGACTGCACGACGATCCGCGCCCTGCCCTTGCGCGCGAGCAACTTCAAGAATCCCGGCCAGGCAGCGATATCGGCAAGCGTCGCCGTCGCCGTGAAATCGCTTTCAATCGGCGCGTCGTAATCCACGCGGTTCGACTGGATCACCAGCCGAGTGTTCAGGCCGTCGGTCTTGATCCGGAGATTGACCAGTGACCAGGCAGACAGAATTGCCAGCGTCGAGATGCTGCCGCCGAAAGCCGTGCTGCGATGATTGATATTGGGCGCGAGTGGCGCGCTGAGTGTCACGGCGTCAGACGATGCCGACACGACCGCAACCTGCATCGCAGCCGAGAGCGGGATATGCGCATGCAGGTAAGCTTCGAGGTCTTTAGTGGAAGATTCAGTCACCGCCACACACTCTTCCGTCATGCCCGGCCTTGTGCCGGGCATCCACGCCTTCATCCATATCACAGACGTGGATGGCCGGGACAAGCCCGGCCATGACGTGATTTAGGTATGCGTGGAAATGACTACACTGTCGCGGCCAGCGACTTGGCCATATGCACCAGCTCGCGCCCCTCGTAGGTCTCGGAACCGGTCTCGGCATAGCCGAGATGGGCATAGAGCTTACGGTTCTCGGTGAACAGCGCATTGGTATAGAGCCGTACCTGCTGCAAGCCGCGTTGCAGCGCCTGCGCTTCGGCGAAATCGAGCAGGCGACGGCCAAGGCCGGTGCCCTGCTGGGTCGGATCGACCGCGACGCTCCAGATCAGCAGATGATCGCTTGCCGTGCGCAGCACCAGCGCGCCCGCCAGACCGTCTTCCACGCCATCGACTACCCAGACCTCATATTCCTGCAGCAGGCCGGCGGCCGTTTCGGCCATCGGCTGCGGTTCGGCACCGATCAGCGGCACGTATTTGACATAGGCACGCTTCTGCAGCGCGCCGAGACGCACCTCGTCAGCCGACGAGGCGCGACGGATCGCAGGCTCGCGCATCAGATTACCCCCCGGATCGCTCACCGGCGCCACCAGCCCTTTTTCGCCGGCGGCGGTTCGGCAGGCTTGTCGGCACTGCCGTCGGGCGCAATCACGGTGGTCTCAAAAACCGGGCCGGCTGGCGGCACGGCCGTGGCAGGACTCTGCTCGGCCGGCGGTACGTCCGGCGCCGCGGCAGGTGCCGTCGAGGTCTGGTCGACCGGAGCCGGCGCTGATTCACTCGAAGCCGGCACTGCAGCGGGCGGTGCGACCTTGGTCGGCAGCGGCGGCAGATCGTCGCCGAAATCGAATTCGGGCACACCATCCAGCATCGCGCCAATGGAGGCAGGCGTCATGGTACTGCCAGTATCGACGTAATTACTGTCATCGCGACGCGGACGATCTTCACGAGGCGCTCGCTCGGCGCGCGGCTGGCGTTCGCCCTGCTGGCGTTCGCCGCCACCTTCACCACCATCCTCACGACCGCGACGACGGCGACCGCCACGACGGCCACGACGCCGGCGACGACCGTCACCATCCTGGCCTTCACCGTCAGCATTGGCGCCTTCGGCACCGGCTTCAGCGCCCTGCTCGCCGGACTCATCCGCTTCGCCAGCTTCGTCGCCGGCATCGCCTTCGACTGCTTCAGTGACATCGCCTTCGGCACCTTCGGCGCTCACGCCATCTTCGCGACCATCTTCATCGCGACCGCGACCGCCACGACGACGACGGCGACGACGGCGACGACGGCCATCGCCGTTCTCGCCACCCTCTTCGCCGGTCGCACCGACCTCGGCCGTGCTGTCGGTTTCGGTCTCGTCAGCGTCGCCCTCATCGGCGTCGCTGGCATAGGCGCTTTCCTGAGTGAGCGGGCGCTGGATGTCGGAACGCGTCACTTCAGGACGGCTGATCTCGCCAGGCTGGCGCGTCTTGCTGCGCTCGATGCGGAAGTCCGGCGGCACCAGGCTGGGATCGGCGGCCAGGATCACACGCATCACATAGCGGCGTTCCATGTCGCCGATGCGGTCACGCTTGTGGTTGAGCAGATAGAGCGCCACTTCCGCCGACATGGCGACGGTGATCTCGGCCGAACGGTCGCGGATGCCCTCTTCCTCGATGGCACGCAGCACAGTCAACGCAGTGGACTCGATCGAACGGACATAGCCGCGGCCCTGGCAATGCGGGCAGGGCATGGTCGAGCTTTCCAGCAGGCTGGGACGCAGGCGCTGGCGCGACATCTCAAGCAAGCCGAAACCGGAGATACGGCCGACCTGGATGCGCGCGCGGTCGTTGCGCAGGCATTCCTTCAGCTTCTGCTCCACCTTACGGATGTTGCGGTTCTCTTCCATGTCGATGAAATCGATCACGACGAGACCGGCAAGATCACGCAGGCGCAGCTGGCGGGCGACCTCTTCGGCCGCCTCCAGATTGGTCTTGTAGGCGGTTTCTTCGATATTATGCTCGCGGGTCGACTTGCCCGAGTTCACGTCGATGGAGACCAGCGCTTCGGTCGGGTTGATGACGATATAGCCGCCCGACTTGAGCTGCACGGTTGGCGAGAACATCGCATCGAGCTGCTGTTCAACCTGATAGCGGGTGAACAGCGGAATCTTGTCGGCATACTGCTTCACGTTTTCGGCGTGATTGGGCATCAGCATCTGCATGAAGTCATGCGCGAAGCGATAACCTTCCTCACCTTCCACGATCACTTCGTCGATCTGATCCGAATAAAGATCGCGGATCGAGCGCTTGATCAGCCCGGCCTCTTCATAGATCAGGGCCGGTGCGGAGGATTCCAGCGTGCGCTCGCGGATACTGTCCCAACTGCGCAGCAGGTATTCGAAATCGCGCTTGATCTCCGGCTTGGAGCGTTCCATGCCGGCGGTACGCACGATCACGCCCATGCCGTCCTGGATATCCAGCTCCGCCGTGATCGCCTTGAGACGCTTGCGGTCGGCCTGCGACTGGATCTTGCGCGAGATGCCACCGCCACGCGCGGTATTGGGCATCAGCACGCAATAGCGGCCGGCGAGCGAGAGATAGGTGGTGAGCGCCGCGCCCTTGTTGCCGCGCTCTTCCTTTACGACCTGCACCAGCATGATCTGCCGGCGCTTGATCACTTCCTGGATCTTGTAACGGCGGAAGACGTTGGTCCGACGACGACGCGCGCGACCTTCATCGCTCTCGTCAGCCTTGCCGTTTTCCTCACCCTTGCCATCATCGGCATGGTGCTCGTCGGCGTGATGGTCGTCGGCGTGATGGTCGTGGGCATGATGCTCGTCGCCATACGCTTCCGCATGATCGTCATGATGTTCGTCATCCGCCGGGGCGCTGAGCGTCGGAACGGATGTCGCGACATGCGGCACATTCCAGTAGGCCGGCGGCGCCGAAGCGTCAGTTTCGGTTTCCCGGGCAGAAGCAGGTGTTTCGTCCTGAGCAGCTGGTGCGGTTTCAGCGACGGGCTCGGCCACCGGTTCAGCGGCAGGCGCAGCCTCGGCCGGCATTTCGGCAGCAGGCACGTCGCTCTCGGGCGCAGCGCTTTCAGGCGCGACGGCTTCCGCCGCGCTTTCGCCGGCCGCCTTGTCGTCGGCATTGATGTCTTCGACGGTTTCGTAATCGCCTTCAACGATTTCGACACCGGCCTCGGCATCCTCACGGCTCTCGCCCTGTTCGGCGCGGGCAGCGGCACGTTCGGCACGGGCAGCGGCACGCGCCTCCTCGGCAGCCAGTTCGGCTTCCTCGGCAGCCGCAGCCGCAGCTTCTTCCTCGGCCTGCTGGGCCAGCAGCGCCTGACGGTCTGCTATCGGGATCTGATAATAATCGGGATGGATTTCGCTGAAGGCCAGGAAGCCGTGACGGTTCCCGCCGTATTCAACGAAAGCAGCCTGCAGCGAGGGCTCGACGCGCGTGACGCGCGCCAGATAGATGTTGCCCTTGTTTACCTGCTTGGTGGAGGTCTCGTAATCGAACTCTTCGAGGCGAGTACCCTTCACGACCACAACCCGGGTTTCCTCCGGATGGGTCGCATCGATCAACATACGCATGCCCATGAGGCACAATCCTGCGGCGCGGCGCCGCCCGCGCGAATAACAAACGGCGGCGCGCCTCTGCTGTCGGAGCGGACTGCGGCCGGATCGGCCCGACGCAAGGCCTAGGGCCAGCGGCGGTAATGATCCTGGTGACCGGCGGGTGAGCACATCGTCAGCGGGACCGGTGAAACCCGGAATGCTGAGCGCGCCGCGGCGCCGGTCTGCCGAGCCTCCCGTCAGCCGTTAGACTGTAGGGATGCCCCGAAGGTTCAAAATCATCCGGTATGTCTTGAGCGCCGCTTGGGGGCCGATTCGCGCCAGGTCGCCTCCTTGGGGCTGACACTGGAAGATGCGGTCGAACTCGCCGTCGCTACGCCGACCCCCCGCCTCCGGGCCGGCCTGCATAAAGAACTGTAAGTCCTTCAAGAACAAGCAATTGGCTGGACGGTCGGGTCTGACTCGGATATTCGCGGTTGCATGCTACGCTTTGCCGGGCCATACCCACAAGGTCTTTCTTGCCGCGACGCGGCAATGGTGCGGGGAATTTCCATTAAATTATTGTTTTTATTGATTTTAACTGTAGCATCCGGGTTCGGTGCAGCTGCGTCGGCCTGGGCTGAACCTTTCCGCCTGACTCGCCTGCAGCTTGGTTTGAATGCCGGCCTGACCCGGCTGGTGGTGGAAGCCTCGGCCCCGCCGCAGGCCGAACTGGCCGCCAGTGCCGACGGGCTGGGCCTGCAACTCACCCTGCCTGCGACCCGCTGGGCGGCGCCCGCACCCGACGTGACGGCCGGCGGGCTGGTCGCGGCGCTCGGTCTGCCGCTTCTCGCGCCGGACGGCAGCCTGAACATCGCCATCGACCTGATCGAGCCGGCAGTGGTGGAACGTGCCTTCCATCTCGGGCCGCAAGCCGGACGCGGGCATCGGCTGGTGATCGACCTGCGCCCAGCCGATCCGAATGCTTTCGCCGCCGCCTTTGCCGCACCGGTACATCTGCCGCTGGATACTGCCGTCGATATCGCCCCACCCCCGCCGTTGGCGGCCGGCGAGCGCCGCCGCCTGATCGTGCTCGATCCTGGCCATGGCGGACAGGATCCCGGCGCGATCAGCGCTTCGGGCCGCTACGAGAAGGAAATCACGCTGAACGTGGCGCGCGCTGTGGCACAGAAGCTGCGCGCCACCGGGCGCTACCGCGTGCTGCTGACGCGCGAGAGCGACAAGTTCATCCGGCTCAATGAGCGTGTGTCGCTGGCGCGCAAGCGGGAGGCCGACCTGTTCCTGTCGATCCATGCCGACAGCCTGGGCGGCGACCGCGCCACGCGCGGCGCCAGCGTCTATACCCGCGCGGAAGCCGCCAGCGACACCGAGACCGAAGCCCTGGCACTGCGTGAAAACCGCGCCGACCAGATCGCCGACGGCACGTCGACAACGGAAGTGGATGACGTGGTGTCGATCCTGCTCGACCTCGCCTCGCGCGATACCGCGCGGCTCAGCAGCCGTTTTGCCGGGCTGCTGACCGCGTCGATGGGCGAGACAACCCCGCTGCGCCGCAATGCCCTGCGGGCCGCCAATTTCCGGGTGCTGTCGGCGCCAGATGTACCATCGGCGCTGCTGGAGCTCGGCTACCTGTCCAATCCCGCCGACGAGGCGCTTCTGTTTTCAGAGGCAGGACGCGACCGGCTGGCCGCCGCCGTGGTCGCCGCCATCGACCGCTTCTTCGGCGTCGAGGCGCGCTAGGCGCCCTTCACATACCCCTGCGCTTCGACGACACGCCCGTCTCGCACCTGCATCAGGTTTACGCCACGCACCGAGGTGGCGCGATCCGGTCCCCAGAACAGCCGCCAGCGGATTTCACCACGATCGCCGCGAGCGGTTATGCTTTCCGTTTCGAAGCGGATACCCGCGTCAGTCGCGATCCGGCTCCACAAGTCGATGCAGGCCACGCGGCCGACATGCCGCGACCCATCCGGCGCCGGTTGCGTATTCTCGATCACGCAATCCTCGGCGACGAGATCCTGCAGCGCCGACGGATCACGGGTGACGAACACCTGATTGAACCGGTGCAGGATCGCTTCGGTTGCAAGACTTTCAGTATCTGTGAAGCTGTTGTTCATCGTCGCCCCCTCTCAGGCAGCTTTTTGAGGCGCAAAAAACACACCACCGCTATGCGGCGCCAGCTTTTCCGCTGCCAATGCGGCCTGTACGCCCGGCCGTTTGCCGACCCGCAGCATGAACACTACCAGACGCGGCCATTCCGACAGATCAATCCCCAGCCACTGACACCAGTTCAGGCAGACGAAGAGATAGGCGTCCGCCAGACTAAAAGCTTCACCCATCAGATACGGATTGACGTCCAGCCGCGTTGAAACCCAGTTGAGACGTCCCGCCACATGCCGTTGGAGCACGTCGCGCACCGGCGCATAGGCCGGGTTGAACATCTGCGTCATTGGCTTGTGCAGTTCGGTAGAAATGAAATTGAGCAATGACTGCAGTTGGGCACGCGCACGCAGATCCTGCGGCATCATACCGGCTTGGGGACGCAGCTCGGCAAGGCGCTGCACGATGGCCGGCCCTTCCAGCACGACTTCGCCGTCATCCAGCACCAGTGCGGGCACATAGCCGTTGGGATTGACCGCGAGATAGTCCGTATCGTCGGCAGTGCGATACGTGCCGCGTTCCACCGGTACGATTTCAACTTCGAGGTCGAGTTCGCGGGCGATGATATGAGGCGAGAGCGAGCAGGCCGCCTGATGCATATAGAGCTTCATCTGGATCTCCTTAAAAAAAGCGGCGTCCCGCCGCTCGACTTTTGTACCGTATCGCATATATTTTACTTGGGTCAAGTGTTTTTATGCGAAGGAGTACAATTATGCCTGGGAAGCGCGGTCGCCCCATCGAATACAACCCCGTCAAAGCCATCGATCATGCGCGCGACGTATTCTGGACGAGCGGTTTCACCGCTACCTCGCTGGACGCCCTGAGCGAAGCGACCGGAATGAACAGACCAAGTCTTTTCGGTGCATTCGGGGACAAAGAGAGGCTTTATCTGGCGACGTTGCAGCGCTATCGCGAGGATGGGGTAGCTGCCATGCAGGCTGCACTGACCGGCAAACGGCCTTTGCGCGTGGAATTGAGCGAGATGCTGGCGAATGCCACGACGGCCTATCTCCACTCGGCGCGCGGCTGCCTGCTGATCGGCACGGCGTCAGTGGAGGCGACACAACGGCCGCCGGTGCGCGAGATGCTGGCGGGCAGCTTACAAGCTTTCAACGAGGTGATCGAAAAGCGGTTGCGCCAGGCCGTGGCGGACGGCGAGATCGAAGACACCAGCGAACCCTCGGCCTTGGCGGCGCTCATCTCGGCAACCATGCATTCGCTGGCCGTTCGGGCACGGGCCGGAGATTCGCGGGTCGCTCTGGACCAGCTCAGCGCAGCAGCCATGGACATGATCTGCGGCAAACCACCGAACCGGGGTTCGAAGACGGCCCGGAAGGCGCGCTAAATCACGGTATTTCCTGCCGTATCGCCGCCACAATCTTGTGGCTATACAGGCTGGCCGTTCGAGAGTACCTCTACGGCCAAAATCCCACCCAAGAATTGCTGGGGAAGCTGACTTTCCATGCGTTTGTTGTCGCGGTTTTTCTTTCTGCTGTTCCTTGCCGTCATCGGCCTGATCGGTGCCGGCGTCGCCGGCCTGGTCGGCCTGTGGTATTACGGCCGTGACCTGCCCGACTATCAGCAGTTGGCCAATTACGCACCGCCGGTGACGACGCGCATTCATGCCGGCGACGGCAAGCTGATTGCCGAATTCGCCCGCGAGCGCCGCCTGTTCGTGCCGATCGAGGCGATCCCCAAGCCAGTGATCCAGGCCTTCCTGTCTGCCGAAGACAAGAATTTCTACGAACACAGCGGCATAGATCCGGTCGGCATCGCGCGCGCCGTGGTGCAGAACGTTGCCAACCTGGCGCAAAGCCGCAGACCGGTTGGTGCCTCCACCATCACGCAGCAGGTGGCAAAGAACTTCCTCCTCGGCAACGAGGTCTCGCTCGGTCGCAAGGCCAAGGAAGCCATCCTCGCCTTCCGCATCGAGAAGACCTTCTCGAAGGACAAGATTCTCGAACTCTATCTGAACGAGATTTACCTCGGTGCCGGCGCTTACGGCGTGGCCGCTGCCGCGCTCGTTTATTTCGACAAGTCACTCTACGACCTGACCCTGCCGGAAGCCGCCTATCTCGCCGCCCTGCCGAAGGCGCCGAGCAACTACCATCCGGTACGCCACCACGACCGTGCCAAGGCGCGCCGTGACTGGGTGATCGAGCGGCTGCAGGAAGATGGCGTGATCAGTGTAGAACAGGCGCGCGTCGCCATCGCGGCGCCGCTGGTCGCGTTGACACGGCCGGAATCCGAACTGGCGCGAGCCGACTGGTTCGCCGAGGAAGTGCGCCGGGAACTGGCGCAGAAATTCGGCGAGAAGAGCCTCTATGAAGGCGGCCTGAGCGTCCGCACCACGATGGACCCCAAACTGCAGGCGATCGGCGAGCGCGTGCTGCGCGATGGGCTGGAGGCCTATGACCGCCGCGCCGGCGGCTGGCGCGGCCCGCTGGCGAAACTGCCGGCTGGCTCCGACTGGAAGACGCAGCTTGGCGCGATGCCGCCCTTTGCCGGCATCCTGCCGCCCTGGCGTGTTGCAGCAGTGCTGGCAGTGGACAATGACAGTATCAGCGTCGGCTTTGCCGATGGCAGCAAGGCGGAGATTCCGCAGTCGGGCTATCGATGGGCGCGCAAGAAATTCAGCGCCGATCATTTCGGCCCAGTACCGCGCACGCCGATGGAACTGGTTGCCGTGGGCGATGTAATCGCAACGAGCCCGCTGAATGCGGCCAAGCCGCAGGACGGCTACGCGCTGCGGCAGATCCCCGAGGTCGGCGGCGGCCTGGTGGCGATGGATCCGCATACCGGCCGCGTGCTGGCGCTGGTCGGCGGCTACGATTTCAAGCTGAGCCAGTTCAACCGTGCCACGCAGGCCAATCGCCAGCCGGGCTCGGCCTTCAAGCCCTTCGTCTATGCTGCAGCCCTCGACAACGGCTTTACGCCCTCGTCGCTGGTGCTGGATGCACCTTTCGTGATGGATCAGGGCCCTGGCCTGCCGCTGTGGAAGCCGGGCAACTATTCCGACCAGTTTTACGGCCCGTCCACGTTGCGTGTCGGCGTGGAGAAGTCGCGCAACCTGATGACGGTGCGTCTCGCCCAGGCCATCGGCATGGACAAGGTGTCGGAATATGCCAAACGCTTCGGCGTGATCGACAACCTGCAGCCCGTGCTGGCCATGTCGCTCGGCGCCGGTGAGACCACGCTGATGAAAATGACGATGGCCTATTCGGAATTCGTCAACGGCGGCAAAAAGATTACCCCAACGCTGATCGACCGGATTCAGAATCGCAACGGCACCACGATCTATCGCCATGACAAGCGCGCCTGCGCCGACTGCCTCGCCGTTGCCTGGCAGGGCCAGAGCGAACCCGCCCTGCCCGATCCACGCGCACAGGTGATCGATGCCGTCACTGCTTACCAGATCACCTCGATCCTGGAAGGTGTGGTGCAGCGCGGCACCGGCATCCGCATCCGCGAGTTAGGCAAGCCACTCGCTGGCAAGACCGGCACCACCAACGACAGCATGGATACCTGGTTCGTCGGCTTCAGCCCCGACCTCGCCGTTGGCGTGTTCATCGGCTACGACACGCCCAAGGACATGGGCAAGCGTGAGACCGGGTCCTCGGTTTCCGTGCCGGTGTTCAAGGCCTTCATGGCGGAGGCGCTGCAGGGCAAGCCGAACATTCAGTTCCGCGTGCCACCCGGCGTACGTCTGGTGCGCGTGCAGGCCGAGACCGGCGAACTGGCACGGCCGGGCGACCGCAACGTGATCCTCGAAGCCTTCCGCCCCGGCACCGAGCCGCAGCCGGGCGAACGCAGCCACGTGCTGGACGGGTCAATGGCGGATGAGCGCGACAGCATCTCGGGTGTGGGCGCCAGCGCCGGCTCGGCGCCGATCTCGGGGACCGGCGGCCTCTACTAACCCCTTGGAACCACAGGCCGCTTGACACCGTCGGGCGGCCTCTTTATACGCTGCAAACGCTTTTTGACGGATCGGCTCCGATCCGCTTCTGGCGGGCGGTTAGCTCAGCGGTAGAGCACAGCATTCACATTGCTGGGGTCACTGGTTCAATCCCAGTACCGCCCACCATT
>NZ_PEKV01000009.1:64457-128588 GCF_002796975.1 Ferrovibrio sp. | reverse complement strand
CGGGCCAGCGGACCGTTCGCATGTCAATGTCGGTGAAGATTATGAACGCCGCTGGTGGTCGGAGAAATTCCGCGTACGTCCGGAAGTGCTGGATGCGGCAGTAGAGTCCGTGGGTACTAGCGTCAATGACGTGGCCAAGGTACTCGGCAAAAACCCCTCCTAAAAGAGATATATAGCGGGAGCCTTTGCGCCCGCTATATCTCCTACTCGGTAAGCGCTTCCTTACGTTTGCGCAGCACTGCGGGCGACAGCATTGCCAGCAGCAGAATTGCCACCACGCCGAGCAGAACGGCGCTGATCGGATGGCGGATAAAGACAGTAAAATCGCCATCCGACAGCAGCAGGGCGCGGCGGAAGTTCTCCTCCAGCTGCGGCCCGAGCACGAGGCCAAGCAGCAGCGGCGCCGGCTCGACACCGATCTTGATGAAGAAATAGCCGATCACCGCGCAGCCCAGCATGAGCCAGACATTGAACAGGCTGTTGGAAATGCCGTAAGTGCCGATGCAGCAGAACAGCACGATCGCCGGGAACAGCAGGCGATAGGGAATCTTCAGCATCGAGACCCAGACGCCGACCAGCGGCAGGTTGATCACCAGCAACATCAGATTCCCAGCCCACATGCTGGCGATCAGGCCCCAAACCAGCGCCGGCTGTTCGGTCATCACCTGCGGACCGGGCTGGATGCCCTGCATCATCAGCGCGCCGATCATCAGCGCCATCAGCGCATTCGACGGCACGCCGAGCGTGAGCAGCGGAATGAAGCTGGTCTGCGCGCCTGCATTATTGGCGGCCTCTGGCCCGGCAACACCTTCGATGGCACCCTTTCCGAAACGCGAAGGGTCGCGCGCCACCTTCTTCTCCAGCGCATAGGCAGTGAATGGCGGCAAAGCCGCGCCACCGCCAGGCAGCACGCCCAGCACCGAACCAATTGCCGTGCCGCGCAGCATGGCGGGAAATGCCTGCTTCAGGTCAGCCCAGCTCGGCATCAGATCACGGAAACGTTGGCTGGTGACTACGCGCCGTTCGTCCTTGCGCTCCAAGTTGGCGATGATCTCGCCCAGCCCGAAAAGCCCCATGGCGACCGGCACGAAATCGATGCCATCCGACAATTCGGTGATGCCGAAAGTCATGCGGGCGACACCCGAATTGACGTCGATGCCGATCAGACCGATCAGCAGGCCGAGCAGCACCATGGCCAGCGACTTCATCACCGAACCATGCGCCATCACCACAGCGGCGATCAGGCCCAGCACCAGCAGCGAGAAATATTCGACGGCGGTGAATTTCAGCGCAAGAGCAGACAGCGGCAGGCTCAGCACCGCGATCACCACCGTCGCGACGGTGCCAGCGAAGAAGGATGACAGCGCGGCAATGGCCAATGCAGTCCCTGCCCGCCCCTGCCTGGCCATCTCGTGGCCGTCAATGCAGGTCACGACAGAAGATGTTTCACCTGGCACGTTGACCAGGATCGCCGTGGTCGAACCGCCATACTGCGCGCCGTAGAAAATGCCGGCCAGCATGATCATCGCCGAGGCGGGTTCCAGCCCGAAGGTGAAGGGCAACAGCAATGCCACAGTCGGGATCGGGCCAATGCCGGGCAGCACGCCAATGGCGGTGCCGATCAGCGCACCTATCAGGCAGAACAGCAGGTTCTTGAACTGGAAGGCCGTGGACAGGCCGAGCATCAGGTTGTCGAGCAATTCCATGTGCGTTACCCGAACAGATCCGGCGGCCAGATCGGCAACGGCAGCGACAGCACCTTGACGAACAGCAGCACCGATGCCGCGGCAATCACCACACCGAAGATCACCGCCTCCCGCGCCCGCACTTCATGGGTGGCGTAAGCTGCAGCCAGAATGGTGATCAGCGAGGCGACAGCGAGACCGGCCACTTCCACCAGCAGTGAAAACAGTGCCACGGCCAGCGGAATGGCGAGCAGCGGTCGCAAGTGAACCTGCGCGATCCCCAGATGACTGCGCAGCAGGCCGCGTCCGGTAAAGAACAGACCGAACAGAATCACGGCGATTGCGATCACCCGCGGCATGTAGCCCGGCCCCATATTGGCGGCCGTGCCGACACCAAGCTTTCTGGTCGCGACGAGCGTACCCGTCGCGACCAGCAGCAGGAACAGGCCGAGCAGAAGATCCGGCCAGTCTATACGCCTGGACACCGTGCTTACTGGGCCTTGAGGCCGTTTTCCTTGATCACTCCGCCCCAGGTCTTTACGCTGTTGTCGAGCCACTTGGCGAAGTCAGCCGGCGAGCCGGCCTTCACTACGCCACCCTGCTCGGCGATCTTGGCCTGCACATCCGGCATGGCGAGAATCTTCTTCAGTTCGGCATTCAGCTTGTTGACGAGTGGCGCCGGTGTGCCGCCGGTGGTCAGCAGGCCCTGCCAGGTGCCGGCGTCACCGGCCGGGAAGCCAGCTTCCTTGAAGGTGGGCAGATCCTTCGCAGTCGGCAGGCGCTGGTCGCCGCTGACGGCAATGCCGACCAGCTGCTTGTTGACGACGAAGGGCAGTGTCGCCGTCGTGCCGTTGATGATGGTGTTGCTCTCGCCGCTGATCACCGCGCGCGACGCGGCCGAACCGCCTTTGTAGGGCACGTTCTTCCACTGAATGCCGAGTGCCTTGGCAATCGTGATGGCGGTGATGTGATTCACCGCGCCGACACCGGAATTCGCCACCGTCAGCTTGCCGGGATTGGCCTTGGCATAGGCGACCAGATCCTTCGGCGTCGACACGCCGACGGAAGGATGCACGGCCAGCACATAAGGGCCGAACATCACCATGCCGATCGGCGCGAGATCCTTCTGGATGTTGAAATTGAGGTCGGGGAACAGGCTCGGCGCCGTGGAGAGATTGCCGACATCCATCAGCAGCAGGGTGTGGCCATCGGGCTTGGCCTTGGCCACCGCTTCGGCACCAAGATTACCCGCAGCACCCGGCTTGTTTTCCACGATCACGCTGGTCTTGATCGCATCCGACAGCTTCGGCCCGATCAGGCGGGCCAGGATGTCGGACGTGCCGCCCGGCGCAAACGGCACTACGATGCGCACGGGGCCTTTGAAATCCTGCGCTTTGGCAGCGCTGAACGGGACGGCGACGAAAGCGGCGGCGGCGAACGCCGACAGGGCAAGGGCCCGGATCATGCGGGTCTTCATATTGCTTTCCTCCATGCAGTTCTGGACGGTCTGTGGCCGTCTGGTGCGTTTGATCGTATTGGACATTCGATGCCGTACTGAGTTAATTTCGGGATAGATCAATACCTTTTTTGGATCGATGTTCGAACTCAGCCAACTCCGCTGCTTCGTCGCCGTTGCCGAGGAGCTTCATTTCGGCCGCGCCGCGAAACGCCTGAACCTCACGCAGCCTCCGCTCAGCCGGCAGATCCAGCTGCTCGAGCATGCGCTTGAAGTCCGGTTATTCGAACGCACCAGCCGCACGGTCGTTCTCACGCCCTCGGGCGCGGGCTTCCTGCCGGAAGCGCGCCGGCTGCTGCGTCTGGCCGAAGCGGCGGCACTGTCGGCCAAGCGTACCGCGCAGGGCGACGCCGGTTCGGTCAGCATCGGATTCACCGCAGTGTCGGGCTACGACTACCTGCCGCGACTGATTGCCCATTTCCGCAAGGCTGCACCCGACATCGACCTGATCCTGCGCGAGATGGTATCGGCCGATCAACTGGAAGCCCTGACCGCCGGACGCATCGATATTGGCCTGGTCCGTCAGCCGTTCAGCCGCGTCGAACTGCATTCGCGCTGCGTCGTGCGCGAACCGCTGGTGCTGGCAGTGCCGACGGGACACTGGCTGGCCAAGGTGCGCGAGGCGACGCTGGCCGATCTCGACCATGAACCGCTGGTGACCTATTCCCCGTATGAGGCGCGGTATTTCTACGACCTGCTGGCCGCGATTTTCGCCGAGGCCGGCGTCACGCCGCAGTATGTGCAGCATATCAGCCAGATTCATTCGATCCTGGGCCTGGTCAAGGCTGGGCTTGGCGTGGCGCTGGTACCGCAGGCGGCGATTAACCTGCGCTTCCGCGGCGTGGTGCTGCGGCCTATCGATATCGGCTCGCGCGTGGCTGAACTGCATCTGGCCTGGCGGCGCAGCAATACCAATCCGTCACTCGCGGTACTGCTGGCGGAAGTGCCGGCGCTCGGATGACTTCAGCGCAGCGTGAACGACGCGGCGGCTTCGACGTCGAAGGAATAGCTGACCATGGTCAGGCCAGCCGGCACGCTGAGCCGCGAGTAATGCAGCGTCGGCGAGGTGATGCGGCAGAGATCGGGCTGGCCACGCCGCAGCAGTTCCGAAATATGGTTGTGCAGGAAATAGCCATAGGCACGATCGTTCAGCAGGCGCAAATCGCGGCCCAGAATACTGCGGTCGACGCTCACAGCGCTTGCCGCCGCCGAGCCGCCACAATGCACGGTGCGGATCGCATCATCTGTTTTCACCATGATATGCACATATGGCAGCAGACCGCATTCGCCGAGGAATTCGGGCAATGAGAGTCCGGCGCCACGGATATCGCCCGCCAGATTCAGCAGACGGCTGGCAATCTGGTTTTCACGCGCAACACTGATCGGCAGCGGATAGGACGCCCAGCCATGCGGCCGGCGCACCTCGTCGATCAGGCCGGGGAAACCGATAGCGGTGAAATAGTCTTCCAGCACCTCGACATCCTGGAACAGAATGTCGGATGCGCCGCTGCATTTCGCAGCCAGAATCTCTGGGGACATCCCCACCGACTTGGCGACATCGTCCAGACTGACTTTTGCCTGTTCGGCACGCCACAGCAGCGCATTATGCAGGCGATCCGGCAGGCCAGCCTGCAGCGGCGACTTCAACGGCCTGATTGGGGTGGACATTCAGCCTGCATATGGGCGTGATGCCCGCACGCGGAATATCAGCTTTTGTCCGCGGTGACGCAATGCCCGGTCGGCGATAGTCGTTACAGCCGGGGGTTCGGCTGGCATGCCGGCGGTGCGGTCGCTGAGATACAGCTCCAGTGCCACCAGCTCGTCGGCACCAGTTAGCGCTGCCAGTCCGAGCAGCAGCCGGCTCTCGGCCGCAAAAACCGGCTGCTGGTGTTCAACCCCGCAAGCGTTGCTGCGGTCCTGCAGGTCGATGGTCTTGCCGCTGCGTTTGTCGAAGGCCGGATAGCCGGCGGCAACACCGCGCATACGGCCGGTCGCATCGCCATGGCGCGCGATACAGAGACACGTGTCTGTGAAGGCGACGGCATCACCTCTCTCTCTTATGTGCCAGCACCCAGGACGGAACGTGTGAAAGCGATCCGTCTGAAAAAGATTGACAGAATCTCATTTCCCATAGTAAATCGATTTAGTAAATCGATACACTAAAAAAGAACCAGGGAAAGGAAACCACCGCATGACGATTACTCGCCGCCGTTTTATCGGCTCGGGCGCCACTGTCGCCGCTGGCATTGCCGCCACAGGCCTGTTCCCCGCGCCTGCCGTCCTTGCACAGGGCGCACCGATCACCTTCCGGGTCTCCTCCAGCATGCCGGTCGATCCGAATGCCGCGCACCATGTCTGGTTCGAATTGTTTCAGAAGAATCTGAAGGCGAAGGCGGGCGACCGCATCCGTCTCGACTTCTTCCCCAACAGCCAACTTGGCAAGGAAGCCGATGTTGTGCAGCAGGTGATCATCGGTTCGGTCGACATGATGATCACCGGTTCGTCGATCTGGGCCACCGCCGTGCCCGAACTCGGCGCGCTTGATCTCGGCTTCCTGTTCGACAGTTATACCCATGGCGCCAAGGCGCTGGATGGCGGTGTCGGCAAGACCTTCGAGGCGATGCTGGCGGAGCGCAAGGGCGTCAACGTGCTGGGCTGGGGTTTCCATTTCGGCGCGCGCAGCGTCTATACCCGCAACAAGGTCGGGAATATGGCCGGGTTGAAGAATGTGAAGCTGCGCGTGCTGCCGGCCCCGGCTTTCATTGAAACCTTCAAGCTGATGGGGGCCGTGCCGGTACCGATCCCGGTGAATGAACTCTACACCGCACTGCAGACCGGCGTGGTGGACGGCTTCGAGCATGACCCGGCGACGGTGCTGTCGAGCCGCTTCTACGAGGTGGCGAAATTCTGTATGCGCACCGATCACCTGTTCAGCCCGATGATCTGCGCGATCGGCAAGCGCGGTCTGGCCAAGGTACCGGCCAACCTGAAAGAGGCCTTCCTGGCGGCGGCGCGCGAAGCCACTGTAGCCGAACGCGCGATTGCCGATACCAAGGCGACCGGTGCGATGAAGGAACTGGAAAAGCTCGGCGTCACCTTCACTCCCTTCCCGGCCGCCGACCGCGCCGCCATCGCCAAGCCGGTATCGGATACACTTTATGCGCAGTTCATGGCGCAGTATCCCGCTACCAAGCCGGTCTTCGAGGCCATCGCCAAGGCGCGTGGCTAAGTAACCATCGAAGAACGGATGCCAGTAATCCTGCCGGGCGCCCCCCGGCAGGATGCAGGCAGCAGGGAGTGTCAGGATGAACAGCAGCGCAGCGATACCAGATGCACCGGTTCTGTATGAACGGTTCGGTCGCCTGGGCGACGGCTTGCGCACCGGCCTGAGCCTGATCGAACATGCTGCCGGTGTCGCCCTTGCCGTCGATGTCGCCGTCGTTTTTGCCTCGGTGATCTACCGCTACTTCCTGCACGACCCGGTCGACTGGGCCGAGGAAGTGGCCCGCGCCTTGATGGTGATGCTGGTCTTTCTCGGCGCCGCTACCGCACTTGGCCGTAATCACCATGCCGGGATTGACGTCTTCCGCGGCCTCTTCCCCACACGCTGGCAAACTGTACTGGTGCAGATCGCGCAATGGATCATCGCCGCTGTAGCACTGGCGCTGCTGATCACCTCCTACATGCTGCTGGAGGAAAGCGCCGGCCAGACCACGCCACTCGGCCTGCCACATGGCATCTATGCCTGGCCGGTGGTGATCGGCAGCCTGTGCATGGCGATCTTCGCGCTGGCCAACGCCTTCGAGGCACCACGACCGCTTGCCTTCGGCACCCTGACTGGTGTGATCATCGCCTTTGCCGTGCTGGCGGCCTGGCATACCTATGCTTGGGAGTCGGCACCGTCGCCGCTGCTTCTGCTGCTGGTCGGCTTCCTCGGCAGCATCGTGATCGGCGTACCGATTGCATTCGCACTCGCCTTCGCCTCGCTGGCCTATTTCCTCGCCGATCCGTCACTGCCAATGGTAATCTATTCGCAGCAGGTGGCCGCCGGCGCCGATCACTTCGTGCTGCTGGCGATCCCCTTCTTCGTGCTGGCCGGCATCGCCATGGAAGCCAATGGCATGTCATCGCGGTTGATCGAGCTGTTGCTGCGCATGATGGGGCGGCTGCGCGGCGGCATCAATCTGATCACCATCGTCGCCACTGCGGTCTTCTCCGGCATTTCCGGTTCCAAGCTGGCAGATATCGCAGCTGTCGGCGGCATCATCATGCCGGCCGTACGCCGCAGCCGGCAGGATCCCAATGAAACGGCCGGTCTGCTTGCCTGTACGGCCGTGATGGCGGAAACCATCCCACCCTGCGTCAACATGATCATCTTCGCCTTCGTCGCCAATGTCTCGGTCGGCGGGCTGTTCGTCGCCGGGCTGATGCCGGCCGCCTTCCTGGCGCTGCTGCTGGCCGTCGTCGCGGTCTGGAAAGGCGGTAAGGTTGCGCCCGAACATCTCAAGGCCAGCGACCGCTCGCTGACCCAACTGATCGTCGGTTCGCTGGTGGCATTACTGATGATCCTGATGATCGGCCGCGGCGTGATGACCGGTCTCGCCACCTCCACCGAGATTTCAGCTTTCGCCGTTGTCTACGCGCTGGTGGTCGGCGGTCTCGCCTTCCGCGAACTGACTGTACGGTTGACCGTGAAGCTGTTCGTGCAGTCGGCCGCCATGGCCGGCAGCATCCTGTTCATCGTGGCGGCAGCCTCGGGCTTTGCCTATGCGCTGACCATCGAGCAAATTCCCGCCCTGATCTCGGGCACCATGATCGAGTTCGGCCATACCTACGGCAGCATCATGTTCCTGCTGTTGGCCACGGTGGTGATGATCTTCTTCGGTGCCGTGCTGGAAGGCGCACCGGCGCTGATCATCTTCGGTCCGCTGCTGACGCCGATCGCCGCGCAGCTCGGTGTCAATCCACTGCATTTCGGCACCGTGATGGTGATCGCGATGGGCTTCGGGCTCTTTGCACCTCCGGTGGGCCTCGGGCTTTTTGCCACCTGCACCATGACGGGCACCCGTGTGCAGGATGTGGCACGGCCGATGATGAAATACCTTGCCATTCTGGCAATCGGCCTCGTTATACTCGTGCTGTTCCCCAGCTTCTCGCTGTGGCTGCCTTCCCGATTCGGCATGAACTGAGCATGTCTACCATCACCGACGTCGCAAAACTGGCCAGGGTCTCGACTTCGACAGTGTCGAACGTCCTGAACGGCCGCGTCGACAAGATGAGCAAGGAAACGCTTGGCCGCGTACAGCAGGCGGTGGCCGAACTCGGCTTCCAGCCCAATCGCACGGCGCGCCAGCTCAAGACCGGCCAGATCGAGATGCTGGGCCTGCTGGTGCCGTCGATGGGCAACCCGTCTTATGGCCTGCTGGCGCGCGAGATCGAGATTGTTGCCCGCGCCCGCCATGGCTATCGCGTCATCGTCGCCAACACCTACCGCGATCCGCAGCAGGAACGCGCCTTCCTTGAGGATATGTGGTCGCAGGGCGTGCGCGGCGTAATCGTGATTTCCTCACTGGCCGATGAAGCTCATTTCGAAGATCCGGTATCGCGCGGCCTGGTGGCGGTGAGCTACGACAGCCATGCGCGCCGTGATCGCCAGCCGATCCTGGATTACGTCTCGGCCGACAACGTCGCCGGCGCCAGCCTCGCGGTGCAGCATCTGGCCGAGCAGGGCCACCGCACCATCGCCTTCCTAACCCCTTCGGGCTGGACTTTCAGCCGTGCCGAAAAACGCGAAGGCTTCATACATGCCGTCGAACGCGCCGGGATTCGAGGTGTGGTGATCGCCGGCAGCACGGCCTCGCATTATGCCGACGAGGAAATGGCCGAACTGGGCCAGAGCCTGGCCGCGCCGCTGGTGCAGCATGCCGACCGGCCGACGGCTGCCGTGGCAATCAACGACATGATGGCCATCGGTCTGATGGCCGGCCTGCGCGAACAGGGCCTGGAATTGCCGCACGACATGTCCGTGGTCGGCATGGATGGCATTCCGCTCGGGGCTTACACGGCGCCACCGCTCACCACCATCCGGCTGCCGCTGCCCGATCTGGCGCGTACCATGGTCGACCGCATCATGCTGCGTCTGAAGCAGCCGAATACCAAGCCAGACGAATTCCGCTTTTCATCCACGCTGCTACAGCGACAGTCTGTTACAGCGCCGCAGTCACGTTGATCGAGTTTACATGCGTATCCTGCTGACCCACACTCCCGAGGCCTTGCGCAACTATTACGGCGACGAAGCGCTCGCCGCTTTGCGTGGGTTGGGTGATGTCAAGTTGCATAAGGGCGACACGCCATTAACCACCGAAGAACTGATCGCGCAGGCGCGTGGTTGTGATATGATCGTGTCAGACCGACAGACGCCCGGCGATGCCGCAGTGTTCGAGCAACTGCCCAACCTCGTTGCCTTCCTGCGCTGCGCCATGGATATCCGCAACATCGACCGCGCGGCCGCCGATCAGGCTGGCGTGCTGGTCACCCGCGCCACTGCCGGCTTCATGGACTCAGTCGCCGAACTTGCCGTCGGCATGCTGGTCGATCTGGCGCGCGGAGTCAGCGCCGCGGTTACCGCCTATCGCAATGGCGAGACGCCGCCGATCCATATGGGCATCCAGCTTTCTCGGTCCAGCATCGGCATCATTGGCTACGGCGCCATCGGCCGCCGCGTTGCCAAACTGGCGCATGCAATGGGCATGAGCGTGTTGGCCAGCGATCCACTGGTGCAGATCACCGATCCGCATGTGAAGCAGGTGACACTGAACCATTTGCTACATGACGCGAAATTTGTAGTCTGCCTGGCGCCGGCCAATGCGCAGACCGAAAAGCTGATGGATGCGCGCATCTTCGCCGCTATGCAGCCCGGCAGCTATTTCATCAATCTGGCGCGCGGCGAACTGGTCGACGAAGCCGCCCTCGCTGAAGCGTTGGACAGCGGTCATCTGGCCGGTGCCGCAATGGATGTCGGCCGCGCGCCCGACCAGATGCCCTCACCCATTCTGGCGAAGCGTAAGGATGTAATTGCCACGCCGCATATCGGCGGTTTGACCCCGGAGGCCGTATCACACCAGGCTTTCGATACGGTCAAGCAGGTCGAGGCGCTTAGGGCGGGCCGCGTCCCCGAAGGTGCCGTCAATGCCGCGGCGGCAAACCGGCTGGCCCGGCTGGGCGTGAAGGTCTAACCAGCCTTACGGATTGAAACCAGACAAAGCAGCGTGAACAGCATCTGCGCCGCCGCCTGCGCTGTCACCGTACTGGCGTCATATTGCGGCGCCACTTCGACTACATCGCCGCCGACGATATCCAACCCGACCAGACCGCGCAGGATCGCCTGCGCCTCGCGCGGCGTCAGCCCGCCCACTTCCGGCGTGCCGGTGCCCGGCGCAAAGGCCGGGTCGAGGCCATCGACATCGAAGGTGATATAGACCGGGCCGTCACCCACCACCTGCTGCGCTTTCTCGATCACCGCCGGAATGCCCATCCCATCGATTTCCTCGGCATGGATCACGGTCATGCCACTGTCGACCGAGAATTCCCACAGATATTCCGCCGCGCCGCGAATGCCGATCTGGATACAGCGCTCCGGGTCCAGCACGCCATCCAGCACCGCCTGGCGGAACGGACCGCCATGATGGAATTTGGTGCCCTCGTATTCGCCGCTGGTGTCGCAATGGGCATCGATATGCACCATGCCGAGAGGACGACCTGCGCCAAGTGCACGCATGATCGGCAGCGTGATCGAATGGTCGCCGCCAACCGACAGCGGGATTACGCCCGCAGTTCGGATGCGTTTATAGAAAGCCTCGATATCGGCGTGGCAGGATGCCAGATCGAAACGGCTGCGCATCGGCACATCGCCGATATCGGCCACACTGATCTCGCCCAGTGGCGCGCGTTTCAGAACATGTTCATATGGTCCGATGCGTTCGACAGCGCGCACGGCACGGGGCCCGAGCCGTGCACCGGTGCGATTGGTGACACCGAGATCCATCGGCACACCGACCAGCGCACAGTCCAACCCGACGAAATCGGCATCGTCCTTTACCTGCCGATACGGCGCGCCGACAAAGGTAGCCACATCGGCGAATGGCCATTTGCGCTGTTCGGGATCGACGAGAACCTGCGCCGCCACTCTGGCGAAATGCGGATCGAAAATGTCGCCACCCCTGGCAGTCGTATATTTCTGCCGCAACGCGTCCAGCTTTGCCTTGTCCATGCTGATACTCCGTATTGCTGAGTCTCGTGCGGCAATTGAGTCAGCCACTGCGCCAAGGCTACCTGCCTTCAGCCGGCCGGGGAATGGCGGATCGGCCGGAGGGTTAACGTTTGGGCGGCGACGGCGCCAGGCCGCTTTTTCCCGCCTTTTCCACAGGGCCACCATCGCGAATCCATCGTCCCGGTCTGGTAAGCCCGGGCAACCTGCATTAGAAGGCGATTTCCAGATTTGAGGAGAAGTCCAATCATGAAGCATGTCTCGTTCGCCGGCCGCCTGGTGATCGTTGGTTTCGGCAGCATCGGCCAGGGCGTCCTGCCGCTGATCCTGCGCCATATCGACATGCCGTCGGACAAGATCACCATCGTGACGGCGGAAGAGCGCGGCCATGACGTGGCCGACGAATACAAGATCAAGTTCGAGAAGATTGCGCTGACCCGCGATAACTATCGCCAAGTGCTGCAGCCGATGCTGTCGAAGGGCGATTATCTGCTGAACCTGTCGGTCGACGTCTCCTCCGTCGCCCTGATCGAACTGGCGCAGGAGCTGGGCGCCATGTATCTCGACACCTGCATCGAGCCCTGGGCCGGCGGCTATACCGATCCGAGCAAGACGCCGTCACAGCGTTCGAATTATGCATTGCGCGATTCTGCTCGCGTGCTGATCGAAAAGTACAAAGGCGGCCCGACCGCCGTGCTGACCCATGGCGCCAATCCGGGCCTAGTGTCGCATTTCGTCAAGGAAGCTATGTTGCAGATTGCCAAGGATACCGGCATCAGCACCGCCGTGCCGAAGGATCGCGCCGGCTGGAGCGCGCTGGCGCAGCAGCTGGGCGTCAAGGTGATCCATATCGCCGAGCGCGACACCCAGGTGTCCAACACGCCCAAGGCACGCGACGAATTCGTTAACACCTGGTCGATCGATGGCTTCGTCGGCGAAGGCTGCCAGCCCGCTGAACTGGGCTGGGGCAGCCATGAGAAACAACTGCCGGCCGATGGCCGACGCCACGATTTCGGCTGCGACGCCGCCATCTACCTGCTGCGTCCCGGCGCCAGCACTAAGGTGCGCACCTGGACCCCGCTGGAAGGCCCGTTCCACGGTTTCCTGATCACGCATAACGAAGCCATCTCGATCGCCGACTATTACAGCGTCAAGCAGGGCTACAAAGTGGTGTACCGTCCGACCGTGCATTACGCCTATCACCCGAGCGACGATGCCGTGCTGTCGGTGCATGAAGTGGCCGGTAAGAACTGGGATATGCAGTCGCGCAAGCGCCTGATGATGGACGAGATCACGAGCGGCATGGACGAATTGGGCGTGCTGCTGATGGGCCACAAGAAAGGCGCCTTTTGGTACGGCTCGCGCCTGACTATCGAAGAAGCACGCAAGCTCTGCCCGCATAACAACGCCACCTCGCTGCAGGTGACCGTCGCCGTGCTCGCCGGCCTGGTCTGGGCGATGGAGAATCCGAATCGCGGCCTGGTCGAGGCCGATGAACTGGATCACGCCCGTATCATGGAGGTCAGCCTGCCCTATCTGGGCGAGATGGCCGGTGAGTACAGTGATTGGACGCCGCTGCAGGATCGCGAAAATCTGTTCCCGGAAGATATCGACCGCGCCGATCCGTGGCAGTTCAAGAATTTCCGAGTTGTTTGATCAGCCCTCGAAGATCGCCGGGTCCTTGTGGTCGGCGATTTCCAGTACCAGCTTGCGCCGCACGGCGGCAGCGAAGCTTTCATAATCGCGGGCAGGTACCATGAAGGCACCCGGCCCGCCGATGATGAACTTTTCGTAGTAACCGTCGATATCCTGTTCCATATGCAGGATCGGCAAGCCGTTGATCACGATGCCGGCGTCGAGGGCGGCCTTGCGCGCTTCCGCCGGCGGCGGCCCGGTATTGTTGCGGCCGTCGCCTGAGATATCGATCACACGTCGCGATGCCTGCACCGGCAAATCAGACAACAGCTTGTGGCCGAATTCGATGGCGCCGCTGGGCGAGGTGCCGCCGCCGAAGATCGTGCGCTCGGCATTCTCCATCTGCGTGGCGAAACGCATGATATCGTCGTCGTTGGCCAGTACCGTCCAGGGCAGGATCAGGTTTTGCAGTCTGTAGCCGGACCATTGGTAATAGGCCACGGCAATAGCGCCGTGAATGCCGGCGCGGATCGCCTGCCTCACTTCTTTGCTGCGGAAGGCCTCGGCGTAACCGCGTTGCTGCAAAATATAATGCTGCACATGTACGCTGCCTGAACAATCGGCCGCGAGTGCCAGCGCCAGATCGACCGGGCGACGTTGCGCCCAGGCAGGCGACAGGAACGGCAAGGCAATAAGAGAGGCGCCGCCAATCAGCAGGGATCGGCGGTTCCGTCTGCAGTTGGCAGCGCTCGTGATTTCGCCCCACGGCATGCTGCCACGATAACAAAGATTCTCCTCGCCCGGTGGCAGGAGAACCGGGTTGCCTCCAGTACACCCCATAACCCACTGATACATATGGTGAAATCGGCCACTTTCATGTGGATAAACCATTTGGTAACCTTATTGGCATGCAAAGTCTTGCTCCCCAGCTGTCGGCCCAGGCCGCCGCGATCAAGCTGAAACCGCTCAGCGCGCAATCGCGCTCTGAGCTGGTCGGCCAGATCAATGGCGTGGCCGGAGTCGAGGTCATGCTGCAGCAGCTATTGCGCATCCGCGCCGAGATCGGTGGCCCCGACAAGGCCAAGGCTGAGCGGGAAGCAGTGGTGCGTGAATTCCATGGGGCACCGGTGACCTACAACGGCTACGGCGTCGCGCGTACGCCGCCAGCGATGTCGGTCTACATCATCGCCTGAACCTCGGCTGCAGGTCACGCTTGTACCCCTGCACGAAAGCCGGTATTCGGCGGACGGTTTTCTTGTTGCCTTCCGCTCAACCTGCTGCATAACCGGTGCCTGCATTGCCTGAAATCAGCTTCGTCATCCCGGTCTACAACAAGGCCGACATCCTGCCGCATGTGATCCGCGCCCTGGCAGATCAGGTTCCGAGCCTGGATGCCGAATACATCTTCGTGGACGATGCCTCTTCCGATATGTCTTTGGCCGCTCTGGAATTGGCTTCCACTGTCCTGCCTGCCGTTACCATTCTGCGTAATCCGGCCAATGCCGGACCGAGCATCCGGCTGAATCAGGGCGCTGCCCTGGCGCGCGGGCAGTTGCTCTGCCTGATCGATGCCGACGAGTTGATCGTCCCAGATGCCGTCGCTCTGATGCGTCATGCAATGCAACAGCACGACGCTGATATGGTACATGGCAAAGTGATCCGCAGCCCGTTGGCGGCGGCTGAGCTAGCGTGTCCACCGCTCGATCAGATGCCGGAATGCGTCGTCAGTGACCGGCCGCTGCAGATGATTTTGCGTGGCCGGGGCTTCGTCCGTATGGCATGGCTGGTTGACGCCGCGCTGTTCCACACCGCCGGTGGCTGCGATGAGCGGCTGTTCATCCAGGATGAGTCGCTGCCGCTGCGCCTAGCGGCAAACGCGCGTCGCATGGTCGATTTCCATGGCGGAGTGACATATGCGCCGCGGACAGAATCGCATCTCTCCGCCGACAAGCGCCAGCAGCATCACGACCGTTTCTTCGCTTATTACAACCTGCTGTGCGACATGCCGACGCTGCCGCCGGAAGATCGCCGCAGGATTGCAACCACCTGCGCTTCGATTACCTGGAGAGCTGCCCAGCGTAGCGGCCTGCCCCTTGCGCAACTCGCCGCACTTGGCGCATACCTGCGCGGCAAAGCCGGTTTTATCGTGCCGGCAGACTTTCTGGACCGCGCTGCGGCTGCATTTCGCAGCCTGCCGGGCATACGCCATGCACCTGTTTCCCCGTCTGGTTTCGCTGCATCATGATCCGAACTGATATTACATCGCTTGAACTGCCTGCTGCCTCCGACTGGACCCAGGCACTGCGACAGGTCAATCTCATGCTGCTCAGCTTTCTGCCGCTGCTGCTGCTGTTCTGGCGTGGCGGTGCGGATGCGGCAGCTAGCATCATTGGTATCAGTTTTCTGGCCATCGTGATTGCGCGCCGCCACTGGGGATTGGCAACTCATCCCATGCTGGCCGTGCTCCTGGGGATTTGGCTACTGCTCAATCTGCTGGTTTCGCCGCTGGCAGTAGATCCCGTTGCTTCGTTCTCCCGTAGTATCGCATGGTTGCGTTTCGCCCTGTTGTTTGCGGCTGTCGTCACATGGTTGATCCGGTCACGCAATGACCTAAAGCTGATTGCCGGCCTCTGGGGCGTTACCGTCGCTTTTTCGATCGTCGATGGATTGATACAATTGCTGCGTGGCACGTCCCTGACCGGCAATCCGATGTACGGCCTGACGCGCATTACCGGGCCGCTGGACCGTCCAAATATCGGGATGTTCGTCGCCCGTTTGAGCTTCCCGCTGCTAGCCGCCATGCCACTGCTGATAGGTGTTCGCGCCCGCAGTACTTATGTCGCGGCGGCGATGACGGCTGTTGGCCTCACCTTTATTCTCCTGACCGGCGAGCGTTCGGCGGCATTGCTGACTGTAGCTGGTTTGATCACTGCAGCCTTTGGCAGTATTTTTGTTTTTCCTCGCTATCGGCTACATGGTCTGCTTGCCTTGCTGCTCGCAGGCGGTGTTGGCGCTACTGTTGCCGCCACGAGCGAACGCATTTGGGAGCGTATGAGAGAGTTGGGCAGCGTATTGAAGCACTTCTCGGAGTCGCACTATGCCGAACTTTTTGGGATTGGCATCGATATCTGGCACAACTATCCGATCTTCGGCGCCGGTATGAAAAACTTCGAAGCCAGTTGCTGGGCTATCGCCGCTCCCAAGGTCTCCGACGGCTGCCCCTCGCATCCGCATAATGCCTATATCGAATGGCTGGCTGAAACCGGAGTTACCGGATTGCTTGGTTATGTCGTATTTCTGCTTCTTCTGTTGCTCGCCACTTGGCCATTGTTGCGCGGCGACGCCGTCGCGCGGCTGACTGGCCTGCTGGTCGCCGGCTGCTTCATCGTGCTGTTGTTTCCGCTGATCGCCACCCAGAGCGTATTCAGCAACTGGCCGGCGCTGGTTTTCTGGGCCAGCCTCTCCCTGACCATGGCAATCGTGCGGCTGACACTCAAGGAACAGGAACGCGTCTGAGCTGCCATGGCGATCCTCGTCATCAAGCATTCCGCGCTGGGCGACATGATCCTCGCCCTGCCTCTGCTGCGCGCCATCCGGCAATATCATGCCGGCGAGCGGATCGTGCTGCTGACCACCGCGCCTTACGTCGATCTGCTGCAGCGATCCGGCCTTGCTGATGAAATCTGGACCGATCCACGCCCGAAATTCTGGCAACCGCTCAGGCTGCTTGCCCTGCTGCGCCGCATGCGCGGCGGCAGCTTCAGCCGGATCTACGACCTGCAGGGCAGCCAGCGCACGAAAGGCTATTATCGGCTGCTCGGTGCGCCTGCCGAAAGCTGGGTCGGCAATGCATCGGGCTGCCGATACCACATTCCAGATCCCACCGGGCCAATGCATATCTCGGAATTACGCCGGCGCCAGCTGGCGCTGGTCGGTATCCCCGATCCTGGCCTGCCCGATCTCGATTTCCTGCAAAGCGACATTGCCCGTTTCGGACTGCCTGAGCGGTTCGCGCTGCTGGTGCCGGGCGGCGCCCCGCACCGGCCGGCGAAACGCTGGCCGGCCCACCGCTTTGCTGCTTTGGGGCACCACCTGCTGCAGCAGGGGATTGTGCCGGTTCTGATCGGTCGTGCCGCCGAACAGGCCGAGATCGCCGAAATCCAGGCGGTCTGCCCGGAGGCGATCAGCCTGTGCGACAAAACCTCCATTGCCGATCTGGCCGCGCTCGGCCGTGCTGCCGCGCTATGCGTCGGCAACGACACAGGGCCAATGCATGTCATCGCCGCAGCGCGCTGCCCGTCGCTGGTGCTCTACTCCGCTGAATCGGATCCGCGCAAAGTATCGCCGTGCGGCGATTGGGTGCGATTGCTGCAGCGACCGAGCTTGCAGGATCTCGGCATCGAGGATGTAGTCGCCGCCCTGCCCGCGATCAAAATGACCTGATCATACCCACCTGAGTGGCCAATGCGGGCCAGGCCGCAGCCTACTCCAGATCAATACAGCTACCAGCATGATCAAAAGCGCTGGCAGCAGTGGATAGGCGACAAACAGCCAACTGCTTTTCAGGTTCAGCACAATCAGTGGATTTGCCCCTGCCGGCGGATGCATGATGCCGAGCAGCTTCATTGCAATGGCAATCAGCGCAACGCCAGCACCCATCGTCCACATGTTGCTGCCCAGGAGCTTAAGCAGCACGATGCCAATCACGGCGCCAAGTAGATGGGAGGCGAGAACGGCTACCGGCCGCGAGCCCTCATGTGCCGGAAAGCAGAACAGCAGGATCGCCGTGCTGCCCAGCGAGGTCAGTGCCAATCCGTGTTCGGCATCGATCAGCCACAGCACCAGCGCAAGGCATGGTGCGATTCCGGCGAAGACCCAAACCAGTTCAAGCAATGCGGCCCGAGTCAAACTCTTCATCTGCCTTCCTGCTTCTCGGATTCGCTGAACAGCAGCAAACTGTCGCGTTCTGCGCCGGATGGCAGCGCCGCCTGACGGTTTGCAATCCATGCAGCGATATCCCGCCAGACCACTTCGGCCTGCAGATCGCGCAGCAGCATGTGCCATCCCTGCGGATAAACCGCTACGCGCATATTTACACCCGGCGTCGCTTTCAGGATTTCGACGAACTTCTCGACTGGCTTTTTGGGTATCACTTCGTCTTTTACGCCATACAACAGCAGCATTGGGATACGCACAGGACGTGCCAGCGCCGCTTCATCCATCAGGTTGACCAGCCCGTGGACGGCGTCGACACGCGTGGCCTTGATGAACAACGGATCACGCGACAGCCGGCGCAGCATCTCGATATTGTCCGATGCCTGGATCTTCAGCCCGCTGCCGGTAAAGGTTTTCCACGGAATGGTATAGCTGGCTGCGAACAAGGTCACTCGATAGAGCAGCGGCATACTGGCGCGGCCCCAGACTGCCGGCGCTACCAGCACCGCACCGGCCGGTCGTACGGTCGGATGCTGCGTCAGGCCGTGCAACACCACGGCACCACCCATGCTTTCACCCAGCCAATATACCGGTACATTCGGATGATACCGCTGCACCAGGTTGTGCAGTTCGGCAAGGTCATCGGCCAAGCGATCCTCTCCGGGCCAGTAGCCGGTGAAAGGCGCTCGACCGAAACCGCGCTGGTCCGGCGCGTAGGTCGCGATGCCCTGTCGCGCCCACCATTCTGCCGCTTCGGTAAAGGCATTGCTGTAGTCGTTGAAGCCATGCAGCGCCAGGATCACTGCCTTCGGCCGGCCAGTCTGATCCGGCGGTAGCCAACGGCGCAGCGGCAGGACGCGTCCGTCTCCGGCCTGCCAGGTGCTTTCGTTCGATGCAATGGCTGGTGCCACGGCCTGCTCGCCCTGCGGCTGTATGCGCGGTGCACAGGCGGCAAGACCAACCAGTGCCAGCACGACAAGTATCCGCGGGACACGCATTTGGTTAAACGACCCCGGCCGGAACCTGCACCCGGCTGGCCGGAAAAATCAGGGTTGCTGTTGTGCCGGCACTCTTGCGGCTGGACAGATGTATCTGGCCGTCATGCAGTTCGATCAGGCGGCGCGTGATCGGCAAGCCAAGGCCACTGCCTCCGGCCTCACGGGCACGCTGAGAATCGCCCTGCGAAAATGGTTCAAAAACGCGTTTGAGCTGGTGATCGGTCATGCCGACGCCGGTATCGCGGACGCGGATCGCCAGGCCGCCATCGGTCAGCACCGCCGCCGCTACCTCGACGCCACCGCCTTCGGGGGTGAATTTTATGGCGTTGCTCAGGAGATTGAGCATCATCTGCCGCAGCAGCCTCGGATCGGCCTGCAGCCGCGGCAGAATCGCCGGGAGGGCACGCGTCAGGCTGACGCCTTTCCCTTCGGCGGTCACGGTGACGAGGTCGAATGCTTCCTCGATCGACTTGCGCAGGTCGAGGTCTTCTTCGCTCAGTTCCAGCTTGCCGGCTTCGACGCGCGACATATCCAGCACGTCGTTAATCAGCGACAGCAGATGCTGGCCGCTCTTGACGATGCCGTCGACATAGTCGGCGTAGCGTGGATGCCCGACCGGTCCGAACAAGCCTTGCCGCATGATATCGGCAAAGCCGAGAACGGCATTCAGCGGCGTGCGCAGCTCATGACTCATGGAGGCGAGGAAGTTGGACTTTGCCCGGCTGGCCTCTTCTGCTTCCTGCCGCGCCTGTTCGAGGTCGGCCGTCATGGCCTGCATCTCCGCATGCGCACGTTCAGTGGCACGCAATTGCCGCATCAGCGCCAGAGCGAAGCCGATCACCAACAGCCAGGTGACGATTGCGGCAGCAATCAGCACGGAATTGAGGCCGCTTAGCCGTTCCCGCGACTGTTCCAGTCGCTTGATGCCGACCACATTGACACCGGAAGTAAAAGCACTGAAATCGGCATCCAGATTACGCGACTGTTCGACGATAGTGAAACCGGCAGAGCGATCCCCGGACAAGAACGCTGCCAGCAGCTTGTCCCAGCCGCGGATCACCGGTTCAATGCGCTGCAGCAATTCCTGCAGGCCCGGATCGCTGCGATAGATGCTGGCGGTATGGCCATCGCGCATCAGGTGGAGGCGGCTGAACAGGATGTCGTAGCGCCGCTGCACGTCATGGCTGCTGATGCCAGGTGCTTCGGCCAGCCGCTCGAGCAGGGTCACGCGGAAGACCTGGTGCTCGTTGCGGAACTGCACACCATCCCAGACTACATTCTGGAAGGAGAAGCCGCTGTTTTCACGCTGCTGGATATAGAAATAGCTGGTCAGCACCACGGACAGCGCCACCACCGTGCCGACCAGGACCAGCACAAAACGCCGGGCCGCGCCGGCCAGCGCATCCGGCCGCGTCGACAACTCACTTGATTTGAAGCGGCGCGGCATCAGTGGACGTCTATGCGGCGGAGTTGCCAGACTGAGCGGATATAGGTCATGTCCGTTTGCAGCGCCTTGTCACTGTCGAACGGATAGACGATGAATAGCGGTCCCTTATCGCGCAGTGTCATTGCTTCGCCATTCAGCTTCATGGCGAGGATCACGTCATGGCGGGCTGTATCAGAAACCGGCAGCGTGGCGGAATACTCGTTATGCGCCGTAGCAAGCAGGTTGCTGCCACGCGCCTCTACCGTGGCGAGCACCGCTCGCAGCGGAACGCCCTCGAAATGCATGACGCCACTATGCCACGGCGTCGCGGTGTTCACTTCGATAAGGCCGATCTGTTCCAGCATGGCGCGATCGAACCGTGCTTCCGATCGGCCTGCGGCGTCCTGCGCATTGCCACGACCGATGGCGCCACCCACGGTGAGCAGGACTTCGCCACGCGGAACCGGAAGTGGCTCAGCCGCATGGCCAGCCGTCGCCGAAACAGCCAGAATTCCGGCCACCAGCAGCGCCAACCACAGCTGCGCGCGCTCAGCCTGTATCCAACCCTGCAACACTCACCCCCGTCCGATACAGCGCGATGGTTACACATGTATCACGCCGTTCCGGAGTGGCATTCCCGCTGGCAAAAATCAATGGGCATTCTGTCGCCCCGACAGCAGCCGACGGGCTGTTGCCGCTACAATGTGCGGGTCTGCCCGCCATCGACGTCGATCACAGCACCCTGCAAATAGGCAGCCTGGGATGAGGCGAGGAAAGCCACTGTCTGGGCAATCTCTGCGGGTTCGCCGAATCGGGCGATACCCATGCTGCGTGGCAGCTTCACCGCAGCTTCCGCCTCGGAAATCCCCTGCTCCTTGGCAAAGTTTCGAATCCGAACCTGCAGGCGCTCGGTGGCGATGGCGCCGGGATTGATGGCATTGACGCGTACGCCGTCGGTGACACCACGATCAGCCAGTACCTTTGTGAGGTTCATCGACGCGGCATTGACCGAACCGCCAATGGCGAATTCCGCCTGGCCGGTCCGGCCGCCGATGCCGATGATGCTGATAATGCTGCCCTGCCTCGTCATCAGATGCGGCCAGGCCGCGCGGCTCAGCCGCATGGCGCCAAAGAACTTCAGCGCATAACCATCTGCCCAGTCGTCGTCGGTGAGTTGAAGGAAATCCCCGCGCTTGGTGGCGCCGGCATTGTTCACCACGAGGTCGATTCCACCGAATGTCTTTACTGCCGCGGCCACCACCTGCGCCGGCACCGCCGCATCGCGCAGATCGACCGCCTGAGCCAGGCTCTCGGTCGGCAGGGATTTGGCAAGTTCCTGCAGCAGATCGGCCGAGCGGGCGACCAGCACCAGCTTCATACCTTCTGCCGCAAGTCCCTCGGCAATCGCGCGGCCGATGCCTTTGCTCGCGCCGGTAACAACGGCCACCTTGCCTTTGAGCTGCAAATCCATGTGTCCTCCAGATGGCGCCCTGCCTGACGCCTGCTAAACTTGCCCGCAACAGGATAAGGGAGGCAGCATGTTTCGCAATGATCTGTTCAAGGACAAGCGCATCCTGATCACCGGTGGGGGCACCGGCCTTGGCAAGGCAATGGCCCGCCGCCTGATGGAACTGGGTGCCGAACTGCATATCTGCGGCCGGCGCGAAGGTGTGCTGCAGGAGACTGCACGGGAACTGGCCGCCGGGACTGGCGGTGCGATCCACGCGCATGCCTGCGATATCCGCGTGGCGCAGGCGGTGGATGAGATGGTCGAGACCATCTGGCGGACACACGGCCCCCTTGATGGCCTGGTGAATAACGCCGCCGGCAACTTCATCTCTCGTAGCGAGGATTTGAGCCCGCGCGGCTTCGATGCCATCGCCAATATCGTGCTGCATGGCAGCTTTTATGTGACGCAGGCGGTCGGCAAACGCTGGATCGCGGCAAAACGCGGCGGCAGCGTGGTGTCAATCGTCACCACCTGGGTCTGGACCGGCTCGGCTTTCGTGGTGCCGTCGGCTATGTCGAAAGCCGGCATTGCGGCGATGACGCAATCGCTGGCGGTGGAATGGGGGCCGAAGGGCATCCGCCTCAACGCAATCGCCCCCGGCCCCTTCCCGACCGAAGGCATGACCAAACGGCTGGCGCCGACCGAGGCGCTGGAGAAGCGTATGATCAGCGCTATCCCGATGCGCCGCGTCGGCGATCTGCCGGAACTGGCCAATCTCGCCGCTTTCCTGCTGGCTGATGAAGCCGGCTACGTCACTGGTGAAGTGATCGCCATCGACGGCGGGCAGTGGCTCAATACTGCAGGTGGCTTTGGTGCTTTGACCGACCTGTCCGATGCCGAATGGCAGGAAATCCGTGCCAACATCGCAGCGACCAATGCGAAAGATAAAGCCCAGCGCACAGTGTAGGCCGTTGCATCCGAACCAACGTGTACGATAAGCCGAAATGATATGATCCCATGCAATAGTTGCATGGGAAACTGTAAGTATTTCAATGAAATATACTTTGCCGAAGACTTCGCATTGACGTAGCGGCAGGGCAGAATGGCGGCGTTCGATAATCGCCCATTCACGCAATGCAGAGGCAAAAGATGAGCAGCGAACCGGCAACCCGCACCGAGCATGACTCGCTCGGCGAGATGGCTATTCCGGCCGGCGCCTATTTCGGCATCCAGACGCAGCGCGCGATCGACAACTTCCACATCTCGGGCATCAGCATCAATCATTACCCGAACCTGATCCGCGCCTTTGGCATGGTGAAAAAGGCCTGCGCCGCCGCCAACAAGAAGCTCGGCTATCTGGAGCCCGAGAAATACAAGGGCATCTCGAAAGCCTGCGACGAGCTGATCGAGGGGAAGCTGCACGAATGGTTCACCATCGACGTGTTTCAGGGTGGCGCGGGAACCTCGACCAACATGAATGTCAACGAGGTGGTGGCCAATCGCGGCCTGGAACTGCTGGGTTTCCATAAAGGCGAATACCAGCACCTGCACCCCAACGACGATGTCAACCTGTCGCAATCGACCAACGACGTCTACCCGACGGCCGTGCGTCTAGGCGTGATCCTCAGTCATGCCGAACTGATGAAGGCACTGGACGGTCTCGCCTACGAATTCCGCCAGCGCGGCGTCGAATTCGCCGACATCATCAAACTGGGCCGCACCCAGCTGCAGGATGCGGTGCCGATGACGCTGGGCCAGGAATTCGAGGCCTTTGCCATCAATATCAAGGAAGATGTCGCTCGCGGCGACGAGATCGTCAAGCTGTTCCGCGAGATCAACCTGGGCGGCACGGCGGTGGGCACCGGCATCAACACGGAACCGGAATATTCCAACCTGGCCATCGAAGAACTCGGGCGAATCAGCGGTATCGAGATGGTACGTGCCGCCAACCTGATTGAGGCAAGCTGGGATATGGGCGCCTTCGTCCTGTATTCGGGCATGCTGAAGCGCATCGCCGTGAAACTGTCGAAGATCGCCAATGATCTGCGCCTGCTGTCGTCGGGCCCACGCGGCGGCTTCGGCGAAATCTCGCTGCCGCCCATGCAGCCGGGCTCGTCGATCATGCCGGGCAAGGTCAACCCGGTGATCCCCGAAGTGGTCAACCAGGTCTGCTTCCAGGTGATCGGCAAGGATATGGCCATCACCATGGCTGCCGAGGCAGGGCAATTGCAGCTGAATGTGATGGAACCGCTGATCGTCTACAACACGCTGTCGTCGATGCAGCTACTGTCGCGGGCCGCACGCACACTGGCTGAGAAATGCGTCTCAGGAATCCAGGCCAACGTCGATCAGGCAAAGCGCCATGTCGAAGCCAGTGTTGGCATCGTCACTGCGCTCAATCCCTATATCGGTTACGAGAAATCCGCATGGCTTGCCAAGGAGGCACTCAAGACCGGCCGTACCGTACGCGAACTCTGCATCGAGAAGGAATGGCTCACCGAAACCCAGCTCGACGACATCCTCGACGTCGCCAAGCTGACCGCGCCGCGCCGGCGCGGCCGCAAGATTGTCGCGCCGTCTCAGTAGCACTTAAGAAGGTGGCGGGCGGCGGTGATGCGAATAGCGCCGCGAACTGCGAGTGTTCGATGTCTTAAGGTGATGAGTAAAAAAATGCGCCATGGCCGGGACACCCTCGACCATGACGGAAGGGTTAGTGTTCAAACCTAGGCGAACTCCGCTTCCGCTGTCATCGCCAGAGCATCGTCAGCATCGGCGATCCACAGCGCGAGCGAACCGTCATGAGCAGTTCTCGCACGCAATTGAAACGGCTGGCCGTCGATCACCGGGCGACGGCCCCGGAACTTGAATTTCTGCAGCACCTGGCCTGGCCGCAGGCTGAGAGCGAAATCGACCAGTAAAGTCGCCAGCAGCGGACCATGCACGATCAGGCCGCGATAGCCTTCGACATCGCGCGCATAGTCGCGGTCGTAATGGATGCGGTGACCGTTGTAGGTCAGCGCCGAATAGCGGAACAGCAACACCGGATCGGCCGTGAAGCGCGACACCCACTGATAGTCGCCAGAGGCGGTATCCGGCTCCGGCATAGCCGTGCCGGAAACTTCTTCGCGATAGACGATGTCATGCCGGTCCGTCACTGCGACGGTATCGGCATCGAAGATGTCGTGCCGTACGGTAACAAACACCAGCCGACCACTGCGACCACTTTTCTCTTCCACCGACTCAATCGTCGAAAGTCGGCGCGTTGGCATACCGAGCAGCAGCGGACGATGGAATTCGATGCGACTGCCGGCCCACATGCGCCGCGTCTGGCTGCCGCCCCAGAATTTGCTCACATCGGGCAGGAAACTGCCCAGCGCCGGATGGCCGTCGCGGCCGAGTTTTGCGCGCGGTGCCAGCTGCCAAAAATGCAGCCAGTGGCGCAACGGCGGCAACGGCGCGCCTTCGGTTAGGCTCTCGTCGGGTTGATCGAGCGCGCGGGCCAGAGCCTGGCTGCGTTCGGGTAAAAAAAGATCGGCGACCTCTTCCTGGCCGCCGATCCAATCTTTCAGCGATGTCTTGTCGGCCATACCGACAGCATAGCGTTACTGCCGCGACTTGCCCACCGCCTCGCGCAGTAGCAGATAGACCTTGCCGATATCGGCGGTGACGAAGGCCGAGGTCAGAAGTTCCTCGTGCTCCACACCCTTGGCACCGGCCAGCACGCGCTCGAATTCGGCCACGTAGCGGTCGGTGAAGTCGCGGAACTCGCCATTCTCCTGATACTTACCGCGGATCTTGTCGAGATCGCGCTGGTCGATCAGCTTGCGGGTGAACAGGCCGCGCTCGCCCTTGTAGTAGCGGCGCCACAGTTCTTCCGACAGGTCGCGGTTCAGCAAGCGCGAAATGTCGATGGCCATCGAATTGAGGTGGCCGGTGATGAAGGCGGCGGTCTTGAGGAACTGCTCGCCGCGTAGCGCCTGTGTGGCCTTGCGCAACGATTCTGCTTCCACGCTCGCCGTACGCGCCGCTTCGGCCAGTGCCTTGGCATCGGCCTTGAGGCTGGCTTCGGCAGAGGCCGCTTCGCTGGCGGCACGGGCGGCAGCAGAGGCCAGTTCCTGCGCGCGCTGGCCGAGCGTCTCGGCGGTCTCGGCGGCACGCGCGGTGGCGCGATCGGTGACAGCGCCGAATTCCGTGCCGGTGCGAGCCATGCGTTCGCCGATCTCGGTGACTTTTTCCGACAGACGGGCAGCGCGGGTATCGACCTCGTCGGCCTGGCGACGGAAACCGTCGCTCATCCGATCGGTCTGCTTCATCGCGTCTTCGACGATATTCGCCAGTTCGCGCGTGCGGTTACGCAGCACTTCGCTGGCATCGTCGATGCGGCCCGAAGCGTTGCCCACGGCGAGGTTGATCTCGCGGGCACGGGCATCGAAGGTTGCGCCGACCTGCTCGACGCGGGTGACGGCTTCGTCCGACACACGGGCGACTTCCGTCGCCTGACGGCGGAAGCTGTCGCCGATATTGGCGGTCTTGAGGATCGCCGCATCCGAGGCTTCGGCCAGTTCCTGCACGCGACCGCGGAAATTCTCGCGGATGCTCTCGGCCTGACGCGTAAGCTCCGACGACAGCGACGTAAGTGCGCCGGCCTGCTCGTGGATGGTGCTGCGCAGTTCCAGTGTGCGATCGACCACGCTCTGGGCCGCATCGCCCAGTTCGATCGAACGGATGCGTGCAGTGTCGCCTGCGGTGTTGATGCTGCCAGTCGCCTTCTCGGCGGCGGCATTCAGCGCCTGCGCCTCGATCTGCGCCTTGTCGCTCATGGTCAGCAGTGCCGAAGTCTGCGCCGTGGCGCGTTCGGCCAGGGTCGCCATCGCCTCGGCAACATTGACAGCCAGATCCTGCAGATCCTTGGCACGCGCCTGCGCGGCGCTTCCGGCCAGCTGCGACTCCATCGCCGCGCGTTCGGCGGCGGCGCTGAGTGCATGAGACTGAACCTGCGCGGTTTCGCTGACCTGATGCAGGCGCTGCGAAGCGCGCTCGGCGGCGGCCTGCAACTGTACGGCATCCTGACCAGCACTTTCGCCGGCCGAACGCAGGCGTTGCGCCGTGCGGGCGGCAGCCTGGTCCAGGCCATCCACCTGGTCGCGTACGGCCGTACCAGTCTCGTTGATGCGCTTGGCAACGCCGTCGATGGTGAGGCCGAACTGCTCGGCATGGCCGCGTAGCAACGCACCGGCAGCACCGATCTGGTCGTCGGTGCGTTGGGCCGCCTGGGCCAGCAGCGCATTGGCCTGCTGCATGGTGTCCTGCACCTGCGCCGCCATCGCGGTGGCGTCGCGGCCCGACTGGGCCAACGTCTCGATGCGGGTACGAATGCTGTCGTCCGCCTCACCTATCTTGGAGAGCGCACGGCCGGCGGTTTCATCCAGCACATCGGCGCGCTGCTTCAGTTCGTCGCCGGCGCGCATGGCGCGGTCGGCGATCTGCTGCAGGGTCTGCGTCATGCTGGCGCCTTCACGACGCAGCGCGTCGCCAGCCTGGGCCAGGCGCTGGTCGGCCAGTTCGGCTGCCGAGCCGAGCTGATCCGCCTGATGGCGGACAAGGTCGCCGGTGAGCTTGAGGCGCTGTTCGGCCTGTGTCGCGGCCTCGGCAAAGGCATCGGCCTGGCGCGTCGCGCCGGCGCCAGCCTGTTCCAGTGCATTGGTGCGGGTGCGCATCTCATCGCTGGAGACACGCAGGCGTTCGGCCACACGGGCGCCCTGATCATCGAGTGCGCCGACCTCAGAGCGAATGGTTTCACCGATGTCGCGGATGCGGCTGATCGTAGTGCCGGTGGCATGTTCGATCTCGCGCACGCGTTCGCGCAGCACGGTGCCAGCGGCTTCAGCGTTGTCGATCACCTTCTGGCTGGCGTTGCTGAAGGTCAGGCTCTCGCGGCCGAAGCTCTCGCTGGCGGCGGTGGCGCGCGCCACCGTGACTTCGGCAGCAGTGGTGATGATCTGTGCGCTTTCGGCAAAACCGAGCCCGATACGGCCGGCTTCGCCGCCGGCGCGGGTAACCGCCTGCTCCAGTGCGACGATCTTGTGTTCGAGCTGCTCGGCAATCTGCTGCGCCACTTCGGCCGCGCGGGTGACCGCCTGATCCATCAACTCGCCATGGCGGCGCGACAACTCATCCACGCGCTCATTCTGGAACTGGATCGCCGAGGTGATGCGGGCGATCTCGGTGGCCTTGCCCTGGAAGATGCCGCGGGCGGTTTCCACCTCACGCACGATCACATCGGCAGCCTGCAGCAACACCTGCGCCTGGGTCGAAACAGTCTGCCCCAGACCGGTGACCTTGGAATTCATCTCACTGCCAACCTTGTCGGCGGCATCGACCAGCGCGCGGCTCTGCTCCTCGAAACGGCCGGCGAGGCCCTTCACGGTATTATCGAGGTCGCGGTTGACCTGTTCGGCGGCCGACAGCAGCGACTGCGACGACTGGTGCAACGTGCCGGTGATCTGGCGCGCCTGCTGGGCGACCTGTTCACGGGCGCCGGTGGCGGCAGCCAGCAGTTCCTGCTGCTGGCCGGCCATGGTCTCCCCGAGCGTGGCGATCTGCGCGGTGGCGGACTGCGCAGCCTCTTCCATTTCACGCGCCTGACGGCGCAGCGCACCTGCCAAGGCCGAAACCCGGCGCTCGGCTTCCGGGGTGGGGTAGCTGAGATCAAGCAGCAGTTCGTGCAGGGCGGCGGACTGGCGCTTGATCGCCATGCCGCGCCACATGTTGAGCAGCATCAGCCAGAGGAAGGCGAGCGGCGCAGCGACGCCGGCGATGAAGGCACCGATCTCATGCGGCAGCGCGTGCCACAGATTGGTCCAGCCGATCGAATTGTTGATGTAGGTGGCGCAGAACAGCACCCACAACAGGCTGATGCCAGCGCCGATGCCCACCATCATCAGGCGGCGGCGCTCCAGCATGGGCGTGCCGACCAGGGCAGCGGCGCGGGTATCGGCCTCGCCAATCGCCTGTTCGCTCGCCGACTTCGCGGCATTGGCGGCCATATCGGCACGCGGATGTTTGATCAGCATCGCAACCTCCCCCGTCGGGGCGCAGGAATCGGTATCCAGGCCCGGTCGGATCGCGTCATTTCCGCATTGAAACACACAACGACCGGTGCGCGGCGGAAAACGCGCGCCAGTAGCACACAATATTTAGGGGCCCAATGGTTAACGCAGCCTTGCCCGCGGCCCGGATATCCACAGCATATCGGGCCATGAATCGGGCCCTGTGGATAGCGGGGATAAGATTTTCACGGCGGCCCAAAAACACCCACCGTGCGCGACGCGGCATAAAATCAGGGGGTTCACGCTACTGGGAGTCCGTCAACAGGTTTTTTTACAGCGCCGTCACATACACTGTATTGACCCTCTTTTAACGATGAGTACCATATCTAGTGTTCGTTGGACCTGTTTCGTAACGACGCTGCGCCGCTTCCGGAAGCCCGATTTGGGGCCTTTTTGTGGGATTCCGGAGGTGAAAGGGCGGGGTGCGCGGCCGCCGGGACAGAGCAACGGACGGAACCTTGAGATTTCATGATTTACGGCCGGTCGGGCCCCGCAATGGCGAAACCCCGACCGCGATAAATGAGGGGACACAATCCGTGCTCAACACTCTGCAGACCGAACGCGGCATCCGTATCGACGTCGACCGCAGCCGCGACCGCCTCCTCACCGATTTCGGCAAGGCCACCCTGGATGACCGTTACCTGCTGCCCGGCGAGTCCTACCAGGATCTGTTCGCCCGCGTGGCCGGTCACTATGCCGACGACACCGCCCATGCCCAGCGCATGTATGGCTATATCAGCAAGCTCTGGTTCATGCCTTCGACGCCGGTACTGTCGAATGGCGGCACCAATCGCGGCCTGCCGATCAGCTGCTTCCTGAACGAAGCCAATGACAGCTTGGATGGTATTCTGGGTCTGTGGAACGAGAATGTCTGGCTCGCGGCGCGCGGCGGTGGCATCGGCAGCTACTGGGGCAACCTGCGTTCGATCGGCGAAAAGGTCGGTCAGAACGGCAAGACCTCGGGCATCATCCCCTTCATCCGCGTGATGGACAGCCTGACGCTGGCGATCAGCCAGGGCTCGCTGCGCCGTGGATCAGCCGCCTGCTACCTGCCGATCGACCATCCGGAAATCGAGGAATTCATCGAAATCCGCCGCCCCACTGGCGGTGATCCGAACCGCAAGGCGCTGAACCTGCATAACGGCATCCTGATCTCGGACGCCTTCATGCGCGCCGTGGAGGCCGACGAGCAGTGGGCCCTGCTGAGCCCGCATGACCAGACCGTGCAGCGCAGCGTCTCGGCCCGCGCATTGTGGATCCGCATCCTCACCGCCCGCATCGAGACCGGCGAGCCCTACATCGTCAACATCGACCATGTGAACCGCGCCCTGCCGGAACATCACAAGCTGGCAGGCCTGCGGGTCAAGACCTCGAACCTGTGCAGCGAGATCACGCTGCCCACCGGTATCGACCACCATGGCGTGCAGCGCACGGCTGTGTGCTGCCTGTCGTCGCTGAACCTGGAATACTTCCATGAGTGGAAAGAACATCCGCTGTTCATCGAGGACTGCCTGCGTTTCCTCGACAACGTGCTGAGCGACTTCATCGCCAATGCGCCGGACAGCATGAGCAAGGCGCGCTACGCCGCCGAACGCGAGCGTTCGGTCGGTCTCGGTGTGATGGGCTTCCACTCCTTCCTGCAGGCCAATGGCGTGCCGTGGGAAAGCGTGATGGCCAAGGTGTGGAACCGCACCATCTTCAAGCATGTGAAGGAACATTCCGACGCAGCTTCGCGCAAGCTTGCCGAAGAGCGCGGCGCCTGCCTGGATGCCGCCGAATACGGCATCATGGAGCGCTTCTCGCACAAGATCGCGATCGCGCCGACCGCGTCGATCTCGATCATCGCCGGCGGCGCTTCGCCCGGCATCGAGCCGAACGTCGCCAATGCCTTCACGCACAAGACGCTGTCGGGCTCCTTCTCGGTGCGCAACAGCTATCTGGAAAAGACGCTGGCGCAATACGAGAAGAACGATGACGAAACCTGGTCGTCGATCACCACCAACGGTGGCTCGGTGCAGCATCTCGAATTCCTGTCGGATGACGAGAAGGCCGTGTTCAAGACCGCCTTCGAGATCGACCAGCGCTGGCTGATCGACCTCGCGGCCGACCGCACGCCCTATATCTGCCAGGCACAGAGCCTGAACATCTTCCTGCCGGCCAACGTGCATAAGCGCGACCTGCACCAGATCCACTTCCAGGCCTGGAAGAAGGGCGTCAAGAGCCTCTACTACTGCCGCTCGCTGTCGATCCAGCGCGCGGAGACGGTGTCCGGCAAGGGCGTGGCGGAAAAGACCACGACGAATGTGGTTTCGATCCCGCTGAACGGCAAGGTCAACGAAGGCGAGCGCCCGATGGGTGTCCCGCCGCAGGTGGAACTGCCGCTCGCCGCCATGGCGGCTGCCACTGCTTCGGGTGGTCCGCGCGAAGCGGTCGATTACGACGAATGCCTCTCCTGCCAGTAAGCTGACAGCGAGTTGGGGAGAAGATCAGCGGCCCGGGAGAAATCCCGGGCCGTTCTTCCTTTGCGGACTAGTGCAGCTTCAGCTCCTGCTGACTATCACCCTGCCCTGCTTCCCCGCCCTGGCTCTCTTCCCAGAGTTCGGAGGCGGCCAGCAGGGTGATTATCAGGCCGAGGCCGACATGGCAGGCTAGCGCTTTATGCGCCTCACCATAATCCAGCATCCAGCTCGACACGATCAGCCACAGACCAAGCCCGATCTGCAACCACTCTTCCCACGGCTCCAGATGCGCGATCGCGACCGCCGAGAGGACGATCACGGCACTGCCGACGATCACCGCATTCCAGGTCGGCGCGGCACTGGTGCTGAAATCCAGCAACCAGGGTGACGCCAGCACGGCAAGGCCGAGCAGGAGATCGGCCCAGTCCTGCCAGTGTTTCCTGGCCTGCCAGTGGCGGGACAGATAAGGTTTCAGCATGCGACACCTCCTGCCGGCAGCAGGAGCGACTTGCCATACCGACCTGTGCCGGCGGTTCGAGGCCCGAAAATCTTACGCGGCGTCGGGCGCGCCGCTCTGCCAGATTTCGATGGCCGCCACTGCGACCACCAATGCGCCGAGCCCGATATGGGCCAGCATTGCCATGTCATAGGCGGTGAAACCGATCAGCCAGGGCGACAACATCGCCCAGATGCCAAGCAGGCCGCTGATATAGGCTTCCCAGCGATCCAGCAAAGTGAGCGCAAGCGCCGAGAGCGCGCAGATCAGGCCGCCGATGATCACGGCATTCAGCGTGGCCCCTTCAAGGCCGGTGAATCGCAACAGCCAGGGCGACAATGCCAGAAGCAGGCCGAAAGCCATATTGGCCCAGTCCTCCCAGCGCCTGCCTTTCCAATGGCCTGCAACCAGCCCGAGATGGCGATCTTCCTGCGGATGGTGATGCGTGACATGGGCCATAACGATCCTCCTTCGGGCGGCATCGACGCTTCGATGCGGCGCGCTGAAAGGACATGCGATGGCGCTCTCCATGTGCGACATGGCACGGCTCAGCTTTGAAGACAGGGTCGCGCGGAACTGTGTCAATTTTGGGTCGTGCCGACGCCCGTGAAAGGCGCGGAAACCCGGTCAGAATCCGGGAATCGCCTCGGCCTTCACCCGCGGCAGCAGCTCAAAGGGCAGCATCGCATGCACCCCCTTGTTGCCATCGACCAGCTGGGTGATGCGTAGGTCGCAGCCGAGGCTGCAGAGCGCATAAGCATCGTTGGCGGCCAGACCAGCGATACTGACCAAAGCATCGATCATGTCTTCCAGTGCCCGCGTGGCGGCATCGTCCAGATCGGGATCGAAGGCCATGGTGATCAGATGGGTTGGTGTCACGGCGCGCGGACGCGGCAGCCTGCGCTCCTTGTGCAGCACGAAGGTGAAGTCGCCTTCCAGCGCGGTTTCCAGTGCCGTCAGATTCACCTCGCCGTCGCCCTGACAGGCATGGCCATCGCCGGTGGAGAACAGCGCGCCAGGGACGAAGACTGGCAGATACAACACTGTGCCGGGAATCAGTTCGCGATTGTCGATGTTGCCGCCGTATTCGCGTGGCTCGATGGTCGAGACGCGGCCGTAATTCGGCGGCGGTGCCACGCCCATCACGCCGAAGAACGGCCGCAGCGGCACCGTGGAGCCCCAGGGGCAGGCTGCCGTCATGGCATTGCGATTGATCGGAATCTGCAGAATACGCTGTTCGGGAAAGCGATGCGGCAGCGACCCGCGCAGCGGGCGGTTGGCATTCCAGCCCCAATCCTGGATCAGCCGCACATCGTCGATGCGCACTTCCAGCACGTCGCCGGGCTCAGCGCCTTCGATCGCCACCGGGCCGGTCAGGATATGGCCGGGCAGTACCGGCTTCAACGTCTCGACGATGCGGCGGTGTTCGGGCAGCACGGCCAGGCCGCTGCCCTGCGGTGGCAGGATATCGGGGCCGCCGGAAACGGTGCGGATGGTGACACTGGCGCCGGACGCCACGCTCAGCGCCGGCTTCAATGTCGCGTCGAAAAAGCCCCAGTGAACATTTTCGGGAGTCGGTTCAAGTCGATGATCGGTCATGGTCCGCGTCTGCCATCTGAAAGACGGCAACAGCCTAGCGAGGAAGCGGAGGCCTGCCTACCGGCAGCGCAGCTTCGCGGTCAGCCTGCGGCCAGACCGTCCTGCGGTGCAGGCTCCACCATGATCGGCGGCATCGCCTGATCCAGCGCCTGACTCTCACTGGCCTCACCCAGGCTCGACCATTCGATGCGCCAGCGGAACTGCGGCTCCTGCACCACCACATGCGCCTCGCCACGGCATTTGCGGGCGGAATGAACGGCCTGCTTCACGGCATGACTGCGCATCAGGAAACCACCATAGGTCCTGCCACGCACACGGACCCACCACATATCGTCTTCTGCTACGACAAAGTAATAGGTCGCCATGGTCCGGCCTCCCCGTTCTGACACCGCTTTGATCGGGGCCTCTAACGGAAGATGACGTCCGCCCGTTCCGTGATTATTTTTTAAAACGGAGGTTACAGATTTTGCCGCAATGCAGCAGAAGATCAGGTCTTCCTGTAACTGAAATAGGAGACGATCTGATCGACGGTTTCACCGTCTTCCGATAGCGGGCAATGCACATATTCCAGCGCTGTCATCCGATAGGTGAAGGGCATGGAAGGCGCACCGCGCCGGAGATAGGCGCAACCGGTTTCGACAACCTGCAAGCGGCTTTTCAGAATCACCTCGGCGCCGGGCAGATCAAGCAGCACCTCATCGACATACCGTTGCGCCAGTCGCACCGGCGACGCATCGACCAAATCCTGCCCCACCACCTTCATGCGTAATCGCACCTGCTGGCCATCGCGCTCCACCGCCGCCAGCGCCACGCCGGACAGCAGCCCAGGGATGGCCAACGGGTCGAACAGCCGGCGCGACGGCAGCCGTTCGGCAGGATGGATCGACAGCATGTAGTGAATGAACCGCGCCACGCCCGGCTGCTGCACCTTCGGCAAGAAATTCCGCAGCGTCGCGATGTTTCGCTGCGACAGGACGAGGGATTTGGGAGCGGCTTTCATGGCTAGGCTTATAGCCGATCTTCCCGCTGAGGGAGAGTTACGACTTGATAAGGTCACGCCAAGATAGATGCAGAATGCATAACCTGCGGACAGGCAGCGAATACGGAGGCATTCATGTTCAGCCATATCCAGGTCGGCGCGCGGAATCTGAATCGCATGATCGAATTCTATGACAAGGTGCTGCTTCATTTCGGGCTGGAGCGCCAACCCTTCGAGCCTGACGGCGGACCAGACGGAGCTATCTGGCAACGGCCGGGCCAGCGTTGGCCACAATTCGTCGTTCAACTGCCATTCAACGGCCTGCCGGCCACCTGGGGCAACGGCTGGCAGGTTTCTTTCGCCGCGCCATCACAGGAAGCGGTGCAACTGGCCTGGCAGACAGCGATGGCACAAGGCGGCAGCGACGAAGGCAAACCGGGCCTGCGGCCGCATTACAATACTGACTATTACGGAGCCTATTGCCGCGATCCCGAAGGCAACAAGCTCTGCTTCGTGCACGCCGCTGACCTCCCTTAGAGCGAAGGCGAGGTCGGCGCGCCGCGATGGCCGCGATAGCTGAAGAACGACACAATCTGGTCGATGGTCTCGCCGTCCTCGGCCAGCGGGCAATGCACGTATTCCAGCACCGTCATTTTGAAGGTGAAGGGCATGGTGGGTGGGCCCTGGCGCAGATAGGCAACGCCGGTGTCGAGAACTTTCTGTCGCGTGTCTACAATGACGGAGGCACCCGGCAGTTCGGCGATGATCTCGTCGAGATAGCGCTGGCCGATCTTCACGGGAGAGGCATCGATCACATCCTGTCCCACCACCTTCATCTTGAATCGCGTACGCGCGTCCTCGCGATGCACCGTGACCAGCACCACGCTGGACAGCAGACCGGGAATATTCAGTGGATCGAAGTCACCTCGTGACGGCAGCCGGTCTGCCGGATGAATCGACAGCATGTAGTGGATGAATTCAGCCAGACGCGCCGACTGCACCTGCGCAAGATGACTGCGCAGTGCCGCGATATTCCGCTGCTGCAGCGTCGGGGGCTTGAAAACGGCATTCATGCCGCCGGTCTAGCGGATCGTGGCTGACAAGAAGAGTTACGACTTGATAACCTCCGCATTCCCGGCGTGAATACCACCTTCACGTGCGGGTCACGCTATCCGATGCCAGACTCGGACCGGCTGCACTCCTGCAGGCCGACCCAGCCTGCTATTTTAAGCGGCAGGACCGGTGACTGCTGGTTTTGGTTGCCGTCCCCGAAGCAGTATTGCAGGATTCAGGCATGCCGTTTCGCGAAATACAGCAGCGGAAAGCCCGATCCTACCGACGCACCGCCGCCATTGCCCTCGCGGTGGCATGCGGCCTCTGCCTGGTCTTTGTCTTCTATCAGTACGATCGATATCACCAGGAGATCGCACGCGCCAAAAGCACCCTCACCAGCACGTCGAAGGTCGCCACCGAACACAGTACCCGCGCCTTTGAACTGATGGTGCTGGCGCTCGATGCCTCGGTCGAGGCTTACCGGGAGTATCTTTCCACCGCTATCACCACCCCGAAGAACCTGCAGGACGTTCTGATTCGCATTCAGCACAACTCGCCGATCTTCCGGAATATTGTCATTGCCGACGCCGACGGGAATGTCGTGGTCTATGGCCGCGATGCGGGCGCCCGCCCGATCAACATCAGCGAACGCGAACACTTCCAGTATCTGAAAACGCACGACACCGACCTTCCCTATATCGGGAAGACATTCAAAGACCTCAATAGCGGCCTCTGGTACTTCCCGTTCGCGAAACGCATCGAGGGGGCGAGCGGCGAATTCAGGGGTATCGCAATCCTGGTCGCCAACCCGCAGTATTTCTCGTCTTTCTTCAGCACATTCGTACTGGGCGAAGACTCCATCATCGGGCTGGCGCGGCGCGACGGCGTCATCATGTCCATTTCGCCCCTGAACGAACGCATCCTCGGCCAATCTCTGGCTGGCACTGAGGTCTTCCGGTCCTTCATCGCCAATCCCAGTGCCGTTGTGGATGCGCCCGGCGCCAGCGACGGGAAACCGCGTTTGGCCGCGGCCGGCCTGGTTTTTGGCAACAGCCTCGCTGTCATTGTCTCCGGTACCAAGGCGACACTGTTTGCCGACTTCTACCGGACGTTATATCTGGAAACCGGTCTCTTCGTTCTCCTGCTCGGCATGCTTGCCTTCGCCGGTCTTGTCGTTGCGAACCGCTTCCGCAACCGTGACCGGCTGGAACAGGGATTGTTCGAGGCGAACCGCGCCGCCGAGGCAGCCCGTGAAGAGGCAGACCGGGCCAATCAGGCAAAGTCTGAATTCCTGGCCATGATGAGCCATGAAATCCGCACGCCGATGAACGGCGTCATCGGATTTACCGAACTGCTGCTCCGGACCGAACTGACCGAGCGCCAGCGCGATTACGCTCAGACAGTGCGGGATGCCGCAGGCTCGCTTCTGGTCATCATCAACGACATCCTTGATTTCTCCAAGATGGAAGCCGGCCGTGTGACGATCTCACCGGAGCCGGTTGAAATCGACGGCGTCATCGACGATGCAGTCGCCGTGCTCAAGGCGACCGCCAGCGAGAAAGGCATTAAGATCCGGACGGAATTTTCGCCCGATCTGCCGGTCCTCGTTCTGGCCGATCCGGACCGGCTGCATCAGGTCATCACCAATCTGGCAGGCAATGCCGTCAAGTTCACGCAGAAGGGCGGCGTGACGGTCGCGTGCCAGTCCAGACCGACCAAGGCCGGCTGGGTCAGCGTGAAGATCGAAGTCCGTGATACCGGCATCGGCATCGCGCCGGACGCAATCGGCGGACTGTTCGAGCAGTTCAAGCAGGCCGACAGCACAATTGGCCGCCGCTTCGGCGGAACCGGCCTCGGCCTGGCCATATCGAGAAAGCTGATCGAACTGATGGGAGGGCGCATCGGCGTGACGTCGGAACTCGGCACCGGCAGCTGTTTCTGGTTCGAGATCGAAGTGCCGGTAGCGGCCCCGCCTGCGCAGCCCGCCGAATTGACGACCGCCGAACCGGTCAGCCATCGCCCGGCACATGCCCTTGTCGTCGACGACAATCCGGTGAACCGCCTGCTGGTCCAGACCATTCTGGAAGCGGCAGGGCACCAGGTCTCCCTCGCCGCAGGTGGCCAGGAGGCCATCGATCTCGTCACTGACAACAGTTACGATCTCGTGTTGATGGATGTGAATATGCCCCAGGTCGATGGCCTTCAGGCCACGGCACGCATCCGGGCCCTGCCCGATGGCAAATCCGGAATTCCGGTTCTGGCGCTCACTGCCAGCGCGCTGCCGGAGGAAGTCGACCGCTATACCAGTTCGGGCATGGACGGATATATCGCCAAGCCAGTCGATCCTGCGCGCCTGCTCGCCGCCGTCGCCCAATACAGTCGGGCGACCCGCTAGCCTGCAGCTGCGCAGCGCTGAATATGTGCAGCAAAGGCCTGCATGTATGTCCGCAGGAATTCCCTGGTCGACTCCACATTGACCGTGCCGTCATCGGCGATCAGGTCGGGCTTGAACGTGATGTAGCCTTCGGGCGAGTTCATCAGGCGCATGTTGCAATATCCCAGAACGCCTTTGAGATGCTGCTGGGCTACCGCGGTGCCGATGGCGCCGATCGATGCACCGATGACGGCGGCGGGCTTTTTATCGAAGGCATTCTTGCCATAGGGGCGGCTCGCCCAGTCGATAGCGTTCTTCAGGGCGCCGGGTATGGAGCGATTGTATTCGGGCGTGATGAACAGGATGCCATCGGCGCCATGGATCGCGTCTTTGAAGTCGACGGCGACCTTCGGATAATTCTTGTCAAAGTCGTAGCTGTAGAACGGCAGGTCTTTCCATGTGATTTCGACCATGGCGAAGTCCGCCGGTGCAAGCTTGACGAGGGCTTTCGCCAGTTTGCGGTTGATCGATTCCCGGGCCAGGCTGCCGATCACGTAACCGACGGTGAATTTTGCCATGATGCGCTCTCTCCGTATCGCTCAGGTGAAACAGGGGTGGCCTCAGCCGGGTTCCGTTCCGTCGCAGGCTAAGTTCGGTCCGCCCCGGCAGCTCACCGGTGACCTTCGTCACATTAATTTAGCTTGTGCACAATTTAATTGCCCGCTACCTTCCTCCTCACGGCAAACGCGCATCCCCGCCGCTGACACTGCCCCACAAGGAGAGAAACCATGTCCATCACCCCACTCTATACCACCTCCGCCACCGCCACCGGCGGTCGCTCCGGCCAGGTCAAGTCCGCCGACGGCATCATCGACATGACGCTGGCGATGCCGACGGAACTCGGTGGCCCCGGCAATGCCGCCAACCCGGAAACCTTTTTCGCGTCGGGGTACGCCGCCTGCTTCCAGGGCGCGCTCGGCCTGGTCGCCCGCAACCAGAAGGTCGCGCTGCCAGCCGGCAACACCGTCACGGTGACCATCGGTATCGGCAAGGACGAGACCAGCTTCGGCCTGAACGCGAAGATCGCCGTCAACCTGCCGGGCATGGACAAGGCCCAGGCCGAGGCGCTCACCGCCGCCGCACATCAGGTCTGCCCGTATTCCAAGGCGACCCGTGGCAATATCGAAGCCACGCTCGAAACGACCGTCTAAACTGCGACTCGCGCCGCCGGGGCACTGGCTCCGGCGGCGCCAAAACGCTCGTTGAAACCATGACCGCCGATCCGACCCTCAAGCTCGATAATCAGCTCTGCTTCGCGCTCTATGCCGCGTCGAATGCAATGACACGGCTGTATCGCGACAAGCTGGAGCCGCTCGGCCTCACCTATCCGCAGTATCTGGTCCTGCTGGTGCTGTGGGATCAGGATGGCGTTGCCGTGAAGGAGATCGGCCAGCGCCTGCATCTCGATTCCGGCACCCTCACCCCCATGCTCAAGCGTATGGAACAGTCCGGCCTGATCCAGCGCCGCCGCAGCAGCGCCGACGAACGCCAGGTCGACATCTTCCTTACCCCGGCAGGACAGGCCCTGAAGGCCGAAGTTCGCGGCGTGCGCGCCGAACTGGGCTGCCTGCTGCCGATGCCGGCCGCCGACATCGCCCGGCTGCAGGTCGAGATCCGCAGCCTGGCCGACGGGCTGATCGCGGCGAAAGACGAGTCATCCACAGCCAAGGCCGGCTGAGCGACCGAAATATCCACAGCCTGAGCCCCAGATGTAGGGGTTTGGACTTGCCGAGCCCCACCAGATATTGCGATAGTCCGACCCTCAGAATCAGAGTGAGGATCCCATGTCGCTGCTCGACTCCAAGCCGGTCTACAAGCCCTTCAAGTACCCGTGGGCTTACGAAGCCTGGATGACCCAGCAACGCCTGCACTGGCTGCCGGAAGAAGTGCCGCTCGCCGATGACGTGAAGGACTGGCAGAAGAAGCTGACGCCGGGCGAGAAGAACCTGCTGACGCAGATTTTCCGCTTCTTCACCCAGGCCGACGTGGAAGTGAACAACTGCTACATGAAGCACTACGCGCAGGTGTTCAAGCCTACCGAAGTGCAGATGATGCTGTCGGCCTTCTCGAATATCGAGACCGTGCACATCGCCGCCTACAGCCACCTGCTCGACACCATCGGCATGCCCGAAGAAGAATACTCGGCCTTCCTCCGCTACAAGGAGATGAAGGACAAGTACGACTACATGCAGCAGTTCGGCGTGAGCACCAAGACCGACATCGCCAAGACGCTGGCGGTGTTCGGCGCCTTCACCGAAGGCCTGCAGCTGTTCGCCAGCTTCGCGATCCTGATGAACTTCCCGCGCTGGAACAAGATGAAGGGCATGGGCCAGATCGTCAGCTGGTCGGTGCGCGACGAAAGCCTGCACACCAATTCAATCATCAAGCTGTTCCACACATTCCTGGAAGAGAATCCGGAAGTCTGGACCGAGCAGTTCCAGCGCGACCTGTACGTCGCCTGCTCCACCATCGTGGAGCATGAAGACGCCTTCATCGACCTCGCCTTCGAGATCGAGGGCGTGCAGGGCCTGACCGCGCAGGAAGTGAAGGACTACATCCGCTGGACCGCCGACCGCCGCCTGCTGCAGCTCAAGCTGCAGCCGATGTACCGGATCGAGAAGAACCCGCTGCCCTGGCTGGATGCGATCCTGAACGGCGTGGAACACACCAACTTCTTCGAAAACCGCGCCACCGAATATTCCAAGGCCTCGACCCAGGGCAACTGGGAAGACGCTTTCGCGTAATAACCAAAATCGTCATCCTCGGGCTTGACCCGAGGATCCCATTTTTCATCGACACCTGAAATGGGATGCCCGGGTCAAGCCCGGGCATGACATATTGCATGTCGATGACCTACCGCATCCGCCCTGCCCGTCCTTCCGAAGCCGACGCGATCCGCGCGATCGAACGCGCGGCCGGGCAAAGCTTTGCCACTGTTGGTTATCCCGACGTTGCCCAGCACGATCCCACGCCGGCGGCAGACCTGCGCGATGCCGCCACCGACGGCGCGCTGTTCGTCGCGGTCGGCTCAGACGACACCCCCGTCGGCTTCCTGCTCTGCACCGAGATCGACGGCGACCTGTATGTGCAGGAACTGGCCGTGCATCCCGATCATGCCGGCCATCGCCTCGCCGTACCGCTTCTCAAAGCCGCCGAAGACTTCGCGCGCAGTCTTGGATTGCCGGCGCTGTGCCTCACCACCTTCCGCACCGTGCCGTGGAATGCACCTTATTATGAGCGGCTCGGTTTCCATGTGTTGTCAGACAACCAGATCGGGCCGAGCCTGCGGCTGGTGATCGCGCGGCAAAAGGCCGCCGGACTCGACGTAGCCAATCGTGTGGCGATGCGGAGATACTTGCCGGCTTAGGCCAACAGGTCGATGAACTGGCCTTCCAGCTCCAGGCTGGTGCGCAGGATCTCGGCGCTGGCGCTGGCCTGCACTTTCGCAGTCTGCAGCGCCACGGCTGCCTCGGCCATGCTGTCGAGGCCGCCGCCATTCACCGCCTGCACGGCGCCCATCAGCATCTGGTCGGCCTTCTGCAGGCCGCTGAGCGAGGACGAGATCGCGGAGATCGAGGTCATGCCGGCAGCTTAGCCGTGGGTGGAATTTTCCTCAACCCTTTCAAAGTCATGCCGCTGTCGCTGGGCCGGAACATGGTTCAGGCGCTATAACTGCGGTGCCTCAACCAGAATCAGCCAGAAAGCCGTAATGTCCGCGCTGCCCGCCAATCCGCTGCTGCCCATCCCGATCACCCAGTACCGCGAAGGCAATACCGGCATCCCCTATGCCCATAGCCTCGACTCCGGCAAGCCCGGTCCGCATGTGGCGATCACCGCGCTGATCCATGGCAACGAGGTCTGCGGCGCCCATGCGCTCGACCTGCTGCTGCGCGAGACGTTCAAACCCGCCATCGGCCGGCTGACGCTGATCTTCTGCAACGTCGCGGCCTATACCCGCTTCGACCCCAATGAGCCGACCGCCTCGCGCTTTGTCGACGAGGATATGAACCGCGTCTGGGGCGACACTGCGCTGGGCAGCGAGCGCCGCTCGATCGAACTGGACCGCGCCCGCGAGATCGAACCGCTGCTGGCCGAGATCGACCTGCTGCTCGACCTGCATTCGATGCAGCAGCCCTCGCCGGCGCTGATGCTGGCCGGACCGCTGTCGAAGGGCCGTGAACTGGCCGCCAAGGTCGGCGTGCCGGCCACGGTCGTGGCCGACCAGGGCCACAAGGCGGGCTTACGCATGCGCGACTACGGCGGCTTCGGCGATCCGGCCAGCGCCAGGAACGCGCTGCTGGTGGAATGCGGCCAGCACTGGGAGCAGGCGAGCCGCGATGTCGCCATCGAGACGATGTTCCGCTTCCTGCATGCCGCCGGCCAGGCAACGGAGTCCGACCTGGCGCGCCACGGCCTGGCGCCGCGCCCGACGGCGCAGCAGAAATTCGTCGAGGTGACCGATGCCGTCACCATCGCCACCGAGACCTTCAGCTTCGCGCAGAGCTTCATGGGGCTGGAATCGATTCCGCAGGCCGGCACCGTGATCGCGCATGACGGCCCGACGCCGATCACCACGCCCTATGACAACTGCGTGCTGATCATGCCGACCAAGCGGCTGAAGCCCGGCCAGACCGCCGTGCGGCTGGGCCGCTATATCGCGGCCTGACGCGCGAGACCGGCGACGCATGCTGCGCAACCTCGCCTCCAGCCTGCCAGCCCTGCTGATCGGCGCGGCGGGCGGTGCGGTCTTTCTCATGCTGCATATGCCGCTGGCCTGGATGCTGGGGGCGATGTTCTTCACCGGCGTCGGCGTGCTGGCCGGCATCGACCGCAAACTCACCATGCGCGTCGAGCCCCGTCTGCGCACCGTGATGATCGTGATCATCGGCGTGATGCTGGGCAGCGCCTTCCGGCCCGAGATGATCGAGCGCGCCCGCGAATGGGTGAACCTGATCGTCCTGATGATGGCCTATATCCCGATCGTGACCACGATCTGCTATCTCATGTTCCGCCATCTGGCCCGGCTCGATCCGGTGACCGCCTATTTCTCGGCCGCGCCCGGCGGGTTGCAGGAAATGACCCTGGTGGGCGAGGCTTTCGGCGGCGACGGCCGCAGCATCATCCTGACGCATGCCTTGCGCATCTTCATCACCGTGATGACGGTGCCGGTCTATTTCCGCTTCGTGGAAAAACTCAACGTGCCGCCGATGGCGCAGGGGCCGCATATGTGGCAACTGCCATGGCATGAGGGCGCGCTGCTGGTCACCTGCGGCGCGGCCGGCTGGTATGCCGCGCGCTTCCTGCGCATCCCGGCGGCGCAGCTCGTCGGCCCGATGGTCGTCTCGGCGCTGGTGCATCTGGCCGGCTGGTCGCATGCCGCGCCGCCGCCGGAGCTGGTCGCCACCGCGCAGGTGGTGATGGGTGCGGCGCTGGGCTGCCGCTTCGTCGGCACGCCCCTGAAGGAAGTCGGCCGCATCGCCACTTACGCCGTGATCGGCACCCTGATCATGCTGGCGGTGGCGCTCGGCATGACCTTGAGTTTCGCGGCCTGGGCCGGCATCCCGACCGAGGCGCTGATGCTGGTGCTGTCGCCCGGCGGCATGGCGGAGATGAGCCTGGTGGCGCTCGGGCTGGGCGTCGAGGTCGCCATCGTCGCCAGCATGCATATTTTCCGCATCGCGGTGGTGGTGATCGCCGTGCCGCCGGTGTTCCGGCTGCTGGGCCTCAGGAAACCAGGCGCTTAAGCCAGTTTATCAAAGGTTTAGCCGGCGCTTGGGGCAGGTTTAGTCCGTCTTATAGCGTGCTTATTTGAGTCTTATTCCGTGCTTATATTTTCTTATTTTGGCTTAGCTGAGTCTTATTCCAGCGTCTAGCACCCTCACCCCAACCCTCTCCCGCAAGCGGGAGAGGGAGTAAGGCCGAACGTCCCTCTCCCACTTGTGGGAGAGGGAGGGGCCCGCGAAGCGGGAGGGTGAGGGTCTTCCGTCGGACACTGCCGGCCGAACAGGGCCGTTCAAAATTCGGAAAGCTGCATACATAAGAAAACTGCCAGAGACTGGCAGTGGACAGAGGGATTCACGATGGGCAAGAGCGGCACAGGATAATCTGGGGTACGCGCGACCGTTTTAAAGAGCGCAAGCGAAAAATTTCGATCGCATCACACCTGCGCCAGCGTGGACTGGCCGGCACCTTCCAGCTCCTTCACATGCTGCTGCAGCCAGTAAACATACTGGCGATAGTTCGAGGTGGTCTGCGTGCCCTTCGCGGCGTACAGCGTGGTTTTCTCAGCCTCGCCGCTCTGGATCAGCTCACTCATATATTCGATCTGGTACAGCGCCTGTTCACGCGTCAGCGACTGCACATTCGGGACGCTGCGGGAGTGGGCTTCGCGGCCTTTGAAATCAGCAGCAATCTTCCGGTCCTCTTCAGCCCAACGCCTGTCGGTCGCAGCCAGATCTGCCCTCGCCTTTATCGACGCGGCCCGGTCCTCGGGCGAACGGTCTTCCCATTTGGTATAGGAGAACGGCTTCGACTGTTTCGGGTCGGAAGGCGGAATCCAGTTCCGGTATGCCGAAAGCGAGATATCGGACATGACTACGCCTGCGCCAGCGTGGATGACGTTCCGCCGCCGTCCAGCGCTTTCACATGCTGCTGCAACCAGTAGACGTACTGGCGGAAATTCGAGGTCGTCTGTTTGCCGTCTAGGCTGGTGGAGAGAGTGTACTTCTCTTCCTGTCCGTTCCGGATCACTTCGCTGGAAAAATAAATTTGCGTCAACGCCTGTTCGCGCGACAATCCTTTAACATACGGTGCGCAGTAACTGTTGCTCTCCACCGCCTCAAGCTTGGAGCGCTCCTCCAGCTCTCTGCCCAATGCGCTCAGCGCTTGGGAACGTTCCCGCCCCTCAGCAACCCGCTGTTTGAATTCAGGGGACCAGTCTTCGTATTTCACCCCTGGTACATCAGTACGAAGCCTCTTTATCTCGCTGACGTAATCGGCAGGAAACGGACCGCCGGCGGTGCCCGTACTAACCGGCTCTGGCGTGACCTCACCCGCGCTATCCAGTCCCTTCACATGCTGCTGCAGCCAGGAGACATACTGCCGCGCATTCGTCGTGGTCTGCGTTCCGTTGCCGCTGAAAAACGGGACTCTCTCAGCGTCGCCGCTCCGGATCAGTTCAGACATCGATTCGATCTGCCGGAGCGACTGTTCGCGTGAAAGGCCTGCCACATTCGGGGCATGGCGACTCTGGACCTCTCCACCTGTCCGCATATTCTGGATCAGCTTCTTCATGTTGGCCATCTTCCGGTCATGCTCGGCAATGCGCGCATACATTTCCGCGTGGCGCGCCCTTATGGCGTCCTGCTCTTCCTGCGGCAGATCGGCAACATTCTTCGGCGCAACCCGCGGGATCGTCCGCTGCGCGGGAACTTGGTAAACCGCAGGTGAAACTGACGTGATGGACATTGCCGCCTCCATGGATCACCACCCATGGAAGCAAACAGCGGGCCAGTTGCAGCCGCCGTTATAAGATGCCGGGGTTCCGCGATTTCATACGTGAATACTCACGTCATTCGCATGGCGCTTCCTGCCGCGCGGCAGGAATGACCCGGTGCATGGTTAATCGCGCTTCACCATACTTGCGGAATCACGGCACCTTCTTTGTGATCTCCGGGATCGCGAAATCGAAATCGCAGCCGCGTTCGGCCTGCGTCACCGTGTCGAAATAGAGCTTGTCGTAGCCGCGCCGGCCCTCGCCGCTCGGCAGCGGCGGCAATGCGGCACGGCGCTTCGCCAGTTCAGCTTCATCGACCAGCAGGTCGATGCGGCGACCTGCGGTATCCAGTCTGATGCGGTCGCCCGTTTTCACCAGACCGAGCGGGCCACCGGCGGCTGACTCCGGCGCGATATGCAACACGATGGTGCCATAGGCCGTACCGCTCATGCGCGCATCGGAAATGCGCACCATGTCTTTCACGCCCTGCTGCGCCAGCTTTTTCGGGATCGGGATATAGCCGGCCTCCGGCATGCCCGGCGCGCCCTTCGGGCCAGCATTGCGCAGCACCAGAATATCGTCGGCCGTCACATCGAGATCGGGCAAGTCCAGCCGCGCCGCCATATCCGGCAGACTGTCGAACACCACGGCGCGGGCTTCATGCTGCAGTAATTCCTGAGTCGCCGCCGCCTGCTTGATGATGGCGCCATCGGGCGCGAGGTTGCCGCGCAGCACCGCCATCGCGCCGTTTTTATACACCGGCGCGGCCATGGTTTTGATCACGTCCTGCTTCCAGCTGGCCGGCATGGCGTCGATATTCTCGCCCAGCGTCCTGCCGGTGACGGTGAAGCAGTCGCGCTCGATCAGGGGGCCGAGTTCGCGCAGGATCGGCGTCAGCCCGCCGGCCTTATAGAGGTCTTCCATGTAATGCTGGCCGGTCGGCTTGAGGTCGACCAGCACCGGCGTCTCGCGGCCCATCCTGTCGTAGCCTTCGAGATCGACCTGAATGCCGCTGCGGCCCGCCATCGCGGTCAGGTGGATCAGCGCATTGGTGCTGCCGCCGACCGCGAGCAGCACGCGCAGGGCGTTGCGATAAGCGGCGGGCGAGAGAATTTTATCCGGCGTCAGGCCTTCGGCCGCCATCTGCACCGCGCGCGTGCCGGTCTGTTCGGCCAGCCGCCGGCGTTCGGCGTGGACGGCCGGCACGGCCGCGCCGCCCGGCAGCATCATGCCGAGCGCTTCCACGGCCAGCGCCATCGTGCTGGCCGTGCCCATCACGCCGCAGGTGCCGATGGTGGGCGCGAGTTCGGAATTGACCTCGTTGATTTCGGCATCGCTCACTTCGCCGGCGCGATAGCGCGCCCAGAAGCGGCGACAATCCGTGCAGGCGCCGAGCTTTTCGCCGCGCCAGGAACCGGCCAGCATCGGGCCGGTGACCAGCATGATGGCCGGCACATTGGCGCTGGCCGCGCCCATCAGCAGCGCCGGCACGGTCTTGTCGCAGCCACCGAGCAGGATCACCGCATCCATCGGCTGGGCGCGGATCATCTCTTCCGCATCCATCGCCATCAGGTTGCGCAGATACATGCTGGTGGGGTTGGCGAAGCTTTCCTGGATCGAGATCACCGGGAAGGGCACCGGAATGCCGCCGGCCAGCATCACGCCGCGCGACGCGGCCTCGATCAGGTCGGGCACATTGCGGTGGCAGGCATTGTAGCCAGAGTCAGTATCGACGATGCCGATGATCGGGCGTTCCAGTGCCTCGTCGGTATAGCCCAGCGCCTTGATGAAGGCCTTGCGCAGGAAGACGGAGAAACCCGCATCGCCGTAATTGGCGAGGTTGCGCTTCATGCCGGTTGCTGCGGGCTTGTCGCCTGAGACTTTGGGGGACTTGCTGGTCATGGCTTCACTCCGGAACAGGCGTCTGTTTTAGCGTGTCAACGCCCGCGCTGCCAGCACTCCCCCTCACTCGTCGTCCCCGCGAAAGCGGGGACCCAGTCGTCCCGTTGTTCTGGGTTCCCGCCTTCGCGGGAACGACGATAAATAGTGGCCCTAAACAAAGACCGTCATCCCCGGGCTTGTCCCGGGGATCCACGCCTTTTTTTAGACGTGGATGGCCGGAACAAGTCCGGCCATGACAATGGAGATTGTGACGCCCGCGCGCCCTACGGCGGCTTCTACAGCGGCTTCTGCGCCAGGATGAACAGGCGGCGGAAGGGAAACAGCGTGCGGCCGTCGGCTTCGCGCTGATAGGCATTGGCGATGCGGTTGCGGTAGTCGGCCTCAAACGCACTGCGCTCGGGCTCGTCCAGCATGTCGAGAAACGGCTTCAGCGCGGTGCCCTTGGTGAACTCCGCCACCGGATTGGCGCCCGACAGCACCTGCAGATACTCGCTCTCCCAGATGTCCAGCACGGCACAGCGCTCATGCAGCATGCGCCAGTAGGCCTGCGGCTCCGCCACCGGACGCCGCCGCAGATGCGGCTCCAGCCGCGCACGCCACGGGCCAAGCTCAATCGTGTCGACGATGGACGTATGCGAGGGCGCGCCGTAATTGCGCGGCATCTGGATCGCCAGCCAGCCGCCGGGCTTCAGCCCCTGCAGCAGGCCGGGGATCAGCGTGTCATGGCCATCGAGCCACTGGATTGCCGCGTTGGAGTAGATCAGGTCGACGGGTTCAGCCGGCAGCCAGGTGGCGATATCGCCCTCGACAAATTCCGCCGTGGGATAATCCTGCCGCGCTTTCGCCAGCATGGTGGCCGAGGAGTCGACGCCGATATGTTTCGCCTGCGGCCAGCGCTGCTGCATCAGCGGCGTGAGATTGCCGGCGCCGCAGCCAAGATCGACCACGGCTGTCGGTGCAACCAGCGGCACGCGCGCCAGCAGGTCGATGGCGGGGCGGAGCCGCTCGCCGGCGAATTTCAGGTATTGCGTCGGATCCCAGGACATGGACACTAGCCTATCCGGAGAAACGCACCTCGCAAGGCTGAAGTTATGAATTCTTCTCAAGTTCTGCTCGATTACGCTCAACAGGATTTCGCCGCGCCGCTGGAACTGGCCGGCATGGTGGTGAAGCCGGAACATATCGATGCCAACGGCCATATGAATGTCGGCTTCTACAATGTGATCTTCGACCAGGCGCTCGACAAATTCTTCACGCCCTTCGATCTCGACTGGAATTATGTGCAGCGCACCAACCTGAGCACCTTCGTGCTGGAGACGCATGTCTGCTATCTGCAGGAGGTGCTGGAAGGCGATGCCTTGCGCTTCACCTTCCAGCTGCTCGGCGCGGATGCCAAGCGCATCCATTATTTCATGAATATGTATCACGCCGAAAAGGGCTATCTCGCCGCCACCAGCGAACAGATCCTGGTGCATGTCGATCTGGCGACGCGCCGCTCCTGCCCCTTCCCGGAGCCGCAGCGCAGGCTGTTCGAGAATATGCTGGCGGGGCATGGCAAGCTGCCGAGACCGCCGCAGGCCGGGAAGAGCATCGGGATGGCGAAGCGGGGGTAAGTAGAAACAAAAAAATCGTCATCCCCGCGAAGGCGGGGATCCAGGCAGCGGAACGACTGGGTTCCCGCTTTCGCGGGAACGACGAATTTTCTGCTACGTCCCGATCTTGATCTCGACCTCGACAAACGCCATCGGCGCTTTGCCGGCGTTGATCACGTCATGCGCCACGCCCTTGGGCCGCGAATAGCTGCCGCCGGCCGGCATCTCGACGAAGCTCTCCGCGCCCTGCGGATCGACGATCTTCAGCTTGGCATCGGTGAGATAGGTCACCACATACGGATATTCATGCACGTGGAAGCCGGTGGCGGCGCCCGGTGAAAAATCCCAGCGCGTGACGCGCACGCGCTCGTCATCAACCTGGGTGGTGGGAACGGCGGAGTCCGTGGCCTGGCACATGATGTCTCTCCCTGCTCCCGCGATCCTAGCGGCGCAGCGGCGACGGACAAGCGCTGAATTGTCGGGGCGCAATCTCTGACCCCTTTGTCACCCGCGGGCTTGACCCGCGGGTCCCATTTAATGGGATGCCCGGATCAAGTCCGGGCATGACAAGTGAGAGTCAGTCCTGCTTCTTCTTGCGCAGACTGGCTCGCAGCGGCCGGCCCTGCGCGATCGCCTTGAGCATGCCGCGGAAGGTGTGCACTTCCTGGCTCGCCAGCGGCACACGCTGCAGGGCCGAGCGCAGGTTGCGCAAAATCGCGCCGCGCTTGGGTTCGACATTGTGGAAGAAGGCCGACTGGTTGAGTTCCTCCACCAGATGCTCAAACAGCCCCTGCAGTTCCTCCTGGCTGGCGAAACCACCGCGCACCGTGTCGAGCCGGCTCGGCGCAGTGTCGTCCGTCGCCGTGAACCATTCATAGCCGAGCAGCAGCACGGCCTGCGCCAGATTGAGCGAGGAGAAGCCCGGATTGAGCGGCACAGTGATGCCCACATGCGCCAGCGCGACATCCTCGTTGTCGAGCCCGGTACGTTCCGGCCCAAACAGAATCCCGACGCGATGACCATCGGCAGCTTCGGCGCGCATGCGGGCGGCGGCTTCGCGCGGCGTGACGACTTCCTTCATCATATCGCGCAGCCGCGCCGTGGTGGCATAGACGCGATGCAGATCGGCGACGGCCTCGGCCGTGGAACTGAACACGCTGACCGCATCCAGCACCGGATCGGCCTTGCTCGCCAGCACATAGGCGGCCGGATTGGGCCAGCCGTCGCGCGGATTGACCAGGCGCAGCTCGGTGATGCCGCAATTCAGCATGGCGCGCGCCGCGGCGCCGATATTCTCGCCGAGCTGCGGCTGCACCAGCACGATCACCGGCCCGCGCCGCAGCGGGCCCGGCGGCGCGTATTTGCCCAGCTTCGGACGGTTGGTTCCGGTCATGCTGTTATTTCGAGGGCTGCGCCCCGTCGCGCAGCAGCTTCCACTGGATCGAATCCATCAGTGCCATGAAGGCGGCGTCGATGATGTTGGGCGAGACGCCGACGGTGAACCAGCGGTTCCCCTCCCCATCGGCAGACTCGATCATCACGCGCGTGGTGGCTTCGGTGCCGCCATTCAGGATACGGACCTTGAAGTCGACCAGGCGCAGGTCGTCGATATAGCTCTGGTAGCGGCCGAGATCCTTGCGGATCGCGTGATCCAGCGCGTTGACCGGGCCGTTGCCCTCGGCGACCGAGAATAGCGTCTGGCCGTCGACATCGAGTTTGACCGTGGCTTCCGAGATCGTCACCAGTTCAGCGCGCGCGTTGAAGCGGCGCTCGACCTGGACGCGGAAGCTGCGGATCCTGAAAAACTCCGGCATCTGGCCCAGTGCGCGGCGCGCCAGCACCTCGAAACTCGCCTCGGCGCCATCGTAGGAATAGCCTTCCGCCTCGCGCTGCTTCACGTCGTCGAGCAGCGCATTCAGCCGGCTGTCACTGGCATCGTATTGGATGCCGGCTTCGTTCAGGCGCACGAGAAGATTCGAGCGCCCGGCCTGGTCCGACATCAGGATATGGCGCTTGTTGCCGACGCTTTCCGGCGGCACATGCTCGTAGGTGCGCGGGTCTTTCATCACCGCAGAGACATGCAGCCCGCCCTTATGCGCAAAGGCTGCCGCGCCAACATAAGCGGCATGCCGGTTCGGCGCCCGGTTGAGCAGTTCGTCCAGCGTGCGCGAGGCCGCAGTGAGATGCGTCAGATCCTGTTCGCTCAGGCCCACGTCGACATTCTCGGCGAACCAGGGCTTGAGCATCAGCGAGGGGATCAGCGCGATGAGATTGGCATTGCCGCAGCGCTCGCCCAACCCGTTCAGCGTGCCCTGTACCTGGCGCACGCCGGCCTTCACGGCGGCCAGCGTATTGGCCACGGCATTTTCCGTGTCGTTATGGGTATGCACGCCGAGCCGCGCGCCGTCGCCGAGTTTCTGCACCACTTCGCCGACGATGCGCTCGACTTCCCAGGGCATGGTGCCGCCGTTGGTGTCGCAGAGCACGGCCCAGCGCGCGCCGGCATCCAGCGCGGCCTTCAGGCAGTCGAAGGCAAACTGGGGATTTTCCTTGTAGCCGTCGAAGAAATGCTCGGCGTCATACATCGCCTCGCCGAATTTCTTGTGCGCGGCGGCGATGCTGTCGGCGATCAGTTCGATATTCTCGTTGAGCGAAATGCCGAGCGCGACATCGACCTGATAGGCCGAACTTTTGCCGACCAGGCAGGCGGCGTCGGCGCTGGCATTCAGAATCTGGGCGAGGCCCGGATCGTTTTCCGCCGAGCGGCCCGGCCGTTTGGTCATGCCGAAGGCGACGAATTTGGCGCGCTTCAGCGCCGGCTTGGTCGAGAAGAATTCAGAGTCAGTCGGATTGGCGCCGGGCCAGCCGCCCTCGATATAGGCGACGCCAAGTTTATCCAGCGCCCTGGCAATGACGCGCTTGTCCTCGACCGAGAAATCGACACCCTGGGTCTGGGCGCCGTCCCGCAGTGTCGTGTCGAAGAGATAAACGCGATCCTTGGCCATCGTCCTATTTTCCAGTCAAACGCTTCACGGCACGGTCGCGGCCGATCAGCGGCAGCAGCGCCGCCATTTCAGGCCCCTTGTCGCGCCCGGTCAAGGCCAGCCGCAGCGGATGGAACAGCGCCTTGCCTTTTGCGCCGGTTTTCGCGGTCACCGCCTGGGTGACAGCCTTCCAGGTCGTGGCATCCCAGGGCTCGGGCGGCAAAGCCTCGACGGCGGCAGCCAGCACGGCGGGGTCTTCGATCACCGGGGCGAGATCGGTGGACACGACAGCCCACCAGTCGGCCGCTTCGGACAGGCGCCCGATATTGCCACGGATGGCGAGCCAGAAAGCTTCGGTGGCACCATGCGGCAGGCGCTCGCGCACGGCGGCGAAATCGGTGGCATGCAGCAGTTTGGCATTCAGCAGATCGAGATCATGCGGATCGAGCCGGGCGGCGGCGCGACTGAAGCGCGCGAGATCGAAGCCGGCGATCAATGTCTGCAACTCTGTCAGCGCCTCGACCGGATCGGCCGAGCCCAGACGCGCCAGCAGCGAGTTCAGCGCCATCGGCTCGACGCCCTGCTCGCGCAGGTCAGACAACGATAGCGAACCCAGCCGCTTCGACAGCCCGCCGCCGTCGGCATCCAGCAGCAGCGAGAAATGTCCGAAGGTCGGAACAGCGTAGCCGAGCGCCTCGAAGAGCTGGATTTGTGCCGCCGTGTTGGTGAGGTGATCCTCGCCGCGGATCACATGGCTGATCTTGAGGTCGCCATCATCGACCACGGAGGACAGCGTATAGAGCGGATAACCGTCCGACCGCACCAGCACCGGATCGCTGAGCGAGGCCATGTCGATCTCGACGTGGCCATGGATGATATCGTCCCAGGCGGTGGTGCCGTGATTGAGCCGGAAACGCCAGTGCGGCTGGCGGCCCTCACCTTCCAGCTTCACACGGTCTTCCGCTGTCAGCTTCAGCGCGGCGCGGTCATAGACCGGCGGCTTTTTCTGGCTGAGCTGGATCTTGCGGCGCAGCTGCAGTTCTTCCGAGGTTTCGTAGCAGGGATAGAGGCGGCCGGATGCTTTCAGCTTCTCCGTCGCCTCGGCGTAGAGCGGAAAGCGATCCGACTGTCTGGCAAACCGGTCCCAGTCGAGCCCGAGCCAGCGCAGATCGGCCTCGATGCCCCTGGCGAATTCCTCGTTGGAACGCGCAGTGTCGGTGTCATCCAGCCGCAGCAGGAAGCTGCCGCCATTCTTGCGCGCGAACAGCCAGTTCAGCAGCGCGCCGCGCGCATTGCCGACATGCAGCCGGCCCGTCGGGCTCGGCGCGAACCTTACCGAGATGTCAGTCATTTCGACTGATCCCGAAAGGCGTTGGTAATGGGATAGCGACGGTCGCGGCCGAAATTGCGCGGCGTCAGCTTCACGCCCGGCGGCGCCTGGCGGCGCTTGTATTCGGCGATGTAGAGCAGATGCTGGATGCGGCGCACGACATCCTCGGGCTGGCCGGCCGCCACGATCTCGCGCACCGGCATTTCCTTTTCCACCAGCATTTCCAGGATGGCGTCGAGCTGCTCGTAGGGCGGCAGGCTGTCCTGGTCGGTTTGGTTGTCGCGCAGCTCGGCGGTCGGCGCACGTTCGATGATCGCAGGCGGAATCACCACGCCTTCGGGGCCGAGACTTTCCAGCGGGCGATTCTCGTTGCGCCAGTGCGACAGCGCATAGACCGTCATCTTGTAGACGTCTTTCAGCACACTGTAGCCGCCGCACATATCGCCATAGAGCGTGGCATAACCGACCGACATTTCCGACTTGTTGCCGGTGGTCAACACCATATGGCCGAACTTGTTGCTGAGCGCCATCAGCGTGACGCCACGGATACGCGACTGCAGGTTCTCTTCGGTGATATCGGGCTTCTTGTCCTTGAACGCCGGCGCGAGCATAGCTTCAAACGCCTCGTAAGCCGGCTCGATCGGAATGGTCTCGTAGGGCACGCCCAGCGCTCTGGCGCAGTCGGCGGCGTCGTCCAGGCTGCGCTGCGAGGTGTATTTCGACGGCAGCATCACGCAGCGCACGCGATTCGGCCCCAGCGCATCGACGGCGACAGCGGCCGAGAGCGCAGAGTCGATACCGCCCGACAGGCCGAGCACCACGCCGGGGAATTTGTTGCGGTTCACATAGTCGCGCAGGCCGACCACCATGGCCTGGTAAATACTGGACAGATTATCGAGCGGCTGTTCGATCTTGCCCTTGGCGCAGACCCAGCCGTCGCCCTCGCGCTGCCATTCGGTGATGGTGAGGTCGTCGAGGAAATCGGGCTGGCGCACCGGCAGGCTGTGATCGGCGTTCAGCACGAAGCCGCCGCCATCGAAGACCAGTTCGTCCTGACCGCCGGTGCGGTTGACATAGAGCAACGGCAGGCCGGTTTCGACCACGCGGGTGATGCCGAGCGGCAGGCGCTGGTCCCACTTGTTCGCCTCATACGGCGAGCCATTCGGCACGATCAGGATTTCGGCGCCGGTCTCGGCCAGGCATTCGGCCACATCGGCCTGCCACATGTCTTCGCAGATCATCACGCCAAGGCGCACGCCGCGAAACACCATCGGGCCGGGCAGCGGGCCCACGGCGAAATGCCGCTTCTCGTCGAACACGCCGTAGTTCGGCAGTTCGTGCTTGTGGCGCACGGCGACGACCTCGCCGCCATCCAGCAGCAGCACGGAATTATAAAGCAGCCCCTTCTCGCGCCAGGGCGAGGTGACCAGCAGGGCAGGACCGCCATCGGCCGTCTGCGCCGCCAGGTCCCGCACGGCGGCCTCGCAGGCCTCCTGCACCGAAGGGCGCAGCACCAGGTCTTCCGGCGGATAGCCGATCATCATCAGTTCGGGATAGACCACCAGGTCGGCGCCCTCGGCCACGGCTTTGGCGCGAGACTCCTCGACCAGCCGGCGATTGCCGGCAATGTCGCCCACGGCCGGATTGACCTGGGCCATGGCGATGCGGAGGCGATCTGCGGGAGGGGCGGCTGACATCGGAGTTAGAACAGGTTATTGGCCGGTAAGTTGCTTTAGGGTTCGATACTTACCCTTACGGCAGGCTTATCTCAAGCGAGCCGCCAGTCTACAGTGACCACCAAGGATTTAGATAGTCCAGACGGGACATAGGGAGGCTCAGATGGCCGGGAAAAATACTCAAGTTCTGATGAAACAGCACCCTAAGGGGGCGGTGACCGAGCAGGATTTCGAGATCGTCCAGCGCGACATGCCGAAGCCCGGCCCCGACCAGGTGCTGGTGCGCAATGTCTACCTGTCGCTCGACCCCTATATGCGCGGCCGTATGGACGCCGTGCGCTCTTACGCCGCGCATCTCAATCCCGGCGACATGATGGGCGGCGGCACGGTCGGCCAGGTGATCGAAAGCAATGTCGAGAAGCTGCCGGTCGGCACTTACGTGAACGGCATGCTGGGCTGGCAGGAATATGCCGTCGCCAAGGCCAACGAACTGCGCGTGCTCGATCCGAAAGTGGCGCCGATCTCGACCGCGCTGGGCGTGCTGGGCATGCCGGGCTGCACCGCGCACTACGGCCTGATGAGCATCGGCGAGCCGAAAGCCGGCGAAACCGTCGTCGTCTCGGCGGCCTCGGGCGCTGTCGGTGCCGTGGTCGGCCAGATCGCCAAGATCAAGGGCTGCCGCGTGGTCGGCATCGCCGGCGGCAAGGACAAGTGCGACTACGTGGTCAACGAACTCGGCTTCGATGCCTGCATCGATTACAAGGGTGGCGACATGCACGCTGCCTTCAAGGCTGCGACGCCGGATCGCGTGGATGTCTATTTCGAGAATGTCGGTGGCGACATCATGGAAATGGTGTTCGGCCGGCTGAACGCCTTCTCGCGCGTGGCCGTCTGCGGGCTGATCTCGGGCTATGACGGCAAGCCGCATGCCTTCACCGGCATGCGCCATATTCTCGTCAACCGTGCAAAGGTGCAGGGTTTCATCATCTCCGAGCATATGGGCTACTGGCCCGGCGCCATCGGCGAGATGGCCGGCTGGATCAAGGCCGGTAAGCTGAAATACAAGGAAGATATCGCCGAGGGCCTGACCAACGCGCCCAAGGCCTTCCTTGGCCTGCTGACCGGCAAAAATTTCGGCAAGCAACTGGTGCGCGTGAGCCCGGAAACGCTGTAACCTCCGTCCCAAGAGTTTCCAAAAAGCCCTTGGGAGGGGATCAGTATGTTGAATCGTCGCCAGTTTGCCGCCCTCACGGGCGGCACCGCCGCTGCTGCGTTGCTGCCGGAGTTTGCCTTCGCGCAAACCTGGACGCCGCCAAAGGGCGTCACCGTCGTGGTGCCCTATCCGGCCGGTGGCCCGACCGACAGCCTGGCCCGTCTGGTCAGCCAGGAAATCGCCGGCCCGCTCGGCCACACCGTGATCGTCGAGAATGTGCCGGGCGGTGCCGGCGCCATCGGTTCGCGCCGCGTGGCGCAGGGCCCGGCGGATGGCACGGTGCTGATCGCCACCACCAACCAGACCCACGCCACCAATATCTCGCTGCTGCCCGATGGCGGCGGCTATCACCCGGTGAAGGATTTCGCCCCGATCGCACTGCTGGCCGACCTGCAGCATGTCCTGGTGGTGAAGAACGATCTGCCGGTGAAAAACCTCGCCGAACTGATCGCGCTGGCCAAGAAAGATCCCGGCAAGATCAACTGCGGTTCGACCGGCCAGGGCTCGGCCTCGCATCTGACGCTGGAACTGTTCAAGTCGAAGGCCGGCGTGAACATGACGCATGTCGCCTACAAGGGCTCGGCACCGCTGCTGCAGGATCTGCTCGGCGGCCATGTCGATTGCAGCTTCGCGACCACGCCGACGGTGCTGGGCCAGGTCCAGGCCGGCAAGCTGCGTGCGATTGCGGTTGCCTCGCCCAAGCGTTCGCCGCATCTCCCTGAATTGCCCACGATTGCAGAAGCAGGCGTGAAGGGCGTGGAAGCCGATGCCTGGCTCGGCATGTTCGCACCCGCCGCCGTGCCGGCGGCGGCGCTGGCGCGCTATCGCGCACTTGTGCTCGACGTGATGAAGAAAGAGAGCGTGCGCGAAACCTTCTTCAAGCAGGGCATGGTGCCGAATGTGAAGAACGACAAGGAATTCGCCGCCTTCCTGGCGCAGGACATCAAGCGCTGGGCCGAGGTGATCAAGACCGCCAACGTGAAGGCAGAGTAAGACCAGTTCTCGTCATCCCCGCGAAAGCGGGGATCCAGTGGAAAGACTGGGTTCCCGCTTTCGCGGGAACGACGAATAGAACAAGTAATAAACGCCGCCGGGAGAAATTCGGCGGCGTTTTTCATGCGGCCAGGGGCTGCGCGTCAGCCGGGCCGCGCCTAGGATGAAGAAAACGTCCTGGAGAATCGCATGACCGCCTGGCCAGACCGTCGCATCCTCGATCTCTTCAATATCGAACTGCCCATCCTGCAGGCGCCGATGGCCGGCGCCAGCACGCCACAGATGGCGATTGCCGTCAGCGAGGCCGGCGGCCTCGGATCGCAGCCCTGCGCGATGCTGAACCTCGAGCAGACACGTGCGGCGCTCGATCTGATCCGGCAGGCCACGTCGAAACCGCTCAACGTCAATTTCTTTGTGCATCAGACCCCCCCGGCCGATGCCACCGAAGGACGAGTCTGGCGCGACCGGCTGGCGCCCTATTACGCCGAATGGGGCCTGACGACCGAGGTGCCGCCGCCGGTCGCCGGCCGTGCACCGTTCGACGAGACTTTCTGCCAGCTGATGGAAGAATACCGGCCGGAAGTGGTCAGCTTCCATTTCGGAATGCCCGAGCAGACGCTGCTGGACCGGGTGAAAGCCTTCGGCGCCAAGGTGATCGCCTCCGCCACCACGGTGGAGGAAGCCGTCTGGCTCGAACAGCGCGGTTGCGACGCCATCATCGCCATGGGGCTGGAGGCCGGTGGCCATCGCGGCAATTTCCTGTCGATGGACATGTCGCAGCAGGTCGGACTGTTTGCGCTGCTGCCGCAGGTGGTGGATGCCGTGAAAGTGCCGGTGATCGCGGCCGGCGGCATCAGCGATGCGCGCGGCATTGTCGCCGCCATGGCGCTGGGTGCTTCGGCGGTACAGATCGGCACGGCCTATCTGCTCAGCCCGGAAGCCACCATCACGCCCTGGCATCGCGCGGCGCTGAAGAATTCACCGAGCGATGCCACCGCCCTGACCAACCTTTTCACGGGTCGGCCGGCGCGCGGTATCATGAACCGCCTGATGCGCGAACAGGGTCCGCTCTCACCCGACGCGCCGCCCTTCCCCACCGCCGGCGCGACTCTCGCGCCGCTCAGAGCCAAGACGGAAGGTACGGGCAACAGCGATTTCAGCAATATGTGGTCAGGCCAGGCGGTGCGGCTGGCGCAGGAAATGCCGGCCGGCGAACTGACGCGGAAGCTGGCCGATGAGGCGCTGGCGAAACTGAAGCGTGGGTGATGGGTGCTGTAAACCCCTTACTCGTCGTTCCCGCGAAGGCGGGAACCCAGTCTTTCCAATGGATCCCCGCCTTCGCGGGGATGACGAAGTGTAGAACTTACCTGCGCAGCAGGAATTCGCGGCCGACCTTCACGCTCGGCGTACCGTCATAGGCGACGATATCGGCGGTGGCATAGGTTTCCACCCAGCTATCGGGCAGATACGAACCGGTGCCGACAATATCGATCGGTGCCGAGACGCTGGCCATCACCTTGCACTTGGCGGCATTGAAGCCCGAGGAGGCGACGATTTTCACGTTGAAGAAGCCGGCGCGGTCCAGCGTCGACCGCATGTGGTAGATGGCGGCGGCAGACACGCCGGTGCCGACCAGCCAGCGCAGCTCATGCTCGGTCCGATACTGACGGATCGCATTCGGCACATGGCGTTCCAGCACGGCATACGACGCCTGCGGATCGAGGCCCTCGATATAGCGACCGCCATGCGTATCCAGCCGTACCGCGAGACGGCCTTCATTGGCAGCCTCGGGGAAGCGGTTGCAGACCGCCAGCGCATCAGTGACTTCCTGGCCGTAATAGTCGACCAGCACGGTCATCTGCTCGCCGGGGAAGGTCTCGTCATAGAGTTCAGCGGCACGCAAGGTCGACCCGGCGTAGCCGATCAGGGCATGCGGCATGGTACCGAAGCCCTTCTCATTGCCGAAGTAATGCGCGGTGGCATCCGTGGCATTGCCGATGAAGCCGGCGGCGCCGACATCGCGTCGCGCCGCCTTGCCGCCGACCGAGGCCGCGTAGGCCATCAGCTCGGCCATCTCGGCGCCGGCGCAATGGCGCGCATCCATGGCAAGGAAGCGCACATTGGGCAGATCGCAGCACATCGAATAGGCGTTGTAGGCGGCGACGCAGGCCGCGCCCAGCTTCTGCAGATACAGGGTTTCGAGATCGACGATCTGCGACATCGGGCCGGTCAGATACAGCAGCGGCTCGCCGGCGCCGACCCAGGTACCCTCTTCATGCAGGAGTTCGATACTGAACTTCACGCCGCGCACGGCACCGACTTTCTCAAGCCACTCGACCATCAGCTGCGGGCAGAAGATCACCGGGCGGCGCATGAAGACGGCATAAGTCACCGTCTTGTCGCCGGTGCGGGCAACGATTTCCTTGGTCTTCTTGAAATAGGCGTCGGTATGCGCCGCGATCTGGCGTTCCAGCTCGGCCGCCTGGGCAGGCGGCACGAGCTTGGTCACAGCCGGTCCGGCCGGCTTGCTGTCAGGCTTGCGCTGCATGGCGCTGCGTTCCGCGGTTCATGCGTTCGAGCTTGAGCATCTCGGCAATCAGGAACGACAGCTCCAGCGCCTGCGAGGCATTGAGACGCGGATCGCAATGGGTGTGGTAGCGGCTGGACAGGTCGTCGTCGCCGATGGCCTGCGCGCCGCCCATGCATTCGGTGACATCCTGGCCGGTCAGTTCCAGGTGGATGCCGCCGGCATGTGTGCCTTCCGCCAGATGCACTTCAAAGAACTGCCGCACTTCCGAAAGAATCCGGTCGAACGGACGGGTCTTGAAGCCGGAGGTCGAGGTCAGCGTGTTGCCATGCATCGGGTCGCAGGACCAGATCACGCTGCGGCCTTCCTGCGCGACTTTACGCACCAGCGCCGGCAGATGCTTCTGCACCTTCTCATGCCCCATGCGGGCAATCAGGGTGAGACGGCCGGGCCTGTTCTGCGGATTGAGGATGTCGATCAGCTTGATCAGCTCATCCGGATCCGAAGTCGGGCCGCATTTCAGGCCGATGGGATTCAGCACGCCGCGCAGGAATTCGACATGCGCGCCATCGAGCTGGCGGGTGCGGTCGCCGATCCACAGCATATGCGCCGAGGTATCGACCCACTCGCCCGAGGTGGAATCCACGCGGGTCATCGCCTGCTCGTAACCGAGCAGCAAAGCCTCGTGGCTGGTGTAGAAATCAACGGTGCGCATTTCCGGCGTGCGCTCCGGCGTGATGCCGCAGGCTTCCATGAAATCGAGCGTTTCGGTGATGCGCGCCGCCACATCCTGCCAGCGTTCGGCTTCCGGGCTCTTGGCGACGAAGCCGAGATTCCAGCCGTGCACGCGATGCAGATCGGCATAACCGCCGCTTGCGAAGGCGCGCAGCAGGTTCAGCGTCGCGGCGGCCTGGCTGTAGGCCTGCAACTGGCGCGCCGGATCGGGGATACGGTTGGCCGCATCGAAATCCATGCCGTTGATGATGTCGCCGCGATAGCTCGGCAGCTCGATGTCGCCGCGCTTCTCGATATCCGACGAGCGCGGCTTGGCGAACTGGCCTGCGAGGCGCCCGACTTTCACCACCGGCAGCGAGGCACCGAAGGTAAGCACGACGGCCATCTGCAGCAGCACGCGGAAAGTGTCGCGGATATTGTTGGCGCTGAATTCGGCAAAGCTCTCGGCGCAGTCGCCGCCCTGCAGCAGGAAGGCGCGGCCCTCGGCCACCTTGGCCAGCGACGCAGTGAGGTTGCGCGCCTCGCCGGCGAAGACCAGCGGCGGGTAGTTCGACAGCTTCTCTTCGGTGGCAGCCAGCACGGCAGCGTCCGGATATTCCGGAACCTGCTTGACCGGCTTGCTGCGCCAGCTATCGGGCGACCATTTGCGCGCACTCATCGTCTTGTCCTAACTGCTTGTAGACTTACAGGTTTTAAGGATTTCCAGATAATAGGTCGTGCGCCGCAGCATTTCCAGCCGCGACTCCAGGAGAGGCCGGATTGCCCGCCGGCCATCCCGAAAAGCCCAATCCGGCCCGTATTTTGGCCAGATTTTCTTCAGATACTAAAGATCTTGCCCGGATTCATCAGGTTGTCCGGATCGAGCGCCTTCTTGATAGCCCGCATCACCGCGACCGCCTCGCCATGCTCGGCGGTCAGGTATTTCATCTTGCCGCGGCCGATGCCGTGCTCGCCGGTGCAGGTGCCCTCCATGCGCAGCGCCCGATGCACCAGGCGTTCGCTGAAAGCTTCCACGATCTCGACTTCCTGCGGGTTGCTGCGGTCGACCACCACCGACAGATGGAAGTTGCCATCGCCGACATGGCCCACGAGCGGCGCGGTCAGCCCGGTCTTCACCACGTCATCCTTGGTCTCCAGGATGCATTCGGTCAGACGCGAGATCGGCACGCAGACGTCGGTGGCCATGATTTCGCAGCCCTTGCGCAAAGCCTTGCAGGCATAGGCGGCGGCGTGGCGCGCTTCCCACATCTTGGCGCGGTCTTCCGCCTTGGTCGCCCATTTGAAGCCATTGCCGCCATGCTCGCTGGCAATGGTCTGCACCATCTCGGCCTGTTCGGCGACGCCGGCTTCCGAGCCGTGGAATTCCAGCATCAGCATATTCTGCACCGGCAGATCCAGCTTGGAATATTTGTTGATCGCATCGGCCTGCACTTCATCGAGCAGTTCGATACGTGCCACCGGGATGCCGGCCTGGATCGTCTGGATCACGCAATTCACCGCGCCTTCCAGCGTGGCGAAGGAACAGGTGGCCGCCGCCATGGCTTCGGGAATGCCGTAGAGCTTCACGGTGATCTCGGTGATGATGCCGAGCGTGCCTTCGGAGCCGATGTAAAGCCGCGTCAGGTCGTAGCCTGCCGCCGACTTCTTGGCGCGCTTGGAGGTGCGGATCACGCGGCCATCGGCTGTCACCACCGTCAGCGCCAGCACGTTTTCGCGCATGGTGCCGTAGCGCACGGCGTTGGTGCCGCTGGCGCGGGTCGAGACCATGCCGCCAATCGAGGCATCGGCGCCCGGGTCGATCGGGAAGAACAGCCCGGTGTCGCGCAGGTATTCGTTCAGCTGCTTGCGGCGCACGCCCGGCTGCACGACGACATCAAGGTCTTCGGCATTCACCTGCAGGACGCGGTTCATCTGCATCAGGTCGATGCTGACGCCGCCCTGCACGGCGGTGACATGCCCTTCCAGCGAGGTGCCGGCACCATAAGGGATGATCGGCAGGCCGTGGGCGGCGCAGATCTTCACGACCTCGGCCACTTCCTCGGTGCTGTGCGGGAAGACCACCGCATCGGGCGGCGACGGCATGGCCCAGCTTTCATCGCGGCCATGTTGGTCGCGCACCGCCTGGGCGGCGCTGAACCGGTCGCCCAGCAGCTGCTTGAGGGCATCGAGCGCAGCCTGGGTGGCGGCGGGGGTCAAGCGGGGCTGGGCGGCAGCGACGGGGGCCATGGCGTTTCTCTCCTGAAGATACCCCTAGAGGTAACGCTTTGGCGCAGCCCAGGCAATGCAGGTAAACTTGGTAAAACACACCCCAATAGTGGCAGCGGCATGCTGCATTGCAGGGCCCGCAGGGGTGGCCTGCCCTGCCCGCTTACGCTATGTAGCGGGCATGTCTGCCGACCCCTTCGACCTGTCTGGATTCGAGCCGGAAAACCTGCCTGCTCTGAACGATCCTGCCGCCGCGGCCGCGCTGCCGGCGCCCGACTGGCTTGTCCGGCTGAACGAGGCGCAGGGCGAGGCCGTCAACCATCTGGAAGGCCCGCTTCTGGTGCTGGCCGGCGCCGGCACCGGCAAGACCCGTGTGCTGGTCTCGCGGTTGGCGCATATCCTGTACCGGCGCCTCGCCTGGCCGAGCCAGATCCTGGCCGTCACCTTCACCAACAAGGCGGCCCGCGAAATGCGCGAGCGCGTCGAGAAGCTGGTCGGCAATGCGGTCGAGGGGCTGTGGCTCGGCACCTTCCACGGTATCTGCAACCGCATCCTGCGCCGCCATGCCGAACTGGTCGGTCTGAAACCCAATTTCACCATCCTGGACGACGACGACCAGTTGCGCCTGATCAAGCAGCTGATCGAAGCCGAGGGCCTGGACGAGAAGCAGCTGCCGCCGCGCCTGCTGAAAGGTCAGTTCGACCGCTGGAAGGATCGCGGCCTGAAGCCGGGCAAGACGCCCGAGAGCGAGTCCGGTTTCGCCGAGGGCAAGGGTCCGCATCTCTATCGCCTGTATTGCNNCAGAAATACCAGCATCAGTTCCGCTATATCCTGGTGGATGAATACCAGGACACCAACGTGGCGCAGTATCTGTGGCTGCGGTTGCTGGCGCAGAAGCACAAGAACATCTGCTGCGTCGGCGATGACGACCAGTCGATCTACGGCTGGCGCGGCGCCGAGGTGGGCAACATCCTGCGTTTCGAAACCGATTTCCCCGGCGCGAAGATCGTGCGGCTGGAGCGCAATTATCGCTCGACGCCGCATATCCTCGGCGCGGCGTCCGGCCTGATCGCGCATAACGAAAGCCGGCTGGGCAAGACGCTGTGGACCGACCTGAACGAGGGCGACAAGGTCATCGTGCAGGGCGTGTGGGACGGCGACGAAGAAGCCCGCATGGTGGGCGACGAGATCGAAGCGCTGGAACGCGAGAAGGTGTCGCTGAACCAGATGGCCATTCTGGTGCGCGCCGGCCACCAGACCCGCGCCTTCGAAGAACGCTTCCTCACCATCGGCGTGAAATACCGCGTGGTCGGCGGCCTGCGGTTCTATGAGCGCCGCGAAATCCGCGATGCCATCGCCTATTTCCGCGTGCTGATGCAGCCCGACGACGATCTGGCCTTCGAGCGCATCGTCAACACGCCCAAACGCGGCCTGGGCGA
>NZ_PEKV01000009.1:59751-64445 GCF_002796975.1 Ferrovibrio sp. | reverse complement strand
CGAACTGCCGCATACCGAAGTGGCGCAGATTCTTCTGGAAGAGTCCGGCTATATCCAGATGTGGCAGGACGACAAGTCGCCCGAAGCGCCGGGCCGGCTGGAAAACCTGAAGGAACTGATCAGCGCGCTCACCGAGTTTGAGAATTTCGCCGGTTTCCTCGATCACGTCGCGCTGGTGATGGACACCGAGAATACCGAAGACGCCGAGATGGTCAGCCTGATGACCCTGCACGGCGCCAAGGGTCTGGAGTTCGACTACATCTTCCTGCCCGGCTGGGAGGAGGAACTGTTCCCCAGCCGCCGCTCGCTGGAAAACAACGGCACGGCCGGCCTGGAGGAAGAGCGGCGCCTCGCTTATGTGGGCCTGACACGGGCACGTAAGCGGGCGCATGTCAGTTTTGCTGCCAACCGCCGCATCTACAACCAGTGGACCTCGGCGATCCCGTCGCGGTTCCTGGATGAACTGCCGCGCGAGCATGTCGACCAGCGGCAGCAGACCGGCGTCTATCGCGGCGCACAGAGTGGACTGAACTCGCTGGGCTATATCGGCGGCGGCTTCTCCGAGAGCGGCACGCGCAGCGGCGGCTATCAGGGCACCAACTGGGATCTCTCGCCCAGGCAGCAGCCCGGCACCATCGAGGGCCGCGCGCGCCGCATCCGCGACGAAGACGTGACGCGCATCACCGACGATGCCGCCTTCTCGGTTGGTGATCGCGTATTCCATCTCAAATTCGGCTATGGCCGCATTCGCGGTATCGAGGGCAACAAGCTGCAGATCGCCTTCGAGAAAGCCGGCGAAAAGCGCGTAATCGCCTCCTTCGTCGAGAAAGCCTGAAAAGACAACGACAATGCCGCTCTCCCCTGAATTCTGGTCGGTCGAGCTGGATGTGCCGGTCGATCTGGTGCCGGCCGCCGAAGACCTGCTGGCCGAGGCCGGCATTGCAGTGTCGTCCTACGAAGTCGTGCAGCCCGGCGTGGCGATGAGCCCGGACTGGCGTGTGCAGGTGCTGTTCGATGCGCCACCCGATGAGAAGGACTGGCGCAGGCGGCTGAAAGACATCGCGGCCGTCCTCGATATTCCCGCAGTGATCCGTTTCGCGCATCTGCCGGCGAAAGACTGGGTGCGCCATACCAACAAGCTGAACGCGCCTTTCATGGCCGGACGCTTCTTCCTCTATGGTGCACATGACGCCGGCCAGGTGCCTCCGGGCGCCTTTGGCATCCTGCTGGATGCCGGCCTCGCCTTCGGTACCGGCCGCGCGCCGTCCACCTATGGCTGCCTGCAGGCGATCGACGATCTTTGCCGCGTGCGCCCGCCGCAGACCATGCTGGATATGGGCACCGGCTCGGGTGTACTGGCGATGGCCGCCGCCAGGGCCGGTGCCCGCGCCGTGCTGGCGGCCGATATCGACCCGGTCGCCACCGACGTGACGCGCGACAATGTCAGGCTGAACGGCCTGAGCCGGCGCATCGCGGCGATCACCGCGTCACGCCCTGACGATCCGCGTCTGACGGCGGCGGGTCCGTATGATCTGGTGGTGGCGAATATCCTGGCCGGGCCGCTGTGCCATATGGCATCCGGCCTTGCCCGCCTGGTGGCGAGCGGCGGTCATTTGGTACTCTCCGGCCTGCTGGCCAAAGAGGAGCGCCTGATCGTCGCCCGGTACAGGACGACAGGCCTTACCCTCGCGCGGCGGATCCCGCGCGAAGGCTGGCACACGTTAGTGTTCCGGCGCCGCGCCGCTTAGGCGGCGACGACATCCTTGCTCTTCAGCACCTGAACCTTAGCGGTGCCGACATCGTTCGATGCCGTGACCATATTGCCCGGGCGATAGATTTCGCCGGCGACGGCCGCAGGGATATCCGAGCGGCTCAGTCCCATGTCATGCAGGGTTCGGTCGTCCAGGCCGCGCAACTCGGCTTCTGCCGCGGCACGCTCCCAGAGGAAGGCCATGCGCTGCAGCACGCTGCCGACGGCATGGCCGAGCGACTGGCCAACCAGTGCGACGCGGACATCCCTGGCCGGAACGCCGAGCGCGAGCAGATCTTCGCGCGTGAAGCTGTCGACCTGCGGTGCAGGCCTGGCGAAAACCGCATTCCAGCCGCGGGTCAGCAAACCGGCGATGGCACGGGCACGGGCGCGGCGGGCTTCCCGCTCCAGCTCGACGTAATCGGTCAGGCCGAGAAACAGGTAGGGCCGGCTGTTGAGGGTATTGGGAGTCTTGGGTGCGCGCGGGGTTTGCATGGCTATCTCCTTCACAATGGGATAAGCCGCCCCGGGTGTTCCTCAGCAGTGGTGCGTAGGATTATGAAAATACGTCAGCACTGCTGTCTCTTATATTGCGCTGCGGTATAGAATTTTCAAGGGCAATTTTGTTAAATTTTACAGCAAATTCAATTATGTATAAATAATGACCGTCTGCCCAATTTTTCCGCCTACGGACTAATCAGGCAAGCTTTGCAGTCTTGTGCGAGCAGCCATGCACGATACGAATAGCAGTCAAAACGAAAAAGGCGTGGCCCCAGGGCTGGGGTCCACGCCTTTAATCGCTCGGTCTGCCGGGACATCCGCTCCATCCCGGGGGGAGGAGAAGAGGACGGGGCGGTACGCGCCCCGGCACCGATGGGGGCCTGTTAAAAGACTTAGGCAGCGTGACGCGGCACCAGGCGGATCACCTGGTCGGTCAGGGCATTCTCGTTCACCGCAGCGGCGACCGGACGCTCCACCAGGCCGGCGACGGCAGCCGGGATCTGCGAGCGGCTCAGGCCGATGTCACGCAGCATGGCATCATCGAGGCTGGCCAGTTCGGCGAGGGCGCGCTGCTGGGCCAGACGGGCCTGCAGGCGGGTGCCGACGGACTTGAGGGCGACCCAGCTCTTGAAGATCAGGTCGGCGATGGCTTCGGCGCGGATACGACGCGCATAGGCTTCGATCTCAACGGCCGTCAGCGGCGCGAGATTGGCCGGAAAGGCGAAAGCGGTCTGGTTGCGCAGGGTATTCATGGTAGTCTTCCTTTTCTGTGTGCCGGGCATCCTCTGCATCGCGGCCACGACGGGAATATTGCACTGCACCCATTAAAAATCAACGACTTAGATATGATTTGTTTGCACACACAGCATTGCAGAAAGTGCATAGCTTGTCTGGACAGGGTGGCCGGACCACCTCATAATTTCAAAGATTCGACAACGAGTTAGGATCAGGAATACCCAATGACGCTGCACCAGCCGCCGCAACTGTCCGGTCTTCCCGAATCCGCCGCCGCATGGCTGCGCGGCATTGCCGCCGCCCCGAAAGTGTTCGGCGACTTTCCCGGACTCGCGCTGCTGCCCGCCGATCTGCCGGTGGATCGCGCCAAGGCCGAAAGCCTGGTGGCTGAACTGGCCGCACGCTATGCCGCCGCTATCGAGGACCGCGCCGCCGTCCCTGCCCGGCTGGCCGCTTTGCGCACCGAGTTGAAAAAGCGCGGTCTGGCCGGCCTGATCCTGCCGCTGACCGACGAGTATCAGAGCGAATACCTGCCGATGCGGGCGCAGCGCCTGACCTGGCTGACCGGCTTCACCGGTTCGGCCGGCACCACGGCCGTGCTGCTCGACAAGGCAGGTGTGTGGAGCGACGGACGCTATACACTGCAACTCGACGCGCAGGTCGATGGCGCGCTGTTCGAACGCCTGCATATCACCGACAGCCCGCCAACCGACTGGCTCAAGGCCAATCTGAAACAGGGCGAGCGCTTCGCCTACGATCCCTGGCTGCATACCGAAGCCGGCGTGAAGCGGCTGCAGGAGGCCTGCATTGCCGCCGGCGCCGAACTGGTGGCGGTGGACGACAATCCGCTGGATACCGTGTGGGCCGACCAGCCGCCGCCGCCGCTCGGGCCTGTGCGCGTGCAGGATCAGTCGCTGGCGGGCCTGTCGGCGCAGAAAAAGCGGGCGACGATTGCCGAAGCCGTGAAGGCCAATGGCGCCGATGCCGTGGTGCTGACTCTGCCGGAATCGATTGCCTGGCTGCTGAACATCCGTGGCAGCGACGTGCCGCATACGCCGCTGCCGTTGTCGATGGCCGTGCTGCATAGCGATGCCAGCGTCGATCTCTATATCGATAGCCGCAAACTGGATGCCACCGTCCGAAAACATCTCGGCGACGTGCGACGGCATGATGTATCGACCTTCCCGTCGGCGCTGACCGCGCTGGGCGAGGCGCGCAAGAGCGTGCAGGTCGATCCAGCCACCGCGGCGGTCTATGTGTTGCAGCGGCTGGAGACGGCCGGCGCAAAACTGGTGCGCAGCGAAGATCCCTGCCTGCTGCCCAAGGCATGCAAGACCACGGCCGAACTGGACGGTACCCGCGCGGCGCATCGCCGCGATGGCGCGGCGGTCAGCAAATTCCTCTGCTGGCTGGATGCCAATGCCACGAAAGGCGGTGGGATCGATGAGATTGCAGCCGTGGAAAAGCTGGAAAGCTTCCGCCGGCTGTCGAACGAGCTGCGCGACCTGTCGTTCAGCACGATCTCGGGTGCGGGTTCGAACGGCGCCATCGTGCATTACCGCGTTACGCCCGACACGAATAAAAAACTCGAACCCGGCACTCTCTATCTGGTCGACAGCGGCGGCCAGTATCCCGATGGCACCACCGACATCACGCGTACCGTGGCCATCGGTGAGCCGACGGCCGAGATGCGCGACCGCTATACCCG
>NZ_PEKV01000009.1:5330-59728 GCF_002796975.1 Ferrovibrio sp. | reverse complement strand
CGCATCGCCAAGGCCGGCAGTCCGGTGCCGTTGAAACCCGGCATGATCGTTTCCAACGAACCGGGCTACTACAAGACCGGCGGCTATGGCATCCGCATCGAGAATCTGGTGGTGGTGCGCGTCGAGACCGAGAAAGCCGAGAATGGCAAACGCTGGCTCGGCTTCGAGACCATCACGCGTGCGCCCTATGATCGCCGGCTGATCGAACTGTCGCTGCTGACGACCGAGGAAATCGCCTGGGTCGATGCCTATCACGCGCAGGTCTGGCAGGATGTCGCCGGGCATGTGGATGATGCAACGCGCGGCTGGCTGAAACAGGCAACCACGCCCCTAGCTGCTTAATCAAAACATCGGGAGAGAAACGAGTATGCTCGACGCACGCATCAAGGCCGCGCTGGAACTGGTGACCACCGCCACGCTCACCACCGTCCTGCTCAAGAAAGGCCTGCGCAATGTCTGGATCCGCGGTTCGAAGCCGCTGACGCCCCAGGCCAAGCGGATTGTCGGCGAAGCCTTCACGCTGCGTTTCGTGCCGGCCCGCGAAGATCTCGCCACGCCGGCCAGCTGGGCCTCGCCGCGCAGCACGCGCGGCGCCATCGAGGACATGCCGGAAGGCTGCATCGCCGTGGTCGATGCCATGGGCATCAAGGATGCGGGTATCTTCGGCGACATCCTTTGCGCGCGCATGCAGAAAAAGGGTGTGGCGGCATTGGTTACTGATGGCGTGGTGCGCGACGTGGCCGGCGTGATTGGCACCAATCTTCCCGTGTGGTGCGACGGCGCCGCGGCACCACCGAGCGTGGCCGGGCTGACATTCGTGAACTGGCAGGAACCGATCGGCTGCGGCGGCGTGGCAGTCTATCCCGGCGACGTGATCGTGCTGGATGCCGACGGTGCCGTGCTGATCCCGCAGGCGCTGGTCGAAGAGGTCACGAAAGAGTCCGTCGAACAGGAACGGCTGGAAACCTGGATCATGGGCGAGGTCGACAAAGGCATTCCGTTGCCGGGCCTCTATCCGCCCAATGCCGAGACCAAGGCGCGTTACGAGAAAGAGATAAAGAAGTAGCCGCGCCTCAGATCTGTCGCAGCCAGCGCGGAATGCGGGCCCGGCTGCGTGCGCCTGCGCGATCGCGCAGGGTCGTGCAGCCTTCGTGATAGTCCGGTTCCAGCCGTCCGGCCTTGATGCTCCAGCGCGGCAGCGCCTCCATGATATCGGTCACGCCGGCCTCGGTGGCGGCGCGCAGGGCGATGCCGGCGCAGGCCGCCGCATCGCTGTCGGCGGCATGGTGGCGCAGTTCAAGACCAAGATGCGCCGCCACGCTGCTGAGGCCATGCCCGGTCGCGAGATCCGGCCAGGCGGCGCGTGCGATCTTCACGGTGCAGAGATAGCTGAGCGTCGGCCAGGGCTGGCCGTAATGCCTGAGCGCGGCGCGCAGCACGCCGATATCGAAAGGCGCGTTATGCGCCAGCAGCAGCGGCACGGCTTCCAGATGTGGCAGCAGCTCGTCCCAGATCGCCGGGAATTCCGGCTCATGCTCGACATGATAGGGATAGATGCCATGGATGCCGATGAAACTCGGCAGGAACCGCATGTCATGCGGCCGCACCAGGCGGTGCGCCACATGGCTGACCTGCCCGTCTTTGATCCAGGCGAGGCCGATGGCGCAGATGCTGCCCGGCGTGCCGCTGGCGGTTTCGAAATCCAGCGCAATCGCCGTGGCGCCGAGTGTCTCGGCAAGCGACGGCAGCTGAATCTGTTCATGCATCGGCTTATCCGCCGATCAGCTTGAGCCAATCGTCTTCGCTGAGCACCAGCACGCCGTGCTTCTGCGCTTCGGCCAGTTTCGAGCCCGCACCTGGCCCGGCCACGAGATAGTCGGTCTTTTTAGACACCGAGCCCGCCACCTTGGCGCCGAGGCTGAGTGCCCGGGCTTTCGCCTCGTCGCGGGTGAATTTCTCCAGACTGCCGGTGAACACCACGGTTTTGCCGGCGACCGGAGAATCCGTGGTGGGCTTTTCCGGCGGCACGACTTCGGTCAGTTCCTTCAGCAGATGGTCGATCACTGCGCGGCTTTGTTTACGCGTGGCGAAACCGACGATGGCCTCGGCCACCACATCGCCCATCTTGTCGATGCTGTTGAGATCGCCCCAGGCCTCACCATGGCGGGCCTCCGCTTCGTCTATCGCGGCGAGCCAGCGTTCCGGCGTCTCGTAATGCATCGCCACCAGACGGGCGCGCTCCTGCCCCACATGGCGGATGCCGAGCGCAAACAGGAAACGGTCGAAGCCGATGGTACGGCGCTGGTCGATCGAGCGGATCAGGTTGTCCACCGAAGTGTCTCCGTAGCCTTCCTTCTTGCGCAGGTCGGCCGAGTGTTGCTTCGGTAGTTTAAATATGTCGGACGGCTCCTTGATCCAGCCCCATTCGTAGAAGGCCGCGATCTGCTTCTCGCCAATGCCTTCGATGTCGAAGGCATTGCGCGAAACGAAATGGCGCAGGCCTTCCATGGCCTGGGCCGGGCAGGACACACCGCCGGTGCAGCGCCGTCGCACGTCTTCGGCACCCGAGGCATCGACCTCGCGCTCGGCCGGCTGCCCGCAGACCGGACATTTGGTGGGAAAGGCATATTCCACGGCACCCTTGGGCCGCTTATCCAAGACGACACTGACCACCTGTGGGATCACGTCGCCGGCACGCTGGATGATCACGGTGTCGCCGATGCGTACATCCTTGCGCTTGATCTCATCCTCGTTATGCAGCGTGGCATTCGACACCAGCACGCCGCCGACATTGACGGGCTTCAGCTTGGCGACCGGCGTCAACGTGCCGGTGCGGCCGACCTGGATGTCGATATTCTCCAGCAGGGTCTGCGCCTGTTCGGCGGGGAATTTATGCGCCACCGCCCAGCGCGGACTGCGGCTGACAAAGCCCAGCCGCTCCTGCCAGTCGAGCCGATCGACCTTGTAGACCACGCCGTCGATATCGAAAGCCAGCTTGGCGCGGCGTGAGGCGATATCGTTATAATAGGCCATCAGGTCGTCGACGCTGTGGCAGAGTTCGACATGGGGATTGAGCGTGAAGCCCCAGCTGCCGAGTTTCCTGCGCACGTCGCTGAGCTTGCCCGTGAAAGGCTCAGAGACCTCGCCCCAGTTGTAGCCGAAGAAGCGCAGCGGGCGTTTCTCCGTAATCGAAGAATCAAGCTGGCGCAGGCTGCCGGCCGCGGCATTGCGCGGATTGGCGAAGATCTTCTGCCCGGCGGCCTCCTGCGCCTCGTTCAGTTTCAGGAAATCGGCACGCGTCATATAGACCTCGCCGCGGATTTCCAAAACCTCGGGCCAGCCCTTGCCGCTCAGCTTATGCGGTACATCCTGCTTCAGCGTACGGATATTGGCAGTGACATCCTCGCCTTCCTGCCCGTCGCCGCGCGTGGCGGCGCGCACCAGTTCGCCATTCTCATAACGCAGCGAAGCAGAAAGCCCGTCGATCTTCGGTTCGGCCACCAGAGTGAGATCGTCGCCGTCCTTCAGGTTGAGGAAGCGGCGGATGCGGCCAAGGAAATCGGCGACATCCTCCTCGGCGAAGGCATTGTCGAGCGACAGCATCGGTTTGCTGTGCTTCACCTTGGCGAAGCCGGCCGCCGGCGCCGCGCCGACGCGACTGGACGCGCCCAGCATGGTCTTCAGTTCAGGGTATGTCGCTTCGAGTTCGAACAGGCGCTTTTTCAGCGCGTCATATTCGGCATCCGTAATCGTCGGCGCGTCCTGCTGATGATAGCGCTTGTCATGCGCGGCGATCTCTTCTTCCAGCCGCCCGTGTTCCAGCTTTGCCTGGCGGGGGCTTAACTCGGCCACCGGTTTCGCACGCTGACGACTCATAATCTCAAGCCTCTTGGCCCGCGAGCAGGCTGTCGGCAGCGGCGCGCGCGGCGTCTGTAATGGTTGCGCCAGCCAGCATGCGGGCAATTTCCTCGCGGCGGTCGCCGGCACTGCTGAGCGGCGAGACTTCGGTCAGCGTGGTGCGGTTCTTGGCCGAACCCGCCTCGCGCTTGGCAATACGCCAGTGCTGGCCGCCCTTGGCCGCCACCTGCGGCGAATGGGTAACGACCAGCACCTGCACGCGTTCCGCCAGCCGGGCGAGTCGCTGGCCGACAGCGGCGGCCGTCGCACCACCGACACCGCGATCCACTTCGTCGAAGATCAGTGTGCCGGCCGCGCCGCGCCCGGCCAGCACGACACGCAGCGCCAGCATGAAACGGCTGAGTTCGCCACCCGAGGCGATCTTAGCCAACGACCCCGGTGCGGTGCCCGGATTGGTGCTGGCGAGGAACTGCACGCGGTCGGCGCCTTCGGCGCTCCACTGGTCGGGCGGCAACGAGTCGACCGAGGTCGAGAATTTCGCAGCACCCAGCTTCAGCGGGCCGAGTTCGGCCGCCACGGCCTTGTCGAGTTCGGTGGCTGCCTTGCGACGCGTCACCGAGATCGCCTCGGCCTTGCCCTGATACGCCGCCTTCGCCACAGCCGCAGCTTTCGCAAGCTTGCCCAGCGAGGCGGCGGTATTGTCGATCAGGTTGAGCTTCTCGGCATAGCTTTCGGCCAGTGCAGCCAGTTGATCGACCGGCACGTTATGCTTGCGAGCGGCGGCGCGCAGGGCAAACAGCCGCTCCTCCGCCTTTTCCAGCTTCTGCGGATCGAGATCGAGGTCGCGCGCAGTCTGATCCAGCAATGCGGCCAGTTCGCCAGCCTGCACCAGCACGGCATCGGCCTGCGCCACCACGGCATCCAGCTTGCCAGCGGCCTTATCTGCCACGCGTTCGAGCGCGCGCAGGCAGGCACGCAGTCGCGCATCGACGCCGCCGCCCTGTTCAAGTGCGCTCTGTGCTTCCTGCATCGCGGTGGCGAGTTTCTCGCCCGACTGCAGCAGGCTGCGCTGTGCGGCCAGTTCCTGCTCCTCGCCGGGCTGCGGCTTGAGGCTTTCGAGTTCGCCGACGACATGGCGCAGGAAATCTTCCTCGCGCCGCGCCTGTTCGGCCGACTGCGTCGCCTCGCTCAGCTTGCTCTCGGCCTCGCGCCAGGTCTGATAGGCATCGCGGAGGCCGGCAACATCCTTCTCCAGCCCGGCATAATCGTCGAGCAAGGCACGATGCACCGTGGCGTCCGTCAGGCCCTGCTCGTCATTCTGGCCGTGGATCTCGACCAGCGTGTCGCCGAGCCTGCGCAGCAGCGTGACGCTGACCGCCTGGTCGTTGACGAAGGCACGGCTCTTGCCGTCCTGCCCCACCACGCGACGCAGCACCAGTTCGTCACCGCCTTCCAGCCCATGTTCTTCCAGCAAAGCATGCGCCGGATGCTTCGCCGGCAGGTCGAATGCGGCGGTCACCACGCCCTGTGCGGCGCCTTGCCGAACCAGCCCGGCATCGGCACGGCGACCGAGCGCAAGCCCCAGTGCATCCAGCAGGATCGACTTGCCGGCACCGGTCTCGCCCGTCAGCACACCGAGGCCGGCCGCACAGACAAGGTCGAGCTTTTCGATCAGGACAATGTCGCGAACGCCCAGGCTGGTCAGCATGAATGGGCTGCCGGCTGCGTCAGAAGATGTTCCACCAGGATTTCTTTTCCGACGAGGCGGTCGGAACCTCCTGGCCGCTCACCAGCGTATAGGTGTCGACATACCATTCGCTGCCCGGATAGTTGTAGCCGAGCACGGCGGCAACATTCTGCGCTTCTTCCAGCACACCGAGACTCATATAAGCCTCGGCCAGGCGATGCAGCGCTTCAGGCACATGCGTCGTGGTCTGGTATTTCTCGATCACCGACTTGAAGCGATTGATCGCCGCGATCTGCTGGTTCTTGCGCAGATAGTAGCGACCGATGGTCATCTCCTTGCCGGCGAGATGGTCGCGGGTGAGGTCGATCTTCAGCCGCGCATCGCGGGCGTATTCGCTGGTCGGATAGCGGCGCACCACTTCTTCCAGCGAGCTGAGCGCCTGCTGGGTGGTCTTCTGGTCGCGACCGACATCGGTAATCTGTTCGTAATAGCAGACTGCCACCAGATAATAGGCGTAAGGCGTTTCCTTGCTGCCGGGATGCAGCTGGATGAAGCGCTCCGCTGCCGAGATGGCATCGGTGTACATATTCTTCTGATAATAGGAATAGGCTGCCATCAGCTGGGCCTTGTTGGCCCAGACCGAATAGGGATGCTGACGCTCGACTTCATCGAAGCCCTTGGCCGCCGCTTCCCATTCGCTGACCGCCAGCGCGTCCATCGCCTGGTTGTACAGTTCTTCGACCGGCCGCTCGACATACGGCTTTTCCTTGCCGCCACAGGCCGCAACAGCCAGCAGCAGGAGCAGGGCGGAGACGAGGCGTCGCGCGGTCGGAACCAGCCGCGACGAATCCAGTTTGGTGAGCACAGGCATGGCCAGATTCTGTGACATGCCCCCCCCTCAAAATCAAGATTGGGCCTTAAGACGATTGGGAAAATCGAGTGCCGGCAGGCGCCCCTCCCGCTCCCTCTGCCCCGATCGAAATAGCCTGAACAGGCTATCCTTGACCGGGCGGACTACGCCTTTTGAACGGCGATCTGGGGGTAATTCCGCTATCTATCCATAATTGCTGTGCTTTTTACCTGCGGTTGCGGCTTATACTTCTGAACGATTTTCTCCGGGGCCGAATTCGCCTATTACCTGTATCGGTACCCGGTTTTGTACGGTTTCCGCTTGGGTTCAATCCCGCCCCGCGAGTAGCCAGCGGCGGTATAAGCGGTCAGAAAAGTACGAAATATCGGCCAGCCGGCGGCGGATCGACAGTTGTGTAACAGTCGGTTGATCTGGCCCCCGGGCATAGATATAGAGGCCAGCCGGTGTTTCCGGCCCACCATGAGGTGATTCAATGGGTAAAATCGCAACGCGCGTCGACGAGTATGTGGGTGAGCGCATCCGTGCCCGCCGCACCGAACTCGGCCTGACCCAGGAAGAGCTGGCCAACTCGCTGAAGATTTCCTACCAGCAGGTGCAAAAGTACGAGACCGGTGCCAACCGCGTCAGCGCCGGCCGCCTGTTCGAGATCGCCCAGCGCCTGCAGGTCGACATGGCCTACTTCTTCGAGGGCCTGGAAGCCCGCCTGGAAAGCCGGCCGATGGAACATGGCGGCAAGAACCGTTCGACCATCGAACTGGTGCGCAACTTCAGCGACATCGAAGACAACACCATCCGCTCCGCGGTGGCCGGCCTGATCAAGAGCATCGCCAGCCGCTACAAGGATGAAGAACTCGACGCTACGGCGACCCAGCAGCAGGGCTGAGCCAGCCAACATTTCGCCGGTTTGAGACAAGCCCCGCGCAAGCGGGGCTTTTTCTTTGCATGAAGCCAAGCGCCGAAACGAAAAAAGCCCCGCTTACGCGGGGCTTTTTTGCAATCCGGTATGGAGCGTCGATTACAGCGCGGCTTCGGCGGCAACCTGGCGCTGGCGACCGCCAGCTTCCGCCACCGGCATGATCCAGGCCGTGTCACGAACCTTGGCATGCGTGGTCCAGGCATAGGCACTCTGGTCGGCGAACAGCGCCTTGAGCAGCTTGTTGTTGACGGCATGGCCCGAGCGGCGGCCGATATAGCGGCCGATCAGCGGGGCACCGGCCAGATAGAGATCGCCCAGCGCGTCGAGGATCTTGTGGCGCACGAATTCGTCGTCATAGCGCAGGCCGTCGTCGTTCAGGATGCGGTCATGACCCAGCACAACGGCATTCTCCAGCGAACCGCCGCGGGCAAGGCCCATGGCGCGCAGCTGTTCGACTTCCTGCACGAAACCGAAGGTGCGCGCACGCGCGATATCGGCCTTGAAGCGGCCCGGCTCCAGCTGGAACTCGGCGCTCTGGCGGCCGATCATCTTGTTGGCGAATTCGATTTCGAAATCGATGGTGAAACCATCGGCCGGCAGCAGCGCGGCGGTGGCATTGCCCTCGCTGACTTCGATGGCTTTAAGCACCTTGAGATACTTGCGCGGCGCGACCTGCTCGATGGCATCGGCGCATTCGATCAGGAAAACGAAGGGTGCAGACGAACCATCCATCACCGGCACTTCCGGGCCGTCGATGTCGATCAGAACGTTGTCGATGCCCAGGCCGGACAACGCAGCCATCAGATGCTCGACGGTGCCGATCGCGATACCCTCGCCGGCCGCGACCGTCGTGCACATGCGCAGATCGGTGACCTGGTCGTAGCGGGCGCTCACCAGCGGACGGCCCGGTAGATCGACGCGACGAAACACCACGCCGGTATCCGGGGCAGCCGGATTCAGCACCAGCGTGACCTTCGCACCGCTGTGCAGGCCGATGCCCGAGCACTTGATGCGGTTCTTCAGCGTCTTCTGGGCGATCTTGCCGGCGTTGAGCACTGGGTGAACTCCTTGAACTGGATCGCGAATCGGACGGAATTCGCGCAAAAGAAAACCGGGAATGGTTTTATCAACCACTCCCGGCTTCAACAAATCACTCTATGTTACCAGTTGTAACGCCGCTTTTATTAATAAAATCCTATACTTAGCGGCGATTTTCGATCCTCAGTTCGCCTGCCGGCGCAGGAAGGCCGGAATGTCCAGCAGATCGTCCTGCGGCCGGGTCGGGGTGGTCCGTTCCGCAGTGGCGGTCAGGCCGAGATCGGCCTGGCGCGGCGGCTCGACCCGCACGGTCGCGACAGGCGCGGCCACCGGCGCAGCCGGCTGGCGGGTGAACTGCGGCTCGGCCTGGCGCAGCATCGGGGCTGGCTCGACCTCGGTGCGGCGGGCAACGCCGGTGATGCGGTCGAACAGGCTGGCCTTCTTCTTCGGCTCGGCCGGCTTGTTGACCATGTCGGCTTCCGCGAACGGATCCGGCTGACGCATCGCTGCGGGTGCCTGAACCGGTGCCGGCATCGCCTGGGCTGCCGGCGGCATGAAGGCCGCCTGCACTGCCTGGGCTTCGGCCAGCTGCGCCGCGAAGGGACGCGGTGCGGCTGCGTCAGCTACCGGAGCGGCGGCGACGAAGGCCGCCGGATCAGCCGCAAGCGGCATGTCCGGCGCAATCATTGCGCTTTCCGGCAGGGCGGCGGGTGCCGGCAGTTCCATTGCCGGTTCCGGGATAATCGCAACCGGGTCCGGCATCGCGAGCGCTGTGGCTCCCGCCGTCATCGGGGCCGTAGCCACGATGGTCTGTGCAACGACGGGCTGCGCCATGGCAGGCGCGGCCTGCATGGCAGGAGCTGCAACGGGAGCAGCCAAAGACTGACCTGGACGCGGCATGGCACCGAAGTTGACCGGCTTGGCCTGCGGCGGTGTGACCAGACGCAGCGCCGGCGACGCCTGCTGCGGCTGACCGGCCTGCTGGGCGGCAGCATCGATGCCGGTGGCGACGACGGAAACCCGCATGCGGCCTTCCATATGCGCGTCCAGCGTCGAACCGACGATGATGTTGGCTTCCGGATCGACTTCCTCGCGGATACGGTTGGCGGCTTCGTCAACCTCGAACAGCGTCAGATCCGGGCCGCCGGTGATGTTGATGAGCACGCCGCGGGCGCCCTTCATCGAGATATCGTCCAGCAGCGGGTTGGCGATGGCGCGCTCGGCGGCCTCGATGGCGCGATGATCGCCCTCGGCCTCGCCGGTACCCATCATGGCCTTGCCCATCTCGCTCATCACCGAACGGACGTCGGCGAAGTCGAGGTTGATCAGACCCGGCATCACCATCAGGTCGGTGATCCCGCGCACGCCCGACTGCAGAACGTTGTCCGCCATCTTGAAGGCATCGGCAAAGGTGGTCTTTTCGTTGGCCACCCGGAACAGGTTCTGGTTCGGGATGATGATCAGGGTATCGACATACTGCTGCAGTTCGCGGATGCCGGCCTCGGCCAGCTTCATGCGCTGGCTGCCCTCGAACGAGAAGGGCTTGGTCACGACACCCACGGTCAGGATGCCCATTTCCTTGGCGGCGCGGGCGATCACGGGGGCCGCACCAGTGCCGGTGCCGCCGCCCATGCCAGCCGCCACAAAGGCCATATGGCTGCCCTGCATGTGCTCAATGATCTGGTCGATCGATTCTTCCGCCGAGCCGCGGCCGACTTCCGGCCGGGCACCGCAGCCCAGGCCCTGGGTCAGGGCAGTGCCCAGCTGGATACGCCGCTCGGTAAGCGACATGTTCAGCGACTGGGCGTCGGTATTCGCCGCAACGAACTCCACGCCTTCAAGCTGAGCCGCAATCATGTTGTTGACGGCATTGCCGCCGGCGCCACCGACGCCGAAGACGACGATGCGAGGCTTCAGTTCCCGCGTGGTCGGCATGCTTAAATTGATACCCATGTTCTCCTCCAGGGTTACATGTTGCTTTGACCAATGTCGCTGCGTGATGCAAGCGACATTGAAAAAATCGCGTGGTTGCTGGTGATTTTTTGAACGGTCTCCATTGTCTTCACCACGCGATCAGAAGTTGGTCCGCAGCCAGCGGCCGATTCGTGAGATCGTGCCGTTGGGTGCGGGCTCTGGTTCGGGCAGACGGATCATGCGCTCGGCCGCCTGCTGTTGAGCGTATGAGAGCAATCCGGCGCAGGCCGAGAAGGCCGGACCGCCAGTTGCCTCTGCCAGGCCGCCGACACGAATCGGACGGCCCAGGCGCACTTGCTTGTCGAGAATGCGGGCGGCGAGTTCGCGCACGCCCTGCAGTTGGCTGGCGCCACCGGTTAGCACCACACGGCGGCCAGCCAGCTTCTCGAATCCGGATTGCGCGAGTCGCTCGCGCACCTGCTCGAGGGTTTCCTCGAGTCGGGGTTTGATGATGCCGGTCAGAATCGAGCGCGGCACCTGGTTATGGGCATGATCGTCGGTCTCGCCCACCTGGGGGACGTCGATCGTCTCGGTATCGTCCGACGGCGACGGCAGCACGGTGCCATACAGCGTCTTGAGCCGCTCGGCATGGGCCAGCGGAGTCGAAAGCCCGCGGGCGATGTCGTTGGTGACATGGTGGCCGCCCAGCGGCACGACATCCACGTGGACCAGCTGGCCATCATAGAACACGGCCAGGCTTGTCGTGCCGCCGCCCATATCCAGCAGGGTGACGCCGAGATCCATCTCGTCCTCGACCAGACAGGCCAGGCCAGCAGCGAAGGGCGAGACGATCCGCCCGGCGATGCGCAGGTGGCCGCGCGCCACACAGGTGGCGAGATTGCGCAGCGGGCCCGAGCCGGCGGTGATCACATGCATGTTCACGCCGAGACGTTCGCAGGCCATGCCGCGCGGATCCTTGATGCCGCGCGAGCCGTCGATGGTGTAGCCGACCGGGATCGAATGCACGATCTCGCGGTCGCCCGGATGTTCGTGTCGGCGGCCCTGGTCGAGCACCAGCGCGACGTCATGCTCGGTGACCTCGTGGCCGTCGATGGCGACTTCGACACCGACGCTGTGCGACTGCGGATTGCCGGCATTCACGCTGACGAAGACGTCGCGGATGGTTTCGCCGCACATGCGCTCGGCGGTTTCGACAGCCGCACGGATCGACTGTTCGGCGGCATCCATGTCGATCACGTTGCCGTTGCGCAGCCCGCGCGACAGCTGGTGGCCGATACCGATGACGCGGAGCGTGCCGCCGTCGCTGCGGGCGATGAAGCAGCAGACCTTGGACGAGCCGACATCCAGGGCGGCAATCAGTCCGTTGCGCGAGACAGCCATGTCTAGTTCCCCCTGCGAGCAATGCTCATGTTCATGTCCGTTTCCCCGCCTTGCGCGGCGTATTGGTGGTCGGCGGCGGCGGTTCGGCGTCCGGGTTCAGCTGCACGATCAGCCGGTCGTCCAGCCGCAGGTCGACCACCTTGATGTCGCGGCGCAGCAGGCCATAGCTGCGCTCCAGTTCGATCAGTCGATGCCATGCCGCCGCAGCACCTTCTTCGGGCAGACGCGCGACAATGCCGTTGTCGAATTCGACGTCCCAGCGGCGATTGCGCACGCGGATCGCATTGACCACGCGTGATGCGAGAACAGGTTCGGTCTGCAGCATGTCCAGCAGGTCATGCGCCTTGTCGGACGCGCCCTCACCCACCAGCAGGAACAGGTTGTGGAAGTCGGCGCGGTCGCCTTCTTCCAGCACCTTGCCTTCGGCATCGATCAGGTAGACCCGACCGCCAATCTGCCAGCGCGCGAAAGCCTCGCGCTCGACGATCTCGATATGCAGCGTGTCGGGCAGCTGGCGCCAGATCGTCGCCTGCTTGACCCAGCCGATCGATTCCACGCGGTGGCGGATACCATCAAGATCGAGCGACAGGATCGGATCGCCACGCTCGACGCCAACCGCATCGGCCAGCGCTTCCAGCGGTGCATGCACACGGCCCTGCACATTCACTTCGCCCAGCCGCATATCCACGGTGGCGCCGGCATCGCCGATCATGTCCTGTGCCGCCAGCCGCACCTGCGCCGGCAGATCGGTCCTGAGCCACACATACGCGCCGCCGCCGGTGAGCGTGGCAACCAGCAGCACGGCGACCGTCTGTCTGACGCGGCGCCACAGCACCGACTTCGGACGCTTGCGCGCCGGCGGCAGCGGACGGCAATAGCCCTTCGGGCGTGCCGGCGGCAACGTGGGCGCGCAGGGTGCGCAGGGGCGGTCATCCGGCAGAACGACTAGCGATCGCATGAGGCGTCCTCCACCATCCAGCGCACCAGCTGGCCGAACGAGAGGCCCTGGTGCGCGGCGATTTCCGGCACCAGCGACAGCGGCGTCATGCCCGGCTGGGTGTTGATCTCGAGCAGGTAGAATTTTCCGCTGCCGCCGGTATCGTCGTAGCGCCAGTCGGAGCGCGTGACGCCGCGGCAGCCGAGCGTCTGATGCGCCTTAAGCGCCTGGGCGCAGATGTCGTCGTAAACGGCCTGCGGCAGCGGTGCCGGCATCAGATGCGTGGCCTTGCCGTCGGTGTATTTCGCCTCGTAATCGTAGAAACGGCCATGCGCCTTGATCTCGATGGCGCCCAGCACACGGTCGCCCAGCACCGCGATCTGGATTTCGCGGCCGGGGATATACTGCTCGACCAGCACATACTCGCCGAAATGCCAGCTGGCATCGTCCTGCGGCTGATAGTTGTCGCCGTTGAAGACGATATGCACGCCCACGGAAGAACCTTCGTTGAGTGGCTTGATCACATAGGGGAACGGCATCACCGGGCCGGCGTGGAAGGCCGAACGGTGCACCACCTGGCCATTGGCCATGGGCAGGCCGTGATTGCGCCAGACATCCTTCGCCATCGGTTTGTTCATCGCCAGCGCCGAGGCCAGCACGCCCGAATGCGTATAGGGAATGGCGAGCAGTTCGAGCAGACCCTGCACCGTGCCGTCCTCGCCGAAGGGGCCATGCAGCGCGTTGAAGGCCACATCGGGCTTCACGACGGCCAGTTTGGTGGCGAGGTCGCGGTCGACATCAATCTCGCTGACCTTGAAACCTTCTTCCTTCAGCGCCTTGGATACAGCGCGACCCGACGTGAGCGACACTTCGCGCTCCGACGACCAGCCGCCCATCAGGACCGCCACATGGTTTTTCATGCGCCAATCCCCTTGCCGATGCGTTTGATTTCCCAGCGCAGCTCGACGCCGCTCTGCGCCTTGACGCGCTCGCGTACGGTTTCGCCCAGTGTCTCGAGATCGGCCGCCGTGGCGCTGCCGCGGTTGATCAGGAAGTTGCAATGCTGTTCGGACACCTGCGCGTCGCCGAGGATCAGGCCGCGGCAACCGGCCGCGTCGATCAACTGCCAGGCCTTGTGACCTTCCGGATTGGCGAAGGTGCTGCCACCGGTGCGCGAGCGGATCGGCTGGCTGCCTTCGCGAGCGGCCTGGATCTCGTCCATGCGCTTCTGGATCTCAGCCTTGTCGCCAGCACGGCCCTTCAGGCGGCAGCCGAGGAAAACCCAGTCTTCCGGCACACCACAATGGCGATAGCCGAATTTCATCTCGGCCGGCGTGAGCCGATGCAGATTACCCTGCCCGTCCAGCGCTTCGGCCCAGAGCAGCACATCCTTGAATTCGGTGCCGTAAGCGCCGGCATTCATGCGCAACCCGCCGCCAACCGTGCCGGGAATGCCACGCAGGAATTCCAAGCCGGCGATGCCGTGCATCTGCGCGGTCTGCGCCACATTCACATCCAGCGCGCCGGCGCCGGCAATGATCTCGTCATCTTCAGCTTCGATCTCGACAAAGCCGCGGCCAAGCCGCAGCACCACGCCGTCGATGCCGCCATCGCGCACCAGCGTGTTGGAACCGACACCCAACACCGTGACCTTCACGTCACGCGGCTTATTCTTCAGGAAGGCAACCAGGTCGTCGCGGTCGGCCGGGCGGAACATCGCCTCCGCCGGACCGCCGACGCGGAACCAGGTGATCTCGGCCAGGCCGGCAGCGGCCGACAGCCGACCGCGCACGGCGGGCAGCCGCGCGATCAGACCGTCCTGCCGGACCAGCTCTGCGGCCATCATGCCGCCCCCTTGTCGTAAAGGGCCTGCAGCTCGCCGGGCAGCGCATTGGCCCAGGTGGTGATATTGCCCGCGCCGAGGCAGACGACGAGATCGCCGGCGGAGGCTTCCTGCTTGGCCAGTTCGGCCAACTGCTCGGGCGACTGCAATGCCAGCACACGGCGATGGCCGCGATTACGCAGGCCTTCGATCAGCGCGTCACGGCTGACGCCCTCGATCGGCGCTTCGCCGGCAGCATACACATCGGTGACAATTACTGTGTCGGCATCGTTGAAGCAGGAGCAGAAATCCTCGAACAGGTCACGCAGGCGCGTATAACGATGCGGCTGCACCACGGCGATCACCTTGGCTTCCGGGCGGTCTCCCAATGCAAGGCGGGCGGCCGACAACACGGCGGAAATTTCCACCGGGTGATGGCCGTAATCGTCGACCACAGTAATGCCAGCAGCCTCGCCGGTGATGGTGAAGCGGCGCTTCACGCCGCCGAAACCGCCGAGCGCCTTCTTCACCACATCGCCACTGAAGCCCATCTCCTTGGCGATGGCAGCCACGACGAGAGAATTCTGAACGTTATGACGGCCGAACATCGGCAGATGGATGCCGCCGATCGTATCCGTCGTGCCGCGCGTACGGTCGGTGATCTGCACGTCGTAAAGTGCGCCGCGATTGTTGAAGGTCACGTTCACGGCCCGCACATCGGCCTGCGGCGAGAAGCCATAAGTGATGACGCGGCGGTCCGTGATGCGGCCGATCATCGCCTGCACTTCGGGATGGTCGATGCAGAGCGTGGCGAAACCATAGAAGGGAATGCTCTCGACGAATTGCTTGAAGCCGTCGCGCACCTTGTCGAAGGTGCCGTAATGGTCGAGATGCTCCGGGTCGATATTGGTGACCACGGCGATCGTCGCCGGCAGCTTGAGGAAGGTGCCGTCGCTCTCGTCGGCTTCCACCACCATCCATTCGCCTGCACCGAGGCGCGCATTGGTGCCATAAGCATTGATGATGCCGCCGTTGATCACGGTCGGGTCCATGCCGGCGGCTTCGAGCAAAGCGGCAACCAGCGAGGTGGTCGTGGTCTTGCCATGGGTGCCGGCAATCGCGATGGCCCATTTCAGGCGCATCAGTTCACCCAACATTTCGGCGCGGCGCACCACCGGGATCAGGCGCGCGCGGGCCGTCTTCACTTCCGGGTTGTCCGCCTTTACGGCAGTCGAGACCACAAGCACTTCGGCGGCGGCGACATTCTCCTCGCGATGGCCCTCGAAGACCTTGATGCCGAGATCGCGCAGCCGCTTGACGTTATAATTGGCGCTGAGGTCGGAACCCTGCACCTGATAGCCGAGATTGTGCATCACCTCAGCGATCCCGGACATGCCGATGCCGCCGATCCCCACGAAATGGATGATGCCGATATCGAGCGGTAAAGCCCTCACGCTGCGGTCCTCTTGACTGAATGATCCCGGGATGCCGGCTGCGCAGTCGCGGCAGCACGGCGATATTCGGTGGCCACGCGTTCGACCAGATCGGCCAGCGCCTGAGCCGCCAGCGGCCGGCCGACACTGCGCGCATGGGCGGCCATGTCAGCCAGCTGCGCCGGATCGGCCAACAGGTCGTTGAAAGCTGCTGCGACACGCTCGGGCGTGAACTTGTCCTGCGCGATCACTTCCGCACCGCCGGCATGGGCGAGCGCCTGGGCATTGGCGGTCTGATGGTCGTCCATCGCATGGGCATAAGGCACCAGCAGGCTGGGCCGGCCGATCACCGCGATTTCGGCAGTACTGCTAGCGCCGGAGCGGCTGACCACCAGATGCGCAACGGCCAGCCGCTGCGCCACGTCGTTGAAGAAGGTGGCGGTCTCCGCCTGGATGCCGGCCGCTGCATAGGTGGCGTGCACGCGCTCCAGGTCTTCGGCCCGGCACTGCTGCACGATGCGCAGGCGCTTCTTCGTCTCAACCGGCAGGCTGGCCAGTGCGGCAGGCACAGAGTCGGATAATACGCGCGCGCCCTGGCTGCCGCCCATCACCAGCAGGCGCAGCGTCTGGTCCGGCGCGGTATAGGGCACATCGGCGGCAGCAAGGATCGCCGGGCGCACCGGATTGCCGGTGACGGTGACAACGGCCTCTTCGGGCAAGAAATGCGTGGCCGGGAAAGACGTGGCGATACGAGCGGCAAAGCGCGCGACGAGGCGATTGACGCGACCGAGCACGGCATTCTGTTCATGCACCAGGATAGGAATCTTGCGCAGACGGGCGGCCAGCAGCAGCGGCAGCGCCGGATAGCCACCGAAGCCGACGACGGCGACGGGCTTGGTCAGGCCAAGCAAAGTCAGCGCCGAGATCACGCCATGGCCGATCTCGAACAGGCTCATGATCTTACCCGGCAGCGAACGGTCGCTCGGCGTGCCGGCAGGAATGCGATACAGCGGCAGCTCCGGCAAGTTCTGGCCGAACCCCTTGCCACGCGTGTCGGTGACGAGGCCGACGCGATGGCCGCGGCGCAGCAGTTCGGCTGCCAGTGCCTCGGCCGGAAACACATGACCGCCGGTGCCGCCAGCGGCGAGCAGGATCGGATTCTCGGCTGTGCTGCTCATCGCACAGCTCCGTTATCCGGGCGCCAGCGTGTCAGCGCCAGCAGCATGCCCATGGCTAGGGCGAGCGCCAGCAGCGACGAACCGCCGTAGGAGATGAAGGGCAAGGTCATGCCCTTGGTAGGCAGCAGATGCAGGTTGACGCCGATATTGATGATCGCCTGCAGGCCGAACTGCGTGGTGAGGCCGGCCGCGGCCAGCAGCACGAACAGGTTGTTCTCGGTCATCAGGCGCGAGTAGCAGCGCAGCACGATGAAGGCGAAGATGCCGATGATGAACAGGCAGGCGAAGAGGCCGAATTCCTCACCGGCCACGGCGAAGATGAAGTCGGTGTGCGCGTCGGGCAGCACGCTCTTCACCGCACCCTCGCCCGGGCCGCGGCCCCAGATGCCGCCGGCAGCGAAGGCCTCCATGGCACGTTCGATCTGGTAATTCTCCTTCGCGGCCGGATCGATGAACTTGTCGATACGGGCGGCGACATGCGGGAAGACCAGATAGGCACCGAAGATGCCGGCAACCCCGAGCGCGCCCAGTGCAAGTACGAGCACAATGGGCAGACCCGCGATGAAGAACTGCGCCATCCACACGGCTGCCACGACGATGGCCATACCGAGATCGGGCTGCATCAGCAGCACGCCTACCACCAGGCCGCAGAGCACGGTGGAAATCGCCCAGCCGGGGAAGCCCGTGCCCTTGCGCCATTCCGAAAACAGCCAGGCGGCGACGACAGCAAAGGCCGGTTTGACGAATTCCGACGGCTGCAGCGACAGGCCGCCGAAATTGATCCAGCGATGCGCACCCTTCACTTCCATGCCCATCACGAAGGTGAGGCACATCCCGGCGAGCGAACCGAGGAAGACGACAGTGGCAACACGGCGAATGCCGACCGGGTCGAGCAACGAGGTGGCCACCATGATCAGCATGGCGGGCACCAGATAGATCATCTGGCGCTGCACGAAATGGAAATTGGCCAGGCCGATGCGGTTGGCCACGGCAGGAGACGCCGCGAGCGTCAGCACGGTGCCGACCGCGATGAGCACGGCAATCGCCACCAGCAACCAGCGGTCGACGGTCCACCACCAGCGGCCGAGAATGGATGTGTCAGTGCGCGAAAAGGTGATCATGCCGCGGCTCCCTGTTCATCTGCGCCGCGTTCCTGCACCAGGCGGATGAATTCGTCGCCGCGATGCTCGAAGCTCTTGAACTGATCGTAAGACGCGCAGGCCGGCGACAGCAGCACGACGGCATCCTTGATGCGGTCCTTGCGCGCGGCAGCCAGCGCGTCATCAAGCGCTTTATCCAATGTGCCGCAGAGCGCATGCGGCACAGCGCCGAGCGTCGCAGCAAAGTCGGCTGCCGCCTCGCCGATCAGGCTGGCGCGGCGGATGCGCGGGAACAGCGTCTTCAGGCTGGCAATGCCGCCGTCCTTGGCCTTGCCGCCGGCAATCCAGTAGACATTTTCAAACGCCGCCAGCGCCTTCTCGGTCGAGTCCGCGTTGGTGGCCTTGGAGTCATTGATGCAGGCGATGCCGTCGATGCAGCCGACGCGCTGCAGGCGATGCTTCAGGCCGGGGAAAGACGCAATCCCGGCGCGGATGGTTTCGACATCCAGACCGGCGGCGCGCGCAGCGGCAAAAGCTGCGGCGATATTCTGACCGTTATGCGCGCCCGGCAGTGCCGGGAAATCGAGCGCAAAGACAACCTTGCCGTTTTCATAGAGTTGGCCGTTCGCGGTGCTGACACCTTGCGCCAGGATTTCGCGGATCGAGATCGGCACGATGCCGCGGCCGGTATTCTCCTTGATCAGTGCCGCGTAAATGGCGCGGCAATACTCGTCGTCCACGCCGATCACGGCGGTGTCGCCCGCAGCCTGGTTGGCGAAAATCCGTGCCTTGATGGCGGCGTAATTCTCCATGCTGCCATGGCGGTCGAGATGATCGGGCGTGATGTTGAGCAGCAGCGCGATACGCGCATGCCAGCCCGGCGTCAGGTCGATCTGGAAGGACGACATCTCGATGATGTAGCTGCCGGCCTTGTCGTTCTCAAAACGCGGCAGTTCGAGCACGGCCTGGCCGATATTGCCGCCCATCGCAATCGAACGGCCCGCCGCCTTCAGCACATGCGCCAGCAAAGCCGTGGTGGTCGACTTGCCGTTGGTGCCGGTGACGCCATAGACGGTGGGCTTCAACTCGCGCAGCAGCAGTTCGATATCGCCGACAACAGCCACACCGGCGCGCTGCGCATTGGCCACCACCTGGTTCGGCGCCGGATGGGTCAGCGGCACGCCCGGTGCCAGGGCCAGACCGGCGCAGCCGACCAGCGCACCCTCATGCAGTTGCATCGGCTGGAAACCGGCCACGGCTGCCGCGGCGCGCGAGGCTTCGGTATCGTCCCATAAACGCACCTCGGCACCGCCGGCCAGCAGCGCGCGTGCTGTTGCCAGCCCGCTGCGCGCCAGGCCGAATACCGCCCAGGTCTGTCCGCGTGTATGGGTGAGAGCGATCATTCGTGGCTCACCGCAGCTTCAGGGTGGAGAGGCCGACCAGCGCCAGGATCACCGCGACGATCCAGAAGCGGATCACGATGGTCGGCTCTTTCCAGCCCTTCTTTTCGTAGTGATGATGCAGCGGTGCCATGCGGAAGACGCGCTTGCCGGTCAGCTTGAAGCTGGCGACCTGCACCATCACCGACACGGTTTCGAGGACGAAAAGCCCGCCGATGATTGCCAGCACGAGTTCGTGCTTGACGATGACGCTGACGGTGCCGAGTGCGCCGCCGAGTGACAGCGAACCGGTATCGCCCATGAAAACCATGGCGGGCGGCGCGTTGAACCAGAGGAAGCCGATGCCGGCGCCGACCAGCGCGCCGCAGAAGACCGCGAGTTCGCCCGCACCGGCGACATTATGAATCTGCAGGTAATTGGCAAACACGGTATTGCCGACCAGGTAGCAGATCAGGCCAAAGCTGGCGGCAGCGATCATCACCGGCACGATGGCAAGGCCATCGAGGCCATCGGTCAGGTTCACGGCATTCGACGCACCGATCATCACAAAGGCGGCGAACGGCATCATGAACCAGCCGAGATTGAGCAGCACGTCCTTGAGGAAGGGCACAGCCAGGCTGGTGTTGAGCGGCGCGGAGGCAATCTGGTTGATCCAGGCAGCGGCGACGCCGGCGATGACGACCTGCAGGGCGAGCTTCAGCTTGCCCGGCACGCCTTTCGGATTTTGTTTCGTGACCTTGAGATAGTCGTCATAGAAGCCGATCAGGCCAAAACCGAAAGTAACCAGCAGTACGACCCAGATATAGCGGTTGCTCAGGTCGGCCCAGAGCAGCGTGCCGACGCCGATACCGAGCAGGATCAGGAAGCCACCCATGGTCGGCGTGCCGCGTTTGCTGATCAGATGGCCTTCCGGGCCGTCCTCGCGGATCGGCTGACCCTTGCCCTGCTTGGCGCGCAGCCAGTTGATCAGCGGCTCGCCGATCACAAACGACAGCACCATGGCAGTGAGGATGGCGCCGCCGGTGCGGAAGGTGATGTAGCGGAACAGATTGAGGATATTGACCTCGTCCGCCAGCGGATACAGCAGGTGATACAGCATTCGTCTAAACTTTCCTTACCAACCGTTGGCGGCGCGCGGCTGCGGCGCCGGATTCAGTATGTCTTCGACGATCTTGCCCATGCGGCTGCCGAGCGAGCCCTTCACCAGCAGCACATCGCCCGAGCGGACGGCGCGGCGCAGCGGCTGGATCAGTTCGAGCGAATTCGGCGCATAGTGACCGCGCATCTGCGGCGGCAGCGTGTCGTACAAACCCTTCATCAGCGGACCGCAGGCAAAGACCAGATCGATCTTTTCGCGCACCAGATCGGCAGCGAGGCCGACATGGGCCGACTGTTCCTCGGGGCCGAGTTCCAGCATGTCGCCGATCACGGCGATGCGGCGACCGCGTGTATTGCTCGGTTTGGCCATCGCCAGCACGGCGAAGGCAGCGCGCATGCTGGGCGGGCTGGCATTGTAGCTGTCATCGATCAGGTCGAGCTGGCCGCCGTCGCGCCAGTCGAGCGTATGGCGTTCGCCGCGGCCCTTCGGCGCGGTGACCTCGGCCAGCGCCATGCCCGCTTCGGCAAGATCGCCACCGGCCAGATGTACAGCCGCCAGCACGCCGAGCGCATTCAGCACCCAGTGGCGGCCGGGCGCACCGATCTTGAAGGTCATCGGATGGCCAAGGATTTCGGCGGCCACGCAGGAGCAGGCCGAATGCGGCGCGTATTTCACCAGCTTGGCCTGCGCCTCGGGATGCTCGCCAAAACCGATCACCTCGGCGGCGCCAGCGGCACGAGCGGCAGCCGCGATGCGCTCGAAATGCGGCGTGTCGCGGTTGATGATGGCGATGCCGCCTGGCTCAAGGCCTGCAAAGATTTCCGCCTTGGCATCCGCGATACCTTCGATACTGGAGAAATTCTCCAGATGCACTGGTTCGATAGTGGTGATGATGGCGATATGCGGACGTGCCAGCTTCGACAGCGGCGCGATTTCGCCGGCGTGGTTCATACCCATCTCGATCACGGCATAACGCGTATCGACCGGCATGCGCGCCAGCGTCAGCGGCACACCCCAGTGATTGTTCAGGTTGCCGACAGAGGCATGGGTCGCGCCCTGTGCGGCCAGCACATGGCGTAGCATTTCCTTTGTCGAGGTCTTGCCGACGCTGCCGGTCACGCCAATCACCCTGGCGCCGCTGCGCTGGCGTGCCGCAGCAGCCAGATCGTTCAGGCCCTGGAAGGTGTCTTTCACATGCAGCAGGTTGCCGCCCGGCAGAGTCTGCGGACCGCTATCGACCATCGCTGCAGCAGCACCTTTCGCCAGCGCATCGGCAACAAAGACGTGACCGTCGAAATTCGGACCGCGGATGGCGATGAACAGATCGCCGAAACCGACGGTGCGGCTGTCGATCGACACACCCGATGCGGTCCAGAACCCGGTGCCCTGTCCATGCGAGGCAGAGGCAGCTTCGGCAGACGTCCACAGCGCGAAAGCTTCCATTAACCTTTACCTCCGTATGGTGCGCTGCCCGAACCAGACGCTTTTTCCGCAGTAGACACGGCTTCGCGTGCCACCAGCAGGTCGTCGAACGGACGCACCTCGCTGCCGACGATCTGTCCCTGTTCATGGCCCTTGCCGGCAATCAGCAGCAGATCGCCCGGCTGCAATTCATTCGCTGCAGCAAAAATCGCCGCGCGGCGGTCACCGATTTCCGTTGCGCCCGGCGCTGCCGCCATAACGGCAGCACGGATGGCGGCGGCATCTTCACTGCGCGGATTGTCGTCGGTGACAAAGACGCGGTCGGCAAGCTTCGTCGCCACCTCGCCCATCAACGGACGCTTGCCGCGATCGCGATCGCCACCGCAGCCGAACACAACCACGAGGCGCTGCACGGTATGAGGTCGCGCGGCCCTCAGCACGGTGTCCAGCGCATCGGGGGTATGCGCGTAATCGACAAAGATGGCCGCGCCGTTTTTGCGCTGCGCCGCCTTCTGCATGCGACCGGGCACGCCGTCGAGCGAGCTCAGTGTTTCCCAGGCGGCTGCGGCATGCACACCGCAGCCGACCACGAGACCGAGCGCCGCCAGCACGTTGCCAGCCTGGAAGCCGCCGATCAGCGGCAGATCGACATGGCGACGCACGCCAAAGACTTCGGCTTCGACCTGCAGCCCGCCGGCATGCGGCACGGCGGACAGCAGCTTGAGTTCGGTGCCGAGCTGGCCATAGCGGATCAGGCGCTGACCGCGACGTGCACAGAGCTGTTCGACCTTCGCGCCCAGCGCGGCATCCATGTTGATCACGGCGGCGCCACTGGCCGGCAGCAGCGTGTCGAACAGCCGCAGCTTGGCGCTGAAGTAGTCCTCCACCGTCGCGTGATAGTCCATGTGGTCGCGGGTCAGGTTGGTGAAGGCGGCAGCCTGCGGCCGGATGCCATCGAGGCGGAACTGGTCGAGGCCATGGCTCGAAGCCTCGAGCGCCAGATGCTCGACACCGGCCTGCTGTGCCATGCTCAGCAATTCGTGCAGGCGCACCGGATCGGGCGTGGTATGCGCCACCGGCACATTCAGATCCGTGCCATGCAGGCCGAGCGTACCGAGGCTGGCGCTCCTGTGCCCGAGCCTCGCCCAGATCTGCGCGGTGAAATTCGCCACCGAGGTCTTGCCGTTGGTGCCGGTGACGGCGGCAATATGCTTCGGCTGCGCACCGAAGAAGCTGGCCGCCATCAGCGCCAGGCGACGGCGCGGATTGGCATCGGTGACGAAGGCGATCTGATCGACGAAGGCCGGATCGACATGATCGCTCAGCACGGCAACAGCGCCCTTCTCGCGCGCATCGGGAATGAAGCGATGGCCGTCTGCCAGGGCGCCCTTCAGCGCGGCAAAGACGAAGCCCGGACGCACGGCGCGGCTGTCAGCGGTCAGGCCGGCGACATCCAGCGCGGCGGCGCGGGGGTCGAGCGGGAGATCGGCGCAAAGATCACTGAGACGCAAGTTTCTTCTCCTGCGTCCTGGCGGTTGCATGGGCGGGCACTGCATTTGTGGCAACTGGTGCGCTGAAATTCGGCACCGGCTGGCCCGGGATCGGCACATACATCGCCTGGCGCATGGCCGGCGAATTCTCATCCACCGGCGGCACGCCCAGCATCGGCGCGATACGGCCGATCACGCGACCGACGGCCGGTGCGGCAGTCCAGCCGGCGGTGGCGAAACCGTAGGTACTCTTCTGTCCTTTCGGCTCGTCGATCATGATCTGCACGACGTAGCGCGGATTATTCATCGGGAAACCGGCGACGAAGGTGTTGAACAAAGCCTTCTTGTTGTAGCCGCCGCGGTCGTTGACCTTTTCCGAGGTGCCGGTCTTGCCGCCAACGAGATAGCCTTCAGAGGCGGCCTTCTTGCCGGTGCCGTCTTCGACGACCAGCACCATCAGCTTGCGCATGATGTCGCTGACCTCGCGACGGATCACCTGGCGGCCCGGCGCGGGCATGCCGGGCGGGCGCTTGATCAGGGTGGGCGGATGCAGCACGCCGCCGTTGATGATCGCCGCAGTGGCGGTGGCCAGTTGCAGCGGCGTGACTGACAGGCCATGACCGAACGAGATCGTCATCGTCTCAACGGTCTTCCAGTTGCGCGGGATCAGCGGCGCGCCGATTTCGGGCAGTTCCAGCGCCGGCTTGTTCAGCATGCCCAGACGCTGCATGAATTCACGCTGGCGCTCCGGGCCGACATCGACGGCCATCTTGGCCGAACCGATATTGGACGAATACATGAAGATTTCCGGCACGCTGAGCCAGCGATTCTTCGGATGGTCGTCCTTGATGGTGAAACGCGAAATCTGGATCGGCCGGCTGGCGTCGTAGCCGCCGCTCAGCTTGACGCTGCCGTATTCCAGCGCCATCGCCGTATTCAGCGTCTTCATGGTCGAACCCATTTCATAGACGCCGAGCGTGATGCGGTTGAAACGCGCCTCCTTGCTCGCCGCGCCGGGTTCGGCCGGATCGAAATCGGGCAGACTGACCAGCGAGATGATCTCGCCGGTGTAGATGTCCATGACGATGCCGCCGCCGCCGATGGCGTTGAAATATTCGATCGTGCGGGCGATCTCGTCGCGCATCACATGCTGCACGCGCAGGTCAATGCTGAGTTCGAGCGGGTCGCCGGTGCGGGCCGGATCCTTCAGCTGCTCGTCGAAATGCTGCTCGATGCCGGAAATGCCCTTGCCATCGATGTCGGTGTAGCCGACGACATGCACGCCGAGCGAACCCTGCGGATAGATGCGGCGCTGCTCGTTATGGAAATAGAGGCCCGGGATGCCGAGGCGGTTGGCCTCATACTGCTCGCGCGGGGTGAGGCCGCGCTTGAGCCAGACGAAACTCTTGCCCGAGGCCAGCTTGGCCTGCACTTCGCCGACAGGGAGTTCGGGCAACACCTGGACCAGACGCGTGGCGGCGCTGACAGGATTCTGCACCTTGCGCGGATCGGCATAGAGCGAGGCGATCTTCAGGTTGGTCGCCAGGATCTGCCCGTTGCGATCGACGATCGGCTGACGCTCCATCAGCGCCGTCCTGGCACCGAGCTCGGGATTGAAGCCGCGTGCGACGGCCGGTTCGGCGGCGCTGCGGATCACGGTGAGTTCGACCAGCCGACCGCCCAGCACCAGGAAGACCAGCGAGAACAGGCCGATGCCGATCACCAGACGGCCGTGGCTGGCATCCAGTGCCTGCTTGGCGGCGCCCTCCAGACGCACCATTGCCGGGCTGCCCGGCATGTCGGCTGGCGTGCAGGGCGGGCGCGGCTTCAGCTTCGGCTGCTGGTGCTTCGGCGTGCGACGGAACAGACCCATCACTGCGCCCTCCGCGGTTCTTTGCCGGTGCGCTGCATCGCGCCAAGCACGGCCGCGACTTCGGCATCGAAAGCCGCCGGCGCTTCGGCACCGGGCTTCACAGCGACCTGCATCGAAGGTGCGGCGGGGGCCGGCGCGGCAGCCATCGGCGGCAATGCCGGAACGGCAACGGCAGGCGCCTGCGGACCCGCAGCCGGCCCGCGATCCTGGCGCCAGGGCAGCGCCTCGATGGCGACGATGTCCTTCGCGGTGGCGGGACGCATCTCGAGCAGGCGCTGCGCCTTGTCCTGCAGATAGTCCGGGCGGCTGAGATAGCTCCACTCCGCCTGCAGCACGCCGATGGTCTCGCGTTCCTGGCTGAGCGCGCGATTAAGCTCGATCAGTTCCTCTTCCAGGCGCTGCACTTCATAAGACAGCTGGTAAAGGCCGAACGACACCACGGCCAGCAGCAGCAATGCGATAATGGAAAGGCCGCGGCTCATGCTGCCTCCCGCATATCGTCATCGGGCCAGGCGGACGCAGCGGTACGCTTGGCGGCACGCAGCTTGGCGGAACGGGCGCGCGGATTGGCGGCAGCCTCGGTGTCAGTCGGCGCCAGCGCGCCCTTGTGCAGCAGTTCGAAGCTGGGTACGCGTGGCGCCTTGGTCGCCTCCGGTAAATGACGCGAACCGCCGGTCTGCTTGCCGCAGCGGCGGTCGAGGAAATGCTTCACCACACGGTCTTCCAGCGAATGGAACGACACAACAGCCAGCCGGCCTTCCGGCTTCAGCAGTTTCTCGGCAGCCACCAGGCCGCGGCGCAGTTCGCCCAGTTCGTCGTTCACCACGATACGTAGCGCCTGGAAAGTCCGCGTCGCCGGGTTGATACCGGGCGTGGCGCGCACCACGCGGCCGACGATCTGCACCAGCTGGCGCGTACGGGTGATCGGAGCCTCGGTACGGGCGGCCACAATGGCGCGCGCCACCGCACGGGCGCGGCGCTCTTCGCCATAGAGATAGATGATGTCGGCCAGCTCGGCTTCGTCGCGGGTATTGACGATATCGGCAGCAGTCTCGCCATGGTCCGACATGCGCATGTCGAGCGGACCGTCCTGCTGGAAGGAAAAGCCGCGGTCAGCCTGATCGATCTGCATGGACGACACGCCGATATCCAGCGCGACACCGTCGACGCCCTGGATGCCGATATCGCTGAGCAGCATGTCCATATCGCCGAAACGGCCGGCCAGCAGGCGGAAGCGACCGGGATGGGCGGCTGAGACGCGGTCGGCATGACCCTGCACGGTGGGATCGCGGTCGATGCCGATCACCTGGCATTCCGCCGCGGCCAGCAAGGCCGAACTATAACCACCCGCACCAAAGGTTCCGTCCACAAGCACTTCACCGGCGCGCGGCGCCAACGCCGCGACAACCTCACCGCACATCACGGAGAGATGAGCCGTTCCTGCGGCTTTTTCATGGCCGTTTTTATCTTGCGGACGAAAACGGTCCGCCGGGCTCACGCTTTTGCCCCCGAGCCAGAAGCGCCGCCGTTCTTGAGCCAGGCCGCGGCCTTCGCCCGCGCCTCGCTGGCGCGCGCCTCCCAGGCCTTGGGTTCCCAAATCTGGAAGCTGTGCCGGCGGCCGACAAAGACTGCCTCGCCCGGCGAAGCCAGGCCGGCATGATCGAGGAACTGCGGCTGCAGCTGGATGCGGCCTTCCTGGTCGAGAGTGAGTTCGCTCAGGAACGGCAGCAGGCCGTCGATCAGCATTTCGCGTTCGGGATCGAGATCCGGCAGCTGGTCGATGCGGCGATTGACGCCGTCGAGATAGTCGCGCCCACCGGCGACCAGCGCCGGGGCGGAAATATCGGGGCCGAGGATGAGGCCGCCTTCCGGCTGGCGACGGGACAGCAGGGCGCGATACGGCGCCGGCACCGAGACACGGCCCTTGGCGTCGATCCGGTTTTTAAAGGTGGAGAGAAACAGCTCCACGCCGCGCCCCCGCGCTCCTTCCCGGCGAACTGCCCCCCTTGGGCATCCTGACCTGGGATGAGATGGGATAACATGGGCTCATATGGGGGTCAATGGAAATTAACGGTTTGGTATGGAGAATTAAGGGGCTGATAGCCCAATGATCTCCGAGGTTTGCATTCGATCAGGTCCTAGTAAATTCCCTTAATGTTCTCTTTTGTTCTCGTCATTTCACTTGATCTCCCGGCTCACCCCGGCCTACATCCTCCTGACAGCGCACAGGGGTTACAGGGCACGGAATGAGTGAGCGACGGGGGAATAGCGGAAAGCGATCGACCTGGTATTGGCGATCGGTTCGGGCGGCAGCCCTCATCCTGCTGATGTCAGCCACGGCAGCCTTCGCTTCCGTTAATGAATTCCTGCCGCGCAACGCGCCCGCTCTGAAGCGCTTTGCCATTGTGGCGGCGACCGCGAACAACCAGTGCCTGACCACGCAGCTGGTCAACAATGACGTCAAGCGCCTGCGCGCCAACGTGCTGCTGTCGCCCTGCGAGTTCAACATCGACAACCAGACGCAGGGCTTTTTCATCAGCCGGCCGCTGCAGCAGGACGCCTACCAGATTTTCTTCGCCGCCAATCCGAGCTACTGCCTGGCGATGGAACCGCGCGCGCAAATTCTTGTGGCATCGGCCTGCGCGCTGAACACCGAAATGCTGGAGCAGCTGCCACAGCTCTGGGATATCAAGGGCGGCGGTTTGTCGCTCAGGGGCATCGACGGCAAGAAATGGTGTCTCGATACGCGCGCCCGGCAGGGTTTCTCGGCGATCTTCGAGCCACAGTTCATCGAGTGCCCGGAGCAGATTCCGGACGCCTTCATTCTCCGCGTCAATCGCTGAACGACGGTTAGCCGTGGCGCTCTTCGGAGGGCGCCCTTTCGGCGATGCGATCAAACCGCTCGCGCCAGTCCGGCGCATGAAATATGTCGGCCCTCGCCTGGCGGCGGAGACATGCCCCGCCGCCATCCCGATCAGAAAGTTGCCCTTACGCCTGCATAAATGGCACGACCGGGTGTTTGATAGGTGTAGACGTCCTCGTATTGCTTATCGAGCAGATTCTCGAGGCGCCCGAAGACTTCGACATTCTCCGTGACCATGTAACCCGCAGCCAGATTCACCAGGGCGTAGCCGTTCAGGGTCTGGCGACTCGTATTCGCGCCGAACCCGGTTTCAAAGTTATTATCGACCTGCCGTCCGTTATACAGGATACCGAGATTGACGTTCGCGCGGTTCTCCATGAAGCGGTAGTTGGCGTTGAAGCTGCCGACATGGGCTGGGCGCCGCACCAGTTCTTCGCCGGTAATGGGCATTTCGGTTTTCATGTAGGTATAGGCTGCCCGCAGAGTCAGGTTAGTGACCGGCTCGATCGTTCCCTCCAGTTCGATACCGCGAATTTTCGATTCTCCGTTCACGTTCGCGGCCGTGGCGCCGCTGTTCTGGATCAGCTTGTCGACGCGCTGGTCGAAGTAGGTAAGACCGACCTGCCCCCTGTTACCCCAGAAACCCTGATCCACACCAATATCCCATCCTTTGGTTTCTTCGGGCTGCAGATTGGGATTGCCGGTGAAGGTCGAAGTGAAACCATACAATTCGGACATGGTCGGATTTTTCACACCCGTGCCATAACCGCCACGAAGCTTGGTATCCGTGTTCAGGAAGCGGTAGGCAGCTGTACCGCGATACGTCCGGGCATCGCGGAAAATGTCATTGCGGTCTTCACGTACGGCGCCGGTCAGGAATAACTGCCTGAAGAAATCGACCTTATACACGCCGACAAAGCCTGTACTGCTGATTTCGCGCTCCACGTAAGGCGTGACGAAGCTGCTGACGAAGCTCTCGTTCTCCTGTTCGGCCTGTAGCGTTACGGTGTGGCGGGCGTCAGCAAAAGATGGCGTGTCGAACAGTACGTTGGTGCGATAGTCGTATTTGACCTTGTCGCCGTAGCTGGAACTGGTCGTGTTGTAGCTGTTGGTGTCGTTCTGGGTATAGGCCGTACCCACGATATGCTCCCAATGCCCGTCTGCGACGACCAGTTTTCCCTGCCCGCGACCATAGATCTGGCTGCCGTTGGTGCGTGACGTATCGTCGAATGCAAAGGTGTCCGATCCATCGTATTCGCCCTGATAATAGGTATAGCGGCCGACGAAATCGAAATTCAGGTTCTCTGCCGGCGCGACGCCGAACTTCGAGAAGATGGTTTTGTTCCTGTACGCGTCGTTCTCGAAGTTACCGCGGCTCTCGGTGGCCCTGGTGATGCCCCCGGTTCGGTAATCCACGCCGCTGAGCAGGAAGTGGTAACGTTCATTACCACCGCGCACCGAGGCATTGGTCTGGTAGGTGTTGAACGAGCCGCCCTCGAATGCGCCGCTGAAGATCGGCTTTCCCGAGCCGCGCCTGGTGACGATGTTGATGACACCGCCGGCAGCATCGGACCCGTAGAGTGCGCTCTGTGGTCCCCGCAGTACCTCGATACGCTCGATGTCAGCCGCCAGCAGATGAGCAAAATCGAATTCGGAGCTGCCAGCCACGCTGTTGACCTCGACTCCATCGATCAGAACAAGCGTCTGATTGCCTTCCGAACCGCGAATGCGGACCTGAGTCGGGCCACCCACACCGCCGGTGCGGCTCACGGCCATGCCGGGCACTTCGCGCAGCACATCGGAGACCAGCTGCGTCTGGCGCTGCTGCAGTTCCTCGCCGGTGATGATGGTGACGGCGCTGCCAACTTCCTGCACCGGCGTTTCGGTCATATTCGCCGTCACCGAAATTGCGGAGAGCTGCGTCGGTGCCGTCGCAGTCTGGGCGACGGCCTGACCGCCGATGCTCATGCTGAGCGCTGCAGCGGTTGTCAGAAAGGCATAACGACAGGAAATAGACGGAGTACGGCCCTGAAGGGCCATGGAGTGAACAGTCATAGAAACCTCGGCGGTTCGCCATGTGGCACGTCACCGCGTTCGAGGTCGCTCCTGGGATCCTTACAAAGAAGGGACGCAGGTGAGCTAACCCACCGGTGCACCCTGCCCGATGTGATCGCGTGTGACCACGGATGACGGCAGGTCTCCTGGCTCGCAGGTCGTCGTCTTCAGTCGCCTTCCCAGGGCTTTGCGACCCCAGTGGCTAGTGACGGAAGACTCTCCGCTTACAGTTGCAGGGGCAGCCGCGGCATTGAACCGCGTTCCCAGTTAGGCCCTTGCGGGCACCGTCTGGCCGGCAAATTGCACAGCTTGGCCGAGTCTGTCAATTCGGAATGGAAATGGCGCCAGACGGCCTGTAAGCCGGGTTCTGTCCACTCACTTGCGTAAGCTGGACGGCCATTCCTCTGGGACGCCCATCGCTGGACGCCTCGCGCGACCGACCCGGATGACGAACCGGAAACAGTTCTGCAGGCTTGCACCTGCTGCCATCCCTATTTGGTCTTGCTCCCGGTGGGGTTTGCCATGCCGCTGCCGTTACCGGCCGCGCGGTGCGCTCTTACCGCACCCTTTCACCCTTGCCATGACAGGTCATGGCGGTCTGCTCTCTGTGGCACTGTCCCTGGGGTCGCCCCCGCCGGGCGTTACCCGGCACCGTGTTTCCGTGGAGCCCGGACTTTCCTCGACGTTCGTAAGAACGCCGCGACCGTCCAGCCGTCTGGCACCGGCGCACAGGTAGGCCCTGCGCCACCCCACGTCAAGCGGAAAGGATCAGCCGGCGCGTTCGCTGCTGATCCGGCGCACCGTCATCTGTTCGGCGATGTGGTGAATCAGGCTGGTGGTTTCGGCATCGCTGACGCCATTCACCTGATCCTGACGCCAGTGGCGCTGGAAAGCCCGCACGGCAGCCTCGGTGTGAGAATCGTAGATGCCGCTGCCTTCGATGGCATAGCCGATCTTGTCGAGCGCGACCTGCAGTTCCAGCACCGCACCGCCGCGTTCGCCGGCGCGCAGCGTGGGCGCACTCGGCGAGATTTTGAAATCATCGGTCCACCAGCGGCCAAAGCCGGCGGCATGCAAACGACGCCAGGGGAACAGCTCGCCCGGATCTTCCTTGCGGGTCGGCGCCACGTCGGAATGGCCGACATAGTTGCCGGGCATCATCTCATGGCGGCTGGCAATATCCTTCAGCAGTGCGATCAGGGCATCGACCTGCACGGCCGGGAATTCGCGATAGCCGAATTCATGGCCGGGATTGACCAGTTCGATGCCGATCGAGCGGGCATTCACGTCGCGGATGCCGCGCCAGAAGCCGACGCCGGCATGCCAGGCGCGCTTCTCTTCGGGCACCAGGCGATAGATCGTGCCGTCCTCATCGATCATGTAGTGGCTGCTGACCTTGCTTTCCGGATCGGTCAGGCGCTGCAGCGCCGCAGCCGCCGTCGGCATGCCGGTATAATGCAGAACCACCATGTCTACCGGGCGGCGGCAGTTGCGCTCGTCGAAATTCGGCGAGGGATGATCGACCAGTTTGAGCGTCATTCGCCGGCTGCCTTGTCGCTGACGGGTTGCGGGACCGGGGGACGCCCGGCAGCAACAGCGGCCTTGGATTCACGCAGGGTAACAATCAGGACGCCGAGCAGAGTCATCGCGGAACCGATGATGACTCGGTCGCTCAGCCGCTCGTCAAGGAAATAAATACCCGAGAGGATGCCAAGGATCGGCGCCAGCGTGAAACCGGGGTTGACGATGCTGACCGGATAGCGGCGTAACAGGAAATAAGCGCCGCCATGGCCGATCAGCGACACGCCGAGAATGGCATAGAGCAGCACGCCCCAATGCTGCCAGTCGGCATTCTGCATGCTGGCCACCTGGCCGCTCTCGGCCACATAGGACAGCAGCAGCAGGCTGGGACCGCTGATCACGCCGACCCAGGCCTGCATGCTCAGCGTGTTCACATCGCTGATGCGACGCACCAGGATCTGGCCGATCGACATCGCGATCACGCTGATCAGGCACAGCGCGATGGCACCTTTGTAGCCTAATACTTTCGGGTCGAAACTGATCACCATAGTGCCGAGGAAGGCGAGCGAGATGCCCAGCCCCCGGCGCCAGCGCACCTTCTCATTGAGGAAGCCCCAGGCCAGCAGCGTGGCAATCGGCACGCCAAGCTGCACCACCACAGCCACGACGGCGACGTCATCCGCAAGGGCGATGCCGTTGAACATCAGCGCGAAATGCAGCGTGCCCATCATCAGGGCAGCCCAGAGCACAAGCTGCATCTGGCCCTTCTGCCACTTGAGCCAGGGCAACATGATCAGCGCGAGGCCGAGGAAACGCAGCCCGGTGAAGAAGACCGGCGGGAAATGCGACACGGCAATCTTCGAGGCGACGAAATTGTACCCCCAGATGGCGCAGATCAGCAGCATGAGGGAGAGGTGCTGGGGCTTCATGGGGCGCGACCCTAGCAAAGCCGGCCTGCCGCGGGCTACGTTTGTTTTGCGGTTCGGCCATGCGCTCAGCGCAAGGGGGGTATGCGGCACCCCGGTTGTTGATGCCGCGGTTATGCTCGGATTGCAGGCATGACGGGCCGATGCAGGACAGATGGCGGAAGGCAAGGGCATGGCAAAGGCAAAAACCGCTCCTAAAAAATCCCGCCCCCCGGCCGGCAAGCCGGCAGCACGCCGCCCGATCGTGTCCTCGGCCCATCTCGCCAGCGAGCGACTGGAGGGCCTGAGCGAATTCGAATTCGCCCTGATGATGACCGCCAACGCCTTCAACCGCTGGATCGTGCGCTGCATGACTGCGGCCGGCCAGGGCGATCTCGCCGCGCTGGATGTCATGGTGCTGCATGGCGTGAACCATCGCGACCGCTCCAAGCGGCTGGCCGATCTCTGCCTGGTACTGAATGTGGAAGACACCCACACGGTGAATTACGGGCTTAAGAAGATGGTACGGCTCGGCCTGATCACTGGCACCCGGCGCGGCAAGGAAATCTTCTACGCCGCCACGCCGAAGGGCCGCACGCTCTGCCTGGAATACCGCAAGATCCGCGAGCAGCTGCTGGGCGAGGCCTTTGCCCTGATCGGCCAGCCCGGCCTGGGCAAGCCGCAGGGCGATCTTTCGCGGGTGGCTGAACTGATGCGGGCACTCTCGGGCACCTACGACCAGGCGGCCCGCTCTGCTGCTTCATTGTAGGCTGCCGCCTCGCCGCAGCCTCCCGGCAACGTTGACAAATTATCAACGTTTTGTGACTGTCGCTCGGACGCCTAACCTCGACTGGCCATCCTCCGGAGCCCTGCATGACCCAGACTGCCGCCCCCGCCTCGCCCGCCAGCCAGCAGTGGGAATTCTGGATCGACCGCGGCGGCACCTTCACCGACATCGTCGGCCGCAAGCCCGACGGCGAGATCGTCACGCATAAGCTGCTGTCGGAGAACCCCGAGCGCTACAAGGATGCCGCCGTGCAGGGTATCCGCGACCTGCTCGGGCTGAAGGCCGGCGATGCACTGCCCAAGGGTAGGATCGCCGCCGTGAAGATGGGTACGACGGTGGCCACCAACGCGTTGCTGGAGCGCAAGGGCGACCGGGTGCTGCTGCTGGTGTCGGAAGGCTTCGGCGATCAGCTGCGCATCGGTTACCAGACCCGGCCCAAGCTGTTCGCGCTGCATATCCAGCTGCCCGAGATGCTGTACGAGCGCGTGGTGGAAATCCCTGAGCGCGTGCGCAACGACGGCAGCATCGAAACCCCGCTCGATCTGGCGGCTGCCGAAGCGGCGCTGAAGGCAGCTTACGCGGACGGCATCCGCTCGGTCGCCATCCTGTTCATGCATGGCTACCGCTATACCGCCCATGAGGCCGAGGTCGCCGAACTGGCGCGCAAGCTGGGCTTCACCCAGGTCTCCGCCAGCCACCAGGTCTCGCCGCTGATCAAATTCGTCAGCCGCGGCGACACCACCGTGGTCGATGCCTATGTTTCGCCGATCCTGCGCCGCTATGTCGACCAGGTTGCCGGCGAACTGGATGCCGCCAATACGGCCTTGCGCCTGATGTTCATGCAGTCGAATGGCGGCCTGGCCGATGCGCATTTCTTCCAGGGCAAGGACAGCATCCTGTCCGGCCCCGCCGGCGGCGTGGTTGGCCTGGTCGAAACCTCGACCCGGGCCGGCTTCGAGAAGGTGATCGGCTTCGACATGGGCGGTACGTCCACCGACGTCAGCCATTACGCCGGCGAATACGAGCGCGCGTTTGAGACCATGGTGGCCGGCGTGCGCATGCGCGCGCCGATGATGATGATCAACACGGTGGCGGCCGGCGGCGGCTCGATCCTGCATTTCGACGGCGCGCGGTATCGTGTCGGGCCGGATTCCGCCGGCGCCAACCCCGGCCCGGCCTGCTATCGCCGCGGCGGGCCGCTGGCGGTCACCGACTGCAACGTGGTGCTGGGCAAGCTGCAGCCCGATTTCTTCCCTGCCGTCTTCGGCCCCAACGGCGACCAGCCGCTGGATGCGGACATCGTCAAAACGAAATTCGCCGAACTGCAGGCGCGCGTGAAAGCCGAGAGCGGCGATACGCGCAGCATCGAGGAGATGGCTGAAGGCTTCCTCGCCATCGCCGTCGAGAATATGGCCAATGCAATCAAGAAGATTTCCGTCGCGCGCGGCTATGACGTCACCAAATATGTGCTGTCCAGCTTCGGCGGCGCCGGCGGCCAGCACGCCTGCCTGGTCGCCGATGCGCTGGGCATGACCGAGGTGCTGCTGCATCCGCTCGCCGGCGTGCTGTCGGCCTATGGCATGGGGCTCGCAGATCAGCGCGTGCTCAAGGAGAAGTCGGCCGAAGTGGCGCTGCAGGACAGCGCGCTTCCGTCGCTGGCGAAAGAACTGGACCTGCTGGCGGAAGACTCCCGCGCGGAAATGCTGCGCCAGGGCGTGCCAGCGGAAAAGATCACCGTGCTGCGCAAGCTGCATGTGCGCTATGGCGGCTCTGACTCGGCACTGGAAGTCGAGTTCGGCACGCTGGCCGAGATCAAAGCCGCCTTCGAGGCGGCGCATCGCCAGCGCTTCGGCTTCATCAGCCCCGAGAAAGCCCTGATCGCCGGCAGCGTCGCCGTCGAGGTGGTCGGCCAGGGCGAACGCGCGCCCGATGTGGTCGAAAAGATCGTCGATCCGCGTCAGCAGGATGCGATCCCTGTACTGGCGAAGCGCCAGTCCTACATGGCCGGCCAGTGGCGCGACACGCCGGTCTATGACCGCGCAGCATTACGTCCCGGCGAGACCATCAAGGGCCCGGCCATCGTGATCGAGCCGACCAGTACCATTGCGGTCGAACCCGGCTGGCAGGCGCGCCTGACCGAGCGCCGCGACCTGGTGCTGAAGCGCGTCGAGGCCCTGCCCGAGCGCAAGGCGATCGGCACCAGTGTCGATCCGGTGATGCTGGAAATCTTCAACAACCTGTTCATGTCGATCGCCGAGCAGATGGGCAGCGTGCTGGAGAAGACCGCCTATTCGGTCAATATCAAGGAGCGCCTCGATTTCTCCTGCGCCATCTTCGACCTCGATGGCGAGCTGATCGCCAATGCGCCGCATATGCCGGTGCACCTCGGATCGATGTCGGAAAGCATCAAGACCGTGATGCGCAAGCGTGCCGGCCAGATGAAGCCGGGCGATGTCTATGTGCTGAACGCGCCCTACGCGGGCGGCACCCACCTGCCCGACGTCACCGTGATCACGCCGGTGTTCGACAAGGCCGGCAAGGAGGTGCTGTTCTATCTCGGCAGCCGCGGCCATCACGCCGACATCGGCGGCACCACGCCAGGCTCGATGCCGCCGGACTCGAAGACCGTCGAAGACGAAGGCGTGCTGCTCGACAACGTGCTGCTGGTCGATGGCGGCCGCATGCTGGAAGACGAGATGGTGGCGCTGCTGAAAGGCGGCAAATATCCGTCGCGCAATCCGGCGCAGAATATCGCCGACCTCAAGGCGCAGATCGCCTCCTGCGAAAAGGGCGCGCAGGAACTGCGCAAGATGGTCGACCAGTTCGGCCTCGATGTCGTGCGCGCCTATATGAACCACGTGCAGGACAATGCCGAAGAATCCGTGCGCCGCGTGATCAGCCGCCTGAAGGATGGCGAATTCACCTATCCGATGGACGACGGCTACGAGATCAGGGTGAAGGTCTCGGTCAATCACAAGGACCGCACGGCGAAGATCGACTTCACCGGCACCTCGGGCGTACATCCGACCAACTACAACGCGCCGACAGCCGTGTGCGTGGCCGCCGTGCTCTATGCTTTCCGCTGCCTGGTCGACAGCGACATCCCGCTGAACGGCGGCTGCCTGAAACCGCTGGAGATCATCATCCCGAAGAATTCGATGCTAGATCCGGTCTATCCGGCTGCCACGGTGGCCGGCAATGTCGAGACCAGCCAGTGTATCACCGACACCATCTTCGGTGCGCTCGGCGTGATGTCGGCCGCACAGGGCACGATGAACAACTTCACCTTCGGCAACAACGACTACCAGTATTATGAGACGATCTGCGGCGGCAGCGGCGCCGGCGCAGATTTCGACGGCTGCGACGCGGTCCACACGCATATGACCAATGCCCGCCTGACCGATCCCGAAGTTCTGGAATTCCGCTTCCCCGTCCTGCTGGAATCTTTCCGCATCCGTCGCGGCTCTGGCGGCAAGGGTAAACACAAGGGCGGCGACGGCACCATCCGCCGCATGCGTTTCCTCACTGACATGGTGGCGACGCTGCTCTCCTCGCATCGCACGGTGCCGCCCTTCGGTCTTGAAGGCGGCGAGACCGGTGAGACCGGCAAACAGTGGGTGGAACGCACTTCGGGCGCGAAGGACATGATGGAAGGCCGCTGCTCGACTCCGATGCAGCCGGGCGATGTCTTTGTCATCTCGACACCCTCGGCCGGCGGTTTCGGCAAGCCGGAACGGCAGGCGGGCGAATAATTTTTTCCCGTCCGCACCGCCCGGCTGCCCCAGCGCAGCCGGACAGTGCGGGCTTTCGCGGTTCCCTGCGAAAACAATCGCCGCGCCTCGCTGCCGCCCTAATTCGGCCACAGCGCATCCCGATAAAACTTGGGTAATACCTCTGTGGCAGACTCGACTCTGCTGCAGAAAGTTTTCGGGGAAGAGGTGTCGTGTTTCGCCACGCCAGATCCTGCGCAAGGCTGTTATGCCTGCTTGTCGGCGTGGTGACGGTATCGTCCACCGCTAGGGCACAGGCCGTGCTGCCGGCCTGCCCCGTCATCGTCACGCCGCGCGATCCCGGTTTCTGCCAGGTGGCGCCGCTGCCGCCGAAATACGACAGCCTGTTTGCAGAAAAGCGCCGCAAGCTGGCACTGCTCAGTTTTGACCCCGACGAGGGCCACTACCTGCTGTCGCGGCAGCCGTTGTTCGCGCCGGGCGATATCTCGCTGCTGAGCCGGCGCGGCAATTCCATCGACGCCGCGCCTTATGATACCGGCGGCGACAAGCTGACGGTTTACAGCGAAGCCGATGCAGCGCCGGGTGCACTGCAGTCCGCCTATGACGTCCCCTTCTTCGACGGCCTTGCCCTCACCAACACCAGCGCGATCAGTCAGGACGGTCGTCCGGGCGAAGAAAACCGCTCGGCCAGCAGCGGCTTCGGTCTCGCCTATCAGGAATATGGCCTGACCTTCAAGGTCAACCCAAATGCCGCTGCCAACTGGGGCGACCTGGCCGGCAGCGGCCATCGTCGTTTCGGCATCGACAATTCTGTGTCGGCCATGGTGGCCCGCAACCTGACGCTGACGCTCTCGTCGGGCTACACCTCGGAAGGCACCATCGGCGATCCCTATTCGGTCCGTGACAACGAACGCCACCGCGTCGCCATCGCGCAGCATTTTTCCAGCGGCTACAAGCTCGGTGCCTCGCTGCAGCGGCGCAACGAATATTTCTATCAGGAGGAACGCGACCTCAATATCGTTGGCCTGCAGGTCGGCGTGCCGCTCGGTGATTCGCTCAACTTCACTGCCAGCCATGAATTCGGTGTCGGCGAGAAACGCAGCCTTGGTGCCGAGAATGCGATGCCTTTCCACGGCCAGCAGCAGAGCCTCGACCTGCAACTGCACTGGACGCCGGCCGCATTGGCCAGCCGCGCCATGACCATCATGGCCGGCTACACGGTGACACAGGATGAATTCGCCGGCAGCGAAGATCCTTTCCTGACCCAGGCGCGCGTCAACCTGGCGATGCGGTTCTAAGTTTTGTCATGCGCGGACTTGACCCGCGCATCCCATTATTTCGGACACATTCCACCGGGTGACAAAAAATGGGGCCCACGGGTCAAGCCCGTGGGCAACAATATGGCTGCTTGGCCCAACCTGCCCTAACGGCAGTCTTTCCAAGCGCCTACAGGCTGCTAGACTCTCCCGCCTCAGGGAGACATGCCATGACGGACGTTTTCGAGGTTCTCAACCAGCCGCCGGCGCTGGAGGACTACAACCTGTTCACCACCGACAAGGCGCTGATGCAGGCAGCCGAGGTGAATGGCGCCGGCTGGGCGAAGGATCGCCTCACCGTCTATGGCAGCCGGCTGGGCGATGCCGAAACTATCGAGAATGGCCGGCTGGCGCATAAGCATCCGCCGCAGCTGAAGCTGTTCGACCGTTTCGGCCACCGCCGCGACGAGGTGGAATTCCATCCCGCCTGGCACAGCATTATGTCGCTGATCATCGGCGAGGGCCTGCATTCCGCACCCTGGGCCGAGCCCAAGCCCGGCGCGCATGTGGCCCGTGCCGCCGCATACATCATGCATGCGCAGATCGAACCGGGCAGCCAGTGCCCCACCACGATGACCTACGGCAGCGTGCCGGCAATCAGGAAAGACCGGCATCTGAGCGAAACCTGGCTGCCGAAAATCTATTCGCGCCAGTATGACGGCAGCAATAAACCGGTGACGCAGAAGACCGGCGCGCTGATCGGGATGGGCATGACCGAGAAGCAGGGCGGCTCGGATGTGCGCAGCAACACCACTGTCGCCACGCCAAGCGGAAACGCCGGTGAATATATCATCACCGGGCATAAGTGGTTCTTCTCCTGCCCGCAGAATGACGCGCATCTGGTGCTGGCGCAGTCGCCGAACGGCCTGAGCTGCTTCTTCGTGCCGCGCTGGCTGCCCGATGGCAGCAAGAACCCGGTGCAGATCCAGCGCCTGAAGGACAAGGTCGGCAACAAGTCGAACGCCTCCTCCGAAGTTGAATTCCACAACGCGCATGGCTGGCTGCTCGGCGAGGAAGGCCGCGGTGTGCCGACCATTATCGAGATGGGCACCTATACCCGGCTCGACTGCGCCCTTGGCTCGACCGGACTCCTGCGTGGCGCTGTCGCGCAGGCCCTGCACCATGTCGCGCATCGCCGCGCCTTCCAGCGCCACCTGATCGATCAGCCGCTGATGACCAATGTGGTGGCGGACCTCGCCATCGAGTCCGAAGCTGCCACCATGCTGGCTCTGCGGCTGGCCCGCGCCTTCGATCGTGCCGAGGAAGATCCGGCCGAGGCCGCCTTCCGCCGCCTCTGCACACCGGCGGTGAAATACTGGATCTGCAAACGCTCGCCCAACGCCGTGGTAGAAGCCATGGAGGTGCATGGCGGCAATGGCTATGTCGACGAAGGTCCGCTCGGCATGCTGTACAAGGAAATCCCGCTCAACTCGATCTGGGAAGGTTCGGGCAATGTGATGTGCCTCGACGTGCTGCGCGCCCTACAGAAGGGCCAGGACGGACTGGACGCCTATTTCGCCGAACTGATGCCGGCACGCGGCAGCGACAAGCGGCTGGATGCTGCCATCAACGACCTGAAGGTCGAATTCGCCGATCTGACGGAGATCGAGCATCGCGCGCGACGCGTGGTGGAAAAGATGATGGCGACGCTCCAGGGCGCACTTCTCCTGCGCCATTCCACCCCTGCAGTGGCCGATGCCTTCTGCGCCTCGCGCCTCGGCGGCGACTGGGGCCATGCTTTCGGCACGCTGCCGAAGGGCGTGGATACGCGCGCGATCGCGGATCGGGCTTTGCCGGGGTGAAAAATGGGATGCCCGGGTCAAGCCCGGGCCTGACAATGATGAGGTTTAGGAGGTGACATCCGCCTCCGCCGGCATCCGCACCTTCAGCGCTTTCGGTGCCACGGCATAGCGGATTGGGCCGGGCAGCATCTCCACCTCGCCGTCGCTCGCCACTGGCTTGGAGCGGTTGAAGTCGATCTTCAGGCTGTGCGCCTTGATCACTTCGAGCGACGGGTCGCTGTCGAGCGTGCCGAGGAACAGCTTGGCGAGCTGGCCGGCCGAGCCGAGCCAGCTTTTCTCATGGCTGACATAGACCGTCAGTTCGCCGCTTTGCAGGTCGGAACGGGTGAACAGCTGCGCGGCACGGAATTCGTAAGCCCCCACGGCGACGACCACGGCCGGCGAGACAACTTCGCGGCGCTGGCCGCGATGCTCGATGGTGATTTCCATCAGGCGGTGACGGCGCACCGCCCGCCAGGCCGATCTCAGCATGGCCGGCCATTTCGCCAGGCCGAACAGCCGGCGGCGCCGTTCGCGATCCACGATCATTTCGGGATACAGGCCAAGGGCCGACTTGTTGAGAAAGATGCCGCGATTGACGCGCCCGACATCGATCGACTCGATGGTCGCGCCGGCCAGCGCGGCAACGGCCTGCTCGATTTCCAGCGGAATGTTCAGATCGCGTGCCAGCAGGTTCATGGTGCCGAGTGGCAGCACGCCAAGCACGCCATCGCGCCGCATGACCAGTTCGGCGGCCGAGCGCAGCGTGCCATCGCCGCCGCCAACCCAGATCTCGTCGCTGCTCTCCGCCGCCGCAATCAGCGCAGACGGCAGCTGCTTCGGCGGCACCACGCGCACCTGCACGTCGCTGCGGCCGGCAGCAACGGCAGCGCTGCGGATCACATCCTGCAGGGCGGCGGCGCCATACTGGCGCGCCGTGCCGGAAGCAGCATTGATCACAACGGCGGTCGTCATTGGGTTACCAGAGCAGCCAGTCGGTGAAGTCGGTGCCGGCACGGATCAGGCCGATTCCGAGTATAACGAATAGCGCCATGCTGGCGATCCCGACAAAATGGCCGGCCAGCGCACCGAGCCCATCGCGGGTCAGCAGGCCCAGGGCAGTTCGCGCAAGATCGCGCGCGATGCTGTACCGGGCGGGAATCCGGTCAGTTGCAGACATAAAAAATGGCCTCCGGTAACAGAGGCCACCCTGACTTTCGAATGCGGCGAAATGGCGGCACTGGCCGGGAAATGACCCAGCCAGTGCCGCACTCAAGCTTAGTCCTCCGACGGTTCCGGCTTTTTACGGTCGCGGATATCGCTCAGCGCACTACGCTTCTGCGCACGCCGCGCCGCCATGTTGAGGGCTTCGACAGCCACCGAGAAACCCATCGCGCCATAAATCAGCATCTTCGGGATCGCGACATCGAAACCTTCGGCCACCAGTGCCATACCGATCATGACGAGGAACGACAGCGCCAGCATGACGATGTTCGGGTTGTTGTTCACGAAGCGCGCCAGCGGTTCGGCCAGCGCGACCATGATGACAACCGACAGGATCACGGCCACGACCATGATCTCGATGTCGCGCGACAGGCCGATGGCGGTGATCACGCTGTCGAGCGAGAAGACCACGTCGAGGATGGCGATCTGGCCGATGGTGGGCCAGAAGGCCGGATACTTCTTCTGCACCGGCTTGCCGGTTTCCGCGTCATGGCCCGCTTCTTCGGCGTGCGGGGTGACGCGTTCGTGGATTTCAGTCGTGGCCTTCCAGATCAGGAACAGGCCGCCGACGATCAGCACGAGATCGCGGCCGGAGATTTCCAGGTCGAAAACGGTGAACCACGGCTGCGTCAGGGTGATCAGCCAGGCCGCCGAGAGCAGCAGCATGATACGGGTGACGACGGCGCCGATCAGGCCGAGGCGACGGGCCATCGGCTGCTGCTCGATCGGCAGGCGGCCGGTGACGATGGTGATGAAGATCAGATTGTCGACCGCAAGAACGAGTTCGAGCGCAATAAGTCCGACCAGCGCAATGAGGCCGGAAACAGACATGAATACAGAGAGATCGATGGAGAAATCCATGATGCGAGTCCGAACGGGATAATGGCGTTAGCCGTCCGACATCACTGTCATCCCGTATTGCCAGCCAGAGGGGCCCGGACGTGGGAGGGAATGTACTGCGAATTACGGCAATTTCAAGACCGGGTTTTATGTAAATTTTATGCCGTTAATCAGCGGCGCCCTGCACCGTAGCCGCCGCCCGCTCCTGCCGCAGTTCGGCGCTGGCCTGCCGCATCACCTGCACCGAGCCCCAGAGCGCGAGGATCGCCATGAAGGCGGCGACGGCGAGATCGGGCCAGGCCGTGCCGGTGGCAAAGACGCCGGTGGCGGCCGCCATCACGGCGAGATTGCCGAGCGCATCGTTGCGGCTGCAGATCCAGACCGCGCGCATGTTGCTGTCGCCGGTGCGGAAACGATACAGGATCGCCGTGACCAGCACATTCACCGCCAGCGCAGCGAAGCCGATGATGCCCATCGTTGCCGGCTCAGGCACGGTGCCGGCGATTGCGTGGCTGATCGTCATGCCGGCGACCCAGAGGCCGAACAGGCCCATGGTGATGCCCTTCAGCAGCGCGACGCGGGCACGCCAGACCAGCGCCATCGACAGCACCGCCAGCGCCAGGCCGTAATTCGCGGCATCGCCCAGGAAATCGGCAGAGTCGGCCAGCAGCGAAGTCGAGCCCGCGGTCAGGCCGGCGCCCAGCTCGACGACGAACATGCCCGCATTCAGGATCAGCGCAATCCACAGCGCGAGGCGCGCGGCATTGCCGTGGTCATGACCGTGATCGTGGCCGCCATGACCGTGATCATGACTGTGGTTATGCGAGGGTGTGCAGCAGGAAGCGCCCATGGCGATCCGGTCCTTCAGGCGGTGGGTTCGAGATGATCGTCGAGTGCGATGTCTTCCCGATGCGGCTCGGCAACATGCTCGGCCATATCGGCCAGCATGTGGCGCACATGGTCGTCGGCGACGTCGTAATAGATCTGCCGCCCGCGCCGGATGCCGCGCACCAGACGCGCCGCCTTGAGCAGGCGCAGATGATGGCTGGCCAGCTGCGGCGACAGGCCGGCCGCCTCGGCCGCAGCCGTTGCCGGCAGCGCGCCGCCGCACAGGGCGATGACCAGGCGCAGACGCGAGGGATCGCCCAGCAGCCGGAACATGTCGGCGAGCTGGTGGATATGGCTGCTGTTGAGGTGGCTCATATCAAACATTTCAATATCTGTTTAAATGTTTAAATGTTTAAAATATGAAAGTCAACCTGCCGAATTTGTCAGGTTGTCTGACAAATTATCGTCCTTGGCTGTGGCGATTCCGTGGTGTGCGGGAACTGCCCGAGCAGAAGGAAATTAACTCCAGGTGTATCCCGGAGGCTGACATCATGGACAATTCGAAAACTGCAAACTTTCCCGGTGGACCGGCTGACAAGATGCCGTATCCACCGACTCCCGGTCCCGACCTGGGACCCGATGAAGAAGCCGCAGTCCAGTCGGCGCAGACCTTCACGCCGGCCAACCGCAATGTCGAGGAAGCATGGTCTCCCGATCATGCAAAGGCGCAATCCGGACGCTGGCATACGCCGCTGCTGCTGATCGTTGCCGCTGTGGTGGGCGCGGTCTTTCTCCTCGCCATCCGCTAGGCGGATTTCAGTTCGGCAACTGCCCCTCGGTTGAGGTGAGCAGTACAATGGCGGAGGTCACGCGCTTCCATGCGGTCTCGGCCGCCGCATCGCCGTGGTTCGAGCAATATTCGACTTCCCGCGCCGCCCTGGTCAGGGCCTGCGGACCATAGACCTGAATCAGTTTGCCGGCTGACATCCAGGTCTCCCGGTCCAGAACGGGTGTCCGGACAGCCGCATCATTTTGGTTCTGCATGGCTCTACTCCTCCATCAAAACGCGACAGAGAATAGACANNTCCGTGACCGAATCGATTGACGCCGGACATATTTGTGATGCGGCGATCCATTGCCGATTTTACAGACCCGCCAATTTTGCAGACCCGGTGTGACTGCCGCGGGGTAGAGAAGGTCTTTGCACCCGCTCATGGCACGGCTATGCTTTTCATCGATAAACGAGAAAAGCGCTCTCCCCCGCCATGATCTTCCCGCACACATGATTCAAGCCCTCATCTTCGCACCGCTCGATTTCATGGGCCGGCATGCCACCAGGTTTCTCTTCGGTGGCGTACTCGTCGGCCTGCTCATTCCGCCGCTGGCAGAACTGCTGCGCCCCGGCCTTGTCGTCTTCCTGCTGCTGCCGCTGACGCTGTCGCTGATGCGGCTCGACTGGAGCGCCTTCCAGTCCTATGCGCGCCGGCCGCTGCTGTTCATCCCGATCATCATCTTCCTGCTGCTGATCTGCCCGCTGCTGATGTTCGCAGCATTGCTGCCGCTCGGCCTGTCGCGTCCGCTGATGGAAGCCATCGTGCTGATGGCGGCCGCGCCGCCGATCACCGGCACGGTTGCCATCGCCCTGATCCTCGGCCTCGATGCCGCGCTGGCGGTGATCGCCATGGTGATCACCACCGCGCTGGTGCCTTTCACGCTGCCGCCGCTCGCACTGCTGTTGCTGAATATCGAAGTGCAGATGTCGCTGGTGGAATTCATGGGCCGGCTGGCGCTGATGGTCGGCTTTGCCTTTGCCGCCGCGCTGATCGCGCATCGCACCCTGCCGCGCGGCTGGCTGCAGGCGAACAGGCGGCTGATGGATGGGTCCTCCGTTCTGGCCCTGGTGCTGTTTGCCATCGCCATCATGGACGGCGTGACCGCCAAGCTGATGGCGCAGCCCGGCTATGTGATCCTCGCCACCGTCTCGGCCTTCATCGCCAACCTGTCGCTGCAGGCCATCGGCTATGCGGTCGGACGCTTTGTGCTGCGCTTCGACCAGGCCGCAGCACTGACGCTCGGGATCCTCGCTGGCAACTGCAACATGGGCCTGGTGATGGTGTCGCTGGCCGACCGTGCCGTTTTCGACATGGTGGTATTCTTCGCCATGGGCCAGTTGCCCATGTATATGCTGCCCGGCCTCTTGCAGCCGATCTATCGCCGCGTCGCGGCGCTACAGACCTGATGGAGTAGACCATGCCGACTTTGCTGATCACCGGCGCCAATCGCGGCATCGGCCTGGAACTGACCAAGCGCTATGCGGCCGATGGCTGGACCGTGATCGCTGCCTGCCGCGAACCGCAATCGGCGACGACACTGAAGGCCATACGCGGTGTCTCGGTCGAGGCGCTGGATGTCACGGATTATACAGCCGTGGACAAACTGGCGCAGACCTACGATGGCACCGCCATCGACCTGCTGCTGAACAATGCCGGCATCTACGGCCACCGCGATGGCGCGCTGAAGGTCAGCGATTTCGATACCTACCTGCAGGTGCTGCAGGTCAACAGCGTGGCGCCGATGAAACTGGCGCTCGCCTTCCTGCCGCATCTGAAGGCAGCCCAGAATAGGAATAAGATGGGCGGCGCCAAAATCGCCACGATCTCGAGCCGGATGGGCTCGATCGCGGAGAGCGGCGGCGGCGCCTATGCCTATCGGGCCTCCAAGGCCGCCATCAATGCCGGCATGCACAATCTGGCGCTCGATCTGAAGTCCAGCGGCATCAGTTGCATCACCCTGCATCCGGGCTGGGTGAAAACCGATATGGGCGGTGCCGGCGCGGATATCGACGTCGCCACCAGCGCGGCCGGCCTGAAACAGGTGATCGACGGCCTCGCGCTCAAGGATACCGGCAAATTCTACAACTACGATGGCGGGGAAATTCCATGGTGAGCCAGGCAGGCACGAAACATATCCTCATCACCGGCGGCAGCCGCGGCATCGGTCGTGCCGTCGCCATCATGGCGGGCCAGCGTGGCTGGTCGGTCGGGGTGAACTACGCCGGGAACGAGAAAGCCGCACTCGAAACCGTGCAGGCGGTGCAAAAGGCCGGTGGACGCGGTATTGCCATCCAGGGCGATGTGGCGGTGGAAGCCGATGTGATCGCCATGTTCGACGCAACCGGGAAGGCCTTCGGCAAGCTGGATGCGCTGGTCAACAATGCCGGCATCGTCGGGCCGAAACAGGCTTTCGCCGATTATTCCTTCGACCGCATGAAGCGGATTTTCGACATCAATGTGCTGGGCGCCTATCTCTGTGCCCGCGAAGCGGCCCGGCGCATGTCGAAATCGCGCGGCGGCAAGGGTGGCAGTATCGTCAACATCTCCTCCATCGCCTCCCGTCTCGGCGCCGGCGGGGAATATGTCGACTATGCCGGCTCGAAAGGCGCTGTCGATACCATGACGCTCGGCCTGGCCCGTGAACTGGCGACCGAGGGTATCCGGGTCAATGCGATCCGCCCCGGCCTGATCGATACCGAGATCCATGCCAGCGGCGGCCAGCCGGATCGCGCCGCGCGGCTGGGTGTCACCACGCCGATGGGCCGCGCCGGCACCGCCGATGAAGTGGCCGAAGCGGCGATCTGGCTGATCGAGAACGAAAGCGACTATCTGACGGCATCGCTGCTGGACGTCGCTGGCGGGCGCTGACGCTCACTGGCAGGAGGTAATCGCGATGGGCCTGGGGTCGTCGTTACGGGCAAAAACCACCAGGAAGTAATCCGTCGCGATGCCCAGAGCGGCACGACGGCTCTCGAACTTCCGGGCCCACCACTGCGGATCCTTCAGCGTCACATGCACATTTTCGCCATTGGGAAAGGTCTTGCCGGCTGGATAGGTCGCGATGCAGGCATAGATCATCTTGCTGGCGAAGCCATACAGCTCGTCGATGACCCAGTCCATATCCTCTTCGGGGATATGCTCCATAACGTCGGTGCAGATCACCGCGTCGAATGTCTCGCCTAGCGGCAGTTTAGACAGCGGCTCATAACCCGGATCGTACAGCCGGATTTCATTCACCCCCCAGAAATTGCGCAGATCCACCTTCTCACCGCCATTGGTCGGGGTGAACAACGGTGCGGTGTAGAACCTGGCCTTGCCCGCACCATAATCGAGCACAGACCTGATCCCGAACTGATCGACGAGCGATTTGATCGTGCCGACATGCGGCAACAGACTTTGGCCCGTGAAAGTATCCTTGGCAGCCACCGACTGGCTCGGCGACTGCGTCCCTTCGGCATGCATCTGCTTATAAAAACCGACCAACTCGTTGTAACGCGAGCTAGGGTTGGCGCGGCTATAGGTCATCATCCAGTCTCCGGGAGCTGGGTGCTCTGGCAGCAAATATACTACTTAATCCAGCGCCAGCTTCATACCGACATGGCTGGCCTTGAAGCCCAGCCGTTCGTAAAGCCGGTGCGCACCCTGACGGCTGTTGTCGGAAGTCAGCTGCACCATTTTGCAGCCCTTCTGCTTCGCGCGCGCGATGGCATGGCGGATCAGGTCCGAACCAAGCCCCTTGCCGCGCAAGCTCGACTCGATACGCACGGCTTCGATCTGGGCACGCTGCTTGCCCAGGCTGCCGAGACCCGGCAGCACCAGCAACTGCAGGCAACCGATCACTTTGCCTGACTCATCCTCGGCCAGGATCACCTCCGCACCGATCTTCCGCAAACCGGCAAAGGCGATGCCATACTCCGGCGGCAGCGGATCGGTGTAGCGCTCGCGGCTGCCACCGAGGTGATCGTCGGCCAGCAGGCGCACGATCTCGGGCAGGTCGGCTTCAGTGGCAAGGCGGAACTTCACTCGGCGGCCTCGGCATCGAACCGGCCCGGATCGTAGGCAAGGTTGGACGACAGCCAGCGTTCCATCTGCGCCAGTTCCACATTCTTGCGCCTGGCATAATCCGCCACCTGGTCGCGTTCGATGCGGCCGATGCCGAAATAATCCGATTGCGGGTGGCTGAAATACCAGCCGCTGACCGCGGCCGAGGGCCACATGGCGAAACTCTCGGTCAGCTGGATGCCGACATTCTCGGTCGGTTTCAGCAGCTGGAACAGCGTCGCCTTCTCGGTATGGTCAGGGCAGGCTGGATAACCCGGCGCCGGGCGAATGCCGCGATACTCTTCTGCAATCAGGGCGTCGTTATCCAGCGTCTCGTCGCCGGCATAGCCCCAGAATTCCTTGCGCACACGCTCATGCATATGTTCGGCGAAGGCTTCGGCCAGGCGGTCGGCCAGCGCCTGCGCCAGGATGCCGGAGTAATCGTCCTGCTTGGCGGTGAATTCGCGCTTGATCCAGTCGTCCAGTCCGATCCCGGCGGTGACGGCAAAGGCGCCGACATAGTCGGTGATGCCGGTGTCCTGCGGTGCGACGAAATCGGCCAGGCAATGGTTGGCGCGCTCGCGGTCGCGCTTCATCTGCTGGCGCAGCATGTGCAGGCGTGTAATCTCGCCGCCCTGGCCTGCCTCGTCGAACAGCGCGATATCGTCATCGTTGACCTGGTTGGCGGGCCAGAAGCCGATCACGGCCGCAGCCTGGATCGGTTTTTCCTTCACGATGCGGTCCAGCATGGCACGCGCATCCTTGAACAGGCCACGCGCTGCCTCGCCTACCACCTCATCCTGCAGGATCGCGGGATACTTGCCGCGCAGCTCCCAGGAGGCAAAGAAAGGCGACCAGTCGATCCGCTCGATCAACCGCTCGATCGGATAATCCCTGAACACCTTCACGCCGGTGAAATTCGGCTTCGGCGGCTGGTAGCCGGTCCAGTCGATCTTCACCTTGTTCTTGCGCACGTCGGCGATGGTCTGACGCGGGCCGGTATTGCGCTCGCGCGAATGGATCTCGCGGATCTTGGCGTATTCGTTGGCCACTTCGCCGGCATAGACCGGCCGGTCGTTGGCCGACACCAGGCGTCCGGCGACGCCGACCGCACGGGAGGCATCGGTCACATAGACCACCGGACCCTTGTAATTCGGTGCGATCTTGACGGCCGTGTGTACCTTCGAGGTGGTCGCGCCACCGATCAGCAACGGCAGCTGAAGCCCTTCGCGCTGCATCTCGCTGGCGACATAGCACATCTCGTCCAGGCTCGGCGTGATCAGGCCGCTGAGGCCGATAATGTCGACATTGTGCTTCTTCGCCTCGTCCAGGATACGGGCGCAGGACACCATGACGCCGAGGTCGATCACTTCGTAGTTGTTACACTGGAGCACGACGCCGACGATATTCTTGCCGATATCGTGCACATCGCCCTTCACGGTGGCCATCAGAACCTTGCCGTTCGTCTTGGCCGGACCGCTGCTCTTCTCGGCCTCGATGAAGGGCAGCAGGTAAGCCACCGCTTTCTTCATCACGCGGGCGGATTTCACCACCTGCGGCAGGAACATCTTGCCGGCGCCGAACAGGTCGCCGACCACGTTCATGCCGTCCATCAGCGGGCCTTCGATGACTTCCAGCGGCTTGGCGACGATATGGCGCGCTTCTTCGGTGTCCTGTTCGACGAAATCGGAAATGCCATGAACCAGCGCATGGGTCAGGCGGGCACGCACATCCTTCTCGCGCCAGGACATGTCGACTTCCTGGGTGCGGGCACCGCCCTTGAAACGCTCGGCGATTTCCAGCATGCGTTCGGTGGCATCCGGGCGGCGGTTGAGCAGCACGTCTTCCACCCGCTCGCGCAGCTCTGCAGGTATATCTTCATAAACCGGAAGCTGACCGGCATTGACGATGCCCATGTCCATGCCGTTCTGCATCCCGTAGTACAGGAATACGGCATGCATCGCCTCGCGGACCTGTTCGTTGCCGCGGAAGGAGAAGGACACGTTGGAGACACCGCCCGAGATGTGGCAATGCGGCAGGTTCTCGCGGATGCGTCTGGCGCCCTCGAAGAACTCGACTGCGTAATTATTATGCTCCTCGATGCCGGTGGCGACCGCAAAGATATTCGGGTCGAAGATGATGTCTTCCGGCGGGAAGCCGATCTTCTCGGTCAGCAGTTTGTAGGCGCGGGCGCAGATTTCGTATTTACGGTCGGCGGTGTCGGCCTGGCCCTGCTCATCGAAGGCCATCACCACCACGGCGGCGCCGTAGCGGCGCACCTTGCGGGCATGATCCAGGAAGGCTTCCTCGCCTTCCTTCATGCTGATCGAATTGACGATCGCCTTGCCCTGCACGCATTTCAGGCCGGCCTCGATGATCTCCCATTTCGAACTGTCGATCATGATCGGCACGCGCGAAATATCCGGCTCGGAGGCGATCAGATTCAGGTATTTGACCATCGCCGCCTTGGAGTCGAGCATGCCCTCGTCCATGTTGATGTCGATGATCTGCGCGCCGTTCTCCACCTGCTGACGCGCCACGGCCAGGGCGGCGTCATAATCGTCGTTCAGGATCAGCTTGCGGAATTTGGCCGAGCCGGTGACGTTGGTACGCTCGCCGATATTGATGAAGACCGGGCCGTTGAAGCCGCGGTTTTCAGATTCAGGGGAGAAGGACTCGTCGGTATCGGTCATGCTGCGGGGACTGCAAAAGGTTCAAGGCCACTGAGCCGGAGCTGCGGCGGGATGATCGGGATGCGGCGCGGCTTCACGCCCTTTACGCTGTCGGCAATCGCCTTGATATGGTCGGGCGTGGTGCCGCAGCAGCCGCCGACGATATTGACCAGGCCATGCTCGGCCCATTCGCGCAGATGGCCGGCGGTGGTATGCGGCGGCTCGTCATATTCGCCGAACTGGTTGGGCAATCCGGCATTGGGATAGGCACTGACCGGCACATCGGCGACGCGGCTGAGTTCCGCCACATAGGCACGCATCTGCTCGGCACCGAAGGCGCAGTTCAGCCCGACCGAAAACGGCCTGGTATGGCGCAGCGAATTCCAGAACGCTTCGGTGGTCTGGCCCGACAGCGTGCGGCCGGACAGATCGGTGATGGTGCCCGAAATCATGATCGGCCACTCTTCGCCCAGTTCGTCGAACAGCTCATAAACTCCGAAAGCCGCCGCCTTGGCATTCAGCGTATCGAACACCGTTTCGATCAGCAGCAGGTCGGCACCGCCCTCGACCAGGCCGCGGGCCTGTTCCTTATAGGCGTCCTTCAGCTCGTCGAAGGTGATGTTGCGGAAATCCGGCCGGTTCACATCCGGCGACAGCGAGGCCGTGCGATTGGTCGGCCCGACCGCACCGGCGACGAAGCGCGGCTTCGACGGGGTTTTTGCCGTATACTCGTCGGCCGCCTGGCGCGCGAGTTTCGCGCCCTCATGGTTGATGTCATGCACGGCGGATTCAAGATGGTAATCCGCCTGGCTGATCCAGGTGCCGCTGAAGGTGTTGGTCTCGATGATATCGGCGCCGGCATCGAGATACTCGCGATGCACCTCGCCGATCACATCGGGGCGGGTGATATTCAGGATGTCGTGATTACCCTTGAGATCGCTATTCGCACCTTTGAACCTGTCGCCGCGATAGTCGGCCTCGGTCAACTTGCGCCGCTGCAGCATGGTGCCCATGGCGCCATCCAGCACCAGGATGCGCTCCTTCGCCGCCGCCTTCAGCGCGGCGCGACGTTCCTTGCGCTGTTCCGGGGTATCGAACATCAGGCTGCCGCCTCGCCTGCGATGGCCGGTTTCGGCCGCACGCCCAGCACATGGCAGATGGCGTAGGTCAGGTCGGCGCGGTTCAGCGTGTAGAAATGGAATTCGTCGATCCCGGCGGCGAGCAGCCGGCGGCACTGTTCGGCGGCGAGATGCGCGGCCACCATGCGGCGGGTTTCCGGATCGTCATCCAGACCGTCGAACTGGTCAGCCATCCAGGCCGGGACGCTGGCGCCACAGGCGGCCGAGAACTTCACCACCTGGCGGAAATTGGTCACCGGCAGGATGCCGGGCACGATCGGCACGGTGATCCCGGCCGAACGGGCGCGGTCGAGGAAACGGAAATAGACGTCAGTGTCGAAAAAGTATTGCGTGATGCAGCGCGTGGCGCCGGCATCGACCTTGCGTTTCAGATGCTCCAGTTCGACGCGCGGCGACGCGGTGTCGGGATGGCCTTCGGGATAGCAGCCGACGCTGACCTCGAAATCGGCGATCTTCTTCAGACCGGCAATCAGCTCGGTGGAATTGGCATAGCCCCTCGGATGCGCCTGGAAACCGCCGCTGCCTTCCGGCGCATCGCCGCGCAGGGCGACGATATGACGGATGCCGGCCTGCCAGTAATGCTGCGCCACCTCATCCACCTCGCCCTTGGCGGCGCCGACGCAGGTCAGATGCGCCGCCGGCTTCAGGCCGGTTTCGTTGAGGATGCGGACGACCGTGTTATGCGTGCGCTCGCGCGTCGAACCGCCGGCGCCATAGGTGACCGAGACGAAGCGCGGGCCGAGCGGCGCCAGGCGCGTGACGCTGCGCCACAGGCTTTCCTCCATTTCCGCCGACTTGGGCGGAAAGAACTCGAACGAGACCTTCAGCGGTCCGGAGCGGCGCGCGGCATGGGCATTGGGTTCGGTCAGCGTGGTCATGCGGCAGCACTCTTTTGCGATATGGCAGTGACCGGCGCGCCGCGCTTGGCGGCGCGCCAGACATGAACGGTAAGCGGATGGCCCGGCAGTGCGGTAACGGGTTCGAGATCGAGCCCGGCAGCAGCGCACCAGGGGCGCAGTTCGGCATCGGCAAAGCCGAGGCGGCGATGCGCATGGCGGGCGCGCAGATCTTCCAGGTCATGCGGGGCGAAATCGACGATCACCAGCGGGCAGCCGGATTTCAGCACGCGCGCGGCTTCCTGGATCGCCTTCTGCGGCTCGTCGGCGAAATGCAGCACCTGGTGGATCACCGCGGCATCGACGCTGTTGCTGTCGAGCGGCAGCGCATACATATCGGCCTGACGGACCTGGCAATGCCTGATGCCGGCACGTTCCAGGTTGCTGCGCGCAATGCTCAGCATGTCGCGGCTGGTATCGACGCCGAGGCCGCGCTTCACTCTGGGGCTGAGGATTTCCAGCAGACGGCCGGTGCCGGTGCCGATATCGAGCAGATCGCCGATCGGCTGGCCGTTGTCGAGCATCTTGAGCACAGCGGCTTCGACCTGTGCCTCGTCGACATGCAGCGAGCGGATCGCCGACCACTGCGCGGCATTGTCGCGGAAATAACGTTCGGCGACCTCGCTGCGGGCGCGCTTCACGGCGATCAGCCGCTCGCCGTCGCGCGCCAGGATCGGGTCGCCCGCCGGCAGCAGCGTCGCCAGCGCACGGACCAGCGGCGCTCCCGCCAGCCGGTCGCCGACGCGGTAGAAGGCCCAGGTGCCTTCGGGCACGCGCTCCAGCAGCCCGGCTTCGCAGAGCAGTTTCAGATGCCGTGAGACGCGCGGCTGGCTCTGGCCGAGGATCTGGGTGAGTTCGGAGACCGTCAGCTGGCTGTCGGCGCACAGGGCCAGCAGACGCAGCCGCGTCGGCTCGGCCGCAGCCCGCAGCGCAGCCATCAGGACATCCAGGGTAAAGCTCGGCTCTACGTTCATGGATTATATATAAACATATCTTTATGTATTTGTGTAGCCTTAAATCGCATAGCAAAAAGAATCATGGCCTTCATACTGCGGGCGGGCTATGTATTCGCCTCGTTAAAGCCGTATTGCCAATGCAAAAGATCATTAGTCTCCACAGCTTAGCTGGTTGCCCATGCCCTCTTCCCTGACCCTTTCCCGCCGCTTCCTGCTCGCTGCCCTGGCTGGCCTGGCGCTCTTCGCCGCCAACCCGGTGCAGGCCGCAACAGCCGACCAGTTCATCCGCGAGGTGGGCACCGAGACGCTGAAGGCGCTGGGCGATCGTTCGCTCACCACGGAAAAGCGCGAAGGTCTGGTGCGCAACCTGCTGACCAATCATCTCGACATGGATGCCGTCGGCCGTTTCTGCCTGGGTCGCTACAGCCGCAACATCACGCCCGAGCAGAAGAAGGAATACGACGCGCTGTTCGAGGATTACCTCACCAAGGTCTACGCCCAGTTGCTGTCGCAGTATAACGGCGAGACGCTGGACGTGCGCGACGGCACCAAGGCCGCAGGCAGCGAAACC
>NZ_PEKV01000009.1:0-5218 GCF_002796975.1 Ferrovibrio sp. | reverse complement strand
GTCGCGGTCAGTTCCAGCGCATAGCCGGCCGAGCGGACGGTGCGGATCACATCCGCCTCGCCGTTGCCGTTGAGCGCCTTGCGCAGGCGGCGGATATGCACATCCACCGTGCGCTGCTCGACATAGATGTCGCGACCCCAGACCGCATCCAGCAGCTGGTCGCGCGACAGCACACGGCCGGGATGCTCGAGGAAGTAGCGCAGCAGGCGGAACTCGGTCGGGCCGAGATGGATGTCGCGGCTGTTGCGCGTCACCTTGTGGGTGGCAACGTCCATCACTAGTCCGCCATAGGTCAGGACTTCCTCGGCCAGCGCCGGACGGATGCGACGCAGCACAGCGCGGATACGGGCCAGCAATTCGCCCGGCGAAAACGGCTTGGCGATATAATCGTCGGCGCCGGCATCCAGGCCACGCACGCGATCGGCCTCCTCGCCACGCGCCGTCAGCATGATGATCGGCACGTTGCGGGCGTTGGTGTCGCGGCGCAGCTGGCGGCAGACTTCCAGGCCGGACAGACGCGGCAGCATCCAGTCGAGCAGGATCAGGTCCGGCATATGCTCGGCCACCTTCAGCAGGGCCTGCTCGCCGTCCATCGCCTCGTCGACGGTATAGTTTTCCTTCTCCAGGTTGTAGCGCAGCAGCGCCAGCAATGCCGCCTCGTCCTCGATCACGAGGACGCGCGGCTTGATCGCGACGCTCATCGCTGGCCTCCCGGCGCATTGACCACCGCATAGGCGGTGTCATCCCCCTTCGGCCGATCTTCCTTCGGCATCTCGCCCAGAACCGTGTAATGGATCAGTTCCGCGATATTGGTGGCGTGATCGCCGATACGCTCGATGTTCTTGGCGATGAACAGCAGATGCGTGCAGGGCGTGATGGAACGCGGATCTTCCATCATGTAAGTCAGCAACTCGCGGAACAGGCTGGTGTAGAGGTCGTCGACCTCCTCGTCGCGCGCCCAGACCGCATCCGCCTTGGCTGCATCGTCGGTGATATAAGCATCCAGCGTATCCTTGATTAGCGCCTGTACCAGGGCGGCCATGCGCGGGATGGCATGCACCGGGCGCACCAGCGGCGCCTGGTTCAGGGCGACCGCGCGCTTGGCGACATTCTTGGCATAGTCGCCGATGCGCTCGATCTCGGAGGAGATACGCAGCGCAGCGACGATCACGCGCAGATCTGCGGCCATCGGCTGCCGGCGCGCCAGCATCTCGATGGCGAAGTCGTCAACCTGGTTGCGCAGTGTGTCGATCTTGGCGTCGCCCCGCACAACCTCTTCGGCCAGCTTGCTGTCGCGCTTCACGATGGCATCGACTGCGGCAGCCAGCTGCGATTCCGCCAGACCGCCCATCTGGACGATGAGGGTGGAGAGCTTCTTCAGTTCGTCGTCGTAACGCTGAACGATATGTTGCGGCATTTTCTAAGTCCTCACTCTGCTCAGCCGAAGCGACCGGTAATGTAGTCCTGGGTCTGCTGTTTACCCGGGTGGGTGAAAATCTGCTTGGTTTCGCCGAATTCGATCAACTCACCCAGGTACATGAAAGCAGTGAAGTCGGAGGTTCGTGCTGCCTGCTGCATGTTGTGGGTCACAATTGCAATCGTGTAGTCGTCCTTCAGCTCGTCGATCAGTTCCTCGATCTTGGCCGTCGAGATCGGATCGAGTGCCGAGCAGGGTTCATCCAGCAGAATGATCTCAGGACGCACCGCGACCGTGCGGGCAATGCACAGACGCTGCTGCTGGCCGCCCGACAGGCCGAGACCGGAACTGTGAAGCTTATTCTTGACCTCTTCCCACAATGCGGCCTTGCGCAGTGCGCTTTCCACGCGTTCGTCCATCTCCTCCTTGCCCAGGCGCTCGTAAAGTCGCACGCCGAAAGCGATATTCTCATAGATCGACATCGGGAACGGCGTCGGCTTCTGGAACACCATGCCGATCTTGGCACGTAACATGTTCAGGTCCGTCCCCTTGTCGAGAATATTCAACCCGTCGACGACAACCTTACCTTCGGCGCGCTGCTTGGGATACATCTCGTAGATACGGTTCAGGATGCGCAGCAGCGTCGACTTGCCGCAACCCGACGGGCCAATGAAGGCCGTGACCTTGCGGTCATGCAGCGGCAGGCTGATGTTCTTTAAAGCCTTGGATTCACCGTAGAAGAAGGCAAGATTCTCGATGGAGACTTTCGGCGGCATTGTCGTGTCAGCCTGTTTGGCGATGGGGTCTAGGGTTTCGACGGTCATGATGCTTTCCTGCCCGCAAGAGCGCGGGCGCCAATATTGACGGCGAGAATGGCCATGGTGATCAGCAGCGCACCGACCCAGGCCAGCTTGCGCCAATCTTCATAGGGGCTGAGCGCGAACTGGAAGATCACCACCGGCAGGTTGGCCATCGGTGCATTCAGGTCTGTGCTCCAGAACTGGTTGTTCAGCGCGGTGAACAGCAGCGGCGCGGTTTCGCCGCTGATCCGCGCCACGGCGAGCAGAATGCCGGTGACGATGCCGTTGCGTGCCGCCTTGTAGGCGACACGACGGATCACAAAATAGCGGGGCGCACCCAGCGCGGTGGCGGCCTCACGCAGGCCGGTCGGCACCAGGTTGAGCATGTCTTCGGTCGTACGCAGCACCACCGGGATCACGATCACCGCAAGCGCGACGGCGCCGGCCCAGGCAGAGAAGTGCCCCATGTGGATGACCATCATCTCGTAGATGAACAGACCGATCACGATCGATGGCGCGCTAAGCAGCACGTCGTTGATGAAGCGCACCACCATCGCCAGCTTGCTCTCGCGGCCATATTCGGCCAGGTAGGTGCCGGCGAGAATACCGATCGGCGTGCCCAACAGGATCGCGATCGAGGTCATGACCGCGGTGCCGAAGATCGCGTTGCGCAGACCGCCGGTCGAACCCGGCGGCGGTGTCATCTCGGTGAAGACGGCCAGGCTCAGGGCGCCGAAACCCTCGATCAGCAACTGTCCGAGGATCAGCACCAGCCAGGTAATGCCGAGCAGCGCCGCACCGATCGACAGAGAGACGACGATGCGGTTCGCCATACGGCGGCGCGAGTAAAGGTCGACCATGGTCAGCCCGCCTTCTGGTTCATACGCAGCAGCATAAGCCGTGCGAATGCCAGCACGATGAAGGTGATCAGGAAGAGGATGAGACCGAGCGCCATCAGCGAGGAGGTGTAGGTTGCACCCATCGCCTCGGCGAACTCGTTGGCAATGGTAGCGGAAATCGTCGTGCCCGGGCTCAGGATCGATGCCTGGATACGGTGCGCATTGCCGATCACGAAAGTGACCGCCATCGTCTCGCCGAGCGCACGGCCCAGACCGAGCATGACACCGCCCAGCACGCCAGCGCGGGCATAGGGCAACATGACGCGGCGGGCGACTTCCCATGTGGTGCAGCCAAGGCCGTAAGCAGCCTCCTTCAAAACCGCCGGCACCGTCTCAAGCACGTCGCGGGACACCGCGGTGATGAAGGGCAGCACCATAATGGCCAGGATCAGACTGGTGGTCAGGATACCGATGCCGTAGGGCGGGCCGGCGAACAGGTTTTCCAGCACTGGAACGCCGCTGAAGGTGTTGATCAGGAAGGGCTGGACGTGGCGCTGCATGAAGGGCGCAAAAACGAACAATCCCCAGATGCCGTAGATGATGCTGGGAATGCCGGCGAGCAGCTCGATGGCAGTGCCGATCGGGCGGCGCAGCCACATCGGGCAGATCTCGGTGAGGAAGATTGCGATGCCGAAGCTGAGCGGCACAGCCACCAGCATGGCGATGAAACTGGTGATCAGCGTGCCCGAGATTGGCGCCAGCGCACCGAAATTATCGCGGGCCGGGCTCCACGCCTGCGTATAGATGAAGTCGATGCCGAATTTCGAGAATGCCGGCAGAGACCCCTGCAGCAAGGCCAGGATCACACCGCCGAGCAGCAGCAGAACAGCGATGGCGGCACCCATGGTCAGGCCATGGAACAGCCGGTCGGACGGTGCGAACCAGCGCGAAGCGGCAATGCGCCGTTCTTTGCTAACGGGAGTTATTGCCGCTACATCCGTCACCCTGAACTCCCAGTTTAAAGCTGATACTGCGTCGTCACCGGAAACGGAAGGCCGGGGGTTTCCGGCCTTCCTTTCCGACACTTACTGCTTGATCTGTGCCTTCCAGGTCGTTTCGACCATGTCGACGACCGGCTTCGGCATCGGCACATAGTCCAGGTCGTCGGCCAGCTTGCCGCCGTTCTTGTAAGCCCAGGCGAAGAACTTCAGGGCTTCGTTGCTGGCCGCCTTATCCGCCGGCTCCTTGTACATCAGGATGAAAGTGGCGGAGGTGATCGGCCAGCTGGCATCACCCGGTTCATTGTTCAGGATCACGGCATAGCCCGGAACGCTCTTCCAGTCGGCGTTGGCGGCGGCGGCCGAGAAGGCTTCCGACGTCGGCGAAACGGTCTTGCCGTTCTTGTTGATCAACTGGGTGAAGGTCAGCTTGTTCTGCTTGGCATAAGCGTATTCGACATAGCCGATGGCGCCGTCGGTCTGCCTGGTCATATTCGCCACGCCTTCATTNNATAGTCGGTGAAGTTGAAGGTGGTGCCCGAACCGTCGGCACGATGCACGATGGCAATCGCGGTGTTCGGCAGCGCAGCGCCCGGATTCAGCTTCTTGATCGCGGCGTCGTCCCACTTCTTGATATCGCCGAGAAAGATCTTGGCGAGCGTTTCGCCATCGAGGGCAAGATCGCCCGGCTTGATGCCCTTGACGTTGACCACCGGTACGATGCCGCCCATCACCATCGGGAACTGCACCAGACCCGCCTCATCCAGATCCTTGCCGGACAGCGGCGCGTCGGTCGCGCCGAAGGTCACGGTCTTCGCCTTGATCTGCTTGATGCCGCCGCCCGAACCGATCGACTGGTAGTTCAGGCCAATGCCCGTTTCTTTCTTATAGGCATCGGCCCACTTGGTGTAGACCGGATAAGGGAAGGAGGCGCCGGCGCCGGAGATATCGGCCGCCTGGGCACCGCCAAAGCCAAGCGTGGTCGCAAAAGCGACAACGGCAGCCTTGAGCATGATTGGCTTGAAATTGAACACGGGTCTCTCCCTCTTCATGACTGCACGACCACCTTGATCGGCGCGCCGGAAGATAGGGACGGTGTATGACCCTTAGTTTGCAGGAATATGACACTTGCGAGAATCGCCACAGTGAAGCTTTGTCACACTG
>NZ_PEKV01000008.1 GCF_002796975.1 Ferrovibrio sp. | reverse complement strand
TTCGTTGCCTTCGGCGGCAAGCTGGCGCGCGATGGTGGACCCGACCAGGCCGGCGCCGCAGACAATGACTTTCATGGCGCGACCATTCCTAGCCGCCGTTGCGGTCGAGAGTGATCACTCCGAGCGCCTTCAGCTTGCGGTGCAGCGCCGAACGTTCCATGCCTATGAAGCTGGCGGTGCGCGAAACATTGCCGCCGAAACGGGTGATCTGCGCCAGCAGGTATTCGCGCTCGAACATCTCGCGTGCATCGCGCAGCGGCAGGCCCATCACCTCGGTAGTGGTTTCAGGCCGCAGCGCCACCGGCGGCGTGGCACCGAGATCGGACGGCATCATATCGGCATGGATCGCCGCGTTCTTCTGGTCGGCCGGCAGCATGATCAGCAGACGGGCGATGGCGTTACGCAGCTCGCGCACATTGCCGGGCCATTCGGCGGACTGCAGGGCGAGCAGTGCATCTTCGGCTAGCTCCCGCACCGAGACACCCTGACGCTGGGCCTCGATCAGGATGAACTGTCTGGCCAGCATCGGAATATCTTCGCGGCGGTCGCGCAATGCCGGCACTTTCAATGGGACGACATTAAGGCGATGGAACAGATCCTGCCGGAACTGGCTCTGCCCGACGCGCACCGTCAGATCATGCACCGTGCCAGATATAATGCGCACATCGACCTGCACTCGGGTGCGGCCGCCGACGCGCTCGAAGCTCTGCTCGGTCAGCACGCGCAGCAGCTTGGCCTGCGCCTCGGGCGACATCTCCGCCACTTCGTCGATGAACAGTGTGCCGCCATGCGCCTCTTCCAGCACACCGATCTTGTGCTGGCGCTGGCCATTGATCTGTTCTTCGATGCCAAACAGTTGACGCTCGATGCTGTCTGCCGTCATCGCAGCCACGTTCAGCAGCACGAAAGGCCCGCCGGCGCGGCGCGAGCGTTGATGCAGCAGCCGCGCGACCAGTTCCTTGCCCGCACCCGGCGGGCCGGAGATCAGTACGCGGCTATTGGTCGGCGCGATCCGTTCGATGGCCTGACGCAGGGCGACGATGGCCGGCGACGCACCGATCAGTTCGGCGATATTGCCTGAGCGCTGGCGCAAGTCTTCGTTCTCGCGCTTGAGGCGCGCCTGTTCCAGCGCGCGCTCGACCAGCAGCAGCAGGCGGTCGCTCTTGAAAGGCTTCTCGATATAGTCGTAGGCGCCACGTTTGATCGCCGATACGGCGGTTTCGATATTGCCGTGGCCCGAAATCATGATCACTGGCACACTGCTGTGATCCCGCATGATACGGTCGAGGATTTCCAGCCCGTCCATCTTGCTGCCCTGCAGCCAGATGTCGAGGATCACCGCACTCGGCCGCCGCGCTTCCAGTTCGCGCAACGCACCGTCGGAATCTCCCACCATACGGGTTTCGTAGCCCTCGTCCTGCAGGATACCTGCAATCAGATTACGAATGTCCGCTTCGTCATCGACGATGAGAATGTCACGCGCCATGACCGCCCGACCCTAACAACTTCCGCACTGTGGTTTGTGATTCCGCGCTAACAGAGGCTGCCGCGTTTTCCGCCGGCAGATCGCCGGACAGGACGCCCGGCAGGTGAATGCGCGCCAAGCTACCATTTTTCAGCGCCGGATCAAACAGCGTGGCATCGGTCAGCGCAATGGTGCCACCATGCTCCTCGATGATCTTTTTCACGATGGCAAGGCCAAGTCCGGTTCCCTTGGTACGCGTGGTGACATAAGGCTCGAACAGGCGATCGCGATTTTCGACCGGCAGACCGCGGCCATTGTCCAGCACCGTGATATCCGCCACGACGCCATTCACGCGCAGGCCGACGGAAATATGGCCGAGCGGCGGGGTCAAACCGGGCACGCGGTCGCGCCCGTCAATGGCATCCACCGCATTCTGCAGGATATTGGTGAACACCTGCGCCAGCTGGCGAGCATCCACATTCATACGCACCGGCGTCGACGGCAGGTCCATATCGAACTGGATATCCGAGCGAGCCACCTGCTGCAGGAACACGCCCTGGCGTAGCAGCTGGGTCAGGTCTTCCTCGCGATAGACTGGCCGCGGCATGCGCGCAAAGGTGGAAAATTCATCCACCATACGGCCGATATCGCCAACCTGGCGGATGATCGTATCCGTGCACTGGGCGAAGATTTCCGGATCGGTCTGCACTTCCTTCATGTACTTACGCTTCAGCCGCTCGGCCGAAAGCTGGATCGGAGTGAGCGGATTTTTGATTTCATGCGCAATGCGGCGCGCGATATCGGCCCAGGCTGCATTGCGCTGCGCCGCCACCAGTTCGGACACATCATCGAAAGTGGCGACATAGCCGAGCAGTTCGTTGTCGGTGACTTCGCGCGCAACACGCACCAGCAGCGTGCGCGCGCCATCGCCACGCTGCACCACCACCTGCCCGCGTTCGACACCTTCGGCCGGACGCTGCTCCAGCCGATTGAACAATTCCGCCATCTCCGGCGCGACTTCGACGAACGGCCGCCCGACCATATCGCCAAAGCTTTGCTGCAACATCATCTGCGCTGACGGATTGGGCAGTGTCACCATACCCTGCGGATCGACACCGATCACGCCGGCCGACACGCCGGACAATACGGTTTCGGTAAACCGGCGACGTTCATCCAGCTGGCGGTTCGCGGCGATCAGTTCCGCCTGCTGCGCGGCCAGCTGTCCGGTCATGCGATTGAAGGTACGGCCCAGTGTGGCAATTTCATCTTCATCGGCGCGCTCGGTGACACGCGCCGACAGATCGCCACCGCGGATGCGTTCGGCCGCAGTCACCACTTCGCCGATCGGTGTGACGAGGCGATTGGCGATCAGCAAGGCGAACCAGATGGCTGCCAGCAGCAGCAGCAGCGAAACCAGCAGGAACAGGATGGCGAAGTTAATCTCCAGCGTGGCACGGGCGCGTTCCAGACGGTTGTACTGCTGCGCCGCCTGCCGTGTGCGCTCCAGTTCCGCCTGCACCTTAGCATCGATGAAGCGACCAACATAAAGATAGGCATCGAGATAGCCGTCGAGTCGCACCAGCGCGCGCACACGATCATCGGTTTCGGCGGTAATGATCACCACCTGGCCGGCATTGGCATCCTCGATGGCGCGCGGCGGCACACGGTCGAATTCCATCAGCAGACTGAGCTCGTTACGAGCAAGGATTTCGCCTGTCGAAGTAAACACGATGGCCTCGCCCAGGCCGCGGATACGCGAGAGCTGGCGCACCGCCTGCTGGAAGGCATAGGGGTTGCGTGTCAGGTTCGGCGCGGCACGGTTAAGATCGACCGCCATGGCCAGTACGTCGGCGCGGATGGTCTTGCGGTGCTCCTGGATATAGGCCTCGGCAATCGCCACCGACGCGTTCACAGCAGCATTGACGCGTTCGCTGAACCAGGTCTGCAGGCCGAGATTGAAGAACAGCACGGCGAACAGTGTCATCAACACGGTCGGCAACGCCGTGACGCCGGCGAACAGCATCACCATGCGGGCGTGCAGGCGCGAGCCGGCCGCACCACGCCGGCGCTGCATCCACAGTACCACCATGCGACGGGCGACAAGGCTGGTCAGACTGAGCAGGATGATCAGGTCGGCCAGCAACAGGATCTGGACTTCGCGCGGCGTCAGGTCGCGGTTGGCGCCTGGTGTCATCGCCAGATAGGTCAGTGTACCGGCCACCAGCGCTGCAATGGCGAGCGCGATCTCAAGCTGGCGCAACAGGTGGTGTCGGCGCGACCAGTCGAGCAGACTACGCAGCAGCCGGCGGCCCGGCGTGACAGTCTCAACTGTCGCGCCAGAGGCGTCGCCGGAAGCGGGACTGGTCTCGCCTGCCCTGTCGGGGGTCATGCCCAGTGAGATATTCTGTGAATCGAATACGCGGCCATCGGCAGATCATAGCCTAGCTGCAGCCGGCCGGCACCCGTTCCGGGGCTGTCGCCTAACCGGTTTAAGGCCGGCTTTCCGGCCGATTCCCGAACCGGAATGCAACCGGGCCTATTTCAGGCCCCGGATCACCTGGATGTTATGGTCGCGGATCTTCTTGCGTAGCGTATTGCGGTTCAGGCCCAGCATATGCGCGGCCTTGATCTGGTTGCCCCGGGTCGCTGCCAGGCTGAGCGAGATCAACGGGATTTCCAGTTCGCGCAGCATACGGTCATACAGGCCCGGCGGCGGCAGGTCGTCGCCCTGGGCCGAGAAGAACGTGGTCAGGTGCCGCTCGATGCTGCCCGTGAGGGTTTCTTCCTCGCTCGGCTCGGCGCTGCGCGGCGCCTGCGGCGGCTCGGCCAGTTCGGTCTCGATCACCTCAAGGCCGATCACGTCGTCGGCATAGAGCGCGGCCAGGCGGCGGACCAGGTTTTCGAGTTCACGCACATTGCCGGGCCAGCGATAGCGGCGGATGCGCTCCATCGCATCGGCCGAGATCGTCTTGGTCGGCAAGCCCTGTGCGGCCGACTGATTCAGGAAATGGCGCACCAGATCCGCGATGTCGTCGCTGCGCTCGCGCAGCGGCGGCAGGCGCAGCGGCACAACGTTGAGGCGGTAGAACAGATCTTCGCGGAACAGGCCCTGGTTCACCGCCTGCCGCAGGTCGCGGTTGGTGGCGGCAACAATGCGTACATCGGTGCGGATCGGCGTGCGGCCACCTACCGTGGTGTATTCGCCCTGCTGCAGCACGCGCAACAGACGCGTCTGGGCTTCGATCGGCATGTCACCGATTTCATCAAGGAACAGTGTGCCGCCCTCGGCCTGTTCAAAACGGCCGGCATACCGATTGGCCGCGCCGGTGAAAGCGCCTTTTTCATGGCCGAACAATTCGGATTCAATCAGTTCGCGCGGGATCGCGGCCATGTTGAGGGCGACGAACGGCCCGTTGCGGCGCTTGCCGTAATCGTGCAGCGCACGCGCTACCAGCTCCTTGCCAGTGCCGCTCTCGCCATAGATCAGCACGGTGAGGTCGGTGCCCATCAGGCGCGCCATCACACGGTAGATTTCCTGCATTGCCGGCGAGCGGCCGATCAGCGGCAGCTTCTCTTCGTCCGCGGCCGCTTCGGCTTCTTCTGACAGCACCGGCTTGGGCTGGTTCATCGCGCGTTCGACCACGCGCAGCAGTTCTTTCAGGTCAAACGGCTTGGGCAGATAATCGTAGGCGCCGCGTTCGGCCGCCTTGACGGCGGTCAGCAGCGTCTTCTGCGCGCTCATCACGATGATCGGCAGTTCAGGGCGGATCCGCTTCAGGCGCGGTAGCAGGTCGAGGCCGTTCTCGTCGGGCATCACCACATCGGTGATGATCAGCTCGCCCTCGCCTTCCGACGCCCAGCGCCAGAGCGTGGCAGCATTGCCGGTCGAGCGCACCTGATAGCCGACGCGGCCCAGCGCCTGATCCAGGACGGTGCGGATCGAGCGATCATCGTCGGCAACGAGAATGGTGCCCTTGTTACTCATTCGTCAAACTCTCCGGCTTCATCCGCCCCCAGGCTGTGAACTGGCAGGCGGGCACTGAAAACTGTCCGGCGCGGGCGACTGTCACATTCGATGACGCCGCCGTGATCGCCAATGATCTTGGCAACCAATGCAAGACCGAGGCCAGAACCGCTGACCTTGGTGGAGACGAAAGGATCGAACAGGTAAGGGCGGATGTCCTCGGGCACGCCGGGGCCGTTATCCTGCACCGTCACCTCCAGTGGCAGGTGCAGACGCTCGCGCGACCCGCCCACAGCGAGTCGCACGCCATGGCGGTACGCCGTGGTGAGGATGATCTCCCCATTCGGATCGTCGCCCAGCGCCTCGGCCGCGTTTTTCACCAGATTGAGGAAGACCTGCACCAGCTGGTCGCGGCTGCCATTCACAGGTGGCAACGAGGGATCGTAGCGTTCGACAAAACGCACGGTCTTGCCGAAACCGGCCTGCGCCACCTTGCGCACATGTTCCAGCACCTGGTGGATGTTCACCGGACCGCGCTCAATGCGCTTGTCGGAAAACACTTCCATGCTGTCGACCAGCGCACAGATGCGGTCGGTCTCATCGCAGATCAGGCGCGTCAGTTCGCGGTCGGCCTGGCTGCAATTGGCTTCGAGCAATTGCGCCGCGCCTCGGATGCCGCTGAGCGGATTTTTCACTTCATGCGCCAGCACGGCGGCCATACCGGTAACAGACCGGGCTGCGCCGCGATGGGTCAGCGCGCGGTCGATCCTGGCCGCCATGGTGCGCTCGTCCAGCCGCACGATCACATGGTCCTGCGCTTCCGGCACCGGTGAAACCTGCACATCGACCAGCCGTTCGCCGATGCGTGGCGAGCCGAGGTCGACGTCGTATTCCGCCACGCTGTAGCGCTCGCGGAATACCTGCGCAAACAGCTGCAGCACCGGGCTGCCGAACGGCACCAGATCGCGCAGGTTCTGACGGCACAGCACGGCCGCGCCGCTGTCGAAGAACTGTTCCGCGGCAGGATTGGCGTAAGAGATGTCGCCCTGGCGGCCGACAACGAGGATGGGATTGGGAATGGCGCCCAGTACCTGGGCAGCGTCGATGGCGTTACTTTCGTAGCTGTCTGCCGACGCCATCATGCAGCCAGCCGGTCCAGCTGCGGCGCATAGAAATCATGGATCGCATCGCGGACCCGATGCGGCTCTTCCAGCTGCATGATGCGGGTGCGGAAGTCGGCCGAGCCCGGCAGGCCCTTGGAATACCAGGCGACATGCTTGCGGCCGATCTTCAGGCCGGTCGAGACGCCGTAATGAGCCAGCATGGCGTCGTAATGCTCCAGCACAGTGGTCTGCTGCTCGGCCAGCGCCGGGTCGGGCAGACGTTCGCCGGTCTTGAGGAATTCGATCACCTGGCGCAGGAACCACGGCCGACCATAGGCACCGCGGCCGATCATCACGCCATCGGCGCCTGAATGCTCCAGTGCAGTCTTGGCTTCGTCCAGCGTGGTGATATCGCCATTGACGATCACCGGCAGCTTGGTAGCTTCCTTCACCTTGCGCACGAAGGCCCAATCGGCATGGCCGTTATATAACTGATTGCGCGTGCGACCATGCACGGTGAGCATCCGGATGCCCTCGCCTTCAGCGATCTTCGCCAGTTCCGGCGCATTGCGGTTGGCATCGTCCCAGCCGGTACGCATCTTCAAGGTCACCGGCAGCTTCACGGCCTTCACGGTCGCGGTCAGCAGCGTCCTGGCATGCTCGAGGTCGCGCATCAGTGCGGAACCGGCATGGCCGTTGACCACCTTCTTCACCGGGCAGCCCATGTTGATGTCGATAATGGCGGCGCCGCTGTCTTCATTCAGCTTCGCAGCCTCGGCCATCACATGGCCTTCGCAGCCGGCAAGCTGCACCGACATCGGGAATTCTTCCGGCACATTCTCGGCCATCTTCAGCGACTGGCGCGAGGCGCGCACCATGGCTTCGGAAGCGATCATTTCAGAGACGACGAGGCCTGCACCGCTGCGTTTGACGAGGCGGCGGAACGGCAGGTCCGAGACTCCCGACATGGGAGCCAGGATGACCGGATCAGCGATGGTGACGGGACCGACGTGAATGCTCATTTTTTACACAATTCTTGGGATTGCCCAGTTGTTGGTCAGAATAATGAGTTTTTTACTGCGCTGCAACATCCTTCCGAATGCCGCCACACCCGGCCTTTGCCTCGCCGATCCGGCTCGGTTAGGTTGCCTGAGATGACAACCGCCGCGCTGATCGTTGCGGCCGGTCGCGGCAGCCGCGCCGGCGGAGAAAAACCCAAGCAGTACCAAATGCTTGGGGGAAAGCCCTTGTTGCGCTACAGCCTTGAGACCCTGCTGGGGTACGCGGCTGTAGCACGGGTCGCGGTTGTGATCCACCCCGATGATTCGCAGGCCTATGCCGAGGCCATCGGCGATCTGACCGGCCATCCCCGCCTCTCTCCGCCCAGCCTGGGTGGTGCCGCCCGGCAGGACAGCGTCCGGCTCGGCTTGGAGGCTTTGGCACAGGATCAGCCCAATCATGTGCTTATTCATGATGCAGCACGCCCATTTATTAGGCATATTCATATTGACCGCCTGATCGAGATGCTGGCCCAGGCTCCCGGCGCCGTGTTGGCCATCCCGGTGGTCGATACCTTGAAACGTGATGACGGCGGCTATGCCCGCAGCGGCGTGGAGCGTCAGGGCCTGTGGCGGGTTCAGACCCCGCAAGCGTTTCGCTTCGCCGATATCCTGACCGCGCATCGGCAATGCGCCGGCCTGGCGCTGACCGACGATGCCGCGGTCGCCGAACAGGCCGGCCTCGCTGTGAAGCTGGTGCCGGGCAGTGAGGAGAATTTCAAAGTGACCGAACCGGATGACTTCGCCCGTGCCGAACGCCAGCTGATGCAGCGGCTGGGCGATATCCGCACCGGCCAGGGGTTCGACGTGCATGCCTTCAGCGACGAGGCCGGTCGAAAGCTGACCATCGGCGGCCTGGTGATCCCGCATGACAAGGGCCTCGCCGGCCATTCCGATGCCGATGTCGCGCTGCATGCGCTGACCGATGCGATCCTCGGCGCATTGGGCGACGGCGATATCGGCCAGCATTTCCCACCGTCTGACTCGCGCTGGAAGAATGCTGACAGCGCTGCCTTCCTGAAATATGCCGTCGATCTGGTGACGAAGCGCGGCGGCATGCTGGCGCATTGCGATGTCACCATCATCTGCGAGGCACCGAAGATCGGGCCGCATCGCGACGCCATGCGCGCACGCATCGCGGTGATCGCCGGTGTCACGATCGACCGTGTCAGCGTGAAAGCGACGACGACGGAAAAACTCGGCTTCACCGGCCGGCGTGAAGGCATCGCCGCGCAGGCCATCGCAACCGTACGGCTGCCAGCATGAACATGTACGCGCTGCCCTTCGTACTCTGCACCTGGTTCGGCCTCGGCAAGATGAAGCCGGCGCCGGGCACCTGGGGCTCGGCCGGGGCGCTGCCGTTCGCGTGGTTCCTGCAGATCTATGGCGGCTGGTGGGCGGTTGCTGTTGCGGCCGCGGTGATCGCCCTGGTCGCACTCTGGGCGATCCGGCTGTTCCTCGTCCGCTGGCCCGGCGAGGATCCGGGCGAAGTGGTGATCGACGAAGTGGCCGGTCAGTGGCTGACACTGATCTTCGTGCCGCCCGATCCGGTACTGTATCTGATCGGCTTTGCTGTCTTCCGTTTCTTCGACACGACGAAAATCTGGCCGGCCTCCTGGGCCGATAACACCCTGACCGGCGCCCCGGGCGTGCTGATCGACGACCTCTTCGCCGGACTCTACGGCATGATCGTCATGCTGCTGGTCGTACATTTCTTCTGGGCCTGATCATGGACGACACTCTGCTTCGCCTCGCCGAAACCCTGCTGCAACGCTGCCGCGACGCGAAGGTGATGCTGGCCACGGCGGAATCCTGCACTGGCGGGCTGATCGCGGCCACGCTGACCGAGATCGCCGGCTCGTCGGATGTGGTCGAGCGCGGCTATGTCACCTACTCGAACGATGCCAAGATTTATGCGCTCGGCGTGCCGGCCGAGATCGTCGCCGGCCATGGCGCGGTTTCTGAACCTGTCGCGCGTGCGATGGCGGAAGGTGCCTTGCGCAAGAGTAATGCCGATATCGCGATTGCCTGCACCGGCATCGCCGGTCCCGGCGGCGGTACACCGACCAAGCCGGTCGGGCTGGTGCATATCGCAGTCGCCGCGCATGGCCAGGAAACCATGCATCAACGCATGACCTATGGCGAGACTGGCCGCAGCGCCGTACGCCTCGCCACGGTGGAAGACGCGCTCAACCTCGCTGGCGAAATGCTCTCGCAGATGATCGCCAGCAAAGACTGATCAGAAGTCAGCCTGGCGGCGCACCTCGCCCGAGGCGGCAATCGTGCCATCGTGCACGAAGCGCTCATGATTCTGGTCGATATCGTCCAGCCGGTAAAGATAGTTCACCATCAGGCCGGCCGACTGTTTCAGGCCGTTACGCGAACGGTCGCCCATCCAGTTAAGGCGATACACTTCGGCGCCGTTGCTCAAATGAAAACGCGCCACCGGATCGAGCGGCTTGTTCTTCTTGTCGGTGCTGAGCAGGTAGCGCGCACTCAGCCGCAGCAGAACCGGCTTCAGCGCATCGGTCAGCGCTGCATTGTCGGTCCAGGCGTGATCCTTCAGCAGCGTCGGCAGCATACCCTTGGCAAACCGCTGGCCCAGCGCATGGCTCAGATCGTCACGGGCGCGCCCATCGACCAGATCGGGTGTGCCCTCGGTTACCGTCTCTTCCAGCCATTTGCGGAAACCGGGGATCGGCGACAAGGTCGAGAACTGCTTCAGATTCGGCAGGTCGCGACTGAGATCATCCACCACGCGCTTGATCAGGAAGTTGCCAAACGAAATGCCGCGCAGGCCGGTCTGCGTGTTGGAAATCGAATAGAAGATCGCCGTGTCGGCCTCCTGCGGGTCCATCACCGGCTGCGCCTGATCAAGCAACGCCTGCACATTGCCGGCTATGCCCCTGACCAGCGCGACCTCGACGAAGATCAACGGCTCCAGCGGCATGCGTGGATGGAAGAAGGCGTAGCAGCGCCGGTCGGCATCGAGCCGGTTGCGCAGGTCGTCCCAGCTTTCGATGGCATGCACGGCTTCGTAGGCGATCAGCTTTTCCAGCAAAGCCGCAGGGCTATTCCACGAGATGCGCTGCAGTTCGAGGAAGCCAACATCGAACCAGCCCACGAACAGGTCTTCCAGACCAGCCTCGACGATGGCCAGCTCGGGTGCTTCCTTGCGGAAGCGCAGGGCGTCGGCGCGCATGTCGACCAGGAATTTCACGCCCTGCGGCAGCGCCGTGAACTGGGTGAGCAGCCGCTGTCGCGGCGGCGTCAGCGCCGCCCGCAACACGCGCTGCGCCTTGTGCCGGGTTGCCGGCTCGGCGGCACGCTGCACATCGGCGATGGCCTTGTCCAAGGCCACTTCATCGGCGGAGAAACCATTGGCCAGTGCCTGCAGGAAGGCCTTCTTGCCGGCATCGTCGAAACCCAGATAGAGCCGACCGAGCGCCGCCGCACGGGCGCGGGCCGACACTTCACCGCCCCGCGCTTCCAGACATTCGACGAACAATGCGCGCAGGCGTTCGACGCCTTTCGGATCGGTCAGGCCGTCACGGGCCAGTTGGGCAGTTTCGTCGCCGCCGGCAATACCGCGCCAGGCGCCGACCAGGCTGCGCAGGCCGCGCTCCAGCAACGTGCCGGAAATCGAGATATTGGGAAGCGTAGGCAAGGCCACCATACTGAACTCCTTCAAGGGTTCAGCAGTAACGGCCGAACCGGGTCAGAGTGCCGTGATCGTAGCATTGGGCGGCAGGGATAATCCATTCTCGCCGTAAAGCTGCTTCGCCCGCGTCTCAAAGGCGGCAACCATGCGTTTGACGGCTTCGTTGAACAGCAGCTCGATGGTTTTTTGCAGCAATTTCGAACGAAACTCGAAATCGACATAGAACTCGATCTCGCAGCCCTGCGGATGCGGGTGGAAGATCCAGTGATTCTTCAGGTATTTGAATGGCCCGTCGGTATATTCGACGTCGATCCGCCTGCCCTCGGGGTCGAGCGTCACCCGGCTGGTGAAGCGTTCGCGGAACACCTTGAAGCCGATGATCAGATCGGCCACCACCATATTGGTGGTGCGCTCACGAATGCGGGCACCGACACACCAGGGCAGGAATTTCGGATAGTGTTCAATCCCGGCAACCAGCGCATACAGCTGGTCGGGCCGATACGGCAGGATGCGTTTTTCGGCGTGGGTCGGCACAGGCTGCTTAAGCCGACTTGGCCGCGAACTTGGCTTCGCGAGCGGCGCGCAGACGGGCAAAGTCGTCGCCGGCGTGATGCGAAGAGCGCGTCAGCGGCGAGGCTGACACCATCAGAAAACCCTTGGCATTGGCGATCGTGGTATAGGTGGCGAACTCATCGGGCGTGACGAAGCTCTTCACCTCGGCATGCTTGCGGGTCGGCTGCAGATACTGGCCGATGGTGATGAAGTCGACATCGGCGGCGCGCATGTCATCCATGACCTGCATGATCTCGATCTTCTCTTCGCCCAGGCCCACCATCAAGCCAGACTTGGTGAACATCGCCGGATCGAGTTCCTTCACTCGCGCCAGCAGTTGCAGCGAATTGAAATAGCGCGCGCCCGGCCGGATGTTCGGATAGAGCCGCGGCACAGTCTCGAGATTGTGGTTGAAGACGTCCGGCCTGGCGGCGACCACCGCCTCGATGGCGCCGGGCTTGCGGATGAAATCGGGCGTGAGAATCTCAATCGTGGTGGTGGGCGAAGCCTTGCGGATTTCTTCGATGGTGCGGATGAACTGCATCGCACCGCCATCCTCCAGATCGTCGCGGTCGACCGAGGTGATCACCACATGATGCAGGCCGAGCTGGCCGACAGCCTCCGCGACATTCTTCGGCTCATCCGGGTCAGTCGGCAGCGGCTTGCCGGTGGCGACATTGCAGAAGGCGCAGGCCCGGGTGCAGATCGCGCCCAGGATCATGAAGGTGGCGTGTTTCTGCTTCCAGCATTCGCCCAGATTCGGACAGGCAGCTTCTTCGCAGACGGTATGCAGCTTCAGTTCGCGCATCAGCCGGCGCGTCTCGGCGGCTTCCGCCGAGGTTGGCGCTTTTACGCGGATCCAGTCCGGCTTGCGCAGCATCGGCGTGTCGGGCTTGTGAGCCTTCTCGGGATGGCGGACCGGCAGGGGATGAACGTTGATGGTCACGACTGAACCCTTTTACCTACCACTGGGACTGAGGTAGCGCCCAGGCAGTATACAGAAAAGCCCCCGCCTGGGCACCAGCCCGGGAATCCTAGAAATTCAGCGCCTTGCCGTAAGCGTCCAGCACCGATTCATGCATCATTTCCGACAGTGTCGGATGCGGGAAAATGGCATGCATCAGCTCGGCTTCCGTTGTTTCCAGCGTCTTGGCAATACCGAAACCCTGGATCATCTCGGTCACTTCGGCGCCGATCATATGGGCGCCGAGCAGCTCGCCGGTCTTCTTGTCGAACACCGTCTTGACCAGGCCTTCCGGCTCGCCCAGCGCGATGGCCTTGCCATTCGCCATGAAAGGATAGCGGCCGACGCGAACCTCGTGGCCCTTGGCCTTGGCCGCCGCCTCAGTCAGGCCGACGCTGGCGATCTGCGGCGTACAATACGTGCAGCCCGGAATGTTGGAGACGTTGAGCGGATGTACGTCCTTCTCGCCAGCGATCTTCTCGACGCAGATCACGCCTTCATGGCCAGCCTTGTGCGCCAGCCAGGGCGGGCCGGTCAGGTCGCCGATGGCATAGATGCCCGGCTCCGCCGTGCGGCTGTATTCATCCGTCACCACATGGGTCTTCTCGACCTTCACTTTGGTGGTCTCAAGCCCGATGTTTTCAACATTGCCGACAATACCGACGGCGAGGATCACGCGCTCGACCGTGATCTCGGATTCCTTGCCGGCCTTGTCCTTCAGCACGGCGGTGACGGTATCGATGCCCTTCTTGAGCGCCGTCACAGTCGTGCCGAGATGGATTTTCATACCCTGCTTCTCGAAAGCCTTTTTGGCCAGGCCCGAGATTTCCTCATCCTCGACCGGCAGCACGCGGTCCATCACTTCGACGACAGTGACGTCCGACCCAAGCTGGCGATAGAAGCTGGCGAATTCGATACCGATGGCGCCCGAGCCGATGACGAGCAGGCTCTTCGGCAGCGCCGGCGGCACCATGGCTTCCTTGTAGGTCCAGACCAGCTTGCCATCTGGCTCCAGGCCGGGCAGCGATCGCGCACGCGCGCCGGTGGCGAGGATGATGTGCTTGGCGGTCAGCTCGGCGACCGGCTTGTCATCCTTGGTGACTTTCACCTTGCCGGCACCATTGAGAATACCATGGCCGTCGAAGACCGTGATCTTGTTCTTCTTCATCAGGTGCTTCACGCCGCCCGACAGCTGCGCGGCCACCTTGCGCGACCGCTCGACCACCTTCTTGGTGTCGATGCTGACTTTGCCTTCGACGGTGAAACCGAAAGCTTCGGCATGTTTGATGTTCGAGTAAATCTCCGCCGAGCGCAGCAAAGCCTTGGTCGGGATACAACCCCAGTTCAGGCAGATGCCGCCAAGATGCTCGCGTTCGATGATCGCGGTCTTCATGCCGAGCTGGGCGCCGCGGATGGCGGTGGTGTAGCCGCCCGGGCCGCTGCCGACGACGATCAGATCGAAACTGGTATCAGCCATGGGAGCCTCTTCTCAAACAGACCGCGTGATGCCGCCGTCGACGCGGATATTCTGACCGGTGATGTAGCTTGCCTGCTCCGACAGCAGGAAGGCGACGGTGTCTGCGATCTCGCGCACCGTGCCGTAGCGTTTCATCGGAATGCGCGCGACGCGCTCGTCCTTGGCCGGCAGACTGTCGATGAAGCCGGGCAGCACATTGTTCATGCGAATGCCCTGCGCCGCATACTGGTCGGCATAGACTTTCGAGAATGCCGCCACCGCGGCGCGCACTGGGCCCGAGATCGGGAAATCGCTTTCAGGCTCAAACGTCGCGTAGGTCAGCAGGTTGACGAAAGCGCCGCCCGTCTTCTGCTGCAGCATCACTGGCGTCACCAGCCGCACCATGCGGATCACTGCCAGATGCACCAGTTCGAACCCGGTGGTCCAGGCAGCGTCATCTAGTTCGAGCAGCTTGCCCTTGGGCGGATGGCCGGTGTTGTTCACCACCGCATCGATCCGGCCGTATTTCGAGAGCGTGAGATCGACCAGCGCCTTGACGTCTTCCGCCCTGGCATTCGATCCCGCCGTGCCGACGCCACCGAGACTCTCGGCGAGAGTCTTGGCGGCGCCCGAGGGCGACATCGCCGCGACTTTATAGCCGTCAGCGGCGAGCTTCTTCAGGATGCCGGCGCCCATACCCTTGCCGGCGCCGGTAACGATTGCGACTTTCGCTTCAGCCATCGTCACTGCCTCACAGCAGCATGGTGAGCGGGTCGTCGATGAAGCCCTTGAAGGCCTGCAGGAACTGCGCGCCCACCGCGCCGTCCACCGCGCGATGATCGACCGACAGCGTGCAGGTCATGATCGTGGCGGGCACGATCTGGCCGTTCTTCACCACTGGACGCTGTTCGCCCATGCCGATGGCAAGGATGCAGCCCTGCGGCGGATTGATCACCGCCTCGAACTGCTTGATGCCGAACATGCCGAGATTCGAGATCGAGAAGGTGCCGCCCTGGAATTCGTCAGGCTTCAGCTTGCCATCGCGGGCGCGGGCAGCAAGGTCCTTCATCTCGCTCGCAATCTGCGTCAGGCCCTTGCCCTCTGCCTGCTTGATGATCGGGGTGATCAGGCCGTTCGGTGTCGCCACGGCGACGGAGATATCGGCATGTTCGTAATACATCATGCCGCTATCGTCATAAGAGGCATTGGCGGTCGGTACTTTCTTCAGGGCCAGCGCCACGGCACGGATGACAAAATCATTCACGCTGATCTTGGCATCGGTCTTGTCGTTGAGCCGCTTGCGAAGCGACAGCAGCTCGTCGATCTCGGTGTCGATGGTCAGATAGAAATGCGGCACCGTCTGCTTGGACTCGGTCAGGCGGCGCGCGATGGTCCTGCGCATCCCCGACAACGGTTCCAGCTTGTAGGGCATCTTGAGCAGGTCGGCGAGTTGACGCGCGCCGGGGCCGCTGGCCACCGGAGCCGCTGTCTTGCCGGCCGCAGCCGCCGGAGCTGCTGCGCTGCCTTTCGGGGCCTTCTCCACGTCGGCCTTGACGATGCGGCCATGCGGACCGCTGCCCTGCACGGCTTTCAGGTCGATGCCGGCCTGGTCGGCCATACGGCGGGCCAGCGGGGAGGCGAAGACGCGATCACCGCTTTTCGCAGCGGGCGCGGGAGCAGCAGCCGGTTTTTCGGCGGCCTTCGGTGCCTCGGCCTTCTTCTCTTCCTGCTTCGGAGCCTCAGCCTTGGGCTCAGGCTTCTTCTCTTCCTTCTTCGGTGCAGCCTTCACGTCAGAGGCGCTTTCGCCCTCTTCCAGCAGCACGGCAATCGGCGTGTTCACAGCAACGCCCTCAGAGCCTTCGGCGACCAGGATCTTGCCGAGCTTGCCCTCGTCGACGGCTTCGAATTCCATCGTCGCCTTGTCGGTCTCGATCTCGGCAATGATGTCACCGGCCTTGATCTCGTCGCCTTCCTGCTTGTGCCACTTGGCCAGCTTGCCCTCGGTCATCGTGGGCGAGAGGGCCGGCATCAGGATATCGATCGGCATCCTTCGGCCCTCCTTACTTGCGGTAGCAGACGGCTTTCGCCGCTGCGACGATTTCCGGCACCGTGACCAGCGCCAGCTTTTCCAGATTGGCGGCATAGGGCATCGGCACATCCTTGCCATGCACGCGCACCACCGGCGCATCGAGATGATCGAAGGCCTTTTCCATGATCACGGCGGCGATTTCGGCGCCGATGCCAGACTGCGGGAAGCCCTCCTCCACCGTGACGATGCGGTTGGTCTTCTGCACCGACCTGATGATGGTCTCGTGGTCCATCGGGCGGATGGTGCGCAGGTCGATCACCTCGGCCTCGATGCCCTCTTCCGCCAGCTTCTCGGCCGCCGCCAGCGCATGGCCGACCGCGATGGAATAACCCACCAGCGTGACATCCTTGCCTTCGCGAGCGACACGCGCCTTGCCGATCGGCACGACGTAATCGTCCAGTTTCGGCACCTCGAAGCTGCGACCGTAGAGGATTTCGTTTTCCAGGAAGATGACAGGATTCGGATCGCGGATCGCCGCCTTGATCAGGCCCTTGAAGTCGGCAGCAGAATATGGCGCCACCACTTTCAGGCCCGGGATATGCGAATACCAGGCAGCATAGCATTGCGAATGCTGCGCGCCGACGCGGGCCGCAGCGCCGTTCGGGCCGCGGAACACGATGGGGCTGCCCATCTGGCCACCCGACATATACAGCGTCTTGGCCGCCGAATTGACGATCTGGTCGATGGCCTGCATTGAGAAGTTAAACGTCATGAATTCGACGATCGGACGCAAGCCGCCGAAAGCGGCGCCGACACCGAGACCGGCAAAGCCCTGCTCGGTGATCGGCGTATCGATCACGCGGTCGGGGCCGAATTCATCCAGCATGCCTTGGCTGATCTTGTAGGCACCCTGATACTGCGCCACTTCCTCGCCCATCAGGAAAACCTTGGGGTCGCGGCGCATCTCTTCCGACATGCCTTCGCGGATCGCCTCGCGCACCGTCATCGACACGAACTGCGTGCCTTCGGGAATGGCGGGGTCTTTCAGCTCAGGTGCAGGCGTCTTTGCCGCGGTGACTGCGGACTCGACGGCCTTGGTTTCTTCCGGCTGCTTCTTTTCAGCCTTGGGAGCTTCGGCCTTTTTCTCTTCTTTCTTCGCCGGCGCAGCCTCTTCGCCTTCGCCACGGAGCGACGCAATCGGCGTATTCACGGCAACGCCTTCGCTGCCCTCGGCGACCAGGATCTTTTCCAGCACGCCTTCATCGACGGCTTCGAATTCCATCGTCGCCTTGTCGGTCTCGATCTCGGCGATGATGTCGCCGGCCTTGACCTCGTCGCCTTCTTTTTTATGCCACTTGGCCAGCTTGCCCTCGGTCATCGTGGGCGACAGGGCCGGCATCAGGATTTCAATCGACATCGTTTTCTCTCCCGGCCTTAAGCTTCGACGTAGACGTCAGTCCAGAGCTCCGACGGATCGGGCTCGGGGCTTTCCTGCGCGAAGTCGGCGGCCTGCTGGACGATGTCCTTGACCTGCTTGTCGATGGCTTTCAGCGCGTCTTCATCCACCATCTTGTTGCCGAGCAGCAACGCACGCACCTGGTCGATCGGATCATGCTCGGCGCGCATCTTGGTCACTTCATCCTTGCTGCGGTATTTCGCCGGATCGGACATCGAATGGCCGCGATAGCGATAGGTCATCATTTCGAGGATCACGGGCCCCTTGCCGGCGCGGCAATGCGCCACGGCCTCTTCGCCAGCTTCCTTCACCGCGACGACGCTCATGCCGTCGACCTGGCGACCCTGGATGCCGAAGCTTTCGCCGCGCTTGTGCAGCGCCGGCTGCGCCGAGGAGCGCGCCACCGAGGTGCCCATGGCATACTGGTTGTTCTCGATCACGTAGATGACCGGCAGCTTCCACAGCTCGGCCATATTGAAGCTTTCGTAGACCTGGCCCTGATTGGCCGAGCCGTCGCCGAAATAGCAGAAGGTGACGTTGTCGATCTTGTTGTAGCGCTGGGCGAAGGCGAGGCCGGTGCCGAGCGGCACCTGGGCGCCGACGATGCCGTGGCCGCCGTAGAAATGCTTCTCGCGGCTGAACATGTGCATCGAGCCGCCCTTGCCCCTGGAATAGCCGCCGGCACGACCGGTCAGTTCAGCCATCACGCCTTTCGGGTCCATGCCGGTCGCCAGCATGTGGCCGTGATCGCGGTAGGAGGTGATGACGGCATCGCCGAGCTTGGCGCAGGCCTGCAGGCCGACAACGACAGCTTCCTGGCCGATATAGAGATGGCAGAAGCCGCCGATCAGGCCCATGCCGTATAACTGGCCGGCCTTCTCTTCGAAGCGGCGGATCAGCAGCATGTCGCGGTAATACTGGAGCAGTTCCTTGGCCGGCGGCAGTTTGCCGCCCTTGGCCGCGTCCGCGGCTTTGCCCGGTTTCGCCATCGTTTCTCTCCCGACTGACCTTACGTCATTTGCCACAGCTAACACCGTCAGGCGTCGAATGGCGAGCGGAAGATTATGGCTAACTCTGGTTAAAACAAGGATTTTCTGGTAATTAACTGAACTTCAGTTAAATAGCGAAATTCCGTTGCGGGGAAGCCGGTATTTAGCGCCCGAGTATTACCCGGTCGCCCGGCTTGATCAGCCCCAGGATCTTTTTTCCCTGCTCTTCCAGCATATCGGCATCAAGGCCACTGGCGCGCAGCAGGCCGACCCGATGCTCCAGGGTCTGGCGCTCCGCCGTCACTTCGGCGAGGGCGGCCCTGGTGTCGCGGATCTGCAGGGTCAGGCGGGTATAGGCATTGATGCCGTGCTCGCCTTCCATCGCGTGGTAGGCGAAGTAGCCGATGGCGGCGAAACAGATCACCGGCACGATGGCGGCAAGGGAATGACGGCGAATTTCGCGGACAGCACTCATGGTGATTCGCAGGGAATCACAGCCGAGTCGCGGGGTCAAACCTTTTCCGAGTCGGTCGCAAGATTCTCACAGGAGAGTCAAAGGGCTAGGCGGGATTCCCGAGAGGCCGCGCCAGGCTGGGGTCAAAGCCGGCCCATGTGGCGGAATTCGGCCTTGAGCCGCGGCAGAGCGTAATCGACGAAGGCCCGCACTTTGGGTACCGCCAGCCGCCCCTCAGGGGTGATCAGATGCACCGGCCAGGCCGAGGCATCGGCCTGCGGCAGCACCGCAACCAGCCGGCCATCGGCGATCTCCCGGGCCACCTGATAGGAAAACACCCGGATCAGGCCTCGCCCCTCGATGGCGGAATCAGCCGCCGCCTCCACGGTGTTCACAATCAGGCGCGGCTGCATGCGCACCTGCTGCTGCACCCCGTCCGGGGTCTGGAAGCCCCAGAGCTCCTGCCCGAAGGCGGTCATGCAGATACAGTCCTGCTCGGCCAGATCCTCCAGCCCGCAGATCGGCGGGCGCGCCGCGAGATAGCCCGGCGATGCGCAGATCACACGGCGCACTTCACCCACCCGCAATGCGATCAGACTTGAATCCGGAAGATGCGCAATCCGCAGGCCGATATCGACGCCCTCATCCACCAGGTTCACCTGGCGATCGAGCAGCAGCAGTTTCGCCTTCACGGCCGGATAGGCATCCAGAAACCCGTCCAGGATCGGCCGCAGCACGCGCGCGCCGCTGACCAGCGGACCTGTCAGCGTCAGCAGGCCACGCGGCGCCGCGCCCTCGCCCGCTGCCGCCAGGTCGGCCTCCTCCAGATCGCTGAGCAGGCGGCGACAGGCCGCAGCATAGCGCTCGCCCGCCTCGCTGAGACGAATGGTGCGCGTCGTTCGGTGCAGCAGCTGGACGCCGACATGGGCTTCAAGATCATCAATGGCGCGCGATACCGCCGCCGGCGAGCGCCCCAGCTGGCGCGCGGCCGCGCTGAGGCTGCCGGCATCCAGCGCGGCGACGAAAGTCCGCATGGCGGAGAGCTGATCCATACTTTTGCGTATCATGCAAAAGTATATTTCGTACAGTGATTATTCTCCCAAATTCAGCAAAGGCCTACCTGTCCCTCACCGACGCCCGAACGGGGGCCGTCCCCAGACGAGAAAGAGAGACAGATGTCATGACTGCAGAGAACAAGGTCGCCATCATTACCGGCGCGTCCCAGGGTATCGGCGCCGGCCTGGTGCAGGGTTTCCGCGCGAAGGGCTACCGCGTGCTGGCCAATTCGCGCGGCATCACGCCGGCCTTCGCGAAGGGCGATGAGGGCATTGTCACGGTCGCCGGCGATATCGGCGACCCGCGCACCGCCGACCGGATCCTGCAGACCGCGATGGCGCAGTTCGGCCGCGTCGACACGCTGGTCAACAATGCCGGTATCTTCTTCTCCAAGCCCTTTACCGATTTCACGCTGCAGGATTACGAAACGATGCAGTCGGTGAATGTCGCCGGCTTCTGGCATGTCTCGCAGCGCGTGGCCGCGCAGATGCTGCGTCAGGGCAACGGTAATATGGGCAGCGGCCATATCGTCAGCATCACCACCAGCCTGGTCGACATGCCGGTGGCCGGCGTGCCGGCGGCGCTCACCGCCCTGACCAAGGGCGGACTGAATGCGGTGACGCAGGCGCTGGCGATCGAATATGCCGGCCGCGGCCTGCGCGTGAATGCGGTCTCGCCTGGCATCATCGACACGCCGATGCACACGCCGGACAGCCATGAATTCCTCGCCGCCATGCATCCGATCCGGCGGCTGGGCAAGGTGGAAGAGATCGTCGAGGCCGTGCTGTATCTTGAAGGCGCGCAGTTCGTTACCGGCGAGGTGCTTCATGTCGATGGCGGCGTTCAGGCCGGCCGCTGGTAACTTTGATCAGGGAGACAGAAAATGCCGTATGTGAATATCCAGATCACCCGCGAAGGTAACGCCAAAGCTTCGCATACCACGCCCGAGCAGAAGGCCGAGCTGATCAGGGGCGTCAGCCAGTTGCTCCTCGATGTGCTGAACAAGCCGCTGGACGCCACCTTCGTGGTGATCGACGAAGTCGAGATGGAGAACTGGGGTGTCGGTGGATTGCCGGTGGCGGAATACCGCAGGCAGCAGGCAGCGAAACGCGGCTAGTTTCACGTCCCCGCACGGGAGGAGCGAACTATCTTTCCGGCATGCGCTCCTCCCGCGCCTTCGCCAGCCGGACGCGGCCTGCAGCCTGATCGAGGATCAGCTTACTGGGTCTCTGGATCGTCGCCTCGCGCGCCTGCGGGCTGGACATCAGCGAGCATGACGAGACCGGCCCGCATTTCATGCCGCATATGTTTGAGTAAATACCTCAGCGGCACTTCACCAGACGACGGTCGGATTCAATCGTCTCGTCGAAGGCGACGAGGCGCGTCGGCGTATAATCGAGAATGATCAGTGCCAGTTCGCGATCCGGCTCCTGCTCGTCCAGCAGGATGATGCGGTCGCGGCCAGTGCGGTATTTGCCGCTACGCGGCTGGTTGTCGTCGAGCGTCGAGTTGAAGCTGCCATCGCTCTCAAAGGCGATGGCCTCGGTGTCGCAGCGGCTCTGGCTGACCGCCCATTTGCCGGCGACCGAAATAGACTGCGCCGCCGCGCCGGCCGAAACCAGCGCGACGGCGAGTGCGATGATGATTACCCCCCGGCTCACCATCGTCTGTCTGCTTAGCGGCCCTTCAGGACCGAGAGGCCCGGATATTTGGCGGCGACATCGAGCTGCTGCTCGATGCGGATCAGCTGGTTGTATTTCGCCATGCGATCCGAGCGCGCCAGCGAGCCGGTTTTGATCTGGCCGCAGTTGGTGGCCACGGCAAGGTCGGCAATCGTGTTGTCTTCGGTCTCGCCCGAGCGATGCGACATCACGGCACGATAGCCGTTCTTGTGCGCCAGCTCCACGGCTTCCAGCGTCTCCGACAGCGTGCCGATCTGGTTGACCTTCACGAGGATGGCGTTGCCGACACCCTGCCTGATGCCATCGGCGAGGCGCTTCGGGTTGGTCACGAACAGATCGTCGCCGACCAGCTGGCACTTGGCACCGATCGTGTCGGTCAGTTCCTTCCAGCCCTTCCAGTCGTCTTCGGCCATGCCGTCTTCGATCGAGACGATCGGATAGTCGCCGACCAGTTTGGCCCAGTACTTGACCATATCGCTCGGGGACAGCTTCAGGTTCTCGCCGTCGAGGTGATACTGGCCGTCCTTGAAGAATTCGGTGCTGGCGGCATCCAGAGCGATCATCACATCCTTGCCGGCCTTGTAACCGGCAGCCTCAATGGCCTGCATGATGAAGTCGAGCGCGCCGCGGGTGCTCGGCAGGTTCGGCGCAAAGCCGCCCTCGTCGCCCACATTGGTATTGTGGCCGGCATCCTTCAGCTTCTTCTTCAGCGTATGGAAGATTTCCGCGCCGGTGCGCACGGCATCGGCGAGGCTTGGCGCCGCCACCGGCATGATCATGAATTCCTGCACGTCGATGGGGTTATCAGCATGCGCGCCGCCATTGATGATATTCATCATCGGCACCGGCAGGATATGCGCGGCCGCGCCGCCCACGTAACGGTACAGCGGCAGGTCGGCTTCCTGGGCGGCCGCCTTGGCGACGGCCATCGACACGCCAAGGATCGCGTTGGCACCGAGGCGCGCCTTGTTCGGCGTGCCGTCGAGATCGATCATGGTGCGGTCGATCTTGAGCTGGTCGCTGGCCTCGAAGCCGGCGATGGCATCGAAGATTTCGACATTGGCGGCATCGACCGCCTTGAGCACGCCCTTGCCGAGATAGCGTTTCTTGTCGCCATCGCGCAGTTCGACGGCTTCATGCGCACCGGTCGAGGCACCCGAGGGAACGGCGGCACGGCCCATGGCGCCACTCTCCAGCACGACATCCACTTCCACGGTGGGATTGCCACGGCTGTCGAGAATTTCGCGCGCCAGGATATCGGTAATGCCGCTCATGTCCGGGGGTCCTCTTTAAGCTGAAATCGGGCAGAAAAGACGGGCCAAAGGGATAGCCCGGCGGGGGGCTTGGGGCAAGGGGTGCAGCACATCCCGGCGGTGGCAAGATGGGGATAAATGGCGGGGATTTCCTTTGTTCCGTCATGCCCGGGCTTGACCCGGGCATCCCATTTGCTCCCAAGGAAAATGGGGCCCGCGGATCAAGTCCGCGGGTGACAATTTTCGTGAACGAACCAACACCCCCACCACCGCCATGCTCGGGCTTGCCCCGAGCATCCATCTCCATTGCGGCTGGGTCATGGCCGGGCAGAACCGGCAGATGGACCCTCGGGTCAAGCCCGAGGGTGACGATCTGTGTGAGAAGTGCGCAACACCCAACTGTCATGGCCGGGCTTGACCCGGCCATCCACGTCTTGCTTACGACACGGTGAGAATTACACCAGCCGCGACTGCTTCAGTGCGGCCTCGATGAAGCTGGCGAACAGCGGGTGCGGCTCGAAGGGCTTTGACTTCAGTTCCGGGTGATACTGCACGCCGATGAACCACGGATGGTTCGGCAGTTCTACGATCTCGGGCAGCAACCCGTCCGGCGACATGCCGGAGAAGACCAGGCCGCAGCTTTCCAGCTTTTCGCGATACTTGGTGTTGACCTCGTAGCGATGGCGGTGGCGTTCCGAAATCTTGGTGCCGCCGTAAACTTCAGCGACATGGCTGCCCGGCTTCAGCGCGGCCTCGTAGGCACCCAGACGCATGGTGCCGCCGAGATCGCCGGCGGCCGAGCGCTGCTCCAGCTCGTTGCCGCGCATCCATTCGGTCATCATGCCGACGACCGGCTCATTCGTGGGGCCGAATTCGGTGCTGCTGGCCTTGGGGAAACCGCCCTTGGCGCGGGCATATTCGATCACCGCCATCTGCATGCCGAAGCAGATGCCGAAATACGGCACGTTGCGCTCGCGCGCGAAGGTGACAGCGCGGATCTTGCCTTCCGAGCCGCGTTCGCCGAAGCCGCCCGGCACCAGGATGGCGTGTACGCCATCCAGCGCCGCCAGTGCGGTTTCGTCCTTCTCGAATATCTCGGACTCGATCCATTCGATATCGACGCGCGCATTGTTGGCGATGCCGCCATGTGCCAGCGCTTCGGCCAGCGACTTATACGCATCCTTCAGGCCGGTATACTTGCCGACGATGGCGATCTTGACGCGGTTCTCCGGCGCCACCACGCGCTGCACGACATTCTTCCAGCGCGACACATCCGGTTCCTGGCTGGCATCGAGGCCGAAAGCCTTGAGCACCTGCACGTCGAGGCCGGCTTCGTGATAGGCCAGCGGCGCGGCATAGATCGTGTTCACGTCGAGCGCCGGGATCACGGCCTCTTCGCGCACGTTGCAGAACAGCGCCATCTTGCGGCGGTCGCCCTGCGGGATTTCGCGATCCGAGCGGCAGAGCAGGATGTCGGGCTGGATGCCAATGGAGCGCAGCTCCTTCACCGAATGCTGCGTCGGCTTGGTCTTGATCTCGCCCGAGGCGGCGATATAGGGCACCAGTGTGCAGTGAATGTAGATCGCCTGGCCCCGGCCCGCTTCAAGCCCGAACTGGCGGATCGCTTCGAGGAACGGCAGGCTTTCGATATCGCCCACGGTGCCGCCGACTTCCACCAGCATGAAGTCGGTGCCTTCGCGGTCGTCGGCGATGAAGTCCTTGATGGCGTCGGTGATATGCGGAATCACCTGCACGGTGCCACCCAGATAGTCGCCACGGCGTTCCTTGGCGATCACGGTCTGGTAGATGCGGCCGGTGGTGATGTTGTCGGTCTTGCGCCCGGGCACGCCGGTGAAGCGCTCGTAATGGCCGAGGTCGAGATCGGTCTCGGCACCGTCGTCGGTGACGAAGACCTCGCCATGCTGATACGGGCTCATGGTGCCCGGATCGACGTTGATATAGGGATCGAGCTTGCGCAGGCGGACGGTATGTCCACGGGCCTGCAGCAGCGCGCCGAGCGCCGCCGAAGCCAGACCTTTTCCAAGCGAGGAGACCACGCCGCCGGTGATGAAGATGTACCGCGTCATGGGAGCCCTGTTTAACCGATCCATTGCACACACAAAAGGGTTCGCTCGCGCCGACTCGCGCGATTTCACAAACTCGAAAACTTTGTTTTTAAATCAGTCGATTACGGCTGAGTTATTGGGAGAGCGGAACGGCAGGCTTGGCCGGTTCAGCCGGTGCGCTCGGAGTCGCCGTCGGCGCCGAATCGAGAATCGACGTGGGCCGCGAATGACCGCCGGCAAGAATCGCCAGCACGATGCTGGACAGGATGAACAGGGTCGCCAGGATCGCCGTCGTACGGGTCAGCAGGTTGGCCGAGCCGCGCGCAGTCATGAAACCGCCGCCACCGCCGCCCATGCCGAGTGCGCCGCCTTCCGAACGCTGCATCAGGATGACGCCGATCAGCGCCAGCGCCAGCAGGATATGCACCACCAGAAGGAAGGTCATCATGGCCCGAAATCTCCGTAAGTCCGGGGGCTTTTACACTGTGCAGGGAGATAGGGAAAGCCCTCCCCGGCAACAAGGTGCCATGTGCTGCCGCTGGCTTGACTTTTCGACAATGTTCGCATATTGTTCTCAGGCTGATTTCCGCCCGCTGGGCAGCGCGCTCGCCACGGCGGGACGAATCAGGATTCGGCTCCCTTACCTGCCACTGTCATGGCCGGGCTTGTCCCGGCCATCCACGTCTTTGCTCGTCGAAAAAAGAAAGGCGTGGATGGCCGGCACGAGGCCGGCCATGACAATCTTTTGAAAGGTCAGCCCCGCAATAAGCCCGCGCCAAGCCGGAATAAGACTCAAATAAGCAAAAATAAGCGCGTTATAAGCTCGAATTAAGGAGGGAATAAGCGCTGACAAGACCACCGAAGAATGACATAAGCCGCTGAAAGTCCAGACTATTCCCTCACCACCGGGTCGTCATAGCGGTGTCCGCAGCCCCAGGGGTCGGTGATCGCCCAGCTGCCATCCTCCTGCGGCTCCGCGTAAGCCGGCCCGACCGGGACTTTGCCGTGGCCACCGGGAATGTCGAGGATGTAAGTCGGCTGCAGCAGGCCCGAAGTATGCCCGCGCAGGCGGCGCATCAGCTTCTGACCCTCGGCAATCGACAGGCGGAAATGGCTGGTGCCGCGGGCCAGGTCGCCGTGATGCAGGTAATGCGGCTTGATCCGGTTGGCCACCATGGCGCGGAACAGATCGGTGAGCGCGGCCGGACTGTCGTTGACGCCTTTCAGTAGCACCGACTGGCCCAGCATCGGCACGCCGGCCTCGACCAGTTTGCGGATCGCCGCCGCCGCCTCCGGCACGAACTCACGGGCATGGTTGGCGTGCAGCAGCAGCCAGACGGCCTTCTCGCTGGACCTCAATGCGTCGATCATGGCGTCATTGATGCGCGCCGGATCGACCACCGGCACGCGGCTGTGGATACGGATCACGCCCAGATGCGGAATGGCGTTCAGCCGCGCAATCACCTCTTTCAGGCGGCGCGGCGAGACAATCAGCGGATCGCCGCCGGTGAGGATCACTTCCCAGATCGCCGGATGCTGCGCGATGTAATCGATCGCCGCATCGAGCTGCTCGGCGCTCAGGCCCTTGCTGCCCGGCCCGACCATCTCGCGGCGAAAACAGAAGCGGCAGTAGACCGGGCAGACGTTGACCAGCTTGAGCAGCACGCGGTCGGGATAGCGATGCACGATGCCCGGCACCGGACTGTGCGCCGTATCGCCAATCGGATCCTCGCGCTCGTGCGGCAGCGTCACCAGTTCGGCCGCATCCGGCAGGAACTGGCGCGCAATCGGGTCTTTCGGATCGCTCGGGTCGATCTGGGCCTGCAGATGCGGCGTGACGGCAACGGCAAACTGCGCGGCGACTTTTTTAAGCGCCGCGAGTGAGCCGTCCTCGTCCCGCTCGACCTTGCCCATGATGCTTATTTGAAGCCCTTGGCCTCAATGATCGGCCAGAAGTCATTCGCCTTCAGGCTGGCGCCGCCCACGAGAGCGCCATCCACATCGGCTACCGCCATGAGGGCCTTCGCGTTGTCGGGCTTCACCGAGCCGCCGTAGAGCAGGCGGAAACCGTCGCCGTCATCGAAACGCGCCTTCAGCTCCTGGCGCATGGCGGCATGCACTTCGGCGACCTGGGCTTCGGTCGGCGTGCGGCCGGTGCCGATGGCCCAGACCGGCTCGTAAGCCACCACGGTGTTCGCAGCACTGGCGTCGTCGGGCAGCGAGCCGCGCAGCTGGGCGGACACGACTTTCAGCGTCTCGCCGGCATCGCGCTGCGCCAGCGTCTCGCCGACACAGACGATGGCGATCAGCCCGGCGCGATGCGCCGCCTGCGCCTTGGCGCGCACGATGGCGTCGGTCTCGGCATGGTCGGTGCGGCGCTCGGAATGGCCGGCCAGCACATAGGTTGCGCCGGCGTCTTTCAGGGCCTCGGCACTGATGTCGCCGGTATGCGCACCGCTCGCCTTGCCATGGCAGTCCTGGCCGCCAACGCCAATGCCGGTGCCTTTCAGGGCAGCCGCCATGGCAGCGACCAGCGTGGCAGGCGGACAGAGGCCGAGTTCAGCCGTCGGGGCCTGGGCTTTCACCTTGCCGGCGAGCGCCGTCGCCTCGCCCAGACTCGCGGTCAGGCCGTTCATTTTCCAGTTGCCGACGATCAGGGGGCGACGGGCCGCCATGGGAACCTCTTGAATGGGTGCCGGGATGCACAAAAACCGCGCCTTCCCTAGCAAGTTCCGGCCGGAAAGGCAAAGCCGGCGCCTTGCCGCCCCCTGCCCCCGCCTTTAGTATGCCGGCCCGTTCCAGCCCGGCCGTCAAACCGCGCTGAGCCTTTGTTTCGCTTTGCTTTTTTAGGTGGATTTATGCTGCAGCAGATGCGCTCCGGCGCCGCGTCCTGGATTGCCAAGGGTCTGATGATCCTTCTGGTGTTTAGCTTCGCCATCTGGGGCATCGCCGATTATGTCCGCGGCTTCGGCAGCAGCGGCGACGTCGCCAAGGTCGGCTCGGTCACCATTGGCCAGGGCGAATACTCCGACGCGCTGCGCCGCCAGGTGAACCAGCTGCGCCGCCAGTTCGGCGCCGGCTTCAGCACCGAGCAGGCCAAGCAGCTCGGCCTCGACGAAACGACGCTGAACAGCCTGATCGAGAACAAGCTCTATGTGCAGGCGGCGCGCAACCTCGGCATCGGCGCCAGCGACGAGCAGGTGCGCGACATGATCATGAACGCGCCGGCCTTCAAGGGCATGGGCGGCCAGTTCGACCGCCTCGCCTACGAACAGTATCTGCGCAACGAGGGTTACAGCGAGGGCATGCTGGTGGCGGCGCTGCGCGAGGATGTGCTGCGCAGCCAGCTGCTCGGCAGCCTGTTCGGCAGCGTGGTGCAGGCGCCCGACGCGATGGTGAATGCCGTGCTGCAGTATCGTCTGCAGCGCCGCATGGCCGAGTACATCGTGATCGATCCCGCCAGGCTGCCCGCTCCCGCCGCGCCGACCGATGCGCAGATCGAGGAGTTCTACAAGGCGAACCCGGCCACCTTCACCGCGCCCGAGCGCCGCAACGTCGCCTGGTTCGACATCACCGCCGCGCAGCGCGCCAGCGTGATGAACGTGACCGACGAGGAAATGCGCGAGGAATATGACTCGCATCAGCAGGCCTATGTCACGCCGGAGAAGCGCAGCATCGAGCAGGTGGTGTTCACCACCGAGGCCGAAGCCAAGACGGCCCACGAGGCCATCGCCAAGGGCGAGAGCTTCGCCGCCATGGCCGCCCGCACCCAGAAGCTGAAGCCGGAAGATCTGTCGCTGGGTCTCGTGACCAAAAACGACCTGCCGGCCGCCATCGCCAACGCCGCCTTTGCGCTGGAAAAGGACAAGGTCAGCGAGCCGGTGATCTCGCCGTTTGGCTTCCACCTGCTGCGCGTCACCGACATCCAGGCCGGCACCACGCTCAGTTTCGAGGATGTGAAGACCGAACTGCGCAACCAGGTCGGCCTGCGCAAGGCCGCCGACGGCATGGTGAAACTGCGCCAGCAGATCGACGACCAGATCGCCGGCGGCGCGACGCTGGACGAGATCGCCAAGACCCAGAACCTGCCGACCAAGCAGGTCGAGGGCATCGATGCACAGGGTGCCGACAGCGCCGGCAAGAGGATCGAGGCACTGCCCAAGCTGCCTGCCTTCCTGAGCGAGGCCTTCCAGCTCGGCACCGAGGCCGAGCCGCAGATCGTCGACAGCACCGACGGCGGCCTGCTCGTGCTCAAGGTGCTGGCGATCCAGCCGGCAGCGCTCAAGCCGCTCGACGAAGTGAAGGCCCAGGTGACCGCAGCGCTGGTCGAGCGTGCGCGTGCCGAAGCCGCCAGCGAGCGCGCCAAGCAAATCGCCGAGCGCGTCCGCAGCGGCGGCGACCTCGCCCGCGAGGCTGCCGGCCTTGGCGCCGCAGTGCAGCTCAGTGCGCCACTCAGCCGCGGCGGTCAGCCGGCCGAACGCAGCTTCTCGCCTGCCGTGCTCAGCGCCCTGTTCAACGCCGCCAAGGTGGGCGATGTGGTGAACGGCCCGGCCGCGGCTCCGGCCGGTGGCGCCATCGTGGCGAAGCTGTCTGGCATCGAACAGCCCGATCCGGCGCTGGTGGCGCGCGAGCAGGAACGCACCGCGCAGCAGATTGCCGGCGGCATGACCCAGGATCTGGTGGCGCAGTACAAGCTGGTGCTGCAGAAGGAGATCGGCGTCAGCGTCAATACGGAAGCGCGCGCCCGCGCGGCCAACTTCTGAGGCCGTTGCGCAAGTCATGAAGATCACGCCCGACTATGCCAGCTTCGCCCAGCGATACATGGCGGGCGAAGCCCAGGTGCTCTCGACGCAGCTGGTCGCCGATCTGGAAACGCCGGTCTCGGCCTTCCTGAAACTGGCCGATACGCGGCCGTGGTCCTGCCTGCTGGAATCGATCGAGGGCGGCGCGGTACGCGGCCGCTACTCGATCATCGGGCTGAAGCCGGACCTGCTGTGGCGCAGTCGCGGCCAGAAGGCCGAGATCAATCGCAAGGCGCGCTTCGACCAGACCAGCTTCGAGCCCTGCCCCGAGCCGACGCTGGAATCCCTGCGTAAGCTGCTGGCCGAAAGCCATATCGACCTGCCTTCGCACCTGCCGCCGATGGCAGCCGGCATTGTCGGCTTCATGGGCTACGACATGGTGCGGCTGATCGAGCCGAAGGTGCCGGATACCAATCCCGACACGCTTGGCCTTCCCGATGGCCTGCTGATGCGGCCTACTGTCATGGCGATTTTCGATTCCGTGCTCGACGTGATCACAGTGGTGACGCCGGTACGACCGCAGAGCGGCATGGATGCGCGCGCGGCTTACGCGATGGCGAGCGAGCGGCTCTCTGACATCGTTTCCGATCTCGACCGGCCGCTGGGCGCGGTGCGCGACCAGATCGCCGATCTGGACTCGCTGCCCGAACCGCAGTCGAACATGTCGCCTGACGATTACATGGCAATGGTGCGCAAGGCGAAGGACTACATCGCTGCCGGCGATGTGTTCCAGGTCGTGGTCGGCCAGCGTTTCAGTCTGCCGTTCCGTCTGCCGCCATTTGCGCTCTATCGCGCGCTGCGGCGGACCAACCCCTCGCCTTTCATGTTCTACCTCAACCTCGGCGGGCCGTGTCTCGTAGGTTCCTCGCCCGAGATCCTCGTGCGCCTGCGCGACGACATCGTCACTGTCCGTCCCATCGCCGGCACGCGGAAACGCGGCGCCACGCCGGCCGAAGATCAGGCGCTGGCCGATGACCTGCTGAGCGATCCGAAGGAATGCGCCGAACATCTGATGCTGCTCGATCTCGGCCGCAACGATGTCGGCCGCGTCGCGCAGATCGGCACCGTGAAGGTGACCGAGCGCAACCAGGTCGAACGCTACAGCCATGTCATGCATATCGTGTCGAATGTCGAGGGCAAGATCCGCCCCGAATACGACGCACTGGATGCGCTGTTCGCCGGCTTCCCGGCCGGCACGGTGTCGGGTGCGCCAAAGGTGCGCGCGATGGAGATCATCGACGAACTGGAGCAGGTGCGCCGCAGCTTCTACGCCGGCGGCGTCGGCTATTTCTCGGCCAACGGCACGATGGATACCTGCATCACGCTGCGCACCGCGCTGGTGAAGGATGGCACCATGTATGTGCAGGCCGGCGCCGGCATCGTCGCCGACAGCGATCCGATGTCCGAGCATGTCGAGTGCGTGAACAAGGCCAAGGCGCTGATCCGCGCCGCCGAGGAAGCCGAGCGCTTCGCCTCGCAATCAGGCCGCGGGCAGTAATTTAAGCTGCGATCCGGCACTCCGCCGGGAAGACCAGCGTCACCACTGTGCCCTTCTGCCGGCTGGTGGTGATGGTCAGCCGGCCGCCATGCATCTCCACCAGTTTCTTCGCAATCGGCAGACCCAGCCCGATGCCGGCCGCCTGCTGCGCCAGTAGCGACTGACCGCTGCCGAATGGCTCGAACACATGCTTCAGCTTGTCCTTGTCGATGCCGGGGCCGCGATCCGACACCGTCACCACCACACCATTCTCGTCCGCACCGGACTCAACAACGACCGCTGCACCCGTCGGACTGAACTTCACGGCATTGGACACAAGGTTGAGCAGCATCTGCCGCAGCATCATCGGATCGGCGAGCAGCTGGCGCGCATCGGCTTCGAATTCGAATTTCACTTTCACCTTACGGCCGTCCGCCAGCGGGCGCAGGATCATCGCGACCTCGGCTGCGACAGCATCGATTTCGACCGGCTCGAGCTTCGGATGCAGGCTGCCGGTTTCAATCCGCGTGATATCCAGCACCTGGTTGATCATGTCGAGCAGATGTGCGCCGCTGCGGTGGATGTCGCGGCCATAATCCTGGTAGGTTTTCGGAACCGGGCCGAGCATGGCGCCGCCGATCAGTTCGGAGAAGCCGAGGATGGCATTCAGCGGCGTGCGCAGTTCGTGGCTCATGCGCGCCATGAAATCGCGCTTGGCGCGGTTGGCTGCTTCGAGTTCGACCAGCGCCTCCGTCACCCTGCGCATCGCGGCATCGCGGCGCGACATCAGCACCAGCAGCCAGGCCGCCAGCAAAATCACGATGATGCTGCCGACGAAAACGCCGGCCGCTTTCGGCCAGGCTTCCCGCAGCCAGACCTCCTGCAGGGCTTCGATCCGCAGCGCACCTCCGACGATCAAAGGATACGGATCGATCGTGGCATAACTGACCATGATCGGCATCTTGAGTTCGCCAATGCTATCGCGTTCAAATGCCGTCATCGGCGGATGTTCGCGGCTCAGCGTTGCCAGATCGAACCCCGGCAGATAGCTGCCGATCCGATCGCGCGGATCTGGCGTCAGATGCAACACCACGCCGTCATCACGCAGCAGGCCGATAGCCGAGGGGGCAGAAACCAGCAGATCGCGATAAGCCTCCTCGAAATTGCTTACCGGTATAGCGGCCAGAATGGCACCAATACCCGATGCATGTTGCCTGGTTTTCATCACCATGGGGATCACTGCCCGGCCGCTGATGCGGCTCGGCAGCGGTTTACCGATAAAGAAACTGCCGGGCGGGGAATTGCGGATCGCGTTCATATAGTCGCGATTGCTGACATCGACCTCGGGATCGCCGCTGCCGATGCGCGTCAAATGCTCGCTGGCGCTGATAATGGCGATGCCGATCGGATCTGCATCATTGCTCTGCATCTTCAGCGCCAGCATGCCCAGACGACGCAAGTCGACATCCGCGCCGCCGGTCTGCAGGGCTTCGTCGAGGGCAACCAGGATCGTATGCGCCGTATCGAAGCTGCGCCGCGCATGAACTTTCAGCACAGGAATCGCACCGGTCAGTTCGGTGGCGGCCGACCGATAGATGCGCTGCCGGTCGCCCATGATCCATACGCCGGTCACGGTCCAGGCAATTGCCGCCATTGCCACCACCAGCAGCACGACCAACCGGCGCGGCGACAGGTGGGCCCGGTCGGCACGGGCGGTTCTCGATATCAGATCGGCGGGCAAGCGGCGATTATCCAATAAGAAATGACAGTCTGTCAGGCTCAAAGTATGGTCGTTCACCCCTGATCACGCCAATATTATAATTTGGCAACCTGACCCCTATTCTGCAAATCGCCATGCCGACATCCTTCAAGACCATCCGCGCCCGGGCCGAAAAGCGCAAAGGTACTGCTGCGCTCAAGAAACTGTTGCCGGCAGTGCCCGATCAGAAGGCACTGGCGAAACTGAAGGACGACCGCGCGCTGGCCGAAATAGCCAAGCGGGTATTCTCCGCCGGCTTCGTCTGGAGCGTCATCGAAATAAAGTAAGATCAAAATTGTCTAGCAGAATTCGCTAGATGCACATGCGCTTGGCGCACTGTGCAGGATTTGTGCAGGAAAGTGGGGACGACTTTCCGAACAAATCGTCCCCTACTTCTTACTGCTTACCCTTCATATTGAGAGTAATCGCCGCGCCGTGCTCGGCAGTGTTCTGAATGGTGGTGTAGCCTTGCTCCACACTGAACACTTCGAGCTTGCCCGTGCTGCTATAGGTGACCTCAGCAGTGCCGCCATCCTTAAATTCCATGGTGTGCATGGTACGACCATCCATCACACTCATTTTGTAGGATTTCAGATCGAGAATATTGCCGATGGAAATCTTTTTGAGGTTTTCCAAATTGACGGTCGGCGTACCCGTAGTCGGGTCAATCGTGATCTTTGTTACCGGCTGCTTCTTCTCTTCCATACATCCTCACTTGGTTATGACGCGAGCTGTGAAGTAAGGGTTATCTCCACATGCATAACCAAAATTGGCCTTCTCTTTTCGGACTTCAAGTAGAGCGTTTGCGTTTTTACTTCGGCGTTTAAGAAGTCCCCCGACAATTTCGTCCGGCTCCAAATACCGACTAGTCAGGCAACGGAGTAATTCTTCCAGTTTGGCCGTGGTTATAGTGCCAGCCGGTATCTCTTTTCGGTAAATCTCATCGGTGCTGTCGTAGCCTTCTATGACCAAGTACGCCTTTGGCTTTGGCATTGTTCCCCCTCTTATCCACTGGATTCATACGCGGGTATGTCCGTTCCCACTTGCGAACGTTTCAGGAACATGGAATCAATCCGCCCATGCCGGATATCACCCTCCGCAGGCTAACCGACTATATCGCCAACAAGCACGGCTTGGAGGCCGTGTGCGATAATCGCAAATGCCGACGCCGCTGGGGCATAGCACTTCGGCAAGCGGTTCGTGCGCTGGGAGATACCGCCCGCCAGGACGATCTAGTTGGGAAGGCTCGTTGCCCTCATTGTGGGGTTGGTCGCGCTGCTCGTACCGATGTGGTTATCGAGGATCGGCAACGCCATAAGATTATCTACTTTGGGGGTATCTACGACGAGTACCAATGAAAATAGGAACCCGTATTACCGAGTTCCTATTATAGATTTGTAGTTTGGACAGATTCAAGTTTTCATACATAGCATGAGCAACCAAGGCGCAGCCATGTCAAATGTATTTATGTGAAAACACCGCAGCCGGTTTCAATCGCTGCGGTGTTCACTCTCTTAACTTAGGAAATTGCAACAGCGATGCCCACCGCTGTTACGCAGTTATTTATCTCTTTCGAGATACCCAAGCACTTTAGCGATTTCGGATCGCAGCGCATTTAGCGTGCGTTGCATTTCTCGCATATCGTCGCGCAGCTCTTTCTGCTGCTTCGTACATTCCGTTACATGGGCTTCTAGCTTGGTTTCGATAGCGGTGACTCTTTGCTCTTGCTTCTTTGCCTCTAGGTGGATCTTCCAGACCCACGCGGCAGCAAAAGCTAGGACACCGCCTATTATACTTAGCGTCTGGTAATCAAGGATCACTGTACGCTGCCTAATCGCAGCTCTAGTGTGCCTGCATCCAGTTGGGATTGCGCTATACCGATACGGTATTGCTCCCCATTCTCTACAACGTCCCTAGTGGTTTCTGTGACCGCTGTATAAGTCGCAACAGTGCGCCAGCTATCGCTAACACCAAATCTGCGTTGCAATGTCACCGTGTAGGTGGATGGCGAACCCGAAGCAATACGATTTGATACGTTGAACTTTCCGGGTCTTGGACTGAATACGTCTGAATAGACTGCGGCAGCCGATACATCGGTAGATGCGATTGACTTAGTGACTACATTACCCATGTGTCACCGGCCTTAAGCTACAATAGCGACTTTGCGGTCGTTGCCAGCAGCGTCTTTAATTGTGATGAAGCCAACTACTTCTTCTGCGTCTATTGCTGCATAGGTTCCAAACTGTACAGCGCCAGTTACTTCTAACGCGCCGGTTACAGTCACGTCGCCTGTAATAGCTGTTTCGCCAGTTACGGTACATGCCACCGATACGGCTCTTTATCGAGGTAGCAACATCATTTGCCACATCACGTTTTAACTCTTGATAGCCTGCGTCTGGCGCAGCTCTCATTATGTCTCTACTGGTTTCCTTCGGCGCGAACAGTTGACCGTTGCCGCGTGTTGATTGCAGCAAGAAGTTCTGTTGCAGCTCTTGCGGTGTTTGTGCCCCATAGTGCTGCATGAGTGTTTGCACCTGTTGCGGATTGTTCATGTTCACCGGCTCGAAATACTTGGCGACTAAGCCGCTGTTCTCGCGCTCAAGCTCGTATAGCAATTCCTTCGGTGAATTTGATGTACCGACCCTGCGGCGTGCAATGTCTGGGTAGTCGCGTTCCAATCGGGACTTCACTGCATCGAGGTTTGGTTGCCCTTCTAGCTTGGTGTCCACAATGTCTTTGTAGAGGCTCTTAACGTAGGTATCCATTTCGCGCTCTACAGCGATTGGGTCTGCGCCCTGCGCCAACATCTGTCCGCGCTTGGTTGATAATACCTTGTCAAACTCGGCTCCTGCCTCGCCTGCCTTTCCTCTTGCCAACAATGACTGGACAGAATTCAAGTCGTTGTCTCGGGCAAAGGCATACGGTCTGTAGTTGGGCCAGTTCTGATCGCTAAAGAATTCCTTGATCTTGCCTACGACCTTCTTTGTGTCCACAGCATCACTAGCTAATAGGTTGCCGTAGAATTCTTTGTCGGTTTGGACTGCCTTCTCCATTGGCGACATACCCGGACCGGGCCAATCCTTGGATGCCATCTTGCCCATCTTCTCGCCTATCCAGCGCGGCAATGATTCCAAGCTGTCGGCTAATCTCTCTGTGCTGTTGCCTATGGTCTTAAACGTACCTGCCGCAGCATCCCCTAGGTTTTTAACCATTGCTCCTGCTGGGGCACTAGCTGCACCGAGCCCTGCCCCCATAAGGGTGTTAAAAGCCCCTTGCGCTCCATCCTCGCCCCTCGAAGCACTACCCCCTGCAGACTGTGCTCCACCTATGAAAGCGCCCTGTGCGGCTTCCTTTGATAGCGCACCACCTGGGGTTAATGCAGCGACACCTTTAGCTAGCGGGCTGGCTAGCTGTAGTGTGTTGCCGAGCAAGTCGCTTGTGAAGCTGGTTGCTGGATTCTGGTCCCGGGCTACCGAGTTTTGATCATTAAACTGGCGCTTGTTATCCTGATATGCCTCTGCGAATGAGCGTTCATCCCCAGTCAGCTTTTCCACGGCCGTCTTACCGGCTGCGCCTATCATCGGCATGGTGCCTAGTGACAACGTATCGGCAAGGGCATTACCCATTGCGTCTATCGCATTGACTTTGACGCCGGCACGTTTGGCGAAGTCTGGGAAACTCTCCCCGTCTTTACTGCCACCGCGATCAAATAGCACTCGGGCTATCTGCACATCGTTTAGTGTCTTGGTCCTATCACCGAACTCTGACTTAAATTCATCAATCATACTCATTCTGGTTTACCTATTACTGCTGACTGCCTTTCTTCCACTTGTCGAGGAAACTGCCCAGCTCATTCCAATTAAAACCGAACATATCGCTTGGGCTTTGTTCTTGGTCCTCTGGCTTCGTATCGCCGCCTGTTACACGGTTCACGACCTTTGACGCACCGCCTTTAACTTGCTCTCCAAGGGTCGGCTTTTTGGTGTCGTCCTTTGGTGTGAAGTCTGGATTGAGTTTGTTATCTACAGGACGGATTGTCGGCTGCGGTATGTTCAATCCGAACGCAACATAACCACGGTCTTTCCAGTCCGTTGGCTTTGTGCCGGGCACGATAGCTGCGTTTAATTGATAGCGGTTGTAATAGTCCTGTGTGGTCTTGCGAGCCACTTTGTTCATGTTGTTGTCAACGATGTTAAGCGCCTGCTCAATCTCTTTACGCTGCTCCGGTGCAAACCCGCCCTCTCCTAACATCGTGACGCGGTTTATAAGCTGCGTCATAACGTCTAGGGATTGACCTAGGTATGCTCTGTTTTCTGAGTCCGTAGTGTTCTTTGCTTCGTTAGCGACACCCGCCATAAATTGACGCAGTGCTACTATGTCGCCGATACCTGTTCCCTGCTGCAATCCAGCTCTTGCATTCTCGATGTTGAGAAGCCCGGCTTGTGACAGCTTGTATATTGGGTTGTCGTCTCTCTGCTTGAGAGTGTCGTTAAGTGTCTTGGCGATACCTTCGTGCCCGTCCTTATACATATCGTATTGCATCTTTATGGCAGCGGAACGCTCTGCTGATTTCTTTGCCTCGTATGTGAGGCCCAGGTTTGTGAGAGCGAGAGCATTGGTAACGCGATTGGATTTGTCTTGCTTGTCCATCGTGTATTTCTGCAATGCGACTTGATCCTCTTTGTCCAGCAAGCCGCTTTGGAATTTGAAGTTCTCTCCTGCCATGCCTTGCTTTGCAGTAAGCCAGTCCTGCATCCCCTTTAGTGCGGAAGCGTTCCTAGCCCTGCGGTCTTTCTCGTCGTCTTTACGCAATGCAATGTCACGGTATACGTCTTGCCTATATGGCTGGGCATTTGCGCTAGGATACTTGCCTTGTAGATGTGACGAGTAAGCAAGACTTGCTCTGTCTGCGAGACTGTTTAACAGGTTCCATACGTCCGGTTTGTTGGACTCTGCGAACTTGTCGTAAGCCTGTTTCATCTGTTCCAGATAGGCAGTGTTGCCCTTCTGGTATTCCCCGAACATTTCCCTCTGCTTCTGCAAAGATTGTGGAAGGTTGTCCAATGGGTTTGGTGTCGGTGTCGGGTCTGTGAACTGCTTTAGTGCTTGAGCTAACCCTAGTTTCTCGAAATCAATTAAATTTGCCATACGCTACCTATTAGAACCAATCGAATATGCTGCCGATTGTATCGCCCAGCCAGCTACCGGCATCCATTGCCGCGCTGCCTACTGTGCCTGCCACATCTGCTATGTCAGAACCCTTTAGTCCAAATCCGTCTTTACCGAACAGCAATCCGGCTCCTTGCAATCCGAGTTTTGCTAAGTCCATGTTGAACTGATCGCCTGCCATTTCGCGGGTGTCGATTGCAGACTGTATTGCGTTGAGTGCGTTTGCATTGGCGGATGCCAATTGACCGGAGTTCGTAAAGTTCTTGTCTTGGAACTGGTTGTATCGGTCGAGATTCTTATTCGCTATGTCAACGTTAGCCCTGTCAATCGCGTCTTGGTTTCCGAGATTGTAAAGCGATGCTTGGTTCTGCATGTCGGCGCCATACTTGTTAGCGCCAGTTTGCAGTTGAAGCATGATCTGATTGAATGAATTGTTTAGTGCGGCCTGTTGAGCCGCTGTGTTGGCGTCTTGCCCTGCAAATGTGCCGAGCGTGCTACCGAGCAATGCTTGCCTCTGTAGGTCGGCTTTCTCGCTATCTTGGAACAGGCTCTCCCCTAAACCGTTAGCGGCGTTTGCTACTTGGGCATTGTTAGCTAGCTGCATAGCGAGTGAAGCACCCGCGCCGCCTTGCCCTCTGCTCTGTAGTTGGTTTTGCAGCGTGTTGCGGCCTGCATTCGCTGCCGTTACCTGTGACTGCGTGAGCTGGTTTAGCTTGCTCTGCTCGCCCGGTGTAAATCCTGTGTAGGATAATTGGTTCTTTAAGCTGCCGAGATAGTCTTGCTTTGCCTGCTTGTAGTATGGATCAACGTTGATGTTTGATGCTGAACCAGTCGCGGCATTATAAGTCGTCGGTGTCCAGTTACGCGGCGCGGTGTAATTTCCGTATGTCGTCGTGTTATAAACTGGAAGCTGTAAATTGTTAAATTGATCTAATGCTTGTTGTCTAAAGTCTGCCATTCACTTCCTAATTATGCCGCGTTGTATTTACCGGCTCCCTTCATAAGTCTGCTTGTGCGCGCGACTAGTCGGCATATTGGATATGCGACAGCCATAAGCGCCTTTCCGATGTAGTTTGGTTTGTCCGTAACACCCATTTCGTAAGCCATCTGTTTGGCCCAAGGTGTTGCTATGAGGTGCGCGAGCTTGGTTGCTGCTGCACTACGCTTCATTAAGCGAACGTATGGGATGCCCCATGCGTGATACCCATTCACTAAATCTGGGTCGTTGATCTTTGCTAGTTCGCCATACTCGGCGTCTGCTCTGTAGATTTCTTCCGACATTAAGCCTTGTCGGTATAGTTCGGTGCATATGACCGTGCCACTACCACCACCATCACCGCCACCGCCACCATCACCACCGACACCTGGCCCGCTCGGGCCGCCCTGCGCATTATTTGCAGCAGCATCGGCGTCTGTCCCAACACCAATGCCGGTGTTGCCGGACACCGCACCAGAGGAAGCCTCTGAATTGGAATCATCGTTGCCTTCATCTCCGGAATTTCCGCCGACGCCCGGGCCACTTGGACCGCCCTGTTCGTTGTTCTGCTGTGCGTCTGCGTCTGGTCCTACTGCGATACCTGTATTACCGGACACAGCTTGATTACCTGCAACGGCGTTCGAGTCGTCCTCTCCCTGATCTGCATCAGATGCAGAGCTGCCGTTAACAGCATTGTTGACCATGTTCATTACTTTTTGTGCAGTCGGCGTTCTGCCTGTGATCGCATTAGCAATAGCCATTGCGATTGCGGAGACTGGACTTAACCCTAATCCTGCTACTGCGGCTGCTGCTCCGGCTACTCCACCAATTCCGCCTGTGCCGGCTGTGCCAGATGCCGGACCAATACCTATGCCTACTGCACCGTTGTCGTTTACTCCTGCGGCAGCGTCTGGGCCTCCACCTGTTGCACCGGGGCCGCCGTCACCATCATAGAAAACGTCTTTGTATTGGAAATCTTCTGGCGCAGTCCAACGGTTGCTATTGCCTTGCGCTGCTAGTGCAGCATTGTGTGCTGTCTCAAGCTGCGCCTTCATGCCGTTTAAAGCATCAAGGTATGCAAGGTTTTGGTAGCCGATTTCGCTTGGATCTAGTTGCTCGTTAATTAGTCTCTGCGAATTGCCGAGTATGTCTTGTGAATTGTTAAACTGCGTTATCTGCTGATCCGTTGCGACGTTGTTTCTTGTCGCGGGACTGCCTGCTAACCATTCGAGATAGTCGAGTGGCTTTACCTTTTGATGGAAGTTCGCAAGGTCGGAGTCAAATGCTGCCGGCGCAAAGCTGCTGCCATATGCGTCGAAGTTGTATCGGTTCTGCGCTATGGAGTTGATTGGCGCTTGGTCCCTACGGACTAGCTCGTATTGTTGCTTTAGCGCAGCGTCCTGCGTGTTGTACTCGTTTATTGCTTGGTCAAGGAACGTGTTTATATCGTTCGCGTAGTTGTTCACAAATGCAGTGCTGCCAGTCCTTATGTCGTTTGCGTCCTGTGTTCTCTCAGCGACTAGGTTTGTTGCCCCCTGCTCCGAGGTCTTTTGGAAGTCCTGTAGGGTGTAAGCGTCTTTCAGGATATTGAGAGCGTCGGCTTTTACGTTCGGGTTGTTCTGGTAAACAATCGTGTTGAAGCGTCTTTCACCTGGGGAAAGAGTCGGCATGTATTGGGAGAAGTAATTGTTGATGCCCTGCTTTGTGTTCAGGTCTTTTGCGCCAGTCACATACCTATTGATGCTGGAATCATATAGGTTGTTGTCTAGCTGGCTGGGGCCTGTGTAGTTGAGAGCGAGCAAGTCTTTCGCTTGCTGTATCGGCTGGCTTCCGTTGATTGCCCCTGTGAGCAAATCGGTTTCGCCACTATCGAATATGTTTCTGTCGCCAATAGCAGTGTTGAAATTGTTGACTGCGGAATTAACCCCGCCTCTGCCTGCTTGTCCTACCTGCACTAGCGGGTTGAAGAAGTCGCTAGTGTCGATACCCTGATTGGCTTGTATGATCTTGTTGTAGTCGCCGCCTGTCGGGGCGTTGTTAGCTGTACTAGCTGGGTTGGTTGGCTGCTCTGCATTGGAGCTAAACCCGCTTGCTACGGCAGCGCCCGGCGCTGATCCAGATGTAGCTAATGTATTATTTTCTTCATCGTCTTTCTGTAGTGGTAATGCCATTAATTCCCTTCTGTTAGTTTCGTGTATTTACCGTTTAGGGCTCAAAACACACTGTCACTTTGATTTCCCCTGTGGGTGCCCCTTCAAAGAGCAACCGCACATCAACGGTGTTTGTCCCGTATCTCACAATCTGCGCGCCGACGACTACTTGCCCGCCTGCGTATCCTGTACGCATGAACCGCGGAAGCCGCTTTAGCTTGTTGAGCCTGACTGTTTTTGTCGTTGCGTGCTTTGCTGTGATGACTTGGACTTCTGCCTCTAGGTTGTCGTCTATGTTCAACCCGTTTGGCATTGACTGATTCATAAAGTCGATAATTGGATTGATGATCGACAGCACAGCATCAAACCATTTCGGTGCAGTACGAAAGTCGTCCTGGCTCATACGCTTGAGGATTGGAAACTTCACTGGACCACCCTGTATTCTACTGCTGTCTCGAACGTGAAGCTGACATAGCCTATGCGGTACACCTCGTTTGATACACTGTGCTTCCAGCCCATCATCAAGCTTTCGCCAGACATATCGGACGATGGAATAGTGATTGTGTAAGGGACGCTATAAACCGGGCTGACCGCATCGCCCCATTCGACAATACCCCATGCACTCTGGCCCCATCCAACGGATGAGGTATTCGGCATAACCTCGAACTCTCCTACCTGTCCCATTTCATTGGTTGCATATTGGATAGTGGCCTTGCTGACCTTACCTTGATCCAAGTAAACGGTGATGGATTGGAACAGCTTTGTTATGCCTGCTTCACCGCATGGATCGGCTGGGAATTGGAAGTGCGAGTAGATCGGCGTTCTTGCCTCTACTGTACCGACCGTGAATGTTATGTCTCGGTCTACCGTTACATCGTATGTGCTGCCGGTGACGAACTGGTAGTCTACTATCTTGGCGAAGCGACCGCTTTGATGAAGCGAATATCCTTCGTCAATCTGGAATAGCGGGTTAGCTGTCCAGTCCAGCCTAACGACACGGCCTGTTTGCTGAGTTAATGTCAGGTCGAATTGCTCATCGGAATAGTCGGATACTGCTGCGCCTGTTCGCAGCTTTAATAAGGCTTCTTCTCTGCCGCTGGTAATGAAGACGTTTCGGGTTTCACCAGACACGATGCTTGCGCCCGCTGGCTTATCCCATGTGGTCCATTCTTCTGGGATGATGTGATAGACGTATGCAATGGTCCCGTATGTGGCATTGCCATCGTCAGGGAGCCAGCAGACATATTGTCTCCTGAATTCATCGCCGTATGCGTGAGACACGCTCCTTACATTTCCCTGTGGCAATTTGCTCATTACATCGGGTTCAATATCAATCGAGATAATGACCGCGCCATTCTCGTTTAAGCGAATGAAGCCTTGGTTTGAGAACATATAGATATAGTTGGATAGGACCGCCGTACTCTCTGGCGCAGCAATGATTGCTGTGTTGTCCAGGGTAATAGCATTGCCGTATGTCGGCCCTGCTCCCTGTATCATGTAGACACCATCCTGCTTGAGAATGAACAGCGTAGACCTGAGAGCTACAATTCTCTCGATTGGTTTTGTTTCGCTGCCTACGTCAACATAGTTGAGCAACGGAACAGAGTCCGGTGCGTCTGGCTTGCTGTAGTAAACTCGGTTCTGCCTGCGGTCGTTCTGCGACAAGTAGTCTGTGCCAGTGGTCGGCAGCGATGGAAGGAAGTTATTTCCTGTGGTGCTATTGTTTGCTGAGACTGCAAACGAACCTGTTGCCTTGTCTCTTACCCATAGCCGAACCTTACCGGGATCGTCGCTTGGGCCGCTTAGGTACTCTGCATAGACTAACCCGTCTGCGTCTTGGTTCACGACGCGGCAGAATGACCGCATTGTGCTTTCTATGTTGGCGGATACATCGCCAGCCGTGTATCGCTTAAATCGTCTTGTGGCGACGTTCTCTGCTGTGTCGAAAACATAGTTCTGAGAAGTGCCGCCGTTTATTCTGGTAACTCTGATTGCCGATGTATTGTCAACAAGGCTTAGGACCGAGATAAGGTTGATAGTGGACTGATCGTCTATAGCTGTGTTGGCGTAAAATGTGATGCCATTAAACTGCTCAATGTCTGTGGCGAATGGCGGCCTATAATTGGCAGATGTTGCGCCCTCTCCGCTGTCTGGATTCGTGTATAGCGGTGTGTTTAAGAATTCATCGCCTATGCTATCGGTGAAACTAACTACTGTGCCGGGGGTGCCGGTAAAGGTGTCCTGCTCCACTAGGTAATATTCGTCGCCTGGTATTATGCTGGCGTCGCTTGTCTGGATGGTCCTGTAGACCTCGTACTTGTCGCCGCTCTTAACATCGAATGGCGCAGTAAATGTGACAACGGCGTCTAGCTGCTTTTCAACTGTGATAGTGCCTGTTGCCGGCGTAGTCGGTGACCCGCTAACCGTATAGTCGAAGGTGTTAGCCCCGACATTGGCAATAGCTACTTGTCCATTGTATTGGCTCTGATCGGCGCCACTCACTAGGACAGTGTCGCCATTGGAATAGCCGTGACTTGATGCAGTCGTTACCGTGGCTGTGGTGCTTGCGCGAGTAATGCTTGTTACTGATAACCGCGAGGCATTAGTCAGATCCACTCCGACTGTTGGCTTACCCCTAGTCACCAGCCCATTGGAGTCGGTCCTTACCCACACCATTTTGTAGGCGACTTTGGTAGACCCTGACAAAAATCCGCCGCCTATTCCATCTAGCTGGGCTTGTAGGTCTAGCGCCTCTGGTGTTCCTGCCTTGATGGGTTCCGATGTTGGGCTGTCCAATCGGAATATTCCTGCCGTCGTGCAGAAATAGAAATTCCGCTGCGTAGTCGTTCCGTGGATTTTGTAATTCGTCGGAGCAACGTAGGTGCCGGTATAGTTTACTCGGGTACTGCTTGATTGCGTCCGTCTGCCGAGCGTGTTGTCGTCCAGATGGTCGATAAGGTAATCGCTGTACTCAAGCATGTTGTTGATAGTGCCGTCTGTGTCGGGCACATAGTATTCAAACCCTGGGCGGTTCGACATAAGCCCCTTGCGGACTATGACGGTATTCACGGCAAGGCGGGTATCTCCGCGCTCTGCTGTAACTGAGTTCTCGTAGGTGTTGAGTCCTTTCGCCTGCTTCTTACTGGTAATCTGTGTCGTCATCTAGAGAAGCCGCCCCTGCCCACATTGAAGAATGGATTTGGGCGACCTGTTTGGAATGGCTTGGACTGCACTCGATTGTTGATGAGCAGCGGTATACGCTTGCGGATATTCTCTAACTTCTCTTTGCTAGACTTGTATTGCTCGGTCTGTCCGCGCTGTTTAATTATTTCTGCCGCCGTTAGCTGCACCAAATAGCTGTGCAGTTCTTCGACGACCATTGCTACTGGCGCCTCTCTTGGTAGGCATATCCAGTCCCCTACTTTCATGCTGCCTATTGGCTGATCAAATTGAATATTGTTGCCCGCTATAGTGCCGGCATGATTGTAGTAAAGTATCTCGTTGCCTGACTCATAGTTCACGCAATCGAATTCTGTTGGCAGTACCCACGATGATGGAATGCTCGCAACCGACACAGTACGAGTGTCGTAGTCGATAGCCTGTATCTGCTTGCATTTGGATTCTTCAACGATCTGGCTTGGGCGGAACGGAAACGAAATAACCAATGTGCCCGCACTGCTTGGCGCTGGCAAAAGGCTGATATAGTTGCCTTCAATTATAAAGTTCCGGACTTGTCCCGACGATCCGCTGAAGCTCTCTTTGTCTTCTTGGTCCAATCGGTCAATTACCTTGCGGGTGTTGTTGGCGTCTACCCAATAGATGTGTCGTATAGACCCGCCGATTGCTCTGTCTGGTATTCTTACCTGTCCCGTGTTGGCAGCTACTGCTACCTCTTCCGAGTAGAGCAAGAACCCCTCATGCACTTCCATGATTTCTGGAACGATGGTGTCTAGCAATTCGTCTGTTGCTAAGTCGAGAATGTCTTGATTTGAAAAGCCGGCATTGTTGGAAGCTAAGAATGCTTTGGCTTTGATTTTTGTAAGCAGCTTCGATGATGTAATGATAGCCATTAACCGTATACTCCGTAAAACGCATACCATTGGATCGCGCTAACGGCGGTCAATTTCAGACAGGCCCCGACTCCTAGGTTTATTGATTGGTTTGTTGATCCGCCGTTGATGGCAGCGCCGGTTGCTGGATATATTTTCAACGTTTCGCTACTGGCGTTGACTACAGATATTTCTTTGCCGCCGGCTGCTGATGGCAGTCGCACTCCGTCATTACCAAATGCGACGGTTGATATAACGTTGAATTGCTTGGTTAGCGCAGTTGCGTTGTTCTGGTCGGCTCCTGCCGCTGATATTGCAGCCGCCGTTGACACAGTTATAAATCCGTCAGAGCTAATCGACGCGCCACCCGGCAGCGTAGTTGTACCGCTGATTGTTGCTCCTGCGATTGTTGAGCTGCTTATTGCAGTTCCGGTTATCGTTGAGCTGCTGATCGTGGTGCCAGTTACCGTAGAGGCGCTGATCGCCGTGGTGCTTATTGTCGATTCTGTGATTTCGACGTCGGTTATTTCGGTCCCTGTAATGGTCCCGTCAATTATCACTGGATCAATGAATGTTACTTCTTCGAATGTAAAGTCGGTGAACACCCCGCCCTCAATTGTCGGGGCTATCAACGTCTTGTTGGTCAATGTCTGGGTGGCTGTTTTTGCGACTGCATTGTCTGCAAGATCACTAAGGAAGTCGGTTGTCTGGTCTCCCCATCCCGTTTCGCCAGTAGTCGGTAGATTGTAAGTTGATCCGTTGAATGTCTTTTGTACTGTCACGCTAACGCCTGTTAAATTCCTGATTATGCAATACAGCTATTTATCAATAGGCGTCGGTTCTTTCTCTTTAGAAGCCCATCGCCTTAAGGATTACAGACTGGTTGTTTAGTAGCTCGTCTACTACTGCCCAGCTTTTCCATCCGCCGCTGATATGCGCTTCGACTGTTTCGAGTTCATCGTTGTAGCGGATATAGCCATCAGCCGATGTCCCGGGCCTCTCAGCAGTCGTACCGCGTGGGAGAACTAATGCTCCCGTTGAGTCGATGATTACGTCGCCGTTATCGACTGGCGCGAATGTTATGCCTATTACAGCGTCAATACCCTGCGCTGTTATGATGATTGGTTGCCCTGTTACACTGCCGCCAATGCTCAAATAGTTGACTGCAAGGCTTGGGCCTAAGACGGATACCTGGGTAGCTGAGTTAGCTGCCAGTGCTATTGCGGCATTGCCTTTGCTGGATAGTGTAAAGGCTACATCTGTCGGCACCCCATATGCCGTCAAAGAATTTGCAAGCGTAGACCCGCTTAATGTTGCTCCGCTGATCGCTGGGGTATTGATTGTCGGTGTGTCGAAAGTACCCCCGGTAACTGTCTTGCCTGTAAATGTCAGCGCACTAGGCAAGCTAACTGTCGCTGTAGTTGTTCCGCTTACTGTGACCTCATTTGCTGTTCCAGATATTGATTGGACGAATCCAGACGGCCCGGTCATTTGAAGCCATTGGCTACCGTCGTTTATTTCCATGCTGCCTGTTGTCGTATTCCAACGAATATCGCCGGCTGCCGGTGTCAATGGGCGCTGCCCAGTTGTTCCCTTAACGAGGGTCAAGGCATCGTTATTCCCAAGCCCTCTTATGATCGGGAGAGCGAGTGTCTTGTTCTGTAATGTTTGCGCTGAGTTTAGTGTCGCCGCGTTGTCCGCGACTGACACTAGGAAGTCTGCTACTTCATCACCCCATCCGGTCTCGCCGGTGGTTGGTATCTGGTAAACTACTCCGTTAAACGTTTTTGGTGTTGCCACTAATTACCTTATTAAGTGCGCCCATTCCGGGTCTTATTGTCTATTCTTTAGTGCGCCTAAGAGTTCTTCCGCTGAGAGGCCGGATTGCTGTAAGAGCTGCTTAATCTTCTCTGCTCCACCCTGTAAGAGTGGCGAGTCTTGGTATACGTCCCCGGCTTTATCGCCCAGGTCTTCCGCAAACCTGCCGCCAGTTGTCATAGCATCGCGCGCACCACGCTTAAGCGTAGTCCCTGCGTCTTGTGCTGCGTTGTCGATTGGGTTGCGTGAGAACGACTTGAACCAGTCGCTAGCATCGTCTGCTTTGTCGCTGATCCCGGTGCCTGCATCCTCAAGACCACGATTGACGTTCTTGCCTAGCTCTCTGGATTGTCGGGCTAGTGCTGTCTCTGGGTCTGGGTCACGTTGCAGCATGTTGCTTAAGCTGTCCGGGTTGCTACCCGCTTTAAGCTCTATCTCAACGTTGCCTGTCTTTTGTGCGCCGGCTAGCTCATCGAGGTTTAGCTCTTTTAGCTTATCTTTGAGGCCGTCTAATAATGATGAAATGTCCATATGGGTAACTCCGTTAGTATCGATATCAATGCTATTTATGCAAAAGCAAAGGGAGGCAGTTACCTACCTCCCTCTGTGACACTTATTGATTTTGACTAAACTTAGTTGTTCACGATGCCAGTCAACTTGACGCCTTGGTAAGCGGTTTCAGAGAACATGGAGTTCAATGAGTATGAAGTGATTTCATAACCGGTCTTACCTTGTAGCTTCTGGATGATGGACTCTTCACCTGTTGGATCACCTAAGGTTAAATCAACAGTTCCGATACGTCTCCAAGAGTCATCGTCTGGAACCAAGTAGGATTCTCCGTTCTTGATCCAAGGATGAGAAACAACGTCCACAAGTATGTCTCCTTGAATTCTATAGCCGATACCGCGCAACCCTGCTGGGGTATTGCTGTTGCCATAGTCGCGGGTCATAACGCGAGACAGTTGTTCAGTGTGCAAGTTGTTGAATGTTGCACCAGAGGTCAACAATACATACTTGCCAGTGAAGCCCTTGTTGAATCCAAGGGTAACTGCTTCATCAAGTTTCTCTTGTGATAAAGCACCACCGACAGGGAATTGTGCAGGTTTCCAGCTTGGGTAAGTGGTAACGCTCAATCCGTATAAGTCGCCGGAAGTCTTTCCGAGTGCAGCGGACAATCCAATACCTTCAACATAAGCAGCACCAGATACTGTTCCGCGAGGAACGATAATATCATCTGTGGTGGTGTTTACTGTTGCTGACAATGTGACTGTACGAGTTACTGTATTGTATCCAATAACCTTTACGTCTGCGCCATTGCGCTTTGTGTTTAATGTCGGGTCATAGATATCAACGAACATGCCTTCTGACGCGAACCAAATACCAGGCGCATATGTTGCAAGGGAAATGGTTTGTGTTGCGCTGTTCGCGCCGGCAGAAACAACACCAATGTTGTCTCCACCGTAAAGTATGTTTAAGACTTGGGCGCGGCGATGGCCGTTTCTCAAGTTCTTCATTGTTCTATCAAACAATGACTCGAATGCTTGCGGGCTATCTGCCTTGATCGCGCGTGTAACTGTGTCCCATGCGACCCAAGCACTGTTGATGATCTGGCTACCAGTGACTTCCGCTTGCTTAATTGCCGGTGCTTCTGGTGCTTTTAAGTCAACGATTCCTGCGTCGCCTGCGGCAACCGTAATACCGTTTTCTGATCCAAAGTTTACTTCGGTAACGAACTTGCTACCTATCTTTTCAGCTCCACCAGAGAACTGAAACATATCGAAGAACACAGCTAAATTATCTGGTACTACGTCAACGACTTTCTTGTTATAGACATTCTTTAAAATCCCGCCTACTTGGGATACTGTATTGTATGTTGCCATGTGTGGCTAATATCTCCTTTTCTAATTATTTTTGGTTCATTAGCCTTCGCCTCCGCTGTTGGATTTGGTGTAACTCAACTGCTGCTTAGGATGTTACCTGCACCGCTGCCTTGTCGCTGGTATGCTGACATGCGTTGCTGCATTAAACGTGATGCCCACTTGGTACGCGGGACTATTCAACCGTATTTATATTTTTCCGCCTTTTCTCTGCTTCTCATATTCGCTTTCGGTCATATATCGCTTCGATGCGTTGGTAGCTTTTGGTGCTGACTTAAAACGAACCTGGGGCTGCTTCTTCTTTGCTAGCTCTTTGATGATTTGCTCAATCGTACCTATGTCGGTTATGCCATCGCGCGCACGCTCCTGCTTAACCCAGCTAGCTACGTCATGCGCTGTCGGGTCTTGCCCCGCTTGCACAGCACCTAACCACAATTCAACAATACGTCTTCGCGTTGCTGTGTTGTCGGGTAGCCCGGCTTTTTTGATTGCCTCTGGCAGCTCGCCGTCAATGTGTTGCTTGGCGCGGTTCGCCTCGTAACGACGCTTGCGCTCTTGTGCATCACGCTCTTGCGCCTGCTGCTGTTCTTCCATGTACTTTAGCTTGCGCTCTAGCTCCATTGCCTTGCGGGCTTCTGGGCTCATTTGCTCACGCTCAAAGTATCTGCTCGCCATGCTTATAACGATAGTTTGCAGATCAACGCCTATGCGCTCTGCAAATCGTTCTAGTGTGTCAGGATCACCAGACTTAAATGCATTCACGAACTGCCCAAACTGTGCAGCGATTTGCTTCACCTTGTTGGCATCGGATTGCACTTGCTCGCGCTCTTGCTTTGCGCGGCCCATAATGTCGTTTGCTGCTATAGCTTGTTGCGCTAGCGATATGACTTGATCGCGCTTTAGCTTCAATTCCTTCTTGTTCACCTTGACGGTGAATTCTTCTTCTTGTGCCGGTTCGGATTCTTCCTCCACTTCACCCTCGCTTAGTTGTCTTGCCAGCCTATCCAGGTTTCCGTTTGACTGATCCTCAGTTGTGTCTGAGTTCGCCTTTGCCTCGTCTCCGAGGTATTCGTTCATCCAGCTTGGTAGTTGTTCGCCCTTGCTAGGTGTTGCTTCGCTCTGGTTGGCGGTAGTAGCTGCTTGGTTCGCTGCTCCTGTGTTGTTTTCCATATTGTCTCCTTTTTATGGTTGTGCCCTCGCTCCTGTTTGTGGGTTGATTGGCATTTGTGGCATTTGCGGCATTGATGAGCCTGCCTGTTCTATGCGCTGTTGATCCGGTGCAGGGTTTGCCCGTGATGCTTGCGCAGATTCTTGTTGTGTTGGGGCCGGCATACCGCCTGGCTGCGGAATTTGTGGCTGGCCCTTCTGTAACTCCGACATCATCTGTTGATGCTGGATGATGTTCTGCATGATGTTTTTCTGTATCTGGAGTGCGGCGTTGTCAGCCGGCATTCTAAACTCCGGTCGCATTAGCAGCTTGCGCTTCTCTTGTATGTGCAAGGCGTGATTGTCTAGCTGCAAGACCGACGGTTGCTTTCCATCCTGCAACCATTCGCACTCCCTGCGTATATGATTTATCTCTTCTAGCGGCCCTTCAATCATCGGCTGCAAGTTACCTGTGGTGATGACCTGCAAGTATCCCTCTGCATCTACCTTACCGCTGTTAAGCAGCTCGCCGGCAATCTGTGCGCGACCAGCAAAGCTGTGCGTCATGATATTTCCGAGTTCACAGATAACGCGATCAATGTTTACGAGGTCGTCCTTGCGGAATGACTTCGGAATGCTCTGGTGCTTTCCGAATATCGCTATAGTGCGATCCTCCGGCATATACTGGCGCAGCATCTTCAACATTGCCGTTGCTATGTCGCCGGCAAACTGCGCGAAGTTCTGTAGGAATGGACCTTGGTTCTGCGCTGTCTGCGATGCGACGAATGCGAGAGCTGATCCTGATTGCAGGGAGCCGGGTACTTCACCGCGCGATACGTCAGACGTTCCCGTTATCCGGTTCATGTCTACCATCAGCTCTTGACGGTAGTTGTATATCTCTCCGGGTGTTTGCGTGAGGTTCATTCCTTGCGGCGGAACCTGCCCTGTGTATTCGAGGAACACTAACCCGGCAATAGAATTTGGATTGATGTTAGATCCGTTCGGCGCAACCACATACTGTACGCCGTAGTTGGCTTGGTTCGTTACAATGGTGCTGTTGACCATGTTAAGTGCCTCTTGCTGTGGCACTACTGCATTGATCGGCGACCAGCCATGTAGATTGTTTATCTGTTCCTCAAACACCATGCGGAATACTGGGATCGTTCTGTACGGCAATCCCGTTGGACTGTCATACAGCAATGTCCCTGTGTTCAACGCAATAGCAAACCTGCCTTGCGGCATCCATTCTGTCTTGCGGTGGAATAGCTTGATGATTTCCACTTCATCACTGAGGCTCTGTAGTTCTAAGTCGTTGTATGCGCGATTCCTAAAGGCGTCGTCGTTGAACATGCGCCCTTTGGCTCCGTTGATTTCGTCTGCCAGATGCGGATAGCGCGATAATAGCCTTTGCTTGGGCACGAACTGGCGCACGACTACTGCGTCCTGGTCCTGCCATGAGTCTCGGGTTGGAGCATATGCAACGTCAAAATGGGTCGGGTTGAAGCAGACTATATCGCCGCTTTCCTTTTCCTCTTGTCGTAGGCTGTCGCCGTCTGTCGCGTATTCGCGGCCCTCGTTAGCATCCCATTCGGTAACAGCAAAGCCGGCATCGAATACCCATGCTTGCTCTACTGCCTTGTTCATATACTGGCGTAGTTTCTTTTCGTGCATGTAGTAGTCAATCACGCTGTTGCCAATGAGGCTGGCTTTCTGCGTGTCGGCGTCTGAGTTGATCGCTTTAATGTCGAAGACCGGCGGGTTTACCGTGGCAAGAGAAATATGGTTCTTGCCGATAGCTCTCAAATGGTTTGCAACCATGAAGTAAAATCGGTTGCCCTCGCCTATCGTCTGTATGCTCGTCGTGTTGTTGTTCCAAGCGTTGTTGTAATTGTTGTAATAGTAATTGCTATGCTTGACCCACTTCTGATACAGGCCGCAGTTCTGCAGGTACTTGGTCCACGACCGCATGTAATCGACAATCTCGGCTCCTAGTTCGTCGCCCTCTTTGATCCAAGGATTATTGGTCTCAATCTCAATTATGTTTTCATCTATTTCTTCTGGTGTGTTTGTAAATTCCACTGGTGTTACCTCTATTCGTACTCATATTTAATCCTCCTTGGGTTGTTCAAATCGGACATAGACTGTGCGTGATGTGCCATCCTTGCGAGGACGGCCGCGCTTCTTCACTTGCACTACGCGCGGTATTTCGTAGGACTCGAAATCGTCGTTCTCTACGACCCACTCATGCACAAACTTGTAGAGTGCATTCTTGATATTGTCGGGGGTGAACTTGTAGCCATTCAGGTACAGGTCTGCGGCTATGAGCCGCGCTATACCAGAGTCTGTTACGATGATGGTCTTGCCGCGTTTGTCGCGTCGCAAGAACTGCACATCTCTATCAACGAACAGTGGATTGGATGCCGGGTTCTTCTTCACGTTCGGCGTAAGGTGCGGTGTCACTTGGTTCTGCGTAATCCAGAGCTGCACTAGCCCTTGGATTTCAGACATTTCTATTCGGCTCTCTTTCGGCTGCTTTAGTGGTACTACGTTGTTCATGTTATAGGGGTTACCGTTGTCATACTTGGCGAGGTTATGCTGACAAACGCTGTCGCCCTTCTCATGCCGATGCGGCTAGTTAGTGTGCCGTCTACAGTGTCAAAATGGATGTTGGCGTGATCGTCGTTGAACATGACTTGCAACCTAATGGTTGCTCCATTGCCTCCGCGCACTCCGGTGTAATCCTCGCGCCGCGCATTTATGATGTAGTCGTTTGTCTCGTATGCCCCACTGCCTGACTGAGTAAACAGTTGCTCGTATGTGTCGGTGAGGCTGTAGTAGCCGATGCTGCTAGCGAAGCCTCCGCTACCTGTCTGCTGCGTTGTGGAGTGGTTCATGTAGACCGTCCCGATATTCGTTAGCAGGTTGGTCCAGTCAGTATTCTGCGATGTGCCAGACCCACCGGTACGGCTTGCATCAAATCGGATTTGCCCACCGCTGTTGAAGAACCAACGGGCTTCATCCTCATTTGCAAAGCTGACTGTCAGCTCATGCTTAACAGCAGTGCTCCAAGGATCAGTGCGAACGCTGACTAGGTCTGAGGTTGTTAGTGTTGCGCCGGCAACGTCTACGCTGAGACGGTTTGCCTCCACGGTAGCAATCATGCTCGGCAAGTCGGCTAGTGCCTGGGCTATGTCGCCGCTGTCGTATAACGCTGCACTTGGTAGTGTGTCTGAGGTGCCTTGCTGCTCTGCTATGCGAGCGACTATAGCGATCAACGCTTGGAAGTCGGCTCCTACAACGACCATCCCGGCTTCTGTCTGCGCTGGCAACGATGCCAATGGAGGACTTGGCGGCGTGTTTGTTGTCTGTCCATAGCCGTAGTCACCGCTGCCGGTTCCCCACAGATCATTGATATCAGACCTAAGCGAATTGAAGTCGCTTCCAACACTAACGCCACCCTTAATGTAACTCATAAATAATCACCAATAATCCGCATAAATAACTGAGTGCGATACCAGCACAAAATGTATTGATCTAACTGACCTTTCGATTCGTCTGCACATAGCAACCACAAAGAAAAAGGAAGCCTGCACAATACATATTTAGTTTTGGAGATATAAAAATGGCCCCACCAAAGGCAGACAAGAAGCTCGAACCAAGAGCCAAGCTAACCAGACAAGAATTTGAAGATCAGTTCTTCCTCGAAGAACTCGTAAAGTCCAAAGACCCCGACATAATCAGGCTCCGCAACAGCGCAAAGCGTTTGATCTCGGTCGTATTCCGACAGCAGATCAGCAAGGCGTGGGAGGAGTACAATGGATAAAGTCGATATAGAAATCCTATCCGCGTGGATCGTGTTCGTTGCATCGCTGATAGCGGTGTTTACGTTCGGCGTGCTGTATTCGGCATTGCCGTTGTTCACTGGCGCCGTATTAGCCGCGGTTCGCTACCAGCGTTATCGCAAGCTACATGCTGTTGAAGCTGATCTAGCTGCGATGCGTGCAGAGTTAGACGCTGTTACGAAAGCCACACAGCAGAACTCATCCCAGCTACTTGGACTCAGCCGCAGCATACCGGGCATGAGCATTCTTCCGAGATAAGCATGAAGGAGATACGCGACGACGTTAAGACCGCTGTTGAGCAGGTCTTAGATTACATACTACGCGAAGACCCAATGGAGCTTAAGCCAGCCCATTTGGCCTTCCTAAAGGACTTATGGAAGATCACATTGCAACAGAAAGAGGAACCGGCGAACCCAATACAGAACCAGAGTACAGCAGTCCTTATGGAACGGCTCTCGAACTCTGGCGCAACGGCGCAGACGAAAACCTCACCGACGAAAAGCGACTAATAGCGGGCGAACTTATACGACGCGGGGAGTTTACCTGGCTCCTGCATCCGGGACAGCTAAAGCTCTACGACGCCCTACAGTCATCTAACAGCCTCACGCATGTACTCAACATATCAAGGCAGTTCGGCAAGAGCTTCCTAATGGTGTTGCTGTGCTTGATTTACTGTCTCAGGCACCCCGGCAGCAAAATCTACTATGCAGCTCCCACTAAGGAGCAAGTCAAAATCATCGTCAAAGACAACATCAACAAGATACTGCGGTATTTCCCGAAAGATTTAGCACCAAAGAAAGCCTACGACACTTGGACCTTTAAGAATGGGTCCGAGTTCCGCCTAATCGGCTTGAATATGAACGATGGTGTCGGTGTTCGAGGCGGATCAGCACATATTGCAGTGCTTGATGAGTGTCGAGACATGCCAAATCTCGAATACATCATCGACTCCAACATAAGACCGATGTTTTCGACTACCAACGGCAAGCTATTCCTGATCTCTACCCCACCGGATAGCCCAGGACATGCGTTCACAGCCAAATACATCGCTGAGGGTATAGCCGGCGGCTACTACCATCACGCAACATACAAGGACAACCCAAGAACCTCGCCGCAGTTTATCGAATCAGTAATCAAGAGCTTCCCAGATGGCGAGAATAGCCCGGGCTACAAGCGTGAGTACCTAGCCGACTACACGATAGCTAACGAGAACACGAAGGTTGTAAGCGAATGGAACGCAGTAAAGAACGATGAACTGCTATCGACATGGAAAGGCTTCCCAGATCGTTTCCGGCCCCTACTTGGCATGGACATTGGCTTCAACGACAACACTGCAATAGTCGTAGGTGGCTATGATTGGTCCACAGGTACAGTCGTAATCACGCATGAAGCAGTATTAAAGAACGCAATCACTACAACCATTGGCGAGAAGATCGGAGAACTACAAAAAGACTTCCTAGCAAAGCATCCAAGTGCCGCTAACGATACCTGGGCTATGTATTCGGATAACGACCCGAGATTGCTTGAAGAACTATTCCTGTCGTATGGCATCAAGATCGCAAAGGCTCATAAGAAAGATAAGCATGCCTCGCTTAACAACCTCAAAGTCTACTTGGGACTGCACAAGCTGCTGATAGTGCCAGAATGCAAGCAGTTAAGATTCCAGCTAGAGACAGGTGTATGGAACAAGAGCCGCAACGATTATGTGAGAAACGACGCTGTAGGGCATTTGGACGCTATGGAAGCCTGCAAGTACCTAGTGAACAGCATGAACTGGAACGAAGCCCTGTATAGGAAGATCGAGCTAGCGCCTAATCAGCGTCTAACGCCTGTCGGCAAAGAGCAGATGAAGGGAAAGGCGTGGCATCCGATGGATATGTTCGGACGATAAATAACAATGCCCGTTACCCACGGGCTTCATACACAAGCAGTTGGAGTGGAGTCGGGAATGAGCCCGGCTCCATTCTTATGTACGCACTGCAACCCCGATGACATGAGTTTGATCGAGCCGACGACATGCGAACCGCCCTACTGGCTTTGATACTTCGCAATGCAGCTACCTAATGACTTCCACGCTTCGCAATGCGAGCTGACCCTATGACGACATGCGACCTAACTGCACTGGCATTGACGACATGCGAGCTGACCGCTTGGCTTGATATTAATATTAATAAGAATCAACCAGTACACCACCCGGCCCCAGCGCGGCATGCGGCTAGATCTTGTAGCTACGCTACCTCCCACGCTTCACCCACCACTTTCCCGGTTAATTGCAAGGAAAAGGTGAACCGAACTGCAATGCAAAATAACGGTTTTGAATAACCGTGTTCAAAAGACAACAGCAAAGCAACTGATCCGCGCAGAGTACACGTCAAAGGTTACATAATGTGGGTTATCCAATCCGCATTCCTTGATACCAAAGAACAATCGCTCAAACAGCGTGGTATGAGGTTGTAGACAACATCTTGTGCAAGAAAACCGTATCTGTGCGCTGCAACAACGCTGCATAACGCTAGACGAGCAACCCAACTGGTGTCTTGGACCCTACTAGCATGATTGGGTAAGATTGTTGCGGGGCTATTAGAACCCCGTAGAACGCTGTCCAAGCGTGTAGCTGCTGCTGGGTAGCTGGTTCAATGGATGCGCTGTGCGGCAGCCTAATGCGGACTGTAGGGGCGCTAGAACCAAGGGGTGCCCCACAAAATGGCTTCGGCACAGGGGCCAGGCTGAAATCTAAATACGGTCATCACTTGTCGTCATCAAGTATCGTCGTCAGCTTTCGTCGTCACTTGTCGTCTTGCCGCCTTCAAAATCTGTGGTCGTCTACTCTCCGCTCCGCAAACGCATTACCCACGCTTGTTATACGCCTTTGTTATTGGATTTTGTTTGTACTGGCTTTATCGCTTGTTGCTGTACGCAACATGCTATGGAGCTACTTATGAGCGAACCTAAGAAACCAACGTTTATGCTGGAGTTCAACGTCGCTGACTTACTATCCGCTGATTCCGAAGCCGGCATGGAGCAAGTGCTGGCCGATTTGTTCAACGCATTGGGATGCAGTGCAGTCAGCTACACCGAGACATTCACGCCGGAACGCAGTTACGGTGCCTATGTGAATATTCCTGGCGGGATGCAGTATCAGCTTACTGTCGTCAAAACCCGCTAGCATTAGTGTAAGGGGCCGGCGATTATGCGGCCTCTTACCATGTCAGGAATACGGAAATGGCAAAGAAGCTACGAGACGAGGATTATGTTTGCCCCAAGTGCGAGAAAATTGTGTCGTTCACTGCCACTGACACTATGAAGCGGCAGATATTCAAGTGCGAAGAACATGGCTTTGTGTCGGATGAGCAGCTAGTTCGTGCTGCTGCACAGCGGAAGCTACTCGACTAATCCATCGCCGCCGATATTGGATGGGTCTGGATAATCTCGTCGCGTTCATCCGATGATAAGGCGTGTTCATTGCCAATACGCCGTTGGGACAATGTTTGCGCGACGATGGCGTGGCGGAATGCTTGCTTAATATCGGATTTGATTGGTTTGAGGATTTCGGCTACCGAGCGCACCTTAGGTTTTTTATCGCCCATATATACGATGCCGGGCAGAATGCCTTTCGGAGTAGGTTCTTCCTCAAAGTTCTGCGCTATCAGCTCTGGTATTGCGGTTTCGTAGGAGCGGCGCAGCTTGTCGAGGAAATGCGTGCAGGCGCTAAGCTCGTAACGCAAGTCAGCATCATACTGCCCTAGTCTCTCCCATAGGCGCTCCATGCGTTCCTCTGGAAACACTGGGTTATCATTTAGCGCAGAGAGTGCATGCGCTGCTGACTTGGCATTCTTTAAGCGACCATGTAGCTGGATCGAATAAAAGGTAATGAGGAAGCAAATGCGGTCTGCGTACATATGGGCATTGCGCCACTCATAGCGTTCTTTCTCGTCTGCTAGCTGCCTGTCTAGTCGGGTTTTCGACGTTACACCGATATAGGCGATGATCGCCGCTGACAAAGCAGCAAGTCCCGCAAACATTGTGCCGATGGCTTGCTGATATGCGGGCCACTCGTTCAATGCTGCGGCGGCTGTCACGAACAGCACGAACACCGCAAATACAATATGGATGATTGTGTTGGATTCCGGCTCTGGCTTCTTGCTCATAGCGCGCCCCTCACCGCTTGCACGGGAATGCGTCTACTATGGCGCGGGATGCAAGGGTTGATCCGATGATGTGCAGTTTATCCGGGTTGTCGTTGAGGTACTTCGTGATTACCAACACGACTTGCTCTAGCTGTACGCCTTGCGGCATGCAAATCTTTGGGCCTCGATCAAGTACATCAAGCACAAGTATGGTGTCGGTCATCGCGGCAGTATAGCCGTAACAGAATTGCCGGTTCTTCTCACATTGGGTTTTCAGATCAAGACCCGAGACATACATGAGTACGGAATCGCCTTTGTCCTGGGCGATTGCCTGTCCGGTGATGCCGAGCAGAAGTCCGATGAATGCCAGCCGCAGCATATTTCCCCCATGCGCTTGGTCCGGGCGTAAGATGCCATTGTTATCACAAAGAGCCAATTACTATCTATTAGCCGCACTGCGTTCGGCTGTCCCATGCTCATGCACTCACTAGCGTTCGCGCTTATCGCAAGTGACGGATTATTTTCTTTCGGATTGCTCGGGTTTGTATGAATGAATGTCTTTATTAATGGATTTCTTTTTCATCATGGACGGGCTTATGAACCACACATGGTTGTCCCCCCACCACGGGGGAACAACATTTTATCATGGCATGGAATACTCACCATCATTTGTCAGCATGCGCTTGTTAAAGCCGGGTGGCGGTTAGCCTGTACCACCTACATGCCGCACGGTTGCTGCGCTTGCGCGCACTAGCGGAACCACCCTAACCCCTAAATGATGAGCTTCGGATGGCTGCCGGATGTAATCTCAAACAGAGCCGGCCTTTGCTGCAATCGGATGGCGCGCGTTTGCCGCTTGATCCTTTTGCATTTGGCCCTTTCGGGTCCAGGTACTTTCGGTAGTGCCTACCTACTCCCCACCTTGTCGGCCTCCGCTAGCCTTTGCGCGTATTGCGCCATACCGAAGCGGATATGAAGAAATCCCGATAGTGCAATAACTCACTATCGGGATTGATAACCGGGACTTTGCGCAGCCTTTATCCGGAACCAAAATTTAGTATCTAGTTATTGCATCGAAATTCGTTTTCGAGGGCGCAACCTCTAAAACTATTTATACCTGAGCTGCCTTACGGCGTGCCTTTGGTGTCGATCGGTGAGACAGCAGATTTAAAAACCTACGTGGAAGGCGCATAGCATCACTGCGTATGCTCACTGCTGCCTCGATCTACTTGCGGCATTTGCCTGCAATCTTCTGGTATTTCCGCCTGCTGATACAACGACCTGCAGAGTGGGAAGTGATGCAACGCTTAGTGTTACAGGTGTTGTAGATGTCAGCGTCACATCACTTATTGCTGAAAGTGAGCAGTATGTAGTCCCCCATTTACGGGACCGGCAGGCATCCCCACCTACCCACTTTCGATCTAGTATTGCGGCCGACAACACAAACATTCGCTGTCAACACTTATGGCTCCACTGCCAGCCGCAAACTTGAGTAAACTTGAACCTACTCGTCTATTTATACGGCTCGCTCGGCTCACAAAAAGTACAGGCCTGTACTTTTTTTGCTGCTCGTTGCGACGGCGCTGCAATCGGCACGGCATAAATAAATATGCTGTCAATATTGTAAGGTCGCCGAGAAGCCTAAGTCTATTTTCGATATCCAGAAATTTTAACAGCAACGGAACGCACTCGAATAATGCGATAGGCGGAGTGCGACCGCATATTTAGATATTAGGAGAAGTACATGGATTTATTCAAACGATTTAAGAAAGAAGAATCTAAAGAACTGGATTGGTTCAAAGAAGCAATGGACTATCTCAGCGACTACGATAATTCTGAGACAAAGAATGAGAACAAAAACCTTGCTGATCGCGTGTACGCGGACAGCATACAAAGTGACGCAGAGTTAAACAGCGTTATTAATGCACTGCGAAAATTGGATGAGCGAGAAAGCATAAGAACAGCTATCAACTTGATTGTCGCCGCTGTGCAGTATTTGGCTGCCAATAGAAATGGTGGTGCGCAATGAGCAAAGCAAAAACGACGAATAATTCAGAGCAAGAAACAGCAGAAGCGTACTTGGAGATAAAGCAAACACAAGCGCGGTTCTATATGGAGCAAGATCTATTTGAACGCACCCTACTTCGCTATGCACTCATCGCACTCTTTAAGAAGGCAACCGACAACAAGTTACTGTCGGCACGGTTGGATATAGAAACGCTGAGTCCCTTTTACCGAATGGCTGGGGATGCAGTATGAGCAAAACACCACTAGACGAATTGTTCGCTGAGATCAGCCCATTCGCAATATACGACATTAATAATCCTCCATTGCCGCCGAAGATATTATTACCAGTCGTAAAGAACGAACAAAACTTTCGCACAGTGACACAATTAGACCTGGCCCCAGTGTTAGAGCAGATCAACCGCATAGAACGATTACTATTAGAGATAAAGGATAAGGTGGAGTGAGTGGGATTTCTAGAAAGTATAATATTTGGACTCGGTGCAACTATTGGATACGGACTTTTTGTCTTTGGCTTTTTTGTATTATTTTTTGCTGGATTTTTGTTATTAGCCGCCAGTCTGACTACATATCAGTGGATAAAGGATAAGGTGAAGTGAGTGACCGACATTCCAACAGTGATTATCGACGGTGAGACTTGGTATTACTGCAAGCTCAATAATTTTACCGAGCGGGATTTCGCAGAAATCTACAGGCTTGTGGAATGCTGGAGAGGAATTGCAGACAACAATGGTTTGAAGTATCACCCAGGCGGCGTTGCGTTTCGAGATAAGGATGATGCTCATCTGTTCAAATTGAGGCAGTCATGAGCGACAATACGAAGATTGCAATACCTATCTTCACGCACTTCGTTTATCAGGATGAGATTTCCGAGTTCTTCAAAGAGTACGGCGGCCTAGGAGACCATCCAGTTTTAGAGATACACGTAAACAAGAAGGCAGTTGCCGTCTATCCGATAAGCGATAAGACGACCGCGATATTATTTAAAATGCGATTTGCGTAGAGCAATAACTACAGCGGCGCCGGCTGAACGAATGAAGGCATAATGCGCTTCTGCCCCACACCCTCGAAATCAATAGTAAGCCCCCTGGGTCCAACGTCGGCGACAATTCCAAACCCAAAGCTGGCATGTGATACGCGGCGGCCCATTCCCAATGGATCGGGATCAAACGCCACTACCACATTGCGTAAAACTGCTAGGCGTTTCGATTCACCCTGCTTGATTGGTTTTGGAAGTTTCTCTTTTTTGACTTTCGGAGGCATTCCGTTTATCCGGCGTTCGGATATTTCAATATCTCGAAGTACCTTTTCTCTTAGCCTTACGATTAACTCCTGCTGTCGCTGCATTATGCTTTGTTTCTTAGCGTGGCTTCTTTCTGCACGGGCCGCTTTTCTTTTCGCATAGTCAATCTTGCGATCAGCCGCGGCTAACTTCTCAGCAGCCTTAACGCAACGCTTAAACAAAACGGAAAGGCTACCAAATGACGTTTCTCAGCAAGCTCAATATCGTGAAGAACGCCCCTCAGGAACTGAAGGGCAAGCTGGAAGGCATTGCGCTGCACCGCAAGCAGCTCATCGAGAAGCTGGAAGAACAGGGCAAAATGTTCTCGGCGCTCATCATCGAGAGCAAGCCCGAGTACAAGCGCATCCGCAACAAGAAGGGCGGCGGCACCAAGGAGCAGAAGGTGTCCCCGTGGTACTACAACGTCGCGGGCATGTTCTACCTGGCTCCGAAGATGGGCCGGACCGAAATCGACCTCGGCGGCCGGGTTGGCGCAGCTAAGGACGCATTCCTCCCCGCGCTCAACAACCTCGTGGAAGCTGTCCGCGCCGGCGAGATCGACAAGCAGATCACGGACGCGCACACCAAGGACTCCGCAACGCGCGGCAAGAAGCCGGCTGCTGCGGCTGGGGGTGACAGCAAGAAGAAGAAGTAAGCAGCATGCGGGAGTATCGCCAACTACTCCGGCACCTCGCTGTTATGCGTAACGCGGGGTGGAGCGAAGCAGCAGCACGCGATGCGGTACTGGAAACCCTGGACGATATTGTGTGCGCGGAGATGGTGGACAGAGCTTGCAAGGAGGTTTTCGGTACGCAGCAAGCAGCGCAGTAACTGAGTAAAGCAATAGGGGCAGCACTGCCCCTATCGCCTTGCCCGGAATCCTACAGCGCATAAGCAGCTAGCTATCAGCTTGAGCGGGGTCGACAGGCCCCATTCTAGGTAGGTCCAACCCCATAGCAGCTACATGGGTAGCGCAAACATACCCGGCACGCTCTACAGGCCCCTATGGGGCTTGTATGGTCGGGTAACTATGTTGCGGGGATTGATCCACACTATTCGGCGCTAGCTGTGGATCGTTGCGCTGCAAGCACAAGCGTATCGGCAACAGCTTGTTGCGGCTCCAAATTGAACCCGGGGTACTACCCGATTTTTCTAAATTGACCTACCGGGGTATCTTACTTTTTCTTCCGGCCGCCGCCCTTTAGCTGCTTACTGGCTTCATTGGCGCAGCGATAGATTTCCTTCACCAGCTCGTACTTCATATCTTCGCGGTGCTCGTCGGCATCGCGCATCAAGGCTTCGTAGACCTTCTTGCAGTTTGCAACAGTGCCAACAGCCATAGGGTTGGAAACGCCGCGAAGGTTTATCATCTTCCGAGCATGCTTAATGTAGGTGCAGAGCTTGCCGTCCTGTTCATAGAACAACGTGCCGCGCGGCATTTCCGACAGCGGCTTACCTTCTGCATACTTCTCCAAGTTCAACAGGTTTTCGTTTATCGCCTTTATGAACTTGGAAACGGGATCTACACCCTTCGGCGTCGCCTTCTTCGGCTTAGCGGATTCGTATTTCCCGAGTAGGTCAGCAAGTGCCATTGGAAACCTCCATTAAGGCAAATACCTTACCTTTTGATATTGTTATTTTCAACTGCTATTTGGTTTGTTATGCTCGCTGCCTTAACTTGGGGGCTTCAATGGACCTGTATAAATTCAGGGATAACCTGAAAGCTGAGTACAGCCGCTTTTACAAGCGCAGCACAACGGACCTCTATGGCAGCAATGACAAAACCGGACAGGTGCGCTTTGACGTTGACACCTTCCGTTGGCCCGATGGCTTTGCACCGCTGTATCCGAATATCGGTGCGGCTCCGAAGCTAAAGCGACTGTCTATCTCGACTGAGAAGCTACTTGAGCAGCTTGAGGGGGACATTCGCTATAAGCCGCTTCACGACTTCGTTAAGTCTGCCGCTCCCAAGTCTCGCTTTGCGTTGGACTTGATTGAGCCGTTCTTACACAGCGCATTGCGTTGCAGCTCTATCGGCCTTGCTGCATCGGATTCAGTCATTACGCTTGGCGTTACTAAGCGAGCTGTTACCGTCCGCCTTGTTGCCGGCGACTATTACGCCATGCTTGTTATCCCTGCCGACAATACTTTGTCAGAGCCGATCAGCTACGACATGACGAAGCAGATTATGGGCGCTGCCATAGGCTTGCGCTTTCATGACCTGGGCGAATGGGATAGCCACTATGGCAGAAGCAAGAAGCGCAAGCGTTCGCTAATGGAGTTGCAGCACGACTTGCAACACCTGAAAGCTGAAATCCGCGAAGTGTTACAGGATCAACCGAAATGGTTGCGCGATATGGTGTCGGAAAACGACTACTATTATGACTAATGAGAAAGGGCGACATTGCTGCCGCCCTTCTACTTTATTGCATATAGAATTCTGAATGCACTTCGAGAACTTCTATTGCTTCTCGGGCTGTAATCATTCGCCCGAACGCCATGCACATATAACAGTATGTGATATTGTAAATGGCAAGATCAAAGTCACGCTCCATTAGCTTCCGGTTACACCACTTAAACAGTTCATCTAACCATTTATCGGCGTCTACATCTGGGCGCATTTGCCATATACTGATTGCGTCGAAAATGCTTGAAAACTTATCTTCAAAACTATCAACGCTATCCCACTGACTGTGAACTGTACTTTTCCGGCCTTCGCATACCATCGCTAAGAATACATTATCTGCAGTCAAGGTTACTCGTAGCCCTGTCAGTGCAGATATGTTTTGCCGCATCATTTCATCTCTATCCATTGTTGTTGCCTATAAAGGAAACAAGTAGGGCGCAGCTTTTTACACTGCGCCCATCTTGCTTAGGCAGCCTGCTGCATCGCAGCGAGCATCGCGTCGAACTCAGCATCGCCGTCGATCTGCACAATGGCAGAAGTGCGAACAGGACGCTGGGGCGAAGTCACGTTCATGACGACGAACGGCTTGGTGCTGCCGTAAATGTCGAGAAGCTGCTGCTTGGTCTTGGTGGTCGAAAACTTGACCTTCCACGACTGCAAATCGTCGTTGGCAACAGCCGATTCCTTGAACGCAGCGCCGAGCTTGCCCTTGCGAGCGTTGTTCAGAACGCTAGCGGCTTTAACCGATTCCTTGCCGGTGGTGCCGACATAGACATGGTTGGACTTGGTGTTGATGAGGACATAAGAACGCATTGTTAGAGTCTCCTAAGTTGTGGCTTTAGCTTGATTGCTAAGGCGTGTTGAGCAGCTTGTGCGCTGTTCATGTCCTTATGGTGCCACAGCTTCGGAATGCGTCTACTGTTTTCTTATTGAGTTTTGTTATTTAAATTAGTTGACGAATATCGGTTTTATGATCCGCCTATAGAATAACAATGGCTTCGCCGCTTATTGCAGTCTGCTTATCCGTATTCAGAGCATCTAAAGTCGCCGGACTATCTAGGAACCGCCAATATTCGGCCTCGCTGCCTTCACTGGTGATGTTCGCTATTTGAAATGACTGCTCCAACGGAAAAGTCGCCAAGTATTGCTCAATTTCCATGACGACAGGCTTTTCCGCTTTCTGCTCGTAACCCGGCCCAAGCTCTGCTGCCGCGCGCTTATCCAAGTGCAGCATTATATCGCCTGGCTGTGTGCGCTGTTGTCCCGGATAGATCAGGACAATGTATATGCCGCCTTTTTGTGACGAGCAGAAAAACGGGAACAGGGTCATATACCGCCTATTCCTACCCAGCTTCTTTATGAATGCGGCTTTGTCGGTCGCATACTCGCCGGCTAACTTCACTATCTCTTGTTCAATGAAATCTAATCGTTTCTTAGCGTCGCTCATCGTGCCGCTCTGACAAGGAAGGGGTGCCGCAAATCGCAGCACCCAAGTTAAATGACTTTTGTTGTTATGTCTTGGTCACGTTTTGTTCTTACTTGCCTTGCGCGTTATTTTGCAGGGCGTCGGCATCTGGCCCCACCGGAATCTTGCCCTTCCCTCCTGTGCTGTTCGGCGCACCCGCCGTTGAATGGATGCTGACCGGCTCCAACGGCATAACCGTTACCGCACGGGTTGGAGGCTTAACAGCATCCGACTGGCTGCTGGCTTGCTCTGTTGATGCTGTTGGCTGATCGCCTGCCTTCTTCTCCGTTGCATGGACCGCAGCGGAAGCCAGTACGATCACGGTTGCTAAACAAATTACTTTCATGTGTTTCTCCTGTTGAGTTGTTTGGTTGGTACGCACGGCTTTTGTTTTGTGGTTCACCCCCTCTGCTGTTTCGGAAATTCGATGATCTGCGTATCCGGTACAGGTTGAGCAGGCGTCTTAGCCACATACTCAACAACCTTCTTCCACTTATCATCGAAAGTTTCATGGCCCTGCATCAGCTCTGCACGACGCGCCATTAGCGATGCATGGTCATAATGCTTGCGGATCATTTCCACAGACGTACCCGTGTTGCGCTCGATGAGATAAACATCGACGCCACGCTCAAGCGCGTATGTGATGAAGAAGTGCCGCAGCGAGTACATGGTGAATGTGTCGCCATACGGATCGAACCGGCAATCGCATGCCAGCGCCATCTGCAAAAAGATGCCTTCGTGGTTCATAAATTTGGAACCGGCTGTATCCGACTTGATGTTTGAGAATGCCTTGGTATTGGCAAACACATACTCATCCGGGTTGGGATCGCGCCCATAGTATTGGCGCCAGTATTCGCGCCACTCCATGATTGCAGTAACCGCTTCTTCCAACGGCTGCACAGGACGCCTACCGGTTTTACCATCCGTCAAGAATTCGTACTGATTGCCTTTGAGGATGATCCAACCCCACTTCATGTTTTTGATTTCACCGGGGCGCATTCCGGTATAGGCAGCAACATCGGTCATTATGCGAATACGCATTCTCGCGTAGTGCATCTGGGGCCGTGCTTCTTCTACCCACTTGTAAGAGCCTTGCCGGAGTTTCTGTAATGTGTCCTGGTCATATGCCGGCCTGCGTTCGTAAGACTTCTTGCTGTAAGAAATCTCGGGACGCTCTTTGCGGTTCATCAAGTTGTTGTTGATTGCCCATTGGAACACGCCAGAGAGAACGGACAATTCGTTCTTCACCGTGTTTACAGACACCTTGCCGTGTCGCTTTAGCGCGCGGGTCGCATGAGAGTAATAGCCGAGCTGCTTGGCACGCTCACCGGGATCTACCCGGCCGCCGTTCTCACGCCATATAGCGAACTGTGCAATATCGGCTTCGGTGATTTTGTTGATTAGCTTCTGTCCGAAATGCGGTATCAGCGCATTGTGGATTGCAGTTCGGTGCGTCTTGAACTTTGAGTCCTTAATGCCACCGAGTTCGGCAATCTTCTCCTGCGCTGCGAGATAGCGAGTTGCTACCTGCATAAACGTCAGCGGCAGGGCATTCCTGCCCTGCACATATTCGTACCGCAGCTCATCGTAGCGATTGAGCGCCTTACGCTCGGCATCGCCCTGCTGCTTCTCGTTTGTCGAACGGCGCTCATAGCCAGTCATTCCCGGAATCCGCAGCCGGTAATGCCAGACGCCGCCGCGCTTATGCAGCACTAGGTTGCCATCCCTCAAAGTTATCTTGTTGTTCTCCATACTTTATATCCTGTTGTTATACGACTTTGTTGCAGGATTTGTGCAACAGTCTACATATTAGCATACTGTGCAGGATTTGTGCAATTAATTTCAGTTGTTTGAGCTTGTTAATTCAGCTTTGTTATTAGGTTATGTTATTGAAATTGCTGAATTTGCCCGATATAGGGGAAGTTGTAGGGACGACCCCGCTTTAATCGAAAACAAATGGGATGGTTTCGAAGCCGCCTTCCTGGGGTTCGAGCCGCGCAAGCTGGTGCATAAACCGGACGAATTCTGGGAGAAACTGGCATCTGACAAACGGATCGTGCGCAATCCGCAGAAGATCCGCAGCGTGCGCGACAATGCCCAGTTCATTCTGGACATCGCAGCCGAGCATGGCAGCTTCGGCAAGCTGCTGGCGGCATGGCCCGGTACCGAACAGATCGGCCTGCTGGATCTGCTGGCCAAGCGCGGGGCGCGGCTGGGCGGCAACAGCGGCCAATACCTGATCCGCTTCCTCGGCAAGGACAGCTTCATCCTGTCGCGCGACGTGATCCTGTGCCTGCGCGACGCCGGCGTCGATCTCACGGAAAAAGGCACCGCGAAAGGCGATCTGAAAAAGGCGCAGGCGCAGTTCAATGCCTGGCAGAAGGAAAGCGGCCTGCCGCTGGTGCATATCTCGCGCATCTGCGCCATGTCGATCGGCGAGAATTACGATGCCGAGCGGCTGAAGCGCGCCACGGGCGGCGAGGACTGAGCGCGCACCTGCATGGTTACCGGGCGGTAAACTACAAGGGAAAAATTCTGAAATTTTCCGGGTAGTCAGTATGCAGCCGGTTTCATAGCCTGAAGGTATGAAACACGAGCGCAGCTTCGACGCCATCCGCCTGGAACAGCGGGGCATTCACGCCCGCGACGCCGGTCATCATGCCGAAGCGGAGACGCATTTTGCCCAGGCTGTGGCGCATGATCCGGCCCGGCCGCTGTCCTGGCTGGGCCTGGCACTGAGCCAGATCGACCTCAAGCGGCCGGAGGCGGCAGTGGCCAGCCTGCGCCGCGCCCAGGAACTCTCGCCGCAGAGCGGCGTCGTGGCACATCTGCTCGACTCCCTCAGCGGGCATACCTCGTCCCGCGCCCCCGACATCTACGTGTCCTGGCTGTTCAACACCTATGCCGAGGGTTTCGACGCGCATCTCACCCGGCTCGGCTACCAGGGTCCGGCGATGCTGCATCGTCTCGCGATCCGCGCCGGCTGGACCGCCAATGGCAGCCACAGCATCCTCGATCTTGGCTGCGGCACCGGCCTGAGCGGCCTGCCCTTCCTGTCCTATGCCGCGCGGCTCGACGGCATCGACCTCTCCACCAGCATGCTGGAACAGGCCCGGCGCCGCGGCGCCTATACCGAACTGCGCCATGGCGAAGTCCATGCCGTGCTGCGCGACCTGCCCGCCGGCAGCCGCGACCTGGTGATCGCCGCCGACACGCTGATCTATATCGGGGATGTGGCGGACCTGTTCCGCCGGGTCGCCGAACACCTGAAGCCTGGCGGCAGCTTCCTGTTCACCGTGGAAACCGGCGAACACGGCTTCACGCTGGCGCCAACCGGCCGCTACCAGCATTCGGACGACTATCTGCAAGCCTGCGCTGACGGGCTGTTCGATTTCGCGGACCGGATCGAAGGCACCATCCGCATCGAGGCCGGCCGTTTCACGCCGGCCCGCGCCTACCGCTTCACGCGCCGCTGATCTCGCCTAGCGCTCCTGCTGCTGGCGGCGCAGCAGGACAGTGCTGACCGGCACCAGCGTGAAGCCACGCTCCTGCGCGGTTGCGATCCACTTCTCAAGCGCGGTCAGGGTTGAGCCATGCGGATGGCCGATGGCGATCACGTCGCCGCGGCTGCGCGCGATACGTTCCATTGCCCCCAGTTCGTAAGCGATCCCGGGCGAGCGGTCGTCATCGAGGAAGAGATCGCGTTCGGCCGCATCCAGGCCGCGTTTGCGCGCCAGCGCGGGGCCGGCTGAATTCGGACCGGACAGGCTGTCGAGCCAGAATACCTGACGGCGATTGATCTCATCCAGCACCTGGCCCATGCGCGCGGCATCGGCAGTGAAGCGGCTGCCCATATGGTTGTTCACGCCGACATAATCGGAGAAGCGATCGAGATGCCAGGCGAGCCGTTTCTGCAGTTCTGCCGCATCGAGATTCACATAGAGCGCGTTGGGGCCGGGATTGTTGCGCTTGACATTGAGCGGCTCCATCGGCAGATGCAGCATCACCTCATGGCCGCCGGCACGCGCCGCAGCCGACTGTTCGGAGAGCCCATTCGCGTAACTCATGAACGACAGCGTCACCGGACCCGGCAGGGCGATAGCGCGCTGTGTGCCCTTGCGGTCGAGGCCGGCATCGTCGATCAGCAGCGCCACAAAAGGCGGCTTGGCATTGGCCGGCGGCGGTACGGCGCGGGCGCGCCAGGCATGGCCATTGGTATCACCGGTAGCAGGACGAGTGAACGACGGCGGCGCCATCGGCGCGGCAGCAAGCTGCACCGGCTTGTTCGATGCGGCGCTGCGCGGTGGCGCGGGAACAGCCGCCTGCGCGGCAGCCTTGGGCGGCTCGGCTTTCACGGGTTCAGGTGTGGCGGCGACAGGCGCGCTGTCCGGCACCTGATTCGCCGGCACCGTCGCGACATCGACCACCGGCAGAGGTTCAGGTTCGGGCGACGGCTGGAGCATGGGCGCATCCACTGCACGCTTCGCCAGTTCGGAAATCGGACGCCAGCCCTGCGACGAGACGGCGGGAGCGTCTGCAGTTTTTGCAGGCTGCTGCAGTGGCGCCTGTGCGGGAGCAGGAGCCGCCGGTGCGGCAAGCGCCACGGTGGCGGCAGGCTGCGGACGCGGCGCATTGCCGACTGCCATGCCCATCACGACACCGCCACCCAGCAAGGCTGCGGCAGCCGTCATCAGAGGCCAATTCACAGCGAAAAAGCCGCGCTGCTTCTGGGGTGCCGTCGCAGCAACAGTGGCCTGCGGCATCTGCTGTCCCGGCACTGCCCGCGCCTGCATGGCACCATAGGCACCGGCAGCGGACTGGGTCGTCGCAGGACGGCGCGGCTTCAGCTTAAGTTCGCTCATCTGACCCGGTTAAAGGATATCCGCGGAGGCGGCAAGACCGACTCGCTTTTGCGTTGCAGCGATTGTTGGTTTCGCATGGTTAGCGAAGTGTAAAAACAGGCGCCCCGAAGCCGCTGCGGGCATGTTAAATTCCGGTGATGCAACTGGTCAGTATTGTCACCGACGACATCACCCGCCTGGCGCTGGACGCCATCGTCAACGCGGCGAATGAAAGCCTGCTGGGCGGCGGCGGCGTGGATGGCGCCATTCATCGGGCGGCCGGACCGGAATTGCTGGCGGAATGCCGCGCACTCGGCGGCTGCCCCACCGGCCAGGCGCGCATCACCGGCGGATACCGCCTGCCCGCCCGTCACGTAATTCATACGGTGGGACCGGTCTGGCGCGGCGGCGGTGCAAACGAAGCTGAGCTGCTCGCCAGCTGTTATCGCAGCAGCCTGACACTGGCGCGCGACTGCGACCTGGAGAGCATCGCCTTCCCAGCGATCTCGACCGGCATCTACGGCTATCCGCTGCAGCCGGCGACGGCGATTGCCGTCCGCGAGGTGCGCAACTGGCTGGCGCACGAGATGCAGCCGCGCAGCGTGACTTTCTGCTGCTTCTCGCCCGAGGTGGCGGCGGTTTATTCCGCGGCCCTGGGTTCGACTTCCCCGGCCACGACTTCCTGATCGAGCCGAAAGAAGGTGATCGAGGCGGCAAGATCCTTGGCCTGATCGGCCAGCGACTGTGCCGAGGCCGTGGTCTCTTCGACCAGCGCACCGTTGCGCTGGGTCATCTCGTCCATCTGCGTCACGGCATCGTTGATCTCGTCGAGACCAGAGGCCTGTTCCTGGCTGGCAATCGAGATTTCCTCGATGATTCCGGCAACACGTTTCACGGCATCCACGATCTCGGTCAGGCTGCCGCCGGCTTCGTTCACCAGCTTGGCGCCGTCGCGCACCTGGCTGTTCGAAGCCGAGATCAGTCCCTTGATTTCCTTCGACGCCTCGGCAGAGCGCTGCGCCAGCCCACGCACTTCCTGCGCCACCACGGCAAAGCCCTTGCCGGCCTCGCCGGCGCGCGCGGCTTCCACTGACGCATTCAGGGCGAGCAGGTTGGTCTGGAACGCGATCTCGTCGATCAGGCCGACAATATCTACGATCTTGCGTGCGCTTTCCTCGATCTGACCCATCGCCGTGACGGCACGGCCGACCACGGTGCCGCCCTTGTCGGCCGTGTCGCGGGCGGTGACGGCAAGCTGACTGGCCTGCCGCGCATTGTCGGCATTGTGGCGCACCGTGGCGGTGATTTCTTCCATCGACGCGGCCGTGCGCTGCAGGCTGGCGGCCTGCTGTTCGGTACGCTGGGCGAGATCGTTGCTGCCGACCGAAATCTCGGCCGAGGCATCGCGCACGTTGCCCGCCGTCTGGCTAAGCCGGCCGACGATTTCGGCCAGCTTCTCGGCCAGGGTATTGGCATCGCGCGCCAGTTGTTCGAACAACCCGCGATGGCCGCCGCCGATGCGATGTGTCAGGTCGCCCTGGGCCAATGCACCCAGCATGCTGCCCAGATCGTTCAGCGCGCGCTCGACCGTGCCGAGCAGTTCGTTCACGCCGCCGCCCAGCCGCTGCATCACGCCCTGCAGCGCATCGGCATCGATGCGGCGGGTCAGGTCGCCGGCAGTGGCCGCCGATACGATCTGGCCGATTGCCTGCTCCAGCAGTTGTTCCTGTGCCTGGCGTTCCTGCTCGAAGGTTTCGCGATCGCTTTCGACCTGGCGCTGCAACGTCTCATTCTGCTGGCCGCTGGTCTTCAGCACCTCGACGGCGCGCGCCATCTCGCCGATCTCGTCGCTGCGGCCGGTCTCGGTCAGATCCACCGCCCAGTCGCGTTCGGCCAGCCGGCGCGTTGCCGTCGTCAGCCGCACGATGGGAGCAGCGATCTGCGGCCCGGTGAACAGCACGCCGATCAGTACGGCAATGCCAAGGCAGAGCACAGTGATCACCACCAGCATGATCTGTGCAGTCCTGGACTGGCCGGCCGCATTGGCGGCCGCCCTGTCGGCTGCTTCCGTCGCCGCCGCCACCAGCGCATCCACCTTGCCCGACAGTTCCGTGGCGCCATCGCGTGCCTTGTTGAGGGCGAAGCCAGCCGTGGTAATGGTACGGATTTCATTGCGGCGGCTGCCGAACAGGCTGTCGGTGCCCTGGCCATGGGCCAGCACGACATTAATGGCGTTCTTCAGTTCGGACACATCGAATTGCCGGCCAGCGGTTTCGATCTGCTCCAGTGCCGCGCTGTTCAGTTTGACGAATTCGGCAAACTGCTTGTCGACTTCGGCATTGTTCGGCGCCTGCGAGGCGACGGAAAGAGTCGCTACCAGCTGGCTCACCGCATTGCCGGCCGAGATCAGCGCATGCGCAGCCGTCGCGGTTTCGGGCTTGGCATCGGGCTTACTCAGTTCGGCGAGACCGCGCTCCAGCGCCGGGCGCATTACCCCCTGGAAGGCGATGTAATCGGCACCGAGCTTGGTCAGCATCTCTTCGCGGTCACGGTGATAGCCCAGCCGCGCATTCACCGAACGATTGATCTGCGCCACCATTGTATTGAGCAACTGCACCGACTTCTCGATCTCGGCAATCGCTTCGGCATTCTCCTCGCCCGCCGCGACCTTCACGGTCTCGACCGACTGGGCCAGCTTCTGCTGCTTTGTCTTCAGGTCGTTCAGCGCCTTTTCGCGCTCGGCATCGCTGGCGGCGTTGGCCAGTGCGGGAGCACCGGCGGCGAGTTCGGCGCTGGTCGAGGCGAGGTTCAGTGCGGTGATGACGGCAGGCAGGTTGGTGCTGGTGATACCGGCGTAACTGTCCTGCACCCGGCCGAAGAACAGGCCGCCAATCGCATTCGATACCAGTGTGAGTGCGGCCAATACGCCAATGGCCAGATTCAGCTTCTGCCGGATGCCCATGATCTTCCCCCTGCCCGGCCGTTCTCGGCCGTCTCCCCAGGCCATTCCGGGCGGGAATGGCTTATTCTTGTAGGTCATATATTTACCGGCACGGCCAGCACCGTAAAGGGTGACGCCAGGGTGGGTTTTTGCACCCGCGAAGCGAAGCTTTGCGCCATTCCTCAATATCTGGGAGACTTCGTTCGTTCCTCCTACAAGATATATGACTTAGCCTGTGGAAAAATACTTGACCCGTATCGAGAACTTCATTAGAACATTTGCAGGTTTCTTGTTCGTTCCCCGTCCAGCGCGCCGGGGCCGCCTCCGCGGCACCGATAGCTGGCGAACCCGACCCGAGGAGGCTTGCCATGCTGACCCGCAAGCAGCACGACCTGTTGATTTTCATTCATGAAAAGCTGGAGAATTCCGGCGTTTCCCCGTCCTTCGAAGAGATGAAGGAAGCGATGAAGCTGAAATCCAAGTCCGGTATTCACCGGCTGGTGACTGGCCTGGAGGAGCGCGGCTTCATCCGCCGCCTCGCCCATCGCGCCCGTGCACTCGAAGTGCTGCGCCTGCCCGATTCGGCTGTGCCGGTTCGCGGCGGCATCGGCGCCAACGCCAATCGCCCGGCTTCGGCACCGCGCAACCGCCTGATGCCGCGTGTGGTCGAGGGCAATCCGAATGCGCCGATGCCCGGCACGCCGGTCAGCGTCAGCCCCTATAATGCGCGCGACATCGTCACCCTGCCGCTGTATGGCCGCATCGCCGCCGGTACGCCGATCGAGGCGCTGCGCGACATGAGCACGCAGATCGACGTGCCGATCGGCCTGCTGGGCAACGGCGATCACTATGCGCTGGAAGTGGCTGGCGATTCGATGGTCGATGCCGGCATCATGGATGGCGACACGGTGATCATCCAGAAAAGCGAGAATGCCGAAAACGGCACCATCGTGGTGGCGCTGGTCGACGATCTGGAAGTGACGCTGAAGCGCCTGCGCCGCAAGGGCAACTCGGTGGCGCTTGAAGCCGCCAACCCGGCTTACGAAACCCGCATCTTCGGCCCCGACCGGGTCAAGGTGCAGGGCCGACTGGTCGGCCTGCTGCGCCGCTACTGAGTTTTACGCAGATAGAATCGAAACGGGGCGCCCGAAAAAGCGCCCCGTTTTTTTTATGGCCGGATGCTTACGCGGCGCGCCACACTTAAGCAGCGCGCTTGTGCCGTCCCTCTTCCAGTTCTTCCACGATCCTGCTGCAGAAAGCGTCGAGATCGTCCGGCGAGCGGCTGGTGACGATGCCTTTGTCGGCCACCACCTCCTTGTCGACCCACTTGCCGCCGGCATTCACCACATCGGTCTTGATCGATTTATAGGACGTGACCGTACGGCCGCGCACAGCATCGGCTTCAACCAGCAGCCAGGGTCCGTGGCAGATCGCGGCCACCACCTTGCCGTCCTTCAGAAACGACTTCACTACGCTCATCGCATCGTGGTCAGCGCGCAGTTTATCGGGATTGATCTGTCCGCCCGGGATCACCAGCGCATCATACTGCTCCGGTTTCGCTTCGGCGATCTTGAGGTCGACATCCACCGACTCGCCCCAGTCGGTATGTTTCCAGCCGCGGATCGAACGTCCGGTCGGCGAAGCGACATGCACCTGCGCGCCCGCCTGCTTCAGCTTGTCACGCGGCACCATCAGTTCCGACTGTTCGAAACCGTCGGTCGCGATAATGAGAATGCTGGATTTCTTGATATCCGTCATGGGCGGCTCCTTTCCTCTGGGGACAGGAGCCAACCCGGTACAAGGGACTTTGTTCCGTTTTAAGCGATGACGTTGCCGGCCAGCATGAACATCACGAACAGCATCATGACAAACGCGACCATGCAGCTCGGGACGACGCTCCAGTAGCGGCTGTAGGGCCAGATCGGCAGCACCAGCAACAGCAGAACGAGCATCGTCGCGAGAATGGGCAGCATCGGTTTCTCTCCCTGGCGTCATTGGGCGTCAGCCCCCGCCTAACGGCAGCGCGGCGAGAGCGTTCCGGCCGCGGAGAAATTTTACGCAACGGAAATGTCAGTTCGCCGCTCCGTCCCTCTGTCCTTCACCATGGCCTTTCGGATTCACCCAGGGTCGCCGGCCGCGGGTCTGCGCCACGCTGAGACTGCGGATTCCCCGCGTAGCATCCAGGTAGAGGGCATGCGCACCGCCGCGCCACAGGTCGTTGCGGTCAATGACGATTCTGGCCGAGGGACAGCGATATCGCACCGCCATGCGGGTGGAGATCACCGCATCGGCATGGCGGCAATCCTCGGTGATCGCCTTCGGCTGCTGCGGCAGGGCGACCAGAAAACCCCGATACCGCCAGCTACAGCCGGCCGGATCACAGCGCAGGCTGCCATCGGCACCGCTACGACCCTCTCCGGTTCGCTGCGCGGCTCGCGACAAGCTTGGCCATGGGTAAAGCTGCGGCGCGCCGAGCCGCTCATGCCAGGTTTCGGCTGCGAAGCCACGTGGCGTCGGCGGCAGGAAGTAGTAGCGGTCAGCCTCGATAGCGCGCGCCGCCAGCAGCCGGCCGTCGCCGCTGACCAGCAGGTCCGGCTGCGCGATCAGCCAGGGCGAGGCCGTGCCGACAATCAGCCCGGTCATGCCGAGCCAGCGCCAGCCCTGCTGCCACAGACAGAGCCACAAACCGCCGGTCGCGATGGCTGCCAGTCCCCAGAGCGGCATCGCCGGTACGGTGCCGACCGCATCGGGCCAGCCGGCCACCCAGATGGCCAGCGCGATCAGCGCATCCACCGCCCAGACCATCGGCGTCAGCGCCAGTGCCTCCAGCCCCAGCGGCATGAGCAGGAAGGCCAGCACGGTGAGCGGCATGATGATGAAATCGACCAGCGGCGCCGCGAGGAGATTGGCGATCAATGCGTAATCCGCCACGCGGTTGAAGTGATAGGCGGCGAACAGCGACGAGCCCAATCCGGCGACGAAGCTCGCCGCCATCACGCCGCCGAGCCAGAGCAGCGCGATCTGCACAGGACCGGCATCGCTGCGCCAGCGTGTCATCTTGGGCGCCAGATGCTCGAAGGTAGCGACCAGCGCCGTCACCGCTGCAAACGACATCTGGAAACCCGGATCGAGCAGGCTGTCGGGCCACAGCACGAGCAGCAGCAAGGCAGCCCAGGCCACCGCGCGCAACGTAATCGCACGGCGATCCAGCATCACGGCGAGCAGCGCCAGCGCGATCATCACCAGCGCGCGCAAAGTGGGCAACGCTGCACCCGACACCAGCGTATAGGCGATGGCGCCGAGCAAAGCCGCCAACGCAGCCCATTTCTTGATCGGATACTGCAGCGCCAGATGTGGCGACAGTGCCAGCAACGCGCGAACCAGAAAGAACAGCAGCCCGGCCACCAGCGTGAGATGCAGGCCGGAGATCGACAGGATATGCGCGAGGCCGGAATCGCGGAAAGCGGCATCGACATGATCCGGGATCGGCCCGCGCACGCCAGTCATCAACGCTGCGGCAATCGCGCCACCGGAACCTTCAGTCTGCGCCGCGATACGCCGCGTCCAGTCCTGCCGCAACGCGCTGAGCGACAGCATGGCCGCCTCGCGCCAGTTGCGTGTTTCTTCGGCCGGCATTACTTCGGCCGTGCTGATCGCATAGCCAACAGCGCCGATCTGCCGGAACCAGGCATAGCGCGCGAAATCGAAAGCGCCTGGCATGGCCGGTTCCGGCGGCGGCAGCAGCATGGCGCGTACACGCAGGCGCTCGCCCGGCCACAGCACCTCGCCATCGCGNNCCGGTATCGCGCGGCTCGACCTCCAGCACGCGCGCCTCGATCCAGACCGCACCGCTCGGTCGTGTCAGCGCCGGGGCAGCCACCGAAGCCGTGCGTTCCGCACCCAGCCAGATGCCCGATACCAACGCCAGCAGCAGGAGCAGCGGCCAGCGGAACAAGGGCAGCCTGCCGAACAGCAGCAGCGCCAGCACGATGGCCGCCATGCCGAGCCTGAGCGGCAGCAGCCTGGGTTCAACCGGCAACAGGAAATAAATGGCGACGCCGCCACCCAGCAAAGCCGGCAGCCAGAGAAACCAGCGGTCGCGCTCGGCGAGCAGCGTTGCGATGGCATCGAACTGGCGCAGGTCGCGCCAGCCGGCCATGACGCCTGCCGCAGCCCGCCGCCGCAGTATCTGCCAGTAAAATCCCCGCCCCGTCCACGCCATGGCACCGGACTCTGCATGGCAGCCATACCGCGGCCAATCCGTGCAAAACGGGAACGGCGGCTTGCCCGCCTGCCCCTGTATGCTAAAACGCTGGCTCCTTACGCTTTCCGGATTGCCAGATGACCAAGATCGTCACCCGTTTCGCCCCTTCGCCAACCGGCTACCTGCATATCGGCGGTGCCCGCACGGCGCTGTTCAACTGGCTGTTCTCGCGCCATCACGGCGGCACTTTCCTGCTGCGCATCGAAGACACCGACCGCGAGCGTTCCACCGAGGATGCCGTGCAGAAGATCTTCCAGGGCTTGAAATGGCTCGGCATCGACTGGGACGGCGAGCCGGTGATGCAGTTCTCGCGCATGAACCGTCATGCCGAGGTAGCGCACAAAATGCTGGCCGAGGGCAAGGCCTATCACTGCTACTGCTCGCCGGAAGAGCTGGAAGAGATGCGCAACAAGGCCAAGGCCGAAGGCCGGCCGATGCGCTATGACGGCCGCTGGCGCGACCGCGATCCGAAGGACGCCCCCGCCGGCGTGAAGCCTGTCGTGCGGTTCAAGGCGCCGCAGATCGGCAGCACCGTGATCAATGATCATGTGCAGGGCGACGTCACCTTCCAGAACGAGCAGCTCGACGACCTGATCATCCTGCGTTCGGATGGCACGCCGACCTACAATCTCTCGGTCGTCGTGGACGATCACGACATGGGCGTGACGCATATCATCCGCGGCGACGACCACCTGACCAATGCCGCGCGGCAGACGCAGCTGTATATCGCAGCCGGTTTCGCCGTGCCTGACTTTGCGCATATTCCGCTCATTCATGGCAGCGACGGCGCCAAGCTGTCCAAGCGTCATGGCGCGCTGGGCACGGAAGCCTATGCCGATATGGGCTATCTGCCGGCGGCGATGCGCAACTACCTGCTGCGGCTCGGCTGGAGCCATGGCGATGAGGAAATCATCTCGACGCAGCAGGCCATCGAATGGTTCGGCCTCGACCATGTCGGCCGTTCGCCGGCGCGCTTCGATTTCGTCAAGCTGAACAACCTGAACGGCCATTACATCCGCCACACGCCGGATGACGAGCTGCTGACGGCCGCCCTGCCCTTCATCGAGAAGAAATGTGGCCTGCAGCCCAACCAGGCCCAGCAGATGCAGATCAAGGCGATCCTGCCAGCCGCGAAGGAACGCGCCAAAGACCTGAACGAACTGGCCGAAGCCTTTGCCTTCCTGTTCGCGGTGCGGCCCATCGCTCCCGATGCCGCCGCGCAGAAGCATCTCGACGATGCCGCGAAGGCACGGATCAAGACGATGATCGAGACGCTGACCGGCGTGAGTGACTGGACCGCGGCGAATACCGAAGCCGCCATTCGTGCGCTCAGTGAGACACAGCAGGTCAAGCTCGGCCAGCTGGCACAGCCGCTGCGTGCCGCCCTCACTGGTAAGACCGTGTCGCCGCCGATCTTCGATGTGCTCGCCGTGCTGGGCCGCGAGGAAACCCTGGCGCGTCTGGCTGACGCGGCAGGCTGAAACGACAAAGGCAACCCCAGAAAAGAATTCTGGCGAGCTGCCTTTTGAGTTCACGTCGCAGGCTGAGCCGCTTACAGGCGGCGGCGGAGTTCGGTCTGCTGTGACAGCCGCGCCTGATCCATCATGAACTGCTGCAGCTTTTCCATTGCCGGACGCGGCATCGGATCCTGACCGCTCAGCATCAGCGTGAGCGCCACGCGGCTGACGCCAATGCGCTGGGCCAGCTGGTCGAGCGACAGCGCCGCCATCTTGCAGGCCTGCGATACGGCAACGATCGAGCCCTTCTCCACGAAGAAGCGGCCCCACTGTTCCTTCACATTCAGCTTCGCCGGCAGGCTGGGCATCGACGACGCATGGCGTGTCGCCACCATGTCGGGCGGCAGCAGTGCGCCTGCGGCCGGCGTGATCGGATTGTGACTCGGCGAGGACACGCTGCGTGGCGTGGCCGACAGCTGCGGCGGCGGCGGGGCCGGCGTGAATTCCTCTAGGCGCGGCGCCTTCTCGATACTGTCCTTCAGCAGCTGCCGCACGGACTCGATCAGTTCCTCGCTGATCGGCGGCGCCAGTTCATGCTCTTCGCCGAAGCGGTCGTAATACTGCGCGATCTCGCTCAGGCGATCCAACCGGCGCATCAGGAATTCGCGGCTGCCCAGCGGCAGGCGGCGGCCAGAGCGCGTGATGTTGATCAGATAGACCCGCGTGGTGTCGAGTTCGAGGATGGTGACCTTCCAGCGGATCTTCGAGAGATGCTTACGCAGCGGCTTCTGCTTGGTCTCATCGAATTCCGGGATGCGGCCGTCGACCAGATCCACGAAGACGTAGAAATGCTCCATCTTTTCGACGAAGCGTTTGTAGTCGGAGAAGTTGGCGGACAGATTCTGCTCGTTACGGCAAAAGGCGAGCAACTCCCGGCTCTGGTTTTCCACCACGCCGACCAGCTTCAGGGTTTCCTGAACTACCGGTTTGAGGGCTGCCTGCTTCACCGCGTTTCTCGCGCTACCTTGCTGTTGAGGTTCGGCTGATTCTAGGCCGCTGAATCTATCCTAATTTTGGCAGAGAACCGCGCCTGCAACAACAAAACCTGCATCGCCAGGCTTCGGTGTCACAACTTTATCACTGATGCAAAGATTTGGTTAACGCCGGCCTCAGCTACCGGGAAGCTCGTGTGGTGCGCAATAAATCGCGCTGGACCGCAATCCGCGGCAGTAATCGAGCGCCGCAGCGCGATCAGCGAACCCGCCCACCAGCAGGCGCACCACCTTGCCGCGCTGGCCGCCCAGGTCGATCTCGACATAGCGCCGGTCTGCTGTTTTCAGCTGCGGGACGCGCTCGGCCAATCGCGGCCAGGCAGACTCGGCTTCAGCCAACGTCTTGTAGCTGGCGACATGGCCGGCGAAACGGGCCGGCGCAGGCGGCGGAGGAATGGCCGCCACTTCCATCTTCGCTTCCGGCATGGCGGGTTGCGGAGCGTCGATGGCGACAGGTTCGGGCGTCACGACCGGATCTGGCGTGTCGGCGCAAGCCGTGAGCAAAGCCGGGCCGGCCAGCAGGACCAGGAGCAGTCCGGCTGGCCGCAGGCTCATTTCTCGACCAGCTTGAACAGGCTCCGGTCCAGCAGGGCGCTGACCGAGACTGTCTTGGTGTTGCTGGAATCGCGCTCGTTGATCAGCTGGACATGGATCGCGTCCTCGCCGGGAAACTGGATCAATCGCGCAACGCGCCAGAAAAAGCCCTGACGCTGTTCGAAACGCTGGCCCGGCTGGATATCCTGGGCGGTAAACTTTGCCATCTGAAAACACCTTAAATCGCTACGGTGAAGCTAGCGCATTTCGACTTGCGCCGCCAACTGCGGGAATGCTCAACCCGCCTGGCGGATCGCGAAGACAAATACCCCATCGCGTTCCTCGGCCGACAGCAGGGTAAAGCCCGAGGTCTCGCACAGCGCCGCGATGTCTCGTTTCGCCGCCGGGTCGGTCGCCTCGACCGTCAGGGTTTCGCCCCTGGGAACGGACTTCATGGCCTTTTTGGTGCGCAGCACCGGCAAGGGACAATTCAGGCCTTTCAGATCGAGGGGGTCGCGCATCGTCCACACATGCTCAACATAGCAAGTTATTGATTAATATAATACTTCACCCCCTTGATGTAAATCCGGTATCCTGCCGGCATGCTCGCGCCCGACTCCCCTGCCAATCTCGCTAATCTTGGCGGCCTGCTGCTCGGCCTGCTCTTTGGCGCCGTGGTCCAGCGCAGTAACTTCTGCACCATGGGCGCAATCAGCGACATGGTGTTGCTGGGCGACCGGAGTCGCCTGCGCAGCTGGATGCTGGCCATTGCGGTCGCCATGCTGGGCAGCCAGCTGCTGCATCTCTCCGGCCTGATCGACCTGCAGACCTCAATCTACACCGGCACCAGCCTGAACTGGCTCGGCGCCAGTGCCGGCGGCCTGCTGTTCGGGTTCGGCATGGTGCAAGCCGGCGGCTGCGGCAACCGCACCCTCGTGCGCTTCGGCGCCGGCAACCTGAAATCCCTGCTGGTGGTGCTGATGATCGCCATTGCCGGCTATGCCACCCTGCGCGGCCTGCTCGGTCCGCTGCGGCTCTGGCTTGAGACCGGCACTGCGATAAACCTGAAATCCTTCAGCATCGCCAGCCAGGCGCTGCCTGATCTGCTCGGACATATCTTCGGCGTCGAGGCGCGCATACTGCGCTGGCTGCTGGCGCTGGCGCTGCCTGCGCTACTGCTGGCCTGGGTGTTCCGCGATGCGCGTTTCCGCGCGAAGCCTGTGCTGATCCTCGGCGGCGGCGTCGTTGGACTGACGATCATCGGCGGCTGGGCCGTCACCGGTATTCTCGGCGCTGATGATTTCGAGCCGGTACCGCTGGCCTCGATGACCTTCGTGGCGCCGGTCGGCAGCACGTTGCAATATTTGATGACCTTCACCGGCGCGCGGCTCGATTTCGGCATCAGCACGGTGTTCGGCGTAATCCTCGGCGCCTTCCTGATGGCGAAGGCCGATGGCAGTTTCCGTATCGAGGGCTTCACCACCCCGCAGGATCTGATTGCGCATATCCTGGGCGGCCTGCTGATGGGATTTGGCGGTGCACTGGCGCTGGGCTGCACGGTCGGCCAGGGTCTGACCGGTATCGGCACGCTGGCGCTGGGCAGCTTTGTCGCAGTCGGCGGCATCGTGATTGGCGGCATCCTGGGGGTCCGCTATCTTGAGGAGGGCAGCCTGGGCGGCGCCTTCCGCGCGATGCTGGTGCGCGATTAAAAGCCGGAGTATTCCCCGCAGATGAACGGCCTCGACATTTCCTATGCCGGTGCGGCCGGTGCCGGGCTGATCAGTTTCCTCAGCCCCTGCGTGCTGCCGCTGGTGCCGGCTTACCTCAGCTACATGGCCGGCACCACGCTCGACCGCATTCTGGATGACGGCGACGCACAGGCCGGCTTCACCCGCCGCGTCTTCGTCTCGGCGCTGGCTTTCGTGATCGGGTTCTCGACAATCTTCATCGCCATGGGTGCCAGCGCCTCAGCACTCAATCGCCTGATCATCGAGAATATCGACATCATCGGCAAAGTCGCCGGCGGCGTGATCGTACTGTTCGGCCTGCATTACATGGGACTGCTGAAAATCCCCCTGCTCTACCGCGAAGCACGCTTTCGCACCCGTGACACCTCCACCGGACTGGCCGGCGCCTATGTGCTGGGAATGGCTTTCGCTTTCGGCTGGACGCCCTGCATCGGCCCGATCCTCGCCACCATCCTCACCGTCGCCGCCAGCCGTGAGGAACTTGGCTACGGCATCTCGCTGCTGGCGACCTATGCACTGGGTCTCGGCATCCCCTTCCTGCTCGCCGCGCTGGCGGTGAAACCCTTCATGCGGTTCATGCAGCGCTTCCGCCATCACCTGCATAAGGTGGAGATCGCGGCCGGTATCCTGCTGGTGCTGACCGGCATCCTGATCTTCACCAGCAGCCTCGGACAGTTCAGCTACTTCCTGCTCGACCTGTTTCCCTGGCTCGCCACCATTGGCTGAGAGTATTGGCGGAACTGCGCCACTAAACCGGCCGCCAAGCTGCCCTGCCATATTGCTGCCACAGTCTGGTCACTGGACCTTGCGGCTCTGCCAACCCATGAATCCTCTTAATAAACGCCCAGGAGGAATGGTGGCTCGAACGGCAGAAAACAGCGCCTGCGCACCAAGAACCAGCATGGCCCGTGCCGGCGGCGATCCAGACAGTCAAGCGGAACGCGGCACGTCCGTCAAAGCGCCGGCCAAGCCCCGTACGCGGCTGCGGGTGATGGTGCTGGAGGATGAACCGCTGCCGGCCATGGCATTGGATGACATGCTGGTCGATCTCGGCTTCTTCACGCTGGGCCCCTTCATGGAACTCGACGAGGCCACCGATTTCGTGCGCGACCATGCCGCCGAGATCGATGTCGCCATCCTGGATGTGAACATCCACGGCGATCTGAGCTTCGATCTCGCCGACCTGCTGCTGCAGCGGAACATCCCCTTCTTCTTTTGCTCCGGTCGCAGCAGGGATACCTTTGACGCCCGCTGGCGCCGCGCGCCCAATCTCGGCAAGCAGTTCACCGAAGCTAGCCTGCTGTCGATGATCGAGGAAACCTGCGGCCTGCGGGTCTGACCTTCGTCCTTCCTTGCTTGCCGCTGCAGCGCGACACGCGTTAGCATCGCTGCAGAAAAGCGGAGGGAACATGGATACGCAGGCATTGCTGCGCGCCTTCAGCGCGGCCGTACAGAACCGCGACGGCAAGGGCTTTGCAGCACTCTTCACCGAGGATGCGGTTTATCACGATGTCTTCTACGGCGCCTTCCACGGTCGGCAGAAAATCGCCGAACTGGTGGATGACTGGTTCTTCCGCACCGCGGAGGATTTCCGCTGGCACCTGCACGATCCAGTCAGCAACGGCACCACGCTCTATGCGCGCTACACCTTCTCCTACAAATCGCTGCTGCCCGAAGCAAACGGCAAGCGCGTGATGTTCGAGGGCGTCGCGATCTACACCTTGCGCGACGGCCTGATCGCCGATTACCGCGAGGTGGCCAATACCGGCCCCGCCCTGCTCGATCTCGGCTTTCCGCCCGAGCGGGTGGCGAAAATCCTCGCCCGTGAGGGCGCAGCGCTGAAAAGCCGTAGCGAGGCAAAACCACATTTGGCGTGACATCCGCCCTGGCGGACCTGTTGCGGGCGACCGGATGGCGTAGACTGAACCTACCCGCCCACGAGGTCGCTCCATGACTGCAAATCCCGCCTCCGCAGGGTATGACCGAATAGCCCGCCTGCTCCACTGGAGCATCGCAGGCCTGATCGTGCTGCTCTATGCCACAGAATACCTGCGCAGCGCCGCCGCGCGCGGCAGCGACCTGCGCACCTTCATGCTCGATAGCCACACCAGCATCGGTCTGCTGCTGCTCGGCCTCACCCTGGTACGGATCGCCTGGCGGCTGCATGCCGGCGCACCGCCGCCTCTGGGCGACAGCCCGCTGCTGCGTCTTGCTGCCAGTGCCGGCCATGCCGCGCTCTATGCGGTCACCCTGTTCATGCCGATATTCGGATATCTGCGGCTGGCGGCGCGCGACCGCACAGCCAGCTTTTTCGGGTACCCACTGGGGTCGGTCACCGGCAAGGTGCCCTGGCTGTACGATCTCGCGCATTTCATCCACGGCAGCTTCGGCGAATATCTGGTGATGCTGGTTGTGGCCGGTCATGTCGGCGCCGCCCTGTGGCATCATTTCATCCTCCGCGACGACACGCTGAAACGCATACGCTGAGCCTGAATCGGCTAGACTGTCCGGAGACAGCCCGATTCGGAACAGCCATGTGCGGACGCTTCAGCCAGACCAAGCCTCTTGAAAACCTCGCAGCCTTCTTCGAGCTGTATGAAAAGGCGCAGCGTCCCAATCTGGAGCCGCGCTGGAATATTGCGCCGACGCAGATGGCCGCCGTGGTGCGCAGCAGCGCCGGCCAGCGCGATACTGCCATGCTGCGCTGGGGCTTTGCCGGGCCGAACAACGCACCGCTGATCAATGCGCGTTCGGAAACCGCGACGCAGAAGCCGACATTTGCGGAAGCCTTTGCGCAGCGCCGCTGCCTGATCCCGGCCGACGGCTTTTATGAATGGCAGGTCATCGAGGGCCAGAAGACCAAGCAGCCGTGGCGCATCGGCCTGAAAGGCGGCGAGATGATGGCTTTCGCCGGCCTGTGGCAGCCGGAAGCCGCCTTTGGCAACGAGGACTGCTTCACCATCCTGACGACAGTGGCGAACGACTATCTGGCGCCCCTGCATGAGCGCATGCCGGTGATCCTGCCGCGCGAGCAGTTCGGACTGTGGCTCGATCCCGCCACGCCGCGGCCGATCCTGCAGCGGCTGATGCAGAGTTATCCGGCCGGGGCCATGGCGCGCTATCGCGTCACGCCGGTGGTGAATGGCGTGAAGGTCGACGGACCGGAATGTTTCGCGCCGCTCAATCCGGCCCTGAAGAACGTCGCCTAGGACAGCATCTGCCCGCCATCGACGGCGAGCGTCTGGCCGGTCACCCAGCTGGCGGCAGGCGAGCACAGGAACAGCGCCGCATTCGCCACTTCCTCCGCCGTGCCCATGCGGCCGAAGGGAATGCCGGCGAGAATGCCGTTGTAGAGTTTCGGATTGCCGGTTTTGGCCTGATCCCAGACACCGCCGGGGAATTCGATCGAGCCCGGCGCGATGCAGTTGACGCGGATATTGTCTTTGGCCAGCGCCGCCGCCTGCGTCAGCGTCAGCTGGATCAGCGCCGCCTTCACCGCGCCATAGGGCGGCGTGCGCACGCTGGGCGCCAGGCCGGAGATCGAGGAGATATGCAGGATGGCGCCGCCGCCGGCCTTCTGCAGATGCGGGATCGCCGTCTGCGTGGCGCGTACCGTGCCCATCAGGTCGACATTGATCGACACGGCCCAGCCGGCTTCGTCGTCGGTGCGGCCGAAGCCGGAAGCATTGTTGACCAGGATATCGATGCCGCCGAGCGCCTGTGCTGCCGCCTCGACATAGCCGCGCACCGCATTGCCATCGCCGAGATCGCAGGTCGCGGCATGCACAATGCCGCCAGCTTTCGTCAGCGCCACCTCGGCATCCTTCACGCCGTCGGCGCCGCGCGCACAGATCGACACGGAGGCGCCTTCCTGCGCGAAGGCCAGGGCGATCGCCCGGCCGATACCGCGGCTGCCGCCGGCCACCACGACGCGCTTGGTCTTGATCTTCAGGTCCATCGTTTCGCTCCCTCTACGGACGGAAGCTTTGCCGAATACGACGGACGCCGCAAGCCTACATCATGACGTCGCCGCCATTGACGCGGACGTGCTGCGACTTCAGGTCGCGCACCGAGGGGCAGCCGCAGGCATGGGCGATGGCTTCCACATCATGCTGCACCGCCTTGGCATAATTGGCGACGCGCACCGCCTTGCGGGTCGGATCGAGGCCACGCATGAACCGCGGCTCGTTCGAGGTGACACCGGTCGGGCAATGGCCGGTATTGCACTTCATCGCCTGGATGCAGCCGAGCGCAAACATATAGCCACGCGCCGACACCACATAGTCGGCGCCCATGCAGATCGCCCAGGCAACTTTATCGGGCGTCAGCAGCTTGCCTGAGGCGATCAGGCGGATACGGTTGCGCAGTTCGTAGCCGCGCAGCTTCTGCGCCACCAGGGGCAACGCCTGCGTGATCGACTGGCCGACATAATCGGCCAGCGGCGCCGGCGCGGCACCGGTGCCGCCCTCGCCGCCATCGATCTGCATGAAGTCAGGCGCCTCATCCGGACGCTGCGACAGATAGTCGAAGAACTCGTCGAGGAATTCGTAGCTGCCGACCGCCATCTTGATGCCGACCGGCTTGTCGACCACCTTGCGTACGCGGTTGATCAGCGCCACCAGCGACGGAATATCGGTGACGTCGCGATGGCGGCTCGGCGAGATCGAGGCCTTGCCCTCCTCAATGCCGCGGATGCCGGCGATCTCTTCGGTCACCTTGGAGCCGGGCAGGATACCGCCGCGACCGGGCTTGGCGCCCTGGCTCAGCTTGATGCAGAACATCTTCACCTGATCGAGCGCGGCGATCTTGCGCAGACGCTCTTCGTCGAGGTTGCCGCTGGCATCACGCACGCCGTATTTCGCCGTGCCGATCTGGAAGCAGATGTCGCAGCCGCCCTTGAGATGATGCGACGACAGGCCGCCTTCGCCGGTATCCATCCAGATGCCGGCCATGGCGGCACCTTCCGACAATGCCTGCACGGCAGCCGAGGACAGCGCACCATAGCTCATGCCGGAGATGTTGAAGAAACTCTTCGGCTTGTAGGGCCGACTGACGATACCCTTGCCGATCCACTTGCCGGTGTAAATTTCCGCCTCGTCGTCGTTTATCGGAAAAGCGGAATGCAGGAAGTAGATATGGCCGGGCACCTGGCTGTCGACTTCCGAGCCGAAGGCGACATAGTTGGAGACGCCCTTGGCCGAGCGATAGACCCAGGCGCGGGTCAGACGGTTGAACGGACGCTCTTCCCAGTCGGCCGTGAACCAGTACTGGCGAAAATATTCGCCGAGATTCTCCATGACATAACGGAAGCGCCCGTAGATCGGGAAGTTGCGACGGATCGCATGATCGCGTTGAATCCAGCGATCATAGACGTAATACCAGCTCATCGTGCCCAGACCGAGCAGCACGACTGCGGCCATGATATAGCCGAACACCATCATGACAGGTCTCCCACCCTATCCGCGCCGGCGAGACGGCCGGAGCGCCTCAGCCTAACACAATCAGTGATAGCGGGCCGGGATTAACATTCGATAACAGCGGAAAACCATCTCACGGCCGGGGGCCCAGCATGCTGCGTGGGTCCGCCAGCCGGTCATATTCCTCAGCCGTCAGGAAACCGAGATCGATGGCAGCCTGCTTCGGGCTGCTGCCTTCGGCAAAAGCCTTGTTGACGATCTGTGCCACCTTATCATAGCCAAGATGCGGATTGAGCGCCGTGGCCAGCATGATCGAATGCTCTACGTTGCGCTGCAGCGTGGCGGTATTGGGCTCGATCCCAGCCACCATGTCGCTGCCGAAGACAGAGGCAGCATCCGACAGCAGCTCGATGGATTTGAGCACATTCTGCACGATCACCGGCTTGGCGACATTCAGCTCGAAATGCCCGGCCGCCGCCGCCTGCGTCACCGTCACATGGTTGCCCATCACTTGATAGCAGACCTGCAGCAACGCCTCGGCCAGGGTGGGATTGCGTTTGCCCGGCATGATCGATGACGTCAAACCGTCATGCGGCAGCACCAGTTCGGCGAGGCCCGCCCTGGGTCCGGCGCCGAGGAAGCGGACGTCGTTGGCGATCTTGGCCAGCGACACCGCAACGGTGTTGAGCATGCCGCTCGCCTCCACCATCGCGTCATGCGCGCCCATGCCCTCGAACTTGTTCGGGTTGGCGGTGAACGGCAGCCCAGTCAGCTTGGCCAGCGCGGCAGCAAAAGCCGTATCGAACCCGACCTTGGCATTCAGCCCGGTGCCGACCGCCGTGCCGCCCTGCGCCAGCGGATACAGCCGCTTCAGAGACTCCTGCGCGCGTTCGACACCAAGTTCGACCTGCCGTGCCATCGCGCCGAAGCCCTGGCCCAGAGTCATCGGCGTCGCATCCTGCAGATGTGTGCGCGCGATCTTGGCGATGTCCTTCCAGGCTTCGGCCTTCTTCGCCAGTTCCTGGTGCAGGCCCTGCAAGGCAGGGATCAGGCGCTGATGGATCTGCCGCACGGTCACAATATGCATCACGGTCGGGAAACTGTCGTTCGACGACTGGCCGCGATTGACGTGATCGTTCGGATGCACCGGCTTCTTGGTGCCACGCGGTTGACCCAGCAGTTCGTTGGCGCGGTTGGCGATCACCTCGTTGGCATTCATGTTCGTCGCCGTGCCCGAGCCGATCTGCCAGACCGGCAGCGGGAAATGATCGTCGAACTTCCCCTCGGCCACCTCGCGCGCGGCCTGCTGCAACGCATCGACGATCTCGGGCGGTAACTCGTTCAGGCCGGCATTGGCCTGGGCAGCCGCCAGCTTCTGCAGACCAATTGCGTGAACCAATGCCGGCGGCAGCCGCTCGCTGCCGATACGGAACAGCTGCAACGCCCGCTGGGTCTGCGCACCCCAGTATTTGTCGGCGGCGACTTCGACGGTTCCGAAGGCATCGCGTTCCTGGCGGGTCGACATCACAGACACTCCTTTGCGGCTTCCGTTTCAAGATAGGGCAGTTTGGCGCCGTTCATAGCTATGCCTACATATTACCCAACCCCGACAGGCAGGTTGCACAATATTCCGGCAGGCACATGGTTCCGCAATCACGGAATCGCCCTGTAGGGCGGCATGCATCCTGCATTGCGTCCGGCGTCTCGCCACTATGATCCAGAGCCATAAAAACAATGACTGCACAGACGCACCATCTGCAGGTGCATCAGCTTATCGACGGCATCGAACGCGACGTTCAGGACTTCGGCGCCAATAACGAAGATATCGCCTTCCAGACCACGCTGCTGGCGCTGAATGCCTCCATCGAAGCCGCACGCGCCGGCGAGGTCGGCCGCAGTTTCGCCGTGGTGGCGCAGGAGGTGAAGGCACTGGCCAACCAGACCTCGCAGAATTCCAAACGCTTCCGCGACGTGGTGCTGACCCGCATCAACGAGTCCAAACGCGCCGCCGAAGAAATCGTCGACCAGATCGTGAAGGATCTGGAAGGTCCGCGCCTGACCGACATGGCGCAGACCATGGTGCAACTGATCGTGCGCAACCTGTATGAGCGCACCTGCGACTGCCGCTGGTGGGCGACCGACGACGCGATGTGGCGGGCGCTGGAAACGCCGTCCGACGAATTGCAGGCGCGGGCCGGCGAGCGGCTGGAAATGATCAACCGCTTCTACACCGTTTATCTCAATCTCGTGCTGGCGGATGCCAAAGGCCAAGTGATCGCGACCTCCAATCCGCGCTCCTTTCCAAAAGCGGCGCGCGCCAATGTCTCCCGCACCCACTGGTTCCAGGCCGCCATGCAGAGCCGCAGCGGCGACGACTATATCGTCGACGATATCAGCCAGAGCGGCAGCCACGAGGGCAAGGCCGTCGCCGTCTATGCCGCCGCCGTGCGCAGGGCCGGCCAGATTCATGGCGAGCCGCTCGGCGTGCTGGGTGTGATCTTCGACTGGGACAAGCAGGGGCTCAGCATCGTCAGGGACGAACCCTCGCTCTCGGCCGAAGAATGGCAGCGCACGCGCGTGCTGCTGCTGGATGCCAAACGCCGTATCATCGCCGCTTCGGATGGCGTCGGACTTTACCAGTCTTTCGCCCTGCAGAATGACGGCAAGGAGCGCGGTTACTACTACCAGCCCGACGGCGCGCTGGTCGCCTATGCCCATACCATCGGCTACGAAACCTATGACGGACTGGGCTGGTATGGCGTGATCACCCAGACACCGCGCAGCTAAATCTCTACTCTCTCAATCGTCACCCCGGGCATTTGACCCGGGGTCTCATTTTTAAGAACCGAAATGGGATCCCGGGTCTTCGCTGCGCTTCGCCCGGGATGGCAAAAAAAATCAAATCACTCAGGCTTCCGCCACAGCCAGGTCAGTTCGTGCTTGTTATGATGCAGGTGCAGCAGCCGGCTGCCCGGGATCGCCGCGAAACCCTGCGCCGTCTCGAAATCCGTCTCGCCCTGGAATTTCAGGGTACACACGGCATTGCGTACATCGGATGACGCCACCCAACGCTCGACCAGCTTGAGCAGCCGCGCCGGATAGCAGATCACATCCGAGCAGAGCCAGTCGACGCGCGGAAACTCTTTCGGCTCCAGCGCAAAGGCGCTGCCCTGCTTCCACGAGACACTGGGCATTCCAGCAACAGTCGGCGCCAGCGGTGCCTTGTCGACGGCAGTGACCGTCGCGCCGAGCGAACCCAGCACCCAGGTCCAGCCACCGGGCGAAGCCCCCAGATCGAGGCAGATGTCGCCGGCTTTCGGAAACTCGCTGCCGAATTCCAGCCGGTGCCGCGTCAGCCCTTCCCAGAGTTTGAGATAGGCGCGGCTCGGCGGTCCGTCGCGATCCTCGTTGAAGGCGAACTCGCCATTCGGCATCGGGCTGGAACATCGCGCGGCATAGAGCATCCGGTCCGGCGCCAGCAAGGTGAAGCTGCCCAGCGGCGCCACCGGCAGCGGCACGCCGAACGTCAGCGGCTTGCCCGAGACATGCGGCAGCTTCTCGGTAATCAGCTTGGCGCGGCCATGGTGCAGCGGTGCATAGGCCACCCAGTTGCGCTGGATCGCCTTCAGCTTTGCGGCGGCGTCGCCGATCGAGCCGATCTGCGCCTCCTGGACATCCTGCCAGATATTGGCAGCCCAGGCGCAGCGCCCTTCGCCCTCGGCCAGAAACAGCCGGCCATGCTCGGCCCGCAGCCGCTCGCCCAGCTCAGTGCGGAGCTGGTCCTCGAAACCCTCGGCGGCGAGATAGGCGGTGCGCGTCATCAGTGCGGTTCTCTGGGAGGGGAAGTGCCGGATCGGACCGCTAAGTGCAAGTCCTGACACGGGAAATCATATCGTTGCCCGGCTCCGCGGCGAGCTTAATCGTGCTTATTGCATCCTTATATTTGCTTATTTCACCCTTATTTTGGTTTATGGCACCCTTGATTCTGGCTTATTCAGGCTTATTCGATGCCTATTTCCGCGAGATTCAGAATTTCATAGTAATTTCAAATACATAGTTAGAAGGATATCTAGGGATTACGCCTGCATTATCAAGGTCCCCGACTGACCTTGCCACCCTGTGGAAAATCGCTATAGTCCGCGCCCTCACATAGCTCCTTGCTGGACTCTTTCATGGGGTCCGGCCAGGCCCGATCCGTCGCCACATGGTGTGTCGCCGCCGGGCCGCTAAAGCCAGAAGGAGAGCTGCCGATGGCGTTCTACGAGAACGTTTTCATCGCGCGCCAGGACATCTCGACCGCGCAGGTCGAGGCTATGGCCGCGCAATTCACCGACATCATCAAGGGCCAGGGCGGCGAGGTCACCAAGACCGAGCAGTGGGGCCTGCGCAATCTCACCTATCGCATCAAGAAGAATAAGAAGGGCCATTATGTCCTTCTGAACATCAATGCGTCGGGCGCTGCGATTGCCGAACTGGAGCGCAACATGCGCATCCATGAAGACGTCCTGCGTTACCTGACCGTGCGCGTCGAAAAGCTGGACGAAGGCCAGTCGGCCATCCTGGTGAACAAGGATCGCGGCGAGCGTCCGGAGCGTGGCTTCGGCGACCGTGGCGGCTTCGGTGGCGGCGGACGCGGCTTCGGCGGCGACCGTGGCGATCGCGGTGGTGATCGTGGCGACCGCGGCGGTGATCGCGGCGAGCGTCGTCCGCGTTTCGAACGTGAAGAATCGGCTCCGGCCGCTGCTACTGGTGGGGAGAGCGCCTAATGTCGAGCACTGGTACCTCTGAGCGTGGCGGCAAGCCCGCTGGTCGTGGCGGCGCCGGCGGCGCCCGTCGTCCGTTCTTCCGTCGTCGCAAGACCTGCCCGTTCTCCGGCGCCAATGCGCCGAAGATCGACTACAAGGATGTGAAGCTGCTGTCGCGCTTCATCTCCGAGCGCGGCAAGATCGTTCCGTCGCGGATCACCGCAGTGTCGGCCAAGAAGCAGCGCGAACTGGCTCAGGCCATCAAGCGCGCGCGCAATCTGGCCCTGCTGCCGTTCGTCATCAAGTAAGGCCAATCGGCTTCCCGCAAGGAAGCCGGAACCGGACTTTGCCACCATGACCCGCAGCCTGATCTTCGGCAGCCTCGCAGGCATAGCCAGTGCAGTGCTGATGCTGACCACCGCAAGTGGTCCGCTCAGCTTTGTACTCAGCTATCTCGTGGCGTTGCCGTTGTTCTTCGCCGGCCTGACCCATGGCGTGACCGCCGTGGGGATCGCCGGTGCGGTGGGCACGCTGGTCAGCGCTGTCAACGGCCTGTTGATTGCCGGCATCTATCTCATCACCTTTGCGGCTCCGGTCACGCTGGTGGTGCGGCAGGCCCTGCTTGCCCGCCCTGCCACTGAGGCTTCGGCGGGCGCAGATGTCAGCGACGGACTGGAATGGTATCCGGTCGGCCGTCTGATGTTGTGGCTTATCGGCTGGTCGCTAGGCCTGTTCGGCATCGCCCTGCTGCTCACCGCGGACCGCGAAGGCGGTCTGCCAGGTATGCTGAAGGAGCCGCTTCTGCAGTTCCTCAAGGCGATATCGCAGGATCAGGCAAAAGGTGAGGATCACCTGGTCGGGGTCGCAGGCGACCTCACCAAGCTGATACCGGCGGCGTTCGTCATCAGCTGGCTGGTGATGATGACAATCAACGGAACGCTCGCGCAGGGCATGGCGATGCTGCTGAAGCAGACCCGCCGGCCGACGCCGCTCTATCGCTCGTTCACCCTGTCGCGGTCGCTGGCCGTGGCTCTGGTGGCGGCGCTGGTCGCGGCAGCGGTGCTGCCGGGCGACGTTGCTTTCATCGGCGGCACGGTCGCTGCCGTGCTCGCCTTCCCCTTCTTCCTGCAGGGGCTGGCAGTGGTTCACGGGCTGGCGGCGCGAGCCTCCCTGCCCGGTCTGGTTCTGGCCGCATTCTATGCGGTTTTGGTCGTGGCTGGCGCACTGGTCGGTATACTGGTGGTCATCCTGGGTTTCATCGAAGAATGGGCGGGTTTCCGCCGGCGGTTCGCCGGGGCCGGAGCCAGCCAGGAGAAGAACTAATGGAAGTCATCCTGCTTGAACGTGTGGAAAAGCTCGGTCAGATGGGCGAAGTGGTGCGCGTGAAGGACGGCTATGCCCGTAACTTCCTGCTGCCCCGCAAGAAGGCGCTGCGTGCCACCGCAGCCAACAAGGCGGTTTACGAGAAGCAGAAGGCGCAGCTCGAGACCCAGAACCTGGCCAAGAAGGGCGAAGCCGAGAAGGTCGCTGCCAAGATGGCCGGCCTGAGCGTCACCCTGCTGCGCCAGGCTGGCGACAGCGGCCAGCTGTTCGGTTCGGTCAGCGCCCGTGACATTGCCGAAGGCGTCACTGCCGCCGGCTTCACCATCGGCCGCCAGCAGATCGCGCTCACCGCCCCGATCAAGACGATCGGCGTGTACAGCGTGTCGGCCGCCCTGCATCCGGAAGTGACCGTCGAAGTGAAGGTGAACGTTGCCCGCTCCGAGGCCGAGGCCGAGAAGCAGGTGGCGGCCGAGAGCCTGCTCGACGAAGGTGTCGAACTGGAAGAAGGCGAAGAAGCCGAGGACGCTGAAGACGCCGAGGAAGGCGACGAGGAAGAGAAGGCCTGATCGCCTTCCCCCTCTCACAAATTCTGGAAAAGGCCCGCGCAATGCGCGGGCCTTTTTCTTTGTGCGACGCCCCGCACTCCTGCTCAAATTTTAGCCGCGAGCTGACTGCAACATGATCAGCGCTCGATCCTCACGGGCATTTGCACAGAAAACACCCCGGCACGCTTCTTGCGACTCCCGGTGCGATGCCGGGCTCTCCGGCGCTTCCACCAAGGAACAAGATCATGCCGCTCTCCCGCCGCTCCATTCTGCTGGCCGCCATCGTGGCCGCCGCGCCCCTGTTCGCCGCGCTGCCGGCCCATGCCGATGCACTGGACGACATCCTCAAGACCAAGGTAATCCGCATTGCTGTGCCGCAGGACTTCCCGCCGTTCGGCAGCGTCGGCACCGATCTGAAGCCGGTGGGCTATGACATCGACACAGCACAACTGATCGCCGACAAACTGAAGGTGAAGCTGGAACTGGTGCCGGTGACCTCGGCCAACCGCCTGCCCTATCTGCAGACCAAGAAGGTCGATCTGGTGATCTCCAGCCTGGGCAAGAATGCGGAGCGCGAGAAGGCCATCGCCTTCACGGCCGCCTATGCGCCGTTCTTCTCTGGCGTGTTCGCGCCAGCCAAGACAGCCGTGAAATCCGCCGCCGATTTGAAGGGCAAGACCATCGGCGTCACGCGCGGCGCGCTGGAAGACCTGGAACTGACCAAGATCGCGCCCGAAGGCACCGATATCAAACGCTTCGAAGACAACAACACGACGATGACCGCGTTCCTGTCCGGCCAGACCGAACTGATTGCCACCGGCAACGTGGTCGCCGCCGCGATCATCGCGCGCAATCCGCCGAACAAGCCGGAAACCAAGTTCATCATCAAGGAATCGCCCTGCTATATCGGCCTGAACAAGGACGAACCCAAGCTGCAGGCCGAGGTGAACAAGATTATCGTCGCCGCCAAAGCCGATGGCAGCCTGAGCAAGATCAGCCAGAAATGGCTGGGCCAGCCGTTGACCGGCGACCTGCCGAGCTGAGGACGTGTTAAATGGGATTCGCGGGTCAAGCCCGCGAATGACAAACAGACACGTCATGCCCGGGCTTGACCCGGGCATCCCATTTCTTCCACCGAACCCGGCATGAACTACACCTTCCATTTCGCCGACGTCTTCGCCTATGGCGACCTGCTGCTGCGCGGCCTGTGGCTGACCATCCTGCTGAGCGCGGTCTCCACTGTGCTGGGGCTGATCGTCGGCATCGCCGGCGCACTGGGCCGCAATTCCGAGATCGCACCGGTGCGCTGGCTGGCTGGCGCTTACGTGGAGCTGATCCGCAACACCCCCTTCATCGTGCAGCTGTTCTTCCTTTACTTCGGCCTGGCGCAGATGGGCCTGAAGATGACGGCCGGCCAGGCAGCGTTGCTGGCCATGGTGGTCAACCTGGGCGCCTATGCCACCGAGATCGTGCGCGCCGGCATCGAGGCGATCTCGAAAGGCCAGTGGGAAGCGGGCCTGAGCCTCGCCATGACGCGCTGGCAGGTCTTCCGCCATGTCGTCCTGCTGCCCGCACTTGAGAAGATTTATCCTGCGCTGACCTCGCAGTTCATCATCGTCATGCTTGGCTCGTCCGTGGTGTCGCAGATCTCTGCCGAAGAACTGACCTTTGCCGGCAACTTCATCCAGTCGCGCAACTTCCGCAGCTTCGAAGTCTATTTCGTCATCACCGGACTCTATCTCCTGCTGTCACTCGGCTTTCGCCAGGTCTTCCGCCTGATCGGCAAGCGCGTGTTCGGGAAAGGCTGAGCGCATGGTGCAGTTCACCTTCTGGGACATCTTGCGCAACCTGCTGCTGGCGGCACAGTGGACCGTGCTGCTGTCGCTGATCGCCTTCGTCGGCGGCGCCGTCGTTGGCCTGATCGTCTGCGTGGCGCGCATCTCCAAAAACCCCGGCCCGCGCTGGGCGGCACGCATCTATATCGAGGTGCTGCAGGGCACCCCGCTGCTGATGCAGCTGTTCCTGTGCTTCTTCGGCCTGTCGCTGATCGGGCTGAACGTGCCGCCGCTGGCCGCCGCCGCCATTGCGCTCACGCTCTACACCTCGGCTTTCCTGGGCGAGATCTGGCGCGGCTGCGTCGAGGCCATTTCGAAAGGCCAGTGGGAGGCGAGCGCCAGCCTGGCGCTGACCTACCCCGAGCAGATGCGTTACGTGATCCTGCCGCAGGCCCTGCGCATCGCCGTCGCGCCCACCGTGGGGTTCGCCGTGCAGGTGGTGAAGGGCACGGCACTGGCCTCGATCATCGGCTTCGTCGAGCTGACCAAAGCCGGCACTATGATCAACAACGCCACTTTCCAATCCTTCCTGGTTTATGGCCTGGTCGCGCTGCTGTATTTCGCGCTGTGTTTCCCCCTGTCGCTGCTCAGCCGCCGGCTGGAAAGGAGGCTGAATGTCGCTCGTGCGTCTTGATGGCGTGGAGAAGCGCTTCGGCGACCTGCATGTACTGAAAGGCATCGATCTGAAGGTCGAGGCCGGCCAGGTGGTCGCGATCATCGGCAAGAGCGGCTCGGGCAAGTCCACGCTGCTGGGCTGTATCAACGGGCTGGAAAGCCATGACGACGGCCGCATCACCGTGGATGGCAAGGTGGTCAGCGAAGACGCGCGGTCCCTGCGCGAGCTGCGCCAGACAGTCGGCATGGTGTTCCAGCAGTTTAACCTGTTCCCGCATCTGAGTGCCGGCCGCAACGTGATGCTGGCGCCTATGGTGGTGCACAAGGCGCAGGGGCAGGCTTCCGAGGCACTGGCGCGCGACTGTCTGGCCAAGGTTGGCCTGGCCGAGAAATTCGACACCTATCCCGATAAACTGTCGGGCGGCCAGCAGCAGCGCGTGGCGATTGCCCGCACCCTGGCCATGCAACCGAAGATCATCCTGTGCGACGAGATCACCTCGGCACTCGACCCCGAACTGGTGGCGGAAGTGCTGAAGGTGGTGAAGGCCCTGGCCGACCAGGGCATGACCCTGATCATGGTGACTCATGAGATGGCGTTCGCCCGCGAAGTGGCGGACCTGCTGGTCTTCATGCACCAGGGCCGCGTACATGAGGTCGGGGCTCCCGCTGTCCTGTTCGACGCACCGCAGACACCGGAGCTGTGCCAGTTCCTCGGCGCCGTGCTGTAACCAGCGCCGAAAACCGCCATATCCGCGACTCGGAGGCCTGCTGACGAGTTCCGGGGATCAAAAGGCGTAGCCTGTGGATTATGAGTGCTAAGATACTGATTATGCGACTCGAGTTATCCACGGTTTGAAACCGGTGGAAAAAGAAATCTTTGACTCGCACTGCGCCGGCTGATTGCCGTTAATGCGCCCACGCCGCGAACGGCAACTTAAAACCGTAACTGCAGCGTCACGAAACTGACTGTCAGAATCAGGCTGGGAAGAACTCCACATGGCTGTTGTCACCCCGTTCAGTAATCCGACCACCGCCACCGATCCAGCCACCGCCGAACCGACCTTCCGTATACAGCCGCATAACCTCGACGCCGAGCAGGAGCTGCTGGGCGCCATCCTGGTCAACAACGAAGCGGCCATGAAGGTGTCGGGCTTCCTGGCGCCGGAGCATTTCTTCCACGAGGCGCATCGCCGCATCTANNNCGCGACGAGGTGATCGCCAAGGCCGGCGGCACTGCCTATCTCGCCCGCCTCGCCGCCGCCGCCACCACCGTGATCAATGCCGAGGACTACGCGCATGTGGTCCACGACCTGGCGCTGCGCCGCCAGCTGATTTCCATCGGCGAGGAGATGGTCAACCGCGCCTACGATCCCAAGGTGGACGAGGCCGCGACGCACCAGATCGAGGAAACCGAGCAGCGCCTGTTTAAGCTGGCCGATGAAGGCAGCTCAGAGGGCGGTTTCGTCTCCTTCAAGGATTCGATCGCAGAGTCGATCAAGAATATCGACGCAGCCTGGAAGAAGGGCGGCCTCAGCGGCGTCACCACCGGCCTGCGCGACATGGACAAGAAGCTGGGCGGCATGCATCCGTCCGACCTGATCATCCTCGCCGGCCGTCCGTCGATGGGCAAAACCTCGCTGGCCACCAATATCGGTTTCAATGCGGCCAAGGCCGGCGTACCGGTCGCCTTNNATCACCGACGAGGAATTCACCCGCCAGATCGTGCCGGTCTCCAAGGATCTCGCGCAGCTGCCCTTCTACGTGGACGATACCGGCGCGATTTCGATCTCGCTGCTGCGCAGCCGCGCCCGCCGCCTGAAGCGCACCAACAATATCGGCATGATCATCGTCGACTACCTGCAGCTGGTGCGCGGCAGCAATTCGCGCCGCAACGACAACCGCGTGCAGGAAATCTCGGAAGTGACGCAGGCGCTGAAGGCGCTGGCCAAGGACCTGAACGTGCCGGTCATCGCGCTGTCGCAGCTGAGCCGCGCCGTGGAAAGCCGCGACGACAAGCGCCCGCAGCTGTCGGATCTGCGTGAATCAGGCGCCATCGAGCAGGACGCCGACGTGGTGATGTTCGTGTATCGCGAAGAATATTACGAGATGCGCAAACAGCCGATGATGGACACGCCGGACTTCGTCGCCTGGCAGGAAAAGATGGACAAGATCGCCAACCTGGCGGAAGTGATCATTGGCAAGCAGCGTCATGGCCCCATCGGCACCGTGGTGCTGCATTTCGAGAGCGCCTTCACCAAGTTCAGCGACCATATCCAGTCCGACCACCTGCCGGACGCCTACTGACGCCCCCGATCGGCGGGATAACCGCCAAAAAA
>NZ_PEKV01000041.1 GCF_002796975.1 Ferrovibrio sp. | reverse complement strand
TCATGCCCAAAGTCGTGGACCCTCGATATCCAGCCACAGTCGGCGGAACAGCTCGACCGGGTCGTCCAGGCCGAAGCAGCGGCGCTTGAGCAGCTTCAGCTTGTTGTTGAGCCCTTCGACGAAGCCGCTGGTATGTCCGCCCTCGAAATAGTTAAGAATCCCGTCCTGCCAGTGGTGCAAGGTATTGATGAACTGATCGAAACAGCTCAAACCCGAAGCCGCGACTTGCTCGACCCAGAGTTGAAGTCGGCTCTGGGCGGTGGCTCGATCCGGGGTATGGTCAAAGATCGCCGTCAGCAGGGTGCGCAGCACATAGGCGCTGGCCAACGTGGGCGTCAGCTCGAACAACTCCACCAGTCGGCCTTGCTGATCGGGATTGAGCGACCGCCATTCCCGACGGAGCAAGGGCCGCAACGCGGCGGTGGGCACCGCCCGCTCGGGGGACCGTCCGGCGTTGAGCCGGCGGCATTCGGCCTGGCGCAAGGTGTCCACCGCCTCCCGGTAGTGGACGGCGACATGAAACCGGTCCACCACGATTTGGGCGTTGGGCAGCGCCGCCGCCACCGCGCTGGCGTAGCCCTCCCACATATCCATGCAGACCCGCCGCACCGTGGCTTTCAGGGCGTCCGGGATTGTTTCCAGAAAGGCCTCAACCGTGGCCCGCAACCGGTCCGGCAATACCGCCAGCACATGGTTTTGCCCGTCGGCGTCCCGCGCCCAGACCACCGCCACGTAATGGCCATGGCCCTTGAGCAGCGCCACCTCGTCGATGCCCAAGGTCTCCAACGCGGCAAACGTGGTCCAGTCCACCGCCGGCGCCAGACGAGCGTCCAGGAGTCCTTCCACCGCCTTCACCCCCAGGTGGAGTTGCCGACTCACATCGGCCACCGTGCCGTGGATCAGCCGCTTCAAGACGTCCTGCTCGAACGCCGTGGTGTGTGGGCGGTTGGGGTCATACCAGACGCAGCGCTGGGTGGTGGTCGGCCCCTCCTCGCAGTACGGGCAGCGGTAGCGCTTCGGCCGGATTTCGACGACCACCTGACGCCCAAACACCGGCAGGTGCCGCAACCGGATCGGTCGGTCGAAGCCGTGAAACCGGTCGATTTCCCGACCACAGCGGTGGCATCGGGTCGTCCGCAAGGTGCTTTCCACCTCAATCAACACCGTGCCATCCTCCAGCATCCGGTTGGCCAACACCCGGACATCGAGCAAATCCAAAGGCACGGCCAGAGTGATCGGCATCATCAGCAGTCCAGTAGCAAGGAGACCCGGTCAGCTTTCCACAGTTCGGCTCCCGATGCCATACCACTACATCTTGTGGTCTCCACGGGAGATCTCATAGAGCC
>NZ_PEKV01000007.1:7065-149099 GCF_002796975.1 Ferrovibrio sp. | reverse complement strand
CAGTCCGACCACCTGCCGGACGCCTACTGACGCCCCCGATCGGCGGGATAACCGCCAAAAAAGATCCACCGCAGGATTTGCGAACATGCTGCGTGTTGCTTGGGGACGGTGACAAAAAACACACCGCCCCCTTTCGCAATCACAGGAGCTTCAGCATGTCCGCTCGCAATCTGCTCATCGCCGCCAGTGTGATCGCCACCGGTTTTGCCGGCGGACTCGCGCTTGCACAGCCTGCCGCACAACAGCCCGGTGCACCGGCTGCGCAAGTGCAGCGCGCCGATCATGTTCGCCCGGCGCCGGGCCGCTTCATTGAAGGCCGTATCGCCTTCCTGAAGACCGAACTGAAACTGACCGCGCAGCAGACGCCGCTGTTCGACAAGCTGGCCGACGAGATGCGTGCCGGCGCCAGGACGATGCAGGAGCGCCATGCGCTGCGTCAGCAGGCCAGCGCGACCACTGCTCCGGCCTCGGCACTCGAGAAGCTGGAGCGCCGCAGCACGGCGATGAAAGAGATGACGGCTGCACAGGACCGCTATCTCGCCGCCTTCCGTCCGCTCTACCAGTCGCTGTCGGCTGAGCAGAAGCAGACCGCCGACCAGCTGTTTGGCCAGCATGGTCATATGGGTGGCAGGCACCGGGCGGCGAAGTACCATTAAACCGGCATTAAGCCTTTGGCGCGGGGCCCTCTTTCATGAGGGCCCCATTTTTATGGCCCTGGCTGTCACAAACCGGCCGGGCCTATCGTCTGGGGTATGTCACAAGGAGAAAAGCCATGACCCAGCGTCTCGATTACCGCGCCCTCAGCCCCGACGGGGTAAAGGGCCTGTTCGCCAGCCAGCCCTATCTGATCAAGACCCTGCCCCGTCCCTTCCTCGATATGATCTGGATCCGGGTATCGCAGATCAACGGCTGCGCCTATTGCGTCGACCAGCATGTCAAGGATGCCCTGCAGCACGGCTCCAACGAACGCAAGCTGCATCATGTCTCCATCTGGTGGGAGTCACCTCTGTTCGATGCGAAGGAACAGGCAGCGCTGGCCTATGCCGAAGCCGTCACACGACTGGAACATCAGCGCGTCGCCGAGGATGTCTATCAGGCCGCCAAAGCGCAGTTCGATGACCGCACGCTCACCGACCTGACCATCGCCATCGTCGCGATGAACGCCTGGAACCGGCTGGCGATTGCCATGTGCAAGGGCGCACCGGCCTGAACCGGGCCCAAGCCTGTTAAAGGCGGCCCTGTTAACAGCAACGAGGTCCATGCTACATCACGGGCATGGACCTCGCCGCCGCCATTCCCCCTTTCTCGCCCTTCCTGCTGGGCGTGCTGGCCAGCGTGGTTGCCGGTTTCGGTGCCACCACGCTGGGCGCGGCGCCCGTGCTGTTCCTTGGCACGATGAAAGACAGCACGCGCAACCTGATGCTGGCCTTTGCCGCCGGCATCATGCTGGCGGCCACCTTCTTCTCGCTGCTGCTGCCGGCGCTGGGCCAAGCCGAGAAGGTCTTGCACAGCCCGAGTGGCGCGGCGCTCGGCGTGATCGCCGCACTGCTGGTTGGCGCATTGACCATGCATCTGGCGCACAGCCTGGCGCCGCACGAACATTTCGGCATGAAAGGCCGCGAAGGCGCCGACGCCTCGCGGCTCGCCCGCGTCTGGCTCTTTGTCATCGCCATCGCACTGCATAACTTCCCTGAAGGCCTTGCCGTCGGCATCGGCGCCGCCAGCGGCGATCTCAGCAGCGGGCTGGGGGTCACCTTCGGCATCGGCCTGCAGAATCTGCCCGAGGGCCTGGCAGTTGCCGTCGCCCTGCGTGGCGAAGGTTACACCCGCAAGGCCGCCTTCCTGGTGGCGGCGCTGACCGGTGCGCTGGAACCGCTCGGCGGTCTCGTGGGTGCCGGCGCGCTGGCCGTCTCGGGCGGCCTGTTGCCCTGGGCACTGGCTTTTGCGGCCGGCGCGATGCTGTTTATCATCTCGTCCGAGGTGATCCCCGAAACCCATCGCCATGGCGTCGAACGCGGCGCGACCTCGGCCTTGTTTGGCGGTTTCGTGGTCATGCTCTATCTGGATGTGGCGCTCGGCTGACCGCCAGTTGTCGCCGACGGTTTCCCGTCTCAGTTTGTAGGGCTAAAATACCGTCTCGTCTGAGTACAAACAAAATCGCGCAGGCCTGTCGGCGAGGCGCATGAGGAGAAAATCATGGCGTCGCAGAACTCGACCGCAACTCTCTCCATCGGCGGCCGCATCAATCTTGGTTTCGGCATCGTGATTGTACTGCTGCTGATCGTAGCCGGTGCCGGCATCTTCGGCAGCAATAATGCCAGCGAACTCTTCGACAGTTTCGACGAGACCTCCGATGCCACCCGTGCAGTACTGCGGGCGGAGCGCGACATCATCGACCTGAGCCGCAACGTGCTGCTCTATACCGACCGCGACAGCCAGCCGGCACTGGAGAATGCGCGCAAGCTGCTGCAGGAAATCCCGGCAACGATTGCGGAAGCCGAGAAGGATGCCGATGCCAACGAGCGCCGCATCCTGGGTGAGATCCGCGACCTGACAAACCAGTTCAGCGCCGCGATCGAAGAAACCGTCGCCGCCAAGGCAGACTATAACGGCGTGTTCCAGAAAGACGTCGTGCCGGCCAGCACCATGATCCGCCAGATTCTGCCGCAGATGATATCGCAGGCCGTTGCCACCAACGATTACCAGACGGCCTTCGAAGCCTCGCGGGTTTCCGACCTTCTGAACTCCATCGGTGCGTCTGCCTACCAGTATCTCTATCGGCCGCGTCCCGAACTGCTCCAGCGTACACAGCAGTTGACCGGTGAACTCGGCACCGCGAGCGCTTCCTTTGCCGACCGCCTGATCACCAAGGGACAGATGTCGGCCGGCGAAGAGATGAAGGAAGCTGCCGCCGCCTATGGCGAAGGACTGGTCAAGGTGATGACTTCCATCGGCCGCATCAATACCGACATGGCAGGCCGCATGACTCAAGCCGCCGTCGGTGGCATCGAACGCGCCAATGCGCTGGCTGCGACCCGTAGCGCCGAACTTGACCAAGTCGAAGCGGCCATGCACCGCAACCTGGAACTGACGCTGGCCACCATCGCCGTTCTTGCACCGATCGCGCTGATCGCCGCATTGGCTGCCGCCATGCTGATCGGCCGGTCTATCCGGCGGCCGGTCCTGGCCCTGACCGAAAGCATGGGCGTGATCTCGACCGGCGATTATGCCGCTGCCGTGCCTGGACTGGACCGCGGCGACGAAATCGGCCGCATGGCCAAGGCCGTGCAGGTATTCAAGGAGAACGGCCAGGAGAATGAACGCCTGCGCCAGCAGGTGGAGATCGACCGCGAACAGCGCGAACGCGACCGTGCCGCGCAAGAGGCGGAACTCGACCGCTCGGTCGGCATGGTGGTGCAGGCCGCCGTCGCCGGCGATCTCGGCAAACGCATCGACACGGCCGGTCTGGAAGGCGTGATGCACAAATTGGGGACCGGCATCAACAGCCTAGTCGGCAGCGTCAGCACCGCTATCGACGAGGTCGGCCGCGTGCTGGCGGCCATGGCCGGCGGCGACCTGACCCGCCGTGTGGATGGCGAGTATCAGGGCGTGTTCGCCGAACTGAAGGATAATGTGAATGCCAGCAGCGAGAAATTGGCCGGCACCGTGAAGGGTATCGCCGAAGCGGCTTCGGCGGTGAACGACGCCTCTTCGGAAATCTCGACCGGCAGCCAGGATCTGGCGCAGCGCACGGAATCGCAGGCCGCATCGATTGAAGAGACCGCCGCCTCGATGCACGAGATCACCACCACGGTGAAACAGAATGCCGACAATGCGCAGGCCGCCAACCAGTTGGCGGTAGCGGCGCGCGATACCGCCGAAAAGGGTGGCAGTGTGGTCAGCGATGCCGTCGGTGCCGTAACGCGGATCGAGGAAAGCGCGCAAAAGATTTCCGACATCGTCGGACTGATCGACGAGATCGCCTTCCAGACGAATCTTCTTGCGCTGAATGCTTCGGTGGAAGCCGCACGTGCCGGCGAAGCCGGCAAGGGTTTCGCCGTCGTGGCACAGGAAGTGCGTGCCCTCGCCCAGCGTTCGGCCGATGCCAGTCGCGAGATCAAGTCGCTGATCACCGAGTCAAACGCACAGGTGAAGACCGGCGCCAGCCTGGTGAACCAGACGGGCACCTCGCTGACCGAGATCGTCACCGCGATCAAGAAGGTGTCGGATATCGTCGCCGAGATTGCCGCGGCCTCGCGCGAGCAGGCCATGGGCCTCGATCAGATCAACACCGCCGTCGGCAGCATGGACGAGATGACCCAGCGCAACGGCGCACTGGTGGAAGAGACCTCGGCCTCGGCCCAGGCGCTCGCCGGTCAGGCCAAGGAACTGACCCGCCTCGTCGCCTTCTTCCGCGTGAGTTAAGCCGGACGCTTGAGCTCGGCGAGCAGGATGCCGCCGAGCACGAGCACCAGTGCGACGACGTGATAGAGCGCCAGCTGCTCGCCCAGAATCAACATGGCGAAGCTGGCGCCGAACAGCGGCATCAGGTTGGTGAACAGCCCGGCCCGGCCGGCGCCGATCAGTTCGACGCCGCGCATATAGAAGATCTGCGACAGCAGCGACGGGAAGATTGCCACGTAGATCAGCAGCATCCAGCCCTTCGTGGTCGGCCAGAAGAATTCACCCATGGCAATTTCATAAGCCAGCGGGAAGAATGACGAGAGAAGCGCTGCCGGCGTCAGGGCTGCGAAAAAGACCAGGCTGGGCACCAAGGGACGGTGGCGCAGCAGCAGCGAATAGCCGGAATAGAAGATCACCGCGATCAGGATCAGAATGTCGCCGCGGTTGACGGTGAGTTCCAGCAGATGCTGCAGGTCGCCTTTGGCGGCCGTCCACACCACGCCGGCCATCGACACCACCATGCCGACCCACTGCAATCTGGTGACCGGCTGGCGATAGAAGACCAGCGCGCCGATCAGAATCATCGCCGGCATCGCCGCATTGATGATGTTGATGTTGATCGCCGTGGTCGTATAAGCCGACCAGTAGAGCAGGATGTTGTAGCTGGTGTAGCCCAGCGCCCCCATCATGGCGAGATAGGGAATGCGCGGCTTCAGCACCGGCCAGTGTTCGCGCAGGCCCCGACCCGCCAGCGAGAACATGATGCCGGCGACGATCAGCCAGCGCAGCAGGGTGAGCGAGGCCGGTGAGATTTCACCAACCGCCATGCGGCTGACGACGGAATGGCCGCCCCACATTGCCACGGTCAGCACCAGCAGCAGATAGGGATTGGCGAACAGACGGGTCAGCAGGGATTGATCGGCAGGCGGGACGGACATGTTTCCCCAGGGGATACAGATTGGCGACACGGACTTGGCAACACTCATGCAGACGACGCAGTTTCGCCGCCTGCAACGCCCTCTTCCGTGGCCAGTCCCCCTTGACCGGTAATGTGACCCGCCCCGCCGGTCGCGGCAAGGCTTGTGAAAACCCTGTCCCTTTCATGACGGCTGGGCTAAACACCGGCCATGACTTTCATTTCCGGCGACCAGGCGATTCTCCATATCGATCTCGATGCGCTGGTCGCCAACTGGCGGCGGCTGGGCGGCATGGCGCCCCAGGCGGAATGCGCCGCGGTGGTGAAGGCGGATGCCTATGGCGTCGGTGCTGCCGAAGTGGGCAAGGCGCTGCAAAAGGCCGGATGTCGCCGCTTTTTCGTGGCGCATTCCGAGGAAGCGCTGGCGCTGCGGCAGGCCCTGCCGGATGCCACTATCCATATCCTGCACGGCCCGACCATGGGCGGTGAAGCCGAACTGGCGGCCGCCAATCTCACGCCGGTGCTCTCAACGCCGGGGCAGATCGCCGCCTGGTCCCAGCTTGCGAAAAAACTCGGCCGCCGGCTGCCCGCCGCGCTGCATGTCGATACCGGCATGAACCGGCTCGGCCTGTCGGAAGCCGAGGCCTATGCGGTCGCCACCGACCCGTCTCGGCTGGATGGCATCGACCTGGCTTTCGTGATGAGCCACCTCGCCTGTTCCGACGAGCCGGACCATCCGCTGAACCGCCAGCAGGCCGACAGCTTCGCAGCCCTGCGCCAGCGCTTCCCCAACCTGAAGGGCAGTCTGGCCAATTCGGCCGGGATTTTCCTGGGCCCGGACTTCCATCATGACATCCTGCGGCCGGGAATCGCGCTCTATGGCGCCAATCCGCTGGACCCCTCGGCCGGGCCGCGCCGTGAAGCCAGCCGTATGGCGGAAGTGGTTCATCTGCAAGGCAAAATACTGCAGGTCCGTTCCGTTGACAGGGGCATGACCGTTGGCTACGGTGCCGGCTATATCGTTGAAAAACCGACCCAAATTGCCACTGTGGCGGTCGGTTATGCTGACGGATTTTCTCGCGCGCTGTCCGGCCGGGGCAACGCCATCATCAAAGGTCGCCAGGGCCATGTGCGAGTGCCGATCGCGGGGCGGGTCTCGATGGATCTGATCACGCTGGATGTCTCTGCGCTCGACGTAGGCGATTGCCCGCCCGGCACGCCGGTCAGCCTGCTCGGCGGCGGCATCGACATCGACGAACAGGCAGCACTGGCCGGCACCATCGGCTACGAACTGCTGACCCAGCTCGGCCGGCGCTACCGCCGTATTTACAAGAGCGCCGCATGAACCCGCTTGCCATCATCGGCCGCGTCTTCCTCGACTTCCTGACCGCCATCGGTCGCGTCGCGGTCTTCACCTTCCACGGCGTGCGCCACATCTTCATGCCGCCCTTCTATCTGCGCCTGCTGGTGCGGCAGATGATGACCATCGGCTATTTCTCGCTGCCGGTCGTCGGCCTGACCGCGTTGTTCACAGGCATGGTGCTGGCGCTGCAGATCTTCATCGGCGCCGGACGTTTCAATGCCGAAAGCGCGGTGGCCAGCATCGTGGTGCTGGGCATCACGCGTGAACTCGGCCCGGTGCTGGGCGGCCTGATGGTCGCCGGTCGTGTTGCCTCTGCCATGGCCGCTGAGATCGGCACCATGCGCGTGACCGAACAGATCGATGCGCTCACCACGCTCTCCACCAACCCGTTCAAGTATCTGGTGGCGCCGCGCCTGCTGGCCGCCACGCTGTCACTGCCGGTGCTGGTGCTGGTGGCCGATATCATCGGCGTGATGGGCGGCTACCTGATCGCCACGCACAAGCTGGGCTTCAATGCCGGCACCTATATGAAGAACACGCTGGACTTCCTGCAGACGCTGGACGTCGTGTCGGGTCTGGTAAAGGCAGCGGTGTTCGGCTTCATCATCGCGCTGATGGGTTGCTATCACGGCTTCCAATCGCGCGGCGGCGCGCAGGGCGTGGGCAAGGCCACCACCGATGCGGTGGTCTCGGCCTCGATTCTGATCCTGGTCGCCAACTATTTCGTCACCGAACTCTTCTTCGCCGGCAAATGAGCGACACTCCGAACAAAATCGTCCTCAAGGACATTCACAAGCGCTTCGGCAGGAAGGTCGTGCTCGACGGCCTGAACCTGGAAGTGCCGCGTGGCAAGTCGCTGGTGGTGATCGGCGGCTCGGGCACCGGAAAGTCGGTGATGCTGAAATGCGTGCTCGGCCTGATCCGGCCCGACAGCGGCCAGATCCTGATCGACGGCCAGGATTCGATGAAATTCGATAACGGCGAGCGCGAAGAGGCTTTGCGCAAGTTCGGCATGCTGTTTCAGGGCTCCGCCCTGTTCGACTCCCTGAAAGTCTGGGAGAACGTCGCCTTCGGCCTGATCCAGGGCCGCAATATGCCGCGCGGCGAGGCGAAAGAGATCGCGCTGGAAAAGCTGGGCCAGGTCGGTCTCGGTCCCGAAGTGGCAGAACTTTCGCCGGCCGAACTTTCCGGCGGCATGCAGAAGCGCGTAGCGCTGGCGCGCGCGATCGCTGCCGAACCCGAAATCATCTTCTTCGACGAGCCGACCACCGGCCTCGATCCGATCATGGCCGATGTGATCAACGACCTGATTGTGTCCTGCGTACGCAAGCTGGGCGCCACCACGCTCAGCATCACCCACGACATGGCCAGTGCGCGCAAGATCGCCGACTACATCGCCATGATCTACAAGGGCAAGATCATCTGGCACGGTCCGGCCTCGCAGGTCGACACGTCCGGCAACGACTATGTCGACCAGTTCATCCATGGTCGGGCGGAAGGCCCGATCAAGATGGAAGTGCTGAAGCCTTGAACCGGCTTAACGCGTTTTCACACATCGTCACCCCGGGCTTGACCCGGGGTCCCATTTCCTCACCATCGCAAAATGGGATCCCGGCTCGCGCGACGCAACAGCGTCGCTTGGCCGGGATGACGACCGCGGTTTAGCGATGGCAAAGGCGTCGGAATCCTTCGTCTGCCAGAACTGCGGCGCCGCCTACCGCAAGTGGCAGGGCCGCTGCGATGCCTGCGGCGGCTGGAACACGATCATTGAGGAAGCGCCCAAGGTTGCCGTGCCGAAGGGCCTTTCCGCCGGCAAGGGCAAGGCGATCGGCTTCGCCAGTCTGAGCACACAGCCCGACAAGGTGGTACGCACCATCAGCGGCATCAATGAATTCGACCGCGTGCTGGGTGGCGGCCTGGTGCCCGGCTCCGCCATCCTGATCGGCGGCGATCCCGGCATCGGCAAATCCACCATTCTGCTGCAGGCTGTCGCCTCGCTCGCCCGCAAGGGCACGACAGCGCTGTATGTGTCGGGCGAAGAGGCCGTGGCACAGATCGGCCTGCGCGCGCAGCGTCTGGGTCTGGCCGATGCGCCGGTGATGCTGTCAGCGGCCAACAGCCTGCGCGACATCCTCGCCGGCATCGATCAGGCGATGAGCCAGGCCAAGGGTGGCCCTGCCGTGATCGTGATTGACTCGATCCAGACGATCTTCGCCGACAATATCGAAAGCGCGCCCGGCACGGTGAACCAGGTGCGCGCCTGCGCCCATGAACTGGTCCGCGTCGCCAAACAGTCGAATGCCGCCGTGTTCCTCGTGGGCCATGTCACCAAGGACGGCCAGATCGCCGGCCCCCGCGTGGTCGAGCATATGGTCGACACCGTGCTGTATTTCGAGGGCGAGCGCGGCCATCAGTTCCGCATCCTGCGCGCGGTGAAAAACCGCTTCGGCGCCACCGACGAAATCGGCGTATTCAGCATGACCGATGGCGGCCTGGCCGAAGTGGCCAATCCCTCGGCCCTGTTCCTCGGCCGCTCGGAAGCCGGCAAGGCCGACCCCGTCGCCGGTTCTGCCATCTTCGCGGGTATGGAAGGTACGCGGCCCTTATTGGTGGAAATCCAGGCGCTGGTCGCCCCTTCGCCGCTTGCGACACCGCGCCGCACCGTCGTCGGCTGGGATTCCGGCCGGTTGGCCATGGTGCTGGCGGTACTGGATGCAAGATGCGGCTTGCGTTACTCGGGCTGCGACGTCTATCTCAACGTGGCCGGCGGACTGCGGGTCGTGGAGCCGGCCGCCGATCTGGCCGTCGCTGCTGCGCTATTGTCGGCTCTGGCCGATACGCCGGCACCGGAACGTACGGTTTTCTTCGGCGAGGCAAGCCTGGCCGGCGAAGTCCGCCCGGTCAGCCAGTCGGACTCGCGGCTGAAGGAAGCGGCCAAGCTCGGTTTCACCCACGCTGTCATGCCGGCTGGCGCAAAATCTAAGGTCAAGGATATCGGAACGAGCGAGTTGATGCGGCTGAACGAACTGGTCGAACTCTTCCCCGCTGCCCGGGCTGCCGCCAAGCGCGCCAATGCCGGCCGTGGCGGTGCGAACTGGACCGGTGAGGAGGACTGAGCCGTGTCGTCCCTGCCAATCAATATCGTCGACCTGATCGTCATCGTCATCCTGCTGCTGTCAGCTTTGCTGGCGCTGTTCCGGGGCTTTGTGAAGGAAGTGCTGTCCATCGTCGGCTGGGTGGCCGCGCTGGCCGTTACCTACTTCTTCTTCCCCCTTGCCCGCGACATTGCGCGTACCTATATCGAGTCACGGATTTTCGCCGATATCGCGGCCGGCATCGCCCTCTTCCTGCCGACCCTGATTCTGTGTTCGATCCTGACTCACTGGATTTCCGAACAGGTTCGACGGGCTTCGGCGATTTCTGCCGTCGACCGCTCACTGGGCTTCCTGTTCGGTCTGGCCCGGGGTGCGCTGATCATTGTGGTGGCTTGGTGGATCGTGGACAGGCTGATTCCGGTGCAGACCCAGCCGACCTGGCTGGCCGAAGCCCGCACCCGCCCGCTGGCGGTGATGGGGTATGAATGGGGTGCCGAGATGATCCTGCGGCAAATTGACCCGACTCGGGTACCCCCGAAAAGGGCGGTTGGGCCGCAATCCACTCCCATTCCAGCCCATACAAATCCGGGGGGCGGCGCTGACTCGCGCGCCCAAACCGGGTATAAGACCGAGGAACGCCAGGGCATCGAGAGTCTGATCCAGAAGCAGGACAAACCTTGAGCCGCCACGAGCCGGTTTCGCTCGTCGGACGATGGAGCCGTTAGAAATGCAAACGAACCCCTTCGACGACGACAAGCTGCATGAAGAATGCGGCATCTTCGGCATCTTCGGTACGTCCGACGCCGCTGCCAACACGGTGCTGGGCCTGCACGCGCTTCAGCATCGCGGCCAGGAGGCGGCGGGCATCGTCGCCTATAACGAAGGCCGCTTTAACAGTCACCGTGCGCTGGGCCATGTCGCCCCGAACTTCTCCTCCGAGAAGGTGATCCGCGAACTGCCGGGCGACCGCGCCATCGGCCATGTGCGCTATTCCACCTCGGGCGGCACGCTGCTGCGCAACGTGCAACCGATCTATGCCGATCTCGAACTGGGCGGCATTGCGCTGGCCCATAACGGCAACCTGACCAACGCGCGCATGATCCGCGACGACCTCGTGGCCAAGGGCAGCATCTTCCAGTCCACCATGGACACCGAAGTGATCACCCATCTGGTGGCGCTGAGCCGCAAGACCAGCGTGGTCGACCGCATCGTCGACGCGCTGAAGCAGATCGAAGGTGCCTATGCGCTGGTGGCGCTGACGCCGAAGAAGCTGATCGGCGTGCGCGATCCCTGGGGCGTACGTCCGCTGGTGCTGGGCAACCTCAAGGGCGCGCCGATCCTGGCGTCCGAGACCTGCGCGCTCGACATCATGGGCGCCGACTTCGTGCGCGACGTGGAGCCGGGTGAGCTGATCGTGATCGATGCCGAGGGCATCCACAGTCACCACCCCTTCCCGCCAGTGCAGCGCCGCTTCTGCATCTTCGAATACATCTACTTCGCCCGGCCGGACTCGCAGATGGAAGGCCTCAGCGTCTATGAATCGCGCAAGCGCATCGGCGCCGAACTGGCCCGCGCCAGTGCCGTCGATGCCGATGTGGTGATCCCGGTGCCCGATTCCGGCGTGCCGGCCGCCATCGGCTATGCGGCCGAAAGCAAGATCCCGTTCGAGCTTGGTATCATCCGCAATCATTATGTCGGCCGCACCTTCATCGAGCCGACCGACCAGATCCGCCATCTGGGCGTGAAGCTGAAGCACAACGCCAATCGCGCCTATATCGAAGGCAAGCGGGTGATCCTGGTGGATGACTCCATCGTGCGTGGTACGACCTCGACCAAGATCGTCGAGATGGTGCGCGATGCTGGCGCCAAGGAAGTGCATATGCGCATCGCATCGCCGCCGACCACGCATAGCTGCTTCTACGGCGTCGATACGCCGGAACGCGGCAAGCTGCTGGCGGCGACCCACTCGATTGAAGAGATGACCAAGTTCATCAAGGCCGACAGCCTTGCCTTCCTGAATATGGAGGGCCTGTATCGCGCCATGGGCAAGCCGGCGCGCGATCCGCTGAAGCCCGCTTTCTGCGACGCCTGTTTCTCGGGCGATTATCCGATCGGCCTGACCGACGAAGTCAACCGCGGCACCCGCGGCCCGCGCCAGCTCACCCTGCTCGCCGAAACGGCGTAACCCGTAACAAGAAGACTGTAGAAGAATGCGTCTCAAGGACCGGATCGCGCTGATCACCGGCGCCAGCCGCGGCATCGGCGCCGCGATTGCCAAACGTTATGCTGCCGAAGGCGCGCATGTAATCTGCGTCGCCCGCACCACCGGCGGCCTGGAAGAACTCGATGACGAGATCAAGGCGCTCGGCGGTTCCACCACGCTGATCCCGCTCGACCTTGCCAAGACCGAGATGATCGACGGCCTGGCCGCACCGCTGCTGGAGCGCTTCGGCCGCATCGACATTCTCGTGGGCAATGCCGGCATCTTCGGCCGCATGACGCCGCTGCATCAGTTCCCGCCCAATCTGTGGGAAGAGGTATTCAAGGTGAACGTGCATGCCAACCAGCGCCTGATCCGCGCCGTGCATCCGTTGCTGTTCGCCTCCACCGCCGGCCGCGCGATTTTCGTCACCTCCACCGTCAGCCGCGAAATCCGCGCCTATTGGGGCGCTTATGCGGCCTCGAAAGCGGCGCTCGACAACATGGTGATGGGTTATGCGAAGGAAGTGGCGCAGAGCAACATCCGTGTGAACCTGGTCAATCCGGGCGGCACACGCTCGAAGATGCGCGCCGAGGCCTTCCCTGGCGAAGATCCGAGCACGCTGCCGAAACCGGAAGACATCACCGAAGTCTTCGTCGCCCTGGCCGAAGCCAGCAGCACGCGCAACGGCGAATGGATCAACGCCCGCGACTTCTGTGGGATCAAGGCCTGACCTTCGCCGCATGACGCAGATCGCCGCTATCGTTGACCAACTGCTGGCGGCACGACGCGGCGGGCCATTACTGCAGCCCACCGAAGACCTTCCCGGTTTCGACGCCGTCTATGCGATCCAGTCCGGCGTGATGGCCGGGCTTGGCCGTGTCCGCGGCTGGAAAGTCGGCCGCTGGGACGCGGGCTCGCCGCTGATCTTTGCACCGATCCGCGCCGACCTGATGCGTCCGGCGCCCGATACGCGCCAGCCGGCGGAATGCCGCCTGCGCGGTGCGGAACTCGAACTCGGCTTCCGGATCGATGCGCCACTGCCCTCGCCTGGTGCGCATGATTTCCTGCCGGCGCTGGCGGCCTGCGTCACGCCGATGACGGTGTTCGAGATCGTCGACAGCCGGCTGGCCGAACCGAGAACCGCCAGCAAGCTGTGGCAGCTGGCCGATTTCCAGCTCAACGCGGGGCTGGTCTATGCTGAACCGTTGACGACACCGTGGCAGCCTGACGATTTCGCCCGTCCGCAAGTGCAACTGACCGCCGACGGCGTGGATGTCTGCGCCGGCCCGGCAATGCTGAACACCAATACGCCGTTCGGGATGCTGGCCGACTTGGTCCGCACCTGCGGCGATCACTGCGGTGGCGTACAGCCGGGCCAGATCGTCACCACCGGTTCCTTCACCGGACTGCGCTTCTTTGCCAAAGGCGCACAGCTGACCGGCCGCATTGCCAACCTGCCGCCAGTCAGCGCCAGCTTCGCTGCCTGATTACGTATCCGGTCATGCCCGGGCTTGACCCGCGCATCCCGTTTTTTATGGTGGAAAAAACAAATGGGACTCTCGGGTCAAGCCCGAAAGTGACAGTCAAGCATGCAATCTACTCGCTCTCCCGCCACCGGCATGGCACTGGTCGCCCTCGGTGCCATCGGCTTCGGTCTGATGCCGCTGTTTGCCCGCACCGCCTATGCCGACGGTTTATCCGCGCTGTCGCTGCTGAGCTGGCGCTTCGGATTTGCCGTACTCTGCCTGCTGCCCTTCCTGCCGCGTCTACTGGCGGCACGGCGCGATACGCTGATCGCCGTCCTGACAGGCGCTGGTTACATGGGCATCAACCTCTTCTACTTCCTGGCGCTCGAACGCCTCACCGTCGCGCTGACAGTACTGATCCTCTTCACCTATCCGCTTTTCACCATCCTGATCGGCTGGCTCGGCTTCCGCGAGAAGCTGACATGGCAGAATGCCACGGCCGCGCTGATCGTTCTGCTTGCTGCGATCCTGATCCTCGCTCCGACTGGCTTTGGCGATCAGGTCGATCCGGTCGGGCTCGGTATGGCCTTCGTGCCGCCTGCTGCCTATGCGCTGTTCGTGCATATCGCCGCCAAGCGCCTCAGTTCGATGACCATTCCGGTGCGGCTCGGCGGCGTCTTTCTCGGCGGGCTGATCGCGATGGTCGTGCTCGGTCTGGTCATGGAAGGCCGCATCACAGCGCCCGCCACTGCCGCCGGCTGGGGCGCAGCGATCGCGCTGGCGCTGCTGAGCACGGTGTTTGCACTTGGGCTGCTGCTTTATGGCGCGCCCATCGCGGGGGCCGAACGCACGGCCGTCGCCGGCGCCAGCGAACTGGTCACTGCGCTGGTGGTGGGCGCGGTTGCCTATAACGAGTCACTGGAACCGACCACTCTGGCCGGTGCCGCGATGATCATCGGTGCGATCCTGCTGGCCGCGCGCGGTGAGCGGCAGGAGGCAAAGCCAAATAACACTACGCTGAATGTATAAAATTATTATCAACGACCTGAATTTGATAAAATAGCGCCACCGGCATAGCATGCTCCCACCAGCAGAGGGGAGAATGCACCTCATGTCATTCCGGATTCATGCCCTTGCCGTCGCACTTGTGCTGACGGCCGGCAGCGCTGTTGCCCAGCAACGCATCCCACTTAACGATACGGCACTGGCCGCACAGGGCTGCAATGTCTGCCATGGCAGCCAGTCGTATCTCTCGCCGACCATGCCGGCGATCCGCGGCGTCGATGCCGCGACACTGTACACGGCGCTGATCGAGCTGAAGACCGACAAGCGCCCCAGCACCATTATGGGGCGTATCTCTCGCGGCTATTCGGATGAGCAGCTCAAGGCGCTCGCCGATTATCTGTCGAAGAACTGAGCGGGAGAACAGCCATGACCTCGAATATCTCTCGCCGCAAAATCCTCGCCGGTCTCGGCGCCACCGCCGGACTCTTCGCGGCGCCCCACATTGCCCGCGCGCAAGGCTCGGCCGGCCGCGTCGTCGTGATCGGTGGCGGCTTCGGCGGTGCGACGGCCGCGCGCTATATAAAACTGTTCTCGCCCGACATTGATGTGGTGCTGGTGGAGCGCGATGCCACCTATGTCACCTGCCCCTTCTCGAACTATGTGCTGGCCGGTATCCGCGACATCAACAGCATCACGCATGGGCGCGATCCGCTGCGCCAGCGCTACGGCGTGCGGCTGGTGCGCGGCGAAGCCACGGCTGTCGATACCAGTGCCCGCAGCGTGAAGCTGAAGGACGGCGCCAATCTGCCTTATGACCGATTGGTCGTCGCTCCCGGCATCGAGCTGAATTATGCCGGCGTGCCGGGCTGGAGCGAGCGGGCCGCCAATACGGTGATGCCGCATGCCTGGAAAGCCGGTCCGCAGACGGTGCTGCTGCGCAGGCAGCTGGAAGCCATGGCCGATGGCGGCACCGTGATCATCGCGCCACCGGCCAATCCCTTCCGCTGTCCGCCCGGTCCCTACGAGCGCGTCAGCATGATCGCCTGGTACCTGAAGACCCGTAAGCCAAAGTCGAAGATCCTGGTGCTGGATGCCAAGGATGCCTTCTCCAAGCAGGGCTTGTTCATGGCCGGCTGGGAAAGCCAGTATCCCGGCATGATCACCTGGATCGCCGGCAAGGACGGCGGCAAGGTGGAAAGCGTCGATCCCAAGGGGATGACGGTGACCGCTGGCTTCGGCAAGGAGAAAGGCGCGGTGATCAATGTGATCCCGCCGCAGACGGCGGGCAAGATCGCGCTGGATGCCGGACTTGCAGAGTCGAATGGCTGGTGCGCCGTCGATCCCAACAACTTCGCGTCGCGCAAAGCGCAGAATGTCTATGTGCTGGGCGATGCCTCGATTGCCGGCCAGATGCCGAAATCCGGCACTTCGGCCAACAGCCAGGCCAAAGTGGTAGCAGCCAACATCGTGGCGAGCCTGCGCGGCGTGCAGCCGCCGGCCGCCGTGTATCACAATACCTGCTACAGCCTGGTGACGCCGGACTACGGCATCTCGGTCAGCGATACCTATCGTCCGGGCCCGCAAGGTCCGACGCTGGTGCCGAATTCCGGCGGCGTGTCGCCGGCACGTGCCACCGCCGCGCAACGCAAGGCCGAAGCCGAATACACGATGGGTTGGTATGCCAGCATCATCGCCGACACATTTGGTTAAGCCAAAAAAAGAAAACCCCGGAGCACAAGGCTCCGGGGCTTCAGTTGGGGAACACGAGGGTCATCCCTCGACGCTGACCCGGAGATCATTCCACGGTCACCCGGCCCTGCGCTGTGATCGCGGTCACAGGCCGGAGAGCGCAGCGGAACTGACAGAAACTGTCAGCCCCCACGTCATGTCTCGCGGTCATACAACGTCAAATCAGGTGTGGAATCAGCCGGCTTTCGCGAAGCCGGTATCATGATTGCGCAGCAGCGTGATGCGGAAACCGGCCGATTCCGGCACATGCCGCTCGAGCTGGCGCTGGGCGGCCTTTTGCGTCGCCCCCTGGATCAGGTAATGGCGACCGTTGACCCATTGACGCGCCGGATGATGCGCATCGATCTCCTGCAGGCCTTCATCATGCTGCACGAGGAATTCCCAGATTGCACCGCCGGGATCGAAATTCTCGGTTGGCGTGACGCGGTAGACAAAAGGCAGCGGTTCTTCCTCATGCCGCTTTTTCAGCTGCTCGAGCTCGTCTTCGATGGCGGCCAGTTTCTTCAGCGCAGCACCGATATTCTGGTCCGCCTCGGCGGACTGGCGTTCCGCTGCTTCGGCAGATGCCTGCAGATCGGTCAGGCTGGTCTGCAGGGTGTTTGCCCGGCCGCTGACCGAGTGCCAGGCGTCGCGCGCGCGCTCGTAGGTCAGATTTCCAATCAGCAGGACCAGCGCCAGATTGGCCGCTGCCACCAGCACATAGGTCAACGACATCATGTCGAGATTGAACAGGCTAGACATCGGCGCGCTTCAGCTTTCCACGGAACGGCTGGATCGAGAGGATCGAGGCTTCCTTGTTGAACCGCTGGTAACAGAGCTGCTTCGCCGTGTCGCCGTCGACGCCCCAGATCACCAGCCGGCCCATGCGATAACCTTCGCTGTTGGTCGACGTGGTGCCAAGACCATGAAACATGTCGTGCTTGCGGCGCAGCAGCACACGGGCATACCAGCCCTGCGCGCCCATGGCCGGAACGCCGATCTCGAAGACTGTGTTGTTCTGCGGATCCTGCAGCGCCTCTTCGGCATTGCGCAGGGCCTGTACCTCGCGGAATACGCCGAGATACTGCGACTCAATCCCCTGCAGCCGCTTGTTGCGATCGGCCAGCAGGCCGGCCTTTTCATGGTAGATGCGCCGCGCCTCTTCGGCTGCTGAAGTCAGTTGACCGAGGTCATGGTGTCTGGTCGCCATCGTCTTGATCAGGCGCGACAGGGCATCGCCGCCGATGCCAATGGCCAGCAGCAGGATCATGCCCGGAATGGTCGCAAACGCGATGTCGACGATATTCATGGGAAAACTGGGTTCGCTTCGGGACTGCAAGAATTCTAGTAGCAGTTGTTCATTGCCCAGCCGTTAATTCTTGGCAACGCTTATTCTCACAAGAATTCCAAAGATTCATAAAATTATAATAATAACAATAGCTTAACTATAAATTTGATTCTCATCGCCGGGTGGTTTTCCGATAACCCGGGACGGCCGGATTCCGGGGCATCGGACGGAACGGTTTCGCCCGTTACGGTCGTACGGCCCCGAGTCCCCCAACGGCCGCCCAGCTCCCGTACTCCGGCCTGACGTGATGACGCCACGTCAAATACAAATCATCTTTCTGCAAAGGCCGGCGCACTTGCCTTTTAGGCGTCGCCGCACTCTCTAGGACCATTCCCCTTCCCTTCCCTGATGGACTCCCATGACCGGACTCTTCGACAGCTACCGCCTCGGCAACCTCAGGCTTTCCAACCGCATCGTGATGGCTCCGCTGACTCGCAACCGCGCCGGTGCCGGGAATGTGCCGACCGCGCTGATGGCCGAATATTATGCGCAGCGCGCCGGCGCGGGCCTGATCGTGGCCGAGGCTACGCAGGTGGTGCCCGAGGGCCAGGGCTATCAGGATACGCCCGGTATTCACTCCGCCGAGCAGGTGGCGGGCTGGAAACGCGTGACCGATGCCGTGCATGCCGGGGGCGGTCGCATCTTCCTGCAGCTCTGGCATGTCGGCCGCGTCAGCCATGTCGACCTGCAACCGGGTGGTCAGGCTCCCGTGGCGCCGTCTGCCATCCGCGCCAAGACCAAGACCTTCGTCGGCGGCACTTTCACCGATGTCTCGGAACCGCGTGCGCTGCGGCTGGATGAAATCCCAGCCATCGTCGATGGCTATCGCAAGGGTGCGGCGAATGCAGTCGCTGCCGGCTTCGACGGCGTCGAGATCCACGGCGCCAATGGCTACCTGCTCGACCAGTTCCTGCGCGACGGCATCAACCAGCGCACGGACGCTTACGGCGGCAGTATCGAGAACCGTGCCCGCCTACTGCTGGAAGTGACCGAAGCTATCGTGAAGGAGATCGGCGCTGACCGCACCGCCATCCGCATCTCACCGGTGACACCTGCCAACGACGCGGTCGACAGCAATCCGCAGCCTCTGTTCAACTATGTGGTCGAACAGCTCGACCGGCTCGGCCTGGTCTATATCCATGTGATCGAGGGCTCGACCGGCGGTCCGCGCGACAACCTGCCCTTCGATTACGGCGCGCTGCGCAGCCGCTATCGCGGCGCCTGGATCGCCAATAACGGCTATGACCGCGCCATGGCGGAGAATGCAGTGGTCAACGGTCGCGCCGACCTGATTGCCTTCGGCCGGCCCTTCATCAGCAACCCCGATCTGGTCGAGCGCCTGCGCAATGATGCTCCGCTGGCGCAACTCAACCGCACCACGCTCTATGGCGGCGGCGCCGAGGGTTATACCGACTATCCGGCGCTCTCCGCCGTGGCAGCGGAATAACTTCCGAATAACCTTGGACCTCAATTCACTCACCAAGGCGTGAGGAACTGGATGCACGCCCTTGGGTTAGGCTGATGGCTTGACCCGGGAGCGTTCATGAACAGCAGTGTCTTTCGCCAGCCGACCGCGCATCTGGTATCGCTGGCAACCGCCGTGCCGGATTTTGGACTGGCACAGGATGACGTCGCGCGTCGCGCCGGCGAACTGTTCGCGCCGATGGTTTCCGATTTCGGCCGCCTGACGCCGATCTATCGCAACGCAGAAATCGAGCAGCGCCATTCCTGCGTGCCAATCGACTGGTACGTCCAGCGGCATTCATTCGGCGAGCGCAACGACCTGTTTCTCGGCAATGCCACCGACCTGCTGGCCGAGGCGGCCGAGAAGGCATTGGCGGAAGCTGGTATTGCGGCCCATGAGATCGACATCGTCGTCACCATCTGCTCCACCGGCATTGCCACACCCAGCCTGGATGCACGGCTGATCGGCCGGCTTCGCCTGCGCAGCGACGTGCAACGCCTGCCGGTCTTCGGCCTGGGCTGCGCCGGCGGCGTACTCGGCCTCTCGCGCGCCGCCGCGATGGCCAAGGCGCGGCCGCAATCCAATGTGCTGCTGCTGGCGGTCGAACTCTGCGGACTGACCTTCCGCGCGCAGGACCGTTCGAAAAGCAACATCGTCGCCACTGCTCTCTTTGGCGATGGCGCAGCGGCGGCCGTGATCAGCAGCCGCAGCCGTCATGCCGGCAAGCCCATGCTGGGCGCGGCCGGCGAACATACCTGGCCCAACAGCCTGGATGTGATGGGCTGGGATGTCGGCGATGATGGGCTGAAGGTGATCTTCTCGGGCAATATCCCAGACCTGGTACGTAACGACCTGCGCCCGGTGGTCGACCGCTTCTTTGCCGATCATGGCATCCTGCCCGAAGAGATCGCCGGCTATCTCTGCCACCCCGGTGGCGCCAAGGTGCTGGATGCGCTGGAGGAATGCTTCGATCTGCAGCACGGTGCCATGCGTCATGCCCGCGAGGTGCTGCGCGAACATGGCAATATGTCCTCGGTCACCGTGCTGTTCGTTCTGGCTGCCGCGATGGCGGATGGCGTGCACGGCCGGCAACTGCTGACCGCGCTCGGTCCCGGTTTCACAGCTGCGCTGCAGGTCATCGATCTGCAATGACCGTCTTTCACATCGTACTGGCTTTCGTCGTGGTGCAACGCCTGGCCGAACTGGTCTGGTCGGCGCGCAACACCCGCCGCCTGCTGGCGCGCGGCGCACAAGAGATTGGCGCAGGGCACTATCCGCTCTTCGTGCTGCTGCATGGCTCATGGCTGATCGCGCTGGCGCTGACGGTTCCCGCCGAAACACCACCGCATTGGCCATTGCTGTGTGTATTCGCGGTGCTACAGCTCCTGCGCATCTGGGTGGTGGTCACGCTCGGACCTTACTGGACCACCCGCATCATCACACTGGATTCCGCACCACTGGTGCGGCATGGCCCGTTCCGCTGGCTGCGGCACCCCAACTATGCCGTGGTGGTCGGCGAGATCGCTGTACTGCCGCTGGCATTCGGTGCCTGGCAGATCGCGCTGATCTGGAGCCTGCTCAATGCGCTGTTGCTCTGGCATCGCATCCGCGTGGAAGAAAATGCGCTGCAATCACGACGTACAATTGCTCCGGCTACAGGTAATTGACCAGCGAGAGCGACAGCATCTTGCTGGTCACCACATAGGATGCCTCCAGTGCCGATTGCAGGCCGGCGATGCTGGTTGTGACCTCGGCGGTATCCGCATCCTGGATGCCGCCGATGCGGATTTTCAGCAGATCGGCCGCGCGGGCATGACGCTCCTGCACCTCTTCGAGATGCTGCTGCCGGTAGCCGTTGCTTGAGGCTGTCGACTTGAGATCTGAAATCGCCAGGTCGAGCTGTTTCATCGCATCGTCGACACGAGCCTGATAGTTCGGATCGTCCACACCGAGATCGGCCGTGGCATCGCGGAAACGCAAGATAGCATCGATCACGCGCTGAAAGCCCGACTCCACGGCGGAGACACCATAGGAAACGCGCTCATTGTCGTCCACGTAAAGCCCGACTTCACTCGTATCATAGAAATTCTGCAGGTCGGCGGGGCCGAGATTGAGATACGGCGGCTGGCCGGGCTGGGTTCCATCCGTTACCACCTGTAGCGGATCGTCATAGCCCGGCGTACCCGGCACTGCGCCCGGTCCATAGACCGCCGGCAGGTCAGACAGCGCGCCCGACAGCGGATTGGCGTTGTAATTGCTGCCGGAGAAGATGTAGCGGTCGCCGTCCTTGGTTTGCAGGATACTGCCGATCTGATTGAGCAGCGTGGCGGCCTGCGTCGCCGGGGCGGCCGTGGATGCAAAATACGGGTCGCGGTTCTTGATCATCATGTCCTTGGCGTCGGTCGCCAGGTCGATGATCTTCTCCAGCGAAAGTGCATAGAGATCAGTGCGATTGGCTGCCGTCTTCAGCGCCTCGGTATAGTTCTCCACCGTGCCGAGTTTGGACTTCAGTGCACCGAGTTCCTGCGCCTGGCTGGAAACGCCGATCAGGCCGTCCAGCTTCAGCCCGGTGGCGAGCTGCTGGTTCTGCCGGTTCAGCATGGTGGTGAGCAGGCTGATATTGCGGCTCATCGCCTGCTGCATGGCCAGCTGGGTCGTTCCGGTCAGGGCAACCATGATCTACCTCCCGATTGAGATTATTTCATCGAACATTTCGCGGATCGCATTCATCACCTGGGCGAGTGCCGCGTAGTTGTTCTGCAGCACGGTTAGTTGTGCCAGTTCGTCATCGACATTGACGCCGGTGAGATTGCGGAATTTCTGTTCGACGCTGGCCTGCAGATTCTCGGCGGTGTCGCGGGCGGCTTCGTTGTCGAAGACCTGCCGGGCGTGATAGGCCATCACGCCGCTGACCAGGCCGAAGATATTGACATTGGCGGTGCTGAGCCCGTTCGGCTCGCCGGCCGGATTGATCTGCGCCGCGGTCAGCGTGGTATTGCGCATCGCCTGCTGAACATCTCCCATGCGGGTGGCGTCCAGCGTCGTCGGATCGGCCGTGAAAGAGCCGTCGATCTCCAGCGTGGCGGCGGCATTCCCTGCCGTGTAGTTGAACAGATTCGAACCGTAAGCGGCGTTCACAACGTCGGCGATGTTGCGCGCCATGGAATCGAGCTGGTTGAAGAATTTCTCCATCGCGCCGACATTGCCGTCCGAACTGGCCAGCGCCGCGGCGCTGCCGTTCAGATAGTCCAGGCTGGCACGCAACGATCCCTGGTCGAATCCCCCGGTGACATCGCCACCAGTGCCATTGCTGATCGTGCCGGTATTGGTATCGTAGCTGAAATTTTGCGCCGTCACGCCAACCAGCTGGACACCAGCATCAGTGTAGAGTGACATGGAGCCGTTGTCGGCCATGACGGTGCGTACGCCGACCAAACCCGCGATCTTGGCCACTTCGGCGTCACGCAGATCTTCCAGATCTCCGGTCGGCATACCGGTGGCCTTCAGGCTGACGATCTTGGCATTCAGGGCGGCGATGCCCTTGGTGGCATCGTTCAGCGTGTCGACGCCCAGCCGGATATCGTCCTGCGCCAGATTCTGCAGCGTGGTGCGCTGGCCGGCAAGCCGGTTGACCTCCTTGGCGAGTTCCTGGCCGCGCTGCACTACCAGCGCCTTCAGCGTCGTATCTTCCGGTGTCGCTTCCAGCCGCTTCACGGCATCCTCGAAACTGGTCAGCCGCGATTCCAGCGGCGTCTGCCCACCGTCTGTGATGTCTATCCCCAGCACTTCCGCCAGACGACGCGCCTGATCGGCACTCGTACTCAGCCGGCCGTAATCCGCCGTGGCGCCGTAGTAATCCTGCAGCACGTCCGGCGCGGCGGCGCGCACGATGGCAGCCACCACCGCCGCCATCGGATCGCCGCCGGCGGCCGGCGTGGTGAGCTGCACCATCTTGCGGGCGTAGTTCGGGTTCTGCGCATTCGCGATATTGCCCGAAGCCACCCCCGTCTGAGCCTGTATGGTCGACAGGCCCATCAGCGCGGTGTTGAGTGCGGCCGTCAGCGACATGATCTCGCCTCCTCAGATCCGGCGCATCAGCGTCGGATGTTGATGGTTTCCTGCAGCAGCTCATCGGTCGTCGTGATGATGCGTGCATTGGCCGAATAGGCACGCTGGGCGACGATCAGCTTGGAGAATTCCTCGGCGATATCGACATTCGAGCCTTCCACAGCCGATGAGACGAAATCGCCAACGCCACTGGAGCCGGCTTCAGCCAGGATCGGCGAACCCGACCGGGGCGTGGCAACGAAGGCATTTCCATTCACGCGATCGAGTTCTGTGGGGTCGTTAAAGCGCGCAATCGGTATCTGGTAGAAGGTCTTCACATTGCCATTGTCGAAGGTCACCGAAACGTAACCCTGCTCGTCGATGGCCAGGCTTTTGAAGTTGCCCTGCGGGACGCCATTCTGCTCGAAACTGTTCAGCGTCAGCTTGTCGCCGGCATACTGCGTGGTGCCGGTGTTGTTGCCGTAGGAACCGAGATCGAGGCTGATCGCCTGCGGCCCGTTGCCGAAATCAAGATTAAAACCGAGAGCGGCATTGGCGCCGGTGGCGGTGTTCGCGGTGGCGGTCAGGCCACCGGCAGTACTCATCGAGGAGATGGTGCCGTCCGGTGTAACCGTCCCGTCGGTCAGGGTGCCGCCGAAGCTGACGGTGGCCGGACCGAAGCTGGAGGGTGTGCTGTCGGGGGCATTGACCTGCAGCGTCCAGTCGCTGTCGCCAATCCGCGTCCAGGTCAGGTTGACGGTACGGGCATTGCCCAGCGCGTCAAAGATCTGGATCGAGCTGGCTGGCAGGGTGGCCGGCAGATTACCGTTGGCATCCAGCGCGTTCGACGGCAGGTTCGCCGCGTATTCCACCAGGTTGGTGGCGACCGGTGCATCGAGCAGGTTGGACACGCGCACCTCGGAGGTGCTGGAGGTGTCCACCTCGCCGGTCACCGGATCGACCCGCCAGCCCTGCAGGTAATAGCCCGACGAGTTGATCAGGAAGCCTTCCGAGTTCTGATTGAAGTCGCCGACGCGCGTGTAGTAGTTGGTGGCTTCGAAGATCGGCAGGCCGGTGGACGGATCGACGCCCGTCTGCTTCGACACCGGAATGAAGCCGTTGCCCGAAATGGCGATCGAGGTGGTGGATGACACCCGCGTGATTGGGCCCGGCGCATTATTGGCGAAGAACGGCTGGTTCAGCACGCCGCCCGAGGAATGCGTATTGGCCTGCGCGCTCGATTGCGTGACCAGCGTCTGGAAACGCGATTCCACTTTCTTGTAACCGACTGTACTGGCATTCGCGACGTTATCGGAGATGTAGCCGATAGCAGCGGACTGGCCGTTCATTCCGGAAATCGCGGTCTGCATTGCACCGGTGATCGACATGGTTTGCTCCCTGGTTGGATGGCGATGTCGCCGCTGCCTGGAGCAAGGATCGTGCCGGTTTATGACTCCTATCCTATCCCCTTGGCAAAGCGCCATTTGTTGCCAAAGGGTTAATGGCAGTTAAGGATCAAGCTTTGCCGGGCGGCCGGGCAGAAATTGCCAAACTAGGAAAAAACTGCGTAGTTTCAATGATTTTAACGATACCCCGTAGTCTTGCTACGGTATATTACAGGTAATAAAAGTTAACATTACTGGAGATGCTTAAAACCCGTTAGGGCAGCTCTGTAAGACTGTTTCAGGAACAGACTTCCGATTGTCCGAGAACGGTTTATCTCCGCAACCCGTGCCGCCCTCGCCCCACTCTGCGTTCATCATGAACATCGTCGTTACCATGTTACGGATCGTGTCGAGCCCTTCATTGCTCCGATACGAAGCATCCCTCACGCGCGGCATGCACCTTGCTCCTGCATCGACAACACAACAGGAGCGAAGCGATGGCGATAAGTGGCGTAATGAGTATGGCGGTGCAGGCGCTGAACGCGCAGTCGATGGCGATCAGCAACATTGCCGACAACGTCGCCAATGCCGGCACTGTCGGTTACAAGGCGGTGGAGACGCAGTTCCGCGATCTGGTGCAGGGCATGCAGTCGGCCGCCAGTCCGGTGCTGGGCGGCACCAAACAGGCTGGCGTGATCGGCTATGCTGATTTCAACAACCGCAGGCAGGGTCAGATCGCCAGCGACCTGGACAATCCGGCATCGGCAGCGATCGACGGCAACGGTTTCTTCGCGGTGGCCAAGCCTGCCGGTGTCGATCCGGAAACCGGCGTTGCCACCGGTTTCGAAACCGAGACGTATTATACGCGCCAGGGGGATTTCCACCTCGACAGCAGCGGCCGGCTGGTCAATTCGGCAGGTTTCTATCTGATGGGTTCGGCCAGCGCCAATGGCACCACACCCTCGGTGCTGACCATCGACACGCGCGACAATGCCGCCGGCAGCGGCTTCAGCCATGTCAGTATCGACGATGGCGGCGTGATCACCGTGCATTACGACGACAAGACCACCGCCCAGCAGGGCCAGGTGCTGCTGGCCAATTTCCGCGAACCCGATAAGCTCGACCGCGTGGATGGGACCGCCTATCGCACCACGGCAGAGTCAGGCGATGCCGTCTACGGCAATCCGATAAATGCCGCCAATCGCGCCGGCATCGGCACGATCAAGGGCAGCGCACTGGAAAACTCCACCGTCGACACCGCCGGCCAGATGACCATGCTGATCGTGGCACAGCAGGCCTATTCGATGAATTCGCAGGTGATCCAGATGGCCAACGAGATGCTGACCACGGCTGTCAATCTGAAAGGCTAGAAGGTGAGAGCTCCAGACCGTCTCAGGCGGTCTGGAGCGCCTGGACGGCCGGCGTGAAGATATAGCCGCCGCTGCGCACCGTCTTGATCAGTTCGGGCATATTGGGATCAGCCTCGATCTTGCGGCGCAGACGACTGACCTGCACATCCACGCTGCGGTCGAACAGCACGGTGGAGCGACCGCGGGTCAGGTCCAGCAGCTGCTCGCGGCTCAGCACGCGCTGGGGATGCTCGGCGAAGGCCAGCAAAAGGTCGAATTCCCCGGATGTCAGCGGCAATATACCGCCGTCGGGCGCGCGCAGGTGACGCTTGCCGATTTCCAGGGCCCACCCTTCGAACATATAAGCCTGCGGCCGGTCGCTGTCGTCAGGCACGGCTGCAGCGCTGCGTCGCAGGATAGCCTTGATGCGGGCCACCAGTTCGCGCGGACTGAACGGCTTGGTCAGATAGTCGTCGGCGCCGTTCTCCAGGCCCAACACGCGGTCGGCTTCGCCCGACAATGCAGTCAGCAGCAGGATCGGCACAGTCACCTGCTGGCGCAGCCGGCGGAACAATTGCACGCCGTCTTCGCCCGGCAGCATCAGATCGAGCACGATCAGGTCGAAGCGGCCCGTTTTAAGCGCGAGCGACATGCCGCGGCTATCGGCCGCCGGTGTGACGCGGAAGCCATGTTCGACCAGAAACCGCATCACGCGATTGCGGATCTCGCGATCGCCATCGACGATCAGAATATGAGGCGTACGGGACATCGGACTCTGCACTGGGGGAATCAATGTTTCATGCGGGCGCATGATGCCAGCCGGAATTGTCTTTCGAAAGCAAGAGTTTGTAACGCAGTGCTGTTAATGCGCGTTTACCAAGAGTGCAAGACACCCGCGCTCAAGCCGCCTCTTCTTCCGGATCTTCCGGCTCGGGAATCTCACCGGGGTCGAAAACGCCGACCACATCTTCCGGCGGAACCCTGGTGCCCGAGACAATCAGATACTGCTCGCCATCGATCACTTCGACAGCCTGCACATAGCCGCGTCCGTTGACGTTGACGCCGTCGATGGTCTTGCCCGACGCATCCTTCGCCACCACTTCCAGCGTATAGCTGCCAGGGTCGCAGGGTTCGCCGTCGGCATCGGTGCCGTCCCAGGCCACCTCGGTACGACCGTTGGGACCGACAGTGATATCCTCGGCTGGCATGCTGCCGCTGCGCACCACATTGCCATCCTCATCGAGAATTTTGAATTCGACCGTCTCGGTGCCGGGGGGCAGATTGTAGGTCCAGAAGGCCGAGCCGCCATCGGTCAGTTCGACCTCCGGGCTTTCGAAGTCCACCACCTTGCCGATATAATTCAGGTTGCTGCTGGCCTGGCTGGTTTTCAGCATCGCCATCATGGCTTCAAGATTCTTGTTGATGTTGATCTGCTGCTCGACCTGGCTGAACTGCACCAGCTGCTGGGTGAATTCGCTCGGGTCCATCGGCGAGGTCGGATCCTGGTTCTTCAGTTGCGTGGTCAGCAGTTGCAGGAACATCTCGAAATTGCCTGCCAGCGCACTGGCGGCGTTGTTGGCGGCTGAAGTTTGAGTCGTGTTGACGTTTCCGACGCCGGTGACCATGGCTGCTTCTCCTTTGAAGTACGGCCATTGGTCTAGTGCGACTGGAATGCGTGCGATGCAGTAATCTGCGCTGTGCAATTCTGCGTAACAAATTACAGCACAAGCATTAATTCCCGTTAGCCATATTGCGGCGCAGTTACGGTCACCGTTTGGTCATCGCAGCGGGGCTGTTTGTTGTAAGCCTGGTGTAAGAAAACGTGACACATTGGCGTCAGAAAAATTACATCACGGTGTCCGTCATGCTACACGACTTCGCTGCTTCCCTGGCCCCGATCATCAGTTGGGATCATACCGTCAGCCTGTGGCTCAACGGTTTCGCCGGCAGCAATCCCGCGCTGGACCGCTTCGTCTACAACATTGCCGATTCCGCGATGCTGAAGGGCGGCCTGTTCATGGCTTTCTTCTGGTGGCTGTGGTTCAAGCGCGACGACGCGACCACTGAGCGGCGCCAGACCATCCTGACGGCTCTGGCTGGTGCGATTTCCGCCATTGCCATCGCACGCGTGCTGCAGCTCCTGCTGCCGTTCCGCGAGCGTCCGCTGCACAATGATGCCCTCAATCTGACGCCGCCGACTGTGGTCAATCCCGATACGCTGGATGGCTGGAGTTCCTTCCCGAGCGACCATGCCGTGCTGTTTTTTGCGCTCGCCCTGGCGGTCTGGCGCCTGAATCGCCCGCTCGGTATTTTCGCTTTCCTGTGGAGCAGTCTGGCGATCTGCCTGCCGCGTGTTTTCCTCGGTTATCACTACGCCACAGACGTCCTCGTCGGTGCGGTGACCGGCATCGCGATCATGCAGATTGCCTTTGCCGTCCTGCGGCCGCGTCTGCTGGCTCAGCCGCTGCTGCGCTGGGAAAAAGCCCATGCCACATCCTTCTACTGTGCGGCCTTCGTCGCCAGCCTCGAACTCGCCGTGCTGTTCCAGGATGTGCGGCAGCTCACGACCGACAGCCTGTACCTGGTGAATCACCTGACGGTGACGCAGGCAGTGGCAACCGAAGCGACGGCGGTGCAGCCGGGTCTGAAATAGCCATCCAGCTGTCATGCCGCTAATCTGAGGCCTCTGCATCGGGTACATCGGAGGCCCTATGACTGCAATGACAACCGTTCGCCTGCACGCCAATGGACTCTCTGGCGGCGAAACCGTGCCGCGGCTTGGCCAGGGCACCTGGCAGATGGCCGAGAAGCCGGCCTTGCGCAAGGCCGAGATCGCTGCGCTGCGGCTGGGCATCGAACTGGGCATGACGCTGATCGATACCGCCGAGATGTATGCCAGCGGTGGCGCAGAGGAGTTGACCGCCGAGGCCATTGCCGGCCGGCGCGACGACCTCTTCCTGGTCAGCAAGGTGCTGCCGAGCAATTCCAGCCGCAAGGGCACAGTCACCGCCTGCGAACGCAGTCTCAGGCGCCTGCGCACCGACCGCATCGACCTCTACCTGCTGCACTGGCGTGGCAGCCCACCGCTGTCGGAGACGCTGGACGCCTTCGAGGAACTGCAGCACGCCGGCAAGATCCGTTATTGGGGCGTCAGCAACCTCGATGTCAATGATATGCAGGAACTGGCGCAGGACCCGCGTGGCAAGACCTGCACCACCAATCAGGTCCTCTACAACCTGACCCGGCGCGGCATCGAATTCGATCTGCTGCCCTGGCAGCGCAAGCAGCAACAGCCGATCATGGCCTATTCGCCCATCGAGCAGGGACGTCTCGCCGGCCACAAGGGATTGCGGGAGATTGCCCAGCGGCTGAATGCTACCCCGGCGCAGGTGGCGCTGGCCTGGCTGCTGCGGCAGGACAACGTGATCTCTATTCCGAAAGCGACCGCCGAGCAGCATGTGCGGGAAAACCATGCCGCGCTCACGTTGAAGCTCGGCGCTGACGATCTTGCGGCGCTCGACCGCCTCTTCCCGCCGCCGAAACACGCGCAACCGCTGGAAATGATCTAGCTGAAAGCCATCGCCTCGCCCAGAACGGGGACGGTCGATGGACGCATCGGCGAATGCCGTGCGTCATGCGCCGCCTGCTGTACGCCGCGGAAGACGGTGGCGCCAATATCGTTCTGGTAAAGCCAGAGGCTGTTGGCCTGCCCGGTGAAGTTCGGCTCGCCGCCCATCGCCTCGGTCGGCCGGAATCCGGTACCCAGACCGATCCCGAAAATATTGGGTAGTACAGTGCCATCAGCCCGGTAAACCCTGCAGGCGGCATCCACGGCCGGCAGCGACATATCGGTCTGCAGCGGAATCCTGCACCCGGCATGATCGAAGACCGGCAGATGTCGCGACCTGTAGCCAAATGCCGGCACAACGAGCGCGGCATCAGCAAGCAGAGCCTGAACCGCGTCGGGCAACAGTTCGGTCGCGTCCTGGCAGCGGATCGGCAGACTGGCCGGATCCCGGCGAAGCTGCCGCCAGACATCCCTGCCGTTGCCACGCAGGCCGCCAAGGCGGTTGACCCGGCCGGTGCGCGGGCAGACATCGCCGGGCAGGAACGCGTAGCCGTCGGCGGCAGCGGCAGCAGCATTCGAATAGAAGACTGGCGGCTCCTGGCGCGACAGCATCACGATCTCAAGCCCGGGCACCGCCTCCTCCCCCAACAGATGCGTCAGGGCCCAGGCGACTGAATAGGCACTGTGCGATCCGCCAAGGATCGCGACGCGCCGGCGCTGCGCGCGGCGCAGGATATCAACGGCCTCGCACAGACCCGCCGCCGTGAGGATTTTGTCGGACGGCAGGATGTTCGGATGCAAGGTGGCGGGCGGCATGGCTGCATGCATAGCCCCAAGGGCCATCACCAGCGATTGGCCCTGCAGCTTGCGGCGCCGGCCGGCCTTGCCGACGGCTTTCACCTTCACGCTGCCATCCGGCATGACAGTGACTGAGCGGGCGGTCGTATTGGTCAGCACGGCGCAGCGCGGATGCCGCGACAACAGATCGGCCAGACCGGTGCCGAGCCGCGCCATGAAGCGGCCAACCAGGGATAATGGCGGCAAACCGTCACGATAATGCTGCATCTCCTGCGTGACGGGATCGGACCGCATCTGCCGTAGAAAGGGATGCGCGCTGCCGCCGTCCAGGCATTCGAGATATGCGCTGCCCAGCGTATCGGAATTGATCGCATAGCGCCCGAGCGATCCGCCGAGTTGCGGCTGACTTTCGATCAGCACGATGCCCTGGTCCAGCCACGCATCGAGGAATCCGGTCTGGGCCGCCCAGATCAGCGCACCCGTACCGCCTGGTCCGCCGCCCAGAATGATCGTGGAAGGTAATGTCACGAAGCCGCCCCCATCACATCCCGGATCAAGGTGGCGATACGGCCGATCACCTGGTCGTCGACGGATCGCGAGGTCGGCAGGTTGACGCCGGTTTCCGACAGTGCCCTGCTATGGAGACAATCGCCGGCATATTTCTCGTATAGCGGCATGGCCGACAGCGAATGGAAGAACGGCCGCATTTCGATATCGGCAGCATGCGCCGCTGCAATCAGCCGGCTGCGCAGATGGGCAGGTACCTGAAGGCAGGTCAGCCAGACCACATTGCCGTAGGAGTCCGGCAGCTCAGGCGGAAAAGCAATGCCAGGGATTCCGTCCAACGCATGGCGATATCGCGCGGCGATACTGCGATTGCGATCCAGAATGCGGTCGATGCGCCAAAGCTGCGACTGGCCGATCGCTGCCTGCAGATTGGTCATGCGGTAATTGTAGCCGACCCGCTCATGCCAATAAGACTTGCCCGGCACCATGCCGTGATCGCGCAACTCACGCAGCATACGCGCAAGGCTGTCGGAGGCCGTCAGGCACATGCCGCCTTCACCGGTGGTGACGATCTTGTTGGCGAAGAAGGAGAAGCAGGCGATGTCGCCAAAAGTGCCGACGCGGGCACCGTCATACGTGGCGCCGTGCGCCTCGGCACAATCTTCAATGACGAAGATGCTGCGGCTGCGTGCCAGTTCGGCAATCGGGCCGATCTCGGCAGGGCGGCCATGCAGATGCACCGGGATCACTGCCTTGGTGTGCGGCGTGCAAGCAGCGGCAAAGCCGGCCGCACTCATGGTCCAGGTCAGCGGATCGATATCGACAATCACAGGCGTGGCGCCGCAATAAAGTACGGCGTTGATGGTCGCTGCGAAAGTCAGATCCGGCACGATCACTTCGTCGCCCGGGCCGATGCCAAGTGCGACCAGCGCCAGATGCAGCGCCGCGGTCCCGTTCGACACCGCAATGCCGTGCGGCAGCCCCACAAAGGCAGAGAACTCCTCCTCGAACTTGCCGATATACGGGCCTTTGCTGGATACCCAGGAGGAGATGAATGCGTCCAGTACGGCGCGGAACTCGTGGCGCGTCAGGTCGGGATGGGCGATCTGGATATACTGCTCGCTGCGATCCAGTCTGATGCTGTTGAGATAACCGTTCTCCGTTACGATCGGGCTAAGGATCTTGTCGTCGACATTCACATCGTTGCGCAACTGGCCATTGCCCAAAGGATCAGCCATGTGGCTGACCAGCGGATCCAGCATCGGCTCATGAATCGCGCTGCCGTCCAGGATGGCGCGGCGGATATCGTCGAGCGAGACCTTGCCGACCGGCTTGCCCTCGTCGACGACCACGCAGGCCCCGACACCGTTATCGAGGCATTTCTCGATCGCGGCGAACACACTGTCCGACCGCTTGCACGTATAGGGTTGGCAATCCTGTTCGTCTTCAGTAGCCAGCACCGGCGTCACCTCCCGAGAAGCATTTCCATAGCTTCCACCGCTGTTGCCCGCTGCAGCACATGCACTGACTATCCGAAAGTCGTGCTGCCTTGGTTGCGGATCACAACGCCGACGATCCGCCGAAATCCCCTTTCCAACCAGTGACTAGCCGGTGTCTGCCCAAGGCCTGCGCATATTGCGCTGCGAGGTGAGCCAGTCCGCATAGGCAATTCGATGACGGCAGGGTGGTCGCTGCCCCCTTTTGATCACTGGCCGAGCATACCCGGCTGAGGCCACTCTACTGGCGGTGATCATCCCGACCGTGATCGACTCGCCAGGAAACCATATGAAATGCCTGTGGCTTACGCTTGCCGATCCCGAACCCCGTACGAACGGGCAATACATCTATTCGGGCGGCCTGATCGACGCACTGGCGGGCAGTGGTGCCAGACTGACGGTGGTTGGGCTGGCGCGCGATGCAGCAGAACGCGCCGCTTCAGGGCAGATCCGCTGGCATTTGGTGGCCCAGGCGCCTCAATCCGCCTCCGCTGCCCTGCTCTCACCCTGGCCGCAGGTCGCCTCGCGGAGCCGGACGCCCGCCATGCGGCAGGCGATTGAATCCTGTCTCAATGACTCCTGGGATGCGATCCTGTTCGACAGCATTGCCGTTGGCTGGGCGCTCAGGCATGTGCTGCGTTATCAAAAGGACCGGCCGGAAACCGCAGTGGTCTATCTTTCGCATAACCATGAGAGAAGCGTTGCCTGGCATATCGCGTCGCACGAGGCAGGCCTGCCACGTCGCCTACTGCGAATCATCGACGCTGCGAAGGTGACGTGGCTTGAAAGCCGCCTGATACGCCATGCCGACCTGCTGACCGCCAACACCCCGGACGATGTTACAAAATTTGCCGCCACTGCAGGAGCACCGCCAGTTGCGCTGCTCCCGCCGGGCTACGGCGGAAACCGCCATCAGCGACAGCTGGATGTCTCCCTGCCGCGTCGCGCCGTGATCGTCGGCAGTTTCGACTGGTTGCCCAAGCGGATCAGCCTTGAAGCTTTCCTCAAGGATGCCGCACCTCTGTTCGACGCCAGCGGCATCGAACTGCAGGTGGTGGGACAAACCGAAAGCGAATACCTCGCCCGGCTGGCTGCCGAATACCCGGCGGTCGATTTCACCGGCGGCGTCCCCGATATCCGGCGCTATCTGGCCGGAGCCCGCATTGCGCTGGTGCCCGATCTGCTGGGCGGCTTCAAACTCAAGACGCTCGACTACGTGTTCCATCGCCGGCCGATTTTCGCCATGCAGGGCGCTGTGCCAGGCACACCGCTGGTGGACGGCATTTCGCTGCGCGAATTCGACAGCCATGCGGCACTCGGCCGGGGCGTAGTGGATGCCATGGATGATCTTCCGGCCCTGAATGCACAGCAGATGGCGGCCTATGCGGCTTGCGAAAAGGCATTCGACTGGAAGGAGATCGGCAGCAATCTGTTCCGTATGCTCCGCGATGCCCGCCGCCGCACCGGGACCAGTCCAGCGGCGGGCATGGCCAGAGCTGGCGCCGATTAAAGACGCTTGAGCCTTTCGGCAATGCGATGTGGCATGGCCGGCGACTCATCAGGCGGCAGGAAAATGAAGTTGTAGAGATACCGTCCAAACCGTTCGCGCTTGCTGAGCGGTGCCTTCAGATCCGGCAGATTTTCCGGTCGCTGGTACTTGTCGGAGGAAAATGACTTGATCAGCCGCAGCTCGCCATCGGCGACGAAATAGCCGCGATAGCCCAGTTCATCGAAATAGCTGCGCGCCCGCGCAAGGCCGCCCGGGGAGAGTCGCTCGTCCACCTCCACCAGCATACGCGGCTGAGAGCGGCGGATGGTGCTGACGGCGCCATCCAGTACGGCCTGTTCGTGGCCTTCCACGTCGATCTTGATGAAACCGACATCGCCCTCGTAGATCGCATCGAGCCGGTCCAGTGGCACTTGGACCGTAGTGAAGCCTGGATAGGTCGCCGAGGCTCCATCTGAAATGGTGGAACAGCCCGTCACCGCCACGCCATCCACCACCGGAATACGCAGTTCGGTCTCACCGGTTTCGCGCGACAGCGCCACTGGATGAACCGTCACCCTGCTCTCGAATTTCTCGCGCAGGGCCTCGGCCAGCGATGGCATCGGCTCGAAGGCATGCACCATGCGGGAATGCTTGCGCATGAAATGTACGTAGCTGCCGTCATTGGCGCCGACGTCGATCGAATCGCGCTGTGGATCGCACAGCAGGTCGAGCAGATGCAGTTCGACTTCACCGTAACGCAGGTAGAACTGCTCTTCCCGCCAATTCAGCACGGATTGCGGACACAGCGACCGCAAGGTGCGCTTGCCGTCTCGCAGCAGGCTTGCACCCGGGAAACCGGCCCTGGAAGGTTCGGTGGTTTGGCTTTCTGTCAGCATGTTTGTCTCCTCGCTCGGCCGGGAAGGATAAAGCCCGGGGCGGCGGGAAGCCGGTGACAAGCGCATGATCCGTCGTCTGCAGCCGGACAGGCGGTTTGCCCGTGCCGGCCACCGCTCGATGACTGGCGAAGGTCCATGGCAACCACTGTCGAACCTGGCCAGCCAGGCCGGCGTCGGCGGGCGAGACTCGCATTGAACTTGGCTGAAAATGTGCTATTATTCCTATATCAATAACACTTACTCGTGTGCCTTTGTGTCCGCGTCAGCCGGCCCAGTTGCGTTGTTGGACATCGTAGATAGGGATATCAATGCCTTGGCACGGAATACCGAGGTTCAAGACGGATGCAACGGGACGGAACAGGCCGAAACGGGACGGAACTGGCTAGAACGGGACGGAACTGGCCCCGAATGGGACGAAACTGGCCCCGAACAGGACGAAACAGGCGCCAACGGGCGGCCAGTTTCCTTAATCGAGGCCGAGATAGGCCTTACGAATCTCGGGCCGACGCATCAGGTCGTCGGCCGGGCCCTCCATTACGATACGGCCCTCTTCCAGCACATAGACGCGTTTGGCGATTTCCATCGCCATGCTGACATTCTGCTCGACCAGCAGTATCGACAGGCCGTCGGCGTTGATGCGACGGATCGCGTCGAACATGTCCATCACAATCGACGGCGCCAGGCCGAGCGAAGGCTCATCCAGCAGCAACAGCCGGGGCCGCGCCATCAGCGCACGGCCGATCGCCACCATCTGCTGCTGGCCGCCCGAGAGCGAACCGGCCGGCATCGGCAGCTTCTGGCGCACGGCGGGAAACAGCTCGCAAACCTGCTCCAGCGTTTCCTTGCGGCGCGCCTTGGCCTCGGGCAGGTAGCTGCCGAGTTCCAGATTCTCCATTACCGTCATGCTGGCGAACAGCCGGCGGCTTTCCGGCACGATGGCAATGCCGGCCTGGCAGAATTTATGCGGCGCGATCCGCGTCACATCCTTGCCGTGGAACACGATGCCGCCCTGTGAGGCGCGGTTCAGCCCGGCCAGCGTGTTGATCAGCGTGGTCTTGCCGGCGCCATTGGGCCCGACGACACAGACCAGTTCGCCGGTGCCGACCTTGATGCTGACATCCCACAAGGCGGGTGCTGCGCCATAGGCGACTTTCAGGTTGCTGACCTCAAGCATGGGCTTTCCCCAGATAGGCCGCCTTGACCTGCTCGTCGTTCATCACATCCACCGCTGCGCCCTGCGCGATCAACCCGCCGTAATTCAGCACCACGATCCGGTCGGTCAGCGCCATCACCGCGCGCATCACATGCTCGACAAAGATGATCGTGGTGCCGCGGTCGCGGATCCGCTGGATCATCTCGATGGCTTCGTTGATCTCGCTCGGCGTCAGGCCGGACAGCACTTCGTCCAGCATCAGCAGCTTGGGCCGCGCCGCCAGCGCACGTGCCAGTTCCAGGAACTTGCGCTGGTGGAGGTTGAGATCCTCGGGCAACACATGGGCGCGATGCGACAGCCCGGCGAAGGCAACGAATTCCTCGGCCTGCTTCATCGCTTCGGCACGGCTCATCCCCTCGCCGCCGAACATCCCGACCATGGCGACATTTTCCAGCACGGTCATATGGCCGAAGGGCCGCGGAATCTGATAGGTGCGCGCGATGCCGGCCTGGGCGAAGCGATGCGCGTCCAGCCCGGTCAGGGTCTTGCCATCGAACACGATCTCGCCGGCCGTCGACTTGAAATGCCCGCTGACCACATTGATGAAGGTCGACTTGCCCGAACCGTTCGGCCCGATCAGGCCCAGGATCTCGCCCTTGCGCACTTCGAGGGTTACATCGTCGAGCGCCTTGAGGCCGGCAAACGACTTGGTCAGGCCGCGCACCTGCAGCAGCACCTCGCCCGAGATCACCGGCTTGGCTGCCAGCCGCACCACCGGGGCCGCCTGCCCGTCGACACCCTCATGTGATGGCGGAGGCTCGACCACGGCCTGCTGCTTGCGTCGGGCATGACGCCAGTTGGTGAAGACGCCCAGCACGCCGGTCGGCATGAACAGGATCACGACCACCAGGATCAGGCCGACCATGGCACGGCCGAACACGGCAAAATCGCCCGAGGTGAAGAAATACAGCAGACAAGTGATGAACACCGCACCAACGGCCGGCCCGATCCAGTGCCGGCTGCCGCCCAGGATGCTCATCAGCACCACCGACAGCGGCACCGTGATCGAGAAGGTCTCCGAAACAGTGACATAGGAGATGAACACCGCATGGATGCCGCCAGCCAGACCGACCAGACCGCAGGAGATCGCCAGCGCATAGAGCTTGAAACGATAGGTCGGTACGCCCATCACCTCGGCGACGTCTTCGTCGTCATGAATGGCAAAGAGGCCCGCACCGAACTTGGAAGCATAAATCCAGTAGGAGATCAGCAATGTCGCCACTGCGCTGACGAGGCCCAGCATATAGAGCGAGGCTGCCGGCGACGGGCCGAGCCTGGGGATATCGACGCCGAGCAGGTAGATGCCGGGGCCGCCATCGATGCTGGTGTTGAGGATGATGGTGGCCAGCACGAAGGTGATGGCAAGAGTGAGCAATGCAAACAACTCCCCGCGCACACTGGCGACGCGGAACACGACCGCGCCGAGCGCCACACCGAGTGCGGCTGCCACCAGCACCGCGGCGGGCAGCGTGGCGAGGAAAGGCCAGCCCACAGTGCCGGCCAGATAGGCCGTGCCGTAGATGCCGGCGCCGAAGAAGGCGCCATGACCAAAGGAGAAGTAGCCGGTATAGCCGGATAGGATGTTCCACGACACCGCGAGGATGATCCAGTGGAACAGCAGATAGAGGAAGGATTCCCAGAAAGCCGGCGCACCAAGCCAGGGCAGCGTCGACAAAGCGATGCCGGCTGCCACGATGCCGGAAACAATGGCCTTGTTCATGATCAGGCCCTACCCGGACGGAACAGCAGCATGAGAATCAGCAATGAGAAAGACACGATGGGCGCCCAGCTTGGCGCGAAGATCGCCATGGCGATGGCCTCGCTCACCCCGATGATGATACCGGCGACCAGCGGCCCGAGCGCGCTGCCCAGCCCGCCCAGCATCACCACGGCGAAAACAACGCCGACCCAGGAGAAAATTTGCGTAGGCGTCAGTGTGAAGGTCAGTGCGAAGCAGACACCTGCGATGGAGGCCAATGCGACGCAGGTGCCCGACAGCATCAGCGACAGCCAGCGCTGGTTGATGCCGAAAGCAGCCGCGATCGGCCCGTCCTCGGCCATGGCGCGCATTGCCTTGCCGATGTCGGTAAATCTCATGGCCGCCCAGACGCCGAAGGCGAACAGGATGGCGAGCAGCAAAGTCAGCAGCTCGGGCACCGGCACGAACAGGCCGGCGATCTTGAACTTCTCCTCACCATAGGCCGACTGCAATTTGCGGAAGTCGGCAGTCCAGACATACTGGATCAGGCTTTCGATCATCACTGTGAAACCGAAGGTGACGAGCAGAGAATTGAAGGGAGAAATCTTGAAGCGCGACAGCAGCCATTGCTGTGCCACGCCGATGGCGAAGAAGAACGGCGGCAGGATCAGCAGCGTGAGCAGCGGATCGAGGCCCCAGACCGACACCATATGGTAGCTGAGATAGGCGGAGAGAAAGACGAAGCCGAAATGTGCCAGGTTGATCTGGCGCAGCAGGCCCCAGGACAATCCCAAGCCCAGACCGATCAGGCTGTACATCCCGCCTATGAATACGCCAGACAGGATGGATTGCAGCAGAAGGTTCAGGCTTGGGAAAGTCATCAGGAGTTTACTCGGTTACGATTACTGCTTGAGCGTGGCGCCCGGCGCAGCCCATTCCTTCGGCCAGACGGTGACCCAGTTGCCATTCTGCACCTGCTTGATGCGCATCAGGTCGTCACCGAAGTTGTTGCCCTTGTCAAAGCGCAACGTGCCCTGGATGGTCTTGACCTGATTGGCCTTCAGCCAGGCCGCCATCTTCTTGTCATCCAGGCTCTTGGTGGCAACAACCGAGGCTTCCAGCAACTGCCAGGCCGTGAAGCTTGCTGCTGCCTGCACTTCCACCTTGGTGTAGGGGAAGCCGGCCGCCTTGGCCCGTTCGTTGTAGGTCTTCACGAACTTTGCAGCCACCGGATTATTGGTGAATGGCGCATGCTCTTCGAAGATGGTGACCGAGAGCGCATTCTTGGTTTCCGGTGACGTCGCCATCGGGCCAGGAGCCGGGTAGAGATGGAAATGCAGCGGCGGCTCGTAGTCGAGTTTCTTCATCGCCTCGAGCAGCATGTTGCCTTCCAGACCGATATCGCCAACGAAGACGAGATCAGGCTTGGCATCCTTGACGCGGGCGGCGATCGGACCGAAGTCGCGGTTGCCGAATTCCCATTCGAGGAACAGCACCTCCTGCAGGCCACGCTTCTTGGCCACTTCACGCGCACCCAGGCTGAGGAAATGCAGCGAGGGGAACTTGGAGGTGACGATGGCGATGGTCTTCGGCGGCTTCGGCAAAGCAGCCAGAGCATCGAACAGCGTATTGGGGACAGTGGTGCCCGGATTGGGGCCGAGCGACCAGGCCGGGAAGTGCATGTCGTACTTCGCCAGCGAAGGCACGCCCATGGTGTGATGGATCAGCATCTTGTTATAGCGCTGCGCCACGCCGATGGCGGACAGGATCGCGCCGGTGGCATAGGGGCCCATCAGCAGATCGACCTTGTCGGAGGTGACGAGCTGCTCATAGAGCGTGCGTGCCACATCCGGCTTGGACTGGTCGTCCTTGACGATCCATTCCACCTTGCGGCCGAGCAGGCCGCCGCGGGCATTCAGATCCTCAACGTAAATCTCGCCGACCAGCTTATGCACCAGAGCCGTGGCCGAGAGCGGACCGGTCAGCGCCAGCGTGCTGCCAACGCGGACCGGCGCGCTCTGCGCCAGTACCGGCGAAGCGGCAAGGCTTAAACAGCCCGCCGCGACTGCCGCCATGGCGACAATCCGTTTCAAGCTTTTCATTGTTTCCTCCCTAGATGTGTGTCTTATCGACGTCTTACTCGTTCTTAATACCGTTGCGCAGAATACCCACCTTCTCGACTTCCACTTCGACCACATCGCCCTGCTTCATGAAAAGCTGCGGCTTGCGCGCGAAGCCGACACCGGCCGGCGTACCCGAGATGATCACGTCGCCCGGAACCAGTTCGAAGATTTCCGAGCAGGTGCTGACCAGCGTGGCCACGTCGAAGATCATGTGTTCGGTATTGGAATCCTGCAGCACTTCCCCGTTCAGGCGGCACTGGATGCGCAGGCCGACTGCACCGGCCGGCAGTTCATCAGCGGTGACGAGTTCGGGGCCGAAGGAGGCGGTCTTGTCGAAATTCTTGCCGATCATCCACTGGTGCGACTTGAACTGATAGTCGCGGATCGAGCCGTCGTTAAACAGCGAATAACCGACGACATGCTCCAGCGCCTTGTCCTTCGAGATGTGACGACCGGCCTTGCCGATGATCACGGCCAGTTCGGCCTCGTAGTCGAACTGGTCCGACACCGTCGGCTTGATCAGGGCGTCGTCATGCGCGACCCAGGACGACGGGAAGCGATGGAACAGTACCGGATATTTCGGCGCGTCCTTGTAAGGACTTTCAGCGGCATGATCGATGTAATTCAGGCCGACCGCGATCGCCTTGGACGGATTGAGCACCGGCGGAAGTAGCTTGGCACCCTTGAACGGCAGCGTAGAGGCGCCGCCCTTCGCGGCGACTTCCTTGGCCTTGGCCAGACCGCTGACGCCCTGAGCGAGCAGCGCATCGACGCTAGCCGCCACCGAGTTCAGGTCAACGATGTTGTCGCCAACGCGGGCGCCGAGAGAAGCCTTGCCGTTGTTCAGGTAATTGAGCAGACGCATGGGGAGACAGTCCTCTTTTTTACTCAGGTTTCTGGTCAGGCCTTATGGGCCTGGGTTTCGTGATTGGTGATGAAGTCTTCCGGCACGGCCGGGCCCCAGAGGTAGAAGGAATCCTCCGGCGGATGATCCTGCGCCGGCCAACCATCAAGGCCGACGAAGTCGATGTCGTAGGAATATTCGGTGAAGCTGCCCCAGGGATCGCGCTGATAGTAGAAGTAGTTCGAGCCCAGCACGTGGCGGCCCATGCCCCAGCCGTATTTGTAACCCTTGCCGACCATCTGCTCCATGCCGAGGCCGACTTCGTCGACACCGCGCACGACCCAGCTGGTGTGGTGCAAGCCGGGGCCATCCGACTTGGCGAAAGCCAGCAGATGGTGATCGCTGGAATGCACGCCATGCATGAAAGCGATGCCATCGCCCGACTGATCCGAGAGATTCATGCCCATGGCTTCGCGATAGAATTTCAGCGAGCGCGGCACGTCCGAGCAGAACAGCAGCGCATGGGTCAGACGCACCGGCTTGACCGGCTGCATTGAACGGCGATTGATGCCGATGTCGGTGCCCGCCGGATTCTTCATATTCAGCGGCCCGAAGGTCTCACCCTTCACGCTGGGCGATGACTTCTCGGCCACAACGACCTGCAGCGTAATGCCGTCGGGATCGCGCAGCCAGAAGCCCTGCTCATCCACCAGCGGATGCGGGTCGATGAACTTCACACCGATTTTTTCGAGATGCTTGCGCAGCGGCTCGTAATCCTCGGCATAAACGCCGAGCGTCAGGTATTCGAGCTTCTTCGGCTTGCCGCTTTCGAAGACCGAGCCCCAGCGATGCGGATGGCCGAAGGTGTAAAGATCGATGCGGTTGCCGACCTGTCGCACATCAAGGCCGAAGTCGGTGAAATACTGCTTCGCGACGCCAAGGTCGGGCACACTGAAGACGAAACGATCAAGGGAATGGATTGCGGTGACGCCGGGGCGCCGGGGATCTGCCATCTCTGTCTCCTCCAAAACCGCCCTTGTAAGGGTCTGGATTTTTCTATATTTTCGTCTTACACATAGATTTCTGTCATCGCAATATATTTTTCGGATGAAAATAATCCACAGCCCCACCGATGTCGTTCCTGCCGTCCTGACTGAAAGTCCAGGTACGAAATCGCATCGCGCCTATACACAGATCCGCGCCGATATCCTGTCCTGCCATCACCTGCCCGGCACCAAGCTGAATATCGCAGGCCTGGCAGCCGATCTGGATGTCAGTCTCGGCGCGGTGCGTGAGGCACTGTCGATGCTGCAGTCGGAAGCGCTGGTGGTTTCTGAACCGCAACGCGGTTACACGGTGAGCCCGGTTTCGCCGAAGGAACTGGCTGACATCACCGAAGCACGCATCGCTATCGAGGCGCTGTGTCTGCGCACTTCCATCGAACGCGGCGACCTCGCCTGGGAAAGCCGCCTGGTGGCGAGCTGGCACAAGCTGTCGCGCCTGAGCCAGACCGATGCCGGCAAAGACCAGCATCTGAGCGAAACCTGGTCGCGTGCCCATGCCGATTTCCATGCCGAACTGGTCGGTGCCTGCGGCAATGACTGGCTGCTGCGCATGCGCGCCATGCTGTACGAACAGAGTGAACGCTATCGCCGCATGTCGGTCTCGATGCCGCAGCAGACTGGAACCCGTGACGTGCCGGCCGAACATAAGGCGATTTTCGATGCCGTGATGGAACGCGATGTCGAACGTGCCGTCGCTGCACTTGAAACCCACCTGCGTAAGACTGCCACCATCGTACGCAGTTCCGTCGCTCTCTAACTTCCCTTCTCAAGTAAAAAGCAAAAAACATGACCAAGATTTCCGCTGATGCCCTCAAGCAGCTCTTCTTCGATGCCCGCACACAGAACGGCTGGCTCGACAAGCCCGTGTCCGACGAACAGCTGCGCGAGCTTTACGACATCGCCAAGATGGGTGCGACATCGATGAACACGCAGCCGATGCGCGTGATCTTCCTGCGCAGCAAGGAAGCCAAGCAGCGTCTGGCCCCTGCCCTGTCGCCGGGCAATCTGGACAAGACCATGGCGGCACCGGTGACCGCCATCGTGGCGCGCGACATGCAGTTCTTTGAGTACATGCCCGAGATATGGCACAACCCAACGGCACGCGACACCTTCGCCAACAACGCGCCGATGGCGCAGGCAACCGCCGTGCGCAATGCGACTCTCCAGGGCGCTTATCTGATGATCGCCGCCCGTGCCATCGGACTCGATTGCGGCCCGATGAGCGGTTTCGATGTCGCCAAGGTGAATGCCGAATTCCTCCCCGATGGCCGCTGCCAGACCGATTTCCTGTGCAATATCGGCTACGGCGACACATCCAAGCTGATGGGGCGGCAACCGCGCCATGCCTTCGAGCGCGCCTGCACGCTTCTATAATGCCGCATTTCATCGTTCATTGTCTCGATGCTCCGGACGCGCTGCCGCGCCGCCTGGAGCATTATGAGGCGCACAAGGCATATTTGAGCGCTGCGCCAGTGCGCATCCTGGTTTCCGGTCCGCTGATGTCGGACGACGGCGAGACAATGATCGGCAGTCTGTTCCTGATCGAAGCCGACACCAAGGCGGCGGTGGAAGCCTTTAATGCCGCCGATCCCTTCCACCGCGCCGGAATCTGGGCGGAAATCCGCATCCACCGCTTCCTGAAACGGGTCGACCGGCGCGACTGAGTCCAAAACTCATTGACGTGCCGTAGCACGTCCAGCACCCTGCGCCCTCGGCTTGATCTGGATGCAGGGTAAATAACGCATGCCACCCGTAAAAGCGCAGGTTCAGGATGGCCGGCTGGTTCTCAGCCTGCCGCAAGATGCCCTGCTGCTGGAGCAGGCAGTGCAGTTGCTTGAACTCTTCGTGGCTGCGGTTCCTGAAGAGCGCAACGCCTGCCTTGATGCCCTGGCGAAAGCCGAAGATGAAATAGCGCCGCTATCGGATGAGGACAGTCGCTACATCGCGACGATCACGCGCGGTCTGCAGCGCCGCGACGAACAGGCCATCCGCTTCGCCGAAGCCGATCTTTACGCCTTGAACGAGGCCGAACGGCTCGGTATCAAACTCACCGCACGCCAACGGAATACGCTCATACAATATTATGTGGAGCGGCAGGCCGACGCCCCGGCTCAGCCAACAGGGGGCTCCAGCAGCGAGGCCGCCCTGGCCCGGGCCCGGATTCTGGCCGAGCGGATGCGTCGGAAACGCTAGCTGAGCAGCCTCATTATGTATTATCGGTTGTCTTTTTTTCGGATCACTCGCAAACTGGCTGCATGTCTGCGGAACCCCTGTTCATTCCGAGCGAGCATGCCCTGGTGCGGATCGACCGCATTCCGCTCGCCCAGATTCAGGTCCGCGACGGCAAGTTCAGCCTGGCCGAAGCGGTCTGGTGCCGCGATAACAGCGAGGCGGCCACACTACCCTTCGTAACCGCCATGCGGCACCTGTTCGCCCCGGATCCGGCGCATGTGATCGACACCACGCCGCAACATGTGCTGGCCTGGCGCATCATCGATTTCGATCATCATCCCTTCGTGCTGGATGGCGACGATGTCAGCAATCTCTGCCTCGGTGCCATTCGCCAGGCACCTGCACGCATTGCCGCCGAACAGACCTACGCCGCCGTCGTCGCCGAAAGGCTACCGGCGTGTTTCCAGGTGGCGATGAGCATCCGCGTCTATCAGCGTGCCATGTTCCCGTTCTTCGACGCGAACGGCCATGTCTCACGCGTGGCGACGCTGATACGGCCGCTCACGCCGGGAGTGGCGCTCGCGACCGTTTCGCACTGACCGATGCTATATGGCCGTAATTACGCAGCCATCTCGACTTCAGGTTCGAGCAGTTCCATCAGCGGGCCATTTTCGATCTGGGCCAGCATGCCGGCGCGATCAATCTGCGTGGTGTACATCCGCGCTGAACGGCCGACTGCGCCGATAAAGCCGTCCATCGCCAGATCTGCCCGCGCATAGCCATAACCATCGGCTCTGAGTGGAATACCGCTGCGATAGAGATTTTCGTAGACCAGACCGCAATGATGGTCGACGTCATAGCGCTTGACGCTGACCGCGCGGATCAGATGTGTCAGCAGATAAGCCAGCCGCTGGCGGCGATAGGCTTCGCCAACGACCAGACCGCCATGATGGCCGATCCTGCCTGTCCAGTTGCAGTCACGCGGCTGCAGGATTTTGGGCGTGCCGAGCGGCGGAAAGCGGTCGGAGAACAACCGGCCGCTGCGCAGCAGTTCGGTCCAGCCCCCCTTTCCGGTATCGATCAGCCGGAAAGCAATCACAGCTGCTATTTCGCTGGTTTTGCGCATCTGATGGGCGGGATGATTCGGGATGGTGGAAAGCCGCAGCCAGTATTGTGGACCGCCGACCTCGAAATCATGGTGCGCGGGATCGAAGCTGGGGTTGATCCCGACGATCCCCGGCATCGATTCAAGACAACGGCGCCAGCGGTTAAGGTCTGGATCCTGCTCGATAAAAAACCCCCTGGCATCAAGGGATGCCAGGATCAGGTTGATGTATTTGTCGACGGACATCTTACGGCGCATCGGCAACCTCCTTTGTGTGTGTGCGCCACCAATGTAACCTTAGATAGTCATTTTTCTTTAAATGGGACTACTGATTGCAAGCTGGTCCGTGCACAGCCGTTTTCCGCTGGCAATATTGTATATTGCCGATTCTATCTATCCGCCCACGTTCGGAGCCCCATACCATGCTAGAGAACCTGATCCGTCAGACCCTGCCGGAGGACCACGACCGCGCCACACTGGTCGGCCGCGCCTGGGTGGCGGGCAATCCGGCGGGGCCGGTTGTGGTGGCCATGCGCGGCGAGGATCTGGTCGATCTCAGCGGATTGACCGCCACGATGAGCGAGTTGCTGGACCGGCCGGATGCGGCAGCCGCCGTACAGGTGGCGCTGGGCAAGGCGCCTGTGATCGGCAGCCTGCAGCATGTGCTGACAAATACGCTGAAACTGCAGGCACCGTACCTGCTGCCGCCCTGCGACCTGCAGGCGGTCAAAGCCGCCGGCGTCACCTTTGCCGACAGCCTGATCGAGCGCGTGATCGAGGAACAGATCCGCGGCGATGCCAGCCGCGCCGAGGCCGTGCGTGCTGAGATCGCAACCGCGCTCGGCGGCGAGATTTCCCGTATCAAACCTGGCTCGCCGGAAGCCATGCGCCTGCGTGAAACGCTGATGAAGCGTGGTGCCTGGTCGCAGTATCTGGAAGTCGGCATCGGCCCGGACGCCGAGGTCTTCACCAAATGCCAGCCAATGGCCTCGGTCGGTACCGGCATGGGTGTCGGCATTCATCCTGACTCGACCTGGAACAATCCCGAGCCGGAAGTGGTGCTGGCCATCGACAGCCGCGGGCAGATCGTGGGCGCGACGCTGGGCAACGACGTCAACCTGCGCGACGTGGAAGGCCGCAGCGCGCTGCTGCTCGGCCGCGCCAAGGATAACAACGCGTCGAGTGCCATTGGGCCCTTCATCCGGCTGTTCGATGCGCATTTCAGCCTTGATGACCTGCGCAAGACCGAAGTCAGCCTGACCATCGCCGGCACCGACAATTTCCGCCTTGAGGCCGCCTCGCATCTGTCGAAGATCAGCCGCGACCCGGTCGAACTCGCTGCCCAGACCTTTGGCCATTCGCACCAGTACCCCGACGGCGCCATGCTCTATACCGGCACAATGTTCGCGCCGATCCAGGACCGCGACGCACCGGGCATGGGCTTCACCCACAAACCCGGCGACGTGGTTACCATCCGCTCACCAAAACTCGGCGCTCTGATCAACCGGGTAGATTTCTGCGACAAGCTGCCGCCATGGCAGTTCGGCACGGCCGCGCTGATGCGCAACCTCGCCCAACGCGGACTGCTGCGCTAGGCAGTCTACTGCGCTAGACTGCGCCCAATCGAGGGAGGTTCCAATGCTCGACCGGGTTTCGGCGGTGATCCGCCTGAATGAAAATGACAATGTGGTAGTGGCGCGTGCCGAGCTGCTCCCCGGCGCCAGCATTGAGGGAGGCAATGTCACTGCCCGCAGCGCAATTCCCGCCGGTCACAAGGTGGCGACCGCGCCGATTGCCCAGGGCGAGCCGGTACGCAAGTACAACCAGATCATCGGTTTTGCTTCGCAGGCCATCGAACCGGGCCAGCATGTGCACAGCCACAACATGGCGATCGGCGATTTCGAGCGTGACTACGCTTTCGGCGCCGACATGCGGCCGACCCTGTTCATCCCCGAAGCCGAGCGCGCGACCTTCCAGGGCTACATGCGCGAGAACGGCAAAGCCGGCACCCGCAATTATCTCGGCGTGATTACCAGCGTGAACTGCTCCGCCACCGTGGCACGCTATATCGCCGATGCTTTCAAGGGCGATGCGCTGAAGGATTACCCCAATGTGGATGGCGTGGTCGCCATCGTACATGGCACCGGCTGCGGTATGGCCGACACCGGCGAAGGCTATGGCAACCTGCAGCGCACGCTGTGGGGCTATGCCCAGCATGTGAATTTCGCTGGCGTACTGATGCTGGGTCTGGGCTGCGAAGTGGCGCAGATCGATTTCATGATGGAGGCGCAGGGACTGAAACACAGCCCGCGCCTGCAGAGCATGACCATCCAGGATACCGGCGGCACTCGCAAGACAGTGGAACGTGGCGTCGCCCAACTGAAGGAAATGCTGCCGGCTGCCAATGCGCTGAAACGCACCACCGTACCAGCCTCGCATCTGACGCTCTGCCTGCAATGCGGCGGCTCGGACGGCTATTCGGGTATCACCGCCAATCCGGCACTTGGCGCGGCAGCCGACCTGCTGGTACGGCATGGCGGCACGGCGATCCTGAGCGAAACACCGGAAATCTACGGCGCCGAACATCTGCTGACCCGGCGTGCCGAAAATCGTGCCATCGGCGAGAAACTGATCGAGCGCATCCGCTGGTGGGAAGGTTATTGCGAGCGCAATGGCGGCTCGATGGATAACAACCCCTCGCCCGGCAACAAGAAGGGTGGTCTGACCACCATTTTGGAAAAGTCGCTCGGCGCCGCCGCCAAGGGCGGTACGACCAACCTGCGCGGCGTCTACAAATATGCCGAACCGGTCGACACCAAGGGCTTCGTCTTCATGGATACGCCCGGTTACGATCCCTGCTCGGCCACCGGGCAGATCGCCGGCGGTGGCAATATCATCTGCTTCACCACCGGACGCGGCTCGGTGTTCGGCGCCAAACCGGTCCCCTCGATCAAGCTCGCCACCAATTCGACCATGTATCGCCGTATGGAAGATGACATGGACATCAACTGCGGCGCGGTGCTGGACGAAGGCATTAGCGTGCCTGAGATGGGTCAGCGCATTTTCGACAAGATCGTTGATGTCGCTTCAGGCAATCCGTCGAAGAGCGAGGAACTCGGCTTCGGCGATGCCGAATTCGTGCCATGGCAAATTGGCGCGACGATGTAGGAAACCAGGCTGGCGCCAGATCTCAGTTTAGTTTGACATGACGTCGGATCGGGCTGAGTAGCGCGTCGGCCACAAGCGATGGCGTACGCCGCAACATGAGACCACGCCCTATGTACGGGTGACAGCGGGATTGCGCAGCGGCAGTACGACAACGCCAGTCCAATTTGTCGATTATGACTAGGATACGAAACGCTGCCGCGACAGATTCTTTAGGCCAGATCGCCCGCCACCGCCTTGCGGAACACCGCCTCCAGTGCGGCGGCATTCACCGGAATCGGATTACCGCCCGCCGAGGGATCCTGTTCGGCCATGCGACCGATCTCGGCGGCGCGGTCCACCGGCACGCGGATATCGGCCAGGCTGTTGGGAATGCCGAGCTCCTTGCGGAATGCCAGCACCCAGTCGAAGACGGCCTCGAAGGTCTGTTGCGGCAGATCGAGCACCTGGGCCAGCAGCCTCATGCGCTCGGCAATGGCGGCGCGGTTGTGCCGCATCAGATAGGGCAGCAGCACGGCATTGGTCAGGCCGTGATGGGTGTCGTAAACGGCGCCGATCGGATGCGCCAGCGCATGCACGCCGCCCAGGCCCTTCTGGAAGGCCACCGCGCCCATGGACGCCGCCGCCAGCATGCGCGAGCGCGCCTCGATATCCGTGCCGTCGCGATAGGCGCGCGGCAGATACTGCTTGATCAGGCGCATGCCCTCCAGCGCGATGCCGTCCGCCATCGGATGGAAGCCCGGCGCGCAATAGGCTTCAAAGCAATGCACGAAGGCGTCGACGCCGGTGGCCGCCGTGATATGCGGCGGCAGGCCGACGGTGAGCTCCGGATCGGCAATCACCAGCGCCGGCAGCATGCGGGGATGGAAGATGATCTTTTTCTCGTGGCTGTCCTCGTTGGTGATCACCGAGGCGCGGCCGACTTCCGACCCGGTGCCCGACGTGGTGGGCACGGCCACCACCGGCGCCATGCCGGCAACATTCACGCGGTCGGAATTGTCGCCGACATCCTCGAAATCCCACAGCGGCCGGGTCTGTCCCGCCATCAGCGCCACCGCCTTGGCGGCGTCGATACCGCTGCCGCCGCCAAAGGCGATCACGCCATCATGTCCGCCAGCCTTGTAGGCGGCAACGCCGGCCTCGACATTCGCGCCGGTCGGATTGCCTTTCACGCCGGCAAACAGCCCGGTGGGCAGGCCCGCCGCAGCGTTGCGTTCGATGCAGGCCTTCACCATCGCGGACCCGGCCAAACCCTGATCGGTGATCAGTAGCGGCTTCTTCATGCCGAGCGAGCGGCAGGCCTGCGGCAGTTCAGCGATGCGGCCGGGGCCACTCCAGATCGTGGTCGGGTAATTCCATTTGCCGGTCAGAACAGGGGCGGACATCGTCAAAAACTCCGAAAAAGAATTACGTGGCAACACGCAGATGGAAGGATTTCGGCCGGGTCAGCTGCTCGAATCCGACACTCGACAGCGTGCAGCCGCGGCCGGAATTCTTCACCCCGGTCCAGGCCAGTGCCGGATCGAGATAATCGCAGCGGTTCATGAACACGGTGCCGGTTTCCAGCTGCGCACCCAGTCTGGCGGCCGTGTCGGCATCCCGGGTCCACAGCGCAGCCGTCAGACCATATTCGCTGTCATTCATCAGCCGGATCGCCTCGTCGTCGCCCGACACTTTCATGATGCCGATGGCGGGACCGAAGGTTTCCTCGCTCATGATCCGCATCTTGTGGCTGACATCGACCAGCACCTGCGGCGCCAGATAGGGCGAGGCTTTCTGGTCGGCTGCGAAATCCTGTGGCGCGATCAGCGCCCTGGCGCCCTGCTGCACGGCCTCGGCGATCTGGCCGCGCACGAAATCGGCAGCCTGACCGCGCACCATGGGCCCGAGATTGGTGTCTGCCCTGGTTGGATCACCCAGCCTGTACTGCTTCGTCAGCGCGACGAAACCATCCACAAACCGGTCATACAGCGAGTCATGCACATAGATGCGTTCGATACCGCAACACGACTGGCCGGAATTGAAAAACGCGCCATCGACCAGATTCTCCACCGCATGGGCCAGATCGGCATCGGCGCGCACATAAGCCGGATCCTTGCCACCCAGTTCCAGGCCGGCACCAATGAAGCGGTCGCTCAGCGCATGCTGCACGGCGCGACCGCCAGCAACCGATCCGGTGAAAGCGACATAACCGACGCGCGCATCACGCATCGCCGTTTCGGTATCGGCATGGGTCATGTGCAGGAACTGGAATACGCCTTCGGGCAGCCCGGCCTCGCGGAAGGCTTCGGCATAGCGTTCGGCACAGAGCGGCGTCTGGTGTGAATGTTTCAGCAGCACGGTATTGCCAGCCAGCAGCGCCGGGATCACGGCATTGACCGAGGTGAGATAGGGATAATTCCACGGCGCGATGACGAAGACGACGCCATGCGGCTCGCGGCGGATGAAGCGGCGGAAGCCGTCCTTTGCCGCCGGCTGCAGATCGGCCAGCGCATCGGGCGCGATGGCGATCATGTGCGTGGCGCGGTCGGCAAAGCCGCGCACCTCGCCCGGCGTCTGGCCGGACGGCCGGCCCATCTGCCAGGTCAGTTCCTGCGCGATCTCGACGCCCTTCGCAATGAAGACCTCGACAGCGCGGGTCAGGACGGCCCGCCGTTCATCCAGCGGTGTGGCGCGCCAGCCGGCACCGGCAGCAACCGATTTCGCCAGCGCGGCTTCGATGGCGGAAGCATTGGCAAGCGGGCGCTCGACATAAACGCGACCGTCGACCGGGCTGATGCATTGAAACGAAGCGGACATGAACGACAGACCTCAGATGATTTCGAAATAACGGGCCATTTGCCAGTCGGTGATCGCCTTGCGGTATTCGCGCTCTTCCCAGTCGCGCGTCGCGGCGTAATGCTCGACGAAGGCATCGCCGAACAGATCGCGCGCCGGCTTGCTGGCATTCAGCCGCGCGGCAGCCTCCGACAGCGTGCGCGGCAACTGGTATTTCGCCGGCAGCTCCTTCTCATAGGCATTGCCCTGGATCGGCGCGGTCGGCTCGATCTTGTTTTCGACGCCCCACAGGCCTGCACCGATGGCCGCCGCCATCGCGACATAGGGATTGATATCGGCCGCCGCGATGCGGAACTCGACGCGCTGCGACTTCGGCGAGCCGGGAATGGCACGTAGCGCCGTGGTGCGGTTCTCCACACCCCATGAGGCCTGCGTCGGCGCCCAGAAGCCGGGAATCAGCCGGGTGTAGCTGTTCACCGTGCAGGCGACCATAGCGAGAAATTCCGGCAGCATCGCCTGCTGTCCGCCAATGAAATGCCGCATGGTGTCGGAGATTGCATGCGGCTTCTTCGCATCATGGAAGGCCGGTTTGCCGTCCTTCTTCTTGAGCGAGACATGGATATGGCCGCTCTGGCCCGGCCAGTCATGCGACCATTTCGCCATGAAAGTGGCCATCAGGCCACGGCGCTGCAGCGCCGCTTTGGTGAAAGTCTTGAACAGCGCTGCCTTGTCGGCCGATGCCAGCGCCTCGTCCACGGTGATGGCGGCTTCCAGCACGCCGGCGCCGGTTTCCGTGTGCAGCCCTTCGAGCGGGAAATCCATCTTGAGGCCGAGATCGATCAGCTCGTGATACAGGTCGGACTCGACCGAGTTGCGCAGCACCGAATAGCCGAAAAAGCCCGGCGTGATCGGCTGCAGCTTGCGATAGCCCTTCTCACGGATACTGTGTGGCGTTTCGTTGAAAACGAAGAACTCGAATTCGCAGGCGCTGAGCACCTTGTAACCCAGCTTGTCGGCGCGCTGCAGCACGCGGCGCAACACGGCGCGCGGGCAGACGGTTTCCGCCGGCGGCGAGAATTCGCCCAGGAAGAACAGCGTCTCCGGCTCCCAGGGAATCTCGCGGCAGGTTTCGGGCAGCACGCGGACCGGCGCGTCGGGATAAGCAGTGTGCCAGCCGGTGTATTTCACATTGTCGTAAAGCTGGTCGTTGGAGTCCCAGCCCAGCACCACGTCGCAGAAGCCGAAACCGCTGTCGAGCGCGGAAAGGAATTTCTCGGCCGAGATGTATTTGCCGCGCAGGATGCCGTCGATATCGAAGGCGCCGACCTTGACCCGGTCGATCTTGCGTTCGGTCAGGATGCGGCGGGCGTCGGCCGCCGTCTTGACCTGTCTGGGTTTCATCGCCATTCCCTGCCCCCGTCCATCGCCCTGTTCATCCCAGCAGTGTGCCCAATGCCCAGCGGTGCAGCGCCGGAGTGGCTGCCGCCACCACGCGACCATCCGCTCCCAGGCCAAGCGGCTGGCCGTTCCAGTCGGTAATGACGCCGCCGGCGCCTTCGATCACCGGCACCAGCGGCAGGTAATCGTAAGGCTGCAGCCCCACCTCCACCACCAGATCGATATGTCCGGCCGCCAGCAGGGCATAGGCGTAGCAGTCGCCACCGAACCGCCGCAGGGCGACCTGGCCGCTCAGCCGCTCGAAAGACGCAAGCTCCGTGCCAGTAAACATGTCCGGCGAGGTCGCATACAGCGTGGCTGTTGCCGGATCGCTGCAGCCGCTGGTGCGGCAGGGCTGGCCATTCAGGCGGGTACCCTGACCGGCCTCGCCGATCCACAGCTCATCAAGCATTGGCATGTCGATCAGGCCAAGCTGCGGCCGGCCGTTCTCCAGCAAGGCAATGAGTGTGCCGAACAGCGGCATGCCGGTGACGAAACTCTTTGTACCGTCGATCGGGTCGATCACCCAGGTGAACCGCGCTCCCAGACGCTCCGCGCCCTGTTCTTCGCCGAAAATGGCATGTTCGGGATGCCGGGCGGTCAGGATCGCACGCAGCTCGGCTTCGATGCCGCGGTCAGCAACGGTGACCGGGCTCGCGTCGGCCTTGCGTTCTACCGTAAGCCGCTGACGGAAATAGCGCCGCGCGATCGGCCGGGCCGTCGCCACCAGGTCGCGCGCCGTGGCCAGGTGAATCTGGAGAATGCTGCTGGCCGATGCTGAAGCGACAGGCGACTGTTGCATTTTTGGGCATTTGTGGATTTCTGTGTAATTTTTTATAGACGGCTTTACGGGGGTCTGCAACAATTCCGCATGGTCGCCCGGATACAGGGTCCGGATGCCGGCCGACAGACGGGGGATAAACAATGCTCGAGCGTTTTAAATCCATGCTGCTCGCTGGCGCCGCCAGCATGCTGATGTTCACCGCCGGCGCCGCACAGGCCGGCACCATCACGGTCTACACCGCGCTGGAAGAAGACGAGATTGCCGATTACGTGGCGCTCGCCAAGAAGGACATTCCCGATGTGACGGTGAATGTGCTGCGCCTCTCCACCGGCGATCTTGGCGCGCGCATCATGGCCGAAGCCGGCAATCCACAGCATGACGTGATCTGGGGCTGGGCCGTCACCAACATGATGGACCCGCGCATCCTGGCGCTGGTCGAGCCCTATAAGGTGAAGGGCAGCGACAAGCTGGGCGCCGCCTATCAGGCCGCCGATTCCAAATGGTTTGCCGCCACCGGTTATATCGGCGCCTTCTGCGTCAATACCGAGCGGTTGAAGCAGAAGAACCTCCCGATGCCGAAGAGCTGGAACGACCTGCTCAATCCGGCCTTCAAGGGCGAAATCGCCATGCCGAACCCGGTTTCCTCGGGCACCGGCTATCTGCAGATCGTCTCGATCCTGCAGAAGATGGGCGAGGAAAAAGGCTGGGCCTTCCTCAAGCAACTCGACGGCAATGTGAACCAGTATATCAAGTCCGGCTCGCGCCCCTGCCGCTCGGCGCGCGCGGGTGAGTTCACCGTCGGTACCTCGCTGGCCTTCGCCGCGATCAAGTCGATCGAGGAAGGCTTCCCGCTCGCCATGGTGCTGCCCAGCGAAGGCGCCGGCTACGAACTCGAAGCTTCGGCGCTGATGGCCGCGTCGAAGAACAAGGCCGACGCGAAGAAATTCCTCGACTGGACCATGTCGCCAGGCGCCTCCGGTCTCTATGCCAAGTACAAGGAACTGGTGACCCTGCCGGGCTACAAGCCTGCCAAGGCCGCGCGCGATGCCGGCATGCCTGATGATCCGGGCAGCATCCTGTACAAGATGGATTTCGCCGCCTCCGCCGTGCAGCGCGAAGCCATCCTGGCGCGCTGGACCAAGGAAATCGGCCGCTGAGCCTGCTACACTGACGGGCGGCTGGCTTCCAGCCGCCCGTTTTCGTTTCTGCTGCACCAGGATGTCGTATGCATCTCGCGATTGAGCAGGTCGCCAAGAGTTTCGGTTCCGTCGTCGCTCTCGATAATGTCTCGCTCGGCGTCGACACCGGCGAATTCGTCTGTCTGCTCGGCCCATCCGGTTGCGGCAAGACCACGCTGCTCCGTATCATCGCCGGGCTTCTCACGATGGATTCCGGCCGCCTTACCCTGGCTGGCCGCGACCTGACGCAGGTGCCGGCGCGCCTGCGCGGCTTCGGCATCGTCTTCCAGTCCTATTCGCTGTTCCCCAATATGAGCGTGGCTGCCAATATCGGCTACGGCCTGAAATTGCGCGGCACGCCGACAGCGGATATCGCCAAGCGCGTGAACGACCTGCTGGCGCTGATCAAGCTGCCGCAGATCGCCGACCGCTACCCTTGGGAATTGTCCGGCGGCCAGCAGCAGCGCGTGGCGCTGGCCCGCGCCATCGCCGCCGATCCCGCCCTGCTGCTGCTGGATGAACCGCTGTCGGCGCTGGATGCCAAGGTGCGCGCCGAACTGCGCGAGGAAATCCGCGACCTGCAGCGCCGGCTTGGCATTCCGACCGTGATGGTGACGCACGACCAGGAGGAAGCCCTGACGCTCGCCGACCGCATCGTCTGCATGAGCAGGGGCCGTATCGAACAGGCCGGCACGCCGGCTGATCTGTACGCGCGCCCCACCACGCGTTTCGTGGCCGATTTCATGGGCGTCAGCAACCTGATCGAACCGTCGCGGCTCTCTGCCCTGCTGCCGCAACTGATGCAGGACTATCCCGGCGGCGATCAGCTGCTGTGCCTGCGGCCCGAACACCTGGCCGTGCGCCCCGGTACGCTGGGCAAGGTGATGAGCACCACATTCCTCGGCAACATCACGCGGCTGAAACTCGACACCCCGCTGGGCATGCTGGTCGCGGAACTGCCCGGCCAGGCAGACTTCGCGCCCGGCGACGGCATCGACATTGCACCGGACCCGGCACGCGGAGCCTGGGTCGCGGCATGACGGCCGTCAGTGCAGTGGCGCCCCGGGTGACCCCTCTGGCGCGTGAACGCGCCGACCGGATATTCGATCTCGCCTGCCTGTGGATTCCGGCTGCGGCACTGCTGCTGTTTTTTGTCTATCCCATCGGCATGATGGGCTATCGCAGCCTGCTGCTGCCCGATGGTTCGCTCGGCTTCGGCAATTTCAGCCAGATCATCGGCTCACGCAGCTTCCTCCGGGCGCTGGTCAACAGCCTGACCATGGGTCTGGCCACCACGGCCGTCACTGTCGCACTCGGTCTTCTGCTCGCCTTTGCGCTGCATCGCTGCCGCCTCTGGCTGCGCATCGTCCTGCTCGGCGCCATCAGCCTGCCGGTGATCGCGCCCTCGCTGGTGCAGGGGCTCGGCCTGATCTTCCTGCTCGGCCGCAACGGCCTGATCAACAAGACCTTCGGGCTGCAGGTTGAGATCTACGGTTTCTGGGGCCTGCTGATTGCCAACTCGCTCTACGCTTTGCCGCAGGCCGCGATGATCATTGGCGCGGCGCTGCGCAATGCCGATGCGCGGCTGTTCGAGGCCGCCGAAGTGATGGGCGCCACCGGCTGGCGCCGCTTCATCGACCTGACATTGCCCAATATCCGCTTCGGCCTGCTCAGCGCCACGTTTGTGGTCTTCACCGTCACCATCACCGATTTCGGCAATGCCGCGGTAATCGGCGGCGATTACACCGTGCTGGCGATTGAGATCTACAACCAGGTCATCGGCCAGATGAACCTGAATCTCGGCGCCGTGGTCGGCATGCTGCTGCTGCTGCCTACCGTGCTGGCCTTCTACTTCGAACGCCTGGCGACGCAGCGCCAGTTCGGCACCCAGTCCGAAGCCGCCGTGCCCTACCGCCCCGGCCACGATCCGTGGCGCGACGGGATCATCGGCACGCTGGCCTGGCTGGTCGCGCTGGCACCGGTCACCGTCGTTGGCGTGGTGGTCTATGCCAGCTTCATGCGGCTGTGGCCCTATCGCCTTGACTTCACCCTCCGGCATTACGACATCAAACTGGCCGGCGGTTACGATCCGCTGTGGATCAGCATCGGCATCTCTGCCGCCGCCGCCGGATTCGGTACCATCTTCCTGCTGTTTCTCGGCGTCGCGCTGAAACGGCTGGGTGGCCCGGCGGCGCGCGCGATCTACTTCGTGTCGATGCTGCCGGCCGCCGTGCCGGGCCTCGTGCTCGGCCTGGCCTATGTCTTTGCCTTCAACCAGCCGGGCACGCCGCTGATCCTGCTCTATGGCAGCGCCGCACTGCTTGCGATGTGCAATTTCTACCACTATCACACGCAGGGTTTCGCCACGATGACGACGGGCCTGCGCCAGATCCCGCCGGCGCTGGAGGAAGCCGCCACCTGTATCGGCGCCTCGGCCTGGGCGGTGCTGCGCGATGTCTATATCCCCTACACGCTGCCCACCCTGATCTCGGTGTTCTTCTTCCTGTTCATGAGTTCGATGGTTACGCTCTCTGCCGTTATCTTCCTGGTCACCCCCAATCTGATGCTCGCTGCCGTGACCGTGATGCGCCTCGACGAGGGCGGCTACACGGCACAGGCCGCCGCCTTCTCCACCGCCATCATGCTGGTGGTCACCGCCGCCTTGCTGCTGGCGCGCGGAACGCTGTGGCTGGCGCAGCGACGCATTCGCCTGTCGGCCGAGGCCTGAGCCATGTGGGCGCAGGAACGGCATCGCCGCATCCAGGGCCTGCTTGGCCACCATAAGCAGGTCTCGGCCGACGAACTGGCGCGGCAACTGGATGTCTCGCGGGAAACCATCCGCCGCGATCTGGTCGAACTGGAAGCTGCCGGCCTGCTGCGTCGCGTGCATGGTGGCGCCATCCTGCCGGACTCGACCGGCAAGGAAGCACCGTTTGCCGATCGCCTGCAGGTGCGCCGGCGCGAAAAGCAGGCCATCGCCCGCGCCGCCGCCCAGCTGGTGGAACCTGGCCAGACCTGCTTCGTCGATGCCGGCAGCACCACGGCGCTGCTGGCGGAAGAGCTGGCGAAGATTCCGGGCATCACGGTGATCACCAATTCGATCGATGTGGCCGGTACGATCAACCGCGAGGGCATCGAGGCCACGGCCTTGCTGCTGGGCGGGCAGTTGCACAGCGATGTGCCCGGCACTTTCGGCGAACTGACGTTGAGCGAGATCGCCCGCTTCCAGGTCGATATCGCATTGCTGTCGCCGGTGGCGCTCCACGCTGAGCGCGGCGCCAGCAATTTCGTGCTGCATGAGGCCGAAGTGGCCCGCGCCATGATCCGCTACGCCGATGAATTCGCGCTGCTGGCCGATCACGGCAAGATCGGACAGGTCAGCCGCGCCAATATCTGCGGCTGCAGCCATATCCACCGCCTGGTCACCGACAGCTCCGCCGGGCGCAAGGCGCTGACTGAACTGCGCCGCGCCGGCATCGGCGAGATCATCGTCGCGGATTAACTTCGGGTCTGGTCCGGCGCATGAAGCGATAGCGCTGGTCGTAAATGCCTGGCTGCCGTCCAACTACCACGATCCAGGCATTTACGACTGCACAATAACTGAACCCCAACGGACGATCACCAGAATGTAGATTTCCAATCCGACCGGAAGGAGACTCATTGCGAATATCTACCGGCGGCGATCAAATTGGCTAAATCCACTGACGAGTGATTGGGCCAGGGCCTGTGCCATTTTTCGGCCATTGGTATAATTGAAATTGTTGCCGCCGAAGTGGCAGCGGCCAAAATCGCCTCCTCAGCAGGGAGCAACTAGCAGATCTACTGGCCAGTATTACGGCATCACTGCAGATATCCAGCTTAGCCCTGCTCACACTCAGTATATCGGGCGATGGGGGTCATAACCCCGGGCCGGAACAATATCGTAGGCCGGCGACATGATCGGTTGAGCATATCCCGAAATAGCGATGATCGATTCTTTAGATGATTGTCACTATTTCCAACTCTGACTTCCACGGCGTTGAAAGCGATCGTTAGTAAGGTTTAGCCCAGTTCGCGCTGTTGTCGATGACCTTGTCGAGCAGCCCCAGAATCGTTTGGCGCTCGTTGTCATCGAGGCAGGCCATCATGTCGGCTTCGCGCGCCACGAAGCTGGCGAGAATCTTTTTATAGATCCTGCGCCCTGCATCCGTGAGATGCAGTACGAGACGACGGCCATCCCGCACATCGGCACTCCGTACGATCAGCTTCTTGCTCAGCAATTGCCGTACGGCCTTGGAGATGCTGGTTTTTGGCCGACCCGAGACATCGCTGATCTGCTGCGCGTTCAAATCCGGGCGTTGGGTCAGGCAGAACAGGATGATCCACTCAGGACGCGACAGGCCGAACGCCTGCTCCATATTCTTCACAAGCGGGCCGACATAAAAATTCGCCACGTAGTTCAGGCGATAAGCCACCGGGATCGGATTGCCTTTCAGGACAGCCGCCAGTCTCTCGCGGCGGCCGAAATCGCCATCGGGCTCCCACACCGTGTGCCCTTCATCTGCTGGCAAATTCGCGGACTTACTCATTTTCATATCTTTCGGTCGAATGATTCGCTGCTGTCGCCGTCCAGAAAACGTCTGATCGGATCATACCACTGGTGCCGGTTTCGCTCGACGCACAGAAAATGCGAGCCTGGCGACACGATGTGATAGTCCTTGTCGCGCGCCGCCACGCGGGCCAGCAGACGACGCGCGTCGCTATCTGTCGATGTCGTGTCGCCGGCGCCGCGGATGATCAGGGTCGGCATTGTCAGCTTTGCCGGGTCATAGAGCGGCTCACCATTGAACACGGTGACAAGATCCACAAGGGCCCCATTGGGGATGCGCAGCGCCGGCGGACGATGTGACAGGGCGCGAGGATCGGCGGCAGAGAGCGCCGAAAAGATCGCCGCCGCGATGTTCGGTTCGCGGCGACTGGCTGGATCCTCGTTCCCAAGGTCGTCCGTCCAGCGCTGCGTCAGCTCCTCCAAAGTCTGCAGGCGATAGGCGCCAAATCGTGGATGGAGTTGCCGGCGGTTGTCCGGGTTGGCGATACGCTCGAGCCAGGGCTCGTTCCTCTCGGCATAGAGCGGTGCGGACAGCACAAGCCGCGCGACCTTCTGCGGGTATCGGGTTGCATATAGCGCTGCCGTGATTGTGCCCCACGAACTTCCGATCATGTCGAGCGCGGTCGCGTTCTCACGCGCCAGGATGAAGTCAACCGCCGCCCCGATGTCCAGGACGGCATGTTCCAGTGTGCCGAATGGCGGATTGGCGTCCGGTGGCGCGTCCATCACCCGGCCGTTCAATGACAGGCCATAGCCGCGCACATCGATCGCGTAGACCGCGCGGCCGCTGCCCGCCAGTTCGCGCAGCATCGAATATCCAGCGACGGGCAGGTCAAACAGGGTGACTCCGAAGGTCGAACCGTGAATCACCAGGACCGGCCGGAGACCCTTATCCGTGTCCCGGCTCCCCCGTTGAATGAGCCCGAGCCAGACGTCGTCCGTCCCGGGGGCGCGCAGCCGATGCAGGCGGGCCTGTTCGCCGTCCGCTATTCCATCCTCGATCGTTTGCACCATCGCCATTCCCCGGCCCGCCGCTCCGTCTCAAATGAGCTTGGATTCCCCGGGCGCCGAGCATATAGTACATTTATGCACTAACTCGTGCCAATACTAACTATTCTGCCAAACGGCAAATGAAAAAGAATTCGCAGGGGAGACAACCGATGAAGATCACTCGCCGTACCGCCATACAGACCGGCCTCGCCGCCTCCGCCATTCTGGCCGCGCCCAGTATCGTACGTGGGCAAGCCAGGCCAAGTGCGGCCCGCACAATCCGCGCAGTCATGCACGGCGACATCCCGACCTACGACCCGATATGGACGACGGCGAATATGGCCGGCTACCACGGCGGCATGGTCTACGACACCCTGTTCGGCATCGACGGCAACCAGCAGCCCCAGCCGCAAATGGTCGGCCGCCACGGCGTCTCGGACGACAAGCTGACCTACACATTCGAGCTGCGCGACGGGCTCAAGTGGCATGATGGCTCGGCAGTCACCACGGCCGACATCCTGCCCTCCCTGAAACGCTGGGCTGCACGCGACGGCGGCGGCCAGCATCTGATGGAACGGGTCAAGGATCTCGCCGCCAAGGACGAGAAGACATTCAGCATCACACTGCGGGAGCCATATGGTCTGGTGCTGGACGTGCTGGCCAAGACCAACATGCCGATGTGCTTCATGATGCGTAAGAAGGAGGCCGAGACCGATCCGATGCAGAAGATCGATCAGGTCGTCGGCTCCGGGCCTTTCACGCTCAATCTCAACGAAACCAAGCCTGGCACGCAGTATGTATACGACCGCAACCCGAACTACGTGCCGCGCGCGGAAGCCGCATCCGGTATCGCCGGCGGCAAGATCGCCAAGGTCGACCGCGTCATCATGATGAATATGCCGGACGCGCAGACCGCGGTTGCCGCCCTGCAGGCCGGCGAGATCGACTTCTATGAAGTGCCGCCGACCGACCTGTTGCCGCAGCTCGAGAGCGACCGCAACATCAAGATCGAAGTGCTGAACGGGCTTGGCAATGTCGGCCAGGTCCGGCTGAACTACCTGCATCCGCCCTTCGACAACGTCAAAGCGCGACAGGCGATGCTCTACCTCGTCAAGCAGAGCGACGTGCTGAAGGCCACCTTCGGCGATTCGAAGTACGTCAAACAGGTGTCGTCGTATTTTGGCATGGGTACGCCGATGGAGAACGATGCCAATATCGACTGGTTCAAAGGCGGGCAGAACATCGCCAAGGCGCGCGAACTGTTCAAGGAGGCCGGCTATGACGGTCGTCCGATCGTCATCATGCAGGCGACGAATATTGCCGTGATGAGCAACACCAGCCTGGTGATCGCGCAGGCGATGCGCCAGGCCGGCCTGAACGTGCAGGTCGAGGCTATGGACTGGTCGAACGTCGTGCAGCGTCGCGCCAGCAAGGCCCCGCCGAACCAGGGCGGCTGGAACATCTTCATCACCTGGTCGGGCGGGGCCGCCATCGGCAATCCGATCCTGCTCTCCGCCCATGCCGCAACCGGCGACAAAGCCTGGTTCGGCTGGCCCTCCGATGCCAAGCATGAGGAACTACGCAACAAATGGGCCCTGGCCCCGACGCTGGACGCCCGCAAGGCTGTGGCCCGCGAGCTGCAGGCCAATGCGTGGAATTTCGTGCCCCAGCTCTATTACGGACAATGGGTGCAGCCCGCGGCCATGCGCCGCAATCTGCGCGGCGTGATCCCGGTCGCCGAGATTGTGCCATGGTGGAATGCGGAGAAGGTGTAACCTGATCACGCCCCCCTGAGGCGCGGAGGCGCAGACCAGTCCTCCGCGTCTCGGGGGCGGCTTCTCTGTCAGAAGAGGCAAGATCGGGAGCACTAGATGACCGCGTATATCATTCGGCGCCTGCTCATGACGATCCCCGTCATGGGCCTGGTCGCCGTCTTTGTCTTCTTTCTGCTTCATCTCTCTCCCGGCGACCCGGCAGCCATCATGGCCGGGGACAATGCCTCCCCCGAGAGCATCGTGGAAATCCGCCACAAGCTTGGGCTGGACGAGCCGTTGTGGCGGCAGCTCGTGGTCTGGCTCGCCAATCTGGCGTCGGGCGACCTTGGCCGCTCGATGTTCTGGGGCGATCCGGTTACCACGCTGATCGCCCAGCGTGCCGAACCGACCATCTCTCTCGCCCTGACCACGATCCTGTTCGCCGTGACGGTCGCGGTCTGCCTTGGCGTGGTGGCTGCAGCCAACGTTGGACGGGTTGTCGACCGCTTCGTGATGGGCCTCGCCGTCGCAGGCTTCTCTGTTCCGGTCTTCGTTGTCGGATACCTGCTCATCTTTTTGTTCTCCATCGAACTTCGCTGGCTGCCGGTGCAGGGCTATACGCCGATCGCCGAGGGCATCCTGCCCTGGCTTCACAATCTTATCCTGCCAACGCTGGCGCTCGGTCTCGCCTACGTGGCCCTGATCGCGCGCATCACGCGCACGACCATGCTCGACGTGCTGGCAGAGGATTACATCCGCACCGCCAACGCCAAGGGGGTAGCTAGAGCCCCAATGCTCCTGCGCCATGCCCTCAAGAACGCGGCCGTGCCGATCGTAACGGTCGTAGGCATTGGTGTGGCATTGCTGATCGGCGGCGTGGTGATCACCGAGACGGTGTTCAACATCCCGGGCATCGGCCGGCTTGTCGTCGACGCGATCGCACGGCGCGACTATCCGATCATTCAGGGCGTCATCATGATCTTCTCCGGCATCTATGTGCTGGTGAACCTGCTCGTCGACCTGTCCTACACCTTCCTCGACCCGCGCATTCGGTATTGAGATGGCAGCCTTTTCCCAGATACGCAGCCGAAGCCCCGGCCTTCCCGCCCGCCTTGCCGAATTCGGACGGCGCAATCCGACAATCGTGATCGGCGCCACGATCCTGGTTTTCATGGCATGCGTCGCAATCCTGGCGCCGTTCCTGGCGGGCGATCCGACCTTCATCAATCCCGTGGACCGGCTGCAGCGCCCCTCTGCAGTGCACTATTTTGGCACCGATCATCTCGGCCGGGACATCTTCGCGCGCTGCGTCTACGGGGCCCGCGTGTCGCTGGTTGTCGGGCTGTCGGTGGCAGCTCTCGCAGTGGCCGGCGGGCTCGCCATCGGACTTGCTGCCGGCTACCTGCGAAGCGTCGATAATCTGGTGATGCGGTTTATGGATGGATTGATGGCTATTCCGGCAATTCTTCTGGCCATCGCCCTCGTATCTCTCAATCAGGCCGGCGTCGGAATCGTCGTTGTGGCGATCACCATCCCTGAGATCCCCCGCGTCGTGCGTCTGGTACGTTCCGTCGTGCTGACCACCCGCGAGCAGCTCTATATCGACGCGGCGATCAGCGGCGGCAGCCGCAGGCGTAAGATCATCCTGCGTCATATCCTCCCGAGCACGATCCCGCCGCTGATCGTCCAGGCAACCTACGTGGCCGCGTCGGCGATCCTGACCGAGGCCGGGTTGTCTTTCCTCGGCGCCGGCGTGCCACCCGAGACGCCGACCTGGGGCAATATCGTCGCCTCGAGCCGGCTGCTTCTGGCCCTCGCACCCTGGACAATTTTCTTCCCCGGTGCCTGTCTCGCCCTCGTTGTCCTGGCCATCAATCTGCTGGGTGACGGATTGCGCGATCATCTCGATCCGCGCCTGGCACGACGGATGTAGGCGATGCCCCCCCCCGTTCTCGAAGTTCAGAACCTCCACACCCAGTTCTTTACCCGCGACGGCGTCGTGCGCGCCGTAGACGGCCTGTCTTTCAGTGTCGGCGCGAAAGAGACGTTATCAATTGTCGGCGAATCCGGCTGCGGAAAGAGCGTGACCGCGCTATCGATCATGCGCCTCATCCCGGAGACCAGTGGCCGCATCGTATCCGGCGCGGTGCATTTCGGCGGGACCGATCTGACGCGCCTGCCAGAAGCGCAGATGCGCGGCATCCGCGGCAACCGCATCGCCATGGTCTTTCAGGAGCCGATGACGTCGCTCAACCCGGTGATGACCATCGGCGACCAGATCGCCGAGACCGTCATGATCCATCAGGGTTTGGCGCGTGTAGCGGCGCTTGAGCGGGCCCGAGACATGCTCGATCTGGTCCGTATTCCCGATGCAAAGCGTCGCCTGGGCGACTATCCGCATCAGCTCTCCGGTGGAATGCGGCAGCGTGTCATGATCGCGATGGCGCTGTCTTGCAATCCCATGGTGCTGATTGCCGACGAACCCACCACCGCGCTTGATGTCACGATCCAGGCACAAATCCTGAAGCTTATGCGTGAGCTCAAGGACAGACTGGATGCCGCAATCATCCTGATCACCCACGATCTCGGCGTCGTCGCGGAAACCGCGCAACGCGTAATCATCATGTATGCCGGGCGCAAGGTCGAGGAGGCGCCGGTGCTCGAACTCTTCGATCGCCCGCTACATCCCTACACGCGCGGCCTCATGGCCTCGATCCCGCGCGGTCGCCGTGCCGGAACCGCCACGCGACGGCTGGCGGAAATTCCCGGTATCGTGCCATCCCTGCGCGAGCCAATTGTGGGATGCGCCTTTGCACCGCGGTGCGGGTCTGCCACCGCGCATTGCCGCGCCGAGGCCCCACCGCTCACCGAGCCTGTACCGGGCCACATCGTGGCCTGCTGGGAAGCCGGCCGGAGCATATCCGCATGACGGCGCCGGTACTCGAAGTCGACAATCTGATCAAGCATTTCCCCGTCCTTCGCGGCCTGCTTCGCCATGCCGTGGGCCAGATCAGGGCCGTCGACGGCGTCTCCTTCGCCCTGCGCGGCGGCGAAACCCTGTGCCTGGTTGGCGAATCCGGCTGCGGCAAGTCGACCGTCGGCCGCCTGCTGGTCAAGCTGATGCAGCCGACCTCGGGCCGCATCCTGCTCGACGGGGTCGACGTGACGCATCTCGACGAGGAAGCCATGCGGCCGCACCGCCGGCGGATCCAGCTGGTGTTCCAGGATCCTTATGCGTCGCTCAATCCGCGGCTCACGGTCGGCCAAATCGTCGGGGAGCCTCTGGAGAATTTCGAGGATCTGACCCGCACGGCCCGCGAGGAAAAGGCCGCGATGTTGCTGGAGCGGGTCGGCTTGCGCGCCGACGCCCTGGTCAAGTATCCGTTCGAATTCTCCGGCGGTCAGCGCCAGCGGCTCGGCCTGGCGCGCGCCTTGGCGCTGCAGCCGGCGGTGATCGTGGCCGACGAGCCGGTCTCAGCGCTCGACGTCTCCGTGCAGGCGCAGGTCATCAACCTGATGATGGATCTGCAGGAGGAATTCAACCTTGCCTATCTCTTCATCTCGCACGACCTTGGCGTTGTCGAGCATATCGCGCACCGCGTGGCGGTCATGTATCTGGGCCGCATCGTCGAGATGGCGGACAAGGAGGCACTGTTTGCCCAGCCCCTGCATCCCTATGCGGAAGCCCTGATTGCCGCCGCCCCTGTGGCCGATCCGCGCGCCCGGCGTCGCGAGCTGGTGATCGAGGGCGATGTGCCCAGCCCGATGAACCCGCCTTCGGGCTGTCACTTCCACACACGCTGTCCCTATGCGTTCGATCGCTGCCGGATCGAATCCCCTGATTTGCGGGAAGTGACGCCAGGCCACTGGGTGTCCTGCCACCTCCGCGAAACAGCGCGACCGTGATCTGTTCAACTTGGCTTTTGGGACGGGCACCTTGCCGACGATTTCATCGCGGCCAGTAGATTATGAGTGTTTGCAGGCAGATCTAGATATATCGAGCTTGTAAAAGTCCGCGGCATTATCCGAATAGATCTGCTGCTTTTCTGAATGTGTCAGCCCAATTAACGCCTGTTCGCTAAGCTCGATCCAATCAGAATACTGGCCCGCCAGTGTCATAACAGGCCAATCGCTACCCCAAATCAGCCGCGATGGCCCGAAGAGATCGAGCAATATCTGCATCGCTGGCAGCAGATCGCCGTCTTGCCAGCCCGCCCCTGCTTCGGTCAGCAGGCCAGACAGCTTGCAATAGACCTGCTGATGCCGCGCGAGCTTACGCATATCATCGCGCCAGGCCACCAGTGCCAGCGCATTGCCGCGCCAAGCCCGCAGTTTGGGCTTGGCGCCGTGATCAATCACCATCGGCAAATCGGGATGGCGCCGCACCAAAGTCTCGATCGCCGGAAGATGCTGAGGATGCACCAACGCATCGAAACTCAATCCCTGTTGCACCATGGTGCGCAGTACGGGCTTGAATGCGGGCTGCAGAATCCATTCCGGATCGGCTATGAACTCCAGCATGGGACGCAGGCCACGCAGCTTATCTTGCCCCGCCCGATATTCGACCTGCGCGACTGCATCTTTGGCGGTGAAATCCACCCAGCCGACGACGCCGAGAACATTTGCCGTGACTGCCGCGATTTCGAGCATGAAATCTGTTTCGCGCGCCGTCGCATCTGCCTGAACGAGTACAGTACCGTCGATACCTGTGGCCTTCAGCAGTGGTGCTAGGTCGGACGGTAGGAAATCGCGTCTGATGACCGCATGCGGCGCCTGCATCCAGGCATAATCGCTGCGGCCTAGCTGCCAGTAATGCTGATGGGCGTCGATCCGCATGATCAGTCCGGCCCCAGCGGTGCCTCGGCCGGCAGCAGCCCCTCGGCACGCAACTCCTGCCACAGCGCCGCGGGGATAATGCGGCTGAACAGGTCGAGGTTTGTGGCCATCTCGGCCGCACTGCGCGCACCGGGCACCACCGATACGACGGCTGGGTGGAAGGATGGAAATTGCAATGCAGCCGCCGCGAGCGGCACGTTATGCCGATGACACACGGCCTCAAGCCGTGCTGTATGCGTCATAATTTCGGCTGACGCTGGCATGTAATCGTAGCGTGCACCCGGCACTGCCCCGGTGGCCAGAATGCCAGAATTGAATGCACCACCAATCACTACGCCGATGCCGCGCTTAATGCAGGCCGGAAGGAAGCTGTAAAGCGCTGACTGATCGAGCAGTGAATAGCGCCCGGCCAGCAGGAAGCAATCCGGATCAGCATCTGCCAGCAGACGGTCGCAGATCTGCCATTCATTGACGCCAAGTCCAATGGCACCGACAACGCCTTCTCCGCGCAGCCTGTCCAGCGCGCGATACGCGCCGTCCATGGCGTCGCCGTAGCGTTCAGTCAGCGCAGCGCCATGCTGCACCGTATCAAGGTCATGAATGTAGACAATGTCCACATAGTCAAGGCCAAGCCGCAGCAGGCTGGCTTCCAGCGAGCGCAGCGTGCCGTCGTAGCTGTAATCGCAACGGCGCGGCCCGCCTTCCAGGCCGACATACAACCCGTCGTCGCGGATACCGACGCCCGGTTCGATCAGCCAGCCGACCTTGCTCGACAGCACATAATCACTACGCGGCCGCCGGGCCAGTGCACGTCCCATACGTCGCTCGCTCAGGCCGCTGCCGTAGAGCGGCGCGGTGTCGAAATAGCGAACCCCGCCTTGCCAGGCGGCATCGATGACACGCTCGGCCTCGGCCTCTTCCACCGCCTGATACAGGTTGCCCAACGGCGCGCCGCCGAGGCCGAGACGGGTCAGCGAGAGATTGCCGCGGCCCAGAATGCGCCTGCGCGCTGCGCGTTCGACGACACCCTGCATATCAGCAGACATAGCCGGCCGCGTTAAGGGCGATCACGCCCTTGCGCAATATTACATTGGCGTAAGGCCGTGCATCGGCCGTACTGACGACGGCGAAGGCCTGGGTTGCCCGTTCGTAAAACGCGTTGCGGTCGGTCTGCTCGATCTTGCCGTGCGAAGCCAGCACGACCGAGAGATCAGCCAAGGCCGGCGCCGTCTGATCCTGCGACCGGGCGGGGGCCATCAGGGCGATAGGTGCAGCGACGAATTCATCGAGCGGCAGCAGACTGAGCACGGCCTTGCTCAGCCGCGTCGTGCTGTCGGCGGTGGTTTGCACGAGCAGGCGCGCCAGCTTCGCGGCCGGGAAATTCGCGTCGGCGATCACCAACTCGTCGCCATGCCCCATGCTGGCGAGAACGTGCAGAAGATCGGGTGGCAACTGCGCCGAAATACCAATCAACATAGGTTGCCTGCTTTCATCGATAAAGTCCCGGGCCGCACACGGCGGCCCGGGTGTTACAAGGTTCAGTTCGTCTTCCTGATATTCCAGTAGACCGGAATGGCGGCCTTCGGAATATCGGTCAGGCTGGTCGAGATGCCGCGCACCAGGTGCAGCTGGCCGAGCGGCACATAGGGCACCACCTGGTTGGCGCGCAGCTGCAGCTGCTTGGCGATATCCTGCCGCTTGGCCAGATCCGGCGTCACGGCAAACTCGGTACGCAGCTTCTCGATCTGGTCATCGCAGGGCCAGCCGAACCAGGAGGCATCGCAGTTGGAGCGCAGACCGAGATGGCCCAATGGGTCCATCATGTCGGCACCAGTCGGCGCCGAGATGAACAGCGACCAGCCGCCTTCGTTGGTCGGCTTCTTGCTGGTGCGCCGGGCCGTGAGCGTACCCCAGTCCATCGCCTGCGGGTCGACCTTGAGGCCGATGTCGCGCATCAGCTGTTCGGCGACCGAGGAGAAGGTATTGGTGATACCGGCTTCGGTGCCATGCAGCACGACAACCGGCGTACCGTCATAGCCAGACTCCTTCACCAGCTGGCGTGCCTTGGCCAGATCCTGCTTCACCCATCCCGCATCCGTGTAGTACGGCGACGAGCACATATAGAAGGACGGGCAGTCCTTATAGAGTGCCGGTATATCCACATAGGCCCGCATGAAGATATTCTGATCCACCATGTAGCGAATGGCTTCGCGGATTTTCGGATTGTTGAACGGCGGCTGGATGCTGTTCATGCGGAACACCACCTGCACACCGAGCGAGTCCTGCGGCGCGACCTTGACTTTCCGGTTCTTCGACAGAAGCGCGAGCATATCCGGCGGCACTTCCTCGAAGATGTCGATCTCGCCAGCCTGCAAAGCATTCAGCGCGGTCTGCGCATCCGGCATGTAGAGCCACTCGACGCGGTCGATATTCGCCTGCTTGGCGCCGGCCAACCCCGAAGCGGCATCGCTGCGCGGCTTGTAGTTCGGGTTCTTCACATAGACGACCTTGGAGCCCGGTACCCATTCATCCTTCTTCATGATGAAGGGCCCAGAACCGACCGGATCGGTCAGCGATTCCGTCGCCGGGGTCTTGGCGATGCGCTCCGGCATGATGAACGGCACGCCCGAACTCGGCTTGCCCAGCGCATCCAGCACCAGGCCCCATTTCTGCTTCAGCACCAGTTTGGTGGTCTTGGCGTCCACCGCTTCCAGGCTGGCGGTATTGGCGAACAGCTGCTGGCCGAGTCCATCGCGCTGGCCCCAGCGCTTCAGCGAGGCGACTACGTCAGCGGACGTCACCGGCGTCTTGTCGTGGAAAGTCAGGCCGTCACGCAGGGTGAAGGTCCAGGTCAGGCCATCGGCGCTGGTCTCGTATTTCTCCAGCATCTGCGGCTTGATCTGCAGCTTTTCGTCCATGGCGAACAGCGTGTCATAGATCATGTAGCCGTGATTGCGCGCCATATAATCCGAATTGGTGACCGGATCGATACCCTTCAGATCGCCGAAGGGACGCACGCGCAGCACATTGCCCTGCGCCGCGGCGATGCCGGTCTGCAGCAGCAGGGCCGCGACGGCCGTGGCTGCCAGCAGTTTGAGTGACTTGATTCTAAGCATGATTTCCTCCGTGGTCGTTTCTGTTGTTGGGTTACGCGTTTTCGATGTGATGGCAGGCAACAAAATGCTGTGGAACGATCTCGCGCGGGGCCGGAGCCGCCTCGGCACAGAGCGCCGTCGCCTTCGGGCAGCGCGTGCGGAAGCGGCAGCCGCTGGGCAGTGCACTGGCGCTTGGTACCTCGCCCTGCAGCAGGCTGCGGCGCTTGCGGCGCGTCGGATCTGGTGACGGCACGGCATCCAGCAAAGCGCGTGAATACGGATGCAAGGCTGCGCTGAAAAATCGCTGCCGCGGCGCCACTTCGACAATGGCACCGAGATACATCACTGCCACGGTGGTACTGACATACTCGACTACGCCGAGATCGTGACTGATGAAGAGATAGGACAGGCCAAGATCGCGCTGCAGATCGGCCAGCAGGTTCAGGATCTGGGCCTGCACTGAAACATCCAGCGCCGAGACCGGTTCGTCAGCCACCACCACGGAGGGATTAAGCGCCAGCGCCCGGGCAATGCCGAGCCGCTGGCGCTGCCCGCCTGAGAACTGATGCGGATAACGGTCGCGCTGGTAGCGCGCGAGGCCGACCCGGTCGAACAGGGCGTCGACCTGTGCATTGCGAGCAGCCGCATCACCCTTGCCGTAATTGACCAGCGGTTCGCCGACGATATCGGCGGCATTGAGCCGCGGATTGAGCGAGGCGAACGGGTCCTGGAATACCATCTGGATCCGCTGTCGCGCCTGGCGCAGCGCCTCGCCCTGCATGCCGGCCAGATCCTGGCCATCCAGCAGAACGGTGCCGGCGGTCGGTTCAATCAGGCGCAGGATCAGTTTGGCAATGGTGGACTTTCCGCAACCGCTTTCGCCGACCAGCGCCAGCGTCTCGCCGCGCGGCAATGTGAAGGAAACGCCGTCGACGGCGCGTACGGCGCCATGTCCGCCGCCGCCAAAGAGCCTGCGACGGAAGGGGTAATGTTTGACCAAATCGCGGACTTCAAGCGCCGGAGAGACATTTGGCGCGGTCATAGCGCACCTGCCTTGCGCGGCATCGGCTGCGCGGCGTGCCAGCAGGCGGCAGCATGACCGGCACCGAAATCCTGCAGAGCAGGCACGGTCGCGCAGACGTCATTGGCCAGCGCACAGCGCGGCGCAAAGGCGCAACCTGGCGGCATGTCGAACGGCGACGGCACGGTGCCCTTGATTTCCTGCAGCCTCGACACACCCCGGCCGCCACGATGCAACGCCATATGCGGTACCGACTCCATCAGGCCGCGCGTATAGGGATGATGCGGATGGGCGAACAGCGCACTGACACTGGCCTGCTCCACGGCGCGACCGGCATAGAGCACGACGACGCGGTCCGCCACTTCAGCGACCACGCCCAGATCATGCGTGATCATGATCACCGCTGCCCCGGTCTCAGCACGGATTTCATCCAGCAGGGCGAGGATCTGTGCCTGGATGGTGACATCCAGCGCCGTGGTCGGTTCATCGGCAATCAGAAGCTGCGGGCTGCAGGCCAGCGCCATGGCGATCATCACACGTTGGCGCATGCCACCGGACAGCTGGTGCGGATACTGGCCGAGACGCCGCGTCGCATCGGGAATGCGCACGCGTTCCAGCAGGCGGACGGTCTTCTGGTCAGCCTCGTGACGCGTCAACCCCTGATGCAGACGCAGCACCTCCCCGATCTGCCGCCCAATGGTCAGCACCGGATTGAGTGAGGTCATCGGTTCCTGGAAGATCATGGCGATGCGGTTGCCGCGAATCTGGCGCATCGCCGGTTCGTCGAGCGTGGCAAGATCGGTACCGTCGAACAGAAGGCGGCCGGCAGAAATGCGCCCGATTCCCTTGGGCAGTAGCCGCAGAAGCGCAAGCGCAGTGATGCTCTTGCCGCAGCCGCTTTCACCGACCAGACAGAGCGTCTCGCCGCGCTGGACAGTGAAAGACAGATCATGCAGCACCGGCATGACACCCTGTGGCAGCGCGAGGTTGACGCTGAGGTTTTCGACACTGAGCAGAGGCCCGACATTCTGGGGGGCGATCATTTCGCCCCCTTACCGGCAAGACGCGGATCGATGGCGTCGCGCAGCGCGTCGCCGACCACGTTCACCGTCAGCACCAGAATCGCCAGCAGCACGCCAGGAAATGCCGCCATCCAGGGCGCGCGCTGCAGATACTGGCGACCCTCGGCCATCATGTTACCCCAGCTGGCCACTTCGGGCGGCGTGCCCGCGCCCAGGAAAGACAGCACGGCTTCCAGGATCATGGCAGAGGCAAAGACATAGGTGGCCTGCACCAGCACCGGCGCCACCGTATTGGGCAGCACATGCCGCACGAGCAGGCGCGGCAGTCTCGTACCATTGGTGATCGCGGCATCGATATAGGGCTGCTCGCGGATGCTGAGCACGGCGCTGCGCACCAGCCGCGCCATGCGCGGGATTTCCGGAATACTGATCGCGATCACCACATTCTGCAGGCTGGAGCCGAACAGGGACATCAGCGCAATGGCCAGCAGCACGCCGGGCACCGCCATGATGCCGTCCATCACCCGCATCACAATGTCGTCGAGTTTGCGCAGGAAGCCCGACAGCAGCCCAATGGCGACACCCGCCAGCGTGACTGCCACAGCGACCAGGATGCCAACGGCGAGCGACACCCGCGTCCCGTTCAGACTGCGCGATAGGACGGAACGGCCGAGGTGGTCGGTGCCAAACCAGAATGCCTCACCCGGTGGGCGCAGGCGGTAGATTGGATTGATCGCTTTGGGGTCTGGCAGCAGATACGGCGAGATTAGCGCAACGACGACGGCGACGAGCAACACCACAAGTCCGAACAAGATGGTCGGGTGGCGGCGCAGGAAGCTGATGTAGGCTGCGGCGCGGCGCGGCCGCATGACCGTGTCTGCAGTTTCCGAGACAGCCATGGCGCTACAACCTGATGCGCGGATCGAACAGCATATAGCTGAGATCGACCAGCAGATTGACGATGACATAGACGCCGGCAAACAGCAGGATCAGGCCCTGCACCACGGGATAGTCGCGCCGCATGATGGCATCGGCGGTCAGGCGCCCGAGACCGGGGATGTTAAACACCGTCTCGGTCACCACCACGCCNNGCATTCTTCAGCGCATGACCGATCAGCACCGGCTGCGGCGCCAGCCCCTTGGCATGCGCGGTGCGGACGTAGTCCTCCGCCAGCACTTCCAGCATGCTGGCACGGGTGACGCGGGCGAGCAGGGCCGCGTAGAGCAGCGCCAGCGTGATGGCCGGCAGCGTCATGCTTCGCAGGCTATCGAAGACGCCTTGCGCCAGCGGCACGTAACCCTGGGTCGGAAACCATTCCAGCCCCAGCGCAAAGACATAGACGAGTAAGAAACCGATCACGAAGACCGGCGTGGAGAAGCCGAGCACGGCAAAGCCCATGACGGCGCGATCCACCCAGCTGCCTGCGCGATAGGCGGCGACCACACCCAGCGGCAGTGCAAAGGCGATTGACAGCACGACAGTATACAGGGTCAGCACCAGGGTGGGTTCAATCCGCTGGGCGATCAGGGTCATCACCGGCAGACGAGAGAAAATCGAGGTGCCGAGATCGCCTTGGGCCAGACGACCGAACCACGCATAAAGCTGCTCCAGGATCGGGCGGTTGAGGCCGAGCTGCTGGCGGATGGCTTCTACCTGCTGGGTGGTGGCGTAATCGCCGGCAATCACCACGGCCGGGTCGCCGGGTGTCAGCTGAAGCAGGAAAAAGACGAAAACCGCGACCAGCCCGAGTACCGGAATGGTGGCCAGAATTCGTCGCACGACATACCCGATCAAACTGCCATCCCCGCTGCGTTCCCGAAGTGCCCGCCCCTCGACTAGCGACTCCGATCTCTCCATGTAAAACGTTTCAAAGACCAGTGCCAGAAATTCCGGCGGCTGGCAAGCGGCTCCAAAATGATCGAAGACATCGATTTATTCCGCATGTGCGAAGAACGAAACTGCCCGCAGCGGATATGCCTGCCCTTGCCTGGGACGCGCACCTCTGGCATATCAGGGGGAGATTTTTAAACGTTTCAAGTATATAGAACGCATGGTCACCATCCGCGATGTCGCCAAACTGGCCGGGGTGTCGGTCGCGACAGTGTCGAATACCGTCAACGACCCACAGCGGGTCAGCGACGAGTTGCGCGAACGCGTGCTCAAGGCGATCAACACGCTGAACTACGCGCCCCGCGCCGCTGCCCGCTCCTTGCGCAAGCAGTCGAGCGGTCTGCTCGGCCTGATCGTCGCAGATATCACCAATCCCTTCTTCACCGAACTTGTGCAGGCGGTGGAGGCCATCGCCAGCCAGCACGGTTATTCGGTGCTGCTGTGCAACAGCGATGAAGATCCAGTGCGCGAGGAAAAACATCTGCAGGTGCTGCGCTCGCAATGGGTCGATGGCATCATCCTGGCCACCACCGGCGAGGCTTCCCTCAGCCGCACCTCTTTGCTCTCGCAAAGCCGCGTGCCCGTCGTGCTGGTCGACCGCGCCTTCGATGGACTTGGCCTGGATGCCGTGGTGCTGAACAATCGTCTTGCCGCCCATCAGGCCACACAGCATCTGATCCGTCGCGGTCATACGCGGATCGGCCTGCTGTCGGGCCCGACCAGCGTCACGACAGGCGCCGACCGACTCGCCGGCTATCGCGAGGCCCTGCTGGCCAGTCAGTTACGGTTTGAGCCGGGACTGGTGCGCGAAGCCGGTTTCCGCGAGCAGCAGGCTTATGATGCCACCGTGGAACTGATGCGTCTGCCGCAGCCGCCGACCGCAGTCTTCGCCGCCAACAACCTGATGGCCATCGGCATGATGCGTGCGCTGAGCGATCTCGGCCTGCGTTGCCCGGACGACGTCTCGGTTATCAGCATCGACGATTTCGCCTGGGCCAATGTTTTCCGCCCCAAGCTGACCACCATCGCCCAGCCGGTACGCGAAATGGGTGAGATGGCCGTGCAGCTGCTGACCGACCGGATCAGCGGCGGCCGTACCGGCACCGGCAAGACGCATTTCCTGGAATCGCGACTGGTGATCCGCGAGTCCTGCGCCGCGCCCCTGGATACCGCGCAACCCCTGCCCGCCCAGTCTTCGTAAAAAGCATGACAGCAGACCTGATCAGACTTTCCGCCCGCCGTGTGCATGACCTGTTAGCTCGCCGCGAGATTTCCCCAGCCGATCTGGTCGAAGCCTCGATTGCGCGGATGGAGAAAGTTGACGGCACGGTGAATGCCGTACCGACCCGCTGCTTCGACCGCGCCCGCGAGCAGGCCAAAGATCCACAGATTCCCCACTCAAAGCTCGGTGGTATTCCCTTCGTCATCAAGGACAACGCCGCCGTCGGCAACGTGCGCTGGACCGGCGGCACGCCGATCTTCGCCGACCGCATTGCACCAGAGTCCGACCGCACCATCGCGCTGATCGAGCGCAATGGCGGCATTCCGCTCGGCAAGGCCAACCTGTCGGAACTCGGCGGCGCCAACACCACCAATGCCGCGCTCGGCACCACGCGCAATCCGTGGAATACGGCATTGACCTGTGGCGGTTCATCGGGTGGTTCCGCCGTGGCGCTCGCCACCGGTCAGGTCTGGCTGGCACATGGCAACGATGTCGGCGGTTCCCTGCGCATCCCGGCCAGCTTCTGCGGTGTGACGGGCCTGCGCCCGACACCCGGCCGCGTGCCTCGCCGCAGCATCCTCAATCCCTTCGACACGATCTTTGTCGATGGTCCGATGGCGCGCGACGTGGGCGACCTGGCGCTGTTCTTCGACGCCATGGTCGGTTTCGATTCTGCCGATCCGCTCTCCGCGCCTTCGCCGGATGCCCCTTTCCTGTCGATGGCCCTGACGCCCGACCGGCCGTTGCGCGCTGCCTGGTCGGCCGACCTCGGCTGCCTGCCGGTGGATGACCAGGTGCGGGCGCTGGGCGACGCCTTCGTCGCGGCATTACAAAAAGACGGAATGGACATCGACAATGCCTGCCCGGATTTCGCCGGCGCGCTACCCGCGCTGCTGACACTACGTGGCGCCAATTACGTGACGACCTGGGAGCCATTCCTGGAGCGCCATCGGCACCAGTTCACGCCCGAGGTGATGGGCGATATCGAACACGGCCTGCGCCAGACGCCCGCCAGCATTGGCGCGGCCGAACGTTATCGTGCCGAGATGTACCGCCGCGTGATCGCATTCCTCGGCGAATATGAAGTGCTAATCACCCCGTCGACACCGATCCTGCCTTTCGCGGTCGAAACGATGTGGCCGCAGGAGATCGCCGGCGTGCGGCAGCGGACCTATATCGACTGGATTGCCATCACGGCCATCACCTCGCTGCTGGCCTGTCCGGTACTGGCGATACCGGCCGGTTTTTCGCGTGACGGCCTGCCTTTTGGCGTGCAGATCATCGGCCGGCCGCGTTCTGAAGGCCGCCTGTTCCAGATTGCAGCCGCCATCGAGCATTTACTGGGTCTGCCGCCCGCGATTATTGAGCCTAAATCGACAGCGAATACTGGAAAGTAATAGATCTCATCTCGCTTGGCTCACCAGTTGACCAGAGATCTCGGAGCCTTGCGAATGTGAAAGCGCTGGCTCGAACTCGAGCTAGTTCGACACTCGCGAGCCTGCGTCCATTTGGGTGGCTTCGCGCTGCGGTTGCCGCGTCACTCTGCGCTATTTGACAGCCGGGAGCTTTGTCGCCAAATCGGCGCGAGGCCTAAAAAATGGTGGGCGATGACGGGATTGAACCGCCGACATCCTCGGTGTAAAGGCCGGCAACGAGGATGTCTGCGGTTCCCGTCAATTCCCAGGATTCCAATTTTCACTAAGCATTCATAAGCTTATTGGAAACGCAGGAATTCGATAGAAAGGCCAGGAAATAGGATTCGCACCGGTTTTGTCGCCAAATTGTCGCCAAATCGGAGCAACCTATGCGCGCACAACTCAAATTCAGCACAGAAGCTGAGCTCACAAAGCTCAAGGCTATCGCTGACAAAGACACCATCTACATTGATTCAAAAACGCCAGGTTTAAAGGTGCGTGTTTCGGCACGTTCTGGCCGCAAGACCTTCATTCTCAAATACCGTCCACCTGGCCAGCGCAATGCCACGAAGCGTGTTCTCGACGGGGTAGAGACGCTAAAGGACGCGCGCATCAAAGTTATTGAGATAAAGGCCGAGCTACAAAAAGGTGCCGATCCTCTACAACCGCCGCCGCCGAAAATTACCCTTGGCTTCGTCGCCGAGCAGTACCGCCTTATTAAACAACCCAATTACGAAACCTGGCGCTGCATCGAGAAACGAATCCTACCGAAATTTGGTAACCGAGTGGCCGTTTCTATCCGCGCGTTCGAGATTAGCGCCTGGCATGCCAGCATAACTAAGACCGTCTATATCAAAGACGGTGCGGGCAAGATCACACAGACTGACCAAGCCCCCGCCCCTCATGTTGCCGATCGCGTTCTAGATATCATGAAAGCGCTATTCAACTGGGCTGAGCGACAAGAACTTGTGCCGCGCAATACTAACCCCTGTGATTTCATAGATAGAAACTTCTCACAGCTGGACACTGAGCGGCATTATGAATGGGAAGATGCCGAACTAACGCGCCTGAGCGAAGTACTCAATAAGTATCAAAAGATGGCCGTTGAGGCCAATCTGTCTGGTCAATACATCATAGGCGAGCGACGTTCAGATGGGGTATTCGCCGGTCATATGCCGAATACCTGGTCTATCTTGGCCATTCGATTCTTGATCATCACCGGCGTACGCAAGAGTGAAGCACTCAAGCTGCGATGGGATCAGATCAAGGAAGATCGACAAGTTATTGAGTGGGTTCGCAACAGCCGACGGAAAGAGACTAAATCTCTTGGCCGCGGCCAGCGTGCCATGCTTCGTGCCATCACAGAACCGCTCGAAGACATGCTGCGCGTTCTCAAAAGTGTGCGCGTTGTCGGCAACCCTTATGTATTCGTCGGTGAAAGCCGCCAAAGCCACCTAAAAGAAATCACCAGGGTTTGGTACCGAATCCGCGATGAGGCTCGCCTGGTAAAGCCCGACGGCGACCGTCCCCGTATACACGACTTGCGGCACTTCTATGGCCAGATGGCTGCTGATGCCGGCATGCATGAGAAGCAGATTATGGCGCTTATGGGGCATTCAACCACCCGCATGAGCGCTCGCTATTCTCAATATGGTCGTGAAGCGCGATCCATTATGGCTGAGACTGTAGCGAGCCGTATCACGTCAAAGCTACCGTCCTAAATCAGAGGCCGGCTTGGCGCCGGCCTCTAAACTCTGCCCACCGCGCCAAAACCTACTGGCTACGATCAATCACAGAAAATCTACTGATTAAGCTTCCCAAGCTTACGACGGGGGTTCGATTCCCCTCACCCGCTCCAGCACTTAGCTGATCAAGCTGCTGACAGAGCTTACGACGGCAAATTCGATCCCCTTGAAAGTCCGGCACTTAACAGGCAGCACCTCTGCCTTTTGGGACAATTTGGGACACTGTCGAAAAATCCCGCCGCTTCCACTCATCAATTGTCCACGTGACACCGGCGGTGGATCAGACTCGTTCTTGAACGACACACCGAAAGCCTTTATTACCGGGCCATGGACGAGAAACGGACGCTGGCTGAACAGCTGCGGGACATGCTCGCCGAGCAGATCGTGACCGGTGAGCGTCTGCCCGGCGCTCGACTGGACGAAGCCGATCTTGCCGAAACCTTCGGCATGTCACGTACGCCGGTCCGCGAAGCTCTCAAAGCGTTGGCCGGGCTCGGTCTCGTGGAATATCGGCCTCATCGCGGCGCCCTCGTCGCCCTGCCGACCACACGCCGCATCGAGGAAATGTTCGAGGTCATGGCCGAGGTGGAGGCGACTTGCGCACGTCTGGCCACGCTGCGCATGACCGCGCCAGAACGACGCGAACTGTCCTCAGCTCATGAGGCGGCACTGACACTCGTCAAGACCGGCGACCTCAAGGGTTATACCGCCTTCAACAACGACTTCCACGACCTGATCTATCGCGGCAGCAAGAACGACTTCCTGGCCGAGACAGCCTGGGCCACGCGCCGCCGCGTCCTGCCCTTCCGCCGTTCGCAGTTCCGCGTGCTGGGCCGCCTGCACGATTCCCATGCCGAGCATGACCGCGTTGTGCAGGCCATCTTGTCGGGCGATGCCCTCGGCGCCGAAGCCGCCATGCGCGGCCATGTCGGCAAAGTAACGACCGCTTCGGTCGGTCAGGTCACCGGGACACAGCCAGAGCAGACTGCTGCCGCGTCTCCAGCCAGGCTCGCCACCCGCCCAGCGAAGTGATGTCCGGCGCATCCGCCGTCGCGGATGCCTCACAGACAAACCCCTTCACCACGCGGCCGTCCTCCAGCGTCACGTCACCGATGCCCAGCGGCGCCGGAATGCCGGCGACAAAAGCGCCGAAACCGGCGGTCGGCACTTGCCAGAGTTCGCCAAGTATCGCCGTGCCGCCCTGACGGGTCCGCACCATGCCGGGACGAGGCAGCGCGCCGGCAATGACATAGAGGCGGTAGTCCGGCGATGTGCGACATTCGGCCAGCCGTCGTCCACCCAGATCGCGCAACTGGTAATTCAGCGGCAGGCCGGACATATGCGCGCCGAAGACTGCGATGGTCACTGAAGGATAACTCGCATTGCCGGACGCCGCCGCCGTCGCAGGCTGCGCATGGCGGGTCGCGCCAAGCTGCAGGCCACCCTGCCGATGATAGGCGTCACCGATCGTGGCCAGCAGCGGCTCGGAGAAATGCGGCCCGACCAGTGTGATACCGGCCGGTAATCCGTCGGGCTGGAAACCGTTCGGCACCGCCAGGGCGGCAAGATCGAAGTAGTTCACGAAATTCGTGTAGTAGCCGAGGTTGCTGTTGAGCTGAACAGGATCGGCTTCGAGCTCCGCGACCGTATAGATCGTGCCGCTGGTCGGCAGCAGCAGGACATCGATATCGTTCCAGGTTGCCGATGAGGTCTGCTGCAATTCCCGGACACGGTAATAGTGCCGATGCACATCGACGCCGGTCGCCTGTTTGCCGGCTTCGATGATCCGGCGCGTGACAGGATGCAGCGCATCGGCATGGCTGTTCAGGAAATCGCCCAGTGCCGCTGTGCGTTCTGCCGTCCCGGCGGGGGTGTAAAGCAATCCGGCAGCTTCGGCGAAAGGCGCATAGTCGATTTCGACCTTCTCGCCGCCCAGCGCCGTCATCCGGCCGACAGCGCTGCGGAACAATTCTTCCGCCGCGGCATTGCCGAAGAACCTGAGTTGGCTGTCCTGCGGCACACCGAAGCGGAAATGGCCCGGCATGACAGATGGCATCGCATGCCAGCCGGCAGGCGCGGACCTGCTGTAGGCATCCGAAGCATCGTATCCGGCGGCAGCCTTCAGCACCGCGCTGGCATCATTCACCGTCAATGCAAAGATCGAGATGCAGTCCAGCGCGCGACAGGCCGGCAGCATGCCACTGGCACTGAGCAGGCCGACGCTGGGCTTGAGGCCGACGATATTGTTGAACCCTGCCGGCACGCGGCCCGACCCCGCCGTGTCAGTGCCCAGCGAAAAGCTGACCAGGCCAGCACCGACCGAGACGGCCGAACCGGAACTGGAGCCGCCGGGAATGTAATCGGCATTGAACGGATTGCGCGCCACGCCATAAGGGCTGCGTACACCGACAAGGCCGGTGGCAAACTGATCGAGATTGGTCTTGCCGATCAGCAGTGCGCCGGCAGCCAGCAGCTTTTCCACCACGGTCGCCGAACGGTCAGGCATATAAAGAAAGTCGGGACAGGCCGCGGTGGTCGACAGGCCGGCCACATCGATATTGTCCTTCACCGCGAAGGGAATGCCCCAGAGTGGCTGCTGGGCGCTGCGACCGGAAGCTTCCAGGGCCGCGGCACGCGCGAGCGCCTGTTCCTTCGGCGCCAGGGCGATCCAGACATTGTCCTCGCCACGCGCCGCGATGCGGTCGTAAATCGCCGCCACCAGTTCAGTCGGCCGCAGGCCCCTCTCGTAAGCTGCAGCGAGGGTTTTCAGATCGAGTGAGATGTCCATGTACCGGCTCCGACAGACCGCAGTGGTCGGTTTTCCATAGATTGTATGCAATAGCCATACCGCGTGATGCCGCTCCAAATCCCATGAAAATCAATGTAGTAGCTTTATGCATTTGCCTATACCTTGCATACAATCCAAGGCAAATGCCTTTTATTTAATCATATTATAAACTCCATCCGTCCGCCGCCAATTTCGGCAGCGCCGGCTTTTTCCCAGCCCGCACAATTCATTACGGCAGAGAGCAGGCTTCGGCCTGCCCTTGGCATATCGGTTGCAATGATGAACCCAGACAAGCAGCTACGGGGGCTCTGCCATGCAACGTCGTGTTTTCCTTTTCGCGTCTTCCGCCATTGTCGCCGCCGGCCTGATCGCCGGCACTGCCGCCGCCCAGACCCGGCAGGAGACCCTGCTGGTCGTGGTCGAAGCCGGTATGAACAATCTCGACATCCATGGTGTCGGCACCAGCGGCCGTTCCTATGTCGCCGCCTGGAACATGTACGACCGCCTGGTCACCTTCGGCCGCAAGACGCTGGCCGACGGCACGCTTTCCTATGACTACAGCAAGATCGAGCCGGAACTGGCCGAAAGCTACGCCGTAGCGCCCGATGGCACGTCGGTGACTTTCAAGCTGCGGCGCAATGCGAAATTCCACGATGGCGCACCGGTGACGGCGAAGGACGTGAAATGGTCCTACGACCGCGCGGTGTCCGTCGGCGGTTTCCCCACCTTCCAGATGGCCGCAGGCTCGCTGACCAAGCCGGAACAGTTCGTGGCGGTGGACGACCACACCTTCCGCGTCGATCTGCCCAAGCGCGATAAGCTGTCGCTGCCCGACATGGCCGTCGTGGTGCCTGCGATCTACAATTCCGAACTCGCCAAGAAGCATGCCACGGAGAAGGATCCGTGGGCGATGGAATGGATGAAAACCAACGACGCCGGCAGCGGCGCGTACAAGCTGGAAAAGTGGACGCCAGGCCAGGAAATCACCTTTACCCGCTTCGATGACTGGAAGAGCGGCCCGCTGCCCAAGATGAAGCGCGTCATCATCCGCGACGTACCCTCGGCCGGCAATCGCCGTGCTCTGATGGAACGCGGCGATGCGGATATCTCGCTCGACATGCCCCAGAAGGATGCGTCTGAAATCTTCGCCGAAAAAGGGTCGGGCAAATATGTCGTGGTCGGCGTGCCGGTCGAAAATTCGCTGAAATACATCGGCCTGATCACGACGGCCAAGCCGTTCGACAACGTGAAGGTACGCCAGGCCGTAGCCTATGCCGTGCCGTTTGAGCAGATTTCCAAATCGGCCATCTACGGCCGCGGCAATATGATGTACGGCGCCAAGAGCAGCACGCCGACCGAGCCGGTCTGGCCGCAGCCCTTCCCGTATAATGTCGATCTCGACAAGGCCAAGAAGCTGCTGGCCGAGGCGGGCTATCCCGACGGCTTCGAGACGACCATCTCCTTCGATCTCGGCGAGGCCACGGCCGATGAGCCGACCGCCGTGCTGCTGCAGGAAAGCCTGGGCAAGATCGGCATCAAGGCCAGCATCGAGAAAATCCCGAGTGCCAACTTCCGCAACGCCCTGCTGCAGAAGAACCGGCCGATCCATATCGCCAGCTTCGGCGGCTGGCTGAACTTCCCGGATTATTACTTCTTCTGGGGCTATCACGGCCAGAACGCGGTGTTCAACACCATGGCTTATCAGAACAAATCAATGGATGCGCTGATCGATGCCTCGCGCTTCGAGACCGATCCGGCCAAGTACAAGGACCAGGTCCTGGGCTTCATCAAGATGTCGATGGAAGAAGTGCCGCGCATTCCGCTGTATCAGCAGATACTGGATGTCGGCATGCAGAAGAACATCAAGGGCTATACCTACTGGTTCCATCGCCAGCTCGACTTCCGCCAGTTCGAGAAGCTTTAAGGCCGGGGAGCTGTAAAGCAGGAGGGCGGCAATGCTGCGACTGATCGGAAAGCGCCTAGTGGGAGCGATCCCGAGCGTGATCGGCGTGCTCATTGTCACCTTCCTGCTCACCCGCGCCCTGCCTGGCGACCCGGCCGTCTTCTTCGCCGGCCCTGCTGCCACGCAGCAGGCCATCGAGGAAGTGCGCAAAAGCCTCGGTCTCGACAAGAGCCTGCCCGAGCAGTTCGTCGTCTATTTGAAGGATCTCGGCCGGGGCAATCTCGGGAACTCCATCGCCACCGGCCAGCCGGTGCTGAGCGAAATCCGCACGCGACTTCCGGCGTCTCTGGAACTCACACTCTACGGCCTGCTGGTTTCGGTGCTGATTGCCGTACCGCTCGGCGTGCTGGCCGCCACGCGGCCTGGCTCGTGGATTGACCATGCCTGCCGCGTCGTCACGACGGCCGGCGTCTCGCTGCCGGCCTTTTTCACCGGGCTGCTGCTGGTCTATGTGCTTTACTATCTGCTCGGCTGGGCGCCGGCACCGCTCGGCCGGCTCGACATCTTCTATTCAGCGCCGCCTGCCGTCACCGGACTTTACACCATCGACGCGCTGATCGCCGGGGATCTCCAAACCTTCCGTGCCGCCGCAGCACAACTGCTGCTGCCCGTGGCGGCACTGGCGATCTTCACCATGGCTCCACTGGCGCGCATGACCCGCGCCGCCATGCTGGAAGTTCTGAGCAGCGACTTCATCCGCACTGCCCGCGCCTCGGGCCTGCCCAAGAGCAAGATCATCTACGGCTATGCCTTCCGCAACGCGATGCTGCCCGTGATCACCACGCTGGGCATGGTGTTCTCATTCCTGCTTGGCGCCAATGTACTGGTCGAGAAAGTGTTCTCCTGGCCCGGCATCGGCACTTTCGCCATCGAGGCACTGATTGCGTCGGATTATGCGCCGATCCAGGGCTTTGTGCTGACCATGGCACTGCTCTATGTGGCACTCAACCTCGCCATCGACATCCTCTACATCGTGATCGACCCGCGCGTGGGCTTCGAGTGAGGCAGGTTTTCGCATGAGCACCGCGGCAACCGTCAAGCATATCCGCTATGTCCTGGCCGAGAATCCGGTCACGCTGTTCGCCTTTGCGCTGTTCGGCTTCATCGTGCTCTGCGCCATCTTCGGCCCGTGGATCGCGCCGTATAATCCCTTGCAGACCAATGCCGCCATGGCGTTGAATCCGCCATCCGCCGCGCATTGGTTCGGCACGGATTCGCTGGGTCGCGACATCTTCAGCCGCGTACTGGTTGCCACCCGCCTCGATCTTGGCATTGCCTTCGCCTCGGTGATCCTTACCTTTGCGATCGGGGCACTGGCCGGCATCGCCGCCGGCTTTTTCGGTGGCTGGGTCGACCGGCTGGTCGGCCGCGTGGCCGATACAATCATGGCCTTTCCGCTGTTCGTGCTGGCCATGGGCATTGTGGCGGCGCTGGGCAACTCGGTGGGCAATATCGTGCTGGCCACCGCGATCATCAACACGCCGCTCTATGCCCGCGTCGCCCGCGCCGAGGCCAATATCAGGCGCAACGCCGGATTTGTGGAAGCCGCGCGGCTGTCCGGCAATGGCGAGGCGCGGATCCTGCTGATGCAGATTCTGCCCAATATCCTGCCCATCCTGATGGTGCAATGTTCGCTCACCATGGGCTACGCCATCCTGAATGCGGCGGGGCTTTCCTTCATCGGCTTAGGGATCTCGCCGCCGACGCCGGAATGGGGGATTCTCGTGGCCGAAGGTGCTGCCTACATGATCTCGGGCGAATGGTGGGTGGCGCTGTTCCCAGGCCTGGCGCTGATGACCGCCGTCTTCTGCTTCAACCTGCTGGGTGACGGGTTGCGCGATATCGTGGACCCGAGGAGAAGGACATGAGTGCCGTCCCCGTCCTGGCCGTCGATGATCTGAGCGTCGAATTCCGCACCCGCGGCGGTATCGTCAAGGCGCTCGACCGCGTCAGCTTCAGGATCAACAAGGGCGAGATGGTCGCCATCGTGGGCGAAAGCGGCTCGGGCAAATCCGTCACCGCCTATACGGTGATGGGCATTCTCGATGCCGCCGGCCGCGTCAGCCAGGGCAGCGCCAGCTTCGGCGGCCTCGACCTGCTGAACACGCCGGAAAGTGTGCTGCGCGACATTCGCGGCCGCGAAATCTCGATGATCTTCCAAAACCCGCGCGTGGCGCTNNCGCGAGGCTCCGCAGCGCGCCATCGAGATGCTGAAGAAGGTGCGCATCCCCGATCCGGAACGCCGCGCCAAGGCCTATCCCTTTGAGCTTTCTGGCGGCATGTGCCAGCGCATCATGATCGCGATTGCGATCGCCTGCTCGCCCAAACTGCTGATTGCCGACGAGCCGACCACAGGGCTGGACGTGACCACCCAGGCCGCCATCATGGATCTGATCGCCGAACTGGGCGCCGACCAGGGCATGTCGACCCTGCTGATCACGCATGACCTCGGCATGGCGGCGGAATACTGCGACCATATCGTGGTGATGCATGCCGGCCATATCGTCGAGGCCGCGCCAACCGCTGAACTGTTCCACCATCCGCGCCATCCCTATACCGCCAAGCTGATCGCCGCGACGCCCAAACCGAGCGTAAACCTGAAAGACCTGGCCGCCATTCCCGGCAACCTGCCCGACCTGCGCGCCGCCAGCATTGCCCCCTGCCGCTACAACACGCGTTGCGAGCGCAAGCAGGCGCGTTGCGACCAGGCCCTGCCCCAGGTGCTGGGCGAACTGAAGCACAGCGTCGTCGCCTGCTGGAATCCGCTATGAAGGATATTTTCAACAAGCCATTGCTGGATGCGCAGTCGCTGCACAAGCATTTCGCCGTCGGCAAGAAGCCCGGCCTGCTTGAACGCGCACGTGGCGCCGCAAAACCCGTCGCTATGCTCCATGCCGTGGATGATGTTACCTTCACCATCGGCAGGGGCGAGACACTTGGCCTGGTAGGCGAAAGCGGCTGTGGCAAGTCCACGCTGGTTCGCCTGCTGACCAGGCTGCTGGATATTACCGATGGCAGCATCCATCTCGACGGCGAGGAGATCGGCCATCAGCCGGCCAAAGGCTTTGGCCGCAGCGCTTATCGCCCGCGCATCCAGATGGTGTTCCAGGATGCCGGCGACAGCCTCAACCCGCGCTTCACCGGTTTTGCCGCCATCGCCGATCCGATCCGCCGCCTGAAGCCCATGCCCGCAGCGGTGCTGAAAGCCCGCGTCGAGGAACTTGCCACCATGTGTGGCCTGCCGCTGGAACTGCTGGAACGCTTTCCGCATCAGCTGTCCGGCGGGCAGAAGGCGCGTGTCGGCATCGCTCGCGCCATCGCCGTGGAGCCAGATCTGCTCATCCTCGACGAACCAACCGCGGCGCTGGATGTCTCGGTGCAGGTGGTGATCCTGCAACTGCTGGAAGACCTCAAGCAGCGGCTTGGCATGAGCTATCTTTTCGTCAGTCACGATCTCAACGTGGTGCGCCTGCTCTGCGACCGCGTGATGGTGATGTATCTGGGTAAGATCGTCGAAACCGGCCCGGCGGAACACGTCTTCCGCTATCCGGCGCATCCCTATACCAGGGCGCTGCTGTCGGCGATCCCGCATTTCGGGCAGGATCTCAATACACCGCGCCTGCGTATTTCAGGCGAGCCGCGCAGCCCGATCGATCCAGACCCGAAAGTCTGCCGCTTCTACGGCAGGTGTCCACAGGGTACAGAGGCCTGCACTCAGATGATGCCGCTGCTGCAAGGTGTCGGTCCCAGCCATTCGGTTGCCTGCCATTTCCCGCTTGCCGATACTGCCTCTGCCGATATCGTCAAACCCGACCCGCTGATCGAGGATGTTGCATGAGCCAGGACGCGTTCGACGCCGAAACCTATCTGGAAGCCACAGCAGCCGCGATGGACATCATCATCGCCCCGGACTGGAAACCGGCCGTGCTCGACAACCTGATCCGCTCACGCCAGATCGCGCAGGCCGTGCTGAACTTCCCATTGCCGGACACGGTCGAGCCCGCCTCGGTGTTCAAGCCGTAAAAGCATGATCGATTTCCAGAGCAAGGGATATCAGATCGCCGCCGCCGTGCGCGGCGGCAAGATCTCCGCTACCGAGGCGCTGCAGGTTGCGCTCGCCCGTATCGACACCGCCAATCCGTCACTGAACGCCTTCACGGCCATCACCTCCGAACGCGCCCGCGCCAAGGCAGCCGCCATTGACCAGGCGATTGACGAAGGCAGGGATGCCGGACCGCTGGCTGGCGTATGCTTTGCCGTCAAGAACCTGTTCGACGTAGCCGGTCTGTCCACATTGGCCGGCTCGAAGATCAACCGCGACGACCCGCCGGCGCAGGGCGATGCGACGCTGGTGCGACGGCTGGAAGCCGCCGGCGCCATTCTGGTCGGCGCGCTCAACATGGGCGAATACGCCTATGACTTCACCGGCGAGAACATTCATTACGGCCCGTCGCGTAACCCGCACGATCCCACCTGCATGTCGGGCGGGTCGTCCGGCGGATCGGGCACGTCGGTAGCCTCCGGCATGGTGCCGCTGGCGCTTGGTTCCGACACCAACGGCTCCATCCGCGTGCCGGCGTCGCTCTGCGGCCTGTTCGGACTGAAGCCCACCTTCGGCCGACTCAGCCGGCATGGCAGCTTCCCCTTTGTGGCCGATCTCGATCATCTCGGCCCCATGACGCGGTCGGTTACCGATCTCGCGCTAAGCTACGACGCCATGCAGGGACCGGATGAAAATGATCTCTGGTGCGCACAGAAGCCGGCCGAGCCGGTGATCGCGAAGCTGAACGACGGCATTGGAGACCTGCGTATCGCCGTCGCTGACGACTATTTCGCCAAACAGGGTGATCCGGAAGTGCATGAGGCCGTGGCTGCCTTCGCCAGGGCATTAAACACCGACCGACGCATCACCATCCCCGAGGCTGGACGCGGTCGCGCGGCGGCCTATGTGATCACTACTGTTGAAGGCGCCAATCTCCATCGGGAGCGGCTGAAGACTCGCCCCAACGACTTCGACCCCGCCGTGCGCGACCGTTTCCTTGCCGGCCTGATGCTACCAAGCGACTGGCTGGCGCAGGCGCATCGTTTCCGTGCCTGGTATCGCGCCCGCGTGGCGGAGGTGTTCCGCGATGTTGACATCATTTTGGCGCCCGCGACGCCGCGCGTGGCGCCGAAGCTCGGTCAGGTGCTGATGACGTTGAATGGCGTGGAGATGCCGGTACGGGCCAATCTCGGCCTGTTCACGCAACCAATCTCGGCCATCGGCCTGCCCGTGGTGACCGCCCCCTGGGCCGAGCGGGATGGCAAGCTGCCGATCGGGGTGCAGATCATTGCCGCGCCGTGGAAAGAAGAACTGGCGCTGCGGGTGGCACGGCATCTGGAAAACATCGGCATTGCCGCATCGAAAGCTGTGTGAGAGCAAGATGGATGTGAATATCCCTGAGATCGTCGCCGAAGTGNNGGCCTTCCGTGCCGGCCGGCCGTCAGCCGGCCTTGAACGCGACATCTACAATACGCGGATCACGACGTATGGCCGCGACTTCGCCACCGCGAATACCGAATTCAAACGCAAGAACAGCACCAAGACCGGCCGGCAGAGCCAGACCTGGATCCGCACCCCGGATGGCTGGCGCGTCGTCTCCGCCCATGTGAGTCTGCTGGAAGGCTAGAGTTCCGCCCGCAGCACCGTCATGCGCCATCTGTACCAATCGCATCTCGCGCAGCGCATCGACAATCGGCGCCAATCCCTGCCGGCGTCCTGATCGCCGGCGCAGTATTCCGTGCATCTGCCGAGATAAACGGCAACGCGTTGCCGGAACCTATTGCGGCGGTCTGAGCGATTGGTTCTGCACCGGCAGCCGCCGGGCGCAAAAACAACGGCGTACCCATTTCTGCACAATGCATACGTAGTGGCATATCGATTGCATACCTGAACAGGTTGTCAGCCGCGATGTGCATCCGCGCGCGCGGCATTGCTCGGATCTTCAGGGGGATGCCATGAAACGTCGTTTCTTCGTCAAGGCCGGTCTGCTCGGCGGCGCTGCCGCCGCCACCTTCGCCAAACCGAATATCGCCACGGCGCAGACCAAGTCTTTCCAGTGGAAGATGACCAATGCCTATGGCCCCGGTTCGCCGTTCTACGTGGCCGGTCCTGGCAGCCCGACTGATTTCTGCGAGATGGTGAAGAAGATGTCGGGCGGTCGCCTGACCATCCAGCATTTCGCTGCCGGCGAACTGATCCCGGCACTCGAAGGCTTCGATGCGGTGTCGAAAGGCATCGTCGAGATGAATGCCGCCAACAGCTATTTCTGGGCGGGCAAGATTCCGGCGGCGCAGTATTTCACCACCGTGCCCTTTGGCCTGAATTTCCAGGGTATGACGGCCTGGATCTATCATGGCGGCGGCCAGAAGCTGTGGGACGAGCTCTACGCGCCCTTCGACCTCGTGCCGATGGTGATGGGCAATACCGGCGTGCAGATGACCGGCTGGTATCGCAAGCCGATCACCGGACTGGACGACTACAAGGGTCTGAAAATGCGCATCCCGGGCCTGGCCGGCAAGGTCTATGCCACGCTCGGCGTCGATGTGAAGCTGCTACCCGGCGGCGAAATCTTCCCGGCGCTGGAACGCGGCGTGATCGATGCGGCCGAATTCGTCGGTCCCTACCAAGATCGCCGCCTCGGCCTGCAGAAGGCGGCGAAGTTCTACTACACCACCGGCTGGCACGAGCCGTCCAACGTCACCGAGCTGATCGTCAACAAGAAGGCCTGGGAGTCGCTGCCGCCCGACCTGCAGGAAATCGTGCGTGCGGCGGCGGCGGCCTGCAACACGATCAGTCATACCTGGTGCGAAGCCACCAATGCCGAGGCGCTCGACGACCTGGTCAAGAACCACGGCGTCACGGCCCAGCCGCTGCCGCCGCAGGTGGTCGCCAGGCTGAAAGAAGCCACCGAGGCCGTGCTGAACGATGGCGCCGCCAAGGATCCGGCGATGAAGAAGGTTCACGATGCCTTCCTCGCCTTCAAGGCCAATCACGACAAATGGGCCGGCGTGTCGGAATCGGTCTACCAGAGCCAGATCCGCGGCCAGCTCACCAAGGCCTGATCGCGTTTCATGTTTGCTTCGCGTCTGGAGTCGGCGGCCCGTTTTCTCGATTTCGTTGTCGAGCATTCGGGCCGCCTCGCATCCTGGACTGGCTTCGCGCTGGTCTGCGTCATGGCCTTCAATGTACTGCTGCGCTACCTGTTCCATACCGGATCGGTGGCGATGCAGGAGCTGGAATGGCATCTGATGGCGCCGGTCTCGCTGCTCTGTATCGCCTATGCGATCAAGCACGAAGGACATGTGCGGGTCGACATTCTCTATGGCCGGCTGCCGGTGCGCGCACAGCAGGGGCTGGAAGTCGCCTCCTGTCTGGTCGCCGTAGCCTTCGCGGCCATCATCATCAAGCTCAGCATCGGCTATGTGCTGCAGTCCTACATGATCGGCGAGAAATCGCCTGATCCCGGCGGGCTGCCCTACCGCTTCATCCTGAAAGCCATGATCCCGCTCGGCTTCCTGCTGCTGCTGGTGCAGAGCCTGGCCGCCACGCTGCGGTCGCTGATTCCCTTCCTCGGCGGCGAACTTCCGCCTGCCGCACAACCCGACAAGCCATTCGAACATGCCGCTGAATGAAATCCTGGCGCTGTCCTGCATCGCCTCCTTCTTTGTCCTGCTCGCGCTCGGCATCCCGGTTGCGCTGACCCTGGCGATCAGCGGCTTCTTCTTCGGCTGGCTCGGCTTCGGCTCGCTGCTGTTCAACCTGTTGCCGGCGCGTATCTATGGCGTGACCGCCAACTACACGCTGATCGCCATCCCGCTCTTTGTCTTCATGGGCATGATGCTGGAGAAATCCCGCATCGCCGATGAGCTGATGGAAGTGATCGGGCATCTTTCGGGCGGCCTGCGCGGCGGCATGGGCATCGGCATCGTGCTGGTCGGCGTTCTGATGGGCGCCACCACCGGTATCGTCGGCGCCACCATCGTGACGCTCGGCCTGCTCACTCTGCCGACCCTGCTCCGGCGCGGCTACAACAAGAGTATCGCCTGCGGCACGATCTGCGCTTCGGGCACGCTGGGCCAGATCATTCCGCCCAGCACGCTGATCATCCTGCTGGCCGATATCCTCGGCGAATCCGTCGGTACGCTGTTCGCTGCGGCACTCGTTCCCGGCATGATGCTGGCTGGTATCTTCTGCATCTTCCTGCTGGTCGTGGGCATGGTGAAGCCCGAGATGGTGCCGCCCATCCCGGCCGAGGAACGCTTCGCCATGAGCCGGCAGGAGTTGCTGCGCAAGACCTTCAAGGTCGGCCTGCCGCCGATCGCGCTGGTGCTGGCGGTGCTGGGTTCGATCATCGGCGGCGTGGCGGCCCCCACCGAGGCCGCCTCGATGGGCGCGCTGGGCAGTATTCTGGTCGCCGCCATTGCCGGCCGCTTCAACTGGACCATGCTGAAGGAAACCGTCTACGCCACCGGTCGCATCACCGCCTCCATGATGTTCATCCTGATCTGCGCGCAGGTCTTTGCGCTGGCCTTCCGCGGCCTGCAGGGCGAGCAGCTGGTGCATGACTTCTTCAAGATGGTGCCCGGTGGCATCGAAGGCGTGCTGTGGTTCATGATGTTCCTGATCTTCATCCTCGGCTTCTTCATCGAATGGATTGAGATCAGCTACATCGTGGTGCCGCTGTTCCTGCCGGTGCTGCAGGCCGCCAATGTCGACATGGTCTGGGTCGCCACGCTGATCGCCATGAACATGCAGACCTCCTTCCTCACGCCGCCATTCGGCTGGGCGCTGTTCTACCTGCGCGGCGTGGCGCCGCCGCAGGTCACCACACTCGATATCTATAAAGGTGTGCTGCCGTTCATCGCGCTGCAGGTGCTGTCGGTGGTGATCCTGTTCTACATGCCGGGTATCGCCACCTGGCTGCCGCGCGCCATCGGCTGGTAAGAGCGCGGCTGGTAAAGCAAATGAGCTTGTCGTAAGAAACTGCCATGCTGAACACACCGCGCGCCCGCCGGGGCATGGTCACCGCCCCCCATCATCTGGCCTCCGAAGCCGGTCTGGCCGTGCTGCGCGAGGGCGGCAATGCCATTGAGGCGACGGTGGCAATGGCGGCGACGCTGACGGCGATCTATCCGCATATGACCGGTATCGGTGGCGACGGCTTCTGGCTGATTGCCGCGCCGGGGCAGGATCCGGTGGCGGTCGAAGCCTGCGGTCGTGCCGCTGCGGTTGCCACGCCGGAACTGTACAGATCGAAGGGTCTGTCGAGCATTCCGTGGCGCGGGCCACTGGCGGCCAATACCGTGGCCGCCACGGTGAGCGGCTGGGGTGAAGCCCTCAGGCTCAGCGCCGAATTTGGTGGAAAATTGCCGCTGTCGCGTCTGGTGCAGGATGCCGTCTGGCATGCCGAACATGGTTTCGCCGTCACGCAGAGCCAGCATGACCTGACGACGGAAAAGATGCCGGAGCTGAAAGATGCGCCGGGTTTCGCCGCGCGTTTCCTGCCCGATGGCAAACCGCCGGCCGCACGCAGCCTGATGAAACTGCCCGCGCTCGCCGCCACGCTGAAAGCCATCGGCGCGGCGGGCACGGAGGATTTCTATCGCGGCCAGCTGGCGAAACGGATCGCCGCCGATCTGGCCAGGGCCAGCAGCCCGGTGACGGCCGAAGACCTGGCACGGCATCAGGCGCGCCGTGTCGCGCCGCTCAGCGTCGGGCTGGAAACCGCGCGGCTGTTCAATTTCCCGCCGCCGACGCAGGGGTTGTCGTCGTTGATGATTCTGGCGCTGTTCGAGCGGCTGGGGGTGACGCAGGCCGAAGGCTTCGATCATATCCACGGTCTGGTCGAGGCGACCAAGCAGGCCTTCCTCGTGCGCGACCGCATCGTCGGCGATCCCGAGGCGATGCCGGAGCCGCCGGAAAAATATCTGGAGGCAGCAGTACTGGATGCGCTGACCGCGAAGATCGACCGCACGACCGCGCTGCCCTGGCCGCAGCCGGCATCTGGCGGCGACACCACCTGGATGGGCGCCATCGACGGCAATGGCCTGGCGGTCAGCTTCATCCAGTCGATCTATTTCGAATTCGGCTCTGGCTGCGTGCTGGAGGAGACCGGCATCAACTGGCAGAACCGAGGCGCCAGCTTCCTGCTGGAAGGCACCGGTCCGCGCCTACTGAAACCCGGCCGCATGCCGTTCCATACGCTCAATCCGGCCATGGCACGCTTCGCCGATGGCCGCACCATAGTCTACGGCACCATGGGCGGCGAGGGCCAGCCGCAGACCCAGTCGGCCATCTTCACGCGCTATGGCCTGTTCGGTCAGGGGCTGCAGGAATCCGTTACCGCGCCGCGCTGGCTGCTGGGCAAGACCTGGGGCGAAAACAGCGTCACGCTGAAGCTGGAAAGCCGTTTCGATCCGGCGCTGGTCGCGGCTCTGAAATCGGCTGGTCACGATGTGGAAATGCTCGGTGCCTTCACCGGCACCATGGGCCATGCCGGCGCGATTGTCCGGCATGCCGATGGCGTGCTGGAAGGCGCCACCGATCCGCGTAGCGACGGCGCGGCGTCGGGTTTTTGAATTCTGGCCGTCCTGGAAAATCCCGGCACTACAAATTCGTGGGACAATTTGGGACACACCGCTGCTAAAGCATGGTAGCGATAGCTACTTGAGCAGTTTACCCATCTGCAGTTTTCCGGTATTTTTCCAACTGGCCGGGGCAGGAAAGTAGGCTTCCCCCCCGCAAGCTTACGACGGGTGTTCGCTTCCCCCGCCCGCCCCCAGCGGCGACACTATTCGGCTAGCCGATTGTGCGGCCCCCTATCTCGTGAATGCCCAATTTTATCTCGATCACGATCAAAGTGGCATTATCTACTCGCCCGGCAAGATCTCCTTATGGAGAGAAAACTCGAAGAATAAACGCCCGCGTTCCGCTCTCCATCAGATGCCAAGCAACACCAAATCCTCTTATCTAGAACGAGATAGAATACGCCGCGCCTGCACCAGATGCGGTACATCGACCATCGAACCGTCCATCTGGGCCGCGCCAATGGCACCGTCTTTCAGTGCGGCCACCACGCGTCGCGCCCAGTCGCGTTCGGCATCGGTATAGCTGAAGGCCCGGTTGATGATGTCGATCTGCGACGGATGGATAGCCGCCTTGGCGTCGAAACCATCGCGCCGCGCGGCGGCGACTTCTGCTGCCAGGCCCTCCGGATTGCGGAAATCGGTATAGACGGCATCGATCGGCGTGACACCGGCGGCCCGTGCCGCCAGCAGGCAGAGATTGCGCGCCAACGCGAAAGGCCCGGTATACTGACCTGCGGCATCGCGGTTGCTGGTCGCGCCCAGTACAGCTGCCAGATCCTCGCCACCCCAGACCAGACCCGATAACCGCGGGTGACGCCACGACTGTGCGGCCAGCGACAATGTGCCGGCCGCCGTTTCGGTGCAGATGGCGATGATCCTGGTCCGCTCTGCCATATCAGGCTGTTCCAGCTCGGCCAGATGCTGCGACAGGCGGACGACATCTTCCGGCCCATCCGGCTTGGGCAGCATGATGCCATCCGGACGTCCCGGCAGGACTGCTCGCAGATCGTCACCGCACCAGGCGCTGTCGAGCGGGTTGATGCGTACATAAAGGCTGCTGCCCGCGCGTCGCGGTCTGGCGAGGATGGCGACCACGGCTTCGCGCGCCGCGGCCTTGCCATCCGGAGACACCGAATCTTCCAGATCAAGGATCACCACATCGGCGGCGCCATCGACTGCCTTGGCCATCATTTTGGCCGAAACTCCGGGAGTGAACAGCAGCGAGCGCATTAGGCTGCCTTGTCGACCGGACGCTTGCGCATCAACGCCTGCCGCTCGCAGGTCGCGACGACGTCACCATGCTGGTTGATGGTCTCGTGGAAGAAGACGACGATACCTTCACGTGGCCGCGACTTGCTTTCACGCTTGGCGCGCACCGTGGTGCGGACATGCACGGTATCGCCCTGGAACAACGGCTTGGGGAAACGCACATCACTCATGCCCAGATTGGCCAACGTGGTGCCAAAGGTGGTGTCGTTGACCGACATGCCGACCATCAGGCCCAACGTAAACAGGCTGTTGACCAGTGGCTTACCCCATTCGGATTTCGCCGAGTAATGCGCATCGATATGCAGGGGTTGCGTATTCATGGTCAAAAGCGAGAACCACATATTGTCGGCCTCGGTGATGGTGCGCGTCCATTCATGGTTGAACACCATGCCATCCTTGAATTCCTCGAACCACAGACCAGCCATCAGGATATCTCCTTTTCCTCGATCACGTCGATCTCAATCAGTGTCGTACCGGCCGGCACGATGTCACCCACGGCCTGGCGGATGCCCGTCACGTGGCCGGCTCGTGGCGCAGGCAGGGTGTGCACCAGCTTCATTGCTTCCATCTGCACCACGGCCATGCCGGCCTCGACACGGTCACCGACAACGACATGGATCTGCGTGATCAAGCCATGCAGCGGCGCATCCACACGATTGCCGCTACGCGCATCCGCATCGCTAGCTCGCTGTGCTTCACTTTTCAGAACCAGATCGGCACTGATTGCCAGGCCATGGCGCGTGATGCAGATCCTGCCGCCATCACTGGAGACAGGCAGCGTTTCGGCCACGCTTTCAGGAGTAATGGCCAGACTGCCGCCCGAACGGGCGACAGGACCAAGCCGGATGATCTCGCCATCCATCATCGCTTCGACGCCGTCACGACCGTAGCGAAGCTCGATTTCGGCGGTGCCATATTCGTCATTCAGCATGACCGTCGCGCGGGCCGCACGGGCCGAAGCCGTCACGCGTACCGGGCGCTGCCGCAGCCAGGGATTCGTCCAATTCTCGAGTTCCGTCGCACTTGGCTCCTTGACAAGCCAAGCAGCCGTCGCAGCAGCCCGCAGCAGGCGAAGTTCACCGGCATCAATTTTCCAGCCGCCAGGGAATGCAGTTTCGATGAAACGCGTCGTGGCACGTCCTTCGACAAATAGGGGATGACGCACGGCGTCCCGCAGGAACAGCTGATTGCTCGACAGGCCCAGCAGGGTCAGTTCATTCAGTCCGGCCTCGAGTCTGGCAAGGCAGCTGCCCCGGTTACGACCCGCTGCCACCAGCTTGGCAATCATCGAATCATAATACGGGCTAATCTCTGCTCCGTCGGCTACACCGGTGTCGAAACGCAGATCGCGTGGCGCGACAACGCACTCCAGCCGACCGGTCACCGGCTGGAAGCCCATATCGACCCGCTCTGCCGTGATACGCGCCTCGATGGCATGACCACTCTGCCGGATCTGTGCCTGTTGTAGTGGCAGAGCTTCGCCGGCAGCGGCGCGGATCTGCCATTCCACCAGATCGATACCCGTGATCGCCTCGGTGACAGGATGTTCCACCTGCAGGCGGGTATTCATCTCGAGGAAATACGGCTGGTCGTCGCCGGCTTCCATAATGAATTCGACGGTGCCGGCAGAATCGTAGCCGATCTTCCGTCCCAGCTTCAGCGCGGCATCGAACAGGCGCTGCCGCACGATTTCAGGCAGGTTGGGCGCCGGCGCTTCCTCCAGAACCTTCTGGTTGTTGCGCTGAACGCTGCAATCACGCTCAAACAGATGCACCAGATTGCCCTGGCGGTCGCCAGCCAGTTGCACTTCCAGATGACGCGGATTGCGGATGAATTTCTCCAGTAGGATGCTGGCGTCGCCAAAGGCCGACTGCGCTTCCTTGCGGGCAGCATCCAGTGCTGCTGCGAAGTCGGCAGCATGCTCCACCAGGCGCATACCGCGACCACCGCCACCGGCAGACGCTTTGATCAAGACCGGGAAGCCAATGCGCTTCGCCTCGGACAGCAGGGTGGCTTCATCCTGGGCATTGCCATGATAGCCCGGCACGGTCGGCACGCCGGTTGCTTCGGCAATACGCTTGGAACTGATCTTCGAGCCCATCGAAGCAACGGCTTCGGCGGACGGCCCGATGAAGATCAGCCCGGCTGCATCGCAGGCACGGGCAAACTCGGCATTCTCCGACAGGAAGCCATAGCCAGGGTGGATCGCGTCCGCTTCCATACGCTGGGCTGCCGCGATGATCGCGCCGATATCGAGATAGCTTTCCCGCGCCGGCGCGGGACCGATGCGGGTTGCTGCATCGGCTGTGCGAACATGCAGGGCATTGGCATCGGCGTCGGAATACACCGCAATGCCGCGCAATCCCAAATGTTTGCAGGTGCGCAGCACGCGCATGGCGATCTCGCCACGATTGGCCACCAGGACGGAACGGATAGGACGGGGAGACTGGGTAAACATGTCCTGCTCCCTTACATCCGGTAGACCGGGCGCGTGCCGGTCTCGGGCGGTTGCAGGGCACCGATGGCAAGGCAAAGCCCCAGGACATCGCGGGTATCCTGCGGCTCGATCAGGCCGTCGTCCCACAGGCGTGCCGTGCAGTAATAGGGATTCGACTGCTCGTCGAACATCTTGCGCAGCTTCGCCTCATAGGTCGCCAGCTCCGCCTCGGTCGCCGGATTGCTCGAGATGCTGGAACGGCGCAGGTCCATCAGCACCGAGCTGCCGACATCGGGACTCATGGTGCCAAGCCGGGCATTGGGCCACATAAACATGAAGCGCGGGCGGAATCCGCGACCACTCATGCCGTAGTTTCCAGCGCCATAGGAACCGCCCGTGACCAGCGTGTAGCGCGGCACGCGCGCATTGGCGACGGCATAGACCAGCTTGGCCGAATGCTTGGCGATACCGCCGCGCTCGGCCTCCGAACCCACCATGAAGCCGGTGATGTTCTGCAGGAACAGGATCGGGGTCTGGCGCTGATCGCACAATTCAATGAAATGCGCACCCTTCACAGCCGAGTCCGAGAACAGCACACCGTTATTGGCGATGATGCCGACCGGCAAGCCATGGATATGGGCAAAGCCGCAGACCAGCGTGCTGCCGAACAATGGCTTGAATTCATGGAACTCGCTGCCATCCACCAGACGTGCAATGATCTCGCGCTGGTCGAACGGCCGCGTCAGATCGGCACCGACAATGCCGGGAATTTCGGCAGCATCGAATAGCGGCGGTCGGCTAGGCCGGATCGCGCCATGCATCTGCTGCACGCGCTGCAGCGCGCCAACGATGTCGCGGGTCTTGGTGATCGCCTCGACCTCATCACGCGCGAAGTGATCCGAGACGCCAGAGATCGAGCAGTGCATTTCCGGACCGCCGAGGCTGTCGCGGTCGATGATCTCCTTGATCGCCGCCTTGACGATCTGCGGACCGCCGAGATGGACACTCGAATTACCCGCCGTCATCACCACTTCATCGGACAGCGCCGGGATATAGGCGCCACCCGCCGTGCATTCGCCGAACACCGCCGCGACCTGCGGAATGCCGGCCGCCGACATGCGACACTGCCGATAGAAGGCCCCGCCGAAATGATCCTGGTCGGGGAACACCTCGTCGCCCTGCGACAGGTTGGCGCCACCGCAATCGACCAGATAGACCACCGGCAGGCGATTCTCGAAGGCGATATCCTGCGCGCGAATATGCTTCTTGATGGTCTCCTTGTAGAAGGAGCCACCCTTGGTGGTGGCATCGTTCGCAATGATCATGCAGATCGTGCCACGAACCGTGCCGATGCCGGTCACCAGACCCGCGCCGGGCACCTTGTTGTCGTACAGGCCCCAGGCCGCCAGCGGCGACAGTTCCAGGAACGGGCTGAGCGGATCGACCAGCAGGTCGATGCGGTCGCGCGCCGTGATCTTGCCGCGCGCATGATGCCGCTGCACCATCGCGTCGCCGCCGCCGGCCAGCGCCCAGGCATAGCGTTCGCGCAGGGTCTGCAGCAGACCGTCATAGACGGCGGCATTGGCCCTGAAGCCTTCAGACCGGGGGTCAATGTTACTCGCAAGGGTTGCCATGTTAGGATTCACTCATTGCATACGTCATGGGGAGAGATGCCTGGCGTCGCTCAACAGCGCGGATTCTTCCGGTAGAGCGGCGGAGGAAACGAATTCGACATGGTCAAGCTGCAACCGGGTCAGGCCGGCAAAAACCTGACGTATTTGCGCGTCGGCACGGAGCGCATCCGCTCCCTCCGACAATACACCGCAGGCCGCGACCTCATCACGATTGCCGCTGCGCCGCACTGTGACGACAGCACGCAACAGGCCCTCGACGCGACGCGACAGCGTCTCGACATGGCTGGGATAAATGAAAATCTCGCGCGCTTTCACGGCCTGGCCCACCCGCCCCTGCAGCAGCGCAATTCGTGCCACGCCCTGATCTACCCCGGTTTCCAGCGCGGTCGAGACATCCCCGGTGCCGAAGCGAATCATCGGCCAGCCACGCGTCAGCGTCGTCACTACGATTTCGCCGGCAACGCCCTCGGGCAGGGGGACACCTGTGACGGGATCGCAGATCTGCACATAGCGCTCGGGGTGGATCAGATAGCCTTCGACATCGGCGCGCTCGTAGCCAATTAGGCCGAAATCGGCCGTACCGTAGAGCGACCAGGTCTTGATGTTGTAAGTCTGTTCGAGCCGCCGGCGTTTGGCCGACCAGTCGCCGAATTCGCCACCCAGGAAAGCGTGGCGCAATTGCCAGGCGGCCGGCAGTGCATGCCCCTGCGCCTCCAGCCGCTCGATCACGGTCTGGAAGAAAGCCGTGCTGCCGAGGAAAGCTGTCACCGGCAGCTTGAGCAGCAGATCGGCCTGCAGGTCGGTATTGCCGGTGCCGGACGGAATCACGGTGGCGCCCACGGCGCGCAGGCCCTGTTCAAACAGCAAGCCAGCCGGCACCAGATGATAAGACCACGTGTTCAACGCCAGATCGCCCGGGCCCAGCCCTGCAGCAGCGAACATCATGTCCATGCCATGACCAGTGGCGTCTTCGGCGAGCGATGGCTCGAAGATCGGGCCCGGCGAGACATAGATGTGGCTCATCTCACCTGGATGACAGGCGAGATAGCCGCCAAACGGCGGCGCGGCCTGTTGCTGTGCCAGCAGGGTCTCTTTCTTCAGCACCGGCAGGCGATTGAGGTCGGCAGCGCTGCCAATCTCTCCCGGCACCAGATCGGCCGCGACGAACCGTTGCCGCAGGGCCGGCGCCAGCAGGCAGGCCTCGGCATAAAGCTCACGCATACGCTGAAATCGATCAACACTCATGTGATTAGCCGAGCCAGCGCTTGCGACGGCGGTAATGTTTCACGTCGCGGAAATTGCGGCGCTCTTCGCCAATCGAAAGCCCAAGATAGAATTCCTGCACGTCCTGGTTCTGCTCAAGCTGCTCGCGCGTGCCATGCAGCACGATACGCCCGCCATCCATGACATAGCCGTAATCGCACTGGCGAATTGCAGCGCGGGCATTCTGCTCGACCAGCAAAACCGTCATGCCCTCCTCGCGATTGATCCGGCCAATCACCTCGAACAGCTGCTCCACCAGCATCGGCGCCAGACCCATCGACGGTTCATCAAGAATCAGCAGTTTCGGCGCCGCCATCAAGGCGCGACCGATCAGCAGCATCTGCATCTCGCCGCCCGACAGATAGCCGGCGGTGCGCGGCAGAAGATCGGGCAGACGCGGGAAGTAGTTATAAACCTTCTCAAGATCGTGCTTTACCGCGCGCAGATCGCTGCGCCGGTGTGCGCCGATGCGCAGGTTCTGCTCCACCGTCAGGTGTTCAAGAACCTTTCGGCCCTCCAACACCTGCACGATGCCGAGATCGAAGATGCCGATCGGGTCGCCATTCGCAATATTCTTGCCGTTGAACTGAATCTCGCCGGCCGTTACCTCGCCCAGATCGGCATGCAGCAAGCCGGAAATCGCCCGCAGGGTGGTGGTCTTGCCGGCTCCGTTGGAGCCGAGCAAAACCACCATCTTGCCATCGGGCACTTCAATATTGGCGCTGCGCAGCACCTGGATGACGCCGCCATAGACGACATCGACGTTGGTCAGGGTCAATCCCATGCCTGCATCCTCCAAGAGCTGCGCATCGCCATTGTCACCAACTCACCACTTGTCGAAGGCCGGCACCGGCAGCCAGGTATCGCCCAGCGGCTGGATCTTGCCATCAACCACCACCTGGGCCTTGGTCTTGATCGCGCCGACCGGGAACGGAGCCGATGCATCGAAGTCGAGATCCGGCAGCACGCCGAGCAACTCCTGCTCGGTGAACTTGTTGGCCAGCAGGGCGTCATACATCGCCTGGCCGTTCACCTTGTCCTTGCCGACCTTGGCGACAGCCTTTTCCAGCACGCGCAGCGCCAGTAAGGCCTGTGCAGCCGACTGCGTGGTGATGATGCCCCACTGACCGTTGCCGGTCTTGTTGGCCTCATAGATGTCGCGCAGCGGCAGCTTCGCCTGATTGTCCGGCGCGAAGGAGAAGGCCGAATAAGAGCCATTCATCTTCTTCAGATCGAAGCCCTTCGCCACTTCGGTCAGACCGTTGTGAGTCGAGTTGATGATCGGCAGCTTGACGTTCAGCTCTTCCAGAGCCGCCGCCGTAGCCGTGACCTGCGCGGTGGTGCCGCCGACCAAGATCACATCCGGCTTCTTCTCCAGCATCGCGCGGATATTGCTGGTCATCGACACCGGGCTGGTGGCGACCCACTGAGTATCGACCACTTCGAAGCGATCGGCATAGGTCGCTGCCAGCTTCTCCACGCCCTTCACCTGGTCGACGAAGCCTGCCGCAGTCTGCGTGCTAACCGCACCGATGCGCAGCTTGCGGCCCTGCTTTTTCTGTAGCTCATCCAGCAGGCCGGCGAATTCATGGCTGTAGGTCGGCCGGATCGAGAAATGCCAGCCTTCCGGCTTCCACACCATACTGACCATCGCGGTACCGATCAGCATCGGCACCTTGTCGTTCGGCAGGCGGGTCATCAGGGTGGTCAGGTCGGGGGATCCAAAGCCCAGATGCATGATCGGCTGGTCGCGCGACAGGATGCTGGGCCAGGTGCGGGCGATCACGGCAGCGTCATACCGCATGTCGTAGATCTTGATGTTGACCTTGACGCCCAGCTTGGCGCCAACGTCCTTGTTCCACCATGCGGTGATCGTCTCGATACCCGACATCGCATTGGGCATGACGTCAGCAAAAGGACCGCTGAAATCAGCAGACGCCGACATCGTATACTCCGCCGACCAGGCCGGGGCCGACACTGCGGCCAGCATGGCTGCCGCGGCAAAGACTGTCTTGAACGTCATCGTTACCCTCCCATTTTTGGGCTCACAGGCCCTTCTCTTCTCTCTATCGCCGCTCTCACTGACGCGGGAACGGCCAGAGCTGGTATGCAGTCCGCAGCACCGACCAGCGGTGCGCGAGGCCGCGCGGCTCGAAGATCAGCGCCAGCAGGATGCAGGCTCCGAGCACGATATTTGTTGTGGCGAAGACAGCGCCGCCGACCGCATGCGACTGGCTGCGCATGACGAGGGTGGCCACTTCATGCAGGCCTTCCTGAAGGAAGGTGATGAACAGCACGCCGAGGATAGCGCCGACCGGGCTGTGCAGGCCGCCGACGATCAGCATGCCGAGATACCAGACCGAGGCAAACAGCGTGAAACTTTCGATGGTGACGAACTGCAGGAACCAGGCTGTGCAGGCACCGGCGACGCCAGCAAATAATGAACCGGTGAAGAAGGCGGTGATCTTGTAGCGCAGCACCGGAACGCCCATCACTTCGGCTGCCACGTCGTTGTCGCGCACCGCCTTCAGCGCGCGGCCAAGCCGGCTGCGATGCAGGTTGTAGGCCGCATAAGTGGCCAGCAGCACCAGCGCGAGGGTGAAATAATAGAAGTGTTTCGGCGAGCCCATGCTGTATCCGGCGATTTTCAGCGGCTCGACCGGCAGGCCGACCAGACCGCCGAGCCAGTCCTGCGGCAGCCCAAGAATGACAATGGGGAACAGCACCTGGGCCGCCAGCGTGGTAAGCGCCAGGTAGAAGCCCTTTACCCGCGCGGCCGGCAATGCGAACAACACGCTGACCAGCCCGGTGATCACGGCAGCCAGCGGCAGCACCACCCAGAAGGGCAGGCCGTAGGAACTCAGCTTGGCCGCCGCGAAGGCACCGACACCGACAAAGGCGGACTGCGCAATATTGATCTGTCCTGCCATACCCACGGTGACATGCAGCCCGTAGACGGCGATCAATGTGATGAACATCTGCGTGCCGATGCCGAGCAGATACGGGCCAGACATCAACGGCGCCACAAGCAGCAGGATGACGATCAGCAGAACGCCGATCCGCGCCCGGTTGGTCTTCAGGATACCAGCTTCGCCGGTATAGGTGCTGAACTGGATGCCGGTCGGCAGCATGATTACAGCCTTTCAATCTTCTTCCAGCCGAACAGCCCCTGCGGGCGCAACAGCAGGACGCCGATCATCACGGCAAAGGGCAGGACGTTGGAGGCGACGCCGTTGGTGACCGGGTCGAGATAAGCCATAGCGACAGCCTCGCCGACGCCAATCAGGATGCCGGCCAGCGGTGCGCCGCGGATCGATTCCAGGCCACCGAGCAGCGCAACGGGAAGTGCCTTGAAGCCGATGCTGGCGACTTCCAGCGAGACAATGCGTCCCGACAGGAAAACAATGGCGCCGAAAGTGGCCACCACGGTGCCGAGGATCCAGGCCACCGCGATGGCGCCGCGCACCGACACACCGAGCGACAGCGCCGTGTTGTGGTCTTCCGCCACCGCCGCCAGACGCAGGCCGCGCCGCGAACGCGTGAAGAAAAGATGCAGGCCGGCAGTCAGCGCGATCGTGAAAAGTGCGCCAATCAGCAACTTGGTGGAGACCATGAACGGTCCCAGCTGCAACGCACCGCCCGGCAGGAAAGCCGGGAACGGCCGCGTTTCAGCGGTCCAGACCAACTGCGCCGTGCCACGCAGCATCACCAGCAGCGCGATGCTGGCCATGAAAATGGCAAAGGCCGGCTGGCCGATCAGCGGACGGAACACGAAGCGCTCCAGTAGCAGCCCGAAACCGACGCAGGCCACCATCGTCACCAGCAGGCCGAGCCAGAGTGGCATGTCGTAGCCCAGCGCCTTGACACCGAAGGTAAAGGTCCACAGGAAAAGTGCACCGAAGACCAGCACCTCACCCTGTGACAGGTTGACGATCTTGGAGGCGCGGTAGATCACTACGAAGGAGATCGCCACCAGGCCATAGACCAGACCAACCAGGGTGCCATCGATCAGCACTTGCAGGAGCTTGATCACGATGCCGCCTCCACGACGTTTACGGCCACGCGGGCACGCAGACGGCTGACGCTGCCGTCCTGGTATTTGACCTGGATTTCGCTGTCGCAATGCGAAGCGCCGCGATAGAGCGAGTCGATGAGATTCTCATAGCGCTCATGGATCGCTTCCCGTCGCAGCTTGCGCGAGCGGGTCAATTCGGATTCATCGGCGTCGAGTTCCTTGGGCAGCGTCGCGAAACGCAGCACGCGCGCGCCTGGATCGACCAGACGGTTGACGGCGGCAATCACGGCGGCGATCTCGGAACGGATCGCCGGGAGCTGGCTCAGTTCGGTGAAGGTGCCATAGGCCAGGCCATGCAGTTCGGCGAAGCGGCCGGCGATCTCGCTGTCGATATTCACCAGCGCCGTCACGAAGTCATGCGAGGCGTCGCCGATCACGATGGCGTCACGGACCATTGAGGCCGCACGCAGATGGTTTTCAAAGAACTGCGGCGGATAGGCCTGACCGGTACGCAGGCGGCGCATGTCCTTCAGGCGGTCGAGGAAGATCAACTGGCCGTTTTCGTCGATACGCACCGCATCGCCGGTGGCATAGCCGTCTTCGGCATTGCCCAGCTCCTTCGAGGCTTCCTCATTTTTCAGATACCCCGAGAAGGCCGGCAGCCGCAGGCGCAACTGGCTGCTGCCATCCACCCAGGCCTCGGTCGACCCGGCGATGCTCGGATCGCAGGGCATCAGTTCGCCCATCGTTTCAGGACGATAAACTGTGCCGCGCCGATGCGAAGAGACCAGACCGAGTTCAGTCGAGCCGTAGAGATTGCCCAGCGGCACCCCGAAAGCATGGAAGCGCATGAACAACTCGGCCGACAGGCCCGAACCGCCGCTGAGCACGCCACGCACCTTCGACAGGCCGAGCAGATCACGCACGCCACGCAGGATCAGCATATCTGCCAGTGGCGCCAGCATATGGCGCGTAAAGAACCCGGCCTTGTCTGACAACCGTGCGCGGCCGACGCGCAAACCCCAGGCGAACAGCGCGCGACGCAGCACGCCGGCATCCATCATGCGGGCCTCAACACCGGAGGCGAGCATCTCCCACTGGCGCGGGGTGAACATCAGGTATTCTGGACCCACTTCGCGCAGGTCGTGCTGCACGGTCTCTGGCTTTTCCGCATAATAGAGAATCATCGGCGCCAGCAGTGCGAGACCGATACCAAAATACTGCTCGGCAGCCCAGGCCGGCGAGATATATGACAGGTAACGTGCGGCCGGCTCGACGCCGAGCGAGCCCATCAGACGATAAGCATTGTCGAGGATGAAGGCATGCGACAGCATCGCGCCTTTCGGACGCCCCGTGGTGCCGGAGGTGTAGCAATAGACAGCCACATCTTCCTGCCGCCCCAGATCGATCTCGGCATCCAGCCAAGCATCATCCCGATGGGTCGCGCCGCGCTCCAGCAGGGTTTCCAGCGACACCAGCGCCGCAACCTTGTAGTCCCACAGCCCACGCCCATCGATGTGGAAGACGGCGCGGATCGCCGGGGCGCGCGACATGATCGTCAGGATCTTGTCGATCTGCTCCTGGTCCTCGCCCACCACCATGGCGGCTTCGGAATGCTCCAGCAGATAGCCGAGTTCATCGACCGAGGCGTCGGGATAGGCCGAGACCGTACGGGCACCCAGGCACAGCGCACCGAGTTCGAGGAGGAACTGTTCTTCCAGATTTTCCGACACCAGCGCCAGCACTTCGCCGCGCTTCAGGCCGCTGGCAGCCAGGCCACGCGCGCACAAACGCACCAGACGGTTTACGTCACTCCAGTCGCGGTTGCGCCAGATGCCGGCGCGCTTGCTGCGAATGGCCGGTCGACCGCCGAATTCTCGCACGCGGTCTCGCAACAGCTGCGGCAGGGTTCGCCCCGCCGCCATGCGCGTGTCTTTGACCGGAGTGGCGCGCAGAGTCGTCATGGCTATTCCTTGCCCAGATAGGCGGCGATCACCGCCGGATCGCGGCGCACCTCGGCCGGCGTGCCGACCGCGATGACGCGACCGAAATCGATCACGGTCACGGTGTCGGAGATATCCATCACCACTTCCATGTCATGCTCGACCAAAACCACCGGAATGCCGCGCGCATCGCGGATGTCGAGGATGTAGCGGGCCAGGTCGCCCTTCTCTTCCGGATTCATGCCGGCCATCGGCTCGTCCATGATCAGGACCTTGGGGTCGAGCGCGATGGCGCGTCCCAGATCGACCCGCTTGCGCAGGCCATAGCTGAGGTCGCCGACCACGGTATGGCGCAGTTCTTCCAGTTCGAGGAATTCGATGATCTCCTCGGCCTTGGCGGCGAAAGCTTCTTCCTCGCGGCGGACACGCCCCCAGTAGAGCAGCGCATCGAGCATGCCGGTGCGCATGCAGTTATGGAAGCCAGTGAGAATGTTCTCGCGCGCCGTCATGCTCGGATAGGTCTGGATACCCTGGAAGGTGCGGCCCATTCCCACTGCGGCACGACGGTTCGGCGCCAGGCGGGTGATATCCCCGCCCATGAAGCGCACCGATCCGGTCTGCGGACGGTAGAAGCCCGACAGGCAGTTCAGCAAGCTCGACTTGCCGGCACCGTTCGGGCCGATGATGGCGTGGATTTCGCCCGGCCGGACGCGGATGGAGACCTGCTTCAGCGCTTCGACATTGCCGAAACGCAGATGCAGGTCCCTCGCCTCGAGGACGAGGTCGCTATCCACAGCAATCGCCGACATCAGGAGAAGCTGACGTCCAGACCGCATTCACGGGCGATGAGCAGCTTCTGAATCTGCGAGCTGCCGTCACCGATGGTGCATACGCGGTTGTCGCGCATGTAACGCGACACCGGGCAATCGTCCATGAAGCCCCAACCGCCATGGATCTGCACCGCCAGGTTGGCGCATTTCGACCCGGCTTCAGTGGCGTGGTATTTCGCCATCGACAGGTCCATCAGGTTGTGATGGCCGTTATCGACGCCCCAGGCGGCGCGATAGGTGATCAGGCGCGCGGAGTCGACCAGCAGGGCCATCTCCGCAATCATTTCCTGCACCATCTGCAGCCGGCCGATCGAGCCGCCGAAAGCCTGGCGCGTCTGCGCATAGCGGATCGAGTGGTCAAGACAGGCCTGCGCCAGACCCAGCGAGCAAGTGGCGAGGAAGAGTCGGGCAGCCTGATAGCCCTTATGCAGCACGAAGCGGCCCTTGTGCGGCTGGCCGATGATGTTGTCGCCACTCAATTCGCAGTCGCTGAAATACAGCGGACGGGTATCCGACGAACGCCAGCCCATCTTGCGATACTTGTTGCCACGCGTGTAGCCGGGCGAATCGTTCGGCACCAGGAACAGCGTGTAGGACTTGTTTGGTGCATCCGGCGGACTGCTGACGGTCAGCAGTAGCGTGAAGGTCGACAGGTCGGTGCCGGCATTGGTGATATAGGCCTTTTCGCCGTTGATCACCCAGCGATTGCCACCGACTTCACGGGCGCGGGTCTTGAAACCCGCCGTGTCGCTGCCGGCATCCGGCTCGGTGCCGGCGATGGCGCACATCTTCTGGCCGCTCACGATGTCGGGCAGCCACTGTTCGGCCTGCTCCTGCGTGCCGAAGCGTGCAAGCGTCAGGCCGGTCGCCATGCTCACCATCGCCGAAACGGCCAGCGACTGATCGGCACGCGCCACTTCTTCCAGCGCCAGCACGGCGTCAAACACGCCCAGGCCCATGCCGCCCAGGCTCTCCGGGAAGGGAATCGACATCACGCCGAGATCGCCGAGCTTCTTGAACAGGTCGGCGGGAAATTCGCCGGTGCGATCCAGCTCTTCAGCCCGTGGCGCGATTTCCGCCTGGGCAAACTCCCTGACCTTGGCCTGCAGATTCAGCTGATCCTGCGTGAGTTCGAAATTCATCTATCCCTCGTTTGGTCTTGCGGCTGTGAATGACATGATGGATTGGTGCAGATCGCTGGTCAGTGCAGCGCCGGGCTGCGCACTGAAGCCGCGTGTTGCAAGTTCGATCAGGGCTTCCGAGGCCTGCTCGGCCGTCCAGGGACCCTCGGGCGAGTACCACTTGGTGACCCAGTGGACGGCGCCCAACAGCATGAAGACCGCGAGCTTGGGATTGACCGGCACAATGCTGCCGTCGCGGATGCCTTCCTCGACCAGGCGGCGAAGCCGCTTTTCGAAGGCATCGCGCAGCGCGATGATCGGGCCCGCGGTACCGTCGGCCAGCGCGTTTTCCTCCAGGATCAGCACCGGCACGCCCATGTCACTGATCATGGTGCGCAGGTAGCCGGTCATGCCGATGCGGATTTTTTCCAGGCCATTGCTGCCGTCGCGCTCGCCGATGCCGAGATGCTCGTTGGCGATTTCCATCGCTTCCTCGTGGCAGGCGAAGAGCAGGTCGTTCTTGTTGTTCACATAGCGATAGAGCGCGGTCTTGGTGACACCGAGACGCTCGGCGACATCGTCCAGCGTGGTGCCGTGGCTGCCGCGCCGGTTAAAGACGCGCGCTGCCTCACGGATGATGGCTTTCCGCTTGTTATCAGTCTGCTCGGCGCGGCTTGGCACCGCGTTTGCCCACTTGCTCATCGTTCCTCCGAATCAGGGGGTGGCTCTTGAGATCGCCATTTTGCCTGATCCTTCACTCAAGTTACATGTTGGAACTATAAATGCAACATGAGAAACTATTGTTACTCAATATTCACTAAATAAATCTATTCGAAGGAAATCAGAGATGAGCGACCAAGCCCGAAGCAAAGAAGTGGCGGTAATCTGCGGAGGAACAGCCGGAATTGGCCTGGCCACCGCCAGAGCCCTGCTGACCGACGGGGTTGGCCATGTCATGCTGGTCGGGCGAAACCCGGTGCGCGGCGCGACTGCCTGCGACAGCCTGCAGCGGGTAGCACCCGGCGCAGATATTCGATTCACCCCTGCCGATCTGGCGCAGCCCGCGCAGGCGGCGGGAGCCATAGAGGCGAGTATCGCCGCCTTTGGCAGGATCGATACGCTGCTGAGCGGCGCCGGCGGCGATCCGCTGCCACGCCTGCTGCATGACACCCCGCTCGAAGATGTGCAGCAGATCATCGGCAGCCTCACTTCCAGCGTCCTGTTGCCGGTGCGCGCCGCCCTGCCGCACATGATCGCGCGGAAATCCGGCACCATCCTGTGCATCGCCTCGGATGCGGGAAAGGTGGCAACGCCAGGTGAGGTCTGCATCGGCGCCGCCATGGCTGCAATTGCGATGTTTTGCCGCGCACTGGCCATCGAAGCCAAGCGCAATGGCATCCGCGTGAACTGCCTGACACCCAGCATCGTGCGCGACACGCCGTTGTATCACACGCTGATGGCCGATCCGTTTGCCGGCAAACTGTTCGCCAAGGCCGAAAGCCTGGCACGCCTCGGCGTGGTCAGTCCCGACGATCTGGCGGCACTCGTCGTGTTTCTGTCAAGCCCAGCAGCGGCGCGGCTCACGGGCCAGACCATCAGCGTCAACGGCGGCATTTCCGCCGCGTAGTCCAGAAGAGGAGACAGAGATGAGCGGACCGCTTTCCGGCCTGAAGATCATCGAGATGCCATCGATCGGCCCTGTGCCATTCTGCGGCATGCTGCTGGCCGATCTGGGTGCAGACGTACTGCGCATTGATCGCACCGGTGATGTCGATCTTGGACTGCCGATCAAACCGGAATACGAATTGCTGGGGCGCGGTAAACGGTCGCTGGCACTCAACCTGAAGGATGCCAAGGCCATCGCGCTGGTGCTCGACCTGATCGCCCGCGCCGATATCGTCATCGAAGGCTTCCGTCCGGGCGTGATGGAACGTCTCGGGCTCGGACCGGATGCAGCGCATCAGCGCAATCCGCAGCTGATCTACGGCCGCATGACCGGCTGGGGTCAGAACGGCCCGCTCGCCATGGCGGCAGGGCATGACATTAACTACATCGCGCTGACCGGAGCATTACATGCCATCGGCCACAGGGGCGGCAAACCCGTGCCGCCGTTAAACCTCGTCGGCGATTTTGGCGGCGGGTCGCTCTATCTCGCCATGGGCGTGTTAGCAGCCCTGTTCGAGCGGCAGAAATCAGGAAGCGGGCAGGTGGTCGACGCCGCCATGGTGGATGGTGCTGCCTCTCTGATGACCATGTTCTACGGCATGAAGGGCATCGGGCTGTGGAGCGACGTGCGGGGCGACAATATACTGGATGGTGCTGCGCCCTGGTACGACACGTATGAATGCCGTGACGGCGGCTTTGTGGCTGTCGGCTCGGTTGAGGGCAAGTTCTATGCCGAACTAGTGCAGAAACTAGGCCTCGATGTCACTGTGCTACCTAAGCAGTATGACGGGAAATCCTGGCCTTCTCTGCGCGACGCCATTGCGACCGCCTTTAAATCGAAGACGCGTACTGAATGGTGCGACATCATGGAAGGAAGTAATGTCTGTTTCGCTCCGGTACTTGGACTCGAGGAAGCGCCGCAGCATTCCCATATGAAGGCGCGTGAAACCTTCGTGTCACCTGACGGCATCACACAGCCCGCGCCGGCGCCACGTTTCTCGCGTACTCCGGGCGCGATCCGTCGCAGCCCCCCAAGCCGCGGCGAAGGCGGTGAACAGGCCCTCATCGACTGGGGCTACAAACCGGCTGATGGTAATTAGCCCTTCGGGCACCTATCCGTCGCTTCTTATGCCAAACATGGTAGGACGGACCCCTGAATTAGCTTTGTTCGGTTTCTGGATGGCACAATTGAATGGTCTTCATATTGCCCATTCAGACAGCATGAAAATGGAGGAGAACTTTCAGTGTCAATGAGCACTCATATCCTGCATCACGGGATGTACTTCGAAGACTTTGAAGTTGGCCAACAGTTCTCGACGAACACAGCAAGGGCCACAAAAGATGAGGTCATTCAGTTCGCAAAGGAATGGGACCAGCAGTATTTTCATCTCGACGAAGAAGCGGCGAAAAAGAGTACATTTGGGATGCTCGTCGGGAGCGGCCTTCACGTTCTTATGTTGAGCTGGAAACTCTTCGACCGTACAGGGATATTGCGAAACACGGCTGTAGCGGGTGTCGGGTTCGATGACCTGCGATTTAAAGCGCCGTTCCTCCCGGACGAAGATATACATGTAGAACTGTCGGTTCTGGAGAAGTCGCTCACATCCAAGTCAGATCGCGGAAAGCTCCGCGTCAAGTTCAACACATATGACAGCAGCCATCAGAATATATTCACGTTCACGCTCATTGTACTTGTTGCCTGCCGGCCATGCTAATCGGTTCGCGCACAAACCTGCCAGCTGCTGCGAACATACTCGGCGGCCACGGATCAGGTTATATGCGATAACTAAGCCTCATACTCTCAATGCACAAGATATCCTGCTCATCATCGGCCTATCGGCCAACCTGCCCACTATTGGTCTTATCAAGAGCGACTAAGATCTCGGCCGCGATCAAAGGCGCAAAATCTACTGGCGAGTGGACAGGCTGAGATCAGCGGCGTTTATCTAGCCACTAATACAGAGAATTTGCCGGCACCGAGAGGCCTGGCCAAGACTGACTGCGCGGCAGTGGACAACACGCATATTTACTTTTGACCTTTGCCCACAAGCTTTGCGACTTCTATTTTTATCCCAGCCATGAAGATGTCGATTTTGGCATTGGTCACCGCAACTGGCTCGGGCGGCACGGTGGTACCGTAGATATACTGGCGAATGCCGTCATAGACGATCGAACCGTGCAGACCCCAGTATAGCTCGAGCTCAGCGGGACTGACTGGCACTGTTGCAACTGATGGCAGGTCAAGCTCGTGCCGCACTTCGGCGCACAACACCAGCAGGATGCGTTCGCGCACCAACTTGAGATACCGCTGATTAAAGCCGACATTACGCATGCCGGCCTGGAAGAAGATGCGCATCCAGTCATGGTTCACGATGGTCGGATAGTATTCGGTATAAAACCGCTTCAACCGCGCCGCCACGGGCGTACTGCGATCCTCAATCCAGTCCTGCCACTCCGGATTCCAGCGATTGAGGTAGATTTCCTTGTAAACCCGATCGACCAGACCTTGCTTAGTCGGGAAATACCGGTAGAGCAGCGGCTGCGTGATATTCAGCCGCTTGGCGAGTTCGCGCGTCTGCCCGTCGAAGCCGACTTCCGCGAAAAACCTGATCGCTTCCGCCACAATCTGCTTTTCCCGCTCGTCAGGCAGCAGGCGCGAGCGCTTCGGGGACGTTTCTGCCTTCGGCTTTTTTCGTTTGTCTACCTTCGTCATTTTGCAGCGCACCTTCTGAATTCTTGTTTATCATATGATAAATAGTGTTGACTCGTCTTTATACGCTCGCCTAACGTTCCTCTCACCGGCCGCAGAGCCGTGACAGCCCGGACTTCATACACAATGCGGGCTGAGGGGGGAAACCGGTGAAGGCACCGCCGTTCGGTTATGTGAAGGCGCGCGAACTCGGCCAGGTCTTTGACCTGCTGGAGCAGCATGGCGATGAGGCAAAAATCCTGGCTGGCGGCCAGAGCCTGATCCCGTCGCTCAATCTGCGCCTCTCCCGCCCAACGCTGCTAATCGACATCAACGCCATCGCCGATCTGCAGGGCATCCGGGAAACCGCTGATACCGTCGTGGTCGGAGCGCTCACGACGCATGTGGCGCTGGAGAAATCTCCCATTATTTCCAGACACGTACAGCTGTTAGCAGCCGCGATGCCACATATCGCGCATCCCGCCATCCGCAACCGCGGCACCATTGGCGGCAGCCTGGCTTTCGCCGATCCCGCGGCCGAGCTGCCGGCCTGCGCGACGGCGCTGGACGCGACTTTCATCCTGAGAAACCGCGATCAGGAGCGTCGCGTCAAAGCCTCTGAGTTCTTTCATGGTCTGTTCGAGACTGATCTCAAGCCGGGCGAAATCCTCGCCGCCATCGAATTTCCCAAAGCAACTACCAGCCATCGCTTTGCGTTCTCAGAACTGGCGCGGCGCCATGGCGACTACGCGATGATCGGCCTGGCCGCAGCCTCGCCGCAGCTCGGCATGCTTCGGCTGGCTTATTTCGGTGTGGCGGACCGGCCCGTCTCCGCTGAACGCGCTGCCACCCACCTCATCCGCGATGGTGCAGCCGGTGTCGAAGCCGCCTGCGCCAGCCTGGCCGACGACCTTGAGTCCAGCGGCGACCTCAATGCCGGCCCGCAGACCAAGCTGCATCTGGCCGCGGTGTTGCTGCGCCGTGCCCTGCCCGCACTGCTACCTTCAGCCTAGAGAGTCCCATGGAGCAGCACGAGATCAGCGTCATTGTGAACGGACAGAAGCTGCGGCGCCGCGTGTCCGCGCGCCAGCATCTGATCGATTTCCTGCGTAACGAACTGAGCCTGACCGGCTCGCATCTCGGCTGCGAACACGGTGTCTGCGGTGCCTGCACGATTCAGGTGAACGGTACCGCCGTGCGCGGCTGCCTGATGCTGGCGGTGCAGGCTGACGGCGCCAAAGTGGAGACCATCGAAGGCCTGAGCGACAGCGGCGCCATCGCTGACCTGCAGGAGGCCTTCCACCAGTACAACGCGCTGCAATGCGGCTTCTGCACGCCGGGCATGCTGGCGACCGCCGCCGAACTGGTCGAGCTGCATCCCCATGCCGATCGAGAGGAAATCCGCGCGCATATCTCCGGCAACTACTGCCGCTGTACCGGCTATCACGCGATCGTCGATGCCATCGCCTTCGTGCTGGAAACTCGCCGGAATAAAGGCGGTGCCGCATGAGCAGCGCACCGCCGGTTTCTTTCTTCGACCGTCCCAACAGCTACATCGGCCGCACCGTCCCACGCCCGAATGTGAAGAAGCTACTGCAGGGTCGCGGCACCTATGTGGACGACATCACGCTGCCCCGCATGCTGCATGTGGTCTTCGTGCGCAGCCCGCACGCTCATGCCAAAATTGTCAGTATCGACCGCGCAGCCGCGCAGGAGATGCCAGGCGTGATTGCGGTCGTCACCGGGCCGGAGCTGGCCAAGGTGATCACCCCCTGGGTTGGCGTGCTGACCCATATGAAGGGGCTGAAATCCGCGCCGCAACATGCCATCGCCATCGACCGCGCCTGCTGGCAGGGGGAGGCCGTCGCCGCCGTGGTCGCCGAAACCCGGGCCGAAGCGGAAGATGCCGCCGAAATGGTCGTGGTGGAGTGGGAGGAACTGCCGGCCGTTGTCGACATGGAAGCAGCACTCGACGCCGGCACACCGGTCATCCATCCCGACCTGGGCGACAACCTGGCTTTCCGGCGCGAACTGGTAACTGGCGATGTAGATGGCGCCTTCGCTGCCGCCGATCATGTTTTCGAGGAAATCTTCCATACTGGTCGTCATACCGGCGTCTGCCTGGAGCCGCGCGCCGTATTGGCCGATTACCAGCCGGCCGAGGGCAAGCTGGTCGCCTATCAGGCGACGCAAGCGCCGCACATGATCCAGAACCTGCTAGCCAAGCATCTGAATCTCACCGAGTCCGATGTGCGTGTGGTGTGCAAGGATGTCGGCGGCTCGTTTGGCATCAAGGTACATATCTATCCCGACGAGATGGCGACCGCCGCACTCTCTGTGCTGCTGAAGCGCCCGGTGAAATTCATCGCCGACCGCCTCGAATCTTTCGTGACTGACATTCACGCCCGCGATCACCGTATCAAGGGCAGAATTGCGGTGAAGAATGACGGCGAAATCCTCGCCTTCGAGATCGACGACCGCACCGGCATCGGGCCTTACTCGGTCTATCCGCGCACCAGTGCGGTCGAGGCCAACCAGGTCGTCAACTTGGTTGGCGGACCCTACAAGCACAAGGCCTATCGCGCCGCCACCGAAGTGGTGTTCCAGAACAAGAACGTGACATGCCAGTATCGCGCAGTCGGGCATCCCATCGCCTGCGCGGTCACCGAAGGCCTGGTCGATCTGGCCGCGCGTAAACTGGGCATCGATCCGGCCGAAATCCGCCGGCGCAACCTGATCCCCGATGACGCCTATCCCTACACGGGCCTGGCCGGCCTGCCCTATGAAAGCTTGTCGCATCACGCCTCGCTCGAGAAACTGCTGAAGCTGATGGACTACGACGGCTTACGCACCGAACAGGCCGAGCTGCGCAAGCGCGGAATCTATCGTGGCATTGGCCTTGCCAGCTTCATCGAGGTCACCAATCCCTCAGCAGCCTTCTATGGCGTCGGCGGCGCGCGTATCTCGTCGCAGGATGGCTGCACCATCCGGCTCGATCCGACCGGAACCATCATCTGCGCCACCGGCGTCACCGAACAGGGCCAGGGCACCGAAGCGATGATCGCGCAGATCGCGGCCACCGCCGTCGGCGTCACCATGGAAAGGGTCCGCGTCATCACCGGCGATACCGATGCCACGCCCTATGGCGGCGGCACCTGGGCTTCGCGCGGCGCCGGCATCGGCGGCGAAGCGGCTTTGCAGGCCGGCAAGGCACTGCGGCAGAATATTCTCACCGTTGCCGCCGCCATGCTGCAGGCCGCGCCGGAAAGCCTGGATATCCGCAACGGGACCGTGGTGGACACCGATACCGGCGTGGAGCGCCTGCCGTTGGAAGAGATCGGCCGCGTCGTCTACTTCCGGCCGGATGCCTTGCCGAAAGGCCTGCAGCCTGAATTCGTGGTGACGCGGCATTACGTGCAAAAGGACTATCCCTTCGTCTTTACCAACGGCATCCAGGGATCCTATCTGGAAGTCGATACCGAGACTGGCTTCGTCACGCTACTCAAACATTGGTGCGTCGAGGATTGCGGCACCATCATCAATCCGCAGCTGGTCGACGAGCAGATTCGCGGTGGCGTCGTGCAAGGCCTGGGTGGCGCGCTGTACGAGCAGTGCATCTATGACGACCGCGGCCAGCTCGTGAACGGTTCGATGATCGACTACCTGGTACCGATGGCCGGCGAGATGCCGGATATCGTGGTTGGCCATGTCGTCTCGCCCACAGCCAGCTCCGAGCTTGGCGCCAAGGGCGCCGGCGAAGCCGGTACGGCCGGTGCACCGGGTGCCGTGATGAATGCGATCAACGACGCGCTGCAGCCGTTGAATGTTAGCCTGGCAGCACAGCCCTTTACACCTGAATCCATCCTCATGGCGCTCGGCAGGGTTAGCGCCAAGGTCGGATGATGTCTGAAGAGTACGGCTTAAACGGCAGATGAACTGTCGCAACATAAACCTGGTGGAGGAAACCATGACGAACACGCGTAATTCCAAGCGTCGCTCCGGCATGAGCCGGCGCGAAATTCTCGCCGCCGGTGCTGGCGGCGTTGCCCTTGCCGGCTTTACCCCGTCGCTGTTCTCGATCGCCAGAGCCCAGGCCGGCGCGATCAAGATCGGCTTCCCGGTGCCGCTGACAGGCCCGTTCGGCGCCGAGGCGAATGATCAGGTCAAGGCGGCCGAAATCGCCGTCAAGGAATTCAACGACGCTGGTGGCTTCCAGGGCCGGCTGGCCGAGTTGCTGGTGCGCGACGATAAGCTCAATCCCGGCGAAGCGGCGACCCGCACGCTGGAGCTAATCGAGAAGGACAAGGTCAACTACGTTGTCGGCTCGCTGTCGGCCGCTGTGCAGCTCTCGATCAACAACGTGACCAAAGAGCGCGGCGTGATCTTCAATTCGATCAGCCAGTCGGATGCGATCAACGAGGTGAAGGACTGGAGCAAGTTCACCTTCCACGAGGCGCTCAATCCGCACATGACTGCCGGGGCTGTCGGCCGCTATGCCTTCAGCAAGTTTGGCAAAAAGGTGGTTTATCTGACCGCCGATTATGCCTATGGCCATGAGATGGTGCGTGGCTTTGAATCGGCAGGTAAGCTGCTCGGTGCGCAGACGCTGGCAGATATCCGCCACCCAATCGGCGCCAACGACTATTCCGCCTTCCTGCCGCGCATCCAGTCGCTGCGCCCCGATGTGCTCTGCATCTGCAACTTCGGCCGCGACCAGGTGAATGCCGTGAAGCAGGCCACCGAATTCGGCCTGAAGGAAAAGATCAAGATCGTCGCACCCGTCCTGCTCTATACTGCCCGCGTAGCCGGCGGTCCGGAGATTTTCGAAGGCGTGGTCGGCGGTACTTCGTATTACTGGCGCCTGGAAGACACTGTTCCGACTGCCAAGGCGTTCAACGACAAGTTCCGCGCCGCCAATGGCGGGGCAGTTCCGTCCGATTACGGTGCGCTGGGCTATGCCGGCGTTCGCAGCGTACTCACCGCCGTCAAGAATGCTGGCACCACCGATACCGCCAAGGTCGTGGATGCCATGCGGAGCCTGAAATACGACTTCTACAAGGGCCCGCAGTATTACCGTGGCTGCGACCATCAGTCGGTCCAGTCGGTTCTCGTAATCGAATCGAAGAGCAAGGACATGAAGGACAAGAACGACGTGTTCAGTATCGTTGGGGTCGAGAATCCCGATGAGAAGAATCTGCGCTCCTGTGCCGATCTTGGCCACAAAGCCTGAGTGATTGCCGAGCGTCACGCCATAACGAAGGACTGGTAATGTCTGGTCTCACTCTTGAATTACTATTGTTACAAATCGTCACTGGCGTGGCGCTCGGCTCAGTCTTTGTTCTTCTGGCCATCGGCCTGTCGCTGATCTTTGGCATGCTGACTATCGTCAACTTTGCCCATGGCGCCTTTTACATGGTCGGCGCCTATATGGGCGTCTTCCTCTATGGCCTGACCAAAAACTTCTGGATCTGCCTCGTCCTCGTCCCGCTGGCCGTGGGCACCATCGGCCTAGTGGTTGAACGCTTCCTGGTCCGGCCGCTCTATGGCCGCAATATCGACGATCCCCTGCTGCTGACCTTCGGCCTAGGCTACGTCTTTATTGAAAGCATCCGTATTCTCTTCGGTCTGAACGGCATTCCCTTCAGCACACCGGCCGGTCTGCGTGGCGCAGTCGATATCGGTATCGGCTATTTTCCGCTTTACCGCCTGTTCCTGATCGGCGCGACGGGCATGCTGGTGCTGGGCCTTTGGCTGTTCATCGAGAAGACCAAGTTCGGCCTGATCATCCGCGCCGGTGCGCGCGACCCCGAAATCCTGAAAGTGCTCGGCATCGATGTGTCGAAAATCTGGCTGCTAGTCTTCGGCATCGGCACCGGCATCGCCGGCCTGTCCGGCATCCTGGCCGCACCGCTGCAGGCCGTGACCCCTGAAATGGGCATCCCGGTGCTGGCCGAGGCCTTCGTCGTTACCGTGGTCGGCGGCATGGGCTCGCTGATTGGCGCCGTCACCGCCGGGCTGATGGTCGGCATCGTCGTCGCCATGACGTCCCTGTTCATGCCGGAAATGGCCAAGGTCTCGATCTTCCTGCTGATGGCACTGGTGCTGCTGGTTCGTCCGCAAGGCCTGTTCGGCCGCGCCGGGCTGATGGGCTGAACCATGACCACGAATACGGCCGCCTCTCTCATTGCCTTCGGCAAACGCCATCGCGCCGCATTAGCCATCGGCTTCCTGCTGATCTTCCCTTGGCTGATGCCTTATGAAGCGCTGGCGGTGAACATCCTCGTGCTCGGCCTATACGCGGTCGGGTTCAACCTGCTGTTCGGCTATACTGGGCTGCTCTCCTTCGGCCATGCCGCCTTCCTTGGTTCGGGCGCCTATGGCTGCGGTATCGCGCTGGTGCATTTCGGTGTGCCATGGTTCGCCTCGATCCTGATCGGCGTGCTGGTGTCGGTGTTCTTCGCGGCGATCATGGGCTTCCTAGCGATCCGCACGCGCGGCATCTACTTCGCCATGGTGACACTGGCGCTGTCGCAATGCGTCTACTACCTCTTCTATCAGGCGGTGAACCTGACCGGCGGCGAGAACGGCCTGCGCGGCATCAACCTCTCGGAAATCGGCATCCTCGGCTTCAGCGTCAACTTCCTGAACCCGACCACGAAGTATTACGTCATCCTGGCCTTCGTCGCCTTTGCGCTCTGGCTGTTCTCCCGACTCCTAGCTTCGCCGTTCGGTGCAGTGCTGGAGGCGATCCGCGAGAATGAAAGCCGTGCACGCGCCTGCGGCTATGACGTGGCACGGGTCAAGTTCATTGCCTTCGTCATCTCGGGTGCCTTCTGCGGCCTGGCCGGCGCGCTGAAAGCGCTGCATCTCTCCATTGTGCCGATCGAGACCCTGCATTACCTGACCTCGGGCCAGGTGGTGATGATGGCGCTGCTCGGTGGTATGAACACCTTCTTCGGGCCCTTCGTCGGCGCCGCCGCCTTCCTACTGCTGGAAGACGTGCTGACCACGATGACCAGTCATTGGCAGCTCGTGCTCGGTGCGGTCTTCGTGATCTTCGTGCTGTTCTTCCCTAAAGGCATCTGGGGCTCGGCACTGGCCTGGATGGTGCGGAAATGAGCGAGATCATTCTGGCGACCCGCAATGTCGGCAAAACCTTTGGCGGCTTCGTTGCGCTCAAGGACATTTCCATCGAATTCGAACGCGGCAAACTGACCGCGATCATCGGGCCCAATGGCGCAGGCAAGAGCACCTATTTCAACATTCTGTCCGGCGCCTTCCCACCCACCACCGGCCAGCTGCTGTTCCAGGGTCGCGACATCTCGGCCCTGCCGCAGCATAAATTCGCCAACTACGGCATAGCCAAGTCATTCCAGATCACCAACGTCTTCCCGAAGCTGTCAGCCTTCGAGAATGTGCGCGTCGCCGTGCAGGCTCGCAAAGTCGGTCTCAATCCGTGGCGCAATCGTGACGGCTATGCCGAGGTGAACCGCCGGGCGCATGAACTGCTGGCCCTTGTCGGCCTGGAAGCGCGCGCCGATCGCACGGCGCAAGACATGGCGCATGGCGAGCAGCGCGCGCTGGAAATCGCCATGGCGCTGGCCGCCGAACCGGTGCTGCTGCTGCTCGATGAACCGACCGCCGGCATGTCGCCCGAGGAAACCCGGGTGATGATGGACCTGATCCAGCGCCTGAGCCGCGACCGCACCATCATCCTGGTCGAACACAAGATGAAATTGGTGATGGGTATCTGCGAACGTATCATCGTGCTGCATCATGGCGAGCTGCTGGCCGATGGCACGCCGGATGAGGTGCGAACCAATGCCGAGGTCAAGCGGGTCTATCTCGGACAGGGGCGCCACTGATGCTGAAGATCGCCAACCTGTCGGCCTGGTACGGCCACAGCCACATCCTTCAGGGCATCTCGCTGGAGGTGAAACGCGGCGAGATCGTCACCCTGATCGGCCGCAACGGTGCCGGCAAGACCACTACCTTGCGCAGCATCATGGGCCTGGTGCCTAAGCGGCAGGGCAGCGTGGTCTTCGACGGCGCAGAAATCCTGTCCGAACCCGCGCACAAACGCTTTCACCGCGGTCTGGCCTATGTGCCCGAGGAGCGCCGCATCGTTCCCGGCCTGAGCGTGCTGGAGAACCTGCGCCTTGGCATCATTGGCAGCGCCAGCCGGTCGAAGGAAAATGAACGCATCGACGTGATCGCCGAGACCTTTCCGCGCCTGAAGCAGCGTCTGACGCAGGAAGCCATCACCATGTCGGGCGGCGAGCAGCAGATGCTGGCGATTGCCCGCGCCATGATGGCCGAGCCACAGATGATCCTGCTGGACGAGCCTTCGGAAGGCATCATGCCGATCCTGGTGGATGAGATGTTCGAGCTGTTCCGGACCATGAAGGCGGCCGGCACCACGATCATGCTGGTGGAACAGAATGTCGAACTGGCGCTCGGGATTTCCGACCGTGCCTATATCATGGACCAGGGCGAGATTGTGTATCACGACACCGCCGCCGCCCTGCTGGCCGACAAGGCCATGCAGGAACGTTACTGCGCTGTCTAAGCACGGGAGGATACGACAATGGGCATCAACCGGCTGGCGCATTATTCGATCCGTACGACCGACCTCGAAGCCTCGCGGGCTTTCTATACCGACATCCTGGGTCTTCGCGTCGGCTTCCGGCCGGAATTCAAATTCCCCGGCATCTGGCTCTATATGGGCGACGATGACGACAAGGAGTACGGCACCGTCCATATCATCGGCATCGACCCGAATGATCCCCAGGGCCTGATCGACTATCTCGGCGACAAGCCGCTCGACAGCCTGCAGGGTACCGGCACGGTCGACCACATCGCCTTCACCGCGACCGGTCTGGCGGCGATGCGCAAGAACCTGAATGCCCGCGGGCTGGATTTCTTCGAACGCACGGTGCCCTCGCTCGGCCTGCATCAACTGTTCCTGACCGATCCCTCCGGCGTAACCATCGAACTGAATTATCCGGCCGCCGAAGCCGGAGCGTGATCCGGTGCGCCGCGCGCTGATTGCCGGCGGCTCGCTGGGTGGCCTGCTGGCGGCCAACATGCTGCATCGTGCCGGTTGGGACGTGGTGGTGCTGGAACGGGCGAATACCTCTCTGTCCGGCCGTGGCGCCGGTATCGTCACGCATCCCGAACTCTTCGACTGCCTTGAAGTCGCAGGCCTGACGATTGATGACAAGATCGGCGTGCCGGTGCCCGGCCGCGTCACCCTGGGCCGCAACGGCGCGGTGCTGCAGGAAAGCACGCTGCCGCAAATCCTCACCGCCTGGGGCCGGCTGTATCATTTGCTCAAGGCGGCGCTGCCGGCCGATCTCTACCGCTTCGGTGCGGGCTTGCGCAGTTTCGAGCAGGACAATGCCGGTGTGGCGATCACACTGGCCGACGGGTCGCAGCAGCGTGGCGACATCCTGATCGGCGCCGATGGCATCCGCTCGACCGTACGACAATCTCTTCTGCCGCAGGTGCGACCGAGCTATGCCGGCTATGTCGCCTGGCGCGGGCTGACCGATGAAGCCGTGCTGTCGCCGGCGACGCATGGCGCGCTCTTCGAACGCTTCGCCTTCTGCCTGCCGCCCGGCGAGCAGATGCTGGGCTATCCCGTGGCCGGCATCGGCGACAATCTTTCGCCGGGCCATCGCCGTTTCAATTTCGTCTGGTATCGCCCAGCTGATGAACAGACTCAGCTGCCCGATCTGCTAACCGACGCACAGGGCCGCCGGCATGAGGACGGTATCCCGCCGCAGCTGATCCGCGCCGATGTGCAGCAGGCCATGCTGCGCGCGGCCGATGCGGTGCTGGCGCCGCAGTTTGCCGAGATCGTGCACAAGGCGACACAGCCGATGGTGCAGCCGATCTACGATCTTGAGTCGCCGCAGCTGGCCTTTGGCCGCGTCGCGTTGCTCGGCGATGCCGCCTTTGTGGCGCGGCCGCATTGCGGCATGGGCGTGACCAAGGCAGCGGCCGATGCGCGTGCCCTGACCGAGGCGCTCACCGCGTCGCCGGATGATCCGGTGCAGGCACTGAAAGCCTACGACAGCAAACGGCAACCGATCGGACAGTTTATCGTCGGCCATGCCCGCAGCCTGGGCGCCTATATGCAGGCGCAGATCCTCACACCCGAGGAACGCCAGATGGCGGAACGCTACCGCTCTGTCGAAGCCGTGATGCGCGAAACCGCCGTCTCCCCGGCCCTTCATTAAGGACACGACCAGATGCAAATGGCAGGCGACGTCAGCATTGCCGCGGACCGGCAGCATGTATGGAATGCGCTCAACGACGCGGATGTGCTGCGGCAATGCATTCCTGGCTGCGAGAGCGTGACGCGCGAGCCCGGCAATGTGCTGCTCGCGAAAGTCACCGCCAAGATCGGCCCGATCAAGGCTGGCTTTTCCGGCAAGGTGACGCTGTCGGATCTCGACCCGCCGAATTCCTACGTCATCTCCGGCGAAGGCAGCGGCGGCGCGGCCGGCTTTGCCAAGGGAAGCGCGGCGGTGAAACTGACCACGGTCGGCGATGCTACCCAGTTGAACTATCAGGTCGAGGCGGCCGTCGGCGGCAAGCTGGCGCAGATCGGCGCGCGGCTGATCGATACGACGGCGAAAAAAATGGCCGAGGACTTTTTCCGGAAATTTGTCGAGATCGCCGAAAGCACATCGCCGACAAAGCCGACAGTCGAAACGCCTGTGGCTGTACCTCCCACGAAACCGGCACAGAACAGCCGCCTCCTCGTTATCGCCGCTGTAGTGGTGCTGGCCATTGCGGCAGCATTCTACCTTTCGCTCTAGTCCGCCGGCAAGAAACGTGCACGTTCCTCGCGAAAACGACGGGTGAGGAATTCGCGGCAGGTGACAATCCGGCGCACGCCGGCCGATTCCGGATGGCTCAGCAGATAGTAACTGCGGCGGAACGACACCTCGGGCAGCACACGCACCAGGCCGGCCTCACCATTGACCGCAAAGTCATGCAGAATGCCGATACCGGTGCCAGCCCGCACCGCTTCGAGCTGGCCGACCACGCTGGCGCAACGAAATTTGCGGCCCGGCATTTTCTCCAGCAGCGCGCCGTAATCCAGTGCCGCGGAATAGGCCATATCCTCGACGCCGGCGACCAGCACATGCTGTGCCAGCCCGGCTTCATCTGCAGGAGCGCCTTCGCGCTCAAGATAATCGCGCGCGGCATAAAGCCCGAGTGAGTATTCGGCGAGGCGTGACACCACCAGGCGGCCATCGGCCGGCGGTTCGAGCACGATGGCCAGATCGGCCTCGCGGCGCGACAGCGAGAAGATCCGCGGCAGCGGCACCAGCTCGACCACTAGTCCGGGATGCAGCGCCACCAGCGCGCCAAGCTCGGCGGCGAGGAAGCAGTTGCCCAGACCGTCCGGCGCGCCGATCCGCACGGTGCCCGCAACTTCGGCCGTCACGTCGCGCAGCTCTTCGGAAATGCCGAGCACGGCTGTCTCGAGCCGCTCTGCCACCTCCAGCAGGCGTTCGCCTGCCGCCGTGGGCAGCGAACCGGCCGGCCGGCGCACGAAGAGCTGCGCGCCGAGTGATTCCTCCAGGGCATCCAGCCGCCGCGACACCGTGGCGTGGTTCAGCCCGAGTTTTTTGCCTGCTGACAGCAGCTGGCCCTCACGGGCGACTGCCAGAAAAACCCTCAGATGATCCCAGTCCATTGACGCCGAGCCATTACTTTAATTTATGCACAATGATTTAGCATAATTTCGTATTGATGTGCATTTCTTAAAGCTGAAACACTCGGGCATTCGATCAAACCCTCAGGAACCATCAGATGTCCAAGGTCATTGCCCATTTCATCAACGGCCGCCTGGTACAGGGTCAGGGGCGTACGGCACCCGTTTTCAACCCTGCCACCGGTGCACAGTCGGGTGAAGTCTGTCTCGCCACCGCTGTCGAGGTCCGCGCCGCCGTTCAGGCTGCCGAAGCGGTCGCCCCGGCCTGGGCTGCGACCACGCCGCTGAAGCGCGCCCGCATCCTGAACAACTTCCTGCGTATCCTGGACGAGCGGATCGACGAACTCGCCGCCGTCATTACCGCCGAACACGGCAAGGTACTGTCAGACGCTAAGGGCGAAATCCAGCGCGGCATGGAAGTGGTGGAATTCGCAACTGCCGCGCCGCAGTTGCTGAAAGGCGAAGTCACCGAGAATGTCGGCACCCAGGTCGACAGCATGTCGCTGCGCCAGCCGCTCGGCGTCGTCGCCGGCATCACACCGTTCAACTTCCCCGCCATGGTGCCGATGTGGATGTTCCCGGTCGCGCTGGCCTGCGGCAATTGTTTTATTCTCAAGCCGTCCGAGCGTGATCCCTCGGCCGCACTGTTGCTGGCACAATGGCTGAAGGAAGCCGGCCTGCCCGACGGCGTGTTCAGCGTGATCCAGGGCGACAAGGAAGCCGTCGACGCTCTGCTGCATGACCCGGATATCCAGGCCGTCAGCTTCGTCGGTTCGACGCCGATCGCGCGCTACATCTATGAAACCGCAGCCCGCACCGGCAAGCGCTGCCAAGCGCTCGGCGGCGCAAAGAACCACATGATCGTCATGCCAGATGCCGATCTCGATCAGGCAGTGGATGCGCTGATGGGCGCAGCCTATGGCTCGGCCGGCGAACGCTGCATGGCGATCTCGGTGGCCGTGCCGGTGGGTGAAGCCACCGCCGATGCGCTAATGGCCAAGTTGGAACCGAAGGTGCGTGCGCTCCGCGTCGGTCCCGGCATCGATCCGGAAGCTGAAATGGGCCCTCTCGTCACACGCCAACATCTCGACAAGGTGCGCGGCTATATCGATGCCGGCGTGGCCGAAGGCGCCAGGCTCGTCGTCGACGGCCGCGGCCTGAAGCTGCAGGGCTACGAGAATGGTAACTTCATCGGCGGCTCGCTGTTCGATCACGTCACCCCCGACATGACGATCTACAAGGAAGAGATCTTCGGCCCGGTTCTCGCTGTCGCCCGCGCCGACAGCTACGCCACAGCGGCAAAGTGGATCAACGAGCATGAATACGGCAACGGCACCGCGATCTTCACGCGCGATGGCGATGCGGCGCGCGAATTCGCGCATCAGATCAAGGTCGGCATGGTGGGCATCAACGTGCCGATCCCGGTGCCGATGGCCTTCCATTCCTTCGGCGGCTGGAAGTCGTCCTTATTCGGCGACCTGCACATGCATGGCCCGGAAGGCGTTCGATTCTATTCACGCCTCAAGACAATCACCAGCCGTTGGCCAACCGGGATTCGAGCTGGCGCCGAATTCGTCATGCCGACGATGAAATGATCGTCAGCTTACAAAAAACCTTCACTGGCCAAAAGCAGGGTCGGAAATCTACTGCCGAGGCCATTTACTCCCCGCCGGTAGCTAGGCGCAAAATCTACTGCCTGAGTTGAGTTGAGTTGAGTTTCATGCGACGCCCAACGACCAATCTGGCGTAAGGTTACCGCAAAAAATATGTCCTACGCTGGGTTACCGCCGATAGGCAATAGGTCATCCGAGCCGCCTCATGTCAGCCTTCGCCCTTCGTAGGCCAAGCCGTATTTTTGTCGGCTAGGTATTACCACTTGTCCCTAACGTGCTTATCGATAGACAGATGGTCGCCCGCTAAAAATACCACCGCACTTGATGGCGTCGGCCTCATAGCCGACGATAGAGCCTGCGTTTGGGGGATCGTTCTCGCGACGGTCGGAATAGCCAGCATAAACACAATGGACCTGACACAGGCGCCGTAACTCATGAATGGCTGAGTTGTGCAGGTCGACGCGCAGATCGAGCACGGGCCAGCCGGCCACCTCCCCGCTGCCCAGCACGCGCACCATGGCTGAACGTTCGCTCAGGCCCAGACCATCCGCCGTCACCTGCCCACCGGCATCGCGACCGGCTTCCAACGCCAGCAGCAAGCGCTCCGACAGGGACTGCCCGGCGGAAACTTTGAAAGTCACCAGCATCGCTTCGATCACCTGTCGTCCGGCCAGCACATTGCCGGCCACGACGACATCGCCATCGATAATATGCCCAGCCCAGGGCCGACAGTCCGGACCCGAATAGGCCAGCGTCTCACCGCCACGGCTGAGCAAGATCAGCTGCCGGTAATTAGGGTGCGCATCCATGGCCCGAGCGGCGGCGAATACTGCGTCTACGGTTTCGCCGCGTTCCATGCCGCTGGCCATGCGATAGCCGATCCGTGGCGAGGCATAAGCCTGGCAGACTGCGATGTCACCACGCTGGGTGAAGAACGGGCACAGGCCACCGGCGGCGATGGATACCGTCGCCAGGGCAATTCCGGCCTGTCCGCTCTCGCGGCAGCGTGCCACGACGGTGAATGTCATGATCCTAATCCTTGTATTCGATGCCTTGCGACTTCAGCCAGTCGATCCAGCCGATCATCGACGGGTTATGCGGCCGCACCTTGTAATAGGGAATCATCGGCCGGTAGGTGTCGAAGGCACGACGCAGCAGATCGACTGCATCGGGCTCGCCTTTCTTCTTCGGCGCGAAATCTACCCGCAAATCGGTCCTGCCGTAGGGCTCGGTGTCATAAACCATGAGGCAAGCCGAACGATGGCCACCCGCATCGCCACCGGCATCGCGGCCGGCGGTAATCACCCGCATCAGACGCTCCTCGAACAGCTCGCCGGCGCTGTCACGCCAGGCTTTTTCCATGTCGGGTAGCACTTGATCGGTCAGCAAAAGATTGCCCATTACGACATAGCCATCGCCGATCACTGCACCTTTGTAATTCTTGGCTTCCGAACCGGTATGTGCCGCCACGCGTCCATGCCGGTCGACGATGCCGATCTGGCGCCAGGCATAGCCGGGATCGCTTTCACCGAGTTCAGCAATCACCTTCTCCGGCGAATGACCCAGCGACAACAGCTCGATGGCCAACGGGCCAAGGCCCGGATCGGTATAAGCCTGAGTGCTGACGGCGCCAACGTTGGCGCGGATGAAGGGACAGCGGGCGCCGACAGACAGCGGATTTGTCGACTGCGCGATGCCCAGCAGGCCTGTGTCCTTGTCGCGCGCAACGATCGTGAACGTCATTACAGTACCCCCATGAAACGGCCCGCCGTGCGGCCAAGGAAATCTGCTTTTTGATCCGCTGACATAAAGTGAGCATGCTTGCGGATCGAATCCACACCCTGCTTGTATTTGAACTTGTCCTCGAACCACGGCCAGTCAGTGCCCCACATCATGCGGTCGGCACCAACCGCTTTGGTCAACACCTCGATGCGGCGCAGATAATTCGGGTAGGGATATTCGGTGTCGTCATCCCAGACTTCGCCGACATAGCCGCAACCCATGATCAGGCTCTTGTGCTTGTCGGCGATCCGCCGCACTAGATCCCAGCGCGGCGCGATCGGGTCGGCGCAGCCGGCCTGCATCAGCACCATCGGCAGGCCGGGTAATTCGGTCAGCAGCTGATCCAGCTGTTCGAGATATTCTTCTAAGGAGAAACTTTTCGGCGGCACCAGGGTCTGAAAGGACAGCAGGATCCGCTTGCCTTGATCGAGCGTCAGGCGGAAAATCCGCTTCATGTCGTCGTCGATCAGATTGGCTTCGATATAGGCCGGAAAGATCTTCAGGCCGGAGGCGCCCTCGTCGAAATCCCTCTGTGCCAGCGCAGCGGCATCGTACCGTTTGGGATGCTTGAGCGTATTGAACCACCAGAAGCGATCCGGATACTTCCGGAATCCCTGCAGCGAGTATTTCCGTCCGCCGCTGTAATCCTCAAGATCGAAGCCTTTCTCGCGGCATTCGAACAGGATGTCCTCGGCGTCGTAACTGATCAGGAAGGCCTTGTCGACGCCGGCGTAATTCATCTCGGCGACCAACAGATCGGCTGATTGTTCGCACCAGGTATAATGCTTGGTCATCGACATCTGCGGATTGGTCGCTACAGGGCGCGCCAGCCGCAGTGGATGGGTTTCGATATCGACAATCACAATGGGCCTCCTCAGGCAACCGGAGTGGTGAAACGGGCATCGTGCCGCAGGATGCGGACATTCTCCGCCTGCCAGCCGAACATCACCACCTCGCCCGCCGGTGCGGTGAACAACCCCGGCACGTCGGCGCGCAGCGTGGTGTCGCCAACAGCAAGGGTCAGGCGCGAACTGCCGCCGAGATAAGCGACCTCGGTGAGCGTGCCCTGCTTGTTGAAATCCAGCGATGCCGTATTCTGGCCGATCAAGACATGCTCGGGGCGGATCGAGAATAATACATGGTCGCCCGCAGAGGGCCGATAGCTTTCCGGCAGCCGGCCGCCCAGCACGCCTAGTGGCGAGATCGCTGTCGCACGGTCACCGGCGCCATCGCGGAACACGCCGCTCAGTAGGTTCGCTTCGCCGATGAAATCGGCCACATAGGCATTGACCGGATTTTGATAAATCTCGGCCGCCGAACCCTGCTGCACGATCAGGCCATGATCCATCACCACGATGGTGTCGGAGAGGTTCATCGCCTCTTCCTGGTCATGCGTCACATAGACAAATGTAATACCGACTTCGCGCTGCAACTTCTTCAGCTCGTGCTGCATATGTTTGCGCATCTTGAGGTCGAGCGCACCCAACGGCTCGTCCAAAAGCAGCACGCGAGGCCGGGTCACCAGGGCGCGCGCCAGAGCGACACGCTGCTGCTGGCCGCCCGACATCTGGCGCGGGAATTTCTCGATATGCGCGGTCAAGCCCAGCAACGCGACGATATCCTTCACGCGCGTCTCGATCTCGGCTTTCGGCACCTTCTGCATGCGTAGACCGAAGGCGACATTCTCCGCCACGGTCATATGCGGAAACAGGGCGTAATTCTGAAACACCATGCGGGTCGGCCGGCTCGCGCCCCCATCGGTGGCGAGCGGCTCGCCACCGACGAGGATGCGTCCGGAATCTGGCAACTCCAATCCGCCAATCATGCGGAGCGTGGTTGTCTTGCCGCACCCACTAGGGCCGAGCAATGTGACGAACTGGCCGCACTGGACAGCGAGGTCAATCCCGTCCACTGCAGTAAACGAGCCAAATCGCTTGACCACGGACTGAAGTTCAACGTCGATCTGGTTCATCACTCTGCTCGATCCCCGGTAGTGCAGCATCAAGCTGCCTTGACCTCGTTCCAGATTTCATTCCAGCGGGACTTGTCCTTCGGAATGTCCTTGAACACGAGGCGTCCGACATTATTGATGTCGATGCCAAGATCCTTCACAAGCTGCGACTCAAGACGGGAAATCGCCACCTTCGAAGCCGGCGCATAGCGCGTGGTGCGCGCCATAAACTCACCGTATTCTGGGCTCAACGTGAAATTGGCATATTCCTCGACTAGCTTGATTTTGCCGGTACCCTTCACCGGCGTGATCGCTTCGCTCCAACCGACGGCGCCTTCCTTCGGCCAGACCCAGCCGGCATCAACACCGGCCTTCAGCAACGGCGCGATGATAGCCAGGAAGGCCCAGGCCACGACCACTTCGCCCGACGCCAGCATGTTCTGGACGTCGGCGACATTTTTCCAGTAGGCACGCACTAGCGGCTTTTGCGAAATCAGCAGCTTCTTGACTTCCTGAAGCTCCTTTTCCTCCATGGAGTAGGGTTTCTTGATGCCTAGTTGCAGGGCGGCTACTGCCAGAGTGTCTTCCGGCTCATCACGCATGGCGATGCGGCCTTTGTATTTCGGGTCGAACAGTGCGCCGAGCGAGTCTAGCTCGCCAGTTTCCTTGCGGTTGAAAGCCATGGCATTGGCGCCCCAGACAAAGGGAATGCCATAGAGCTTGCCATCAACGCGCCACTGCGGTGAGGTCGCAAACTGCTCGAATATATCTTTGGTATTGGGCAGTGAGGCCGGGTTCAGGGGCTCGATCAGACCGGCTTTGGCAGCCGGCCCGATATAATTCTGCACCGGTACGATCATGTCATAGATCTTGGTGCCACCACCGCGCAGCTTAGCCATCATTTCGTCGGAGCTGCTATAGAAGGTAGGCTTAAGTTCGACGCTCAGCTTCTGCTTCGCCTTAACCACGAAGGGTTCTTCACCCCAAGATGACCAGGTGAAGTAGGACAACGACTTGTCCTGTGCCATGGCGGATCGCAGGCTGGCCGGCATTGCCGCCGCCAGACCGCTAACACCCATGAGTTGCATCACTTTACGCCGCGAAATACCGCGCGGCAGAAGCAGATTGATTGACTCGCGTTCCATATCACCCCTCCTTGTTGAATATCGTTACGGTTTCTCCTGGGCCCTACGCAGGGTCAGTTCGGCTATCACGGCAAACAGGCCGCTAATGAGTACGGTAATTGTGGCAATGGCGTTCACTTCTGGTGTGATGCCGAAACGCAGCTTCGACCAGATCATCATCGGCAGCGTGTTCTCGCGGCCGGTGGTGAAGAAAGTCACCACCACCTCATCGAAAGACAACGTGAAGGACATAAGACCGGCGGCGATGATTGCCGGTTTCAGAAACGGCACCATAATCTCCCGGAAGATGGTGAAGGTGCTAGCGCCAAGGTCCCAGGCCGCCTCTTCCAGGGTTTTCTCGAAACCCACCAGCCGCGCCAACGCGATCAGAATCACATAGGGCATCGTCATCACGATATGCCCGGCAATTACTGTGAACAGCGATAAGTCAATCTGGATCAGATTGTAGAAAGTCAGTAGAGCAATGCCGATCACCAAGCGCGGCACCATCATTGGCGTCAGACTGAAGGCGCGCAAGCCGCTGGTAAAACGGCCGCCATGACGATGGATGCCCACCGCGGCCAGGATTCCCAGACTGCAGGAAACCACGACAGTGGCGAAAGCGATGATCAGGCTGTTCCACAGCGCCTCGCGCAACATCCCATCGCCGAACAGTTTAGCGTACCAGGACAGCGTATAACCGCTCAGCGGGAAACGGCTGATCGTCGAGGTATTAAACGAAAAGATCGCCACGATGATCAGCGGCGCGAATAGGAACAGCAAGACCAGACCAGTCCAGATGCCGAGCACGATCTTGACGTTGTCCCGCCGCATCAGACAGCCCCCCGCGGCTTCCCGTAGCGCAGGCAGATCGCTGCCGTAGCAAAGATGATACCCATCAGGACAAGTGCCAGCGCAGACCCGAAGGGATATTCAAATGCCACGCCGAACTGCTGGGCAATGATGCTGCCGATCATGATGCTGCGCGTACCGCCGAGCAGTTCCGGCGTGACAAATGCACCCATCGACGGGATGAACACGAACAGGCAACCGCTCGCGATACCTGGCAGGCTGAGCGGCAGGATCACCGACAGGAAGGTGCGGATGCGGCCGCCGCCCAGATCCCAGGCCGCTTCGAGGAGGCTGGGATCGATCTTTTCCAGCACGGCATAAAGCGGCAGGATTAGGTAAGGCATGTAGATGTGGACCAGTGCGATGGTGACAGCGAAATCCGAATACAGCAGCCAGGTCTGCGGCTGAGTGATCAATCCAAGCCCCATCAGCGCCTGGTTGACGACGCCCTGCGTGCCCAGGATCAGCATCCAGGCATAGGTACGGACCAGATAGCTGGTCCAAAGCGGCAGGATGACCAGCAGCAGCAGCGTCATCTTGAAGCGACGCACCTTGCGGGCCAGGAAGTAGGCGACCGGGTAGCCGATCAGCAGCGACAGCACAGTCACATAGATCGATAGCTTGATGGTGGAGAGGAAGACTCCGACATAAAGCGAACCTCCGATCTTCTGATAGTTGCGCAGCGTGAAGTCGGCCACGATCTGATAGTCGATCACCCGCCAGAAGCTGTAGAGCAGCATCGCCATCATCGGGAGGATGAAAAAGACGAGCAGCCACAGCTTTGGCGCGGCGAAGAAAGCCAGATATGTGGAGACCCTGGCGCGCATTGTCGGTCAGGCCATCGCCGCCGCTTTGGCCATGAACTCGTCATAGACCAGAGACTTACTGTTGTTGGTCAGCCGTTCGCAGCCGGTTTCGGTCACGATCAGGGTGTCTTCGCACAGGAAGCCCTGTACGCCCTGCATGTAGTAGCCGACCTCGATATTGAGCGACATGCCAGGTTTGAGGCCGCCTTCCACCGACGGCATCAAGAAGGCCGAGGTGGTGGGATCGGCGATGGTCACGACCGGCGGGTCGTAGACGCTGATGCCGATGCCATGGCCGCAGTGGAAGCGGTCGAAATTCTCCAGGCCCAACCCCTGCCCCGGCTTCATCGCCGCGCGGTAGATGTCGCGCACATCGGCTCCGGGTTTGACTAGGGCGATCGCATCCTCGACACCGCCGGCCAGCGCATCCCAAAGATCCTGCTGCTGCTTGGTGGCCTTGCCCAGAATTACGGCGCGCGCCGTGTCGGAATGGTAGTAGTCGTAGGTACAGCCGATGTCGTAGCGGACGATATCGCCGTTCTCGATTACCTTGTCCGATGTCAGCATATGCGGATAGGACGTGCGGCTGCCGCTGCCCAAGATCATGAAGGTCGGCTTGCCTTTCAGTTCGGCTAGCCGGCAGTGATAGGCATGTACAACGTCGCTTTCCTTGACGCCCGGCCGGATCAACTTGAAAGCATGGTTCATCGCCTCTTCGGTGATGCGCGACGCCGCACGCAGGCGGCGGATTTCCTCCTGCGTCTTGATCATGCGGACTTCCCACCAGGTCGCGTTACCGGCGATGATGTCGGCATTGGGGAAACGCTGCTTAAGTTCCCAGAAGATAAAAGGTGACATACCAGTTTCATCGACGGCGATACGGCCATTCTGCAGGCCACGCGACTCGATGGCGGCAATGAGGCCGTCCAGCGCGCGCTTGACGGTATGCGCACGCTCCAGCAGCGCCTTGCCTTCTCTGCCGACGCGATCCATCTCGTTGTCCTGCGCCGGGCCGCGCTTGAACGGACTGAAGATGTAGATGTCTTCGACCCAAACCGTGCCGTCGACCAACGCCTCAAGTTCTAGGCTCGGCGCCACCAGAGAGGCCTTCGGCTTATGGTTTGGCGTATAGATCGAATAGACTTGGAAGCCCTTGTTGATCCAGTGTGTGACGCATTCGTAATCGGTGGCATACATCACGTTGTCCGGTGACGTCGCCACGATGGCGTCGATGCCGGCCTTGGCCATGATTTCGTTTGCCCGCTTCTCATTGAACAGCATCAGACCTTCTCCTTGGCAATCTTTTTGACTTTCTTTCCGCGTTCGCGGACATATCCCAGCTCACGCGACAAACCGGCGGCCTCGCCGCGCACCATGTCGGTAAAACGGTCCAGTTCATTGTCCGGCATGCGGAATGACGGGGCCGAAATGGCAAGACTTGCGAAGACCGCACCATCCGGGCCATGGATGGGCGCGCCGACGGAGCGCGAACCAGGTGTGATTTCCGAATCGCTGAAGGCATATCCAAGCTTTCGGATGCGTAGCAATTCAGCGCGGAGCTTCTTTGGATCGGTAATGGTATTCGGCGTGTAGCGCTTGAGCGCTTTCCGCGCGATCAGTTCTTCGATGAAGTCTTCGGACTGATAGGCTAGAATTACCTTGCCGACGCAGCCTGCATTCAGCGGGAAGGTCTGCCCGGTGGAGACCGTAAAGCGCATGGATTGCGGGCTATCGACATAATCGATGCAAAGCCCTTGGCTCTCTTCCCGTACGCAAAGACTGACGGTTTCGCCGCTGGCTGCGGCCAGGCGCTGCAGATAGGGCCGAGCCATCTGCTTAAGCGCACCATTGAAGCCGCCGCGAGGCTGCAACTGCGCGATCACCGGCCCCAAACTGTATTGCCCGCTTTCGGCATTACGCGTCAGCACGCCGCTGCCAGCCAGCGTCACCAACAGGCGATGCACGACACTTTTATGCAGACCGACCTGCTGCGCCAGCTCGGTCGGGCCCCAGCTGTCAGCACTGATGAACGCCTTCAGGATTTCGGTCGCACGTGCGACTGACTGAATCTTCGCATAGTTCTTATTGCTGGCACTGCCTTTTGCCACGCAAATCCCCATTTATGCTGTCTCGATATACGAGACACCGTCTCGATTATAAAAACGGTAACATAGAAAGCGCGCTCTGCAATATCTTTTTCATGTTCAGAAATTGTGCAGTGCGCTCAGGGGATGCGGAACAACCTAAGAGTGGTGGCGCAATGTCGCCTGCGGCGAGTAACGCACGCCTAAATGGACGCTCTTGTATTATTGGACGCCCTTTACACGCTCTTGGCCTCAGGGAACTAAGGTAGGAATATCAGTGCCCCACGATGACATCTTGTGCTGGCATTTTTACTTGCGGCAGTGGGTAACCATGGCGGCAAGCTAGTGGCCGAACAAGCGGGGAAGTTCGTGTGGGCGCTGACGCTCTCTCGCGGAGTTCGTAAAGCAGTACATATCTACGTGCCCAGAACAGCTATCAGTCCTTCCCGCCTCCGGTTAGCCCGCTAGGAGCAAGCCATCTTGTTAAAGACGGCAATCGCCATGAAGGTTTTCTGGCTAGGGACCTAGATCTACTGGTCGGGAGCATCTTGAGAATCCCTACTGAGTCAGCCCTACTAAACAGGTCATCCTCTGAATTGAGGTTCTATTGGCCGGTAGATAGCGTAAAATCTACTGGCTGGGTATTTTTGCCTCCACCGGAGGCCAATCCGAAAAAATTTACTGGCTCAATCCCGGCAGAGCTGCGGAAAGTATGCTCCTCAACTCAAAGCATCAACCAAAGTGAATAATCCCAACAATCTCTAATCTTTCTCTGCCATCCCTTTGTAAGCCAATTCCCGAGCCTGATTATGGGAATTTGTTGACCTTAACGCTGGTATCTCCCCGCCATCTCCACAATTCGCTTGCTGGCGGCCACGGCGGCGGCATGATCCTGCGAAAAATTCAGCCGCAAGCTGGACCAGTGCGGCCCGAACTCGGAACCAGGCGTCACGGTGACGCCTGCCTGCAACCGCAGCAGGCGGACGAAGTCGTTCAAGCTGACATCAAGCGGCCGCAGCTCGGGGAACAGGTAGCTGCCGGCTTGCGGCGTGCGCACCCGCAGTCCCGCGCCACGAAAGACTTTGATGAGATCGTCGCGAATGTCTTGGTGCTGCTGTATGCGATGATCCATCCAGCCTACCGGTTCGGAGAACCACGTTTTAAAGACCGCCTGATTATAACCGGCGGCGCGTAGCGTCACGATCGCCTGCAACTTCTCCATCCGATCGATGGCACTACTTGCGCCAAAGGCGACGCCGAGGCGATAACCCGAAAGCGACTCGGTCTTTGAAGGCCCCATAATGGTGATGACGCGATTGTCCGGCAGGCCCGCGGCGCGAATATGGGTATAAGTCACTCCGCTGTAACGCAGCCTGGAATAGAGCTGGTCGGCAATCACCATGACATCGAACTCGGCCGCCAGTTTGGCAATGGCCGCAATTTCAGCCGCCGAGTAGACCGCACCGGTCGGGTTATTCGGATTGGAGAACAGAAAGACTTTTACGCCAGACGCGAAGGCGTCGCGAAGCTGATCGAGGTTCAGCCCGGCATTATCTTCCGACTTCATATAGTCGATCTGGACGGGAACGACCTCGCCGCCGAAGAACTGCACCAGCTTGCGGTTGGCGAAATAATCCGGCTGAACGATGGCCACCCGGTCGCCGGTCGTCACAGTCGCCGCCACTGACAGGAACAGCGCACCCTGCGTGCCGGCGGTCAGGATCATGCCGTCGCCTGCGACCGGTGCACCGGTAAAGCCAGCCAGCTTCTGCGCCAGGTCGGCGCGGATGTCGGCCGCGCCGCGATATTCGGTATAGGCCTGGCGACCGCCAGTATCGACGGCATCGGAGAAAGCTTCGAACGAACCCGGGGTCGGCGTGAAGGCATCGACATCGCCATGGGAAAAGTCGACCGGCGTGCCGGTAAGGGGCTTGCCCCTGACGAGATTGTCGATGTTTCCGGCCGCCTGCCGCACCTCCTGCCCCGGCGCGTTCTCCGTTGCCAGAGCCTCGAACTTTTTCTCAATCGTCAGCATAGCCTGCTCGCTGGGTTGGCATCATTCGGATGCTGGTAGATAAAACGGCACATGTACGGCCAATGACATGTCTGGTCGTGCTTTTGACTGGCATGCTGGCACACCCGTTCCTGGGAGCAATTCGATCAGGCTTCTTGACCTGCCAGCGTCTAGCTACATCCATCCAGAAACCAGGATCTGCCGCTCAGGTGTAACGCCCGAGCTTTTTCACCGCATTGGCCGCGAAGCTGGTGTCGATCAGCCGCTTCATATCGATGGGCTGGCGAAGAGTGCCCTGCGCGATGAAGAACTTCTGCATGCGCTCGAAGAAAGCGACATCCAGGTTCTGGTTGGGATTCAGGGCTGTCGGGAAGCTGTTTTCAATGACATCGCGGTCGATCTTGCTGCCTTCCGCAATGATGGTGATCGTCTTTTCTTTGTTGATGCCTTTGGTGTAGGCGTCGTTGTACACGCGCACGCCCCGGGTATAGGCAAGCATGAAGTCGTTGCCCAGATCGGTATCGGAGGCCATGCGTTCGCCGAAGACGATCGGTACCAGCGTTGCGCCCGGAGGAAACGCTTCTGTGAGATCCGACACAGAATCGACGACACCCATTTTTATGGCCTGCGACAGGTACGGCTCGAGATGGGCCGCGGCATCGACGGCACCGCTGGTGAGCGCCGGCGTGATGTTGGGGTAGGCCAGCTCGACGAAGCTGACATCGCCTTCCTTCAGCCCGTGCTTGGCGAGAACGTCAAGCACGATCATATAGAAACCGGTCTTTTTTGACGCGATGGCAAATTTCTTGCCCTTCAGACCGGCAATGGTTTCGGCCTTGGAGCCCTTGATCAGACGCTTATTAACGATGATATGGGCCGACGAGAGGCCGGGCGAGAAGCTCTGCTTGTCGCCGACAGCTTTCAGCTGCAGGCCCTGCTCGATCGAGGCATACAGCGCCGGATTGACGGAAATGCCGGCGCCGTCGAGATTGCCGGTGGCCGTTGCTGAGGCAAGCGCCGGCGAGGTGCCGAGGCGCGACAGTTCGAGCTTGATGCCGACTTCCTCGAAGAAGCCGAGCGCATTCGCGAGATAAAGGCCGGCATCCGATGTGCCGCCCACGGTTCCAAACCGAACTGGCCGCGCGGCTGCCGCCGACGCCATGGACGGCAGTGTCACGCTACCAATATTGGCCAGTGCCAGAGCACTCGCTGCCGTCAGACTTCTGCCAAGAAACTGTCGCCGATCAATCATAAACCCCTCCATGCTGGTTTTTCGTATGGATAAGAACGTCGAACCTTGATGCAACCGGATCAGATTTCCGAACCGACTCAAAGTCTGGGATGTTCGAGAACTACTATTCTTCGGCGGCTCCAACCGAACAAATCTGGTTTCTGGAACCCATCGACCGAAAACTCATCACAGGCCGGGTGCCCAGGTTGGGCGCATTACTCGTATCGCACCCATGGTGTCAGCTTGCGCTCCAGGAATTGGCCGAACATCATCGCGCCGCCGCCAAGCATCAGTGCAACCAGGATGCCGAGGAACATCCTCGAAACGTCGAAGATTTCCCAGGAATGCCAGATGAAGAAACCGATGCCCTGTTCGGCACCAACCATCTCGACGGCCACGACAAGGATCAGCGCCTGGCCAAGACCGAGCTTCAGGCCGTTGACCACCGAGGGCAGCGCCGCCGGAATGGCGACGCGGAACCAGAACGCCACCTCGGGGATCTGATAAGCCTTGGCGACGTCGCGATGCAGCGGATGGCTGTAGACGATGCCGTTCAGGGTGCTGATGCAGGTGGTGTAGAAGACACCCAGTAGAACGAGCGCCACCTTGCTGGCATCGTCGAGACCCAGCAGCACAATCAGAAGCGGGAACAGCGCCAGCTTCGGCGTCGGATAGGTGATGTTGATCAGCGGACCCAGCGCATAGCGAACGCGCGCCGACAATCCCATGGCCATGCCGATGCCGATACCGAGCGTCGAGCCGATAACATAACCCAGCGCGAGGCGCCGGAAGGTGGCCCAGGTATCGACCAGGAGCTGGTTGCGCTCCGAAGCGGTCGACAGCAGGTGCGCCATCGTCGTGACGACGGTGGAGGGTGCGGGGAAGAAGCGGTAGTCGATGAGGGCGAACCGCGCCGCGAACTCCCACATCAGCAGCAACAGCAGCGGAAAGCCCAGGCCAAGAGTGATCTGGGACAAGCGCCGGCGCCGCACACGCGCGTCGTATTCGAGGATGACGCTGCTTTCGACCTGCGTTGCATCTCTCATCAGCGTGACTCCATCACCAGGGACTGCCCGACTTCCTCGGCCAGCAGGCGCCAGAGGTCGACTTCGAGTTCGCCGAATTCGGGCGTGCCGCGCAGCTCATAGGCATCCCGGTTACGGCCGAACGGAATATTCCGGATGGTCTTGATCCGGCCGGGCCGGGCCGTCATCAACACCACGCGGTCGGCCAGGGTGAGCGCCTCGCCCAGGTCGTGGGTGATGTAGATCACGGTGGATTTCGTCTGCAGCCAAATCCGCAGCAGTTCCTGCTGGATCACCACGCGGGTCTGGGCATCGAGCGCGGCCAGCGGCTCGTCCATCAGGAGCAGCTTGGGCTCGGTCGCCAGCGCGCGCGCGATGCATACCCGCTGCCGCATGCCGCCGGACAGCTCATGCGGATAGGAAAGGTGGAATTTTTCCAGGCCGACGAGCTTGAGGTAATAGTCCGCCCGCTGGGCCGCTGCGTCGCGGTCGATCTTCAGGCTTGTCATGCCGAAGATGACGTTCTGGCGGACATTCATCCACGGGAAGGTGGAGTCGGACTGGAAGACCGTCGCGCTCTGCAGGCCAGATGCCTTGGCATCGCTGCTTTTGCGCAGGGGCCAGTCGATGGTGCCGGAATAGACACTGTCCAGTCCGGCCAGAATACGGAGCAGGCTGCTCTTACCGCAGCCGCTGGGCCCCAGCACGGCGATCACTTCGCTCACGTTGACTTCGAGACTGAAGTCCGAGATCGCCCGCACGACCTGGCGTCGCTGAGTCACGAAGGATTTCTGCAGGCCCTGGATGCTAAGCGCGCGCATGGCATCAGGCTGCATCGGTGCATCCCGTCGACTGTCGCCGAACTGCATGTCGGGCAAGGGTCTTGCTGTCGTTAGTCCCATAACCGGTCGTCCCTGTTCCCGCTGCTGGATATTTTCTGGTCGCGTTTCCCAACCGTTCAGCCGCCGACACTCAGGGGCTCGCTGAGCTTGCGCAGCATCGAAAGTCCACTGAGTGCCGTAATCCTGCCGGTCTTCGGGTTTTCGCTCGGAATATTCTGGATCTCCATCTGGAGAAGTGCTGAGTCCGAGTTGACGACAATCCGGTGCGTATTGCGGGTCAGGTTCGGGTCCGCCCAGATTTCCAACTTGGTCAGGTCGGGGCCGACGCCTGCAAGGGAGAGCGCCACAGCGACATTTAGGTTTGCGGGGAAGCCGACGGCCGCCTCGCGGGCGGTACCGTCGAAGATCTTGGTCGCTTCCTTGAGATTACTGATGTCGATGTTATTCTGCGTCAGATACGGGGCGCCAAGCAGGCCGCGTACCGGCTTTCTGGTGATCATGCGCACCTCGTGGATTGTGCCTTCGGCAGCGGCGGCAACCGCATCGAGACCGAGCAGCGCGCCCGAGGGAACGATGATCTGGCCTTTATGCTGCCGGGCGAATTCGACCAGATCCCAGTTCGAGATCAGGGCGCCCACGCTGTAGACGAGTACTTTCTTGCCGGCTTTTAATGCCGGCCGCGTGATGTCGGCGAGCAGCGCCGACGGCGCGCATTCGACGACGATGTCTGCGCAGTCGGCCAACTGCGAGAAGGACAAGCAGATTTGAGCCTTGCTATTGATCTGTTTGAGGATCTCGGCTGCCTTCTCCGTATTCCGGACCGCGACGCCGCTCAGCACCGCGCCGCGCACTGCGCCGCCGGCGAGTTTCTCGGCCAATGTGGCACCGATGGCGCCCAGGCCCGCGATCCCGACCCGGAGAGGTGGGGTCGCATTCGCCTCGAGGGCCGTGGAAGTCGTCATGTCCAGCGCAATTTTGTTCACGCGAATCTCACTTTGCGGAAATCTCTGCCCCATCCCGCGTGGCGATATTCGCCAGTGCCGGATCATGAATTGCTATGCTGAGGGGCAGCTGCCCAACAAGACAGTTTTTGTCTGCTGTACATGCGCGTGGCTCATGCCTGGCATTCAGCGGACTCATCAGCATGACCTAATGGCATGCATCTGGCCAAAATGTCCTTTGTCTACAAACGGGTGCCTGGGAGATAGTCCGGCCCATCGAGTGACTGGCGGAAACACGCCCGCAAGGACTGAGCATGCCGAATATCCCGCGGTTTCATCTGGCTTTTCCCGTCCGGGATATCGACGAGGCGCGCCGGTTCTACGCCGACATCATGGGCTGCAACGAAGGCCGCTCCGGTGAACACTGGGTGGACTTCGACTTTTTCGGCCACCAGATCGTTGCCCATGTGAGCGAGACACCGGCCGACCAAACGCAAAGTGAAGTCGACGGTGAAGGCATTCCGCTTCGTCATTTCGGGGTGATCCTGACGCCGGAAGACTGGGAAGCCCTGACCGTCAGGCTGAAAGCGGCCAATGTTGAATTCGTGATCGAGCCGCAGGTTCGATTCAAAGGTCAGATCGGCGAGCAGGCCAGTTGCCTGTTCCTCGATCCCTCTGGCAATGCACTCGAATTGAAGGCCTTTTCGGACGAATCAACGATTTTCCTGTCCTAAGTCCATCTAGAGGCCATTCAATGAAATCCGGACGTCCCGTCCTGCTATTTGCCTGCTTCGGCGTCGATCCGACACCCTGGCAGCAGGGCATCCAGAGCCAGGTTCCCGAACTTGAAATCCGGCTGTGGCCCGACGCCGGCGATCTTTCAGAGATCGACTACGTGCTTTCCTGGCGCTGCCCGCACGGATTTTTCCCGCAGTTTCCGGCGCTGCGCGCCATTTTCTCGATGGGCGCCGGCATCGATCGGTTCCTGGAAGATTCAGCGCTGCCGCCCGACATTCCGCTCGTGCGCATGGTCGACCCGTCCCTGGTTGACGGAATGGTCGAGTTCGTGGTCATGGAAGTTCTCTGCCACCACCGGCGCATGCCCGAATATCGCCGGCAGCAACAGCGCAGCGACTGGCTGCCGCTCATTCCACCGCTTGCCCAGGATCGCCCGGTCGGCATCATGGGCCTTGGCCAGCTGGGCGGCAGCTGCGCGCGCGCCCTGCAGGCGCTGAAATTCCCCGTCAACGGCTGGGCCCGGTCGAGTAAGGATATACCCGGAATTCGCTGCTTTTCCGGCACTGCCGCGTTCGATGATTTTCTCAAAAGCAGCGATATTGTCGTCTGCTTGCTTCCACTCACAGACGACACACGCGACATCCTGAACGCAAGAGCTTTCAGAATGATGCGGCCCGGCAGCAGTGTGATCAATGTTGCGCGCGGAGGACATCTGGTTGAGGACGACCTCATTGCTGCCATCGACAGCGGACATCTGGCGGGCGCAACGCTCGATGTGTTCAAGGAAGAGCCGCTGCCTGCCGCCAATCCGATCTGGAAGCATGAAAAGATAACTGTCGTTCCGCATGCCTCGGCCCTGACTCAGCCAAAAACGGCTGCCTTGGTGGTCGCCGACAACATCCGTCGCCATCTTTCAGGGCAACTCATGCTGAATGTCGTCGATAAAAGTACAGGCTATTAGTGCATCCCTTCCACAAGGGTTGCCCATGCAATCGTTCCGACTACCTCTAGGTTACACGGGCATGGCGCATTTCATTAAACCGTAATTTGCCTTTGCGGGCATCGATATTGAGCATAAAGTTAGGCATAGATTTTGCTCCAATTTCGTTGGGCCGAAATCGGGCGGTCACAATGAGGGACTCGCAGGAGTCCGGGAGCGTAATGTCTCGTCGCTTGCCTAATTTAAACGCATTGCGCGCTTTCGAATCCGCCGCACGCCTCCTGAGTTTCAGCAAGGCGGCGGAAGAGTTATGCGTGACCCAGAGCGCCATAAGCCGGCAGGTGAAGGCGCTCGAAGTCTATCTGGGAGTGCCGCTTTTCAATCGGCTGATCCGTGCCATCGAATTGACGCCGCAGGGCAAGGAATATCTCCCAGTCGCTCG
>NZ_PEKV01000007.1:0-7042 GCF_002796975.1 Ferrovibrio sp. | reverse complement strand
CTGCGTATCATCACCTCGATCCTGCCGGTGAATTTCGGCCGCGATCCCGTGGATGTCGCCATCCGGGTCGGCCAGTTGCCGCAGGCCCAGCCCATGCGCGATGCGCCCCGGATCGATCTGGAAATGGTCGATGACTGGAGTTCAGTACATGCCGACCTGCTGATGCCGGATGTGCTGGTACCGGTCTGCAATCCGAGCCTGCTGGAAGGCACCCCCCCAATCCGTAATCCTGAAGACCTGCTCTCGCTCGGCCTGATTCATGTCGCGACACGCAATCATGCCTGGCCGGACTGGTATCATGTTTTCGGCATTACAGACGAACGCATCCAGAAAGGCCCCGCCTTCGGGCATTTCTTCATGGCCCTGCAGGCGGTGCATGAGGGCAAAGGCGTGGGGCTGATTCCGCGGCCGCTGGTCGAAGAGGACATCGCTAGTGGGCGTCTGGTGCTGCCGCTCAACCAGGCGACCGAAAGTGCCGGTGCCTACTACCTGCTGTGCCGCCGGGAACAAAAAAACATGCCGGCGATCCAGAAATTCAGGAAGTGGATCCTGTCGGAGCGCGATCTGGCGCACTGATCTGCGTCGCCGGCACCGAGCCAATACTCGACTCAATACTAGAGATCGAGGATGAGCTGCGGGCCCTTCGAACCCGAACAGCAGATCATCATCGTCCCGTTCGAATCGCGCTCTTCCTGGCTCAGCACGACGTCGCGGTGATCCGGCGTGCCCGCTACGACTCTGGTCTCGCAAGAGGCGCAGGTGCCCTGAGCGCAGGCGAACGGTACGTTCAGGCCATTCTCCAGCAGGACATTCAGGATCGATTTGCCCGGCGGAATCACGAAGGACTTGCCGCTGCGGGACAGCGTAACGGTATAGCCGCCTTCGAGCGCTGCAGGCTCGCTCGCCGTGAAATATTCCAGATGGACATATTCGGAGGGCACGCCGGCGGTGGCGGCCGTATAGGCTTCGAGCATCGGAACCGGGCCGCAACAGTAGAAATGCGTACCGGCCGGAACTGCTGTGATCAGGGCACGCAGATCGAGCAGCCCGCCGTCATGCTCATCGTTGAAATGCGTGTGGATTGGCCGACCCGATACGGCCAGAGCGGATACATCTTCCAGCAACGCCGCTTCCGACCGGGAGCGGGCGCAGTAGTAAAGCGACCATTCCTTTCCGGCGGCCGACAATGCACGCGCCATAGACAGGATCGGTGTGATGCCGATGCCGCCTGCGATCAGCACGCTACGCTCGGCACCCTCGACCAGCGGAAAGTTGTTCCGCGGGCCGGTCACGGACACAACGCTGCCGGGCTGCAGCAAGGCGTGCACCAGCTTCGAGCCGCCGGTGCCGCTGTCTTCCAGCTGCACCGAGATCATGTAGCGATGGCGCTCCGATGGCGCGTTCATCAGCGAATAGCTGCGGACCAGGTCGGGTCGAAGGTTGAGCTGGATATGCCCGCCCGCCGAGAAAGGCGGCAGCACGCCGCCATCCAGCGCCCGCAATTCATAGGTCTTGATGCGGGCGGTTTCCCAGATGACCGCCTTTACGCGGAGATCGAAGGTCTGCGCATTTTCTGTAATAGACATGATCACTCCGGACAGCGGCTTACCACGATGTCTGGCCTTCTCTCAAAGTAGATATGGCCGATCCGCAGCATCCACCCCGGAAAGGCTGTCCAGCGGCCAGTCCCGGTTGGCGTAGAATTGCAACTGGATTCCATCGGGGTCCTTGATCGTGACGGCATAGCGCGACGGATGATCGACAATCCTTTCGATCGCGATGCCCGCCTCCCCGGCGGATTTCAGCGACTGGCGCAACTCGGCCTCGCTGAAGGTTTCGATCCCGACGTGATGCAGACCGGGCTTCATCCCGTTCTGCTGCCGGATCAGGGTGAAGTCGCCAATGCCGATATTGCCGCGGAACAAGGTGATGTCCGCCTGGCGGCCACCGGTTGCGACATGCAAGCCCGGAACACGAAGGTAGAAGTCAAACATCGCTTCGTAGTCGTCGGCAACCAGTGCCACATGCGTGGTGCGCTTGGCATGGAACACCGCATCCGGAACCCGGCGGTATTCGAAATCTCCCGGATAGAGGCTTTCCGCTTCCGGCTCAATCGTGACTCCTGGCACCCACTTTGGCTTTTCCTTGATGATGATGCCGGTCTTGATTGCCCGCCAATCCCGCACCACATCAGCATAGATCTCAACCTCGTTGCCGTCCGGATCACTGCTGTACAGCGCCCGCGCGCAATCGTGATCCAGCGTGGCCTTAAACTTGAAGCCGGACGACAATGCCCGCTGATAGCCAGCAACCAGCTCAACCTCGTTTTCCATTTCGAACGCGAAGTGGTTGAGCCCGGGCGCCTGGTTCGGCGGCGCGTATTTGCTGGTCACATCGGTCAGGCCGAAGTCATGGTAAGTATTGCCGTTGCTGATGAAGCTGGCACGGTTGTCGGGCTGGCGATAGGCCTCCTCGAAGCCGACCACATTCACGTAAAAATCCTTGGCCCGCATGTAATCACTGACGAACAGGTTGGCATGGCCGAGGCGGCGGACCGAGAAAAGCGGCGCTGTCATTTTTAGCTTCCCGAATGCTGTTGTGCTTTGGCAGATTGAAAGTCCGGATCTTCAGTTCTTCTTCGTTGTGAAGAATTCCGAATGCACCGGTACCTCCGCAGGGTCATAGCGCCATTGCTTCAGCGGTTTTCCATCGGCGAATTTCTGCAATTCCCTGAGCCAGACGCGACGCTGCCGCAGCACACAGGCATCCGAGCGCCCCAGAAGTTCAGGCGGGCGCCGGCTGGGACGCCCAACACCGGTCTGGACGATATTGTCCTGCAGGACGACCAGCCAGACGCGTTTCGGATCGACGTCCTCATATTTCATCTGGCCGCTGACGATCTTGCGCGCAATTTCCACGGGATCCTGGTCATAGCCAGCAAAGCGTTCCGCACGCCGCTTCAGGTAACCTTCGATCTTTCCGGGGACATTCGGTGTGGAGGTGAGTGTGAACTGGATATGGTTGTCGTCGTCGATCGGAACCCAGATAGCCAAGAATTCGCGATAATCGTAGTTTGGATCATCCGGCAAAACACGGGCATGCAGGATGTTTGGCATACCGAACTGGTAGACGATCCGCCGACCATCAGGGAAGGCATTGGTCATCGTCACACCCCACGGCGACTCTTCCGCCATGATTGTCGGCTCTTGATTGGATTCATCCCAAGACCCGTGAAGAGAGGAATGCGTAAAGGCGATATGCGAGAAATCGCCGGAATTCTCGAGATTGTTGTAGTAGGAGCAGGGCCGCTTGTAGGTGTCGTAGGTAACGACGACATCCTTGCTGTCAAAGGCCGGGTAACGCGGCATTTCAGGTGGCTCGCCCTCGCCGAAAAAGACGAATATCAGGCCGATATATTCCTGCGTGGGATACGACTTGATGCCGGCTCGCTCGCAGAAGGCCGGCCGTTCGGCGGGCTGTTCCGTGCAGGTTCCGTCGCCGGCGAATTTCCAGCCGTGATAGAAGCAGCGGATTTCGTCGCCCTGCACCCAGCCGGCATGCATGGGTGCCGAGCGGTGCGGGCAGCGGGAACTGATAACGAAAGGCTTGCCGCTTTCACCGCGATAAATTGTGAATTGTTCGTCCAGGATGTTCAGCGGAAGCGCGCGACCGGCCTCGAGATCGTGCGAATGCATGACTGGCTGCCAGAACTGGCGCAGATAGCGGCCAGCAAGGTCGTCGGGCCCGATCTGGTCCACATCGCCAAAGGTCACGCGACGGGTATTCGCGCCGGTGAGATTTTCATCCGTCTGTTGGCTCGTGAAAACGATCCCGCCTTCGCTCATGCTCGCTGCCTCCCACAATTGCCCGCGCCTCAGGGCGCTCTCCATTGTGGAGGGTAATGGCCGCTGATCAGGCCGAACAAACGATGTTTTGACGAATTGGGATGAGTTTTCGGAATGATCGCCTCCGGCCACCTACGGTATGCATGAGGCAAAATCATGCAGCCAGACCAATAATAGGCTTGATCCATTACCGCGCTCAGGAATCCTTATTTCAAGGTCGCACCACCTTTAGGCAGGAACCCGGTTTGGTACTACCCCAATGATCGCACTGCCTCTGAAAGAGGATCGCCGGACCCATGACAGCCCAACACCATGACCTGACAGGCGGGTTGGTGACGTTCCTCATGGACACGACGCTGGCCACCATACCGCAGTCGGCTGTCCACCAGGGCGTCCGGGGATTTGTAAATTGGCTGGGTTGCGCCATGGGTGGCCGGCACCAACCCGAGACCATGAAAGCCGCGGCTGCCCTGCTGCCACTGGCCGGGTTCGGCCGATCGACGGTGATCGGCCATGGACGGCTCACCGACTGCATGACCGCGGCGTTTTTGAATTCTATGAGTTCCAGCGCCCTGTCCTACAACGAGTACCATCCCGACACCGTACTGCATCCGGTCGGGCCTGTTGCCGCTGCCGTGGCAGCATTGGGCGAGGAGTGCGGCCTGGATGGCAAGGGCGCCGTAGAGGCGATCGTCATAGGCGTAGAGGTCGCAATCCGTTGTGGGATCGCCCTTCTGAAGCCACCCGCGCAGGCCCATACGGGCCTGTCCCCAACGGGAGCAGCCGTGCCGATCGGCGTCGCAGCGGCAGCGGCAAAGGTTCTCCGCCTGAACGCTGCGCAGACGCGGGCAGCCCTTGGTCTGGCAACCGGCCAGGCCGGCGGGCTACGTGAAACCATCGGCGCCATGTCGGGCGCGTTTATCCCTGCACAAACCGTTCGTCCCGGCGTGATCGCCGCTTTGCTGGCACGGCAGGATTTCACCTGCACCCCACATGTGCTGGAAGGGCCGCATGGTCTGCTCGCTGTATTCGGGGGTAACTCGACAGCAGAGAATATGCTGGAGAATGTGGGAACGGCCTTCGCGCTCGAGAGCGTATCCTACAAACTATATCCAGGTGGGGTCTGGATTCACGCTGCCGTCGATGCCGCGCTTGCCATCGCCAGCCGGAAAAGCTTACGCGAAAACGATATTGCCGCGATCGACGTCCATGTTCATCCGAGAGCCGTCGAAATCGCCGGACACTCCGCGCCGCGCAGCGCGCGGGAGGCTCAGGCGTCGCTGCCGCACTGGGTGAGTGCAGCATTGCTTCGCAATAAGGCCGGTGTGGCGGAGGCCTCGGATGAAGCTGTGCAAAACCCCGCCATCGTCAGCCTGCGCAGCCGCGTCAGATTGCACGCCGACGGCAACCTGGCTGTCACCGCGGCCCGCTGCGCGGTCACGCTGAGCAATGGCGAGGTTCTGGAACATCATGTCCAGCATTGTCGTGGTAGCATCATGACGCCGGCAAGCGATACAGATCTGACGGAAAAATTCATCGATCAGGTCGATTACGCCGGCTACAAAGACGGTGCGGCCATCGCGCAGCAGGCCTGGGAGATTCTCGACTGCTCCGATATATCGCAGCTGCTGCAGCAGTGCTAAATGGCGCCCTAATGCGTCGGTCCGCAACCATTCTGTTTCAGCCAGTCCTTGACGATACGATTGAATTCATCCGGGCGCTCGAAATAGGCGGAGTGGCCAGCCTTCGTGATCAATGCATAGGTCGAGTTGGCGACTTCCTGCTGCACGGCCGCGATTGCATTGGCCGGGAACAGGCTGTCTTCTTCACCCGCGACATACAGCACCGGAACCCCGGTGGCCTGAAGATCCTGCGGCGAATGCAGCTTCTGTTCCCCTGTCAGTGTATGGACATTGACCTTGTTGAAGCTGGCGAGTTGCAGGTAAAGCATCGTGGCCGCGGGATTCGACGCCAGCGTGGTCGCTCCTAGGACGCGCTCCGCCTGAGAAAGATCTCGCGTACGTTTCTGCACATCCGCCATGAAGCCGGCGATGCTGTCGGGCAGACGCACGCCGACGAGCGTGTCGGCCAGGACCAGGGCTCTGACCGTTTCCGGATGCCGGCAGGTAAAGCTGAGACACGTGCCGCCACCCATCGACTGCGCGACGAGGATGGCCTTCCTGATCTCCAGCGCCTCGAAAATCGCCTTCAGGTCCCCGGGAAAGGCCGTACGGCCAAGTCCCTCGGCATCAGTCGAATTGCCAAATCCGCGTGCGTCGAAGGTGATGCAACGATAGCCCTCGAATGCGACAATCTGGTGATACCAGCTGGCATGATTGCCGCCTGCACCATGAACGAAGATCAGATCCGGCCCCTCACCATGTACTTCATAATAAATCTGGCTTTGGCCAACTTTCAGTAACGGCATAATGACCTCTAGTTGTTCGATCCGGCTCAAGGCATAGGGGGGCAATTCATGATATGGGACAAACGATTTTTTCGCGGCTGAACGGGCATTTCGCTCAAGCGCTGTTTTTAGTACAAACCCAAAGAGACCATTATCAAAAGGGCTTACCGCGGCAGACCAGTGAAACCACAGTCGTCTGACGCCTCTTCTGCGCATAACGCGGCTTACTTGCAGTGATGTAATTCGCAAGGCCTCGCTTTAAAGGAGTTAGGTTAGGAGCGCGCCGCCGCATACAGCGTATGCGGCATCAGAGAAGCCGCAAAATCCACCCACCTCTCACGGGAAGCAAACAAAAGCCGTCTACCGACGGGGATAAAATACTAGGGAGGGCTTTTACTTCATCAATCACATCAACTGCTGCGTCATACTTGATCGCCTTCGGCACACTCATAGCTGCAGAGATCATTCGCCAACGAATTAAAATACAATTTCAATTATTCAGGGCACCGAGATGAAAAACCACGGTGGAAAGGTTTTACCTCCACGGATCCTTACGAGAGAAATCTATCGGCCAAGTGTACCTCACCTCCGGAGCCCATCCGGCGCAATCTACTGGCCTAGAACGCTTGAAAACCTACTCCGCCGCGGTCGCCAGCGGCGCCGTGGGCGAGCGGAATTCGGCCAGCAGTTTGGCTTCCTTCTCCTTCGCCGCCGTCAGGTGCCGTACCTTCACATGGCCATAGCCGCGGATGTCTTCCGGGATTTTCGCCAGTTGCACGGCCAGCGCATG
>NZ_PEKV01000040.1 GCF_002796975.1 Ferrovibrio sp. | reverse complement strand
GGCCCAGACCGTGTAAAAACGCAGCGGGTGATGAAGAGCTGGTTATTGGATTGCTTTAGCGGTGCCCAGAGGCGCTATAAGCTTCTGACATGTCGATCCGACTCATTCAGCTGATTCAGGCAAGTACGGTTTCCGCGATGCTGCGCAACGAGTTCAGAGGCCGCCAATGGGCTTTCAGGCCTTCATTGCCGCTATCAGCGCACTATTGCCCAGCAGGTTCAGCACCCGTTTGAAGTTGTAGGCGAGCACATGCAGGCTCATTTCCGTGCTTACCCTGTCGAGCGTCTTGGTGAGGAAATGGGTGGCGCCCATCCAGGCCTTCAATGTGCCGAAAGGATGCTCCACTGTCTGGCGGCGGATGCGCATCATCTCCGGTGCCTGATCCAGACGGGACTGCATCGCGTCGAGCACCGACTCATGTTCCCAGCGACTCACCCGCCGCTGTGCGCTCGGTGTGCACTGCTCCTTCAACGCACAGCCCTGGCAATTCGAACTCCAGTAACGGTGCAGCTTCAGCCCTTTCTCGACGCTTGAGAAACGCCAAATCAGGCTTTGCCCAGCAGGGCAGCAGTACTCATTCTTGGCTGCGTCATAGATGAAATCACCTTTGCCAAAGCGGCCTGCCGCTGTCGCGCCCGACGTCAGCGCCTTGGGTACGAAAGCGGTGATTCCAGCTGCCTGGCAGGCCAGGATTTCTTCGCCTTTGAAGTACCCCCTGTCGGCGACCACCGAGAGTTCCTCGACGCCTATGGCCTCTCGCGCCTGCTTGGCCATGGTGCTCAGTTGATCTCGATCGACGCCGTCGTTCGTGACCTCATGGGTCACGATTAGATGGTGCTTCGCGTCGACTGCTGCCTGCACGTTGTAGCCGACCATTCCTGTACCACGCGTCTTCATTGAACGCGAATCGGGATCAGTCAGGGAAATCTGTTTGTCCGGTGCGTCGTTGAGCTGAACTTCGATTTCCTTGAGCTCCTGCATCTTGGCTTTCAAGGTCTCGATCTTGTCGCGGAGGCGTTCGGCTTTGACCTGGGCAACGGCAGGCTCCTGACGATCTGCAGTATCGAGCGCCGTCAGGTAACGATTAATGCTCGACTCGATCTCCTCCATCCGACGTTTCAGCTTGGCACTGGTGAAGTTGCGGTCGCGATTGTTGACCGCCTTGAACTTGCTGCCGTCGATAGCCACTAGCGCTTCGGAGAACAAACCGAGCTGCTGGCACAGCACCACGAATTGCCGGCAGACACCACGAATGGCTTTGCCGTTGTCCTTGCGGAAGTTGGCGATGGTCTTGAAGTCCGGCGTCAGACGTCCGGTCAGCCACATCAATTCGACGTTGCGCTGGGCCTCGCGCTCAAGCCGGCGACTGGATTGGATGCGATTGAGATAGCCGTAGATATAGAGCTTCAGCAGAACGGCAGGGTGGTACGCGGGGCGACCGGTTTCTGCCGGGACGATACCGTCGAAGCCCAGCCTGCCGAGATCGAGTTCATCGACGAACACATCGACTACTCGAACCGGGTTGGTGTCCGCGACGTAATCATCCAGGCTCTCGGGCAGTAGCGTGGTTTGGCCTCGATATTCGCCCTGGATGAAACGCTTCATGGAGTGCCCCCGCTATGAAACCCACCGGCAGCATAGCAAGGGCACTGGCCACGTTTTTACACAGTCTGGGCC
>NZ_PEKV01000039.1 GCF_002796975.1 Ferrovibrio sp. | reverse complement strand
AACGTCGGCACCATCGGTCACGTTGACCACGGCAAAACCACTCTGACCGCTGCTCTGACCAAGGTCTGCTCCGAGACCTGGGGCGGCTCCGCTCGCGCTTTCGACCAGATCGACAACGCGCCGGAAGAGAAGGCTCGTGGTATCACCATCAACACCTCTCACGTTGAATACGACTCGCCGGTACGCCACTACGCTCACGTAGACTGCCCGGGCCACGCCGACTACGTGAAGAACATGATCACCGGTGCTGCGCAGATGGATGGTGCGATCCTGGTTTGCTCGGCTGCTGACGGCCCCATGCCGCAGACCCGCGAGCACATCCTGCTGTCCCGTCAGGTAGGCGTTCCTTACATCGTCGTGTTCCTGAACAAGGCCGACATGGTTGACGACGCCGAGCTGCTGGAACTGGTCGAAATGGAAGTTCGCGATCTGCTGAACACCTACGACTTCCCGGGCGACGACACTCCGATCGTGATCGGTTCCGCTCTGATGGCCCTGAATGGTCAGGACGACAACGAGATGGGCGTTTCCGCCGTGCGCAAGCTGGTAGAAACCCTGGACTCGTACATTCCTGAGCCCGAGCGCGCCATCGACAAGCCGTTCCTGATGCCGATCGAAGACGTGTTCTCGATCTCCGGTCGTGGCACCGTGGTAACTGGCCGTGTTGAGCGTGGCATCGTCAAGATCCAGGAAGAAGTGGAAATCGTCGGCATCAAGGCGACCACCAAGACTACCTGCACCGGCGTTGAAATGTTCCGCAAGCTGCTCGACGAAGGTCGTGCTGGTGAGAACGTTGGCGTTCTGCTGCGTGGTACCAAGCGTGAAGACGTAGAGCGTGGCCAGGTTCTGGCCAAGCCGGGCACCATCAAGCCGCACACCAAGTTCGAGTGCGAAGTGTACGTGCTGTCCAAAGAAGAAGGCGGTCGTCACACTCCGTTCTTCAAGGGCTACCGTCCGCAGTTCTACTTCCGTACCACCGACGTAACCGGCAACTGCGAACTGCCGGAAGGCGTTGAGATGGTAATGCCGGGCGACAACGTGAAAATGGTTGTTACCCTGATCGCTCCGATCGCCATGGAAGATGGCCTGCGCTTCGCGATTCGCGAAGGCGGCCGTACCGTTGGCGCCGGCGTGGTTGCCAAGATCTTCGA
>NZ_PEKV01000023.1 GCF_002796975.1 Ferrovibrio sp. | reverse complement strand
TTCGCCATCCGCGAAGGCGGTCGTACCGTCGGCGCAGGCGTCGTCGCCAAGGTCATCGCGTAATTGCGCTGATCTCGGTCTGACGCGCGATGCAGGGGTGTAGCTCAACTGGCTAGAGCACCGGTCTCCAAAACCGGGGGTTGGGGGTTCGACTCCCTCCGCCCCTGCCAGCGTGGCAGACGTAAACGAGTTTGAGTTTAGGATAACAAGGCGATGGCGAAAGTCAGTCCGATCGAGTTCTTCCGGCAGGTCCGGCAGGAGACCGCAAAGGTCACCTGGCCGAGCCGTAAGGAAACCCTGATCACCACGGCCATGGTGTTCTTGATGGGACTGGTCGCTGCGCTGTTCTTTTTTGTGGTCGACACGATCCTGCGCTTTGGCGTGCAGTTGATCCTCGGCCTGGGGAGCTAAAGACGATGACGGCGCGCTGGTACATCGTCCATGTCTACGCGAACTTCGAAAAGAAGGTCGCGCAGGCGATCCGCGATGGCGCGGCACAGAAGGGCATGGCCGAGCACTTTGAAGAAGTGCTGGTGCCGACCGAGGAAGTGGTGGAAGTCCGCCGCGGCCAGAAGGTCAATGCCGAACGCAAGTTCTTCCCCGGTTATGTGCTGGTGAAGATGAACCTGACCGACGAGACCTATCACCTCGTCAAGAATACGCCGAAGGTCACCGGTTTCCTGAGTTCTGGCGGCAAGCCTGCCCCGATCACGGAAGCCGAGGCGCAGCGTGTGGCCAACCAGGTGAAGGAGGGCGTGGAGCATCCCAAGCCGTCCATCACGTTCGAGGTTGGCGAGCAGGTGCGTGTGGCCGATGGCCCGTTCACGTCGTTCTCTGGCGTGGTGGAAGAAGTGGACGAAGAGCGCGCGCGCCTCAAGGTGGCAGTGTCGATCTTTGGTCGCGCCACCCCGGTGGAGCTGGAATACAGCCAGGTCGAGAAGCTCTGATCTGACTGTTTGCGTACCCCGGCAGCGTATCGCCGGGTTCACCGTGTGGGAGACAGCTAAGGTCCTTGTTCGCCGGACCGACCCGTCGCACCACGCATCCGCTAGCGGAAGAGCAGGGCTCTTCCAGGCAGGAAAGGAAAGAGTATGGCGAAGAAGATTGATGGCTACATCAAGCTGCAGGTTCCGGCCGGTAAGGCCAACCCGTCGCCGCCGATTGGTCCGGCTCTCGGCCAGCGCGGCGTCAACATCATGGAATTCTGCAAAGCGTTTAACGCGCAGACCAAGGACCTCGAGCAGGACATGCCGATTCCGGTGGTGATCACCGTGTATTCGGACCGCTCGTTCACCTTCATCACCAAGACCCCGCCGGTGACCTACTTCCTGAAGAAGGCCGCCAACATCAAGTCCGGTTCGAAGACGACCGGCCGTGGTGACAAAGTCGGTTCGGTGACGATGGACCAGGTGCGCGAGATCGCCAAGGCCAAGATGAAGGATCTCAACGCGCACGACGTCGAGGCTGCGGCCCGCATGATCGTGGGTTCGGCCCGTTCGATGGGCCTGGACGTCAGCGGCCAGTAAGGGGAGATCCGGATATGAGCATCAAGGGCAAGCGTTACACCTCCGCCGCCAAGACGGTGAATCCCGATCATCGCTATGGTCTCGAAGAGGCCGTGAAGATGGTGAAGGCCAATGCCAAGGCCAAGTTCGACGAGACCATCGAGATTGCGATGAACCTCGGCGTCGATCCGCGTCATGCCGACCAGATGGTCCGCGGCGTGGTGACCATGCCGTCGGGCACCGGCAAGACCGTGCGCGTCGCCGTCTTCGCCAAGGGTCCGAAGGCCGAGGAAGCCAAGAAGGCTGGTGCCGATCTGGTCGGCGCCGACGATCTGGCCGAAATCATCAACACCGGCAAGATCGAATTCGATCGCTGCATTGCCACCCCGGACATGATGGCCGTGGTCGGCAAGCTGGGTAAGGTGCTGGGTCCGCGGGGCCTGATGCCGAACCCGAAGCTGGGCTCGGTGACCATGGATGTCGCAGGCGCCGTCAAGGCGGCCAAGGGCGGCCAGGTTGAGTTCCGCGTCGAGAAGGCGGGCCTGATCCAGGCCGGTATCGCCAAGGCATCGTTCACCGAGGCGCAGATCCTCGCGAACGTGAAGGCCTTCCTCGATGCCGTGAACAAGGCCAAGCCGACCGGCGTGAAGGGTCATTATGTGAAGAAGATCGCGCTCACCTCGACCATGGGTCCGGGCGTGCGACTTGAACTGAGCGATGCCATGGGCGGCGGCGATAAGGCCACTGCCTAAGCATTGAAGATTTCGCCGGCCCTTCTTCGGAAGGGCCGGCGAAGCGGTATTTCGGGAAACCGCAATATCGCAACCTGTCCGAGACTGCAGGCCCCCGGAAGTTTTCGAACCGATGGGTTTAATGGGAATGGCCACCTGCATAGACGGGGAAGAGAATTTTCTAGGCTCCGGTTACGACCGGGTCCGTGAAGGTTCGAGCCCTGGGACAGGCGAACCGGGTGGTCGGTTTGCCGCAGACGGTAGAGCGAAAGCAAAGCCGTGGCGACCAGTCGATCGCTCAAGTGCCAACCAGGATCAGGGCAACCTGATTCCTTGTTTAGGAGACGAACAGTGGATCGTGCTCAAAAACAGGAGATGGTGACCACCCTCAACAAGGTCTTCAACGAGGCCGAAGTTGTCGTGGTAACCCAGAACGCCGGTCTGACCGTCGCTCAGGTAACTGAGCTGCGCCGTCAGATGAAGGCGGCTGGCGCCAGCTTCAAGGTCGCGAAAAACCGTCTTGTCTGCCTCGCCCTCGAGGGCACGCCCTACGCATCCCTGAAGAATCTCTTCAAGGGTCCGACCGGCATTGCGTATGCCAATGATCCGGTCGCAGCAGCGAAGGTCGCCGTGGAGTTCGCCAAGAAGAACGAGAAGTTTCTCGTTATCGGCGGCGCCATGGGCGAAACCGTCCTGAATGCTGATGGTGTGAAAGCCTTGGCGACCTTGCCGTCGCTCGACGAACTGCGCGGCAAGATCATCGGCCTGCTCAATGCGCCTGCGACCAAGGTCGCTGGTGTCGTGCAGGCGCCGGCTGGCCAGTTGGCCCGCCTGCTCAATGCGTATGCCACGAAGGTTTAAGGCCGCAAGCCGAACCGTAACTGTCTAACCAGGTATCGAACCTACAAACTTAGGAGTCACTAAAATGGCTGATTTGAACAAGATCGTTGACGAACTGTCGACGCTGACCGTCCTCGAAGCTGCTGAGCTTGCCAAGCTTCTCGAAGAGAAGTGGGGCGTCTCGGCTGCTGCTCCGGTTGCTGTTGCTGCCGCTGGCGGCGGCGCTGCTGCTCCGGCCGCTGAAGAGAAGACCGAGTTCAACGTGATCCTCGCCGATGCCGGCGCGAACAAGATCAACGTGATCAAGGAAGTCCGTGCGATTACGGGCCTGGGCCTCAAGGAAGCCAAGGACCTGGTCGAAGGCGCTCCGAAGGCCGTCAAGGAGGGCGTCAACAAGGACGACGCCGCCAAGCTCAAGGCTCAGCTCGAAGCCGCTGGCGCCAAGGTCGAAGTCAAGTAATACGCCTAAGACGAGGGGCGGGTCCGGTGTGGACCTGCCCCCCGTTTACCCTGGCAGAGTTGCTCTTTTTGGGGGCAGCCCTATATCAGGGGCTATTTTTAAACCACACCCCGGCCGCCGCGGAATTTTGGCGGGTCGATGCAGTACCGGATCTCTGGGCGCGGCGATCGCCCGGCGGGATTAATAGGCCCGCGAAATTCATCGCTGGTCCGGCACTGCGCAGCGTGACAGACGCTGCCCATTAGAGATTTGGGACAGACATGACCTTGTCGTTCACCGGCCGCAAGCGCGTTCGCAAAAGCTTCGGACGCATCCCGTCCGTCACCTCGATGCCCAACCTGATCGAGGTTCAGAAAAGCTCCTACGACAGTTTCCTGATGATGAACGACGCTGGCGACCAGCGTCCCGANNGAGTGCATGCAGCGCGGCATGACCTTTGCTGCGCCGCTGAAGGTGACGCTCCGCCTGATCGTCTTCGAAGTCGATCCCGACACCCAGGCCAAGTCGGTCAAGGGCATCAAGGAGCAGGATGTCTACATGGGCGACATGCCGCTCATGACCGACAAGGGCACCTTCATCATCAACGGCACCGAGCGCGTCATCGTTTCGCAGATGCATCGCAGCCCGGGTGTGTTCTTCGACCACGACAAGGGCAAGACCCATTCGTCGGGCAAGTATCTCTATACCGCCCGCGTCATTCCCTATCGCGGCTCGTGGCTCGACTTTGAGTTCGATGCCAAGGACATCGTGCATGTCCGCATCGATCGTCGCCGCAAGCTGCCCGTCACCACGCTGTTCTTCGCGCTCGGCCTGACCCAGGAAGAGATTCTGGATTCCTTCTACAAGAAGGTGATCTACAAGCGCGACAAGAAGGGCTGGCGCGTCGACTATAACGCTGAGCGTATGCGCGGCGTGCGTGTCAACAACGATCTGATCAATGCCAAGACCGGCAAGGTGATGGTCGAAGCCGGCACCAAGATCACCCCGCGACTGGCCAAGAAGCTGGCGGAAGAGGGCCTCAAGGAGCTGCTCGTCTCGCCGGAAGACATGGTCGGCAAGTTCAATTCGCTCGACATCGTCAACGAAGAGAGCGGTGAAATCTATCTTGAGGCGGGCGAAGAGCTCGACGTCAAGAAGATCGATCTGCTGGAAGCCGCCGGCATTGAGCAGATCTCGGTGCTCGACGTCGACCACGTCACCATCGGCGCCTATATCCGCAACACCATGGTTGCTGACAAGCATCAGGGCCGCGAGCAGGCGCTGTTCGAAATCTACCGCGTGATGCGTCCGGGCGAGCCGCCGACGATGGACACCGCCGAGGCGCTGTTCCACGGCCTGTTCTTCGATTCCGAGCGCTACGATCTCTCGGCCGTGGGCCGCGTGAAGATGAATGCCCGCCTCAACCTCGAGGCTGACGACACCGTTCGCGTGCTGCGTACCGAAGATATCCTGGCCTGCGTGCGTACCCTGACCGAACTCAAGGATGGTCGCGGCGAAATCGACGACATCGACCATCTCGGCAACCGCCGTGTCCGTTCGGTCGGCGAGCTGATGGAAAATCAGTACCGCATCGGCCTGGTGCGCATGGAGCGTGCGATCCGCGAGCGTATGAGCTCGGTCGAGATCGACACGGTCATGCCGCATGACCTGATCAATGCGAAGCCGGCTGCCGCTGCCGTGCGCGAGTTCTTCGGCTCGAGCCAGCTGTCGCAGTTTATGGACCAGACCAACCCGCTGTCGGAAATCACCCATAAGCGCCGTCTCTCGGCGCTTGGCCCGGGTGGTCTGACCCGTGAGCGCGCCGGCTTCGAGGTGCGCGACGTGCATCCGACGCATTACGGCCGCATCTGCCCGATCGAGACGCCGGAAGGCCCGAACATCGGTCTGATCAACTCGCTGGCCACCTATGCCCGCGTCAACCAGTACGGCTTCATCGAGAGCCCGTATCGCCGCGTGCGTGACGGCAAGGTCACCGACGAGGTGATCTATCTGACCGCGATGGAAGAGGGCAAATACACCATCGCCCAGGCGAATGCCGAGATCGACGCCAAGGGCAAGCTGGCCGGTGACCTGGTCTCCTGCCGCCGCAACGGCGACTTTGTGATGGTGCGTCCTGAAGGCATCGACTTCATGGACGTGTCGCCGAAGCAGCTGGTTTCGGTCGCCGCGGCGCTGATCCCGTTCCTTGAGAACGACGACGCCAACCGCGCGCTGATGGGCTCGAATATGCAGCGTCAGGCGGTTCCGCTGGTGCGCGCCGAGGCGCCGCTGGTCGGCACCGGCATGGAAGAGATTGTGGCCCGCGATTCCGGCGCCACCATCGTCGCCAAGCGGACCGGTGTGGTCGACCAGATCGACGGTACTCGTATCGTCGTTCGCGTGTCGGAAGAGACCGACATGTCGAAGTCGAACGTCGACATCTACAAGCTGCTGAAGTTCCAGCGCTCGAACCAGAACACCTGCATCACCCAGCGTCCGCTGGTGAAGGTGGGCGACCAGGTCCGGGCTGGTGACATCATCGGCGACGGTCCGTCGACCGAGCTGGGCGAACTGGCGCTGGGCCGCAATGTGCTCGTCGCCTTCATGCCCTGGAACGGCTACAACTTCGAAGATTCGATCCTGATCAGCGAACGTATCGCCAAGGACGACGTCTTCACCTCGATCCATATCGAGGAATTTGAAGTGATGGCCCGCGACACCAAGCTCGGCCCTGAGGAAATCACCCGCGACATTCCGAACGTGGGCGAAGAAGGCCTCAAGAACCTCGACGAAGCCGGCATCGTGTATATCGGTGCCGAAGTGCATCCTGGCGACATCATGGTCGGCAAGATCACGCCGAAGGGCGAAAGCCCGATGACGCCGGAAGAGAAGCTGCTGCGCGCCATCTTCGGTGAAAAGGCTTCGGATGTGCGCGACAGCTCGCTGCGCGTACCGCCGGGTGTGTCTGGTACGGTCGTGGAAGTGCGTGTCTTCTCCCGTCACGGTGTGGAGAAGGACGAGCGCGCGCTCGCCATCGAGCGCGCGGAGATCGAGCGTCTGGCCAAGGACCGCGACGACGAGAAGGCGATCATCGAGCGCGCCATCTATGGCCGCCTGAAGGAGCTGCTGATCGGCAAGCAGGCCGACAAGGGCCCGAAGGGCTTCAAGGACGGCGGCAAGATCGACGACGCAGTGCTGGCCGAACTGACCCCGGGCCAGTGGTGGCAGATCAGCGTCAAGAACGAAAAGTCGATGACCGACATCGAGGCGCTGAAGAAGCAGTATGACGCGGCCACCGGCCGTATCCAGAAGCGCTTCGAGGACAAGGTCGAGAAGCTGCAGCGCGGCGACGAACTGCCCCCGGGCGTGATGAAGATGGTCAAGGTCTTCGTGGCTGTGAAGCGCAAGCTGCAGCCGGGCGACAAGATGGCCGGCCGTCACGGCAACAAGGGTGTCGTGTCGCGCATCGTGCCTGAAGAAGACATGCCCTACCTCGAGGACGGCCAGCCGGTCGACATCGTGCTGAATCCGCTGGGCGTGCCGTCGCGCATGAACGTCGGTCAGATCCTTGAGACGCATCTGGGCTGGGCTTCGGCCGGTATCGGCCGCCAGATCGGCGAGATGCTCGACAAGGTCAATCGCAATGCGGCCAAGGCGGCCGACCTGCGGAACCTGATGAAGGGCGTTTACTCGAAGCAGGAATATGCCGAGAAGATCAACGATCTGTCGGATGACCAGGTCCTCGAGCTGAGCTCCAACTTGCGTCGCGGTGTGCCGATGGCCACGCCGGTCTTCGATGGTGCGCATGAACCCGACATCGTCGAGATGCTGGAGAAGGCGGGCTTCCACACTTCGGGTCAGTCGACCCTGGTGGATGGTCGCACCGGCGAGGCGTTCGATCGCAAGGTGACCGTCGGCTACATCTACATGCTGAAGCTGCACCACCTGGTCGATGACAAGATCCATGCCCGTTCGATCGGTCCTTACAGTCTCGTCACCCAGCAGCCGCTGGGCGGCAAGGCCCAGTTCGGCGGTCAGCGCTTCGGCGAAATGGAGGTCTGGGCGCTGCAGGCATACGGCGCCGCCTACACCTTGCAGGAAATGCTGACTGTGAAGTCGGACGACGTGGCTGGCCGCTCGAAGGTTTACGAGTCGATCGTGCGCGGCGACACCAACTTCGAGGCAGGTATCCCTGAATCGTTCAACGTGCTGGTCAAGGAAATGCGGTCGCTCGGCCTGAATGTCGAGCTGTCGCAGCGTTCCTACTGATCGCCACGAAACATTTCCTCCGATAGGAGACGATAGATATGAACGAACTTAGCAACGTTTTCGGCCAGCCGCAGAACGCCCAGGCTTTCGACCAGATCCAGATCTCGATCGCTTCGCCGGAGCGTATCCGTTCTTGGTCCTACGGCGAGATCAAGAAGCCTGAGACCATCAACTACCGCACCTTCAAGCCGGAGCGGGACGGTCTGTTCTGCGCCCGCATCTTTGGTCCGATCAAGGACTACGAGTGCCTGTGCGGCAAGTACAAGCGCATGAAGTATCGCGGCGTGATCTGCGAGAAGTGCGGCGTTGAAGTCACGCTCTCGAAGGTGCGTCGCGAGCGCATGGGCCATATCGAACTGGCCTCGCCGGTTGCGCATATCTGGTTCCTCAAGTCGCTGCCCTCGCGCATCGGCCTGATGCTGGACATGACGCTGAAAGATCTCGAACGCATCCTGTATTTCGAGAACTACGTCGTGGTCGAGCCGGGCCTCAGCCCGCTCAAGCAGTTTGACCTGCTGACGGAAGAGCAACTCTTCCGCGCCCAGGAAGAATATGGCGATGACAGCTTCGTCGCCAAGATCGGCGCGGAAGCCATCCGCGACCTGCTGATCGCCCTCGACCTGGAAAAGGCCCGCGAAGATATTCGCCAGGAACTGGCCGAGACCACTTCGGAACTGAAGCCAAAGAAGCTGGTCAAGCGCCTGAAGCTGGTCGAAGCCTTCATCGATTCCGGCAACAAGCCGGAATGGATGGTCATGACCGTGATCCCGGTGATCCCGCCCGAGCTGCGCCCGCTGGTGCCGCTGGACGGTGGCCGGTTCGCCACGTCGGATCTGAACGATCTGTATCGTCGCGTCATTAATCGTAACAATCGCCTGAAGCGCCTGATCGAGCTGCGTGCGCCGGACATCATCGTCCGCAACGAAAAGCGCATGCTGCAGGAAGCCGTGGATGCCCTGTTCGACAACGGCCGTCGCGGCCGCGTCATCACCGGCGCCAACAAACGTCCGCTGAAGTCGCTCAGCGACATGCTGAAGGGCAAGCAGGGTCGCTTCCGTCAGAACCTGCTCGGCAAGCGCGTCGACTACTCGGGCCGTTCGGTCATCGTGGTCGGCCCGGAGCTGAAGCTGCACCAGTGCGGCCTGCCGAAGAAGATGGCGCTCGAACTCTTCAAGCCGTTCATCTACTCCAAGCTTGAGCTGCGCGGCCTGGCCGCCACTGTCAAGATGGCGAAGAAGATGGTGGAAAAGGAGCGTCCGGAAGTCTGGGATATCCTGGAAGAGGTGATCCGCGAGCATCCGGTTCTGCTGAACCGCGCGCCGACGCTGCACCGTCTGGGCATCCAGGCCTTCGAGCCGACCCTGATCGAAGGCAAGGCGATCCAGCTGCATCCGCTGGTCTGCGCCGCCTTCAACGCCGACTTCGACGGTGACCAGATGGCGGTGCATGTGCCGCTGTCGCTGGAAGCCCAGCTCGAAGCCCGCGTGCTGATGATGTCGACCAATAACATCCTCAGCCCCGCGAACGGCAAGCCGATCATCGTGCCGTCGCAGGACATCGTGCTCGGCCTGTATTATACCACCATGGAGCGCCCCAGTCCGCTTGGCGATGTCGTCAAGATGAAGGACATGAATGCGCTGCTGAAGGCCTGGGCCGATGATGACGTGATCATCTACGACCCCAAGACCAAGGTGGAAGTGCCGAAGACGGCCGTGAAGGCTGAGCTGGAGCGCATCGTGCAGGGCGGCGCCGTGGTCGAAAAGACCCCGGTCTTCACGACGATTGCCGAAATCCAGCAGGCGCTGGATGCCAAGGCGATCACGCTGCATCATCGCATTAAGGCGCGCCTGAACACGGTGGATGGCGAGGGCAATCCGATCATTGTTCGCGTCACCACCACGCCGGGCCGCATGCTGCTCAGCGAGATCCTGCCGCGTCACAAGAACGTGCCGTTCCGCGTGATCAACCAGCAGCTGACCAAGAAGGAAATCACCAACGTCATCGACGTGGTGTATCGCCATTGCGGTCAGAAAGAGACCGTCATCTTCTGCGATCGCATGATGGCGCTCGGCTTCACCCGCGCCTTCAAGGCCGGCATTTCCTTCGGGAAGGACGACATGGTCGTGCCGTCGTCGAAGCTGAAGCACATCGACGACACCAAGAAGCTGGTCGGCGAATACGAGCAGCAGTACCAGGATGGTCTGATCACCCAGGGCGAGAAGTACAACAAGGTGGTCGATGCCTGGTCTCAGTGCACCGATCGCGTCGCCGATGAAATGATGAAGGTCATTCAGACGGACATCGATCAGGTCAACGGTCAGCGCAAGCCGATCAACTCGATCTGGATGATGGCTCATTCGGGCGCCCGCGGTTCGGCCGCCCAGATGAAGCAGCTCGCCGGCATGCGCGGCCTGATGGCCAAGCCGTCGGGCGAGATCATCGAGACGCCGATCATCTCGAACTTCAAGGAAGGCCTCACCGTGCTCGAGTATTTCAACTCGACCCACGGCGCCCGTAAGGGTCTGGCCGACACGGCGCTCAAGACGGCGAATTCGGGTTACCTGACCCGCCGTCTGGTCGACGTGGCGCAGGACTGTATCATCACCGAGGACGACTGCGGCACCGAGCGCGGCCTGACCGTGCGCGAGGTTGTCGAAGGCGCCGAAGTGATCGCCACGCTGGGCGAGCGCATCCTGGGCCGCACGCCGAGCATCGACGTAAAGCATCCGCTGTCGGGCGAAGTGATCGTGCCCGCCGGCCATCTGATCGAAGAGCGCGACGTTGATCGTATCGAAACGGCCGGCGTGGAAAGCATGCTGATCCGCTCCGTGCTGACCTGCGACAGCGAGACCGGCGTCTGCGGCAAGTGCTACGGCCGCGATCTGGCCCGCGGTACCAAGGTCAACATCGGTGAAGCTGTCGGCGTCATCGCCGCGCAGTCGATCGGTGAGCCGGGTACCCAGCTCACCATGCGTACCTTCCACATCGGCGGCACCGCCCAGGTGGCGGAGCAGTCGAGCCTGGAGGCCGCCTATGATGCGACCATCAAGATCTCGAACCGCAACCTGGTGACCGACAGCCAGGGCCGCTTCGTGGTGATGGGCCGCAACTGCGAGGTCGTCCTGGTTGACGCCAACGGTCGCGAACGCGCCCGCCATAAGGTGCCGTACGGCGCCCGTCTGGTGGCCGACGAAGGCGGCAGCGTCAAGAAGGGTCAGCGTATCGCCGATTGGGATCCGTACACCCGCCCGGTCATCACCGAGCGCGAGGGCGTCGTGAACTATCGCGACCTCGTCGAAGGCGTGTCGATGCGCGAAGCCACCGATGAGTCGACCGGCATTTCCTACAAGGTCGTCTCCGACTGGAAGCAGAACCCGAAGGGCAGCGAACTGCGTCCGCGCATCACGCTGCGTGACACCAAAGGCGAGATCCTCATGCTCGTCAGCGGTGCCGAGGCCCGTTACTACCTCTCGGCCGACGCCATCCTGTCGGTTGAGGACGGTGCGCAGGTGCATGCCGGCGACGTGCTGGCGCGTATCCCGGTGGAAGGCACCAAGACGCGCGACATCACCGGCGGTCTGCCGCGTGTGGCCGAGCTCTTCGAAGCCCGCCGCCCGAAGGATCATGCCGTCATCGCGGAAATCGACGGCCGCGTCGAGTTCGGCAAGGATTACAAGGCCAAGCGCCGCCTGATCCTGAAGCCGGCCGAAGAGGGCGTCGATCCAGTCGAATACCTGATCCCGAAGGGCAAGCAGATTGCCGTTCAGGAAGGCGACTTCGTCCGCGTGGGCGACCATTTGCTCGATGGCAACCCGGCGCCGCACGACATCCTGAAGGTGCTCGGCGTGGAAGCGCTGGCCAACTATCTCGTGAACGAGATCCAGGAGGTCTATCGTCTGCAGGGCGTGAAGATCAACGACAAGCACATCGAGGTGATTTGCCGCCAGATGCTGCAGAAGATCGAGATCATCGACCCGGCCGAGACCACCTTCCTGATCGGCGAGCAGGTTGACCGGAGCGAGTTCGAAGAGGTGAATGCCAAGACCGAAGCCGAAGGCCGCAAGCCGGCCAAGGGCATGCCGGTCCTGCTCGGCATCACCAAGGCGAGCCTGCAGACCCGGTCGTTCTTCTCGGCGGCCTCGTTCCAGGAGACCACCCGCGTGCTCACCGAAGCTGCCGTCGGCGGCAAGGTGGACAAGCTGATCGGCCTCAAGGAGAACGTGATCGTCGGTCGCCTGATCCCGGTCGGCACCGGCGCGATCATGAACCGTATGAAGGGCTTGGCTGCCCAGCGCGATCGCGATTTCGCCGATGCGCTGGAAAGCGAACTGCAGGCTGCCGTCGGCGACGCCGCCGAGTAAGCCCAAGGTTCATATCCAATAGCGAAGGGCGGGCCGCAAGGTCCGCCCTTTTGCTTGCCGCCCCCTTCGAATCACCCTAAGCCATCACCATGGACTGGCAGGATGAAGGCGTTGTTCTGAGCGTTCGCCATCACGGCGAGAGCGCCCGGATCGTGACATTGCTGACCGAAAGCCACGGCCGCCATGCCGGGTTGCTGCGCGGCTCGGGCACGGGCAGGGGCGGTGCTTTGCAGCCCGGCCAGCTCGTCGGCGCCGAATGGCGCGCGCGGCTGTCGGAGCAGCTTGGCTATTACACGCTCGAAGCCCTGAAACATCCCGCCGCGCTGATGCTGGACGATCCCGCCCGGCTCGCCGCACTCCGCGCAGTCTGCGCGCTCGTCGATGCGGCACTGCCTGAGCGCGAACCGCATCCCAATCTGTTCGGTGCCACCAAGGCGCTGCTCGGTCTGATGGCCGAAATGGAAGAGACCGGCGACTGGGGGGCGCTGTATGTGCGCTGGGAAATGGGCCTGCTGGCCGAGATGGGCTATGGCATCGATCTGGAAAGCTGTGCCGCCACCGGCAGCGCAACGAACCTGACGCATGTGTCACCGCGCAGCGGTCGCGCCGTGTCGGCCGAGGCCGCAGCGCCTTACATGGATCGCATGCTGGTGCTGCCTGCTTTCCTCGTCCCCGGCCGATCCGGCCCCGATTCGCGAATCAATGATCCGCTGCAGGCGGTGCAGGATGGCCTCGCGCTCACCGGTCATTTCTTGGAAAACCGTCTGTTCGCCCAGCTTCATACGCCGGTGCCGCAGGCCCGTGCGCGGCTGCTGGAGGTCGTGCACAATCAGGCCCAAAAGTAGAAAGAAAGCCCCGTCTGGTGTAGAAACCCCGTCATGAGCAAGCACCTGCCTCCCAAAGACGTCCCCGAAGATATCCGCAACGTGCCGCTGCCGGATGCACTGTCCGAGCGCTATCTGGCCTATGCGCTCAGCACCATCACCTCGCGGTCGCTGCCCGATGCGCGCGATGGCCTCAAGCCGGTGCAGCGCCGTGTGCTGTTCGCCATGCGGCTGCTCAAGCTCGACCCGGCCTCGGGCTACAAGAAATGCGCCCGCGTCGTCGGTGATGTGATCGGCAAGTACCATCCGCATGGCGACCAGTCGGTCTATGACGCGCTGGTGCGCCTGGCGCAGGATTTCGCCCAGCGCTATCCGCTGGTCGACGGCCAGGGCAATTTCGGCAATATCGACGGCGATAACGCCGCGGCGATGCGATACACCGAAGCGCGCCTGACCGAGATCGCCAATGTGCTGCTCGCCAACCTTGATGACGAGACGGTCGATTTCCGCCCCAATTACGACGGCGAAAATGACGAGCCGGTGGTGCTGCCGGCCGGCCTGCCGAACCTGCTGGCCAATGGCGCCAGCGGTATTGCGGTGGGCATGGCGACCTCGATCCCGCCGCACAATCTGCCCGAGCTGTGCGATGCGCTGCTGCATCTGATCAAACATCCGAATTCCACCATCGAAAAGCTGGTCGATTTCGTACAGGGCCCGGATTTCCCGACCGGCGGCATCATGGTCGAGCCGTTGTCGAGCCGGATCGAAGCCTACAGGACCGGCCGCGGCAGTTTCCGCCATCGTGCCAAATGGACGCAGGAAGAACTGCCGCGCGGCATGTGGCAGATCGTCGTCACCGAGATTCCCTACCAGGTGCAGAAGTCCAGGCTGATCGAGCGGATCGCCGAACTGATCACCGACAAGAAGGCGCCGCTGCTGGACGACGTGCGCGATGAATCGGCGGAAGACATCCGTCTGGTCATCATCCCGAAGAACAAGACGGTCGATCCGGCCGTGCTGATGGAAAGCCTGTTCCGGACGACCGACCTGGAAACGCGCTTCCCGCTCAACCTCAATGTGCTCGATGGCGGCAAGCTGCCCAAGGTGATGAACCTGCGTGAGGCGCTGCAGGCTTATCTCGACCATCGCCACGAGGTGCTGGAGCGCAAGAGCCGCTATCGCCAGGGCAAGATCGAACATCGTCTCGAAGTGCTCGACGGTTATCTGATCGCCTATCTCAATCTCGACGAACTGATCGAGATCATCCGCCGCGAGGATGAACCCAAGCCGGCGATGATCAAGCGGTTCAAGCTGACCGACGTTCAGGCCGAAGCCATTCTCAACATGCGGCTGCGCAGCCTGCGCAAGCTGGAAGAGATGGAGCTGCGCGGCGAGCACAAGGAACTGTCGAAGGAACTGGCCGAGCTGAAAAAGCTGCTCGGCAACGCAGATCTGCGCTGGCAGGCCATCTCTGGCGAGATCCAGGAGTTGAAGAAGCAGTTTGGCCCGAAGACCGCGCTGGGCAAGCGCCGCACCCAGATTGGCGATGCGCCGGTGATCTCGGAAGAGGCTTTCGAGGTGCTGGTCGAGCGCGAGCCGATCACCGTGATCTGCTCGGCCAAGGGCTGGATCCGCGCCATCAAGGGTCATGTGGCCGACGATGGCACTGCCGCTTTCAAGGAAGGCGACAAGGGCCGCTTCTGGCTGCATGCCGAGACCACCGACAAGCTGCTGCTGTTCGGCACCAACGGCCGCGCCTATATCATCAATTGCGACAAGCTGCCGCGCGGTCGCGGCCATGGCGAGCCGGTGCGCCTGATGATCGACCTGGGTAACGACCAGGATATTGTCGTGCTGATGAAGTATCAGGGCGAGCGCAAATTCTTGGTTGCCAGCAGCGATGGTCGCGGCTTCGTCTGCCCGGAAAGCGAAATGCTGGCCGCCACCCGCACGGGCAAGCAGATCCTGAACGTGCAGGCGCCGGCCGAAGCCTGTGTCATGAGCGAGGTTGAGGGCGATACGGTTGCCGTGATCGGCGATAACCGCAAGCTGCTGCTGTTCCCGCTGTCCGAACTGCCCGAAATGACCAAGGGCCGCGGTATCACCCTGCAGAAATACAAGGATGGCGGCCTGGCCGATGCACGCACCTTCACGCTGAAGCAGGGCCTGAGCTGGATCGACTCTTCGGGCCGCACCAAGACTGAGACCGATATCAAGGAATATCGCGGCGAGCGGGCGCAGGCCGGCCGCGTCGTCTTCCGCGGCTTCAACAAGAATAACAGGTTCTCGTAAAGTTACTCGCGGATGGCCGGGTCAAGCCTGGCCATGACATATAAAGTTTTTGTCATGCCTGGACTTGGTCCGGGCATCCACGTCTTGGGAGAGGAAACCATGGCCGCGCCCGCAATCAAAAAATACTGGCAGAATTTCATCGACGGCCAGTGGGTCGATGGCGCCACGAACGAGCGTATCGCCATCGAGAACCCCGCCACCGGTCAGCAGATCGCCGAAGTGGCGCGTGCCATGCCGGCCGATGTCGACCGTGCCGTGGCCGCCGCCCGCAAGCGCTTCAATGCCCGTACGCTCATCGACATGCGGCCGATGGCGCGCGGGGCGCTGCTGCTGGAGATTGCCGCACAGATGCGCGCGCTGGCAGACGAGATCGCGCTGACCGAATGCCTGGACAACGGCAAGTCGCTGACGGCGGCCAAGAACGAGGCGATGGCCGCCTCGCGGTATTTCTCCTACTACGGCGGTGCCACCGACAAGATCGAAGGCCGCATGATCCCGCTCGGTGCGGGCTATGTCGATTACACCGTGCCGGCGCCCTATGGTGTCTCGGCCCAGATCGTGCCGTGGAATTTCCCGCTGCAGATCGCCGCGCGCTCGGTCGCCTGTGCGCTCGCCACCGGCAACACCGTGGTGCTGAAATCGCCGGAACTGTCGCCGCTGTCCTGTTACTTCATCGCCGAGGCCTGCAAGCGCGCCGGCGTGCCGGATGGTGCCGTGAATGTGCTGTGCGGTTATGGCCATGACACCGGCGCTGCCATGGTGTCGCACAGAGACGTCGACCATATCGTCTTCACCGGCTCGCTGAAGACCGGCCAGTTCATCCTGCGCGCGGCTGCCGAACGCATCATCCCCTGTGTGATGGAGCTGGGCGGCAAGTCGGCCGGCATTGTCTTTCCGGATGCCGATCTCGACCAGGTCGCAGCCAGCACGGCGATCGGCATCTTCACCAATGCCGGCCAGGTCTGTTCGGCCGCCTCGCGCCTTGTCGTGCATCGCTCGCGGCATGACGAGGTGGTGGCAAAGATTGCAGCCCGAGCGAAGGCGCTCAGCATCGGGCCCGGCATCGATGGCAAGGATCTTGGTCCGCTGATTTCCGCATCGCAGCTCGACAAGGTAGAGGGCATGTGCCTGGCCGCGGCGCAGGATGGCGCCGAAGCCGTCACCGGGGGTCGCCGTGTCGACGGTATGCCGGGGCATTTCATGCAGCCGACGGTCTTTGCCAATGTGAAGCCGGACATGACGATGGCGCGCGAGGAAGTGTTCGGCCCGGTGCTGGCCGTGCAGGTCTATGACGATCCGGAGGAAGCCATCGCGCTGGCGAATGGCACGGATTACGGCCTCTGCGCCGGTGTCTATACGAAAGACCTGCGGCAGGCGCATTGGGCCGCGGACCGCTTGGTGGCGGGGCAGGTGTTCGTGAATGAGTGGTTCGCCGGCGGCATCGAGACGCCGTTCGGCGGCACCAAGCGTTCAGGCTACGGCCGCGAGAAGGGCCAGGAAGCTTTGCTCAGCTACGTGCAGACCAAGAATGTCGGCATCCGCATCGACGGCGGTGGCGGCGGACGCCCGGGCGGTTGAGCGGAGACCGCTGTCTCTGATCTCACAGGTCGTTATGTCCACTTGACCCGGGTATCCCGTGTCGGGGTTAAAAAAGGCCGGCGCGGGAAACCCGGCCGGCCGTCGCTCACAGGCATTCTGTCACAATCAGAATACGCCAAAGAGATAGAGAAGAATGATAATCGGGATGGGAATACCCAACAGCCACAGCAGGATGGCACGCATGAGGGAAGGCTCCGTTCTGTTGTCGTAACCTCTTCATAAACGCCCGATGCGGCATTTCGTTTCACCAGCATGGCCGGTCTTCCCAAGTCCGGGTTGAGCCTGTCAGATAGCGGGTGCAGGCTTGCCGAGTCTGGCTTTTGTACTATATTTGTTCTTATTTTACTGATCTCCGGACGCTGAGCCGGGGTGACCTGACAGGTGCAGCAATGCCAGTGGGCATGAAATGGCAGCAGGATCGGACTTTTTTGTTGGTTTCCCGCCAGAAATTCTGCTGTCGAATGGCAGTTGAGCTGGCTCTAACCGGCCTTAACTGGCTCAAACTGGTTCTAACTGGCTTTAACTGGCCGGAACTGGCTCAAACTGGCCTCGGATGGGCCTGCAACAGGCCCCAATTGGCCGGAACTGTCTCATGCTGATCGACTATCTGCAGGCCGCTTTTCTTGGCGTGATTGAGGGGCTCACCGAATTCATCCCGGTTTCCTCGACCGGCCATCTGATCCTGCTGGTTGATTTGCTCGGCTTCGAGGGACCGCCGGGCAAGGTCTTCGAGATTGCCATCCAGCTTGGCGCCATCCTCGCCATCTGCGTGGTCTACTGGCCGCGGCTCTGGGGCACGCTGGCGGGTCTGGGGCGCGACGACCGTGCGAACCGGTTCGCCGTCAATGTGCTGTGCGGCTTTCTGCCGGCGCTGGTGATCGGCTTCTTTGCGCATGGCTTCATCAAGAGCGTGCTGTTCAATCCGTGGGTCGTGTCGCTGGCGCTGATCGCCGGCGGCATCGCCATCCTCTTCATCGAGCGGGATGTGGGTGAGGGCGAGGTCGCCAGTGTCGACGACTTCAGGTTCCGCCTCAGCCTGAAGATCGGCCTGCTGCAATGCCTGGCGATGGTGCCCGGCGTATCGCGGTCGGGCGCAACAATCATGGGGGCGCGGCTGCTGGGCGTGCAGCGCGCGGCGGCCGCCGAGTTCTCCTTCTTCCTGGCGGTGCCGACCATGGTGGCTGCCACGGCCTACGACCTGTTCAAGAACCGCGACACGCTGACACTGGACGGTACCGGCCTGATCGCGACCGGTTTCATTGTCGCCTTCCTCTGCGCCCTGCTGGTCGTCCGCTCCGTGCTCGCCTTCATCAATCGCTACGGTTTCACACCTTTCGCCTGGTACCGCATTGCCGTCGGCGCCGTGATGCTGGCGGTGCTGTCGCTGCGCTAGAAAATGAAAAGAAAGAGTCCGGAGGAAACCGCTCATGGCAGAGAGCCTGCCGTCATCCGTCTACGCGACCTTTAAGCAGACTGCCGAAGCGCATCCGCAGAACAGCTTTCTCTGCGTGCCGTCACGGCCAGATCGCGCCTATGCGCCGGACGGGCTGGAGCTCAGCTACGGCGCCGTTGCGCTGATCGTCGACGATCTTGTGGCGCGCTACCGGGCCGCAGGCTATGGCCTTGGCCATCGGGTCGGACTGCTGCTGGAAATGCGGCCGGAATTTTTCTTCCACTATCTGGCGCTGAACGCGCTGGGCTGCGGTATCGTGCCGATCAATCCGGATTACCGGCATGACGAAATGCTGTACCAGATGCAGCATTCAGAGGCCGATCTGATAGTCGGCGTGCCGCATCGCGTGGCAGACCTGAAGGCGGTGGCGCGGGAGCGCAGCGAAAAGCCGCTGCCGGTTTTCGACTGCACGGCCTTGCCGGAGATTTTCCCTCCGGCGCAAACGAAGGTGCGCAGCGGCAGTATCGGTCATGATACTGAATGCACGCTGCTCTATACCTCCGGCACCACGGGCCGCCCGAAGGGCTGTATTCTCACCAATCTCTATGCGCTGACGGCCGGCGCCTGCTATCGCGATCTCGGTGGGCGACTGACCGTGAAGCCGGGCGAGGATCGCTTCTATAATCCGCTGCCCCTGTTCCACATGAACCATGCGATGGTGACGGCGAGTTGCGCCATGCTGACGGCGAACTGCCTGATCCTCACGGAACGGTTCAGCCCGACGCGCTGGTGGCAGGAGGTCGCGCAGACCCGTGCCACCATCATCCACTATCTCGGCATCGTGCCGCCGCTGCTGCTCAACCAGCCGGTCAGCCATGATGAAAAGCAGCATCGCGTGCGCTTCGGCCTGGGCGCTGGCGTCGAGCCGCAGTTGCACAAGACCTTCGAGGATCGTTTCGGCTTTCCGCTGGTCGAGGTCTGGGGCATGACCGAGACCGGTCGCATTTTCGCTGACTGCCACGATCCGCGCGAGATCGACACGCGCGCCTTCGGCCGGCCGTTGCCGGGCTTTGAGGCGATGGTGGCCGGGCCCGATGGAAACGAACTGCCGCGCGGCCAGGAGGGCGAACTGGTGGTGCGGCATTCGGCGGCCGATCCGCGGCGTGGGTTCTTCTCCGGCTATCTGAAGAACGACAAGGCCACGGCCGAAGCCTGGGCCGGCGGCTGGTTCCATACCGGCGACGTGGTGCGGCAGTCCGACAGCGGCATGCTGTATTTCGTCGACCGCATGAAAAACATCAT
>NZ_PEKV01000038.1:1218-1356 GCF_002796975.1 Ferrovibrio sp. | reverse complement strand
CGAGTCGACGCCGCCGGACAGCGCACACAGCACCCGACCGGTGCCGACCTGCGCCCGCACCGACTCGACCAGCGACTCGACGACGTTGGAGGCCGTCCAGTCCGCGGGGATCCCCGCACCTCGCCACAGGAAGTTCTC
>NZ_PEKV01000038.1:0-1069 GCF_002796975.1 Ferrovibrio sp. | reverse complement strand
CCATACTCACCCGTCCCCGTGTGGGCGACCGTGCCACCCAACGCCTGGACCATCGCCTGGAAGCCGTAACACATCCCGAACACCGGGACCCCGGCCGCCAACAGGGCGGGGTCAAGCGACGGTGCGCCCGCGGCATACACACTCGCGGGGCCGCCGGAGAGGATGACCGCAGCGGGATTCTTGGCGAGCATGGCCGCCACCGACATCGTGTGCGGGACGACCTCGCTGTAGACCTTGGCCTCGCGGACGCGGCGCGCGATGAGTTGGGCATACTGCGCGCCGAAATCGACGACAAGGACCGGCCGGGACTGCAACGTCTCACTCACCCGCCAAGCCTACCGAGGCGCTGGCCCCCCGCGTGGCGGTCGCCGCGGTGTCGCTCTCAGTAAACCCGAGCGAGGATGCCGTTGGTCTCCGCCGTGATCTTGCGCTCGGCGAAGAACGGCGCCAGCGGCACGAACCCACTGAGCAGGTTGACGACGATCCGCATCATCGGCCAGGCGAGTTTGAGGCCGAGGTTGGCGATCGACGCGGCATAGGCCATATAGATGAAGCCGTGGATGTAGGACCAGTTCTTCGTGAACCAGTTCTCCTGGTGCATCCCGTACTTCATGACCATCTCGACGACGAGGATGAACAACGCGATGCCGGCGACGATGGCGAGCACCCGGTAGATCCCCAGCGCCCGGCGGATCTGCAACGGTTTGGCCAGGTTGGTCGGATACATGCTCACTGCGTGGCTCCTACATCGGCGGTCGGCCCAGCACCCAGCGGAGGCACCGGCTGATGACGACGGTAGTCGTCGCGCACCATCTTCACCCACATCCAGAGGGCGAACGCCGCAAAGACCCACCACTGCAGCGCGTATGCCGCGTTGCGCAGGGTCAGCCCGGACGGCAGGTCGGGGGGCGGCACCCGCTCCATCCCGCCCGCTGCCGAGGCTCCCGTGGTCCCCGCCACCCCTTGGTCCGGCGTCTCGCTGATGTCGAAGAGGAAGGCGTTGTACACCTCGCCGCCCCAGTCGTTGAGCAGGGCGCCGACGTCGATCGATCCGATCTGCCCGTCGGGC
>NZ_PEKV01000006.1:64189-83576 GCF_002796975.1 Ferrovibrio sp. | reverse complement strand
TCCGATGGCGGCGATGCCGATTACTTCACGCCGGCAGGCTCCAGCGTGCGCAAGGCGCTGCTGCGCACGCCGATCGACGGCGCGCGGCTCACCTCGGGCTTCGGCCTGCGCCGCCATCCGATCCTCGGCTACAGCCTGATGCATAAGGGCGTCGATTTCGGCGCGCAGACCGGCACGCCGATCCAGGCCGCCGGCGACGGCGTGGTCGAAACGGCCGGCTGGCATGGCGGCTACGGTCAGTATGTCCGCATCAAGCACGGCAACGGCTATGCCACGGCCTATGCGCATATGAGCCGCATCGGCGTGAAGAACGGCCAGCGCGTGCGCCAGGGCCAGGTGATCGGCGCCGTCGGCACCACCGGCCGCTCGACCGGCCCGCATTTGCATTATGAAGTGATGCAGAACGGCAAGCAGATCAGTCCGACCGGCGTGCGCTTCCCTTCGGGCCGCAAGCTGGAAGGCCGCGAATTCGAGCGCTTCCGTCGCGCTGCCGGCGCCCTCGACGAGGAATTCCGCGAAACGCCGCAGCTCGCGCTGCTTAACCGTGGTGACTAGCTTCCTCTAGCAGCCAGTCGACCAGCATCTTCACCAGCGGGCGCCTGAACTGTGCCTGCGGGCCGACGATGTAATAGCGCCAGTCCGACAGCCAGCTCTGCTCGAACAGCCGCACCAGCCGGCCCCTGGCCAGATGCTCGCCCAGATGCGGCGCACGGCCCAGCGCCACGCCCTGTCCCGCCACGGCCGCCGCCACCAGCACATTTGAGTCCGTGAAGAACAGCCCGCGCTCGGCTGACCCGGCGCGCAGGCCCTCGCGTTCGAACCAGCGCGGCCAGCTCATCCACGGCTGTTCGGGATGTGCATCCATGTCATGCAGCAGCTGATGCTGCGCCAGATCCTCGAAGCGGTTGAGCGGCAGACCGCCGTGCAGCAGCGCCGGTGAAGCCACCGGGAACAGCTCCTCGTCCAGCAGATGAATCGCCTGCAGGCCCTTGAACGGCCCGGCGCCAAACCGGATCGCGATATCGACATCCTCGCGGGCGAAATCGACCAGCCGCCGCGAGGTATCGATGCGCAGGTCGATGCCGGGATACTGCGCGCGGAAGCGGCCCAGTCGCGGCACCAGCCAGCCGGCGGCAAACGAGGCCAGCATGGTGATGGTGATGGTGCCGCTCGCCTGACCCTCTTTCAGATGCGCGGTGGCCGAGGCGAGCCGGTCGAGGCCTTCCGTGAGCCCCGGCAGATAGGCGCGGCCGGCATTGGTCAGGCTCAGGCCGCGCGGCTGGCGCAGGAACAGTGCCACCTGCAGCTGCGCTTCCAGCCCCTTCACCTGCTGGCTGACCGCAGCCGCCGTGACGCCGAGTTCTTCCGCTGCCAGCGCAAAACTCGAATGGCGGGCGGCGGCCTCGAAGGCGCGCAGGGCATTCAATGGCGGCAGGCGGCGGCGCATGGCGCCAGTATGGCTTAGCTTTTCTATCCCTTCCAGCGAGAAACTCTGGTTTGCGAGTAAGCCCAGCTTACGTCAGGGTCGCTCCACCCCCGACCGGAAGGCCATCATGCTGACGCTCTACGACTATCTCGATTCCGGCAACGGCTATAAATGCCGGCTGCTGCTGGCGCTGCTCAAGACGCCCTACACCCGCGTCGAACTCGATCTCGATAAAGGCGAGACGCGTACCCATGCGTTTCTCGCCAAGAACCCGAATGGCCGCATCCCTGCACTCGAACTGGAAGACGGCCCGGGAAATACTGTTGTGCTGCCGGAGAGCAACGCCATTCTCTACTACCTCGCCGATGGCAGCGCCTACCTGCCACAAAGCCGTCTGGCGCGCGCGCAGGTGATGCAGTGGCTGTTCTTCGAGCAGTACAGCCACGAGCCCTATGTCGCCACGCCGCGCTGGATCATCCGTCATATGGGCCGCAATCATCCGCGCATGGCCGAAATGCCCGAACGGCTGGAAAAAGGCCGCGCGGCGTTTGCGGTGATGGAACAGCATCTGCAGCGCAACGACTTCTTCGTCGCCAACCGCTACACCATCGCCGACATCGCACTCTACGCCTATACGCATCGCGCCCATGAAGGCGACCACGACCTGGCGCCGTATCCGGCTTTGCGCAACTGGCTCGACCGCGTCGCGACACAGCCCGGTCACATAAAGATGCTCCCAACCGACTGACCGCAGCCTGTATGCTGGGCTCCAGCAAAGGAGCCCGGCACATGGCCAAGCGCACCGAAACCAAGACCCGCAGCGGCGACCGCGACCTGCATCCCGAAACGCAGATGATGTCTTACGGCTACAATCCCTTCCTGTCGGAAGGCGCCGTGAAGCCGCCGGTCTTCCTCACCTCCACCTTCGCCTACAAAACTGCCGAGGACGGCGCCGCCTTCTTCGACCTGATGGCCGGCCGCACCAGGCTGCCGCCCGGCGAGAAAGCCGGGCTGATCTACAGCCGCTTCAACCATCCCAATCTCGAGATCATCGAGGACCGCCTGGCTTTGCTCGAAGGCGCCGAAGCGGCGGCCGTGTTTTCCAGCGGCATGGCGGCGATTGCCAGTGCCTTCCTGACTTTCCTGCGGCCCGGCGACACCCTGCTGCATTCCTCGCCGCTCTACGGCGGCACCGAGACGATGATCCGCAAGGTGCTGCCCGAATTCGGCATCTCCACCGCCGAATTCCATGACGGCCTGCATGACCGCGACATCACGGCGGCCGCGCAATCCGCCAAAGGCCGTATCGTCATGATCTTCATCGAGACGCCGGCCAACCCCAACAACGCCATGGTCGACTTCGCCATGGTGTCGAAGGCGGCAGACGCCATTGCCGCGAAACAGGGCGGTCAGCGCCCGCTGATCGTCTGCGACAACACCATGCTCGGCCCGATCTTCCAGAAACCGCTGCAGCATGGAGTCGATATCGCGGTTTACTCGCTGACCAAATATGTCGGCGGCCACAGCGACCTGGTCGCCGGCAGCGCGGTCGGCGCGAAAGTGCATCTCGACCGCATCCGCAGCTACCGCAACACCTTTGGCAGCCAGCTCGACCCGCATTCGAGCTGGATGATCGCCCGCTCGCTGGAAACGCTCGTCATCCGCATGACCCGCGCCGCCGAGTCCGGCCGCAAGGTGGCCCAGTGGCTCAACACCAATCCGCATATGCCCGTTCAGGTGCATCATCCCGAATTCATCACCGACAATACCTACCAGGAGGTCTATGCCCGCCAGTGCAGTGGCCCGGGCTCGACCTTCGCCTTCACGCTGAAGGGCGCCACCCGGCAACAGGCCTTCCGTGTGATCAACGCACTGCAGCTCTTCAAATCGGCGGTCAGCCTCGGCGGCACGGAATCGCTGATGTGCCACCCGGCCTCCACGACGCATTCCGGCGTCGGCAAGGCGATCCTCGATCAGCTCGGCGTCACCGAAGGCCTGATCCGCGTCTCCATCGGGCTGGAACATCCCGACGACCTGATCGACGACCTCGACGGTGCGTTCAAAGAGGCGCTGGGTTCCTAATTCGTCGTCCCCGCGAAAGCGGGGACCCAGTCGGACCGTTGTTCTGGATTCCCGCTTTCGCGGGAATGACGAGACTACTTAGAGAAATAGCAACGGGGCAGCTTTCGCTGCCCCGTTTCCGATTCTTACTCTGCCGCCATGTCCACGGCGCGGCCCTGGATCAGCAGCCCGGTGGCGTTGGCGCTCACACTCACTGTCGCGCCATCCGGGATGGTGCCCTCCAGGATCATGCTGGCGAGCGGGTTCTGCAGCGCGCGCTGGATCACGCGCTTCAGCGGCCGCGCACCATAGACCGGATCGTAGCCGGCATCGGCCAGCCACTTCTTGGCGGCATCGTCCAGCTTCAGTTCGATCTTGCGATCGGCCAGCAGCTTGCGCAGGCGCATGAGCTGGATATCGACAATCCCGGTCATGTTGTCGCGGCTCAGGCGACGGAACAGGATCACTTCATCCAGCCGGTTCAAAAATTCCGGCCGGAAGCTGGCGCGCACCACTTCCATCACCTGATGGCGCGTCGCTTCGTCGATCTGCTCGCCTTCGGCGCGGGCGAGATGCTCGCTGCCCAGATTCGAGGTCAGGATGATCACGGTATTCTTGAAATCCACCGTGCGGCCCTGGCCATCTGTGAGGCGGCCGTCATCCAGCACCTGGAGCAGCACGTTGAACACATCGGGATGCGCCTTTTCGACCTCGTCGAACAGGATCACCTGATAGGGCCGGCGGCGCACCGCTTCGGTGAGCGCACCGCCCTCGTCATAACCGACATAGCCCGGCGGCGCGCCGATCAGGCGGCTGACGGCATGCTTCTCCATGTATTCCGACATATCGATGCGCACCATGGCGCTGTCGTCGTCGAACATGAACTCGGCGAGCGCCTTGGTCAGTTCGGTCTTGCCCACACCGGTGGGACCGAGGAAGAGGAACGAACCTATCGGACGGTTCGGATCCTGCAACCCGGCACGCGCGCGGCGGACCGCATTGGCCACGGCCACCAGCGCATCGTCCTGGCCGACCACGCGGGTGGCCAGACGGCCTTCCATCTTGAGCAGCCTCTCGCGCTCGCCCGACAGCATCTTGTCGACCGGAATGCCGGTCCAGCGCGACACCACGCCGGCGATATCGCTCTCGGTGACCGCCTCGCGCACGATGGCTTTCTTCTCGCCGCCGCTGCCGCCCTTCTCGGCTTCCCGCAGCTTGCGTTCCAGATCCGGGATCACGCCATAGGACAGTTCCGAGGCGCGGTTCCAGTCCGACTTGCGCTGCGCCTGTTCGAGATCGAGGCGGGCCGCGTCGAGCTGTTCCTTCAGCTTCTGCGCGTCGCCGAGCTTGTCCTTCTCGCCCTGCCAGGCGGCGGTCAGCGCGGTCGACTCTTCCTCGATGTCGGCCAGCTCCTTTTCCAGCTTGCCGAGACGATCCTTGGAGGCCGGATCGGTCTCCTTTTTCAGCGCCTCGCGCTCGATCTTGAGCTGCATGATGCGGCGGTCGAGTTCGTCCAGCGCTTCGGGCTTGGAATCGACTTCCATGCGCAGGCGCGAGGCGGCCTCATCGACCAGGTCGATGGCTTTATCCGGCAGGAAACGATCCGTGATGTAGCGGTTCGACAAAGTGGCCGCAGCGACAATCGCGCTGTCGGTGATGCGCACGCCATGGTGCACTTCATATTTCTCTTTCAACCCGCGCAGGATCGAGATGGTGTCTTCCACGGTCGGCTCGCCGACGAAGACCGACTGGAAGCGCCGCGCCAGTGCCGCATCCTTCTCGATATACTTGCGATACTCATCAAGTGTCGTCGCGCCAACGCAATGCAGCTCGCCGCGCGCCAGGGCAGGTTTCAGCAGATTGGACGCATCCATCGCGCCGTCTGCTTTACCTGCGCCGACCAGCGTGTGCAGCTCGTCGATGAACAGCACGATCTGGCCGTCCGCCGAGGTGACCTCGGCCAGCACGGCTTTCAGGCGCTCCTCGAATTCGCCGCGGAATTTCGCGCCGGCGATCATGGCGCCGAGATCCAGCGCCATCAGGCGCTTGTTCTTCAGGCTTTCCGGCACGTCGCCCTTGGCAATGCGCAAAGCCAGGCCTTCGACGATGGCGGTCTTGCCGACGCCGGGTTCGCCGATCAGCACGGGGTTGTTCTTGGTCCGGCGCGACAGCACCTGGATGGTGCGCCGAATCTCTTCATCGCGGCCGATCACCGGATCGAGCTTGCCGCTTTCGGCCGCCTCGGTGAGATCGCGCGCGTATTTTTTCAGCGCGTCATAGGCCTGTTCGGCCGAGGCAGAATCCGCCTTGCGGCCCTTGCGCATATCCTGGATGGCTTTTTCCAGCGCCTGCGGCGTCACGTTGCCGGCTTTCAGCGCCTCGGCGGCCGGCGTGCCGGCCTGCATGGCCAGTGCCTGCAGCAGGCGTTCGACGGCGACGAAACTGTCGCCGGATTTTTCGCGCAGCTTTTCGGCGGCCTCGAACAGGCGCGCCATTTCGGGCGCCAGATAGAGATTGCCGGCGCCACCGCCTTCCACCTTGGGCATCCGGGCCAGCGCGTCTTCATTTCGCGCCTTGACGACGTCAGGATTGCCGCCGGCCGCCTTGATCAGGCCAGCCACCATGCCTTCGGGGTCGTCGATCAGAACTTTCAGCAGATGCTCGGGCGCGAAACGCTGATGCCCGCGCGCCAGGGCCATATTCTGTGCCGCCTGGAAAAAGCCGCGGCTGCGCTCGGTGTATTTCTCGAAATCCATCTCAGAACTCCTCATAGGCAGCCCGATATGACAATCCCCGCCAGGCGGCAGATTGCGGCTGGGCTCCGCACCGCTGATGTGGGAAGCCGGAGGCAGGCTACAAGGGGAGACGCGCCAAATTCGTTAAGAATCCGGTGCGCCGCCGCGCCCAGTATCGCCGCCTGCACCGCCATTGACCTGCCCCTCCGCAGGCAGATGCGCCAGACCGGGACTGTTCAGATCAACGCCGGGCGGGTGCCGCGGTTCGCCGGGTCGTACAGGCGGGCGCGACCAGTGCAGACGCGTTGTCTGCCGGGGCTGGTCCGGGTTCGCAGCGCTTCGTTCGTGTTCGTTGGCGTTCGTTTCGGTTCGTTTGGCTTCGTTGGCGTTCGTTTCGCTTCGTTCTGGCTCGTTTGCGCTCGTTTGGCTTCGCTGCGATGTGCCGGTCCCGGCCGCTGCCTCGACAGCCGCGCGCACCGCATCCTCGGCGCGCCAGATTTCCATCTGCAGGTCCATCCGCCGTTTCTCCTCCGCCATGCGGCGGCGGAAAGCCATATTCGGCGGCGGCGCTCCGGTCTCGCCCAGCTGTTCGATTCGCCTGGCCAAGGCCGGGGTCTTCGCCTCCGCCGCGCGTTCGGCCTCGTCCAGCAGGCAGCGCAGCATCCCGCCGTCCAGATTTTCCGGCTGGCGACCCAGCGCCACCATCGCGCTGCGCCCGGTGCCTTCCAACAGCAGATCGGCCAGATACTTCTGGCGTTCGATGGCCTGTCGCAGATAGGTGCGGAAGCGCAGGCTTTTGCGCAGATGCCGCCAGATGCGGTCCTCGTCGATGGCGAGGCCGGCGGCAATGGCGCCCGGCTTCTCACCCTCGGCCAGGCGGCGCGCGACCTCGCGCCAGGGAATCATGACGGGCCGGGCGCGGGTCTTAGCCGGAGATGCTGGGGTGGGGTCAGGCTGGCTCATGGTCTCGCTCCTTGACAGATTGAGAACAAATATAGTATATAGGAAAATAAACTTCAACTCCTATTCTCTTGCTTGAATACATCCTATAGGATGTCATATTCTATAGGGTATGAAACGGTTGGTTTTCGACAGCAGTATCCTGGTCGCGGGATTGCGCAGTCGAACTGGTGCAAGCAATGCCCTGCTGATACAGGCCGCGCAGGGCAGATTCAGGCCGCTATGCACCACGGCGCTGTTCCTGGAATACGAGGCCGTGCTGTGCCGTGCAGAGCATCGGCTGGCGCACGGGCTGGGTGAAGCCGCCATTGCAGCTTTTCTGGCCGCTTTCGCCGCAGCCGCCGAGCCCGTCGAGCTACATTTCCTCTGGCGTCCTCAATTGCAGGATGCTGCCGATGAAATGGTTCTTGAAGCAGCGGTGAACGGGCGCGCCGATGCAATCGTGACCCATAACCTGCGCGATTTCGCAGCGGCGACGGCGAAATTCGGTATTGCAGTGATGCCGCCAGCACAGATGCTGAAGGAGTTTGCACCATGAGCAAGGCAACCTATCCACTGAAGCTGCCCGTCTCGGTGAAGACCGCAGCGGCGCGTCTCGCCAGACAGGATGGCGTTTCACTCAATCAGTGGATTGCTTCCGCTGTGGCTGAGAAAGTCGGCAGCATCGAAACCGCCGCCGNNCCGCCCGGCACATAGCGATAGAGCGTGCTGGCGGCGATGCCGAGTTCGGCGGCGACGCCTTCGATGGTGCGGCCGGGCTGCGCCAGCAGCTGGCGCGCTTCGGCCAGCCGGGTGGCATCCAGCGCGCGCGGCCGGCCGGCACGCCTTTCTTCCGGGCTGATGTCGGCCAGGCCAGCGCGTTTGCGGAATTCGGAGCGGAATTCATGCGGCGTGCCCTGCACATCCTTGATCGGCACGTCGTCGCGCGCGCCGAGATAGACATTCTCGATCCGCATGCCCTTCACCGTTTCAGCCGATGGCGGGTGTTCGGCGCCGACCTTGGCCTGTAGAGCGTTCCTGAGCTTGGCCGAGGCTTTGGCCAGCCGCATGATCCGGTTGAACATGCCCTTGCCGTAGGCGTCATGCGCCGCCATGGCGAGCAGCACCAGATCGCCCTCGGTCTTGCGCAGCAGGTCGCCTGCCAGCATGTGTTCCTCGAAATCGAAATGCTCTTTCCTGGCCGTCACGCGCGCCTTCCCGGAATCAATTCTCTAAATATGAGCGATCTGTTATTTTTAAGAGCGGGATTTAGAGGAATCAACCCGCCGTGGCGGCGGGACACGGCCGGCGAGTCACAGCTTTACCTGCCCGGCCGACTCCCCTAAACACTGGGCAACCCTCCTGACCGGATCCATTTCCCCATGTGCGGCATTGCCGGCTTCCTGACCTGGCGCGGAACCCCCGCCGACCTGCTGCAGCGGCAGGTGAAGGCGATGACCGACGCCATCGCCTATCGCGGTCCCGATGCCGATACCAGCTGGGTGGATGCTGGTGCCGGCCTGGCGCTGGGCCATCGCCGGCTTGCCATCGTCGACCTGACGCCGACCGGCGCGCAGCCGATGCTGAGCGCCAACGAGCGCTTCGTCATCTGCTACAACGGCGAGATCTTCAACGCCGCCGATGTGGCGCGCGATCTGCCTGGCGTCAATTTCCGCGGCACCAGCGATACCGAGGTTCTGCTGGAAGCCTGCGTCGCTTGGGGCGTCGAGGCAGCCGTGTCGCGTTTCATCGGCATGTTTGCCTTCGCGCTGTGGGACCGTAAAGACCGCAAAATCTGGCTGGTGCGCGACCGGCTCGGCATCAAGCCGGTCTACTGGACGAAGCAGAGCACCGCCAACGGTCCGGCCCTGCTGTTCGGCTCGGAGCTGAAGGCGCTGACCGCCTATCCCGACTGGCAGCCGAAACTGGATCGCGCAGCATTAGCTGGCTATCTGCGCTACGGCTATGTGCCGGCGCCACGCTCGATCTATGAAGGCGTGCAGAAGCTGCCACCCGGCCATATCCTGCGCATGGACGCGGACGGCACCGAGACGCTGACCTGCTTCTGGGATCTGCGCCAGATCGCGCGCGACGGCGTGCGTAACCGCGATACGCGGCCCGAGGCCGAGCAGCTGGAAGCGTTGCACGAGTTGCTGAAGGATGCCGTGAAGCGCCGCATGCTGGCCGATGTGCCGCTGGGTGCATTCCTTTCGGGCGGCATCGACTCGTCCACGGTCGTGGCGCTGATGCAGGCACAGTCGGCGCAGGCTGTGAAGACCTTCTCCATCGGCTTCCAGGACGAGGCCTTCAACGAGGCCGATCATGCCCGCAGCGTCGCAAAGCATCTGGGCACCGACCATACCGAACTGGTGATCGATCCGGCGCATGCGCGCGATGTGATCCCCGATCTGCCCTTCATGTATGACGAGCCGTTTTCCGACTCATCCCAGATTCCCACCTATCTTGTCTCCAAACTGGCGCGCGAAAAGGTGACGGTGTCGCTGTCGGGCGACGGCGGCGACGAGATTTTCGCCGGCTATGTGCGCTATCTCGGCATCGACCGCGTCTGGAATGGCGTTGGCGCCCTGCCGGCCGGTCTGCGCAGGGCCGGCGTGAGCGCCATCCAGCTGCTGTCGCCCGATGCCTGGGACGCCCTGTTCAGTCCGGTGCCTGCCCGCTACAAGCCGAAATTCCTCGGCGACAAGATCCACAAGGGCGCGGCGATCCTGGCCCAGGCCGATCCCGATGCGATGTATGGCGCACTGGTCTCGCAATGGGATGGCGAAGCGCTGGCCGGAATATCTTCTCGGGGTGGCCTGACGCGCACGCCCCATGACGCCACGCTGCGCGACGATCTGCCCGAGACGATTGCGCGGCTGCGCTATCGCGACATGACCACCTATCTGCCCGACGACATCCTGACCAAGGTGGATCGCGCCAGCATGGCCGTCGCGCTGGAAGCGCGCGTGCCGCTGCTGGATCACCGTGTGGTGGAATATGCCTGGACCCTGCCGCCGGATCGCCTGCTGCAAGGGAACCAGGGCAAGAAGCTGCTGCGGCAGGTTCTCTATAAGTACGTGCCGCGCGAGATGGTGGAACGGCCCAAGACCGGCTTCGGCATACCGGTCGGCGACTGGCTGCGCGGGCCGCTGCGCGACTGGGCCGAAGACCTGCTGTCGGAAGCGAAGCTGCGCCAGGACGGGCTGATCGATCCGGCGCCGGTCAGGCTGCGCTGGCAGGAACACTTAAGCGGTAAACGGAACTGGCAGCACAGCCTGTGGACGGTGCTGATGTTCCAGGCCTGGCGCACGCGCTGGGGCGCTGCGGCCACGCTTTAAACCGGACTCGCCAAAAGCGGGAATTTCCCCTGCGGCAGAGGCACTTGGCAGGCGCGGTGGAACTCTGCCCACAGCGGGACGGTTCGTTGACAGCCCCCGGGGCGGGTTATAGTGTGCAGCGCGAAAAAGCTGGCGCCCAAGTGTGGTCTTTGGCCATTCGGGCCGCCAAAATCCGTTTTTCTCGCCGCATTATTGCTAACAATCAGGGTTGCATGTCCATGAAGGTACTGGTCGCGGTCAAGCGCGTGGTGGACTACAACGTCAAGATCCGCGTCAAGGCGGACAAGACGGGTGTTGATCTCGCCAACGTCAAGATGTCGATGAATCCCTTCGACGAAATCGCCGTCGAAGAAGCGGTGCGCCTGAAAGAGGCCGGCACTGCCACCGAGGTCATCGCCGTTTCGATCGGCCCGGCCCAGGCCCAGGAAACCCTTCGCACTGCCCTCGCCATGGGCGCCGACCGCGGCATCCTGGTCAAGACCGACGCCGAAGTGCAGCCGCTGGCGGTTGCCAAGATCCTCGCCAAGATTGCCGAAGCCGAAGGCCCGCAGCTGGTCATCGTTGGCAAGCAGGCGATTGATGACGACAGCAACCAGACCGGCCAGATGATGGCCGCCTTGCTGGGCTGGGCCCAGGGCACCTTTGCCAACAAGGCCAGCCTGGCCGATGGCAAGGCGACGGTGGTGCGTGAAGTGGACGGCGGCCTGGAGACGGTCGAGCTGAAGCTGCCGGCGGTGGTGACCACCGACCTGCGCCTGAACGAGCCGCGCTACGCCTCGCTGCCCAATATCATGAAAGCGAAGAAGAAGCCGATCGACGAGAAGACGCCGGAAGATTTCGGTGTCGATATCGCGCCGCGCCTCAAGACTCTCTCGGTCGAGGAGCCGCCGAAGCGCAAGGCCGGCATCAAGGTGCCGGATGTTGCGACCCTGGTGGACAAGCTGAAGACCGAAGCGGGAGTGATCTGAGATGAGCGTCCTCGTTATTGCCGAACACGATAACGCCTCGCTGAAGGGCGCGACGCTCAATGCCGTGACCGCCGCCAAGGCCATCGACGCCGATGTGCATGTGCTGGTCGCCGGTGCGAGCGCCGACGCCGCAGCCGCCGCCGCGGCCAAGGTCGCCGGTGTCGCCAAGGTGATCCATGTCGATGCCGCGCATTATGGCCATGGCCTGGCCGAGCCGCTGGCGGTGCTGGTCGCCGAACTGGGCAAGGGTTATGGCGCCATCGTGGCGCCGGAAACCACCGCGGCCAAGAATGTGCTGCCGCGCGTCGCAGCATTGCTGGATGTGATGCAGATTTCGGGCATCGTCGAAGTGAAGAGCGCCGATACCTTCGTGCGTCCGATCTATGCCGGCAACGCCATGGCGACCGTGCAGTCGAGCGACAAGATCAAGGTCATCACCGTCCGCACCACCGGTTTCGCCGCTGCCGCCGCAGACGGCGGTTCGGCCAGCGTCGAGAAGGGCACGGCTGCTGCCGATCCGGGCGTGTCGAAGTTCATCGGCCAGGAACTGCAGAAGTCGGACCGTCCGGAACTGACTGCGGCCAAGATCGTCATCTCGGGCGGTCGCGGCATGGGCTCGGGCGAAAACTTCAAGCTGATCGAAGCGGTGGCCGACAAGCTCGGTGCCGCTGTCGGCGCCAGCCGCGCCGCGGTCGATGCCGGCTTCGTGCCGAACGACTACCAGGTCGGCCAGACCGGCAAGATCGTCGCGCCGCAGCTTTACATCGCCGTCGGCATCTCGGGCGCGATCCAGCATCTCGCCGGCATGAAGGATTCGAAGGTGATCGTCGCCATCAACAAGGACGAGGAGGCGCCGATCTTCCAGGTGGCCGATTACGGCCTGGTCGGCGATCTGTTCAAGCTGCTGCCCGAACTCGAAGCGGCGCTGGCCAAGTAAGCGGAGACGGTAGACCGCATGATCAAGACCATTGGGGTGATCGGCGCAGGCCAGATGGGCAGCGGTATTGCCCATGTCTGTTCGCTGGCCGGCTATGATGTCGTGCTGCAGGACATCAACACGGCGCAGCTCGACAAGGCGCTGGAGATCATCGACGGCAACATGAACCGCCAGGTGGCGCGCGGCAAGATCACCGAGGCCGACAAGGCCAAGGCGCTGACGCATATCCGCACCTCGAACGACATCCGGGTGTTTGCCGAGACCGATTTCGTGGTCGAGGCCGCCACCGAGAACGAGGGCGTGAAGAAGAAGATCTTCGCCGACCTTTGTCCGGTGCTCAAACCCACCGCGCTGCTGGCGACCAATACCTCGTCGATCTCGGTCACCCGCCTGGCGTCGTCGACCGACCGGCCGGAAAAGTTCATGGGCATGCATTTCATGAACCCGGTGCCGGTGATGGCGCTGGTCGAGCTGATCCGCGGCATCGCCACCGACGAGGACACCTTCAAGCAGGTCCGCGACCTGACGGTGAAGCTGGGCAAGCAGCCGGCCAATTCGGAAGATTTCCCCGCCTTCATCGTCAACCGCATCCTGCTGCCGATGATCAACGAGGCGATCTACACGCTATATGAGGGCGTCGGTTCGGTCGAAGCCATCGACACCGCGATGCGTCTGGGCGCCAACCATCCGATGGGGCCGTTGCAGCTGGCCGACTTCATCGGCCTCGACACCTGCCTCTCGATCATGCAGGTGCTCTACGAGGGCCTGGCCGACAGCAAGTATCGTCCCTGCCCGCTGCTGGTGAAATATGTCGAGGCCGGCTGGCTCGGCCGCAAGACCAACCGCGGCTTCTACGACTATCGCGGCGAACACCCGACGCCGACGCGGTAAGGTGCAGCGATACCAGAGACGTAAAAAGGGGCCGTAAGGCCCCTTTTCTTTTGCCAAAACAAAATGGGATCCCGGCTCGCGCTTCGCTTGGCCGGGATGACGAAGGGAAACACTTCCGTCACCCTGGGCTTGACCCGGGGTCCCATTTTTCGCGTCACTTCTCCGCAATCGCCGCGTCGATCAGCCTGAGCGCGTCGGCCTGGTCCCATTCGGCACCGCCGATGAAACGGCCGATCTCACGGCCCTGGCGGTCGATCAGGATGGAGGTCGGCAGGCCATAGACGCCCCAGGCGCGACCCGACTTCATCGAGGTGTCGAGATAGGGGGCCAGTTTCGCCGCCCCGATCTGGCCGAGAAAGGCCTCGACCTTGGCCCGCCCGGCGCGATCCTGCGCCACCGCCAGCACGGTGAAATCCTTGCCGCCGCGCGCGTCCTGCAGCCGGTCCAGCGCCGGCATCTCCTCGCGGCAAGGCACGCACCAGGTGGCCCAGAGATTGACCAGCACGACCTTGCCCCGGAAGGCCTCCAGCGTTGCCGGCCGGTCCTTCGGGTCGAGGAATTCAGCGAGTGCGGCTGGCTTCCGCTCGGCCGAGAGGGTAAATTTCTGCATCTCGCCGGTTCGTGGCAGATCGGCCGCATGGGCAGACGCCGCCAATGCGCAAATCGCCGCCAGAACTGTCAAAACCCGTTTCATAATCTCAGCCATTCCCGATCATGCCCGCCAAGAAGAAATCAGATAAGTCCCAGAGCAAAGCGAAGCAAGCCAACAGCATGTGGGGCGGACGCTTTGCCGCAGGCCCGGCGGCGATCATGACCGAGATCAACGCCTCGATCCGCTTCGATCAGAAGCTGTATCGCCAGGATATCCGCGGCTCTAAGGCGCATTGTGCCATGCTGGTGCGACAGGGTCTCATCTCTGTTGCCGAGGGCAAGAAAATCCAGGCCGGGCTGGACACAATTCTGCGTGAGATCGAGGCCGGCAAATTCAAAATCGATCCCGCACTCGAAGACATCCACATGCATGTGGAAGCGCGGCTGTCAGACCTGATCGGTAAGCCGGCCGGACGCCTGCACACCGCGCGGTCGCGCAACGACCAGGTGGCGACCGATTTCCGCCTCTGGGTGCGCGACGCCATCGACAAGATCGACGCCGGGCTGAAGGACCTGCAGCTCACCCTGCTGCGTCGCGCCGAGGACTATGCCGATACGGTGATGCCGGGCTTTACCCATCTGCAAGCCGCGCAGCCGGTGACTTTCGGCCACCATCTGATGGCCTATGTCGAGATGGTCGGCCGCGACCGCTCGCGCCTGCAGGACGCGCGTGTGCGCCTGAACGAAAGCCCGCTGGGTGCCGCGGCACTCGCCGGTACGTCTTTGCCGATCGACCGCGACAGCACCGCGAAGGCGCTCGGCTTCGCGCGGCCGATGGCCAATTCGCTCGATGCCGTCGCCGACCGCGACTATGCGCTGGAATTCCTCTCGGCGGCCTCGATCTGCGCCGTGCATCTGTCGCGTCTTGCCGAAGAGATCGTGATCTGGACCAGCGCGCAGTTCCGTTTTGTCTCGCTGTCGGATGCCTTCACCACCGGCTCGTCGATCATGCCGCAGAAGCGCAACCCCGATGCTGCCGAACTGGTGCGCGGCAAAGTGGGGCGTATTGTCGGCAGCCTGAATGCACTGCTGATCACCATGAAGGGCCTGCCGATGACCTACGGCAAGGACATGCAGGAAGACAAGGAACCGACGTTTGACGCGGTGGAAAACCTTGAACTCTGCATCGCCGCCACCGCCGGCATGATCGCCGACCTGAAGGCCAACAAGCCGCGCATGCAGGATGCCGCCGGCGAAGGCTATACCACCGCCACCGACCTGGCCGACTGGTGCGTGCGCAAGCTGGACATGCCGTTCCGCCAGGCGCATCACGTCGCCGGCAGCCTGGTGCGGCTGGCCGAGACGCAGAACAAGCCGCTGGAAGCGCTGACGCTGGCTGAGATGCAGAGCGTGGAAAAGCGTATCAGCAAGGATGTGTTCGCCGTGCTGGGCGTGCAGAATTCGGTGAAGAGCCGCGTGTCCTATGGCGGTACCGCGCCGGCCAATGTGAAGAAGCAGGTGGCGCGCTGGCGCAAGCAGCTTGCGCAGGAGAAAAAAACGCGGGACAAGGCGTGATGGCTTTCGAGCGCGTCACCCACCCTCACCCCAACCCTCTCCCGCAAGCGGGAGAGGGAGTTTTGTTTCCCCTCGCCCGCGAGAGCGGGAGAGGGAGGGGCCCGCTGCGCAGCAGTGGGAGGGTGAGGGCTAAGGTTGCGCTTCTGCTGCTGATCCTCGCCCTGCCCGCGCTCGCCGCCTGCGGCCGCAAGGATGTGCCGGATTATCCCTCCGACGCCATCGACCGGCCCGGCGCGCTCGACCGCGAGCGCAACCGCAATCCCCGCTATTACTGAGCCACCCTTTTACGACTGAGATTGCCCGATGACCGGATTACCCTGGTTCGCCTATCGCAACGGCGTGTTGCATGCCGAGACTGTGCCGCTCGACCATATCGCCGCCGAAGTCGGCACGCCGGTTTACGTCTACAGCACCGCGGCGCTGACCGACCGCTACAAGTCTCTCGCCGATGCCTTTGCCGGCCTGCCGGTGCTGATCGCCTATGCCATGAAGGCCAATGCCAATATGGCGCTGCTGCGTCATCTNNGTCGGCAAGACCAGGCAGGAAATGGCCATTGCGCTGAAGGCCGGCAATACCGGCATCGCGCAGTTCAACGTCGAATCCGAGCCTGAGCTGGATGCGCTGTCGGCGGTTGCCGCCTCGCTCGGCGTGAAGGCGCCGGTGGCGATCCGCATCAATCCCGATGTCGATGCCAAGACGCACAAGAAGATCACCACCGGCAAGGCCGAGAACAAGTTCGGCATTTCCTACACCCGCGCCCGCGAGGTCTATGCCCATGCGGCGAAGCTGCCGGGCCTGAAGATCACCGGCGTGCATGTGCATATCGGCAGCCAGCTGACCGATCTGGCGCCCTACGAAGCCACTTTCATCAAGCTGGCTGAGCTGGTGAAGGACCTGCGCGCCGACGGCCACAACATCCAGCGCATCGATCTCGGCGGCGGCATCGGCATCACCTATGACGACGAGACGCCGCCGGACCCGAAGGCCTATGCCGATCTGGTGCGCAAATACATTGCTCCGCTCGGCTGCGAGATCGCGCTGGAGCCGGGCCGCTATATCGTGGGCAATGCCGGTCTGCTGCTGACCGCTGTCACATTCGTGAAGCCAGCTGAAGGCAAGACTTTCCTGATCCTCGATTCCGGCATGAACGACCTGATCCGTCCGGCGATGTACGAAGCCTTCCACCGCATCGTGCCCGTAAAAGCGCCAAATCCCGAAGCGGAGCTGGCGCTGGTGGACATTGTCGGGCCAGTTTGCGAGAGCGGCGACACCTTTGCCGAAGACCGCCCGATGCCACCGGTCGATAACGGGGATTTGCTCGCCATCCTTTCGGCGGGTGCGTATAGTTCTTCCATGGCCTCGACCTACAACGCCCGGCCGCTGGCCCCGGAGGTTCTGGTTCATGGCGACAAATTTGCCATCGTTCGGCGCCGCCCTAGCATTGATGAAATGACGGCCCTAGAGACCCAGCCGGCATGGCTCAGCGAGGCGAAGGCGTAAATCCCCCCGATACCACCCGGCCGGCCCAGGAAACCCCGGTGCCGGGCCAGGCGCTGTTCGCCACGCCTTTCGAACGTCGCCTGACCATCGCACGCGCCGCCCTGTTCTGGGAACGCTTCTGGCCTGCCCTGCTGCCGGCAGCAGGCGTCGTCGCCATCTTCCTCATCCTCGCCGGTTTCGATATCTGGCGCTTCACGCCGGTCTGGCTGCACTGGCTGGCGCTGGCCGGCTTCGCTGCCGCCTTCAGCTACATGCTGTGGCACGAGCTGCGCCACTTGCGCTGGCCCGACCGCGCCGCCGCCATGCGCCGGCTGGAACGCGTCAACCTTTTGCAGCATCGCCCGCTCGAAGCCGCCGCCGACAAACTCTCCGCCGAGCAGCAGGATCCGATTGCCCGCGCGCTCTGGGCGATCCACCGCGAACGCGCGCTGGCGCAGCTGGCAAAGGTGCGTGTCGGCGCGCCGGAGGCCGGCTGGTGGCGACGGGATGTCTGGGGCTTCCGCGCGGCGCTCGCGCTGCTGCTGATCGTGGCCTGGGCCAGTCCCGGCGAGGATCGCGCGCAGCGTCTGGCCGATACACTCAATCCCGGCACGGCGATGGCCCCCGGCACCTTGCTGGCGATGGATGCCTGGATCACGCCGCCGGCCTATACCGGCAAGGCGCCGCTGTTTCTGACGCGCGACGGCAAGCCGGTTCATCAGCAAACTGGGCCGGGCGATGTGGCCGCACCTCTGTCTGTGCCGACCGGCAGCCTGCTCAAACTGCGGCTGGCAGCAGCACCCGCCGGCTTCGCAATCAGGTTCGGCAAGAGCGAACAGGCGCTGCAGCCGGTCGACGAGCGCAACGGCGAAGTCGACCTCGCCATCGACCTGACACAGGGTGCTGCGCCGGTGCTGAGCCTGGTGCGGCGCGAGAAGGTGGTGGCGGAGTGGCCGCTGCAGGTGATCCCCGATCTGCCGCCGCAGATCGAGCTTGCCGGCGAGCCCAAGACCAGCCGCCGCAACGAGCTGGAAGTCGGCTTCACCGCGTATGACGATTACGGCGTGCAACAGGTGAAGATCGAGATGGCGCGCGACGGCGCCGAGCAGAGCGTGAGCCTCGACTGGCCGACGCCGCCGGCCGGTGCCGGCGAGATCGCCGACAAGCAGAGCTTCGATTTCACCGCCCATCCCTGGGCTGGCCTGCAGGTGCAGATGACGCTGGTGGCGTCTGACGCGCTCGGCCAGACCGCGCGCAGCCAGGCCGTGACGGTGACGATCCCGGCACGCCGCTTCATGCATCCGGTGGCAAAAGCCATCGTCGAGCAGCGCCGCGAGCTGGCGCTGCAGCCGCGCCAGTGGCAGCGCGTGGTGACCGCGTTGCGGGGCTTGAGCCTGGCGCCGGAGCGTTATCGCGGTGACGCCACCGCGCATCTCGGCCTGCGCATGTCGGCGGCGAGACTGAACCTCAATCGCTCGTCGGACTCCATCGCTTCCGTGCAGGATCTGCTGTGGCAGACCGCCGTGCATATCGAGGAAGGCCGCAAGACGCAGACCGACCGCGACTTCCAGGCGCTGATGGACAAGCTGCAGGATGCGCTGGATCGCAATGCCGACGATTCCGAGATCCAGCAGCTGATGCAGGACATGCGGGAGGCGATGAACCGCATGCTCGAGCAGATGATGCAGGATGCGATGGAGCGGCTGGCGCGCGGCGAGGAGCCGGAGGAGCTGGGCGAAGACGAAGAGGCCATGTCTGGCGACGACCTGCAGGACATGCTGGATCAGGCGCAGGACATGGCGCAGATGGGCGACCGCGATGCTGCGCGCGACATGCTGCAGCAGATGCAGCGCATGATGGAGGCGCTGAAGAATGGCCGCATCGCCCGCATGCCGGAGGGCCGGCAGAACCAGCGCGGACAGCGGGGTCCGCGCGGCCAGGGCCAGCAGGGCCAGATGATGCAGGAATTCGGCGAGATGCTGCGCCAGCAGCAGCAGTTGCTCGACCGCAGCTTCCGCCGCAACCAGCAGGGCCAGCGTGGCGAAGGCCAGCAGCGCGGCGAGAATGAAGCCGATGCGCGCCAGCAGGAAGAGCTGCGCCGTCGCCTGGGCGAGATGATGAACCGGCTGGGCGAGCGCGGCAGCCAGCTGCCGGATCAACTCGGCAAGGCGGACCGCGCGATGCGCGATGCGCGCGAGGCACTGCGCCGCGGCGAACCCGGCGAGGCGATGCAGGGCCAGGCCGATGCGATGGACCAGTTGCGCCAGGGCCTGAACCAGATGCAGCAGGCGCAGCGCGGCAATCCCGACGGCCAGGCGCGCGAGGCCGATTCACGGCAGAATTCGCGCAATCCGCAGCGCGATCCGCTGGGCCGCAACACGACGGGCTATGAGAATGCCGGCGAAGCGACGCAGGTGCCCGAGCTGGCGCCGGTGGAACGCGCCCG
>NZ_PEKV01000006.1:61814-64146 GCF_002796975.1 Ferrovibrio sp. | reverse complement strand
CCGCCTGCTGCGGCGGTTCTGACGGTTTCCTCGCCGCCGACTTGACGATTTCTCAGGCAGCATCCGCCCGCCCGGCTGCTAGACTTCGCCTCATGATCGACAGCCTCGACCATCTGGTACTGACCGTGCGCGACATCGATGCTACGCTGCGCTTCTATGAACATGCGCTGGGCATGCAGGCGATCCGTTTCACGGCGAAGGACGGCAGCGAGCGCCTGGCACTGGGTTTCGGCCGGCAGAAGATCAACCTGCACCGCCAGGGCCGTGAATTCGAGCCCAAGGCCGCCCATGCGACACCGGGCAGCGCCGATCTGTGCTTCCTCACGGCCAGGCCCCTGAAGGACGTGATCGCGCATCTCGCGGCACAGGATGTGGCAATTCTGGAAGGCCCGGTGCAGCGCACCGGCGCGACCGGACCGATTCTCTCGGTCTATGTCCGCGATCCCGACGGCAATCTGATCGAGATCAGCAACAGCATCTGAAAGACGTGGATGGCCGGGACAGCCGGCCATGAGATGAATGTTGGAGGCGTCGCTAATCCGCCGGCGGCCCGGCGACCTTTACGTTGACGCCCAGCGCGCGTTCGACCGCGTCGTTGAGCGCAACCATGGTGAAGGGCTTCTGCAGGATCACCATCAGGCTGTCGATGTCGTGCGAACGGCGGCGCTGGATACTCTCGTTCGACATCATCAGCACCGGCAGATTGGGGAAGTCGCGCGCCACCTTCAGCGACAGTTCGACGCCATCCATGTTGGGCATCGCCACATCGGCGAGCAGGAGATCGAACGGCAGGCGCGCCAGCTTGACCACGGCTTCGGCGCCGTCATCGACCACGACGACCTCGTGCCCGCGCTGCTGCAGCACACGCCGGATGAATTCGCGCACCGGCACTTCATGTTCCGCAACCAGTATCCGCGCCATCCGTCCTCGCCGACGGCGGTCGCACGGCAAGGGCAGTTCTGCCCGGCGACAGCCACCTATTCTGGAATCAGCTTGGTCAAACTCTGCAGTGAGGGCCGGCGAATCCGCCCGAACCGGCCGCCTGCGAATCCTACCCTAACGGGTAATGAAAGAAAACGAGCATTGTTACTCGCCTGCAACTCATGGCTGCTGCGGCAGACCGCCGATTTTACACGAATTTAAGGCGTGGCCGACTGACTGGCGAAGGCGACTTCGAGGTCGGTGACCTCGTCCTTGGGCGCCGGCAGCTGAACGCTGAAGCTGAGCGTCTCATCGGCGGCGATGCTGTTCTGCTCGAGCTTGACCGTGAAGGCGCCGAGATCCTGGCCGTTGGCGCCGCGCATGGCGATGCGGACCGCCGGCAGGGCGCGTTCGGTGCCGCCGACATTCACCACATCGCCCGACACCGTCACCTTGGTGGTGCCGCCATCCAGCACGGTGGCGGATTTCAGATTGTGCAGCTCAAGCCCGAGCCACTGCGCCGCCTCGACCGGGATGCCGAGCTGCTCATACAGCTTGGCGAGCGGCGGATAGAAGGCGACCAGCTCGATACGCTTCTCGTAGCCGCCGCCAATCACGCCACCCAGCAGGCCGAACAGCAGCAGCCAGCCGAGCCAGGCCCAGGAGAACGGCTTTTTCGGCTTGCTCGGGGCGCGCTGCACCCCGGCTTCGGCCAGGCGGGCGCGGCGGCGGTTGATCGCCTCGTCGGGGTCGTCGTCCAGACCGCCGTTGGTCGGCTCGTCCAGCGGCGGATGCAGCGGCGGCCGGTCCAGCTCAGCGTCCAGCAAATCGTCGTCGAAGCCCGAAATCCGCGGCGGCGGCGGGGCGCCGAGCGAGGGCGCCAGATCGTCCGCAGGCGGCGACAGGTCGAGATCAGGCAGGGGCGGCAACGGTGGCGGCACCACGGCTGCCGCCGGCGGCGGCTTGCCGCCCGGGGGCGGCGGCGGCACCCATTCATCCTCGGCCCCCATCTCCGCCTGGGCAGCCGCGGCGGCCATCTGCTCCAGCACGGAGGGTACGGGCTTGGGCTCAGGCGCCGGGGGGGCCGGCGGCTCGGGCTCGGCCACCGGTTCCTGGCGCCAGACGTTGCGGCAAACCGAACAGCGCACCTTGCGGGGCTCGTCGCCGAATGTGGTGGGGTCGACCGTGAAACGGGTCGCACAGGCTGGGCAATTGAGGATCATGCCAAATCTGCCTGGTGCCAGCCCTTTTGCGTTTCCGGATGCTTTCCCTTATAGGACGGACAGGGCTGCGGAAGCAACCCCACTGCCTCGCAAGATATTGAAGTCATTGGTACGTAAGGCATTAGGCGAATCGGAGGACTCTCGGGCGTGGTGCGATTCCAGAATGTCGGGATGCGATACGGGCCGGG
>NZ_PEKV01000006.1:966-61774 GCF_002796975.1 Ferrovibrio sp. | reverse complement strand
GGCCTGATCAGCATGTTCGGCCAGGATGTCTCCACCGCCAGCCGCGCCGCCCTGCCGATGCTGCGCCGGCGCATCGGCGTGGTGTATCAGGATTTCCGCCTGCTCGATCACTTAAGCGCGCTCGACAACGTGGCGCTGCCTTTGCGCATTGCCGGCGCCGACGAGAAACGCACGCGCGAGCATGTCGTCGAACTGCTGACCTGGGTCGGACTCGGCGACCGGCTGGAGGCGCGACCGGCGACGCTGTCGGGCGGCGAGAAGCAGCGCGTGGCGATCGCGCGCGCTGTTATTGCAAGGCCCAGTCTGCTGCTTGCCGATGAGCCGACCGGCAACGTCGATCCCGACATGGCGCAGCGGCTGATGTATCTGTTCGTCGAACTCAATAAACTCGGTACGGCAGTCGTGCTGGCGACGCATGACACGCATCTGCTCGACCAGTTCCGCTTCCCGGTGATGAAGCTGCGCGCCGGCACGCTGACGATTGATCGGAACGCATTGTGAGCAAGGCGCGGAAGAAAACTCCGGTCTCCGACCTGCAGCTGGAATCCGACAAGTCGGTGCGCTTCCTGCCTTGGGCGCTGGCGGTGATGGTGTTCCTCGCCGCACTTGCCCTGAGCGGTGCGCTGGCGCTGGACGGCACCATCGAAGGCTGGCGCCGCGGCGTGTCGGCGAAGCTCACCGTGCAGATTGCCGACCGGCCGGGCCAGCCGATGCCGCCGCGCCTGCAGGCCGCCGCGGATTTACTGAAGACCGTGCCCGGTATCGCCGAGGTGCAGATCGTCGAACGCTCTGCCGTCGAAGCGCTGCTGCAGCCCTGGCTCGGCAGCGCTGCGCTGCAGGCCGACCTGCCGCTGCCCGGCATGATCGATGTGACGCTGCAGGACAATGCCGCGCTGTCAGTCGAAGCGCTGAATGCGCGGCTGCAGGCGGCTGTGCCCGGCGCACGCGCGGACGATCCCAAGCCATGGCTGGACCGCCTCGTTCAACTCGGCCGCCTGCTGCAGAGCCTGGGCGGCAGCATCGTATTGCTGGTCGGCATGGCGGCAGCGGCGATGGTGATCTTCGCCACGCGCGCGGGTCTCGCGGCGCGGCGCGACACGATCGAGCTGCTGCATCTGATCGGCGCGGAAGATGGCTATATCGCCCAGCAGTTCCAGCGCCATGTGGCGGCACAGGCACTGCGCGGCGGCATCCTCGGCGCCGGGCTGGCGGCGGCTTTGCTGATCGGCATCCAGCTGCTGGCCGGCGGCATCGGCACCGGACTGCTGCCGGGCCTGCAACTGTTGTGGTGGCACTGGCTGCTGCTGCCGGTGCTGCCGCTGGCCGCGGCTGCGCTGGCGATCCTGACCGCGCGCTGGACGGTACTCGGCGAATTGCGCGCAATGTTGTAAGACGTAAAACATGTTGATTCTACTCGATCGCGACGGCGTCCTGAACAAAGTCTATCCCGACGATTACGTGAAATCGCCGGACGAACTGATCATGCTGTCCGGTGTGGGCAAAGCCGTGGCGCAGCTGAATGCACGCGGCTGGCAGGTCGCCGTCTGCACCAACCAGGCCTGCGTCGGCCGCGGCATCATCGACGAAGCGATGCTCAACCGCATTCACGAGAAGCTGTTCGGCGAACTGGCGCGCGACGGGGCAAAGATCGATGCGCTGTTCTTTGCGCCCGATCCGCCCTGGGCACCGACCGAACGGCGCAAGCCCGGTACCGGCATGCTGCGCGAGGCGATGCAGCGCTTTCGCCGCAGCTCGCAGGAGACGGTGTTTATCGGCGACAGCCTGATCGACCTGCAGGCTGCCAGCACCGCCGGTTGCCGTAAGATCCTGGTGCGCAGCGGTAACGGAGCACAGGTACAGGCGAATGGTATTCCGCCCGACCTGCTGCCGGTAACGGTGGCAGAAGATTTGTCCGATGCCGTCAACCGGCTGTTAAATCAAGTAACTGAGCCTACGGAGTCGTGATGGCCCGCAGAGATCGCGACGAAGAGTCGACCTCCTTTCCCACCCGGATCGGCCGCTGGCTGATGCTGCTGGCCGCGCTCGGCCTGCTCTGGCTCGGCGGCGGCATCGCCTATGTCGAGCGCGTGGAATCGATCACCGTGCCGAGCACGGAGAAGACGGATGCCATCGTGGTGCTGACCGGCGGCGGCGCACGGCTTGCCACGGCACTGCGCCTACTCAATGAAAACAAGGCCGAGCGCCTGCTGGTCTCGGGCGTGGCGCAGACCGCGACCAAAGCCTCGCTGCTGCAGGCCGTGCTGCCGGCGATGCCGGATGCGGTGCAGGCCAGCAGCAACTGGCAGGGCATCGATCTGCAGTTGCTGTTCGACTGCTGCGTCGATCTCGGCTTCGAGGCCGACGACACCGCCGGCAATGCCGCCGAAACGGCAAGCTGGGCCGCGGCGCGCGGCTACAAGACCATCCGGCTGGTGACGGCAAATTACCATATGCCGCGCGCGCTGGTGGAATTCGGCCGCTACCTGCCGGGCTTTACCGTGCTGCCGCATCCGGTGCGCTCGGATGCGATGCGCGTGGAAGACTGGTGGCAGCGCCGTACCGCGACTGCCTTCCTGCTCGGGGAATACACCAAATACCTGGCCGCGCTGCTGCGTGCCCATCTCGGCACCCAGTTGACCGCCACGCTGGAACAGAAGGCCGTCACATCTGCGCCGCAGAGCGTGCCCGTGCAGCCGGCTGCGCCGCCAGTCGAAGAAAAACCCGCCGACGAGAAGCCGCAGTAATGCTGCTGCTGCGCTCCGTTCTCTTCCAGATTATCTTCTTCGCGTGGAGCACGCCGCTGGCGCTCTATGGCCTGATCCCGATGGCCCTGGGCGATCGCCAGCAGCTGTTCAGCATCGGCGCCGTCTGGTCGGACGGCATCAACTGGCTGCTGCGCGTGATCTGCAACATCCATGTGCGGATCGAGGGCACCGAGCATATCCCGCCGGGCCCGGCCATGGTGGCGGCCAAGCACCAGTCGCTGTGGGATACCGCCATCGTGCTGCGGCTGTTTCGTGGCCCGGCCATCGTGATGAAACAAGAGCTGCTGAGCATTCCGGTCTATGGCGCGCTCTGCCGGGCGCAGGGGATGATCGCGGTCGACCGCGCCGGCGGCGCCAAGGCGCTGAAGCAGATGCTGAAGGACGCGCGCGCGGCGGCCGAAGCCGGCCGCAAGATCCTGATCTTCCCGCAGGGCACGCGTACGCTGCCCGGCGAAAGCGCGCCGTATCAGCCCGGTGTGGTGGCGCTGTATCGCGACCTCAAGCTGCCGGTCGTGCCGGTGGCGCTCAATTCCGGTTTCTTCTGGCCCAAGCGGGGCGTCTTGCGCCGGCCCGGCACCATCGTGCTGCGCTTCCTGCCCGTCATTCCGGCCGGGCTGGATCGGGAAACCTTCATGGCCGAACTCGAGACCCGCATCGAAAGCGCCAATGCGGCGCTGGAGGCGGAAACGCGGGCCGCACTGTCTTGAGCACCGGCACCCCCACCTACGCCTTTGCTATCCAGTATGGCCTGGGCGAATTGCAGTTCGAGATGCAGCTGGCCGAAGCGCTGATGTTCTCCAACATGGCCAACCGCATGATGGCCAATGCAGGCCTGCCATTTGCCGAGTTCCGCCTGCAGATGTGGGACATGCTGGCCAACAGCATCGAGGCCGGCGACCATCTGAAAGGCGGCGCGGAGGCCAATGCCATGGCGATGGGCGCGGCTTGGCTGGCGCTGACCTGCGCGATGCACAAGGATCACCCGGAGCGCGACTGCTTCGTGCTGAAGCTGGGCGCCAAGCCCGGCGAGATCGGCGTCGAGATCGCGGCGGAAAACCCTTACGCCGAGCCGCATGACGAACGCGGGCAGGTCTTTGCCGTGGCGAATATCACGCGCGAGATGTTTGCCGAGGACACGCAAATGTTTCGCGAGTGGGCGGCGGAGATCCAGGACGAGATCAGGAAGACCGGACAGTAAGTCGCGTCTAAACTTTCGTCGTCACCCCGGCCAAGCGCAGCGCGAGCCGGGGTCCAGTTTCTTCTCTCCATACATCGCCTGGATTCCCGCTTTCGCGGGAATGACGATGAAGCGCATACTTAGAAGGGCAGTTTTCCGACCTGTGCATAACCCGGGATAACTTTGCCGCAGCCCTTTGCGGATCGCGGGGATAACTCCGATTATCCAAGTCTTACAATATATTGTTGGCCACACCCCAGTTGATCAATCTGTAGAAACAGATTGAGAACATTCTGCTGGACTCTGGGCCTTCGGGCGATAGAGTCAGCCTGTTGCGGCGCTCTCAAACGAGGCGCCGCTTGTCGTCTTTGAGGTTCAGGAATGTCTCCCATCGCGCCGATTTCCCAGCAGATCTGGGACATGAAATACCGCCTGAAGGGGCCGGACGGCGCGCCGGTGGACCAGACGATTCCGGACACCTGGCAGCGTATCGCCAAGGCGCTCGCCGTGGCGGAGACAGACCCGGCCGCGCATGAAGCCGGCTTCTTCGAGGCGCTGAAGGATTTCCGCTTCCTGCCCGCCGGCCGCATCGTGGCCGGTGCCGGCACCGCGCGCAAAGTCACGCTGTTCAACTGCTTCGTCATGGGCACTGTGCCCGACGACATGGCCGGCATCTTCGAACACCTGAAGGAAGCCGCGCTGACGATGCAGCAGGGCGGCGGCATCGGTTATGACTTTTCCACGCTGCGCCCGCGCGGCGCGCCGGTGAAGGGCGTTGGCGCCGACGCCTCCGGGCCGCTCAGCTTCATGGATGTGTGGGACGCGATGTGCCGCACCATCATGTCGGCCGGCAGCCGGCGCGGCGCCATGATGGCGACGCTCCGTTGCGACCATCCCGATATCGAGGCCTTCATCGAGGCTAAGCGCGAGGCCAATCGGCTCCGCATGTTCAATCTCTCGGTGCTGGTGACCGATGCCTTCATGCAGGCCGTGAAGCAGAACCAGGCCTGGGAGCTGAAATTCAACGGTACGGCCTATCGCACCGTGCAGGCCCGCGACCTGTGGGACAAGATCATGCGGGCAACCTATGCCTTTGCCGAGCCCGGCGTGATCTTCATCGACCGCATCAACACCCGGAACAACCTGCACTACTGCGAGACGATCAGCGCCACGAACCCTTGCGGCGAGCAGCCGCTGCCGCCTTACGGCGCCTGCCTGCTCGGCTCGATCAATCTGGCGAAGCTGGTGCAGAAGCCGTTCGAGGCGGATGCCGCACTGGATCTGGAAGAGCTTGACCGCCTGACCCGCGCCGCCGTGCGGATGATGGACAACACCATCGAGGTTTCCAATTTCCCGCTTGAGCAACAGGCGACCGAGGCGCGCAACAAGCGCCGCATCGGGCTCGGGATCACCGGCCTGGCCGATGCGCTGATCATGGTCGGTGCGCGCTACGGCTCGGCCGCCTCCATCGTGCTGATCGAGACCTGGATGAAGCGGCTGCAGCGTGCCGCCTATCTCGCCTCGGTGGATCTCGCGAAGGAAAAAGGCGCGTTTCCGCTGTTCGACCGCGACGCCTATCTGGCTGGCGAGAGCATCCGCGAACTGGATGCCGATGTGCGCGACGCAATTGCCCGGCACGGTATCCGCAATGCGCTGCTGACCTCGATTGCGCCGACCGGCACGATCTCGCTGCTGGCCGATAACATCTCCTCGGGGCTCGAACCGGTCTTCAGCTTCACCTACATGCGTTCCGTGCTGATGCCCGATGGCACGCGCCGGCAGGAGGAAGTCAGCGATTATGCCTATCGGTTGTACAAGCAGCTGAAGGGCGAGAATATCCCGCTGACCGAGGCTTTCGTGGACGCGCAGGGTCTTTCGCCGGCCGACCATGTGCGCGTGCAGGCCGCCGTGCAGAAATACATCGACAGCTCGATCTCCAAGACCATCAACGTGCCGGAAGAAATCGATTTCGAGAGCTTCAAGGACGTCTATGCGATGGCCTATGAGCAGGGCTGCAAGGGCTGCACGACCTATCGCCCGAACGACATCACCGGCTCGGTGCTGACGGTGAAGAAGGATGAGAAGAAGGCCGAACCTGCCGCGCAGCAGCAGGCCGAGCTGCCGCTGGTTGCCGTGGCCAAGCCGGTACAGGTGATGAAGCCGCGCGATCCGCTGGCCGCTGGCGGCGTGATCTACATGACCAAGCCGCTCGACCGTCCGGAAGCCCTGCCCGGCCGCACCTACAAGATCACCTGGCCGGATTCCGAACATGCGATGTACATCACGCTGAACGACATTCTGCAGGATGGCCGTCTGCGGCCCTTCGAGGTCTTCGTCAATTCGAAGAACACCGAACACTATGCCTGGACCGTGGCGCTTACCCGCATGATCTCGGCGGTGTTCCGTCGCGGCGGCGATGTCAGCTTCGTGGTGGATGAGCTGAAGGCGGTGTTCGATCCGCGCGGCGGCCACTGGATGGGCGGCAAATATGTGCCCTCGCTGCTGGCGGCGATCGGTGGCGTGATCGAGCAGCATCTGATCAATATCGGCTTCATGGCCGATCCGAACGACACGCGCGAGGAAAAAGCCGTGCTGGCGCTGGCCGCCAATGCGGAAACGCCGAAGCCGCTGTCCGGCCTGCGCCAGTGCCCGAAATGCGGCCAGCCTGGCCTGATCAAGTCCGAGGGTTGCGATACCTGCACCTCCTGCGGCTATAGTAAGTGCGGATAAGGGAACCCTGACGTTTACGTCAGCGGCATTCCCCAGGGGAAACGCCGCGTCGATGAACAACAATATCAAAGCCGTACTCTGGGATTTCGGCGGGGTGATCAGCACCTCGCCCTTCGATGCCTTCCGCCGCTACGAGGAAGAACGCGGTCTGCCGCGCGATTTCCTGCGCCGCGTCAACAGCACCAATCCGCACAGCAATGCCTGGGCCTGTTTCGAGCGTGGCGAAATCGACGCTGCCGTGTTCGGCGAGCGTTTCTGCGCCGAGGCACGCGCACTGGGCCAGGACGTGCATGGCCGCGACATCCTGGCGCTGATCTCGGGCGAGATTCGCCCGCGCATGGTGGCGGCCCTGAAAACCGTGAAAACGCGCTATCGCATCGCCTGCCTGACCAACAACATGCCGCATGGCCATGGTCCGTCGATGACCGGCTCACCCGAACGCGCCAAGGCTGTCGCCGAAGTGATCGGCCTGTTCGAGGTGGTGGTGGAGTCGAGCAAAGTCGGTGTGCGCAAGCCCGAACCGGCATTTTACGAGCGCGCCTGCAGCCTGCTCGGTATCCAGCCCACGGAAGCCGTCTTCCTCGACGACCTCGGCATCAATCTCAAGCCGGCCGCCGCCATGGGCATGACCACGATCAAGGTGACCGACCCGGATGCGGCGCTGGCCGAGCTGGGCCGTATACTCGGTATGGAGCTGTAAAAATGAAGCCTGCTGACGCGTTACTCGCCGGCGATTTCGCCACGCTGTCGGATCTCGTGCGCGCCTATGCCGCCGAGCGCCCGGATCATCCGGCCGTGATCGATGCGGAAGCCTCGCTGACCTGGGGCCAGCTTGATGCCCGCGCCGACCGTGTCGCCGCCGCCCTGCAGCGCGATGGGGCGGTCAAATCCGTCAGTATCGTCAGCTATTCGCGCAACGACTATGTCACCGTCTATCTCGGTGCCCTGCGTGCGGGGCTGGCGGTCGCGCCGCTGGCGCCGTCGAGCCTGCCGGAACAGATCGTTGCCATGGCGCAGGACGCCGGTGCACAGCACCTGTTCCTCGACGGCGATAACGAACAGGCGTTTCGTGGCGTGCTGTCAGACCTGCCGCCGCACCGCGTCCGGCTCGATACGCCGCAATTCGAGCAGTGGCTGGCGCCCGAAGGCACAAAGCCTGCGCCGGCGCCCGTCACACCGGACATGCCGTTCAACATTATCTATTCCTCGGGCACCACGGGTACGCCGAAGGGCATCGTGCAGTCGCATGGCATGCGCTGGCTGCACATGCAGCGCGCCAATCTCTACGGCTACGACCGCGCCGCCGTCACGCTGCTCTCCACGCCGCTCTATTCCAACACCACGCTGGTCAGCCTGTTCCCCACCATGGCCGGCGGCGGCACCGCCGTGCTGATGGCGAAATTCGACGTGGCGAAATATCTCGAACTGGCGCAGAAGCATCGTGTGACGCACACGATGCTGGTGCCGGTGCAGTATTCGCGCATCATGGCGCATCCCGATTTCGGCACATACGACCTGAGCGCCTTCCGCGCCAAATTCTGCACCAGCGCACCGTTCAGCGGCGCACTGAAGGCCGACATCCTGAAACGCTGGCCCGGCAAGCTGATCGAGTATTACGGTATGACCGAGGGCGGCGGCACCTGCATTCTGGTGGCCGACGAATTCCCCGACAAGCTGCACACCGTGGGCCGGCCCGCCGAGGGACATGACATCCGCCTGATCACCGAGGACGGCCAGCCGGTGGCGCCTGGCGAGATCGGCGAGATCGTCGGCCATTCCGGCGCGACCATGACGCATTACCACAAGCAGCCGGGCAAGACGGCGGAAGCCGAATGGTATGACGACACCGGCAGGCGTTTCATCCGTACCGGCGATATGGGGCGTTTCGATGAAGACGGCTTCATGCAGCTGATGGACCGCCGCAAGGACATGATCATTTCCGGCGGCTTCAACATCTATCCCAGCGACCTGGAGGCCGTGCTGCGCGGTCATGATGCCGTGGCCGATGTCGCCGTGGTCGGTGTCGCCAGCGAGCAGTGGGGCGAGACACCGGTGGCTTTCGTGGTGGCGAAGCCGGGGCTGAAGATCACCGCACCGGAGCTGCTGCTCTGGGCCAACGCGAAGCTGGGCAAGATGCAGCGCATCTCGGCCATCGAGTTCCGCGATCAGCTGCCGCACAGTGCGATTGGGAAAGTGCTGAAGCGCGAATTGCGCGATGAATATGCGAAGGCAGCGAATACCTAAAGCAAATGTGCCATGGCCGGGCTTGTCCCGGCCATCCACGTCTTTACCCATCCAGCAGGGAAGGCGTGGATGCCCGGCACAAGGCCGGGCATGACAATTTCTTTTTTTAAGTATGCCCCAACACCGGATGCGGCTGGTAAGGCTCTTCCAGCTGCCTGACTTCGTCCGCGGTGAGCTGCACATCGAGCGCACCGAGCGCATCGTCGAACTGGTACATCTTGCTGGCGCCGATGATCGGCGCCGTCACCACCGGTTTTGACAGGATCCAGGCCAGCGCCATCTGCGCCGGCTTGATGCCGCGTTTCTCCGCCAGCGCGGCCACGCGTTCGGCGATAGTGAAATCGCCGGGCTGGTAATACATGCGCTGGGCGATATCGTCAGTCTTGGCGCGCTCGGTTTCGCCCCAGCCCTGCTTGACCCGGCCACCGGCGAGGAAGCCGCGCGCCAGCGGCGACCACGGGATCACGCCGATGCCCATCGCGGCGCAGAGCGGCAGCATCTCGCGTTCTTCCTCGCGATAGACCAGGTTGTAGTGATTCTGCATGGTAACGAATTTCGCCCAGCCGTTCTGCTGCTGGCGATGCAGCGCATCGGCAAACTGCCAGGCGAACATCGACGAGGCGCCGATATAGCGCGCCTTGCCGGCCTTCACCACGTCATGCAGTGCTTCCAGCGTCTCTTCGATGGGCGTGTCGCGATCGTAGCGATGAATCTGGTAGAGATCGACATAATCCATGCCCAGCCGGCACAGGCTGTCGTCGATGCCCTGTAGGATATGCTTGCGCGACAGGCCGCGCTGGTTCGCATGCGGCCCCATCGGATTGTAGACCTTGGTGGCGACCACGATCTCGTCGCGTTTCGCATATTTCTTCAGCATGCGCCCGGTGATCTCTTCGCTGACGCCGATGGAATAAACATCTGCCGTGTCGAAGAAATTGATCCCGGCCTCGACGGCGCGGCGGAAGAAGGGCTCGCTCTCCGCTTCAGGCAGAACCCAGCTGCGCCATTTCGGATCGCCGTAGGTCATGCAGCCGAGACAGAGTTTTGAGACCTTCACACCGGTCTGGCCGAGACGGACCATCTGCATGGCGCATTCCTTCCTCAGATATCAGGGCAGCGTTTCTTCACTTGCTTGAGCAGTTTGTGCAGCGGGCCGTCGGCGATGCCGAGCGCATCGAGATGCTGCACCGTATTGGCGAGATAGACCGCATTCGGGCCGCGCTGGCCGCAGCAGGTCGAGATCGTGTCCACCACCTGCCGCTCGCTTAAGTAACCCGCATACTGCTTGTGATGCGGGTCGGCCACAAAGGCCAGCGCCGGGATGCGCTCGCCGCCGTCGATTTCGGCGCGGTGGAAACCGGGCCGATAGACACCGGTCACCATCTCGCGGCGATAAAGATAGTCGATCACGGCCGCCTCGTCGCCGCGCCGCACGCGGAACGCCCGCCCGGTGCAGGAGCCGCCCGACATCAGGCCAAGCACCAGGCCGGGCTGTTCCGGTGTGCCGCGATAGCGATGCGACCAGACGCAGAAGCCGCGATGGAAACCCCAGAGCCGCGCATTGACCTGCCGGGTGAACGGAAAGCCCGGATCCCACATCAGCGAGCCATAGCCGAAGACCCAGAGCGGCTGGCCGCGCGCGACCTGGATCTGCGGGAATGGCGGCGCTTCCTCACCGGGCAGCGGCTCTTCGTGATCGAAGGGAATATGCCGCCGCCCGGACGATGCTTTCTCGGGGGTCATTTCTTCGGGCCGATATTGACCAGCGCGACACCGGCCATGGTGGCCGCCATACCGGCGAGTGCCAGCGGACTGAGCTGCTCGCCGAATAACGGCCAGGCCACCAGCGCCGTACAGGGCGGCACCAGGAAGAACAGGCTGGAGACTTTCGCCGCCGCGCCGCGCCGGATCAGGATGAACAGCAGCGTGATGGCACCGAGCGACAGCACGATGCAGAGCCAGCCGAGCGCGAAGATGAACTCGCCAGTCCACTGCACCTGCCGCGTCTCGAACAGCAGCGCCAGCGGCGCCAGCGCCACGGTGGTGGCGGCGAACTGGATCGCAGTGCCCGACCGCAGGTCGATGGCCGGACAGTAGCGCTTCTGATACAGCGTACCCACGGTGATGCCGACCAGCGCGATCACCGAGAGCGCATAACCCCAGAGCGTGCCGACACCGAGATCGAGCTTGGTCCAGACCACCAGCACCACGCCGCCGAGCCCCAGGGTCAGGCCGAGCCATTGCCGCGCGGTGACACGCTCGCCCAGAACAGGACCGGCAGCGGCCGCGACGAGAAGCGGCTGGATGCCGACGATCAGGGCCGAGATGCCGGCTGGCACGCCGTGAAAGATCGAGGCGAATACGCCGCCGAGATAGACGGCCTGCAGCAGCAGACCCGCCACTGCAATGTGGCCCGCCTCGGCCCAGCTTTTCGGCCAGGGCGCGCGCGTCAGTCCGGCAAAGACGCAGAGCAGCACGGTGACCGCAGCGAAACGCAGCACCAGAAAGGTCATCGGCTCGGCATAGGGCAGGCCGAATTTGGCGCCGATGAATCCGGTGGACCACAGCAGCACGAACACGCCTGGCATTGCGGCGATGGCCCAGCTGCTGAGCAATGGTGCCGGGCGCGAAACGGAATCGATCATGGCGTGTGAGACAGGATGCCGTGGGAGGTGGTTTTCCGGTCACTATTGACCGGATGACCAGCTATGGCAAGGCAGCCCGTCTGACAAGACGCTCCCTGACAAGCACGCCCCCTGACAAGCGACAACGGGGCTGCTATAGGATGGCCATGCGCTATCTGGTTCTGATCGGCCTGATCATTGGCGGCCTGCTCGGCTACTACATCCTGTGGTCGCATCTTGCAGACCTGGTCGCGGCACAGGCTGAAACCTGGATCGAAGGCCAGCGCCGCCAGGGCCGCGAGGTCTCCTACGAAAGCCGCCGCATCTGGGGCTTCCCGTATCGCCTGTCGCTGACGCTGAACAAGGCGAAGTGGAGCGATCCGCGTCTGCCGCTGGCACCGCGACTGGAAGCTGACGAAATCACCGCCCATCTGCAGCTGTGGCAGCGCGAGCATGTCATCTTCGACCTGCCCGGCAGGCAGAGCGTGACCTGGCGCAGCGAAGGCGGCGCAGAGCGCAAGGCCAGCCTGGCGGCCGATCGGTTCCGCGCCAGCCTGGTGGTGGATGGCGCCGGCAACTGGCTGCGTATCGCCACCGACCTGACCAAACCGCACCTGCAGGGCCCAGCCGACAGTGCGATGCGCGGCGAATGGATTGCCGACAAACTGCTGCTGCATGCTCGCCGGGCCGGCAATGTTCCACCCGACCTGGACCTCGCGCTGCAGGTCGATCAGGGCCTCCTGCCGCCGCAGGCGGAGAAGCCGTTCGGCCGCGCGGTGCAGGGCCTGCGCCTGACCGGCAATCTGCGCAGCGGCTTTTACGGCACAACGTTGGAAGACCGGCTGGCCAGCTGGCGCGACGCTGGCGGCGTGATCGATATGAGCACCATTGCGCTGACCTGGGGCGACCTTGTCATCAACGGAACCGGCTCGCTGGCCATCGACCGCGACTTCCGCCCGCTCGGTGCCATGAGCGGCTCCGCAGCCGGTGCGCTGCGTGTGATCGATGCCTTGCAGGCCAGCGGACTGATCGATCCGTCGAACGCCGAGGCGGCAAAGCGGTCGCTGCTTGAGCAGGAAGAACGCCCCAACAGCAAAGGCCTTCCGCTGCGCGATATCGCTCTCACCGCGCAGGACGGCCGGCTGTCGCTCGGGGCAGTGCCGCTGCTCAGTCTGCCTTCGGTTTTGCCGGGTCGGTAATCTCTGCGCCCTGATCAGGGCTCTGGCGGCCGAAATCAGGCGCGGCGGTTTCCTGGCCGGCATCGATGATGGCGCGGCGGATCGCACGCGTGCGCGTGAACAGGTTGAACAGCTCGTCGCCCTCGCCCCAACGGATCGAACGCTGCAGCGCGATCAGGTCTTCGGTGAAGCGGCCGAGCATTTCCAGCACGGCTTCGCGGTTGTTGAGGAAGACATCGCGCCACATGGTGGGGTCCGAGGCGGCGATGCGGGTAAAGTCGCGGAAACCGCCGGCGGAATATTTGATCACTTCCGATTCTGTCACGGCTTCCAGATCGTCCGCCGTGCCGACGATGTTGTAGGCGATCAGATGCGGCACATGGCTGGTGATCGCCAGCACGAGATCATGGTGCCGCGGCTCCATCATCTCCACCTTGCTGCCGAAGGCGGCCCAGAAGCTTTTCATCTTCTCGACGGCAGCAGCATCCGTGCCGGATTCCGGCGTCAGGATGCACCAGCGATTGCGGAACAAAGCCGCAAAACCGGCTCTGGGCCCCGAATGCTCGGTGCCGGCCACCGGATGCCCCGGCACCAGATGCACACCGGTGGGCAGATGCGGCGCGACATCGCGGATCACGGCCTGTTTGCACGAGCCGACATCCGAAACAACGGCGCCTTTCTTCAGCGCCGCCGAGATATGGCTGGCAACTGCGGCATTGGCGCCGAGCGGCACACAGAGCATCACCAGATCGGCATCCTGCACAGCCTCGGCCGCATCGCCATGCACGGAATCGCCCAGGCCCAGCTCCTGCGCCTGGGCACGATGCGCATCCGAGGCATCGGCAACCGCGATATGCTTGGCCAGACTGTGCTCACGCACCGCGCGCGCGATCGATGAGCCGATCAGGCCGATGCCGATGATGGCAATCCGGTTGAAGATCGGCTGCGTCATCGGCGTGTCAGCCCTTGATGAATTTGGTCAGCGTGGCGATCACCATGTCGTCTTCCTCGACCGTGCCGATGGACAGACGCAGGCAATCCGGCAGGCCGTAGCCGGCCATGCCGCGCAGGATCAGGCCGGCCTGGCGCAAGGCCACATCGGCGCCCTTGACCTGTTCGGCACCGCCGGGGAAGCGCATGAGCAGGAAATTCGCCACGCTGGGCACGACCTCGATGCCGAGGCCTTTCAGTGCCGCGCCGACACGCGCCAGCTCTGCATCGTTATGGTCGCGGCTTTTCTGCAGCCAGGCGGTATCTTCCAGCGCCGCTGCGCCGGCGGCCTGGGCCGCGGCATTGACGTTGAACGGCCCGCGCACGCGGTTGAGCACCGCCACGATATTGGCCGGCGCATAGGCCCAGCCCAGACGCAGGGCGGCAAGCCCGTAAATCTTGGAGAAGGTGCGCAGCACCATGGTGTCGTCGCGCGCGGCCACCATTTCCATGCCGTTGGAATAGTCGTTGCGCGAGACGTATTCGGCATAGGCCGCGTCGATCACCAGCAGCACGTCGGCCGGCAGGCCGTCGCGCAGGCGCTGGAGTTCGCTGCCCGAAATATACGTGCCGGTCGGATTGTTCGGGTTGGTGAGGAAGACCACGCGCGTCTTTGGCGTGACGGCGGCGAGCAGCGCGTCCACGTCGGAGGTGAAGTTCTTTTCCTTCGCCATCACCGGCGTCGCGCCGCGCGCCTGCGTGGCGATCGGATACATCATGAAGCCGTATTGCGAATAGACCACCTCGTCGCCGACGCCCACGTAAGAGGCGCAGATCAGCGAGATCATCTCGTCCGAGCCGTTCGAGCAGACGATATTCTCGGCCGGGATGCCATAATGCTTGGCCAGTGCATTGCGCAGGATGTCGACGGCGCCGTCGGGATAGCGATGCAGTTCGCCGGCCAGCTGGCGGAATGCCTCCATGCCCTTCGGGCTCGGACCCATCGGCGTCTCGTTCGACGACAGCTTATGCACCTTGGTCACACCCGGCACGGCAGCCTCGCCGCCCTTGTAGGGCGCGATATCGAGAATTCCGGGTTGCGGCTTCGGTGCAGTCACGACGGATACTCCTCCAGGACTCGCTTACTCTGTTTCGGCAGGCAGCGGCACGGCATAGGCGCCGATCACCACGGCATCGAGGATCTGGGCAGGATCGACGGCTGCCAGCGCGGCAATGCGTGCATCTTCGGCCGTGATGAAGCCGGGCAGTTCGAGCAGTACCCGGGCGCCATCCTCGCCGCGACGATACTGCGCCACCGGCTGCCCCGCCAGCCCGACCTGGGCCAGCAGGCTGGAAAGCCGCGCCAGGCTGGGCGAGGCCTCACTCATCTGCAGCACCAGCAGGGTAACGTCGTCGCCCGACTCCTCAGGTTGCGCGCTGGCAATGACATAAGCGCCCAGTTCGGCGAAGCGACCGCGTGGATTGGGCACGAATGGCAGGCGCGCCACGATCCGCGGTGTTTCCGCCGAGCGGCTGGCCAGCAGCGGCCACCAGCATTCCTTCTCGCCATCTTCGGGCAGCGCCATGATGCCAAGCGTGGCCGGCTCGGCCAGCGCACGCAACACGGCACTTGCCGTGGTGCAGAGCTGCATCGGCGTGGTCGAGCCATAGAAGTCGCGCGCCAGATCCCAGCGTGCCGCCGACTTATTGGGCGCATGCACCGCCACCTTGACCGGAGCCTGGTAGAGATAGAGCGCCGAGATCAATTCGCGCCAGATACGGGTCAGCGCCGCCGCCGGCAGCCCGCCGCGCGCCCGGCTGGCCAGCCGGCGCAGGATCTGCGCCTCGCGGCCGGTGCGCAAAAAACCGTCCGGCTGCCCGGCGACAGCAGCCGGCTCACGGCTTTTGGCCTCGGCGATGCGCTGCACGGTTTCGGCACGACGACGCAGCAGATCGAGAATCTGGTCATCCAGCACATCGATGTCGTGCCGCAGGTCGGCCAGGCTCGGAATATGGTCACTCATGGGGGCTGCTGATCTTTAAAAAATGCTGCATAGTCATAGGGTCAGCCGGTCCGGCCCGCAAGGCCGAGGCCTCCCCGGAAGCCACCCTCGGGGCTGCCTCACGGAACCGTCAGGATGACAACTCAGCCGTTGACAGGGGGGCCCGGGGTCCGTAATCACGGGGTCCCCGCGCCGGACAGGGCCCGGCGGGGTTCGGAAACCTTCTTCCCAAGCCCTGTAGGATATAACGGCTGCCTATGAGTGCCGCACTCCCCCCCTTGCACAGTCTCGATCCCATCGGCCCCGGCCACCGCGTCACGCTTGGCGAGACGCTGCCGCTGAAGCTGGATTGCGGGCTCGATCTCGGTCCCTACCAGATCGCCTACACCACCTACGGCAAGCTGAATGCCGACAGGTCGAATGCGGTGCTGGTCTGCCACGCGCTGACCGGCGACCAGCATGTCGCCAACGTCAATCCGATCACCGGCAAGCCCGGCTGGTGGACCACCATGATCGGCCCCGGCAAGGTGATCGACACCGACCGCTTCTTCGTGATCTGCAGCAACGTGCTGGGCGGCTGCCTCGGCTCGTCGGGTCCGAAAGAGATCAATCCCGCGACCGCCAAGCCCTATGGCCTGCAGTTCCCGGTCATCACCATCCGCGACATGGTGAATGCGCAGGCGATGCTGCTCGACCATCTCGGCATCCAGCAGCTGTTCTGCGCCATCGGCGGCTCGATGGGCGGCATGCAGGTGCTGCAATGGGCGGCGAGCTATCCCGAGCGCGTGTTCGCGGCGATCCCGATCGCCTGCGCCGCCAAGCATTCGGCGCAGAATATCGCCTTCCACGAAGTCGGCCGCCAGGCGATCTATGCCGATCCGCAATGGCACAAGGGCGACTATTTCGAGCAGAACACCATTCCGCGCGCCGGCCTCGCCGTCGCGCGCATGGCGGCCCATATCACCTACCTGTCGGAAGCCGCCCTGCATCGCAAGTTCGGCCGCAACCTGCAGAACCGCGAACGCATCACCTACGGCTTCGAGACCGAATTCCAGGTCGAGAGCTATCTGCTGCACCAGGGCTCCAGCTTCGTGGAGCGGTTCGACGCCAATTCCTATCTCTACATCACCCGCGCGATGGACTATTTCGATCTCGCCGGCCAGGCGGGCGGCGTACTGGCCAACGTGTTCCAGGGCACCAAGACCAAATTCTGTGTCGTGTCATTCACCTCCGACTGGCTGTTCCCGACCACCGAGAACAAGGAAATCGTGCGCGCGCTGAATGCCGCCGCGGCCAATGTCAGCTTCGTGGAGATCGAGACCGACAAGGGCCACGACGCCTTCCTGCTCGATGAGCCGGTGATGTTCGCCACCCTGCAGGGCTTCATCGACGGCTGCGCCGAACAGCGCGGCCTCGCGAAGGGAGCGCGGTCATGAACGAGACGCGCGCTCTGGTTCCGACCAGACACCAGGATATCCGCCGCGACCTGCTGCTGATCGCCGAGATGGTGACGCCGCAAAGCCGCCTGCTCGATGTCGGCTGCGGCGACGGATCGCTGCTGGAATATCTCGCCAGCGAAAAGCAGGTCGACGGCCGCGGCATCGAAATCCGCCAGAGTGGCGTGAACGCCTGCGTTGCGCGTGGCTTGAGCGTCATTCAGGGCGATGCCGACAGCGACCTGCCGGACTATCCCGATGCCGCCTTCGATTATGTGGTGCTGAGCCTGACGCTGCAGGCGACCCGCAACCCGCGCAAGGTGCTGCACGAGATGCTGCGCATCGGCCGGCGCGCCATCGTGTCTTTCCCCAATTTTGCCTACTGGCGCGTCCGCGCCCAGCTGCTGCTGGGCGGGCGGATGCCGATGACGGCGGCGCTCGACGATCCCTGGTACGAGACGCAGAATATCCATCTCTGCACGATCAAGGATTTCGACCAGCTCTGCGCCCGCGACGGCATCGCGGTGGAACAGCGCATTGCCGTGGACGGCCATGGCAAGCGGCTGGGCGGTGCGCCGGCCAACTGGTTCGGCGCACAAGCTGTATACTTATTGCATCGCCGATAGGCGATGCGGGCTGCATACCTGCGGCACCGCCGCTAGTCGGCTTTGCTTTTGTCGTTGCGATGCGCGCCGGTCGGCAAGGCCGGTGTCGCCGCCGGCTTGAGCAGGAAGTGGCGCCTGGTCTTCACGGCCTTGACCGGCATGCCGGCATAGACCTGCTTCTCGGCTTCGACCAGCAGCACGCCGGAAAAGCGTTTCCACAGGATCTCGCCGGCCCGCTCCCAGGCATTCACCGCCTTGATCACGAAGGCGCCGTCGGATGGCGGCAGCCACAGCGCCTGCTGCGAGGCAGTGGGCGAAAACATCGAATCGCGCATCAGTCTGGTGAGCTGCGGCGGCGTATAGGGATGGCCCTGGCCGAACGGCGTCGCCTCGATATGTGCCCAGAGTCCGCGCCGGTTCGGCACCACCGCCAGCAGCCGGCCCTGCGGCGTCAGCACACGCCAGACCTCGCGCAGCAGCAGACGGGTGTTTTCCGAATTCTCCAGCGCATGCAGCAGCAGCAGGCGATCGACGCTCGCATCCGGCAGCGGCAGGTCGTCCTCATCCACCAGCATGACGCGGCCGGGCAGGCCGCGCGGCCAGCGCACGACTCCCTGCGGCCCAGGCATGGCCGCCAGCACGCGGTCGGCCTCGCCCTCGAAGATGCGCAGGTAAGGCGTGGCATAGCCAAGGCCAAGCACCGTCATGCCCTTCACATCGGGCCAGAAATCGCGCAGGCGCTGGCGCAGCAGGCGGCGTACCGCCCGGCCGAGCGGATTGGCGTAGAATTCGCGCAGATCGATGATGTCCGGGCGCAGCATCGCGCTATATTAGCCCTTTCCGCGTTCCAGCATAGAGTGCGCCATGCCCCTCGAGATCGTCCAGATTCCCGTGCTGAATGACAATTACGTCTACCTTGCGCGCGAGCCGCAATCGGGTGCGGTCGGCGTGGTGGATCCCGCCGTGCACGAGCCGGTGCTGGCAGAACTGCAGCGCCGCAACTGGGTGCTGACGCATATCCTCAACACCCATCATCATCCCGATCATGTGGGCGGCAATATGGCGCTGAAACAGGCCACCGGCTGCAGGATCATCGGCCCCGAAGCCGACGCCGACCGCATCCCTGGACTGGACATGGCGGTGGCCGACAATGAGGGCATCAATCTGGGGAATGAGACCGCGCGGGTCTTCGATGTGCCGGGCCATACCAAAGGCCACATCGCCTACTGGTTCGCCGACTCAAAAGCCTTGTTCTGTGGCGACACGCTGTTCGCACTCGGCTGCGGACGGCTGTTCGAGGGCACGCCGGCGCAGATGTGGTCTTCCTTAAGCAAGCTGCGCCGCCTGCCCGACGACACGCGGGTTTACTGCGCGCATGAATATACGGAGTCGAATGCGCGCTTCGCCGTCACCGTCGAACCCGGCAACGAGACGCTGCACCAGCGCTATCACCGCATCAGGGAACTGCGTGCGGCAGGCAAACCGACCGTGCCGTCGACGCTGGGCGAGGAAAAGGCGACCAATCCCTTCCTGCGTCCGATGAGCGACAATATCCGCCTGCATCTGAACATGGCAGAGGCCGACGACGTCGCCGTCTTCGCCGAGGTGCGCAAACGGAAAGATACGTTCCGGGGTTAGTACAGATAACCCGAGGTCAGTTCGGCATAGGTGTTGTTGCGCAGATCGCCCAGCGCCTGCCAGAAGCGTTCGACCAGATCGCGGTTCGCGGCATAGAAGCCTTTCGAGACCGGCACGTAGAATTCCTCGACCACCAGCGCCGGCATCATCTTCTCGATCTGGGTATAGCCCTGTTCGGGCAGCAGGCGGTCGGCCATCGCGTCCAGCGTGACGGCCGCATCGACGCGATACATCGCCAGCATGCCGAACATCTGCGTGCCGGTGTCGCTGCGTACGATCTGTGCGCCAAGCGCCTTCAGGCGCCTGGCGATCAGCGGCGAGCCGCCGACCGCGACAGGATTCTGCAGCCCGGTGAGATGCGCGCCATCCCAGCTGACCGCCTCGCCCTTGCGCTTGTAGAGCGAATAGGCGAGCCGCGCGACATGGCGGTTGGGATCGGGCTGGCCCGCGAGCAGCGGGAAGACCAGTTCGGCAGCGCGTTCGGGCGAATGGCGCAGGCTGAGCACGCCATCCTGACGACCGGCGCGCACTTCCTCGATCAGGCGGGGCAGCGGCAGGCGGGTCAGCTGCAGGCGGGCGCCGACTTTGGCGGCGGCGCGCTGCGCCAGTTCCACCGTCATGCCCGGCCGCGCCGGAATGTCCGGCCCATCGCCGATGAGAAAGGGTTTGAGTTCCTGATCGATATAGGCGAGCCGCAGTTCGACCGCGCCGGCGGGCAGCGAGGCACCGACGCACAGCAGAATCGCAAGGAGACCGAGGCTTCTCATGGGCCGACACCCTACCCCCGCGCGTCGCTGCCACGCAGTTATCTTTCGGTTAGGCTGCGCTGCTAAACCCCTGAAACGCTTACCGCTGGCGAGAATTTTTATTCGTACAGGCTCAAAGAGGGCGGCGTGCTTTCAGCGCGGCACCGAGGGTGCCATCGTCCAGATAATCGAGTTCGCCGCCGACCGGCACGCCATGCGCCAGCCGGGTGATCTGCACATTCTGGCTGGCAAGCCGGTCGGTGATGTAATGCGCCGTGGTCTGACCTTCGACGGTGGCGTTGGTGGCGATGATCACTTCGCGCACCTTCCCCGATTGCATGCGCGCAATCAGGCCATCGACATTGAGGTCGTCCGGACCGATGCCGTCGAGCGCCGAGAGCGTGCCGCCCAGCACATGGTAGCGGCCGCGGAACACGCCGGCGCGTTCCAGCGCCCAGAGATCGGCGACGCTTTCCACCACGCAGAGCAGGGTCTCGTCGCGGCGCTGGTCCGTGCAGATGGCGCAGGGATCGCGGCTGTCGAGATTGCCGCAGGTTTTGCAGGCATGCACGTTGTCGCCGACCTCGTGCAGGGTGGCGGCCAGCGGCAGCAGCAATGTGTCTTTCTTCTTGAGCAGATGCAGCACGGCCCGTCGCGCAGACCGCGGACCAAGTCCGGGTAAACGTGCCAGCAACTGGATCAGCCGCTCGATCTCCGGTCCGGCCATCGGGAAAACTCAGAAGGGCAGCTTCATGCCCGGCGGCAGCGGCATGCCGGCGGTCAGCTTCTGCATCTGCTCGGCCATCTCGCGCTCCACACGCGCCTTGGCATCGGCATGGGCGGCCTTGATCAGGTCTTCCAGCACCTCGCGCTCGTCTTCCTTCATCAGCGCGGGATCGATCCTGATGCTTTTCAGCTCGCTCTTGCCGTTCAGCGTCACGTTCACCATGCCGCCGCCGGCTGCGCCCTGCACTTCGCGCGCCTCCAGCTCGGCCTGCATCTCCTGCATCTTGGCCTGCATCTGCTGCGCCTGCTTCAGCATGTTGCCGAGATTCTTCATGGCAGACTCCTCAAATACTCAGTCGAGTTCGTCGAGCGGATCGACATCGTCGGTGGCATAGCCTTCCGCCGCCTCATCAATGGCCGGATCGGCTTCCACCGGCGGCGGCGCGACTTCGCGCACCGTGTCGAGCATCGCGCCCGGAAACGCGATCAGCACCGCCTGCACCAGCGGATGCGCCTGGGCATGGGCACGACGCGCACTGTCTTCGGCCTGCTCCTGTTCGGCCAGGGTCGGCTCGCCCGGCAGCTTGCTCAAGGACACGACCCAGCGCTGGCCGGTCCAGGCTTTCAGCTTCTCGGTCAGACGGCCGGGCAGGTCATGCGGCGCGCCCGGGTTGAGGCGCAGTTCGATACGGCCGAGTTCGAAACTGACCAGATGCACGTCATTGACCAGCTCGCCGGCCAGCAGGCCTTCGCGCATATCCTTGGCCAGCGCGACCACGGCAGGGAAATTCTGCGGCATGGCGGCGAGCGCGACGGTCTCGCCGGGCTGCGGCGCAGGCGACATCATCGCACGCGGCTGGGCGGACACGGCCAGGCCGGCCGAAGCTCCACCGCCGCCGTTGCCGGTCGGACGCGGCCCCGGCGCGGACACGCCCGGACCGCCTTTCTCTTTCCATTCCTTCGCCAGATCGGCCGGGCTGGGCAGATCGGCGGCATAGGCAAAGCGCACCAGCACCATTTCGGCAGCCGCCAGCGGCACCGGCGCGCCGCGCACCTCCTGCAGGCCCTTGAGCAGCATCTGCCAGCTGCGCGCCAGCACCGGCATGCCCAGCTTGCCGGCGAGGTCGCGACCGCGTGTGCGCTGCGCCTCGGGCAAGGTGACATCGTCGGGCGTGCCGCCGATGACCTTCACCCGCGTCAGCCAGTGGGTGAGATCGAGCAGGTCCTGCAGCACCACGGCGGGATCGGCGCCAACGCGATACTGCGCCTGCAGGTTGTCCAAAGCTTCCGGGAGCCGGCCATGCAGCAGATCATCCAGCAGCGCAAAGACCTGGCCGCGATCGGCGAGGCCGAGCATGTCGCGCACCAGTTCGGCATTCACCTGGCCGGCGCCATGGGCAATCGCCTGGTCGAGCAGCGACAGGCCGTCGCGCACCGAACCTTCGGCGGCACGCGAGATCAAGGTCAGCGCCTCCTCGTCGATCTGCGCGGATTCGGTCTCGGCGATACGCTTGAAATGCGCATTGAGCACGGCGATCTCGACGCGCTTCAGATCGAAACGCTGGCAGCGCGACAGCACCGTGACCGGCACCTTGCGGATCTCGGTGGTGGCAAAGACGAACTTCACATGCGGCGGCGGCTCTTCCAGCGTCTTGAGCAGGCCGTTGAAGGCCGCGGTCGACAGCATGTGCACTTCGTCGATGATGTAGATCTTGTAGCGCGCCATCGACGGCGCATAGCGCACGGCCTCGATGATCTCGCGGATGTCGCCGATGCCGGTGCGCGAGGCGGCGTCCATCTCGAAAACATCGGGGTGCCGGTCTTCCGCGATGGCTTTGCAATTGTCGCAGACGCCGCAGGGCGAAATGGTCGGGCCGCCGCTGCCGTCCGCCCCGGTGCAGTTCAGCGCCCGGGCGATGATGCGGGCGGTGGTGGTCTTGCCCACGCCGCGCACGCCGGTGAGGATGAACGCCTGGGCGATACGCCCGGTGGCGATGGCGTTGGTCAGTGTCCGCACCAGGGCATCCTGGCCGATCATCTCGGCAAAGTTGCTCGGGCGGTATTTGCGGGCAAGAACGCGATAAGGCGCCGGCTGAGTCATATGCTTACCATGCCGTGCGCGGGCCCGGATTTAAAGTGCTGGGATTTAAAGAGGTGGGAGGCTGACAACGACCCGAACGGGAACTCGTTACGGCTGCTTCCTTCCGGACCTGACCGGGTTGGCGAGGCGCTCGTCCACCACCAACCTCCCGGGGCCTTATATCAAGCATCGGCCCCGGCATTTCAATGGGTAGGGCCAGCGATTCCGGGGCGATTCGCGAGCTGTCGCAGACCCATTATTTCGCAAGCCGGGGCGATGGACGGGGCGCAGCGGATATGCCAGCGTTTCGGCATGGTTAGCCCCGATACCCCGACTCCACCGACAGATCGCCGCAGCGAACCGCGCCGCGCGCGTCCGATCGGCTTCACCGGATCGCACCTCGACCGTGCCGGCAATCCGCGCCGCAAGCCCGAATGGCTGGCCAGCCAGCGTCAGCGCAGGGACGCCCGCTTCCTGCTGCTGCGCGAGTTGAAAGCGCTGATCGCCATCACGCAGAAGCCGGCGGCGATCCGCTGGCTCGACCTTGCCTGGGCCGATGCGCATGCGGCTTTGCCCTGCGTGTTTCTCGGCCTGGATGAAAACGACATTCCGCATTTCGTGCTCGACGGCGACGCTGCAGGCGGCGACGAGAGCGTGGCCGGCATGCACGGCGAGGCCGACAAGTTCATCGACGTGCGCTCGATTGCCGCGCTGCTGATCCCCGAGGAAGCCGCGATCCTGGCGCAGGCGCGCAGCGTGATCGACTGGCACCAGCGCCACCGGTTCTGCGCCCAGTGCGGCAGCCAGACCGAAATGGCGGAAGCCGGCTATACGCGGCGCTGCATCAATGCAAGCTGCAATGCGGCGCATTTCCCGCGTACCGATCCGGTGGTGATCATGCTGGCGGTGCATCGCGATGCCGCAACCGGCGAAGAGAAAGTACTGCTCGGCCGCCAGGGCCGCATGCCGCCCGGCATGTATTCGGCGCTGGCCGGTTTCATGGAACCGGGCGAAAGCATCGAAGAGGCGGTGCGCCGCGAGATCGAGGAAGAATCCGGCGTGATCACCGGCGCGGTGCGCTATCTGGTGTCGCAGCCCTGGCCGTTTCCGTCCTCGCTGATGATCGGCTGCATCGCCGAGGCGCTGGATGACCGGATCACGGTCGACCAGGACGAGCTGGAAGACGCGAAATGGTTCAGCCGTGCCCAGGCCGCCGAGATGCTGGAACGCGGCAAGCAGCGGCTGGCGCCGACCGATCCGCCGCCGGCCGACAACCCGCAGAACGAGCCCTGGATGCCGCCGCCGCTGAGCCTGGCGCACCAGATCGCCAAACGCTGGCTGGGGGGCGAGTAAGCGCTTTTCCGCGCTTGGGCTGGCCTGTTACGTCCTGTTTGAGCCCGTTCGGGAGCCAGTGACGGCCCATTCGGGGCCCGTTCCGTCCCGTTGCGGCCTGTTTCCGCCTGTTCCGTCCCGTTTCAACCCGTTTGCGCCAGCTTTTCAGTGACCGTTTGGCGGAAAACCGCAAAACCCACGATTTTGCACTCCGTAATTTTGACGATGTCCAACAGTAGTATCCCGCCAGTAACCATACTCGGCGAGAAGAGAACAATCATAGAACATTATGCCAGATGACGCAAGCTCGCTTGTGGGACCATCCTCACCCTGCTCTGCTGCCTACATGACCGGCACACCCCACCCCGCGCCCCGGCTTCTGGCTGAGATCGCCAGCTATCACGCCCATGTCTATTTCGACGGACCGGAGCAGCGTGGCCTCGCCGGATGGATCCGCGACCGCGTCGCCGAACGCTTCCCGGTGCAGCTCGGCCGCTGGCACGACAAACCGGTGGGCCCGCACCATCGCCCGATGTACCAGATCGCTTTCGATGTTGAGATATTCCCGCGTCTGGTGCCGTGGATGATGATCAACCGGCAGGGTTTAAGCGTGCTGGTGCATCCCAATACCGACAGTCCTTACGACGATCATCTGGTGCATGCACTGTGGCTGGGCGAGACGCTGGCGCTCAACGGAGACGTGCTGCCGCGCAAACTGAAAGCCGGCGAAGAGCTGATCGATCCGGTGGTGGTGAATACGGCGCCGACGAAAAACGCCTGACGCCCGGCTCAAGGCGTGGGCAGCGCATAGGGTTCGAGATGCGCGCGGATCCAGGCCGCGAAATCCTCCTCGCTGAGGCTGCCTTCGGCCAGGCGCAGCATGATGCTGACATGCTCGACATCGCCGGCGACGAAATCCCAGCCATTCAGGCGCAGAAACAGCTTCGCCGCGATGAAGGCCAAGCGCTTGTTGCCATCGACAAACGGATGGTTGCGCGCGATGCCGTATCCATAGGCGGCGGCCAGCTGGGCGGCATCCGGCGTGCCATAGGCAGCAAGATTCTGCGGACGGGCCAGCGCCGATTCCAGCAGCCCGGCATCGCGCAACGCTTCACCGCCACCATGCTCGGCGATCTGCATGTCATGCACGGCGACAATCACGCCGGCGTCGATCCAGATCCAGTTCATGAGTCAGCGAGGATTTACTTGGCGAGCTCGCGCAGCACGTCGCGGTGTTCTTTCATGATCTTCCGCGCGGCTTCCATCTGGCGTTCGAATTCGGGGTTATAGGGCGTGAGCCGGAAGCCATCGGCCGTTTCGGTCAGGTAAAGCGTATCGCCCTTCTCCACCTTCAACTGCGCAAGCGCATCCTTGGGCAGAACCACGCCGGTGGAGTTTCCGATCTGGGTCAGTTTGAGCGCGAACATTCGGTCATCCTCACGGTGTTATAACTATAGTTATAACTAATATATGCTTTCCGCAGAGAAATTTGGATGGTTTTTTATACTTTAAAATCAACCATTTAGTTGGCGCAGATTATCCCAGACACCGCCTTACAGCCTGCCTGATGAACGCCGCGTCTTCCGGATTCAGCACCGGATTGCCGGCGCGGTGGCCCCAGATGCTGGGGATCGGCAGCAGTTCGGCCGACCGCAGATGCGGCAGTTCGGCCTCGTTGTCGGCGACGCGAAAATATAAATCCGTCGCGCCCGGCATCAGCAGCACGCGGGCTTTGATCGCGTTCAGCGCCTTGGTCAGGTCGCCGTTATAGAGCGCATTGTCACTGATATCGCCGGCATCCCAGGTGCGCAGCTGCGCATAGAGATCGGCTGCATGGCGCCGCGCGTAACGCTCTTCCCAGTCGGTGCGGTAATAGGTTTCGAGATCGGGCGCCTTCAGCGCGGTCCTGTGCAGATTGGCGCGATAGAAATCCTGGCTCAGCGCCCAGCTGGCGTAGATCCGCCCGAAGGCGCGGATCGCGGCTTTCGGCGGCGCATTGAATCGCCCGTCGCCGATATGCTCCGGCGCAGCCTCCAGCACTGCCATCAGGCTGGCGAGAAAGATTTTATTATGCACGGCGGTGCGCGCGCTGCCGCAATTCACGATGATCCGCGACACAGCCTCGGGGAACAGCGCCGCCCAGTGATAGGCCTGCTGCGCGCCCATCGACCAGCCATAGACGGCGTGCAGCCTGTCGATGCCGAACTGTTCGTGCAGGAATCTGCGCTGCGCCTGCACGTTGTCGGTGGCACGCACCAGCTTCGGATAGTCCGGCGTGTTCGACGGGCTGGACGACAGGCCGTTGCCGAACATGTCGGGGATGACGATGAACCAGCGCGTCGGATCGAGCACACCGTCCGGTCCGATCAGCCATTCCAGATCAGGATGCTGTGCCGAATAACTGGTCGGATAGAGCACGACATTGTCGCGTGCCGCATTCAGCCTGCCATGCGTCTTCCAGCTGATGAACGCACCCTTGATCGTCTCGCCCGACTGGGTGGTCAGATCGCCCAGCTCGAAACGTCCGGACTGCTGCGGCCAGGTCATGTCACTTCCCCAAGAGCGAGAGAATCTTCTTCGCCGCTGCATGCGGCGTCGCCTTGCCGGCGCTCACCGCCTTCTGGAGTTTCGGCAGTTCAGCGGCCACAGCAGCATCCTGCTTCAGCCAGTCGAGCAGGCCGTCCTGCAATTCGCGCCACAGCCAGCCTTCGGCCTGATGCCGGCGCTGCGCCTGGAAGGCGCCGCTCTTTTCCAGTTTGCCGCGGAAGTCCTCGATCGTGGTCCAGACCGCGTCGATGCCTTCATTCAGCAGCGCCGAAGCCATCTGCACCTGCGGCTGCCAGTCGGCATGGCGCGGCCGCATCAGATGCAGCGCCATGCGATAATCGGCGGCGGCCAGGCGCGCCTTGGGCAGCAGGTCGCCATCGGCCTTGTTGACCACGACGAGGTCGGCCAGTTCCATGATGCCGCGCTTGATACCCTGCAGATCGTCGCCGCCAGCCGGGGCCAGCAGCAACAGGAAGATATCGACCATCTCGGCCACCGTGGTTTCCGACTGGCCGACGCCGACGGTTTCCACCAGCACGACATCGAAGCCGGCGGCCTCGGCCAGCAGCATCGCCTCGCGCGTGCGCCGCGCCACGCCGCCGAGCGAGCCGCCCGAGGGCGATGGCCGGATGAAGGCATTGGCATCGCGGACAAGCTGTTCCATGCGCGTCTTGTCGCCGAGGATCGAACCGCCCGACAGCGTGGAGGACGGATCGACGGCGAGCACCGCGACCTTTTTCTTCTGCGCAGTCAGATACAGGCCGAAGCGTTCGATAAAACTGGATTTGCCGACCCCCGGCGTGCCGGAAATACCAATGCGTATGGCCTTGCCAGTGCGGGGCAGAATCTTCTGCAGCAGCGCGTCGGCGGCGGTGCGGTCGGCTTCGTGGCGCGATTCCACCAGCGTGATGGCGCGGGCCAGCGCGCGGCGGTCGCCGCTGAGCAGCTGCTCGGCAAGCTGGTCGGGGTCGCTGGTGCGGCGCGCGGACATGCCGCGACCTTAGCGAAGCCGGTTCAGCGACGCTACCGGGAGACGCAGTGCTGGAGAGTCGCCGCGTCGTTGTTCGCCCGGGCGCCACGAATCCCGCCAGCCGGGCAAGGACTCGCATTCTGGCAAAATTGTCAGCCTCCTGACGCGAACCACATTGACAGCGACTCCCCGGGATTCGTATTTCCAGTAGCAGCCATGGCGAATCACCCTGACGATCTGCCGCTCCACAGCGACCATGCACGCGCCCAGACCCGGCTGGAGCAGGCGCGCGCCGATCTGTCGCGCATGGCGCGGTCTGCGGCACAGAGGGCAACAGCATCGCAGCCGGACATTGACACCGATGTGCCGGCGCCTGTCCCGGCCACGTATGATTCCGTTGCGGTGGCGGCGCGCATCGACCTGATGCGCGGCCGTTTCGGCAAGGCCCGCGAGGACGCGATCTCTGCCCTGTTGTTCCTGAGCGACGCGCAGCAGGATTGCGATGCGCTGGCCGAGGCCGCCGCGATCAACCGCTGGCCGCTGATGTCGGCCGGTATCGAGCTGCTGCACCGGTCGCTGCGCCGCGCCATGCCGGGCGAGGCGAAGCATCTCGACCTGATCGGCCTGCTGATCGATGCGCTCTATGCGCTGCGCCGCGCCGAAACGCGGCCGGATATGGGCCGCGCCGGCGAAGACCTGCTGCGCGGCCTGCGGCTGGCGACCGCCCGGGAACTGCCCGCCACGGACGCCTGACCGGCAGGCGACGCTCCGCTGACCGCTTAAAGCTCGGTTTCCAGACACTATTTTCGCCTCGGAAAAGCCTGCTTGCAGGCTTAGACTTTGGTCATGCGCATCCTGGCTGCCGTTCTTGCCGGCCCGCTGCTGCTCCTGCCCGCGACCCGGTCGCAGGCCCAGCAAGTCTCCGTTGTGCCGCCGCCGCAGAGTGGCACCAGGCTTCCTGCCATCCAGCAGGCCGAACTCGGCTTCAGCCTCTATGCGCTCGGCGCCAAGGGACTGGACATCAAAGTGACCATGCGGCGCGATGCAGAGGATCTGCAGGTCGAAGTGGCGCTGCGCACCGCCGGCATGGTCGACTGGGCGATGCGCATGGTGATGACCGGCCAGTCGGCGGCGCGCATTGCGCCGGACGGCCGGGTGATGCCGGTGCGCTATATCACCGACAGCGACGGCGCCTGGTCGAAGCGGCTGACCCGCATGAGCTGGGGCCCGGATGGTTTGCCCGTTGCCGAGGTATTTCCGCCCAACGACGAGGACGACCGCGAGGAGGTGCCCGACCTGCTGAAGCGCGACACGCTGGACCCGACCATGGCGATGGTATCGCGCGTGCTGCGCGGCGGGGCGACACCGCCCTGCACCGGCAGCGACGCGATCTATGACGGCCGCCGCCGCTACAACATGCATTTCTCGGCCCTCGGCCCGGAGATGCTGAAAGCCCATAACCGCTCGGCCTATAGCGGCGTCGCCTTCAAATGCATGGTGAAGCTGGAACCGGTGGCCGGCTACGACCGCAAATACATGGCGGAATGGAGCGAGAAGGACGAGCAGCCGACCTATATCTGGCTGGCGCAGCCGCCGGGTTTCGACGCCTGGCTGCCGGTGCAGATGGAGGGCGTATCGCGCTTTGCCACCGCCAGCACCTGGATCAACGGCGCGAAACTGAATGGCCGCGACTGGCTGCAGCCGCTCGGTTTCATCCGCGCCGAGGTGCCGGCGCCCACAACGCCCTGAGTGGCTTTCATTTAAGTTATTGATTTTATTAATATTATGTCATGCCCAGCTTGACCCGGGCATCCCATTAAATGGGACCCTCGGGTCAAGCCCGAGGGTGACAGTTACCGGGGCCGGTTAGGGTTGACTTCCCCCGCCATAACCGCTTTAGTCCGCCCGCTTTCTGAAGCTTTGGAAGCCATCCGGTCCGAGGACCGCCGTCCGTCCGCGAGTGTCGCGCACGGGCGTCGTTTTGCTTGTGGCCTTTTATTTAGGAATTTCAGGGTCGACATGTTCGAATCTCTGAGCGGCAAACTGGGAGACGTCTTCGAGCGGCTGCGCAAACGCGGCGCGCTGTCGGAGTCCGATGTCTCGGAAGCGCTGCGCGAGGTCCGTGTCGCCCTGCTGGAAGCCGATGTCGCGCTTCCTGTCGTGAAAACCTTCATCGATGGCGTGAAAGCCAGGGCCGTCGGCCATGACGTGCTGCGCTCGATCACGCCGGGCCAGCAGGTCATCAAGATCGTCCACGATCATCTCGTCGAGATGCTCGGCGGCGGCGCCGAGGCCGGTGAAGACGATGCAGGCATCAGCCTGAATGCCGTGCCGCCGGTGCCCGTCCTCATGGTCGGCCTGCAGGGTTCGGGCAAGACAACGTCGACGGCGAAGATCGCGCTGCGCCTGATGAATAAAGAGCGCAAGAAGGTGCTGATGGCGTCGCTCGACGTCTATCGCCCGGCGGCGCAGGAACAGCTGAAAATTCTCGGCGAGCAGAACAGCATCCCGGTGCTCCCCATCGTCACCGGCCAGATGCCGGTCGATATCGCCAAGCGTGCGCTGCAGGCTGCCAAACTCGGCGGCTATGACGTGCTGATGCTGGATACCGCCGGCCGCCTGCATGTCGACGATGTGCTGATGCAGGAAGTCGCTGCCGTGCGCGACGCCGTGCAGCCGCATGAAACGCTGCTGGTCGCCGACAGCCTGACCGGGCAGGACGCGGTCAATGTCGCCAAGAGCTTCAACGAGCGTGTCGGCGTCACCGGCATCGTGCTGACCCGCGTCGATGGCGACGGCCGCGGCGGCGCAGCACTCTCCATGCGCGCCGTCACCGGCAAGCCGATCAAGCTGATCGGCGTCGGCGAAAAGGTCGATGCCCTCGAGCCGTTCCATCCGCAGCGTATCGCGCAGCGCATCCTCGGCATGGGCGACATCGTCTCGCTGGTCGAGAAGGCCGCCGAGACGATCGAGAAGGAAGAGGCCGAACGGCTCGCTGCCCGCGTGCAGAAGGGCCTGTTCGACATGGACGACATGGCGAGCCAGCTCAAGCAGCTGCGCAAGATGGGCGGCATGTCGGGTGTGATGAACCTGCTGCCCGGCGTCGGCAAGGTGAAGCAGCAGATGGCTGCCGCCAATGTCGACGAAGGCGTGCTGAAGCGCCAGGAAGCCATCATCGGCTCGATGACCAAAGCCGAGCGCAAGAATCCCAAGGTGATCCAGGCTGGGCGCAAGAAGCGCATCGCCTCTGGCTCCGGTACGACGGTGCAGGATGTGAACAAGCTGCTGAAGCAGCATCTGCAGATGGCCGACATGATGAAGCGCATGTCGAAGCTGGGGCAGAAAGGTTTCATGCGCAGCATGGGCGCGATGCTGCCGGGGATGCCCGGCATGCCAAAATTGCATTGAGCCTGGGCTGCACTGAGAGAGTTTCGTATTCGGTAATTCGCAAGTTTCAACAGTTCGAAGAAAGGAAGACCATGTCAGTCAAGATCCGCATGACCCGCGGCGGTGCCAAGAAGCGCCCCTACTACCGCATCGTCGTGGCCGACTCGCGCAGCCCGCGCGATGGCCGCTTCATCGAGAAGATCGGTTCCTACGATCCGATGCTGCCCAAGGACCGCGAGCGCGTGCAGCTCGACGTCGAGCGCTGCAAGTACTGGCTGAGCCAGGGCGCGCAGCCGTCCGATCGCGTGGCCCGCTTCTTCGACAAGGCCGGCCTGGTGAAGTGGACCCACGGCAGCAACCCGGAAAAGGGCAAGCCGAAGGCGAAGGCGCAGGAGCGTATCAAGGCTGCTGAAGAAGCCGCCAAGGCCGCTGCCGAGAAGCCGGCTGCGCCCGCTGACGAAGCCGCCGCTTCCTAAGGCATGAGCGGTACTCTTCTGCTGGGCGTCGTGATCGGCGCGCAGGGCATCCAGGGCGAGGTGAAGGTGAAGACCTTCACCGGCGAGCCCGAGGCGGTGGGGGATTACGGTCCTCTCCAGGATGCCGGTGCGACGCGGACGTTTCAGCTGAAGGTGCTGCGCCTGTCGAAGGGCGACGTGGTGATTGCGCGTATCAAGGGCGTCGAGGACCGCAACGCGGCCGAGGCGCTGAAGGGGACGGAGCTGTATGTGTTGCGCTCCGCCCTGCCCCAGGCCAGCGAAGGCGAGTTCTACTTCGCAGACCTGGTGGGCCTGACGGCGATGATGTCGGGTCGGGTTCTGGGCAGCATCACTGCTGTTCACAACTACGGCGCCGGCGACATGCTGGAGGTGAAAACCGAGAGCGGCCGTTCGGCGATGGTGCCCTTTACCGACGACGCGGTTCCCGTTGTGGACCTCGCCGCCGGCACGGTGACGGTGGAGCCCGCCTTCTGGCTGGGCAGACCGGAAACCGAGGAGGACCGCAAGGCAGAAGCTGCGGAGCGTGCAGCGGAAGCCGGAGAGTGATGAGTACCGTTCCGGCATCGCCGTGGACAGCGCGGATACTGACACTGTATCCCGCGATGTTCCCCGGTCCGCTGGGACAGAGTCTGGCCGGGCGCGCCTTGAGTGAAGGCCGCTGGTCGCTGACGGTGGTGGATATCCGCGACTTCGCGCGCGACAGACACCGCACCGTCGACGACACGCCGTTTGGCGGCGGGCCGGGCATGGTGATGCGGCCGGATGTGCTGGCCAGTGCGCTCGATGCGACGCTGGACGGTGCGACGGACGCGGCAGCGGCAAAGAGTCAGCCGCTGATCTATTTCTCGCCGCGTGGCCGGCGCCTGGATCAGGCGCTGGTGCATGAGGTGAAGGCGGCAGGCGGCGCAACGCTGCTCTGCGGCCGGTTCGAGGGGGTGGACGAGCGTCTGCTGCAGGCGCGCCCCGTCGTCGAGGTCAGCCTCGGCGACTTCGTCCTGTCGGGTGGCGAGATCGCCGCATATGCGCTGCTGGATGCAGTCGTGCGGTTGCTGCCCGGGGTGATGGGTGCCGAAGCGTCCGGCACCGAGGAGAGTTTCGCGGACGGTTTGCTGGAATATCCCCAGTATACCCGGCCGCAGGAGTGGGAAGGCCTGGCAGTGCCCGATGTGCTGCTGTCCGGCCACCACGAGAAGATCGCAGCCTGGCGGCGCGAGATGGCGGAGAAGATCACCGCCGGGCGCCGGCCGGACCTGTGGGAGAGTTACCGCAAGCGCAAGCCTGCGGGGAAGAATTGAAACGCGTTTTTGAACTTTGGAAGAAGAAAGGCAGAGTGCCATGAACCTGATGCAGCAGCTCGAGAAAGAGCAGTCGGATGCCCTCGTCGCCGCCCGTGCGGTGCCGGATTTCGGCCCCGGCGATACCCTGACCGTCAACGTGAAGGTGGTCGAAGGTGGCCGCGAGCGCGTGCAGGCCTATGAAGGCGTGTGCATCGCCCGCTCGAACCGCGGCGTGAACTCCTCCTTCACCGTGCGCAAGATTTCGTACGGCGAAGGCGTGGAGCGTGTCTTCCCGCTGTACAGCCCGCGCATCGACTCGATCGTCGTGGTCCGCCGCGGCGACGTGCGCCGCGCCAAGCTGTACTACCTGCGTGGTCGTACCGGTAAGTCGGCGCGCATCACCGAAAAGCGCGAGCCGCGTCCGAGCACCGACAAGGCGTAAGGTTTCGCCGCCGGCGATTTCAGCCGGCGCGATCCCGACCTGAACGGCAAAGCCGCCTGCACCCCCTATCCGGGGGTGCGGGCGGCTTTTCGTTTTCCGGCGTCAGGCCTTGCCGCCCATCCGGGCCAGCAGTTCGACCTTGCGCTGCATCAGCTGTTCGCCCAGATCTTCCAGGTCGATGCCGCTGCTGCGCAGCTGCGGAAACATCTCGTTCTCTTCTTCCTTCACGTGATGCTTCACGTATTCGCTGAGTACCTTGACCTTGGCGTCGTAGAGATGCTCGCTCGGCTTCATCGCCTCGATCTCGGCGATCAGCTGCTTGGCGCCGGCATGTTCGACGATTGCCTCATCGACCAGGTCTTCCTCGATCTCCTCGTGCGCCGGCGGATAGAGCAGTTCTTCCTCGATCAGGGCGTGCACGGTGAGCGACAGGCAGATTTTGGCCGCCAGTTTCGCCTTCTCCGGCTTGCTGTCGAGCTGCTCGAACTGCTGGAACATCGCCTCCACCTCGCGGTGATCCTGCTTCAGCAGGGCGATGGCATCCGACGGCGCCGACAGGCCCTCCATCATCCGGCTCATCTCCCGCGCCGCCTTGGCGATGGCGGGCGGCAGGCTGCGGCGGCGCGAGGCGGTCTTGCGCTGGGCGGCGCGGGCGCGACCGCCCTTGCGGCCGGCAGCGGCGCGTTTCGCCGTGGTGCTGCGCCGCGTCGTGGACCGCGAAGCGGTTTTCTTGCGGCTGCTGGTCTGGGATTTGGTCTTGGTACGCTGTGCCATGTTTCCTCCGGGGCTTGAGGCATAGACGGCATCCAAACAGCGCGCGGCAAATTTTTGTTCCGCGCTTCAGAGTCTTGCCATGGAATTGTCAGACGCTGTGACCGCGTCGGCGCGATCCGGCAACAGTAACTGGTGTCTTTTGAGCAGAAAAACGGCGCGTTATTCCGCTGCTTCCTGTCGCGTCGAGTCTCTGGACTGCCGCAGGCTCGGCCCGTTCTTCGCCGCCCATTTGCCGAGTTCGTCCAGCACCGGCCGCAGCGAGAGGCCGAGATCGGTGAGCCAGTATTCCACCTTCGGCGGGACGGCGGCATGCACGCGGCGGCCGACCAGTCCGGCGGCCTCCAGCGCACGCAGCTGCTTGGTCAGCTCCTTCTGCGTGATCAGCGGAATGGCGCGCGACAGTTCGGAAAAGCGCAGCGGCTGATCGGCCGAGGCGGCGCGGGCGCGCGCCAGCGTGAGAATAATCGGCACCGCCCATTTGTTGGCAATCAGGTCGAGCGTGGCAGAGATCATGCGCGCGCAGAGCGGCTGGCCATCGGCGGTGAGGGCGTGGCGGAAATCGAGGTCTTTGTCAGTAGCCATTCGGTAAGTATAGAGGTTTTGGGTGCCTGCTTGCAAATTGATAGCACCTATGGCTTAAGCCTTTGGTCCGGCATCCGCATGGCCGGACAGTAACCGGAGGAATTCCCGCATGGCCAATCTCGATTTCTACTTCTCGCCCGGCGCCTGCTCGCTGGCCACCCATATCGCGCTGGAGGAAACCGGCGCCGCCTTCAATCCGAAGCCGACCTATACCCGCAAGGGCCAGACCCGCACGCCGGAATATCTGGCGATGAATCCGAAGGGCAAGGTGCCGGTGCTGGTGATCGACGGCAAGGTGCTGACCGAGAACACCGCGATCCTGACCTACCTCAATCGCACGCATTCGAATGCCAAGCTGCTGCCGGCCGGCGACGTGCTGAAGGAAGCCGAGGCGCTGGCCTTTGTCGCCTGGTGCGCTTCGGGCGTGCATCCGGTGCTCGGGCGCTTCTTCGGTCCGCAGAACTTCACGGACCTGCCCGACAGCGCCGACAATGTGAAGGCGCTGGCGACCAAAGCCAATGCCGCCAACTTCGCCATCATCGAAAAGGCACTCAGCCACGGCAAGGACTGGCTGTTCGGCGACTGGTCGGTGGCCGACGGCTATATCTTCGTCTTCTTCAACTGGGCGACCAAGCTCGGCCTCGATGTTTCGGCCTTCCCGAACTATGCCAAGCATTTCGAGCGGATGCAGAAGCGTCCCGCCGTGCAGCGTGCGCTGGCCCGCGAGGCCGAAGCGCTGGCCGCAATGGACAAGGCTGCCTGACGCAAACGTGAGTCACGACTTCGGGGCGGTGCGATAGACTCGCACCGCCCAGTATGATTTGGCTCTGTCTGAGTCGATCCTGCCTGCTTCGACCAAACGATCCGAGAACCGCGAAATAACAGGACACACTCCCATGGCTCTGCTCGAAAAATTCGGCCCGCTGCTCGGCCGCATCCTGATCGCCCTGCTCTTCATCCCCTTCGGCATCGGCAAGATCGGCAACTTCGCCGGCACGGTGAGCTATATCGCATCCAAGAACCTGCCGCTGCCGCAGGTGGCCGCCGCCGGCACCATTTTCGTCGAGGTCGTGGTCGCGCTGGCGCTGCTGGTCGGCTTCAAGACGCGCTATGCCGCGCTGATCCTCGCACTGTTCACCCTGGCCGCCGCCGTGATCTTCCACAATTACTGGGCGGTGCCCGAGGCGCAGGTGATGCTGCAGAAGACCAACTTCTTCAAGAATCTCGCCATCGTCGGCGGCCTGCTGGCCTTCGTCGGCTTCGGCCCGGGCTCGCTCAGCGTGGATCGTCGCTAAGCCTGAAGCTTCAGAGAAAGCCGTCGGTGTAAAAACCGGCGGCTTTTCTATGACTGATCGGCGCGGATCGCCGAGGCGATCTCGCGCAGCGCCCGCGACAGCACCGGGTCGCTGACGCGGGACTGCAGCACAATGGCGGTCTCGGGCAGTTCGGGCAGGCGCTGCTTTTTCGTCAGCTCCAGCATACCAGGCAGGCGCGCCCGCCGCCCCAGCACGGCGACACCGAGGCCGGCGGCGACGGCCGCCGTCAGCGCACCGACGCCGCCGCCGGTGAAACTTTCCGACCAGCGGATTTTCGCAGTGTCTAACGCCTTGATGGCGGAGGCCCTCACGATGCAGGGCGGCGCCAGCGCGATCAGCGGCAGCGGTTCGCCGGCGCGCCATTCGAAACCCGGTGCGGCGAACCAGCCAAGCCGGTCCTGCAGCAGCAGTTCGGCGCCGCGCGACGTTTTCTTGCCGACATGATGCAGGATGGCGGCATCGATCCTGCCGGCGTCGAAAGCCTCCGACAGATCGCGCGACAGGCCGATGCGGACTTCGAGCCGCAGTCCGGGCAGCCGGATGCGCAATTGCGCCAGCAGGCCGGGCAACTGCGCACCCACCGCCTGGTCGCTGACACCAAGCAGCAACGGGCGCTGCGGCTTGGCCTCCAGCGCGGCCAGCGCCGCATCATGCGCTGCCAGCACATGCCGCGCCTCGGCCAGCAGGGCGGCGCCGTCGGGGGTCAGTTGCACCAGCCGCGGCGTGCGTTCCAGCAGGCGGCGGCCGAGCCGGGTCTCCAGCCGCTTGAGCCGCAGGCTGATGGCGGCCTGAGTGGCCTCCAGCGCCTCGGCGGCGCGGGTGAAACTGCGGTAATCCGCCACCAACACCAGGGCGCGCAGGGCGTCGATATCCAGGGCAGGCTTCATGATATACATCCGTTATGACTGATATAAGAATAGATAGTATTCTGTAATGATCAAGTCCGGCCTATCTTCAGCTCCACGGACGCCATCGCGCGTGCCACCCAAAAGGAGCGCCTCCCATGCCGATCATCCAGGTGAAGTATTCCACCCCCCTTGAGACTTCTGGCCAGAAGCCCGGTCTCGTGAAGGAGATTGCTGCCGCCGCCAGCCGGCTGTCGGCGCAGCACCTGCGCAAGAATCCCGACGTCACTGCCGTCACCGTCGAGACCGTGGCAGCCGAGAACTGGTTCGCCGGCGGCGTGTCGCTCGCCGAGCAGAACAAGGCCAGCTTCTTCCTCGACATCAAGATCGTCGACGGTACCAATACCAAGGACGAGAAGGCCGACTTCATCGCCGCCGTGTTTGCCATCATGGGCGAGCTGCTCGGCGACCTGCATCATGAGAGCTACGTCTATGTGCATGATGTCTCCGCCACGGCCTACGGTTTCGGCGGTCTGACCCAGGAACGGCGCTATATCGCCGGCAAGCTCGGTGTCGCAGTGGCCTGACCTCTCCGCCTAATGAACAATGGCCGGCGCGGCATGAAATCCGTCATGCTGCGCCGATGCGCAGCCCGACCGTCACCGATGCCGCGCCAGATCCGGCCTTCATTGCAAGCCTGCCGGGGACGGATTTCTCCGACGCCTTCACCGTGGTGGTGCCGCGCGGCGACCTGGATGCGCGCGCCGTCGCAGCGCTCGCCTTCAGCAGCCTGCCCGACTGGGCCGGCTGGCTGATAAAAATCCGCAATCTCGCCATGCGGCCTTTCGGCCTGAAGACCGACGAGATCATGCAGGGACTGCCGGTGCTGCAGGAAGGCCCGACCGATGTGGTGGTCGGCGTCAACGACGATCATCTGGACTTCCGCACCCAGTTCCGCACCGACACCATCCGGCTCGGCCCCGACGGCCCGCATCTCGGCCTGGTCACCGTCACCACCGTCGTGCGGACGCATAACCGGCTCGGCCGCATCTACCTCGCCGCCGTCATGCCGATCCACAAACTGGTGGTGCGCAGCCTGCTGGCCCGGGTGGCGGGCAAACTCATGGACTCCGCGACGTAAGCTGCGACAACCTGCGCCGCGACGCCCTGCCCATTCAGGCGCATACTGCCGCGATGCAGACCGTAACCACTGTGCCCGCCGATCCGGCCTTTATCGCCAGCCTGCCGGGCTGCGATTTCGCCGATGCCTTCAGCGTGGTCGTGGCGCGCCGCGATCTGGATGCGCGCGAGGTTTCGGCCATGTTCTTCAGCACGCCACCGGCCTGGGCCAGCGCCCTGCTGGCGACGCGCAATGCCATCATGGGCCGGTTCGGCTACAAGGCGCCTGCGATCCGAAAGGGGTTTCCGGTGCTGCGCGAGTCGGCCGGTGAAGTGGTGTCCGGACTGGATGACGGGCATCTGAATTTCCGCGCGCTGATGCGGATCACTACCGAAGGAAACGGCAGCCGCATTACGCTGACCACGGCCGTCGCCACCCATAACTGGATCGGCCGCAGTTACCTGACGCTGATCATGCCGTTCCACAAGCTGATCGTGCGCAGCATGGTGCGGCGGATGGCGGCGAAATTGAACCAGGCTGCAGCCTAGACCGCCACTTTCACTTCTTCCACCAGCCATTCGCGCATCGCCTTGATCCGCGGCGCATCGCCCATGTGATCCAGGCAGACGAACCAGTAGGCGTTGGTCAGCGGCAGCGGCGTGTCGAACAACGGCACCAGGCGTCCGCCGGCGATTTCCTCGGCCACCATCGCCGGGTCCATCACGGCAATGCCCATACCCTGCACGGCCGCCTGAATCGCATAGCTGCGCGTCTCGAACATCTGGCCGACGACCGGATCGATGTCGGTCTGGCCGGCGGCCTTGAGCCAGACGCGCCAGTCCTCGCGGCGGTTCTGGCTGTGCAGCAGCTTCTGGCCCTTGAGGTCGGTCGGCTTGGTGATGGTGTCCTTGAATTTCGGATGCGCCACCGGCACCAGCGCTTCGGCAAACAGCCGCGTCGATTTCAGGCCGGGCCAGGCGCCATCGCCATAGCGGATCGCGCAGTCGATGCCTTCGCGCTCCAGGTCGGCCGGCTTGAGCGAGGTGGTGATGCGCACCTCGATATCCGGATAGGCTTCCTGGAACCTCGGGAGCCGCGGGATGAACCAGCGCATGGCGAAGGTCGAAAGCATGCTGAGCGTCAGCGTACCTTCGCCGCGCCGGGCCTCCAGCTTGCTGAGCGCGCTGGCCAGGTGGTCGAAGCCTTCCTGCACGTCGGGCAGGATCAGCTGTCCCTCGGTCGACAGCACGAGGCCCTTGCGGGTGCGATGGAACAGCGGCACCCCCAACAGCTCTTCCAGCTGGCGGATCTGGTGGCTGATCGCCGACAGCGTGACCGAGAGTTCCTCGGCGGCGGCGGTGAAATTGAGATGCCGTCCGGCGGCCTCGAAGGCTTTCAGGGCATTGAGCGGCAGCAGGCGGCGGCTGGGCAAATGGGCCATGGGAAAATCTTTTAAGCCGGGGGCGAATTTAAATCCACCGGCCGGGCTGCAATCCCGCTGGACGGGGAGGCCCCGCTGGGCTTGAATCCGCTCCCTTAAATGCCCATTCGCCCGCAATACAGTCTTCATGAACGGACCAGCAGCCATGACCGCGCCCCGCACCCTGTACGACAAGATCTGGGACAGCCACCTCGTCGATATCGATGCCGACGGCAACGGCCTGCTCTACATCGACCTGCATCTGGTCCATGAAGTGACCTCGCCGCAGGCCTTTGCCGGCCTGAAGGCCGCCGGCCGCAAGGTGCGCCGCCCGGACCGCACCGTCGCCGTGCCCGACCATAACGTGCCGACCACGCCGGACCGCGCCCAGTTCGTGTTCGAGGATGAGGAAGCCCGCATCCAGGTCGAGACGCTGGACCGCAACGCCAAGGAATTCGGCGTCAACTACTATCCGATGAACGACATCAACCAGGGCATCGTGCATATCGTCGGTCCCGAACAGGGCTACACCCAGCCGGGCATGACCATCGTGTGCGGCGACAGCCATACCTCGACGCATGGCGCCTTCGGCAGCCTGGCCTTCGGCATCGGCACCTCGGAAGTCGAGCATGTGCTCGCCACCCAGACCCTGCCGCAGCGCAAGGCCAAGAACATGAAGATCAACATCGATGGCCAGCTTGGCCCCGGTGTGACCGCCAAGGACATCATCCTCGCCGTCATCGGCAAGATCGGCACCGCCGGCGGCACCGGTTATGTGATGGAATATACCGGCAGCGCCATCCGCGGCCTGACCATGGAAGGCCGCATGACGGTCTGCAACATGTCGATCGAAGCCGGCGCCCGCGCCGGGCTGATCGCTCCCGATGAGAAAACGTTCGAGTATGTGAAGGGCAAGCCGCATGCGCCCAAGGGCGCCGCCTTCGAACAGGCGCTGGCCTGGTGGAAGACGCTGCCGAGCGACGACGGCGCGCATTACGACACGGTCGTGGAACTGAAGGCCGACGATATCGCGCCGCATATCACCTGGGGCACCAGCCCGCAGGATGTGGCGCCGATCACCGGCATCGTGCCGAACCCGGCCGATGTGAAAGACGAGCAGAAGCGCATCGCCCTTGAGCGCGCCCTGAAATACATGGGACTGACGGCCGGCGAGAAGCTGGACAGCGTGCCCGTGCAGCGCGTTTTCATCGGTTCCTGCACCAATGGCCGTATCGAAGACCTGCGCGCCGCTGCCGTAGTGGCCAAGGGCCGCAGGGTGGCGGCCAGCGTGCAGGCCATGGTGGTGCCCGGTTCGGGTCTGGTGAAGCACCAGGCCGAGGAAGAAGGCCTCGACAAGGTTTTCGTCGAAGCCGGTTTTGAATGGCGCGAGCCCGGCTGCTCGATGTGCCTGGCGATGAATGCCGACAAGCTGAAGCCGGAAGAGCGCTGCGCCAGCACCTCGAACCGCAACTTCGAAGGCCGCCAGGGCGCGCGCGGTCGCACCCATCTGATGAGCCCGGCCATGGCTGTCGCTGCCGCGATCACCGGCAAGCTGGCCGACGTGCGCAAGATTTAAGGGGCAGGAGAGAAAACCATGGACAAGTTCACCACCCTGACGGCTGTCGCCGCCCCGCTGCCGATGATCAATGTCGACACCGACATGATCATTCCCAAGCAGTTCCTGAAAACCGTGGAGCGTACCGGCCTTGCGAAAGGCCTGTTCTTCGAACTGCGCGACACGCCGGACGGCAAGCCGGTGCCGGATTTCTTCATGAACCAGCCGCAGTACAAGAACGCCCAGATCCTGGTGGCCGGCGACAATTTCGGCTGCGGCTCGTCGCGCGAACATGCGCCCTGGGCGCTGCTGGATCAGGGTATCCGCTGCGTGATCTCGACCAGCTTCGCCGACATCTTCTACAACAACTGCTTCCAGAACGGCATCCTGCCGGTCAAGCTGCCGCAGGCCGAGGTCGACAAGCTGATGGACGATGCCAAGCGCGGCCAGAATGCGCGCTTCACCGTCGATCTCGCCAAGCAGGAAATCACCCGCCCCGATGGCGAGGTGATCAAGTTCGAACTGGATGCGCACAAGAAGCACTGCCTGCTGAACGGTCTCGACAATATCGGACTCACTCTTGAGAAGAAGTCGAAGATCGACAGCTACGAGACCAAGCAGCATGGCACCCAGTCCTGGCTCTATGCCCAGGCGGGGCGGTAACTCCTTTTCGTGTCATGGCCGGACTTGTTCCGGCCATCCACGAGTTTTTAACCGAAGACGTGGATGCCCGGGTCAAGCCCGGGCATGACACATTAAAGGACAGAGGAAAACGAAATGGCTTCCAACCGTACCATGCTGATGCTGCCGGGCGATGGCATCGGCCCCGAGGTGATGGGCGAAGTGCGTCGCGTCATCGACTGGATGGACAAGCGTCGCCATGTCTCCTTCGACGTGAAGGAAGACCTGGTCGGCGGTTCGGCCTTCGACAAGCACGGCACGCCGCTGCATGACAAGACGATGGAAGCCGCGCTGGACAGCGGCGTGGTGCTGCTCGGTGCCGTCGGCGGCCCGAAATGGGACAACCTGCCCTTCGACCAGAAGCCGGAACGCGGCCTGCTGCGCCTGCGCAAGGAAATGGACCTGTTCGCCAACCTGCGCCCGGCCAAGTGCTTCGATGCGCTGGTGGAGGCCAGCAGCCTGAAGCCCGAGATCGTGCGCGGCCTGGACATCATGATCGTGCGCGAACTGACCGGCGGCGTGTATTTCGGCCAGCCGCGCGGCATCGAGACGCTGCCCAATGGCGAGCGCCGCGGCATCAACACGCAGGTCTACACCACCAGCGAAATCCGCCGCGTGGCGGCCGTGGCCTTCGAACTGGCGCAGAAGCGCGGCAACAAGGTCACCTCGCTGGAAAAGGCCAATGTGATGGAATCCGGCGTGCTCTGGCGCGAGGAAGTCACCAAGCTGCACCAGGAGAAGTACAAGGACGTGCAGCTGGAGCATATGTATGCCGACAACGGCGCCATGCAGCTGGTGCGCGCGCCCAAGCAGTTCGACGTCATGGTGACTGACAACCTGTTCGGCGACATCCTGTCGGACGCCGCCGCGATGCTGACCGGTTCGCTCGGGATGCTGCCGTCTGCCTCGCTAGGCGCGGCGGATCCCGCCACCGGCCGCCGCATGGCGCTGTTCGAGCCGGTGCATGGCTCGGCGCCGGATATTTCCGGCAAGGGCATCGCCAATCCGCTCGCCACCATCCAGAGCTTCTCGATGGCGTTGCGCTATGCCTACGATCTCGGCGCTGACGCTGACCTGATCGACCAGGCGGCCGAGAATGTGCTGAAGAGCGGCGTGCGCACCGCCGATCTCGGCGGCGGTTCCGCCAAGGTCGGCACCACCGGCATGGGCGATGCGCTGCTCAAGGAACTCGACAAGCTCGCGGCGTAAACAGCACTGTCACAAAAGACGACCAAGGCCGGAGTGAACCTCCGGCCTTTTTCTTTGCTTGCATCACTGCGCGGCATTGGCGACTGTGACGCGGACGGAGGAATGTCATGCTGAAATTGATCGGTCGCAACCTGTCGCCGTATTCCCGGCGCGTCGCCGTGGCGATGACGCTGCTGGATATTCCGCACAGCCGCGAATACCTCTCGGTCACCGCCGATCCCGACCGCGGGCTGGAAGTGAACCCGGTCGGTCGTGTGCCGGTGCTGGAACTGGAAGACGGCGAGCGCCTGATCGAATCCGCCGCCATCCTCGACTACCTGATGGAACTGGTCGGCCCGGCGAAAAGCCTGATCCCGCCGCATGGCAGGGCGCGGCGCGACTGCATTCAGTTCATGGCCATCGGCAGCGGCGTGCTGGATAAGTCGGTCAATGCAATCTACGAGGTCCGGCGCCGCCCGGCCGAGAAGGTGCATGAGCCGTGGCGTCAGCATCTGCTGCGCCAGTCGGCCGGCGGCCTTGCAGCGCTGGATGCGCGCGCCGCGTCACGCGCCGGCGCATGGCTGCTCAACGACCAGATCGGCATGGCCGATATTACGGCGGCGGTCGCCGTCACTTTCCTGCGCGTGATGGTGCCGGAACTGGTGACGGAAGGTTTATATCCCGCTCTCTACGCCCTCACCGAACGGGCCGAGGCCCTGCCGCCTTTCCAGGCGCATCCGCTGGAGAAACCGTAAGCCAGTGCACTGGATGCGCGTGCAGATGCAAGCCCCGCCCCAGAGGCCGGCACTCCTGATTCGGCAACATGTTTCCCGGCTGTATGGCACATTTTGAACTGAACCTAGGCGAGGCGCTCGGCATACCAGTACACAGCCGGTAGCCACAACCGCTCTTGGCAGCCCACCTAATCCAGCTCAAACGCGTTCTTGTAATCGAGCTTGAAGGATGAATCCTGCGCATCCTTGAACAGCAGGCAATTGCCGACGGCCAGCACGTCAATTTCGCTACCCATGAAGCAGCGGAAGGCATCCTCCGGTGTCCCCACGATCGGTTCGCCACGCACGTTGAAACTCGTATTCACCAGCACGGGGCAGCCGGTCAGCACCTTGAAACGCCGCAACAGCTGGTAGTAGCGCGGATTGGTCTCGGCATGCACGGTCTGGATTCGCGCTGAATAATCAACATGGGTTACCGCCGGGATGTCGGACCGGGGCACATTCAGTTTGTCGATACCAAAGAGTGCCTCCTCTGCCTCAGTCATGGCTCGGCGCCGCTCGGGCTTCACGCCGGCGACGAGGAGCATATAGGGGCTGTCGCCGTCCAGCTCGAACCAGTCGCCGACATCCTCCCTCAGCACCGAAGGCGCAAAGGGACGGAAGCTTTCCCGATACTTCACCTTCAGGTTCAGCACCTTTTGCATGCTCGGACTGCGCGGATCGCCGAGGATGGAACGGGCACCGAGCGCACGTGGGCCGAATTCCATGCGCCCCTGGAACCAGCCTACCGCCTTGCCATCGGCCAGAGCCGCGGCGACACCATCAATCAGCGCTTCGTCACCCAGGACATCGAACCGCGCCCCCACCGCCTGCAGCCGCTTTTCGATATCGGCCTGGACAAAGGCCGGACCGAGATAGCTGCCGGCCATGGCGTCGCCCGTGGCCATACGTTGGCGCGGCTGCTCCTTGTAGCCATGATAGGCTGCCAGGGCAGCGCCGAGTGCACCGCCGGCATCGCCTGCCGCCGGCTGGATCCACAGATTCTCCACAACCCGCTCGCGCAGAATCCTGCCATTGGCGACACAGTTGAGCGCGACGCCGCCTGCGAGGCAAAGATTCTTTAGCCCTGTTGCTGCAACTGCATGCCGTGTCAACCGAAGCACCACGCCTTCCAGCACCGCCTGTACCGAGGCCGCCAGATCCATGTGATGCTGGGTCAGCGGTTCGTCCGGCTTGCGCGGCGGTCCGCCAAACAAGCTGTTGAAACGCCTGCTCGTCATGGTCAGGCCAGTGCAGTAGTCGAAGTAATCCATATTAAGCCGGAAGGAGCCGTCGTCCTTCAGGTCAATCAGATGACCGAGAATTTTCTGCATATGGATCGGCCGGCCATAGGGCGCCAGCCCCATGAGCTTGTATTCGCCGGAACTGACCTTGAAGCCCGTATAGTAGGTGAAGGCTGAATACAGGAGTCCAAGGCTATGTGGAAAATGAATTTCCTTGACGATCTCGATCTTGTTCCCGCGTCCGACGCCCAGTGATGTGGTTGCCCACTCGCCCACACCGTCCATGGTGAGGATCGCTGCTTCCTCGAAGGGAGACGGAAAGAAGGCGGAAGCGGCATGACTGAGATGGTGTTCGGCAAACCACAGCTTTCCCATCCAGTCGAAATCCGGCGCCGCCGCTTTCAGCTCTTCGGCCAGCAAATGCTTCTGAAACAGCTTCTCGCGCAGCCATAGTGGAATGGCCATACGAAACGAGGTGAAGCCGCGCGGCGCAAACGACAAATAGGTCTCGAGCAGGCGCTCGAATTTCAGAAACGGCTTGTCGTAAAAAGCCACGCCGTCGATATCGCCAAGGTCAATGCCTGCTGCTTCGAGGCAGTAGTCCACGGCGCGTTTCGGATATCTACTATCGTGTTTCTTACGGGTGAAGCGCTCTTCCTGCGCGGCCGCAACAATGCGACCGTCCTCAATCAGCGCGGCAGCGCTGTCGTGGTAGAAGGCGGAGATGCCCAGAATGCGCACGGATGGTGAAATCAGAAAAGGGTATAAATGAAGGGCGCTACCGCACTGCCTTTAGCCAGCACGATCAGCGCACCGAACAGTACCATCATGATCATGATCGGTAGCAGCCAGAACTTTTTACGCGCCCGCATGAAGGCCCAGAGTTCCGTGACAAAAGCGAGCATAACGACCTCAGAACTGATTTTTCATGCTGTCCGGTGCAGGGCCTGGCGGCGTGCGACCGATCCAGTAGCTGGCCGAGTCCGGCTCGAAGCAACGTCGCATCGGGTCTTTGCCGGCCAGGCGCATGAACCAGCCCATAGGCGTGATTACACCATAAAATAGCAGGCCCAGAATCAGCGGATTGGTAACCCGAAACAGCAGCAGGCCAAACTTCATCCAAAGCCGGTTCAGCGGCGCCAGCAGCGCCGGCCAAACCAGTGCCACAAAAGCAAAAATGACAGCTACACCCGCCAGCCAGATCCAGCTCGTCGAGTCACGCCACCAGCCCAGGGCAGCAAGGATCATGAAAAACCCTGCGAAAACCAACCCGAAACTGCGATCGGAGGGGCCTTCGACCACATCTTCCCGATCGAACTGTTCGTGAATGCCGATATTTCGACCCGCCATGACTTACCCACCCATGCCTGCATATACAACTGCTGTTATCATATTTATCTTAAGTTGCAAAATGATGCTCAAAACTCAGCCGGGTTACCAAACTCAGATGGCTAGTTCATATCGCTGCTCGCGGCGGATCGCGCCGTGACTGATGCTGAGCAATTCCAGCGCCGCGACGCGTCCCTGTACCGGGCGGCCGAGTTCCCCCATCTGTTTTTCGAGTGCTTTCGCGCTGAACACCGCGCCGAAACGCGTCAGGGTGACATGTGGCTCGCAGCCTCCCTTGCCACCCAGTGACCTGTATAAGGCCGTCAGCGGGATAGCGCTCGCCGCATCGGCCAGCAGCACGTTGAGGAAGCGATATTTCGGCTGATGCGGATTCTCGATCCGCGCCAGCCGGTCGAAATCGACCTCCATCGGTGCGGACACGGCGGCAATTGATGCGACATGTCCCGCGAACCAGTCGGGATCGGCCGATTCAAACGGAAAGACCAGCGTGACATGCGCGGGCACGGACTCATACTGCGGATCGTGCGCGCGCCGGATCGCATCGATCCAAGCGGCATCACTGTCTGCGAATTCTGGAACGGCGATCACCGCGAGCATGGTGAAATCCGGCTATTTGGTGCCTGTGGGTGGGCGGTTGGTATTACTGCTGCTCCTGACGAATGCGCAGGATTTCAGTGGCGAGTACGGGCACGGCAAGGGCAGACACGCGTCGTGCGCCCGGGGTGCTGAAGTGCAACCCGTCATAGAGCATCGTCTCGTTCCACCCGCCCGCACGCGACAGTTCGACCAGGCCTGCCTGATGCCGGACGGCCACGTAGCGGACGATTTCATTGAAATAGCTGTGCATGTCGTCGAAGGACTGAGCGGAGAATCCCTGCCGCGCGAGCAGGGCATCTGCGAGATAATTTCCGCCCGCACCATCATCGCGCCGACGGTCACCGCTGCTCAGCACGACCTGGGTCATCAGAACCGGCCGAGCGCCCCAGGATTTTGCTGTATGCACGAACTGCGTGAGCGATGCCTCATATTGCCGCGCCCAATCCTCATTCTTGACGGCCCCCCCATTGGGCTGGGCTTGTGCAGAGGACAGACCAAACGCGGTCGAGATTTGCGCTCCCGCGTGACGCAGCAACCGATAGCTGTATCCGAACAAGCCATCCCGCAAAAAGCGGATGCCGGCGCCGATGCTGCGAGACTCCTCGCGCACTAGCCGGTAGGTCGGATCATCGTTCCAGTAACTGCCGTAACGGCTGAGAACCCCAAGGTCATTGACGTTTTCCATCAGCACGACGATGTCGGGTTTGAGGGGCAGAATCTTCCCCTGCAGAACCAGTTGCATATGCTGCGTATTGCTGCCCGACCGCGCTGCGTTGATGATATTGATCTTGAGGCCCAGCTGGGCCTCGAGCGCGCGCCCCAGCAGAACCGGGAATCGCTCTTGCGCCTCGACATACAGGCACTCTGTCGTCGAGCCTCCGAGAAATGCAATCGTGATATCCGGGTCGCGATGCATCCGGCCAGGCTGGATGAAACCCTGCTCATCCGTTTCCAGCAGGTAGACGTCCGAGACCGGATCGCCCGAGGATCGGCGGATACTGGGCGGGCTGAACCGGAAGGTGGTATTGGGTGGATACTCGCGCAGTTCCAGATGCCGCAGCGTGGCGAAGGACCACGGATCATTGACCAGGACATCGCCCAGCGATGTGAAACGCAGAATGGATTCGAGCGCGCCCAAACACAGCAGAAGGAAAACGCCCAGAATCCCGGCTACCATCAGCCGTGGGTGACGCTCAAATCTGTTCATATCGCCTGCTCTCGATGCTGCACGATGCGGGTTCTAAGTCATAGTATATTAACCGGTCAATCAGGCTTGTCTGCCTCCGGATATAGCCCGCAACGGCTGTCGTCGCCTGCCGAACCACTTTGGAGTACGGTTCATGTCCTTTTCGCTGCTTCTCGCCGCCGCCATTGCCGGTGCGGCATACACGCTTACGCCGGGCCCTGCCTTCCTGGCCCTGCTGGGCATCGGCGCCGGGCAGGGGCGTATCGCGGGCGTGAAATTCCTCGCCGGTCATTTCGCCGGCGATATCGTCTGGGGCGCGCTGGCACTGGTGGCGATCATCGGCTCGGCCAGCCTCGGCACGCTGGTTTTCGACATTCTCGGCGTCATCTGCGGCGCGTATCTGCTGCTGCTCGGCTGGCGCGCGGTGACCGTGAAGCGCCGGGAAGACGGCGCCCTGAATACCGAGGTGACGCAGCCGTTGCGCCGCGGCCTCGCTTTCGGGATTACCAACCCGAAAAGCTATGCCGTGGCGATTGCCATGTTCACGGCGTTGCTGGCCGCTCATGCCGGCGAACTCAGTTGGGCCAGCCTGCCGCCGCTGCTGCTGGCCGCCTGCGTCGGCTTTATCATCGGCGATATCATTCTCGTCTGGGTGATCGGCGCCGCGCCAGTGCGGCGGCTCTATCGCCGCCACGAACTCTGGGTGACGCGCATCTCCGGCGTGATCTTCCTGGGCTTCGGCCTGCAGGCGCTGGTCCACTCCGGCGCGGGCCTGCTGCGGCAGAATTAAACCATTTGTCTTGCCCGGCCTTGTGCCGGGCATCCACGCCTTCCACCGCGACACTCAAGAAAAGACGTGCATGATCGGGACAAGCCCGGCCATGACGGTGAGTGTTCACGACCGTCGCAGCGCTTCCCGCACCAGCGGCAGGCGGTCGTTGCCGAAGAACATCCCACCGTTGACGAACATGGTGGGCGAACCGAAACCGCCGCGCGCAATCACTTCATCGGTATTCGCCTTCAGCTGTTCCTTCACGCGGGGTTCGGTGACCGCCTTTGCGAGTGCGACCGGGTCGAGAGACGCGCGACGCGCGGCTTCGGCTACCACTTCATCGTGCGAGATATCGCAATCTTCCGACCAGTAGAGTTCAAAGAAGGCCGTCGCCAGTTCGACTTCTTTTCCTTCCCCCTTGGCCCAGAGCAGGCCGCGCAAAGCCTTCACCGAATTGACCGGAAACACTTTCGGCGGAAAGGTGATCTTGAGGCCGGCCAGCTTCGCCCAAGCCTGCAGATCCTGCTTCACCCAGGCGTCGCGCGCCGGCACCGGATTCTCGCGCATGCGGTACATGGTCGGGTTCACCGTGTTGAACACGCCGCCGACGAGAAACGGCCGCCAGACGATCTCGGCACCCTCTTCTTTTGCCAGCGCCTGTACATTGACGAAGGCGAGATAGGTCCATGGCGAGGAGACGTCGTAGAAGAATTCGATCTGCTTTCCCATGCGGCTAAACCCTGGCAGGTACGAGGACGAAGCCGGCACGCGGGAAATGCACATGCAGGCGGCCGGCCTCTGGCGTGTCGCGCGCAATCGTCACGCTCTGCGCCGTCAGGCCGACCAGTTCGCCCACCGTGGCGTCGCGGCCGGTATCGTCCGGCGTCACACTGACCATCGCGCCCGCTTTCAGCCCGAGCGCATTCGGCGCCACGCCGCCAGCAATCGCTTCGGGCTCGGCAGTCTTCGCGATGGCGACGGCATCCTTCGAGTCGAGATCGCTGCGCTGGCCATGGCCGAACCCCTTCATGCGGTCGGCCCAGACATTCAGCGCGGTATAGTCGGCGATGTCATTGCAGTTGCCGCGTTCGCGCACGAACCAGACGCAATGATAGACGGCGAGATCGGCCAGAGATGGCGCGTCGCCGAACAGGAATTTACGGCCGTCATGCAGCGCGTCCTCGATCCAGCCGAGATGCGCCCTGAGAGGCCCGCTCATCACCGCGCCCTGCATCTTGAGCTTGGAACGATCGATCGGCCGGCCGGAGAATTTCGAACGGTCGTCCAGCAGCGCATCGGGCAGCTGGTCGCCCATCGCACCGAAGAAGACGGCGACCGAGGCCTGGAACAGCTGGTGGTCGGCCCAGAAGGCGACGCCTTCGGCCAGGCCTTTCGCCGGACCGGGATAGAACGTGGGCGTGGGAATGCGGCGCTCGATCTCGCGCAGGATGATCTGGGTGTCGCAGTAGATATCGGCGCCGACCTGCATCACCGGCGTCTTGCGGTAGCCGCCGGTCAGCGGGGTGAGATCCGGCTTGGGCATCACGACAGGGATTTTCACCGACTGCCAGGCGGCCTGCTTGATGCCGAATGCTACGCGCACCTTCTCGGAAAACGGCGAGGTGCCGTAATGGTGCAGGATGATGCCGCTCATCGCCGTGTCCTCCGTTTATGACCTTGGAGGTAACTTAAGCGTGCTGACCTAACGTCAGGCAAGCGCAGAGATCAGTCGCGCCTGCAGATCGCGCAGCTGCCGCGTGAATACCGCCGGCTCGTCCAGCGCCCGGCTCAGCACCAGCGCGCCCTGGATGCCGGCAACAACGGCTTCGGCCAGTGCACGCGGCTGTTTCGCCCCGCCGCGCTTCAGGCAGCCGGCCAGCGCCTCGACCCACTGCGCAAAATAGTCCTGCACGGCGGCGGCGAAACGGTCGCGGGTGGCATCCAGCGCGAAGGCGCCTACCAGGCAGATGCGCCGGCCGCTGCGGAAATAGCCATCCACGGCGCGGAACATGTCACCAATGGCTGTGCGCGTATCGGCGGCATCGCGCAGAGGCTGGTAGACCTCGCGCGCGAACCAGGCATCGACATGGCTGAGCACGGCCTCTGCCATCTCCTCCTTGCCGCCGGGGAAATGATTATACAGGCTGCCCTTGCCCAGCCCGGAGGCTTCGGTGATGGCGCTGAGCGACGCGCCCTCGAAACCCTGTTCGCGGAACACTTCCGCGATACGGGCAATGGCGTCGTCGCGGGATATGAGGGCGGCGGGCATGTCTCTTATATCTCCACTGTCATAGCCGGCCTTGTGCCGGCCATCCACGTCTTAAACAGGAAGAAAGGCGTGCATGCCCGGCACAAGGCCGGCCATGACAATATTATATTACAATCCCAGTTCGCTCAGCCCCGGATGCTCGTCCGGACGCCGGCCCAGCGGCCACTTCAACTTGCGGTCAGCCTCCGCGATGCGCACATCGTTGATGCTGGCCTCGCGGCGCTGCATCAGGCCCTCGGCATCGAATTCCCACTGCTCATTGCCATGGCTGCGATACCACTGGCCGCTGTCATCATGCCATTCATAGGCAAACCGCACGGCGATGCGGTTCTCCGTGAAGGCCCAGACTTCCTTGATCAGACGATAGTCCAGCTCGCGCTGCCATTTGCGCTGCAGGAATTGCTCGATCAGGTCACGGCCCGAGAAGAATTCGGCGCGATTGCGCCACTGGCTCTGTGCGGTATAGGCCTGCGCCACCCGCGCCGGGTCGCGGCTGTTCCAGGCGTCTTCCGCCATACGCGCTTTCTGGGCGGCGGTTTCGGCAGTGAAAGGGGGCAGCGGCGGACGGGGCATGGCGGACATCCTCATGTTGTACCGATAGGTACAATGCAGATTCCGCTGTCCTTTTGCAAGCGGGTCCCTACTTACTTTGCGAAACCGGGAGGACAACCATGAACCAGCAGACGCCGCTCAGCACTGTTGACCGCAATGCCGCCGATTACGCCACGCTCTGCGCCGTGCTGCGCGACTATTTCGACGGGCTGTATCACTGCGATACAAAAAAACTCGCCGCCGTGTTCCATCCGCAGGCGACCTATGCCAATGCCACCGAGGGCAAGCTGCTGAAACTCAGCATGGACGAGTATTTCCCGGTGGTGGACAAGCGCGAGCCGCCGGCGAGCCGCAACGAGACCCGGCGTGACCGGATCGTCTCCATCGAATTCGCCGGACCGGTGACGGCGCTGGCCCGGGTGGAATGCGCCATCGGGCCGAAATTCTTCACCGATCTGCTCACCTTCATCAAACTGGATGGGCGCTGGCAGATCATCACCAAGGTGTTTCATTACGACCTGATGGAATAATATTTAAGTATTTGATTTTACTTATGTAATTTAGACCCACCCGACAGGGGTGCAAGCGCGACAATTTCCCGCTTGCCTGCCGAGGTGCGGGGGCCTACTTTCCGCCTCGCCTGCCGGGCACGGCCTGCCGGGCACCAACATAGTCCTCGTGTTTTGACTGTCCGCCGGGTGTCGACCTGCCGGACGCAGAGAAAGAAGGTCCGAAATGGCGTACAAGGTCGCCGTCGTCGGCGCCACCGGTGTGGTGGGCCGCGAAATGCTCAACATCCTCCACGAACGCAAATTCCCGGTATCGGAACTGGTTGCCCTCGCCTCGCGCCGCTCGGTCGGCCGCGATGTCATGTTCGGTGACCAGAAGATCAAGGTGAAGGCGCTGGAAGACTTCGACTTCCGCGGCACCGACATCGCGCTGTTCTCGGCCGGCGGCGCCACCTCGAAGGAATGGGCCCCCAGGGTGGCAGCCCAGGGCGCCATCGTGATCGACAATTCGAGCCAGTGGCGCATGGACCCTGACGTCCCGCTGGTGGTGCCCGAGGTGAACGCCGACGCCATTGCCGGCTACACCAGGAAGGGCATCATCGCCAATCCGAACTGCTCGACCGCCCAACTGGTCGTGGCGCTGAAGCCGCTGCATGACCGCGCGAAGGTCCTGCGCGCCGTGGTGGCGACCTACCAGTCCGTCTCGGGCGCCGGCAATGAAGGCGTCACCGAACTGGAGCGTCAGACCAAGCAGATCCTGGTCAATGATCCCGTCGTGCGCGAGAAATTCACCAAGCAGATCGCCTTCAACGTCATTCCTCACATCGACGTCTTCATGGACGACGGTTACACCAAGGAGGAATGGAAGATGACGGCCGAGACCAAGAAGATCCTCGACCCGAAGATCAAGCTGACCGCCACCTGCGTGCGCGTGCCGGTCTTCATCGGCCATTCCGAAGCCGTCAACCTGGAATTCGAGCAGCCGATCTCGGCCGAGGAAGCCCGCGAGATTCTCAGCACTGCGCCGGGTGTGCAGGTGCTGGATCGTCGCGAGGACGCCGGCTACATCACGCCGCTGGAATGCGCCGGCGACTACAACACCTTCGTGTCGCGCATCCGCGAGGATTTCACCGTCGAGAACGGTCTGGCGCTGTGGGTGGTCTCGGACAACCTGCGCAAGGGTGCGGCGCTCAATGCCGTGCAGATCGCCGAAGAACTGGCCGCCCGCCATCTGAAGAAGCAGGCCGCTTAAAGTTCAATACCAGCAGAGACTTTCTCCTCCTCTGCCCAAAGGGCTGCAACGCGAGTTGCAGCCCTTTTCTTTTGCGCGTTACCAGCGCAGCAGCCGACGGCCGAGCAGCGCGCCGAGCCCCGCCAGCAGGGCGATCGCCAGCACATACCAGGTGGCGACGAACAGCGGGCTGTCATCCGGGCAATGCGATGCGTAAAAGGCCGCCGAGATTCCCCCCGCGATCAGCCCGGCCACGGCGCCGGTCAGCGCCGGCCGCGTCGGTGCGCCGCTGCGCAAGGCCAGCAAGATCAGGCCGAGCGGCGCCAGTCCCATCAGGGGAATGAAGGTGAGGCAGAGCCGGGAGTTAGTCCCGATCAACACCGTCATCCAGCTGCCGGACGGCACCGTCACCAGCTCGCCGGCAATGCCGATCAGCAGCAGGCCCGGCGCCAGCAGCAGCGCGCTGCGCCAGATGCCGACTGCCGCACCCGGACGGATCAGCCGCTGCACCAGGCCGATGGCCGCGGCGACCAGCCCGAGCGTGACGAGGAATTTCAGCACGAAGCGTGGTTCGGCCAGCGACGCCAGCGCATTGCCGCGCGGCCCGAGCAGCAGCCAGAACAGGATCGCGACCGCCGTCACCGCGCCGGCCAGCGCCAGAGCCAGGCTGCGCTGCGGATGCAGGCCGGTGGGAGCCGCGTCTTCGGCAATGGCATGGATCAGGTCGTCGGTCTTCATGTTTCGCTGCTCCTCAGACGCAATGCCAGTGTCGCCAGCCCGCGATGCAGCGCGACACGCACCGCACCTTCCGTCATGGTCAGCCGCTGCGCCGCTTCGCGGATCGAGGCGCCATCCACCGCAATCGCCTGCACCACACTGCGCTGGCCGGGCGCCAGCGCCTGCAGATGTTTCGCCACATCGCGGCGGATGCCGCTGTCTTCCGGAACGGGCGCGGCCAGCACCTCGCTGAACGCGTCGATATCCACCTCGGTGCCGCGACGGCCGCGGCGTCGCAGCGCATCGACCAGCTTGTTGCGCGCAATCGCGCGGAGCCACGGGCCGATCGGCTGGCTGCTGTCCCAGGTCTGCCGCTTGAGATGGAGCGCCAGCAGGGTTTCCTGCACCACATCCTCCGCTTCGGCGACCCCGAGCCCAAAGCGCAGGCAGCCCTGCCGCGCAGCCGCACGCAGGACCGGCGTCAGCGCGACGAGCAGATCCCGATAAGCTGCGCGGTCGCCACCCAATGCAGCCCGCATCAACGCGGCCCACTCGGCTTCACGATCGCTCACACCCTGCATTCGTCGCCCCGTCCGGCTTCGTTACATCGGATACGGAAAAAATATTCGGAAAGATTTCCGTCACACGAAAGCGTGAGCAGCGTAACACAGCGCCGCCGTGCCGCGAATGGACAGACATGGGCGGGGCAAGCCGCGACCGCCCGCCCATTCTTCCCATCCGGCCCGACAGGAGACTCCCATGCTCACCAAGACGCATCTGACCGCCGCCATGCTGGCCGGCTCGCTTGCCACCGCCCTCGCCATCGTCGCCAGCCCGGCCGTCGCCCAGGATACCGCCAAGGAGAAATGCTACGGCGTTTCGATGGCCGGCAAGAACGACTGTGCCGCCGGCCCCGGCACCACCTGCGCCGGTACGTCGAAGGTCGATTACCAGGGCAATGCCTTCAAGCTGGTCGCCAAGGGCACCTGCACCACCATGAAGACCCCGAAGGGCATGGGCTCGCTGACCCCGATGAAGGGCTGATACGGGGTTCGGGGCGGATACCCTCGACGCTGATACGACAGTATCCGCCCCTCCCTTGCTTGTGTGACGATCGCCATGCTTCCAAACAGGTCCGGCACCGCTTTCAAGCCTCAGCATTTCACCGCCCTGCTGGCCGGTGAGACGCGGCCAGGTTTCATCGAAGTGCATGCCGAGAATTACATGGGCGATGGCGGCCTGCCGCATGCCCAGCTGAGCAGGCTGCGCGCCGACCATGCGCTCTCGCTGCATGGCGTCGGGCTCTCCATCGGCGGCGAGGCCGCACTCGATCGCGCGCATCTGCGGCGCCTGCGCCAGCTCTGCGACCGCTACCAGCCCGACAGTTTCTCCGAACATCTCGCCTGGTCGAGCCACGACGGCATATTCCTGAACGATCTGCTACCGCTCCCCTATACCGAGCAGACCCTAAAGCGCGTGGTCGCGCATGTGGCGCAGGTGCAGGACATGCTCGGCCGTCGCATCCTGCTGGAGAATCCCGCCACCTATCTGCAATTCGCCGCCAGCACCATCCCGGAAACCGATTTCCTGGCCGAGATCGCGGCGCGCAGCGGCTGCGGTCTGCTGCTGGATGTCACCAATGTGCTGGTCGCCTGCAGCAATCGTGGCGAAGCCCCCGCCGCCTATCTGGCGTGCTTCCCGCTGCATTGCGTCGGCGAAATCCATCTCGCCGGCCATCACGACACGACCGATGATCGCGGCGCACCGCTGCTGATCGACGATCACGGCAGCCGGATATCGGCACAGGCCTGGCAGTTGTATGAAAGCCTGATCGCGCGTACCGGCCCGCGGCCCAGCCTGGTGGAATGGGACAACGAGGTGCCGGATTGGACGATATTGCTGCATGAGGCGCAGACAGCGCAGGCCATGCTGGATCGCGCGGCAAACAGCACGAAAGCGGCCTGAGATGCAGACGGAGTTCGCCGCCGCGCTGCTCGATGCCGACCGCCGGCTGCCGGCTGGGCTGCTGGCCTCGGATACAGCCGAACGTTTCGCCGTCTACCGCAACAATGTGGTGCATGGACTGAGCCGCGCATTGGCCGCCGGATTTCCCGCCGTCGAGTCCATCGTCGGCGCGGAATTCTTTGCCGCCATGGCGGCGATCTATGTGCGCATCTCACCGCCGCCCTCGCCGGTGCTGCTGGAGTACGGCACCACGCTGCCGGATTTCCTGGCACGGTTCGAACCTGCGGCCGGATTGCCCTACCTTGCCGATGTCGCCCGGCTGGAACTGGCTTACACCCGCGCCTACCACGCGGCCGATGCCCCGCCGCTGCCGGCCGACCGGCTGGGCAGCATCGCGCCCGCACGCATCAGCACGCTGCGCGTTACGCTGCATCCCTCGCTGCAGATCCTGCGCAGCGCGTTTCCCGTCGCCACCATCTGGGCGATGAATACCGGCCGCATGCTGCTGGGCGAAATCGCGGACTGGAGCGCGCAGGATATGCTGGTGCTGCGGCCGCACTACGAGATGACCGTCATCACCCTTGCATCGGGCGAGGCCGCATTCCTGCTGCAGTTGCAGGCCGGCGCAACGCTGGGTGATGCCGCCGCCATGGCGATGCAGGAGACCGGGAGTTTCGACCTCGCCGGAGCACTGGCCGCGCTGTTCCTTCGCGGCGCCATCGTCGCTGTCAACGATCAGGATCTGTCATGACCCACCCCGCATCTTTCGCTCACTCCGGCCAGTCGCATGGCATCACCGGACTCGTCCATCGCCTGATCGCCGCGCTGAACAGCATCCCGCAGGATGCCATCGCGCTGGCGGCACGCATTTTCATCGCTGCAATCTTCTGGCAGTCGGGCCAGACCAAGCTGGAAGGCTGGCACGTCTCTGACAGCGCCATCGAACTGTTCCGCGAGGAATATCGCCTGCCGCTGCTCGATCCTGTGCTGGCGGCGCATCTGGCCACCCTTGGCGAGCATCTGTTTCCGCTTCTGCTCGTGGCAGGTCTGGCCAGTCGTTTTGCCGCCCTCGCCCTGCTGGGCATGACGGCGGTGATTCAGCTTTTCGTCTATCCCGACGCCTGGCCGACCCATGGCGTCTGGGCGGTTGCTTTGCTGGTGATCGTGGCGCGCGGGCCGGGTCGGCTGTCACTGGACCACCTGCTGGCGCGCAATATGCTTTCCCGAGGGTGACTGCGGGAAATCACTGTTAAGTGGGCGGCGATGGAACTGCCGGTCTTTGCATGACTGCGACAGTTCCGTATGCTTGCGCATCTGCCAAAGGTGCTACTTCCACCCTTTCCATGAGCGATGATTTCATCCTGCCAGACGACTCCCATGCCGTGATCCGGCAGGGACTGGCCTATTGGCGTGCCGCCGGACCCGGCCCCGGCTTGCTGCCGGGCCGCCAGCATATCGACCCGCTCGGCATGCCTGCGCTGCTGCCCCACGCCTGGCTGCTGGAGGTGCATCCGCCGGCCGGGGAGGTGAACATTCCGCGCTTCCGCTTCCGTCTGGTCGGCGGCCATGTCGATCTCGGCTTCGGCGAACCGATGACCGGTGCCTGGCTGCATGAGATGGAAACCGGTTTCGACAGCGTCAGCGGCCGGTCACGCAGCTTCGTCGATGCCGCGACGAATGCGCAGATCAGCCATCGCCGCGGTCCGCCGCGCTTTCGCATGAATGCCGATACCGCCGAACTGGAGCGCCTGATGATGCCGCTGGCAGCCGATGGCCGCAATGTCGATATGCTGCTGGGCTTCACCGTCTTCTACGACGGCATCGGCAGTGTGCTGAGAAGCCGGATCTGACTTCAGCGCACCCGTTCGATATCCGGCAGGAACTGCGGCGCACGCAGCAGATCCTGGATGAGCTCCAGCCGCATCTCCGGCGCATGGTGTTCGCGCGCATCGCGTAACGCCGTGTAGGTGGCCGACATGGCGAAGAGCAGCGCCTTCTTCGGCGTGCGGCCCTTCAGCAGGCGGGTGAGGAACAGCGCAGCGAAAATATCGCCGGCGCCCTTGGGCAGGCCCTCGCCGAGGTCCGGCACAGCGCAGAGCCAAGCGCCTTCCCTGTTCACGAGCAAGGCTTCCAGCCGCGGCTGTCCGCTCTTGTCGCGCCCGCCATCGGTGCGTTTCAGCGTAGTGGCAACCACGGTGGACGGCCCCTTGGCGCGCAGCGCATCACAGGCGGCCAGTGCCTGCTGCAATGTCTCGATCTTGCCGCCGGTCAGATATTCCAGCTCGAAGCCGTTCGGCGTGGCGATATCGGCGGTCGGGAACAGATGGTCGCGGATATATTCCGGCAGCGTCGGATCGACATAGAGGCCGCTGTCGGTATCGCCCATCACCGGATCGCAGAGGAAGATCGCATTTGGATTGGCCTTCTTCACCGCCAGCGCGGCGCGGCCGGCGGCTTCCGCCGTGCGCGGGCTGCCGAGCCAGCCGAGCAGCACGGCATCGATCTGCGCCCATTCCGGCCGGGTCTGCAGCGCCGCGATCCAGGCATCCATCTCCTCGGGCGCGGTCGGCCGATGCGCCGGCGGGCCATAGGAGGGATTGAAGGCCAGCACCCCGGTGGGGACAGCCCAGACCTCGATGCCGTTGCGCTGAAGCGGAAACACGCCGGCATTGTTGCCGACATGGCCGTAAATCACCTGGCTCTGGATGCTGAGGACTCGCATGGACCGGACATTCCTGCAGGGCGACGAAGGGAGGACGCATGAAGAGACGTCTGGGGAAACCTTGCCACGCCTAAGTCGGCGATTATAGTGGCGCAAACCAATCTTATTGCACCGCAACAATCCGGCAATAGAAGAGGCTTTCCCGCATGGTCGCCACCGCCCGCCCCCGTCGCAGCGTGCTTTACATGCCCGGCTCGAACGCCCGGGCGCTGGAAAAGGCCAAAGGCTTGGCGGCGGATGCCCTGATCCTCGACCTGGAAGACGCGGTCACCCCGGATGCCAAGGCACTGGCGCGCGAACAGGTCTGCAAGGCCGTGGTCGAAGGCGGTTACGGTGCGAGAGAACTGGTCATTCGTACCAACGGGCTCGATACGCCCTGGGGACGTGACGACATCATCGCCGCCGCCAGGGCCGCACCCGATGCCATCCTGCTGCCCAAGGTGGAGAGTGCCGCACAGGTGCAGGCGGCCGAAGCGCTGTTACAGCAGCATGGCCAGCAGAAGACCGCGATCTGGTGCATGATGGAAACGCCGAAAGGTATCCTGCATGCCGAGCAGATTGCGGAAAGCTCGCCCCGCCTCGCGGCGCTGGTGATGGGCACGTCGGATCTGGTGAAGGATCTGAATGCGCAGCACACGCCGCTGCGCCTGCCGGTGATCACCGCGCTTGGCCTCTGCCTGCTGGCAGCGCGGGCTTACGGTCTGGCCATCCTCGATGGCGTCTATCTCGATCTTGATGACGACTCCGGTTTCGAAGCTGCCTGCAGACAGGGGCTGGAACTCGGCTTCGACGGCAAGACGCTGATCCACCCCAAGACACTGGAGATCACCAACCGCGTCTTCGCGCCGAGCGAGGCGCAGGTGGCCTGGGCGCACAAGATCATCGCCGCTTTCGAAGCGGCAGCGAAAGAAGGCAAGGGCGTGGTGCTGGTGGACGGCAAGCTGGTGGAGAACCTGCATGTCGAACAGGCGAAGAAGCTGGCCGCACTGGCCGAGGCGATTGCGAAGATGCAGGGATAAATCGTCATCCCCGGGCTTGACCCGGGGATCCCATTTGGGACTGACAAAAATAATGGGATGCCCGGCCAAGGAGGCGTTTCCTGGGTCCGGGCATGACAAAAGCAGGGATAAAAGACGAGATGAGCGACAAGACCAATCCGGGCAATTTCTTCGAGGATTTCAAACTCGACCAGGAAATCCGCCATGCCACGCCGCGCACCGTCACTGCCGGCGATGTCGCGCTCTATACCGCGCTCTACGGCCCGCGTTTCCCGATCCAGTCGGCCGACAGTTTCGCCCGCCGCTTAGGTCTGCGCGCTGCGCCGGTCGACGATCTGCTGGCCTTCCATGTGGTGTTCGGCAAGACGGTGCCGGAGATTTCGCTGAATGCCGTCGCCAATCTCGGCTATGCCGAATGCCGCTGGCTCGCACCCGTCTATGCCGGCGACACACTGCATACCGTGTCGCGCGTGATCGGCCTGAAGGAGAATTCCAACCGGAAGACCGGCGTGGTCTATGTGCGCAGCCAGGGCTACAAGGATGGCGACGAACTGGTGCTGGACTATGTGCGCTGGGTGATGGTGAAAAAGCGTGACGAGAACGCCGTCATCGCCGAAGAGCGCGTGCCGCGGCTGAACGACCATGTCGCGCCGGAACAGCTGCGCATCCCGACCGGGCTGAATTTCGCGCATTACGACTGGACGCTGGCCGGCAGCCGCCACGGCTGGGAGGATTACGAGCCCGGCGAGAAGATCGACCATGTCGATGGCATGACCATCGAGGAGGCCGAGCACATGCTGGCGACGCGGCTGTATCAGAACACCGCGAAGGTGCATTTCAATCAGCACCGCCAGGGCCAGGACAAACTGGGGCGTCGCCTGATCTACGGCGGCCATGTCATCAGCCTGGCGCGCGCGCTCAGCTTCAACGGTCTGGGCAATGCCGCCTTCATTGCCGCCATCAACGGCGGTCGCCATGTGAACCCGACGCTGGCCGGCCACACGGTCTATGCCTGGTCACAGATCCTGGACAAAGCCGAGATCGACGGCCGCAGCGATGTCGGAGCCCTGCGCATCCGCACGGTCGCGGTGAAAGATCAACCGGCCGC
>NZ_PEKV01000006.1:0-959 GCF_002796975.1 Ferrovibrio sp. | reverse complement strand
GATCTCGATTACTGGGCCCTGATGCCCAAACGCGAGAAGCGTCGCCGATAATTTAGGCAAAAGCCTAGCCTTTCGGCATAAATCTGCCGAATTTGGCGGCAATCCGCCTGCGCGGACCGTTCACCTACGGCTTTTCCAGCATTTCTCATGCCGGTGCCTTGGCATGCCTCGTGCTTGGGCAGCCTGCCTATTTTGCTGGCGTTTCGCCCGCCAGCGTAGACGGGCGCAGAACCGTTTCGCCAAACAAAAAACAGGGTGGGATTTCCAATGATCGCCTTAACGATGCGCCGCCTTGCGGCGCCCGCTCTCCTGTTGTCGCTCGCAGCCTTTCCCGCGCTTGCCGCCGAGGAGAAGCCGCTCGATGCCGCCAACACCGCCTGGATCCTGACTGCCACTGCCCTGGTGCTGTTCATGACCGTGCCGGGCCTTGCCCTCTTCTATGCCGGCCTGGTGCGCGCCCGGAACGCGCTCAGCGTGGTGATGCATTGCGTGGTGATCGCCGCCATGGTGTCGCTGCTCTGGCTGATCGCCGGCTACAGCCTCGCCTTCACCGATGGCGGCGGCGCCAACAGCTGGATCGGCAGCTTCGACCGCGCATTTCTCGCCGGTATCAGCGCCGAGACGCTGAAGGACGGCCTGCCCGAAGTGCTGTTCTTCATGTTCCAGATGACCTTCGCCATCATCACGCCGGCGCTGATCGTCGGCGCCTGGCCCGAGCGTATCCGCTTCAGCGCCGTGGTGCTGTTCACCCTGCTGTGGCTGTTCCTGGTCTATGTGCCGGTCTGTCATTGGATCTGGGGCGGTGGCTGGCTGTTCGACCTCGGCGTGATCGATTTCGCCGGCGGCCTGGTGGTGCATGTCACCGCCGGCATGGCCGCGATTGTCGCCGCCGTCATGGTCGGCAAGCGCCGCGATTTCCCGCATGAACCGCTGCTGCCGCACAATCCGGGCATGACCGC
>NZ_PEKV01000005.1:850125-851034 GCF_002796975.1 Ferrovibrio sp. | reverse complement strand
GATGCTGGCGAATGTTACGCTGGACGACAAATACACCCTCGAGCGCGGCCGGGTTTTCCTGACCGGGACGCAGGCGCTGGTCCGCCTGCCGATGCTGCAGCGAAAGCGCGATCTCGCCGCCGGTCTCAATACCGCCGCTTTCATCTCCGGTTATCGCGGCTCGCCGCTGGGCCTGTTCGACCAGCAGCTCTGGAAAGCCCGCAAATATCTCAAAGACAATCACATCCAGTTCCAGCCCGGCGTGAACGAGGATCTGGCCGCCACCGCGATCTGGGGCAGCCAGCAGCTCAACCTGTTCCCGAAGGCGAAATACGACGGCGTCTTTTCGATCTGGTATGGCAAGGGCCCCGGCGTCGACCGCTCGATGGACGTGTTCAAGCATGCCAATTCAGCCGGCACCTCGAAGCATGGCGGCGTGCTGGCGCTGTGCGGTGACGATCATGGCGCTGCCTCCTCCACCGTGGCGCACCAGTCCGAACACATGATGATGGCCGCAATGATGCCGATGCTGCATCCGGCCAATGTCCAGGAATTCATCGATTATGGCCTGCTGGGCTGGGCCATGTCGCGGTATGCCGGCATCTGGGTCGGCTTCAAGTGCCAGACCGAAACCGTCGAAAGCTCGGCGAGTGTTTCCATCGACCCTGAGCGCCTGCAAATCGCTTACCCCACCGATTTCGAGATGCCGACAGGCGGGCTGAATATCCGCTGGCCCGATGCAATTCTGGAGCAGGAAGACCGCCTGCAGCGCCACAAGGCTTATGCGGCGCTGGCTTTCGCGCGCGCCAACAAGATCGACCGCATCGTGATCGACAGCCCGAAGCCGCGGCTGGGTATCATCACCACCGGCAAGTCCTATCTGGACGTCCGTCAGGCGCTGGAAGATCTCGGCATCACCGAGGAGATGGC
>NZ_PEKV01000005.1:849821-850105 GCF_002796975.1 Ferrovibrio sp. | reverse complement strand
GAGAACCAGCTGAAGGAACAGCTGTATAACTGGCGCGAGGATGTGCGCCCGCGGGTGATCGGCAAGTTCGATGCGCTGGGCAACTGGCTGCTGCCGTCGGCCGGCGAAATCTCGCCCGCCATTGTCGCCAAGGCGCTGTATACCTGGCTCAAGCGCTACGGCACCAATCCGCGCATCGAGGAGCGCATCGCCTTCATCGAGCAGATGGAAAAGGAGCGCGCCGCCAGCACCATCGGCAAGACCCAGCGCACGCCGTATTTCTGCTCAGGCTGCCCGCACAACAC
>NZ_PEKV01000005.1:823438-849814 GCF_002796975.1 Ferrovibrio sp. | reverse complement strand
ACCGCGACCTTCACGCAGATGGGCGGCGAAGGCACGCCGTGGATCGGCCAGGCGCCGTTCACCGAAGACAACCATATCTTCGCCAATCTGGGCGATGGCACCTATTTCCATTCCGGCCTTCTGGCGTTGCGCGCCAGCATCGCGGCCAAGGTGAACATCACCTACAAGATCCTGTTCAACGACGCGGTCGCCATGACTGGCGGTCAGCCGCATGACGGCCAGCTGACGCCGCAGCAGATTTCGCTGCAGGTCTATGGCGAGGGCGTGCGCCGCATCGCCCTGGTCAGCGACGAGCCGGACAAATATCCGGTCGGCACCGAATGGGCGCCGGGCACCACTTTCCACCATCGCGATGATCTGGATGCCGTGCAGAAGGAACTGCGCGAAATTCCGGGCTGTACCGTGCTGATCTACGACCAGACCTGCGCGGCCGAGAAGCGCCGCCGCCGCAAGCGCGGCACCTTCCCCGATCCGGATCGCCGCATCTTCATCAACGAAGCGGTCTGCGAGGGCTGCGGCGACTGCTCGGTGAAATCCAACTGCGTCTCGGTCGAGCCGCAGGAAACCGAACTGGGCCGCAAGCGCAAGATCAACCAGTCGTCCTGCAACAAGGACTTCTCCTGCGTGAACGGCTTCTGCCCCAGCTTCGTCTCGGTGCAGGGTGGCAAGGTGAAACGCGCCAAGGTGAAGGTGCAGCAGAATCCGACCGACAAGGCTGATGGCCTGTTCGCCGGCCTGAAGATGCCTGAAATCGCGCCACTGGATCAGCCCTACAATATCCTGATCACCGGCATCGGCGGCACCGGCGTCGTCACCATCGGGCAAATCCTTGGCATGGCGGCCCATATCCAGGGCTACGGCACCAGCGTGCTCGACTTCACCGGTCTGGCGCAGAAGAACGGCGCCGTGCTGAGCCATGTGCGTATTGCCATGAATCCCGACGACATCCACGCCGTGCGCGTGGCCGCCGGTGGCGCCAACCTGGTACTGGGCTGCGACATGGTCGTGGCGGCCGGCGACGCCGCGCTGGAAAAGATGCAGAAGGGCCATACGCGTGCGCTGATCAACACGCATCTGACGCCCACGGCTGCTTTCCAGCTCAATCCGAACCTGCAGCTGGACGATCAGCAGATGGCGCAGGCAATCCGCAATTCCGCCGGCGATAACCTGTCCGAATTCGTCGAAGCCACGCGCATTGCCACCGCGCTGATGGGCGATGCCATCGCCACCAACATGTTCATGCTGGGCTATGCCGTGCAGCGCGGCCTGATCCCGGTCTCGCTCGATGCCCTGCTCAAGGCCATCGAACTGAACGGCACCGCCATCGAGAGCAACAAGACGGCGCTGAACTGGGGCCGCCTGTACGCGCAGGATGCCAAGGCGGTGGAGGACATCGCCCGGCCTTCGGTCGCGACCTTCGAGCCGAAGGCCTTCGCCAAGACGGTGGACGAGCTGCTGGCCGACCGCGCACCGCGCCTGGTCGACTACCAGAACGCCGCTTACGCCGAACGCTACAAGTCTCTGGTGGAACGGGCGCGTACGGCTGAGCAAAAAGCCAAAGGCCTGACCGGCTTCGCCGAAGCGGTCGCGCGCTATGCCTACAAGCTGATGGCCTACAAGGACGAGTATGAGGTCGCGCGGCTCTATACCGATGGCGAATTCCTCAAGAAGCTGAACACCCAGTTCGAGGGCGATTTCACGCTCAGCTTCCATCTGGCGCCGCCGCTGCTCAATCCGCCCGATCCGGAAACCGGCATCGCGACCAAGAAGCAGTTCGGCCCGTGGATGTTCAAGGCCTTTAGGCTGCTGGCGAAGTTCAAGGGCCTGCGCGGCACCAAGCTCGATGTCTTCGGCTATACGCATGAGCGCCAGACCGAACGCCAGCTGATCGAGGATTACTTCACGCTGGTCGAAGAACTCTGCGCGAAGATGACGCCGGAGACGCATGCGCTGGCCGTGCAACTGGCGAAAATCCCGGAAGACATCCGCGGCTATGGCCATGTGAAGGTACGGCACCTGACGGCGGCGAAGGAGAAGGAAGCCAAACTGCTGGCCGAATTCCGCTCGCCCACGGCGCCGCTGGCAACCGCGGCGGAATAAAAATGGGACCCTCGAGTCAAGCCCGAGGGTGACCTCTTATTATTTTTGTCATGCCCGGGCTTGACCCGGGCATCCCATTTCCCTCACGGCATGCCGTTGCGTTACGACCAGATAGGTAATTGCAGGCTGGCGCGCGTCATGGCTTGATCGCGCCATGACGAACACGCCCGAGATCATCCGTTTACAGCGCAGCGAAGGCACCAGCTTCGCGCTGCAGGTCTATGCCGCTGCCGATCCGTTGGTGCCGGTGATCCTGATCCAGCCGGCGATGGGCGTGAAGGCCGGCTATTACACGCCGCTGGCCGCGGCGCTGCAGGAGGCCGGGTATAACGTCGCCGTCGCCGAGTTGCGTGGCCATGAGGAAAGCGGCGGACGCAAGCCGGGCCACGATTACGATTTCGGCTATCATGAATTGCTGACCGAGGACTGGCCGCAGTCCGTCGCCGCCGTGAAGGCGCACTTCCCCGGCGCGCCGTTGTACCTGTATGGCCATTCGCTCGGCGGCCAGATCAGCGCGATCTATGCTGCACACAACCCACAACAACTCGACGGACTGATCCTGACCGCGGTGAGTTCCGTGCACTGGAAACTCTGGCCGCTGCCCTTCTGGCCCTACAGCCAGGCCGCCGTGCTGGTGGCAAAACTGCTGGGTCATTTCCCCGGCGAGAAATTCAGATTCGCCGGCCGCGAGGCGCGCAGCGTGATCGCCGACTGGGGCCGGCAGGCGCGTACTGGACGCTTCTGGTTCGGCAAGCCCGAACGCACCGATCATGATGAGGTGCTGGCGACCATGACCATTCCGGTTCTGGCGATTTCACTGCAGGGCGATTTCTTCGCACCCAGGCATGCCATGGACGACATCGTGCGACGCTTCCCGAAAGCCGCGCTGACACGCCAGCATCTCGATCCCAAGGCGATGGGCATCGACGGCATCGACCATTTCCGCTGGGTGCGCAAGCCTCAGGTGGTGCTGCCCACCCTGCTCGACTGGCTGAACAATCGCTGAAGCCTTGCACAAGCAAAGCGGATCAGCCAGAACCGCGAGATGCTGACGCTCAAGCCGCTCTATACGCCGTATCTGGAAAGCCTCGCCACCCACCCGGCAACCGTACTGGCCGAGCATCCGAACCACACCGAGGTGGCCGAGCTTGCCACTGAGGTGGCGGCCGCCACGCTCGACCTCTATGCCCAGACCGGCGCCACCGAACCCTGGCTCAGCTATTTCGCACTCCGCGAAACTGACAATGCGCTGGTCGGCATCTGCAGCTTCAAGACGCCGCCGGTGCAGGGTCTGGTCGAGATCGCGTATTTCACCTTCCCCGGTTACGAAGGTCAGGGCGTGGCCAGCGTGATGGCGCGCGAGCTGCTGAAAATCGCCTTCGACGATTACGGTGTGAAGGCCGTGCTGGCGCATACCCTGCCGGAAGAAAACGCCTCGACGGCGATCCTGCAGAAGCGCGGCTTTACGCTGGTGGAAGCGGTGGAAGATCCAGACGATGGCACGATCTGGCGCTGGGCGTTGCTACGGCCGTAACCTCTGGGCTACCGCCCGCCGTAGCATTTTACCTTGGTGACTTCGCCTGAGTCGGTCTCGGTGCTTTTCTCACGGTAGATTTCCATCGTGCCGCGGTTTTTCAGTTCGCATTCACCCAGCGGGAACCAGCTCGATTTCAGCTGCACGCGAATGAACTCATTGGCGCCGAGCCGGTCCGGTGCGCAATAGCGGTTCACTTCGCGCGGCTTGGCGATCACGGTGGAATTGACCCGGCCCTCGCGGCGGATGCCGATCGGCCAATTATATTCGGTGAGATTGGCGATGGTGACGCAGGCCTGCGCGTCGTCGGTAACGGGCCGTTGCGGCTGTGCGACTGCCACACCGCACAGAAGGAGCGCGGCCAGACCTGCGATAATGCCGGTATGGCCGCCCTGCATGCTTACTCCGCCGCGGCGCTGTGGTCGGTATCCATGCCGAGCGCTTCCATGTAGACCTGCAGCAGGGTTTCCTGCTCGGCCAGATCGGCCTTGTCCATCTTGCGCAGGCGGATCACCTGGCGAAGAATCTTGATGTCGAAGCCATGCGCTTTCGCTTCGGCATAGACTTCCTTGATGTCATCGGCGAGCGCCTTCTTCTCTTCCTCCAGCCGCTCGATGCGGGCGACGAGCTGGTTGAGCTGCTCGGTCGAGAAGTTGCCGGAGTTGAGTTTCTTGGCCATGACTGCCTCTGCAAGGGAATGGGCTGGGTTGGCGCGGATTATAGCCGCCACGAAACTGCCGCCTACGCTCGCCCGTCACTTATCCACAGGAATGCAGCGCCTGTGGACAGATCGCAATAATCCTCAGTGTTTATGGCTTTTATGCGACTCGGCAAAGGCCTTCTGCTGCTCCGGCGAGGCTTCCTTCTGATATTTCGCCTGCCATTCGGCATAGGGCATGCCGTAGATCTCTTCGCGCGCCGCCATTTTATCGATAGCGATTCCTTTACCCGTGGCCGCCTCCTGATACCAGTTCGACAGGCAGTTACGGCAGAAGCCGGCCAGATTCATCAGGTCGATATTCTGCACATCGGTGCGCGTGCGCAGATGCTCGACCAGCCGGCGGAAGGCAGCGGCTTCGAGTTCGGTTTGCGTCTTGTCGTCGATCTTGTCGGCCATCGCAGCCTCCTGCAGGAATTACTCGGGGGGTACCTGAAAATTGACGGTCTCGGTGATCAGCCAGTCGACCACGGCGCGCAGTGCCGCAGGCTTGTCCACTCCTGATTCTAGGGCGGCGCGGTAGACTTGCAACTGCCGCTGGGCCGATGTGCCACGCGAAAGGATACCGCGCGCCCGCTCGATCTCAGGCAGACAGCCGAGTTGCACGGCTTCTTCCCGCACCAGTTCGATCAGTTCCTCGACCAGTGCGGCATAAGGCACAGCCTGCCCCTTGCCGAAATCGACCAGTTTACCCTCGACACCATAGCGCTGCGCCAGCCAGCGGTTCTCGTCGATCAGGGTATTGGCATAAATGCGCCAGCGCTGGTTCTTCAGCTTCAGCCGCAGCAGGGCGGCGAGCAGGCAGCGGAAAAACGCCGCCACAGTGATGCTGTCATCCACCCGCGTGCAGACATCGGTGATGCGGAGTTCCAGCGTGGGATAGCGCGCCGAGGGGCGGATGTCCCACCAGAGTTTGGTCGCGTCCTCGATGAGCCCGGCCTGCATCAGGCGGTTGACCAGCCGCTGGTATTCACCCCAGGTCTCCAGCCGTTCGGGCAGGCCGGTCCGCGGCAGGCTGTCGAATACCGACAGGCGATACGAGTGCAGCCCGCTCTCCTCGCCCTGCCAGAACGGCGACGAGGTGCTGAGCGCCAGCAGATGCGGCAGGAAATAGCTGACCTGGTTCATCAGGTCGATGCGCAGGTCTTCGTCCGCGATGCCGACATGCACATGCAGGCCGCAGATGATCAGCCGGCGCGCCACGCCGGCCAGATCCTTGGCCAGGCGATCATAACGTTCGCGGTCGGTATGCTTCTGCTCGCTCCATTTCGCAAAGGGATGCGTCGAGGCTGCAATTGGTGCCAGTCCATGCTTGCCCGCGACATCGGCGATGGCCGAGCGCAGGCGCACCAGATCGGCGCGCGCCTCACCCATATCGCGACAGACTTTCGTCACGATCTCGATCTGGCATTTCAGGAATTCGGGGTTGATCTGGCCGCCGGCCAGCCTGTCGCATTCCTCCAGCAACGCGGCCGGCGGATCGACCGCCAGCGCGCCGGTGGTGCGATCGACCAGCAGATGCTCTTCCTCGATGCCGATGGTGAAATCTTCGGCCACGCTTCCCCCTGAAATCTGGTTACGCCGCGCTCGTCGCTGGGGCCAGCAGGCCGGCTTCCACCAGCATGCGGCGGAAGCAGCGTTCCAGCCGTTCGACCCATTCATCCACACCGGCATCATGCGAGATCAGATCCTGCCGCACCTCGATCATCACATGATGCAAGCCATGATTCTGGCCATGCGCGAAGATCGAATAGCCCGAATGATCCTTGCCGCTATAGGGCAGGTTGTCGCCGACCACCAGGTCGCCCTCATCGCGCAACGCCTGCAGCAAGGGTTGAGCCAGCCGGCCATCGCGATCCCAGACCACGCCGATATGCCAGGGCCGCGCCTCGTCCTTGGCGCGCAGTTTCGGGGTGAAGCTGTGGATCGAGAGCAGCGCCGGCTGTGCGCTGCGCTCGCGCGCCGCTTCCAGCGTATCTGAAACCGCATCGTGATAAGGGCGGAAATAGCGCGCCAGCCGACGCTCGCGTTCCTCATCGCTTAAATCGCGGTTGCCCGGCACGATGGTACCGTCGCTCACTTCGCAGATCAGGGTGGGATCGTCGGGCCGGCGGTTGCAGTCGACGACCAGACGCGACACGCCCGACAGCACCGCCGGCGCATCCAGCCGGTGCGCCAGCTGCTCGGCGATGGCTGCCGTGCCGGGATCCCAGCCGATATGGCGCAACAATTCGTCATCCGGCAGACCAAGATTCCCCAGAGCCGGCGGCACGGCACGACTGGCATGGTCGCAAATCAGCACGGCAGGCGAGCGGCCCTGCGGATTCAACACACGAAAACTCGGGGGTTCGGACGCTTCCGTCATGGGCAGACAGGTTCAGCCGGTCTGACCGCGCAGAAATCGGGGTGGCGGGTTTGCATAACCAAGGCAGGCTGCACTAAGGTTGCGGCGACAATTTGTCCAATCATAGCCGAAACGAAGCCGTGCTGCACCATATCGCCATAGTCGGCAGCGGTCCCTCGGGGCTGTTTTGTGCCGACGCCCTGCTCCGCCAGCGTCCTGACCTGAAAATCGACGTCTTCGACCGCCTGCCCACGCCCTATGGGCTGGTGCGATTCGGCGTGGCGCCGGACCATCAGGGCACCAAGGCGGTCACGCGGCAGTTCGACCGGCTGTTCGCCGGCGGCAATATCCGCTTCCTCGGTCATGTGCAGGTCGGCCGCGACCTGTTGCTGGCCGACCTGCATGCCCATTACGATGCAGTTGTGCTCGCCGTCGGCGCTCATGGCGACCGGCCGCTGGGCGTGCCCGGCGAAGACCTGCCCGGCTGCTATGGCTCGATGGCCTTTGTCGGCTGGTATAACGGCCATCCTGACTTCCGCGACCTCGCGCCGCTGCTCGACCGGCCGGCCGTGGCGGTGATCGGCATGGGCAATGTGTCGGTCGATATCCTGCGCGTGCTGGGCAAGAGCAGGACCGAAATGGCCAGCAGCGACCTCACCGCCCATGCGGCCGAGGTGATTAATGCCGCGCCGCTGACCGACCTCTATGCCCTGGGTCGGCGCGGCCCAGTGGAGGCCAGCTTCACGAGCGCCGAACTGGCCGAGATCGGCCGCCTCGAGCGCGTACGCCCGGTGGTGAACAAGGCCGATCTGCCGGAAAGCCTTCCACTCGGTATCGCCCCCGCCGAACTGAAGGTGAAGGAAAAGAACCTTCAGCTGCTGCATGAATTCGCCGAACGTACCGACGACAAGCCGATCCGGCTGCATTTCATGTTCCACCAGAGATCCGAGGCGGTGCTGGGCAAGGATCGCGTCGAGGGCCTGAAACTTGTCGGCCGCGAGACACCGCTTGAAATCGGCACGCTGATCCGCGCCATTGGTTACTACACGGCAGCGGACGGCGATCTGCCGCAGAGCGATGCGCGCGGTGTGATCGCCAATACCGACGGCCGTATCGAACATGGCCTTTACGTCGTGGGCTGGGCCAAGCGGGGCCCGTCGGGGACCATTCCCACCAATCGGGCGGATTCCAAAGCCGTTGCCGACCTGCTGCTGGCTGATTACGCCAATGACACCGCGCCGCCGAAAGAAGGCTCTGCCGCGCTGGATGCCTGGCTGCTCAGCCGTGGCGTCAATGTCATGGACTGGACCTGCTGGAAGCGCATCGAGGCGGCCGAGATCGCCGCCGCCCTGCCCGGCAGTCCGCGCGCCAAACTTGCCGCTTGGGAAGAGTTACGAAAGCATCGCCAGCCATGAAACTCTACAACAACGACGGATCGCCCTTTGCCGCGCGCGTTCGCATGCTGCTGCGCGCGAAAGGCGCTGCGCCCATCGAAATGCTGAAGCCTGGCGCCGATTACAAGACATTCGCGCCGATCGGCAAGATTCCGGCTCTGCTGCTGGATGACGGCACGCTGCTGCCGGAATCGGAAGTGATCTGCGGCTATCTCGACGCCACCCTGCCCGGTGCGTCGCTCTATCTCGACGCACCCGAGGCACGCGCCCGCGTCACCCTGATGGTGCGGCTGTCTGATCTCTATCTCGCGCCGCCGCTGCATGATTTCTTCGTGCTCCTGTTCACAGATCCCGGCAACCGCGCGGCGATAGAAGCACTCGCGCCGGCTTTCGCCCGCGGACTCAAATTCCTCGACATCTACGTGGCCAGGGACGGCTGTGCGGCAGAAACACGCTTCAGCCAGGCCGACTGCACGCTCAGCCCCATGCTGTTCTATGTCGATGAAGTTCTGCCGGGCCTGATCGGTCAGAATCTGTTGGAAAAGCGTCCGGCGTTGAATGCTTACTGGCAGCGCATCAAGGCGCATCCGGTGGCCGCGCCGGTGCTGGAGGAAGTGCGCGCCAGCTGGGGCCGCTATCAGCAGAAGCTGCAGGCGACGCAGTGAGCGACCCAGTGGCCGGCCAGCCGACCTTACCGGTCTGGCCGGTGCTGGCCGCCACAACGGGAACCCTGTCTATCGCCGCGCTGTCGGCACTTGCACTGTCGGCCGTCGCACCCAGCGCCGCCGTCGATCTGGGCGCCGGCGCCGGGCTGGCCGGCTACCAGGTCAGCCTCGTCTATACCGGCGCGGTGGCCACCTCACTGATCGGCGGCGGTTTCGTGCGCCGCCTCGGTGCCGGACGCGCGAGCCAGATGGCCCTGTGGCTGGTGGCTCTCGGCTGCCTGTTGTCGGCGCTGGGCAGCCTGCAGATGCTGATGCTGGGCGCCGTGGTGATCGGGCTGGGCTACGGTTGCACCAATCCGGCCGCTTCGCATCTGTTGTCGCGCACGCGTGGCACCGCGCATATGAACCTCATTTTCTCGATCAAGCAGTGCGGCGTGCCGATCGGCGGCATTCTCGCCGGTTTGCTGATCCCGCCGATTACGCTTGCCATCAACTGGCGCGCCGGTCTGGCATTCTGCGCCCTCCTCGCATTCGGACTGAGCATCGTGCTGCAGCAGGCACGGCGCGCCTGGGATGCCGACCGACAACCCGACGCCCCCATGTTCCTGTCGCCGTTGGCCGGTCTACGCGTCGTCTGGGGATATCCGATCCTGCGCTGGCTGGCGCTTTGTTCATTTGCCTATTCCGCCGTCCAGCTCAGCCTGACCGGTCTGCTCGTCACTTATCTGGTCAATGAAATCGGCATGCATCTTGTTCTCGCCGGCACACTGCTGGCACTGGCGCAGACCGCGGGGGCGGCTGGTCGGCTGGCCTGGGGCTGGCTGGCGGACCGAATGCGATCCGGATCGAAAGTGCTGATCATCAACGGCGCAGTCGCCATCATCGCGGCAATCATCACTGCATTTATCCAGGCCGACTGGCCGCTCAGCCTGGTCGGGGCAGTGGTGGTCGGGTTCGGCTTCAGCGCCATCGGCTGGAATGGCGTTTTCATCGCTGTGATTGCCCGTCAGGCGCCGACAGCGAACATCGGACTGGCAACTGGCGCCACGCTCAGCATCACTTTTGCCGGCGTGGTCGTCGGCCCCTCCTGCTTTGCCTTCATGCATGACCGGCTTGGGCTGAGCTATGCCGATGGTTACCTGCTGATGGCCTTCGCGACCCTGGTAGGTGTCGTGTGCATGATGCTCGCGCGGCGCGGCATTCCTCTACGCTGAAGATCAAAGATCTCCGACACGGAAATTGAGTTCCAGCACCTTGGGATAGCCTTCCGCATTGGGCGGCATCTTCAGCGGCTGGGCCAGGCGCATCGCGCGCAGGAAAGTTTCCACCGCCGTGCGGAAGGCCATTGCCTCGGGCCGCGGATCGGTGGCGATACGATCCCAGTTCTCCACCATGCGCCCCATATCCCAGGGCTCATCCTTGCCGAATGGCGGCGCCAGCATACCGTCGGCCAACACGCGATAACGGCCGAATATGCGAATATCGGCAAAGCGCGGTGAATCGAAGTCGATCACCCAGGCGCTGACGATCTGGCTGAGGAAGAAATCGCTTTCCGACTGCGTCATGGTCGGGCCGGTTTCGCCGGCAGCGGCACCCGACGCACCGCGCTGGCGATTGCCGGTGGTCTGTTGCGATGGGGCACGCGGACGGTCGGCCGGCGGCGCAGTGGCGGTCGCCGGTCCGCTGCGATCACGCATCGGTGCAGGTTGCGGCCGTTCGCTGGCTTGCGGGCGGGCACGCTGGCCGGCACTGGGCGGTGCGCGCGACGGGTCCTGCGTCACCGGCGCCTGTTGCAGTTGCGGCACCGAGGGCAGCGGCACGTCTTTCAGTTCTTCTATCACCCGCGGCTGCGAAGATGACGACGGAGCGGCCTCCGGTGCTGGCGGAGCGGGCCGCGGCGGCACTACCGGTTTCGGCGCCGGGGGCATCACGAACTCGGCCAGAACCGACGGCGGCTCGGGCTGAATCCGCCAGGTCCAGGGTTCGATCGTCAACAGGATGGCCACCAGTCCATGCAGCAGCAGCGACAGCAACATCGCCGCCAAAAGGCGATGATTGTCCCCGTCGCGTGCGCGATATTCCAAAAAGGAAGCCATACCAATCATTTAGCGCTGACGTAGCGGCAGGCCAAGGCTTTTGCCCGCGCAAATCGCCTCGGCTATAACCGATTGTCCGACAAACTATAAGGCCAAGCGGAGAGAAACGTGTCCGAACCAGTCGCCGTCACTTATGCCGTCCGGGATGGCATCGCCGTCCTCACCATCGAAAACCCACCCGTGAATGCACTGGGTCAGGCGGTGCGCGCCGGGATCATCGCCGGCCTCGACAAGGCCGATACCGACGCGGGCGTGCAGGCCGCAGTGATCATCGGCGGTGGACGCACTTTCATTGCCGGAGCCGATATCAAGGAATTCGGCAAGCCGCCGACGCAGCCCTATCTGCCCGATGTGCTGAAGCGTATCGAGGCCATGACCAAGCCGGTGGTAGCTGCGCTGCACGGTACGGCGCTCGGCGGCGGTTTCGAAGTGGCGCTGACCTGTCACTGGCGCGTCGGCGTAGAAAGCGGCCAGGTCGGCCTGCCGGAAGTGAAACTCGGCCTGCTGCCCGGGTCGGGCGGCACGCAGCGCCTGCCGCGCGTCGTCGGGCCGAAAGTTGCGCTCGACATGATCGTGTCGGGCAATCCGATCCCGAACAAAAAGGCCGCCGAACTTGGCGCCATCGACGAGATCGTGAACGGTGACCTGCTGGACGGCGCGCTGGCCTTCGCGAAGAAAGTCGTGGCCGAGAAACGCCCGCTGCGGCTGGTGCGCGATATGAACGACAAGGTCAGCAACGTCGATCCTGCAATCTTCGCCGACTACCGCAAGAGTATTGAGAAGAAAGCCAAGGGCTTCCTCGGACCCTGGCGCTGCATCGACGCGGTAGAGATCGCCACGAAGCTGCCCATCGATGAGGGTTTGCTGAAGGAGCGCGAATTCTTCTTCGAGTGCATGGCGAGCCCGCAGCGTGCGGCCCAGATCCATGCCTTTTTCTCCGAACGCGAGGCGACCAAGATCCCCGGCCTGCCTGAGGATGTGCAGCCCAAGCCGATCAAATCCGCGGCCGTGCTGGGCGCCGGCACGATGGGCGGCGGCATTGCGATGAACTTCGCCAATGCCGGCATCCCCGTAAAGCTGCTGGACGTGTCGCAGGAAGCGCTGTCGCGCGGCCTCGGCGTGATAGAAAAGAATTATGCCACCTCGGTTGCCCGCGGCAGCATGAAGCAGGAGGCGATGGATCGGGCGATGAAGCTGATCTCCGCCACCCAGCGCTTTGAGGATATCGGTGATGCCGATATCGTGGTGGAAGCCGTGTTTGAAGAAATGGGCGTCAAGAAGGACGTGTTCGGCAAGCTGGACAAGGTGATGAAGCCCGGCGCCGTGCTGGCCACCAATACGTCCACTCTGGATATCGACGAAATCGCGTCGTCCACCAAGCGGCCGCAGGACGTGATCGGCACGCATTTCTTCAGCCCGGCGAATGTGATGAAGCTGCTGGAAAACGTACGTGGCTCGAAATCCTCGCCCGAGACCATCGCCACAGTGATGGGGCTGGGCAAGCAGCTGAAGAAAGTGTCGGTACTGGCCGGCAACTGCGACGGCTTCATCGGCAATCGCATGCTGCATGGCTATCTCCGGGAGGCGAATTTCCTCCTCGAAGAAGGCTGCATGCCAGAGCAGGTCGATCGCGCGCTGGAGGAATTCGGCCTGGCGATGGGCCCGTTCCGCATGGGCGATCTCGCCGGCCTGGATGTCGGCTGGCGCATCCGCAAGGGCAAGGCGCATCTGCGCCCGAAGGATGAGCGCTATTCCAAAGTCGCCGACCGGCTCTGCGAACTTGGCCGTTTCGGCCAGAAGACTGGCGCTGGCTTCTACAAATACGAGGGCCGCGACGCCCGCCCCGATCCGGTGGTGAAAGAGATCATCCTGGAGGAATCGAAGGCGCAAGGCATTGAACGGCGGGAGATTTCCGACGAGGAAATCGTGCAGCGCTGCATGTATCCGCTGGTCAACGAGGGCGCCAAAATCCTGGAAGAAGGCATCGCCATCCGCTCCAGCGATATCGACATTGTTTACCTTTTCGGCTATGGCTTCCCGGTCTATCGCGGCGGGCCGATGTTCTGGGCTGAACAGATCGGTCTCGACAAGGTGCTCGCCACGATCCGCGGTTTCCACAAGATCCACGGCAAATTCTGGGAACCGGCCAAGCTGCTGGTCCAGCGTGCCGAGGCCGGCAAGGGATGGAAGGGCTGAACAGGCTCCCCATCCGGAGTCAGAGGTAGCTCAAGAGTCCGATGTCTGAACCTGCCGTTACATATCCGGGCGCCAATGATCCAATTGGCGCCCGGCGTACGTTTGCCATCATCGCGCATCCCGACGCCGGCAAGACCACGCTGACCGAAAAGCTGCTGCTGTTCGGCGGTGCGATCCATCTGGCCGGCGCGGTGAAAGCCCGTGGCGAAAGCCGTCGCGCCCGCTCCGACTTCATGAAGATCGAGCAGCAGCGCGGCATCTCGGTGTCGACCTCGGTGATGAATTTCGAGTTCAAGGGCTGGACCTTCAACCTGCTCGACACGCCGGGCCACGAGGATTTCAGCGAAGACACCTATCGCACCCTCACTGCTGTCGACAGCGCGGTCATGGTGCTTGATGCCGCCAAGGGTATCGAAACCCAGACCCGCAAGCTGTTCGAGGTCTGCCGCCTGCGCGACGTGCCGATCACCACTTTCGTCAACAAGATCGACCGCGAGAGCCAGGATCCCTTCGCCCTGCTGGATGAAGTGGCCTCGACATTGGCGCTCGAATGCGTGCCGGCCAACTGGCCGATCGGCATGGGTTACGAGTTCAAGGGCTGCTACGACCTGATCGGCAAGCGCCTGCTGCTGGTCGGCAAGGAAAACAAGAATCTCGAGCCGGAAGTGATCATCCTGGACAAAGGCCTGGACGATCCGCGCGCCGCCGAGATGATACCGGCAGCGCAGCTCGCCAAGCTGCAGGAGGACATCGCGCTGATCGAAGGCGCCTGCCCGCCCTTCGACCTGGAAGCCTATCGAGAAGGCCATATGACGCCGGTCTACTTCGGCTCGGCGCTGAAGAATTTCGGCGTCGACGAACTGCTGAAGGGCCTGGGCGAGTTCGCACCGCCGCCGCGACCGCAGCCGACCGACAAACGCGTGGTGCAGCCGACCGACAAGGGCGTCACCGGTTTCGTGTTCAAGGTCCAGGCCAATATGGACAAGAACCACCGCGACCGTGTCGCCTTCCTGCGGCTCTGCTCGGGCCACTTCAAGCGCGGCATGAAGCTGAAACAGATCAGCACCGGCAAGCCGATCACGGTGAGCAATCCGACGCTGTTCTTCGCGCAGGACCGCTCGCTGGCCGACGAGGCCTGGCCAGGCGACATCATCGGCATTCCCAATCACGGCGTGCTGCGCGTCGGTGATACGCTGACCGAAAACGAAGACCTGCGCTTCACCGGCATTCCCAACTTCGCGCCGGAAATCCTGCGTCGCGTGCGCCTGTCCGATCCGATGAAGGCCAAGCATCTGCAGCGCGCGCTGGAAGATCTGGCCGAGGAAGGCGTCACGCAGGTGTTCCGCCCGCGGATCGGCGCCGACTGGATCGTCGGTCTGGTCGGCCCGCTTCAGCTTGACGTTCTCGCGGCACGATTGAGCGAGGAATACAGCCTGCAGGTCGGCTTCGAGACCGCGCCCTATGAGACCGCCCGCTGGGTCGATGCCGAGAATTCCAAGAATCTGGACGAATTCGTCGAACAGAACCGCGGGACAATCGCAGATGACCGCGAAGGCAATCCGGTCTTCATGGCGCGCAATGCATGGGAACTCTCCTATATCGAGAAGAAATGGGATAAGGTCCGTTTCCATGCGACGCGGGAACGCCATTAACCATATCGACCGTCGCCGCCTGCTGCTGACGCTGGCGGTAGGCAGCATGCTGCCTGCTAACATGCTGCTGACCTCCGGGGCCTGGGCGCAGGAAAAGAAGGAAAAAAAGAAGAGCGAGACACCGGTGGAAAAACCGCCGGTCAATACGCCGCTTCTCGTGATCGACGCCGTCACCGCGCCGATTTCCGGTCCACCGGGCTCGAAGGTGATCATGACGCTGACCGTGGATTGCGGCGACGTTGAGACTGCGCGCAAGGTCGATGACCTGATGCCGCGCGTCTACAATGCAGTGATCCTGGAGCTGAACCGCGAAGCGCTGGGGCGCGATGGCCGCATTTTCGACAACGACATCGAAGGACTGAAGCGCCGTCTGGTCTACCAGATCAACCGCGCGCTGAAGGGTCCGCAAGTGGTTGGCGTCTATATCCGCTCGATGCAGGAAGTGCCGTTGCGCGCGCCCAGCAGCGGACGTTCCTGAAAACTAGTCGTCGCGCGAGAACAGGATCGACTTCGCCTGGATGTCGTCGATGCTGCTCAGCAGATCGTCGATTTTGGCTTCCAGCATGTCGGCTGCCTGCCGCGCCATGCTGAGTTCCTCTTCCACCGCCTGCAGCATCGCCTGCCGCGCCGCGCCGATGATGGCACCGTTCGGCTGCGCCGGAAAGCTGACGCATTTCGCCACGAAGCGCCGCACGGCCGAAGCCGATGGCAGGGTGCCGAGCACCAGCTTGGCCGGCAACGCCACCACCATCCAGCCCGGATCGGCATGCATCACGGCGAAATCGCCATGGTTGAAACCGGGCCGCGGCGACACATCCGGGGCGGAGCCGGGCAGATGGACGTCAGTCGCCTGCCAGCCGAAAGCGAGGAATTCCTGTTCTGCGGCCACCCGCATCTCCTGCAGGGTCTGCTGGTCGGGCTGCTCGGTATCGCTCACGCGTCGCTCCTTGCGATCAGGGCTGCCGCATTGGCGCGCAGGTTGGCCGGCGACAGGGTGCCGACCACGATACTGCAAGTGCCAGGCAATGTCGCGGCTGCCTTAAGTGCCGCCGCGGGATCGGCGGCATGGCCGCTGGCCAGCGCCTTTTTGATCAGCACGCCCCTGCCCTGCGCAGCGGCCCGGGCGATCAGCGGGGCTTCTTCCATGTAACCCGGGTTCCAGGTCGCCATCAGCAGATCGACATGCGGCAGCAGCCGGTCACCGCCGGCCACCGTCTTGCCCGAGAAGCCGGTGGCACGGATCAGGCCCTGCTGCTTCAGTTTGTCGAGTTCCTCGGCGGCCGGCAGGAAACGGTCGCCGGCCTCGTCGATTCCGTCGGAGTGCAGCAGCACGGCATCGAGATACTCAGTTCGCAGCAGGCGCAGGCTGGTCTCGACCGAGGCACGGATCGCGGCCGGCGAGAAATCGAAGCGCGAGGCGCCGTTGTCGAAAGTCTCACCAGCCTTGGTGACGATCACCCAGTCTTCGCGACGGCCGGGTCGCAATTGTCCGAGCCGCTGTTCGCTCAGGCCATAGGCCGGTGCAGTATCGAGCAGGTTGATGCCGAGTTCACGGGCGGTCTCCAGCAAAGTCACCACCGCCTTGTCGTCCGGCAGGTCGAACGCTTGCGGATATTTCACGCCTTCGTTGCGGCCGAGTTTCACCGTGCCGAGCCCGAGCAGGCTCACCCGGATGCCGGTTTTGCCGAGCGGCCTCATTTCCATGAGACAGTCTCCCATGGCGCCGGCGCGATGGCAGGTGCGGCCCAGTCCGGCCAATCCGCTTGTGTGGCGCCTGACGGCGGCGGCAGATCGGCCAGCACCAGATCGGCCAGTTGCGGCGCCAGCGCCAGCTTGGTCGGCCAGGCCAGCGTGATGCGGCCTTTCCGCTGCAGCACCGGGCCATCGGGCTTGTGGCCGTCGGCCGTCGCGCCTTCGGCACGGTCGACGCGGAAGCCGGCAAAGCGGCTGCGGCTGAAATCCAGCTTCGGCAGCAGCGCCGCGAATTCTTTGCGCGCCGCAGCGATCAGTTCGGCCTCGCTCTGCTGCACGCCATTCTCGGCCAGCAGACCGCCGACATTCCACACCAGCGTACCATCCTGTTTCCGATGCGTGGTGATGGTGACGCGCGGCTTGTCGCTGGTATCGAAGCAATGCGCCCAGAGCGGCACCGGCGCTTGTTCGATCAGCAGCTGATGCAGCGGCCGGCGCTGCGCAGCTCGTGCCGGAAGACCAAGCTGCGGCAGCAGAGCCTCATTGCCGGCACCTGCCGTGGAAATCAGCTGGCCGGCCGTGACGCTGCGACCGGCGACATCGAGGACAACATGATTGCCGCGATCCGCCACCTGCGCCCGGCCCGCCTTGATGCAGCCAGCATGCAGCTGCGCCAGCGTCGCCACCAGCGACGAGGTATCCAGCACGCATTCATCCAGTGCGTAGACCGCGCCGACATTTTCGGGGTCGCGCAAAGCCTCTGGCCAGTTCGCCTGTTCCAGCGCATCGACACGGCCGCGCACCAGCTTGCTGCCGAAGAAACCGGCGACGCGGCTGGCCAGCGTGCGCCGCGCCCAGAACAGATGATGCTCCGCCGCCAGCTTCGCGCCGCGCAGGTCGATCTCGCCGGACCCATTCAGGCAGGCGCGCCAGCGCGCGGGCATGTCGGCCAGCATTGCGCTATCCTGTCCCAGCTTGAGGTCGATGGCGTATTTCAGACCGCCATGGATGATGCCCTGCGAGGCCAGCGTCTGGCCGGCGCCCAGCGCTTCGCTCTCGATCAGCAGCGCGGAATAGCCGGCGCGTTTCAGCCGCGCCAGCAGCCAGAGGCCGGCAATGCCGCCGCCGAGAATCGCGACGTCGACATCCGGCTTTGCAGTCATCGGCTCAGCTTTGCAGCTTCTTGATGGTCGCCGTGGTGCTCTGCCCGACAATATGGCGCGACACCTTCACTTCGCCGCCATAGGCCCGCACGATATCGGCACCCACCACCTGATCGACCGTATAATCGCCGCCCTTGACCAGAAGATCGGGCTTGAGCAGTTCAAGCAAAGGCTCCGGCGTATCGTCGGCGAAGATCACGACGAGATCGACCAAACCGAGCGCGGCCAGCAACTGTGCGCGATGGCGCTCGTCCTGCACCGGGCGCGTCGGCCCCTTCAGCTTCCGCACGGACGCATCGGCATTGATCGCCACCACCAGCCGGTCGCATTGCGCCCGCACCTCCGACAGCAGCGCGAGGTGGCCGGGATGCAGCAGGTCGAAAACACCGTTGGTGAAACCGATGCGCTCGCCGCGGCTGCGCCACAGCGCGACGCGTTCGACGGCCTGTGGCGCCGTCGCCACCTTGGCCTCGATGCCATGCGGATCTGGCATATGCAGCGCCAGGCGCAATTCCTCGGGATGCACCACGGCAGTACCGATCTTGCCCACAACAATGCCGGCCGCGGCATTGGCGAGCCGTGCGGCCTGCGGCAGCGGACGACCGACGGCCAGCGCCGCGGCAATCGTCGCCACCACGGTATCGCCGGCGCCGGACACATCGAACACTTCGCGCGCCTCGGCCTTGAGATGAAGAGGCGTGCCTTCTCTGCCCTGAACAAGAGTCATGCCGGCAGAGCCACGCGTGACCAGCACATTGGCGATGCCGGCATCAGTCACCAGCTTGCGCGCTGCAGTCACGGCGCTGTCGTCATCGGCGCAGCTTTCGCCGGTGGCCAGCGCGGCCTCGGCGCGGTTCGGCGTTACCAGGGTGGCACCCTTGTAACGGCGATAGTCGCTGCCCTTGGGATCGACAATGATGGGCTTGCCGGCCTTGGCGGCGGCTTTCACCAGTTTGGACAGCACGCGGTCGCCAACAGCGCCCTTGGCGTAATCCGACAGCACCAGCACGGCATTGTCGATGAGCGCGTCCAGCGCTGCCTTGATCAGGGCGTCGACGGCGTCATCGGACGGCTGTGCCGGACTTTCACGGTCGACGCGCAGCAGCTGCTGGCGGCTGCCGATGAAGCGGGTTTTCTCGATGGTATGCCAGGTCTCGTCCACCACGAGATGCGCCTCGATGCCGGGCTCCAGCGCCAGCACCTCGTTCAACTGGTCGGCGGCCACGTCGTCGCCNNCCGCCATAAACGAAGCGGTCGAGCATCACATCGCCCACCACCAGCACGCGAGCGGCGGTGAAATCGGCGGAATCTGCGGCGACATCGGACATGGCTTTTCGATACACCGGCAAGGGGTTAAATGCCAGCCTTTAAAGGGATTTTCAGGTCTGCAGCAGGCGCCGGCCGCCCCCTTCCAGCACCAGGGCGGTCAGCCGGCCGGTGGTATAGGCGCCGGTATCGACACCGATGCGGTTCGGCCGCCATTCCACCTCATGCACGATGGTATGGCCGTGCACCACGATCAGGCCGTGGTCGGTTTCTGAGTCGAGGAAGACGTCTCGGATCCAGATCATCTGCTCGCGGCTCTGCCGGTCCAGCGGCAGGCCGGGCTTGATCCCGGCATGGACGAACAGGTAGTCGCCATACTGCACCTGCTCCGGCAGGCTGCCGAGGAACTGCTTGTGATGCCGGGGCAGCGCGCCCAAAAGAGCCCTCTGCGTGAGCAGCAGTTCGTCGAAAGACGCCGGCACCTTCACCTTGTAGCTGTTGAGCGTGGCGTCGCCGCCGTTGCTGAGCCACAGCGAGGCACCGTAGGGCGCATCGAGGAACTGCAGCAGCATGTCTTCATGATTGCCGAGCAGCGCCACTATCTCCACGCCGGCGAAGCGCGAGCGGGTCAGCCGCTCGATCACGCCATGCGAGTCCGGACCGCGATCGACATAATCGCCGAGATAGACAATGACAGTCTTTGCCGGGGCAGTGGGGAGATCGGCTTCGATCTTGTCATGCAGCCGATCCAGCAGATCGGCGCGGCCATGGATATCGCCGATGGCGTAGACGCGGAGTCCGGGCGGCAGCCGGGCCTCCTCAATCAACATGATTTATTGAGGCGAGCGTTTGGCGAGGATGCGCTGCAGGGTGCGGCGATGCATCTTCAGCCGGCGCGCCGTCTCCGACACGTTGCGGTCGCAGAGTTCGAAGACGCGCTGGATATGCTCCCAGCGCACGCGTTCGGCCGACATCGGCTCGTCCGGCGGGGCCGGATGCGCGGCATTGCCGACGCGCAGCGCACGATCCACATCGTCGGCATCGGCCGGCTTGGGCAGATAGTCGGCCGCACCCGCCTTCACGGCGGCAACGGCGGTCGCAATGTTTCCGTAGCCGGTCAGCATCACCACGCGGGCATCCTGGCGCACCTGGCGGATGGCAGTGACGACATCCAGCCCATTGCCGTCGGTCAGCTTGAGGTCGACCACGGCATAGGCCGGCGGCTTGGCNNGCGCGCGCCAGACGCAGCCGCAACGGTTCATCGTCATCTACGATCAGCAGGGACATATCGGTCATGCAGGCAATGTACCGTAGCGGAGCGGCAGTGCAACCCCTGCGGCCTTAGGGCAGACCCTAGCGACCCAACTGGCGCGGCCAGTTCACCTCCACCTGGGTGCCACCGCCCGACGGCCGGTTGGCAAAGGCGACGGAGGCCCCGCTGCGGCGCAGCAGGTTCATGGCGATGAATACGCCCAGGCCCATGCCGCCACTATCGGGCCGGCTGGTCACGTAGGGCTCGCCCAAGGCGGACAGGATGTCGACATTCAAACCGGGGCCATCGTCGAGAATGCGCAGGCGGATTAACCGGTCGTCCCAGTCGACCTCGACATCGACGCTGCCGCGGGCAAATTCCATCGCATTCTGCATCAGGTTGCCCAGACCGTGCAGAATCTCCGGTCGCCGTGGCAACAGCGGCGGCGTACCAGTGCCGATCAGCCGCACGGCAAAGGCGATATCGTCACGCCGCCAGGGCTGCGCCACCATTTCCATCATGTTGGCGATACCCAGATCGGCGAAGGCTTCGGGGTCGGAGGTGGCCGATGGCCGGCGCGACAGGCGGGCAAGGATTTCGCGGCAGCGCTCCACCTGACTCTGAAGCAGCGCGATATCCTCGGACAATGCATGCTCCGCCGGCAGGTCGCGGCCGATTTCCTTCACCACCACCGCAATGGTGCCAAGCGGCGAACCCAGTTCATGCGCCGCCGCCGCCGCCAGGCCACCCAGCGCCGAGACCTGCTGCTCACGGGCCAGCGCCATCTGCGTGGCCGCCAGCGCGTCCGACATGCGGCGGGCTTCTTCCGCCACCTGCCAGGCATAGGCGGCGATGAACAAGGTACCAAGCACCAGCGCGATCAGGTTGCCCCATTGCAACAGCTCCGGCTGCAATGCGTCGACCGGATTGCTCCAGGGCAGCGGGAAATGATGGATGGTCAGCACCACTGTCAGCACGAAGGCCAGCAGGCCCAGCATGACGGTGGAACGCAGGCTGAGAATAGTGGCCGAGACCGTGACCGGCACCAGAATCAGCACTGTAAATGGATTGTCGATGCCGCCGGTAAGAAACAGCAGGATACAGAGCTGTACCAGATCGAAGGCGAGATAGAACGCTGCGCCCGGCTCGCTCAGCCGCTTTGCCGTCGGATAGACCACGAACAGCACGATATTGAGCAGCGCCGAAATACCGACGACGCCCAGTGCCGGCAACAGCGGCAACCTGAAATTCAGGCCGAAATGAACGAACAGGATCGCCAGCAGCTGGCCGATGATCGCGATCCAGCGCAGCAGCACCAGGGTCTGCAGGCGCACGCGGCCGGCCGGCTCGTCGGCCGCACTTAAATGCGGGCCGAGGCGGTCACGCAAGCTTTCGAGCAACGCGGCCATCACCGCATATCTTCGTGCCAGTTGCGGCCGTCGCGCTCGATCAGGCCGATGGCCGCCGAGGGCCCCCAGCTGCCGGCGTTGTAAGGCTTCGGTGCGTCATCCTGCGCAGTCCAGGCCGCCAGGATCGGCTCTGCCCAGCGCCAGGCGGCTTCCACCTCGTCGCTGCGCATGAACAGCATCGGATTGCCGCGCACCACATCCATCAGCAGGCGTTCATAGGCATCGGGCTGCCGGCCGCGGAAGGCTTCGGCGAAACTCAGGTTGAGCGGCGCGGTGCGCAGCCGCATGCCGCCTGGTCCCGGTACCTTTGTCATCATATGCAGCGCGATGCCTTCGTCAGGCTGCAGCCGGATCACCAGCCGGTTCGGCACCACGTCCCGTGCTGCCGCCGGGAAGATCAGATGCGGGACCGGCCGGAACTGCACCACGATTTCGGAATGCCGCATCGGCAGGCGTTTACCGGTACGCAGATAGAATGGCACGCCGGCCCAGCGCCAGGTTTCCACTTCGGCCTTCACTACCACGAAGGTTTCCGTGTTGCTGGCATGGCCGAGTTCGTCGAGATAGGAGGCTGCAGCCGCACCATCGACACTGCCGCGGCCGTATTGGCCACGCACGGTCTTTTCGCCGATTTCGCGCTCCGAGATCGGCCGCAGCGCTTCCAGCACTTTCAGCTTTTCGTCGCGCACTGCATCGGCGGCAAATTCGTTCGGCGGCTCCATTGCCACCAGGCAGAGCAGCTGCAGCAGGTGGTTCTGGATCATGTCGCGCAATGCACCGGCATGGTCGTAATAATCGGCACGCCCCTCGACGCCGATCTTTTCGGCCACCGTCACCTGCACATGATCGATCACGCCGCGATGCCAGATCGGTTCGAACAGCGCATTGGCGAAACGCAGCGCCATCAGGTTCTGCACCGTTTCCTTGCCGAGATAATGGTCGATGCGGAAGACGCGGTTCTCGGGGAAAGCAGCAGCCACCGCCTCATTGATGGCGCGGGCCGAGGCCAGATCCTGGCCGATCGGCTTTTCCAGCACCACGCGGGCTTCCGCGCTGTTGAGGCCGGCCCGGGCCAGCTGGGTGCAGATCGGACCGAAAAAGCGCGGCGCCATGGCAAGATAAAAGACAACGATACGCTCGTCGCCGCCATCCAGCGCCGTCTTCAGGCCCAGATAGTCGTCGCTCTTCTGGGCGTCCAGCGTGAGATAGCGGAAGCGCTGCAGAAAGCGTTCGGCGCGTGCGGCGTCAAACTCGTCGGCAGCGACATGCTCCTTCAGGGCGGCGGCGGCCATCTCGCGATAGTCGGCGTCGCTCATGTCGCCGCGGGCCACTGCGAACAGCCGCGCATCGTCGTTCAGCTGGCCGGCCACGTCGCGGTGATACAGCGCCGGTACCAGCTTGCGCAGCGACAGGTCGCCGGTGGCGCCGAAAATGACCAGATCGAAGGAGAAACTGCCGCTGGGATTTGTCATGCCGATACCGTGACAAACTCGGTGCGGGTAATCAATCGCCCTGGCCGTCTATGAAATGCGGCTCGGGCTTTTCATGCAGCGCTTCGTAATGCACCAAAGCCGGTCGCAGGCCGAGCGGCTGCGGCCGGCCATGCGTGAAAGCCACCTCGCCGCGGTCGCAATCCATGCTGCGCACATAGCCGTTGATATAGAGCCGGCGATCGGCCGCCGTGACATTGACGCCCGAGCCATGCACCAGATAGGGCGACCACAGGGCCAGGTCGCCGGGCGCCAGTTCCAGATCGAGTGCCGCTGCCGGGTCGAGGCCGACAGCCCGCAATGTATCGTCCTGCATGGTCTGGTCGAGGATCGGGCCATCGGCGCCGAGGCCGAGATCGCCCATCAGGTGGCTGCCCGGGATCACCCTCATGGCGCCGCTCGCGCGCGTATGCGCATCGATGGCGAGACCGGTCTGCACATAGGAATTTGCAAGGTCGCGGAAGGCGTGCGCCGGGCGGCGGAAGCGGCTGTCCTGGTGATAGGCGAATTCCACTTTCGCCGCGCCTGGCGGCTTCCAGTGCATCTGGTTGATGATTTGTTTGAGATTGTCACCGATCAGCGGCCTCAACACGGCGGCGAAACGCAGGTCGAGGCGTACGTGATCGAGCAGCGCGTCGCGCCACGACGGCCACTGCACCATGCGCAGGATGCGGCCCAGATGCGGATCGTCGCCCAGCCGGAACAGCAGATTGCCATGCCGGAAGCTGCGGCCCAGTGCGAGGCCGGCAGTCTGCATACGGTCGAAGCCTTGGGCGATCTCCGCCACCTCGGCGGGCGAAAACAGGCCCCGGATCACGGCGTAGCCATCGCGGGCATAGGTCTGGCGAAGGGTATCGGGGTCCGGCAGAGCGGCGGACCAGTCATGGCCAAGCTGCCCTTGAGGGTTATTTGTCGCAGAATTCAGCGCAGGCACTTGTGGATAACTCCGAGTCGGCCCCGCTGAGCTAAGGGCTTAGCTGCAGCATGTCCATAGATTCTTGTGGATAATGGACAGAGTCCGATTGACCAAATCTCAATTTTGGCGCTTTTACTCCATCTAGCGGCCAACGCCAATCATGGGGGCTAAATATGGTATGGACGGACGAAAAGGTTAAACTCCTGGTGCAATACTGGGAATCCGGCCAGTCGATCACGCAGATCGGCAAGCAGCTGGGCATGACCCGCAACGCTGTGGTCGGCAAAGCTCACCGCATCGGCCTGGCCAAGCGAGCCTCGCCCATCATGCGCAGCGAGAAGCCCGCACAGCCGCGTCCGGCTGCCACTCATGGCGGCAGTTCCAGCGGTGGGGGCGGACATACGGCTGCAGCACCCGCCCCCGTTCGAGCCCCCGTGCAGGTGCGCGAAGACGCAGCCACCCCTGTGAGCCACAGTCAGGCTTCGCAGGCTCAACTGACTGCGGCCATGCTGGCCGCGCTGACGCCTTCGGTCGGTCCGCGCTGCAAATGGCCGATCGGCGATCCGAAAAGCGCCGAATTCGATTTCTGCACGCATGTCGCGCTGCCGGGCAAACCCTACTGCGCCTCGCATTGCGCCGCGGCCTACACCAATTGGAACCCGGAGAGCGCCGTCGAGGCGGTCAAGGCGATCAACGCCGCCTGATCCCTCGTGGACCGGTTTCCATAAAAAAGCCCGGCTGGGAAACCCGCCGGGCTTTTTCCTTTTAAGGTGAAGCTGCGCTTACGACGCGGCCTTCATCTGCATCTCTTCCATGCAGTTGACCATCCAGGGCGTGCCGAAACGGTCGGTGACGGTGCCGAAGGCTTTGGCCCAGAAGGTCTGTGCCAGCGGCATAGTGACCGTGCCGCCCTGAGACAGTGCCGCGAAAATGCGGCGTGCTTCCGCTTCGCTGGTCAGATTCAGTGTCACCGAGATGCCCTGCATTTTTTCCTGCGGCATGTTCGGCGGGGAGTCGGACGCCATCAGCGACACGCCGCCCACCTCCATGCAGGCATGCATGATCAGGTTTTCGGCGCCGGTCATGTCGGGCGCACAACCGCCCTCCGGCGGCGACTGGCCTTCCGGCATCGGCGGCGCATCGCTGTATTTCATCATGGCGACGATTTTGCCGCCAAGATGCTTCTCGTAATAGCGGAAGGCCTCTTCGCAATTGCCGCCGAACATCAGATAGGGATTGATCTGCATGTTACGTTCCTCCTCTGGGGGTGATCTTTCAAATTTACGACCGGCGAACGACAGGTATCGTCAGGAGAGCGCCCGCAGGTCGGTACGCAGCTCGTCCAGGCCGGTTGCGGTGACCAGGCGATCCAGCACGGCATGGGTCGCGGTCCAGATCGGCATCGCCTTCACCATCAGATCGCGGCCGGCGCGGGTGAGCCGCAGGAATTTGCTGCGGCGATCATCGGGATCGGTTTCGATTTTCAGCAGCCCGCGGCGTTCCAGCGGCTTGAGATTGGCGGTCAGTGTCGTGCGGTCCATCGCCAGCAGATTGGCGACCTGACGCATCGGCGCCGGCTCGGGCCGGTTCAGCGACATCAACAGCGAAAACTGCCCGTTGGTCAGATCGAGCGGCCGCAAAGCCTCGTCAAAGCGCCGCGCCACCGCCCGCGCCGCGCGCTGCACATGCAGGCACAGGCAGGTATCGCGCACCATGACGGTGATTTCATACGGCAGCGGGTTGGCAGCGGTGTCGAGGCGGGGCTTTGACATGCCGCCATTATGTTGATATCAACCTTTATGTCAAGAGCGACCAGAGGAGACGGCCATGAATGACATGACCAAACTCGCGGCGCCGGCCCTGCCCCCGGTGGTGTCGCGCGCGCAGTGGCTGGAAGCGCGCCGCGCCCTTCTGCTGAAGGAAAAAGAACTGACCCGCGCCCGCGATGCGCTGAATGCCGAGCGCCGCCGCCTGCCCGTCGTTGCCATCGACAAGGATTACAGCTTCGAGACATCGCAAGGCCGCAAAAGCCTGCTCGACCTGTTCGAGGGCCGCAGCCAGCTGGTGGTCTATCACTTCATGTTCGACCCTGACGATCCGCCGCCGGGCCAGACGCATCCCTACAGCGAAGGCTGCCCCGGCTGCTCGCATATCGCCGACAACATCCCGCATCTGTCGCATATCCATGCGCGCGATGCGGCCTTCACCATGATCTCGCGGGCGCCGCTGAACAAGATCGAGCCATTCAAGCGGCGCATGGGCTGGACCATGCCCTGGGCGTCTTCGTTCGGCAGCGACTTCAACTACGATTTCGGTGTCACGGTGGACCCGACACGCGCCCCGCCGCAATACAACTACGCCGATGCCGAAGCACTCAAAGCCAGGGGCCAGCTGGAGCATGTGAAGGGTGAACTGCCCGGCCTCAGCGTGTTCCTGCGGGACGGTCAGCGCATTTATCACAGCTATTCCACTTTCGGCCGCGGCCTGGA
>NZ_PEKV01000005.1:792644-823413 GCF_002796975.1 Ferrovibrio sp. | reverse complement strand
AAAACGCGATGAGTTATGTGGATGGTTTCCTGGTTCCGGTGCCGAAGAAGAATCTGAAGGCCTATCAGGCGATGTCGAAGAAGGCCGGCAGGATCTGGCAGGAATATGGTGCGCTCGCCTATTACGAATGCGCCGGCGACGACATGAATCCGGCCTTCGGCCTGCCCTTCCCCAAGCTGATGAAGCTGAAGAAAGGCGAGGTGCCGGTGTTTTCCTTCATCATCTACAAGTCGAAGGCACAGCGCGACAAGGTGAATGCAAAGATCATGAAGGATCCGCGCATGGATGCGATGTGTCCGGATCCGAAGAAGATGCCCTTCGATGTCAAACGCATGGGCTTCGGCGGCTTCAAGACGATTGTGCAATACCAGGATCTGGGCTGATTGACCGGGCAGAAAGAGCGTCCGGATGACCATTACCATTACCGCCTTTGAACGGTCGCCCGACGGCGGCAAGGGACTGGCGCGCGACACGCGCGTTCGCTGGGCGCTTGAAGAAGTACGACAGCCCTATGCGGTGCGCCTCGTTTCGTTCCGCGCCCTCAAGGAACGCGCACATCTTGCGCTTCATCCCTTCGGTCAGATTCCGACCTATGAGGAAGGCGATCTGGCGTTATTCGAAACAGGCGGGATCGTCCTCCATATCGCCCAGTGTCATGCCGGCCTGCTGCCGGATGACGGCAATGCGCGTGCGCGGGCAATGGCCTGGATGTTTGCCGCGGTCAACACGGTGGAGCCTCCGATCCTCGAACTGGGAATTGCGAAGCTCGTCGAGGGCGACAGATCCTGGAGTGCGGAACGTCTGCCGCTGGTCGAGGAGCGCGTATGCCTCCGGCTGAAGCAACTGTCCGACCGTCTCGGTGATGCCAACTGGCTTGACGGCGCATTCAGCGCGGGCGACCTGATGATGATATCGGTACTGCTCAGGCTGAAACCATCGGGTCTTCTCGGCGAATATCAAAACCTGAGCGCCTATGTTGCCCGCGGCGAAGCGCGACCTGCCTACAGGCGGGCTTTCGAGGCCCAGCTGGCGATCAATACCCGACCGATGGACTGAAGCCGTCCCGGACGGCTCACGGCCATGCCCGGAAAAGCAAAGGGCCGGTTGTTATACCGGCCCTCACCGCTCTCCGGTTGGATGACCGGCGATCAATCTCCCAGCGCAGCAAAGCGCCGCTGGTGGAAATCGGCATTGCCGAAGGTGGTGTCGAGCATCATCAGCCGCTTCATGTAATGGCCGACATTGAGTTCGTCGGTCATGCCCATGCCGCCATGGATCTGCACGGCCTGCTGGCCGACAAACCTTCCTGAGCGACCAAGCTGCACCTTGGCAGCCGCCGCCGCTTTGGCGCGCTCTTTCGGCTCGGCAGCAGCCTTCAGCGCCGAAAGCAGCGCCAGCGAGCGGGCGCTTTCCACCTGCATCATCATGTCGACCAGGCGATGCTGGATCACCTGGAAGTCGCCGATCGGACGGCCGAACTGCTTGCGGGTCTTGGCATAGGCCAGCGTGGTCTCATGCAGCGCCGCCATCGCACCGACGGCTTCCGACGCCATATAGGCAATCGCCTGATCGATCACGGCCTCGACCGCAGGCATCGCATGGGCCGGATCGCCCAGCACGGCCAGCACCGGGGCATGATCGAACTGGATATCCGACGCGCGGCGATTGTCGACCGTGCGGTAATCATGCCGCGCCACGCCGGCGCCCGAGGCATCGACCACGAACAGGCCGAGGCCTTTCGCGTCGGTCTCGCCACCGGCCGAACGCGCCAGCACGACCAGCCGGTCGGCGCTGGCCGCATCCCAGACCACGATCTTCCTGCCGCTCAAGGTCCAGCCGTCGCCGTTCTTCGTGGCCTTGGTGCGGGTTTCATTCAGCGCGAAGCGCGAGCCATGTTCGGCATGGGCGAAGGCCCATTTCGATTTGCCTTCGGCGATGGCCGGCAGCCATTCAGTCTTCTGCTTATCGTCGCCCGCCGCCTGGATCAGGCCGGCGCCAAGGATCACGGTGGAGAAATACGGCTCGGCCACCATATGGCGACCGAAACGCTCGGCCAGCAGCATGGCATCGACTGCACCGCCGCCCAGCCCGCCGGCCTCTTCCGGCAGCGGGATGGCGAGCCAGCCGAGTTCGGCCATCGTTTTCCAGTTCTCTTCCGCGTAGCCGAGATCGGTCTTCACCAGCTTGCGCCAGCGCTCGAAATCATACTTGTCCTGCAGCCAGCTTTCGACGCTGTCGGCCAGCAGGGTCTGTTCTTCGGACAACTGGAAATCCATGGGACGTTCTTTCCTGTCTTAGCTTTCGTCGCGATCAGAGGCCCAGCACCATCTTGGCGATGATGTTGCGCTGAATTTCATTCGAGCCGCCGTAGATCGTGGTGGCGCGATAATAGAGATAGCTTTCCATGCGGCCCTGCGCGTAGTCAGGCCCGACCGGCGGCTGGTTCGAGCCATCCGGACGATGCTCATACGGCGCGGCGTAATAACCAAGCGCCTCGCAGGCCAGCTCACTCAGGTTCTGCTGGATTTCCGAGCCGCGGATTTTCAGCATGCTGGCCTCCGGCCCCACGCCCTTGCCGGCATTCTCGGCGGCCAGCATGCGCAGGTTGGTATATTCCAGCGCCAGCAGATCGATTTCGACAGCAGCCACCTTGGCGCTGAAATCGGCATCTTCCAGCAGCGGGCGGCCGCAGGCCTGTTCGGCGCGGGCAATTTCCTTCAGCCGCTTCAGGCGCTGTTTCGAGGTCGCCACCTCGGCAATGCCGGTGCGTTCATTGCCGAGCAGGAATTTGGCATAGGTCCAGCCCTTGCCCTCCTTGCCGATCAGATTGGCCTTGGGCACACGCACATTGTCGAGAAACACTTCGTTGACGCTGTGGCCCTCGTCGATCGAGATGATCGGACGCACCTTCACGCCGGGATCGGTCATGTCGAGCAGCAGGAAGGAAATGCCCTCCTGCGGCTTGGCATCCGGATCGGTGCGCACGAGGCAGAACATCATGTTCGCGTGCTGCGCCTGGGTGGTCCAGATCTTGTGGCCGTTCACCACGTAATGATCGCCGTCGCTGTCAGCGCGCGTGCGTAAAGACGCGAGGTCCGAACCCGAGCCCGGTTCGGAATAACCCTGGCACCACCAGTCTGCCATGCTGACGATGCGCGGCAGGTAGTGCTGCTTCTGTGCATCGGTGCCGAAGGTGTAGATCACCGGACCGACCATGCTGATGCCAAACGGCACCAGCGGCGGCGCATCCGAGGCGGCGCATTCCTCATCGAAGATGTAGCGCTGCACGGGAGTCCAGCCCGGACCGCCATACTGCTTCGGCCAGTTCGGCGCGCCCCAGCCGTGCGCATGCAGAATCTTGTGCCAGGCGACGAAGTCGGCCTTGTCGAGATGGATGCGCTGCCGCGTTTTCTCCGCCAGTGCGGGCGGCAGATTGCTGCGTATGAATGTGCGCACCTCATCGCGGAAGGCGCGTTCGTCGGCCGTGAATTCGAGATCCATGGCGTTTCTCCCTGTAGCGGCCGCAACGTTAGGACCACTGGAGAATTCAGGCAAGCGCGTGACGCTGCGGAAGGCCTTGCAAAGACGTGATTCGCTTGATCAAGTCGCGCTGTAACGGAAGGACAGTGTGATGACTTTTGATCCTGCAGCAGCAGGCTGGAAACAGCGTTCGGGCCAGGGGCCGTTTACCCGGGAGGTCGGCCCCATCTGGGTGAAGCGCGAAAAAGACGGAGCGGACGGTTCGGCTTACGCCCTGCTGGCGGAAGAGCGCCATACCAATTCGCGCGGCGTGGTACATGGCGGCATGCTGATGACGCTGGCCGACCACGTGCTGGGCTGGATGGTCTGGGACGCGGTGGACCGCGTCGCCTGCGCCACCGTGTCGCTGAACAACCAGTTCATCGCCGCCGTGAAGCCCGGTGACTTTCTGGAGATGCGCGGCCGCATCGTGCGCCAGACCCGCAGCCTGATCTTCATCCACGGCGCGGCAACCGTGGGCGACAGGACCGTGCTGACTGCCGAAGGCATCTGGAAGGTGCTCGGCCAGGGCTGATGCTTTAACGCCGCCCTTTCCGCACGATCTTTTTGGCCGGCAGTAGGTCGGCGAATGTCGGCTCGCGCTTCTGCTGCTGCGCGGTGATCGCCTCCATCAGGTCGGCGGTCAGGAACATGCCGGACTGCCACACCTGCATGTAGTTCAGCGCATCGGCCACACTATGGTCGCGGGTGTAGTTCAGCATTTCTTTGGTGCCATGGATGGCGAGCGGCGACTTGCTTGCAATCGTGCGCGCCACCTCCAGCACATGCGCCAGCATGGCGTCCTGGCTGTCGAACAGCTGGTTCACCAGGCCGGATTGTAATGCCTCATTCGCGGCCATGCGGCGGCCGGTATAGGCCAGTTCGCGCACCAGGCCCGACGGGATCAGATGCGGCAGGCGCTGCAGCGTGCCGACATCGGCGGTCATGCCGATATTGATTTCCTGGATGCAGTACCAGGAATCGGCGGTGGCATAGCGCATGTCGCAGGCCGAGATCAGGTCGACGCCGCCGCCGACGCAGCCGCCCTGGATGGCCGCCAGCACCGGCACGCGACACTTGTCGATCACCGCGAAGCTTTCCTGCATCTCGGCCACCGCGCGGCGGAACTGCTCGCCGACCCGGCCGCGGTCGCCAGTCAGCATGTCGCCCGCGATATTCCCGAAAGCGGACAGATCGAGCCCGCCGGTGAAATGCCTGCCGGTGGAGGAAATCACCACGGCGCGGATGTCGGTCCGGTCGTCGATCTCGGCAAAGACATCCACCATTTCCTGCCAGAACGACAGGATCATCGCATTGGCCTTGTCGGGCCGGTTGAACACGATCTGCGCGACATGGTCGGCGACAGTGAAATCGAAGGTCTTGTAGCTCATGACGTCTTCTCCTGATCCCTGACGTTACGTCAAGGCTGGCGACGCGCGGTCAGCGCCGCTAGAGTCGCACAAAATATCCCGGCGAGAATTAAGGGAGGAACCATGCCGATTGTCTATGACGAACTGCTCGCGCTCGACATTCCGGTCCGCGAAGTCAGCTACACTGACCGCGAAACCATGCTCTATGCGCTCAGCACCGGCATGGGTCAGGATTCGATGGACCTCGACGAACTGCCCTTCGTCTTCGAGAAGAACCTGAAAGCGCTGCCGAGCCTCGCCACCGTGATCTGCTGGGACGACAGCTGGACGCCGCGCACCGGCATCAACTACGTGATGGTGGTGCATGGCGAGCAGCGCATCACCATGCACAAGCCGCTGCCGGCCGCTGGCCGCGTGAAGGCGAAAATCCGCATCAGGGATGTGTTCGACAAGGGCGCAGGCAAAGGCGCCATCATGCTGGTGGAAAACACCATCAGCGATGCCGCCAGCGGCGAGAAGCTGGTCACGCTGCTGTCGACGACATTCGCGCGCGGCGACGGTGGCTTCGGCGGCCCGGTGCGCAAGCCCGAAGAGCTGCCGCCCAAGCCGCATGCGATCCCGGATCGCAAACCTGACGCCGGCGTGACGCTGAAGACGCAACCGAACCAGGCGCTGTTTTATCGCCTCTGCGGCGACCGCAATCCGCTGCATGCCGAACCGGCCTTCGCCGCCGCCGCCGGCTTCCCGCGTCCGATCCTGCATGGGCTGTGCACTTACGGCATCGCCGTGCGTGCCGTCGTGAAAGCCGCCTGCGACCACGATCCCTCGCGCATCGCCGATATCAATGCGCGTTTCACCGCGCCGGTTTTCCCCGGCGAGACGATCCACACGGAAATCTGGCGCGACGGGAATATCGTCTCGTTCCGCGCCCGCGTCATGGAACGCGATGCTGTGGTGCTGGATCACGGACGGGTGGAGCTGCGCGGCTAGGGTCTGCAGCATTGCCGGTGTGAAAACGGCGCGGGCTTTATCGGGAAGGATCTCTTAAAAACCCTCACCCTCCCGCCGCTGCGCGACGGGGCCCTCCCTCTCCCACAAGTGGGAGAGGGCACATTCTGCCCCCTCGCCCGCGGCGCGGGAGAGGGAGGAGCCCAGCCGAAGGCTGGGAGGGTGAGGATGTGTCAGCCGCCACCCTCGACACCAGACTTGCTTTTCACCGGGATTTTGCTAATATTCCTAACTACAAGAACATATGTTCTTGTGCGCAGAGACGCTGGCTGACAGGCCCTCTGCGCTGAAATCCGCTGCTGTTGGACATCGTGGATAGGAAAATCAATGTGTTGCCATACATTGCCAACGCTTTATGCGGGATTTAACGGGCTCAAACGGGACGAAACAGGACGGAACAGCCTCAAACGGGACGCAACTGGCCCTGGATGGGCTTTAACTGGCCTGCCAACGGGACGAAACAGGCGCCAACTGGCCGTGCAAAGCGGCAGCCAGCCCTAACGCCGGTTCAGCTTGAAGTCGCCCGGCTTGCGGTGATCGCCAGCACGATCTGCCGGGGCATCGTCGAAGCGCAACGGCTCCATCTGCGGCACGGCTTCAGGGTAGCCGAACAGGTAACCCTGGCCGTAATCGATGCCGAAATCGAGCAGCAGCCGCGCCTGGTCCTCGGTCTCGACCATCTCGGCCACCGTGCCGATGCCAAGTTCCTTGCAGAGCCAGACCATGCCCTTGAGAATCGCCTGGTCGCGCATCTGGCCCGCGCTCTGCAACGCCTTCACATAGGCGCCGTCGATCTTGACGTAATCGACCTCGAGCGCCTGCAGATAGGGGAATGACGCCGCACCCGCGCCGAAATCGTCGAGACAGACCGAATGGCCATCGTCGCGCAGCTGGCGCACCGCATTGGCGGCATGCACCAGATTGGTGATCTGGGTCGATTCCGTGATCTCGAAGATCAGTTGCTTCCGCAGGCCGGGATCGTCGGCGAGGATTTCGCGCAGTGCGGCCATGAAGACCGAACTTTCCAGACTGTGACCGGACAGATTCACCGCCACGTCGATCCGGTCGCCCTGCCTGCGGCGCTCCGACAGCATCTCGACCACGCGATGCACCACGGCGAGGTCGAATTCGCCGATCATGTGCACGCCTTCGGCCAGCCGGATGGTCTCGAACGGCGAACCGCCGTCTTCGAAACGCGACAGCGCCTCGTAGTGATGCAGCGTGCGGGTATCGAGCCGCACGATCGGCTGGAACACCAGGTCGAACTGCCGGCTGGACACCGCCGAACGCAGCGCCCGCACCCGCGAGACGGTTTTCTGCAGCAGTGCCTTTAAACTCTCTTCGGTGGAATGCAGCGCAAAGGCGGCAGCACCTTCGCTGGCGAAACGGTCGACGGCGAAAGCCATGGCGCTGGCGGCGTCTTCATCGCTCATCGCCTTCTGGTGCAGGTCCAGCGTGGCGCCACGCACGCCGACGCCTTTGGCGGCATCTTCGGCAGCGGGAACGCCGCTCTGCTTGATCAGGTCGCGCACCTGCGCCGCCACAGCTTCCTGATCAATGCTGTTGGCATGCAGGATGCCGTATTTCTCGGTATCGATCAGCCCGGCAGTGTCGCCGCTGATCGACTTGGCGCGGATCAGCGCGCCAACATCGCCCATCAGGCTCTGGCTTTCTTCGGGATGCAGGCTGTCGACCAGTTCCTTCAGGCCGACGATCTCGATCAGGGTGAGCTTCACTTCCGAACCGAGCTCGCGCGCCAGCTTCAGCCGGTCGCCGGCCAGGGTTTCGAAATCTTCCGCCGCCAGCAGGCCGGTCTGATAGTCGCGCTTGTTGGCCAGCGCGGATTCAGCCAGCGGCAGGCGCGCATTGGAGAGTGTGAGGTAGTAGCGGCCATCCTGGCGCGGCAGGCAGCAGCCGCCCAGTACGCAGATCGCGCCCTGCTGACCGTCGTTGCGCAGCAAGCGCACCGTGACCGGTTCGATCCGGCCGCCGACCGCCAGGCCGCCGAGCAGGTTCATCAGGAAATGACGGTCGCTGTCGTCGATCAGGTCGGCGAATTTCTGGCCGACCAGCGCCTCGGCCTCGCAGCCGGCGATCAGCCGGGCAGCGCCGGACGCGAAAGTGACCTGGCCGTCGCCGGACACTTCGAGCATCAGGTCGGCCGCGGAGAAGGCGAAGGCGACGAAACGGTCGCGCTCCGCCCGCATATCCTTGGCGCCCATCCTGGCCTCACCTGAAAGCATGAAAATCCGCCGCCGAGTGTGCCAGCCGGCGCAATGGGGCGCAACCCGGCGCCCGGTTTATGCACAGGCCGCCACGGGTCGGCACGGAAACGCATCCGGGGCTCGCATGAACCGAATTAGCCTGACCTTGCGCCACGTTGCGCTGACCCCGCCCGGTTCCTAGAATGGCGGGCAGAAGGCTGGCTGCGGCCGGCCGCAGGTTGAAGTCTAGGGGGATTAAGAATGACCGCTCCGTTTTGGGAAAAATCCTATCCGGCCGGCGTGACCTGGGCGCAGAATTTCCAGGCCAAGCCGATCTGGACCTTGCTGGACGATGCGGTCGCCCGCTTCGCCACCAGTCCCTGCCTCGACTTCATGGGCAAGGGTTATTCCTATGCTGCCGTGTCCGACCTGGTCGACCGCGCCGCCAAGGGCTTCCAACAGCTCGGCGTCGGGCCGGGCGTGCATGTCGGCCTGTTCCTGCCCAACACGCCGCATTACGTGATCTGCTTCTTCGCCATCCTCAAGGCCGGCGGCCGGGTGGTGAACTACAGCCCGCTCGATGCCGAACGCGAGCTGCGTTACAAGATCGAAGACAGCCAGACCGACATCATGGTCACGCTGGACCTCAAGGCGCTGTATCCGAATATCGGCAAGATGCTGGGCAGCACGCGGCTCAAGAAGGTGGTGGTCTGCCGCCTGCCCGACGTGCTGCCGTTCCCCAAGAACCTGCTGTTCCCGCTGGCCAAGGGCAAGGAAATCGCCCAGGTGCCGAAGGATGACCAGCATATCCGCTTCGCCGATCTGGTCGCCAATGACGGCCGCTACACGCCGCATCCGGTCAAGGATCCGGCCGAGGAAGTGGCCATCCTGCAGTATACCGGCGGCACCACCGGCCAGCCCAAGGGCGCCATGCTGACGCATGGCAACATCACCGCCACCGTGCATATGTACGGCGCCTGGACCGAGAAGAACGAGGCCCTGCAGCTGGAAGACGGCAAGGAACGCGTGCTGATGGTCCTGCCGATGTTCCATATCTACGGCCTGAGCGCCGTGCTGCTGCGCATGCTGACCATCGGCGCGCAGTTCTTCCTGCATCCGCGCTTCGAGCTGAAGGCGGTGATCGAAGATCTGCACAAGAAGAAGATCAGCATCTTCCCTGGCGTGCCCACCATGTATGCCGCCATCGTCAATCTGGCGAACCTGAAGGACTACGATCTGTCGGCGCTGAAATTCTGCGCCTCGGGCGGCGCACCGCTGCCGGTTGAGGTGCAGGACAAGTTCGAGCATGTCACCGGCCACAAGATGATCGAGGGCTGGGGCATGACCGAGACTTCGCCGGCCGGCACGCAGACCGTCTATGGCGGCAAGCGCAAGCGCGGCTCCTGCGGCCTGCCGCTGCCCGGCGTCATGATCGAGATCGTCGATGTCGACGATCCGCTCAAGGTGATCGGCATCAACCAGACCGGCGAAATCTGCATCACCGGGCCCAACGTCATGAAGGGCTACTGGAACAAGCCGGAGGCGACGGCGGAAGCCTTTGCTGGCGGCCGCTTCCATACCGGCGACGTCGGCTATCTCGACGAGGAAGGCTATGTCTTCATCGTCGACCGCAAGAAGGACATGATTCTGTCCGGCGGCTTCAACGTCTATCCGCGCAATATCGAGGAAGCGATCTACGAGCATCCCGCCGTGGAGGAAGTCACCGTGATCGGCATTCCCGACCAGTATCGCGGCCAGTCGGCCAAGGCCTTCATCAAGCTGAAGCCCGACGCCAAACCCTTCACCTTCGACGAGCTGAAGACATTCCTGAAGGACAAGCTCGGCAAGCATGAGATGCCGGCGGCGATGGAAATCCGCGACGCCCTGCCCAAGACCCTGATCGGCAAGCTGTCGAAAAAGGAACTGGTCGAGGAAGAAAAGAAAAAGGCGGCGGCCGGCAACTGACGCGCCGCATCAGGCCAAAGAAAAAGCCCCGGTCCGGCCGGGGCTTTTTTATGTGATCGTTCCACCCTCACCCCAACCCTCTCTCACTTGTGGGAGAGGGAGGGCCCCGCCGCGAAGCGGTGGGAGGGTGAGGGCCTCTACTCCGCCGCCTGTGCCTTGCTCAAACTTTCATCCCATGCCCGCAGCGCCTGCGCCGCCGGCTGCACGCGCTGACGCTCGGCTTCGGCAAGGCCTGTCAGCAGCGGCAGCAGCGGGCCCATATCGGCGATGCCCGCCAGGGTGACGGCGTCGTGCAGCGTGCGAATGGGGCTGATGCCATCGCGCAGGTCTTCCAGCGGAATGAAGGCTTCGCGCAGGCGTTCGGCCGTCGCCCAGTCGCCGCGCTTGATCGCGGCGAGAATGGCCATCGAACCGCGCGGCGCCAGGCAAACCGAACCCGAGGTGAAACCGCCGAGGCCGAACTGGCGCAGATGCGCGATCGCCGGCCGCTCGCCGATGCCGCTGATCACCAGCTTCGGATCGACATGGTCGAGCAGGCGCCTGAGATAGTCGTCCTGCGCCGGATCGGGGCGCACGGTGCCGTATTTGATGGCGCAGACCGAGCCGTCCCTCATCAGACGGCCCGCCGCCTCCGGGGCAATGTAGTTGTCGGATTTGATGTAGAGCAGCAGCGGCTTGCCCATGGTGACCGCAGCGCGGCGCAAGCCGGTTTCGATACCGTCCGACGTGGCCGGGAAGGTCATCGGCAGCGCCATGGCGGTCGGCACCTTGGAACCGCGCAGGATACGCGCCTGGTCGATCAGCTTGCCGTAATCCGGACCGAAGGACGGGATCAGCCAGGTATCGGGGCCGACGGCATCGACCAGGAAGTCCAGCACCTCGGCATATTCGCTGACGGAGATATTGTAGAAGTTGGCGTTGCCGCCATACATCAGGCTGCGCACACCGCCGGCTTCGAGATAGCCGATCAGCTGCCGGTTCGCATCTTCGTTCAGGGTCAGGTCGGAGTAGCGCGCCAGCGGCGGAACCGCAAAGACGGAGGCGGCAAGATCGGCAGCGGTGACGGACGTCGTCTTCATTCCTTCACGCCCCTCAGCTGCGGCCGATATGACCGCGGAAGCGCTTGGCCAGATCGCGCGCCGTCTTGGTCAGCAGGCTCTGGTCGACACCGACGGCGACGAAGGTGAAGCCGGCATCGAGATAGCGCCGTGCATCGTCCTCGTTCACCGCCAGGATGCCGGCCGGCATGTTGGCGGCCTTGCACAGCTCCAGCGCGCGCATGATCTCGGCCTGCGCCTCGGGATGCGCGGCATTGCCGAGATGGCCGATGCTGGCCGAGAGGTCGGCCGGCCCGATGAAGATGCCGTCCACGCCGTCCACTGCCGCCATTTCCGGAATCTTGTTCACGGCGCCGCGGGTTTCGGCCTGCAGGATGACGCCGAGTTCGTTTTCCACCGTGGCGTAATAGTCGGTGATCAGGCCGTAGCGGTTGGCCCGCGTGTTGCCCGCCACGCCGCGCACGCCCTTCGGCGGATACCGCGTCGCTGCGATGGCTTTCTTGGCCTCCTCCACATTCTGCACGAAGGGCAGCAGCAGGTTCGGCGCGCCGATATCGAGAAACCGCTTGATCATCACCGTGTCGTTCCACGGCGGACGCACCACCGGGCTCGCGGTATTGGCATCGACCTGCATGGCCTGCAGCTGCTGCAGCACCGTCGGCACCTCGTTCGGCGCATGTTCGACATCGATCACAATCCAGTCGAAGCCGGCCGTCGCCAGAATTTCGGCCACGGTATTGCTGCAAAGCGAACACCACAGTCCGATCTGCTGCCGCCGTTCTTTCAGGGCGCGTTTGAACGTGTTGGCGGGCAGTTTCATGATTTTATTTCCTCCGGCGGTCCTTGAACGGACGAAGATACAACAAAGAATAAATCGCGGCGATACAAGGGCGATCTGTGCTAAAAATGCACAATCGGCCCGGCAGGCAGGAACCCGGGCCCGGAAGGGGGAGTTATGGATCAGCTACCAGCCACCGCCGGCGCACAGACCGGCGGAAATGGACTCCGGAGTCGCGGTGTGCCGCAGGGAGCCGATCCAGTGAGCAGCAACGAATACCTCACCTTCGCCATCGACGCTCAGCAATACGGCGTCGACATTCTGAGCGTGCGCGAAATCCGCGCCTGGACCGAAGTGACCAACCTGCCCAACACGCCCGACTTCGTGCGCGGCATCATCAACCTGCGCGGCACCATCGTGCCGATCTACGATCTGCGCGTCCGTTTCGGTGGCGGTCGCACCACGCCGACCCGCATGCATGTGGTGATCGTGGTGGTGGCGGTGAACGGCACCTTCGGCCTGCTGGTCGATTCCGTCTCCGACATCCTTTCCATCGACCAGCGCGACCTGCAGGGCGTCCCCAATACCGGCATGGCCGACGACCATCAGTTCCTGAGCGCCCTGGTGGCCCGCGACGAACGCATGGTCTCGATCCTGGATCTCGACCGGCTGGTCAACCAGGCCACCGCGGCGCAGATGGAGCAGATCGCGGCGCAACAGCAGACCCAGCCAGCCCTTACCGGCACTTAATTCGCAACTGCAAATAGTACGCAGTCCACGGATAAATATTCGTCTACCTCGCGCTTTCCCGGAAGCAAGTTCAGCCTGGACAGGCTAGTTTAAGCTCCAGGGTAAGGCTGTATTTGGCCGTTTTCTGAGGGGGATTGAGGTATGCCGAGCTTTTCCATTCGTACCACGCTGGGTCTGGTCATCGGAATACTGGGCCTGATGCTGGTGGCCGGCAGCATCAACGCGCTGCTGAACGCCCTCGACCGCAATGCCGCCGCCAAACGCGTGGCCCAGCTGGCGCCCATCAGTCAGGCCTTCTTCCAGAGCCTGCAGCAGCACCGGCTCGAACGCGGCAACATCCTGATCGTCTTCCGTGCCGAGGCCCCCGCCTCCAAGGACAGCATCGACAGCATCACCACCCAGCGCGACAACACGCTGAAAGCCTATAATACCGGCTATGCCATGCTGTCGGCGCTGAGCAGCGATCTGCCGAGCGCCGCACCGTTGCTGACCAAACTGAAAGCGGCGAATGACGCGGTCGATGCCATGCGCCCCAAGGCCATGCAGATGATCGGCCAGCCCCGCGCCCAGCGCGATGCGCAGGCGATGCAGGACTGGCCGCGCGTCACCCAGAACTACCTCAACGCCGTGCAGGAGGCGTCCGATTTCCTCGAAGCCTCGCTGCAGCTGGTCGATCCCATGGTCGATCAGTTGCTGAGCGTGAAGCAGAATGCCTGGACGATCCGCAATTACGCCGGATCGATGGTGCTGCGCATCCTGACCACGATGTCGGCCGGGCAGACCTGGGGCATCACTGAGTCCATGGCGCATGCCGGCGATGACGGCCGTGTCGCCACGGCCTGGAATATCGTCACCGTCATTGCCGCGCGCAGCGATACGCCGGCGCCGGTGCGCGACGTGGTCAATACCGCGAAAGCCTTCTTCACCGGACCGCTCGGCACCGAGCGCGAGACGATCGTAAAGGCTTTCGCCGCCGGGCAGACGTCACCGGTCGATCAGGCGAAATATCAGCCGACCGTGACCGAAAGCCTGAACATGCTCAATGCGGTGGCCAATACGGCGCTGGATGAACTGATCAGGCGCGCCGATACCCAGACGGCACAGACGCAGCGCAGCGTGCTGCTGAGCATCGGCACGCTGGTGGCCGCCGTGGCCTTCACCGTTTTCGGTTTCCTGATCGTGCAATGGCGCGTCACCGGCCCCATCAACCGTATGACCAGCGCGATGCAGCGCCTGGCCAATCGCGACCTCGGTGTCGAAGTGCCCTTTGTCGACCGTGGCGCTGAAGTCGGCCAGATGGCCAAGGCGGTTCAGGTCTTCAAGGACAGCATGATCGCCCGCGAACAGGCCGAGACCGATATCGCCCGCCAGCGTGAAGAATCCGAAAGCCGTCGGCTGGAGCGTGAAGCGCGCGAGAAAGCGGCCGGCGAAGAAATTGCCGCGCTGGTCAACAAGGTGGGCCAGGGCGATCTCAGCAGCCGTATCAGCGAAAGCGGCAAGGACGGCTTCTTCCTCTCCACCAGCCAGGAACTGAACCGCCTCGCCGGCACCCTGCAGACCATGACCGGCGAACTGGCCGGTGCGATGAGCGCCATGGCCGGCGGCGATCTCAGCAAGACGGTGCGCGGCGAATACCAGGGCGTGTTCGGCGAGATCAAGGGCGCGGTCAACGGCATGTCGGAACGCATGCGCGACTTCGCCGGCCGTCTGACCCAGACCGCGCAATCGGTGAAGGTGGCGTCCGACGAAATCTCGACCGGCAGCCAGGATCTGGCGCAGCGTACGGAATCGCAGGCCGCGTCGATTGAAGAGACCGCGGCGTCGATGCATGAGATCACCACCACGGTGAAGCAGAATGCCGACAACGCCCAGGCCGCCAACCAGCTGGCCGTCGCGGCGCGCGACACGGCCGAAAAGGGCGGCAGCGTCGTGGCCGATGCTGTTGGCGCCGTGACGCGGATCGAGGAAAGCGCACAGAAGATCGCCGATATCGTCGGCCTGATCGACGAGATCGCCTTCCAGACCAATCTTCTCGCTCTCAACGCCAGTGTCGAGGCCGCGCGCGCCGGCGAAGCCGGCAAGGGCTTCGCGGTGGTCGCGCAGGAAGTGCGTGCGCTCGCACAACGCTCGGCCAATGCCAGCAAAGACATCAAGGCACTGATCACGGAATCGAATACGCAGGTGAAAACCGGCGCGGCGCTGGTGAATCAGACCGGGGGCTCGCTGACCGAGATCGTCACGGCGATCAAGAAGGTGAGCGATATCGTCGCCGAGATCGCTGCCGCCTCGCGCGAGCAGGCCACGGGTCTCGATCAGATCAACACGGCTGTCGGCAGCATGGACGAGATGACCCAGCGCAACGCAGCCCTGGTGGAAGAGACCACGGCGGCGGCCCAGAGCCTCGCCGGTCAGGCCAACGAGTTGGCCAACCTCGTTGGCTTCTTCAAGCTGGACGGCAGTGCCCGGCCCGCGCCCATGGCTGCGACCCCTCCGGCAGCCCCCGCCAGGCCTGCCCCGACGGCAACGACACCCAAGCCAGCCGTCCAGAAACCGGCACCGGTGGCAGCGCGGAAACCGGCGATTCCCGCCGCCGCACCGGCCCCGGCACGGCCGGCTCCGGCAGCCCCGGCCAAGGCCTCTGCCGACGACGATTGGCAGGAATTCTAGGCATCTGCGGCACATCTCACGGGGGGCGGCCGGGCATGGGTTGACGTGCCCGGCTTTGCCCGGCAAGGTCCTGCCGCTTTCGCCGCCTCTGACGCCGGATTCCCCCGCAATGCTGCAGCCTGCCGCCGCCCCCCGCCATTCCGCCCCGGTCAGCCACGCCGAGATGGCCAATGCCATCCGTGCACTGTCCATGGATGCCGTCCAGGCCGCCAATTCCGGCCATCCCGGCATGCCGATGGGCATGGCCGACGTGGCCACCGTGCTGTTCAGCCGCTTCCTGAAATTCGATCCGAAGAATCCCGCCTGGCCCGACCGCGACCGCTTCGTGCTGTCGGCCGGCCATGGCTCGATGCTGATCTATTCGCTGCTGTACCTGACCGGCTATCAGGACATGACGCTGGACGAGTTGAAGCGCTTCCGCCAGATCGGCGCGCGCACCGCCGGCCATCCGGAATTCGGCCATGCCGGCGGCATCGAGACCACCACCGGCCCGCTCGGCCAGGGCATTGCCACCGCCGTGGGCATGGCGCTGGCGGAACGCGCGATGGCGGCGCAGTTCAATGACAAGCTGGTCGACCACTACACCTACGTGATCGCCGGCGACGGCTGCCTGATGGAAGGCATCAGCCACGAGGCGATCTCGCTGGCCGGCCATCTGAAGCTGAACAAGCTGATCGTGCTGTGGGACGACAACCTGATCTCCATCGACGGCCCGACCAGCCTTTCGGTGTCGGACGATCAGATCAAACGCTTCCAGGCCAGCGGCTGGGCCACCATCGCCGTCGACGGCCATGACGCCGAAGCCGTGGCTGGCGCCATCGCCGCCGCGCAGAAGAGCGACAAGCCGAGCCTGATCGCCTGCCGCACCGTGATCGGCTATGGCGCACCGACCAAGGCCGGTACCTCTGCCACGCATGGCTCGCCGCTCGGCGCCGAGGAGATCAAGGGCACGCGCGAGAAGCTCGGCTGGCCGCATGCCGCCTTCGAGATTCCCGATGCGATTCTGAATGCATGGCGTGGCATTGGCGCCGCCGGCGCTGCCAGGTCGGCCGCCTGGGAAAAGCTGCATGCCGCGCTCCCCGCGGAACAGCGCGCCGAATGGGATCGCCGCATCAAGGGCGATCTGCCGGCGAATTTCGACAAGACGATCTCTGATTACAAAGCGAAACTGGCCGCTGACAAACCCAAATGGGCGACCCGCAAGTCGTCGCAGATGGCGCTGGAAGTGATCAATCCGGTGACGCCGGAAACGCTGGGCGGTTCGGCCGACCTCACCGGCTCGAACAACACCAAGACGGCCGGCCTCAATCCGGTGAAGCCGGGCGACTACAGCGGCCGCTACGTCTATTACGGCGTGCGCGAGCATGGCATGGCAGCCGCCATGAATGGTATCGCCTTGCACGGGGGTCTGATCCCCTACGGCGGCACCTTCCTGGTCTTCACGGATTACTGCCGCCCGTCGATCCGCCTCTCGGCCCTGATGGAACAGCGCGTGATCTATGTGATGACGCATGACTCGATCGGCCTGGGCGAAGACGGCCCGACGCATCAGCCGGTCGAGCATGTCGCAAGCTTGCGCGCGATCCCGAACCTTCTCGTGCTGCGTCCGGCCGATGCGGTGGAAACCGCCGAGGCCTGGCAGGTCGCCTTGCAGCAGAAGCATCGTCCCAGCGTGCTGGCACTCACCCGCCAGGACCTGCCGGCGGTGCGCACCACGCATACGGAAGAAAACCTGGTTGCCAGGGGCGGCTACGAACTGGCGGCCGCCGAAGGTGGCGCCGCCAAGGTCACGCTGCTCGCCACCGGCTCGGAAATCGCCATCGCGATGACTGCCCGCGAGCAGCTGCAGAAGGACGGCATCCCGACCCGTGTGGTTTCGATGCCGAGCTTCGAGCTGTTCAACGCCCAGGATGAGGCCTATCAGGAAAAGACGCTGGGCCCCGGCACGGTGCGGGTTGCGGTCGAAGCCGGCGTGCGTCAGGGCTGGGACCGCTATCTCGGCATCAAGGGCGGCTTCGTGGGCATGAGCAGCTTCGGCGCCTCGGGTCCCTACGAGCAGCTGTACAAGCATTTCGGCATCACGCCCGAAGCGGTGGCCGCGGCGGCCAAACAGCGGTTGTAAAGCCGGTTTCCGACTGCCATATCCGGTTTCCGTCGCCGGCCGTGCTGGCCGCAGCGGCTGCCGCATGCTATAGCACGCGGGCATTAACGCCTTGGATTAAGACGGATTTCCGGTGACTTCAGCCGCCTCGTCCGATAGCTCCCAACCCACCCATACCAGCAGCGGCAAGCTGCTGCGTCGCCTGCTGGCCGAGCAGGTCAGGCCGCATCTGGGTGCGCTGGCCCTCGCCCTCGTCGCGATGATCACGGTGGCCGCCATGACGGCCGCCACCGCCTGGCTGCTCAAGCCGGCGATCGATCAGGTCTTCACCCAGCGCGATCCCTACTGGACGATGATGATTCCGGTTGCCGTGGTGATCGTGGTGGTGATCAAGGGCGTGGCGACCTATTTCGAAAGCACGCTGATGACCGGTTTCGGCGAGCGGGTGATCGCCGATACCCAGATTCGTCTTTACAGCCACCTGATCCGCGCCGACCTCGCCTGGCTGCACGACATGCATTCCGGCCGGCTGATCTCCAGCTTCCTGTTCGATGCCACGCTGCTGCGCGAGGCCGTCACCAAGGCGCTGACCGGCATGGTGAAGGACTCCCTGAGCCTGATCTTCCTGACCGGCGTGATGTTCAGCATGAACTGGCAGTTCGCGCTGATCGTCTGCGTGATCTTCCCCTTCGTGGGCCTGAGCACGCGCCGGCTGGGCCGCAAGACGCGCAAGAGTTCCGCCAAGGGCCAGCAGGAAACCGGCAAACTGACCACTATCTTAAGCGAGACCTTCGAAGGTGCGCGCATGGTCAAGGCCTACGGCATGGAGCAGCGCGAGATCGATCGCGCCCGCCAGTCGGTCGATACCCGCCTCAGCCATCTGATGAAGGTGGTCCGCGCCCGTGCCGCCGCCAGTCCGACCACCGAAGCCCTCGGCGGCATTGCCGTGGCCGTGGTGATCTATATCGGCGGCACCAGCGAGACGCTGACCCTGGGCACGCTCACAGCCTTCATCTACGCGGCGCTGACCGCCTATCAGCCGCTCAAGTCGCTCGCCACCATGCAGACCGCCATGCAGGAAGGCCTTGCTGCGGCGGACCGCATCTTCACCATTCTCGACATCAGTCCGGCCATCACGGAACGCAGCGACGCCAGGCCGCTGCAGGTGAATGGCGGTGAAATCCGCCTCGATGCCGTCGGGTTCCGCTACGCCGCCGACAAGACCGCGCTGGATGACATCAGCCTCGTCGTGCCGCCGGGCAAGAAGGCCGCCCTGGTGGGTGCTTCGGGTGCCGGCAAATCGACACTGCTCAATCTGGTGCCGCGCTTCTACGACGCCACGCAGGGCAGCGTGAAGATCGACGGCCAGGATGTCCGCGACGTGACGCTGGCCTCACTCCGCCGCAGCGTTGCCCTGGTCAGCCAGGAGCTGACGCTGTTCGACGACACCATCCGCGCCAACATCGCCTATGGCCGGCCCGAAGCCAGCCAGATCGAGATCGAGAGCGCCGCCCGCCACGCCGCCGCCCATGATTTCATCATGGGCCTGCCGCAGGGCTACGACACCGCCGTTGGCGAAAACGGCGTGAAACTATCGGGCGGCCAGCGCCAGCGCATTGCCATCGCCCGCGCCATGCTGCGCGACGCGCCGATCCTGCTGCTGGATGAAGCCACCAGCGCGCTGGACACCGAATCCGAACGGCTGATCCAGGTGGCACTCAGCGAACTGATGCGCGGCCGCACCACGCTGGTGATCGCCCATCGCCTGTCCACCGTGATCGATGCCGATGTGATCTTCGTGCTTGATCATGGCCGCCTGGCCGAACAGGGCAGCCATGCCGAACTGCTGGCCCGTAACGGCGCTTATGCGCGACTTTACGCGACGCAGTTCGCGGTCGAGGCTTCCGCCTGACGATGGCCGGACTGTGGAAGCGCATCCAGCGAAGCAAACCCGCCGTGCGGTTCGCGGCGGATGCCATCGCTTTCTATGTCCGCCTGGTGCGCAACACCACGCGGTGGGACATACGCGGTGTCGAGCACCCGGAAGCCTTGTGGTCGGAAAACCGGCCGTTCATCCTGACGTTCTGGCACGGCCGGCTGCTGCTGATTCCACCGGTTTGGCGGCGCGACCGGCGCATGCATATGCTGATCTCGCAGCATCGCGACGGCGAACTGATTGCCCGCGCCATGGATCCCTTCGGTATCGGCACGGTCCGCGGTTCCGCCGCCAAGGCCGGCAAGAAGGACAAGGGCGGCAGCGGCGCACTGCGGATCATGGTGCGCCAGCTCAAGCTCAACGAATATGCCGGCTTCACGCCAGATGGCCCGCGCGGACCGCGCATGCGGGCCAGCACCGGGGTAATCGCCGCCGCCCGGCTGGCCAAGGTGCCGATCCTGCCGGTGACCTATGCGGTAAAACGCCGCCGTGTGTTAAACTCCTGGGACCGCTTCATCCTGCCCTGGCCGTTCAACCGGGGCGTTTACCTCTGGGGCGAGCCGATAGACGTGTACAGCGACATCACGGAAAGCCCGGAACAGGCCGCCCTGCGGCTTGAAACGATCATGAACGGGCTCTGCGACGAGGCGGACCGGCTGTGCGGCCATGCCCCGATCGCGCCGGCCGACCGCCTGCCCGCCGCAGGGGGCGATGCCTAGATCGGCGCCGCGTTTCTGGCAGGCCGGCAGCACCTCGCCGCTGCCGACGCTGCTGCGTCCGCTGGCGGCGTTCTACGGGCTCGGCAATCGTCTGAACCAGCGCATCACCGCCGCGCAGGAGATCGGTGCGCCGGTGATCTCGATCGGCAACCTCGTCGCCGGCGGCGCCGGCAAGACGCCGACTGCGATCGCCATCGCCCATCGCCTCACCACGCTCGGCCGGCACCCGCAGATCGTCAGCCGCGGCTATGGCGGCAAGCTGACCGGACCGGTGCAGGTCGATCTGAACCGGCATACTGCCGCCGATGTCGGCGACGAGGCCCTGCTGCTGGCCGCTGCCGCGCCGACCTGGATCGGTGGCAACCGCCCCGCCGCCGCCCGTGCCGCTGTCGCGGCCGGCGCCGACTGCATCATCGCCGACGACGCACATCAGACCTATGCGTTGGCGCGCCGGCTCAGCCTGCTGGTGATCGACGGTGGGTATGGCTTCGGCAACGGCCTGCAATTACCGGCCGGGCCGCTTCGTGAATCGATCGAGGATGGCATGAGCCGTTGCGACGCTTTGGTCGTGATCGGCCCGCGCAGTGTGCCGCTGCCCGATTTCGGTCGCCACCCGGTTTTCGCCGCTACGCTGGAGCCCAATCCGGCGGATGCCGTGCGTCTGCGCGGCCGCAGTGTACTGGCCTTTGCCGGCATCGGCCGGCCGGAGAAGTTTTTCACATCCCTGCAACAGCTCGGTGCCACGGTGGTGCAGACGGCCACCTTCCCGGACCACGCCCCCTATTCGCCCGACACCGTAATGCGTCTTGTCGAAACCGCCCACAAGCTGAATGCCATCCCGGTCACCACCGCGAAGGACCAGGTACGTCTGCCGGCCAAGGCGCGGCCGATGGTGGATGTGCTGCGCGTCGCGCTGAACTTCGCCGAACCGCAGCGCGTCGACGACTATCTGCGCTCCAGGCTGAACGACAGGGCGACGGCCGGTGCTTAAAAAACTGCTGTTCCCGCATGCGGAGCCGCATGAATATGTAGCCGCCTGGGGCGCCCGGCTGGCACTGGCGCTGTTTGCCGCCCTGCCGCTCGACAGGGCCTCTGCCTTCGGCGGCTGGATCGCACGCAGGATCGGTCCGCGCATCGGCGCCAACAAGGTCGCCGCCCGCAACATCGCCCGCGCCCTGCCGGAATTGACCACCGCGCAGCAGGCCGAGGCACTGACCGGCATGTGGGATAATCTCGGCCGTGTGATTGCCGAGTATGCGCATCTTGCCGATATCCGCGATGCCGGACAGATCGAGGTTGTGGGCAGGGAGTATGTCGACGCAACGCGCGACAGCGGAAAACCCGCCATCTTCTTTTCCGCGCATTACGGCAACTGGGAATTGATGAGCATCGTGGGAACGGAGCAGGGGCTGCCGCTGGTGCAGGTCTATCGCGCCGCCAACAACCCGCTGACCGAGGATCTGCTGCAGAGCCTGCGCAAGCCGGTCGGCGGCCGCCATGTGCCCAAGGGCATGCAGGCGGCACGCGAACTGCTCAAGGCGCTGAAGCAGAATGAATGCCTCGCCATTATGGTCGACCAGAAGCTGTCCAACGGCGTCGCCGTGCCCTTCTTCGGCCGCGATGCCATGACGGCGCCGGCTGTTGCCGATCTGGCGTTGCGGAGCGGTTGCCCGGTCATACCGATCTATGCCGAGCGGCTGGGCGGTGCGCGCTTCCGCGTCACGATCGAGGCGCCGATCATGCTGGACGACACCGGCAATCGCGAGCAGGACATTTATAACGGCCTGCTGCTGATCAACCGCAGGATCGAAAGCTGGATCCGCAAGCGCCCCGACCACTGGTTCTGGGTGCACAAGCGCTGGCCGAAGGAATAGTCACTCTTTCGGAGGCAGCAGCCGCTGCGGATCGAGCCGCACGTCGAACCAGTTCACCCGCCAGTCCAGATGCGGGCCGGTCGCCCGACCGGTGGCACCCACCGTGCCGATCTGCCCGCCACGCTTCACCTGCTGGCCGACTTTCACGTTCAGCGACTGCAGGTGGGAGAAGGCCGAGTTGATGCCCATGCCATGATCGATGATGATCGTGCCACCGGTGAAGTAAATATCCTTTTCGGCCAGCACCACTTCGCCGCCGGAAGGCGCGATCACCGGACTGCCGGTCGGGGCTGCGATATCGAGACCGTAATGCGGCGTGCGCGGTTCGCCGTTGAGAATCCGCTGGCTGCCATACACGCCCGAAACGGGGCCTTTGGCCGGCCAGATCCAGCCCTGCATGAAATCCTGCCGCGGTGTGTTGCGCTGGCGCACGGCGGCGATCTGCGCATTCTCGCGCTTAATGCGCTCCAGCACGGCGGCAGGCGGCGTTACCTGGGCCGGCGGCAGGCCGTCGATGCGTTGAATTTCGTATTTCTGCGGCGCGATGCGCAGTTGCGTCGTCTCGCTCTGGCCGCCACGGTAATTCACTGAGAAGGTCACGGTTGCGGCCTCGTCGCGACCGAAGCCGAAGACGAAGCGTCCGTCTTGCGCGACCGGCACATCACGACCGCCGAGCCGCAGGGTGAGGCCGGGCTGCGCCATGCCGGTCACAAGACCGCCCTGGCTGAAATCGCCCTGCCAGGAGAGGCCGGGCGGCGGCTCGTTGGCACCCGCCGGCCAGCTTGCCAGCAGAAGCAACGCCGCAAGCCAGCGCATCATGTGCGTTTCACCGGATTGCCGACCAGGCCGCGGGTTGCGATCACTGCATCGGCATAGGCTTCCTGGCGGTCCACGCTCCAGTAGCGCAGGCGTTCCAGCGGAATGCGCTGGCCGGTGACGGCGCAGGTGACATAGGAACCCGGAAAAACGATGTCGAAGGCGCCGTGCCGGTAATAGACCCGGGCTTCGATCTCGCGCGGCAGCGGCGGTGTCTGCATCAGAACAGGCTTTCCTGTTTGGTCGGTTTCGCGGCGGCAGGCGCTGCCTTCTTCGGCGCGGACGACGCCGAACCGCCGCCGACGATCTGCGCATCGCGGCGACCGTCATGCATCTCGATGGCAACCATTGCGCCCGGCGCCATCGCATCGGCGCTGTTCAGCGCGCGGCCGTCCGCGTCATGGACGACAGCGAAACCACGCGCCAGCACATTGCGATAGGACAGGCTCTCCAGCAGCTTGGCGGGCTGGCTCAGGCGCTGGACTGCCTCGGCCTGGCGCTGGCGGATGGCGCGCAGCAAGCGCGCATCGGATTCCTTCAGGCGCCGGCCGTAGTCGGCCACTTCGCGCCGCAGCAACGCGGGCCGCAACCGGGCCATTGCGGTTTCCATCCGCGCCCGCTGCGCCGCGACACCGACACGCAGCGCGTGGCGCAAACGATCCGAGAGATCGTCGAAGCGCTGGCGCGCCATGTCGAGCTGTTCGCGTGGGCCGCGCAGGCCGCGGCCGAGACTGTCGAGATGCCGGCGCTTGTCCTGCGCCATGCGCGTCATGCTGCGGCGCAGACGCTCGTCCAGCCCGGCGACGCCGGCCACCAGATCGAGCCGCACCGGTACCGCCATTTCGGCGGCTGCCGTCGGCGTCGGGGCGCGGCGATCGGAAGCGAAATCGATCAGCGTGGTATCGGTTTCATGGCCCACCGCCGAGATCAGCGGAATCTCCGAGGCCGCCGCAGCACGCACCACCGCTTCCTCGTTGAAGGCCATCAGGTCTTCCAGGCTGCCGCCACCGCGCGCGACGATCAGCAGGTCGGGACGCGGCACGGCACCGCCTTCCGGCAATGCATTGAAGCCGCGAATGGCTTTCGCCACCTGCTCGGCGGCGCCCTCGCCCTGCACCAGCACCGGCCAGACCAGCACATGGGTCGGGAAGCGGTCTGCCAGGCGATGCAGAATGTCGCGGATCACGGCGCCAGTCGGCGAGGTCACCACGCCGATCACACGCGGCAGATAGGGCAGCGGACGTTTGCGTTCGGCGGCGAACAAACCTTCGGCAGCGAGCTTCTGCTTGCGCTGCTCGAGCAGCGCCATCAGTGCGCCGAGCCCCGCCAGCTCCATCCGCTCGACGACCATCTGGTATTTGGAACGGCCGGGATAGCTGGTCAGCTTGCCCGAGCAGATCACCTCCATGCCGTCCTCGGGTTTCACCCCGAGGCGCGCGGCGCTGCCTTTCCAGCAGACGCCATCCAGCAGCGAATCGGCATCCTTCAGCGAGAAGTAGAGATGGCCCGAAGCGGCTCGCTTGAACCCGGAGATTTCGCCGCGAACCCGTACCCAGCCGAAATTATCCTCGATGCTGCGTTTCAGCCGCAGCGAGAGTTCGGTAACCGTGTATTCCGGCACGTTTCCCGGCGCCGGGGGGGCGCCGGCGGAACCGGACTGGGAAGGCTCGAAATCGCTCATGGAAAAGCCTCGGGGGAAGCCTTGCGTCTGTTCCGGCCATGATACAAACATTGCCGCGATTCCTCCAGTCACCTAGGGTCTGCTATGAACCTTCTCGTCATCGGATCTGGCGGTCGCGAGCACGCCCTGTGCTGGGCGCTCGGCGCTTCGCCGCTGGTCAACAAGCTGGTCTGTGCCCCGGGCAATGCCGGCATCGCGCAGGTGGCGAAACTCGCCCCGGTCGATCCACTCGATCTGGATGCGGTGCTGCAGCTCTGCCGTGACGAACATATCGATTTTGTCGTGGTCGGCCCCGAGGCGCCGCTGGTGATCGGTCTGGTCGACCATCTGGAGGCCAATGGCTTTGCCTGCTTCGGCCCGAACAAGGCAGCGGCCCAGCTTGAAGGCTCCAAGGGCTTCATGAAGGATCTCTGCGCCAAATACGGCATCCCGACCGCCGCCTATGGCCGCTTCAGCGATGGCGCCGCGGCGGAAGCCTTCATCCACAAGCATGGCGCTCCCATCGTGGTGAAAGCCGATGGCCTGGCCGCCGGCAAGGGCGTGGTGGTGGCGATGACGCTGGAGGAGGCAATGGCTGCCAGCGCAGCGCTGTTCGCCGAACCCGGCGCGCAGGCGGTGATCGAGGAGTTCATGGATGGCGAGGAAGTCAGCTTCTTCGCTCTGGTGGACGGCAAACATGCGCTGGCGCTGGCCTCGGCGCAGGACCACAAGCGCGTCGGCGACGGCGATACCGGGCCGAATACCGGCGGCATGGGCGCCTATTCCCCGGCAAACATCTTCACCCCTGCCCTACAGCAAGAGGTGATGGAGCGCATCATCCTACCGACCGTGAATGGCATGATCGCCGAGGGCACGCCGTTCAAGGGCGTGCTGTTCGCCGGACTGATGCTGACCAAGGATGGCCCGAAGCTGCTGGAATACAACACGCGCTTTGGCGATCCGGAATGCCAGACGCTGATGCTGCGGCTGAAATCCGATCTGCTGCCGGCCCTGATGGCGTCGCGCGACGGCGTGCTGAAGGATTTCGATCTGCGCTGGAAGGACGAAGCCGCGCTCTGCGTCGTGATGGCGGCCGAGGGCTATCCGGCCGAACCGCTCAAGGGCACGAAGATCGAAGGTCTTGATGCCGCTGCGGCGGAAGCCGATACCATCGTGTTCCATGCCGGCACCAAGCCGGGTGCGGATGGCGCAATTCTGGCCAATGGCGGCCGCGTGCTGGGCGTCTGCGGCACCGGCAAGACCATCGCGGCGGCACAGGCGCGCGCCTATGCCGCTGTGGATAAAGTCCGCTGGCCGCAGGGTTTCTGCCGCCGTGATATCGGTTGGCGGGAAATCGCTCGCGAACAGAAAAACTGATCGCGCACAAGATCGTAGTTGCCCGTCGTTGCTCCTGGCCGGCGGCTTTGCTGCCCGACATATATTATCGTCACTCCCGCGAAAGCGGCAGCCCAGTCCGATAGTTGTCATGGATTCCCGTTTTCGCGGGAATGACGAATAGTGGTGCGCGCCGATGGGCGGTTGCGCCGGGCCATGCGGCATGGCTATCGTAGCTGCGGGCATATCAGTCGTCGTGCCCCACGAACGAGGAAACAACAGCATGAGCGACCAGGATCGCTTCATCGGCACCATGCCGGTGCAGGAGCGCCACAAGTTCGATGAAGCCGCGCTGGAACGCTGGCTCAAGCAGAACGTTGCTGACTACAAGGGCCCGCTGGCCGTACAGCAGTTCAAGGGCGGGCAATCCAATCCGACTTTCATGCTGGTGACACCGACGAAGAAATACGTGCTGCGACGCAAGCCGCCCGGCAAGCTGCTGCCCTCGGCGCATGCGGTCGACCGCGAATACCGCGTGATCACCGCGCTGGGCCAAACCGATGTGCCGGTCGCCCGCACCTATGGGCTGTGTGAAGATGACAGCGTGATCGGCACGGCCTTCTATGTGATGGATTGCGTGGAAGGCCGGATTTTCTGGGACCAGCGCCTGCCGGATATGAATCGCGAGGAACGCGCCGGCATCTTCGATGCCATGAACCGCACCATCGCGGCGCTGCATAAGGTAGATTACAACGCCATCGGCCTGGGCGATTACGGCAAGCCCAGCGACTATTTCGCCCGCCAAATCAATCGCTGGAGCAAGCAGTACAAGGCATCCGAGACGGAAGAGATTCCGGCGATGGACAAGCTGATCGACTGGCTGCCGGCGCATATTCCGCCCGGTGAAGAGACCAGCATCGTCCATGGCGACTATCGCATGGACAACATGATCTTCCATCCGACAGAGCCGCGCGTGATTGCCGTGCTGGACTGGGAATTGTCCACGCTGGGCCATCCGCTCGGCGATTTCACCTACCATCTGATGTCGTGGCGGCTGGCACCGGAAACCTTCCGCGGTCTGGCCGGCGTCGATTTCGCGGCACTGGGCATTCCGAACGAACAGGATTACATCGCCACCTATTGCTGCCGCACGGGGCGCGACGGCATTCCGCATCTCGAATTCTACATGGCCTATAACATGTTCCGCATTGCAGGAATCCTGCAGGGCATCATGGGTCGTGTGAAGGACGGCACCGCCACCAGCCAGCACGCCATCGAGTCCGGCAAACGCGCCCGGCCGATTGCCGAACAGGCCTGGGCCGTGGTGGAGCGGATGACGGGGACTCCATAGGCGATGGCAGCTGCCGACCTGACCCCCGTACAACCGCAACACCGGTTCGACGAGGCCAGGTTGGCGGCGCATCTTGCGACGCATCTGCCGGATTTCAAAAACCCGCTGACAGTGCAGCAATTCAAGGGCCCGGCCTCCAGCCCCGCTTTCATGCTGCACAGCCCCGGCCGGAATTTCGTTCTGCGCAAACGCAGCCAGCCGAGAAAAGGCTGCAGCATGGCGGAATCGATTGAACGCGATTTCAGCCTGCTGCGCGCACTTCATGCTGCAGGGCTACCCGTGGGCCAGCCGCAATTCGCCTGCACCGACGAAGCCGTGATCGGCACGCCCTTCTATGTGCTGGACTTCGTGCCCGGCCGGCATTTCCGCGATCCCAACCTGCCCGGCATGGATGCCAAGCAGCGTCAGGCGCATTACGAGGCGATGGCCGAAACGCTGGCCCGCCTGCATGCGCTCACGCCGGCGCAGACCGGCCTGCCCGCCAATGGCAGCGGACTGGATTATCTGAACCGGCAGGTCGCAACGCTCATCGAACAGTATCGCGCCAATGCAACCGACGAGATCGCGGCGATGGAACGCCTGCTGGACTGGCTGCCGGCGCATGTGCCGGTCGATGACGTGACCAGCCTGATGCATGGCAATTTCCGGCTGGAGAGCCTGGTCTTCCATCCCAGCGAACCGCGCGTCGTGGCGGTACATGACTGGGATCTGGCGCTGATCGGTCATCCGCTGGCCGATCTGGCGATCAACTGCATGCCCTGGCGCGTGACGATTCCCGGCATGGGCAGCCTGCAGGGCATCGACTTCATCGAAAGCGGCATTCCCGGCGAGCCGGATTATCTCGGCGCCTACTGCCGCCATGCCGCCCGCGACGATATTCCGCACTGGAATTTCTATCTCGCCTTTGCGCTGTTCCGCGTCGCCGTCATGGCGCAGGGCATCGTGAAGCGCGGCAGCAACGGCACGCCGGCCAGTCCCGCCGCGGCGCAGGCGTTGAAGGTTTACGCGGCGCTGGTGCGGTCGGTGGCCAACCAGGCCTGGAACCTGGTCGACAGCAGCGACGACTGACAAAAAGAAAGCGCTCCCCCGCGAAGGGAAGCGCTTTCAGATCGCGTCGTCAGGATGGCGTTACATCCAGAAGGGCGGCACGCCGTAATAGTCGTGCACCTTGCGGCCCCAGGCTTCGTCGTCCCAGTTCACGCGTTCCTTCTCGCCGTAGGTCGGCGCACCTTCCAGCGTCTTCTTGTCGAGATTGACGACATAGCCGCCCTTGCCGGTGTCGTAGGTCAGCATGCTCCAAGGCAGCGGATGATGGCGGTCGCCGATGCCGAGGAAGCCGCCGAACGACATGTCGGCATAGGCCACCTTGCCCGAGGTCTTGTCGATCATGACATTGTTGATCGAGCCAAGTTTGTCGCCGGTGCGGTTGTAGACGGTGGTGCCTTCCACCTTGTCGGCGGAAATGAGACGGTCAGGCATGATCGTTCCTCCTTTGCGGGTGATCGGAATGACGCACAACGGCGCGGAAATCCGCGCCTCGCGGGCGTCTGTGATGTAATAAACGTCAGGAAAATCAGAGGGTTCCTGTGACATTTGCCACCGGAACCAGGCCGCAGCCAGGGCGCACGATTCGGTGGCAGGGCTGCGACCTTTCGGCCGGGCGCGGAACCTTGTCACCCGTCGGTCATTCGGAATTGCATCGACGCAGATGACGGGTGAAGATAGTCAGGCTGCGCATTGCCTCAGACAGCAAAGGCCGGACAGGCGGCGTAACGGGCGGTGAGCCGTTACAGGTGTGGGAATCATGTCGAAACAGGACAAAGATCGCGCGGAGACTGGAGACCTGGCGGAACTGACCGCAGAGTCCGCCACGCCCGTGGGCGATGCCTCGGCCCTCCCGCTCGTCACCGTCCAACCGGAGCAGGAACCCGGTGAGGGTCCGCAGTCGCGCCAGTTCAATTCCTGGCTGGATCGCGCCCTGCCGCGCCTGCTGGAGTATCTCGGCGCCGCTCCGAGCTCGGCTGTGACATCGCCGGGCAACAAGGCTAAGCACTGATTTTCCCTAGATAATTTACGGAAAACCGCGATATTCCATCGCGGTTTTGTCACAGCATGTCCCGGCCTTGTCGCTGGCTGCGCAGCGCTGCGACGCCCATCCTCTGGGTCACAGACGAACACGTCACCGATACCAAAAAAGAGGATGTTCCCCCATGACCGACGCAATTCACGGCCTGCTGCTGGAGACCCTCCCGTCCCTGAAAGCCTTCTCGATCATGCTGACGCGCGATCGCACCTGGGCTGAGGACCTGACCCAGGAAACCGTGCTGCGCGTGCTGGCCAAGTGCGACCAGTTCCAACCGGGCACCAACTTCAAGGCCTGGGCCTTCACCATCATGCGCCACCAGCATATCGACCAGGCACGCCGCCGCCGCCGCGAGGCGACGACGTTCGGCGATGCCAGCGCGATCGAAAACCTGATGGCCGTGAAGGCGCCGCAGGAAGACGCCATGGTGCTGGGCGAACTGCTGCAGGCGATCGAGACGCTGAACAAGGCGCAGCGCGAGACGCTGATGCTGGTGGTCGGCAGCGGCCTGTCCTACGAGGAAGCCGCCAAGGTCTGCGGCTGCCCGATCGGCACCATCCGCAGCCGTCTGGCCCGCGCCCGCCAGGAACTGGAAGCCAAGATGCTGGGCGAGAGCCCGATGCCGCGCAGCGAAACCACGCGGGAAACCCGCCTGGCCGAGCTGCATCACTAAAACGAAATTCTCCCAGCGACGTCACTAGCAATCACGCACTGGAAAAAAGAATGGCGGCAGGAGCGATCCTGCCGCCATTTTTATTGCACTGAAGACTGGGCTTATTCGAGACCGCGGAAAGCCCGCAGCGCGAAGTCGGCGGCGCGGCCGGCGATCGCCGCCTTCCAGGCCGCAGTATCGGTGTAGAAGGCGTCGCGGATCTTGCGCTTGAGCTGCTGGCCCAGCGGCGAATTGACGTCGCCGCCGCGCGCATACAGCCAGTGGTCGCCGCGCAAAGCCTCGGTCACTTCCGGCATGGTCTGCGTGCCGTATTCCAGCGCGATCGAGGTCACCTCGACCGACTTCGGCAGATCGAGGAAAGCCTCGGGCACCGTGCCGGTGACACGCGCCGAGGTCGAGCTGCCGTCATTCGGATTGGTGACTTCCGGGCCGAACATCGTCTTGGCGCGGGCATAGAAGCCGGCATCTTCCGGGCCGACATAGATCGGCTCGCCATAGCCCATCGGGCCCAGGCCGGTATGGAAATCGATGCTGACCAGCTTACGCGTCGTCGCAGGCACCAGTTCCTTCAGGATGCGGCGGAAGGTGGCGTTCGACCAAGTCGGTTTCTGGCCGCCGAAGAACAGGCCGTCGGGATGCGAATACTGCCCGCCGGTCATTGCCGCCTGGAAGGCGAAGGCGCCGTTCTTCTTCTGGTAGTCGAGGATCGCCTGATCGGCCGCGGCACGGCCCTGCCCTTCCCAGACCTGCGGCAGCAGCAGGTCATGCACTTCGGCATAGGCCTTGTTCTGCGGCAGCGTCCTGGAGAAATCCTGGAAGTTGCGGTTGAGGTCGACGTTGTCTTCCGTCACGCGGCGGACATGCGCAAAGCCATAGGGATTGATCGCATGGATCATGATGGC
>NZ_PEKV01000005.1:629680-792639 GCF_002796975.1 Ferrovibrio sp. | reverse complement strand
CCGCAGAAACCTTCGGCGCCATGCGTGCCCGAGATGGTGAGATAAACGCGCTCGGCCTTCTCCGATCCCAGCAGTGCGACGTCGGTGGTCAGCGTCTCGCCCTTCGGCCCCTTGGCGTTGGGATTCTCGAAAGACACGAGCTTGGCGCCTGCATCCGTAGCGGCGGCGCGGAACTTGTCCCGCGCCTCGCCATAGGTGGCGGAGAAATACGATTCAACAGTCATGGGGAGGCTCTCTTTTTTTGGTCTAAGGCAGTGTCAGTTCCAGCGCGACAGTTCGAGGCGGCCGATCTGGTTGCGATGCACTTCATCCGGACCGTCGGCGAAGCGCAGCGTGCGGGCCTGGGCGTAGGCAGCGGCGAGACCGAAATCTTCCGATACGCCGGCTGCGCCATGCACCTGCATGGCCCAGTCGATCACCTGGCAGGCCATCACCGGCGCCGCCACCTTGATCATGGCGATCTCCTTGCGTGCCGCCTTGTTGCCCACGGTGTCCATCTTCCAGGCCGCATGCAGCGTCAGGAAGCGGGCCTGATCGATCATGATGCGGGCATCGGCGATACGCTCCAGCGTCACCGTCTGGTCCGCCACCGGCTTGCCGAAGGCGACGCGGCTCTTGGCGCGCTTGCACATCTTCTCCAGCGCGCGCTCGGCCTGGCCGATCAGGCGCATGCAGTGATGGATGCGGCCCGGGCCGAGACGTCCCTGCGCGATCTCGAAACCGCGGCCTTCGCCCAGCAGCATGTTGGACGCCGGCACGCGCACATTCTCGAAGGTCACTTCGCCATGGCCGTGCGGCGCATCGTCATAGCCGAAGACCGGCAGCATGCGCAGCACGTTGACGCCCGGCGCATCGCGCGGCACCAGGATCATCGACTGCTGCTTGTACTTGTCGGGATTCTTCGCGTCGGACTTGCCCATGAAGATCAGGATTTTGCAGCGCGGATCGCCGATCCCCGAGGTCCACCACTTGCGGCCGTTGATCACGTAGGAGTCGCCGTCCTTACGGATTTCGGATTCGATGTTGGTGGCATCCGACGAGGCGACGGCCGGTTCGGTCATCGCGAAGGCCGAACGGATCTTGCCGGCCAGCAGCGGCTCCAGCCATTCCTTCTTGTGCTCGTCGGTGCCGTAGCGCTCCAGCACTTCCATGTTGCCGGTATCGGGCGCCGAGCAGTTGAACACTTCAGGCGCCCAGTGCACGCGGCCCATGATTTCGCACAGCGTGGCATATTCGTGATTCTTCAGGCCGGCGCCGCGCTTGGATTCCGGCAGGAACAGGTTCCACAGACCTTGCGCCTTGGCCTTTTCCTTCAGTTCTTCCACCACGGCAGTGGGCTGCCAGCGGTCGCCCTTGGCGACTTCCTCGTGGAAGCGGTGCTCGTTCGGATAGACATGGTCGTCCATGAAGCGGGCGACGCGTTCCTGCAGGTCTTTGACCTTGTCGGAAAATTCGAAGTCCATGTTTCGTCCCTTTGTTTTCAAGTTAACCGATAGCGGATACAGGGCCGAGTTTAGGCCCGCCCAGTCGCTTCGGCTAGAGACTGGCGCTTCGGCCAGGATTGAACCAATCGCGGCGATTGGGACGGTACTATCGCCTCGCGGTGAAAAAACCGCGCAGCAGTTCGGCCGCTGCAACCTCGCCGATACCCGCATAGACCTCGGGCCGGTGATGGCAGGTCGATTGCGCGAAGAACCGCCCGCCATGGGCGACGCCGCCGCCCTTGGGATCGTCGGCGCCGTAATATAACCGCCGCAGACGGGCAAAGCTGATCGCACCCGCACACATCGCGCAGGGCTCCAGGGTGACGTAAAGATCGCAACCGCTTAGCCGCTCCGCTCCCAGCGTCGCGGCAGCCTGGCGGATCGCCAGCACCTCGGCATGGGCGGTCGGATCGTTGCGCAGCCGCGTCTCGTTGCCCGCCCGGGCCACAATGGCGCCGGCACCATCCACGATCACGGCGCCGACCGGCACTTCGCCGCGTCCAGCTGCCAGCCGGGCCTCGTCCAGCGCGATGTCCATGGGGGTTTTGGCAGTCTCCGTCATGGCGCGGAGGGTGCTGGAGGCTTCCCCGAACGTCAAGCGACCCCTCGTCATTTCAGGCTGCCCGGCCTATAAGATGGCCATGAACCAGCTCAGTCCGACACGCCCGCCCCTGATCGGCATCACCCTCGATTCCGAGGAGCCGGGCGGCTATTCGAAATTCCCCTGGTATGCGCTGCGGCAGAATTACTGCTCGGCGGTGACCCAGACCGGCGGCCTGCCGCTGGTGCTGCCGCATGAGCCCGACGCCGTGCCGGCCTATCTCGACCTGCTGGACGGCCTGATCGTCACCGGCGGCAATTTCGATGTCGACCCCGCCCTGTTCGGCGCCGCCGAGACGCATGACACCGTGAAGGTGAAGGCGGCGCGCACCCAGTTCGAATGGGCGATCACCCGCGGCATGCTGGACCGCAACAAGCCGGTCTTCGGCATCTGCGGCGGACAGCAGCTCTTGAATGTCGTGCTGGGTGGCACGCTGATCCAGCATATCCCCGACAGCGTGAGCAATCCGCTGGCGCATGAGCAGCCCAATCCGCGCGACCAGGCCGGTCATCCCGTCAAGGTGAGCGCCAACACGCTGCTGCGCCGCATCGTCGGCACCGACGAACTGCCGGTCAATTCGGCGCATCACCAGGCGGTGGATGCCGTGGCGCCCGGTGCGGTTTGCGATGCCGTTGCGCCCGACGGCGTGATCGAGGGTATCGAGCATCCGGGCTACACATTCTGCCTCGGCGTGCAGTGGCATCCGGAATTCTTCATCAGCGAAGGCGACCGCAAACTGTTTGCCGCCTTCATCGCCGCCTGCAAAAAGCCATGAGCGACGACAAGGACGACAATAGCGGCGGCGAGCGTATCGCCAAACGCATGGCACGCGCCGGCCTGTGTTCGCGCCGCGATGCCGAACGCTGGATCGCCGAGGGCCGCGTCATGGTCAACGGCCGGAAGCTCGATACGCCGGCCTGCGTGGTCACCGATGCCGACGTGATCCTGGTCAACGGCAAGCCGCTGGCCGGCGCGGCCAAGACCCAGCTCTGGCTCTACCACAAGCCGCGCGGCCTGATGACCACGCACAGGGATCCGCAGGGCCGGCCCACCGTGTTCGACAACCTGCCCACCGGCCTGCCGCGCGTGATCTCGGTCGGCCGGCTGGATTTCAATTCCGAAGGCCTGCTGCTGCTGACCAACGACGGCGAACTGGCACGCCGGCTGGAACTGCCGAGCACCGGCTGGCTGCGCAGATATCGCGTGCGCGTGAACGGCCTGCCGCACAAGCAGCATCTGGCCGAACTGGAAAAAGGCGTCAGCATCGAAGGCGTCAACTACGGCCCGATCACGGCCAGCGTCGAGCGCAGCCAGGGCGACAACACCTGGCTGGTGATCGGCCTGCGCGAAGGCAAGAACCGCGAGGTGCGCCGCGTGATGGAGCATCTCGGCCACCAGGTCAGCCGCCTGATCCGCACCGCCTACGGTCCCTTCCAGCTCGGCGCCATCGAGCCCGGCAAGGTGAAGGAAGTGCCGGGCAAGGTGATCAGGGAACAGATCGGCGGCGCGCAGAAGCCTGCCCCGAAAAAATGAGGATTGCCCGGTGCGCATAGTCGGGGGCACACATCGCGGCCGGCCGATTGCCGCGCCGCCCGACAAGACCACGCGGCCCACGACAGACCGGGTGCGCGAATCGCTGTTCAACATGCTGCTGCATTCGCCCAGCCTGATGACCGATGCGGGCAAGACGCGGCTGGACGGCGGCATCGTGGTCGATCCCTTCGCGGGCTCGGGCGCGCTCAGCTTCGAGGCGCTGTCGCGCGGCGCGGCGCACTCTTACCTGTTCGAGATCGACCCGGCAGCGCGGCGCTGCATCCTGCGCAATGCCGACACGCTCGACCTCGGCCGCCAGATCACGCTCCGCGGCGCCGATGCACTCAACCCCGGCCCTGCCCCCGCCCCGGCCGACCTGGTACTGATGGACCCGCCGTACCGCTCCGGGATCGGTACCCAGGCGCTGACCGCGCTGACGCAGGCCGGCTGGCTGAAATCCGACGCGCTGGTGATCGTGGAAACCGACGCGAAAGGAAGTTTCGCGATTCCGCCGGGATTCGCCCTGCTGGAAGAGCGCCAGCAAGGCCCCGCGCGCCTGACCTTCCTGCTGCGTGAAACGCATAAATAAGTGAAAATACTAACTTTTACTGGCTGCCCGGAGCGTCTTATCCGGAGCTTTTCAGGCGCTTGTCCGGCTTCAAAGCGGGCTTAATTCGACCCTTATTCGATGCTTATTTGCGCTTATCGGATGCTTATAGCGTGCTTATTCCGTGAAACATCCTGTGAAACGTAAGCCGTATAAAGAACAATACAGGAACTTAGATCTTTCGGCAAGTCTCATTCCGTCGTCAAGGTGCCGGTCTGCGCCAGCGTGTAGCCCCACTGCCACATCAGTTCGGCATCCTCCTTCGCCGAGCTGCCGCCCAGCCCCTTGGCGGACATCTGCACCAGCTCGATCCGCGTCACCATCTGCGACGGCTGGTTGCCGGCATCGCGCGCCTCGCGCGGGGTCATGCCGAAATAGTCGCGGAACATGTTGCTGAAATGGCTCGGCGAGACGAAGCCATGTTCCAGCGCGATATCGAAGATGCGGCGATGTCCCTGCGTGGCAATCGCCTTGAAGCAGGCCATCAGGCGGCGACGCTGGATATGTTCGCGCACGCCGCCCAGCGGCTTGAACAGGCGATACAGCGTGGCGCGCGAGCAGCGGAACTGGCGGCACAGGCTTTCGACGCTGAGCTCGGGACTGCGCAGATGCCGGTCGATGAAGCTGCACATGGTGCGCAATGTGGCCTGCTGCGCGGCGCTGGCGGTGATGTCGCCGCCCTGCACCAGCGCACCGAGCAGGCCGAGCGAGCCTTGCGTGATGGCAGCGGTTTCGGCCGTGGTGGCACGGGACAGGCTGTGCTTCAGCGCCATCATATGATGGCAGAAGACCTGCGCGCTGGCCGAGCCGTGGGTGAAAATGCCGCCCAGCGCATCGGTCAGCTGAGGAATTTCGCGGCGCACCAGTTCGCGCGGCAGGATCAGCAGCAGCACCTCCGAATCCTCGGACTGCGCCTCGATCTCGTAGGCCAGGTTGACCGCGAAGATGTTGCCCGGCTGCTCGACATATTCGGCGTCGCCGTTAACCACCTGGTTGCGACCGCGCACGAAATACTGCAGCGACAGATGGTCGGTGTCGTCATGCCGCGCCATCATCGCCATGTCGCGGCGGAAGCGCTGGGCTTCAAATTTCGAGTCCATGAACAGCGCCTGGCCAAGATGATACTGATGTATCTCGGGCGGCGTCTTCGACTGCGACGGGTCGAGTATCGGCTGGGCATCGAAATAGGCGGCAATCGACTGGCTGAACAGCGGCTGCAGCCATTCATCCGGCGCCAGCCCGCGCGCCAGCGATGCCTTTGGTATTTTCGGTGCCATATGTCCTCAATCCCCGGCGCAAGTTTTCCCATGCACCACCCGGCAAGGCAATCGCGGAGTGGCCCGGAGTTCCCCTGGCGGAGGCAATGAGACAGGGAGGCAAGGCTTTCGAGCAGTACGGACAAGACAAGTTGTGTCGGGCGGGCTAGTATTCCCGCTATGGCCTGAATGGCCATGACATCTCCAGAAGGGGGATACCATGACCCGAAAATACCAACAGATTTCACCGCCGGATTCCGTTATTTCCGTCGCCGCCTGCGGCAGCGCGATCCGCGACATTCCCGCTCCAGACAACTCGATGCTCGCAGCGCCGCCCGGTGTCGATCTGGCGGCGGAAGCAGCGGCCCTGGAAGCCTGCCAGGTGTCTGCCCTGCTGGCATCGGGGATGCTGTCGCTGACGAACCTGAGATCCGACGCGATGCCCCGGCTGCTGCACCGCGCGTAGCAGTGCTGGTCGTTATGGCCCAGGTATTTCTGGCCCATGTATTTTGTCCCGGTATTTCTGGCCTTGGCAGCGCTCTGGCCATGACGCGCTGATCCGGGGCCGGCAGAGACGAGGTCCGCTTACCGAGGGGGTGCGGCGGACCTCGTGCCCTGTTCCGTAGTCACCACATGCTGGCGCATACCCACGTGGGCGCCCATTACCACATGGTAGCGCGGGAGCGTTCCGGCCATTCGCGGTCGTAGCTCTCGCCGCCCACCCTGCCCTTGCTGAGCGCGGCCAGGATCTGCCCTGCCGTAGGCAGCGTCTTCGGATCGACATGCAGCGCCGGATTCCACAGATCGGCGCGCGCAATGGCGCGGGCGCACTGGAAATAGACGCTGTCGACCGCAATCACCATCACCGACCGCGGCGCCTTGCCTTCCATGAGGAAGCTGTCGAGCAAGGCCGGATCGGTCTCAAGATGGGCGCGACCATTCACCCGCAGCGTATTGCCCGAACCGGGAATGACGAACAGCAACCCGACGCGCGGATCGCGCACGATATTGCGCAATGTATCGACACGGTTGTTACCGCGGCGATCGGGCAGCATCAGGGTGCGCTCGTCATGCACGCGCACGAATCCGGTCCTGTCGCCGCGCGGCGAGCAGTCGAGGCCTTCCGGCCCGGCAGTGGCAACGATGACGAAGGGTGAGGCTTCGATATAGGCGCGATACTCCGGCGCGATGTAATCGACTTCCTTGGCCAGCGAGGTCTCGCCTGCCTGGCCGTACAGCGCTTCCAGCTCTTCGACAGTTCTGATGATGGTCATTGCGGCATCCCCAATCGGCAATTCGAACAAGAGACGGTATGCCGCTGTTGTGCCACGGTCCCGCGCGCGAACCAATGGATCGCAGTGCGATGGGTCTATGGATTTCGGTGAAATTTGCGAAGGCCGCGGCGGCAGTATAGTGCAGCGGTGAATTAACGCCGGCCATTCATTTGATGCGCGCCATTACTTGATACGGTGCGGCGCTAGCCGCATCAGCAAATCGAAATGGCGCGACACGCCGAGCTTGCGGTAGAGACCGCGCTGCTGCGTGCGGATGGTGTGGATGCTCAGTCCGGTCTGGCGCGCGATTTCCTTGGGCGGCAGGCCGGCAATCAGGTAATTGGCCAGCCGGCTTTCCGCCGCCGTCAGCCGATAGGCCTGGATCGTGGACTGCAGATCCTGTTTTTCCTGATCGATGATGCGCAGCGCCGCGACAATCGCATTCTCGTCGGTGAAACGGTTCCGCATCACCATGGGAACGGCCTGGATCGCATAGGGTGCGCGCCCCGATGGCCGCGCGATGGTGAGTTCGTTGCGGCCCGGCAGGCTGTGCGGCCCGAGCGAGCCCGCGATCACGGCGGCGGCCAGTTTGCCGATCGCCTCGGTGCCTTCCCATCCGCCGGCAGCGACACCGCCGTCCTTCAGATACAGCCCGTCCATGCCGGCAAAAATGCGCCGGGCATTGTCGTTCACCAGCACGACGCGGCCGGTGGTATCGAGATGCACCACCCCGACCTCCAGGTCGTTGCCCTGCAGCAGATGATGTTCCAGCGACGCATAGACCTGGGAGAAAGCGTCCCGCATCCGGCAGGCCCGCGCCAGATGCGGCAGAACCTGCTGCAGCAGCGCGACGCGCTCCGCATCGAACGGCCCGGCACCGCTCGCGCGCAGGAAACGGAGATAGCCGAACCTGTTTGCGTCATTAAGGAAGGCAACGGTCAGCATGTAGCGCCAGCCGGCCTTGCGATACTGATCGTAGAAATCGGCGGCCTCGCCGCCGTCCTGTTCGTTCAGGTCGTGCCAGAAGAGTGTGCCGACATTGTCCGGCAGCCGCAGCGGCGCGATGAAGGGATCGTGCGCGCAGTAGGCGCTGTCATAGCTGCTGAGCAGGTGGTAATCGTCGGCAATGCCGTGGATATGGCGCACCAGCGGTGCATCGGTGTCGCTCTCGCGCAACACCAGCCGTCCGCTCTCTGCCTCCAGATGCCGGCTGAGCGCGGCCAGCCCGCCTTGCAGCTGGGCGTCGTCGCGCAGGAAGCCGAAAGAAAAGGCTTCCACCAGCCCGTCGAGCATCGCCGTATCTGTCACGCCGGATGTCATCCCCGCGAATCCTGCAACCACGCCCGGCAGCATGCTGTTTTGGCGTTAAGGATACGCAAACGCTGGCACCTGCGACCCCCAGAAACGGTTTGGGGGCGGCCCTTAAGGCCGCCCCCATTCCTAACTCGGTAACTGTGATGCCGTCTGGTCCGATTAACGGAACAGGCTGAGCAGCGTGTTCGGCTGCTGGTTGGCAATCGACAGCGCCTGGATGTTGAGCTGCTGGCGAACCTGCAGAGACTGCAGATTGGCGCTTTCCGCAGCCACGTCGGAGTCGACGAGAGCGCCGAGGCCCTTCTTCGCCGCATCGACCAGGTCGTCGGTGAAGTTCTTCTGCAGGGTCAGAGCGCGGCCTTCGGCAGCGATCGTCGCCATCGCGGTGTTGACGGCGGTTTCCAGAACGGTCAGCGCGTCGTTGGCGGTGGCAAAGTCGGTGGTCGGATCGGTCACCGTCGAGTCACCCTCGAAGGTGGTGATCGCAGCTTCGATGTCCTGATTGGTCAGCTGCAGGGTGGCACCGGCGGTGTCGGCCACGAAGGTCGACGGGTCGGTGGTCGCAGAAATCAACAGGTTCTTGCCGTTGAAGTTCGCCTGCGTGGTGTACGACGTCATCGTGCCGACGAGCTGGGCCACGTCAGCGTTGTAGATGGCGCGCTGGTCGTCGCTGATCGAGCCGCTGCCGAGCAGGGCGAGCTTGGCGCGAATGTCGCCGATCACGTCGGAGATGCCCTTCAGGGCGGCGTTGGTAACCTGGGCGAGACCTTCACCGCCAGCCAGCGAGGACTGGACCGAGGCCTTGGCCTTGATGTCGCCACGGATACCCTGGGCGACAGCGAAAACGGCGGCGTCGTCCTGTGCATCGGCAACGCGATAGCCGGTCTGGACGCGCTTGGAGGTGACGTCGACTTCACGGTTCACCGTCCGCAGCGAGGACAGGGCGATCAGCGCGCCGACATTGGTATTTACGGAATTGGCCATGACGTATTCCTTTCTGGAGATTTCGGGACTCTCTCTGAGCACCAAAGTCCTGGCAATCAGGACGCCTTCGTTATCCTAGCTTCGACGAAAAGGTAAAATCGCTATGTTTGGGTAGATTAACATTTTTATATACCCAAATTTGATTAGTTGTCTATGGTTAATTTTTCCTGAACTACCGGGAAAAACCAGACGCCCCGTCAAATCAGGTACGATCCGCAGTGTAACATTCGGCGCCGAAATGGATACCGGATTCTGCCGTCGGCAGGCGGCAAAAGTCCCTTTTCAGCCTTACCGCCGGCCGAACAGCTTTTCGATATCGGCCAGCTTCAGTTCGACATAGGTCGGGCGGCCGTGATTGCACTGGCCGGAATGCGGCGTCGCCTCCATCTGGCGCAACAGCGCATTCATCTCGTCCAGCGTCAGCCGGCGGCCGGCGCGCACGCTGCCATGGCAGGCCATGGTGCCGCAGACCTCTTCGAGCTTTTCCTTCAGCGGCAGCACATTGCCGTATTCAGCAATCGCGTCGGCCAGGTCGCGCACCAGGTTCTGCACCGCGACATCGCCCAGTAAAGCTGGCACTTCGCGCACCACCACCGCACCGGCGCCGAAAGCTTCCAGAACCAGGCCGAGTTCGGCCAGTTCGGTCGCACGCGCCGCCAGCCTGCCCGCTTCGGCCTCGGTCAGCTCGACCACTTCGGGCAGCAGCAGCGCCTGGCGCGGCACTTTGCCGGCTTCGAGATTGACCTTCATACGCTCGTAAACCAGGCGCTCATGCGCGGCATGCTGGTCGACGATCACGATGCCATCCGCCGTCTGCGCCACGATATAGGTCTCGTGCAGCTGGCCGCGTGCGGCACCCAGCGGATAGCTCTGCAGCGGGACCGGGGCGCTTCCGGCATCTTCATTCCGGGCGGCTGGCGCCAGGCCGTCGGCCTCGGCCGAGACTTCGCCCGAGAAATCCCCCTGGGGCGCATTATAGAGTGCGGCTGCATCGGCCAGCCCCGGCACGGAACTCGGACGCAGGTTGTCATAGCCGCGCCAGCGCGAGGCACCGCCACCGCCAAAGGTGGACTGGCCAGAAGTCCCAAAGGGCAGCGGCATGGTCGGCGCCGATTGCGGGCGCAGCGCACCCAAAGCTGCCTGCGCCACCGTGGTCGACGCGCGATGGCCGGCCTCGGCCAGCGCATGGCGCAGCGCGCCGACGATCAGGCCCCGTACAAGGCCGGGATCGCGGAAGCGCACTTCGGCCTTGGCCGGATGCACGTTGACGTCGACCTGCTCGGCCGGCACCTGCAGGAACAAAGCCACCACCGGATGGCGGTCATGGCTGAGGAAATCCGCGTAGGCGCCTTTCACGGCGCCGACGAACAGCTTGTCGCGCACCGGGCGGCCGTTGACGAAGAGATACTGGTGCTGGGCATTGCCGCGATTGTAGGTCGGCAGACCGGCATAGCCGGTCAGCGCAATGCCTTCGCGCTCGGCCCTGATCGCCACGGCATTGTCGGCGAAGTCGCGGCCGAGGATCTGTTCCAGCCGGCCCAGCCGCTGCAGATCGGGACGCTGCACATCTTCCGGGCCATCCAGCAAATTGTCAGGTACCGCATCGGCGCGGAAACTGGTGCGACCATCCTGTTGTAATGTGAATGCTATACCTGCATGTGCCATTGCCAGCCGCTTGACGATCTCCTGCACGGCAAGGTCTTCGGCGCGGTCGGTCTTGAGGAATTTCAGCCGTGCCGGCACGGCATAGAAGAGATCGCGCACCTCGATGCGGGTGCCCGGACCCGCAGCGGCCGGCTTCACCTGCCCCACCTTGCCTGCATCGACTTCGAGCTGCGATGCGCTGTCGGCGGCCTTCTCGCGGGTGACGATATTCAGCCGCGCCACCGCACCGATCGAAGGCAGCGCCTCGCCGCGGAAACCGAGCCACTGGATGTTCAGCAGATCGTCGCCCGGCAGTTTCGACGTGGCATGGCGTTCGACCGCCACCGGCAGATCGTCGGCCGCCATGCCCTTGCCGTCATCGGCGACGCTGATCAGGGTGCGGCCGCCGGATGTCGTGGCGATGTCGATGCGGCGCGCACCAGCATCGATGGCATTCTCCATCAGTTCCTTCACGGCCGAGGCCGGACGCTCGACCACCTCGCCGGCGGCGATGCGGTTGACCAGGGTTTCCGGCAGGCGACGGATGGACAAAAGCTCAGCCTCCCTGTTTCCCGCCGGGCGTTTCGAGACCGGCCGGCTGGCCGACCACGACCACCAGATAATCGTCGCGCGCAAACAGCCGCTGCGCCACCCGGAGGATATCGTCCTGCGTCACGGCGTTGATCAGGCCGGGATAGGCGTCGATATAGTCCGGCGGCAGGCCGGTATTCTGGATCGCCACCAGCATGCCGGCGATGGCGGCATTCGAGGTCAGCCGCAGCGGGAAGCTGCCGGTCATATAGGATTTCGCCGACGCCATCTCGCCGTCGGTGACGCCCTCTTTCGCCACACGCGCCAGTTCGGCCCGTACCAGCTTCAGCGCATCGCCAACCTGGGCATTGGCGGTGGCCAGCGAACCCGAGACCAGCGCCGCCGCCTTGTAGGGCGTCAGCTGCGTGCCGACCGAATAGACCAGACCGCGCTTTTCGCGCACTTCCTCGAACAGCCGCGAGGTCATGCCGCCGCCGCCCAGGACCTGGTTCAGCACGGTGGCGGCATACCAGTCGGGGTCTTCGCGGGCGATGCCCGGCGCACCGAACAGCACGATGCTCTGCGGATTGGGGAACGGGATCACCACCGGCTGGGCGGCGGTTTTCGGCGTCACCTGCGCCGGCAGCGCCACCGTTGCCTGCGCCGGCAGCGCGCCGAAGCTGGTATCGACCAGGCGGGCGAGATCGTCGGGCGCCACATCGCCGACCGCGCCGATGACGAGATTCGAGCGCGCGAACAACGACCGGGTGAAGCCCGCCAGCGCCGCACGGTCGATGCGTTCCAGGCTTTCGGTGCTGGCGGACGAACGGCGACCGTAGGGATGATCGCCATAGGCCAGCTGGGCAAAGCGTTCGCCCACCAGCGCATTGGGGCTGGCGCGGCTGCGTTCATAGGCGACGCGGGCCTGCGCCTTCACACGCTGCACCGGCTCGTCGTCGAAACGCGGCGCGGTCAATGCCAGTTTCAGCAACTCAAAAGCACGGGCGCGGTTGCGCGTCAGGGTGCGCAGCGTCGCGGTGGTGTAATCGCGGTCCGCGCCGAAGCCCATATCGATGGCGCCATCCTGCAGCGCAATCTGAAAGTCGTCAGCGGAGAGGTCGCCGGCGCCTTCGTTCAGCAGCCCGGTGACCAGTTGGGCAAGGCCCTCCTGCCCGGCCGGATCGCTGGAGGAACCGCCGCGCCAGGTCGCCTGCAGCGAGACGATCGGAATGCTCGGCTCGCGCACGAACCAGACCTCGATGCCGAGTGGCGTTTTGATCCGCTCGATCTTCGGGCCCGCGACGGCGGGCAGCGCTGCACAGACCAGCAACAGGACGGCAATGACGAATTTGCGCATCGGCATGTCCCTAGCTCTGGTCTTTCGGCAACAGGTAACCCGTCACCGAGCGGCGCAGGTCGAACACATGGCGCGCCGCCGCCAGCACCTGTTCGCGGGTGACGGCATCGACCAGCTTGGGCCAGGCCTCGACATCCTCCACCGTCAGGCCGGTGGTGAGCGCGACGCCGAAGATGCGCGCCGCACCCGACAGGCTGTCGCGGGCATAGATCGTCTCGGCCTGCATGCCGGTGCGGGCGAGCCGCATTTCCTCGTCCGTCACGCCATTGGCGAGCAGGTCGGCGATCACCTTGTCCAATGCAGCTTCCACCTCTTCCAGCTTGCGGCCGTTCTTGGGCGAGGCGCTGAAGCCGAAGGTGCTCTGGTCGAGCGACATCGAACTGTACCAAGCGCTGGCAGAGACGGCCGGACCGTCGCCCTGCACCAGCGACTTGTGCAAGCGGCCGGTCGGCGCATTGAGGATTTCGGACAGCACGGCGAGCGGCACGGCATGCTGCTTTTCGCCCGCCGTGCGGCTCGGCGCCAGATAGCTGCGCCGCATCGAGGGCTGCACGACACGGGCATCCGACATGCTGAGGCGGCGCGCGGCCAGCTGGTTCGGCTCCTGCGGCCGGAAACGCGGCGGGATCGGGCGCATCGGGATCAGGCCGTAATATTTCTCGGCCAGCGCTCGCAACTCGCCGGGCCGCACATCGCCGGCCACGACCAGGATGGCGTTGTTCGGCGCGTAATGGCTGCGATAGAAAGTCATCGCGTCGTTCAGCGTCAGCCGCTGGATCTCCGCCGGCCAGCCGATCACCGGACGGCCATACGGGTGGCTGAGATACTGCGCGGCGTCGAGCTGCTCGCCGAACAGCGCGCCCGGGCTGTTGTCGGTGCGGCTGAGGCGCTCTTCCATCACCACCTGCAGCTCGGGCTTGGCATCCGACGCTTTCGGGTCCAGCTCGCTCATGCGATCGGCTTCCATGCTCATCACCAGTTCGAGCCGGTCGCGCGCAATGGTCTGGAAATAGCCGGTATAGTCCGACGAGGTGAAGGCATTGTCGCGGCCGCCTTCGCGCGCCACGATCTTGGAGAAATCGCCGGGCAGCACATTCGGCGTGCCCTTGAACATCAGGTGTTCGAGATAATGCGCCACACCCGACACGCCCGGCTGTTCGTCGGCGGCGCCGACCCTGTACCACACCATGTGATGCACGACGGGGGCACGGTGATCCTCGATCAGGACCACCTGCATGCCGTTGCCGAGCATGAACTGCGTCGGATTGAAGATCTGGGCCCGGCTGTCCGCGGCCATGCCCGCGAGACAGAAGACGGCGGACAGGGCGGCGATCAGTTTACGCACAGGCGGCTCCGTCGGCTGGAAGACTCCGTCAGAAAATTCCCTCAAGCGGGCCGCGTTCGCGCCGCTTGATGGTCGGGACGGTGCCGGCGGTGAGCGGCTTGCCGGTGGCGGCATTCTCGCGCAGGCGCTGGGCCTCCTTGGCCGGATCGATGGCGACGCCCGGATCGGTCGGCCCCTGCCAGAACATCAGGCGGTCGACAAAGCGGCTGTCGCGTTCGGCCAGCTGGGTGAATTCGTCATTCACCTTGCGGCGGATATCAGGATCGACGTTGCTGGCCTTGGCCTGGCTCAGCAGCGCCTGCTCACCGGCGGAGCGCGGCGTGGCAGCCGGCGCGGCGCGGCGGCCCAGCGGCGTGATCTGGCCGGCGGCATCGGTGCTGGCACCGCCGAAGGCCGCAGCGGCACGGTCGCGCGCCGGCACTTCCTGCGGACGCGGCGCGCCGGGTTCGGGCGGGCGCAGGCCGAATTCGGGTGGCAGCACCAGCGGAGCCTTGGTCACGACGACGAATTCGTCCGGCGACTTCTTGGTGATGCCGAGCGCCTCGCGCGTACTGTCGCAGCCGGCCAGCGCCAGGCTGCCGGCGGCGAGCGCGGCAAGGCTCAGCAGGCGCAGAGGTCGGCCGGCAAGGATCGGTCGACGCATGAAACAGTTCCTTCTCGAACGCGAGGCCAGAATGAAGCGGGGCCGGAATGACGTGAGGCGGGGATTTTAGCCTCGGGCATGGCGGCGGCACAAGGGCGCGCCCCGGTCCGGACGTGCACAGAACACTGCGGTTTTCCGCCGCCGTTACACCCCGTTCAGGCCGGCATGGCCAGCGGAGGGATCAGGCGCCTCCGGGCGACCGGCCGGGCAGCCGCATGGTGGCGACCGTACCCCCCGATTCGCCGCGCTCGATCGACAGCGTGCCGCCATGCAGCTCGACGAATTTGCGGCTGATCGCCAGGCCGAGACCGGTGCCCTCGCTGCGCCGGCGGATATTCGGATCGCCCTGCCAGAAGGGCTCGAAAATCCGGCTCAGGTCTTCCGGCCGGATNNGCATTGGACAGCAGGTTGAGCAGCACCTGCTTGATCGCGCGTGCATCGATGCGCACCGACGGCAATGCGGTGGGGAATTCATCGATCAGGTCGATATCGGCATCCTGCGCACGGCCTTTCACGATGGTCAGGCAGTCGCCCACCACGGTGGGCAGATCGACATCCTCAAGCGACAGTTCGTAGCGGCCCGCCTCGATCTTCGACATGTCGAGGATATCGTTGATGACATGCAGCAGATGCCGCGCGCTCATCACGATATCTTCGGCATAGTCGAAATAGCGGTCGGAGTTGGCACCCCACATGCGCAGCGTAATCACCTCGGCAAAGCCGATGATGGCATTGAGCGGCGTGCGCAGCTCGTGGCTCATATTGGCGAGGAATTCCGACTTGGCGCGATTGGCGGCAATGGCGTGTTCGCGTTCGCGGGCATAGGACGAGGCCAGCCGCTCGAGATCCTCGGCCTGGGCACGCAGGCGCGTGTTGGCCTCATCCAGCGCTTTTTCGGCCAGCTTGCGCTCGGAAATGTCCAGCGCGATGGAAATCGTGCCGGTGACCAGGCCGCTCTGTGCGTCGAACAACGGCACCTTGCTTTCCAGCATGGTCAGATGCGGCGCATCCGCCATGTGGTAGGTACGTTCGATATTCAGCACCGGCTGGCGGCTGTCGATCAGCGCCTGCTCGTTGTCTTCGCTGAACTGCACGAAGGCCTCGCGCTGCTCCGGCAGGATGCCGGGCAACGGCAGTTCGTTCAGATGCCGGCCGATGATCTCCTCTGCCGGCAGGCCAAACACATCGGAGCAGCGGCTGTTGACCAGCATGTAGCGGCCATCGGCATTCTTCAGCGTCACCGGGGCCGGGATGGCATCGAGCACCACGCGCAGCATTTCGCGATTGCGCTCGACTTCCGCCAGATATTCGCCGCTGGCGCCAAGAATGGCATTGACGCGGTCGGTCAGCAGGCCGAATTCGTCGCTCTCATGCCCTCTGGGCGCCGCGATTGCGGTTTCCTTCGGGCGGCGCGGGTCGGCGCGGTCGATCTGCGCCACCAGATTGAGCAGCGGCCGGGTCAGCGTGAAATAGAACAGCACGGCCAGGATCAGCGCGAGCACGAAGTTGCGGATCAGGCCGGTGACGATCACCACGCCGGTGCGGTTGATCACGCTGCGCGCCAGCAGCGTGCCATCGACATGCACGCGCATCTCGCCAACCAGATCGCGTTCGCGCGGTCCGTAGAGCGGACGCACCAGGATCTCTTCCGTCTCGGGCAGCGCGACGACCAGGATGCGCGTCACCAGCGAGGTATCCATCGGCGCTTCCGCGTCGCCCTGCTCGCGCTCCTGCAGCGCCATGCGGCGGCCGTAATTGTCGTAGATCTCGGCGCGCCAGACCGGCTGGTACAGCAAAAGCCCGCTGACCACGCGGGCGGCGAGCTGTTCATCGAGGGCGTAAGCGGCCTGGGAGGCCGCATCGTTGAGCATATCCATCACCTGCGCGACGGTGGCTTCGCGCTGGGTCACTTCATTGCGGATATCGAGAACGAGCTGGAACAGGCTGGAGACGAAACCCAGCACCAGGGCCGCGATCACCGTGACCTTGACCTGGCGGGCGGAAAGCTGGTGACGCGCGGACCGCTTTACTGGCGCCGGGTCGGTCATGCGTCGCCATCGGTGAGACGTTTTGCGGCAGCCGACGACGCGGCCGGCATCCGGCTGCGGCTCGTCACGTCCCCTGTCACGGACCGGTCTTGCCGTCCGGTCCACCCCGACCGAAGCATCCCGCCTCTCGCCCCACACATCATCTTCGAGGGCGATGCTGCCACCATTCGCGCTCGGGCGCAATGAATCGACATAACAACTACCGAAGGTAGCGAGCGGGCCTGATCGGCGTCTTAATCTGCTGTTTTCTGGGGCCGGAAGCCGTCGACGAGCAGGAGCAGCACGCCGATCACGATACCGCTATCTGCGACGTTGAAAGCCGGCCAGTGCCAGCCGAAGGCATGGAAATCGAGGAAGTCGAACACCGCGCCGAAGCGGTAGCGGTCGATCACATTGCCGATGGCGCCGCCGATGATCATGCCGAGCGCCACGGCTACCAGCCGGGAATGCGCGCGCCACAGCCACCAGCCGAGCCAGACCAGCACGCCGGCAGCGACCGCCACCAGCGTCCAGCTGCGGCTGGCGCTGTCTTCGCTGAACAGGCCGAAGCTGACACCGGTATTCCACACCATCACCAGGTTGAAGAACGGCGCGACGGTAATACCGGCCGGGTTCTGCTGCATCAGGCCGAGGAAAAACAGCTTGCTGATCTGGTCGGCAATGAGAATGCCGACCGCGACCAGCAGCCCGTAGAGAGAAATTCGCATCACGCCACCGCTTCAGCGCAGCGCTTGCATAGGTCGCTGTGGCCCTTCACATGGCCGACTTCCTCCAGCACCTGCCAGCAGCGCTCGCATTTCAGGCCCGAGGCCTGCTGCGGCACCACGGCCACGCCCTTGGCGTCGTCGGTGCGGAAGGCATTGGCCGGACCGTCGCCGACCTGCAGGTTGATGCTGGAGGTGATGCAGATCTCGGCGAAATCGATGCCTTCCAGCGCCGCCTTGTCTTCCGGCACGACATAGACCGTCGGGCTGGCCTGCAGGCTGGCGCCGATGCGCTTCTCGGCGCGTTCGATCTCCAGCGCGCCGGTGACGGCACGACGCACGCGGCGCACACGGTCCCACTTGGCACCCAGCGCCGCATCCAGCCATTCGGACGGGATGGTCGGGAACAGTTCGCGATGCACGCTGCCGTCTTCCGACGGGTAGCGCGTCAGCCAGACTTCTTCCGCGGTGAAGCTGATGAAGGGCGCCAGCCATTTCACCAGGCAATCGAACAGGTGATCCAGCACGGTGCGCGCGGCGCGGCGGCGAATGCTGGTCGGCGCGTCGCAATAGAGCGCGTCCTTGCGGATGTCGAAATAGAAGCCCGATAGATCGACGGCGCAGAAATTGTAGATCGCCACATACATGCGATGGAAATCGTACTGCTCGCAGCTTTCGCGCACGATGGTGCCAAGTTCGGCCAGGCGATGCAGCACCCAGCGCTCCAGTTCCGGCATCTGCGCATGCGGCAGGCGCTCGGCTTCCTGGAAGCCGGCGAGATTGCCGAGCAGGTAGCGCAGCGTGTTGCGCAGGCGGCGATAGGCGTCCGACTGCGCCTGGATGATGGTCTTGCCGACGCTGAGATCGTCGGAGTAATCCGACGACACCACCCACAGGCGCAGGATGTCGGCGCCCGACTGCTTGATCACGTCCTGCGGCTCGGTGGTATTGCCGAGCGACTTGGACATCTTGCGGCCCTTCTCGTCCAGCGTGAAGCCATGCGTCAGCACGGCATCGTAGGGCGCGCGGCCGCGCGTGCCGCAGCTTTCCAGCAGCGAGGAATGGAACCAGCCGCGATGCTGGTCGGAACCTTCGAGATACAGTGAGGCCGGCCATTTCAGGTCGGGGCGCTGCTCCAGCACGAAGCTGTGGGTCGAGCCGGAGTCGAACCAGACATCGAGAATGTCGGTCACCATCTTCCAGTCGGACGGATTGTACTTGTTGCCAAGGAAGTCGGCCGGCTGGGCGGTGAACCAGGCATCGGCGCCGCCTTTGAGACAGGCTTCCACGATACGCTCGTTCACTTCCTCGTCGCGCAGCAGCTCGCCGGTTTCCTTGTTCTCGAAGATCGCAATCGGCACGCCCCAGGCGCGCTGACGGCTGATCACCCAATCCGGACGCTGCTCGATCATCGCATAGAGACGATTGCGACCGCCGGCCGGATAGAACTCGGTGGCGTCGATGGCGGCCAGCGCCTTCTTGCGCAAATCGTTGGTGGTCATCGAGATGAACCACTGCGGCGTGTTGCGGAAGATCAGCGGCGCCTTCGAGCGCCAGGAATGCGGATACTGGTGCCGCAAACGCCCCTTGCCGAGCAGGCCGTTGGCCTCGATCAGCGTGGCGATCACGCGACCGTTGGCGTCACCCTCTTTGCCGGAATCGTCCAGCACGCGGGCCGGCTTGTCGCCGCCGAAGATCGGCACATGGCGGAAATAGCTGCCATCGGCATCCACAGTGTGCGGCACTTCAATGCCGTTGGCGGTGCCGAGATTGTAGTCATCGGCGCCATGGCCCGGCGCGATATGCACAAAGCCGGTGCCGGCATCGAGCGTGACGAAATCGCCGAACAGCACCGGCACGTCGTATTCGTAACCCTTGCCGCGCAGCGGATGCGCGCAGATCGTGCTAGCCAGATCCTCGCCCTTCAGCGTGGCGAGCACGCTGCTGCCCTCGATGGCGCAGGCTTTGCTCACGCTTTCGATCAGGTCTTTCGCGATGATCACTTCGTCGCCGACCCTGGCCAGCGTCTTTTCGCCGACGGCATCGACGCGCAGGCGGACGTATTCGGCATCCTTGGCGGCGGCGATGGCGCGGTTGCCCGGCATGGTCCAGGGCGTGGTGGTCCAGATCACCACGCTGGCGCCTTCGGCTGCCTTGGCGTTGCTCTTCACCACCGGGAACTTCACGAAGATGGTGGAGGATGTGTGCTCGTGATACTCGACCTCGGCTTCGGCCAGCGCGGTGCGTTCGACGATCGACCACATCACCGGCTTCGAGCCCTTGAACAGCCCGCCGTTCATCAGGAATTTCTGGATCTCGCGCACGATCTGGGCTTCGGCGGCGAAGCTCATGGTGGTGTACGGCTTCTTCCAGTCGCCGATCACGCCGAGCCGCTTGAACTCCTCGCGCTGCACGCCGATCCAGTGATCGGCGAAATCGCGGCATTCCTTGCGGAACTCGTCGATCGGCACTTCGTCCTTGTTCTTGCCGGCGGCACGGTATTTTTCCTCGATCTTCCATTCGATCGGCAGGCCGTGGCAGTCCCAGCCCGGCACGTAATTGGCATCGAAGCCCATCATCTGCCGCGAGCGGTTGATCACGTCTTTCAGGATCTTGTTGAGCGCGTGGCCGATATGCAGGTTGCCGTTGGCATAGGGCGGGCCGTCATGCAGCACGAACAGCTCGCGACCCTTTGAATCGGCGCGCAGCTTTTCGTAGAGGCCGATCTTCTCCCAGCGGGCGAGGATTTCCGGCTCCTTGGCCGGCAGGCCGGCCTTCATCGGGAAATCGGTGGTCGGCAGGAAAACGGTGGAACGGTAGTCGGTGGTCATGGCTCAACTCGGGTGGCGCACCAGGCCATGTGCGGCGGCGCGGAATTTCAGGAAAAGTCGAGGATATCCCGGGCCTTAGAAAAGGACCGGGCCGCTAATTCGCAATGGCTCAGAGGCCGCAGATATGGCGAATTGCCCAAGCATGGCGATGATTTAGCATTTGGGCCGGGGACTGTCGAGGCAGCCCTCACCCTCCCAGCCTTCGGCCGGGCCCCTCCCTCTCCCGCTATCGCGGGCGAGGGCAATGAAAAAACTCCCTCTCCCGCTTGCGGGAGAGGGTTGGGGTGAGGGCCTTACGATTCTCGCAATGCCTCCGCAATGCGCCGGATAACGCCCTCGGCATTGGTCAGCACCTCGTTGTTCCAGAACCGAAGCACCCGCCAGCCCTGCTCTTCCAGCCAACTCGTCCGCTGACGGTCATGTTCGCTGTTGGCATGTTGTCCGCCATCGACTTCGACGGCGAGCTGCTGACCGACACAGGCGAAATCCAGCACATAGGAACCAAGCGGATGCTGGCGGCGAAATTTATGCCCGCCCAGTTGCCGGTCGCGCAGCAGTGACCATAGCCGTCGCTCAGCATCGGTCATCGATTTGCAGAGAGTGCGGGCGTTCGGCATGGCTGAAGAGTAGCAAGAAAGCCCCTCACCCTCCCATCGCAAAGCGATGGGCCCCTCCCTCTCCCGCTACCGCGGGCGAGGGGCGTAACTTACCCTCGCCCATGCAATGGGAGAGGGAGGGCCCCGCGTCAGCGGGAGGGTGAGGGTCTTAAGATTCCTGCCGCTTTCGCGGGGACGACGGAGTATGTGCGGTTGGCGCTTGAGCTATTGCCGCGCCATCACAGCCTTCGCCGCTTCCACATCCGCCGCGATCTGGCGCTTGAGCGGCTCGGGGCCTTCGTATTTCAGTTCGGGGCGCAGGAAGGCGTGGAACTCCACGCGCAACGAACGCTCATACAGATCGCCGCTGAAATCGAACAGATACACTTCCAGCTTCACACCGGTCTGGTCCGCGAAAGTCGGCCGGATGCCGAGGCTGGCGACGCCGTCATGCACTTCGCCGTCCAGCACACAACGCACAGCATAGATGCCGAATTTCGGCACCTGGAAATCTGTGAGCGCCACATTGGCGGTCGGATAGCCCAGCTCGCGGCCGCGCTTGTCGCCATGCTCGACGATGCCGACCACTTCCCAGGGCCGGCCGAGAATGCGGTTGGCTTCCGCCTGTTCACCGGCTTCGAGCAGACGCCGCACACGACTGGACGAAAACACCTCGCCATCACCCTGCGGCGAAACCACCGTCACGCCGATCCTGTGCTTGGCGCCGAGGTCGCGCAGCAGGTCGGTGTTGCCCGACCGCGCCTTGCCGAAGGTGAAGTCATAGCCGACCACGACATGGCTGAGGCCGAGATCGCGGGCCAGGATATGATCGACGAAATCCTGCGGTGACTGCGCTGCCAATGCAGCATCGAAAGGCAGCGCCAGCGTGGCCTTGATCCCCAGATCGCCGAGGATGCGCGCCTTGGTCTCCAGCGCATCGAGCCGGAAGGGCGGCGAGTTGGGCACAAAGAAGCGGCGCGGATGCGGCTCGAAGGTGATCACCGCACGCGGACACGCTTCGCCGGACCGCGTGGCGATCCTGTCGGCTTCGGCATGTACGGCATTGATCAGGGCGCGATGGCCCAGATGCACGCCGTCGAAATTGCCGATGGCGGCCACGGCACCACGAAGTGCCGGCGGGAAACTGGCGCTGGAACGCAGAAGACGCATGCTGGTCGTGAAACTCCGGGAAGACCCGGCGCCCCTCACCTGGTCTTGCGGGAGACCATCATGGTGGCGGCGCCGTCGATCACCACAGTATCGCCGACCCGGCATTCGCAGGCAAAGGTCACACGGCGCTTCTCAGGCACAATTTCCGTCACTGTCACTTTGGCCACCACGGTATCGCCGATCCGCACCGGCGCCTTGAAGCGCAGGTCCTGCGAGACATAGATGCAGCCCGGGCCGGGCAGTTTGGTGCCCAGCACCGTGCTGATCAGGCTGGCCCCCAGCATGCCGTGGGCGATGCGGCCCTTGAATGGCGTCGCGGCCGCAAAGGCTTCGTCCATATGCACCGGGTTGGTATCGCCCGAGACATCGGCAAAGGCGACGATGTCGGCCTCGCTCACCGTCTTGGAGAACTCTGCCGTCATACCGACCTGCAGGTCTTCGAGGTAATAGCCGTGCAAGGCCTGATAGGTCATGGCTGGTCCTTTATGGGCGAATCGACGGGCGGTTGACGGTTTTTTTTGTGGCGGCGACTATAGCCGCCCGTTTGCGCGCTGCACAACCAATCTCTTCGCACTTGCAGCATAGACATTTGTATACTGGCCCCATGACCGATATTCGCCCGCTGTCTGCCTTTACCCCCGAAAATCGCAGCGGAATCCGCTACGTACTGACCGACATCGACGACACGCTGACCATGCATGGCCGCCTGCCGGCCGCGGCCTATGCGGCGCTGGAGCGGCTGGAGGCTGCCGGTTTCAGGGTCATCCCGATCACCGGACGCCCGGCCGGCTGGTGCGACCTGATCGCGCGATTCTGGCCGGTGGATGCCATCGTCGGCGAGAATGGCGCGCTCTACATGCGCTACGACCGCGCGGCCAAAAAGATGACGCGGCGTTTCTTCCAGACCGAGGCCGAACGCGCGGCTGCGCGAAGCAAGCTGACTGCCCTGAGTGAAACCATCCTGCGCGAGGTGCCGGGCACGGCGCTGGCGTCTGACCAGCAGTATCGCGAATGCGATCTCGCCGTCGATTTCTGCGAGGACGTGCCGCCGCTGCCGCAGGCCGCGATCGACAAAATCGTCGCGCTGTTCGACGCGGCGGGCGCCACTGCGAAAGTCAGTTCGATTCATGTCAACGGCTGGTTCGGCCATTGGGACAAGCTCTCGATGACGAAGGTGCTGTTTGACGAATGCTATGGTCTGCAGCTCGATGCCGTGCGTGACCAGATCGTGTTCGCCGGCGACAGTCCGAACGATGCGCCGATGTTCGGCTATTTCCCCTGGAGCGTGGGTGTGGCCAATGTGCGACCGTTCCTGGATCGCATCGCAGCCAAGCCCGCCTTTGTCACAGAGGGCGAAGGCGGCACGGGATTTGTGCAGCTGGCGGATGCGCTGATCCAAGCCCAAAAATAATCGTCATCCCCGCGAAAGCGGGGATCCAGCACGGCGGCTCGACTGGGTTCCCGCCTTCGCGGGGACGACGAAATTGAGTTACGCCGCTTTGGCCATCTTCGGCGGACCGAACAGCAGGCCCTGGCCGAAGGGGAAATTCAGCTCGGCGAGCTTCAGCAGTTCGTTTTCCTTCTCCACCTTGGCCAGCACCGGCATCAGGTCGTGGCGGCGGCAGATCTCGGCAAGATCGGCGGGATCGACAGTCGCACGGGAGATCACCGCCGGATCGGTGAAGCAGCCGGCGTTGAATTTCAGGAAACGCACGCCGGTCTTGGCCAGCGCGGCAAAATCGAGGTCGAGCCGGTCGATGCCGTCGAGCGACAGCGCGAAGCCGAGCGCCGACAGCTGACCCAGGCGATAGAGCCCGTTGCGATCGAGCAGGCGCACGCCCTCGTAGCTGAATTCCAGCACGATATTGGCGGCATGCTCGCGTTCGCGGGTGAGGAAATCGTAGAGCGGATTGAAAGTCTCGATCTGCGCCAGCATGTCGGGCGAGAGATTGAGGAAGAAGCCGACATCCTTGGCGCGCTGCTCCAGCTTGCGCACCATCTGCACGCCGCGCAGCAGCATCAGCGCATCGAATTCGGCGCGCAGGCCGGCGGCATCCAGCGCCTGCAGGCAGGCGGCGGCCGGATAGGCCTTGCCGTCGGCATCGCGCGGCCGGGCCAGCAGTTCGAAGAAACGGATCTTGCGCTGCGGCAGCGTCACGATCGGCTGCACATGCAGCTCGACGCGGTTGTTGTTCAGCGCATCGCGCACGGCTTCCAGCAGCGTACCGTCATCGGCCGGCGCGGGCGCGCGCAGCGGATCGGGCACAGTGAGGCGCGGCTCGTTCGCCGGCTGGCGGGCGGCGAGAGCTTCGGGCTGCACGTCGATCATGCCCGGGACCATGGTCGGTACGGCCTCCTGGTCGCGCAGGCGCAGTACCTCCTCGGCCAGTTCCTCGATTTCGGCCAGCAGGCGCTTCTGCACCCGGCGGCGCAGCAGGATCTCGCGAACCGCCCAGAACAGCATCAGCAGGCCGAGTGCCAGGATGCCGGGATGCTGGGCGCTCAGACCGGGCACCAGCCGGGTCAGCGACACGCCGGCGACCAGGGCGATCAGCGACAGCGCGGCAAAGGTGAGCAGGGTCGGCATCGGCATTCGCCTCCGAAAGGCGTTTGGCGGGCGCAACAAGCTGCTGCCCGGACGGGTTGATAACGCTATAGTTAAGCCCGGGTAGCGTTAATGGAGGCTGAATCATGGGCGGCCACAGCATGGACACAGGAAATCATACGTTTAGCAGGCTGCCGATGCCGTCGATGCGCCGCCGGCTGGTCGGGACGATCGCGTCCCTGCCGCTGATCGCCGCTGCCCTGGTGGCGCTCGGCCCCTTCGGCAGCAATGTGCAGGCCCAGCAGATCAGCAAAAGAGGGACCACCGGCATGACCGCGCATGATTTCGAACTGACCGGGATCGACGGCACGCCCATGCCGCTGAAGCAGTACAAGGGCAAGGTCGTGCTGCTGGTCAACACCGCCTCGCAATGCGGCTTCACCCCGCAATATGCCGACCTGGAAAAGGTCTACAAACAGTATCGCGACCGCGGCCTGGTCGTGCTCGGCGTGCCGTCGAACGATTTCGGCGGCCAGGAGCCCGGCACGGCGGCGCAGATCAAGGAATTCTGCGAGGTGAACTTCGACATCGATTTCCCGCTCGCCGAGAAGCAGGTGGTGAAGGGCCCGAACGCGCATCCGCTCTATCGCTGGATCGCCGCCGAACTGGGCGAGGACGCACTGCCAAAATGGAATTTCCACAAATACCTGATCGGCGCCGACGGCAAACTGGTCGAAGGCTTCGCCACGCCGGTCAAGCCGACCGACGCCAAGGTGACCAAAGCCATCGAACTGGCGCTGCTGAAGGCGAAGGTCTGATCCGGGGCCTAGCCCTTATCTCCCTGATGCCGTAAAGAGCCGGCATGAACTACCGCCACGCCTTTCATGCCGGCAATTTCGGCGACGTGCTGAAGCATGTCGTGCTGCTGGAGCTGCTTGATGCTTTGCACCGCAAGCCCAATCCGGTGCATCTGATCGACAGCCATGCCGGTCTCGGCCTCTACGATCTCGCCGCCGACGAGGCGCAGCGCAGCGGCGAATATCGCTTCGGCATCGGCGCCGTGCTGTCCGATCCGGCGGCTGCGAAACTCCTGCCACGCTACTGGGATGCACTGAAACGGCTCAACCCCGATCTCAAAGCCGGCGGCAGCGGGCTGCGGCGCTATCCCGGTTCACCCTGGCTGCTGCAGGACAGCGTCCGTGCCGGCGACCGCGTTTCGCTCTGCGAATTGCATCCGCAGGATGCCGAAACGCTGCGGCAGAATATCGGGCGCGACCCGGCTGTCTCGGTGCATCATCGCGACGGTTTCGAGGCGCTGAAGGCGCTGACACCGCCGACGCCGCGCAGAGGTCTGGCGCTGATCGACCCGGCCTTCGAGGCGAAGGATGAATTCGACACGCTGAGCAAAGCCGTGCTGCTGACGCATCAGCGCTGGGCCACCGGGCAGCTTGCCGTGTGGTATCCGATCAAGGACCAGAAGAGCATCGACCAGTGGAAGTCCGCACTGGCCCGGCAGATCAAGGTCGAGACGCTGTGTCTCGAACTGACGGTGCGGCCGGCGAAAGACGCCAGGCAGATGAACGGCAGCGGCCTGCTGGTGATCAATCCGCCCTGGCAGTTCGCCGAGACTCTCAAGCCGATGCTGGAGTTTCTGAAGACCCGCATGGCGCGCGAAAGCGGCGCTGGGGCGCGGATTACGACGCTGGTGAAGGCGAACTAAGCCCCTCACCCCAACCCTCTCCCATTGCATGGGAGAGGGAGTCCGACCTCGCCCTCGCCCGCTTGCGGGAGAGGGAGGGCACCGCCGCGAAGCGGTGGGAGGGTGAGGGTTTCCTGTTTAGTGAATGGTCCCCGACGGCGGATCGAGATCGTCGTCGTCTTCATCCTCGTCATCGAGGTCGTCGTCGATATCCTGCTCGTCGTCGTCATTCGCGCCGGTCGGCGGGCTGGCCACCGGTCCGGCCTGGTGATGGCTGAGCCGCCAGGCCTTGCCCTCGCGCACGAACACATTCGAGGCGATCAGATACTGGTCCTCGACCTTCTCGAAGCAGATCACCAGCGCCACATCGCCCCACAGCGTGACGCGCGGCCCCATCATCTGCAACGCCGGCTGCGACGGGTTGGACAGGATGCGGCGCCAGCCTTCCAGCACGGCCTCGCGGCCCATCAGCGGCGGCCAGCCCGGATGGATGCAGACGACAGGCGCCGTCTTGGCCCACAGCGTCTCCATGGCGTCGATGTCACGCGAAGCAAACGCGCGGTAAAACGCGGCGTTGATATCGAGCAGGGCGGTTTCGTCGTCGGGCGGCGGCGTCGGCATGCCAATACTTTAGAATGGGCGACGGCGGCTTGGTAGTGCCTTGCGGCACCTCCTTTGGAATGCTTCCCTCAGGTCATGACAGCCACCCCTGCCGCCAAGCCTGACCCCAAACCAGACTTCGCCATCCTGATGGTCTGCACCGGCAACATCTGCCGTTCGCCCACCGCCGACGGCCTGCTGCGCCATGCCCTGCAGCGCGCCGGGCTGGCTGACCGGGTGCGGGTCGATTCCGCCGGTACGCATGACTATCACGTCGGCGATCCGCCCGACCGCCGCAGCACCGCCCATGCGCAGCGCTTCGGCGTCGACCTGAGCGTGCTGCGCGCCCGCCAGGTGACACTGGAGGATTTCGCCGGCTTCGACCTGATCCTGGCGATGGATGAAGGGCATTACCGCCAGCTGCTGAAACTCTGCCCGCCACCGTATCGCGACCGGGTGAAGCTGTATCTTTCCTACGCGCCGCGTTTCGGCCGCGACGTGCCCGATCCCTATTATGGCAATTCGGATGGCTTCGACATCGTCTGGCGCATGTGCGAGACGGTGACCGAGGCGCTGCTGATCGAGATCAACCAGCGCCTCGGTTCAAAGTAGTCGTTACGGGCCGAACAGGCGCTGCATGGCGGCGACGCCCTGCTCCATCATCGCCTCGATGGCCGGCTTCATCTCGGCTGGCAGCAGGTCGGCACGCCAGACGATGCGGCAGCGGCCGGGGCCGTCTTCCGTCACCGTGAACGAGGCATTGTGATGCGTCAGGCGCCCGCCGCTGGCCGAATAGGCCAGGCGATGCGCCGCCTCGTCGAGATCGACAATCGCCTCGCGCGCTACGATGCCGTTGGCGAAGGTGACGATGCGCGCCGCGCCGCCCTCTTCCAGCCTGCAGTCGGTGACGAAGCCCGGTGCCAGCCGATGGACGGCGCCGGTATCGCGGAACGCCGCCCAGACGCGGTCGATGCCGGCGGCCACGGTGAGTTCTTTACGGATCGTCGGCATCGGTATGCCCTTTCTCAGCCAGCTTTGCTGCAGTAAGCCTCGATCCGGTAGCCGTCCGGGTCGATCGCGAAAGCCGCATAATAGTTGTCGCCGTAATCGGCGCGCAGGCCGGGCTGACCGTTATCCTGGCCGCCCTGCGCCAGCGCCGCGGCATGGAAAGCTGCGACGCCCTTGCGGGTCGGCGCGTCGAAGCAGAAATGCAGGCCCGACGCCATGTCGGCCGGCACGGGTTTGTCGGTCTGGCTAATCCACAGCACCACGGTCTTGTCGCCATAGCCGAGCGAACCCTCGCCTTCGCTGAGGCAGGTATAACCCAGAGGTTTGAGGACGGCGTCGTAGAAAGCCTTGGTCTTCGCCGTATTGCGAACACCGATGGACACGTGATTGAGCATTGTTTTCCCCTGCAAATTTCCGGGTGACGTTCTGGGCAAATTTCCGGCAGCAGTGACCGCCGGGAGCCGCACCATGCCCCGGTCTGCGGTTCCCGGGCTTGGGGAAAATTGCTATTCTTGCGCCCATGCCCGGGCTTACCTCCCAGATCAATCCCATTCCGGCCGCCCGCGTCATCGCGCGCGACGCCGACTGGACATTGAACGAGTTCGTCTGCGAGGCCGGGCCACAGGATCGCCCCTTCGAGGAACGGCATGCCAGCGTCGCCATTGCCGCGGTGCTGGAGGGTTCTTTCCAGTATCGCTGCGACAGCGGCCGCGCCCTGCTCTATCCCGGCGCGGTGATGCTGGGAAATTTCGGCGCCTGCTACGAATGCGGCCACGACCATGGCAGCGGCGACCGCTGCGTCAGCCTGCAGTTCAGCCCCGCGCTGTTCGAGGAAATCGCCGCCAGCACGGCGGGCAGCAGCCGCTTCCGTTTCACGGCCGCCATGCTGCCGGCACTGAAATCCCTGTACCGGCCGATGGCGGAGATGGCGGCGCTCGCGGCAAATACCCAGACACCAAACCGCATGACGCCAAATCACATGGCAGTCGAAGAACTGGCCATCGACATGGCCGAAGCCGTGGTGGAGGCCGTCGCCGGCGGCAATGCCCGTTCGGTGCTGCCCTCGGCAGCAGACAGCCGGCGCATCAGCCGCGTGCTGCGTCATATCGAAGTTCATGCTGCCGAACCGCTCGATCTCGCGGGCCTGGCCGCCGTGGCCTGCATGAGCAAGTACCATTTCCTGCGCAGCTTCCGCCGCATCACCGGTGTCACGCCGCACCAGTATCTGCTCGGCCTGCGGCTGCACCGGGCCGCCGAACGGCTGTGCAGCAGCAACGACCCGGTCAGCGCCATTGCCTGGGATGCCGGCTTCGGCGACCTGTCCACATTCAATGCCGGTTTCCGCGCCCGCTTTGGCGCCAGTCCGGGAAATTTCCGGAGCGCGCACGGGCGGTTGATTGCTGCCTGAGCCGGTGATTCAGTCAATGAATCCGGCGCGATCCGTATAGTGATTGAAAAATTATTTCGTTTTCCGGCCGGCATCCCGTACAAGGGCGCGGTTACGCCGTTTTATCAGGATCAGACCTATGCGCGATCATGCCTTCGCCCTTGCCCTGCTGATTGCCGCCGGCACGTTTTTCGCCGTGCAGGCCCAGGCTCAGTCGCAGCCCGGCACCGCCGCCGCCATCGAAGCCTGCATGCGCGACCTGCGCAGCGGCCTGAAGGCCGGCCAGAAAATGACCGAGCAGCAGCGCATGGTCGCCGAGACGCAGTGTCGCGCCCGCGCCGAGCAGGCCGCACAGCCGGTCAAGAAGTAAGCGCGACTCTTCTTTTAGAGATTCTTCGGGCGCGGTCCGCCGGTCGCCCAGTCGAGCAGCTGCACCGTATGCAGCACCGGCGTCTCCATACCCAAGCTTTTTGATCCCTGGGCAATCTGCACCAGACAGCCGATATTGCCAGCCGCCACGGCATCCGCATGGGTGGAGGCGATGTTCTTCACCTTGCGGTCGCGCAGCTGCGCCGAAAGCTCCGGCTGCAGCAGGTTGTAAGTTCCCGCCGAGCCGCAGCACAGATGCGCTTCCGGCACATCCTTCACCGTGAATCCGGCCTGGCTGAGCAACTGCTTGGGCAAGGCCGTGATCTTCTGGCCATGCTGCAATGAACAGGCGCTGTGATAGGCGACCGTCAGCGGCGGCAGGTCGGCCACAGGCTTCAGGCCGAGATCGCGCATCACTTCGGTGATGTCTTTCGCCAGCGCGCCGATCTTCGCGGCCCGCTCCGCCCAAGCCGCATCGCTGCGCAGCATGAAACCGTAGTCTTTCACCGTGGTGCCGCAGCCCGAGGCATTGATCACCACCGCGTCCAGCCCCTCGCCCTCCAGTTCAGCGGTCCAGGCGGCGATATTCGCCTTCGCTTTGGCATGGGCGTCGTCTTCCTTGCCCATGTGATGCGTCAGCGCACCGCAGCAGCCGGCGCCCTGTGCGACCACGACCTCGCAGCCATGCCGCGTCAGCAGGCGTATCGTGGCGGCGTTGATCTCGGGGTCGAGCACGCGCTGGGCGCAGCCGGTCAGCATGGCGACGCGCATGCGCCGTTCGCCTTCCGCTTTGAACACCTGCGGCTGGTCCAGCGGAGAGGCCGGCGGCAGCGAAGCCGGCGCCAGCGCGACCATGGCTTTCAGTTTCTTCGGCAGCAGGAAACGGAACAGCTTGCCGATGGTCGCCAGACGCAGGCTGAGGCGGAACAGGCCCGGATGGGGCAGCACGCGCGCAAGGACTCCGCGCAGCAGGCGGTCCATCAGCGGGCGTTGATACGTCTCTTCGATATGGGCGCGCGCGTGATCGACCAGATGCATGTAATGCACGCTGCTCGGGCAGGTGGTCATGCAAGAAAGGCAACTTAAACACCGATCGACATGGCGCACGGTTTCTTCCGTGGCGTCATGCCCGCCCTCCAGCATCTGCTTGATCAGATAGATGCGCCCGCGCGGACTGTCGCGCTCATCGCCGAGCAGCACATAGGTCGGGCATGTGGCCGTGCAGAAACCGCAATGCACGCATTTGCGCAGAATGTCGTTCGAGGCGGCAATGTCCGGATCGGCAAGCTGGGCCAGGGTGAAGGAAGTTTGCATGTTAGGTTCCCGCGACCATGCGGCCCGGATTGAGGATATTCATCGGATCGAAGCTGTCCTTCACGCGGCGGCTGAGCGCGGCCAAAGCCTCCGGCTGCGGCTGGAACACCGGCACAGCGGCGCGGGTCGCCGCATCGGCACGGAACAGCGTGGCATGGCCGCCGCCGTTCCCGGCAACAGTGCTGCGCACCAGCGCCGCATGGGCGTCTTCGGCGGGCGGCAAAGTGAGCCAGACCAGGCCGCCGGCCCAGTCGTAGAAGAACTGTGCGTCGGGCTGTGCCTGCGCAATCGCGGCGGTAACAGATGGCCCGCTCATCGGCGCCACGGAGATCCGCCACAGCACACGATCCTGCGGCAGTACGAAGGCTGCGACGTCGCGGATTTCGCGCCACAGCCAGGCGGAATTCATCGAATGCAGTTCTTCCAGCGGCGCCCCTACGCTGACCAGCAGATCGCGCAGCGCCTCGCAGCGCGCCTTGACTGACACCTCCGTGCCTTCGACGCGGATCGCGGTGACACTGGTGCCCGCCCTGGCAACATAGGCGATGCCGGATTGCGCGGCGATGCCGGCCGGCAGATGCGCCAGCCCCGCCACTTCATGCGGCGAAGTGGCGGCGGCGCTGAGTGCCTGAATCGCTTTCGTGTCGTCGAGGCCGAAGATCAGTACCGTGCGCGTCTTCTCCGGCGCGGGCAGCACCTTCAGCGTCACTTCGGTCAGTGCGACCAATGTGCCGTAGGCGCCGCAGACCAGCTTGGGCAGGTCGTAGCCGGTGACGTTCTTCACGACTTTCGCGCCGGCCTTGAAGATTTCACCGCGGCCCGACACGCCGGTGAAACCGAGCAGGTGGTCGCGCACCGCACCCGACTTGAATCGGCGCGGCCCGGCGAGATTGCAGCCGATGGCGCCCCCAATGGTGCCGCGCGCCGCCGCCCCGCCCCAGAGCGGGCCGTAATCCGGCGGCTCGAAGGCCAGCATCTGGTGGCTGGCCCCCAGCAGTTTTTCGACATCGGAGACCAGCGTGCCGGGGCGCAGGGTCAGCACCAGTTCGGCCGGTTCGTAATCCAGAATCCCACTGAGCCGGCCGATATCGAGTGCGTATTCGGTCTGTGCGGGACGACCGAGCCCGGCCTTGCTGCGATGGCCATGCAGGCTGAGCGGCTTGCCTTCGGCGGCGGCCCATTTGATCAGGTCGGCAACATCGGTGGTGCCGGAGGGAATGAAGGTTTCAGGCATGACCTAACACCCCCCCTCCGTCATCCCCGGGCTTGTCCCGGGGATCCATCCCAACTCTCCGCGCATCGAACTATGCAGATGGATGCCCGGCACAAGGCCGGGCATGACGATATTTTTTGTATCTTCGATATTCATGACGATACTCAAAACCTCGGCAAATCCGGAAACGCCAGCTGGCCCTTGTGCACATGCATGCGACCGAGCTCGGCGCAGCGATGCAGCACGGGAAACACCTTGCCGGGATTGAGGCGGTGGCTCGGATCGAAGGCGCATTTGACGCGCTGCTGCTGCGCCAGATCCTCTTCCGAGAACATCGCCGGCATCAGGTCGCGCTTTTCCACGCCGACGCCGTGCTCGCCGGTCAGCACGCCGCCGACCTCCACACACAGACGAAGAATATCGGCGCCGAATTCCTCGGCGCGCGCCAGTTCGCCCGGGTTGTTGGCATCATACAGAATGAGCGGATGCAGGTTGCCGTCGCCGGCATGAAACACATTGGCGACACGCAGCCCGTGCTTTTCCGAGAGCTGGCCCATGCGGGTCAGCACCAGCGGCAGGGTCTTGCGCGGGATGGTGCCGTCCATGCAGAGATAATCCGGCGAGATACGACCGACGGCGGGAAACGCCGCCTTGCGTCCGGCCCAGAAGGCGAGCCGCTCGTCCTCGTTCTGCGACACGCGCAGGGAAACCGAGCCGCAGCGTTCGGCGATTTCCTTCACGCGCAGCAGCAGGTCGTCGACTTCGGCCGGCGGCCCGTCCAGTTCGATGATCAGCAGGGCTTCGACATCGCGCGGATAGCCGGCATGGACGAAATCCTCCGCCGCATGGATGGCGGGGCGATCCATCATCTCCATGCCGCCCGGGATGATGCCCGAGGCAATGATCTTGGCGACGCAGTTGCCGGCAGACTCCGATGTCGGGAAGCCAGCCAGCACGGCGCGCTGTGTGGTCGGCTTGGGCAGGATGCGTACGGTGACTTCGGTGATGACGCCGAGCAGGCCTTCCGAGCCGCAGATGATGCCCATCAGGTCATAACCCTCGGCATCGAGATGCTTGCCGCCGAGCCGCACGATGTCGCCATTCATCAGCACCATCTCGACGCCGAGGATATTGTTGGTGGTGAGGCCGTATTTCAGGCAATGCACGCCGCCGGAATTCTCCGCCACGTTGCCGCCGATGGTGCAGGCGATCTGGCTGCTGGGGTCCGGTGCGTAATAAAAGCCGCGATGCTCGACCGCGCGGGTGATGCCCAGATTGGTGACGCCGGGCTGCACGACGGCGCAGCGGTTGTCCCAGTCGATGTCGAGTACCTTGTTGAACTTGCCGAGCCCCAGCAGCACGCCGTCGGCCAGTGGCAGTGCGCCGCCCGACAGCGACGTGCCGGCGCCGCGCGGCACGATCTTCACACCGCGCTCGTTGCACAGCTTCATCACCTCCGCCACCTGCTGCACATTGCTGGGCAGCACCGCCACCAGCGGCAGCTGGCGATAGGCGGTCAGTCCGTCGCATTCGAAGGCACGCAGGCTGGTCTCGTCGGCGATCACGCCCTCGCCCGGCACGATGCGGCGCAGCGCGGCGATCAGATCGAGCCGCTGGGCAATGATGTCCTGTTCCGGCGCCGGCATCAGCATGGCGTCACCCCTTCTTTTGTGCCGCCAGGTAGCGCGCGGCGGCATTGGTCACATGGCGCCGGGCCGCGAAACCCGCCGCTTCGGCATCACCCTGCAGGATCGCCTTCACCATATCGAGATGTTCGGCCTGCGCCGCCAGCGTGCTGCCGCTGGCGCGCGCTTCCGCCTGCCAGGTCACGGCGCGGGTGGCGGAGAAATGCTGCGCCAGAAAGGCGGCGAACTGCGCCAGATAAGGATTATGTGCGGCGGTCGCGATGGCGGCGTGGAAGGCATCGTCGGCCTCGGCACCATCCGTGCCGGCTTCCAAGGCGCCCTGCATCTGCATGAAGGCGGCATCGAGGGCTTTGATATCGGCCTTGCTGCGGCGCTGCGCCGCCAGTTCGGCCATGCCGACCTCGATCACGCCGCGCAGCTCGAAGACATGCGCCAGATCGGTGGCCTGCAGCCGACCGTCGATACGGAAATTGGCGAGGCCGGGTTTGGCCGCCACGAAAGCGCCGGAGCCCTGCCGGCTTTCAACGAAGCCGTCGGTCTTGAGCCGGGCGATCGCCTCACGCACCACGGCGCGGCTGACGGCGAAACGCTCGACCAGCTGCATCTCGGTCGGCAGCCGGGCGCCGGGCTGAAATTCCCCTGCCCGGATCGCGGCAGCAAGGCGGGCCGCCAGGGTGGCGCCGAGGCCGGCGCGGGGCAGTTCGGATGCGGATGAAAATGGAGTCGGCATCGGGTAAATTTGTCAGGTTGTCAGACAAATTTCCACCCGGAACGCCACCGTCCGGGCAAAAGAAAACGGCCCGGCTGCATCAGCAACCGGGCCGTTTAAACCACACAAAACCGACGGGGTATTACCCCCGGATCGATTAACCCTGGCGCGCCTTGAAGCGCGGGTTGGTCTTGTTGATCACGTAGACGCGGCCCTTGCGGCGCACGACGCGGCAATCGCGGTGACGGCCCTTGGCCGACTTGAGGGAATTCACGACCTTCATGATACCTGACCTCAGTAACGAAAAACCGGGCGCAGTCTTCACCCGCCCGGCGGAAAAGTGGGCCGGAACATACCGGCGGGTCCCCGGCCTGTCAACCGGAAACCCCGCCGGAAATCGCCCCGGCCGCAGTAAGGCTAAAGCCTTAGAATTCCTGCCAATCCTCATCCTTGTTGGCGGCCGGAGGCGCAGGTTTGCGCGGTGCGGCGGCGGCCGGTTTCGCCGGTGACGCGGCAGGCCGGACGACAGGCGCCGGACTCGGGGCCGGCAGGCTGGGCGCAGCGCCACCCGAAACCTTGAAGAAGCCGACCAGTTCGGCGAGCTGCCCGGCCTGGGTATTCAGGCTCTGCGCGGCAGCCGTGGTCTCTTCCACCAGGGCGGCGTTGCGCTGGGTCATCTCGTCCATGCTGCCCACAGCCGTGTTGATCTGGTCGAGGCCGGTGGCCTGCTCGCGCGAGGCGGCAGCAATCTCGGCGACGATATCGCTCACCTTCTTGATTGCGGTGACGATGTCGTTGAGCGAAGCACCGGTCTGGTTGACCAGCGACGCGCCGGTCTTGACCTGGGCATTCGAGGCCGAGATCAGCGCCTTGATATCCTTCGACGCATTGGCCGAGCGTTGCGCCAACGCACGCACTTCCTGCGCCACCACCGCAAAGCCCTTGCCGGCTTCGCCGGCGCGCGCCGCTTCCACCGAAGCATTCAGCGCCAGCAGATTGGTCTGGAAGGCGATCTCGTCGATCAGGCCGACGATATCGGAAATCTTCTGCGCGCTGGCTTCGATCTGCGTCACCGCGGTGACGGCATCGCTGACCACGCTGCCGCCTTTTTCGGCCGTGTCGCGCGCCGCGACGGCCAGCTGGTTGGCGGCCTGGGCGTTGTCGGCGTTCTGCTTCACCGTCGTGGTGATCTCATGCATCGAGGCGGCGGTTTCTTCGATGGAAGCGGCCTGCGATTCCGTACGCTGCGCCAGATCCTGGCTGCCGGTCGAGATTTCGTCCGAGGCCACCTTCACCGACTGCGCCGTCTGGGTCAGACGGCCGGCGAAATCGCGCAGCCGCTCGGCCATGCCGTTGGCGCTGGATTTCAGCTGGCCGAACACGCCGTGATATTCGCCGCGCACGGCACGGGTGACATCGCCCTGTGCCATCGCGCTCATCACCTCGGCCAGTTCGCCGGCCATGGTCTGCAGCGTGGCGGTCAGGCGGTTCAGCTCCTGGCTGGTGGAGAGGAAGAAGCCCTCCTTGCCGCTTTCGCTGATGCGGCCGGTCAGGTCGCCATCTGCCACCTTGTTGACCAGCGCTGCGATTTCGTCGCCGGCGGCCTTTTCGCGCGCCACCTGCTGGACGCGGCGCTGCTCGGCTTCCTCGCGCTGCTGCGCGATCTCGGTCTCGGCGGCCTCGCGCGCGATCATGCTGTCCTTGAAGACCTGCACGGCCTTGGCCATCTCGCCGATCTCGTCGCGGCGCTCGCTGCCGGTGACGGCAACGCCGGTATCGCCGGTCGCCAGCCTGTTCATCACCCCGGTGATGCGGCTGATCGGACGGGTCAGCGTGGCGATCACGATATACAGCGCCAGCGCCACCGACACGGCAATGGCAGCCACCGTGATCATGATCAGCAGCGGACGCTGCGTGTTGTAGTAGGAGGTCAGCCCGTTGCTGACTTCCACGACGCGCTCGGCATTGCGTTTGGTGACGCCGTCGATCAGGCGATTGACCGCCTGGCGGTTGCTGCGGTTGGCATCGTTGTCGCCGTAGGTGCGCGCTTCACCCGGCTTGCCTTCGAGGCCGAGGCGGGCCAGTTCGCGGCGGAACTGGATGAACTGATTGACCGTGGCGATGAACTGCTTGGCCTCGTCGCTGTTGCCGGCCTGCGGGCCGATCAGCGCGCTCCATTCCTTGATGACGTTTTCCATCTCACCGGTGAAGCGCACGATGCCGGCGGAATAAGGCTTGGCGGCAGCGGCATCGGCCGACATGTAGACGCCGCGCGAATCCATCACCACGGCATAGACCAGCGCATTAAGCCTTTCGCCATACTGCGTCTGCTTGGCGATGCTCTCCATCACGTTGGTCTGCCGCTCGAAGCGGTCGAGGGAAATCACACCCATCGCGCCGATGGCGGCGGCGGCAATCGCCAGCAGCGCAACGACAGCGAGTACCCGCGGGCCAATTTTAAGGTTCGACGCAAAGGACATGGGATTCCCCCTGATTTTTCGGCGAGATGCGCGACTGTATCACTTTCTCATAAATCTTTGATATGCGGGGTTAATAAACAGACACCTCGCCAAATTTCCAAGTCTGAACAGTGGTTTGTGATACTGGCATTACCTCTTGGCCGTACACTCACGGATTGAATTGTATACGGAGCATCCGAAATCGCTCTGCCCCAGCCGCCGGGCGCCGCTATGCAGACGTCATAAAAACCGCCTGGAGCGCCACCTCGCACCTCCCCATCGGGCAAATTCAGCTATAGTTTTCAGACACTAGGCCGCCTTTCGCGCCTTAACGCCCGCCCCGCCCAGCAGGTCATGACTCCAGCCCCTCCCCCGGTCGGTACTTTCGCTCCATTCCAGCACCGGATCTTCCGGCTGTTCTGGACCGCCTCGCTGATCTCGAATATCGGCGTGCTGGTCCAGACCATCGGCGCCAGCTGGGTGATGATGACCATCAGCGGCTCGGCCAGCCTGGTCGCGCTGGTCCAGGGCATGAATGCGCTGCCGGTCATGCTGTTCGCGCTGGCCGCCGGCGCGCTGGCCGACAGTTTCGAACGCCGCCTGGTCATGCTCGGCGCCCAGGTGGCGATGCTGTGCTTTTCGCTCATCCTGGCGGCCGCGGTGTTCTTCGACTGGATCACGCCCTGGATGCTGCTGGCGCTGACGTTCCTGATCGGCACCGGCAGCGCGGTGAACAATCCGTCCTGGCAGGCCAGCGTGCGCGACACCGTGCCGCGCGACACCCTCTCGGCTGCCGTGATCCTCAACAACATGGGCTTCAACGTCACCCGCAGCATCGGCCCGGCGATCGGCGGCACCATCGTGGCCGCGCTCGGCGCCGCGCTCTCCTTCCTGTTCAACGCCGTCACCTACCTGCCGATCATCTGGGTTCTGGCCCGGTGGAAACCCGACACGGCGAAATCGGATCTGCCGAGAGAAGACTTCCTCAGCGCCATGTCGGCGGGACTGCGCTATGTCGCGATGTCGCCGCAGATCCTGGTGGTGCTGCTGCGGACCATCCTGTTCAGTTCCTGCGCCGGATCGGTGCTGGCCCTGCTGCCGGTCGTCGCCCGCGACCTGCTGGGCGCCGGCGCGCTGACCTATGGCGGCCTGCTCGGCACCTTCGGCGTCGGCGCCATCCTCGGCGCGATCATCAATGCCCGCGTGCGCCGGGCGCTGACCGATGAAAACATCACGCGGCTCGCCTGCCTGATCTCGATGGCAGCCACCGTCACGCTCGGCCTCAGCACCAATCTCTACCTGAGTTTTGCCGCGCTGATTCCGGCCGGCGCCTGCTGGGTGATTGCGCTGTCGCTGTTCAATATCTCGGTGCAGCTCTCGGCGCCGCGCTGGGTCGTCGGCCGCGCCATCGCGCTCTACCAGATGACCAATTTCGGCGGCCTCGCCATCGGCAGCTGGCTCTGGGGCTCGCTGGCGGATGCCCATGGCGTATCGACCGCGCTGGTGGCGGGCGGGCTGGGACTGCTGCTCTGCGCCGCCGCAGGGCTCCGCTTCACGTTACAGAATGTCGTCTCCGTCGACCTCGATCCGCTTGGACAGTTCCAGGCGCCGGCCACCGGGCTCGACATCAAGCCGCAGAGCGGCCCGATCTTCGTGATGGTGGAATATCGCATCCGCTATGAGGACGTGACGGAATTCCTCGCGGTGATGACGCGCCGCCGCCGCATCCGACTGCGCGACGGCGCCCAGCGCTGGGCGCTGCTGCGCCATGTCGAGGATACCGAATTGTGGACGGAGTCCTATCACGTGCCGACCTGGCTGGAATATATCCGGCACAATACGCGGCGCACCAAGGCCGATGCCGACGTGATGGCATTGCTGCGCGGGCTGCATCAGGGCGAAGGGCCACGCGTGCATCGCTGGATCGAACGCCAGACCGTGCCGCCGCGGGAAGACATCCTGGTCAAGGACAATCCGGAACTGCACTAAAACAAACAGAGGCGCCTTTTGGGCGCCCCCGTGGAATCAGGTATCGGAAATGGTAATTGCCAGATATCTTTCCTCAAAACTACCGATAACTCGTTGATGCCGACGTTCAAATTGCCAATTTGCGGCAACATTTTGCCATATAAAGAACCGAGATTTCGGGGTTTTGCCAGATAAGAAGCGATACTCTGAAAACTCCCCACCTTCTTCGGCTGAAAAGTTACCAAGCCTATTTGGATTTTCGAAGCGGCCGCTTGAGGTTATCAATTCCGTCAGGAAGGACTGGCCCCCAATCGAAAGACGCCACGTCATCACGTCGGAAAATGTGCACCCTTGTATTAAATTGGCGCTTTACGCCACCACGCACTAGATGAGTGGACGCAAATCCGCCGCCGTAGCCCGGCATCCGCCCCAAACGATACAGCGCGTAGGCGAGCGACACCAGGGTATACAGGAACCCAAGGTAATAGATGTTGTCGCCAATCTTGTCCTCGCGGATACGATACCGCTTGGTGACCAGCGCCACGCCCGCATACCCGAACATGATGGCCACGGGGAATGCGGTTACGACATACTGATGGAAACCGGCCATCTTCATGAACCAGATCGCCAGGCCGCCCACCGCAAACAGGCCGAAGAACAGCGCCTGATCCGGGATATCGTTCAGCGGGTTCAGATACTTCTTCTTCGACGAGGCAATCTCAACCATCGCCCGCTCCTATTAAATTGGGTTCCATTCGCCAACGACCCCGTTGGCCGCCGCAGTAAACTCAAACCAGAACTCGACCAGCGGTGGCTGCTGTACGCGCCGCATCGTGTCGCGCGGTATCACGAAGTAATCGACAGAAGCTCCGGCCAAATCCGGCTTAATCTGTGGATAGTAGTTGGTCGTGCGGAATTGCTTGAACGACTGCACACCCTGATACATGGAATGCTGCCGGGTATGATGGATGAAGTCCGAGATGATGATGATTCGCTTCTTGGCAGGTACGGCCCTGGGCGTTCCCAATGACGTCACCGCCACCGACTGCAAACCCTCGAAGATGGGTGAATTATTCTGCTGAGGCAGCTTCTTCAGACCTTCAATGACCTCGTCCAGCTTTGCCTCAAACAATTGATGATATCGCTTGTTTGCTAGGTCCGGATTTCCATAGAACCTGCTGTCGACATCGGCACCGGTGCCGGGGCTGCAGGCTGCAAACAGCGGGTCGATTGTCTTTGTTGCGACGGACTCCAGGGGATAAGTGCTGCTGACCTGGCCAAGGCACCTCAGATTGATGCACACGAGTTTATCGCGAGGTCGATTGAGGGCGATGTCGACCTTTGACTTGCAGCAAGGCGCTGACCGTTTGAATTTGCTGCGAAAATTGGCGAACGCATACATGGGTAAACCCGCATGCGGACGAATCCAAACTCATTGCAACAGCCCTCGACCTGTCGTGCCGCTCGGGCGTGCCAAGCTCCGATTTCTTCCGCTAAAGTCGCAGTGGGCAGGCAAGGCAAGTTCAGGGGGAGCTCTCCAATGGAGTGGCTGGTACTCATCGTGATCGGCTTCGTCATCTACAGGGTGACGCGCAAGAAGAAGAAACCGGAACCCAAGCCGGACTTCGCCAACTTCAAGCTTGAGCCAGTCACCCGACGTAATGACCCGACGTCATCGTCGCCAGCCCGCCATGCCACGGATTCAGACACACTCGCTCGCTGGGGCGTTACCGTCAGCTTGTCCACATCTTCAGGGTCACGCAGCAATAACAAAGACCCCGGCCGCTGGCTGCCCCCCAGCGAATCCATCACCATCAAAGGCATCACAATCAAAGGCGGCCTATTCTACGTCGGCGGCCTGTTCCCCGGGCAATCTCATTACGACGTCGACAACTGCCTGGTCGATCCGACCCTGACTGTTGCGAAAACCGCCGTCGGCGCTCAGATGAACTATTGGCCGTCATATTCGACCATCGGTGCGACCGCCCGTCGGGGGTACCTCGAGTGGCTGGCGAGCGATCGCAGTGACCCGAATGCCGATATCGGATACGTCTTCCTGTATTTCTACGGCATCGAACGCCGGATGTTCGTCGACAAAGCCATTGCTGAAGCTCCAACACTGATTGCCGAGGTCAGGCGCCTGAAGGCGCTTCGAACTGACAACAATTCTTTCCAGAGGTATGCCGAGGCTTTCCTGCAGTCGGCTCAGGCTCTGATGGGCGTCACTCCCACCGAACCTGACTTGACCGACGTTGATGCAGCAATGAGCGATCTAAAGCTTCCCGTGCTTATGTATCTGGGCCGGAAACTGGCCCAACAGGAGCCACTCAATGCTTTTGATTCCTTGGCGTGGCTACTAGGCGCACCGGATGTCTATTCCAAAACAGCGCTGACGCGGTGCTGGGATGAATTCAAGCTGCTCTGGGCTGTGCGGTTTGCCGCCAAGTATCCCAAGGGCAGAAAGGTCTCTACCCCCAAAACGCTACTCAAGGCTCACTACAGAGCCTGCAGCGGAAACTTCGGTGCCGACATTCCGCTAGCAGGCGACTTTCCTGATATCACCGCCGTCTCGGCGCCGATGAAGCCGTTGCGTGAATTGTACAACCGCTGCATTGATGACCTTGAGGCGTACAGCCGCCTGCTGGGGCGCAAACCGCAGACCCGGGGCAAGCCGGAAAGCATCTTGCTGTTGCCGAAGGAAATTCAGCACAGCGTTGCCAACTCGCCGCTCAAAGCAATCTCGGAGTATCTGACCACCGCGTTTTCAGGTGATGACACCTTCGTCACCAGTGCCGAAAAGATGCTCGAGACCTTCAGTGTCGAACAGGACGAGAAGAAGACGCTTGCCGCCCAAATGGCGCAGATTGCTCCGGCATTCGACGCGATGAATGTCGGATTCGAGCCTGACAAACGCTACGGGTCATCCAGCTTCCCAAAGGACGGCACCGTTGTCCTGTTCAGGCGCACCGAGCAGCAGGAGGTAAATCCGGAAAAGCCGGAATACCAGATTGCCAAAACACTCATCGAAGTCACATCGCTGGCCGCTGCGGCCGACGGCGGCGTCAACCCCGCCGAACTGGCCGCCGTGAAAGCGGATATTCAGGCGCTGAATGGCCTGAACCCGGCGGAAAAACAGCGATTGGCGGCCTATGCAAAGCTGCTGGCTGAAGATGCACCGCGCCAGCAGGGCGTCATGAGCCGATTGGCCAAGCTGTCGTCGGCCGAAAAAGCTCGCGTGGCCAGTTCTGCAATCGCCTCTGTTCTGGCTGACGGCCACGCCGACCCGGCCGAGATGAAATTTCTGGAGAAGCTCTACAAGGCATTGGGCATGCCTGCGGATGAGTTGTATTCGGCCGTCCATCGCGGTGCCATTGTCATTGATGAGCCAGTCACCGTGGTGGCGGAAGAAGCGCCACGCGGGCGGGCCATCCCCAAGAAGCCCGCTCCGGCCGCGATTCCTGCTTCCAGTGGCATCAAAATCGACATGGCCCGCCTGGAGCGCATCAAGAGCGAGACGTCCGCTGTCTCCAACCTGCTGGCCGATATCTTCGTCGAGGAAACACCCGCACCAGCAGCAACAGCTCCCATTGTCGTCGAGGCCAGCGCGTTCGAGGGCCTGGATGCTGCTCATGCCAGGCTCGTCGTCCTGTTCCTGGCTCAGCCGGAGTACGACCGCGGTGCATTCGAGGAAGAAGCACGCGGATTGCAGTTGATGCCCGATGGTGCAGTCGAGACCATCAATGAATGGGCATTCGACACTTTCGACGAACCCCTGCTGGATGGTGAAGACACCATCGTTGTTGCCGAACACCTTGTTGCCAAGCTGAAGGAAATGGAAGTCAGAGCATGAACACCGCGATTAAGCCCAAAGACCGTGACGTTATCCTTCAGGCACTGGCTGCCGGTGTCGTCCCTCGCCTTGGCCTGCGCCATATCCAGGTCGGCCGCGCCCCGGAAGTGGGCGCGCTCGTCAAAGACATCGACCGCATTACCGGCAACGGGTCGGCCATCCGGTTCATCATCGGCGAATATGGTGCAGGTAAGACCTTCTTCCTGCACCTGACGCGCCTGATCGCCATGGAGAAGAAGTGCGTCACCATGCATGCGGACCTCGCACCCGACCGTCGCATCCACGCGACCGGCGGCCAGGCACGCGGCCTGTATGCCGAAGCCATCCGCAATATGGCGACCCGCACGAAACCTGACGGCGGCGCTTTAGCCAGCATCGTCGAACGCTTCATCACGGACTGCATCAAGGAAGCCGGTCAGCGCGGCATCACCGCCGACGCCGTTACCGAGCAGCGGCTGGCATCGCTGCAGGAACAGGCCAGCGGCTATGACTATGTGGCGGTCCTGAGCGCCTATAGGAAGGGTAGCGAGGAAGACAACGAAGCCCTGAAGGCCTCGGCGCTCCGTTGGCTGCGCGGTGAATTTCCGACCAAGACAGACGCCCGCAATGCGCTCGGCGTCCGCAACATCATCGACGACCATGAGGTCTACGACGCTTTCAAGGCGCTGGCTGCCTTCATCAAGCTGGCTGGATATGCCGGTACCCTCATCATGTTCGATGAGATGGTGAACCTGTATAAGCTGCAGAGCTCCCAGGCTCGCAACCAGAATTACGAGCAAATCCTGCGCATCGTGAACGACACCCTGCAGGGCAATGTCCAGAATCTGGGCTTCGTCTTCGGCGGAACGCCTGAGTTCCTGATGGACACCCGCCGCGGCCTGTACAGCTACCAGGCACTGCAGTCTCGGTTGGCGGAGAACGCGTTTGCCAAGAACGGCCTGGTCGACCTGTCCGGTCCGGTCGTCCGGCTGCCCAGCCTGACGCCGGAAGACCTGCTGGTGCTTCTGTCTAATATTCGCGGCGTCTTCGCCCATGGCGATCCGGCCAAGAACCTGGTGCCCGACGAGGCGCTGCCGATGTACATGGACCACTGCAACAAGCGCATCGGGGACGCCTATTTCCGGACGCCGCGCAACACCATCAAAGCCTTCATCCACTTCCTGAACGTGCTGGAGCAGAACCCGGCGACCAACTGGAAGGAGCTGCTCGGCCATGTCGACGTCGCCGTCGATACTGACGGTGCGGACGATACCGAAATCGCTGACGCCCCCGAGCCGGTCGCAGCCCAACCGGTCAATGGCGCCCAGCCCCAGCCTGCCCAGGACGGAAATGACGAGCTCACCAGTCTCCGTCTCTGAGGTGACCTCCGCTGTTGAGCTGGCGTCCAACTTCGACCGGCTGCATCCCAAGGTCCGCCAGTGGATCTGGGAGCAGAACTGGACGGAGCTGCGTGAAGTCCAGGAACTGGCTATCGAAGCCGTCATGGGTGGCCAGGACGATGTCCTGATTGCCGCTGCCACGGCTGCGGGCAAGACCGAAGCGGCCTTCTTCCCCATCCTGTCGCAGGTGGCGGAAAAGGAAGAAGCCGGGCTGTCCGTCCTGTACATCAGCCCGCTCAAGGCACTCATCAACGACCAGTTCGGCCGCCTTGACCAGGTCTGCGAGAAACTGGAGCTGAATGTCGTCCGCTGGCATGGCGATGCGTCTCAAGGCGCCAAGAAGCGCATGCTCAAAAAGCCGAGCGGCGTGGCCCTGATTACCCCTGAGTCCATCGAGGCGCTGTTCGTCCGCAAGCCTAAGGACGCCTACGCCCTGTTCCAGAACCTGGAATTCATCGTCATCGACGAGCTGCACGCCTTCATGCAGGGACCGCGTGGGCTCCATCTGGCGAGCCTGCTGCGGCGTATCGATGCCCTGTGCAAGGTCCGGCCTCGCCGGGTCGGCCTGTCGGCTACCATCGGCGACCTGAGCGTGGCAGCCAAATGGCTCAATTCGGCCAACCCCGCGGCTGTTGCGATCGTGAACCCGCCCGGCGGCAGCCCTGAACTGCGACTGCAGGTCCGCGGCTACATCGAACCACCCGATATCGGTGCCGATGACTTGGAAAAGGATGAAGGCCGCAAGGAAGCCTTGGACTTCATCGCCGACCATATCTTCGCCCACCTGAGGGGCAGCAATAACCTGGTCTTCGGTGGCTCCAGGCGGCGGGTAGAAGCCGTCGCCGATCGTCTGCGCCGCCGCAGTGAGGCGGCAGAAGTCCCCAACGAGTTCTTCCCACACCACGGCAGTCTGTCCAAGGAGCTGCGAGAAGACCTGGAACATCGCCTTAAGGCTGCTGAGCTGCCGACGACGGCCGTTGCCACCACGACCCTGGAGCTGGGCATCGACATCGGCTCGGTCGATTCAGTCGCCCAGATCCTTGGGCCGCGTTCCCTGGCATCGCTGCGGCAGCGCCTGGGGCGCAGCGGACGTCGACGGGGCAAGGCAGCCACTCTGCGCATCTATGTCCGCGAGAAATACCTGACGCCGCTGTCCGACCCGATGGACCGCCTGCGGCTGGAGGTGGTGCGTTCCGTCGCTGCCGTCGAACTCCTCAAGGAAAAGTTCGTCGAACCGCCGGTCCAGGACCCCTCCATTGCGACGGTGGCGCTCCACCAGACACTTTCCATCATCACAGAGCGCGGTGGCGCCAGGGCCGAGCAGCTCTACCAGACCATCTGCGGTGACGGGCCGTTGTCGGCCCTGACCCAGGCTGACTACGTCGAACTGCTGAGAGCGATGGCATCGCCGGAGGCCGGTTTGATTGAGCAGGCGCCCGACCGCACGATCATGCTGGGCGAGGTCGGCGAGAAGATTGCGTTTAGCCGAGACTTCTACGCCATCTTCCCTTCCGACGAGGAGTGGCGCCTTATCAACAATGGCCGCCAGCTCGGCACCATTCCCATCTCCAATATTCTGGGCATCGGCAGCCTGGTGGCTTTCGCGGGAAGGCGTTGGCGGGTCATGGCGGTCGATGACACCGCCAAGGTGCTGACCGTCGAACCGCACCGGTCTGCCCAGATTCCGAAATTCGAAGACCCGTCGCAGGAGGCCATCCACGACAGTCTGGCGGCCCGCATGAAGGCGGTCCTGATGGGCACCGATATCCCGCCCTATCTCGACCAGACAGCCCAGGAGCTGCTGGTCGAGGGTCGGCAGGCTTTCCATGAGATGAATTTGGAAACGGAAATCCTCGTACAGGCGCAGAAGGACACGCATCTCCTGCTGTGGCACGGGGAAGCCATGAACTCGGTATTCGCCGTCGCCCTGTCCAGCGCCGGGTTCGAATGCTCGGCCAGCGATATCGGGGTCACCGTCGCTAAGGCCACCCCGGACGACGTGCGGGCGGTCCTGAAGGTGCTCGCTGAGAATCCGCTGTCGGTGGAGGACGTGGCCGACTTCGTTCAGAACCTGCAGGTCGCCAAGTATGACGAACTTATCCCGACCGGATTGCTCAGGAAGCTATGGGCGCGGGCGAATGCGGAGACGGTGGAACGGGTGGCGGGATTGGCTAAGAGACTGGTGGATACGCATGAGCATGGTCAGCCATCCAAATAAGAAACGGCGACACATCTCAGTGTCGTCGTTCTAAATCGGCCTGAGTGAAAATTTATTAAGTCACTGATATTATTGCCACAAAACCACGAAACTCGTGGCAAAAGATCGAAACTTATGTGGCAATTACCAGAAAGTCCGCTGCCGCTCAGGCGGCGGCAGGCACCGCAGGCACGCCGCGGCTGAACAGGCGGTTCACGTCGAGCAGCGCGACCATGCGGTCTTCATGGGTGGCCAGCGCGCTGAGGAAGGAATGTTCTTCGTCAGCCGCCGTGGCCGGCACCGGCTGCAAGGCCGAGGCATCGAGGGCGAGAATATCCGACACGGTATCGACCAGCAGGCCGACAGACTCGCTGCCGATCTCGACCACGATCACCACATTGGCGCTGGTCGCCTGGGTGATGCCGCCGCCGAGGCGGACGCGCAGATCGAAGATCGGCACCACGGCGCCGCGCAGGTTGATCACACCGCGCACGAAAGGCGGCGTGTTGGGCAGCGGCGTCACGTCGGTCCAGGCGCGGATTTCGCGCACGCTGAGCAGATCGAGGCCGTAATTCTGGTCGCCGATGGTGAAGGTGAGCACTTCCTGGCTGCCGAGCGCAGTCCCGGCCTTGTCGGCGGTGGCGGGCAGAGCGGGAGCCGAAACGGTCGCGGGCATGGACATGTCGCTTACACCTTCTGTTGTCGCGCTCGCCGTCTTCTGCGGCAGCGCCGTCACGAAATCTGGTTAGAAACGCCGTCCCCGGTAACAAAGGACGGCGCATGCCCGGTGGGGCGTTTGCTGCGGTTTCCCTTCGGCGATCGGAACCGGCGACAGGCCTGACCCGCCTGCCGCTTCAGGGCAACCGTAAATATGATTGGCAAATTTCCGGCACAGCTGCAAACGGAATCGGGTTTAACACCCGAGCATTATCAAGTGTTTAGCATTTCGCCGCCGCGCCGCTACCAAAGCTTGTGGTGGTTTCAGAACACCAACTCAACGAGTTGTGGTCCCCTGGTTTCCAGCGCCGCGGCGAAAGCCCGGCTGAAATCGCCCATCTCGTCGACCCGCACGGCCGGAACGCCATGGCCCTTGGCCAGGGCCACCCAGTCCGGGTCGGGACGATCCAGCGTCAGCATGTCGACGGCGCGCGGTCCCGGATTGAGAACGCCCACATTGGTCAGTTCGCCGCGCAGGATGTTGTAGGTGCGGTTGGCGAAGATCACGACGGTGATGTTGAGCTGTTCGCGCGCCATGCTCCACAGCGCCTGCAGCGTGTAGAAGGCGCTGCCGTCGCCAGTCAGTGCGATCACCTTGCGGTCGGGACACGCAACCGCACAGCCGACCGCCATCGGCAGGCTGTAGCCGATCGAACCGCCCATATTCTGCAGCCAGTCATGCGGGCCTGACGCCTCGGTGGCGGCAAAAATGCCGCGGCCCGACGTGAGCGATTCATCCAGCACGATGGCATGGTCGGGCAGCAGGGCTGCCACGGCGGCGGCGATCTTTTCCACGCTGACGCCGCCGGTGGGAAGGCCGGGCTTTTCCAGCGGCGCCGGGCCGGCGGCTTTGCCCTTCGGGGCTTTCACCGCATCGGCGAGACGTTCCAGCGCATCGAGCAGATCGTCATCCACATCGGCGACCGGCGTGATGTTGCAGTGATCCGGCGTCAGCAGGCTGGGCTGGTCCGGATAGGCGAAGAAGGCCACCGGGCGACGGCAGCCGACCAGCACCATCTCGTCGGTGTCTTTCAGATAGGCGAGCGCCTGCGACAGGATGTAGGGCACGCGGCCGGTGCGCGGCAGGTCGCCACCGCGTTCCATGCGTGCGCTGGCGCCGGGATTGGAGAGTTTGCAGCCGGTGGCAGCCGCGATGCGCGCCGCCACGTCCTGGCAGGGCCGCAGCAGGGCATGGCCGCCCAGCACCAGCATGCCGCGCGGGCCGGCCTTCTTCAGCGCCGCCGCCGCCGCAAGGATCGCGCTGTCATCGACCTGCGCGCGCGGCGGCACTGGCAGCTGCGGCGCCGGGCCGGTCACTTCGGTCCAGGCAGTATCGGCCGGCAGCACCATGGTGGCGATTTTGCCGGAACCGCTGCGGGCGATGCTGACCGCTTCGGCGCCCAGCTTGGCCACGTCATGCGCGGCTTTGGCGCGGCCGATCCAGGCCGAGAAAGGCCGCGCGATGCCGTCGATATCGGAAGTCAGCGGCGCATCGTATTGCAGGTGATAGGTGGCATGTTCGCCCACCACGTTGACGATGCCGGAACTGGCCTTGCGCGCGTTGTGCAGATTGGCCGCGCCATTGGCGAGGCCGGGCCCGAGATGCAGCAACGTGGCGGCCGGCTTGTGCAGCATGCGCCAGTAGCCGTCGGCAGCGCCCGTGGCCACGTTTTCCTGCAGGCCGAGCACGCAGCGGATGCCGGGCACATGATCGAGGGCTGCCACGAAATGCATTTCGGAGGTGCCGGGATTGGCGAAGCAGGTGTCGACGCCGGAGGCAACCAGGGTTTTGACGAGGCTTTCGGCGCCGTTCATCGGGAACTCCTGAGGGACTGATTTATACGGTGGCGATGGGCGACGACGGCGAACCGACCGCACCGGTGAGACGCAGCGGCGGCGCGGTGAGCAGGAAGCGGTTGCGCTTGTTCTGCTTCAGATAGGCCGCCAGTTCCGACAGGTACCAGAGTTCGCCGAGCGGCACGCCGAGCTTGAACAGGCAGTGTTCATGCAGCGGCAGCATGGCATGGCTGCCATCCACCGCCTTGGCCGGCAGGCCTTCGACCGCGTAATTGTCGGCGATCAACGTGCTGACCTTCGAGTCGGTGATCCAGTTGAGCAGCTTCCTGTCGCGTCCGTCGATCACGGCACAGGAATTCTCCAGCCGGTGATGATCGGGCTTGCGGCCCATCGACAGCAGCACATCGCCGAAGCCGGTATAGAAACAGAGCATGTCGCCCTGCTCGACTTCCACCTTCTGCGCCTCCATCGCCTTCATCAGCAGGTCGTAGCCGACCCAGGTGCGGGTATCGCCGCAATGGTCGTGCAGATTGACCAGCACGCCGCGCCCCTGCAGGCCGTGCCGGGCGAAATTGTGGATGCCCAGCGCCTCGGTGCCCTTGGAGGGGAAGCGTTCCAGTCGCGGCTCGCCGACGCCGCGGTCTTCCACATCGGGAATGTCGCTGCCGCCGCGCCAGCCGTTGTAGAAGACGCGCTCGGGCTCGCCGTCGCCATCGGCATCGAACATCGAGCCGATATGGGCGAAGCTGTCCCATTGCGTGGAATACTGCAGATAGAGCAAAGCCGCGTCGTCGCTGGAGACGTCGGTGACTTTCGGATCGTACAACGACAGCGGCAGCGCCATGTTCGGCCGGCCTTCGCGCACGACGGCAAACAGCTGCGGCGGGAAGCGGCGCGGATTGAGCAGGTTGCCGCCGGGATATTCGAGCGGCAGGGAAAGACAGAAGGTGCGGCCCTCGCGCACTTCGGCGATGCCCTGCTTCACCTTCTCCGGCGTGATCCAGTTGACGCGGCCGATCCGGTCATCGGCACCGAACTCACCCCAGTTCGACCCTTCCGGCCGGTTCTTCCAGCGCTTCGTCATGTCGCTTCCTCGAAAATGATGATGGCCGGCGGGAGAAATCCCGGGCCCGGCCATCACACACAGTTACGTCGGATGTTTCAAGAAGGTACGACTTGGTTCAGGCCGCCGCGCGCTCCCGCATCGCACCAACGGAATAATTGCGCCAGCGCGCTTCGACCGCGTCGTGCAAATCCTTCTGCTGGCCCAGCGCAAACACGGTTTCGGCGACCAGGAACATCGGGCCGATCAGGGCCTGCAGCAGGTTGTCGGCCAGCGCCGGACGGCGGCCTTCGAAAGCATGGCCGACCAGCTGGAACACCCAGCCGCCGACGAAGAAGACGGCAAACGCGATCCAGCCGGTCATGCTGCCCATATTGGCAACCTGGGCGGCGAGCTGCATCAGCACGAAGGACAGCAGTATCATCAGGCTGCCCATGCGACGGTCGAGCCAGAGGTAGAACATCCCGGTGCCGAACCACAGCAGGGTGGCCAGCGTGACCACGGCCTCGCCCTGCCACAGCGTGAACAGCGTGACCCAGTGCAGCGGGATGAACAGCGCAAACACGATGGCCGGAATGCCGATGAAATGCGTGGCGCGATTGCGCGCGTCGCGGTGATAGGCGGAATACATCGCCATCTGTTCGATGAAGAACGGGTTCATCGCAGTTTCCTCCAGTATTTATCGAGTCGCCGAGTCGCGCTGGCGAAACGGCAAACCGCTTTGCTGTGGATAACCCTAAACCGCTCTAAAGCATTGTCAATCGTGGTCTTTTCCAGCTTCCGTAAGGTCACGGGGAAACTCGTTGACTCATATAGGGCGCCGTCTATCCTCGCCGCGTCGCTAGCAGTCTGGCGGGAGAGACGCGAAACCCGATTCTATCTCGGGGGCCCGCGCGCCGAAGGAGCAACCGCCCCGGAAACTCTCAGGCCAAAGGACCGACCGGACTGGCGACACTCTGGAAAGCGGATCGGGAGTCCAACCCCGGTCCCACCGAAGGAGTAAGGAAGAGCATCACTCTTCCGAATCTCTCAGGTTCCCGGACAGAGGGGGCGAACGGCGAAACCATCCGCCGGTTCGACTCTGATTCTGTCTGCAAGGGAACCTCGCTTGGGCGACACAGCCGAAACTCTCAAAGTCACGCCACTTCACGCGCTGCATAAGGAGCTGGGCGCGCGCATGGTGCCCTTCGCCGGCTATGACATGCCGGTGCAGTATCCGACCGGCATCCTGACCGAGCATAAGCATACGCGAGCTTCTGCAGGTCTCTTTGACGTATCACACATGGGCCAGGTGAAGCTGACCGGCGCCGATCCGGCCAAGGCGCTGGAGACGCTGGTGCCCGGCGATATCCAGGCGCTGGATGTCGGCAAGATGCGCTACACGGTCTTCACCAATGATCAGGCCGGCATTCTCGACGACTTCATGGTCAACAAGCGCGACCGCGACCTGTTCGTCGTCTTCAATGCCGGCTGCAAGGATAACGACCTTGCCCATGCCCGCGCCAACCTGAAGGGCGTCGAGATCGACTATCTCGAAAGCCATGCGCTGCTGGCGCTGCAGGGCCCGGCCGCCGTCGCGGTGCTGGCGCGGCTCAACAGCGTGGTGCAGGCGATGAGCTTCGGCATGGGCGCCACGCTGGCGCTCGGCAAATACGAGGCTTTCGTCACGCGGTCAGGTTACACCGGCGAGGACGGCTTCGAGATTTCGGTCGCAAACGATCAGGCCGAGGAGTTTGCGCGCTGGCTGCTGAGCCAGCCCGAGGTCAAACCCATCGGTCTCGGCGCGCGCGACAGCTTGCGCCTCGAAGCCGGGCTCGCGCTGTATGGCCATGAACTCGACCCGACCACGACGCCCATTGAGGCCGGCCTGAACTGGACGATCTCGAAACGTCGCCGCGAGGAAGGCGGCTTCCCGGGCGCGGCCATCGTGCAGCAGCAATTGAAAGACGGCCCCGCCCGCAAGCTGACCGGCATCCAGCCCGAAGGCCGCGCGCCGGCCCGCGAAGGCACGGAAATCCTCAACAGCGAAACCGGCGAGAGGATCGGCGTGGTGACCTCGGGCGGTTTCGGCCCCAGCGTCGATGCGCCGATAGCCATCGGCTATGTCGCCACGCAATACGCTGCGCCGGATACACCGCTCAGCCTGATGGTGCGCGGCAAGGCGCTGCCCGCCAGAACCTGCAAACTTCCCTTCATCGCCAAACGCTACGCGAAATAACAGGAGAGACGATCCATGACTACCCGCTACAGCAAGGACCATGAATGGATCCGTCTCGATGGCGATGTCGCCACCGTGGGGATTTCCGACTACGCCCAGAGCCAGCTCGGCGACGTGGTCTTCGTCGACCTGCCGGCCAAGGGCAAGACGGTCGCAGCCGGCGCCGAAGTGGCTGTCGTTGAATCGGTCAAGGCTGCCTCTGAGGTCTACGCGCCAGCCGGCGGCGAAGTGGTCGAGACCAACCAGGCCATCGTCGACGATCCGGCGCTGGTCAATCGCGCCGCCCAGACCGACGGCTGGTTCGTCAAGCTCAAGCTGGGCAACAAGGCCGACCTGGACGCCCTGATGGATCAGGCCGCCTACGACGCTTACCTGAAGACTCTCTAACTTTAAGGAGCGCACATGCGCTATCTCGGTCTGACCGAAGCCGATCGCGGCAACATGCTGGAGACCATCGGCGTCTCCGGCATCGACGCGCTGTTCAAGGATGTGCCGGCCGGCGCGCTGAATCCCAGGCTGGACCTGCCGCCGCATCAGGGCGAACTGGAAGTGGAACGCGCGTTCGCAGCTCTGGCGAAGAAGAATGTCTCGCCGATGGACGTGCCATTTTTCCTGGGCGCAGGCGCTTATCGCCACCATATCCCGGCTGCCGTCGACCATCTGATCCAGCGTTCGGAATTCCTGACATCCTACACGCCGTATCAGCCCGAGATCAGCCAGGGCACCTTGCAGTATCTGTTCGAATTCCAGACCCAGGTGAGCATGATCACCGGCATGGAAGTGGCGAATGCCTCGATGTATGACGGCGCCACTTCGGCGGCCGAAGCCGTGCTGATGGCACAGCGCATCACCAAGCGCAGCAAGGCGGTGCTGTCGGGCGGGCTGCATCCGCATTACCGCGACACGGTCGCCACGTTGATGGACCAAACCGACCAGCCGCATGTGGCGGCGCCGGTCGATCTCGCCGGCACCGAAGACCTCTCCACCTTGATCGATGACCAGACCGCCTGCGTCGTCGTGCAGAATCCGTCCGTGTTCGGCCAGCTGCGCGACCTGACTTCGCTGGCCAAGGCCTGCCAGGCCAAAGGCGCGCTGCTGGTGGTTGCCGTTACCGAGATCACGTCGCTGGGCCTGATCACGCCGCCGGGTGCGATGGGCGCCGATATCGTGGTGGCGGAAGGCCAGAGCATCGGCGTGCCGCTCAGCTTTGGCGGGCCTTACGTGGGCCTGTTCGCGACGCGCGAGAAATTCGTGCGCCAGATGCCGGGGCGCCTCTGTGGCGAAACCGTCGACCAGGACGGCCGGCGCGGCTTTGTGCTGACCTTGTCGGCGCGCGAGCAGCATATCCGCCGCGAAAAGGCGACCTCGAATATCTGCACCAACTCGGGTCTCTGCGCGCTGGCCTTCACCATCCATATGAGCCTGCTGGGCGAAGCCGGGCTGACCCGCCTTGCCGAGATCAATCACGGCAAGGCCGTGCAGCTGGCCGAGAAGCTCAGCGCCATGAAGGGCGTCGCCGTGGTGCCGCAGGCCTTCTACAACGAATTCGCCATCACGCTGCCCAAGCCGGCGGCAGGCATCGTTGAGAAGCTGGTCGAGAAGAAAATCCTCGGCGGCGTGCCGGGCTCGCGCCTCTTCCCGGGCGACAAGTCGCTGGAGAACGTCCTGCTGGTCACGGTGACCGAAACCAATACCGAAGGCGACATGGACAAGCTTGTGGCTGCGCTCAAGGAGGTGCTGTGATGAACCGCCAGGGACGCCCCACCACGCCGCATGCCGCTGCCAATGCGGCGTCAGCCGGCACCATCACCGGCAATCGCGGGTTGCTGCAGGAAGAAGCGCTGATCTTCGAGCAGGGCGAAGACGGCCGCACCGGCGTCGACCTGCCGGATGCGCCGGATGTGAAAGACCGCCTCGGCGGTCTGCGTCGCGCCGGCAGGATCGGCCTGCCGGGCCTGAGCGAGCCGCAGGTGATCCGCCATTTCGTGCGCCTGAGCCAGAAGAACTACTCCATCGATGCCGGCCTGTATCCGCTCGGCTCCTGCACGATGAAGCACAATCCGCGCCTCAACGAAAAGATGGCGCGCCTGCCGGGCCTCGGCGACGTGCATCCGCTGCAGCCCATCTCGACCGTGCAGGGCGCGCTGGAAGTCATCGACACGCTGGCCACCTGGCTCAAGACGCTGACCGGCATGCCGGCGGTGGCGATGTCGCCTGCTGCCGGCGCGCATGGCGAACTCTGCGGGTTGATGGCGATCCGCGCGGCGCTCAAAGCCCGCGGCGATGTACGCAAGCGCATCCTGGCGCCTGAATCCGCGCATGGCACCAACCCGGCCACGGCGGCGCTCTGCGGCTACACCGTCGATCCGATCCCGGCCACTGCCGACGGTCGCGTCGATCTCGACGCGCTGCAGGCCAAGCTCGGCCCGGATGTGGCGGCGATCATGCTGACCAATCCGAATACCTGCGGGCTGTTCGAGCGCGACATCAGGAAGGTCGCCGATATGGTCCACAAGGCTGGCGCCTTCTTCTACTGCGATGGCGCCAATTTCAATGCCATCGTGGGCAAGGTGCGGCCGGGCGATCTCGGCATCGACGCCATGCATATCAACCTGCACAAGACCTTTTCGACGCCGCATGGCGGCGGCGGTCCCGGTTCCGGTCCGGTCGTGCTGTCGGACTCGCTGAAAGACTTCATGCCGGTGCCCTATGTCGTCCACGGCAAGGATGGTTTCACGCTCATCGAGAGCGGCGACGCCAAAAGCTTCGGCCGCATGAAGGGCTTCCACGGCCAGATGGGCATGTTCATCCGTGCGCTCGCCTATATGATGAGCCACGGCGCCGACGGCCTGAAGCGCGTGGCGGAAGACAGCGTGCTATCGGCCAACTACGTGCTGGCCAGCCTGAAGGACATCATGAGTCCTAGTTTTGAAGGCCCCTGCATGCATGAGGCGCTGTTCGACGACCGCTTCCTGAAGGATACCGGCGTCACCACCCTGGATTTCGCCAAGGCGATGATCGACGAGGGCTATCATCCGATGACGGTGTATTTCCCGCTCGTCGTGCATGGCGCCATGCTGATCGAGCCGACCGAATCTGAGAGCAAGGACAGCGTCGATACCTTCGTGAACACGCTGCGCGGCCTGGCCGAAAAGGCGAAAGCCGGCGGTGAGAATCTGGCGATGTTCCAGGCCGCGCCGCAGCTCACGCCGCGCCGTCGTCTGGACGAAACCCGCGCCGCGCGGTCTCCTGTGTTGCGGTGGAAACCCGGCAGCAACGGTGCGCCGATCGATAAGGCGGCAGCGGAGTAAACGCTGCCATCATCCCTGAAATGCGAACCGCCCGGTCAGCAATGGCCGGGCGGTTTTCTTTTGCCCCTTGCGTCATGGCCGGGCTTGTCCCGGCCATCCACGACTAAAAACGGCAATCCGAAAATGGCCTGCTCAGCTTTCCTCTCATACGGAGACGCAAGAAAGGCGTGGATGGCCGGGACAAGCCCGGCCATGACAACGATGGATTATGAGGTGCCTTGTTACGGCAGATTGATCTGCCAGCTGACACCGAACCTGTCCTGCACCCAGGCGAAGAGCTGACTGAAGCCGTAGTTGTTGACCGGCATCAGTTCCGAGCCGCCTGCCGCCAGCGCCGCATGCAGGCGGCGCAGCTCGGCCTCGCTCTCGCAATCGATGAAAAACGAAAACGACGGCGTGAATTCGAAAGCGTGCTTGACCGGGCTGTCGATGCAGATCACGTCCTGGCCAGCCAGCGTGAAATCGGCGCGCATCACCGTGCCCTCCGGCCCCGGACCGGCAGCGCCATAGCGCTGGATGTCGGTCACCTTCGCGCCAGGGAAGAGTGAGACATAGAAATTCATCGCCTCTTCGGCATTCTGTTTCTGGAACATCAGAAACGGGCGCAGTCGCGTCATGGCAATCTCCTGTGGCCTGTTGTCGCACAAGGTCTCAATTCACGGCAGACATGTAAAGCTTGGCGATTTTTCAAGGCTTGGCAGGAAACTATTCAGGCCTTACTGCCTTTATCTGGCATGAGTGATTTCAACATCCTGTTCGACCGTTTTCTGCTGCAGCTTGAATGGATGCCCAACTGGGCCGCCAGTCTGCTGATCCTGCTGCCGGCGCCGTTTCTGGCGCATATCCTGCATCGCTTCCTGTTCCGGCATGTGACGCGCTGGGTCAGTGGAATGGACCTGCTATGGCGCGCATTGGTGGCCCGCACCGAAGGTCCGACGCGGCTCGCCTTCCTGATCGCCGCGATTGGCTTTGGCGCCAGCATCGCACCGCTGCCGCCCGGCTGGGCGCCGATCATCCGCAACATCCTCTCGGTCGGCTTCATCGCGCTGATGGGGTGGATGGCGCTGACCGCCTTCCATGTCTGGATGGTGGTGCATCTGCGCCGCTTCAAGCTGGATGCCGCCGACAACCTGCTGGCGCGCAAGCATGTGACGCAGACAAAAATGCTGCAGCGCGTGGCCAACGTGCTGATCGTGGTGGTGACCGCCTCGATTGCGCTGATGACCTTCGACAGCGTCCGGCAATATGGTGTGTCGCTGCTGGCTTCAGCCGGTGCGGCCGGTCTGATCATCGGTCTGGCGCTGCAGCCGGTGCTGAAAAACCTGATTGCCGGTATTCAGCTGGCCGTGACCCAGCCGATTCGCATCGACGACGCGCTGATCGTGGAAGGCGAATGGGGCAATGTCGAGGAGATCACCTCCACCTATGTGGTGGTGCGGCTGTGGGACTGGCGCCGCATGATCCTGCCGCTCAGCTATTTCATCGAGAAGCCGTTCCAGAACTGGACGCGCGAGAATGCCGACCTGATCGGCACCGTCTTCATGTATCTCGATCACAGCGCCCCGGTGGGCACCATCCGCGCCAAGGTGGAAGAGATCGTCGCCACCATCCCGGTCTGGGACAAGCGCGTGGTGGCCGTACAGGTGACGGATTTCAAGCAGACTACGATGGAAGTGCGTATCCTGGCCAGCGCCGGCACTGCCGGGCAGGCCTTCGATCTGCGCTGTCAGATCCGCGAAAAGGTGATCGACTTCCTGCAGCGTGAACACCCCTATGCCCTGCCGCGTTTCCGGACGGAAACACCGATAGGACCAAATGTCGACGTTGTGAAGTAACCTCAACTCTCGTCGTTCCCGCGAAAGCGGGAACCCAGTCGTGCCGTTGTGCTGGATTTCCCCGTCGCGCATAGCGCGACAGTATGTAAGGCGGCAAAGCCGCCGGGCGCGGGGATCACGAAGGGAAGAAGGTCTATTCCGCCTTCTTCACATTGGTATAACTGGCATTCCCAAGACCGGTCCCGATGGTGAGCGCGGCCCAGCGTTTCACATCGCGCATGCGGAAGACCTCGCTCAATCCCTGCACCACGGCATCGTTATGCAGGGCCACGCTGATGCTGCGGCCGGCGATGCGCGGCAGGCGTTCATGCAGCGCATCGGTCAGGTTGAAATCCTCGCCTTCCCAGTTGCCCGGCAGGTTCTGGGCGCCGCGCTTGATCCAGCCGTCGCCGGCAATCAGTCCTGGGCAACCGACGGCGATCACCGGGGCAAGCCGAAGTTTTTTCTTCTCCGCGCGCGCGGTCAGTTCGCGCATCATGCCGCCAAGATGGTCCAGCACCGCCTCGCGGCCCAGTCGTTCGTCGCGATGCCGCCAGTGCAGCAGGCGCTCGACTTTCGCGCTGTCACCCAGCCGATCCTTGCGGCGGATGGTGACGATGCCGCAACGAAGATTCGTGCCGCCGATATCGATGGCCACGAAGCCGTCATGGCCGCGCATCACCTCGGGCGCCAGCAACTGCAGCCCGCCGAGCAGTCCGGCTTCGTCTGGGTGATGCCCCAGCGGCCACATGTCCACATTGAGGTCAGCCTGCCGCAGCAGCGTGGCGGCGCGCAGGATGGCGATCTCGCCGATGCGGCTGCGCCGCAACCCGCCGCCGACGACGATGCGCTGCACGTCTTTCCAGGATTGCTGCCGCAGGAAGCGCTGCGAGACGGCAGCCAGGTTCTGGGCGAATTCCTCGATGGCACCCTGCACAATGGCGGCGGCGCCGAGATCGTCTCCGGTCAGGATGGCATCGAGTTCGGACTTCGACATGTCATGCGTCGACGCCATGTCGGTCTCGGTCGTGCCTTTGGCGTCCTTGCGGATCTCTTCCAGCAGTTTGCGGAAAGCGCGCCCGCTGGCCTTGTCACCAATGAAGCCTTCGGCATCGCGCAATTCGAGATTGTAGCTGTCGACATGCACATGCGGCAGATCGGCGGCACCATGATAGGGCAGCGCCACAGCTGGCGCGTCACGGCCGTTATTGTCGTGCGCGATTCGCTTTGCCGCGCGTGCAGCCACATCAACCTCGCTGAGCATCACAGGCAGGATTGCCTGCGCAGACTCAACGTTCGATGCGGGCCAGCAGTGCCATCAGGATATAGGCGACGAGCGCAAAGCCCAGACCAGGCAGCAGGATGCTGCTGCCGACGAAGCCCCAGTCCACGCCGCAGGTGGTGGGAATGCCGCTGCCACGACTCATGTCGATCGGGATATGGCCCTGCGCGGCCGGCACCGGCTTGCACAGGCCCATCGGCTCATAGCCATGGGTGCGCAGCAGCAGGATGCCATACAGCACCACCGGCAGGCCGAGGCCGGCCACCAGGCTGGTCACGATCCGGCCGGCAACTGTCCGGGGCCGGATCAGGCGGGATAAGCGCAACAGCACGTCTGTCTCCAATTCGGGAGGTCCTGATAGCAGGCCCGGGCGATTTACGCCAGTTCGATGGCCGCGATCCGGCGGTCATGCCAGCGCGACAGAGCCAGAGCCGCCAGTGCGCCGATCAGCGCCATGAACATGTCGGACTGCGTGTCCCATTCATCGCCTTGCGTACCGAGGAATTCATCCGCGCCCTGCCCCATGCTCAAGGCAGCGGCCCATTCAATCAGTTCGTAGACCGCGCTGATCGCCAGACAGATGCAGACCACCAGGAAGCCGGTCAGTTTTCTGCCGTCGATGCGGAATACGCGAATCAGCAATTCGCGCGCCACGATGGCGGGCACGAAGCCCTGTGCCAGATGGCCGATGCGGTCATAGGGATTGCGCTCCAGCGACAGCCAGTCCTGCAGCCAGAAACCGAGCGGCACGCGCGCGTAAGTGTAGGCGCCGCCCAGCATCAGGATCAGGCCATGCAGTGCGATCAGCGCCATGGCGAGATCGGTGAAGCGGAAGCGCGGACGCAGGTAGAACAGGATCGGCCAGGCGATGAGTGCCGGCAGCACTTCCATCAGCCAGGTCAGGCGGTCGTAGGGCGCGATGCCGCTGAGGATCAGGCCGGCGGCCCAGAGCGCTGTGAGAAGCCAGAACATGGGGCGGATTATGCCGCTTTCGACCAGCTGCGGTCCACCAGCGCGACGATGGCACGCATGATCTGGGTCAAATTGAAGTCCTTCGGCGTGAACACACCGGCGATGCCCGACGCCTTCAGCCGCGCTTCATCCTCCGGCGGGATGATGCCGCCGACCACCACCGGTACGCCGCCGATGCCCTCAGACCGCATGCGCTGCATCACGTCGGTGGCGAGTTCGACATGGCTGCCCGACAGAATCGACAGACCGACGAGATGCACACCTTCTTCCAGCGCCGCGGCGACGATCTGCTCCGGCGTCAGACGGATGCCTTCGTAGACCACTTCCATGCCGCAATCGCGTGCCTTCACGGCGATCTGCTCGGCGCCGTTCGAATGGCCATCGAGACCCGGCTTGCCGACCAGCAGCTTGACCGGCCGGCCGAGGCGTTTGGCGACAGCCTTCACTTCCTCGCGCAGCTCGTCCATGCCGTCATTGCTCAGCGCACCGCTGGCGGCCGAGACACCCGTCGGTGCGCGATATTCGCCGAAGACCTTGCGCAAGGTGGCCGCCCATTCGCCGGTGGTGACGCCGGCCTTGGCGGCGGTGATGCTGGGTTCCATGATATTGCGGCCGTCGCGGGCTGCAGCTTCGAGATCCTTCAGCGCCGCCGCCACCGCCGCCTGATCGCGTTTGGCACGCCACTCTTTCAGCCGCGCGATCTGCTCGCTCTCGGCGGCGGCATCCACCGTCATGATCGCACCACCCTCGGTGCCGACCAGCGGCGACGGCGCGCTTTCGGTGAACTTGTTGACGCCGACGACGGTAATGCCGCCGGTCTCGATGCCGCGCACGCGCGCCGTATTGCTCTCGACCAGAGCCTGTTTGAGATAGCCGCTCTCGACCGCCTGGATCGCGCCGCCCATATCCTCGATGCGCTTCAGCTCGGCCCGTGCAGCGTCTTTCAGCTCATTGACCTTGGCGTCGATGGCCGGGTTGCCATCGAACAGATCGCCATATTCCAGCAGGTCGGTTTCATAGGCGACGATCTGCTGCAGGCGTAGCGACCATTGCTGGTCCCACGGGCGCGGCAGGCCGAGCGCCTCGTTCCAGGCCGGCAACTGCACGGCGCGGGCGCGGGCTTTTTTCGACAGCACCACGGCCAGCATTTCGAGCAGGATGCGATAGACATTGTTTTCCGGCTGCGGCTCGGTCAGGCCGAGCGAATTGACCTGCACGCCATAGCGGAACATCAGCGCCTTCGGATCGGTGACGCCATAGCGCTCGCGGCCGATCTCTTCCCAGAGATCGACGAAGGCGCGCATCTTGCAGATTTCGGTGACGAACCGAATCCCGGCATTGACGAAGAAGCTGATGCGACCGAAGGCCTGCGCGAAATCCTCCGGCGGTACCTGGCCCGAGGCCTTCACGGCATCCAGCACCGCGATCGCCGTGGCAAGCGCATAAGCCAGTTCCTGCACCGGCGTGGCGCCGGCTTCCTGCAGGTGATAGCTGCAGACGTTGGTGGGATTCCACTTGGGCAGTTCGCGATAGGTGAAGGCGATCACGTCGGTGATCAGCCGCATCGAGGCTGCCGGCGGATAGATATACGTGCCGCGCGACAGATATTCCTTGATGATGTCGTTCTGCACCGTGCCGTTCAGGTCGGCGCGCTTCGCGCCCTGTTCCTCGGCGACGGCGATATACAGTGCCAGCAACCAGGCGGCCGGCGCATTGATGGTCATCGAGGTGTTCATCTGCGCCAGCGGGATCTGGTCGAACAGCACCCGCATGTCGCCGAGATGGCTGATCGGCACGCCCACCTTGCCCACCTCGCCGCGCGCCAGCACATGGTCGCTGTCGTAACCGGTCTGTGTCGGCAGGTCGAAGGCCACCGACAGACCGGTCTGTCCACGGCCCAGGTTGGTGCGATACAGCTCATTCGAGGCCGTGGCCGAGGAATGGCCCGAATAGGTGCGGAACAACCAGGGCTTTTCCCGGTTATTGTCAGACCCTTTTTCGCGTGTGCGAAGAGAGTCAGCCTTGCCGGCATCGGTCGGGCGAGTCGCAGACATAATTTTATTCCGAGTCAAGTTGACGTTAGGATATTTAGTTTCTCGTTGCGTCAGGCTTGAGAAATAACATAACCTGTGCTGCATTGCAAAACGATCTTGCCATTTTTTCGCCACTGCAAAAAGATAGGCCAAGGTCTTGCCAGGTACCGTCTCGCGGCGCTGCACAAGGCTAATCCCGGCCCGTGCGGCCCAACAAGACCAGAAATGACGCCTGCGGTGACAATCGTGAGCGTAATAGGGAAACAACGAGGGAGTTTCGTCATGTCGAATGCGGGTGGATCGGTTGTCACGCTGGCGACCAATAACGGTGCCCCGGCCGGTCAGGCCGCAGCTCCCTCCAAGGGTGGCGCGCTGAAGGACCTCTATGAGGTCGGCGAAATTCCGCCGGTCGGCCATGTGCCGAAGCAGATGTATGGCTGGGCGATCCGTCGCGAGCGCCACGGGCCGCCGGAAGAGTCGATGCAGCTGGAAGTCCTGCCGACGCCCGAGATCGATGCCGACGAAGTGCTGATCCTCGTGATGGCCGCCGGCGTGAACTACAACGGCGTCTGGGCTGGCCTCGGCGTGCCGATCTCGCCCTTCGACGTGCACAAGGCCGAATATCACATCGCCGGCTCGGATGCCTCGGGTATCGTCTACAAGGTCGGCCGCCGCGTGAAGCGCTGGAAGGTCGGCGATGAAGTCATCGTCCATTGTAACCAGGATGACGGCGACGACGAGGAGTGCAACGGCGGCGACCCGATGAATTCGCCAACGCAGCGCATCTGGGGCTACGAGACTCCGGACGGCAGCTTTGCGCAGTTCGCCCGCGTGCAGTCGCGCCAGCTGATGCCGCGCCCCAAGCACCTGACCTGGGAAGAGAGCGCCTGTTATACGCTGACGCTCGCCACCGCCTATCGCATGCTGTTCGGCCACCGTCCGCATATTCTGCGGCCGGGCCAGAATGTGCTGGTCTGGGGCGCCGCCGGCGGCCTCGGCTCGATGGCGATCCAGCTGATCGCCATTTCCGGTGCCAATGCCATTGGCGTCATCTCGGATGACTCGAAGCGCGATTTCGTCATGAGCCTGGGCGCCAAAGGCGTGATCAACCGCAATAACTTCGACTGCTGGGGCCAGTTGCCGCCGGTGATGGATACCGAGAAATACGGCGAGTACATGAAGAAGTGCCGTGCTTTCGGCAAGGCGATCTGGGACATCACCGGCAAGGGCAACGATGTCGATTTCGTCTTCGAGCATCCCGGCGAGCAGACCTTTCCGGTCTCCTGCTTCGTGGTGAAGCGCGGCGGCATGGTGGTGTTCTGCGCCGGCACCACCGGCTTCAACATCACCTTCGATGCGCGGTTTGTATGGATGCGCCAGAAACGCATCCAGGGCAGCCACTTCGCCAACCTGCTGCAGGCCAGCCAGGCCAACCAGTTGGTGATCGAACGCCGCCTCGATCCCTGCATGTCAGAAGTGTTCAGCTGGGCCGATATCCCGCGCGCCCATACCAAGATGTGGAAGAACCAGCACAAGCCCGGCAATATGGCCGTGCTGGTCAGCGCCAAGGTGCCGGGCCTGCGCACCCTTGAAGATGCAATCGAAGCAGGGAATTCATAATCCCTCTCGATGCTGACCGGCTGGCGGGGGAGACTTCGCCAGCCGACATTCTTTATTCCGATTTTCAAGAACGAGCTTCCGCATGTCCGCTGCCCCGAAACCCACTCCTGTCACTGATAGTCTGGTGATCGCCGACCTGCTGCCGACCTGCGGCAAGGCGCTGGAGGCGGCCGAGCAGCTGCTGGCCCATGCCACGGCGGCGGTGGCGCAGCTGGTGCGCGACGCGAATGGCAATATCGACAGCACCAGGCTGGAAGACGAGCAGTATGCCACGCATGGCCTCGCCTGGCTCGCGACCTATGTGGCGACGCTGAAGGAAAGCCTGCACTGGGCCGAGCGCATCAAGGCCGATGGCAAGCAGCGCGAACTCGAGCAGCTGATCCTGCAGGCCGGCTTCGGCGAATATCTCGCGCAGATGCAGGGCGGCATCAGCATGAGCCAGGTGGAAATCTGCCGCCTGTCCGACCTCGGCGTGGCCGCGGAAGCCCAGCAGGCGCTGCTGACGCCGGCCGTGAAGACGCTGATTGCCAGCGGCAACACGCCGCCGGTGCGCAGCCGTATCGCCGAGCTGGTCAAAGACGGCCTCGATACCGGTGACTTCGGCGAACTCGGCCTGGATGAAACCATGGCCATGGTGCGCGAACAGTTCCGCCGCTTCGGCGAAGACAAGGTCATCCCCTACGCACATGACTGGCACCGCAAGGATGAATTCATCCCGATGGCGGTCGTCGACGAGATGGCCGAACTTGGCGTCTTCGGCCTCACCATTCCGGAAGAATACGGCGGCCATGGTCTGGGCAAGACCGCCATGTGCGTCGTTTCGGAAGAACTCAGCCGCTGCTATATCGGCGTCGGCAGCCTCGGTACCCGCGCCGAGATCGCCGCCGAGCTGATCCTGCGCGGTGGCACCGAGGAGCAGAAGAAGCAGTGGCTACCGAAGCTCGCATCCGGCGAGACGCTGCCGACCGCCGTCTTCACCGAGCCGAATACCGGCTCGGACTTGGGTTCGCTGCGGACACGCGCGGTCAGGGACGGCGATGTCTACAAGGTGACCGGCAACAAGACCTGGATCACGCATGCCGCGCGCACCGACCTGATGACCCTGCTGGTGCGCACCGATCCGAACGAGAAGAGCTACAAAGGCCTTTCGATGTTCCTGGCCGAGAAGCCGCGCGGCGACGATGCCAATCCCTTCCCGGCCCAAGGCATGACCGGCGGCGAGATTGAAGTGCTCGGCTATCGCGGTATGAAGGAATACGAAATCGGCTTCGACGGTTTCGAGGTGAAGGCCGAGAATCTGCTGGGCCAGCGCGAGGGCCAGGGTTTCAAGCAGCTGATGGAAACATTCGAGTCAGCCCGCATCCAGACCGGCGCGCGTGCGCTCGGTGTCGCGCAATGCGCGCTGGAGCTTGGCCTGAAATACGCCAACGAGCGCGTGCAGTTCGGCAAGCCGATCTACAGCTTCCCGCGCGTGCATGGCAAGATCGCCTGGATGGTGGTGGAAACCATGCTGGCGCGGCAGCTGTGCTATTTCGCCGCGCGCGAAAAGGACCAGGGCCGCCGCTGCGACCTGGAAGCCGGCATGGCCAAGCTGCTGGCCGCGCGTATCGCCTGGGCCAATGCCGACAACGCCCTGCAGGTGCATGGTGGCAACGGCTATGCCGAGGAATATCCGATCAGCCGCGTGCTGTGCGACGCGCGCATCCTCAACATCTTCGAGGGCGCTGCCGAGATCCAGGCACAGGTGATCGCCCGCCGCCTGCTGGAAACGCGGAATGGCTAGTTCATAAAGTCCGTGCTGGTCGGGTTGCTGCCGCAGACCAGCACAGCGACCTTCTCCCTCGGCTTCGGCACATAGCGGCCCGACAGCAGCGCGGCGAAAGCAGCTGCACCCCCGGGTTCGGCCACCAGCCGCAGCTTTTCCCACAGCGCCTTCTGCGCGTCGCGGATCGCATCATCCGTCACCAGCACGGACTCCGCCACGCCCTTCTGCGCAATCGGAAACATCAGGCTGCCGATCATTTTGGGGGCGAGTGAGTCTGCTGCGATACCACCGGCGGGCGCCTCCACCGGCTTGCCGGCCTTGAGCGCCATGTTCAGCGTCGGCGCCGCTTCCGGCTCCACAGCCACCACTTTCACCTTGCCGCCATACCAGGCGGCGATACCGCCGATCAGCCCGCCGCCGCCAACCGCGACCAGCAGCGTGTCGATCTCCGGCACCTGCTCTTCCAGCTCCAGCCCGACACTGCCCTGGCCGATCAGGGTTTCCGGCTGGTCATAGGCATGGATCGCCAGCGCGCCGCTTTTTTTCAGCCAGACCTCGCTGGCCGCCAGCGCATCGGCATAGCGGTCGCCACCCACCACCAGATCGGCGCCGTAGCTTTTGATCTTCGCGATCTTCATCGGCGCAGCGATGCTGGGCACGAAAATCTTGGCCGGCACTTTCAGCACCATGGCAGCATAGGCCACGGCCGCCCCGTGATTGCCGCCCGAGGCCGCCACCACCCCGGCGGCCGGTACCTTGCCGGCCAGAAGCCCGGTGAAAGCGCCGCGCGGTTTGAAGGAGCCGGAATGCTGCAGCAGTTCGAGCTTGAGCTGCAGGCTCCCGACCGGCAGGCCGAAATCCGACCCCGCCACCGCCATCACCGGCGTGCGCCGTATATAAGGTGCGATCTTGGGATAGTTGGCAGCGATGGCGGCGCGGTCGACAGAGATAGATGTCATGGGTATCCCGGCAGGCAGATGAAACAGGCTGGCTTGACTATAATTAGGGAAATGGCTAATTGACAATATGGCTTCGGAGCAAAATACGCTTGCCGTCTTCCGGGCGCTGGCCAGCGCCCGCCGTCTGGCCATCCTCGACTGGCTGCGCGACCCGACAGAGCATTTCCCGCCGCAGAGCGACGGCGACCTGGTGCGGGACGGGGTCTGCGGCCTGCTGATCGCGGAAAAGCTGGGCGTGAGCCAGCCAACCGCCAGCGAGCATCTGAAAATCCTGGTCCAGGCCGGCCTGCTGCGCGGCAAGCGGATCAGGCAGTGGACCTTCTATCGCCGCGACGAAACCGCACTCACCCAGCTGAAACAGGGCCTGCGCGACCTCTAAGCCTGCGGCGGCCATCCCTTGCGGCGGATTGCCGCCGAGGGGTGCTGAGACTTGGACCTGCCCGGCCGGACCCTATATTCTCAGGCCATGCAGAATTTCGTCCAGTACCTGATCCCGGCCTTTGCAGTCGCCACCTTCGCGGTGCTCTGCGTCGGCATCTATGCGCTGTTCCGCGGCGGCCAGTTCAACCGGTCGTATTCGAACAAGCTGATGCGCTGGCGCATCCTGCTGCAGTTCATTGCCATCATCCTGATCGGCATTGCCAGTTTCGCCTTCCGCAACTGAGGCTGTCGCATGGTTAAGCTCGACCGGATCTACACCCGCGGTGGCGACAAGGGCATGACCTCGCTGGGCAACGGCGAGCGCGTGCCCAAGCATGACCTGCGGGTGGAAGCCTTCGGCGCCGTGGACGAAGCCAATGCCGCCATCGGTCTGGCCCGGCTGCATACCCGCCCCTCGGAGGATGACGGCACCGACCTGGATGCCATGCTGTCGCGCATCCAGAACGACCTGTTCGACCTGGGTGCCGACCTCTGCACCCCGGAAGAGGAAGAAGAGAATCCGCGCCAGCGCCCTGCCCTGCGGATGGCACAGGTGCAGGTCGACCGGCTGGAAGCCGAGATCGACGCCATGAATGCCCGGCTCAGCGCGCTGACATCTTTTATACTGCCCGGCGGGAGCCCGGCGGCCGCCTACCTGCACCTGGCCCGCACCATCGCCCGGCGGGCAGAGCGGCTGGTCACCGCCCTGCAGGATGCCGAACGCATCAACCCGGCCGCGCTCAGCTATATCAATCGCCTGTCCGACCATCTCTTCGTCGCCGCCCGCCATGCCAACCAGGACGGCGCCGGCGACGTGCTCTGGGTGCCGGGACTGAACCGCGGCTGAGGCTCCCCGGTCGATCCTGGCCGCCGGTCATGCCCGGCAAAATCTGCCGTGCCGGACCCGGCAAGACGGCGACACGGCAGAAGCTGCCGCGTTAACCCAGTTCCGAAATATTGTGATTTCCCCTGCAATAATAATGCATTAGCCAGCCAACCCAAAACTGGCACGGCGCTTGCTCCTCCTAAGCCAAATCAGTTTCCAGCCCAGGAGGGGTGTTATGTCAATTAGTGGCGCTTTGCAGACCTCGATCACCGGCCTGAATGGTCAGTCCGCGGCGATCGGCTTCATCTCGGACAACGTCGCGAACGCGAGCACCATCGGCTACAAGAAGGTGGAATCGCGGTTCCAGACCCTGGTGACGCAGTCGAGCGCCCAGGCGAATACGCACTCGCCCGGCGGCGTGCTGAACCAGCCTTTCTTCGCCAACAATTCACAGGGCGCGATCCAGCAGGTGTCCTCCACCACCTCGATCGCCCTGGTCGGCGGCGGCTTCATCCCGGTCTCCAAGAAGAACGGCACCGACGGCTCCACCGGCCTGCCGACTTTTGAGACCACCAGCTACTTCACCCGCGTCGGCGACTTCAACCAGAACAGCGATGGTTTTCTGGTGAACTCCTCGGGCTACTTCCTGCGCGGCTGGCCGATCGATCCGGTCACCGGCGTGGTCGACAGTTCGGCGACCGAGGAAGTGCGCGTGTCCAACCTGCTTGACGCACCCGTCGCGACCAGCATCGTGGACTACGCCGCCAACCTGCCTTCCAACGCCCTGGACACGTCGGGCACGCTGCCGGCCACCCTGCCGGCCAGTTCGATCCAGATCTTCGACGCGCTGGGCAATGCCCGCACGCTGAACCTGACCTGGACCCGCACCAGCAACAACGCCTGGGAACTGGCGCTGAATGCCCCCGGCGCGGATACCACCGCCTCCACCGTCGCCTTCGGTCCGATCACCGTGACGTTCGGCGGTTCGATCGCCGGCACGAACATCGCGCCCGGCACCATCGCCACGCTTGGCGCCGCCGACGGCACCACCCCCTCTGGCGCCGGCGCCGGCGCCCTTTTGGGTTCGGCAGCCACCGCGGTTGACGACGATGCCTCGATCAGCTTCAGCATCGACTACGGCTCGGGCGGCCAGACTATCCGCCTCGACCTGGGCTCCTACGGCAACTCGCTCGGCACCACGCAGTATGCCGGCGATACGCTGACGCTGAACAACTTCCAGCAGAACGGCGTGCCGCAGGGTAACTTCAAGAACCTTGCGATCGACCAGGACGGCTTCGTCTCGGTCACCTTCGACAACGGCAACGTCAAACAGTTCTACCAGATCCCGGTGGCCAAGTTCCGCGATCCGACCGAACTGGACCGTGTCGGGGGTAACGCCTTCGTCGAAACGCCAAGCTCCGGTGCTGCGGTTCTGACGCAGTCGGGTGCGAGCGGCGCGGGCGACTATGTGTCCGCCGCCATCGAAGGCTCGAACGTCGATATCGCGGATGAGTTCGCCAAGCTGATCGTCGCCCAGCGCACCTACTCGGCCAATGCCCGGCTGATCACCGCTGCCGACGAACTGCTGCAGGAAACCATCAATATCCGCCGCTAAGCCTGAACTGACGGCCGGACGCTAACCCCGCCCGGCCGTCGTAACCGCCCCCCAGGAAAGGTTCTGTATCATGTCTCTGAGCGCCGCCCTCAACACTGCCGTCATCGGCCTGCAGACCCTGCAGAGCCAGACGCGCATTGCGGCGGGCAATGTCTCGAACGCACAGAACCCGAACTACACCCGCAAGGTTGCCACACTGACCACGCCGACGGCCGACGGTCTGCCGCAGGCAGCCCTCGTCTCCAGCGTCACCCGCGCCGTCGCCCCGGAAATCCAGCAGGACTTCTTCACTGCCAATGCCGACTATGGCCGCCTGGATATGCAGCTGGGCTATTCGAAGGAACTGGCCGAAGCGCTGGATGCCACCAATACCACCGGTGACCAGCCGACCATCCTGGCCATGATGACCCGCTTCGAAGATGCCTGGAAGCAGCTCGAAGCCACGCCGGAAAACAACGACCTCAAAAGCCTGGTGGTCCAGCGCGGCAGCGAACTCGCGTCCGAAATCCGCCGCCTGAACGGCCTGCAGTCTGAACTGCAGAACCGCGCCCAGCAGAATGTCCAGACCGACATCGAGGCCATCAATACTGCGACGGCCAAGGTTGCCGAACTGAACGGCAAGATCGCTTCGCTGAAAGCCGCCGGCACACCGGTCGGCGATCTGGAAGATCTGCGCGATGCCGAGATCAAGCGCCTGTCCGACAAGGTCGGTATCCGCACTCTTGAGAACGATCGCGGCGAAACCTTCGTCTATACCGAAGGCGGCGTTCAGCTGGTCGGCACGACCGCGCAGAAATTCGAGTATGTCGAGACTGCCAATCCGCCCGCCTACCCCCAGGCCGGCATCTACCTGCAGGGCTCCAGCACCGACGTAACCGGTGGCTTCCTGAACGGTTCGACGCGCGCCTCGCTGGATTATCTCGACGTGACCGCCAGTGCGCTGGCCTCGACGGATCCGAATGTCGGCTCACTGTCGAAATTCTTCAACCAGCTCGACACGTTCGCCGCCAATCTGGCCGACGTGGTGAATACCGCTTACGGCGGCGTATTCTTCGACTACAGCGCCCCGGTCGGCACGCCGCCGGACGAGGCTGGCCTGCTTGTGGTTGAAGCAGGCGTTGTGGCCGATCCGAGCACGCTGGATGCAACCGTGGCCGGCACCGTCCAGCAGGCGATGCGCAATACCACGATGAACAATGCGCAGATCAACCGCTCCACGGACCCGAACGGCCTGGTCGTCGCCAACGTCAATATCTTCGGTATTGCGAACAGCATCCTGTCCTACCAGGCGCGCGCCGCCGCCGATAACGAGCTGCAGCGCGACACCTCGGAACGCCTGCAGCACACGCTGGACCAGAAATTCCGCAATATCACCGGCGTGAACATCGACGACGAGCTTGCGCAGCTGCAGCTTCTGCAGAACAATTACGCCGCGCTGGCCAATGTCATGAACACGATCACGCAGATGTTTGACACGCTCGTCAACATCGGGAGGTAAGTCATGGTCGCACTCGTAGGCACTACCCAATACGCCACCCAGCTTGATGTAACCCGTAATATACGGCTGCTGAACCTGCAGCTGAACAAGCAGAACCAGCAGCTGGCCGATGGCCGTTATGCCGATGGCCTGATCGGCGTTTCGCAGCGCGCCCAGGAACTGGGCAACCTGAAATCCGAAATCGGCACGGTCAACAATTACAAGAGCGCGATCCAGTCGGCGTCGAACCGCACCAACCTCTATGCCATCACGATCGAGGAGATCATCGATATCGCCGTCGAGGCGCAGGATACGATGATCAAGAACCGCGACCCGTATTTCGCCACAAGCTCCGCGCCGGATGTGCAGGCGAATCTGCTGCTCGACCGCATCGGCGGCCTGTTGCAGACCAAGGACGGTGACCGCTACCTGTTTGCCGGCACCAATTATACCCAGAGCCCGATCAATGGCACGCTCTCGGGCATGGGCGTTATCTACGGCGCCAATGCCGTCCCGGGCGTCGACTACGATCCCTTCACGGCCTTCACGGCGCCGGCTGGTTTTCCCGGTACCAGCCAGTATGCCACGGCAAACGATTTCTACATCAACCCGAACGCGACGGCACCGGGCACCTATGACGCTTTCTACGACACGACCAGCACGACGCTCTATACCGACGACAATGAGCAGTTGAGCTACGGCGTCTCGGCCGCAGAAGGCGGTTTCCAGATTCTGGTCGATGCCATCATACGTTTCCGCGATGCCGCCCAGGACATCGCCGGTAATCCGGAAAACTATCAGGCCCGCGTCGACCAGGCCCGCAGCCAGCTCAACGAGGCGATTTCCTCGCTGAAGTCGATTGCCTCGCGCAACGGCTACAAGCAGCAGCAGCTGACCGAGGTGATGGAGCGCCATGACCGCGCGCTGGACGTGCTGAAGGTGCGCGTCGGCAGCATCGAGAATGTCGATATCGGCGAGGTTTCGGTGAACATCAAGAACCTGCAGACCACGCTGGAGGCGTCCTACGTGATCACGCGCGACAGCCTGCAGCTCTCGCTGGTCAACTACCTCCGCTAAGAGGCTTTTCCCGCTCTTTTGACCGGCCGGCCTTCTCGGACTGGGGGGAGTAATCCGCCGGTTGCGATTCCGGCACCATTCCCTATATTCCGGGCCATAAGCACGGGCCCCGGAAATGGACATTCAGCTCTACAATACCCTCACCCGCCAGAAGGAAGTCTTCCAGCCGCTCGATCCGCAGCGGGTGACGATGTATGTCTGCGGGCCCACCGTTTACAACTACGCCCATATCGGCAACGCCCGCCCGGCCGTGGTGTTCGACACGCTCTACCGCCTGCTGCAGAAAAACTTCCCGCAGGTGGTCTACGCCCGCAATGTCACCGACGTGGACGACAGGATCAACAAGGCCGCCAAGGACCAGGGCGTGCCGATCAGTGCGATCACTGAAAAGTATCTCGCGGTCTACCATGCCGACATGGACGCGCTCGGCGTGCTGCCGCCGGGCATCGAGCCCAAGGTGACCCAGCATATCGACGCGATCATCAGCATGATCGAACGGCTGATCGCCAACGGCCATGCCTATGAAAAGGATGGCCAGGTGCTGTTCCATGTGCCCTCCTTCAAGAAGTATGGCCAGCTGTCGCGCCGCGACCGCGACGAGATGATCGCCGGCGCGCGCGTCGATGTCGCCGCCTACAAGCGCGACCCGGCCGACTTCACCCTGTGGAAGCCGTCGGATGCCGAGATGACCGGCTGGGACAGCCCCTGGGGCCGCGGCCGGCCGGGCTGGCATATCGAATGCTCGGCCATGATCGAACGCAGCTTCGGCATCGGCCCGATCGACCTGCATGGCGGCGGCCATGACCTGATCTTCCCGCACCATGAAAACGAGCTGGCGCAGAGCACCTGCGCCCATAACGGTGCGCAGTTCTGCCGCACCTGGATGCATAACGGCTTCGTCAACATCAATGCCGAGAAGATGTCGAAGTCGCTCGGCAATGTGACGCTGGTGCATGACCTGCTGAAGCTGGCGCCCGGCGAGGCATTGCGGCTGGTGCTGCTGTCGGCGCATTACCGCCAACCGCTCGACTGGACCGAGAACGCCGTGAGGGATGCGCGGACCCAGCTGGACCGCCTCTATCGCGCGCTGGACTCGCTGAAGGATGTGCAGGCCATCGCAACGGCTGCGCCGGCCGCTTTCATGGCCGCACTGGCCGACGACCTGAACACGCCGAAGGCGCTGGCCGAACTGCATCAGATCGCCAATGCGGCCAACAAGGCCACCGATCCGGCCGAACGCGCGCGCCTGAAGGGCGAACTGGTTGCCGCCGGCTGGCTGATCGGGCTGCTGCAGCAGGATCCGGCGGCATGGCTGAAAGGTGGCACCGATGCCGATGTGGACGCGGCTGCGATCGAAGCCCTGATCGCCGAACGCAAGGCGGCGCGCGCCCGCAAGGACTGGGCTGAGTCGGATCGCATCCGTGACGAACTGGCAGCGCGCGGCATCCTGCTGGAAGACAAGGCCGGCGAAACCACCTGGCGGGTCGCATCATGAGTGAGACCGACATCAAGGCGGTGCAGGACGAGATCATCGAGGATTTCAGCCTCTTCGACGACTGGATGGACCGCTACCGTTTCCTGATCGATCTGGGCCGCGCTTTGCCGCCCTATCCCGACGAATTGCGCACCGACGACTGGCGCGTGAAGGGCTGCATCAATCGTGCCTGGCTGCATGGCGAGGCGCGCGACGGCCGCGTCTATTATCAGGCGAGCAGCGAGTCCGAGATCGTCGCCGGGCTGATCGCGTTGCTGTTGAAGGTCTATTCCGGCCGCAAGCCGCAGGAGATCGTCGATACCCCGCCCGACTTCCTGCAGAAGATCGGCGTGTGGGAAAACATCACGTCCAACCGCATCAACGGCCTGAATGGCATGATCGGGCTGATCCAGAATGTGGCGAAAGCGGAGCTGAAGACCGCTTAAGCCCTCCTGCTGGCCTCAATCTGATCGATCGCCTTCACGGCGGCCTCAAAGGGCAGCAACACGGCATTGTGTCGGGCCTTGTGTTCACGCACCGGCACCAGCACCTCCAGGTCGCTGAAAACCCCACCGGCAAAATCCGCGTCCGGTGGCGGACCGTTATCCTTGAGCATGCTGCGCATCACCCCAACCAGTTGGCGCAGTGTGGCGGCATCCTGGCCGACGATATGCTGGCCCAGGATGCTGGCCGCCGCCTGGCCCAGCGCGCAGGCCCGTACCTGCTGGCCGTAGGCCGCCACGCGGCCCTGGTCGTCCAGATTGAGGTCGACCGTGATCCGGCTGCCGCAGAGCGGGCTGTGATGGGTCACCGTGGCATGAGGTGCCGCCAGCCGCTCGGTCTGGCCGATATGTGCCGCAAAATTAAGGATTTTTTCGTTGTAGAGGGCATTCAGCATGGGCTTAGGCTACTCCTCGGGCGGCCACGGTGCACTGCCTTGAGGCCCCATTGCCTTGAAGCAGGGGCCACCCGACGATATATAACGGCCCATCTTTCAAGAGCAATCCGGGCGGCCACCCTTCAGGCCCGACCGGCAGGAGCAAAGCCCGTGTTCGCCAAGCGTGTTTCGATTGAGCAGGTTGAAGAAGGCAGGGATCTGGCGCCGAAATTCGATGCCGACGGCCTGATCGCCTGCGTCACCACCGCCGCCGAAAGCGGCGAGGTTCTGATGCTGGGCTACATGAATGCCGAGGCCCTGCAGAAGACCATCGAAACCGGCGAGGCGCATTACTACAGCCGCAGCCGCAAGGTGCTGTGGCACAAGGGCGCTACCTCCGGCCTGGTGCAGAAAGTGGTCGAGATGCGTATCGACGACGACCAGGATGCCGTCTGGCTGCGCGTGAAGATTCCGGGCGATGCCTCCTGCCATGTCGGCTATCGCTCCTGCTTCTACCGCTCGGTGCCGACCGGCGCAGCAGCCGACCAGGTCGAACTGACCTTCGAAGAGAAGGAAAAGATGTTCGACCCGAAGGCGGTCTACGGCGACGCGCCCAATCCGACGATCCTGTAAGGCCGACCATTCTCTGAGCCGCAGCGTTCCGACGCCGAACGCGTCGCAGACATAGCGACGCTGGCCTCGCCGCTCGATTCTACGACTGAAATTTGTGCAACTTTTGATGCGCGTCGGCGTTATTTCCGCGTCGCGGGGCAATCAACTGGCGTCGACCGGCCAAGGTGAAGTGTCCTTCATATTGCCGCAGCCATGCCCGATGTCCTATATCAGCCAAGTCTCGAAATCAGTTCCGTCCCGGACGACCAGCCAAGAACGAGGAGTCGAAGATGACCGCCCCCTTCACCATGAAGCCCCTGCCCTATGCCGATAATGCCCTGGATCCGGTCATCACCGCCCAGACCATCGGCTTCCACTATGGCAAGCACCACACCACCTATCTCAACACGCTGAACAAGCTGGTGGGCGAGGATGCATCGCTGCAGGGCAAAAGCCTGGTCGAGATCATCAAGGCGGTGCACGGCAAGAGCGACAAGGCCGCCGTGTTCAACAATGCGGCCCAGGTCTGGAACCATGACTTCTACTGGGACAGCCTGAAGCCCAATGGCGGCGGCAAGCCCACCGGCCGCATCGCCGACCTGATCAAGGACAGCTTCGGCGACTACGACAAGTTCAAGACCGATTTCGCCCAGACCGGCGTCACCCAGTTCGGCTCGGGCTGGGCCTGGCTCTGCCTGGAAGGCGGCAAGCTGGTGTTCAAGAAGACCGGCAATGCCGAGAACCCGCTGCATATGAACGGCGTCACCCCGCTGCTGACGCTGGATGTGTGGGAACATGCCTATTATCTCGACTGGCAGAACCGGCGCCCCGACCATCTGAATGCCTGCATNNTTTTTCATGCCGGGCTTTTCATAAATCCCTAAGACATTCGCCGCTACAAAGCAGGGGATAAAAAGGCGCCAGTTGCGCCCCATTGCCAAAGGACAGTTCGATTATGCCGCATGACGCACCGCTCATCACGATGCTGGCGCTTGCCTTCGTGATCGCGTTTGTCTTCGGCATGGTCGCCCAGAAATTCCGGCTGTCGCCGCTGGTCGGCTATCTGCTGGCCGGCATTGCCGTCGGACCCCATACGCCCGGTTTCGTCGCCGATACCGTACTGGCGCAGCAACTGGCCGAGATCGGCGTCATCCTTCTGATGTTCGGCGTCGGCCTGCATTTCTCACCCGCCGACCTGATGCGGGTGCGCTGGATCGCCATTCCCGGCGCGCTGGCGCAGATCGTGGTCGCCACCCTGCTCGGCTTCGCGGTGGCGCAGGTTTTCGGCTGGGGCCTGGGCGGCGGCCTGGTCTTCGGCCTGGCATTGTCGGTGGCCAGCACCGTGGTGTTGCTGCGCGCACTGGAAAGCCGCAACGAGGTGGACAGCGACCAGGGCCGCATCGCCGTCGGCTGGCTGCTGGTGGAAGACATCCTGATGATTGCAGCCCTGCTGCTGCTGCCGGCCTTTGCCGACCTGCTGGCCGACCGGCCGAGCAGCGGCAGCGACAGCCTGGCCTACAGCCTGCTGATGACGGTGGTGAAGATATCGTTGTTCGCGGCGCTGGCGCTGGTAGTGGGGCGCCGTGTCATTCCCTGGCTGCTGCAGCATGTCGCCGATACCGGCTCGCGCGAGCTGTTCACCCTCGCCGTGCTGGCCTGCGCGCTGGGGATCGCCTTCGGCGCAGCCATGCTGTTCGACGTGTCATTTGCACTCGGCGCATTCTTCGCCGGCGTGATCATGAACGAGTCGGATTTCAGCCACGATGCCGCGCAGCGCTCGTTGCCCTTCCAGGATGCCTTCGCCGTGCTGTTCTTCGTCTCGGTCGGCATGCTGTTCCGCCCCAGCATCATCTTCGAGGCGCCGCTGGCGGTGCTGGCCGTGCTGCTGATCATCCTGCTGGGCAAGTCGGTGGCGGCCTTCCTGATCGTGCTGGCCTTCCGCCACCCGCTTACCTCGGCGCTGACGATTTCCGCCAGCCTGGCGCAGATCGGCGAATTCTCCTTCATCCTGGCCGGACTTGGCGTGTCCTACGGCCTGCTGCCGCCCGAGGGTCGCGATCTGATCATGGCCGGCGCGCTGCTGTCGATCTCGCTCAACCCGCTGCTGTTCCGCGCCCTGGAGCCGGTCGAAGCCTGGCTGCGCGCAAGACCCGACCTGCTGCGCAAGCTCGGCTCCGAGGAACACAAAGACTGAAGCACGTCCGTTCAGCCGGTGGCGATATAGTGCCGCAGCGCCTCGGCTTCCATTTCGGTGTCGGCGATGCGGCGTTTGACCACGTCGCCGATCGAAATCATGCCGATCAGCTTGCCGCTATCCACGACAGGCAGATGGCGGATGCGGCGCTTGGTCATCAGATGCATGACATCCTCGATGGTGTCATGGCTGGAACAGACCATCACATTCCGCGTCATGATGGTGTCGGCGCTCTGCTGCAAGAGGTCAGTGCCGATCATCGCCAGGCCGCGCACGATGTCGCGTTCCGACAGGATGCCGGCGATGCCGCCATCGCCCCGCAGCACCATCACCGCGCCGATCCCCTTGTCGGCCAGTTTCTGGCAGACGGCCTCGATGCCGTCATCGGGCCGGACGCTGATCACCCCGGGCACCTTGTCCTTGAGTATTGCCGCAACGGTCATGGTGTTTCCTCCTGGATTGCCCGCACTGCGGCGGGCCTGTGCGCTATCGATCCGTAACAGTCCTCTCCTGCCAAACGTCGCAGCCGACGGCCGGGTTCAGGTGCCAGATTGCAAAGAGCGGCGCCGCAACGAACGGCGCTGTGATGAATTGCGGGTGCGGAATGACGACCGCAGCGGCCGGCAGGCCATTGCGGCTGGGGCATTTGCGGGCGTGGTCAGGCCCAAACCGACCTTTTGTACCGGTGCTCATGCGGCCTCCCGGTTCTGGCGCCGCCGAACCTGCCTGCTGGCAGTATAAACGGCGCCTAAACAGTCTCGGACAAGGCCGGGGCGATGACAAGGCCATTCGAAACGGCCCTGCAAAGGCTGTTTCAAGTGCCTGAAGCGGCTCCAGCTTTGCCGTGATTCAGCAGGTCGCCCAAGGCCTTGCGGGCAGGGAGCGGTTCAGTTAAGGTCCGCGCCGTTTTCGACCCCCGGCCGTGGTTTGCACCTTCAGCCGGTTCCTCGCGGAGAGGTGCCAGAGTGGTCGATCGGGGCGGTCTCGAAAACCGTTGTGCGTGCAAGCGTACCGTGGGTTCGAATCCCACCCTCTCCGCCAGTATTCTCCCCAAGATATTGAAGACGCTGATATTTGCATCAGATCTTGTTCTGCACTCATACATTCCCGCAGGCACACCTTCATGAAGAAGATCGGCTTCTTATCCTTTGGCCATTGGTCGGAATCGCCTGGGTCAGAGGCGCGGTCGGCGCAGGACGTGCTTTTGCAGTCCATCGATCTGGCGGTCGCCGCTGAAGAACTTGGCGCCGATGGCGCGTATTTCCGTGTCCACCATTTTGCCCGCCAGCTTGCCTCGCCCTTCCCGCTTCTCGCCGCCGTCGGCGCGCGGACGCAGCGGATCGAGATCGGCACTGCCGTCATCGACATGCGGTATGAAAATCCCCTCTACATGATCGAGGATGCCGGCGCCGCCGACCTGATTGCCGGCGGCCGTCTGCAGCTTGGCATCAGCCGCGGCTCGCCCGAACAGGTGATCGATGGCTGGCGCCATTTCGGGTATGCACCGGCCGAAGGCGAGAGCGATGCCGATATGGGCCGCCGCCACGGCGAGGTGTTTCTGTCGCTCCTGAGCGGCAAAGGTTTTGCCCGGCCCAACCCGCGCCCAATGTTTGCCAATCCGCCGGGGCTGCTGCGGCTTGAACCTCATTCGGAAGGTTTGCGTGACCGCATCTGGTGGGGCTCTGCCTCCGACGCCACCGCCGTCTGGGCAGCACAGCAGGGGATGAACCTGCAAAGCTCGACCCTGAAGGCCGACGAGACCGGCGAACCTTTCCATATCCAGCAGGCCAACCAGATCCGGCGCTATCGCGAAGCCTGGAAAGCAGCGGGGCATACGCGGACACCGCGCGTCTCCGTCTCGCGCTCGATCTTTGCGCTGGTCAACGATCTCGACCGTACCTATTTCGGTCGCGACACCAGCAGCGACCAGGTCGGCGTCATCGACAATATGCGGGCCATATTCGGCCGCTCCTACGCAGCCGAGCCGGAGCAGTTGATCGAGGCACTCAAAAGCGATGAAGCGATTGCCGAAGCCGACACCCTGCTGCTGACCGTGCCCAATCAGCTGGGCGTTGCCTACAACGCCCATGTCATCGAGACCATTCTCACGCAGATTGCGCCGGCGCTTGGCTGGCGCTGAGTTTCTGACGTAAAGGATAAATCATGGTGGACGACAACGTCGCGGCGCGGGTCAACGCACTTGAGGAGCGTGTCGCATACCAGGATGAGACAATCGAGGCCTTAAACCAGACCATTACCAAACAATGGGCTCAGATCGATAATTTAACGCGACTGGTCAAGGCCCTGAGCGACGGGATGCGCGACATCGAAGCAAAGGCAATCCAGGGGCCCGGAACCGAACGCCCGCCGCATTATTGATCGGATGCCAGCGCCGCTTCGAACTTGCAGAAGCGGGCGGCAGATCTAGCGTACCGCTCCCGGCCCCGGCGTGGCGCTGGGCGGGCATTTGCCCAGGATGATCATCCCGAGCACTTCATCCTTGGTGACATTGGCAACGCGCACCGAACCGACCACCCGGCCGTTTTTCATCACGAAGACCCGATCTGCCAGATCGAAGACGTCATGAATGTCATGGCTGATCAGGAAAATGCCGATGCCCTCAGTCTTGAGTTGGCGAACCAGATCGGCGACTTGCTTTGTCTCGGCCGGGCCGAGGGCTGCGGTCGGCTCGTCCATGATCAGGATGCGGGCGTCGAAATGAATCGCCCGCGCGATGGCGACCGACTGGCGCTGCCCGCCTGACAACGCCCTGACCGGCATCTTGAAGCGATGGAAATGCGGGTTGAGGCGCGCCATCACCTTGCGGGTCTGCATTTCCATGGCGCCGTCGTCGAGCGTGCCCCAGCGCGTCAGCAACTCGCGACCGAGGAAGACATTCGCGGCAGCATCGACATTATCGGCCAGCGCGAGCGTCTGGTAGATCGTCTCGATGCCGTATTTCTTCGCGTCGGCCGGATTGCGGATCGATGCCGTCTGGCCATTCACGCGGATCTCGCCATCGTCAGGTTTGTAGGCGCCTGACAGGATCTTGATCAGCGTCGACTTGCCGGCACCGTTATGGCCGAGCAGCCCGACCACCTCGCCGGGGAACAGGTCCAGCGAGGCGCGATCCACCGCCTTCACGCCACCGAAGGCAATGGAGATGTCGCACATTTCGACAAGCGGCGACGCAACCGTATCTGCCATGGCCGTCCCCTTATCCGACGCGCCGCCGGAAAACGCCATCCACCCAGACGGCAAGCACCAGCACGCAGCCGACGACGATGTTCTGCAGCGGTGTCGGCATGTCGAGCAGCAGCATACCGGATTGCAGCGATCCCATCAGAACGGCACCCAGCATCGCACCATGGATGGTGCCGACGCCGCCGGCCAGCGAGGTTCCGCCGATCACCGTGGCGGCAATGACATAGAGTTCGTCAAAGGTGCCGGTGGCATTGGTGGCGGATTGCAGCCGCGCGGTGGAGATGCAGGCCGCCAGGCCGCAGAGCACACCCATCAATGTGAAGACCAGCATCTGGGTGCGTCGGGTACGGATGCCGGAAAGCTCTGCGGCTTCCGGATTGCCGCCGATGGCAAACAGATACCTGCCGAAGCGGGTCCGGATCGCCAGGAAGCTGACCAGGATGCCGGCGACGATGGCAATCAGTACCGGGATTGCATAGCCATGTGCGATCTGCACGCCGCCTTCGGGCCAGACCTGCCCGCTGGCTTCGACAATCCGCCGGGCGACCGAGACAGGGATGTAATAGGCATTGAAGATCCAGGTCACGCCGAGGATGGTAATGGCGACGACACCATAGATCGCCGCTTCCGACCAGGCCGGACGTATCGAGAAGCCGTAAGCGATGCGCCGGCGGCGCGCCAGCAGCATCAGCCCGATCACCAGCAGGGTTGTCACGATACCGATGGCCCAGCTCACAGGTGCTCCGACCGAACCCTTTATCCCGCCGCCGAGCATCTGGAAGCGGGCATCGATCGGTGCCACCGTCTGGCCCTGGGTCACCCACCAGGCCGCACCGCGCCAGACCAGCAGCCCGCCCAGCGTGACGATGAAGGACGACACACCGAGATAGGCGATGATGAAGCCCTGGATGGTGCCGATCAGACCGCCGATGCCAAGGCCGGCCAGCACGGCCACCAGCCAGATCCAGTGGTTGTCATAGCCCCAGCCGAGATCGACGGGGAGGAACCGCGCCTGTACCACGCCGACGATCATACCGGCGAAACCCAGGATCGATCCGACCGAAAGATCGATACTGCGGGTGACGATCACCAGCACCATGCCGCAGGACATGGTGGCGATCGACGCCGTCTGCACCGACAGATTCCACAGATTGCGCGGCGTGAGGAACAGGCCGCCGGTGAAATAATCGAAGCCGATCCAGACAAGGCCGAGGGCAGCGACCATGCCGACCAGGCGAATGTCGATCTCCAGCTTAGCCAGAAGGTCGTTCATCGCCGCAGCCCCCGTTCCCGCGTCGCGTCAGGTCCGCGTCAGCCGCAGGCCTTGACCGTGCCGGCTTTCACGCCCTGACAGACGGCGGCTTTGGTCGCCCAGCCGGCATCGATCACGACATTGAGGTTCTCTTTGGTGATTGCCACCGGCTTCAGCAGCCGTGCCGTCATCTTCACCTTCTTGGGTCCGTCGCCGAAGGTCGTTGAATTCGGGATCTCGGACAGCTTCTTGCCCGAGGCCAGGGCGACCGCGATCTCGGCGGCATTCTGGCCAAGCACGCGCGCATCCTTCCACACCGACACCGTCTGCGTGCCCAGCGCCACGCGGTTGAGCGCCGCCTTGTCGCCGTCCTGCCCCGACACCGGCACGGTGCCGGCCAGGCCCTGCGCCGTCAGAGCGGCGATGACGCCGCCGGCGGTACCGTCATTGGAGGCCACCACGGCATCGACCTTGTTGTTGTTGCGCGTCAGGATCTGCTCCATGTTTTTCTGCGCATTGGCCGGCAGCCACTGGTCGGTATAGGCCTCGCCGACATTCTTGATGTCGCCCTTGGCGATGGCCTCTTTCAGCACATCCTCCTGACCGGCGCGCAGGAAATCGGCATTGGGATCGGTGGAAGATCCCTTGATGAAGACGTAGTTGCCCTTCGGCTTGGCCATATGCACGGCGCGCGCCTGCAGGCGACCGACTTCACGGTTGTCGAAGGTGATGTAATAGACGCCCGGGATCTCGATCAGCCGGTCATAACCGACCACGGGTATGCCCTCCTGCGTCGCCCTCTCTACCGCCGGCCGGATCGCATCTGAATCCTGGGCCAGCACGATGAGCGCCTTTGCGCCGCGCGCGATCAACCCTTCGATATCGGTGAGCTGCTTGGCCGGCGAAGATTGCGCATCAGCCGAGATATACGTGCCGCCGGCCTTGGCGATCGCCGCCTTGATCGCGGCTTCGTCGGTCTTCCAGCGTTCCTCCTGAAAATTCGACCAGGATACGCCGATGGCGGCCTTTTGCGCCATGGCGCCCGTGCCGATACAGGCAAACAGCATGACAAGGGTAGCAATCGAAAGCAGCTTTGTGCTGAACCTCATGTTTTCCTCCTTGGCCTTCATCGCGGTCTGATTATGATTTTATGCAGCCGCGCCGCGCTGCGGCTTTATGTCCGCACTATAACTGCAATTGCCAAGGTGAGTTCCGGAACTTTCTCGAAGGCGTAGAGTTGGCCGGCGTTGTTGCAATGAAGCTGCATGTGCTCAAACATGTTTGGCATGGAGAAGCGAATATGACACTCACCGCAATCTACCCAAGCCTGAAAGACAAGGTCGTCTTCATTACAGGCGGCGGAAGTGGAATTGGCGCCTGCCTGGTGGAAGCCTTTGCCCGCCAGGGTGCGAAAGTCGCGTTCGTCGATATCGCCGTGCCTGCCAGCGAAGCCCTGGTCAAACGGCTGCGCGACGAGTCCTCCGCATCCGTTCTTTTCCTGCCCTGCGACATCACCGATATCGAGGCCCTGCGCCGCGCCATCGCGACGGTGCGCGAAAAGCTCGGCGATATCGGCGTGCTGCTCAACAATGCCGCCAACGACCAGCGTCACGCGACGCTGGAAGTTTCCGTCGACTACTGGAATGAGCGGATCGCGATCAACCAGAGACCGCAGTTCTTTGCCGCGCAGGCCGTGATCCCGCAGATGCAGGCTCTGGGTGGCGGCGTCATCCTCAACTTCGGTTCGGTCAGCTGGATGCTCAAGCAGGGCGGCATGGCCGCCTATACGATGGCAAAGGCCTCGGTGCAGGGGCTGACGCGATCGCTGGCGCGCGATTTCGGACACGACAATATCCGGGTCAATACCATCGTGCCGGGCTGGATCCTGACCGAACGCCAGGTCGAACTCTGGCTCGATCCCGAAAGCGACAAGGGGCGCCGCGCCGGCCAGTGTCTCGACATCCGCCTGCAGCCGCATCATGTGGCCGCAATGGCCCTGTTCCTCGCCGCCGACGACAGCAGCGGCTGCACGGCACAGGATTTCATCGTCGACGCCGGCTGGGCATAATTTCGTCCGGCGTGTGACCGCTCGCGGCAGACGGCAATGCCCCGATTTTGGGCAGGCCGTCGCCGGCTTTTGCCCAAATACTGTCCCGCAGCGGCGTAAGCCCCGGTTCGAGGGCACGATTTTGCAGTGCAGCGTCGCTGGCACGATCCCTGCTTTGCACAGGTCACTCAGGCCAACGGCGGTTTGAGCCCAGGCGCATCGATGGCGCCATCCGTGAAAATGGACAGGGGCCCCGTTTCTGAGAACCGGCGCTTTGTCCCTTTGAAGCACTGAAGGGGACTCTCATGGCTTATCTGATACCGACCGAATTCGTCACCAAGATGATCGATGCCGGTGAATCGAAAATCTTCATGTCGACGCGCGACACCATCATACGCGCCTATATGGCCGGTGCGATCCTGACCCTGGCGGCCTGGTTCGCCATCACCATGACCGTCAATACCGGCGTGCCGATCATCGGCGCGATCCTGTTTCCGGTCGGATTCTGTATCCTCTATCTGTTCGGCTTCGACCTGCTGACCGGCGTTTTCGTCCTGTCGCCGCTGGCCCTGATCGACAAACGTCCGGGCGTGACGTTCGCCGGGGTGCTGCGCAACTGGGGGCTGGTCTTCGTCGGCAATTTCGGCGGCGCCTTCACGGTTGCCGTGATGGCGGCCATCGTCACCACTTTCGGCTTCTCCTCGCCGCCCGACAAGGTTGGCGTCGCCCTCGCCCATATCGGCGAAGGCCGCACCCTGGGTTATGCCGCGCATGGCGCTGCCGGCATGCTGACGCTGTTCATCCGTGGCGTGCTCTGCAACTGGATGGTGTCTGCCGGTGTCGTCGGCGCCATGATCTCCACCACCGTCAGCGGCAAGGTGATCGCCATGTGGATGCCGATCATGCTGTTCTTCGCCATGACCTTCGAGCATTCGATCGTGAACATGTTCCTGTTCCCGTCCGGCCTGCTGCTCGGCGGCAATTTCTCGATCATGGACTACCTGATCTGGAACGAGATCCCCACCGTGGTCGGCAACCTGGTCGGTGGCCTGGCCTTTACCGGCCTGACCCTCTACGCCACCCACGCCCGGACCGCACCGAAGCGCGGCCTGGCCTGATCACCACCGTCCGGCAGGGCCCTTCTCCGTCACGGAAAGGGCCCTGCCGAGATCGGACACGGCATGGTGAGCGAACTGAAGATATCGATCGGGCAATATTCCGACCGGGGCCGCAAGGAGATCAACCAGGATTTCCACGGCGCCGTCATCCCGAGGGAACCCACACTCAGCGCCAAGGGCATCGCCATCGCGCTGGCCGACGGCATCAGCAGCAGCGATGTCAGCCAGGTTGCCGCCGAGTCCGCCGTCAAGGGCTTTCTCACCGACTATTACTGCACCTCCGACGCATGGTCGGTGAAGACCTCAGCGCATCGTGTGCTGGATGCCACCAATTCCTGGCTGCATGCGCAGACGCGGCGCAGCCACTATCGTTACGACGGCGACAAGGGCTATGTCTGCACCTTCAGCGGCATGGTGATCAAATCGGCGACCGCACATCTCTTCCATGTCGGCGACGGTCGCATCTACCGGCTAAACGGCAATGCGCTGGAACAGCTGACCAACGACCATCGGGTTGCCGTCTCGTCGCAGCAGAGCTATCTCAGCCGCGCTCTCGGCATCAACCCGCAGCTCGAACTCGACTATCGCGCCGTACGGCTGGAAAAGGGCGATATCTTCCTGCTCGCCACCGACGGAATCTACGAATATGTCGACGACGCCTTCATGGCCGAGACAATCCGCAGCAACCCGGAAACACTCGATTTCGCCGCCGAAACCCTGGCCGGCGAGGCCTTGCGCCGCGGCAGCCCGGATAATCTGACCGTCCAGATCCTGCGCATCGACGACCTGCCCGGCCGCGACGCCAACGAGGCGCTGGGCGAACTGGCCGACCTACCGTTGCCCCCGGTACTGGAGGCTCGCATGGTCTTCGACGGCTACCGGATTCTGCGCCAGGTGCATGGCAGCAGCCGCAGCCATATCTACCTCGCCACCGATGCGGCCTCCGACGACCTGTTCATCCTGAAGATTCCGTCCATCGACCTGCGCGACCAGCCGGATTACCTGAAGCGTTTCGCGATGGAGGAATGGGTGGCGCGCCGAATCAACAGCGCCCATGTGCTCAAGCCGCGCGAACAGAACCGCCGGCGCAGCTATCTCTATGTCGCCATGGAATACATTGAGGGCCAGACGCTGGCGCAGTGGATGATCGACAATCCGAAGCCGGACCTGCAGACCGTGCGTGGCATCGTCGAACAGATCGCCCGCGGCCTGCAGGCATTCCATCGCATGGAGATGCTGCACCAGGACCTGCGGCCGGAAAACATCATGATCGACCGGACCGGCACGGTGAAGATCATCGACTTCGGCTCGACCCGCGTCGCCGGCGTGATCGAGACCGCCAGCCCGAGCAGCCGCAGCGGCATTCTCGGCACGCATCAATATACGGCGCCGGAATATTTCCTCGGCGAAAGCGGCAGTCCACGTTCCGATCTCTTCTCGCTCGGCGTCATCACCTACCAGATGCTGACCGGCCGGTTACCCTACGGCGCCGCCGTGGCCCGCACGCGAACCCAGGCGGCGCAGAAGAAGCTGCACTACGCCTCGGTACTGCATGAAGATCGCGATATTCCGGCCTGGATCGACAGCGTGCTGCGCAAAGCGGTGCAGCCCGATCCGCTCCGGCGCTATGCCGAGCTTTCGGAATATATCTACGATCTGCATCACCCGAACAAGATGCATCTGAGCCAGCCGGACAGGCCGCTGCTGGAGCGCAACCCAGTGCGGTTCTGGAAATCCGTTTCCGCGGTTCTGGCGGTTATCGTGGCCGGCCTGCTGGTGTGGATCGGCCTGCACCGCTGATCGCGGAAGCCGATCACTCAGGCCTTGTACAGCGTCTTGTATTGATCGCGCAGCAGGTTCTTCTGCACCTTGCCCATGGTATTGCGCGGCAGGTCGTCGACGAAGAACACGCGCTTGGGCAGCTTGAACTTGGCCAGGCGGCCGTCCAGCGCCTTCAGCACGCCGGCTTCATCGAGCTTGTGGTCTTTCGTCGCCACGATCACCGCGGTCACGCCCTCGCCGAAATCGGGATGGTCGACGCCGATCACCGCCGATTCGACCACGCCCGGCATCGCATCGATCTCGGTCTCGACTTCCTTCGGGTAGACATTGTAGCCGCCGGTGATGATCAGATCCTTGCCGCGGCCGACGATATGTACATAGCCGCGCTCGTCGATCTTGCCGAGATCCCCGGTGATGAAGAAGCCGTCGGTCCGGAATTCGGCCGCGGTCTTTTCCGGCATGCGCCAGTAGCCCTTGAACACATTCGGGCCCTTCACCTCGATCATGCCGATCTCGCCCTGGGCAAGATGCTTGCCGCTCTCTGGGTCTGCAATGCGCACCGACACACCGGGCAGCGGGAAGCCGACCGTGCCGGCAACGCGCTCGCCGTCATAGGGATTCGAGGTATTCATGTTGGTCTCGGTCATGCCGTAGCGTTCAAGGATGCGGTGGCCGGTACGCGCCTCCCATTCCTTATGTGTGTCGGCCAGCAACGGCGCCGAGCCGGAGACGAACAGGCGGATATGCTTGACCGCGTCCTTGGTCAGCGCCGGGCTCTGCAGCAGACGCACGTAGAAGGTCGGCACGCCCATCATGGAAGTCGCGCGCGGCAGCAGCTTCATCACCTCGTCGCCGTCGAATTTCGACAGGAAGATCATCGAGGCGCCGGCCAGCAGCGTGATGTTGCTGGCGACGAACAGTCCATGCGTATGGAAGATCGGCAGGGCGTGCAGCAGCACGTCGTCCCTGGTGAAGCGCCAGTAGTCTTTCAGCGTGGCGGCATTGGAATAGAGGTTGTGATGCGTCAGCATCGCGCCCTTCGAGCGGCCGGTGGTGCCCGAGGTATAGAGAATCGCAGCGAGATCGTCGGCCGCACGCGGCACGGCGGCGAACCCGGTCGGCACCGCCTTGGCCTTGTCCATCAGGCTGCCGTCGCCGTTGCCGCCCAGAGTCAGCACATGGGCGACGCCCAGCTTCGTGGCCAGGGGCGCGAGATCTTTCTCGGCATTCGGGCGGCAGACCACCACGCGCGGTTCGGCATCGCCGATGAAATATTCCAGTTCGGTCAGGGTATAGCCGACATTGAGCGGCAGATAGACGCCGCCGGCGGCCACAACACCCAGATAAAAGATCAGCGCCTCGGCCGATTTGTCGACCTGTACGGCGACGCGATCGCCCGGCTGCACACCCAGCCCGGCCAGCAGGCCGGCAAAGCGCTCGGCCAGCGCGAAGGTATCGGCGTAGCTGAATGTCCGTCCGTCGCCGGTCTCGATGAAGATCTTGGCCGGATCGGCAATGCTGGAACGGATCAGGGTATACAGGTTCTCGGACATCGGCGTTTTTCGTCTTGCGCGTGGTTGCGGATCAGGAGCGATACTAAATCGCCCCGATACTTAATCGTTCCCGGCCCGGTTCGCGCAAGTCTCCCAGCCGCCCGGGAGCTTGTTCAACGCATTTTAAGAAGCCCTGACCTCTTAGGACGCTATGGCTTCCAGTTGGTCCGCCGCCAGCAGGCGGTAGCCCACGCCCAGCTCGGTCACCACATAGGTCGGGTGGGCGGGGTCGCGCTCGATGCGCTGGCGCAGCTTGCGCATGAAGATGCGCAGGTAATGCACATCCTCGGCATGTTCATCGCCCCAGACGCCGCGCAGCAGCTGCTCATGCGTCACCACCTTGCCGGCGTGACGGGCCAGATGCTGCAGCAGGCCATACTGCTTCGGCGTCAGCTTGACCTCGGCACCCTCGACCAGCACGCGACGCCGCGCCAGGTCGACCGACAGGCCGCCGACTTCGAACACCGGCTCCTCGTTGGCCGGCGGTGCGCGCCGCATCACGGCGTTCACGCGGGCCAGGAATTCGGCAATGCTGAAGGGCTTGGTCAGGTAATCGTCGGCGCCGCGTTCGAAGGCGCGGATCTTGTCGGCCTCGCGGCTGCGCACGGTCAGCACGATCACCGGGACCCAGCTCCATTCGCGCAAACGCTTGAGCACATCCAGCCCGTCCTGGTCGCCAAGTTGCATGTCCAGCACGACGAGATGGATCTCGGTCTTGCCCAGCGCCTCCAGCGCCTCGGCGCCGCTGGCCGCTTCGATGACCTCGAAGTCATGCATTGCCAGTGCCGGCCGCAAAAACCGCCGGATCTGCACTTCATCGTCGACAATCAGGATTCTGCGCTTGTCGCCCATGCGGCTTCCCCTTCATCAGTTACTTGCAGAGTTTTGGCGAGCGGCATGCCGATATGGAATGCGGCACCTTGCCCCACCCCACGGCTGTCCGCCCAGATTTCGCCTCCGGCGGCCTCCACAAAGGCCTTGCTCACCATCAGGCCCAGCCCGTTGCCGGCCACCTGGCCCGAGGTGGCATCGGCCGCCCGGTAGAAGGGCGCGAAAATCTTCTGCGCCTCGGTCCCGTCCAGCCCGATGCCGGAGTCCTGCACAGTCAGCACCACCCGTCCAGCCTCAATCTGGCCGCGCAAGGCAATTACCGAGCCGGGGGGCGAGTATTTCGCGGCATTCTCCAGGATATTCACCAGCGCCTGCTCCACCAGCACCGGGTCGGTTTCCACCATCGGCAGGGCCAGCATGTCGTCGGATTCGATGCTGTGCCGCACCAGCGCCTTCTGGGTCTGACGCAAGGCGGCATTGGTGATATCGGCAACGTCGATCGGTTCCACCTGCGGCGCCAGGCGGCCGGCGCGGATACGCGTCAGATCCAGCATGCGCCGGATATAGCGCTCCAGCCGCTGCGCCTCTTCGCGAATGGTCGACTGCAGTTCCGCGCGCGTATTCTCGTCGCAGATCGGGCCGAATTTTTCCAGCGTGGTGACGGAGCCGAGAATGGAGGCGAGCGGTGTGTGCAGGTCATGGCTGATCGACCCCAGCACGGCCTCGCGCAGATTCTCCGCCTTGGCCTGCACGCGGGCCTCTTCCACCCGCAGCGCCAGCCGCATACGCGCCAGCGCCAGGCCGGATTGCTCGACCATCGCTGCGATGGCCAGCGGATCGAGGCGGCCGTCGGGCTCGGCGCCGGTCACGATCACGCCGACCGGCGCACCGCCGCTGTGCAGGAGATAGACCGGCGGCACGGCCGTCGCGCGCTCCTGCCGGCGCCAGGTCTGTTCGGCGACAGCCAGCGGCTGCACGGCACCGAAATCGCCAACTGCGGCGAGTTCGCGCAGGCTGCCGGCATCGTCGACGTAAATGGCGACGGCGCTGCCCAGGCTGTGGCTCAGTTCTTCGGCCAGCACGGCCGGGATCATAGCCGGATCGACCACCGCGCTGATGCGGCGGTTGAAAGCCAGCAGGTATTCCATGATTGCCTCGCGGTGGCGCGAGGCGGCGGCAGCGCGGCGGGCATAGCCGGCCAGTTGGCTGGAGGCGATGGCGACGCCGGCAAAAACGAAAATGTCGGCAACTTCCTGCGGATCGGCATCGGGCAGGAAGAAGGCCGGGTTGTAGAACAGCACCGAGCAGACCGCGAGCGATGCGAAGGCCGCGGTCAGCGACGGGATCATGCCGCCGAAAATTGCTGCGCCGAGGATCACCGGTACGAACAGGATCGAAGCGGAGGTGACGTTGATGGCGCGGCTGAGCGTGAAGACGGCGATGCCGGCCAGCCCGACCACGACCGCCGCCATAACGCTGTGCAGCAGAATCCGGCCCGCACGCGGACGGGCGGGTTCCTTTCCGGCGATGGGAAGCGCAATCGGCGACGTCATGCCCGATTATCCCACAGGCCGGCGGGCGATACAGCCTCCGGCCGCCATCGGTCGCCGCCCTGCGTCAATCGACCCGGTTTGCGCTGCGAAAGGGTTACTTCAGGCAGGCAAGCTGAGCCGGGGCCAGCTGCCCCATCCGCCCGCGGATCACGCCGGACCGCCGCTCGATATAAGCTGTCGGCCGGGCGGCATTCCAGCGGTTCGGGCTGGGCAGGATGGCCGCCAGCCGGGCCGCCTGGCCCTCGCTCAGCCGGCTGGCCGGCACGCCGAACAGTGCCTGCGCCGCTGCCTCCGCCCCGAACAGGCCCGGACCCATCTCGGCGATGCCGAGATAGACCTCGATGATCCGCCGTTTTGGCCAGATGACATCAAGCGCCAGGGCCAGCGGCAGCTCCAGCCCCTTGCGCACAAAGCCGCCGCCCGGCCAGAGGAACAGGTTGCGCGCCACCTGCATCGTGATGGTGCTGGCGCCACGCAGGCGGCCGGTTTCCTCGTAGTCGTCCAGCGCATCCTGCACGGCGCCGAGATCGATGCCATGGTGCAGACAGAAACGGCTGTCTTCGGATGCGATCACGGCACGCGGCACCCCCTGGGCGACAGCCGACAATGCTACCGGCCGATAATGGATGAGTTGACCGCGCTCGATCATGCGGATCGCCATCAGGGGCGTGCCCGGTGGGTCGATGAATCGGTAAATCAGCAGCCCGCCGCCCCAGAACAGGGCAAGGACCAGCAGAAGCAGTTTCAACAGGCGCAGCAACAGCGTCATGCCCGCAGCAAAGCCGGCTATGGCCGCGCTGGCAACCATCCGGCCTGAATCCCTCGGGCCCAAAGCCGCCCCCCAGGCCGGTGGACAGCCGCCCGGCAGAAGGATTTACTGACCGGAACGGGGAGAAAACATTTCATGCTGCAGGGCAGCGCCATCCTGCTTCTGTCGCTCGGGTATCTCGGGCTGCTGTTCGCCGTCGCCCATCTCGGCGACCGGCTGAATGCCCGCTGGTACACCGGCCGCACCGGCGCCACCATCTACGCCCTGTCGCTGGCGATCTACTGCACCTCCTGGACCTTCTACGGTTCGGTCGGCCGCGCCGCCCTGTCGGGCCCCGACTTCATCCTGATCTATGTCGGGCCGATCCTCGCCATCACGGCCTGCTATCCGACGATGGCGAAGATGATCCGCATCGCCAAACGGCAGAATGTGATCTCGATTGCCGACTTCATCGGCTCGCGCTATGGCAAGAGCCGTGCGGTGGCCGTGCTGGTCACGCTGATCGCGGTGATCGGTGTGCTGCCCTACATCTCGCTGCAGATGCAGGCAGTCAGTGTCACTTTCGAAGTGCTGGTCGGCAGCGACATGGCGCATCTTCTCAATGCAACGCTGCCGCCGCCCTGGCGCGACACCGCCATGTTCGTCGCCGGTATCATGGGATTGTTCACCATCCTGTTCGGCGTGCGCCATGTGCAGGCCACCGAGCAGCATCGCGGCATGATGCTGGCCATCGCCTTTGAGTCGCTGGTCAAGCTGGCGGCGTTTCTCGCCGTCGGCCTCTTCGTGATCTACGGCCTGTTCGACTCCGGCAGCGACCTGGTCGCCCGCGTTCAGGAGCGGCCGGATCTGCGCGAACAGCTGAGCAAGGGGCTGGGCACGAACTGGATCGCCATGACGCTGCTGTCGGGCTTTGCCTTCCTCTGCCTGCCACGCCAGTTCCATGTCGCCGTGGTGGAAAGCGGCGATGCCGGCCAGCTCAAGGCCGCACGCTGGCTGTTCCCCACCTACCTGTTGGTGATCAACCTGTTCGTGGTGCCGATTGCCGCGGCCGGCCTGCTGCTGACCGACAAAGGTACCAATCCCGATTTCTTCGTGCTCACCCTGCCGCTGATGCACGACCAGCTGGCGCTGTCGGTCTTCGCCTTCATCGGCGGCCTGTCGGCGGCGACCTCGATGGTGATCGTCGCCTGCATGGCGCTGTCGATCATGGTGTCGAACGAACTGGTCACGCCGCTGCTGCTGCGTTCGCGCGCCGGCGGCTCGCATGACGTCGGCCAGATCGTGCTGAACGTGCGCCGCGCCGCCGTCGTCGTCACGCTGGTTGCGGCCTATATCTACCACACCTGGATTGCCGGCTATCTGCCGCTGGCCTCGATGGGCATGATCTCCTTCTGCGCCGTGGCGAATTTCGCGCCTCCGTTGCTGCTGGGCCTCTACTGGAAGCGCGCGCACCGCCATGGCGTGATTGCCGGGCTGATCGCCGGCTTCGGCGTCTGGTTCTACGCCCTGCTGCTGCCCTCCATCCAGGGTGCCGCCATCGGCCAGCCGATGCTGGCGCCGCTGGGGCCATGGCTGCCTGCGCCGATCGACCGTTTCGACGCGATCCTGCAGGGCTTCGTCGCCTGCGTCGCGATCAATACCTCGCTGCTGGTCGGCATCTCGCTGCTGTCGCGGCCCAGCATGCGCGACCGCGAACAGGCCGCCATCTTCGTGTCCGGCGGCGAAGGCCTGCCGGGTGCCGCTTTCGCCGAAGCCGACCAGGATCCGCGCATCGACGAGTTGCGTGCGCTGGCCGCGCGTTTCATCGGAGCCGAACGCGCCGAACGTGCTTTCGCCGGCAAGCGCATGACTGCTGCTGAAGCCATGGCCTTCACCGAGCATCTGCTCGGCGGCGCCATCGGTGCAGCCTCGGCACGCATCGTGATGGCCTCGGCACGCGGCAAAAATCTGTTGAGCCCGCGCGCGGCCCGCGCCATGCTGGGCGAGGCGTCGGAGGCGATCCGGCACAATCTCGACTTGTTGCGCACCACGCTCGACCATATCAGCCAGGGTATCGGCGTGTTCGACCACGAGCAGCGGCTGGCCGCCTGGAACGACCGCTTCTTCGATCTGCTGAGCCTGCCGGTCCATCTGGCCGAGAATGGCATGCCGCTCACCCAGGTCGCCGGCGACGGCACCGGCGACCTTGCCGTGACACTGGCCTCCGGCGCGCATGGCTCGCGCATCTACGAGCGCCGCCGGCCCGATGGCGGCGTGATCGAAATCCGCGTCGACCCGATGCCGGACGGCGGCTTCGTCGCCACCTGCACCGATGTCAGCGAACGCGTGCGCGCCGCCGAAGCCCTGCGCGCATCGGAACGCGCCATTCGCGTCTATACCGACAACGTGCCGGTGCTGATCGCCTATGTGGATCGCGAGGAGCGCTACCGGTTCACCAACATGCCGTTCCGCCGCTCGCTCAACCTGCCGCAGCAGCAGATCGACGGCCGGCCGCTCGACGAGATGATCTCGGCCGACCGCTACAGCCGCCTGAAGCCGCATATCGATGCGGCGCTGGCCGGCCAGCGCCAGAGCTTTGAAATCGAATTTCCCACCAACGATGCCAAGATCGAGGTGGCGCACGGCACGTATATTCCACATATCGGTCATAGCGGCGAAGTGCTTGGTTTCTTCCTGCTGTACCAGGATGTCACCGAGCGCCGCCGCGCCGATGCAGCCCTGCGCGCCGCCTATGAAGGCCTGGAGCGTCGCGTCGCCGAGCGCACGGCCGAACTGCAGCTTGCCGTGCAGGAACTGGAAGCCTCACGTGCCCAGGCCGAGGCCGCAAATCTCGGCAAGACGCGCTTCCTGGCGGCCGCCAGCCACGATCTGCTGCAGCCGCTGCATGCCGCGCGACTGTTCACCGCCGCCCTGGCCGAGCGCGAGCCGGATAATCCGCTGGTCTCCAAGATCGATCATGGACTGGGTTCGGTCGAGGTACTGCTCGATGCGCTGCTCGATATTTCCAAGCTGGATGCCGGCGCGGTGCGGCCTGAAATCCGCCCGGTCGCGCTGTCATCGCTGTTCGATGCCATCGCGACGTCGTTTGGCCCGCTGGCGGCGCGCCGCGGCGTGACGCTGAAGGTCGTGCCGACCAGCGCCACGATCAGCACCGATCCGGCGCTGCTCCGTCGTGTCTTGCAGAATTTCGTCGCCAATGCGATCCGCTATGCCGATCCCGGCCGCGACGACCGCCGCGTCGTGGTCGGCTGCCGGCGCGACGGCGGCGAGATCCGTATCGAGGTCTGCGACAACGGCCCAGGTATTGCCGCCGACAAGCAGCAGGTGATCTTCCAGGAATTCGCCCGGCTGGAGCGCAGCGGCGGCGATACCGAACGCGGGCTGGGGCTTGGCCTTGCCATCGTCGATCGCATCGGCCGCATGCTCAACAATCCGATCCGTCTCGACTCCCGTCTGGGTCATGGCTCGGTCTTCAGCGTCACCGTGCCGCGCGCAGCCGTCGAACCGGCGCAGGCCGTCACGGATGCGCCCGAGCCGGCTTTCGTCGCCGGTTCGCTCGCCGGCAGCTTCGTACTCTGCATCGAGAACGAGGCCGGCGTGCGCGAGGCGATGATCACGCTGCTGGAAGGCTGGTCCTGCACGGTCGCCGCCGTCGACACGATTGATGCCGCGCGGCAGGCAGTGGCGCAGGCCGGCCGCGGCCCCGACATCATCCTCGCCGACCTGCATCTGGATGACGGCAGCCCGGACGGGCTGGAGGCCATCGCACTGCTGCGCAGGGACTGGGGCCGGCGCATTCCGGCCATTCTGATCACTGCCGAACGCAGCCAGGAGATGCACCAGCGTGCCGCCGAGATGGGCGTGGATGTGCTGCACAAGCCGGTGAAGCCAGCCGCGTTACGCGCGCTGATCAGCCAGCGCCGCCGGCCCACGGGACCGCTGGCGGAGACTGGCGACTAGGCTTTCAGTTAGACCGAGAAGTGCCGTGCGGCGATCACGGCCTGGGTGCGGCTGCGCACGCCGAGTTTCTTCAGGATCGCGGTGACATGCGCCTTCACGGTCGCCTCACCCACCGACAGCTCATGCGCGATCTGCTTGTTCAGCTTGCCCTTCGACAGCAGCGTGAGAACGCGCAATTGCTGCGGTGTCAGTTCGCCCACGCGGCGGGCGAAATCGTCGGGCATCGCGCCGTCGCCGCCTTCCATCTCGGGCGGCAGCCAGACCTCGCCATCCAGCACCGACTGCAATGCGCTGGCGATGGTTTCCATCGCCGCCGATTTCGGCACGAAGGCTGCGGCGCCGAATTCGATGGCACGGCGCATCGTCGCCGGCTCACGCGTCGAGGACACGATGGCGACCGGCACGGCGGGATGGCTGGAACGTACGGCGGCCAGGCCGGCAAAGCCGTCCATGCCCGGCATGTCGAGATCGAGAATGAGAAGATCGACGGCTTCATGCGCGTCCAGCGCGGCACGGGCGCCATCCAGATCAGCGGCGCCGACCACCTCGACGCCGGTCATGGCCTGACGCAGGGCCTGGCCCAGCGCCTCGCGCACCAGCGGATGGTCGTCGGCAATGATGATCGTCAGTGCCGGCTCTGTAACGCCGGTCTTTTGCGCTCCCGTCATGTTCGTGACGGTAGCCCAGCCGATGGCTGGCGACAAGGCTGGACAGGCCTCATCCAAAGGGCTAGTGCAGTCGCCACCCAGCATGAGGAGAGCAAGATGGCCGCCGTCGACGCCATGGAGATCCGCAACCTCACCGCCCGCTGCGCCGAGGCGCAGCCCCGCCACGACTGGACACGCGCCGAGATTGCCGCGCTGTTCGCGCTGCCCTTCAGCGACCTGACCTGGCTGGCGCAGCAGGTGCACCGCCGGCATTTCGATCCCAACCAGGTGCAGATGAGCACGCTGCTGAGCATCAAGACCGGCGGCTGCCCGGAAGACTGCGGTTACTGCTCGCAGAGCGCGCATTTCGAGACCGGACTGAAGGCCACCAAGCTGATGGATGTGCAGGCCACCCTGGCCGCCGCACAGGCGGCCAAGGCGCAGGGCGCCAGCCGTTTCTGCATGGGCGCCGCCTGGCGCAATCCGAAGGCGCATGACCTGGACAAGGTCTGCGACATGATCGCCGAGGTGAAGGCGCTGGGCATGGAGACCTGCGCCACGCTGGGCATGCTGACCGGCGAGCAGGCGCAGCAGCTGCGCGCCGCCGGACTGGACTACTACAACCACAACCTCGACACCTCGCCCGAACACTATGCCGAGGTGATCACCACCCGCAGCTATCAGGACCGACTGGATACGCTGGAGCATGTACGCGGCGCCGGCATGAAGGTCTGCTGCGGCGGCATCGTCGGCATGGGCGAAGCTGCCACCGACCGCGTCGGCCTGCTGCACAGCCTGGCCACCCTGCCGGCGCATCCGGAAAGCGTGCCGGTCAACATGCTGATGCAGGTCGAGGGCACGCGGCTTGGCCAGTCGGCACCGCTGGACGGCATCGACTTCGTCCGCATGATCGCGGTCGCGCGGATCGTGATGCCGCAATCGATGGTGCGGCTCTCGGCCGGCCGCGAAACGATGAGCGACGAACTGCAGGCGCTGTGCTTCCTCGCCGGCGCGAACTCGATCTTCCTGGGCGACCGGCTGCTGACCACGAAGAATCCGGGACAGGATCGCGATACCGCCCTGATCGCCAAGCTGGGCATCGTGCCGATGCCTTATGTGACGGTCGAGGAAGACTCAGCCGAAGCGGCGGAGTGACGGCAGCAGCGGCGGCAGGCCGGTGCAGCCGGCCAGGGTAAACAGGTTGAAAGGCTGCGCGCGGTAAACGGCAATCGCGCCGCTGTCGCGCAGGCGGTCAGCAAAACCCGCATCGTCGGAAGCCAGTTCGACCGCGTTGGTCAGCCAGGTCTGCCGCACCAGCCGGGCTTCGGTCCGCATCGCCGCCGCGGTCACCGTCGTTTCATTCCAGCCGAAGGGATAGACGGCGATCACGCGTCCGCTGGCCTCGGGCGGCAGGGCGGCGCGCTGCAGGGTCCAGCCGAACAGGCCGGCCCAGAGCAGCAGCACGGCCGCGATAAATCCGAATGCCAGGCGATGCGGCGCCGCCATGTTTACTCCGCAGCAGCAGCAGCCGGCGCCGGTGCACGCACCAGCGGGCGTTCGTCGATCGGCCAGTGTACGATGGCGGCGAAAATGGCCAGACCCGTCGAGATCCACCAGACCACGTCATAGGAGCCGCTGGCATCGAACAGCCGGCCGCCGAGCCAGACGCCGAGGAAGCCGCCGACCTGGTGGCTGAAGAAAACAATGCCGAACAGGGTGGCCATGTAGCGCGGGCCGAAAATCTGCGCCACCAGCCCTGAGGTGAGCGGCACGGTGGAGAGCCAGAGCAGCCCCATGGCGAAGGCAAAGATGAGCACGCTGACCTGCGTCATCGGCAGCATGACGAAGACGGCGATCACCACGGCGCGCGCCGCGTAGATGAAGCTGAGCAGGTATTTCTTGCTGCGCTTGCCGCCGAGTACGCCGGCGGTATACGAGCCGACCACATTGGCGAGGCCTACCAGCGCCAGCGCCCAGGCGCCGGTCTGCGGATCGAGGCCGCGATCGACGATATAAGCCGGCAGATGCGTCTGGATGAAGGAGACATGGAAGCCGCAGACGAAAAAGCCCGAGATCAGCAGCCAGTAGCTCTTCTGGTTGCCGGCTTCCTTCAGCGCCTCGCCCATCGACTGTTTCGGACCGCCGCCCTCGACGGCCTTGCCGGCCAGCGCGCTCGACAGGGGTATGATGGCGAGCGCGAACAGGCTGAGCAGCAGCAAGGCGGTCTGCCAGCCCCAGGCGGCGATGAAGCCCTGGCTGAGCGGCACCATGAGGAACTGCCCCATCGAACCGGCGGCGGTGCCCAGCCCAAGCGCCCAGGACCGCCGCTCGGGCGACACCATGCGGGCGATGGCGGCAAGCGCCACGGTAAACGACGTGCCGGCCAGCCCCATGCCGAGCAGCACGCCCAGCGTGAGATTGAGCATCAGCGGCGTGGCGGCATAGGCGGTGAGCGCGACGCCGCCGGCATAGAGCAGCGCGCCGACGGCGAGCACGCGGGCCGAGCCGTAGCGATCGGCGATGGCGCCGGCGAAGGGCTGGCCGAAGCCCCAGAGCACGGTCTGGATGGCGATGCCGAAGGCAAACACCTCGCGACCCCAGCCGTTGGCGATGCTGATCGGCTCGAGGAACAGTCCGAAGCCGGAGCGCACGCCGAAATTCAGCAGGGCAATGGTGCAGCCGGCGATGATGACCAGGAGCGGCGTGCGCCAGCCCAGCACGGGGCCAGGCGCCGATCCGGGGGCGGCTGCGGGGGGTGCGGACATCGGGAGGCCTCTCCTGAACGGGCGTGCGGTTCGTCTGCAGCAGAGCTAAAGCCCTGACCGGCAAGGGGCAAGTCTACAATTGCGCCCCTGCATTCGGCACTCACACCGAAGGGTGAGCCGCAGGATCAGCCCTGGACCCTGCCTTGCGCTTGTTTCGGTTCGTTTGAGTTCGTTAGATGCTCGTTTGCGTTCGTTCGGCTTCGTTGGATACTCGTTGGTGTTCGTTTCGCTTCGTTTGCGTTCGTTTGGGCTAATACCGCCTATCGCTGCCTATCCGGCGGGGAGATACACGCCAAATGGAACATTATAGCAACATTTTACTGCAAAAGAAAGCCGGGATTGCGGCCCGGCCTTTCCTCAGCAGACGGATGAATGCCGGCGCCTCAACCGGGCTTTCGCCCGGTTGCCTGCTCGATCTGTTTGGCGGTGCTGTACTGGCTGAGCGCATAGACCGCCCAGAGCGCCGCCGGGATCCAGCCGATCAGCGTGCATTGCAGGATCAGGCAGATGATGCCGGCGATCGGCCGGCCGATGGTGAAGAACAGCAGGAAGGGCAGAAAGATCGCGATGATCAGGCGCACCATGGGTCTCCCAGGGGTTTGAGCGGGCAACAGTATAGCAAAAAAAATTAATCTCGCCGCTACACTCAGTTACACCTCCCTCTTATATCGCCGTTTGCGCAGGGCAACTCCTTCATCACATCCGCTCAGAGAAAGGCTATTTTGAAGGTCGCATCCTTCCAGATGATTTAAATTCGATTATTTGCGTGAAGGCGAAACGAACAAATACAAGAATAAAATCGCAGTTAGGCGCTTTCTTACTATACGGACACGAAGCAACTTTGCCTGAAGGCGGCAACGAAACAATTGAGATTGCCCGCATCACGATTAGAAATAAGCAACGCGTCCTGAAACAACTCGACAGCATCAACATTAATGCAACAACAGTTTACCCGAGCATAGATCAGACGGCGGTTCATTTGCGAAACCGATACCGGCAAGTTGCTACATCCGGATAAGCTGCCCCTAATCCCGAGCATAGGATTTAGCGACCCACATTTTCAGTAGAGAGTCTCCCGTGAGAGGCGGGAGATGATTCAATGCACTGAAGTATGCGATGAGTGAAAAACGGCGCGCTGTTGCCAGCGCGCCGCTCTGAACTTTCCCACTCACGTCATGGTCGGACTTGATCCGACCATCTCTCACAAGACTGAGAAAGATCCTCGGGTCGAGCCCGAGGATGACGCGTTTGGTTTGCTTCGGTTTGCTTTACTTGCCCAGGCTCGGATCAATCTGTTTGCAGGCGTCGACCAGGCCCTTCACGGCATTGGCCGAATGCTCGAACATCTTCTGCTCGTCGGCATTGAGCTGGATCTCGACGATCTTCTCGACGCCATTGGCGCCGATCACCACCGGCACGCCGACATACATGCCCGACTGGCCATACTTGCCCTTGTCGAGCCAGGCGGCGCAGGGCAGCACACGGCGCTTGTCCTTCAGGTAGCTCTCGGCCATTTCGATGGCCGAGGAGGCCGGCGCGTAGAAAGCCGAGCCGGTCTTGAGCAGCGCCACGATCTCGGCGCCGCCGTCGCGGGTGCGCTGGATGATCTTGTCGATCTTCTCCTGCGTCGACCAGCCCATCTTGATCAGGTCAGGCACCGGGATGCCGGCGACGGTGGAATAGCGGATCAGCGGCACCATGGTGTCGCCATGGCCACCGAGCACGAAGGCGTTCACGTCGTTGACCGAGACGTTGAATTCCTCGGCCAGGAAGTGACGGAAGCGGGCGCTGTCGAGCACGCCGGCCATGCCGATCACCTTGTTATGCGGCAGGCCGCAGACTTCGCGCAGCACCCAGACCATCGCATCGAGCGGGTTGGTGATGCAGATGACGAAAGCATCCGGCGCATGCGCCTTGATGCCGGCGCCAACCGCCTGCATGACCTTGATGTTGATGCCGAGCAGGTCGTCGCGGCTCATGCCGGGCTTACGCGCCACACCGGCGGTGACGATGATGACATCCGAACCGGCGATGTCCTTGTAGTCCTGGGTGCCGCGCAGCCTGGCATCGAAGCCTTCGACCGCGCCGGCCTGCGCCATGTCGAGCGCCTTGCCCTGCGGCAGGCCTTCGACCACGTCGAAGATGGTGATGTCGCCCAGTTCCTTCATGCCGGCCAGCAGGGCCAGGGTGCCACCGATATTGCCGCCGCCGATGAGAGCGATTTTCTTGCGCGCCATAGGGAAATCCTCCGGAATTCTGATGTTCAGTCAGGGGGTGGAAAGGTCGGCCCAAGGGGTACCGGGAATCGTCCGGGCGGGCAAGGCTTCGGCGCCCCTCTGAGGGCCGGAGATCGCCGGATTCCGGGCAAAGAAAAGGCCGCCCGATGAGGGCGGCCTTAAGACGTGGATGGCCGGGTCAAGCCCGGCCATGACAAGTGTAGTTTAAGTCCCTTGTGTCATGCCCGGACTTGATCCGGGCATCCACGCGTTTCTTTTTACCGCGGCGCCATCCGCAGCGCGCCGTCGAGACGGATGGTCTCGCCGTTCAGCATGGTGTTCTCGCAGATATGCTTGGCCAGCGCGGCGTATTCTTCCGGGCGGCCGAGACGCGACGGATAGGGCACCGACTTGCCGAGCGACTCCTGCGCTTCCGGCGGCAGGGCGAACATCATCGGCGTGCCGAACAGGCCCGGCGCGATGGTGCAGACGCGGATGCCGAACGAAGCGAATTCACGCGCCAGCGGCAAGGTCATGCCATGCACGCCGGCCTTCGAGGCGCCATAGGCCGGCTGGCCGATCTGGCCGTCGAAGGCGGCGACGGAGGCGGTGTTGATGATGCAACCGCGTTCCTTGTCGGCCATCTCCGGCTGCTGCTGCATGTGATGCGCGACGAGGCGGATCATGTTGAAGGTGCCGATCAGGTTGATCTGCACCACCTTGATGAACTTCTCCAGCGCGACCGGGCCATCCTTGCCCACCGCCTTCATCGGCGTACCGACGCCGGCGCAGTTGACCAGCACACGCACCGGACCGACCTTGGCGATGGCATCCTTCACCGCGGCCTCGCCGCCCGGACCGTCGGCCACGTCGCATTTGATCGCCACGCCGCCGATGTCCTTGGCGGTCTGCTCGGCGAGTTCGAGATTCATGTCGAAGATGGCGACCCTGGCGCCCGCGCCGGCCAGCGCCCTGGCAGTCGCCGCGCCCAGACCCGAAGCACCGCCGGTGACGATCGCGCCTACACCCTTGAGATCCATGAGATCACTCCCTCTTCAATCTGTTATTGGCAATCTGTTATCTATCGTAACTAATTTTCCGGGCGTGGTTATAACCAATCGACCCGCTTTTGGCTACGTCCGGGCCGGTTCGAGCCTACTGCGCCAGCAGGCGGTCGTAATCCCCACTGGCCCTGACCTGCGCCAGGGCTGCATTGAAACGCGCAATCAGCCCGGCTGCATCCGCGCGGCTGCGCGGCACGATGAAATGAATTTCCGACAGGCCGAACGGCGGCTCGCTGACGGCGACGATCTCCTGCGTCAGGCCGGCCCTGGTCAGCAGGGTCTGGCCGATGCGCAGATCCTGCACGAAGAAATCGGCGCGGTCGGCCGCCAGCAGGCCGGGACAGGTCGCAGCATTGGCGACCGAGATGCGCTCGATCTGTTTGTTTTCGATCATCGCCTGCAGGCCCTGCGCGGGTGCATAGCCGAGCGGCGTGCAGACGCGGCGGCCGTTCAGGTCGGCCGGCCCGCGATAGGCAAAACGCCGCGCGACCGGCATGAAGATCGCCTGCCGCATCTGGAACAGCACATCGGAATAGAGGAAGTCGCGCTCGCGCTCGGGTGTGCGCACATAGGGGAAAGTGGCGTCGAAGCGGCCGCGCCGGGTTTCCTCATAGCCGCGGCGCCAGGGCGCGATCTCGACCGTGGCCGTCGCATTCATGCGACGCATCGCCTGCTGCACCAGCTGGACGGCGAGCCCGCCGCCGGGTGCATCGCCATCGACGTAAGGCGGATAATCCTCGCCGGTCACCAGCATCAGGCGGTCAGCCGCCCGGGCCGGCGAAATCGCCAGCGCCACCAGCACCACAGCCGCGCCCAGAACCTCTAAAATCCTCATAACCTGCGAAAATCCCTCAACACCCGAGGCAGTTATCGCATACCCCGGCCCGGCTTGCAGCGGCCGGCTTGCAGGAGCCGGCTTGCATGAGCCTGGGCCGCACCCCATATCAGCCGCCATGAGCCGAGACCCCAATCCGCTGGCCTTCCAGGTGCCGGCCGATCCCGCCCGCCTGAAGCTGGAAGAGCCGCGGCTGGCCAGGCGCTTCTGGCGCAAGCTGAAACACACCGTCAGCTACCTGCCGGGCGCCGAGAGCTTTCTGGCTGCCTTCTATGCCGCCATCGACCCGAAAACACCGGCCACCGCCAAGGCGGTGCTGTTCGGCGCACTGGGCTATTTCGTCATGCCGGTGGATTTCATCCCCGACATCTTCGGCGCCATGGGCTATGGCGACGACCTCGCGGTGATCTACGCCGCGATCAAGGCGGTGGAATCCAGCATGACCGACGCGCATCGCCGCGCCGCCTCGGTCTGGCTCAACAAGCTGCGTCGCGACTGACACTTCGCTCAGTCACTCTGCTAGACTGGCGGCATGCGATGGCCTGCCGCCACCTTCCTCCTGCTGACCCTGCCTGCCATGGCTTTTGCAGCCCGGGCTGAAGAGCCGCCGGCGCCGCCGCTGCATTTCCGTGCCGGCACCATCCTGGCTGGCGGACATGTGCTGTCCGCCGACGTGACGCTGCCGCCGGTCACCGGCCCGGTGACGCTGCAGCCACAGGACGGCCCGCCGCTGCACTGGCGCGTCACCGTCGCCAATGGCGAGACGCGGCTGCTCGACGGCAACGGACGCTGGGCGGCGAAGGTGGAGTATCACCGGCTCGAACGCGACGGCCACGAAGTATGCCAGACCTACCAGACGACGATCTCGCCGGAATGGATGGCGACGGGCAAGGACAGCGCCGCCCGCGCCGACTACACGCCGGCGGATGACCGCATCTACGCGTTTCGCGACGTGCCCTGTCCGTAAAAAACAAGAGCCCTCACCCTCCCACGCTGCGCGCGGGCCCCTCCCTCTCCCGCTTGCGGGAGAGGGAGGGGGTGAGGGTCTGACTGTCTAAAAAATCAGGGCCCGCCTCCCATGACGCAGGAGACAGGCCCTGACCTTGATCTTCAGACGATGCGCTTAAGGCTTAGCGTGCCGGCTGCAGGATGACAGTTCCGCTCGGCGGCGCGGCCGGCGCCGGCGCCACGTAGTAGGTGCCCGGCGCAGCCGGCGCCGGCTGCACGATCACCGACCCGGTGGCCGGGCCTGAGGTGGTTGTGGTGGTGGTCTGCTGGACCACCGTCCCCGGCGCCACGGCAGGCGACGGCACGAACATGGCGGCGACCTGCTCGAGTTCGACATTGATGTTGCTGGACGGCGCGGTCTTGGTCAGCACCTGGTAGACCTTGTTGTTGCGGAACAGGATGCGGCCGCCCTGCTCGATCCAGGCATTCACCACATAGGTGGCGTTCGGATCGATGGTGCCGTACTGGTAGGGCAGCGAGAACTGCGTCACCGCCATGCTGTTCGGCACGATGCGCTGCTCCGAAATCACGTTCGGATAGGCCTGACCGCGGGTGACGTCTTCAAGGCGGACGACGATCACCGAGTCCGCCGGCAGGATAAGGCGTTCACGGTACGAGACGGTGCCGTTGACGGCGTAGCTGCGCGACGCGCAGGCGACGACTGAGGAAGCCGCAATGGCAGCGGCAGCGAGCATGAAGAAAGAGCGACGCGCGATCATGTTTTTTCTCCTTATGGCCAGGATGCGCTTCGCAGGAAGCGCTGTCCGGCAGGGTGGCAGGCAACAAACGTGACCGTGGAGATGCGGTTCCGCTTGGTTTTGACGCGGTCATGTTTTTGTTTCAGGCAGAAAACCGCGACCCGCCGCAATGGGTGCGGCGGAAATGCGGCAGCTTGGCCGTTCAGAGACAGGCCCGGCTAAAGATAAGCAATGAGCCGGCCGCCGATCACTGCGCCGGTCCAGGCCAGCAGCGAGGTGGCGGCGCCCAGACGCGCCACCGGCGGCACGTAATTCGCGGCACCCCAGAGCGTCATCGTGCGCCAGGGGCCGAGATGGAACAGGATCGCATTGGCAAGGCCGAGCGCGATGCAGAAGAGCTTCACCTGGAAGGCCGGATTCATCGCGATGCTGGTGGCCTCGGTGGCGAACAGCAGGAAGCCGGCCGGCGCGGCGATGCAGAAGCCGATCATGGCGAGCGGCACGGCGTGATGGGCCAGCGGCGGCACCGGCAGGAAGCGGTGCAGGCCGAGCAGCCGCAGGTCGAAGCCGACGATGCTGCCGACCAGCAGGATGAAGCCGAAGATGTGCAGGATCTCGACGGCGGGATACAGCCACATCGACTCGCGCATCGCCGCGCCGAGATTCGACTGCTCCAGAGAGACCAGCAGCGGGTGATGCGAGGCGGGATGCTCCACGGTCAGCGTAACTCTACGGTGAAGCCGTTATGGGTAATGCGTTCGGCGCGCATCTCGTCCGCCCGCGAACGGTTGGGATAGCCGACCGCCACCACCCTGTCGCCGACCTTGATCTCGGCAATCGGCTTGCCGCGGCTTGCCATGCGCGAGGGCGGCGACAGCGTGACGATCCAGGTCTTGTCCGCCGTCTTCAGCCTGAGTTCGCCATGCGGATTGTTCGGGTCGATCGCGGTCACCGTGCCGTCCAGAGTCAGCACCGTGTTCGCGTCGTACGAACCCCAGCCGTGATGAGCGAGAGCGCCGCCCGAGAACAGAGCCAAAGCGGCAATGAGAAATGTGCGACGGACAGGCATGGGGCACCTCCTGCTGGTGAAGTCCATTGTCCGGAGATCCACCGCCCTGCGCAATGAAAAAGGCCCCGGCAGATACCGGGGCCTTCATCACATCAGCGTATGCGAAGCGTTACTTCGCGCCGCTTTTACTTAGCACTGGCGGCCACGGTGTAGTCCGCGCCGGTCTTGTCCTTCAGTTCTTCCAGCGTCACGCCCGGCGCGCGCTCGATCAGCACCATGCCGCCACCCTTGCGGTCAATGGTGAAGACGGCGAGGTCGGTGATCACCATGTCGACGACACCGGCGCCGGTCAGCGGCAGGTCGCAGCTCTTGAGCAGCTTCTTCTCGCCGTCCTTGGAATTGTGTTCCATGACGACGACGACGCGCTTCACGCCGGCGACGAGGTCCATCGCGCCGCCCATGCCCTTGACCATCTTGCCCGGGATCATCCAGTTGGCCAGATCGCCATTCTGCGCCACCTGCATGGCGCCGAGGATGGAGAGATCGATATGGCCGCCGCGGATCATCGCAAACGACTGGTCCGAGCCGAAGAAGCTCGAAATCGGCAGTTCGGTGATGGTCTGCTTGCCGGCGTTGATCAGGTCGGGGTCTTCGTCGCCCTCATAGGGGAACGGCCCCATGCCGAGCATGCCGTTTTCCGACTGCAGCACGACGTCGACGCCGGCGGGGATGTAGTTCGAGACGAGCGTCGGGATGCCGATGCCCAGGTTGACATAGAAACCGTCCTTCAGCTCTTTCGCTGCACGGGCGGCCATTTCATCGCGGGTCCAAGCCATTGTGTTGTCTCCTTCCCGTCTTCAGGCGCGCTTACGCACGGTGCGGTTTTCGATGATCTTGTTGTACGGCGCGCCACAGACGACTCGCTGCACATAGATGCCCGGCGTGTGGATGTTGTCGGGGTCCAGCTTGCCGGGTTCGACGATCTCTTCCACCTCGGCAATGGTGATCTTGCCGGCGGTCGCCATCGCGGGATTAAAGTTGCGCGCGGTCTTGCGGTAGATCAGGTTGCCCGCGGTGTCGGCCTTCCAGGCCTTGACCAGCGAGATGTCGGCGACCAGGCCGGTCTCCATGATGTAGCGCTCGCCGTTGAAGACGCGCTCTTCCTTGCCTTCGGCGATCAGCGTGCCGACGCCGGTCTTGGTGAAGAAGGCCGGGATGCCGGCGCCGCCGGCGCGGATGCGCTCGGCCATGGTGCCCTGCGGGTTGAATTCGAGTTCCAGTTCGCCGGCCAGATACTGCTTGGCGAAGATCTTGTTCTCGCCGACATAGGACGAGATCATCTTCTTCACCTGGCGCGTCTCAAGCAGCTTGCCGAGGCCGGCGCCGTCGACGCCGGCATTGTTCGACACGCAGGTCAGGTTCTTGACGCCGCTTTCCATCAGCGCGTCGATCAGCTTTTCCGGCAGGCCGCAGAGGCCGAAGCCGCCGCACATCACCATCATGTTGTCGCGGACGATGCCTTCCAGCGCCGCCTTCGCATTCGGGTAAACCTTGTTCATGCGCCCCTTCCCAAACTGGAGAGTTCGGCACCGGCCATTTACCATGCGGGCCCAAGTGCCTGAAACGCGGGGACATTACCGGCGCGTTTGCGCTGCGGCAACGGTCCACTTGACGCAGGCCGGCATGACTGGCAATTTGTTGGGGATATGAACAAAACCGCCCGCCTGAGCCTACTCCTTCTTAGCGGCCCGATCCTGTAAGCAGGGTCGGGGTCAGAAGAACGCGCCCAAGGGCGCAGGCTCAGTCTATCTCGCGGTTTGTCATGTCCATCTCATCCGAAAACCCTGTTTTCTCGCTCCTGCTTCGACTTACCAGCGGCCGCTGAACAGCGGGCCTCTGTCAGCGGCCATTCACGGCCCTTCCCTACAGTCGATATAAAATCCCTTTCGCTTCAGGAGCGAAGACCATGAATAAGATGAATTTCCACAAATACCGCCCGTTCGCGCCGATCAATTTACCCGACCGGACCTGGCCGAACAAAACCATCATCAAAGCGCCGATCTGGTGCAGCGTCGACCTGCGCGACGGCAACCAGGCGCTGATCGAACCGATGGGCCCCGAGCGCAAACTGCGCATGTTCGAAACGCTGGTGAAACTCGGCTTCAAGGAGATCGAGGTCGGCTTTCCCGCCGCCTCCGATACCGACTTCGCCTTCGTGCGCCAGATCATCGAAGAGAATCTGGTGCCGAAGGACGTCACCATCCAGGTGCTGACCCAGTGCCGGCCGGAACTGATCACCCGCACATTTGAGGCGCTGAAGGGCGCGCATCGCGCCATCGTGCATTTCTACAACTCGACCTCGACCCTGCAGCGCCGCGTGGTGTTCGGCCTCGACCAGGCCGGCATTACGAAAATCGCCACCGATGCCGCCGCCCTGGTGAAGGAACTGGCCGACAAGGCGCCGGAGACCGACTGGGTGTTCCAGTATTCGCCGGAAAGCTTCACCGGCACCGAGATCGATTACTCCATCGAGATCTGCGAAGCCGTGGCGGCGGTGATCAAGCCGACACCGCAAAAGCGCATGATCTTCAACCTGCCGGCCACGGTGGAGATGAGTACGGCGAATATCTACGCCGACCAGATCGAGTATTTCCTGCGCAAGGTGAAGAACCGCGATAGCATCATCCTCTCCCTGCATCCGCATAACGACCGCGGCACCGGCGTGGCAGCAGCCGAACTCGGCGTGATGGCCGGCGCCGACCGCGTGGAAGGCACCCTGTTCGGCAACGGCGAGCGCACCGGCAATGTCGATGTGGTGACGCTGGCAATGAACCTGTTCAGCCAGGGCGTCGATCCCGAACTGGATTTCACCGACATCACCTCGGCCGCCCGCACAGCCGAATACTGCAACCAGCTGCCGGTGCATCCGCGCCATCCCTATGTGGGCGAACTGGCCTTCACGGCCTTCTCCGGCTCGCACCAGGATGCGATCAAGAAAGGCATGACGGCACAGGGCCAGCGCAACGATGGCGTCTGGGAAGTGCCCTATCTGCCGATCGATCCGGCCGATGTCGGGCGCGCCTACGAGCCGGTGATCCGCATCAACAGCCAGTCCGGCAAGGGCGGCATCTCTTATGTGCTGGAAACCGATTACGGCCTCGAACTGCCGCGCCGGCTGCAGATCGAGTTCAGCCAGGTGATCCAGCGCATCGCCGACGGCACTGGCAAGGAGATCAGCCCGAAGTTGATCTGGGATACTTTCGAGAGCGAGTATCTGACCCAGCCGCAGGGCCGCTTCAATTTCGGCAGCCACCGTACCCTGCCCGATCCGCATCAGAGCGAACGCCGCAGCCTGACCGCCCAGTTGAAGGACGGCGGTAAGGCGATAGACCTGCAGGGCCAGGGCACCGGGCCGATCGACGCCTATATCGACGCGATCAATCGTCATGCCGGGATCCAGATCAACCTGATCGACTACCGCGAACATGCCATTGTGCCGACCGCCACCCCGTCTTCCGATGGCAAGGGGAGCGGCGCCTCCTCGGAAGCCGTGGCCTATGTGGAGATCAAGCGGGGCGACGGCACCACCCTGTTCGGCGTCGGCCGCGACCGGAATATCGTCGCCGCCTCGCTCAAGGCGGTCACCTCGGCAGCCAATCGCCTGCTCGCGAACTGATCGCGAGTCGCGATCAGCTATCTGCCGAAGATCTAAAGGGAGGCGGGCCTGCAGAGCCCGCCTCTTCACTTAGGTCGATCTTGTTTGACCCACGTCAACGACGGCGAGACGTCGCGATCCTAACCACGCTGGCAGTCGTGTCAGCACAGGAGCGCATCGTGAGTTTTGCCGAACGACCGGTGCGCCTGCTGCTACTGCCGGGTCCGCGCCATCTGGCAGAGGCCGTGCTCAACCGTCTGGCCAGCCTGCTGGCGCGGCGTCACGCCGGTATGCTGGACCGCCTCTCGAATTTCGCCGGCGCCACCTGCCTGATCGTACCGTGCGACCTGCCGGCGGCCTTCCTGCTGACGCTGCAACCGGCGCCACAACCGCCGCGGCTGGAGCTGGTCGATGCGGCAGCAACCGAAGCGCGGGCAACGATCCGCGCCGATCTCGCCACCCTGCTGCAGTTGCTGGAAGGCCGCATCGACGGCGATGCACTGTTCTTTTCCCGCGACCTGACCGTCGAAGGCGACATGGAAGTGGTGGTGGCCCTGCGCAATGCCGTGGACGATGCCAGGATCGACCTGATCGACGATGCTGCCGCCGCCTGCGGACCGCTTGCCACCCCTGTCGAGCGGCTCGGCCGGCGACTGAGCGGCACGGCGGCACGGCTGCACCACCATCTCTCTGCCGCGATCCTGGGGGCGCGCGCATGACCGCACCACTGGAACTGGTCTGCCCCGCCGGCACGCCGGCCGCTTTGCGCGACGCCATCGATGCCGGCGCCGATGTGGTCTATCTGGGTTTCCGCGACGAGACCAACGCGCGCAATTTCCCTGGCCTGAATTTTAGCCGGCCCGAGCTGCGCGACGGCATCGGCTATGCGCATCAGCGCAGTCGCGAGGTGTTCGTGGCCATCAATACCTATGCCGCCGCCGGCAACCAGGCACCCTGGCATCGCGCCATCGACGATGCCGCGGCCCTGGGCGCCGATGCTGTGATCGTCGCCGATATCGGCCTGCTGGATTATGCCGCAGCGAAACATCCCGGCTTACGCCTGCATCTGTCGGTGCAGGCCGCGGCCTCGCATGCCGAAGCGATCCGCTTCTACCACGAGGCCTTCGGCGTGCGCCGCGTGGTGCTGCCGCGCGTGCTGACCGTGGCCGAGATCGCGCAGCTGACCAAACAGATCCCGGTGGAGACTGAGGTATTCGCCTTCGGCGGCATGTGCCCGATGGCGGAGGGCCGCTGCTCGCTGTCATCGTATGTCACCGGCCAGTCGCCGAACCGTCAGGGCGTGTGTTCGCCGGCGAGCCACGTGCGGTATGAGCATCGCGGCGAGGATCTGGTTTCCAGTCTCGGCGGATCGACCATCAACATTTTCGACAAGACCGAAAAGGCCGGCTATCCGACGCTGTGCAAGGGACGGTTCGCGGTCGGCGGCACCTATGCCGACTACCTGTTCGAGGAACCGACCTCGCTCAGCACCGGGGAAATCCTGCACGACCTGGTCAGAGCCGGCGTGAAGGCGCTCAAAATCGAGGGCCGTCAGCGCGGTCGCGCGTATGTCGCAGAGGTGGTGTGCCAGTTCCGCAGCCTGGTGGATGCCATGGCGAGCGGCACGACCGCCAATGCCACGACTGCCAATGCCGTGGCGGCGCTGCGCCAGCTTGCGGAAGGCCAGCAGGAGACCTCCGGCGCCTACAGGAAAGGCTGGCGATGAGCATTCAGACGAATCCCGTACCGAAACTCACCCTGGGTCCGGTGCTGTTCCACTGGCCGGCGGAGCGGATGCAGGATTTCTACGCCCGCATCGCCGACGAGGCTCCGGTCGACATCGTCTATCTCGGCGAGATCGTCTGCTCGAAACGCGCGCCGTTCTTCGATCCCCTGCTGCCCGACATCATCGAGCGGCTGCAGCGCGGCGGGAAAGAGGTGGTGCTGTCGTCGCGCGCGCTGGTGATGACGGCCCGCGAGGCGCGCCTGGCGGCGCAGCAGATCGACGGCGCCGGCGAAACCGGCTTCGCCGTCGAAGCCAACGATCTGGGCGCGGTCCGCCAGCTGGCCGGACAGCCGCATGTGATCGGGCCCTATGTGAATGTCTACAACGAAGGCACGTTGAACTATCTGGTGCGACAGGGCGCGGTCAGGGTCTGCCTGCCGCCGGAACTGCCGGGCGAGACCGTCTCCGCACTGGCAGCCGCCGCGCCGGTACCGCTGGAAGTGCTGGCCTTTGGCCGTATGCCGCTGGCGATTTCAGCGCGCTGCTTCCACGCCCGGGCCGAAGGACTGCATAAGGATTCCTGCCGCTATGCCTGTGGCGCCGATTTGGACGGTCGTACCGTGCATACGCTCGACGGCGAAGCCTTCCTGGCGATCAATGGCACGCAGACCCTGTCGCAGACCTGCCTGAATCTGATCGGCGAGTTGCCCGGACTGATGGCGGCCGGCATCCGGCATTTCCGCCTGTCGCCGCAGGCTCTGGATATGGTGGCGGTCGGCCGGCTGTTCCGCGCCGTGCTGGATGGCGACATGCCAGTGGAGCAGGCCGAGGCCGGACTGGCCGCGCTGGCTGGCGATCTGCGCTTCTCGAACGGCTTCATTCATGGCCGCGAAGGACGGGCCCTGCTCACAGCCCGTCACGGTGGCGCAGCCTCGCAATCCGCTGCCTGATTTTTCAGCAAAGGGGCCGCGTTTCGGGCAGACTCCCGGAATGCGGCCTTTTCTGTCGCTGCCGACGATGGCTAAAGTGGGTCCGGACTCGGGGCCAGCCGACCGGCATGGTTCTTGAAAGGTAACACTGGCGACGCCGTGCCGTGCGGGCATCAGACCCGGCCAGCGGCCAACAACGCTGAGGAGTGAGACACATGAAACTGGTCATGGCAGTCATCAAGCCATTCAAGCTCGACGAAGTGCGCGAGGCGCTGACAAGCCTCGGCGTCGAGGGCCTGACCGTCACTGAGGTAAAGGGGTTCGGCCGGCAGAAGGGCCATACCGAAATCTATCGCGGCGCGGAATACGCCGTCAGCTTCCTGCCGAAGGTCAAGATCGAGGTGGCGGTGAAGTCCGCGCTGGCCGATCGCGTGATCGAGGCCATCCAGAATGCCGCCAAGACCGGCCAGATCGGCGACGGCAAGATCTTCGTGGTCGATCTGGAAAAGGCGCTGCGCATCCGCACCGGCGAGACCGACGACGACGCGCTGTAAGAGATTTCCGTTTTCAACACACGGCCCGGCGGTCGCAGGATCGCCGGGCCGTTCTGTTTTGGAACGAAGCCCCTCACCCTCCCGCTTCGCGGGTCCCTCCCTCTCCCGCTTGCGGGAGAGGCGCGTGGACTGCGAAAGCTCCAGTGGGGCTTTCGCGGGCGCCCACTGCGGGGTGAGGGTCTTTGCTTTCACATCAGCAGTTCGTGCCGCCGCCCGGGCAGGTCTTGTAATGACCCGGCTCGGTGGTTACCGGCACGCGCGGCGGCGGCGGTTCGCCCACATAGCAGGCCGTTAGCAGCGGCGCGGTCATCGAGAGCGTGAAGAGAACCAACATCGTGCGAAGCATGGGGAGGCATCCTTCTTGTTGCATCCTAGCTGAACCGCCATGACAGGCTCCGGTTCCCTGCTCTTACAACCCGACGCCGCCTTAATACTGCGAAAAACAAAGGCGTGGGTGGCCGGGACAAACCCGGCCATGACAATATAATTTTTCATCCAAAGCCCGTCATGCCCGGGCTTGTCCCGGGTATCCACGTCTTGAGTTCAGTCGGCACAGATCGGCTGCGAGTCATCGCGGCTCAGTCCCGCTTCATCGCCTCGACGAGGCGCGTGATGTTCAGGCGATACATCTTTACGAAGCTGTCGGCCTCACCGCCGGGCGGCGACAGCGCATCGGAATAGAGCCTGCCGCCGACCTTCACCTTGGCCTCGCGCGCGATCTGCTCGATCAGGCGCGGATTGGCGATATTCTCAAAGAACAGCGCCTGCACATTCTCGCGCCTGATCTGGCGGATCAGGCGGCCGACTGCTTCGGCCGAGGCCTCGGCTTCGGTGGTGATGCCCTGCGGCGCCATGAAGGCGATCCGGTAGCGCGCGGCGAGATAGCCGAAGGCATCATGCTGCGTGATCACCTTGCGCTGCGCCAACGGCAGCTTGCCGACTTCCGCCTCCGCCCAGGCATCGAGTGCGCGCAGTTCGGCGGCATAGGCAGCGCCACGCGCGCGATATCCCTCGGCATGGGCCGGATCGACCGCCGCCAGGCCCTGCGTGATATTGCCCACATAGGCCTGCATGCGGGTCAGGTCGTGCCACAGATGCGGATCGTCGATCCTGCCTTTGCCGGATTTGCCATGATCGTGCCCATGATCGTGATCGGCGCGCAATGCGAGGGGCGCAATGTCTTCGCTCGCCACGATGCGCCGGCCCCTGAAGCCGGACGCCGCCACCAGGCGGTCGAGCCAGGGTTCGAAATTCAGGCCGCTCGCCACCAGCACATCGGCATGGGCGACGGCGCGTGCATCGCTCGGCGTCGGCTGGAAGACATGCGCGTCCGCCATCGCCGGCACCAGCGTGACGACCGTGATCTGCTCGCCGCCGATCTGCGCGACCATATCGGACAGGATCGAGAAGCTGGCGATCACGCGCAGCTTTGGCTGTGCCCCAGGTTGCGCATGGGCGGGTGCTGCAATCAGGAATCCGAACAGACAGACCGCGATCAGACGCAGCATATCACGCTTCCAGATGGCGACCGCGATGCCAGAGCAGCACCAGGCCATGCCGGCCGAACACCAGCGACAGGACATAGGCCGCGCCGCCGAGCAGCACGACGGAAGGGCCGGACGGCAGATCGGCATGATACGACAGCAGCAGGCCGCAATAGGCCGACAGCATGGCGATCAGCACCGCCACCAGCATGCCGCTGACCAGCGAACGGCACCAGTAACGCGCCGCCAGTGCCGGCAGCATCATCAGGCCGACCGCCATCAGGCTGCCGAGTGCCTGGAAGGCCGCGACCAGATTGACCACGACGAGGCCGAGGAAGATGAAGTGATAGAGCGTGCCGCCGCCGCGCTGCACGCTGCGCAGGAATTCCGGGTCGAAACCGTCGGCCAGCAGCGGACGGTAGATGATCGCGAAAATCAGCAGGGTGAGACTGGCGACCGCGCCGAGCAGCAGCAGCGCCGGGTCATCGACTGCCAGCACCGAGCCGAACAGAATCTGCATCACATCGACCGCCGACCCGCGGGTGGAGATCAGCGTGACACCGAGCGCGAGTGCAATGAGATAGAAGGCCGCGAAACTGGCGTCTTCCCGTTGGTCAGTGGCGCGGGTGGCAGCGCCCGCCAGCAATGCCACGACCAGCCCGGCGATCACGCCGCCGATACTGATGGCGGGCAGCGAGAAGCCGGCGATCAGGAAGCCGACAGCTGCACCCGGCAGGATGGCATGGCTCATCGCCTCGCCGAACAGGCTCATGCGGCGCAGCATCAGCACCACGCCAATCGGCGCGCTGCCGAGCGCGAGCGCGCAGCAGGCCACCAGCGCGCGGCGCATGAAGGCGAATTCGGCAAAAGGCCCGAAGAGAAAGTCCGCGACAGCGGTCATGGATGTCAGGCCGCGTGGGTGTGGTCGTGATCGTGGCCGTGATGATGATGGCCATGATCCGACGATGGATGCTCATGGGGCAGGCAGAGCGCCGCATCCTCATCCCAGGATTCCGCCATCTGGCGCGCGGCCAGCTGGTTTTCCGGCGTCAGCACGTCATCGATCTTGCCCCAGGCGATCAGCCGGCGCGCCAGATAGACGGCGTCGGGGAAATGCTGCCGCACCATCTCGAAATCATGCAGCACAGCGATCACGGTGCGCTTCTCAGCATGCCAGCGGCGCAGCAGCGCCAGCAGGTCAGCAATCGTGCGGGCATCCAGCGCATTGAATGGTTCATCCAGCAGAATCACGCGGGCATCCTGCACCAGCACGCGGGCGAACAGCGCGCGCTGCGCCTGGCCGATAGACAGCGTGCCAAGCGGTCGCTGCTCGAAGCCTTCGAGGCCTACGGCACTGAGGGCTGCGCGGGCCGCTTCGACCCCCTGCTTGCCGATGCGGCCGAAAGCACCGGCACGCTGCCAGTGGCCAAGCAGCACCAGTTCCAGCACCGAAATCGGGAAACTGCGGTCGAGGCTCGACTGCTGCGGCAGGAAGGCGATGTCGCGCTGTCGGAGCGGGCCGCGTTCGATGCTGCCGGCGGACACCGGCAACTGGCCGACAATGGCTTTCAGCAGGGTGGATTTGCCGGCGCCATTCGGGCCGAGAATGGCAGTGAGCGAGCCGGGCGCGAAACGACCGCTGACATGATGCACCGCCGGATGGCGGTCATAGGCGACCGTCACATCCCGTAGAGCGATCTCGCCGGCGACGGCAGCGACGCGGGTCATGGCTCACCACTCCCAAAGGCCCACCAGATGGCGGCCCAGAGCAGCGCCAGCACCGGCAACAAGGCAGCCATGCGTAGACCGATGCCGGCGGTGAGGACGGCAATCGGCAGGTCGAAGGCGGGCTTTGGCTGGCGACTGGGCATGGGCATCGGTTTCGAGATGTTATCTTATAACATACAATCTTCACCTCCCGTCAACCCACCCTGCCCTAAACCGGTCACATTCCGCTGCCAAACCCGCGCCATCAGCCGGCAGGGCCGGAATTTTCGTGTGAAACCCGAGTTTGTACCGCCATGGCCCGTTCGCCACGCCGCAGCACTGCCCCGAAGAAATCCACCTCGTCCCGAGGCAAGGCCGCAACGCGAGGGGGCTGGCTGAGACGCCTGTTTCCGGTCCGCGGTTCGGGCAGCCTGCTTGGCCGCCTCGGCAGCCTGGCCGCCGTGATGGCGATCTGGGGCTTCGTGGTGATCGGCGCGCTGTTCGCCTGGTATGCCTACGACCTGCCGGATTTCGACGAGCTTTATATCGTCGAGCGCAAAAGCTCGGTGACGCTGAAGGCCGCCGACGGCACGGTGCTGGCCACCTATGGCGATCTCTATGGCGAGTGGCAGTCGCTGAAAAGCCTGCCGCCGCAGTTGCCGCAGGCGCTGATCGCCACCGAGGATCGCCGCTTCTATTCGCATTTCGGCATCGACCCGCTCGGCCTCGCCCGTGCCGCCTACGCCAACCTGCGCGCCGGCCGCACCGTGCAGGGCGGCTCGACGCTGACGCAGCAGCTCGCCAAGAACGTCTTCCTCAGCCCGAACCGCACGCTGAAACGCAAAGTGCAGGAGCTGATGCTCGCCTTCCGGCTCGAACATCGTTTCAGCAAGGACCAGATCCTGGAGATGTATCTGAACCGCGTCTATTTCGGCGCCGGCGCCTATGGCGTGGAAGCTGCCGCACAGCGCTTCTTCGACAAGCCGGCCAGCAAACTGTCGCTGGGCGAGTCCGCCATGCTGGTCGGCCTGCTGAAGGCACCGTCGAAACTGGCGCCAACCGGCAACATCAAGTCGGCGCAGCACCGCGCCGCCCAGGTGCTGCGCAACTTGGCCGAGGCCGGCTACATCACGCCGGAAACCGCCGAGACTGCGATCTCGAAACCGACACAGCTGGCACGCTCGCGCCTGCCGCTGCCCAATGCGCGCTACTTTGCCGACTGGGCGGTGGAAGAGGTCTATCAGCTGGTCGGCCGCGACCGGACCGACCTCACCGTCTACACCACGCTCGACAGCCGCCTGCAGGGCACGGCCGAACGCTCGGTCGATACCGTGCTGGATCGCGAGGGCGAGAAACAGGATGTCGGCCAGGCCGCCCTGGTGGCGCTGGCACCCGACGGTGCGGTACGCGCCATGGTCGGCGGCCGCGACTATCTCGACAGCAGCTTCAACCGCGCGACGCAGGCACGGCGGCAGCCCGGCTCGGCCTTCAAGCCGATCGTCTTCCTCACTGCACTGGAACAGGGCATCCGGCCGGATGATCAGTTCGTCGACGGACCGATTGAGATCGGCGGCTGGAAGCCGCGCAATTACGACGGCCAGTACCACGGCACCATGACGCTGCGCGAAGCAGCAGCGCGGTCGATCAACACCGTCGCTGTTCAAATCGATGAAAAGGTCGGCCGCGACAAGGTGATAGAGACCGCCCGTCGCCTGGGGATAACCAGCGACCTGAAGCCGCATCCCTCGCTGGCGCTTGGCTCTTTCGAGGTCGGCGTGCTGGAACTCACCGCGGCATATGCTGCTTTCGTGAACGGCGGTTATGCGGTACAGCCATACGGGGTGATCGAGATTCGCGATGCACAGAACAACGTTCTGTTCCGTCGCCAGAACGGGGGAGCTTACGCGCATATGGTCGGCGGCGAAGCGCTTGGCGATCTCAACGACCTGCTGCGCGGTGTGGTCGAAACCGGCACCGGCCGGGCCGCCCGCATCGGCCGCCCTGCGGCCGGCAAGACCGGTACGACCTCGGATTACCGCGATGCCTGGTTCGTCGGTTATACGCCCGACCTGATCTCCGCCGTCTGGGTCGGCAACGACGACAATTCGCCGACGAAAAAGGTCACCGGCTCCGGGCTGCCGGCGCAAATCTGGCGCGGTTTCATGACCGATGCCCTGAAGGGCCGTCCGGTCAGCGATCTGCCGCAGGCGCCGAGCCGCAATTTCTCCCTGCCGTCGCTGTGGGACCGCATTGTCGGTTCCTTCGGCGGCAGCACGCCGGCCCAGGCGCGGTCGTCCTCGCCGGTACCGCCGCCGCCACGCAGCCACATCGAACCGGCCACGCCGGCGGCGAACGAACCCGCAGCGCGGGTGACGCCGCAAGGCCAGAGCACCGAACCGCAGATGATCTGGCAGGTCGGTCCGCAGCCCGTACGTCAATGAGGCTGCGCCAGTGATACGACTTCGACTGGCCGGCCTGCTGCTCGCCCTGACACTCTGCATACCGAATGCGCATGCAGAGGGCGTGGTGAACCAGCAGATCAGCTTCACCTCGAACGATGGCGCCGTGCTGGCCGGCACGCTGACCATGCCGGGCGGCGTGGTGGAGAAAGTGCCCGCACTTGTGCTGCTGCAGGGCAGTGGCCCGACGGATCGCGACGGGAACCAACCGCCGGTGATGCGCACCGATCTTCTGCGCCAGATCGCCGAAGCACTGGCGCAGAAAGGCATCGCCTCGCTGCGTTACGACAAGCGCGGGATGCATGCCAATGCTGTCGGACTTCCCGCTGATCCGAAAGACTATGCCGCCTATTTCAACTGGCAGCATTTCGTCGACGACGCCTATGCCGCCTATGCCTTTCTGCGTTCACAGTCGAGCGTCGATCTCAACAAGGTCGGCCTCGCCGGCCATTCCGAAGGCGGCATGATCGCGCTCGATCTGGCGCATCGGCTGCAAGACAGGGAAAAGCCGGTTGCACTGCTGCTGCTTTCCACTGCCGGCCGGCCGCTCGACGTGATCGTGCGCGAACAGCTGGAACGCCAGCTCGGATCGCTCAAGCCGGCGCAGAGGCGCGCCTTCCTTGCCGAGAATGACCGCGTGGTGCGCGAAATCCGCGCGACCGGCAAGGTGCCGGAGAAACTGCCGCAGGCACTCAACGGTCTGTATCCTTCCTACAGCGGCCCGTTCTGGCAGGCGCAGCTCAGGCTCAATCCGGCCGAGCTGGCGCAGCGCTATACCGGCCCGGTGATGATCGTGCAGGGCGACGCCGATACGCAGATCTCGGCCGAACGCGATGCTCTGGCACTGGATCGCGCGCTGCAGACACGCAGCATGGACGATCACGCGCTGGTGCTGCTGCCGCGTACCAGTCACAACCTGAAACGCCTTCAGGACGACAAGGATCAGGGTTTCGAGGGCGAGATCGATCCGGCGCTGACCGACCGCATCGCCGTCTGGCTGCTCAGCAAGACCGTGACGCCCTAAAGCGACTAAGCGATCCGCCGCACGATCAGCAGATAACTGAGTAACGTCGCCAGTCCCATGCCGGCCAGCGCGTAACTGAGCGGCAGCGCCGTCTCGTTCAGCGCATGTCCCACACCAATGCCGCCGATGGCGGCGAGCGACATCTGCGTGAAGCCCATCAGCGCCGCCGCCGAACCGGCCATCTGCGGAAACGGTTGCAGCGCGCCGGCCTGGCCCTGCGGCATGGTCAGCCCGACACCCATGGCGAACACCATCATCGGCGCGATCAGGCTGAGCCAGTGCCATTGGGCCTGCAACATCCACATCATCGTCTGCAGCAGCGCTACTGACACGCCGCCGGCCGCACAGGCGGAGACGCCGATCAAAAGCATGCGGTCGATGCCGAGCTGGCGCGTCAGCCGAACACCGAGGAAGCCGCCGGCGATATAGCCGATCACGATCAGCATGAAGCAATAACCGAACACGTATTCATCGACGCCGAACACCGTGCGCAACGTGAAGGACGAGCCGGAGATGAAGGCGAACAATCCGCCATAGGCAAAGGCAACGCAGAGCGCATAGCCGCGGAAACCACGGTTGCGCAGCAGGATGCCGAAATTGCGCAGCATCGGGCCGACGCGAGTGGCGAGCGGATTGCGGTGCCGATTGCTTTCCGGCAGCAGGGTCAGCACGCAAAGCCCGAGCGCCAGACCAGCCGTCGCCATGGCGTAGAAGTTGGCCTGCCAGCCGAACCAGACATGCAGATAGCCGCCAATGATCGGCGCCACCGACGGCGTCAGGCCCAGCACCATCGCCATGATGGACAATGCATGCGCGGCTGCGGCGCCTTCATAGAGATCGCGGGCGATGGCGCGGCCCAGCACCACGCCGGCGCAGGCGCCCAGCGCCTGGATGAAACGCCACAGGATCAGCCATTCGATGCTGCCCGCAAAGGCGCAGCCGATCGAGGCGAGCGCGAATAATGCAATGCCGCCGAGCAGCACCGGACGGCGGCCGAAACGGTCCGACAGCGGACCGTAGACCAGCTGCATCACGGCAAAACCCGCCATGAAGGCACTAAGCGTGAGCTGCACGGTGGCCATGTCGCTGTCATACAGCGTGACCAGTGCCGGCAGCGACGGCAGATACATATCGGTGCTGAGCGGCCCGAGCGCGGTGGCGCAGCCGAGCAGGATCACTAGCGCAGTCGAGTCACGCGCCAGCGGCCGCTGCAGGTTTTTCATGGCCGGTCAGCCGTGCAGGTGCAGGGCGGCGCCATGACGGCGCAGCCAGGCGCGGGCGGTGCGCAGATCCTGCTCGCTGCCAAGCAGTCGCGCACAGAGAGACCAGAAGGAGTCGCTGTGATCCATATGCTTCAGATGCGCCACTTCATGCGCCACCAGATAGCGGCCGATGGCCGGCGGGGCCAGCAGCAGGCGCCAGGAGAAGGACAGGTTGCCATGCGCCGAGCAGCTGCCCCAGCGGCTCTGGGTATCGCGTACGGTGACGCGCCGTACCTCCACGCCGATACTGGCCGCCATATCGCGGGCGGTTGCGGCGAACTCCTCCCGGGCCCGGCGCTTCAGCCAGTCGCGCAGGCGGCGCGGCAGATGCTCGCTGCGGCCGGCGACATGGATTTCGTCCTGCTCAACCCAGACCCCGCCCCGGCCGGCCGGCCGGTGGCGGATGATGTGCGGCGCACCATACAGCGGCAGGACCGCACCATCCTGCCAAGGCTGGCTTTCCGGCCTTTCTTCCTGCCGGGCAAGAATCCAGTCGACCTGCTCGGTGACGAATTGCTGCCCGGACTTCAGGCTGGCCCGAGTCGGCAGCACCAGGATGACCGCACCATCCCTCGGCATTACACGCAACAGCATACGCCGCGCCCGGGAATCACGCTTCACTAGAAACGGAAAGCTCTGCGCGCCGACTTTCAGACTGTCAGAACCAATTTCCACAGCCGAAATGGCAGAATAAGGCTTGGTCAATACCCGCCCCTTGTCATATAACCGTAACAAATCTTACGTGCGAACGTCATCGTAGGAACCATAAAAACGTCGGCCACCCCCCGACTCTGGGCGGATTTTCTTTAGCACTGGAGACTGAACAATGAAATCGACAGGGAAACTCGCGCGTACTGCGCTCGCGCTATTGGGCGGCACTGCCGTAGCCATCAGCGCATCCGGCGCCTGGGCGCAGGACAATCGCATCGAGCTGCAGTGGTGGCATGCGATGAGCGGCGCCCTGAACGAGCGCGTGAATGAAATCGCCGAAGGCTTCAACAAAGGCCAGGACAAATACAAGATCATCGCGGTCAACAAGGGTAGCTATCCAGAAACCCTGACCGCCGCCATGGCCGCTTTCCGCGCCGGCAAGGGCCCGCATATCGTGCAGGTCTTCGAAGTCGGCACCGGCACGATGATGGCCTCGCGCGCCGCCATCAAGCCGGTCTACGAGATCATGTCGCAGAACGGCTTCAAGTTCGATCCAGGTTCGTATCTGAGCGCTGTAACCGGCTATTACAGCACCTCGGACGGCAAGATGCTGTCCTATCCGTTCAATTCCTCGACTCCGGTGATGTATTACAACAAGGACGCCTTCCAGAAGGCCGGCCTTGACCCGAACAAGCCGCCGAAGACCTGGCAGGAATTCGAACCGGTCCTGAAGAAGCTGAAGGCATCGGGCAGCACCTGCCCGTTCCAGACCAACTGGCAGACCTGGATCCAGCTCGAGAATTTCTCGGCGCTGCACAACGTGCCGTTTGCCTCCAAGTCGAATGGCTTCGATGGCTTCGATACCGAGCTGAAGTTCAACAGCCCGCTGCATGTCCGCCACATCACCACTCTGGCCAACTGGATGAAAGAAGGCCTGATGGTGTATGGCGGCCGCAAGAACGAGGCGAATGCCAAGTTCATCTCGGGCGAGTGCGCCATCCACATGGAGAGCTCGGGCGGCTACGCTTCGTTCTCGCGTGGTGCCAAGTTCAAATGGGGCATGCAGATGCTGCCATACTATTCGGACGTTCAGGGCGCTCCGCAGAATTCGATCATCGGCGGCGCGTCTCTGTGGGTACTCGGCAAGCACAAGCCGGCCGAATACAAGGGCGTTGCCCAGTTCTTCGACTACCTGTCGGCGACCGAGAATCAGGTCTGGTGGCACAAGAATACCGGCTACCTGCCGATCACCACGATGGCCTACGAAACCACCAAGGCGCAGGGCTATTACAACGCCCATCCGGGTACGGAAGTCCCGGTGCAGCAGATGACGCTGAAGCCGCCGACGTCCAACTCCAAGGGCCTGCGCCTGGGCAACTTCGTCCAGATCCGCGACGTCATGGACGAGGAGCTGGAAGCGGTCTGGTCGGGCAAGAAGTCGCCCAAGGAAGCGCTTGATACTGCCGTGGACCGCGGCAACCGCCTGCTCCGTCAGTTCGAACGCGACGCCAAGCGGTAATGGGTTAATTCCCCTCTCAATGGAGGCCCGCGCCTTGACTTTACAGGGCGCGGGCTTTTTCTATGGCCCCGATGGAAAAACGAGTCGTCTTTCAGAATAAGTTTCTGCCGTATCTGCTGGTCGCCCCGCAGCTCGCGATCACGATCATCTTTTTCTTCTGGCCCGCCAGTCAGGCCATCGTGCAATCCGTGTTGCGCGAAGACGCCTTCGGCACACGCAGCTATTTCGTCGGACTGGAAAATTTCATCATCCTGTTCGAAGACGATTACTACCTCCATTCCTTCCAGATCACGGCCCTGTTCAGCTCGCTGGTCACCACGATCGGCCTGAGCCTGTCGCTGTTTCTCGCTGTCACCGCCGACCGCCTGGTGCGCGGCACGACCGCATACAAAACCCTGCTGATCTGGCCCTATGCCGTTGCGCCCGCCGTGGCCGGCGCCCTCTGGGGCTTTGTCTTCCTGCCCGGCCCCGGCGTTCTTGCTTATGTCCTTGAGCGGGCCGGCATCGACTGGAATTTCCAGCTCAACGGTGGACAAGCAATGTTCGTTGTCGTCGTCGCCGCAACCTGGAAGCAGATATCCTACAATTTCCTGTTCTTCCTGGCGGGACTCCAGTCAGTGCCGAAATCCCTGATTGAAGCAGCAGCCATCGATGGCGCCGGACCGATCCGCCGGTTCTGGACCATCATTATGCCGCTACTGTCGCCGACACTGTTCTTCCTCATTGTCGTCAATGTGGTCTACGCCTTCTTCGATACGTTCGGCGTGATCCACTCACTGACCCGCGGCGGCCCGGCCAAGGCCACCGAAGTGCTGGTCTACAAGGTCTGGTATGACGGTTTCGAAGCCCAGGATCTCGGCGGCTCGTCGGCTCAGTCGGTCATCCTGATGGTTATCGTGATCGCCCTGACCGTGGTCCAGTTCCGCTATATCGAGCGCAAGGTTCATTACTGATGATCGAGCGCCGCCCCGTCGCCAATGCCTTTGGCCACATCTTCCTGATAACGACGATCCTCATCGTCGCATTCCCGATTTATCTGGCCGTGATCGCTGCCTCGCATACCATCCAGGATGTGTCGCAGACGCCGATGCCGCTGCTGCCTGGCGCGGAATTATTCACCAATACGGCCCGCGCGCTGTTCGATGGGCCGCAGATGATTGGCGTCAGCGGCGCCACACCGGCCCTGGTGCTGATGAAGAACAGCCTGATCATGGCGATCGCGATTGCCGTGGGCAAAATCATCATCTCGCTGCTCTCGGCTTTCGCGATCGTCTATTTCCGCTTCCCGCTGAAGAATTTCTTCTTCTGGATGATCTTCATCACCCTGATGCTGCCCGTCGAAGTGCGCATCATTCCGACCTACAAGATTGTCGCGGACCTCGGTNNGCCACTTTCCTGTTCCGTCAGTTCTTCATGACGGTACCTGACGAACTGGTGGAGGCCGCCCGCATCGACGGTGCCGGCCCGATGCGGTTCTTCTGTGACGTGCTGGTTCCCTTAAGCCGGACCAGCATTGCGGCCATGTTCGTCATCCAGTTCATCTATGGCTGGAACCAGTATCTCTGGCCGCTACTGATTGCATCGGACTACCAGTACCAGACCATTGTGCTCGCGATCGGCCGCCTGATGCGCGCGCCCGACGCCTTCTATGAATGGCCCGTCGTGATGGGCATGGCCGTGCTGGCCTTGCTGCCTCCGGTTCTGGTGGTCGTGCTGATGCAGCGCTGGTTCGTCAAAGGCCTTGTTGAAACCGAAAAGTGAGCGCCCCTCATGGCGAAAGTCACGCTGAAAGGCGTTAAGAAGAACTATGGCCCGGTAAAGGCCATCCACGGCGTCGACATGGAGATCAAGGATGGCGAGTTTATCGTCATCGTCGGTCCGTCCGGTTGCGGCAAATCTACGCTGCTGCGCATGGTTGCCGGGCTGGAAGCCATTACTGAAGGCCAGATCCTGATCGGCGACCGCGTCGTCAATGATGTCGAACCGGCCGACCGAGACATCGCCATGGTGTTTCAGAATTATGCGCTCTATCCGCATATGAGCGTGTATCAGAATATGTCCTACGGCCTGCGCATCCGCGGCATGGACAAGGGCGATATCGAGAAGCGCGTGCAACGCGCCGCCGAGATCCTGCAGCTGCAACCCTATCTGCAGCGCAAGCCGCGCGAACTCTCAGGCGGTCAGCGCCAGCGCGTCGCCATGGGCCGCGCCATCGTGCGTGAGCCCAGCGTATTCCTGTTCGACGAACCGTTGTCGAACCTGGATGCCAAGCTGCGCGTGCAGATGCGCCTGGAAATCAAGCGGCTGCACCAGCAGCTCGGCGTCACCTCAATCTACGTGACGCATGACCAGGTCGAAGCGATGACGCTGGCCGACCGGCTGGTGGTGATGAATCTGGGCCGCGCCGACCAGATCGGCACGCCGGGCGACGTCTACAATCAGCCCGCCACCACCTATGTCGGCGGCTTCATCGGTTCGCCGGCGATGAACTTCCTGAAATGCCGCATCGATAGCGCCAAGGCTATCCTGGACGACGGAGTCAGGCTGGCGCTGCCCGGTGGCTGGACCGCGCCGGCGGGCAATTACACGCTCGGCATCCGCCCCGAGACCATGCGCATCGCGCGGCCGGGCGAAACGCCGGATCTGCATCTTGATGTCGACGTGGCCGAGGAGTTGGGCGCCGACACGCTGCTGCACGGCAAGATCGGCGGCCAGGACATCGTCGCCCGCGTGCCGAGCCATGCCGGCTATCACGATCATTCCAGGCCGGGCCTGATGGTGGATATCGCCCGCGCCCATCTGTTCGATGGCGACAGCGGCCTGCGCGTGGCGGTGTAAGCCACCGTTACGGCGCCAGATTGCAGCACCTAATACAGCTGGATAGTTCCGAGATAAGAACCGGAGACGTTCAGATTCGGGCGCGCTTCTTCGGCTGTGCGGCTTAATGCCGAGCAGCTGTAGGTCGCCCGCACCGGCGCCGAGAGCGAGCAGGAATACAGATCGGTGGAGTTATAGAAGAGCTGCGGGTCGCCGCAATGTTTCTGTACGAAGGCGAGAATCTGCTCGGGCTTATGACTCAGCCGGCTGTAGCAGAGCGAGAAATAAGGCCGGCCAGTCATCGAGTTGTTGGCCGTTGGCAGCAAGCCGACTTCGTAATTGCTGCCGTCGCCTGGCAGCCGACGACCCAGCATATAGGGCTCGTCCGCCACCACGCCGCAACCGGTCAGCCCCAGCAGGAGGGCGACCGCAAGGCGGCGCTGCCATTTCCGTTTCAGCATCATTGCGCCACTTTGCCGCGATGGCCCGTTGACAGCAAGCCTGCCTCCTGTCAAATCCGCCTCATTTCAGGCATAATCCGAGGCAATCGTCTGGCATTGCCAACACAACTGGGTGACTTGATGTCGTGGCGCGGCAAACCGGTGATTGTCACCGGCGGTATGGGATTTATCGGCTCGAATCTGGTGCGTCGCCTGCTTGAAGCAGGGGCGGAGGTCACTGTGATCGACCGCATGCTGGCGCAATATGGCGCCAACCCGTTCAATCTGTCGGGCCTGGGCCTGACCGAGCTGATCGAGGCCGATATCGGCGCCGAGACGGCGATCTTCGAAGCCATCGGCAAGGCTGCGGTGATCTTCAATTTCGCCGGCCAGACGTCGCATATGGATTCGATGAAGCAGCCGCTCGAGGATCTGCGGCTGAACCAAGAGGCCAATCTGCGGTTCCTGGAACTGATCCGCCGTATCAATCCGCAGGCCCGCTTGATCTTCAGTTCGACCCGGCAATTCTATGGTCCGCCACACTACCTGCCGGTCGATGAAAAGCATCCGATCGCGGCGCCCGATATCAACGGCATCCACAAATATGCCGCCGAATCCTACCACATGCTCTATGCCCGCGTGCATGGCATGCGCACGACCGCCTTACGATTGACCAACGTATTCGGCCCCCGTATGCGCATCCGCGACGCCAAGCAGACCTTCCTGGGAATCTGGATCCGCCATGTGCTCGAGAATACCCGCTTCGAGGTCTGGAGCGGCGAGCAGAAGCGCGACTTCACCTATGTCGACGACCTGATCGATGCCGTGTTGCTGGCCGCCGAGACCGACAGCACAATCGGGCAAATCTACAATATCGGCGGCTGCCCGCCGATGTCGCTGCTCGAACTGGCCGAACTGCTGATCAAGGTGGGCGGCAGCGGCGGTTTCGATCGCAAGGAATTCCCGGCCGAACGCAAGAAGATCGACATCGGCGACTACATCGCCGACGATGCCGCTTTCCGTGCCGCTACCGGCTGGGTGCCGAAGACATCCCTGGCCGATGGCCTGAAGCAGACTCTTGAATTCTACCGCGGCAATGCCGCGCATTACCTGTGAGAGCCCTAAGATGATTCCTCAGACCAATCCAAAGGCGGCCTATCTCGCCCAGCGCGACGCCATCGATGCCGCGATCAAACGCGTGCTGGAAAACGGCTGGTACATCCAGGGCGAGGAAGTGGCCGCTTTCGAGAAGGAATTCGCCGCCTATACCGGCGCGAAACATGCGGTGGCCTGCGCCAGCGGCACCGATGCGCTGATCCTGGCGCTGCGCAGCCTCGGCATCGGTTCGGGCGATGCCGTGGTTACCGTGTCGCATACCGCGGTGGCGACTGTCGCCGCTATCGAGCTGGCGGGAGCAACCGCGGTGCTGGTGGATACCGACGAGCACTGGACCATGTCGGCGCAGGCGCTGGGAGCCACGCTGAAGGCCTGGCCGTCCGGCGCGCCGAAGCCGAAGGCCGTCATCCCTGTGCATCTCTACGGCCAGCCGGCGGCGATGACGGAAATCGCCGCGATTGCCGAACGTTACAATTTGATCCTGCTGGAAGACAACGCCCAGGCGCACGGCGCCGTGCTGAACGGCAGGATGGTCGGCCGCTGGGGCAAGGCAGCAGCCTATAGCCTCTATCCGACCAAGAATCTCGGCGCCATAGGCGACGGCGGCATCGTCACCACCGACGACGATGTTGTGGCCGAAATGCTCCGTGCCCTGCGGGAATACGGCTGGCGCGAGCGCTATATCAGCGCCATTGCCGGCATGAACAGCCGGCTCGATCCGCTGCAAGCGGCGATCCTTCGGGTGAAGCTCACGGCATTGCCTGCAGATACCGCACGCCGCCAGGCGATTGCTGCGCGCTACAGCGCTGGCCTCGCCGGCCTGAACGGTCTCGTTTTGCCGAAGATCCGCGCGGGTGCGGCACCCGTCTATCATCTCTATGTCGTCGATGCCGGCGCGCGCCGCGATGAACTGCAGACAAAGCTGAAGGAAAAAGGCATTGGCACGCTGATCCATTATCCGGTGCCGGTGCATCTGCAGCCGGCCTATCAGGGCAAGATTGCCCTGGGGACCGGTGGCTTGCCGAATACCGAACGAGCAGCGAAAAGCGTGCTCAGCCTGCCGCTTTTCCCGCAACTGCCCGACAGCGATGTCGATACGGTCATTGCCGCGGTGAAAGCCGTCTGGTGATTACGCGGTTCGCGCGATCAGGAAGACGCCGCAGCAGACCAGCGCGATGCCGGCCAGCTTGGACATGGTGATCGGCTCGCCATAGAGCCAGAAGCCGAGCAGCGCCACCAGCACGTAGGACAGCGACACGCTCGGGAAGGCCACCGAGATCGGAATTTTACGCAAAGCATACATGTAGCAAAGCGCCGCAGCGAAATAGAGCGCCAAGCCGATGATCGACTGCGGCGCGAGGAATTGTTGCAGCAGCGTTTCGCCACTNNATAATACAAGGTCATGGCTGGATGCTTCCCTTGTTGGCGCGCTCATTGCGCTGCACGTCGCGCACAATGAATTGCGGTTTCTTGTTCACGGTGAGGAACAGCCGGCCGAGATATTCGCCGACCAGCCCGAGCATGATCAGCTGCACGCCTGCGAGTAGCAGAATTGCCGCCATCACCGAGGCATAGCCCTGCGGCGTGCGGCCGCCCAGTGCTTCGATCAAGATGACCAGGAAAACTAGCAGACCGAGACCTGCCATCACGAAGCCGACCAGCGTGCCGATACGCAGCGGCATTACCGAGAAATTCAGGAACATCGACATGAACAGCCGCACCAGGCGGCGGATCGTGTAGTTGCTGCGTCCTTCCGCGCGCGGCAGGTGCTGCACCTGCAGCCGACCGATCTTCTGCGTCACCTGCATGATCAGGCCGTCCACATAAGGGAACGGCCCGGTATGCTCGAGGATATTGCGGGCGACGAAAGCGCTCATGCAGCGGAAGCTGGAGAGATAGAGCCCCTTCGGCTTGTCGAGCAGCTGGTCGGCGCACCAGTTTGTGAAACGGCTGCCGAGGTTGCGCCAGGCGGCATGCTGCTTGTCGGCATAGTAGGTGTAGACAACGTCGTAAGCGTTATCCTTCGCGTAGCGCCAGAGTCGCAGGACCTCCTCGGGCGGATTCTGCAGATCGTCGTCCATGTTGATGATGTATTCGCCGCGCGCCTGGCTCAGGCCTGCCATCACGGCGTTATGTTCGCCGAAATTGCGTGCCAGGTTGACCACGGTCAGCGCGACCGAATTCTGCCTGCACAGTTCACGGCAGACATCGAGCGAATTGTCAGGGCTGCAATCATTGACCAGCACGATCTCATGCCCGCCGGGCACCTCCAGCTTCGCCAGCGCCTCGACCAGTGTCGGCACGCTGGTGGCGCCGTTGTAGACCGGCACGACGATGGACAGTGCAAAGGCGGGGGTGGCAGCAATGCCAGATTCGCTGGTAACGCCGCTTTGCATGACTGTGTCCTGCTTCATGGTTTCTTCGCCTCGATCCAGACCGAACCACCGAACGGCAGCCGCAAACCGATATCGGCAAGCTGCCGCTCGACCGCCGTGACAGTATAGAACAGGCGATCCTGCCAGGCGGGGAAGGGTTTGACGTCGCTGCCCTCGCCCCCGGATTTGCCGGCGGCCAACCGATGCAGCAGCATTAACGGAAACAGCAGGCTGTTCCAATAGCCACCTGTGATGGCCATAAAGCCGGCAGCCGCTACGCGATTGCGCGCCAGCCGGAACGTATAGCGCCGCTTGTTGTGGACATGGACATCATGCGCCGACGCCATCCACTGATAGGCCGGCAGGTTGAGCAGCAGGATGCCCCCCGGCCGGAGACAGCGATGGAACTCCGTCAGCGCCGCCGTCTCGTCCACGGCGGCATGGCACAATACGTCGGCGCTGACGATGGCATCGAACTGGCCGGATCCGTAGGGCATGGTATTGACGCTGCCGACCTGCAGCTTGTCCGGGTCGCGGCTAGGCGGTAGCTTCGCGCGAGCCAGCGCAGCCGCCTCGGCGTCGTATTCCAGCCCCTGCAGATCGAGATCGGGCCGCAGGGCAGCCAAACGGGCCAGCAGCCCGCCGGTGCCGCAGCCGGCATCCAGGAGGCGTGCCCCGGGCGGCAGGGCAAGCCGGCCCAGCAGATGCGCATGCAGGGCGCGATACCACCACATGGTCGCTTCGAGCACCGCCATCCGGTGGTATTCCACCCGTTCCATTCGCCGTTACCGGTTTTCCATTTGATTTCTATGTAAGTGAATGATTTACCAAGACGACCTAGGTTAAGCCAGTCCCAATGTCCGACCCCGCCACGAACACCAGCCATAATCCCCAGGACGCCGCGCTCCGTCGCGGCTGGGACTGGCCGCGCCTGCTGCACGGCCTGGTTCTTGCCGTATGCGCATTGTGGCTCATCGGCTACTTCTTCCCGCCGATCAACCACGATACCGCCGTCCTGCTCTATATCTCGAAAAACTGGCTGAACGGCGCGCGACTCTATGTCGATGCCATCGACATGAACACGCCGCTGGTCTTCGTCGTCCATCTGCTCCCCGAGCTGATCGCCAAGCTGACCGGGATGCAGGGCACGACTGCGCTGGTCGGCCTGCTGGGCCTAGGGATCGCCGCGTCCTTCATCACTTGCCGTAAGGTGCTGGCGGCCAGCCTCGATCCCGCCCATGCCACCGCCGATGCGCTGCTGCCGCTGCTGCTGCTGTTTCTGCTGATCGTCTATCCGAATGGCATGTTCAGCCAGCGCGAACACATGATGCTGGTGCTGGCCATGCCTTATCTGCTGGTGGCCAGCGGACGGGCGGATGGAGAAAACCTCTCCAACCGCCTGAAGATCGCCACTGGCCTGATGGCTGGCGTCGGCTTTGCCATGAAGCCGTATTTCTTAGGCATACCGCTGTTCATCGAACTCTATATCGTCAGCCAGATTACCCTGCGGCGCAACTTGGCCGATCCGGCTCCTTGGTCGGTCTTCGCCGTCTGCGTCGCCCATGCCCTCTTCGCCATCATCGTCACGCCGGAGTATTTCACTATTGCTCTTCCGCTGGCGCGCGCCTTCTACAGCGAAGTCGGCCAGTGGAGCATGATCGACCTGGCGCTAAGTGCCAACCTCGGCCCGCCGACCTTCATCCTGCCGCTGCTCGGCATCGCTGCCTTCCTGGCAGTACGCTCGCATATGGCCCGGGTGATCTTCCTGGCCGGCATCGGCGGGCTGCTGTCGGGCTATGCGCAGGGCAAGGGCTGGCCCTATCATGCTCTGCCAGCCCAGGCGCTGACCCTGCTGCTTGCCGGCGTCATCATCTCGCATGTGATGGACCATGTCGTCTGGCCCAAACGCAGCGATACCCGGCCAGCCAAGCTGTTTGCCGCCGCCCTGATGCTGCTGATCTTCTATCAGGAAGGCCTGCACAGCCGGCCGTTCTTCAAACAGCTCGATTATCGCGGCTCCGAACTGCAACGGCTCATGCATGTGGTGAAACAGGAGGCGCGTAACAACAAGATCCTCGTCTTGTCGCCCGGCATCTATCCGCATTTCCCCATGCTGAATTACCTCAACATGAAAATGACCATGCGGTTCGAGAGCATGTGGCTGCTGCAGGGTGCCTATTCCGACTGCGAGGAGCTGGCACCGCTGTATAGTCCGCCCGAGGCGATGAGCCGGGCCGAGGAATTCGTCTTCCGCAGCGTGGCGGAGGATTTCTACAAGAAAAAACCGTCGCTGCTGATTGTAGACAACGTGGCCGGCATTCCACGCTGCCAAGGCGAGGCGTTTAACTACCTCGATTACTTCTCGCGCAATCCACTGTTTGCCAAGCGGTTCGAGGATTACGACCGCACGCTCGACCTCGACCGCTACACGATCTATCGCCGCAGGGACGGTCTCAAGTAATCAGACGTGGAAGCTTTCGCCGCAGCCGCAGCGGCCTTTTTCGTTGGGGTTGCGGAAGACAAAGCCGGACTGCAGCTTGTCCTCTTCCCAGTCGATCTCGGTACCGAAGATATACATCTGCGCCTTCGGTTCGATCAGAACCGTGACGCCCTTGTCTTCCACCACCTCGTCGAACTTCTCCTTCTCGGTGGCATACTGGATGTCGTAGGAGAAGCCCGAGCAGCCCTTGGTCTTGATCGCGATACGCAGGCCGATCACCGGCTTGTCCGACTGCGCGATCAGCGTGCGGACCCGCTCGGCTGCCGCATCGGTCAGCGTGACAGGTTTGAATTTCGCGACGGCAGTCATGGCCATTCGTTCCTTACATCACACCCAGTTCAAGCCGGGCCGCCTCGGACATATGCTCCGGGCCCCACGGCGGATCCCATACGACATCGATGGTCACCTCGCCGACCCCGGCGATGGAGCGGGTCTTCTGCTCCACCTCGGCAGGCATCGACTGGGCGGCCGGGCAGTTCGGCGAGGTCAGGGTCATGTCGATCTGGACATCCCGCGCCTCGTTTACCTCGACCTTGTATATAAGGCCCAATTCGTAAATGTTAACCGGAATTTCGGGGTCGAAGACGGTCTTGATCGTCTCGATCACCTGATCGCGCAGTTCCTCATGGCCGGCAGCGCCGCCCGCGGGGGTGTTCAGACCAATTTCCTCAGGCGCCGACATCAGCCAAAAATCTCCCTCACACGCTTCAGGCCGGCGCACAGCGCGTCGATTTCGGCCCGCGTATTGTACATCCCGAAACTGGCCCGCACGGTGGCCTGAACCCCCATCCGCTCCATCAGGGGATGGGCGCAATGCTGGCCGACCCGGACCGCGATACCCTCGCGGTCAAGGATAGTGCCGATATCGTGCGGGTGAATGCCCTCCAGCACAAAAGACATCACGCCGGCCTTGTGTGCGGCCGTGCCGATCAGGCGCAGCGAGTTGACCGCCGACAGCTTCTCGGTGGCATAGGCCGTCAGATCGGCCTCATGGGCGGCAATCGCCTCCAGGCCGATCGAGTTCACATAGTCGATAGCGGCACCCAGCCCCACGGCCTCGACGAAAGCCGGCGTGCCAGCCTCGAAACGGTGCGGGATGTCGTTGTATTCGGTCTTCTCAAAGCTGACCGACAGGATCATGTCGCCGCCGCCCTGCCAGGGGGGCATGGCTTCCAGAAGCTCGGCCCTGGCGTAAAGCACGCCAATACCGGTCGGACCATAGAGCTTGTGGCCGGTGAAGACATAGAAATCGGCATCCAGCGCCTTCACGTCGACCTGCATATGCTGCACGGCCTGGCTGCCGTCGATCAGCACCTTGGCGCCTTTTTCATGGGCAACGTGGATCATCTCTTTAACAGGAAGAATGGTGCCCAGCGTGTTGGAGACATGCGCAACCGCAACCAGCTTGGTGCGCGGCCCGATCATTCCAACGAACTCGTCCCAGACCAGTTCGCCGCTGTCGCTGATCGGCGCGACCTTCAGCTTCACGCCATAGCGTTCGCCCAGAATCTGCCAGGGCACGATATTGGCGTGATGCTCCAGATGCGTGATCAGCACCTCATCGCCGGCCTTCAGATTCTGCCAGCCCCAGCTATGAGCGACCAGATTGACAGCCTCGGTGGCGTTGCGGGTGAACACGATCTCGCGGGTGTCTTGCACACCGATGAAATGCGCGACTTTCTCACGCGCTTTCTCATATTCATCGGTCGCCAGCTGGCTCAGCTGGTAAATGCCGCGATGCACATTGGCATAAGTACGCTCGTACATGCGCGTCATCGCCTCGATCACCTGACGCGGCTTCTGCGCACTGGCACCGCTGTCGAGGAAGACCAGCGGCTTGCCATGGATTTTTTCAGACAGGATCGGGAAATCGGCGCGGATGCGCTCGACATCGAAGACCGGGACCGACTGCTTCGGGAGCGCGCTCATGCAGCACCTCCCTTTTCGCTATTCTTGGCCAGCCAGCCTTCGACAAAGGCCTCGACGTAATCACGCAGCGCACCTTCCGGCACGGCGGTCACGATCTCGTAGGCAAAGCCGCTGAGCAGCAGGCGGCGCGCTTCCGCCGCCGGGATGCCGCGCGCCTGCATGTAGAACATCTGCTGCGCATCGACGTCGCCAATGGATGCGCCATGGCTGCATTTCACATCGTCGGCCAGGATTTCCAGTTCCGGCTTGGTGTCGATCTGCGCCCGGTCGGCCAGCAGCAGGGTGCGGCTCAGCTGCTGCGCATCGGTCTTCTGCGCCTGCGGCGCCACCCGGATACCGCCCTGGAATACCGCATGGCCATGATCGTCGACCACATGCTTGAACAGCTGGTTGCTGCGGCAGTCGGGCACGGCATGATGCAGGAACAGGGTATGGTCGAGATGCGCCGCGCCGCGCGCCAGTACCAGACCCCGAACATCGACCTCGGCATCGCCGCCGGCAAACTCGACATGCAGTTCGTGCCGCGCCAACGCGGCACCAGCCTGCACCGAAGCATGGGCATAGCGCGCACCGGCGCCAATCGACACGCGGCCTAGCGCCGCATGATAGGCCGCATCGTGTTCGGCCTGCAGGCGAATGTGCGTGAGCTTGGCGCCCGTGCCGATGGCGACATGAGCGTAGACATTCGTCCACCCAGCCGACGTACTGCTGCCGCCATCGCGGTAGCTTTCCAGCACGGTGGCGGTGGCTTTCGCTCCGAGACGGATCAGGTGGCGCAGGTTGACCAGCGCCGGCACGCCAAAGCTGACGATCTCGACCGGCTTGTCGAGTTGCACGCCATCGTCGAGCAGCAGCACGACACCGTCGCTGGCCAGCGCGGCATTCAACTCGCTGAGAGAAACGGTGCGGTCATCGCCAGCGGACGCCAGCGCATCCTTCAACGCATCGCCCGCAGCACTCAGCGGCGCCAGCGTGGCACCCTTGGGCAGCGCGCCAATCTTCGAGGCCGCCGCATCGAAACGGCCATTCACAAACACCAATCGATGGCTGTCGATGGTCAGCGTGGCAGCCGTGAGACGCACCGCATCCACGCCGCCATCATTGGCGGGCAGCACCCATTGCTGGCGCTCCAGTGCATTCAGGCCGGTGAATTTCCAGCTTTCCAGCTTGTGGTTCGGCAAACCGTGCCTGCGGAAGGCCTCGATGGCGGCCTTGCGGCGTGTCGCCACGGCAGCATCCCTGGCGCCGGGCAGGCTGCCGGCAGCGGCTTCATAGGCGCCGGCCAGATATTCAGTGAAGGGCAAGGCGGACATGATTCATACGCCTTTACGCTGCATCCGCGACGATATCGGCATAGCCCTTGGCCTCGAGTTCGAGCGCCAGTTCCTTGCCGCCGGTCTTGATGATGCGGCCCTTGGACAGCACATGCACGACATCGGGCACGATATAGTCGAGCAGGCGCTGGTAATGCGTGATCACCATGGCCGAACGTTCGGGACTGCGCAGCGCATTCACGCCTTCGGCCACGATCTTCAGTGCATCGATATCCAGGCCCGAGTCAGTCTCGTCCAGGATCGCCAGCGCCGGTTCCAGCATTGCCATCTGGAACACTTCGTTGCGTTTTTTCTCGCCGCCCGAGAAGCCCTGATTGACGGCGCGCTGCAGGAATTTCTCGTCCATCTGCAACTGCTTCATCTTGGCCTTGGCGGTCTTGAGGAAGGTCATGGCATCCATATCGGCCAGGCCTCTGTGCTTGCGCACGGCATTCACCGCCGAACGCAGGAAAGTGGCATTGGCGACGCCGGGAATTTCGACCGGATACTGGAAGGCGAGAAAGATGCCTTCACGCGCGCGTTCTTCCGGCTCCAGGTTCAGCAGGCTCTGGCCGTTGAAGAGGATATCGCCCTGCGTGACGTTGTAACCATCGCGGCCGGCCAGCACATAGGACAGCGTCGACTTGCCGGAGCCGTTCGGCCCCATGATGGCATGGATTTCGCCGGCCTTTATGGTCAGGTCGATGCCGCGGAGAATGTCCTTACCGTCGACAGTGGCGTGCAGGTTCTTGATCTCAAGCATGGGGCAATCCTTGAACTGGTCTCTTAGCCGACCGAGCCTTCGAGGCTCACACCCAGCAGCTTCTGGGCTTCGACGGCGAATTCCATCGGCAGCTTCTGCAACACTTCCTTGCAGAAACCGTTGACAATCGTCGACACCGCATCCTCCTCGGACAGGCCGCGCTGGCGGCAATAGAACAGCTGGTCGTCGGAAATGCGCGAGGTGGTGGCTTCATGCTCGACCTTTGCCGAGCGGTTCTTCACCTCGATATAGGGCACGGTATGGCCGCCGCAGCGGTCGCCAATGAGCAGGCTGTCGCACTGCGAATAGTTGCGCGCGCCGGCAGCGCCGGGCATCACACGCACCAGACCGCGATAGGTATTCTGCGCCTTGCCGGCTGAAATGCCCTTCGAGATGATCGTGGACTTCGAATTCTTGCCCATATGGATCATCTTGGTGCCGGTATCGGCCTGCTGCGCATTGTTGGCCACCGCGACCGAGTAGAACTCGCCCACGCTGTCGTCGCCCTGCAGAATCACGCTGGGATATTTCCAGGTGATCGCCGAGCCGGTTTCCACCTGTGTCCAGCTGATCTTCGACCGCGCACCGCGGCAGGCGCCGCGCTTGGTGACGAAATTGTAGATGCCGCCCTTGCCGTTCTTGTCGCCCGGATACCAGTTCTGCACCGTGGCGTAGCGGATTTCGGCATCTTCCATCGCCACCAATTCGACCACAGCGGCGTGCAGCTGGTTCTCGTCGCGCATCGGCGCGGTGCAGCCTTCGAGGTAGGAGACGTAGGCGCCCTTGTCGACGACAATCAGCGTGCGCTCGAACTGGCCGGTCTTGGCCTCGTTGATGCGGAAATAAGTGCTGAGTTCCATTGGGCAGCGCACGCCCGGCGGCACGTAGACGAAAGAGCCGTCGGAGAAGACCGCCGAATTGAGCGTAGCGTAGAAATTATCGGTCACCGGCACGACCGAGCCGAGATACTTCTGCACCAGCTCGGGATGCTCGCGCACCGCTTCCGACATCGAGCAGAAGATGATGCCGAGATCCTTCAGCTTGCCCTTGAAAGTGGTCGCGACCGAAACGCTGTCGAACACGGCATCGACCGCGACGCCAGCGAGAATCTCGCGCTCCTTCAGCGGGATGCCGAGCTTCTCGTAGGTCGCCAGCAGTTCGGGATCGACCTCGTCGAGGCTCTTCAGCGTCTTCTTCTTGGGCGCAGAATAGTAATGGATGTCCTGGAAGTCGATTTCCGGATAGCTGACCTTGGCCCAGCCCGGCTCGCCCTTTTCCTTGGCCATGCGCAGCCAGGCCTTATAGGCGCGCAGGCGCCAGTCCAGCATCCACTGCGGCTCGCCTTTTTTGGCCGAGATGAAGCGGACGGTGTCTTCGCTCAGGCCCTTGGGCAACAGCTCGGATTCGATGTCGGTGACGAAGCCGTATTTGTATTCGCCGGCCAGGCCTTCGACGGTTTCGATGGTTTGTGCATTGGCAGCCATGGGGCTTGGCTCCGTACTCTTTAAGCGTTGGGCAGCGGCGCAGCCGCACGCGGCGGCAGGGGGTCGAAGAAATCGTAGGCAGGACGCGCCAACTCAGCCAAGGTCACGCCTTCCAGCGCGCTCCGGATGGCGGTGTTGATGCGGTTGATGCCACGGCGCGACACGCAAAGATTCTCGCGGTCGCAGGCGCTGGGCTGGTGGTGATCGGAGCATTGGGTCAACGCGATCGGACCATCCAGCGCCGTAATAATCGCGGCGATCGTGATCTCCTCCGGCGCGGCTGCCAGACGATAACCACCGTGGGCGCCGCGCTGTGAGGCCAGCAGACCGCTCTTGGCCAGCTTGGCCATGATCTTGGCCACAGTCGGACCCGGCAGGCCGGTGGCTTGGGCAGCGTCGGCCGCGTTATGGACGCCGGTGGGTTCCGCGGCGGCATGGGCCATGACCATGACGCCGTAATCGGCCAGGCGGCTCAGGCGCAACATGTTGCAAATCCTTCGCAATTGCAAATCAGACCGATATGGTCTGATTTGTCGGCGGGTAAATAAGACCAGATTGGTATGGATTGCAAGATGATTTCCGAACCAAGGAAGTCAAGCTGGTTAAACCGGGTCTTAAGGGGTTTTCAGGCAATGGTTAATATTGGATCGAATCAGGGGATCAGGGCGTGAATCGGAAGCAGCGGCGGGCACAGGAAAAAGTGGCTGGAAAACAGCCGGCAGGGGCCGCGCAAGCCCCCGCCATGCCGGTGCCGGCCCCGGAGGTGCAGCGCGAGGCCAACCGCTTCAACGACCAGGCCCTGCAGGTCCATGCCGCGGGCCGCAGCGACGAGGCGATAAGCCTGCTGCGCATGGCGATTACGCTTAATCCGGGCCAGCCGCTCTATCATAACAATCTCGGCGAATTGCTGCGGCTGCAAGGCCTGACCGACGTGGCGATGCTCAGCCAGGACGAAGCGATCCGGCTCAATCCGAATTACGCCGAGGCGCACAGCAACCGCGGCAACCTGCTGCGTCAGTTGAACCGCAGCGATGAAGCGATTGCCGAATACCGCACGGCCCTGAAGCTGAAGCCAGACTTCGTCGATGCGCTGAACAATCTCGGTGCAGCCCTGCTCGACACCAAAGATAATACCGGCGCCGTCGAGGTGCTGAAGAAAGCCGTGAAGCTCAATCCCGAAATCGGCATGGCCCAGCGCAATCTGGGCATGGCGCTCTCGGCGCTGGGCGATTTCCAAGGCGCCGAAGCCGCCTACAAGGCCAGTCTGACGGCCCGCATCAAGCCGGTCGATGGCGGTGCCGCCGAAACGCATCTGCTGTTGGGTGATATTGCCCGCGCCAACAACGACCTGGATGGCGCCATGCAGTGGTACAAGCGCAGCTGGCACGAGCGTCCCGGCTATGGCGAAGCGCATAACCGCTACGCCGTGGCACTGATGGTGGATGGCCGCTACCGCGAGGCCTGGCCGCATTTCGAGGCGCGCTGGAGTCTGGCCGAAACCAATGCCGACAAGCGTCCATTCACGTTGCCGTTCTGGACGGGCGAGGCGCTGGCGCCAGGACAAAACCTGTTGCTGTTCACCGAACAGGGCGTCGGTGAGTCGCTGGTGCTATGGAGTGTTCTCCCTGAGTTACTGGCGCGTGGCATAACCCCTGTGATCGAATGCGATCCGCGCATGATCCCGATCCTCGAACGCAGTTTCCCCGGCATCGAGATGCACGGCCGCACCAACCCGCCGCATCCGCGCTTCAACGCGCCGGATTTGGCGATGCAGGCGACCCTGTTCGACGTCGCCCGCGTCTTCCGCAACTCACCGGCCGATTGCACCGGCGCGCTGCCGATCCGTGCCGATCTCGACCGCGCTGCTGCTTTGCGTGCGCAGTATCAGGGCGGCAGCAGTCAACCATTGGTCGGTATCGCCTGGCATAGCGCCAGCCCCAGGCTGGGCGCACCGAAATCCGCTCTGCTGACCGATTTTGCGCCTTTCCTCACTCTGCCCGGCCTGCGTTTCGTCGACCTGCAATACGGTAACCGTGCGGCTGACCGCGCCGCTGTGAAGCAGGCGCATGGCGTCGAGGTGATCGCCGATCCGGCCATCGACCAGATGAAGGACCTGGACTCTTTCGCAGCCCAGGTGGCGGCGGTGGATGTCGTGGTCTCGACCAGCAATACCACCGCGCATATGGCGGCCGCACTGGGCAAGCCGACGCTGATCCTGCTGCATCACGGCATCTCGCCGCACTGGTACTGGACCCGCAACGGCGAGACCACACCATGGTATCCGACCGCGCGCCTGCTGCGTCAGCCGCAAACCGGCGACTGGCACAGCTTGGCGGAAAGCGTGGCGGCGGAATTGAAGCAGCGCGTCTCCTGAACTAGATCCTGGGCATGACCACCGAACTCAACACCGCCTTCAAGGCCGCCATGCGGCGGCTCGCCGCCACTGTCACGGTGATCTCGACCACCGCCGAGAATGGCACTCGGCTTGGCATGACCGCCACGGCGGTGACCTCGGTGTCGGCCGATCCGCCGGCCGTGCTGGCCTGCGTGAACCGGTCCGCCGCGCTGCATGCCCAGCTCGGCCTCGGCCGGCGGCTGTGCATCAACCTGCTGCATTGCAGCCAGCAGCGTCTGTCGGAAGTGTTTGCCGGCGGTCTGGATGGCGAAATCCGCTTCACCGAGGGTGACTGGCAGAGCAATGCCGAAGGCGTGCCCTATCTCGCCGATGCCCAGGCCAACATCTTTTGCGAGATCGAGGCGCTGCATGCCTATGGCAGCCACTCGGTCTGCATCGGGCGCGTGACCCACGCGACCTGTCGTGCCGATGTGGCGCCGCTGGTCTACCAGGATGGCGCCTATATGTGTACGGGGCCCCTCAGCGACTAACCTGGGCGACTGATCAGCTGTAGTGCGAGACCGCCTGGATCAGACGGCGAAACTCGTTCACCACCTGACGTTCCACCGCTTCATTCAGGGCAACCGTGCTTTTCAGCCTGCGCGGTCGCAACGGCACGACCGGTGCCGGTCGCGTCATCTCCGGGGCGACAGGACGTAGCGAGGAGCGCAGCGCCGTTTGCGGCACAGGCGCACGACGCGGCAGGGGCGTGACCTTTGCGGCCGGACGCGGCTGACCGAGCGGCGCCAGCTTCAGCTTCGGGTGTTCCTTGAAACCAGCCGAGGCATAGACCGCGATCTCGCTGCGGCCATCGGGCAGTTCCTCTATCAGCAACAGGGTCGGAAAACGCGCCGCCAGCAGCGCAAAGGTTTCGTCTGGCAGGAAGGAAGGCTCGGGGATGGCGCACCAGCGCCGCTGCGCCTCGAAACCGAGCGGCCGGTTATGCGCCTTGTAGATGCGGCCAAGGTTGTCGGCGAAATTCGGATCCTTGTGGAAGACCAGCACGATCTGGCGATGCAGGTCGTTCGGGCCGTGTCGGCGGCACACCAGCAGTGCAAGTTCATCCGGCCGCGCGCCCAATGCAGCTGCCGCACCGAAGAATCCCAGCACCGTGCCGGCGGCGCGGACATCCTGGGTCAGGAAGCCCAGTCGGTCGGCGTGCCGCAGCGTGCCGATGGGGCTGAAGAAGCGCGGGTTAAGGGTCATAGGCCTGTCTCTGGGCGCATTTTAACGTCCGGACAGCCAAGAGTCTTGCTTCAGACTCGGTAATGGTTAACCGAATAACCGGGCCCACCAGCCATAGCGCCAGCCGGCCAGTGCGACTCCAGCCAGTATGCCGAGGAACAGATACAGGCCCCAGGGCTGACGCTTCTCGGCATAGGGGTCGGTCAGTGCCCGCTCAGAGCCGGGCGGCAACTTGGCCAGCTGAGTCAGGCTGCCGCCGAAGGGAATGTTGATCAGCGCACGGGCATTCACCGCCCAGCCATTGGCATCCAGCAGCGGGCCCAGGTTGCGCTGCCGCAGCTTCATCGCCGCGATGATCATCGACGGACCCGAGATCAGCAGCACTACGCCGATAACGGCCAGCGGAATCTGCCACCAGGCCAGATTGAGGAAGCCCGTCACCACCGAGGCCAGCGCCGTGCCGATGGCACCGATTGCGAGGCCAATGGCGGCGAAGATACCGGCGAATTTGCCGGCATCGAAAGCCGGTGGCGGAGCGGCCTGCGCCGGTGCTGGGGCTGGCTGGCCGGCAATCGCCTGCGTGCCGGTCTGCAGCAGTTGGGTGGTCATCTGCTGCTCGTTGGCCTTGGAGCGTGCCGCGGCGAATTTCTCGACCTGCTCGCCGACGAATTTGCCGACCTTCTTGAACGGCAGCCAGAAGGCCTCACGGATCGAAATCGGGTGGCTGACGATCCGGGTCACCACGGCATCCCAGTCATGGCCGCTGCGATCGTAGAACACCCCGTTGCGCCCCACCATCAACTGGTCGGCGTCGCCAGCCGTGACAGCGGCAGCAATCGTCATCTTTTCGTTGGTCGGCTTGCCATCCATGCCGCGCCGCGTGCAGTCGCAATACAGCAGGTAGATGCGGCTGAGCGCGGCCAGTGTCGCATGCTTGGCCGGATCGTCGACGGCGATACAGAGATCGCAGGAGCGGCCATCGATGAACAGCGTGCCGACCTGGAAGATCGCCTTGCCGCGCCGGGTGTAGAAATCCTTGAAGGCAACAAAGTTGTTGAGCAGCGGCACCAGATCGCGCACATAGAGGGCCAGCGTTTCCACCGACGCAATCGCCTCGAATTCCGGCGCCAGCGCGGCATCCCGCTCGATCAGCGCGACAATCTTCTGCTGCGCGCCGCCCTGCCTGATGGCGCGCAGGCGGGAAACGCCGAGCGGTTCCACCAGCATGCCGGTCTTGCGCTTCAGCCAGTCCATCGCCGGCGCCAGACGCGCCTGCAGGTCACGCCATTCGGCTTCGCTGAGCGTGCCGCGCTCACCCTCCAGCAGCGGGGCAACGGCGGCATCGCGCAGCCGCGCCACGTCGGCGGCCCAGGCCGGATTGACACCCTGGCCTAACGGCAGCGGTCGCTCGGCTTCGATCCGCGCCAGCGGAAACGCGGCGACTGCTGCTGCACCGACCGACAGGTCGTTGTCGGCAATAGCGGCGAAATCCTTGTCATCGGCATTCAGTGCCGTGCCGGCGACAGGATCGTAGGCCGCGAGTCGGCAACGGAAGAAATAATCATCCAGCTTTGCCGACAGCTTCTGCACGGCTTCCACTGCCGGCAGCGTACCCTCGCCCAGCGGCAGGATTTCCGGCTTGGCCAGGGCCTCGTCCCACCAGGCCAGATAGGCATCCAGTGCAGCGAAGAAGGCATCGGCCTCTTCCTTGCCGATGCCGGTTTCGCCACCGCGGTCCGGCTGCTCGCCGAACAGTTTCATGATGTCTTTCATCACCTGAGCGGTGTCGGCATCGTCGCCGGCAGCGGAGGGCGGCACCACGCCATCGCCGTTAAACTGCGTCTTGCCAAAGATGCGTCCGACATCGGCTGCTTCCGCCGGGCTGATCACGCTGGCTTCAGCCTTGCCGATATTGGTCAGGATGCGCCGCGCCGACGCGACGACGCGCGCGCCATCTTCGTGGCTGTCGTCGATGGCATGCAGCGGCAGTTCGCTGTGGCCGGCGAACAGCACATTGGCATCGCGCACCATGTGGCAGGCCCAGTGCACGGCATTCAGCAGCTCCAGCGCACGGATGCGGCCGTCCTTGTCGGCGTCGATCAGTTCCAGCGTGCGGCGGTCGAAATCGATGCCCTTGACCGGGCAGCTCAGCGCCAGCCAGAGCTTCTGGTCGAGACCCGAGAGATGCTTGAGGTCCTCGCCGTTTTCTATACGCAACTGGTCGAAGCCGCCGGCACGGAAGAAGCGCCAGCGATGCGGATTCTCCGGCTGCGGCCGCTCGGCCAGCCGGGTACCGCTCTGATCAGTCTGTGCTTCAGCCATGACAGCCTCCTGAAACCCGAAACAAAACCAAGGATATAGCCGGGATCGCGGGCTGCCAATCGGTTAAGCGGGGACAGTTGGCGGTTGGGGGGTCAGTGCAACGGCCAGAAGACCGGAATGAGCAGGGTACCGACGATCAGGACCAGCCCCGACAATGGCAGGCCGAGCCGCGAATAGTCCCCGAAGCGATAGCCGCCCGGCCCCATCACCAGCGTGTTGCACTGATGCCCGATGGGGGTGAGGAAATCGCAGGCCGCGCCCAGCGCCACCGCCATCAGGAAGGGATCTGGCTGGAGACCAAGCTTCTGCGCCAGACTGGCGCCGATCGGCCCCATGATCAGCACGGTGGCGGCATTGTTGAGGAATGGCGTCAGCAGCATGGCAGCCCCCATCATCATCGCCAGCGCGCCCGTGGGCGGCAGTGCATCCGCCGCCACCGCCAGAATGCCAGCGATCAGCTCCGCACCTCCGGTGCTGCTGATCGAATCGCTGATCGGGATCAGGCAGGCCATGAGTACAATGATCGGGACATCGACCGCTTCGTAAGCCTCCTTCAGCGATAGCACACGGAAGACGACCATCAGCACGGCAGCGCCGAAGAATGCGGTGGTGACCGGTACCACCTTGAACGCCACCAGCAGCATCGCCAGCGCCAGCAGCGCAATCGGCAGATATTCCTGCCGCCTGCGGCCCAGGCCGATGGCGCGATCCAGCAGCGGCAGACAGGCCAGATTGCGCAGCGAGTCCGCCAGCGTCTCGCTCGGCCCCTGCAGCACCAGCACGTCGCCGGTCTGGAAGCGTATCTGGCTCAGGCGCCGGCTGAGCGGCTGGCCCGAACGGCTGATTGCCAACAGGCTAAGCCCCTGATGCTCGCGCAGGCGCAGGGATCGCGCTGAGGCTCCGATCAATGAGGATTCGCCGGTCACCACGGCTTCGATCACCGCCATATCCTTCGGCGGTTCGCCGCGCGTGTCATTTTCCTCCATCTCTTTCGGCGTGCGGGCATCCTGATCGGGATCTGTGGCACGCAGATCGAGCTTGGCCTCGTCGATCAGCTTACGCAAAGCCAGCGCCTCTGCGCGCACCACCAGAATGTCGCCGGCGGAAAGCTGCCAGTGCCAGGCCGGCGTGTAGCGGCGATGCTTCTCGCGGATGATCGCCACCACCTCGACATCGCCCTCGCCGAGTGCTTCCAGATCGCCGACGGTTTTTTCGACCAGCGTCGATTTCTCGCCGACCCGCACTTCGGTCAGGTAGGGATCGGTCTCGAAGGCCTGTTCAGCCGATGACGGTGGTGTTCGATTTGACGGCAACAGACGCCAGCCGACCACCAGAAACAGCAGCCCGGCCACCGCGATGCCGATGCCGACCGGTGCGAAGTCAAACATCGCAAAGGGCTCACCGGTCAGTTCCTGGCGCACGCGCGAGACCAGGATATTCGGCGAGGTGCCAATCAGGGTGACGACACCGCCGATCAGCGAGCCGAAAGCCATCGGCATCAACAGATATGAGACCGAGGTGTTGCTGCGCCGCGCGATCTGGATAGCGACCGGCAGCAGGATGGCCAGCGCGCCGATATTCTTCATGAAGGCCGACATCACCGTGGTGGCGAAGGCGAGCGCGGCGACCTGCAGTGTAATGGTGGTGAGATAAGGTTCGCATTTGCGCACCAGCCGGCCGATCAGGGTGGACTGGCCAACGCCAGCGCTGATCACCAGCGCGGAGGCGACCAGCACCACCACCTGGTCGCTGAAACCGGAAAAGGCCTTCTCGGCTGGCACCACGCCAAGCGCCAGCGCGGCCAGCAGGCCGAACAGGGCGACCAGATCGAAACGGAAGCGGTTCCAGACGAACAGCGCGACGATGACGGCGATCAGGCCGAAAGACAGGGCTTGGGGCAGGGTCACTTGGGTATCCGGGCAAAATAGGAATGGCGTGCCCGGTGTAACGGCTTAGTCCGGCTTCCTGTTCCCCTCTTTTCCGCTCCTGTGGCGGAAGACCGGGAAAAAATACGGCCGGCGAAGTTACCCCTCGCCGGCCGCGCTTGATCATGCAGTCTGGATCAGAGCTTGCAGCCGCTGTCTTCCAGCTTGAAGAAGGCCTGCTCGCCCGGAATGGTGGCGAGCTTCTTGTAATAGTCGAACGGGCGCTTGCTCTCCGAGGGCTTCTTCACCTCGAAGAGATACATGTCATGCACCATTCGACCGTTGGCCAGCACCTTGCCGCCCTGGCCGAAGAAATCGTCGACCGGCAGTTCCTTCAGCTTCCTGGCCACCGCATCGGCATCCTTACTGTTGGCGGCCTTCACCGCCTTGAGATACGACAGCGTTGCCGAATAGGTGCCGGCCTGGATCATGTTCGGCATGCGGCCGGTGCGCTTCATGAAACGCTCGCCGAATTCACGCGACCTGTCGTCGTTGTCCCAGTAGTAACCTTCCGTCACCACCAGGCCCTGGCCGGCCTGCAGGCCGAGGCCATGCACTTCCGCCAGGGTGGTGAGCAGGCCGGCCAGCTTCTGGCCACCGGCGGTGATACCGAATTCGGCGGCCTGCTTGATCGAGTTGATGGTGTCGTTGCCGGCATTGGCCAGACCGACCACCTTGGCTTTCGATGACTGCGCCTGCAGCAGGAAGGAGGCGAAGTCGGTGGCATTGAGCGGGTGCTTCACTGCGCCCAGCACCTTGCCACCAGATGCCGTGACGATCTTCGAGGTGTCTTCTTCCAACTGGTAGCCGAAGGCATAGTCGGCGGTGAGGAAGAACCAGCTGTCGCCGCCGGCCTTGGTCAACGCGCCGCCGGTGCCGACCGCGAGCGCACGGGTATCGTAGGCCCAGTGGAAGCCGTGCGCATGGCAGGAGTCGCCGGTGATGCGCGACGTGGCGGCGCCCACGACGATATCGATCTTGCCCTTGGTCTTGGACAGTTCATGCACCGCCAGCGCCACCGAAGAAGTGGTGAGTTCGGTGATCATGTCGACGCCGTCGGTGTCATACCACTGGCGCGCAATCGACGAACCGAGATCGGGCTTGTTCTGGTGATCGGCCGAAACCAGTTCGATCTTGCCGCCCAGCACGCTGCCGCCGAAATCCTCGATCGCCATTTTGGCGGCCTCGACCGACCACTTGCCGCCGTAGTCGGCATAGACGCCAGACTGATCGTTGAGTACGCCGATCTTCACGCCCTGTGCATAGGCAGGTGCAGCGGCAAACAGCAAAGCTGCGCTGACCGCAGCGCCGATATGAATAGTGGAATTCTGCACGAGATTCCTCCTGACAATTTTTATGGAATGTCAGGGGTAGTGCAGATTCCTGCTGTGGGCGAGTCCGTTTCTGCACACGGCTGCGTGATGGATGCAAGGCACCATCCAGAAACTGACCGCAAGCCTACGTAAAGTTTATACGCTACCGGCTTGCTGCATCGCGAAAAGCCTGTGGCGCCTGCGGGCCCCATTGCGAATGCAGACCAGTGCTCTTCGGATGCTTCCGGTATTCGTGGCTGTTGTTCAGCACATCGGTATCGGTCCAATGCTCGTGCACGCGGCCCCAGGGATCCATCCAGTAGTCAAACACTTGCGCGCCCAGCGTATGGCGGCCCAGACCCCAGAGATGCAGGTCTGGATACTTCTGCATCAGCGTATCGTGCCCGGTGGCAAGGTCGTCGAAATCCTGCACCTCGAAGGACACATGGTTCATGCCCGAATTGGCATGGCGGCCGAACATCATCACATGGTGATCGACATAGTCCGGACCGGCGTCGACGCGGTTGAAGCTGGCCAACAGCGTGTTCGGATCGTCTTCCATATGCACTTCATCGGAGGCGACGATGCCGAGATGGTGCTGCGCCCAGGCGACCGATTTCTCGATCTCCGGCGTGCTGATCACCACATGGCCGATACGCTTGACCAGAGATGGGCGGTGATCGACGCGCAGCAGCTTGCCCGGTCGCGCCAGCTTGTTGTTGCCGAAATTGAATACATTGGCATCGGCCGGCAGCGGCGCGGCGTTTTCGACGCCCCACACCACTTCCAGCTCCATGCCGTTATGCTCTTTGATCCGCACACGCTTGCCGCCGCCGGGCTCGTCGATATCTTCGACAGCCGACGCGCCCTCGCCTTCGTTCGACAGCTTGTGCAGGTCGTCCAGCGAATTGGCCCAGAAGCCGATGCGCAGCACCGCCGGATCGCCCTTCTCGGTGATATGGATATGATGCGACGGATCGGTGCCGCGCATATACAGCCTGTCGCCGCTGCGTTCGGCGCGCACCAGACCGAAAGTGGTGAGATACTCCTCGGCCTTGTCGAGGTCAGGTGAACGCAGCCTGATCCAGGCAATGTCCTTGATGCGAATGATGGGCGTGACCATGCTTGCCTCTACGCTTACGGAACCAGAAGAATCTTGCCGAGCGACTCACCGCGCTCGATGATGCGATGCGCCTCGGCAGCTTCCACCAATGGCAGCTTGACCGAAACAACAGGGCGTATAGCTCCCTTGTCGAGCATGTCGATGACCTCGCCCATGATCTGGCGACGCAGGGCAGGATCGGCATCCAGCGTGTGCATTGAGAAGCAGCGCAGGGTGAGGCTTTTGGTGAGCAGGTTGCGCATCTCGGCAAAGATGTCGCTGGGCGGATTGCCGGCAATGGCATTGAAAGACACCAGCGTGCCCCAGGGCGCCAGCATCTTCAGCGCATCGAACAGCCCGGCACCGCCGACATGGTCGAGCACCAGATCCACGCCGCGGCCGTCGGTCAGCGCCAGCACGCGATCAAGCACTGCCTCGCGCTTGTAGTCGATCACATGGTCGGCGCCCTGCTCTCTGGCAAAGCGATCCTTGTCGGCTGAACTGACGCTGCCGATTACGGTCAGATCGAGATGCCGCGCAATCTGCACGGCGGCCGAACCGACGCCGCCGGCCGCACCGGCGATGAAGATGCTCTTCAGCTTACGCGCCTGCAGCACGTCGCGCAGCATGGCCCAGGCCACCTGGTAATTCGGCAGGCAGGCAGCCCGATCTAGGTCAACGCTGTCGGGCAACGGAAATGGCGCCGCCTCCGGTACCACCAGATACTCGGTGTAGCAGCCGCCACGCTGCGCCAGTTCGCGGGCAGTGACCAGCACCTTCTGCCCGACTGTCAGCTGCGTGACGCCCTCACCCACTGCGGCGATGCGCCCGCTCAGATCGCTGCCCGGACTGGTGGGCAGCGGCGGCATCCATTTGTATTTGCCGGTGCGGATCAGGACATCGGGCCAGCCGACGCCGACGGCTTCGGCCTGGACCAGCACTTCACCTTTACCCGGCGAAGGCGTGGAACTTTCGGCGGGCTCGAGAACCTCGGGCCCGCCGGTCTTATGAATGACGACAGTCTTCACGCGTGACTCATTCCTGCTGCGGAATATTCGCCTTCTTGATCACATCGGTCCAGCGCGCGGCTTCCGAAGCCACCATCTTCTTCATGGCTTCCGGCGTGCTGCCCTGCACCTCGCCGCCGACTACTTCCTCCAGGCGGGCTTTGACTTCCGGCCGCGCAATCGACTGCTGGATCGCGGCATTCAGCTTGGCGACGACCGGCGCCGGCGTGCCCTTCGGCGCAAAGATACCGGCCCAGGTGCGGACATCGAAGCCCGGCAGCGCGCTTTCGGCAATCGTCGGCACATTCGGCATATCGCGGAACCGCGTCGGTGAGCTGACCGCCAGTGCCTTGAGCTTGCCAGCCTTGAGCTGCGGCGCCACCGTCACGGCGGTGGCGATGATGATCGGCAGATCGCCGCTCAGCAGGCCGGTAAAGGCGGCCGCCTCGCCGCGATAGGGCACATGGTTCCACTGAATGCCGGCCACCGAGGCGAGCAGTTCGCCAGTGAGATGATGCGTCGAGCCGACGCCGGCCGAGCCGTAATCCAGCTTGCCCGGATTGGCCTTGGCATAGGCGATCAGCCCCTTCATGTCGTTGGCGGGGAAATCCGGCTTCGCCGCCACGGCGAAGGCGTAGTAGACGATCGTCGAGACCATCTCGAAGCTGTCGACCGGATGGAAAGGCAGGCTCTTGTACAGACCGGCCGAAACGGCGTGGCCGCCGGTAGGAAGCCCGATGGTGTAGCCGTCCGGCGCCGCAGTGGCGACCGCGCGCGACGCGTTGTTGCCGCCAGCACCAGGACGCTGCTCCACGACGATCGGCTGCTTCAGGATCTCACCCATCGGCTGGGCCAGGATACGCGAGATGGCATCTGCGGTGCCGCCGGCGGCAAAGCCGTGGATCAGGGTGATCGGGCGGGACGGGAATTCCTGGGCGACCGCCAGCGGAGCGGCGGCGGCAATGGAGACACCGAGGCTGAGCCCGGCCAGTGCAACGAGTCCACGCATTTCTTTCTTCTCCCTAGACTTTTTCTGCGAATTTCCGCCTCCGCCTGCTATTCAGTCAGGCTGAGGTGAACCTCTAGTATTTGCATTAAGGGGAGTTTTGTGCATAATGTCCAGAAGAATGCATAAAGAATCTTCAGGCATGGACCAGCCAGTCACCGCCGGCACAGACCGCCCCGAAGCCGAAACCACCCTGGTGGCAAAGGCTTATGGCGTGCTGCGCAAGGCCATCGTGCGCGGCGAGCTGCTGCCCGGCGACAAGCTGAAGATCGACGTGCTGCAGAAACAGCATGCGATTTCCAGCAGTCCGCTGCGGGAGGCGCTCAATCGTCTGACCGCCGAAGGGCTGGTGACGTCGGAGGGCAATCGTGGTTTCCGCGTCGCGCCGATCTCACTCGATGACCTTGCTGATATCGTGAACCTGCGCATCGTGTTGGAACGCCAGGCGGTCGAAGCCTCGATTGCCGATGGCGGCGACGACTGGGAAGCCGGCGTGGTGGCGGCCTTCTATCGCCTCGAACGCGAGGAAAAGCGCATCTTCGAGGAACAAGCGGCGCTGAATGAGGAATGGAGCCAGCGCCATCGCGACTTCCATATGGCGATTATGTCAGGCGGTCGTTCCAAACGCCTGATCAACATGGTCGCCAACCTGTTTGACCAGGCCGAACGCTATCGCCGTCTTTCGGCGGTGTACCGCAAGGGGCCGAAGAACAAGAGCAATGAACACAAGCGGCTGATGGACGCCGTGTTGTCGCGCGATCCGGTGCTGGCCGCCGAACGGTTGCGCGAGCATGTCGAGAAGACCGCGCAGAATGTCGTCAACGCCATGAAGGCGAAACAGGCCGAAGCCGAACCGGCCGAATAACCCATCCAGTCCAGGCGTATCCAGGGAGAATGATTTTATGAAGCTGGCATCCTTTACCGTCAAAGGCCGCGAAAGTTATGGCGCCGTGCAGGGCGACAAGGTGGTCGATCTCGGCCAGCATTTCTCCGGCAAATACGCCACGCTGGCCGATTTCATCGGCAGCAGCGAGTTTGCCGACCGCGACCAGATCGTCGCCGGCCTGAAGGCCGACCTGGCGCTGAACGACGTGAAACTGCTGCCGGTGATTCCGAAGCCGGAAAAGATCGTCTGCCTGGTGCGCAACTACATGGACCATCACCAGGAAGTGCTGGCCGCCGGCATGCATCGCGAATTGTCGGAATTCCCGCCGATCTTCCTGCGCGTCTGGCGCTCGCAGGTGGCGCATGGCGACGCGATCATCCGCCCGAAAGTGTCGGAACAGCTCGATTGGGAAGGCGAAATGGCGCTGATCATCGGCAAGGCCGGCCGCCATATTGCCAAGGAAGACGCCTACAAGCACATCGCCGGCTATGCCTGCTACAATGACGCCAGCATCCGCGAGTGGCAGTTCCATGCCAAACAGATCGCGGCAGGCAAGAATTTCCAGAGCACCGGCGCCTTCGGCCCGTGGATGGTCACGGCGGATGAAGTGCCCGAGCCGGAGAACCTGAAACTGGAACTGCGGCTGAACGGCAAGACCGAACAGTCGTCGAATACCAGCAATCTCATCTTTAAGATTCCGACGATTATCAACTACTGCTCCACCATCTTCGATCTGGTGCCGGGCGACGTGATCGTGACCGGCACGCCGGCCGGCGTGGGCTGGAGCCGCAAGCCGCCGCAGTTCATGAAGCATGGCGATACGGTGGAGGTCGAGATCGAGAAACTCGGCATCCTGCGCAATCCGGTCGTCAATGAGGCCTGATGCGATGTGGAAAATTCGAAAATTCGTCACCAATGTTGAGGAAGTGCTGCACGACCGCGGGCCAGACCTGCCGAAGCCTCTGCGCATCGGCACGGCCGCCGTGGTGGTGCAGAATCCCTATGCCGGCAAGTATGCCGAAGACCTGATGCCCGGCATGGAGGCGCTGAACGCGCTTGGTCGCGACGTGGCGCAGCGCCTGCTCAAGGCGCTGGAAGCAAAACCGGCCGAGATCGAGGCTTACGGCAAGGGCGCCATCGTCGGCGCCGATGGCGAGCTGGAACATGGCGCCATGTGGCATCCCTCGGGCGGCTGGGGCATGCGCGCCATCCTGGGCGACACCAAGGCCATCGTGCCGGCCGGCAAGATGGTCGGCCCGGTCGGTGTGCGGCTGATGATGCCGCTCGGTCATGTGAACGCCGCCTATGTGCGCTCGCATTTCCATACCGTCGGCGTCAGCATCGACGATGCACCGCGCGCCGACGAGATCGTCTATGCGCTCGGCATGGCGACCGGCGGCCGCCCGCATGCGCGGCTCGGCGGCCTGGCGGCGAAGGACATCAAGGGCGAAGACGGCCTGCGCTGAAGCAATCCGGACAGCCCCAGCACAAACTAAAACGGCGCCCACTGGGCGCCGTTAGCGTTTTAGAACTGGTGGGCGCACCAGGGCTCGAACCTGGGACCCGCTGATTAAGAGTCAGCTGCTCTACCAACTGAGCTATGCGCCCAGTTCTTAAAACGAGGCCGGAAAATACCCGGATTCGCCGGAATTGCAAGCGCTTCGGTGCAGGGATTTTTCCACAGCCGCCCAAAGGCTTAAAGCGAACCGATTCGGCCGGAAATCGCGCTCAGAGCCCGCTCATGTGACGGGGGATTTCCACGTCGCGGTGCACATAGACGTTCACCAGCAGGCCGATGCCGACCAGCAGGGTCATCATCGCCGTGCCGCCATAGGAAAACAGCGGCAGCGGCACGCCCACCACCGGAACCAGGCCGGACACCATGGCGATGTTGATGAAGACATAGAGGAACAGCATGGTGGTCAGCCCGCCGGCCAGCAGCCGGCCGTACTGACTGCGCGAGCGCAGCGCGATGGCATAGCCATAGGCGATCAGCAGGATATAGAGCGCGATCAGCACCAGTGCGCCGATCAAACCGTGTTCCTCGGCGAACATCGTGAAGATGAAGTCGGTCTGTTTCTCGGGCAGAAAGCTCAGATGGCTCTGGGTCCCCTGCATGAAGCCCTTGCCCGAAAAGCCGCCCGAACCCAGCGCGATCTTGGACTGAAGAATGTGGTAACCCGAGCCGAGCGGATCTTCCTCGGGATTCATGAAGGTGAAAACGCGGCGCTTCTGATAGTCGTGCAGGAAATTCCATGCAATCGGCAATGCGCCGCCGCCACCGGCGATGACCAGCAGGAATTTCCAGGCCCGCACGCCCGTGAAGAAGAACACTGCACCCGACGAGGCCAGCAGCAGCATGGCAGTGCCCAGATCGGGCTGCTTGATCACCAGCCCCACCGGCACGACAACGACGGCGAGCGGTATGACCAGCCAGCGGATGCGGCCGATATCCTCGTAGGACAGGCCATGGAAATAGCGCGCCAGCGTCAAGACCAGGGCGATCTTCATGATTTCTGAAGGCTGGATATGCAGTACGCCGAGATCGAGCCAGCGCTGCGCACCCATGCCGACGCGCCCGACCAGTTCGACCGCTATCAGCAGGATCACGCCCAAGGCATAGACGACATAGGACAACCGCATCCAGACGCGGATGTCGGTCACGGCGATCACCACCATGATCACGATCCCGATGACAAAGCGTGCCATCTGCCGGTCGGCCCAGGGATCGATATCGCCGCCAGCCGCCGAATAGAGTGCGGTAAAGCCCAGGCTCGCAATCACGGTGATCAGCAGCACCAGGCCCCAGTTGATGTCGCGCAGCTTGCGACCGAGCGACATGTCGTTGCGGTTGGACCAGTAGGCCATCTCAGCCTCCATTCCGCGTCGGCGCCTGGCCGGACGCAGTGGTTGGGCCGGGTGCAGTCCGCGGTTTGCGCGACGGATCCAGTTTCTGGCATTCCAGCAGGATGTCGCGGGCAATCGGTGCCGCGGTCGCGGAACCCGACATGCCGTGCTCGACAATCACTGCGCAGGCATAACGCGGTGCGCTGACCGGCGCAAAAGCGACGAACAGCGCGTGGTCGCGCTCTTCCCACGGCTTATCCTGCGGCTTCACCTTCACCTTGGCCTCGCGCTCGGCCTTGCTGATTCGCCGCACCTGGCTGGTTCCTGTTTTGCCAGCCATCGCATATTCTGCCTGGGTGATCCTGGCCCGCTGGGCGGTGCCCCGCGGCGGCGTGGTGACGCGGGTCATCCCTTCCAGCGCCAGATCGATCTGCTCGCGCTTGAAGTTCAGGCTCGGCCAGCGCCGCGATGCCGGTCGTAGATCGGTGGCAGGCCCAAAGGCATCGTCTTTGCGCACAATGCGCGGCGGCACGGCATATCCGCCATTGGCCAGGCGCGCCGCCATCACGGCGAGCTGCAGCGGCGTGGTGGTGACGTAACCTTGCCCAATGCCAATGACCAGATTCTCGCCCGGATGCCAGGGCTGCCCCAGCGCACCCTGTTTCCATGCGCGCGTGGGAATGATGCCGCGCCGTTCGCCGGTCAGGTCGATGCCGGTGAAATCACCCAGTCCCAGCTTCTTGGCGACTTCGGCGATCTTGTCGACACCCGTGCGGCGCGCCGCCTCGTAGAAATAGACGTCGCAGCTTTCCTCCAGCGCCGATACGTAATTCATCGTGCCGTGGCCGCCCTTCTTCCAGCAATGGAAGGTATTGTTGCCAAAATCCATGTGGCCCGGGCAGAAAACGCGCGTGTCGGGCGTCATATTGCCCGATTCCAGCGCCGCGATGCCGACCAGCATCTTGAAGGTGGAGCCCGGCGGATACTGGCCCTGGATCGCCTTGTTGAGCAGCGGCTTGTATTTGTCGTTGTTGAGCTGGCGCCACTGCGGCCCGGTGATACCGACATTGAACCAGTTCGGATCGTAGCCGGGATTCGACACCAACGACAGAATCTCGCCGGTATGGATATCGATCACCACGGCGGCACCGCTATCCTCACCGAAGCGTTCCTGCGTAAAGCGCTGCAGATCGGCGTCAATGGTCAGGACGACATCGTCGCCTTGCTGGCCATTATGCCGCTCAAGCTCGCGGATGGCGCGACCATAGGCGTTCACTTCGATCTGGCTGTGGCCGGCACGGCCGCGCAGCTGTTCGTCGTAAACCTTCTCCACACCGCTCTTGCCGATGCGAAAACCCGGAAGTTCAAGCAGTGGATCGTCGCCCAGTTCATTCTCGGCAACCGCGCCGACATAGCCGACCACATGACTGAAGGTTTGCACATAGGGATAGTCGCGTGTTTCGCCGACATCGAGCTGCACGCCGGGCAGATCGGGCGAGTGCAGGTTGACCTTGGCGAAGTCGTCCCAGGACAGGTTCTCGGCCACCACGACCGGCACGAATTTGCGCCGCCGTTCGATCTCGCGTTTCACGCGCGCACGCTGGGTGTCGTCGACCTGGATCAGCTTCGACAGCGCTTCCAGCGTCGCGTCGACGTTGCGGGTCTGCTCGGCAACGATCATGACGCGGTAATTGCGGCGGTTGGAGGCCAGTTCGACACCGAAACGATCCAGCACCCGGCCGCGCCGCGGCGGCAGCAGGCGCATATTGATACGATTTTCCTCGGCCAGCAGCGTGTATTTATCCGACTCCATCACCTGCAGGTAATACAGCCGGCCGACCAGCGCGCCGAACATGCCCAGCTGCGCGGTACCGAGCAGGAGGGCGCGGCGGGTGAAGACCCGCTGCAGATCGTTATCGCGCCGGTTGATCGCCATCGCCGCCTCAGACCGCCACGGAAGCGCGCAGCCAGCGACGCTCCAGCCGGCTGAGCAGCCAGTAGACTGCAGGATAGAGAGTCAGCGACAGCAGCAGCTGCGCCAGCAGCGGCGCGGTCGGCAGCAGGCGCCAATGCAGCAGCGAAACAATGGCCCATCCGGCCGGCAGCACCGAACCGACCACCAGCGCAAATGCCGCCCAGTTGACCAGGAAAGATGAGCCGAGAAACACCTTGCGCTGCGCCATGCCGAGTTCATGCACCAGCACCAGCGCCAGCGCATTCAGGCCGAGCGGGCCGGCCGACAGCAGATCGAGCATCAGCCCGATCAGGAAGGCGCCCAGCATGGTCATGAGATCGGAGCGGAAGATGCTCCAGTAGAACACCGCCATCAGGGCGAAGGCGGGCGCGACATTGTCGAAATGCGGCAGGCCGACGGGGGCGAGGCCGATCAGGACCAGAACCATGCTGCTGAGGATCGGCAGCAGGGCGCGGATACGGCGGTTGGTCTGGCGGAGCAGCGCCGACATTCCGCCGCTCCTCAGCGCGACTGTTGCGGCCGCACGGCCTGTGGAGGTGCGGTCGAAGGAACTGCCGCCTGAGGCAGCAGCGGCGGCAGCACGGCCGTCGGATCCTCGGCATCGACCCGGGTTTCATCGAACTGCATCACCCGCAGGAAATCGAGACGGCCCAGATCGACCAGCGGACGTACGCGCACGCCGCCATCGATCGACGCGATCTCGGCAACCGGGATGCCGACCGGGAACTGGCCGCCGTCGCCGGACGTGACGATATGCATGCCGACGGCCGGCTTGGCGGCACCGGAGAGATATTCGAGGCGCGGGAACGGCGAGTTGTCGCCAGTCAGCACGGCGCGATGGCCGCCTTCCTGCAGCATCACCGGCAGGCGCGAGTTCAGGTCGGTCAGCAGCAGGATACGCGAGGCGCGATAGCCCACCTCGGCAACGCGGCCGACATAGCCGCCCTCGCCGATCACGGCCTGGCCCTTCTTGACGCCATCCTTGGCACCGATATTGAGGAGCGCGGTGCGTACGAAACTNNCCGGCCGACAGCAGACGCCGCATGCTGGCATTGTCCTGCTCAAGGCGACGCGCCACTTCCTGCCATTGCAGCAAACGGGCATTTTCAGTGCGCAGGCGGAAATTCTCTTCATGCACGAAGAGGATGTCGTCGACCCAGCCGATCGCGGCATTCACGACACCGACGGGCTGCGCCACGGCACTCAGGATCGGTTCGAAGATATCGGCGACCACAGCACGCGTGCGTTCCACCACCGGACGGTCGATGCGGCTGAGCAGGATCAGGCCGACCGCAGAGGCGAGCAGCAGCAGGAACGCAAAACGCTGTAGCAGCGCGCGTATTGGCGCTGCGATCCAGGCACTGCGTCCGGTGCGTCTTGCCATGCGTCCCCGTCAGCCCCTTCCCGGCTGTCCGCCGAAAATCAATACGGCGGGTTGTACAGAACGTGCTTCAGCGTCTTCATCTCTTCGAGCGCACGGCCGGTGCCGAGCGCCACGCAGGAGAGCGGCTCGTCGGCAATCGAGACCGGCAGGCCGGTGGCATGGCGCAGCACGAGATCGAGATTGCCGAGCAGCGCGCCGCCGCCGGTGAGCACGATGCCCTTGTCGACGATGTCGGCGGCCAGTTCCGGCGCGGTGTGTTCCAGCGCGACCTTCACGGCTTCGACGATGGCGCCGACCGGTTCGGCCAGGCTTTCGGCGATCTGGCGCTGGTTGATCACCAGTTCCTTCGGCACGCCGTTCATCAGATCGCGGCCCTTGATCTCCATCGACAGGCCGTTGCCGTCTTCCGGCGGCGCGGCCGAGCCGATCTGCTTCTTGATGCGCTCGGCCGAGGCCTCGCCCACCAGCAGGTTATGGTTGCGGCGGATGTAGGCGATGATCGCCTCGTCCATCTTGTCGCCGCCGACGCGCACGCTGCGCGAATAGACGATGCCGCCGAGCGACAGCACCGCCACTTCCGTGGTGCCGCCGCCGATATCGACAACCATCGAGCCGGTCGGTTCGGTCACCGGCAGGCCGGCGCCGATCGCGGCAGCCATCGGCTCCTCGATCAGGAAGACGCGGCGCGAACCGGCAGACTCGGCCGAGTCCATGATCGCGCGGCGTTCGACCGCGGTGGAGCCCGACGGCACGCAGATGATCACCTGCGGCGAAGCGAAGCTGCGCCGGTTATGAACCTTGCGGATGAAATGCTTGATCATTTCCTCCGCCACTTCGAAATCGGCGATCACGCCGTCGCGCAGCGGGCGGATGGCTTCGATATTGCCCGGGGTACGGCCCAGCATCTGCTTGGCTTCGTCGCCGACGGCCAGAACCTGCTTCTTGCCGCGGTTATTGGCGATTGCCACCACGGACGGTTCATTCAGCACGATTCCTCGGCCCTTGACGTAGACCAGCGTGTTCGCCGTGCCCAGATCAATGGCCATATCGGCCGACATGAAACCCATCAAACGCGAGAACATCGAGAAGTACCCTCACCAGCGTAAAATCGCGCCGTTATCGCCTCTGAGACCGGAACAGCGCAACCCCCAGCCTCCCATAATTTCCCGGCAACCTGCCGGCTTAATTTCCCTCAGGCGCTCAGGGCTGCCGGAGCGGTCTTTTCCCGCTTCACCAGCAGCTTGTTGAGTGCGTGAATATAGGCTCGGCAACTCGCCACCAGCGTGTCTGCATCGGACGCCTGGCCGTTCACCGTCTTGCCGCCCTCTTCCAGCCGCACCGTCACTTCGGCCTGGGCATCCGTGCCGTGGGTCACGGCATGCACCTGGTAAAGCTGCAGGTTGGCGGCATGCGGGAACAGGGTCTTGATCGCATTGAAGGTCGCGTCCACCGGACCGTTGCCGGACGTCCGCGCCGCCTTGACGGCGCCGTCGATCTCCAGCTCCAGCTCGGCGCTCTGCGGCTCCTTCGAGCCGGCGACCACCTGCAGCGAGACAAAGCGGATGCGATGGCTGTCATGCGCCACGGTGTCGTCCACCAGCGCGACGAGATCCTCGTCGAAGACTTCCTTCTTGCGGTCGGCCAGATCCTTGAAGCGGCCGAAGGCATCGTTCAGCTGGTTCTCGGCGAGATTGAAGCCGAGCTCTTCCAGTTTCTTGCGGAAGGCGTGGCGGCCGGAATGCTTGCCCATCACCAGGGTCGAGCGGTTCAGGCCGACCGATTCCGGCGTCATGATCTCGTAGGTGCCGGCATGTTTCAGCATGCCGTCCTGATGGATGCCGCTTTCATGCGCAAACGCATTGGCACCGACGATTGCCTTGTTCGGTTGCACCACGAAGCCCGTCACTGCAGACACAAGCCGCGAGGCCTTCATGATGTCGGTGGTCTTGATGCCGGTTTCGAACTGCATCGCGTCAGGTCGCGTGCGCAGCGCCATCACGATTTCTTCAAGTGCGGCATTGCCAGCGCGTTCACCGAGGCCGTTGATGGTGCATTCCACCTGCCGCGCACCGCCGATCACGGCCGCCAGCGAGTTGGCGACGGCGAGGCCCAGATCGTTGTGGCAATGCGCGGAAAACCTGGCTTTATCGCTGTTCGGGATGTTTTCGATCAGGAAGCGCATCAGCGCCGTATACTCTTCCGGCACCGTGTAACCCACCGTATCGGGCACGTTGATCGTGGTGGCGCCGGCCTTGATCGCGCTCTCGATCACGCGGCAGAGGAAGTCGCGATCCGAGCGCGTGCCGTCCTCGCAGCTCCACTCGACATCGTCGCAGAGATTGCGCGCATGGCTGACGCTGTCGATGATGGCCTGATGCACCGCCTCAGGCTCCATCTGCAGCTTGAACTTCATATGCAGCGGCGAGGTCGAGATGAAGGTGTGGATGCGCGCGCTCTTCGCAGGCTTCAGCGCTTCCCAGGCGCGGTCGATATCTTTCTTGCCGGCGCGGCTCAGGCCGCAGACGGTGGAATTCTTCACGCGTTTGGCGATCTCGTTCACGGCTTCGAAGTCGCCGTTCGACGCAATCGGGAAGCCGGCCTCGATCACATCGACGCCCATGCCTTCCAGCACGGACGCGATCTTCAGCTTCTCTTCCAGATTCATCGAGGCGCCGGGCGATTGCTCGCCGTCGCGCAGCGTGGTGTCGAAAATGATGACGCGGTCGCGCCCACCGCCGGTTTTGGTGCTGCTTGTCGCTGTCGTCATGTCAGACCTCATACCCGGAATCAGGCATCGTTCCCGCGCCGGACCCGAAAAGGCCGGCGTTGCGGGAATTTTGCCGCAGTTTCCATGCTTTAACCATAAGTCTACACGCTCCGGCGGGGTTCCGGCAAAGGCGGAAAAATCCAAGTCTGACATAGACTTGCAGCGACACTCTCCGACAGCATGCTTAAAAAGGGGTGAATGGCCGAGTCCTGCAACCCGAATCTGCTAATGTCCTGAAAACACGGCTGAATTGCGGCGCCACCCCCGCCAAACTACCCCGCAGCAGGATCTGCCCCAATACAGCAGGGCCAGGCCGGCGCCCGTTACAGCCTGTTGCGTCCCATTCAGAGCCCAGTTTCGTCCCGTTCGGGGCCAGTGACATCCCGTTTCGGCCCGTTCTGTCCCGTTTCGGCCTGTTCCATCCCGTTCCGTCCCACGCAAGTTATTGGGATTTTGTGGCAAGTCATTGATTCTATTATCAACGATGTCCAACAACGGCGAGGTCGAGCCCCCAACGGCGCAAATCAGCCACACGAACGAATGTTCTTATATTATAGGAATAGTAGCATAAATTCCGCTAGATCTCAAGGACGCGCCGTCAGGCCTGCCGGTACAGCGTGACGACGCAGGCGCCGCCCAGACCCAGATTGTGCTGCAGCGCCACCCGGGCGCCCTCGACCTGGCGGGCTTCGGCGGTGCCGCGCAGCTGGTGCGTCAGCTCGTAGCACTGCGCGAGGCCGGTGGCGCCGAGCGGATGCCCCTTCGACAGCAATCCGCCGGAGGGATTGGTCACCACGCGGCCGCCATAGCTATTGTCGCCGGCTTCGACAAAGCCTTCGGCCTCGCCGATCCCGCAAAGACCGAGCGCCTCATAGGTGATCAGTTCGTTCTGCGCGAAGCAGTCATGCAACTCCACCACATCGACATCCTGCGGCCCGATGCCGGCCTGTTCGTAAACCTGATCGGCAGCTTTGCGGCTCATATCGGCACCGACCACCTGCATCATGTCACGCGCTTCGAAGGTGGACGGATAATCCGTCGTCATCGCCTGCGCGGCGATCTCCACATCCGTGCGCAGGCCATGCTGCTTGGCGAAAGCCTCCGACACCAGCAAAGCCGCTGCGGCACCACAAGTAGGCGGGCAGGCCATCAGCCGCGTCATCACGCCGGGCCAGATCATCTGCGCGTTCATCACGTCCTCGACGCTGACTTCCTGACGGAACAGTGCCAGCGGGTTGTTCCTGGCATGCCGGCTCGCCTTGGCGCGGATACGGGCGAATGTCTCAAGCTTCGTGCCGTATTTCTTCATATGGCTGAGGCCGGCACCGCCGAAATAGCGCAGGGCCAGCGGGATATCCGGCATGCCGACGATCTCGTCGGTCACCTTGTCGAAGTCTTCAAAGGGACTGACGCGGTCGGTGAAGACCGAGCCCAGCGCACCGGGCTTCATCTGCTCGAAACCGAGCGCCAGCACACAGTCGGCCGCACCGCTGGCGACGGCCTGCCGCGCGAGAAACAGCGCCGTCGATCCGGTCGAACAGTTGTTATTGACGTTGACCACCGGGATGCCGGTCATGCCAAGACGGTAGAGCGCCTTCTGGCCGCAGGTGCTGTCGCCATAGACATAGCCGGCATAGGCCTGCTGCACGCGCGCGTAATCGACGCCGGCGTCCTTCAGGGCAAGGCCGCCCGCCGCAGCGCCCATCTCGTCATAGGGCGCAGAATTGCCCGGCTTGGCGAACGGGATCATGCCGACACCGGCAACCAGCACTTTGGCCATGAGATGTCCTCCTGTTTGGCATGATCCTAGACGGAAACGGCCCACCTACAAAATGAAAGGGGTGACAAATGAAATGCGCAAGCCGCGGATGGCGGGCGGAGATTGTCGGGCGCATGATGCAGCAATGCCGACTCAGCTGTCCAACCACCCGCCTGTCCGACTCAGTCTCTCACGGCTGAAAACGCCGATTGGCACGGCGTTGCTGGTGACGGATGAGCGCGGCCTGCTGCGTGCGCTCGACTGGAGCGACCACGAAGACCGGCTCACTCGTCTGCTGCGGCTCTATTACGGCGCCGGCATCGCGCTGGAGACTGCCAAGGCGCCAGCCGACCTGCGCATCACGCTGGACGGCTATTTCGCTGGCGACCTGAAGCAGATCGACGCCATCGCCTGCGCGGCTGCTGGCACGGACTTCCAGCGCAGCGTCTGGGCCGCGTTACGCAAGATTCCGGCCGGCAAAACGATGAGCTACGGGGCACTGGCGGCCAAACTCGGCAAGCCGGCGGCGATGCGCGCGGTCGGCGCGGCGAATGGCGCCAATCCCTTGAGCGTCGTGGTGCCCTGCCACCGCCTGATTGGCGCCAATGGATCGCTGATCAAATATGGCGGCGGGCTGGAACGCAAACGCTGGCTGCTGACGCATGAAGGCGTCGCATAAACGCAAACGGCCGCCGGATTGCCCCGGCGGCCACGGTTTAGTATCCGGCGGCGCGAATATCTCTGACAGGCCCGCTATGCGGCGGATCGCCATAGACATCCTGGAAGATCAGCATCCGACCCAATTGGCGTTCGTTGTGGTTGGGAAATCCGCATGCAGATGCGAAGCTTTCGGCATCTTTGTAGGTTCCGAAGATGCGATCCCAGACCGGCAGGTCGGCAAAGTTGTACTTATGCACGTCGACCTGGTGATGCACGGAATGCAGCTCCGGCGTCTGGATGAAGTATTTCAACCAGCGCGGCGACTTGAAATTGGCGTGATAGAAAAACTCGCCAGTCGCCGCGAAGAAGTTAAACCACAACGCTCCCTCCAGCGAAATGCCAAGCAGCGGATACAGGATCGCGGCGGCCAGAGCGGCATCCGCCAGGATTTCAAGCGGATGTTTGTAGAACGACGTCAGCGCCTCGATACGGGCCGGTGAATGGTGAATCTGGTGGAATACCCGCCAGAAGCCGTCGAGATGCCGGATGCGGTGCCACCAGTAAAAGAAGAAAGTGCCGACGAACCAGCCGAAAAAGCCTTCAACGATGGCGGCATCAAGCGCCGACAGGTGGAAGAGCGACGAACCGGCAAACAGCTTCAGCCACACTGTATTGGTCGAAAAGGTGATGGCGATCTGGCAGCCGTTGATCAGGGCGGCGCGCCAATACCAGCCTGGGGCGTTGGGCAATTCGCGGCCGGGCGCGACACGCTCCAGCATCAGGAAAATCGCAGCGGACAGGAGAGTAAGCGCGGTAGGAAGCAGAAGACTCATGGCAGAACCCTTCTGTTGCGGTTGATCCGCGTGGGGGTACCAACTCTCAATCCCAGAAAAACAGGACGGCCGCCGCATCGCTGCGGCGGCCGTCACAATTTACTGAAGTCCAGTTCTTAGTTCGAACGCGCCTTGTCGACCAGCTTGTTCTTGGCGATCCAGGGCATCATGGCGCGCAGCTTGCTGCCCACTTCCTCGATCGGGTGCTTGGCCAGCGCCGCACGGGTCGCCTTGAACGAGGTCTGGTTGACCTTGTTTTCCAGCATCCAGTTGCGGGTGAAGCGGCCGGACTGGATGTCTTCCAGCACGCGCTTCATCTCGGCCTTGGTCTCGGCGGTCACGATGCGCGGACCGGTGACATATTCACCGTATTCGGCCGTGTTCGAGATCGAGTAGTTCATGTTGGCGATGCCGCCTTCGTAGATCAGGTCCACGATCAGCTTCACTTCATGCAGGCACTCGAAATAGGCCATTTCCGGGGCGTAGCCGGCTTCGACCAGCGTCTCGTAACCGGCCTTGATCAGTTCGACCAGGCCGCCGCAAAGCACGACCTGCTCGCCGAACAGGTCGGTTTCGCATTCTTCCTGGAAGGTGGTCTCGATAATGCCGGCCTTGCCGCCGCCATTGGCCGAGGCATAGCTGAGCGCGATTTCAAGCGCATTGCCCGAGGCATTCTGATGCACGGCGACCAGCGACGGCACGCCGCCGCCCTTCAGGTATTCCGAACGCACGGTGTGGCCCGGGCCCTTCGGCGCGATCATGAAGACGTCGAGATCCTTGCGCGGCTCGATCAGGTTGAAGTGGATGTTCAGGCCATGCGCGAAGGCCAGGGCAGCGCCTTCCTTCATGTTGTCGCGCAGGTCGTTGTTCCACAGGTCCGACTGGCCTTCATCCGGCGTCAGCACCATCACGACGTCGGCCCACTTGGCGGCTTCGGTCGGGGTCATCACCTTGAAGCCGGCCTCTTCAGCCTTCTTCGTGCCGGCCGAACCCTTGCGCAGCGCAACGGCGATGTTCTTCACGCCGCTGTCCTTCAGGTTCATCGCATGGGCATGGCCCTGGCTGCCGTAGCCGACGATGACAACCTTCTTGCCCTTGATCAGGTTCAGGTCCGCATCGCGGTCGTAGTAAACACGCATTTCAGTCTCTCCTCGGGATTAAGCGTCGTTGTTCGCAGAAAAAAGTTA
>NZ_PEKV01000005.1:616861-629658 GCF_002796975.1 Ferrovibrio sp. | reverse complement strand
TCCGGATTGCCGGTCAGTTCGAAGACGAAGGATTCGGTGGTGCTGTCGACCGCGCGGGCGCGGAAGATATCGGCGATGCGCAAGCTCTCGACGCGCTTCTCGCCAGTGCCGGCCACCTTGATCAGCGCAAGCTCGCGCGCGATATGCGGGCCCTCGACCGTCAGGTCATGCACGTTATGCACCGGCACCAGCCGGCCGAGCTGCGCCTTGATCTGTTCGATCACGTTGGCCGGACCCGACGTGACGACGGTAATACGCGACAGGTGCGCGGCATCGGAAACTTCGGCCACTGTCAGGCTTTCGATATTATAGCCACGGCCGGAGAACAGCCCGACCACGCGGGCGAGGATGCCGGGCTCGTTATCGACGAGCACGGAGAGGATATGGGACTGGATCGACTGCTGCGACGCGGACATGATCTGATTTCTTCTTCTGTGACGCCGGCCCTCAGACGAGGGCCATGCCTGCTTCGCTGACGGTGGCGTTGGTCGGATCCTTCGGCTTGTCGTCGGCCAGGATCATCTCGTTATGGGCCGCACCAGACGGCACCATCGGGAAGCAGTTCTCCGCCTTGTCGACAGCGACATCCACCACCACCGGGCCGTCATAGGCGATCATCTCCTTGATCACACCATCGAGGTCGGCCGGATCGGTGCAGCGCAGGCCCTTGCAATGGAAGGCTTCCGCCAACTTGACGAAGTCGGGCAGCGATTCCGAATAGCTCTGCGAGTAGCGGCCGCCATGCAACAGCTCCTGCCACTGGCGCACCATGCCCATATATTCGTTGTTGAGGATGAACACCTTCACCGGCAGGCGGAACTGCGCTGCGGTGCCAAGCTCCTGGATATTCATCAGGATCGAGGCCTCGCCGGCGATGTCGATCACCAGCTTGCCCGGATGGCCGAGCTGCACGCCGATGGCGGCAGGCAGGCCGTAGCCCATGGTGCCGAGGCCACCCGAAGTCATCCAGCGGTTCGGCTTGTTGAACTTGTAATGCTGGGCCGCCCACATCTGATGCTGGCCCACTTCGGTGGTGATGAAAGTGTCCTGATCCTTGGTCAGCTCATACAGCCGCTCGATGGCGAGCTGCGGCTTGATGATCTTGGAATCCTTCTTGTATTTGAGGCTGTCGCGGGCGCGCCACTGGTCGATCTGCTGCCACCACTTGTCGAGCGCCTTCTGGTTCGGCTTGTGACCGCCCGTTTTCCATGCAGAGATCATCTGCTCCAGAACCTTGCAGGCATCGCCGACGATATTCAGGTCGCAACGCACTGTCTTGTTATGCGAGGACGGATCGATATCGACATGGATCTTCTTCGAGCCCGGCGAGAAAGCCGCCAGACGACCGGTGATGCGGTCGTCGAAACGCGCGCCGATATTGATCATCACGTCGCAATCATGCATCGCATGATTGGCCTCCCAGGTGCCGTGCATGCCCAGCATGCCGAGGAACTGCTTGTCGGTGGCCGGATAGCCGCCCAGGCCCATCAGCGTGTTGGTGATCGGAAAGCCGGTCAGCTGCACGAATTCACGCAGCAGTTCGGACGCCCTCGGGCCGGCATTGATGATGCCGCCGCCGGTATAGAAGACCGGGCGCTCGGCGGCGGCCATCATGGCGACCGCTTCCTTGATCTTGGCGTCTTCGCCGCTCACCTGCGGGCGATAGGTCTTGTGCTTGACGTTATCCTTGCCGGTGTAGGTGCCCGGCGCGACCTGCACATCCTTTGGCAGGTCGATCACCACCGGGCCCGGACGGCCGTTGGTGGCGACATAGAAAGCCTCATGCACAACGCGCGACAGATCGTCCACGTTTTTGACGAGGTAGTTATGCTTGGTGCAGGGGCGGGTGATGCCGGTGGTGTCGCATTCCTGGAAGGCGTCGGTGCCGACCAGATGCGTGGCGACCTGGCCGGTCAGGCAGATCACCGGAATCGAATCGAGCAGTGCGTCGGTCAGGCCGGTGACGGCATTGGTGGCGCCGGGACCGGAGGTGACCAGCACCACGCCGGGCTTGCCGGTGGAGCGGGCATAGCCTTCGGCGGCATGCACCGCGCCCTGCTCATGGCGCACCAGGATGTGGCGGATGGCATTCTGCTTGAACAGCGCGTCGTAAATCGGAAGTACCGCACCGCCGGGATAGCCGAATACGACCTCAACACCCTGATCGATCAGGGCCTTGATCAGCATTTCTGCACCGGACATCTGAGCCGGCGCGGCCTGCGCTGCGGTGGACATGACGCTCAAATCCTTCGGGCAACTGCCCTTTTAGACGAAAATCGGCCGGAAGACGGGCCCCGGCCGGCTGGAAAAGCGGCGCCAACCTAGAAGCGCCTCAACGGGCCGTCAACAGGTATCTCACAATGAATGGAAAGATTTCTGCCTCAAGGTTGAAATTTTCTTGCTGGCTTAAGTCTTTTTCCACAACCAGGTCGGGGCTGAACTGGTGCCGGAACCAGGTGGTCTGGCGCTTGGCGTAATGCCGGGTATTGAGCTGGCCGACCCGGATCGCCTCGTCGAGGCTGATCTCGCCCTTAAGATATTGGATCAGTTCAGGAAGTCCATGCGCCTTGCGCATCGGGGCATCGGCCGGAAGGTCGGTCCGCGCCAGCACGGCCCGGGCTTCCTCCAGCGCGCCGGCTTCGATCATGCCGGTAAAGCGCCGGTCGATCCGCGCATAAAGGCTGTCGCGCGGCGGCTGCAGCAGCAGGCGGACTACCGGATTCGACAAACCGGGACTGGCTGGCGCCTGCTGCCAGTCGGCCAGACCGCGGCCGGTCGCCTGCAGAACCTCCCAGGCCCGCACCAGCCGCTGGCTGTCGCCCGGCTTCAGATTGGCGGCAGTTTCAGGATCGGCGGTGGCCAATGCGGCATGCAGACCCGTCGCGCCTTCCTCGTTCAGCTTGCTCCGCGCCGCGGCACGGATCTCGACCGGGATCGGCGGGATCTCGGCCATACCGTCGAACAGGCTGCGCAGATACATGCCGGTGCCACCCAGCAGGATCGGCACGCGGCCGTTGGCAATGGTCTCGGCGATGGCCTGCTTTGCCAGATCGACCCAGACGGCTGCCGTGCCGTGCGCGGCGCCATCCAGCACACCGTAAAGCCGGTGCGGCACACGGAGCATCTCGTCGTCGGTCGGCCGCGCGGTCAGCACCCGTAGATCGCGATAGACCTGCATGCTGTCGGCATTGATGATCGTGCCCTGCACCTTTTCGGCGATGGCAATGCCGAGCGCCGACTTGCCGCTGGCGGTCGGGCCGGCGAGCACGATGATCGGGGCTTTCAGGGGGTCCATCGGAAAAGGCCTGTCGGTTGCGTCGCCTGTTTTACAGGCCTAGAAGAGTCGGATGCAAAGCATTCTGACCCTGATCACCGCGCCCCATAACGCCGTGCTGACGCCCAAGCTCGCCAGTGCCGTGCGCGACGCGCTGGCGCTGGCCCGCGGCAGGGTCGGGCCGGCCGACTGGCTGGAACCGGGAATTGCCTGCGACATTCCCTTCGACAATGTCGATGTGCGCGAAGCTGAAAAGGTGGCACGCGTGGCCCTGCGCAACGCGCCGGTCGATGTGATCGCGCTGCCCGCCTCGCCCAGCCGGCGCAAGAAGGCGCTGGTGGCCGACATGGAGTCGACCATCATCCGCAACGAGATGCTGGACGAACTCGCCTTCCTCGCCGAGATCGGCGAACAGGTCGCCGAGATCACCGCCAGGGCGATGAATGGCGAACTCGATTTCTACGCCGCGATCCGCGAGCGCGTCGCCCTGCTGAAAGGCCAGCCGGCGACCCTGCTGGAGGAGGCCGCCAAACGCATCAGGCTGATGCCGGGCGCGCAGGCGCTGGTTGCCACGCTGAAGGAACATGGCGTGCATTGCGCGCTGGTCTCAGGCGGTTTCGATTACTACACCCAGCCGATTGCCGAGCAGCTTGGCTTCCACGAGCAGCAGGCCAATCACATGATCATCGAGAACGAGCAGATCGCCGGTATCAGTGAGCCGATCCTCGGTCGCGAGGCCAAGCTGGAAGCGCTGGAACGCGTCGCCAAAGCGCGCGGCATCACGGTGGAAGATTGCATGACGGTCGGCGACGGCGCCAACGATCTCGCCATGCTGGGTGCCGCCGGCATGGGCGTAGCTTATCACGCCAAGCCGAAGGTGCAGGCCGAGGCCCGCATCAACATCCGCCACGGCGACCTGACCGCTTTGCTCTACCTGCAGGGCTACCGCGCCGACGAGATTTTCGGGCGGGGTTAGATCAACGATGCTAGATATATCATCAAAGCGTCCTAGGCTACCAATTGGTAGCCATGTCGCGATTCGCAGACCTGCTGGATACACTCACCACGGCGTTTATATTGGCCGCTACACCATCATTCATCATTCTGGCTTGTCAGAGAACATCTTCGCAAGAAAAGGTCCAATATGTGAAACCAGTGTGGAGAAATTTCTTTCGGACGGACAGTGGCATGTAATTCAGTACCCAAAGGGTCAGTCACTGCCAAAAAATAAAGTAGTCGAAAACGCCAAGAGTCGATTGGGAGAGATTGGTTACGATCTATTTTCAGGAAACTGTGAGCATTTTGCGACTTGGTGCAAAACCGGTATCGCGCAGTCAAAACAGGTGGACGCCTTCCTAAAATTAGGAGCTGTTGGGGTACTGATCCATAACTTTGAATGGTAAGGAGCGATGGGGGATAAGGCGCAATTAAATTGGACTACAATCGCGATTCCTTCCGGTGCCGCTCTCGTTTTAGCGCCCGTCGGTTTTGCTATTGCCGGGCCATTAGGGGTAGCCATCCTCGCGGGGGCAGGCGGCTGGTATGCATACAAAAGACTAACCAGAACACCATCATCGCCATCAGATCAAAATGGCAAGAGCGCACAGCCCAGCAAGAATGAATAATGCTGGAGGGTATTTCTCAAATATCTTTTCAAACGATAGTGAACTTCGGTTCAGGCTTAACCGCTCGCGGCTCTTATGAAACAACCAAACTGGAGCCGCCAGTAGCGCAGCAATAATTGCGGTCAGTAGAAGCCACAAAATGGCACTCCACCCAAATGCCGCGAGAATCGTCAACATTCCCATAGATACCCTCATCGCAACTGGAATTGCTTGGGTGAGCAACCCACGGAAGTTTGGTCAACTCGCCATGCTGAGGCTAGGATTGATTACTGCGGTGGTTTTTTTAGGCGTGGATGGCCGGGACAAGCCCGGCCATGACGGTATGGTATGCGGTGAGAGAAAGTGCCTTACCGCGCGGTCCAGCCGCCATCGATGGCAATCGACGTGCCGGTGATCGACTTGGCGGCATCGCCGCAGAGATAGACGGCGAGCGCCGCCACTTCCTCGATCTCGACAAAGCGCCGCGTCGGCTGCACGGCCAGGATCACCTCGCGGATCACCTGGTCGCGCGGCATGTTATGCGCCTTGGCCTGGTCGTCGATCTGGTTCTCGACCAGCGGGGTACGCACATAGCCCGGGCAGATCGCATTCACCGTGATGCCGGCCTCGGCAACTTCCAGCGCCACCGACTTGGTCAGGCCGACCTGGCCGTGCTTGGCCGCCACATAGGCCGACTTGAACGGCGAGGCGATCAGGCCATGCGCCGAGGCGATGTTGACAATGCGGCCCCAGCCCTTCTTCTTCATGCTGGGCAGAGCGGTCTTGATGCAGTGATAGCTCGACGACAGGTTGATGTCCTGGATCGCGTCCCATTTGGCATCGGGGAATTCATCCACCGGCGACACGAACTGGATGCCGGCATTGTTGACCAGGATATCGATGCCGCCGAGGCCCTCTTCGGCCTTCCTGATGAAGGCGGCAACAGCCTCGCCCTTGCTCATGTCGGCGCCGTCATACAGCACCTTCACGCCGAATTCGGCGGCGATGCCCGCCCGTAGCTTCTCGATCTCGGTCGCATCGCCGAAACCGTTCAGCATCAGGTTGACGCCCTCTTTGGCCAGTGCCCGGGCGATCCCTAAACCGATACCGCTGGTGGACCCTGTGACGACGGCGGACTTGCCTTTCAGCATGGCGCGACCTTTCTTATCTGCCTGGAGAGAATGGCCGAAAGCCTAGCGGAAAAGCCCGGCTTTTGCCTAGGCGCGGACCGCTCGGAAAGGGCCTGAGCCTTGCGGCTGCGGCGCCGCCCATGGGATACTTTTGACCGCACTTTTGCAGGAGCCTGTTGCGCATGCTGAACCGTATCACCCGCCTGGATGAGGACGAGCCGGAGAAGAACGGCGAGACCGAAAAGGAGAAGGTGCGGGACAAGACCCCGGCCATCGAGGAGCGCCTGTTCAAGGCGCGCACCATCCTGATTTTCGGCGGCATCGACCAGAAACTGGCCAAGGAAGTCTCGGCCCGCCTGCTGGCGCTGCAGTCGGCCAGCGACGATCCGATCACCATCTTCATCAACAGCCAGGGCGGCCATGTGGAGTCCGGCGACACGATCTATGACATGATCAAGTTCGTGAAGCCGGATGTGCGCGTGGTCGGCACCGGCTGGGTCGCTTCGGCCGGCGCGCTGATCTTTGCCGCGGCCAAGCCGGAAAACCGCTTCTCGCTGCCCAATACCCGCTTCCTGCTGCATCAACCGTCCGGCGGCGCCGGCGGCACGGCTTCGGATGTCGCTATCCAGGCCAAGGAAATCATCCGCATGCGCAAGCGGCTGAATGAAATCTTCGCCCGCGAGACCGGCCAGCCGATCGAGCGGATCGAAAAGGATACCGACCGCGATTACTGGATGAGCGCGGAACAGGCGGTCGAATACGGCCTGGTCGGCAAGATCGTGCAGAACGCCCGCGAGATCGAATAAAAAAACTCGTCATTCCCGCGAAAGCGGGAATCCAGTGATCAGGAAAGATTATCAAGTGAGTCTGGATCCCCGCTTTCGCGGGGATGACGATTAAGGACTGAAAAGGCCGGCAGAAATGCCGGCCTTTTTTATTACGCCGCCAGCGCGTTCAAGGTCACTTCGCTGGCTTCGGCCGCCACCAGCACATGGCCGGGCGGCACCGGTAGCCATTTCTGCACATGCTCGTCCAGCGGCTCGGACACGATGGTGAGGCGGCCATCCTCCATGCGCCAGTACAGGCTGGGGGGCTCGGCGTCGGAGGAATAGCGGATCGCATAGACCGAGCGGCCGTCGGTGAGCGACGCCGTCATACGGAAGGCTTCCGCGATGCCATCCTCGATCATCAGCCGGCGCACATCGGCAATGGCGGCGGCAATCGCGCCGAGCGGATCGCGGTCGAGGCCGTGATGCAGCATCAGGTAGAAGATCGCTTCCGAGTCCGTGGTGCCGAGCCGTTGTTCGTAAAGACCATCGGGGATCAGCGCTTCAAGCCGGCGGCGCAGGCGCGCATAGCCGCCGATCTGGCCGTTATGCATGAACAGCCAGCGGCCGTTGGAAAACGGATGGCAGTTGGCGCGCGAGGTGGCTGTGCCGGTGGAGGCGCGCACATGCGCCAGGAACAGGCTGGAGCGGATCTGGTGCGCAATGCTGCGCAGGTTCGGATCGTTCCAGGCCGGCAGGATGTCGCGATAGGTCCCCGGCAGGTCGCGTTCGGCATACCAGCCAACGCCGAAGCCGTCGCCGTTGGTGGCGACCGCCGCCTTGCGGGCATGCAGGCTTTGTTCGATCAGCGAATAGCGCGGCGCGAACAGCAGGTCTTCCAGATAGATCGGATCGCCCCGATAGGTCAGCCAGCGGCACATGCGTTTCCCCCGGATTCGTTCGGCCAATTTTACGGGAAAGGACTGGAATTTGCGAAGCCGGCAAAGAAAAGGCCGGGCCAGAAAGCTATCCTGGCTGCCGGCCTTCCGTGATGTTGCGCCCCCCTCACCCTCCCGCTGCGCGGGGCCCTCCCTCTCCCGCAAGCGGGAGAGGTTGGACTGAGGGTCTTCTCTTTCTTATGACTTCAGCGGAATCGGCACGAAGCGCGGTTCGCCGGCGCGCTGGATCTGCAGCAGCGCGACCTTGCGCTTGGCATCCTTCAGCGCCTTCAGCATCTCGATTGCATCGTCCGTGCTACGGATTTCCGACTGCGCCATCTCGATGATCACGTCGCCCACGCGCACATCGCGCTTGGCAGCCGGACCATCGTTTTCCACATCGGTGACCACCACGCCCTTCACGTCATCCTTGATGTCGTGCTTCTGGCGCAGTTCCTTGGTCAGCGGCGCGATGCGCACACCGAGGTCGGCCAGTTCAGTCTCGTTGCGGCCGGGCTTGGGCCGGCTGGCGTCGGCCTTCTGGCTGTTCTCCTGCTTGGCGGACGCCATCGCGGCTTCGAGTTCGCCCAGCGTGGCCTTCACCGTCTGTTTCTTGCCCTTGCGCACGATGTCGACATTCACGGTCTTGCCGACCGGAGTCTCGGCCACGCTGCGGGTCAGCGCATTGGTGCTGGCAATCGTCTTGCCGTCGAAGCTGACCACCACGTCGCCGCTGTCGATGCCGGCCTTATGCGCCGGGCCGCCGGGCACCACCTTGGCGACCAGTGCGCCGCGCGCCTGCTTCAGGCCGAGCGCCTCCACCATCTCATCGGTGACCGACTGGATCTGCACGCCGAGCCAGCCGCGCTTGGTGCGACCGAATTCGATCAGCTGCTGCACGACCGGACGCGCCAGGTTGGCCGGCACGGCGAAACCGATACCGATCGAGCCGCCGGACTGCGAGAAGATCGCGGTGTTGATGCCAATGACGTTGCCATCCTTGTCGAACAGCGGGCCGCCGGAATTGCCCTTGTTGATCGAGGCATCGGTCTGGATGAAGTCGTCGTAACGGCCTGCGTTAATATCGCGGCCGCGCGCCGAGATGATGCCGGCCGTGACAGTGCCGCCGAGACCGAAGGGATTGCCGATCGCCAGCGTCCAGTTACCGACGCGGATCTTCTCGGAATCGCCCCAGTTCACTGCGGTCAGCTTGTGCTCCTTCGGCTCGACCTTCAGCACGGCAAGGTCGACCTCGGGATCGCGGCCGATGATCTTGGCTTCCAGCTCGGTATTGTCATGCAGGATCACGCGGACCTGGTCGGCATCGGCGATCACGTGGTTGTTGGTAACCACGTAGCCGCGGGCATCGACGATGAAGCCGGAGCCGAGCGAGGACACCTGGCGCGGCGGGCGGTTGCCCTCGCCGCGCTGCTGGCGTTCGAAGAACTCCTTGAAGAAATCCTCAAACGGCGAACCGGGCGGGAATTGCGGCATGCCTTCCGGCGTGATGCCACGGTTCTGCACGGTCTGGGTGGTGGAGATATTCACCACCGCCGGCAGCAGCCGCTCGGCCAGATCGGCGAAGTCGCCTTCCGGTGCCCGCGCATGCGCCAGCGTGCCGAATGTCAGCACCAGGACAGTGGCTGCCACCGCGACACGCGCGGTGACACTGCGGACCAGTCGTTCCTGCATCATACGCCCCATACTATACCCTCCTCGCCGCCCAGGCCGCGTTCCCGGGCGAACTCAACTCAGCGTCCAGCCGGACGGCGTGCCGCGCCGCTCGCGCTGTCGAAATACCTGAAGAACTCGGAATCCGGCGACAGCACCATGGTGGTGTCGCCCGGTTGCACCACTTTCGCGTAAGCCTGCAGCGACCGGTAGAAATTGTAGAATTCCGGATCCTTGTTGGCGGCCTCGGCGAAAATCTTGGTGCGCTCAGCATCGCCTTCGCCGCGCAGGATTTCCGAACGGCGACGCGCATCGGCGATCAGGATGGTGCGCTGGCGTTCCGCCTCGGCACGAATGCGTTCCGAAAGCTCGAAGCCGGTGGCACGCTGCTCGTTGGCTTCACGCTGACGCTCGGTCTGCATACGGCGGAAGATCGCCTGTCCGATCGTATCGGGGAAGTCCGCGCGCTTGATGCGCACATCGACCAGTTCGATGCCGAGACGGCGGCTGTCTTCCTGCAGCGTGGTGGTCACCTGCTGCATGGCAGCCGGGCGGTCGCCCGAGATAATGACGCTGGCGTCCAGCTTGCCGAAGGCGCCGCGGAAGGCGTTGGCCACCGAAGGCGCGAGGCGGCCGCGCAGCCCAAGCTCGTTGCGGACGGTCTGGTAGAACAGCAGCGGATTGGTGATCTTGTAACGGACGAAGCTGTCCACCACCAGGCGACGCTGGTCGGCGGTCAGGATTTCTTCCGGCTGGGCATCGAGGCCGAGGATGCGCTTGTCGAAATAGACCACATCCTGGATCAGCGGAATCTTCACATTCAGGCCGGGCTCGGTGATTACGCGACGCGGGTCGCCGAACTGGACCAACAGGGCCTGCTGCGCCTGATGCACGGTGAACAGCGAAGCCTTGACCAGGAAGCCGAGGGCGACCAGGACGATGACGACGACGGTGAGGATCGAGCGGTTCATGTTGCGTCTCCCCTCTTAGCGCTGCGGCTGCGGCTGTGCCGGCTGGCGCTGCTTTTGCAGCTCCGGCAGCGGCAGGTACGGCACCACGCCATTTGCCCCGCCCTGGCTATCGACGATCACCTTGTTGGTGCCGCGCATGATCTGTTCCATGGTTTCGAGATACATACGCTTGGTCGTCACGTCCTTGGCCTGGCGGTATTCATTGTAAACCTGGGTGAAGCGGCTGGCATCGCCCTGGGCATTGGCGATGGTTTCCTGCTTGTAGGCCTCGGCCTGCTGCAGCAGGCGCTGCACTTCGCCGCGGGCACGCGGGATGATGTCGTTGCGATAGGCTTCCGCCTCGTTCTGTGCGCGCTCGCGGTCGGCCTGCGCCGCCTGCACATCGCGGAAGGCATCGATCACCGACGCCGGCGGCTCGGTACGCTGCAGCGCCACCTGGGTGACGACGATACCGGCGTTATAGCCGTCCAGCACCGCCTGCATCACCCGACGCGTGTCGTCGGCGATCTTGGTGCGGCCTTCGGTCAGGATGAACTGGATGTTGTTCTTGCCGACCACTTCGCGGATGGCGCTCTCGGCCACTTGCTTGATGGTGCGTGCGGGATCGACCACGTTGAACAGATACTGGCCGGCATCCTTCACCTGCCACAGCACGGTGAAATCGATGTCGACGATGTTTTCGTCGCCGGTCAGCATCAGGCTTTCTTCCGGCACGTCGCGCTGCTGCGCGCCGCGGGTGGACGATTCGCCGAGCGAACGGAAACCGATTTCCTCGCGATTGACGGTGGTGACCTTCGGGGTCAGTACGCTGTCGACCGGCCAGGGCAGGCGATAGCGCAGGCCGGGTTCGGTCACGGCATGCACCTTGCCGAAGCGCAGCACCACACCCTGTTCGTCGGTGTCGACGCGATAGACGCCGGTGCCGAGCCAGATGGCCACGGCGACCAGGATGAGCAGCAGGATACCACGGCCGGACACGTCGCCGCCCGGCAGCATGCCGCGGAAGCGGTCCTGGCCCTTGCGCAGGATTTCCTCAAGGCTGGGCGGGTTTGGGCCGCCGCCGAACGGGCCGCCACCATTGCCACCGCCCGAACCGCGATTACCGCCGCCCGAACCCTGGCCCCAGGGGCCGCGACCACCGCCGCCACCGCCGCCAAAACCCCCACCTTGATTGCTCCAGGGCATCCTACAGTCCTTCTTAACCTGATTTCGGGCCGTCCGAGACAGCGCCAGCCCTCAAATGGCCGGCGCAACGGCGCCAGTTTCGCATTGTGCCGGCGGGTTGTCGCCCCGTTCCGGCCCCTGCCTCACCTGAAGCAGGGCCTCGCCTGTCCTGTCGGGCAGATGAATTGCCGTCCCTCAGCCTCCGCGATATATCAATCACTTGATATGGATCACCGGGGCACAAGCGCGGCTTCGCCTGCCATCCATCGAGAATATTGGAACGTTTACAGGGATTTCAAGCATGACCGGGGTTACAGAAGCGCAGATCCTCGACGCGCTGCGCGGTGTGGTAGACACCGATCATGGCAAGAATGTGGTCGAACTTGGCATGGTTTCCGGCCTGGTGATCAAGGGCGGCAATGTCGGTTTCGTGCTGGAAGTGCCGGCCCGGGACGGCGCGCGCAAGGAACCGCTGCGCAAGGAAGCCGAAAAAGCCGTTGCCGCCCTGCCCGGCATCACCTCTGCCACAGTGGTGCTCACCGCCCAGACCCAGGGCAAGGCGGCGGCGCAACCGGCACATTCCCATTCACATGGTCATGATCATCACGATCACGGCCACAGCCATGGCCCGGCGAAAAAGTCGGCCGCGCCTGAAGTTGCGGCGCGCCCGGCCATTCCCGGCATCAAATCGATCATCGCCGTCGCCTCGGGCAAGGGCGGCGTCGGCAAATCCACCACCGCCGTCAATCTGGCATTGGCCCTTGCGCAGGGTGGCAGGAAAGTCGGCCTGCTGGATGCCGATATCTACGGCCCGTCGCTGCCGCGCATGCTGGGCCTGAGCGGCAAGAAGCCGGAATCGCCCGACGGCAAGCGCCTGCAGCCGCTGCAGGGCTGGGGCATTCCCGTCATGTCGATGGGTTTCCTGGTGCCGGAAGACACGCCGATGATCTGGCGTGGCCCGATGGTGATGAGCGCGCTGGAACAGATGCTGCGCGACGTGAACTGGGGCGAACTCGACGTGCTGGTGGTCGACATGCCGCCCGGCACCGGCGATGCGCAGCTGACCATGGCCCAGCGCGTACCGCTGGCCGGCGCGGTGATCGTCTCGACGCCGCAGGACATCGCGCTGCTGGATGCCCGCAAGGGCCTGAACATGTTCCGCCGCGTCGATGTGCCGGTGCTCGGCATCGTCGAGAATATGAGCTTCTTCTGCTGCCCCAACTGCGGCCATCGCAGCGAGATCTTCGCCCATGGCGGCGCGCGCAGGACGGCCGAGGA
>NZ_PEKV01000005.1:615999-616840 GCF_002796975.1 Ferrovibrio sp. | reverse complement strand
GCCAAGCTGGACAAGGATGTGGGCGCGAGCCGGATGCCCAAGATCACGATTCAGTGACCCTGCTTTAAGGCAAAGAAAAAGGCCGGGCATTCATTGTCCGGCCTTTTTGTATCTGCACCACCCTCACCCCAACCCTCTCCCATTTCATGGGAGAGGTAGGGCCCCGCCGCGAAGCGGTGGGAGGGTGAGGGCCTTTCCCTTAAGCCTCGCTGGCCTTTTCCTCGGAGATCGCTGCCTGCGCGGCGGCCAGGCGGGCGATCGGCACGCGATAGGGCGAGCAGGACACGTAATCCAGGCCGGCATTGTGGCAGAAGCGCACCGACGACGGATCGCCGCCATGCTCGCCGCAGATGCCCAGCTTGATGTCCTTGCGGGCCGACTTACCGCGCTCGACCGCCAGCTTCACCAGCTCGCCGACGCCGCTCTGGTCGATGCTGACGAACGGGTCGCGCTCGAAGATACCCGCCTTCAGGTAATCGTCCATGAACAGCGCACTATCGTCGCGGCTGATGCCCAGCGTGGTCTGGGTCAGGTCGTTGGTGCCGAAGGAGAAGAATTCAGCGGTCTGCGCGATATCGGCCGCCCGCAAGGCAGCGCGCGGCAGTTCGATCATCGTGCCGACCAGATACTTCACCTTCTTGCCCTGTTCCTTGAACACGGCCTTGGCAACGCCATCGACCTTGCCCTTCAGGATGTCGATCTCGGCCTTGGTGGCGACCAGCGGGATCATCACTTCCGGTTCGACCGGCTTGCCGCCGGCCTTGGACACCTGCACGGCTGCCTCGAAGATGGCGCGCGCCTGCATCTCGTAGATTTCCGGGAAGCTGATGCCGAGGCGGCA
>NZ_PEKV01000005.1:602492-615960 GCF_002796975.1 Ferrovibrio sp. | reverse complement strand
ATCTTGAACAGCTGCACGAAGTCGTCGCGCTGCATCGGCAGGATCTTGGCCAGCGCCTTCTTCCGGCCTTCCACGCTGTGCGACAGGATCATCTCGCGCACCGCCGTGATGCGGTCGGCATCGAAGAACATATGCTCGGTACGGCAGAGACCAATGCCTTCGCAGCCGAAGCGCACGGCGGTTTCGGCATCTGCCGGGGTCTCGGCGTTGGTGCGGACCTTCAGCTTGCGCAGCTTGTCGGCCCAGGCCATCAGCTGGCCGAAATCGCCGGACAATTGAGGTTCAATCATCGGCATGACACCGAGGATCACTTCGCCGGTCGAACCATCGATGGTGATCACCTCACCCTTGTTCACGGTGAGGTCGCCGATGGTCATTTTGCCGGCCGCATAATCGATGCGGATGGCACCGGCACCCGAGACGCAGGGCCGGCCCATGCCGCGCGCCACGACGGCGGCGTGGCTCGTCGTACCACCGCGTGCGGTCAAAATGCCCTTGGCGGCGTGCATGCCATGGATGTCTTCCGGCGAGGTCTCGACGCGAACGAGAATCACCGCCTCGCCCTTGCCTGCCAATTGCTCGGCTTCATCGGCAGTGAACACCGCCTTGCCCGAAGCCGCGCCCGGCGACGCGGCCAGGCCCTTGGCGATCACTTTGCGCTCGGCCTTCGGATCCGGCGTCGGATGCAGCAGCTGGTCCAGCGAGGCCGGCTCGACGCGCTCGACGGCTTCGGCCTGGCTGATCAGCTTTTCCTTCACCATGTCGACGGCGATCTTGATCGCCGCCTTGGCGGTGCGCTTGCCCGAACGGGTCTGCAGCATCCACAGCTTGCCCTGCTGGACGGTGAACTCGATGTCCTGCATGTCGCGGTAATGCTTTTCCAGCGTCTTGAACACGCCGATCAGCTGTTTGAAGGTCGGCGGCATCGACTCTTCCATCGACGGCATTTCGTTACCGACCTTGAGCCGCGACTCTTTCGTGAGCTGCTGCGGCGTGCGGATGCCGGCGACGACATCTTCACCCTGCGCGTTGATCAGGTATTCGCCGTAATAGATCTTCTCGCCCGTGGAGGGATCACGGGTGAAGGCAACACCGGTGCACGACGTCTCGCCCATATTTCCGAACACCATCGCCTGCACGTTCACCGCCGTGCCCCAGGAGGCCGGGATGTTATGCAGGTTGCGGTAGGTGATGGCGCGCTGGTTCATCCAGCTGGAAAACACGGCGCCGATGGCGCCCCAGAGCTGGTCGCGCACATCCTGCGGGAAGGGCTTGCCCAGTTCCTGCTGCACCTTCTTCTTGTAGGCGACGACGATCTGCTTCCAGTCCTCGGCCTTCAGTTCGGTGTCGAGGTTGAGACCATGCTCTTCCTTGTGCATTTCGAGCAGTTCTTCGAAATGCTCGTGGCCGACGTCGAGCACGACATTGGAATACATCTGGATGAAGCGGCGATAGCTGTCCCAGGCGAAACGCTCGTTGCCCGACTGCCTGGCCAGCGCCTCGACCGTCGTGTCGTTCAGGCCGAGATTGAGCACGGTGTCCATCATGCCCGGCATCGAGGCGCGCGCGCCCGAGCGGACCGAGACCAGCAGCGGCATCTTGGCGTCGCCGAACTTCGCGCCGACCAGCTTCTCGACGCGCGCCAGCGCGGCATCGACCTGGCCCTTCAGTTCCTTGGGATACTGCTTGCCGTTTTTGTAATACGCCGTGCAGACCTCGGTGGTGATGGTCAGGCCCGGCGGCACCGGCAGGCCGATATTCGACATCTCGGCGAGGTTGGCGCCCTTGCCGCCCAGCAGGTTGCGCATGTCGGCGCGGCCCTCGGCCTTGCCGTCACCGAACGAGTAAACCAGCTTGCCCTTGGCAGGCGTGGCGGCCTTCACGGCCTTGCGAACGACTTTCTTCGGAGCAGCCTTTTTCGGCGCTACCTTGCGGGCCTTCACCGCCTTCTTGGCGATTTTCTTCCTGGCAGCTTTCTTCTTGGCCATAGCTGTATTCACCCCTCGATCTGGGAAAAGTCGGCGATACGGTCCATGCTGCCGGCGACGGCAGACAGCAGGCTCAAACGATTGCGTCGCACGGCCGTTACATCGGCGTTGACGGTGACGCGGTCGAAGAATGCATCGACCGGCGCACGTAGCCGCGCAAGTGTGGCAAGATAATGGCGGAAATCCGCCTCGTCCTGTGTCTTTCCGGAGACTTCGCGACCGAGATCGCCCAGGGCTGCGACCAGCACTCGCTCTTCGTCCTGCGAGATCAGCTGACCGTCGATTTCGCCGAGCTTGAGATCGGGTGTCTTTTTCATCTCGGCGCGCACGATATTGTTGGCGCGGCGATAGGCCACCAGCAGGTTGGCGCCCTCGCCTTCGGTGAGGAAGCCGCGCAAAGCCTCGACCTTGGCGAGAATCCGCAACAGGTCGTCGTCATTGCCCTTGGCGAAGACGGCGGTGACCAGATCGTGCCGCACGCCCTGTTCGCGCAGATGCACCTTCAGGCGATCGACGAAGAACTGCATCAGTTCCTCGGTCGGACTGCGATCGCTCTCGACTTGCACGATCTGCAGCGAGAGTGCCGAGCGGAACAGCGGCTTCAGCGGCAGCGCCAGCTTGTTTTCCAGGATCAGCCGGATCACGCCGAGCGCAGCACGGCGCAGCGCAAACGGATCCTTCGAGCCGGTCGGCTTCTCGTCGATGGCAAAGAAGCCGGCCAGCGTGTCGATCTTGTCGGCCAAAGCCACGGCGACCGACACCGGCGCGGTCGGGCAGCGATCATTCGGGCCCTGCGGCGCGTAATGCTGCGCGATGGCGTCGGCGACTGCCGCGGGTTCGCCATCGTTCAGCGCGTAATAGCGCCCCATGATGCCCTGCAGTTCGGGGAATTCGCCGACCAGGCCGCTGACCAGATCGGCCTTGGCCAGCTTCGCGGCGCGACGCGCCTGCTTGGCATCGGCATGCAACGCGCCGGCGATTTCATAGGCCAGACGCTCCACGCGCTCGACCTTCTGCGCCACGGTGCCCAGCCTGGCGTGGAAGACGATGTCCTTCAACGCCGGCAGACGGCTTTCCAGCGTAACCTTGCGGTCCTGGTCCCAGAAGAATTTGGCATCCGACAGCCGCGCATTCAGCACGCGTTCGTTACCGGCGATGACCTGCTTGCCGCCATCATCGGTCATCGTGTTGGCGACGATGACGAAACGCGGCGCGAGATCGCCATCCTTCGTATTCAGCGCGAAATACTTCTGATGCGCGCGCATCGTGGTGGTCAGCACTTCGCGCGGCACACTCATGAAGTCCTGCGGGATGCGGCCGAGCAGCACGACCGGTTGTTCGACCAGACCGGTGACTTCATCGGCCAGGCCCGGGTCGTCGACCAGCACGAGATCCTCGTTGCCGGCGGCGAAAGCGGCATCCTTCAGCACGGCGGCGCGGCGCACGGCGAAATCCGGCTCCACGTAAGCCACGCGCAGGCGGCGCAGATAGTCGTTGGCATCGCGCACGGCGAAGCGCGCCGGCGCCTGGAAGCGATGGCCGCAGGTGCTGTCGCCGGCGGTCAGATGACCGAAGACAAACGGCACGGTCTCGCCCTCGAACAGGCAGATGATGCTGTGCAGCGGGCGCACCCAGCGCATCGGCTGGTCGGCCCAGCGCATCGATTTCGGCCACGGCAGCGCGGCCAGCGCTTCGGGGATCAGACGCTTCAGCGCATCCTTGGTGGCCTCACCGGGCTTTTCGACGACCACGAACCAGAATTCGCCCTTGCCGGTATCGCGCTTTTCGCACTGATCCAGCGAACTCAGGCCGGCGCCGCGCAAGAAACCCTGCACGGCCTGATCGGGCGAGCCAACGCGCGGGCCCTTCTTTTCTTCGCGCACCGCGTCCTGCATGCGCGGCAGACCGCGCACCACCAGCGCCAGACGGCGCGGCGTGACGTAAGACTCGGTCTTGTCGAAATGCAGGCCGGATTTCTTCAGCAGATCGGTGACCAGACGCTGCAGGTCTTCGGCAGCGCGCTGCTGCATGCGCGCGGGAATTTCTTCCGAATGGACTTCCAGCAGAAGTTCGCCAAGCATTATGCGCCCTCCTGCAGATGGCCGCGGCTTCTCAGCCACTGGGTGCAGCAGGCCTTGGCCAGCGCGCGCACGCGGCCGATATAGGCGGCGCGTTCGGTCACGCTGATCACGCCGCGCGCATCGAGCAGGTTGAAGGTATGGCTGGCCTTCATGCACTGGTCATAGGCCGGCAGCGCCAGGCCCTTCTCGATCAGCGCCATGCATTCCTTCTCGACATCGGCGAAGCGGCGGAACAGCTGCTCGGTGTCGGCATGTTCGAAGTTGTAGGCGGAGAATTCGCGCTCGGCCTGATAGAAGACTTCGCCGTATTTCACGCCGCGACCGTTGAAGTCGAGGTCGTAGACGTTGTCCTTGCCCTGCACATACATCGCCAGACGCTCAAGACCATAGGTAATCTCGGCCGCAACCGGCGAGCAGTCGAAACCGCCGACCTGCTGGAAATAGGTGAACTGCGTCACCTCCATGCCATCGCACCAGACTTCCCAGCCCAGACCCCAGGCACCCAGCGTCGGGCTTTCCCAGTCGTCCTCGACGAAGCGGATATCATGCCGCTTGGACGAGATGCCGAGTGCCTCCAGCGAGCCGAGATACAGCTCCAGCACATTGGCCGGGCTCGGCTTCAGGATCACCTGGAACTGGTAGTAATGCTGCAGGCGGTTCGGGTTGTCGCCGTAGCGGCCATCCTTGGGACGGCGCGACGGCTGCACATAGGCTGCGTTCCACGGCTCAGGCCCGAGGGCGCGCAGGGTGGTGGCGGGATGGAAGGTGCCGGCGCCGACTTCCATGTCGTAGGGCTGCAGCAGCAGGCAACCCTGCCGCGCCCAATAGGTCTGCAGCGTCAGGATCAGATCCTGAAACGACGAAGCCGCAGCGGGTCCGGTGGGCGCCATTACGGGATCCTTTGCGCTCTCGCCTTACGTGCGTTTGGGGTGGCGGAAAATCGGGCGGACCTTAGCCAGCGGAGGCTGGAGAATCAAGCCGTTGGCCCCTTCGACTTGGGACCAAGGAAGGGCAAATCCGGCCTGTGAAAACCTAGACGGGACGGCAGTCCGGACGGCCGCAGGTCTGGTCGGGCAACTTGTTGGGATCGACCACCATGTAAGTGCCGCAAACCGGACAGGGTTTCAGGTCTTCGGCAATCGTTTTCGGCGCCTGCGGGCGGGCCGTGGGCGGAGCATCGCCGGACGGCTTTTTCACAGGCTTCCGATTGACGTAACGCCAGCCGTACCAGACGGCGGCGATCAGCAGGATCAGGATGAGGAATTTCAACATGGGCCGGATTCTGCGGCCTGCCGCCCCTGTCTTGCAAGACCCGAGCGGTCAGGTTCCTGGCGAGTCGCCCTCACACCGGCGGCAGTGCCGCCCCGCTCCGCAACACTGCATCGATCTCGGGCAGATAGCCGCCATCGGCGGTGTGCAGCACCAGTCCCGGGGTCAGCACCAGCGGCGCCTTGCTGCCTTTCACCGCCCGCACGATCACGCGCTTGGCCGGCTGGCCCGGCCGCGACCACAGCGGAATCACCCGAATCGCACCGGCCTNNCCGGCATTCGGCCTGGCATACCGGAGCATTGCCGCGATCCAGTGGCCGACATCGGCGTCATCAGCCTCGGCCCGGGCCGCCGCCCGTCCGGCATGCGGTGAGACACGATGTCGCGCCACATCGAAATACGGCGGGTTGGCGAAGACCTGGTCGAAGCTGTTCGGCGTCAGCCCGGCAATGCGCCGGGCGCGGAGGTCGCCTTCATGCACGGCAAGGCGATCCCCGAAACCGTTGGCCGCAATATTACGGGCGCAGAGCGCGACGAGATCGGATTGCAATTCAAGGCCTGTCACCGACACATTCTTCAGGCGGGCCGCGACGCAGAGCATGGCGACACCCGAGCCGCAGCCCAGCTCCAGCACCTGGGCGCCGGCGCCGGATTTCTTTGGGGCCATCACGGCAGCCGCCAGCATCACGGCATCGGCGCTGGCACGCTGGCCCTTGCGCGGCTGTTTCAGGCGGACCAGACCGCCCAGCAGGGCATCGGTCGTATGATCGTTGTCAGGCATTTGATCTGAAAGGCAAACTTGGCAAATGAGCGGCGCTTGACCGACCCGGCCAGCCCACTATGCTCCAGCCAGACCGCCCGACACAATCATGGGTTCAGTAACCACGTGCAGACCGCCTCCAAATCCCTGCAAGACCTGCCGGCGCAGGGCCCCAAGCCCAGCATCGAGCCGCTGCGCGCCCTGGTGGGGTCCAACATGGATGCGGTCAATCGCGAGATCATCGCGCGCATGGCCAGCGATGTCAGCCTGATCCCGGAACTGGCCAGTCATCTGATCGCCGCCGGCGGCAAGCGCATCCGTCCGCTGCTGACCTTGGGCGCCGCCCATCTGTGCGGCTATCGCGGCAAGTACGACGTGCTGCTCGCTACCTGCGTCGAATTCATCCACACCGCCACGCTGCTGCATGACGACGTGGTCGACGAGAGCGACCGCCGCCGCGGCAATGCCACCGCCAATGTGCTGTGGGGCAACCAGCCTTCGGTGCTGGTCGGCGACTTCCTGTTCACCCGCGCCTTCCAGCTGATGGTCGAAACCGGCTCGCTGGAAGTGCTGCGCATCCTGGCCGGCGCGTCGTCCGAGATCGCCGAGGGCGAAGTGCTGCAGCTGGTGATCGCCAACGACATGAGTTCGCTGGAAAGCGATTATCTCAAGGTGATCAAGGCCAAGACCGCCGCGCTGTTTGCCGCCGCCTGCCGCGTCGGCGCCGTGATCGCCGACCGGCCGATGTCGGATGCGCAGGCGCTCGACGACTACGGCCACAATCTCGGCATCGCCTTCCAGCTGGTCGACGATGCGCTCGACTATGCCTCGGACGGCGAGACGCTGGGCAAGAATACCGGCGACGATTTCCGCGAAGGCAAGATTACCCTGCCGGTGCTGCTCGCCTTCTCAAAAGGCAGCGATGCCGAGAAGGCGTTCTGGCGCCGCGTGATCGAACGGCCCGAGGAGCAGACGGCCGAAGACTGGTCGCAGGCGCTGGCTTACATGGATCGCCATGGCGCCATCCAGGAGACCATGGCCCGGGCCCGGCTTTATGGCCAGAAAGCGCGCCAGTCGCTGGCGCCGTTTGCGGCCGGCGCGATGCGCGATGCGCTGGCCGAGGCGGTCGATTTCGCCGTCGAACGGGCTCGCTGATCCCCTCCCCGACCTGCAATTAACCTGCTGGACTGCCGGGCTTTTCCCGTGATCCCAGATTCCCTTGAATCCCCCAGGATATCTTCTGGGGGGCCGCTTGCGGGGTCGCCCCTCAGGCGCTATACAGTCGGCCCGCGCCGGTCGGAGCGTAGCTCAGCCTGGTAGAGCACTAGCTTCGGGAGCTAGGGGCCGGAGGTTCGAATCCTCTCGCTCCGACCAGCGCGCGAAATCTTCCCCGAAAAATCAGATTCTGTTGCCGCACTCACGCAAGCGAGTGCGTCTACATTCCGTCATCCGGGCTTGACCCGGGATCTCATTTTTTCTGTGCCAATGAAATGGGACCCCGGCTCGCGCTGCGCTTGGCCGGGGTGACGATTGGTGGTGAACCGTCTACTCCGTCACCCAATCTTACTCGGTAATAACGGGCGGCACCGGCACGCGCTTCACCGTCTCGCGCCACAGGATGTAGAGCCCGCTGGCGATCACGATGGCGCTGCCGATCCAGGTGACCAGATCAGGGAAGTCACCCCAGACATACCAGCCGATCACCACGGCCCAGAGCAGATGCACGTAGTCGAACGGCGCCACCACCGCGGCCGGCGCCAGGCCATAGGCGCGTGTCATGCATAGCTGCGCCGCGCCGCCCACCAGGCCGACGGCGATCAGCAGCAGCAGATCGACACCGTCCGGCGTCAGCCAGAAGAATGGCAGGGCCAGCCCGGTCATCACGGTGCAAAAGGCAGTGAACCAGAAAGCAATCGTGGTGGAGGGTTCCGAGCGGCTGAGCTTGCGGATCTGGATGATCGCCAGCGCATAGAGCAGCGTGGCGCCCACCACGATCAGCGCCGCACTTTCCAGCAGCCCGGCGCCCGGGCGCACGATCACCAGCATGCCGATGAAACCCACCACAATCGCCGACCAGCGATGCAGGCCGACGCGTTCGCCCAGCAGCCAGACCGACATGCAGGCGATGAAGATCGGCGCGGCAAAGGCAATCGCCGTCACTTCGGCGAGCGGCAGGAATTTGTAGGAATAGAAGAACAGCAGCATGGCGCCGCAACCGAACACCGAACGCAGCGCGTGGCCTGCCGGCTGGCGCGTGCGCAGCATCACCAGCGCGTTACGCAGCGTATTCTTTCCTTGGCTGCCGCCGGCACCGCGCCACACCATCGCCAGGATCGGCGGCAGGGCGAACAGGCTGCGGAAGAACATGATCTGCACGGTGGGATAGATGGCGGCCAGCCATTTCACCAGCGCATCCATCACGCCGAACAGCGACACCGCCATCAGGATATAGCCGATCCCGAGCGGAATATTGGAGACCTGGACATGGACGGGAGACACGGACATCGGCGGCTTTTTTGGCTGAGGCGATAAAAAGAAACGGCCCGGATGGTTGTGCCATGCCGGGCCGCGAAATGCATCAGCCGTATAATGACGATGCAGTTTTATGCGCGTGTCATCTGGCTGCCGTAGCGCCCTAGCTGCCGTAGCGGACCGGTCCGGCGATCTGCACGAAGCGGCCCTTCTGCACCTGGAACAGGAAGGCCTCGTCGGCACCCTGGTGCTTTTTAGGCCCATAGCTGACCGCCGGACCGCCGAAGATGTCGTGGAAGCCCTGGATGCTTTCCAGCGCTGCCACCATCTTGTCGGTGGTCAGATCCTTGCCGGCACGGTCGAAGGCGAAGATCAGCTGGTCCATCAGGCCGTAGCCATAGACCGCACCGATATTCACATCCACGCCGAACTTGGCCTTGTACCTGTCCATGAAGGCCGCCACCTGCGGCGAGGCGGTGTCGCGATACGGCATCACCGTGCCGGCCATGACATAGAGGCCTTCGGTGGCGCCGCCCGGTGCGCCGGCGACGATCTGGTCGTAATTCGCCGACTGGCCGAGGAAGTCGACATCCCAGCCCATCTTGCGCGCCGTTCCGTAAGGCACGATGGCATCACGCACGATGGTACCCATCACCACGATGTCGCAATTGGCGGCACGCAGCTTGGTGATCTGGCCGGTGAAGTCGGTATCCGCCGGCTTGTTGGTGGCGGTTTCAACCACCTGCAGCTTCATCGCCTTGGCCTGGTCGTTGACCGCCTCGAAGATCTCCTTGCCGAAGTCGGTGTCCTGATACAGCGTGCAGAAACGTTTCTTGCCCTTATTGGCCACCATCCACTGCATGCCGGCACGGACCTGATCGTAGTAGGACGACAGCCCGGCGAATTTCAGCTTGTGGAACGGCTCCGACATCTGCCGTGCCGCGGTGATCGGCGAGAAGTTGATCACGCCGGCTTTCAGCTGATCGGGCAGCACCGCGTTGTTCATCGGTGTGCCGAGCGCGCCGGCCATGATGAAGATGTTGTCGCGGTTGATCAGCTTGTTGGCCGCCTGCACCGCACGCGGCACCTGATACTGGTTGTCCTCGACGATCAGCCGGATCTTGCGGCCATAGATGCCGCCCTGTTCGTTGACCTCGTCGATGCGCAGGCGCATCGCATTCGAGGAATGCACGCCATAGCTGGCCGCCGGACCGCTCAGGTCCGTGTGCATGCCGATGACGATTTCGTTTTTGGTTACGCCACGCACCTTGGCCTGTTGCGCATGAGACGCGCCGGCCATCACCACTGCACTGGTCACGACCGCGGCCGTGAGTACATGAACCCTACGCATGCGGACCTCCCTCGTTTTTGTGGTCTTATGGTTCTGCTTGGATGCTTCTGCTTGAACGGAGGAAGCTTAGCCCTCTGCCGCCAGAGGGCCTAGACGGATTCAGCGCAGGCCCGGATGCGTTCCCGGGCTGCTGCATCGCACAAAAGCAAAGACGCCCGCGGTTTCCCGCGGGCGTCTCGCATTCGGCCGTAGCCGGATGATTGCTTAGTACTTGATCGGACCGTCGGCGATCTGCACGAAGCGGCCCTTCTGGATCTGGTAGAACAGCACTTCGTTGGTCCCCAGATGCTTGTTCGGACCGAAGGTCAGCACTGGACCGCCGAAGATGTCGCGATAGCCGCTCAGGCTTTCCAGACCCTTCACGAACTTCTCCGTGGTCAGGTCCTTACCGGCGCGATCCAGCACGTTGACGATCAGGTCGGCGAGACCATAGCCATAGACCGAACCGATATTCGGATCGGTGTTGTACTTGGCCTTGTAGGAATCCCACCAGGCCGCGACCTGCGGCGAAGCGGTGTCGCGATACGGCATCACCGTGCCGGCGCCGACATAGAGACCTTCGGTGGCGCCGCCCGGAGCGGAGGCCACGATCTGGTCGAAGCTGGCCGATTGCGACACGAAGTCGACATCGGTCCAGCCCATCTTGCGGGCGGTGGCATAAGGCACGATGGCGTCGCGCACGATGGCGCCCATCGCCACCAGGTCGCAACCGGCGCCACGCAGCTTGGCGATCTGCGCGGTGAAGTCGGTGGCGATCGGCGTGTTGGTGGCCGTCTCGACCACCTGCATGTTCATCGCCTTGGCCTGATCCTTGACCGCGTCGAACACTTCCTTGCCGAAGTCGGTGTCCTGGTACAGCGCGCAGAGCTTCTTACGGTTGTTCTTGGCCACCAGGTATTTGATGCCGGCGCGGGAGTGATCGTAATAGGTCGAATAGGTGGCGAACTTGAGCGGATGGAACGGCTCGCTCATCGAGCGGGCGGCGGTCAGCGGGCCGAGATTCGGCACGTTGGCCTTGAACTGCTCTTCGAAGACCGCGTTGTTCATCGGCGTGCCGAGCGCGCCGGCCATCAGGAAGATCTTGTCACGGTTGATCAGCTTGTTCGCGGCCTGCACGGCGCGCGGCACCTGATACTGATGGTCTTCCACGATGAAGCGGATCTTGCGGCCATGGATGCCGCCGTCCGCGTTGATCTTGTCGAAATACAGCCGCATGGCATTCGACACATGCACGCCGTAAGAGGCCGCCGGGCCGCTCAGGTCGGTATGCTGGCCGATCACCACTTCCGACTTCGTCACGCCGCGGACCGACTGGGCCTCCGCAACGCCGGCGAGGCCGGCAACCATCGCAAAAGCCGCCGTCGCGGCCATAATTCTCGTACGCATCCTCATTCTCCCTTTTGGTAAACCGTTGGATCAGCCTACTCGTCACCTGCCGCCATTCAGGCGGAGGCATACATCTCCTCGATCAGAGGCTTGTATTTCTCGTTCACGAATTTGCGCTTCAGCTTCATTGTCGGGGTAAGTTCGTCATCCTCGGCGGTGAGCTGGCGGTCGATCAGCTTGAATTTCTTGATCGTCTCGACGCGGGCGAAATTCTTGTTCACCTTCTCGATCTCGCTCCAGATCAGTTCCTGCACTTCCCTGGCATGGCAGAGCGAGGTGAAGTTGGTGAAGGGCACGTTCAGGTCCTGGGCGAATTTCACCACATTGTCATGGTCGATCATGATCAGGCAGGTGAGGTATGGCCGGCGATCGCCGATCACCACGGCATCCGAGACATAGGGGCTGAATTTCAGCTGGTTCTCGATTTCCGACGGCGTGATGTTCTTGCCGCCCGCCGTGATGATGATGTCCTTCATCCGGTCGGTGATGCGGTACCAGCCCTCGTTGTCGACGGTGCCAACATCGCCGGTATGCAGCCAGCCGTCGACAATGGTTTCCGCCGTCTTGGTCGGGTTGTTCAGGTAGCCCATAAAGACATGCGGCCCCTTCAGCAGAATTTCGCCTTCGGGGCTGATCTTCACTTCGGTATTGGGCACCGTCATGCCGATGGTGCCGAGCTTGACGCGGTCCATCTGCGGCGAGGTCGCCAGCCCGACATTCTCGGTCTGGCCGTAGACTTCGCGCATGTCCTTGCCGAGCGCCAGATACCATTTGATCAGGTCGGGCGAGATCGGCGCGGCGCCGGTGACCAGCCATTTGCAGCGGTCGATGCCGATGATGCGCTTGATGTTCTTCAGCACCAGCTGGTCGGCGAACCAGAAGGCGAGTTTCAGCGCGACCGAAGGCTGGCGATTGTCCAGCCGGCACTGCGCCATCTGGTAGCCGATGCCGAGCGCGGTCTTGTAGGCGAGCTTGCCGAAGCCAGTGGCGTCCTTCATGCGGATCGCGACACCGGAATAGAACTTCTCCCACAGGCGCGGCACGGCGAAGAATACCGTGGGCTGCACTTCCTGCAGGTTCTGCGGCACGGTTTCGGGACTTTCGGCGAAATTCACCGTCGAGCCCGAGCGGATCGGCCAGAGCAGCGAGAAGCCGCGCTCGGCGATATGGCACAGCGGCAGGAAGCTGAGCTGCTCGTCGGTATCGGTCTGCTCCAGCAGACGGCCGGCATTCTCCATCTGGAAGACGAGATTGCGGTGGCTGATCATCGCGCCCTTCGGCGCACCGGTGGTGCCCGAAGTGTAGATCAGGATGGCGAGATCGTCGGGCTTGCCGAGTTTGAGCTGGTCTTCCCAGTAGGTCGGCTGCGCCTTGTCGAATTCGCGGCCGAGCTTGAGCAGTTCGTCGAAGCTGATCACCATCGGGTCGCTGAAATCGGTCAGGCCCTCCATGTCGATCACGACGATCTTGCGCAAGGTCGGGCACTGGTCGCGCACCTCCAGTATCTTGTCGAGCTGCTCGTCATTCTCGGCGATATAGATCACCGTGCGGCTGTCGTTGACGATATAGGCGACCTGCTTGGCGGAATCGGTCGTGTAGATGCCGTTGGTGACGGCGCCGATGCCCTGGGCGCCGAGATCGGCATAGAGCCACTGCGGATTGCCTTCGGAGATGATCGAGACCACCTCGCCGCGCTTCGCGCCGAGCGCCGCAAAACCGAGCCCGGCATGCCTGACATTCTCGCCATACTGACGCCAGCTGATCGAATTCCAGATGCCGAGATGCTTCTCGCGCATCGCGACCTTCTCACCGCGTTCGCCGACCTTGCGCCAGAAGTAGCGCGCCAGCGTGTCACGCTCGATGGTCTCGAGGATGTCGGCGTCGATGGAGATGCCCGTTTTCGGGTCGAGTACCTTGGCAACCATAACCGCCTCCCTCTGAGGACTTAGCGCCACGTCTTGCGTTTCTTCCAGCGTCGCTTGCCGCGCACGCCCTGCTCTTTCATGCCGAGATAGAATTCCTTGATGTCTTCCTTCTCGAGCAGCTTCGCGCAGGTATCGGCCATCACGATGCGGCCGACTTCCAGCACGTAGCCGAAATGCGCCGCATGCAACGCGACGTTCGCATTCTGCTCCACGAGAAGAATGGTCGTGCCCTGCTC
>NZ_PEKV01000005.1:595382-602474 GCF_002796975.1 Ferrovibrio sp. | reverse complement strand
CCCATCAGCGCGCGGCCGATGCTGAGCATCTGCTGCTCGCCGCCCGACATCGAACCGGCCGGCTGGTTCTCGCGCTCTTTCAGGCGCGGGAAATAGCCGTAGACCATCTCCATGTCTTTGGCGACGCCATCGGCATCCTTGCGCGTGAACGCGCCCATCATCAGGTTTTCCCGCACAGTGAGGAACGGGAAGGTCTCGCGGCCCTCCGGCACATGGCCGATGCCCAGACGCATCACCTTGTCGGGGTCGGTCTTCTGGATTTCCTGGCCCTGGAAGACGACGCTGCCCTTCTGCGGGTCCATCACGCCGGAAATCGTCTTCAGGATCGTCGTTTTGCCGGCGCCGTTCGCCCCGAGCACCGTCACTATGCTGCCTTCGGGCACTTCCAGGCTGACGCCGCGGATCGCCATGATCGGGCCGTAGAAGGTCTCGATATTGGCGAGCTTGAGCACCGGCGGATTGGCCAGCTTCTGTTCGATGGTCTGCCCCACAGTATTCACAGCCATCTCAGTCTCCCAGATAGGCTTTGACGACTTCGGGATGGCTCTGCACCTCCGAAGGCGTGCCGAGCGCCAGCACGCGACCGTAATTCAGCGCCAGCACGCGGTCCGACACCTCGTTCACCAGGGTCATGTCGTGTTCCACCATCAGCACGGTGATGCCGAGTTCATTGCGAATGTCGTGGATCCAGAAGGCCATGTCCTCGGTCTCTTCGGTATTGAGACCCGAGGACGGCTCGTCCAGCAGCAGCAGCTTCGGCTCGGTGCAGAGCGCACGCGCCAGTTCCACCACCTTGCGGGCGCCGTAGGGCAGATTGACGATATAGGTGTCGCGGTAATGCTGCAGGTCGAGGAAGTCGATGACATGCTCGACCTTCTCGCGATGCTCCAGCTCCATCTTGCGCACGCTGGGCAGGAACAGCAGCTGCGAAGCCAGATTGCCGCCGCGATGGGCATGGCGGCCGAGCAGCAGATTGTGCAGCACGGTGGCATGCTCGAACAGCTCGATATTCTGGAAGGTGCGCGCGATGCCCATGGCGGCGATCTTGTGCGGCGGCACACCGGTGATGTCGTTGCCCTCGAAGCGCAACACGCCGCTGGTCGGGTCGTAGATGCGGCTGATCAGGTTGAACACCGTGGTCTTGCCGGCACCGTTCGGCCCGATGATGGTGAAGACCTGGCCCTTCTGCACGTCGAAGCTGACGCCGTCGACCGCCTTGATGCCGCCGAAGTTGATGGCGAGGTTATCGGCCTGAAACAGCGTCACCGGTTGCGCTCCGATTTGGTGTAGGTCTTCTGGCGCTTGAAGGTCGCCTTCTTGTAGAGCGGGAAGAGCGAGAAATAGAGTTTCACCTTGAGCCAGCGGCCGTAGATGCCGAGCGGCTCGAACAGGATGAAGAACACCAGGATAAGACCGAAGATGCCGGGCTCCAGGCCGGGCTGGCGCGCGATGCCTTCCGGCAGGTAGTCGCGCAGGATGGCGATCAGCTGCGGCAGCGAGCCGACGAAGATGGCGCCGAAAATCGCGCCATGCAGCGAGCCGAGCCCGCCGACCACCACCATCAGCAGCAGCTGGATCGAGAGCAGGATGTTGAAAGCGTCCGGCGCCAGGTAGCCGATCTTGTGGGCGAACAGCGTGCCGCCGAAACCGGTGAAACCGGCCGAGATCGAAAACGCCAGCGTCTTGTAGGCGGCAAGGTTGACGCCCATCGACTGCGCGGCGATCTCGGAATCGCGGATGGCGACGAAGGCGCGGCCGGTGGGCGAGCGCAGCAGGTTGAGCGCCACCAGCACCGCCAGCACCAGCGCGCCGAAGGTGATGTAGTAGAACGGCACGTCCTCGACCATCGAATGGCCCAGCACTTCCGGCCGCGGCACGGGAAAACCCTTGAAGCCGCCGGTGACATGCTCCCAGCGGATCAGGATCTGCTCGATGATGAAGGCAAAGGCGAGCGTGGCGATGGCGAGGTAGACGCCGGTGAGCCTGAGCGCCGGACGGCCGATCAGGGCGCCGATCAGCGCCGACAGCAGCGTGGCCGCCGGGATCGAGATCCAGAACGGCACGCCGAGATTGAGCAGCACCGAATGCGTATAGGCGCCGATGCCGAGGAAGGCGGCATGGCCGAGCGACACCTGGCCGGTATAGCCGGTCAGCACCATCAGGCCGATGCCGACGATGGCCAGGATGAAGACATAGGAAATCTCGCCGAGCCAGAAATCTTCCAGCAGGAAGGGCGCGGCCAGCAGGACGGCAATCAGCAGCCCGTACCAGAAGCGGTCCACGCCGTCGCGGAACAGGTTGATGTCCTGGTTGTAATCGGTCTTGAAGAAGAAGCGCATGATCTGTCCCTGCCCTTACACGCGCTTGCGGCCGATATTGCCGAACAGACCCTGCGGCCGGACGAACAGCACCAGCAGGATCACGATATAGGCCGCGACATCCTTGAAGCCTTCCGGCAGGTAGATGCCGGAGAACTGCTCGATCACGCCGATCACCAGGCCGCCGAACACCGCGCCCGGGATCGAGCCGAACCCGCCCAGCACCGCTGCGGCAAAGGCTTTCAGGCCAATGAGCCCGATGGTGACGTCGATCAGCGACACCGGCGCCAGCAGGATGCCGGCGACAGCCGCCACGCCGGCCGAAATCGCCCAGACGAGAGAGAAGATCATCTTCACCGGGATGCCCATGTAATAGGCCGCCAGCTGGTTCTGCGAGGCCGCCTGCATAGCGACGCCGATGCGGGTGAAGCGGAAGAAGGCGTACAGCAGGCCGCAGAGGATCGCCGTGCCGCAGACAATGGAGAGGTTGACGTCGGCGATCACGAAGCCGCCCACCCGGGTGACGCCGTCGGTAAACGGCGTGGCGAAGGCGCGCGTCTCGGTGCCCCAGATCATCGAGGCGCCGGAGCGGAACAGGAAACCGAGGCCGATGGTGAGCATGACGACGGCAAACTGCGGCTGGCCGATCACCTGCCGCAGGATCACCGTATCGAGCAGGTAGCCGAACACGGCCATGAACAGCACGGCGCCAAGGAAGGCAGCCCAGTAGTTCAGGCCATAGTGCTCGATGAGCGCAAAGGCCATGAAGGCGCCCAGCATCAGCAGGTCGCCCTGGGCGAAGTTCACCATTTCGGTGGCTTTGTAGATCAGCACGAAACCGAGTGCGACCAGGCCGTAAATACAGCCTGCCGCCAGCCCGTTCAGCAGCAACTGGACAATCTCGGACAGAGTCCATCCTCCCAAATGATAAAGGCGATTCTGGATGCCGCCCTGGTTATGCCGAGATTATGAAACGGGTGACGCACAGGTCAATCGCTTTCGCGCTCGGGTGAATGCTAATCACTTGACGTAGCGTCAATTTTCGCTCCTGCTGAACCCCGCCTACACTCCGGCGGCGCGCCCCGGACCTGTTCCCGGAACTGCCCGCGTTTCGCCTGCAAAAGCTGCCTGCCCCAAGGAACCGGCATGTCCATTCCCTTCGTCAAAGATCTGCAATTTTCCTATGGCACGGTCAGCGGACTCTCTCCGCTTGTGCGGCGCGTCATTGCCTCGAACCCCTCGGCTTTCACCTTCCACGGCACCGGCACCTATATTCTGGGCCACAGGGATGGCGTGGCGGTGATCGACCCCGGCCCCGACGATGCGGCGCATATCGAGGCATTGCTGCAGAATCTCGACGGCGAAACCGTCACGCATATCCTGATCACCCATACCCATCGCGATCATTCGCCGGGCGCCCGGCTGCTCAAACAGCGCACCGGCGCGCCGACCTATGGCTTCGGCCCGCATCCGCCGGCAAAAACCGTCGACGGCGTGGTGGTGGAGGAAGGCGGCGATCACGACTTCGTGCCCGATCATGTCGTGACGGACGGCGAGGTGATCCGCGGCAAGGGCTGGACGGTGACGGCGCTGCACACGCCGGGCCATATCTCAAATCATCTCTGCTTCGCACTGCACGAGGAAAAGGCGCTGTTCAGCGGCGACCATGTGATGGGCTGGTCGACCACGGTGATCTCGCCGCCCGACGGCAACATGACGGATTACTACGCCAGCCTGAAAAAACTGCTGCCGCGCGACGACGTGCGCTACTACCCGACGCATGGCGCGCCGATCGACGCGATGAACACCGGCCACTCGCCGCAGCATTTCGTGCGCGAACTGATCAAACATCGCGAGGCGCGCGAGGCGCAGATCGTGGACTGCCTGACGAAGAACGGCCCGCAGACCATCCCGCAGATGGTGACGGTGATGTATGCCGAGGTGCCGAAGTATCTGCACCCCGCGGCAGCGCGCTCGGTGCTGGCGCATCTGATCCATATGGTGGGTGATGGGCGCGTGGCGGTCGACGGTGGCGGTGAGGCCGATGAGGCAGCGGTGTATCGGGTGGCGTAATTAGGTGAGCCTCACAATTACTTGGGTGGAAGATGCCCCAACCTAACCGCCATCTTCCGTTGCGATGAAGATAACGCGGGCCACAAAATGGGGATTCGATTGGCGGACATCTCCTTGAAGTCTCGTTTATTATTTGTCTTTCTTCAAATTTACCTTGAAGAAACTGGGTGAGTGATTAATTCCAAATTTCTGAAGAAGCCACAAAACAGCAAACGCATACTTGGGCGTAATCCACATCCAGCATCGAACAAAAAGATGCAGCGTAAGACACGATTTTCAGAGCCAACCACCTGAGAGCGCTTTTTCTTGAGCGCTTTATATATGGGATTGTCCTCAAGATCGTATGCGACTGCTGGCATCCTGGAAAAGACACGGAAATGCCGGTGCGCCCGACTCCCCCATGTCACCGCGACCTGCGTCTTTCCTTCTTGTAAAACAAGCGCACCCGACGGAGATTTCGCTGGGTCGAAAGGAATCCAATTTTGGATTAACGAACTCATTTCTGGGGTCATTTTAAATTTCGGATCAACACAACGTTCGCGATGATATTTGTGCCTATCATCGTAGTAGCTTCTCTCTCCAAATTCGAAATGCAGGTGCTCCCCAGTACCGCTTCTTTTCTGATCAGCTTTAGCCGATATGATGTTGGCAGTGCGTATCATGAGGGCCGGCTGCCTACAAATGTATGCAGCTACGTCATTTTCATTATAGAACAAAAGAGGTTTATTTTGTAGGAAAATTATCAAAACTGAGATCATCAAAACGTGCGCATATTTTACGCAGGCTTTTCCAACGATCCCGACGCTGGGCATTAATCAAGGAGCCGTGGCGAGTACGCTATGCCGATCTTTGCCAGACGCCGCTTATATAGAATGTTGGATGACCTGACCGCGCATGCGGATCAAACGAAAATCGGCGAGTTGCGACGACATTTGGACAGCGAAAACACAGATGCAACTCTATCTGCTGAAGCGGAAATTTCTCTTTTATGGGCAATATCGAACGTTGCCCGGCTGGAAGTCGGACCGGAAATTGCGGCAACAGGTAGGCGCCCCGATGCGTATTCAGAGAATCTGTTTCCTTCGAGCGCAGCTATCATCGAAATCCGCGCTCTTTCTGAACATAGCTTTTCTGGCAGAGAGGCTATGGCCCATCGAAGAAAAGGCGTATCTGTGTGGCTGACCATCCGGAGATCAGGACTTCAGCCGAATAAGCAAAAATAAGACAAAATAAGCATCGTATAAGCACGTCATAAGCCGAAACAAGCACGCCACAAGGCGGGACAAGCACCTGATAAGGCAGTCTAAGTATCTGATAAAACAGCCTAAATACCGGATAAGCCCGAACAAACCGCGCATGTAGCAGAATTATTGCAGGACAGGGCCGGCGGGGTTGTGCATTCTGCTCAAAATCCGGTGATTCGGCCGTCCGTCCGTCCGTTTCCAGTCAGTCAGGAACTCCGCGATGTTGGCAGCCGCCCGTGACCTCCAGTCCTCGACCGATGCTGAAGACGACCGCCCGGTGGTGCTGGTGGTGGAGGACGAAGTGCTGGTCCGCATGGTGGTCGCCGAATACCTGCGCGACTGCGGCTTCATGGTGATCGAGGCCGGCAGCGCCAGGGAAGCGCTGGCGCTGTTCAAGGTCGATATCGAGGTCGACATCGTGTTCAGCGACATCCAGATGCCGGGCGAGATGGACGGGTTCGGCCTGGCGCAATGGGTGCGGCAGAACCGCCCCGACGTGCAGGTGATTCTCACCTCGGGCGCCGCCAGCAACGCCGCACAGAAGGCCGCCGACCTCTGCCATGACGGGCCGCTGCTGCCGAAACCTTACGACTCCGAAGAGGTCGAGCGCCGCATCCGCCAGTTGCTGGCGGCGCGCGACCGCAACGACGGCAACCCCCGCAGGCACTGAAAAAGGAAAAGGGCCGCATCGCTGCAGCCCTTCCCTGTTCTCCCGCGCGGCGCGCTTACGCGCCGGGGGTGGGCAGCTTGTAGTCCTTGAACTGCTCGCGCAGCTTCACCTTCAGCAGCTTGCCGGTGGCGGTATGCGGCAGCTCAGTGACAAAGACCACATCGTCGGGCAGCCACCATTTGGCGACGCGGCTTTCCAGGAACTGCAGCATCTCGTCGCGCGTCACTTCCTGGCCGGCCTTCTTGATCACCAGCAGCAGCGGGCGCTCCTGCCACTTCTCGTGATGCACGCCGATCACGGCGGCCTCCTGCACGGCGGGATGGCCGACCGCGGCATTCTCCAGGTCGATCGAGGAAATCCACTCGCCGCCCGACTTGATCACGTCCTTCGAACGGTCGGTGATCTGCATGTAGCCGTCTTCGTCCAGCGTGGCGACGTCGCCCGTCGTGAACCAGCCGTCCTTGTCGAGCACGTTGCCGCCCTCGCCGCGGAAATAGCCGCGCGTGATCCAGGGGCCGCGCACCCGGACATCGCCAAACGCCTTGCCGTCGCGCGGCAGTTCCCTGCCCTCGTCGTCGGTGATCTTGATCTCGACGCCGTAGACCGTGCGGCCCTGCTTCGACTGGATGTCGAGGCGTTTCTCCAGCGGCAGCTCGGCATGTTTCTTCAGCATGTTGCCGGTGGTGCCGAGCGGCGACATCTCGGTCATGCCCCAGGCATGGATCACGAAGCAGTTAAACTGCTTGGCGAAGCGCTCGATCATCGCACGCGGCGCGGCCGAACCGCC
>NZ_PEKV01000005.1:552202-595343 GCF_002796975.1 Ferrovibrio sp. | reverse complement strand
CCGTAGGGCACGCCCCAGGCATTGGCATGGAACAACGGCACGATCACCAGCGCTGAATCGGCCGAGCCGAGATTGAGGCCGTCGCGCTGGCAGACCGCGTAGGAGTGCAGCACGCTCGAGCGATGCGAGAACAGCACGCCCTTCGGATTGCCGGTGGTGCCCGAGGTATAGCAGAGCGACGAGGCGGTGCGCTCGTCGAATTCCGGCCAGGCGAAATCCGGCTGCTCCCTGCCGATCAGATCCTCGTAGCACAGCAGATTGGGGATCTTGCTGTCCTTCGGCATATGCGCCGCATCGGTCATCAGCACGAAGCCCTTCACCGTCTTGAGCTGCGGCACCAGCTTCTCGACCAGCGGCAGGAAGGTGAGGTCGAAGAACAGATACTGGTCTTCGGCGTGGTTGACGATGTAGTCGATCTGCTCGGGGAACAGGCGCGGGTTCACGGTATGCAGCACCGCACCCATTCCTGAGACGCCGTAATAGAGTTCGAAATGCCGGTAGGTGTTCCAGGCCAGCGTGCCGATGCGATCACCCAGTTTCACGCCCAGCCGGGTCAGCGCATTGGCCAGCTGGCGCGAACGGTCGCGCAGGTCGCGATAGGTATAGCGATGGATCGGGCCTTCCACCGTGCGGGTCACGATTTCCGTCTTGCTGTGGTACAGCGCGGCATATTCGATCAGCTGCGAAATCAGCAACGGACGGTCCTGAATCAGACCCAGCATCGGTTTCCTCCTGGCAGAAACTTGTTTTTGTCGCCTTAGTCTATGGGGGTGAAAAATCCCCTGCAAGCGGCGGCGGGCCGGCAGTCGATCCGGCTGGCGCTACCGTGGCGTCAGTCCAGAAATTCAGCTGCCGGTAAACACCGGTTTGCGCTTGGCGAGGAAGGCATCCCGCCCCTCGGCGAAGTCGGCAGAGTTGAACAGCAGGGCCTGGCCGTCGGCCTCCTGCGCCAGCAGCGCCTCCAGCGGCTGCGGCCCGCGCGCCAGCGTCGTCTTGATAAAGCCGACCGGCAGCGGGGCCAGGGCGGCGAACTTCGCCGCCAGCGCGAGGGCCGCCGTCAGCACCTCGCCCGGCGCGGTCACCTCATCAGCCAGGCCGATACGGCCGGCGGTGTCGCCGTCGATTTCCTCCGCCAGCATCAGCAGCCGCTTCACCCAGCCGGCATTGACCCGCTGCGGCACGGTCCACAGCGCCGCCATGTCGGGCATCAGCCCGATCTTGCCAAACGAGCAGCAGAATTTCGCATCGCTGGCGGCCACCACCTGGTCGCAGAGCAGCGCCAGCGACATGCCGGCGCCGTAGGCGTAACCTTCCACGGCGGCGATCACCGGCTTGGGTCCGGCCACCACCAGCCGGGCCAGCCGGTGCAGATTGGCCAGACGCTGGCGCCCGGATACCCCGGCGACATTCTGCATCGAGGAGATGTCGCCGCCGGCGCAGAAGGCGCCGCCGCTACCGGTCAGCACGACGGCGCGCACGGCCGGGGCCGCCATGGCGGCCTCCATGGCGGCGATCAGTTCGGCACGCAGGGCGAGCGACAGGGCGTTGCGCTTGGAGGGGTAGTTCAGCCGGATCACCTGCACGCCGGCCGGGATAGCGGCTGATTCGGTGGAGGTTTCGACAAGAATCAAAGGCTGCGCCGCGGTCATGACGGTCTCCCCCCAATCTGTGGCGCGTTTGAAATTAAATTACCGACGCTCATTGCACAGATTTTATTCAGTGTGATCGTTTCCCGGTACGAGTGTAACCGTAGAGACACAGTTCCCGGGCTCGGCCGGCATAATACAGGGTAAGTGTTTGTCGGACAGGGGTTCGCCTGTTTATCTCGTCCGCGAATTTACTTCCCGGAGGTTTCCCCAATGACCAAACTTGCTTTCCGCGCCGCCCTCGTGGCCCTTGGCCTGGTCGCCGCGGCTCCCGCCATGGCTGCCGACATTCCGCTCGGCGTCGCCGTCAACGCCGGCGTCGTGTCCGACTACCGCTTCCGCGGCATCAGCCAGAGCGACAAGAACCCGGCCTTCCAGGCCGGCCTCGACGCCACCCTGGCGGCGAGCGACTTGCTGACGATCTATACCGGCGTCTGGGGCAGCAGCGTCGACTTCAACAACGGCACCACCGCCGAAGTCGACCTGGTCGGCGGCCTGCGCGCCACCTTCGACAAGCTGGCCGTCGATGTCGGCTTCATCCGCTACAACTACACCGGCAAGGGACCGGAAGCGCAGGATTTCACCGAAGGCAAGCTCGCCGTCGGTTATGATTTCGGCTATGTGCTGCCGAGCGCGGCGATCTACTACAGCCCGGAATATTTCGGTAACAGCGGCACCGGCGTCTACTACACCGCCGGCGTGGCGGTGCCGATCCCGGTGACCGAGTTCAGCCCGACCATCAAGGCCAATATCGGCAAGCAGACGATCGACAAGCCGGCCAACTTCGGCCTCACCAAGGACAGCTACGTCGACTACAATATCGGCCTGTTCGCCAGCTACTGGGGCTTCACCGCCGGCGTGCAGTATGTCGATACCAACCTGTCGAAAACCGAGTGCGGCGGCCTAAGCATCTGCGAAAGCGCCGTGGTCCTGTCGCTCAATTACGCCTACACCTTCTGATCCGATACCGCCTGCAGGCGGTTCGAGCGCCGCCGCCATCGCAAGATGGCGGCGGTTTTTTTATGCCTGCGGCGAGAAGGCTCCGATCGCGGCATAGCCGGCCAGCGGAACCTGCCGCAACCGTGTGAAGCTGGCCGGCGTGACGCCGCCGAGCGCGTAGACCTGCAGCCCGCGGCGCCTTGCCTCGGTTGCCAAGGCTGCAAGGCGCAGCACCCCCAGCGGTGCGGCGCCGGGGTGGCTCGCCGTGGCAAAGACCGGCGAGATCAGCACCGCATCCGCGCCGCATCGCGCCGCCCGCGCGATGGCGGCAGCGTCATGCGCCGCCACGGTGACGAGTCTCAGGCCCATCCGCCGCGCCCTGGCAGCATGCTCGATCAGAGCCTGCGGCAGATGCAGGCCATCGGCTGAAACTGCACGCGCCAGCCGTGCGTCACCTGCGACCAGCAGAACCAGGCCGCGCCGACGGCATAGCTCGGCCACCTGTTGCGCCAGCGCCAGGCGTTTCGCCGGCGCCAGTTCGTAATGGCGGAACAGCACGCCGTCGCCGCGTTCAAGCCGCCCAATCGCCGGCAGCGGATCGGGCAGGCGGCCCGCGTCGGTCACGAGCCAGCGCCCAGGCATGACCATGGGGGGCAGAGGCTTCCGCCGATGCGTCGCGGTTGGTAGCCTGCGGACCTGAGATTGCACTCGGGATTTCATTACAGCAGCCTGCCATGACCCAGCCCTCGCCGGAAGCCACAGTTGCCTTGCGCCTCACCGCCATCCGGCAGCAGATCGCTGATGCCGCTGCGACGGCCAAGCGTGATCCCGCCGCAGTAAAGCTGGTTGCCGTCGCCAAGACCTTTCCGGCCGAAGCCGTCGTCGAGGCGCTGGCCGCCGGGCAGCGGCATTTCGGCGAGAACCGCGTGCAGGAAGGCATGGCGAAATATCCGGCCCTGCGCGAGACGCATCCCGACCTGGTGCTGCATCTGATCGGCCCGCTGCAGACCAACAAGGTGAAACAGGCGGTCGCGCATTTCGATGTGATCCATACGCTGGACCGCGACAGCCTGGCGCAGGAACTGGCCAAAGAGTTCGACAGGAGCGGCCGCCGCCTACCCTGCTTCGTGCAGGTGAATACCGGCGAGGAACCGCAGAAGGCCGGCTGCGCGCCGCAGGAGGCCGATGCCTTCATTGCCGCCTGCCGGGCGTTGAACCTGCCGGTCGTCGGCCTGATGTGCATTCCGCCGGCCGAAGAAGAACCTTCGCCGCATTTCGCGTTGCTCAACAAGATCGCGAAACGCAACGGGCTCGATCAGCTCAGCATGGGCATGAGCGGCGATTTCGACACAGCCGTGATGCTGGGTGCCACGCATGTGCGCGTCGGCAGCGCGATTTTCGGGGGGCGGAGTTATCCGGCCCCCATATAATGATCGTCATGCCGGCTTGACCCGGGCATCCCATTTTTCATGCATAGAAACAAATGGGACTCTCGGGTCAAGCCCGAGGGTGACGAGTAAAGCTGTGCAGACTTAGTTCTTCTTCGTCGTGCCGCCCGAGGCCAGCGTGACGCTGTCGCCGGCAATCACGAAAGTGACCGAGCCATCGCTGGTCTTGTAGGTCCACTGTTCGAGCGGGCCGAGCTTCTGCAATTCGCTCGGTTTGCCGAGTGCCTTTTCCAGCTGCGCCTTGGTCTTGGCCGGTTCGGCCTTCTTCAGCGCCTCTTCCGTCGAAGGCGGGCCACAGGCAATCAGAGCCAGCGGCAATGCAAGCGTCAGTGCGAGGCGGGCCAGACGAGCCATGATCGGTTACTCCGTGAATCGAAGGGGCCGGGTCAGTTAAGCAACCAACCCGGCCCCGGTAAAGCTGTAAACAGTGTGTTTAACGCTTGACTCAGAACTGCAGCGGCGTCGCCTGGCGCACGCCCGGGATCGCCTTCACCTTCTCGGCCACATCGGCCGGGATCGGACCATCGACTTCGACGAGACAGATCGCATCCTCGCCGCGTGCCGCGCGACCGAGATGGAAAGTGGCGATGTTGATACCGGCATCGCCCAGCACCGTGCCGAGACGGCCGATGAAGCCCGGCTTGTCGGCATTGGTGACATAGAGCATGTGCGGACCCAACTCGGCGTCGATGTCGATACCCTTGATCTCGACCACGCGCGGGTTCTTGTTGGCGAACAGCGTGCCCGACAGATGGCGCACCTTGTCGGCATGGATGGTGACGCGCATCAGCGTGGCGTAGTCGCCTTCGCGCTCATGCTTCACCTCGGAGACCTCGATATTGCGCTCCTTGGCCACCAGCGGCGCGTTGACCATATTGACGCTCGAAAGCTGGCGGCGCAGCAGGCCTTCCAGCACGATGGCCGTGAGCGGACGCGTATTCAGCGTCGCCGCATGGCCTTCATATTCGATCACCACCTTGGTCAGGTTGGCCTCCGCCAGCTGGCCGACGAAGCTGCCGAGCTGTTCGGCCAGCTTCATGTAGGGGCGCAGCTTCGGCGCGTCTTCGGCCGAAACCGACGGCATGTTCAATGCATTGGTGACGGCGCCGGTCAGCAGGTAGTCGCTGATCTGCTCGGCCACCTGCAGCGCGACATTCTCCTGCGCCTCATTGGTCGAGGCGCCCAGATGCGGCGTGGCGACGAAACGCTCGTGATTGAACAGCACGTTTTCCTTCGCCGGCTCGGTGACGAAGACGTCGAAGGCGGCGCCAGCCACCTGGCCGTTGTCCAGCGCATCCTTGAGTGCGGCTTCGTCCACCAGACCGCCGCGCGCGCAGTTGACGATGCGCACGCCCTTCTTGACCTTGGCCAGCGCCTTGGCATCCAGGATATTCTTGGTCTGCTCGGTCAGCGGGGTGTGCAGACTGATGAAATCGGCGCGGGCCAGCAGCTCGTCCAGTTCCACCTTCTCGATGCCCAGCGCGGTGGCGCGTTCCGGCGTCAGGAAAGGATCGTAGCCGACCACCTTCATCTTCAGGCCCTGGGCGCGGTCAGCGACGATGGAACCGATATTGCCGCAGCCGATCAGGCCGAGCGTCTTGCCATACAGTTCGACGCCCATGAAGCGGTTCTTTTCCCACTTGCCGGCCTGGGTGGAACGGTCAGCCAGCGGGATTTCGCGGGCCAGCGCCATCATCATGGCAATGGCATGTTCGGCGGTGGTGATCGAGTTGCCGAACGGGGTGTTCATCACGCAGACGCCGCGCGCGGTGGCGGCCGGAATATCGACGTTGTCGACGCCGATGCCGGCGCGACCCACGACTTTGAGCTTCCTGGCGGCTTCCAGCACCTTGGCGGTGACCTTGGTGGCCGAACGGATCGCCAGGCCGTCATAGTCACCGATGATGGCGAGCAGTTCGTCCGGCTTCAGGCCGGTCTTGATATCGACCTCGACGCCGCGCGACTTGAAGATGTCGACGGCGGCGGGGCTCAGTTCGTCGGAGATCAGAACCTTGACCATGGGATGAGTCCTCGGGTGTGAGAATTTGGGAATGTCAGAATGCGGGAAGAGATAACGGGCGCGCCCTTTGCGAGCGCGCCCGTGGATCGTTGGATCAGGCGGCCGCGGCCGGCTTGTAGTTTGCCTTCACCTCAGTGAAAGCCCAGTCGAGCCAGGGGCAGAGCGCGACGATGTCGCTGGTCTCCACCGTGGCACCGCCCCAGATGCGCAGGCCCGGCGGGGCATCGCGATAATGCGCGATGTCCATGGCGACGCCTTCCTTCTCCAGGGTGGACGCGATCTGCTTGGCCGCCGCTTCCTGGTCCTTCGGACCCAGCGCGGTGAACCAGGGATCGACCACCTTGAGGCAGATCGAGGTGTTGGAGCGGACAGCCGCGTCGCCGGCAAGAAAATCGACCCAGGGGGTCTTGGCCTTCCAGTCGGCAATCGCCTTCAGATTGGCTTCCGAACGGGCAATCATGCCCTTCAGGCCGCCGACGCTCTCGCCCCATTTCAGGGCATCAAGGATATCTTCCACGCAGAGCATGGAGGGCGTGTTGATCGTCTCGCCCTTGAAGATGCCTTCGATCAGCTTGCCGTCCTTGGCCATGCGGAAAATCTTCGGCAGCGGCCAGGCCGGCGTATAGGTTTCCAGACGCTGCACGGCGCGCGGGCTCAGCACGATCATGCCATGCGCCGCCTCGCCGCCGGTCGCCTTCTGCCACGACCAGGTCGTGACATCCAGCTTCGACCACGGCAGGTCCATGGCGAACACGGCCGAGGTGGCATCGCAGATCGCGAGGCCTTCGCGGGTGTCGGCGATCCAGTCGCCGTTCGGCACCTTCACGCCCGAGGTCGTGCCATTCCAGGTGAAGACGACGTCGCGGGTCCAGTCGACCTGTTTCAGGTCGGGGATTTCGCCGTAACCGGCCTTCAGCGTGCGGACGTCCTTGAGCTTCAGCTCCTTGGAAATGTCCGAGCCCCAGCCGGCGCCGAAGCTTTCCCAGGCCAGGACCTCGACGCCGCGCGCGCCCAGCATCGACCACAGCGCCATTTCCACGGCGCCGGTATCGGAGGCCGGCACGATGCCGATCTTGTAATCTGCGGGAATGCCCAGCAGCTTGCGATGCAGTTCGATGGCATCGACCAGACGCTGCTTGCCCTCTTTCGAGCGATGCGAGCGGCCGACCAGGGCATTCTTGAGGAGTTCGGGGGTCCAGCCGGGGCGCTTGGCGCAGGGGCCGGAGGAGAAATGCGCCGAGTTGGGGCGCACTGCAGGCTTTGTCATCTGTCTATCCTTCCAGATAGTAAGCGCCCCGTTGGGGGGGCGTGTCCCACGGCCCTTCTACCCGGACTCCCCTCGCCGCGCAATGGCCGAAATGTCGCAACCCGGCGGTTACAATGCGGTTCCGTCGCGGGAAAGAACGCAGTCAAACCGGGAAATATCCGGATGGGAACCTTCAACTCCGCAGCCGGCAGGTGCATGCTTCGTAAGGTGGCGGTAAGCCTGCCACCCGATAAGGCCACGCCATGCGCCTCCTGCTGATCGAAGACGAAACTGCCCTGCTCGACCTGGTACAGCGCAGCCTGGCTCGCGCCGGCTTTACTGTCGACGTGGCCGGGACCGCGGAAGCGGCGCGCGATGCGCTGGCAGCATCGCGTTTCGATGCCATGGTTCTCGATCTCGGCCTGCCCGACGAAGACGGCCTGACAGTGCTGCGCGAATTGCGCGGCAAGCGCGACAGTACGCCTGTGCTGATCCTGACGGCGCGCGACGGCGTCGATGACCGTGTGGCCGGACTGAACAGCGGCGCCGACGACTATCTGCTGAAGCCTTTTGCCGTCGATGAGCTGATCGCGCGGCTGAAAGCCCTGCTGCGACGCCCGAACGGCGCGCTGGGCGTGGTGCTGGAAGCCGGCAATATCTCCTTCGACACCATCGGCCGGACGGTCACTATCGACGGCCGGGCCCTGCCGCTGACCGCGCGCGAAATGGCGCTGCTGGAGAACCTGTTGCGGCGGGTCGGCCGCGTGGTGCCCAAGCGCCATCTGGAAGAACGCATCTACGGCTTCGACGACGAGGTGACGCCGAATTCTCTGGAAGTGCTGCTGCATCGCCTGCGCCGCAAGCTGACCGGCAACGGCTTCTCCGGCGAGATTCATACGGTGCGCGGCGTGGGCTATCTGCTGGCGGAAGCCGCCGCATGAGTCGCCGTTGGTCTTTGCAGGCGCGTCTGGCCTGGCGGCTGGGCCTGGTGTTGCTGGGATCGACGCTGCTGGTCGCGGTGATTGTCAGCCAATATGCCTGGTTCGCGCTCGACAACCTCGACGATGTCGGATTGCAGATCCAGGCCAGGCAGATCGCGCCCCATACGCATGTTCGTAATGGCGTGATGACTCTGACCCTGCCGGCGGAACTGGAACAGGCCTACCGCAATTCGGGCGACGGCTATCTCTATGCCGTGATCGACCCCGCCGGCCAGATCGTGGCGGCGTCCAGCGAGAAGGCTCGCTCCGCTTTTGTCGACCTGGCCTTCAGCCATCCTGCCGATGGCGAGACGGTTTTCCGCCTGCTGGATGCCGGCGGCGGCGAGAGCAGCTACTACGCATTGCAGAGCAGCGAGGGATTGCCGCCGGGCTATCGCGTGATCGTGGCGCAGGGCCAGGTCCATCCCGATGTCTATATCGACACCCTGCTGAGCGAATTTGCCATGCATATCGGCTGGACCGTGCCTGTGGTGCTGGCTGCGGCACTGCTGATGGCGGCCTGGACGATCCGCAGCAGCCTGCGGCCGATCAAGCAACTGTCTGCCCGCGCCCTGCAGATCCGGCCGGAGACCCGAAACCTGCGCCTGCCAACCGACGACGTGGCGGAGGAAATCCGCGCACTCCCACTGGCCATCAATGCCGCTCTCGATCGCCTGGAACAGGGTTTCGAGATGCAGCGCCGCTTCACCGCCAACGCCGCGCACGAACTGCGCACGCCGCTGGCGGTGCTGACTGCACGGGTGGCAGAACTCGACGCCGGCCCGGAGACGCAGCGCCTGGCCGAAGACATCGCGCGCATGAACCGCCTGGTCGGCCAATTGCTGCAGGTGTCGCGACTGGAGGCGGCACCGCCGCAATTCGCCATCGTCGACCTGAACGACGTGGCGGAAACGGTCATCACCTTCCTGGCACCGCTGGCGATCGCCGCGCACAAGACGCTGGCGCTGACCGCCGCCTCACGGCCGGTGCTGGTGGAAGCTTCGGCGGAAATACTCGAAAACGCCCTGCGCAACCTTGTCGAAAATGCCATCGCCCATACCGCACCGGACACCGAGGTGACGATTATCGTGACGCCGGAGCCGGCCATCGCGGTCCGCGACCATGGCCCGGGCGTGCCGCCCGCCCAGCGCAACGAAATATTCGAGCGTTTCTGGCGCGGCCGGAACCGGTCGCAGAACGGCGGCGCCGGGCTGGGTCTCGCCATCGTGGCGGAAACCATGCGCAGTCATGGCGGCAGCGTATCGGTCGGCGATTCACCCGGCGGCGGGGCGGAATTCATCCTGCATCTGCCACGCAGCAGGGGCGAGGCCACGTAAGCTTGCTGTAAGCAGGGTCGGTTACTCAGCGGCAGTCTCCCAACAGGTCGGACCGCCCATGCTGTTTGTTCCCCTGCGCGAAATCTCCGTTTCGCTATCCTCGCGCCGCATCCCCCCCCGACTCGGTTTCTGGCTGCTGTGCCTCGGCATCTTCCTGCTGCTGGCGGCAACCGTACGCCTGACGCTGACGGTATGGGTGGAACACGACACGCCCGACACGATCCTGTCCGTGGCTGCCGTATGGCTGATCGGACTGGCGGATGATGGCGCCACCGCGATCGTCCTCGGCCTGCCCTTCCTGCTGGGACTCTATGTGCTCCACCGCGTCCTGCGCTGGAAGACCGGCAAGGTGCTGGCCCATCTGCTGCTGATCGGCCTGCTCGGCGTCACCGTCTTCAGCGCCATCGCCGAACTGTTCTTCTGGGATGAATACAACAGCCGCTTCAACGGCATTGCCGTCTATTACCTGATCTTCCCCCGGGAAGTGCTCGGCAATATCCGCGAATCCTTCGATCTGCACATCTACCTGCCGGTCATCGCCGCTGCGGTACTGGTTCTCTATGCCGTCTTGCGGCCCCACCTGAACCGTGCGCTGGACACGCCAGTACAACCAGGGGAATGGCGCCGCAGCTTCGCGGTTGCCGCGCTCGCCTCCCTGCTCGCGCTGTCTTTTCTGTATGGCGGACCCTACGAGCCGGTCTCGGCGCGCACGACCAACGAACTGGCCGTGAACGGCATGCACAGTATCCTGAACGCCTTCCTGACCAATGATAGCAAGTATGACGGCATCTATCCCGGCATCGACGAGGCCAAGGCGATTCCGCTGCTGCGCGACATGGTGCGGCAGGACAACACGACCGATCTGGCGGCACCCGGCGAACGCAGCCTGCGCCGACATGTCGACAATGGCCCGATGCCGACAAAGAAACTGAATGTGGTGCTGGTGCTCGAAGAATCCTTCGGCTCGGTCTACTTCGAGGATGTCTTTGAGGAAAAGCAGCGCGACTACTGGAAAACCGTGTCGCCGAACTGGCACCGGATCGCGAAAGACAGCCTGTTCTTCAGCAATATCTACGCGACCGGCGACCGCACGGTGCGTGCGCTGGAGGCGGTATTCACATCCTTCCCGCCAATCCCCGGCATCTCCACGGCGCGGCGCAGCGGGTCGGAAGGCATGAATTCCCTGCCCTTCCTGCTCAAGCAGTTCGGCTACCGCACCGCCTTCCTGTATGGCGGCCCAACCAGCTTCGACAATATGGGGCATTTCTGGGAAACCATCGGCTTCGATCAGGTGCTGGGCCAGGGCGACATCGCCGACCGCGGCTTCAAGACCATCTGGGGCGTGGCCGACGAATATATGTTCAAGGAGGCGCTGGGCCGCATCGACAAAATGGCAGCAGAGCCTGGCCCGTTCCTTTTTGCCTGCCTGACCGTCAGCAACCATCGTCCCTTCCGTTATCCGGATGGCCGCATCGACCAGCGGCCCGGCCTCGGATTCAAGGAACAGGCCGCCGCCTATGCCGACTGGTCGCTGGGCGCCTTCATCGATGCCGCACGCAGCAAGCCGTGGTTCGACGACACCATCTTCGTGATGATCGGCGATCACGGACCGAAAGTCTGGGGCGCGGCACAGATTCCGGTGCAGGCTTTCCGCGTGCCGCTGGCGATCTATGCGCCAAAGCATATCGACCCGGCGCGCAATACCGTGCTGGGCTCCAGCATGGATGTCGCGCCGACCCTGCTCGGCCTGCTGGGCCTGAGCTACGACAGCCCGTTCTTCGGCGTCGACCTGCGTCGCGTACCGCCCGGCGGTGGCCGTATCGCCATGGCGCATAATTTCGACGTGGCGGTGGGCGATGGCCATAACGCCGTGGTGCTGACCCCGAAAGGCGACCTGCTGCCCTACGCGATGCAGCCGGGACCGTTCCAGCTGCAGCCGGTGCCGGCCAAAGCCCTGCCCACGCTTCTCATGAAGCAGGCAGCGGCACAGACGCAGACTGCGCACCGCATGTTCTATGCGCGGCAGTATCACGAATTGTCGGAAAACCCCTGACTCAGCCCGAGCGGACGTTACTCTCGGCCGCCAGTTCCATCAGGCGCGGCGCGCGGTCCGACACTTCGCGCAGGATGGTTTCCGCCACCGTCAGCCGCTTGCGCGCGTCTTCGTCGAGCACGCCCTGGATCTTCTCGCGGTCGACACGGGCCACCGTCTCGTGCAGTTCCCAGATGGTGGCGAGGAAAACCTTCTGTGTGCCGACCGGCAGGACTTCCGCATTCTCCAGCGCGGGGAAAACCCGCAACACCACATCGATCTTCATGCGCAGCAGATCGACGATCAGCTGGCTGTGATATTCCTGCAACTGGGCAGCGGCATTTTTTTCCGCATTCTCCATGCGGTCCTCGATCAGGACGATCACGCCTTCGATCTCGGTCAGCGATTCACGATATTCGTAATAGGGTTCGTAGGTGGCATGGCCGATGCGCTGGATCGCATCCTCGGCCTTGGCGCGCGCCCGCTTGGTCTGGCGCTTCAGCGCATCGAGCAGCGTCTCGATCTCGGCTTTCCGGTAGCTCTTGCCGGCAATCTTGGTCATCGTCTGCGTCTTCTCTTGGCCGGCCGCCCTGCAGCGGCACCGGATCACAGCCCGATCTTAGCCGGACCGCCATATCTCTATCCACTGGCATGTTGGTGACAGTTCATAGAAAAACGACAACCCTGAACGGCCGGGTGGCTGTCCCGTCGGAATCGACAGGAATATCTCGCCCAGCCGGACACCCGATCAGCCGGTCAGCAGCAGCACGAGGGCCAGCAGCAGGAAGGCCACCGCAGCCAGAGTGCGTGCGAGTTTCAGCGGCAACCGCCGCATCAGTGCCTTGCCGAGAAACACCACCGGCACATTCGCCAGCATCAGGCCCAGCGTGCTGCCGGCGGTGACGATCAGGATCGCATCGTAGCGCGCCGCCAGCGCCGTGGTGGCGAGTTGCGTCTTGTCGCCGATCTCGGCGATGAAGAACATTGTCAGCGTGGTGAGGAACGCGCCCCAGCGTCGGCTTTTCGGCGCAGCATCGTCTTCCAGCTTGTCGGGGATCAGCGTCCATACCGCCATGGCGACGAAAGACGCGATCAGCACCCAGCGCAAAACATGCGGTGCCAGCAGGTCTTCGAGCCAGACGCCGATGGCGGCGGCGGCCAGATGATTGGCAATGGTGGCCGCGAGAATACCGGCGAGGATCGGCCAGGGCCGATGAAAACGCGCCGCCAGCAGCAGCGACAGCAGCTGCGTCTTGTCGCCGATCTCGGCGACGGCAACCACGCCGATGGTGGTGAGGAAAGCGGAAAGCTCTGGAGCAAGGGACATGGGGCAGGCACATCGGGGACCGGGCGGCGATCAGGCCATAGGCTGTCCCGTCGCCGCCCGGTCCGGGATGCAACGGTACAAGCCTAAGGTCTCGCCATACCGGAGCATGACCTCCGGTCCGGAAGCGCCAAGGCGAGAGGGCTGGTCTCCGCTCGACTAGTCTGTTGACGCTTCCCCCGCTCATCTTCTGCAAGACGGCGGACGGCTACTCCCCAAAGGGTGCGCAATCTCTGTAGCGCGGATTGCTCAGGCTGCCAAGATGCGGGGTGCATACGTGTATATTCCCATCGCGCGAGGTATTTAAGGAAAAGCAATCTGGAGTATTTGTTTCCACAAGAACAAAGAATAAACTGGCGCTATGGTCGCACGCTGCCGCACAGTCGCATTCCAGGGCATCGAGGTGATGTCCGTCGAGGCGCAGGTGCAGTTGTCGAACGGCCTGCCGGCTTTTGCCGTGGTCGGCCTCGCCGACAAGGCGGTGGGCGAAAGCCGCGAACGCGTGCGCGGCGCGCTCGGCGCCATCGGCCTGGCGCTGCCGCCTAAACGCATCACCGTCAATCTGGCGCCGGCCGACCTGCCCAAGGAAGGCAGCCATTACGATCTGCCGATCGCACTGGCGCTGCTGGCGGCGATGGGCGTGCTGCCGCCCGATGCGCTGGATGGCTATGTCGCGCTCGGCGAACTCGGCCTCGATGGCGCCGTCGGCGCAGTCACCGGCATCCTGCCGGCGGCACTGTCGGCGCATGCGCAGGATCGCGGCCTGATCTGTCCCCAAGTTCAGGGCAGCGAGGCAGCCTGGGCCGGCGATGCCGAACGCGTGCTGGCGACGCCCTCGCTGCTGGCGCTGATCAACCATTTCAAGGGCAGCCAGGTACTGTCGCATCCGCGACCGGGCATCGCCGCCGAAGATACTGCCGCCCTGCCCGATCTGCGCGACATCAAGGGGCAGGAAAGCGCCAAACGTGCGCTGGAAGTCGCGGCGGCCGGATCTCACAATCTTTTGCTGATAGGCCCGCCAGGTGCGGGCAAGTCGATGCTGGCGCAGCGCCTGCCCGGCATCCTGCCGCCGCTGGATTCGGCCGAGATCCTCGAAGTCAGCATGATCGCCTCGCTGGCCGGACAACTGCCCGATGGCAAGCTGACGCGCCGACGTCCGTTCCGCGCGCCGCATCATTCCGCCTCGATGGCGGCTCTGGTCGGCGGCGGCCTGCGCGTGAAGCCGGGCGAAGTCAGCCTCGCCCATCTCGGCGTGCTGTTCCTCGACGAGCTGCCGGAATTCAACCGCCAGACGCTCGACTCTCTGCGCCAGCCTTTGGAGACCGGCGAATGCGTGGTGGCACGCGCCAATGCGCATGTCAGCTATCCGGCCCGCGTGCAGCTGGTGGCGGCGATGAATCCCTGCCGCTGCGGCCATCTCGGCGATCCGGCGCAGGCCTGCAGCCGCGCGCCGAAATGCGGCGCCGATTATCAGGCGCGGCTGTCCGGTCCGCTGCTCGATCGTATCGATCTGACGCTGGAAGTGCCCGCCGTCAGTCCAGACGATCTGGCCGCACCGCCGCCCGGCGAAGACTCAGCCGCTGTCGCCGCACGCGTGGCACAGGCGCGCGACATCCAGCGCGAGCGCTATGCCCATACCGGCAGCGGTGGATTGTCGAAAGACGGCCGCAGCATCATCCGCACCAATGCGCAGGCCGATGGGCAACTGCTGGAGCGGATCGCCGGACCCGACGAGGCCGGCCGCAACCTGCTCACCGAAGCTGCCAAGGCGATGCACCTGACGGCGCGCGGCTATCACCGCGTGCTGCGGGTGGCGCGCACACTGGCCGATCTGGATGGCAGCGACAGCGTACGCCGCCTACATGTCGCGGAAGCGCTGAGCTATCGCCGGCTCGGATTCGTGCGCTGATCAGGCTTTCGTAAACCGTCGCATACCGAAAGCGAAGATCAGCCCGCCGGCATACATCAGCACGCCATAGAGGCCGCCGGGGATTGCCAGCGCATCGTCCTGCAGCACGCTGCTGGCGATCACGATGGCGAGCGTCGCATTCTGCACGGCGGTTTCGATGCCCAGCGTGACCGACTGCCGGCGCGACAGCCGCGCCAGCCAGGCGACCAGGAAGCCGACCGCGAGCATCAGCAGGTTGAGTCCGATGGCGAAGCCCGCAAGGCTGCCGAAATTGTCGCGCAGCAACGCCCAGTTCTTCGCCACGGCACCGAGCACGATGAGGATGAACAGCACGGCGGCGACACGCGTCGCCCACGGTTCCCAACGCAGCGTACCTTCGGGCCAGCGACCGCGCACCAGCATGCCCAGACCAACCGGCACGCCGAGCATCAGGAAAATCTGCCCCATCATCAGGCCCACCGGCACCGACACTGTCTGCGCGTTGCCGCCGAAATGCTGCATCGACCAGATCACGATCGGCGGCAGGGTGAAGATTGTCGCCACGCTGGCCACCGCCGTGAAGCTGACTGCCAGCGCGACATCGCCGCGCGCGATATAGGTCAGCAGATTCGAGGTGGTTCCGGTCGGACAGGCGGCGAGGATCATGAAGCCGATGGCAAAGACACCAGTAATGCCGACGGCCTTGAGCAGCAGGAAACAGATCAGCGGCAGCAGCACGAAATGGCACAGCACGCCGACCAGCAGCGCGCGCGGCTGGCGCACGATGCGCGCGAAATCCTCCACCGTCAGGCCGAGGCCGAGCGAGAACATGATGAAAGCCAGAATGCCCGGCAGCAGGATGCTGGTGACGATATCGCCTTCCATTACGCTCTCCCCTTAAATCGTCTTACCGGCCGTCTTCGCGGCATCCGAAGATTACGCGAAGACGGAAAAGGTTTCCATGTTTGCCGCTACGTATTGTCAGGATGCAATCGCGCGGTCGCCANNGCGCATTCGCTCCTTGCAGGATTTTCCTTATGACCACCGCCGCTGCCGCCGCCCCCGCCCGCTCCCTGGCACTGGAGCTTCTGCTGCTGGCCTGTCTCGCCACGCTCTGGGGCGCTTCCTTCACCTTCATCAAGCTGGGCGTGGACACCATCCCGCCGGTGACCTTCATCGCTGCGCGCACCGTGATCGCCGGCGGGCTGCTGTTCTGCATCCTGCTGGCCCGCGGCATCCAGCTGCCGCGCGACCGCGCCACCTGGCGCAGCCTGGGCATCCAGGCCTGCCTGAATTCCGTGATGCCGTTTACGCTGATCGCCTGGGCGGAAACCCGCATCGATGCGGGACTGGCCACGATCCTGAATTCCACCACACCGATCTTCGCCTTCCTGATCACCTGGGCGATCACGCGGCATGAAGCCGTGACGGGCCGCAAGCTGTTCGGCACCGTCATGGGCATCGCCGGCGTCTGCATGATCATGGGCGTAGGCGCCTTTACCGGCCTGGGTAACGACCTTTGGGGCCAGGCGGCGATGCTGCTGGCCTCGCTGTCCTACGGTGCCGCCGCGATCTACGGCCATAATTTCAGGCATCTCGATTCGATGGTACCGGCGGCGGGTTCGATGCTCTGCGGCGCCGTCATCCTGGTGCCGCTCAGCCTGCTGGTCGACCAGCCCTGGACTCTGCAGCCGTCGAATTCGTCGCTGCTGGCGCTGGTCGCGCTGTCGGTGTTTTCGACCGCGATTGCCTTCGTGATCTATTTCCGGCTGGTGCGCACGCTGGGGTCCGTCGGCGTGACCTCGCAGGCGTATTTACGCATTCCGATTGGCGTGGGGATCGGCGTTGCGTTCCTCGGTGAAACGCTGGCCGGTTCAGCCTGGCTGGGTCTGGTTTTCGTAGTTGTAGGCGTGGCGGCGATGTCGCTGCCGACGCGCAAGGCGAGCTGAGTTTGGCTGCTTGGCGCTACTCGCCGTCCGACAGGTAGATCGCGCCGAGGATCTTGGTCACCCGGCCGCCTTCCATCAATGGCAGCGCCAGCTTATCGACCTGCAGATATTCGCGTGCGGACGGGCTGATGCGCGAGGCATAGACCGGCGCGCCGATCCGCACCACCCTGGCATATTCATCCTGCGGCTTGTCGCCGATGCGATCGGCCGAGGCGCCGACCATCTTGCCGGTGAGATCGAAGCCGAACAGCCGCGTCAACGCCGTGCCATACAGGCGATAGCGGTATTCGTTGCTGTCGAGGCAGTCGAGCAGCATCAGATGCCCGAACCAGGGCTGCAGGTCTTCATGCGAGAAATCCTGGCGTGGAGGCGCCTGACGGCTACCCCGTTTGGCATCCCAGAGGTCGAACAGGGCCCGCAACCGGGGATGCGAAATCGTAACCTCGTGGCTNNCGGCCGAACCCAGTGCTTTTCCGGTTAGAACGCAACCCCTGAGACGAAAAATCCGGTAACCTTCCACCCGGTCCGCGCGTTAGGATCTGGCTCGCTGTCGCCAGCCTCGGGCGGAAACGTGACGGTCAACGCAGCCTGACGGGTAGTCGGGAGCGTTGGAAGCCGTTAAAAACTTGCCACACATTTGGCCAGATTACCGGCTTTCCTTCCGGCTGTAGCGTGGATGCCTTCACAGCGATGACTGTTCAGAAAACGGATGTGGCAATTATCGGAGCGGGCCCGGTCGGGCTGTTCGCGGTCTTCGAATGCGGCATGGTCGGTCTGACCTGCCACGTGATCGACGCCCTGGATGCCATCGGCGGTCAATGCAGCGCGCTGTATCCGGAAAAGCCGATCTACGACATCCCGGGTTTTCCGCAGATCAGCGGCGCCGGACTGGTGGAGCAGCTGGAATGCCAGGTGGCTCCTTTCAAGCCGGTCTATCATCTCGGCCAGTGCGTGGAAAAACTGGAACAGCCGAACGGGTCCGGCGGCGGCTTTCGCCTCGTCACCTCCAAGGGCAGCGTGATCGAGGCCGGCGCCGTGATCATTGCCGCCGGCGCCGGTGCGTTTGGCCCCAATCGTCCGCCGCTGCCTGATATCGAATCTTTCGAGGGCCAGCCCGGCGGCTGCGGCGTGCATTACCTGGTGCGGCGCACGGAGGATTTCCGCGCCCGCCGCATCGTGATCGCCGGCGGTGGCGATAGCGCCGTGGACTGGGCGCTGATGCTGCATGGCGTCGCCGCGCAGATCTGGTTCGTGCATCGCCGCGACCAGTTCCGCGCCGCGCCCGACAGCGTCGCCAAGCTGCGTGCTCTCGACGGCCATGGCCTGAATATCGTCGTGCCCTATCAGCTTGAGGCGCTGCAAGGCAGCAACGGCGTGCTGACCGGCGTGACCGTCAAGACGCTGGAGGGCGAGACGAAAAGCCTGCCGGCTGACGCCCTGCTCGCCTTTTTCGGCCTGAAGAGCGATCTGGGGCCCATCGCGCAATGGGGTATGGAACTGGAGCGGCACCACCTGCCGGTCGATCCGGCCACCTGCCAGACCTCGGTGCCGGGCATCTTTGCCATCGGCGATGTGGCAACGTACCGTGGTAAACTCAAACTGATACTAACAGGCTTTGCCGAGGCCGCTTCGGCGGCGCATGCGATCTATCCGCTGCTCAACAACGGCAAGCCGCTGCATTTCGAGTATTCGACCTCGAAAGGCATGCCCGGGAGCGCGGGTAAAGCCTAGACGATACGACTGGTGCGATTGCCCCAGTAGCGGTCCTTGATCAGCCGCTTGTAGAGCTTGCCGGTCGGATGGCGCGGCAGCGCCTCCTCGAAATCGATCGAGCGCGGGCATTTGATGCCGGCGAGATGCTGGCGGCAATAGGCCAGCAGTTCCTCGGCCAGCGCAGGTCCGGCCAATTTCATATCCACCGGCTGCACCACCGCCTTCACTTCCTCGCCGAAATCTTCATTCGGTACGCCGATCACTGCGACATCCGCCACCTTGGGATGCTCGATCAGCACATTTTCGGCTTCCTGCGGATAGATATTCACCCCGCCGGAAATGATCATGAAGGCCTTGCGGTCGGTGAGGTAGAGATAGCCTTCGGCATCGAGATAGCCGATATCGCCCAGCGTGCTCCAGCCCTTCTCGTTGAAGGCCTGCTTCGTCTTGGCCTCGTCATTGTGATAGGTGAAGGGCTGGCCGTTGCCGAAATAGACCAGGCCGGACTCGCCCACGCCCAGCTCGACGCCGCTCTCGTCATCGACGATATGCAGTTCGCCGATGATGGCACGGCCGACCGAACCTTTATGCGTCTGCCAGTCCTGGCTGGTGATGAAGGTCATGCCATTGCCTTCAGACGCCGCATAGTATTCGAACAGCACCGGACCCCACCAGTCGATCATCTGCTGCTTGGTCATGCCCGAAACCGGGCCGGCACCATGGATGGCGACCCGATGCGATGACAGATCATAGCGGCCGCGGACTTCCACCGGCAGCTTGAGCATCCGCACGAACATGGTGGGGACCCAGTTGCTGTGCGTGATCCTGTGCTTTTCGATCAGGCGCAGCGCATCTTCGGCCTCGAAATGCTGCATGACAACCAGCGTGCCGCCCACGCGCAGCACCAGCATGCAGTAGCGCAGAGGCGCGGCATGATAGAGCGGCGCCGGATTGAGATAGACCATCGCCGGGCTGTAATCGTAGAGCCTGTAGCCATTGTCGACGAAATAGCTGCGCGTGCCGACCGGATCGCCGTTGATCGGCCGCTTGATGCCTTTGGGTTTTCCAGTCGTGCCCGACGAATACAGCATGTCGCGGCCCTGCATCTCGTCGGCCACCGGCGTCGCCGGCATGGCAGACACGGCTGCCTCCCAGCTTTCATAGCCCGGCTCAGGTTGCCCGCCGATCATGTAGAAGCGTTCGACGCCGTTACAGGCCGCGCGCAGTTCGGCGGCCATGGCGCGGAACTCGTCGGTGATCACCAGCACCCGTGCCCCGGAATCGCTGCAGATATAGGCGATCTCGGGTGCACTCAGCCGCGTGCTGATCGGCGTGTAATACAGCCCGGCACGATCGGCACCGAAACAGACCTCGAAAAATTCGGGCCGGTTCTCGATCACCAGTGCCATATGGCTGCGCGGTGCCAGCCCCAGCTGGCGGAACAGCTGTGCAGCCCGGTTCGAGGCCGCTTCCAGCTGGCCGAATGTGGTGACCGCGCCGGATTCAGCCATGACAATGGCCGGTTTGTCAGGCGTCGCTTTGGCATGCTCGGTGATATAGACGAGGTCTGACAACTCAGCCTTCCTTCTGCAGCAGGGCACGCAGCTCGGTTTTCAGCACCTTGCCGTAATTGTTCTTTGGCAGGGCGGGCAGGAAACGATACTGCTTGGGCCGCTTGAAACGCGCGATATGGTCGAGGCAGAGCGCGTCCAGCGCCGCCTCAGCGACCGATGCGCCGTCGCGACGCACCACGAAGGCAACGACCTCCTCGCCCCAGTCGGCATGCGGCTTGCCAACCACCGACACTTCATTCACATCGGGATGCTGCAGCAGCACCTCCTCCACCTCGCGCGGATAGATGTTGCTGCCGCCGGAAATGATCATGTCCTTGGAACGGTCTTTCAGGGTGAGATAGCCATCGTCATCGAAACTGCCGACATCGCCGGTATGCAGCCAGCCATTGCGCAGAGCCTGTGCCGTCGCATCCGGATTGCGCCAGTAGCCGGCCATCACGACATCGCCGCGACAGATGATCTCGCCGATCTCGCCATTGGGCAGCGGGTTATCGTCTGCATCGACCACGCGAACTTCCACGTCGGTGCGCGCCACGCCGGCCGAGCCCAGGCGCGCCAGATGACGGGCATGCCCGTGATCGACATGCATGCCCTTGTCCATGCCGGTGATCGTCATCGGCGCTTCGCCCTGGCCGTAAATCTGCGCCAGCTTCGGCCCCAGTACGCGCATGGCATCCTGCAGGTCGGCGACATACATCGGCCCGCCGCCGTAGACGATGGTTTTCAGATTGCCGGTGTCCGCCGTCGCAGTCTCGGGCGCATGAATCAGGCGATGCACCATGGTAGGCGCGAAGAAGAAGCTGCAGCCCGGCCAGTGCGTGATCAGATCGAGCGTCTCGGCCGGATCGAAACCGCCGGAGTCGGGGATCACCTGGTTGGCGCCACGCGCCACATGCGGCAGGCCGTAGAGGCCGGAGCCATGGCTGATCGGCGCACAGTGGATGATGCAATCCTGCGGGCCGACATGATCGACATCGGCGAAATAATTCATCGTCGCCGCCAGCAGGTTGCGGTGGGTCAGCATTGCGCCCTTCGGCCGCCCGGTGGTGCCCGAGGTATAGAACAGCCAGGCGAGATCGTCAGGCGCGACCTCCGCCACGGGCATGGCGGGCGCGTCATACAGCGCAGCGAAAGCCGCTTCTTCCAGCAGGATCAGTGGCGCCTGCACGAGCGGCTTCAGCTCGTCCGCGAGCGACGTCGACACCACGGCCAGTTTCGCCTCGGCATTCTCCAGAATCCAGGCGACCTCGCGCGGATGCAGTTTGGCATTGACCGGCACCGCCACCATGCCGGCATGCCAGAGCGCGAACAGCAGCTCCCAGTATTCCGGGCAGTTCTTCAGCAGCAGCGCCACACGGTCGCCGCGCTGCAGCTTGCCGGCCGCCACCAGACCGGCAGCCAGCCGCGGCACGCGCCGCCCGGTTTCGGCATAGGTAAAGCGCATGGCCTTGCCGACCGACAGGGCTGGCCGGTCGCCCCAGACTTTCGCTGCACGATGCAGCAGATGCGCCAGATTCATGATCGCGCCCCAGAACATTTCCTCTGAGGCGAATGTTACGCAAAGAAAAACGGCGCCGGAAGCCGGCGCCGTTGCTCAATCTCCATTTACGTCGCGTCAGGCGCGATATTCGGTGATCGTCAGGCCTTCATCGGCCGAGAAGCGGTTCTGGTATTTCGGCGCGATACGGTCGACTGGCAGCAGGATGAACACGTCGGTGGTGCCGAACTGCTGGTCGATCACGGCGCCATCGCCGATATAAGCCCCCAGCCGGAGATAGCCCTTGATCAGCGGCGGCAGGGCATGCAGCGCGGTGCGCAGATTCACCTGGTCGGCCGGCATCAGGTTCATCGACACGAAACGCTCGGGCAGCGCCCGCACACGCCATTCCGGCGGCGGCAGATGATTGTGATGCAGATAGCTCAGCGCCATGGCATGCCGCTCCGGGTCGGTACCCGGGAAGGAGGCACAGCCGAACATGAAGCTGATGTCATGGTCGGTGATATAGGTCGAGATGCCCCGCCACAGCAGCTGGATCGTCGCATTGGTGCGGTAGTCGCGATGCACGCAGGAGCGACCGAGTTCCAGCAGGCCGCCGCCGGCGCCCGCGTAATCAAGCATCGGCTGAAGATCGTATTCCGAGGCCGAGTAGAAGCCGCCATGCGTCTCGGCGAATTCGCGGCGCAGCAGGCGGTAGGTGCCCACGGCCTGCTCGCCATCGGGATGGCGGCGATCGAAAACCATCAGATGATCGCAGAGCCGGTCGAACCGGTCGAAATCCCGGCCCAGCCGGGCCATCTCGGGCGANNCGCACCTCGAACCGGCCATCGGCGGACGTGCACTGCCAACCGCGGCGAGTGGCGCGGGGCTGCGGGATGACCGATGGGACGGAGAGAGGCAACTGCATGTTCATGCTCCGACTATCGCTATACACGATGATGCAATAGTGTCAAATCTATGACAGATATATTAAAACGCGTACCGAAGAAAAATATGTTGCGGTTACAGGGCCCCGGCAACCCCAAAATATTGATGCGTGAAGCTGTTATCTCCGGGCGGTATCGCTGCCGCTTGATGACGTCAGTCCTCTGTTCCCGGACTTGAATCACCCGCTCTGCGCGTGTCGAGCCGGGTCTCGGCACCGCGCCGGGTCAGCCAGGCCAGCAGGGCCAGCCCGGGCAGCGCGGCAATTGTGGTGAGCAGGAAGAAAACCGGCCAGCCGAGCCCGCCAGCGAGAAAACCGGCATAGGACGACAGCAGGGTGCGCGCCACCGCGGTCAGCGACGACAGCAGGGCATATTGCGTGGCGGTATAGGCGACGTCGCACAGTGCCGAGAGATAGGCCACCAGCACGGCCGTACCCATGCCGCCGGCCAGATTCTCCACCCCCACAGTGAGCGCCAGGAACCACGGATCATGGCCGCGCAGCGCCAGCAGGGCGAACAGCAGGTTGGAGCCCATCTGCAGCAGGCCGCAGATCCATAGCGAGCGATACAGCCCGATGGCCTGCATCATCCAACCGCCGATGAACAGCCCGATCAGGGTGGCGCCGAAGCCATAGAGTTTGCTGATCTCGGCGATCTCCGTCTTGGTGAAGCCGATATCGAGATAGAAGCTCGTCGCTAATACCCCGGCCAGGCTGTCGCCCAGCTTGAACAGCATGACGAACAGCAGGATGCCGACCCAGCCCTTGCGCGACATGAACTGCAGGAACGGTCCGGCGACACTGGCATAGAACCAAGCCATCGCGGCGGCCACAGGCCCCGACAGATGCGGGCGCTCGGCCAGCCAGGCCTGCGCTTCGGCGAAGCGCCGTTCGGCATCGCCGCGCGGCAGCGTCTGCGGCTCGCCGATCAGCAGCACGGTGACGGTACCGACCACCAGCAAGGCCGCCATGGCGAGATAGACCAGCGGCCAGGCGAACTGATCGGCGAGATAGAGTGCGCCGGCCGACGAGACCAGCATGCCGATGCGATAGCCGAAGACGATGGAGGCCGCGCCGGCAGCGAGCTGCCGCTGCTCCAGGATCTCGACGCGCCAGGCATCGATGACGATATCCTGCGTAGCCGAGGCGAAGGCGACGCCAACCGCGAAGACGGCTGTGAGCGCCAGCGCCTGTCCCGGATTGCTCAGTGCGAGTGCGACAATGGCCGCCATCAGCAAAGCCTGCGCGAAGATCAGCCAGCTGCGCCGGCGGCCGAGCCAACGCGTCAGGATCGGCAGCGGCACGCGGTCGATCAGCGGCGCCCAGAGAAATTTCAGCGTATAGGGCACACCGACCAGCGCAAACAATCCGATGGACTGCAGCGAGACGCCGGATTCTTTCAGCCAGGCCTGCAGTGTCTGGCCGGTCAGCGCCAGCGGCAGGCCGGAGGCGAAACCGAGTACCAGAATCGCCAGCACGCGACGGTCGCGATAGACCGAAAGCGCCGAGACCCAGGATGAAACGCGCGGACTGAGCGCCACCGATCAGGGCCGCTTGGCGTAGCCGAGCGGCTGTAACACCTCGGAGATCTCGCCCAGGATGGCGGGATCGTCGATGGTGGCTGGCATGCGATAGTCCTGCGCGTCGGCGATTTTCTGCATGGTGCCGCGCAGTATCTTGCCCGAGCGGGTTTTCGGCAACCGTTTCACCACCGCGGCCTGCTTGAAGGCCGCCACCGGACCGATTCGCTCACGCACCAGCTGCACCAGTTCACGCAGAATCTGCTCTTCCGCTTTCGTCACGCCGGCCTTCAGCACGACGAAGCCGAGCGGTACCTGGCCTTTCAGCGCGTCGGCGACACCGACCACGGCGCATTCGGCCACATCTGGATGCGACGCCAGCACTTCTTCCATGCCGCCGGTCGACAACCGGTGCCCGGCGACATTGATGATGTCGTCGGTACGACTCATGATGAAGATATAGCCGTCCTCATCGATGAAACCGGCATCGCCGGTGTTGTAATAGCCGGGGAAGCGCGCGAGATAGCTTTTCTTGAAGCCCTCGTCGTTATGCCACAGCGTCGGCAGGCAACCCGGCGGCATCGGCAGCTTGATCACGATATTGCCGATATCGCCGGCCTTCACCGGATGGCCCTCATCATCCAGCACCTGCACGTCGTAGCCGGGCACGATGCGGGTCGGCGAACCATGCTTCACCGGCAAAACTTCAATACCCATGCAGTTCGAGGCCACCGGCCAGCCGGTCTCGGTCTGCCACCAGTGATCGATCACCGGCTTACCCAGCGCATCCTCCGCCCATTTCACCGTATCGGGATCGGCGCGTTCACCCGCCAGGAACAGCGTGCGGAAATGCGTGAGATCGTATTTCTTCAGCAGCTCCGCTTTCGGATCTTCCTTCTTGATGGCGCGGAAGGCGGTCGGTGCCGTGAATAGCGCCACGACTTTGTGTTGCTCGATCACGCGCCAGTAGGCACCGGCATCGGGCGTGCCAACCGGCTTGCCCTCGTAGAGCAGCGTGGTGCAGCCGGCGATCAGCGGCGCATAGACGATGTAGGAATGCCCGACCACCCAGCCGACATCGGACGCGGCCCAGTAAACTTCACCCGGATTGACGCCGTAGATGTTCTGCATCGACCAGTTCAGCGCCACCATATGGCCGCCGTTCGAGCGCACGACGCCCTTCGGGATGCCGGTGGTGCCGGAGGTGTAGAGCACATAGAGCGGATCGGTCGCCTGCACCGGTACGCAATCGGCCGGCTGGGCTTTGGCGATCTCGGCATCGAAATCGAAATCGCGGCCGGCAACCATCGGCGCGGTATACAGCTCTTTTCCATTGACAGGGGGCCGCTGGAACACGATGCAGGCGGACGGCTTGTGCGTCGCCATGTCGATCGCCTGATCAAGCAGCGGCTTGTATTCCACCACGCGGCCGGCTTCGAGGCCGCAGGAGGTCGCGATGATCAGCTTCGGCTTGGCATCGTCGATGCGGGTGGCCAGTTCGCGCGGCGCGAAGCCGCCGAAGACCACCGAGTGGATCGCACCGATGCGGGCGCAGGCCAGCATGGCCATCACGGCTTCCGGGGTCATCGCCATGTAGATGATGACGCGGTCGCCCTTGGCCACGCCCTGCGCCTGCAGCGCGCCAGCGAGTTTCGCCACCTTGTCGCGCAGCTCCAGCGTGGTGAATTTACGCACCGTGCCGGTGACTGGCGAGTCGTAGATCAGCGCAATGCGGTCGCCGTGACCGGCCTCGATATGGCGGTCGAGCGCGTTGTAGCAGGTGTTGCATTCCGCGCCGGCGAACCAGCGATAGAAGGGTGGATTGGAGTCATCCAGCACGCGATCCCAAGGCTTGGTCCAGTGCAGCGCGCGCGCCGCCTCGGCCCAGAAACCTTCCGGATCAGCTTTCGCAGCTGCGTAAACCTGCTCGTAGCGGCTCGCCATCCGTTCCTCCCTGCCTTGGTCTTCATCCGATCTATAGCAGACCGGGACAGAAGGATTAAGAGGCTGGCTTACTCTGCGGCAGCACGTCCCGGGTTACTGCCCAGAAGCTCGGCCCTGGCGGCATCGTATTCGCGCTTGAGGCGGGCAACCAGTTCGGCCACTGGCGGCGAATCCTGGATCAGGCCGACGCCCTGCCCCGCGCCCCAGATGTCGCGCCACGCCTTCGACTTCGAACTGCCGCCCGAACCGAAACTCATCGTGCTCTTGTCGGCTTCGGGCAGGTTGTCGGGATCCATGTCGGCCGCGGTAATGCTCTTTTTCAGATAGTTGCCATGTACGCCGGTGAACAGCGAAGAATAAACGATGTCGCCGGCCGCCGAGTCGATCAGCATCTGCTTGTAGCCCGGGGCCGCATTGGCTTCCTGCGTCGCGATGAAGCGCGTGCCCATATAGGCAAAGTCGGCGCCCATCGCCTGCGCGGCCAGCACCTGACGGCCATGCGTGATGGAGCCCGACAGCGCAAGCGGCCCATCGAAGAACTGCCGCACTTCGGAGACCAGCGCAAACGGACTGAGCGTGCCGGCATGGCCACCAGCACCGGCGCAGACCAGGATCAGACCGTCGACACCGGCTTCCAGCGCCTTCTTGGCATGGCGGATATTGATCACGTCATGCAGCACGATGCCGCCGTAGGAATGGATGGCGTCGACCACTTCGTTCGGTGCGCGCAGGCTGGTGATGACGATCGGCACCTTGTACTTCACGCACATCTCGACATCGTGCTGCAGGCGGTCGTTCGACTGATGCACGATCTGGTTGACGGCAAACGGCGCCACCGGCTTGTCAGGGTTCTTGGCGCGATACTCGTCCAGCTCAGTGGTGATGCGCTGCAGCCACTGCTCCAGCACTTCTGCCGGGCGCGCATTCAGCGCCGGAAACGACCCCACGATGCCGGCCTTGCACTGGGCGATCACCAGTTCGGGCCCGGATACGATGAACATCGGCGAGCCGATCACCGGCAGCGACAGACGGCCCTGAACGACGGCAGGAAGGGTCATTGGTTTCCTCCAGAAATATCTGGCGGAATGATCGGACAGGGCTTGGGTGCCGTCAATCGCGTCGATGGCGAATCCGTCACGCCTGACGTTACGGCAATCGTCGGAACGCCCTCAGGCCGTCCGTAAATCGATCTGCGTCGCCGGCCGCAGCACCGCCAGCAGCGCCAGCAGATCGAGCAGTGCCAGCGCAACACAGCCTTCGGTGCCGCTGTAATCGGGCCGCGCGACATGCAGGAAGATGGCACTGCCGAGGCCGGGCACCGGCGGATCGTCGTTATGCCCCAGTACCACGATCACGTCGTAGACCGCATCCTCGCGCCAGAGCTTTTCGTGACTGGCGGCATACGGCAGCGCCACGAATCGGTTATAGGCCGTATCATGCGGATCGTCGCACCAGCCGTCCTGCGGCGTCAGCGCCCGCAGCGGCAGTCTGGTCTGCGGTGCAGCCAGCCGGTCGGGCCGATAGAAAACCTGGCGTAGCGGATAGCGGCCGAGCGGCGTGGCGCCATCGCCTTCGCGCTTCTCGGCCTCGGGCAGCACGCCGCCCCTGCCGAGCGCGCAGCGAAACCGCAAACCGCCGAATGACAAAATCCCGCCGGATGTGACGACGATATCGTTCATATTGTCATCAGGCGGGATTCAGGATCGCGATGCAAGAGGTGGACGGCTGCTTACGGCATGATGCCGGCGCGGCGGTTCTTCTCGTTCTGCATCTCGAAATATTTCTGATAGGCATCGGCGGCGCGACTGGACCATTCGCTCTGCTTCTCGCCCTGCACCGTGGCGGCNNAATTTCGAAGTCGCATTTATCTGGGTCACCGGCGAGGTTCCGACCGAGCGGGTCGGAGCTCCGCCGCCGCCCATCGGATAGGCGGGGAACCAGGTGCGGCCGTCAGTTCCCTGTACGGGCCGGCCGGGAGTCGCATTGACCTGCATGGGACCAGTGGCATGCGTCTGTGGGTGCTGACCGGGCAACGGATTGGCGCGGGCATTGTTGATCGCGTCGGAACGTGTGTCGGCCTGCTGGGTGGCCGCATTCTGCTTCAGCGCCTGGAACAGGTCGGCAGGCAGTTCGACGGCGCCCCCAGGACTCTTGGCGGCGTTGCTGGCGACCGGTTGGCCGCTCTGTTTCGCAGGTGCGGGCTTGCGGTCGGCACGCGGATCCATGGCGACGCCCAGNNGCCAGCATCGCCTGCGGTTCGTCCTTGTGGCCGCGGCCGAGATCGATACCCAGCGCAGCCAGGGCATGTTCACCCGGATCCTTGCCGGTGGATTCTTCCACCATGCCACTGACCAGCGAGGCAACCAGCCCGATCGGGCCGCCGAACAACCCGCCGCCGATCAGACGCGAACCCGGATCGATCTTGTCGCCGGTCATGGCGCGATAGACCGTGTTGACGATCGGGATGTGCTGCAGCGGATTGATGATGTCGAGGAAGTCGCTGAAGGTGAAACCATCCTCGCCGAACAGCGGCTTGCCGGGCTTTTCACCAGATGCGGTGGCATCCGTCGCCCTGGCGCGTGGCGCCAGTTCGTTGATGCCATAGACATCATAGGTGGTCAGGCTCGACATGATGGTCCTTTCTCGGGACATATCATTGCAAGCCGCAGGCCAAGAATCCGGCCTGAAAAATCAGATAGTTAACTCTGCCCGGCCCCCTGCCCGGCAAATCCTGCCGGGCAGGTTAGAGATAGTGGCCCGAACGTTTGCGTTTGGCGGCCAGATAGGCCTCGTTATGGGCGTTGGTGGGGAATTTATGCGGCACGCGTTCCGTCACCTCGATGCCGCAGGCGGTCAGGCCGGACACCTTCTCGGGATTGTTGGTCAGCAGCCGGACCCGGCCGAAGCCGAGCTTCTGCAGCATGCGGGCGGCGGGCAGGAACCAGCGTTCGTCGGCATCGAAACCAAGCCGCTGGTTGGCATCCACCGTATCGAAGCCCTGATCCTGCAGCTGGTAGGCCCGCAGCTTGTTGACCAGGCCGATGCCGCGGCCTTCCTGCGCCAGATAGAGCAGCACGCCGCCACCGGCTTCGTTGATGGTGCGGATCGCACCGCGCAGCTGTTCGCCGCAGTCGCAGCGCAGACTGCCCAGCAGGTCGCCGGTGAAGCATTCCGAATGCAGGCGCGTCAGCACCGGCTGCGCCGGATCGGGCGTGCCGATCACCAGCGCGAAATGCTCCTGGCGGCCATCGGCCGGGCGGAAGGCGAAAAGCTGCGCAGTCTCGGCATCCGCCACCGGCAGCCGGGCGCGGCTGACCGGCTGCAGCGTTTCGGCTGCAGCCGTGTCGTAGCCGGCGACAGCGGCTTCCGGCAGCGACAGCAGATCTGCCGGCAACACCGTATCGGCCGGCAGTTCGATATGGATGGCGGCCGGCAGCAGATAGGCGGTCTTGGCAAGCTTCACAGCAAGGCGTGCGGCTTCCGGCGGCGCGGCCTTGATGCGGGTGAACGGCCCGCGCAGCGGTGCCGCCAGATCGCGGCTGGCATCGGCGAGGTCGCGGATCAGGGTGGCGCGGTCTTCAGCGGCAACCGGCAGGTCATGCAGGGGTAACAGAATCGTGTCATGCCCGGTCGGTCCGATATGCAGCACCGCGGCACGCGACGCAGGCAGCACCAGCGCCGCCGCATTGTCGAAGGACTGCAGATCGGCGAGGGTTGCTTCCGTCAGGGTTTCCGCCGCCAGCACGAGTGTGCGACGGGTCTCGCCGCCAAGCAGCAGCACCGGACGGCCGCGACGCAGTTCGTGGCCGGCACGGTCAACGGCAATGGCGACAGCGGCAGGAGAAAGTTCAGTCATGACCGATCCGATGTACGACTCTGGCGGCAACCCGGCAAGCCACGGCGAACCGGCGACGCAACCCGATGTCGACCTTGCCGCCGCGGTTACCGCACGGATGCCGCCGGGTTCGGCTGAATTCGCGCCCTGGACCACACCCAGCCTGCAGGCCCGCCTGATCGCCCGCGGCCCGAGCCGCCGCCACGCCGGTCCGCCTGCGGCTGTGGCACGGCCTGCCGCATGCCTGGCCGAATTTCGCCGGACTGATGCCGGAGGGCGACGCCTGGCTGGAAGATGCCGCCAGCGCCCTGCTTGCGCTAACTGCCGCTTAACTGTCTGCTGCTTAACTGCTTGAGCCGTAAGGTACGAACAGGCAGATTCGGAGTCGTGGCCGTGATGCCGCGGCCGGAGGCGGGAGACCAGTTTGCGGGAAAAAGAACTACGCCTTGCGCTGGTCTGCTTCGGTGGCGTCTCGCTCGCCATCTACATGCACGGCGTCACCAAGGAAATCCTGAAACTGGTGCGCGCCTCGCGGGCCTATCACGACCAGCCCAAGGGCACGGCACGTGACAGCGCCAGCTTTGCCGACCACGTACATGCCAGCGATACCGAATACGACAGCGAGCATGCCTATTTCGAACTGCTGCAGGAACTGGGCAAGCATATCGACCTGCGCGTGGTGGTGGATGTCATCGCCGGCGCCTCGGCCGGCGGCATCAACGGCCTGATCCTCGGCCGCGCGCTGGCGCATAACCTGCGGATCGACCATTTCCGCAACTTGTGGCTCCGCGAAGCCGATGTCGAACGCCTGCTCGATACCGAGAAGCGCGCAACGCAGTGGAGCAAGGCCTATATGCGGCCGCTGCTGTGGCTTGCCGCGCGCTCGCGTTTCGGCCGGCTGCTGCTCGGCGATTCCGAAGTGCTGCAGAAGCTTTCGCTGTTCACGCGCTCGCGCTGGTTCCAGCCGCCCTTCGACGGCACCCATCTGCTGCGCCAGCTGATGGCCGGTCTGGAAGGCATGGGCGACCCGGTCAAGCCCGGCGATTCGCTGATGCCGGCCAATCTGGCGCTCGACCTGTTCGTCACGCTGACCGACTTCTACGGCTTCCTGCAGCATATCCCGATCCACGATCCGCCCTATGTGCGCGATCGCGAGCATCGCCATGTGCTGCGCTACAGCTATCGCCGCTGGCCCGGCGGCGAGGAGCAGTCGGACTTCACCCGTGCCGATGCGCCCGCGCTGGCGTTTGCCGGCCGCGCCACATCTGCTTTCCCCGGCGCCTTCCCGCCGGCGCAGATCGGCGAGATCGACCGGCTGCTGGCCGAGCAGGGCCGGCAATGGGAAACGCGCAGCAATTTCATCAACCGCAATTTCGCCGACTATCTGCGCGCCGAACTCGATCCGGAACTGACCTCCTTCGTCGATGGCGGCGTGCTGGCCAACAAGCCCTTCGCCGCCGCGATGAAGGCAATCCGCGGCCGCCCGGCCTATCGCGAGGTCGATCGCCGCCTGGTCTACATCGATCCGCAGCCGCTGCGCCCGCCGCCCCCGCCCACGGGCCGCATTCCCGGTTTCTTCCGCGTGCTGAAAGGCGCGCTGAGCGACATTCCGCGCAACGAGCCGATCGCTGACGAACTGATCGGCGTCAGCCGTTTCAACGAACGCGTCCGCCATCTGCGCGGCGTGATCGAGGCAACGCAGCCGCAGATCGCGCGGCTGGTGGAGGAAAGCGCGCCGCAGCATCTGGATGCGGCGTTGAGCGAGATGGAAGTGCGGCTCTGGCGCATGCAGGTGAGCGAGCGTGCGGTGCGCGAGGCCGGCTTTGCCTATGAAGGCTATGTGCGGCTCAAGCTGGGCGCCGTGCTGGATTTCGTCACCGGGCTGGTCTGCGATGCCTGCGGCTACGGCGAACGGTCGACCGAGGCGCAATGGACGCGGCAGGCTCTGCTGCACTGGGCGGAATCGCGCGGCGTCTGCTACACGGTGAAGCAGTTCGAGAAAGCGCGCCCGGGCGCCGGCATCGATGAACTGCCCGGCTGGGTGCGTTTCCTGCTGCGCTTCGACGTGGCCTTCCGGACGCGCCGCGTACGCTTCCTGGTACAGCAGCTCAACCAGTTGTATGGCAAATTGACCGAACCCGAGCATCGCGGCCTGAAGGCCGAGGAACTCGACAAGCTGAAACGCGCGCTCTATGAGGCGCAGGAAACGCTGCGCCATTTCGGCAGCGCCGGCTGCCTGTCCTCCATCACCCTGGATCAGGTCAAGGCGCTGTTCTTCCGCCGCGTCGGGCTGCAGCATGCCGAACTGCTGGCCCAGGATGCGCAGGCCTTCGCGGCAAAGAACCTTGCCGCGATCGATGCGGCTGTCGACGCCATGGGCGCCGATATCGACCTGAACCGCCGCACCGATCAGCTCGACGCACTGTTCGCCGATCTGTCGCCGCAGGACTGGAGCAGCCAGGCGCGGCAGACTCTGCTGGTCAGCTATATCGGTTTCCCGTTCTGGGATGTGCTGACCTTCACCATCACCAACTGGCGCGACCTCGGCGAATTCAACGAAATCCGCATCGACCGCATCAGCCCGGAAGATGCTGTCGCCATCCGCAAGGGCAACACGCTGAAGGGCGTCAATCTCGGCCGTTTCGGCGGTTTCTTCAGCCGCGCCCATCGCGAGAACGACTATCTCTGGGGCCGGCTGCACGCGGCCGACCGCCTGATCGACATCGTCTACGATGCAGCCAGCGGCCCGGGCCTTGAGATCCCGCTCGACCGGACGCCAATCAAACTGAAGGCGTTTCGCCTGATCCTGGATCGCGAGGCCGCCAACCTTGCCGTCAGCCAGACGCTGATCGCCGATCTGCGCCTCGAACTGGATGCCATCGCGGCCGGCAAGGCGGCCTGAAACGCGGTTGCCGCGTCTTGTCCGGCAAGCGATTTGGCGTATGCTCGCGACCGCCCTTTTCAGCTAGCCAAGCGAGCCTTACCGTGACCCGTTCGATGCGTTCCGCCCTTCTCATTGCCGCCGCCGCCGTGGCTCTCAGCACTGTGGCGCTCAGCCCGGCTGCCTTCGCGCAGAAGCAGGCTGCAAAAACGACGGACGATCCGGTGGTGGCCCGTGTGAACGGCCAGCCGATCCATCGCTCGGCCGTGCTGGATTTCTACAATCAGCTGCCGCCGCAGATGGCGCAGATCCCGCTGGAACAGATCCTGCCCGGCATCGTCAACGAACTGGCCGCCCGCCGGCTGCTGAGCGACGCCGCCGAAAAGGCCAAGCTGGGCGATAACGCCGATGTGAAGAAGCAGCTGCAGGCAGCACGCGAGCAGGTGCTGCAGCAGGCCTATCTCGACCGCAAGGTGAAGGAAGACGTCACCGACGCCAAGATGAAGGCGCGCTACGAGGAACTGATCAAGCAGCAGCCGCCGCAGGAAGAGGTGCATGCCCGCCATATCCTGGTGAGCAGCGAAGCCGATGCGAAGGCCGCGCTGGACGAAGTGAAGAAGGGCGCCGATTTCACCGAAGTCTCGAAGAAGCGCTCGACCGGGCCGACGGCCGCGACGGGCGGCGATCTCGGCTTCTTCACCAGGGACAAGATGGTGCCGCCTTTTGCCGAAGCGGCCTTCAAGCTGCAGCCCGGTCAGGTGACCGAGACGCCGGTGCAGACCCAGTTCGGCTGGCATATCATCAAGGTGGAAGCCCGCCGCACGGCAGAGCCGCCGAAGTTCGAGGATGTGCGCAGCCAGGTCCACGAGATGATGACCGGCGAGGTCGTCGAAAAGGTGGTGGCAGACCTGCGCAAGGGCGCCAAGATCGAGACGCTCGACTGGCCGCAGGACGGCGGCAAGCTGCCGACCATCGCGCCGGCTGAGCCGAAGAAGAAGTAATTCGCCAAAGCAGAAACAGAGAAAGCCCAGGAGCTTCACGATGGCTGCGCATCCGGTCTCGCCGCTGGCCCCATCTTCCTATCCGAAACTGCCGGCCGTGCCGGGCGTGCGCTTTGCCACCGGCCACTCTGGCATGCGCTACAAGAACCGCGACGATCTGCTGCTGATCGAATTCGCCGCCGGCACCAAGGCCGCCGGGCTTTTTACCCGCTCGTCCATGCCGGGCGCGCCGGTGGAATGGTGCCGCAAGATCCTGCCCAACGGCGCCGCGCGGGCGCTGGTGGTGAATGCCGGCATCGCCAATGTGTTCACCGGCAAGGCTGGCGCACAGGCGGTGAAGGCCACCGCCGATGGCGCCGCCAAAGCGCTCGGCTGCAAGGCGAATGAAGTCTATCTCGCCTCGACCGGCGTGATCGGCCAGATCCTGCCGGCCGACAAGATCGTCGCGCAGATGCCCAAACTGCTGTCCGGCCTGCAGGACAGCGACTGGATGAGCGCCGCCAGGGCGATCATGACCACCGACACTTTCCCCAAGCTGGCCACTGCAAAGTGCGAGATCGACGGCAAGGCCGTGACCATCAACGGCTTCTGCAAGGGCTCGGGGATGATCGCGCCGGATATGGCGACCATGCTGGCCTTCATCGTCACCGATGCCAGGCTGCCGGCCGATGCGCTGCAGGCGCTGCTGAAGGCGAGCAACAACCAGAGCTTCAACTGCCTGACCGTGGACGGCGACACTTCCACCTCCGATACCGTGCTGCTGTTCGCCACCGGCAAGGCCGGCAATGCGCCGCATGCCAAGGCGTCTGACAAGCGGCTGGCCGATTTCCGCAAGGCGCTGACCGCGGTGATGAGCGACCTCGCGCAGCAGATCGCCAAGGATGGCGAAGGCGCGCAAAAGCTGGTGACCATCGACGTGACCGGCGCCAAGAGCGATGCCTCGGCCCGCATCATGGCGCGCGCGATCGCCAATTCGCCGCTGGTCAAGACCGCGATTGCCGGCGCCGATGCCAACTGGGGCCGCATCATCATGGCGGTGGGCAAATCGGCTGAACCCGCCAACCGCGACAAGCTGGTGATCAGGATCGGCGGCAAGGCCGTAACCAAGAACGGCATGGTGCGTCCCGACCACGACGATGCCGCCGCCACCAAGCATTTCCAGGGCCGCGATGTGCGCATCGAAATCGATGTCGCCGTCGGCAAGGGCGTGGCACGCGTCTGGACCTGCGACCTGACGCATGGCTATATCGACATCAATGCCGACTACCGCAGCTGACGATCCGCTCTGCCCCGGCGACGCGACGGCCCTGCTGACGCCCAAGCCGGTGGTGCTGGTCGTGGCGGTGGCGCTGGTCGATGCCGATAACCGCGTGCTGCTGACCCAGCGTCCGCCGGGCAAGAAACTCGCCGGCCTGTGGGAATTTCCCGGCGGCAAGGTGGAAAAGAACGAGACGCCGGAAGCCGCCCTGATCCGCGAGCTGCATGAGGAACTGCATCTCGATATTTCGGCCGCCTGCCTGGCGCCCTATGCCTTTGCCAGCCATTCCTACGACGACTTCCACCTGCTGATGCCGCTCTATGTCTGCCGCCGCTGGGCCGGACAGCCGCAGCCGCGCGAAGGCCAGGCGATGAAATGGCGGCTGCCGATCAAGATGAATCCGCAGGAGATGCCGCCGGCCGACGTGCCGCTGGTGGCCATGCTGCGCGATCTGCTGACCTAGGCTCTTTCCCACTCCATCCTGTTGCGGCCAGTTATGTCCTGTTCGGGAGCCTGTTCCCTCCCATTGGGGGCCAGTTACGTCCCGTTTGAGCCTGTTTCGGCCTGTTTGAGCCTGTTTCGTCCCGTTGCAGCCCGTTAAATCCCGCATAAGTCCTTGGTGTTGCGTACCAAGTCTTTGATTTTCTGATCCACGATGTCCAATAGCGGCGATTTTTTCGTTGAATGGCGCGTCACCGGGCATGTCCGGTATCAGAACATATGTTCCTTATTATAGGAATAATAGCATTAATTGCACGGGAAAACAAAGCTAAAACCTCGTCATGCCCGCGAAAGCGGGGATCCAGACAACAGAAAGACTGGGTTCCCGCTTTCGCGGGAACGACGAGCTATCCGGAAGTCTCCGATATGCCTGCTACTGCGACAGCCGCTCCAGTGCGTCCGGGCTATATTGCGCGGCGAACTCTGCCGAGGGCGGGATCGGCTTGATCACATCGACCAGCACGCCGCGCGGATCGACGCTGAGGCGCATCCTCGAACTGCTGTTCACACCCCAGAGTGAGTAAGCGGTATCAGTTCGGCTTCAGCGGCCCGCCGATGGGATGCGCCACCGTCCCCAGCGCATCGGCCAGGCGGTGCGTGGCCTGCCCCGGCCGCAGCGGTTTCTGCTGGCTCTCATGCGGCGACCAGCCGGTCAGCGCGATCATCTCGAAGGTGGCCGGAATGCGCCCGTCCGGTCCGGCGAAACGCTGCTGATAGAGTTCCACCATCCGCAGCAACGTGGTGCGGCGCGTAAATGCCTTGCGACGTCCCAGGATGGCATTCGTCTCGCCCATGCCGCGCAAATCGCGCATCAGCCCGAAGGCATCGCCATAGCTGACCGGGATGATCTCGCTGTCGGCCACAGGCAGCGCGAAACCCGCCCGCTGCAGCAAGGCCGCACCATCCAGCGTTTCCGCCATCGGCGAAACGCGCGGACTGGCGCCGCCTTCGATTTCGGCTTCCGCCGCAAGCCAGCTCTGACGCAATTCATTCAGGGTCGAGCCGCCCAGCATGGCGCCGAGGAACAGACCGTCGGGCTTCAGCACGCGGCGGATCTGGATCAGCGCGCCGGGCAGGTCGTTCACCCAGTGCAGATTGAGCAGTGCGATGACCAGATCGAACCTGCCCTCGGCAAAGGGCAGGAATTCCTCGTCGCCCACCGCATGCAGGCCCAGATGCGCACCCGGGCCGCCGACCGAGTCCATGCTGACCAGCCGTTCGACCTGCCCGCGCGCTCCCAGTTGCGACTGCAGCCAGGCGGCGTCGCAGCCCTGCACCAGCGCGAGCGGAAAGCTGCGGCGGATATCGTCCAGCCGGTCCAGCAGCCGCTCGGCCACGGCAGCGCGGAGGAAATCAAAATCACCGGCTCGACCGCTGACGCGCTGGCGCTGACGCCGCTTGGCGGTGCGATCGAAGACCTGCATAGTGTCGCTCATCGCTGCATTCTGCCATGAGCCCCCTAAACCTGCCATGCCGGTACGGAGCAAAATCAAAAAGGCTGTGACGAGGGCCATCAAAAAGCCTGTGGCGAAGCTGTCCTCCACACGCCGCACGCAGAAGCGCAAGCCGATCAATCTGGCTTTGCAGGGCGGCGGCACCCATGGCGCCTTTACATGGGGAGTCCTGGATCGCCTGCTCGAAGCAGACTGTTTCGAGATAGAGGGCATCAGCGGGACGTCTGCGGGCGCGATGAATGCCGCCGTGCTGGCCTATGGCCTGCATCGCGGCGGCCCGCAGATGGCGCGTGCAAGCTTGCGCGACTTCTGGAAACGCGTGGCCGATGCCGCCGCGCTTTCGCCCTTCCGCCCGACCCTGCTGGACCAGTGGTTCAAGTTCGGCGGGATCGATTACTCACCGAGCTACCAGCTGATGGAACTCAGCACCAAGCTGGCGTCGCCCTACCAGACGCTGACCGGCGGCGACAATCCGCTGCGCGAGATCCTGGAAGCGACGATCGACTGCGACAGCCTGCACGACTGCATTTCGCTGAAACTGTTCGTCTGCGCCACCGATGTGCTGGAAGGCAAGATCAAGGTGTTCCAGAACCAGGAACTCAGCATCGACGTCCTGCTTGCCTCGGCCTGCCTGCCGCAGCTGTTTCAGGCGGTGAAGATCGGCAAAAGCTATTACTGGGATGGCGGCTATATGGGCAATCCGCCGATCTTCCCGATCATCTACAACTGCGACTGCCGCGACGTGCTGATCGTGCAGATCAACCCGATGAAGATTCCCGGCGTGCCGAAAACGCCGCAGGCCATTCTCGACCGTGCCAATACGCTGAGTTTCAATTCCAGTCTGGTGCGCGAGATGCGGGCGATCAACTTCGTCACCCGGCTGATCGAGTCCGGCTTCGACGACGGCGGCCGGCTCAAGCATATGCTGATCCACACCATCGACGCGGAAGAGCAGCTGGCGGCCTTCGGCGCCACCAGCAAATACAATGTCGACTGGGATTTCCTGCAGAAGCTCTATGCGCTCGGCCGCCGGCAAGCGGCAACCTTCCTGCGCAGGCATCTCGAAGGCGTCGGCAAGGTTTCGACCACGGATATCGCGGCCAAGTTCCTTTAAATCTTATTCAGCAGCCATCATTCCGCTGCCTGGGCCGGCTGGATCACCCGCATGATGGCGCGGGCACGCTTGGCGACCTTCTGCGGCGTGAAGCCCGGCTTGTAGAGCGCGCCGCCAAAGCCGAAGCCGGCGGCGCCAGCCTCCAGCCAGCCATCCATATTATCGGCATTGATGCTGCCGACCGGGATCACCGGCATGGTGCGCGGCAGCACGGCGCGCAGGCTTTTCAGCACCGCGGGAGATGCCGCCTCGGCCGGAAACAGCTTCAGGCCATCTGCGCCGGCCTCGATCATGTCGAAGGCTTCGGTCGGCGTGAAGAAGCCCGGCACGGCATACATGTCGAGCACCTTGGCCTTCTGCACCACATCGGGGCAGGCATGCGGCGAAACCGTCAGTCGCCCGCCCGCCTGGGCGATGCGCTTGACCATGGTGCAGTCCACCACGGTGCCGGCACCGATCAGCGCCTTGTCGCCGAACTGCTTGGCGAGCCGCTTGATGCTTTCGAGCGGGTCCGGCGAATTGAGCGGCACCTCGATGATGCGGATGCCGGTTTCGATCAGCGCGGCGCCGATATCGACTGCTTCCTCGGGCTTCACGCCGCGCAGGATGGCAATCGCGGGACTGGCCTGCAGCCAGGCGGCAAAATCCTTCATGGCATCCTCCTCGCCGCCAGCTGTCCCAGGCGATAAAGCCCGGTGGCCGCGGCATCCTCCGGCGCCACATCGGTATCGATACCGAGGAAGGCGAAGGCCTTCCGGTAACGCATCGCCAGACCGCCGGTTCCGACGATGACGACCTTTCCGGCCCAGGCGGTGGCCCGCAACTCATGGCCGATCAGGATACCTGAAAGATAGTGCGCCGCGGCCCCGGCGGAAAGCTCATTGAACAGTCTTCGCGTCCGCACGCTGAAAATGTGATGCAACAGGCCGCCCGGCTGGCCGGACAGACCGAGCCCGGTTTCGAAGGCGGCCATGTCCAGGTCCTCCGGCTTTGAATCCGCCGGTGCCAGCATGGCCGCAATCAGGCCATGGCTTTTCAGCAGGGCGAAGACCTCGCCGGTCATCGCGGTGGCAAAACCCGTAATGCGGCCATCGCGCATCTGCACATGCTTGGAATGGGTGCCGGGCATGCAGAGCGTGGCTTGCGCCGGCAGATCGAGGCCGAAGATCTGCGTCTCCTCGCCGCGCATGACATCGGGAGTCCCGTCGGCATTGCGGCAGCTGAGACCCGGAACGATATGGGCCAGGCGATTGTCCCCCAGCTCCACCGGACAGAGCTGCGTCGTCAGTTCGGCCATGCCGGCGGGGCATTCTGCATAGGCAGCTTCGCGCCAGCCCTGGCGGCTGCCGACCATGCCGCTGAGCAGCACGACTGCGGCGGGGTCGTCGCGCAGCCAGTCGCCGATCTGCTGCTGCAGCACGGCAGCGTAGTCGGTGGGCGTCAGGCTGGCGATACCAGACGTTGCGGTGCGGCGCTCGCGGATGCTGCCGTCATCGCTCAGGCGATAGGCGCGGAATCCGCTGCTGCCCCAGTCAATGCCGATCATGGGCAATCCGGCATTCAGCCGGCCAGACGCTTGCCCGTGCCGGCATCGAACAGATGCACGCGATCCAGCCGCGGCATGAAATTCATCCGGTTGCCGGGATGGATGCCGTGATGCTCGGCGAACACGCCGCAGATCTGCGCACCGCTGAGATCGGCATAGACAAAGGTGCTGGCGCCGGTCGGCTCCACCACGCTCACCGTCACCGGCAGGCCGCTGCTGTCCGAGGGGGCCAGATGCTCGGGCCGGATGCCATAGACCACCGGCTGGCCGTCCTGGCCGGCGGCATTGCCATCCAGCGGCAGGTCGACGCCGGCGTCGGTCGCCACCCAGTTGCGGGTGCCGTCGCGGCGGAGTTTGCCGTGGATCAGGTTGATCGCCGGCGAGCCGATGAAACCGGCCACGAAGAGGTTGGCCGGCTGTTCGTAGAGTTCCAGCGGCGAGCCGATCTGCTCGACGATGCCGTCATGCATCACCACGATGCGGTCGGCCATGGTCATCGCCTCGATCTGATCGTGCGTGACATAAATCGAGGTGGTCTTGAGCTGCTGGTGCAGCGCCTTGATCTCGGTACGCATCTGCACGCGCAGCTTGGCATCGAGATTCGACAGCGGCTCATCGAACAGGAAGACCTGCGGATTGCGCACGATGGCGCGGCCCATGGCGACGCGCTGGCGCTGGCCGCCCGAGAGTTGCTTGGGGTAGCGTTCCAGATAAGGATCGAGGCCAAGGATCTGCGAAGCCTTCTTGACGCGCTCGGCAATCACGCCGCGCTCGGCTTTGCGCAGCTTGAGCGAGAAGCCCATATTCTCGCGCACCGTCATATGCGGATAGAGCGCGTAATTCTGGAACACCATGGCGATGTCGCGGTCCTTCGACGGCACCTCGTTCACCACCTTGTCGCCGATGCGGACGACACCGCCGGAAATCTCCTCCAGGCCGGCGATCATGCGCAGCAGGGTGGACTTGCCGCAGCCGGACGGGCCGACCAGCACGACGAATTCGCCATCGGGAATCTTGATGTCGATACCGTGGATGACTTCCAGCGCGCCGTAGCGCTTGCGCACGGCCTCAACGCTCACACTCGCCATTGCAAACTCCCTGATAACTCTTTTCTTCTCGTACTGACTCTTACGACTTCACCGCCCCCGCGGTGAGGCCGGCCACCATATAACGGCGGAAGGCGTAATAGATCGCCGCCGGCGGCAGGGCGTAGATGATCCCGGTCGCCATCAGCAGGTTCCATGGCGCATCGTCGGTGCTGAGGAAGTGGCCGAGCGCCACCGACAGCGTGATTTCGGTATCGGCCGACAGCAGCAGGAAGGCGTAGAGATACTCATTCCAGGCCAGCAGCAGCGCATACGTGCCGATCGCCACCATGGAAGGCATCATAAGCGGCAGGTAGATCAGCCAGAAAATCTGGATCGGGCTGGCGCCATCGATCCGCGCAGCCTCGTCGAGTTCGTAGGGCAGCTTGTCGGCATATTGCCGCAGCATCCAGATCGCATAGGGACTGGCGAAAGTGACCATGGTGAGGATCAGCGACCAGCGGCTGCCAAGCAGACCGTATTGTCCCATGGTGGCGTACATCGGGATCGCCAGGAAGGCGGCCGGGATCAGGTAGGTGAGCAGCGCCAGATTCGACACGGTCTCGCCGATGCGCACGCGCAGGCGGCTGATCGCAAAGCTGGCGCAGGCACCCACCGTGAGCGTCAGCACCGCCACGGCGACCGCCACCATGGCGGAGTTGAACAGCTGCTGCCAGAAATGGCCGAGGAAGTAATGCCCCTGGGTCAGCACGGTGGTGTAATTGTCGAGCGTCGGCGATTTCGGCCAGACGGCGCCCGCGAAAGCTTCGGCCTGCGGCGTGATCGACATGACGAACAGGTGGTAGATCGGGATCAGGGTCCAGATCAGGATCAACACACCGACCAGCATCAGCCGGGCTTCATCGAAAGCCTTGCGCGGGCTCATCGGTCTTCTCCGCGCAGGCGCTTCACCATCAGCACGACGATCGGCACCATGAAGGGCAGCGCGACAATAATGGTGGCGACGCCGGCCCGCACTTCGCTCATGCCGAAGGCATAGCGGATGCCGAGCGTGGCGAGCACCTGGGTCGAGTCGGCCGGACCGCCGCCGGTGAGCAGGTAGATCGAGTTGAAATCGCCCAGCGTCCAGATCGTCGAGAGCAAGGTCGACGTGATGTACATGTTCCGCACACCCGGGAAGGTGATGTAGAGGAATTTCTGCAAGCCGCTGGCGCCGTCGACGTCGGCGGATTCATAGAGATCCTTCGAGATGGTCAGCCGCGCGGCGACCAGGATCAGCGTCCAGAACGGCAGATATTTCCAGATATGGATGGTGATGATCGAGCCCAGGCCGTAAACGCGGTTGAGCAGCCAGCCGGGACCATCCTGGAAGGTGAACTGGAAGATCAGCGAATTGATCATGCCCCACTCGGCATTCAGCATCCAGCGGAAGGACAGGATGGTGGGAATCGAGGGGATCGCCCAAGGCAGGATGAAAATGAAGCTGAGCCAGCGGATCCAGCGCCGCTCATGCACGAAAAAGCCCGACAGCAGCAGGGCGAGCAGCAGCTTTATGTTCACCGCCAGGCCGAGGAAGATGACGGTATTGGCCAGCGTGCGCAGGAAGATCGGATCGTCGAAAATCCGGTGATAGGCCTTGATGTCGGTGCCGAGCCAGATGCCGTAGCCGACCGGATAGAGCACGAAAGTCAGGAAAATGGCGATATAGGGGAGCAGCATGATGAGCCCCCAGGTCGCCTCGGCCGACATACGGCCGGAGCGGTGAGAGGACGCGACGTCCTGCGCGAGTGACACCATTCGCCGCGCCCTCCCCTTTACGCTGCTTACTGAGCCGCCAGCACCTTGATGCGGGCGATCATCTCATCGACCGCCTGCTCTACCGGGATCTTGTCGCCGGCGACGCGCGCAATGGCGCGACCCCAGACGTTCTCGGCATTGATCGTGGTGAAGTGGTAGTCGTAGACGAACTGGAAGGGAATGGTGCCTTCCTTGATGAACTGCTGGTAGACCTGCTTGCGATGCGGATCCTTGCCGTCGGTCCAGAACGAGCGCTCCGCGCCCGCCTTGGTCACGGTGAACCAGCGGCCCAGCGCGCCCTCGATGAACGGATTGAGGTTCTCGTCTTCCAGCAGCATGGCGAGGAACTGCTTGCCCAGCGCCTTCTGCTTGGCATCGGCAAAGACCACCGCGGTCTTCACGGCGGCCAGGTTCGGCAGCGTGCTGCCGTCCGGCTTCTTCGGCCAGCCGGCGGTCTGGATCAGTTCTTCGTAGTTCTTCTTGGCCTGGGCATCGCCCTTGTTGGCGTTGTCCAGATGCGACGACGGGATCGAGATGGTCGCGTTATGCGTCATCACGGTCGTCTTGTTGTGGAAGTTGACGTTGTTGTCGGTGTCGGTCCAGGTCACCGAGGACGGCGGCGTGCAACCCTTCAGGTTGACATCGGTATAGTCCTTCAGCGCGTTGACCAGACCCTGCTTCACCTTCGGATTGTCGACCAGCAGCTTGCCGTCCTTGTCGACCGG
>NZ_PEKV01000005.1:306249-552194 GCF_002796975.1 Ferrovibrio sp. | reverse complement strand
GCCGGCTGCACCTTGTCGCACCAGAAGCTCCAGTAGCCCTTCCAGTCGGTCGGGATATCCGACTGCTTGAAACCGGCTTCCTGCAGCATGTCCTTCCAGTAGAAGGTATGGATGGTCTGCTGCTGCACCGGCATCGCATAATAGGCCTTCTTCTTGGCCGTGCCGTTCTGCAGATAGACCGTTTCCAGCGTGCCGGGCAGGAACTTGTCCTTCATCGGCGTGATGATGTCGGTCAGGTCTTCGATCTTGTTGTCGTAGGCCCATTTGCCGGTGGTGCGGAAATCGTAGGTAGTGCCGAAACCCACATCCGGCGGCGTGCCGGCTTCGACCGCGCTCACCGTCTTGGTGATGATGTCCTCGGTGCTGAACAGGCTGAGCTGCACCTTGGCGTTATGCTTCTTCTCGAAACGCTCGATGAAGGCGTAGAGCGCCTTGTCCTCGGCCTCGTAGAAGCCCTTGGTGAACCACACCGTCAGCGTCTGCTGCGCAGCCGCCGGCGTGGCAAAGCCCGCCATGCCAGCGAGCGCAGTGGTCGCAAGAATCAAGCCCAATGCTTTACGCATCTTCTTATTCCTCCCTGGAACAGACCCGTTATGGGTTCTGAATGTCATCGAATGCCCCGCCCATTCCCCCGGCGGTAGCATCTCATATATCAGTTTAGCCAGCCCTCTCCATCCTGCCAAGCCCCCGGCATCGGCGACGTCGCGACTTCTTGTATTTTCCGCATACAAGTTACGCGACGTTTACAGCTGTGTTCGCGCTGCCAGCGATTGTGGCCCTAGTGATTATGTCTGGGCACACCGAAGGTTTCGGCGATCTTCTGATAATCGGTGGCGAAGTCGAGACAACCGCCTGTGGACAACTGCCCGACATATTTGCGCTGCAGTTCCTGCCACGGCGTCTGGTTGACCAGCTTGGGCGGTGTCCATGCCTTGCGGCGTTTCTCCAGTTCCTCACTGGAGATCATGATATCGGCACTGCGCTTGTTCAGGTCGATGCGGATCTTGTCGCCGGTCTGCAGCAGCGCCAGGCCGCCGCCGACCGCCGATTCCGGCGAGGCATTGAGAATGGAGGGGCTGCCCGAGGTGCCGCTCTGGCGGCCGTCGCCGATGCAGGGCAGCAGGTTGATGCCCTGCTTCACCAGCCGGTCGGGCGGCAGCATGTTCACCACTTCGGCCGCACCCGGATACCCGATCGGACCGGTGCCGCGGATGACCAGAATGCTGTTCTCGTCGACCGGCAGCTTCGGATCGTTGATGCGCGCGTGATAATCCTCCGGCCCCTCGAAGACGATCGCCGTGCCTTCAAAGGCATTCGGATCGCCGGGGCGCTCAAGATACTTCTTGCGGAATTCCGCCGAAACCACCGAGGTCTTCATCACGGCAGACTCGAACAGCGAACCCGACAGTACGGCGAAGCCCGCTTCCGGCAGCATCGGCTGCTGATAGGTCTTGATCACGTTGCGGTCTTCGCAGACGGCAGCCTTCACATTCTCGCCCATGCTCTTGCCGTTCACGGTGAGCGCATCGGCATGCAGCTTGCCGGCGTCCAGCAGCTCGCGCATCACCACCGGCACGCCGCCGGCATGATGGAAGCCCTCGCCGAGATACTCGCCGGCCGGCATCAGGTTGACCAGCAGCGGGATGTTGTAGCCCACCTTGTCCCAGTCCTTCACGTCCAGTTCGACGCCGATATGGCGGGCGATGGCATTCAGATGCGGTGGGCAGTTGGTGGAGGCGCCGAGCGCGCTGGCCGCCACGATGGCATTCTCGAAAGCCTTGCGCGTCATGATCTTGGACGGCCGCAGGTCTTCATGCACGATCTCGACGGCACGGCGGCCGGTTTCGTAGGCCATCTGCGCGCGTTCGCGATAGGGCGCCGGGATCGAGGCACAGCCCGGCAGCGACATGCCGAGCGCTTCGGCCATGCTGTTCATGGAGAGTGCCGTGCCCATGGTGTTGCAGTGCCCCGGGCTGGGCGCCGACGACGCCACCATCTCAAGGAACTGGTCGTAATTGATGCGACCGGCCGCCAGTTCCTGGCGCGCGAACCACACCACCGTGCCCGAACCGGCGCGCATGCCCTTGTACCAGCCATCCAGCATCGGGCCGCCAGACAGCACGATGGCAGGAATATCCACGGTGGCCGCCGCCATCAGCATGCCCGGCGTGGTCTTGTCGCAGCCCGTCGTCAGCACCACGCCGTCGATCGGATAGGAATAGAGCAGTTCGGCGAGCGTCATGTAGAGCAAATTGCGGTCGAGCGCCGCGGTCGGCCGCTTGCCGGTTTCCTGGATCGGATGGGTGGGGAATTCCATCGGGATGCCGCCGGCATCGCGGATGCCGTCGCGGATGCGCGTCGCCAGATCGAGATGATGGCGGTTGCAGGGCGACAGGTCGCTGCCCGACTGGGCGATGCCGATGATCGGCTTGCCGCCGCGCAGCTCGGCCAGCGTCAGGCCAAAATTCAGATAACGTTCCAGATACAGCGCGGTCATGCCTGGATCATGCGGGTTGTCGAACCATTCGCGGCTGCGCAGTTTTTTCTTCTCGTTTTTCTTCTCGGTCATGTGGGGCTCCCTCGACTCAATTTTTCTATGCCTGCTTGATCTGACGCTCTCTGTGCAAAACAAACAATCCGCTGGCGACAATGATCCCTGCACCGAGCAGCATCAGCGGCGTCGGCAGATCGGCGAAAAACAGCCAGCCGAGCAGGATCGCCCAGAGCAGCGATGTATAAGTATAGGGGACGACGACGGCGGCAGGCGCCAGCTTGAGTCCCTGGTTCATGCAGGCATGCGCCGCCGTGGCGACCACGCCGATCAGCGCCAAATACACCAGCCCCATCGTATCCACTTCGGCCCAGCCCCAGGGCAGGGTCAGCAACCCGGCGGTACCGACGGCGAGCGTGTGGTAGACGATCAGCGACAGCGCGCTGGTTTCGCGCAACTGGCGGGTCACGATCATCATCAGCGCATAAGCCATCGAACCGCCCAGCGCGATCAGCGCCGGCGCGGTGAACACGCCGCCCTCGGGCTGCAGCACCAGCAGCACGCCGATAAAGCCGACGCCCACCGCCAGGCCGCGACGCCAGCCGACGGCCTCGCCCAGCAGCGGAATCGCCAGGATGGTGACGATCAGCGGTGTGGCCTGATAGACCGACATCACATCGGCCAGCGGCAGATACCGCACCGAGAGATAGAAACAGGCCACTTCGACCACGATGAAGGCGAGACGCAGCACATGCCGGCCCGGCTGCGCCAGCACGAAAGTCTGCTTCCAGCCGGCCTTGTGCACCATCGGCAACAGAACGACCATGGCCGCCGCCGAACGGATGAACAGCAGCTGGCCGACGGCGACGCTCGCCACCATCCATTTGCCGAGCGCGTCGTTGAAGGTGAACAGCGCCGTACCCAGCAGCATGAAGAGGATGCCGCGCCAATGGCCGGTGTCCATCGCCACTCCCGTACTCACCACACGCTCGGACATGCCTAGCCGCTCCGCCTTTCGCGACCGCGGGCCTGTTCATGCAGGATGATCTGGTAGTCGCGCGAGGCAGCTCGGATATGTACGCCCAGCAGATTCATCGCCTTGGTCTTTTCCTTGGCGCGCAGCAGCTTCACGATATTCTGGTGCTCGGCCAGAGAATCGCCGACCGTGCGCTCCTTCGAGGTGACGCTGGCGCGCAGGGCCTGGATCTTCATTTCCAGCTGCTGATGCGCCAGGGTCAGGAAGCGGTTGTTGGCCCGGCTGAGGATATGCCGGTGATATTCGGTATCGAGCCGACGGTAGGCCGGCATGTCGCCATCGGCCACCGCCTTGGCCATGCGCTTCACATTCTGCTCCAGCGCGTCGATCAGCCCGGGCTCGTCGTTCTGCAGCGCGTCGCGCATGGCAGCGGCTTCCAGGATCACGCGGTACTGGCACATCTCGGCAGCCTCTTCGGGGGCCAGCGAAAAGACGAAACTGCCGCGCTGCGGCTGGATATCGACCAGGCCTTCCAGCTTGAGCTGCAGCAAAGCTTCGCGCACCGGGGTCTTGGAAATGCCAAGCTGGGTTGCCAGGACATTCTCCGACAGCGCTTCGCCAAGGGCCAGCTCGCCATTGGTAATCCGTCCCCGGACATGATCCTTGACCAGTTCGGTGAGGGATTTTGGGCGCTCCAGCCGCGTTGTGCGTGCTGTGCCAGCTTTTGCCATGACGGACGGACCTTTTTACCTGCTCAGGCGGCAGCGTAGCAGCGCCATCCCGGTGGCTTCAAGCCGGATCGTATCTGATATGCCAGTCAGCTTGCCCTTGCCCGCGCGCTCGGCTAGGAAGGTCTGGCAGTCTGCGGTCAGATTAGGGAGAGCCCGGACGATGCCTTTCGACATCCTGTGCCTCGGCGAAGCCATGGTCGAGTTCAACCAGACCGGCGGCGCCGACAGCGACCAGTATCTGCGCGGCTATGGCGGCGACACCTCCAACTGCGCCATCGCCGCGGCGCGGCAGGGCGCCTCGGCCGCCTATTGCACCCTGGTCGGACAGGATGTGTTCGGCGACCTGCTGCTCGATTTGTGGCAGCGCGAACAGGTGGATACCAGCATCGTCGGCCGGCGCAGCGACAGCCCCACCGCCGTCTACTTCGTTACCCATGGCGAGACGGGCCACACCTTCACCTATTACCGCAAGGGCTCGGCGGCCAGCTATATGACCCCGGCCGATCTGCCCGGCGAGGCGCTGGAACAGAGCAAGCTGCTGCATGTCTCCGGCATTACACTGGCGGTGAGCGACAGCCTGCGCGAGACCGCGATGGCCGCCATCGCGCGCATGCGCAAGGCTGGACGCAAGGTCTCTTTCGATACCAACCTGCGGCTCAAGCTGTGGTCGCTGGAGACTGCGCGCGACGCCATCCATGCCGCGCTGAAGCAGAGCGACATCGCCCTGCCCAGCCTGGAAGATGCCACGGCGCTGACGGGCCTGAGCGATCCGCTCGCCATCCTCGATTACTATCGCGACATGGGGATTCCGCTGGTGGTGCTGAAATGCGGCGCCGAGGGTGTGATCGTCTCGAACCGCGAAGGCCGCTGGCGCCTGCCCGGCCACCGCGTGCCGACGGTGGACGCCACCGGCGCCGGCGACTGTTTCGATGGCGCTTTCCTGGCTGAACTGGTGCGCGGCGCCGCGCCGCTCGATGCCGTGGCCTATGCCAATGCGGCAGCCGCGCTCACCACCATCGGCTATGGCGCGGTGGCACCGATTCCGCGCCGTGCCGCGGTGGATGCCTTCTTCCAGTCGGTCGGACGGCGCGCGCCAGAAAAGATCTGACTGCGCCGTCCGAACTCTACGCTAGCCCCGGTAATTCCGCGCGGTCTGGTGCTGCTCGCCCAGCCCGGCGATGCCGAGATGGATCTTGTCGCCGTCCTTCAGGTAAAGCGGCGGCTTCTGACCCATGCCGACGCCCGGCGGCGTGCCGGTCGAGATGATGTCGCCCGGCTGCAGCGACATGAACTGGCTCAGGTAACTCACCAGATAGCGCACGCCATAGACCATGGTCTTGGTCGAACCGTTCTGGAACCGCTTGCCGTTGATGTCGCAAAACATCGCCATGTCCTGCGGGTCCGGCACTTCATCGGCCGTCACCAGCCAGGGGCCGATGGGACCGAAGCTGTCGGCGCTCTTGCCCTTGGTCCACTGACCGTGGCGCTCGGTCTGGAAGGCGCGTTCCGACACGTCGTTGATCAGGCAGTAGCCGGCGACATGCTTCATCGCGTCCGCCTCGCTGACATAGCGCGCTTCCGTACCGATCACGACACCAAGTTCGACCTCCCAGTCCGTCTTCTGCGAATTCTTCGGGATGATCACGTCGTCATTCGGACCCGTGATCGCTGAGGTCGCCTTCATGAAGATGATCGGCTCCGGCGGCACGGTCGCGCCGGTCTCGGCGGCATGATCCGAGTAATTGAGTCCGATGCAGATAAACTTGCCCACGCCATTCACGCAGGGCCCGATGCGCGGATTGCCCGACACGGCCGGCAGCTTCGACAGATCGACGCCCTTGAGCTTGGCCAGCCCATCGGCAGCCAGCACGTCACCATTGATATCCTTCACCACGCCCGACAGGTCGCGGATCGCGCCCGAGGCATCCAGAATGCCGGGCTTTTCCTGGCCCGCCGGGCCGTAACGCAGCAGTTTCATAATCAGATCTCCTGTTCAGAAAAAATCAGACGGTCCAGCCGCCATCGATGATGTGGATGGTGCCGGTGGTAAAAGCGGATTCATCGGAGGCGAGATAGACCGCCAGCGCAGCGATCTCTTCCGGCGTACCGAGGCGGCCGAGCGGCTGGCGCGCCACGAAGCCGGAGCGCGCCTGTTCCAGGCCGCCGGCTGCGGCAGCCTGCGACGCAATGCGGTCATCCAGCGACGGCGTCTGGATCGTGCCCGGGCAAATCGCATTGGCGCGGATGCCCTGCTTGATGAAATCGGCGGCCAGCGACCTGGTCATGCCGATCACGGCGGCCTTGGTGGTGCCATAGACGAAACGGTTCGGCGCGCCCTTCACCGAGGAGCAGGCCGACGACATGTTGACGATGGAGCCGCCTTTTCCGTTGGCGATCATCGCCGGCAGGAAGGCCTTCACCATGCGGTACATGGCGCGCACGTTCAGATCGAAGGAGAAATCCCAATCCTTCTCTTCGGTCTCCAGGATGGTACCGTGATGCACAAAGCCGGCGCAGTTGAACAGCACGTCCACCGCGCCCGTTTCCCCGGCGAAAGCGGTAATGGCGCCGGGGTCGAGTACATCCAGTTTGTGCGTGCGGATGTTGGGCAGGCTGCCGAGTTCCTTCAGCTTGGCCTCGTTGATATCGGTGGCGATCACCGTGGCGCCTTCGCGCGCAAACGCAATCGCCGAAGCGCGGCCGATACCCTGCGCCGCCGCCGTGACCACCGCTGTCTTGCCTTCCAGACGCATGCCTGTCTCCTGATTTTAAGCGACCGCCGGCAGGCAGGCCGGGCCGATCGGTTCGAAACTTTTATAGGTGAGGATGAATTCCTGGTGACCGAGGCCTTCCGATTTCGTCATTTCGCCGGCGCCAACCTGCTTGATCAGGTCGAAAATCTCACGGCCCACCGTATCCAGATCAGCCGTGCCTTCGAGAATCCGTCCGGCATTCACATCCATGTCGTCAGCCATGCGCGCGTAAGTGCGCGGATTGGCGCAGACCTTGATCACCGGGGCCAGCGCCGAACCGACCACCGAACCGCGTCCGGTGGAGAACAGGATGACATGCGAGCCGCAGGCTATAAGTTCGGCGATCTCGGCATTGTCGCTGATATTGGGGAAGCCGAAGCGCACCTCGCCATCGGGCACGACATCCAGCAGGTATAGGCCGCCACGCGGCGGGATATCGCCCGGTTTGATGATGCCGGCAATCGGCGAAGCGCCGCTCTTGGCATAGGCGCCGAGCGATTTTTCCTCGATCGTCGTCAGCCCGCCATCGGCATTGCCCGGCGCAAAGCTGGGATAGCCCAGCGTTTCGTAATAGCGGGCCGCTTTCGCCACGCAGGCCTTCAGTTCAATACCCAGTTCCGGTGTCACGGCGCGTTCGGCCATCCAGTCTTCCATGCCGATCAGCTCGCCGGTTTCCTCGAAGATCGCCGCCGCTTTTTCCTCGACCAGGAAATCGAAGGCACGGCCCATCGCCGGATTGGCGGTGAGCCCCGAGGTGGCATCAGAACCGCCGCAGATCGTGCCGACCACCAGTTCCGACACATCCATCGGCTCGGTCGGCTGCGCGGCGAGGTCTTTCAACTGGGCCTCGACCCAATCGCGGCCCTTCTGGATGGTGGCGCGCGTGCCGCCGTTTTCCTGAATCGCCAGCAGTTGCACGGGTCGACCGCTGTCCCTGATGGTGCGTTCCAGCAGCTTCTTGTTGAACCCCTCACAGCCGAGCGAGATCAGCAGCACGGCGCCGACATTGGGATGGGTGCAGAGCCGCTGCATCATCTTCAGCGCATAGGCATTGGGATAGCAGCCGGGGAAGCCGATCACATGCGCGCCAGCTTCACGGTAGGGCCAGGCAATCTCTTTCGACACATGATGGGCGCATTCGACCAGATAGGCCACGGCCACATAATTCCGGATGCCCTTGCGGCCGTCCGAGCGGCGCCAGCCACGCATTGCAGTCCCGCGCATGTCAGTCACAGGGCAGCCTCCACCGGTACGGTACTGGCCATGTAATTGCTGGCGACATTGTGGCTGTGCACATAGTCGCCGAGCGCAATCGCCACCGTGGCGCTGCCGATCGGCGCGCCGTATTTCACGATCCGCTCGCCGGCGGCGATGTCGCGCAGCGCGAGTTTATGGCCGAAGCCCATCGCGCGTTGCAGCGTCACGCTGCGGCCCGCCACCTGCAGCACCGTGCCGTCGGCAATCTCCAACCGCGCCACGGCGATATTGTCGCCGGGTGCCAGCACGAGCAGCCGAGGGTCCGTATCAGAATTTTCCATAGCGTTTGTAAGCTTCCTGCGGGTCCATGCCGGCCATGATGTTGCGCCGGACTTCGCCTTCCGTACTCATCACCTCTTCGGTGCGGGCGATCACCGCCTCGGCCATTGCCATGGGAATGATCACGATGCCGTCGCGGTCGGCGATCACATAGTCGCCGGTGCAGACCGTGACGGTGCCGATGGTGATCGGTGCGCCGAAACTGTCCGGCACCCAGCGCGCCACGATGTCGGATGGCGTATAGAAACTGCACCAGACCGGGAAACCGATCTCGTCGACCATCGCCGCGTCGCGGCAGCCGCCATCGACGATATAGCCGCGCACGCCTTTCATCTGCAGCGCCGAGGCCGACAGTTCGCCCATCAGTGCCACTTCCTTGTTGTTCGGCTGGCAGATCACCACCTTGCCGCCCGGTGCTTTCGACAGCACGCCGGTCCATTCCAGCAGGGTTTCATGCGCCGAGCGGGTGCGGTCGATGTGGCCGCTGACGGTCCATATCTCGCCGGCCAGGGTGTGTTTGATATTCAGCGGGCGGATGTCATAGGGCAGCAGGCAGTTGTCGTGCCCCTGGGCGCGCAGGACGTCGTGGACGGCGGAGGCATAACAGCGACTCAGGCGATCCGCGAGCGGATCGGCCGGCAGGGTCCCGGACATTGTCACTCCCATCTCATATATCAGTTGCCGCAACTTTAGCCAGATTCGCGGTCGATGGCTAGAGCATGGCGAGATGATGGTTGAAGCCGGCCGGCTGGCAGGCGGATAATCTGCCGGAGTCGGGGAACAGGCAGGCCGCACCGGAAGGACCACCGCCATGATGAAGAAAATCGCTCTTGCCATCGCCATTGTCGTGATCGCGATTGCCGGCGCCGGCTACTACTTCTTCTCCAACATCGACAGCATCGTGAAGGCAGCGATCGAGAATTACGGCTCGGAGGCCACCCAGGCGCGCGTGACGCTGAAATCGGTCAAGCTGTCGATCAAAGAGGGCAGCGGCGAACTCAGCACGCTGGCGGTGAAAAATCCGAAGGGTTTCAGCAGCGCCGATGCCATCACGCTGGGCGACATCAAGGTGGCGCTGGATCTGTCCACGCTGCAGTCCAACACCATTGTGGTGAAGGACGTGACCATCCTGCAGCCTGCGGTGCTGTATGAATATACTGGCGGTGGCGGCAATCTGGAGGCGCTGCAGAAGAACGTTCAGTCCTATGCCGCAAAGTTCAGCGGCGGCAAGACCGAGCCGAACAAGAGCGCCGGCGATCCCGCTCAGTCGGCCAGCAAGCAGCCGGAAAAGAAAGTGATCATCGAGAATCTGGTGATCCGCGACGGCAAGGTGGCCGCAACCCACCAGGCGCTGCAGGGCCGCACGATCTCGGCCAACCTGCCGACCATCCAGCTGAAGGATATCGGCAAGGATAAGGGCGGCGCGACACCGGCCGAAGTGGCCGAGAAGGTGATCGGTTCGATCAGCGTGGCAGCCTCCCGCGTCGCCACCGCCGAACTGCAGAAACAGGCTGGCGACCTGCTGAAGAACCAGGCGGGCGGCCTGCTCGGCGGCGCGACGGGTGGCGCCGCGGGCAGCAGCACGGGCGGCAGCAGCGGCGGCGCGGCCGACAAGCTGAAAGGCCTGCTCGGCAAGTGACCTGACATCACTTGGGCGCCCTGCGCGAAAACGCATGGCAGCCATCGCTTAATTTTATACCGCTGTCGGTCGTAGGTTTGGCGAGGCCGGGCTAACATGCTGGCTGCTTTCCCCCCAGCATGTCCCGGCCATTCATGATCAGTCCCGTTATCCGCAATGCCCTTGCCGGCCTCGGCGCCCTGCTGCTCGGCCTCGGCATCGGGCGCTTCGGCTATACGCCGCTGATGCCGGTGCTAATCGAGCAGAACTGGCTCAGCGTCGGCGATGCCGGCTATCTCGGCGCCACCAATCTGTTCGGCTACGTCTTCGGCAGCCTGTTCGCGGCGACATTGGCACGTCTCGTGCCGGTGCCGCTGCTGACCCGCATCTCCATGGTGACGGTTGGCGTCAGCCTGGTGGCCTGTGCCCTGCCTTGGGGCTTCGTCTGGTTCGCACCCTGGCGCTTCCTCGCCGGCTTCACCGGCGGGTTGCTGATGGTCGGCGCCATCCCGCTGGTGCTGTCACGCGCGCCGCTCAACCAGCGCGGCCGCAGCAACGGGATTATCTTCACCGGCGTCGGCAGCGGCATCATTGTCTCCGGCGCGCTGGTGCCGGCGCTGGCCGGCTTCGGCGTTTCCGCGATCTGGGCCGGCATGGGGCTGCTGGCGCTGCTGATCGCGGCGCTCACCTGGAAACAATGGGATGGCGACATCACCCTGCCTCCGCCGCCCGCCGAAGCCGCGCCGGCACGGGTCTTCACGTTGCCGGTCGCGCTGCTGCTGGCAGCCTATACCATCGACTCCGCCGGCTTCGTGCCGCACACGGTCTTCCTCGCCGATTATGTCGCGCGCGGTCTGGAACGCGGTGTGGCGGCCGGCGGGCTGGTCTGGGTACTGTTCGGCATCGGCGCACTCTGCGGCCCGCTCCTGGTCGGGTTCGCCGCCGAGTGGTTTGGCTTCTATCGCAGCATCATTGGCGTACTGGCCATCAAAAGCGCGGCGATTGCCATTCTCCTGGTCTCGCAGCATCCGGTGACGCTGGCGGTATCGGCCATCGTCGTGGGCGCGATGACGCCAGGCATCTCGGCACTGGTATCGGGCCGCGTGGCTGAACTGGTCGGTTTCGGCGCGCATCGCCAGGTCTGGGGCTGGCTGACCGCCGGCTTTGCCGGCGCCTCCGCCGGCGTCGGCTATCTCTTCTCCTGGCTGTTCGACCAGACGCATTCCTACAATCTGCTGTTCGCGCTCGGTGCCAGTGGCATTTTCATTGCCATGCTGCTGACCGTCTTCGTGCGCAACCCGGCAGAAAAATCTACATAACAAGGTTGTATTAAAGTCCGATCTCGCGCATGATTCCCGCATGCGCCCTGACGTTCATGCCTTCTTCGACGAAGACACTTTCACGGTGAGCTATGTCGTCGCCGATGCGCAGAGCCGCGCCTGCGCGGTGATCGACAGCGTGCTGGATTTCGACCAGGCCGCGGGGCGTACGTCACGCAAATCCGCCGATGCGATCATCCGCTTCATCGCCGAACGCGATCTGCGCGTGGACTGGGTGCTGGAGACCCATGTACATGCCGACCATCTTTCGGCGGCGCCCTATATCCGCCAGCAGACCGGCGGCCGGCTCGGCATCGGCAGCGCGGTGACCGAAGTGCAGGACGCTTTCGTGCGCGTCTTCAACATTGCCGGCGATCTGCCCTGCGACGGGCGGCAGTTCGACCATCTTTTCGCGGACGGGGAGCCGTTCCGCATCGGCAGCCTGGACGCCACGGCGCTGCACACGCCCGGTCATACACCGGCCTGCAGCACCTATGTGATCGGCGATGCGGCTTTCGTCGGCGATACGCTGTTCATGCCCGATTACGGCACCGCGCGCTGCGATTTCCCCGGCGGCGATCCGCGTCAGCTCTATCGCTCGATCCAGCGCATCTTCGCGCTGCCACCGGAAACGCGGCTCTTCATGTGCCACGACTACAAGGCGCCCGGCCGCGACGACTATCGCTGGGAAACCAGCGTCGCGGAAGAACGCGCCAGCAATGTGCATATCCATGACGGTGTCAACGAGGAGGAGTTCATCGCGCTGCGGCAGTCGCGCGATGCCAAGCTGAGCATGCCACGGCTGATCCTGCCATCGGTGCAGGTGAATATCCGCGCGGGGCATCTGCCGCCAGCCGAAGCCAACGGCCAGCGCTACCTGAAGATCCCGCTCGACGCCTTCTGAGGCTCAGCCGCCATAAAGCCAGTCGTTGCCGGCATAGGCCTGCGCCTGGTTGCGGCCCGACAGCAGGCCGTTGCGCAATTCACGGACCGGCCCGGTGGCGTGATAGAAATCGCCATAGACACGCGCCATCACCTGCACCCGCGCCGTGCGCAGATAACGTTCCTGCTGATAGGCCAGGAAGGCGGCATTCGGATCGTCGCGCCGTGCCGCCAGCTTCTCGGCCAGGCAGACGGCATCCTCGATGGCCATGCAGGCGCCCTGCGCCAGATACTGCAGCATCGGATGCGCGGCATCGCCGAGCAGCGCAATGCGGCCTTTGGTCCAGTTCGCCACTGGCTCGCGGTCGCACAGCACCCACATGCGCCAGGACTCGATCTTGCCGAGCAGGTTATGCACCTGCGGCTGCTGGTTCTGGAACCGCTCGTTCAGTTCCTCCACGTCGCCGAAGGCATTCCAGCCTTCCTCGTAACGGTTGGAGTGGAAGACCGCGACGAGGTTGAACAGCTCGCCACGGCGCAGGGGATAATGCACCAGATGCGTCTTCGGCCCGGCCCAGAGCACGACGTTATTCTCGAACTGGCCCGGCGGGACTTCGCTGGCCGGCAGCACGGCGCGATAGGCGATATGACCCGACACGCGCGGCTTACCGTCATTGACGATCTCGGCCCGCACCTGCGACCACAACCCGTCGCAGGCCACGATGCTGTCGCCTCCGATGGACTCGCCGCCGGCCAGCGTCACGGTGACGCCATCGCCGCTGTCCTGCCAGGCCGTCACCTTGGCGTTATTGCGCAAGACGATCTTCTTCTGCGCCAGGCAGGCCTGCAGCAGCGTATTATGCAGATCGGCGCGATGCGTCACCGCATAGGGCATGCCCCAATGCGCCCGCGCCTGCTCGCCCATCGGAATGCGCGTCACGACTTCGCCGGTCAGCGCATCGCGCATGATCAGGTTTTCAGGAAACACCGCATCGGCCTCAATGGCCGCGCGGATGCCGAGCGCCTCGAAGCGGCGGAACACATTCGGCCCGAGCTGAATGCCGGCACCGACTTCCTTGAACTCGGCCGACTGCTCCAGCAGCACCGACGCGATGCCCTTCAGCGCCAGCGCCAGCGCCGTCGCCAGCCCGCCGATGCCGCCGCCAATGATGATGACCGGACGATCCTGCATTGCCATAATTTCCTGCCCCAATTTAGTCCTTGTACGGACTATTGTTCAACCAATATAGCGCCGTTCGGGGACGCGATCCAGCAAACTATTGCCGATTCTCTCTTTTCGCGAATCGGCAACAGGATTTGACACCCCAAGGGCGAGGTCGAATGATCGACTTTAGTCAAAATCCGCCGGCCGATTCGCAACAAGCAAGACTACGTCCTGCCGGTCGATTGCCTGCGCTGAGACACAAACCAAGGGGAAAACCAATGGCACAGTCAGATGGCGGCTTCCTGTCGCGTTGGACTCTGAAAACCGGCCCAGTCGGAAGTGGGGGCGTGATCGCGCCGGACGAACGCCTGCCGATGGGGCAGACGATTGCGCTTGGCCTGCAGCATGTGGTGGCGATGTTTGGCGCCACCGTGCTGGCGCCGCTGCTGATGGGCTTCGATCCGAACGTTTCCATACTTTTCTCTGGTATTTCCACGCTGATCTTCTTCTTCGTCACCGGCGGCAAGCTGCCGAGCTATCTCGGCTCCAGCTTCTCCTTCATCGCCGTGGTGATTGCCGCGACCGCCTATAGCGGTTCGGGTCCGAACGCCAATATCGGCGTGGCATTGGGCGGCATCATCGCCTGCGGCGCGGTCTATGCCATCATCGGGCTGATCGTGATGAAGTCCGGCATCGGCTGGATCGAAACCCTGATGCCGCCGGTGGTGACCGGCGCCATCGTCGCCGTCATCGGCCTCAACCTGGCGCCCATCGCCGTGAAAGGCGTCAGCGCCAGCGGCTTCGATGCCTTCATCGGACTGTTCACCGTGGTCGCCGTCGGCCTCGTCGCGGTCTACACCCGCGGCACGGTGCAGCGCCTGCCGATCCTGCTCGGCGGCCTGGCGGCCTATATCGTCTATGCCGTGCTGGCCAACGGGATGGGCATGGGCAAGCCGATCGATTTCAGCGGCGTGATGAATGCCGCCTGGATCGGCCTGCCGAACTTCACCACGCCCGTCTTCGATGCCGGTGCCATGGCGCTGATCGCACCCGTCGCGATCATTCTGGTGGCGGAGAATCTGGGCCATGTGAAAGCCATCGGCGTGATGACCGGCCGCAACCTCGATCCGCTGCTGGGCAGGGCCTTCCTCGGCGACGGCATCGCCACCATGATTTCGGGCGCCGGCGGCGGTGCCGGCATGACCACCTATGCCGAAAACATGGGCGTGATGGCAGTGACCAAGATCTTCTCCACGCTGCTCTTCATCGTCGCAGCATTCTTCGCCATCCTGCTCGGCTTCTCGCCCAAATTCGGTGCGCTGATCCTCACCATCCCCGGCCCCGTGCTCGGCGGCCTGGCGCTGGTGGTGTTCGGCCTGATCTCGGCGACTGCCGGCCGCATCTGGGTCGAGAACAAGGTCGACTTCTCGAATGCACGCAACCTGATCACGGTCGGTGTGGCGCTCACCGTCGGCGCAGGCGACCTGATGCTGAAATTCGGCGGATTCTCGCTGGGTGGCATCGGCACCGCCACCTTCGGCGCGATCATCCTGTATCAGATCCTGAACGGCCGGGCTGCTAATCAGTAAATTGGCGCCAACCGGTCATCGGGACTTCACCTTCCGACCCGCGGCGGGTTTCGCCCTGCCGCGGGTTTTCTTATGGCTGTCCCTGCGGATATGCTTCGCCCCGACAGCCCCCTCTCCAGGAGAAGACCAGTGGATGTGAAAGACGGCAACGGCAACCTGCTTGCTGAAGGCGACAGCGTGATCCTGATCAAGGATCTGAAGGTGAAGGGTGCCAATACCACCCTGAAACGCGGCACGGTGATCAAGAACATCCACCTCACCGCCGACGAGGAAGAGATTGAGGGCCGAACCGACAAGGTGAAAGGCCTGGTGCTGAAGACCTGTTTCGTGAAGAAGGCCTGACCAGCCAGTCCTGATCAGCGACGCTTGCGGCCCGCGGCGGGTTGCGCCCTGCCGCGGGTTTTCTTTTGCACGAAGTCTTCCAGCGGCGGCGGGCCGGCCTCCACATTCAGCCGTTTGGCCAGCTTCATCGCGTCGAAGGGCGCGCGCACTTTGATGTCGTTGTCGAAATAGACGAAGATATCCTTCACTTTCGTCCGCGCTTTCGCCGATGACAGCCGGTCGATCTCGCGCGGCGACTGGCTTTTGCTCCAGCTGTGGAACCAGCGCGCCCAGTCATCGAGAGCTTCGTCGGAATAGCCACTGGCATAGAGCTGTTCCGAGCCATGCAGTCGGGCATAGACGAAATCTGCGGTGATATCGCCCAGCCGCGGCCACTCCACCGTATCGGCCACCACCAGGCCGACCCTGTATTTGCGCAGCAGTTGCACGAAACGCTCGTCGCGGAAACTTTCATGCCGGATTTCCATGGCGTGGCGCAGCGGGCGGTTTCTGTCCGGCGTCAGGAATACGCGCCCCTTCATGCCGGCATCGTGTTTGCGCGCCAAACCGGCCGCGGCCATCGTGTCATGCGGCAGAAGTTTGAGAAAATCCTCCAGCCGCTCGGGATCGAAGCGATAGCTCGGCGGCAATTGCCACAGGATGGGGCCAAGCTTCTCGCCGAGCGCCAGAACCCCTTGTGCGAGAAAGTTCGCCAGCGGCGTTTCCGCATCGCGCAGGCGACGGATATGGGTGATGTAGCGCGAGGCCTTGATGGCGAAGACGAAATCATCCGGCGTGCCGTCACGCCAGCGTTCAAAGATTTCCGGCCGCTGCTGGCCGTAGAAGGTGCCATTCACCTCGATGCTGGGAAAGGTGCGCGCGGCGAAGGCCATCTCATGCTTCTGCGCCAGGCCTTTCGGGAAGAAGACCCCGCGCCAGGGTTTGTAGGTCCAGCCGGAGATTCCGATGTGTATGGTCATGGCGGATCAACACGCCGCCAGAGCTTCGGTTCCGCCGGCTCAATCGTGACTGAGCAATCTTGCCACGCCATGCCGCACGCCTTCCTGCCAGGGCGGCAGGCGGATGCCGTAGATGGCCTCTATCTTCGCTGTATTCAGCACCGAGTTGGCGGGACGCCCCACTGGCGTCGGATAGTCCGCCGTGGAGATCGGATCGACCAGGATACCACGGCCGGCCATCGCCATCGTCGTGACCGCCAGACCGTGCCAGGTGGTTTCGCCGGCGCCGGCGAGATGGAAGATGCCCGACAGCGTCCTGTCCCGTGGACCGGCCAGACGCCTTGCCATGGTGACGATGGCTGCCGCGAGGTCGGGGGCGTAAGTCGGCGACCCATGCTGGTCGGCGACGACGCGCAGGCGGTCGCGCTCAGCGCTCAGCCGTAGCATGGTCTTGACGAAATTGCTGCCGAAGGGACTGTGCACCCAGGCCGTACGCAGGATCACTGCAGCGGGAAAGGCGGCCAGCACTGCCTGTTCGCCGGCGAGCTTCGAGGCGCCGTAAACGCTCTGCGGATGGCAGGCATCGGTTTCAAGATAAGCGCCCGATTTGGTGCCGTCGAAAACATAATCGGTGGAAAGCTGGATCAGCGGCAGGTTGCGCCGCGCGCAGATCGCCGCCACGGCAGCTGCGCCATCGCGGTTGATGGCAAAGGCAAGACCGGCCTCGCTCTCGGCCTTGTCGACGGCCGTATAGGCGGCGGTATTGACGACGATGTCGGCCGGCAGATCGTCCAGCACGGCAGGAACAGTGTCGGGCTGCGCCAGATCGAGCAGCGGCCGGCCGATGCAACTGACCGCGACATCCTCGCCAGAGAGTTCGGACAGCGAACGCGCCACCTGCCCCTGCGTGCCGATGACCGCGACGCGCAGCATGGCGTCAGCCCGCGGTGCCGTTGGTGACGATCAGCGGCGGCAGCGGATAATAGGGCGGCAGCACTTTCGCCTCGCTCAAGAGCGGCGCCCCCCGGTCTTTCGTGGCAATCACCGGATCGCGCAGCTTCCAGTCGATGCCGATGGCGGGATCGTCCCAGCGGATCGCATGCTCGCAGCTCGGATCGTAGGGCGCGGTACACTGGTAGATGAAATCGGCCTGCTCGCTCAGCACCGCGAAACCATGGGCGAAGCCCGGTGGAATCCAGAGCTGGTGGTGATTGTCGCCGCTGAGCAGCGTGCCGGTCCAGCGCCCGAAAGTGGGCGAACCCTTGCGGATATCGACGGCGACATCGAAGACTTCACCGGCTACCACGCTGACCAGTTTGCCCTGGCCATGCGGCTCCTGATAGTGCAGGCCGCGGATCACACCTTTGCGCGAGCGCGAGAAATTGGTCTGCACCGACGGCACGCCCAGGCCATGGTTGAGATAGCGCGGCGCGTTCCATAATTCCTTGATCGAGCCGCGGTCATCGGCAAACACCTTCATCTCGATGATGAAGACATCCGGCAGGTCGGTGGCGATGATGCGCATGGGTCTGCCTGCCTAGCGGCCGCTTTCGTTCAGGATACGCCGCAGATACTGGCCATAGGCATTCTTTCCATAGGCCGTGGCGATCTTTTCCACCTGCGCGGCATCGATATAGCCCTGGCGCCAGGCGATCTCTTCGGGTGCGGCGATCTTCAGACCCTGGCGCTTTTCAACCGTGGCGATGAAATTGGAGGCCTCCAGCAGGCTGTCCGGCGTGCCGGTGTCGAGCCAGGCAAAGCCGCGGCCGAACAGTTCGACTTTCAGCCTGCCGCGCCTGAGGTAGACGTTGTTGAGATCGGTGATCTCCAGTTCGCCGCGCGCCGACGGTTTCAGCCCGGCGGCAATGTCGCAGACTTCGCGGTCGTAGAAATACAGGCCGGTCACCGCCCAGTTGGTCGGCGGGTTGGCCGGCTTCTCGATGATCGCGGTCGGTGTCTTGTCGGGTCCCAGTTCCAGCACGCCGTAGCGTTCCGGATCGGCCACCCAGTAGCCGAATACCACCGCACCGTCCTCGATGCCGGCGGCGCGGCGCAGCACGTCGCCAAAGCCCTCGCCGTAGAAAATGTTGTCACCCAGCACCAGGGCGCAGGCTTCGCCACCGATGAAATCGCGGCCTATGATGAAGGCCTGCGCGATGCCGTTGGGCTCGGCCTGTACGGCATAGGTGATCGAGATGCCCCACTGGCTGCCATCACCCAGCAGGCTGCTGAAGGCGGTTTGATCGCGCGGTGTGGTGATCACCAGGACCTCGCGGATACCGGCCAGCATCAGCGTGGTCAGCGGATGATAGATCATCGGCTTGTCATAGACCGGGATCAACTGCTTGCTGGTCACCGCCGTTGCCGGATGCAACCGCGTACCCGCGCCGCCCGCCAGGATAATACCCTTCATCGCACGCGTTCCTTCACTGCCTGATTGATCCGGTCGAACATCTGCTGCGTCGTATCGGGCCGATAGTCGCCCAAGGGCGGCGCCGGCACGCCGACCGGTTTCCCTCCGACGAAGGCCGCAGCCGCCGCCTGTTCGGCATAGTATAGGTCAAAATGGGCGCGCGACAGGTTCGAATGACGCGACAGTGCGGCGCGGTCCGCTGCCTGCAAAGCTGCTGTCAGGCTCTCAAGATCGGACCAGCGGAAGGCTTCCGGGTAGACCATGTCCGCGACGCAGGCAAAGCGCGACTGGTAGTTGACGTGGTACAGCACCGGGATACCGGTCGCCATTGCTTCGATCACGGCTTTTCCGCCGCTGGTCGGGAAGGATGCCACATACAGATCGACCTTCAGGTCGCACAGCGCCGCCGCGAGACTTTCGACATGCGCGATATGCCGGAACCGTTCTCTCGGAATCGACTGCCGGTCCATGGCTGCATGAATCTGCGCAATGGCTTCAGCCGGCAATGCGCCGATATGGACATGCTCGCCGCCGGTCTGCGCCATGATCTGCGGCAGCACATCGGCATAGCGATAGGCATAGCTCTGATCGGTGAATTTTGCCGCCGAACCGCAGGCCGCTGTCCGCACCGCACCTTCAGGAAGAAAAGCCGAAGCCTCCCGCCGCGCCGGGGTGGCAGCCGTCATTGGTACATAGACCGGATTGATCTGCGGCGTATGCCGGCAGAGCAGGTGATGCACCATTGGAGTCTGATCGATATGCGCCGTCACCGGCAGCACGGCGCCCAGGCTGAAACAGGCATCCGAGTGATGATTGAAATAGGTGTTTGTCTTCTGCAGCAGCGCTGTGGCGGCCGGAATCACCGGATCGTAGGGATGCCCGAACAGATAGACCGTTTCAGGGCGGATGTTCTGCAACTGCTGCATCAGCCAGCGCAGGCTCTCGTCATGACGGATCTGGCTGTTGCGGTACCAGGTGAAATCGATCCCGCGCAGTTCCCTGTCCAGCAGGCTCTGCACCGGTGGAACTGCCATGTTGATGCCAAGCCCGGTCAGCAGCAGCACATGTTTGCGATCCGGTTGCCGCCGGATGTAATCGATCATCACACGTGTATGGCCGCCGAATTCGTGGATGGCGGTCGCCAGATACACGATCGGCGCCGAGGTATCGGGCACAATCGGCGCCAACTTCGCATGGACCGCGAACTGCCGGCCGACCTCCAGACACAGCGCATCCAGCGTGCCGTCATTGCCGGGCGCGGCCTGCGACATCGGCAGGCTCTTCACCAGCCGGAAGGCAACATCGAATATCGTCCACAGCGCATAGCCGAAGTCGCCTTCCGCACAAGCCGACTTCACATCCACGCCAACATCCCGCACCGTCGGATAGAAACCGGCCTCGATGCGCTGGCCTTGCAGCCAGACGGCACGCCTGGCCTGATGACGGGCATTCATCACGTGCAGATCGGCCGGCGCGAGCGGCAGCAGCTGGTTCCAGATGGCGAGCGCTGCCGCGCGGTTGCCCATCGCAGACTGCAATTGCGCCATCACCGACAGCAGACGGGGATCGCGTCCCCGACTGGCATATTGCGGCTCGATATAGGCCAGCGCGGCCTGGGCGCCCCGGTTTGCCGCCAGTTCCTGCGTGTTCCTGATGACCTCGTCCAGAGACGGAGGAGGAGACTGATCCGGCATGCGGAACTCACGCACCCGGCGACGGACTGCCGGCGGCAGCCCAGCGGGCCGAGGCCGCGCGGCGGAAGTCGGTGTGGTCGCGGATATAGTCGCTTTCGTCGTAATGCGCCGAAGCCATCACCAGGCAGACCGCACCGGACGAGAAATTGTTGATCACGCGCCAGACCATCGGCTTCAGCAGCACGCCCTTGTGCGAGCGGTTGAGNNAGCTGCTGCAGCGTGCGATGCGCATGGCCGGCGCGTTCGGAGCCCGAGGGAACATCGTAGAGATAGTAGACACGGCGGATGTCGAACGGTACTTGCCGCTCGGCTTCCACCACCGTCAGATTGCCGCGCAGGTCATGCACGACCGGCAGGTCGATCACATCCCAGTTTTTGTCGTTCTCGCTCATGCCTCGGCGTCCGGCGACAGATTTCCTTCGGCGTGAGTCTAGCCGGGGATTTATTAACAAATGCCCTCAGCAAAAAGGGGGAAGCCACTCAGCCTTCTCGGACGGCGACGCCAAAGCCGGTCCGGCCGAAGCCGTTGCCATTGTAGAAAAGATACGTGCCGCCGGGCAGTGCCGCCACCGCGCTGAAACTGATGGCTTCCGAATCCCAACCGTCCACCGAGACATCCAGGCCGAGTGCGGCGTCGTTGCGCCGCCAGTTGCAACCGTCCGCCGAGGTGGCATAGGCCAGCCGGTAGCCGTGACGCAGTGTGCGGGTCGAGAAGTACAGTTCGTATCCGGCCGGCGACGACACCACGAAGGGGCGGCCGAGGCCGTGCTCCACCGCCTCGTCGGGCCCGAGCACGAAGTGGCCGGGGCCGTTCCAGTGCCGCCCATCGGCGGACTGCACTTCGCGCATGTGATAACTCGGCACCGCCTTGCCGCCGACCGTCACTTCACGGTCGCCGGCGATATACAGCATGCGCCAGCCTTCCTTCTCAGGCAGCACGAAAGGCGCGGTGCGATACAGCAACTCGCCGTCGCAGCGCTCCAGGATCGGCGCCTCCGATACGCGGGTGAAGCTTTCGCCGCCATCGCGGCTGATCGCCAGGCCGCTGAACAGCGTGTAGCGGATCTGCACGCCAAGCTGGTAACCGACGTAATAGAGCCAGAGTTCAGCGCCGCGCCAGATCGCGCAGGTGGGGTTGACGCCGTTGTCATCGAAACAGCCCGGCCGACCGATATCCAGCACGGGTTTTGCCGCGCGACGCAGGACGCGGGTCGGATCGCGCGGATCGAGATCGGCATAACCGATGCGTCCGATACCCTTGTCGTCGCAGGAGGCGAAATAGACGCGCAACCCGCCATCGGGCATCTGCACCGGCGTCGGGATCATTGCATGGCTGCGCGCCCAGGCCTCATTGCCGTCCGGCGCATAGATGCAGCCGAGCTTGCGCCAGCGCATGGCGCTACTCCGGTACCTTGAAGAAACGCCAGGTCATCAGCCTGGCGACCTCCGCTTCGGCCGGGCGGAACAGTTGGCCCGCTTCGGTATCCTTCGAGATCACGCAGCCCGGCCCGACCCAGTTGTCCCGGCCCAGCGTGATGTTGTTGGCCAGCGCAGCATTCACGCCGAGGAAACTGCCGCTGCCGATGTTGCAGTAACCCGAGATCACCACATGCGAGGAGACGAAGACATTGTCCCCGATCACGGAGTGATGACCGATATGGTTGCCGCTCCACAGCACCACATTGTCGCCGATGGTCGCAAACGGCTGCACCACGTTGTTCTCGAAGATGAAGCAATGCTCGCCCAGCCTGGCGTTTTTCCAGACAAAGGCCTGCGGGCTGATGTAGCTGGCCGGGCGGTAGCCCATCGCTCTGGCTGCTGCCAGCAGCCGGGCACGCAGACGGTTCAGCTGCGTGTAGACCACGGCGACATGGATATCATGCTCGGCCGGCGGATAGAGTGTCGCCAGATTTTCGAAGGCGACAACCGGCCGGCCCAGCAGGCTGTCGCGCTTCAGATAGGCCTGTTCGACAGCGAAGGCGACCACCTCATACTCATCGCCGGCGCCGAAATACTCGCAGGCGATCTCGGCAAAAGCGCTGTCGCCGACCAGAACCAGTTTGCGTTTCTGTGCCACGACCTCAGCCCCTCGCCTCACGTTTGAGCGGCTGTGCCAGCGCCTGGCCGATCATGGTGCAGACATGGTCGATCTGTGCATCGCCCAGGCCGGGCCAGATCGGCAAGCTCAGCGTCGTGCCCGCGATAGTTTCTGCCAGCGGGAACTGGCCGGTGCGGTAGCCCAGCGCCGCATAGGCCGGCTGCAGATGCGGCGGCACCGGATAATGCACCATGGTCTGTACACTGGCGGCGTTGAGCGCATCTGCCAGCGCATCGCGCGCGGCATGGCGCACCGAAAACAGATGCCAGACCGGCTCCGCGCCTTCCGTCACGCCCGGCAGTTCCAGTCCCGGCAGGCCGAACAGCCCGTTCATATATCGCGCAGCGATGCGGCGGCGATCGGCATTCCATTCATCCAGACGGCGCAGCTTCACCGACAGGATGGCGGCCTGCAATTCATCCAGCCGCGAATTGCAGCCGACGATCTGGTGTTCGTATTTCTTTTCCGAGCCGTAATTGCGGATCAGCCGGATGCGCCTGGCCAGCGCGGCATCATGGGCGACCACCGCACCGCCGTCGCCCAGCGCACCGAGATTCTTGGTCGGATAGAAGCTGAAGCCGGCCGCCGTACCGAGGCTGCCAACCTTGCCGCCGCGATAACTGGCGCCATGTGCCTGCGCGGCGTCTTCAATCAGATGGAAGTTATGCCTGGCCGCCAGTGCCTGCAGTGGCGCCATCTCGGCCGGCATGCCGTAGAGATGCACGGCGATCAGCGCCTTCGTGCGCGCGGTGATCGCCGCCGGCACCAGCTCCGGGTCGATATTGCCGGTGCTGGCAATACAATCCACCGGAACAGGCTTCGCACCGGTGCGGGTGACACCGAGCCAGGTGGCGATGAAGGTATGCGCTGGCACAATCACCTCGTCGCCGGCGCTGACACCTAAGCCCTCCAGGATCAGGGTCAGCGCATCGAGGCCGTTGGCAACGCCGATGCCGTGGCCCGTCGCGCAGTAGGTGGCGAATTCAGATTCGAAAGCGGACACGCGCTCGCCGAGGATGAACTGGCGACCGTCCAGCGTTGCGCGCCAGGCGGCATCCAGCTCGGCTGCGATGGCGGCGTGAGTCGGTCCGATATCGAAGAACGGCACGTTCATGGGGCGGCGATCCGGCATTTGCGCCCAAAGTAGATCACCGATTGTTAATAAATCACACCTAGTTTTCCGCGCATGACCCAGCGTGACGGCATCCCGGGAACCGGCATCGACCCCGCGGCCTATACCGTCGCGGGCTTCGAAGACTTTCGTCGTCGCGCTGCCGATCCCAGACTCAGCCCGCATGAGAAATCCGGTTTCCCCGATCTCTATCGCGAGGGCCGCGGCGGCACCATCCTGAACGACATCCTGAGCAAGATGCCGCCGCTCTGCGACCGCGGCCAACAGGTGCTCGATATCGGCCCGGGTAGTTCCAGCCTGCCGATGGCACTGATCGAACATTGCATCCGCCAGCAGCATCGTCTCACGCTGGTCGATTCCGCCGAGATGCTCGGCCTGCTGCCCGACCATGCCGCGATCACCAAAATCGCCGGTGCCTTCCCCGCCACGCTGCCTGCCGTGCAGAAGGCTTCGGCCGGATACGACGCCATCCTGGTCTACAGCGTGGCGCAGTATGTCTTCGCCGAAGCCAACCTGTGGTCCTTCGTCGACCTGGCGGCCGGCCTGCTCAATCCGGGCGGCACGCTGCTGATCGGCGACCTGCCCAATGCCAGCCTGCGCAAGCGTTTCCTGGCCAGTGCGGCCGGCCGCGCCCACCATCGCCGCCATGTCGATCCGCACAGCGATCCCGTTGTGGACTTCAACCGCGCCGAACCCGGCCAGATCGACGATGCGGTGGTCTTTGCCATCCTGCAGCGCATGCGGCTGGCCGGCTTCGACGCCTTCGTGCTGCCGCAGGCGCCGGAACTGCCGCAGGCGAGCCGCCGCGAAGACATCCTGATCCGCCGGCCGTGACCCATCCGCCCGTCATGCTGCGCCGCTACAGCGACAGCGATGCCGAAAGCTGGAACCGCTTCGTCGCCGCCAGCAAGAACGGCACGTTTCTGCTGGACCGCAACTACATGGATTATCACCGCGCGCGCTTCGACGATCATTCGCTGCTCGCCTTCGATACAGATGGCGCGCTGCTGGCCGTGATCCCGGCGCATCGCCGCGACGGCCTGCTGGTCAGCCATGGCGGCCTGACCTATGGCGGCGTGGTCAGCGATGCCGCCATGACGCCGCTGAAGATGCTCGGCCTGTTCGACGCCCTGCTGGCGCATATCAAAAGCGAGGGCCTGCGCGGGCTGTATTACAAGACCATCCCGCGCTTCTACCATCGCCAGCCTTCCGACGAGGATCTCTTCGCCCTCTTCATCCACAAGGCTGTACTGAAACGCCGCGACCTTACCACCGCGATCGATCCGCAATTCCCCGCGCCCGCGCAGACCCGACGCAAGCGCGGCATGAAAGCTGCCGCCAAAGCCGGACTGACAGTCGGCCCCAGCGACCGCTGGGACGACTTCTGGGCCATCCTGGCGCAGAATCTGACCGAGCGGCACAATCTGAAACCGGTGCACAGCGTCGGGGAGATCCGCCTGCTGCACGGCCGCTTCCCTGACGCTATCAAGCTATACTGCGTGACGCAGAATGATGTCGTGGTCGGCGGTGCGGTGATGTATCTGACGCCACGCTGCGCCCATGTGCAGTATACCGCCAGCAATCCGGCCGGGCGCGAGGCCAATGCGCTCGACCTGCTGTTCTTCATGCTGCTGGAGGAATACCGCGACCGCTGGTTCGACTTCGGCATTTCCAACGAGGGTGACGGCCGCCTGCTCAATCACGGCCTGATCGACTACAAGGAAGGTTTCGGCGCCCGCACGGTCACGCTGGACCATTACGAGATCCTGCTGCCCTAAAGCGTCAGCCCCGCCAGTCTGAATACCTCCAGCAGCTGCGCGCGCAGCCGCGCCACCGAATACTCCTGCCCGACGCGCGCGCGTGCCTTTGCCACCATCGCCTGCCGCGCCGACACATCGCCCAGCAGGCCGGGCAGCGCACTCGCCCAGTCGGCGTCTTTCACGAGCAAAGCCGCACCATCGGCGCAGCAGTCGCGATAAATCGGATGGTCGGAGGCAATCACCGGCAGTCCGGCCGCGGTGTATTCCACCCATTTGGTATAGGTCTTCATGCGGGTGAAGGGGTTGTCGCAGAGCGGCGTCAGGCCGAGCACCCAGTTGCGGCGCTGCAGGTCGCGCAGGTAATCGTCATAGGCGATGAAACGGCGTTCATGCTTCACGCGCTCACCGAAGCGCACTAGTTCTGGCGGCATATGTTCCAGCGACCCGATCAGCTCGAACCGCGCCTGCGGATGCTGCTCCAGCGCCGCGACAATGCCGGGCAACGCCAGTTTCAGATCCTCGTTATGTCCGCCGCTCGCCGCATAACCGAATGTCAGCGATGCAGACACCGGCCCGAGCGGCAGCAGGTCGACGGCAGCACAGATCGGCCCGACATGCGGCTTTGCCACCTCGATCCCCAGTTCCAGCATGCGGTCGCGCAAAGCCTCGGTGCTGAAATAGGCGACGCTGGCCTGCTCCATCTGCGCCCGCAACGCCTGCAGACGCTTCGGGTGACTGTAATAGGCGACCTTCTCGGCACCCTGGTCGGCCGAGACTTCCATCAGGTTGTCGTCGAGATGGAACACGAAAGGCAGACCCATCCTGCGGCTGGCGGCGAGGAAGTCCTCGGCCATCGCGCCATTGTAGCGGCTGGAAAACACCAGCGCCGGCCGCACCTGGTTGAGGATCATGGCAGCGAGCGACAGGCCGTCGACGCCGGGCGGCGCGTTCTTGACGATCTGTGCCAGCGCCTCCTGCGTCAGCATCTGGATATTGATGCCCGGCAGGCCCTGCAGCGGACGCAACAGGTGGATCGCCAAGGTCGGCGAGACGCTGGCGGAGAGCGCCAGAATGGTGACGGGTGCGTTCATCTCTTCAACTCGCCGAGCACAGCGAGCCAGCGCGCCGCATTGGCGGCCGGGCTGTAGCGCGCCTGCACGAAAGCCTGCCCGGCCTGCAGTCGCGCCAGCGTGGCGGCCGGATCGCGCACCGCCGTCTCGACGGCCTGGGCGATCGAAGCATCCAGCCCGATGACATCGCCGAGCATGCGGTAGCTCTCGATCGGATGCGCCACTACATAACGCCCGGCGGCGAGCGCCTGCAATGCGCGATTGTTGCTCTTGCCCCTGGACGAGACAGCATCGGCATCGAAGGGCAGCACCACCAGATCGCAATCCGCCAGTGCGGCCTCCAGCACCGGCACCGACCATTGTTTGCAGTCGACACCGAAGCTGGCCGGTTCGGCGGCACCGAAGATCTTCTGGCTGTCGGGGGTCGGCAACTGCTCGCAAACAAGCTTCAGCACGACCGGATAGCGCTGGCGGAGTTTCGGCAAGTCGTCCTGCACCAGTTGGCGCACGGCGGCGACATGCGCCGAGAGGAAACCGAACCACAGCAGGTTCAGCGCCTGTGCCGGCGCGAATTTCGCCGGCTGCGACGCCACCTCCACCACATCCTCGATCACAAAGACCGGTTTGGCATCGCCGAGCGTCTCGCGCATCTGCTGGGCCAGCGCCGCGGTCGGCGCAGTGACGGCGTCGCAGCTGGCAAATATCGCCTCCAGGATGTTGCGATAGGTCTGCGCCCGGTCGGGCCCGAAGGCCTTCGCCATCGCCTCCAGCACCTGGGCCGAGAGTTTGAAATCCGAGACATCCACCACGATCCGGCCGCCCTGGCGACGGATCGCCTCGAGCCGGTCGAACAGCACCTTGATCACATTGGCCAGCATCAGGATGTCGTGCTTGGGCTGATGCAGCACCAGCAGGTCGATCCGGGTGTCGAAATCCGGCCGGAACAGTTCCATCACCGCAACCACCCCGGCGCGGTGGCCGTCATGCTGGAGCTGCCCGGCGGGGATGAAGCCGCGATAGCGCGTGCTGGCCAGTCGGGTCATCTGGTCCGGCGGGGCATGGGGCGTGGTGTTGACCGCATAGACGACGCGCATGGGGGACCGGCTGAACCTCGATTCGGTGGTTAACGAGTATAGCCGCAACGCCCGGCACGACGAGGCACCGGTCGCGAAAGGCAGCGGTCACGGCTGCGGTAATGGGCGGAAATTCCAGAGAAAATGGTGCACCCGACAAGATTCGAACTTGTGGCCTCTGCCTTCGGAGCATGAAAGACCGATTTCTACGAACCACTCCAGGCTACTGTTATTCCCCTATTTCCGGGATTTCCGTTCTATCGCCTTCCCTCCCCTCTGCTTGAATTCTCTCTCCCGCTGTAGCTACGGATTCATAGGCAAGGGCCAAGTTCGCGCGCCAAAGGGAAAATCACCAAGCAGGCGGTGAAGCGTTGCTGTCGGTCAAAGCTTATTCGATATCGCAGTTAAGGACTTTGGCGCACGGCGTCCCCGCCGCAAGCCCGAAGAGAAGAGCGGCTGGCTTCGACGGTCGCCGACCTCTGCGACCAATATTACAAAGAGGCCCTGGCTGGAAATATCCTAACCCGCAGCGGCTACGCCAAGACGCAGTCCATGCCCGCTTCGCGCGACCTACAATCTGATACCCGCCCGCACAGCCATACAGCACCTCACGCCCCGCGCGCTCTTACATAGATGGCGCGCAGCGTCGTGGTGGCGCAGATGAACAGCCGGTTGCGCTTCGGGCCGCCGAAACACAGGTTGGCCACCACTTCATCCAGCAGGATTTTGCCCAGCAGCGTGCTGTCCGGCGCGTAGCAATGCACGCCGTCGCCGGCCGAGGCCCAGATGTTGCCTTCGCTGTCGAGGCGGAAGCCGTCGAACAGGCCGGTGTCGCAGACGATGAAATCCTCGCCTTGGCACAGGCTGCGGCCGTCGGCCCTAAGCGGATAGCGGCGGATTTTCGGCTGGCAGTCGGGGAAATGCGTGCGGCCGGTATCGGCCACGAACAGCATCGATTCATCGGGCGAAAAAGCCAGGCCGTTGGGCTGTTTCATGTCGTCGACCACGCGGGTGATGGCGCCCGAGGCCGGATCGATGCAGTAGACATGCCGGCCATCCTGCTCCATCGGCGCGGCATCGCCCTCGTAATCGCTGTCGATGCCGTAGGACGGATCGGTGAACCAGATCGAGCCGTCGGATTTCACCACCACGTCGTTGGGCGAGTTCAGGCGCTTTCCGGCATAGCTGTCGGCCAGGATGGTGCGGCTGCCGTCGATCTCGTAGCGGCTGACGCAGCGGCCACGATGCTCGCAGGCAATCATGCGCCCCAGCTGGTCGACGGTGTGGCCGTTCTGGTTGCGGCAGGGCTGCTCGAAGACGGCGACCGCGCCGCTCGCCTCGTCCCAGCGCAGCAGGCGGTCGTTCGGGATATCCGACCAGACCAGGTAACGCCCGGCGGCGAAATAGGCCGGCCCCTCGGCCCAGCGGCCGCCGCTCCACAGTGTGTCGATCTGCGCATTGCCATGGATCAGGCTGCGGAAACGTTCGTCGCGGATATCGTAATGCTCTCCCGCCATGGCTCGATCCTTTACGGCATTGATGCCTTACGACATTGATGCTTCACGACAGCACGCGCTGGTTCCGGCCATAGACCAGCAGCATGGCGATGATCACTCCGCCATAGATGATCTGGCGGCCCGCCTCCGGCATCTGCATGATAGACAAAACCGAATTGAGCAACACGATCAGAATCACGCCGATCAGCGTGCCAACATAACGCCCGCGCCCGCCGAGGATATGCGTGCCGCCCAGCACCACGGCGGCAATCGCCGGCAGCAGGTAGACATTGCCCATGCCCTGGTAGGCCTTGGCGGAATAGCCGGCCAGCAGGATGCCGGCGATGGCGGCGCAGACGCCCGACACCACGAAGGCGCCAACGATCACCCAGCGCGTGCGGATACCCGAGAGATAGGCCGCGGCCTCGCGCGAGCCGGTGGCATAGATCGCGCGGCCGAAGCCGGTGCGGGTCAGGATCACGACGATGGCCAGCGACACGGCGGCCCAGACGAAGATCGCCGCAGGAATGCCCAGCAGGCGTTCCTTGGCGAGGAACACCATCAGCGGCGTGGCGGTATCCTGCGGTGCGAAACCGCCGGTCTGCGCCACCATCAGGCCGCGCAGCACGGTATCGACGCCGAGCGTGAAGATCATCGACGGGATGCGCAGCCAGGCCACCCCGATGCCGTTCACCAGGCCGACCGCCACGCCGACGGCCAGTGCCGTGGGCACGGCCAGGTCGCCGCCGATGGCAGTGGCGGTCATGGCGGCGGCCGTCAGGGTCCAGGGGATCGACAGGTCGATATGGCCGAGCAGGATCACCATCATGATGCCTGCCGCGCAGATGCCTAAGAAAGCGCCGATCTGCAGCTGCTGCAGCAGGTAGTTCGGCGACAGCAGGGGCGCGGTGCCGGTGGTGGACAGGGTATAGCCGGTGCCGATCAGCAGGATCACCAGGATGAAGGCCAGGGCGATGGCGATCGGTTTGTTTTCGGCCGAGACAAGCCTCTGCATGGTGTCACCTGAACAGATCGAGTTTGTTCTTCACCCGAAGGGTGCGGAACGCGCCGAACGACACGGCGGTGAGCAGTACCACGCCCTCGATCAGCGGCTGCAGCAGCGGATCGATGTCGAGGATGCGGAAATAGAACGAGATCACCCGCAGGATCAGCGCGCCGACCAGGCTGCCGATGGCGCCGCCGCTGCCCCCCAGCAGCGATGTGCCGCCCAGCACCACCGCCGCGATGGAGTTCAGGGTATAGGCGCCGGCCTGCTGGATGTCTGCATTGCCCGAGGAGGTCTGGATGGCGAGATAGAGCCCGCCGCAGGCCGCGAGTAAGCCGCCCAGCGTGAAGGCGGCGATCTTGGCCCTGTTGATCGGCAGGCCAGACATATAGGCCGAGCCCTCGGCCGAGCCGATGGCATAGACGGTGCGCCCGGTGACCGAACGGCGGAACGGAATCCAGACCAAGGCCGCCACGATCACGACCAGGATGACGGGCACCGGGATATCGGCGAAGGGCGACAGCCACCAAGCCTGGCCGTCATCGGCGATGCCATAGGTTTCGGCGAAATCGGCCACCGCATTGGTCAGCGCCCAGCTCAGATCCTCGTCGACGTCGCCGCCCGGCTTCGGCCGCACCAGCAGGGCAAGGCCGATGGCGATCGCCCCGGTCGCGAGCGTGGCGATGATCGGCTGGATCCGGCCATAGACCACGATGCAGCCGTTCATCAGCCCGAAGGCCGTGCCGGACAGCAGCGTCACGATCATGCCCAGCAGGATCTGCGCCGGAGAACCGTGCAGCAGCTCGGAGGCGATGCAGTTGGTCAGTGTCATCACCGCGCCGACCGAAAGGTCGAGGCCACCCAGCAGCACGGGCAGGGTCTGCGCCATGGCGACGAAGACGATGGCGACGGCCTCGTTTGAATTCTGGATCGCCACGGCCGAGGAGAAGCCGCGCGGATGCAGGATGTTGTAGACCAGATACAGCACGACCAGCAGCAGGATGGCGGCGGCGAAACCCAGATTCTGCTGCAGCCAGCGCGTCAAAAACTTCCCCGACATCAGGCGGCCCGTGGGTCGATGTTGAGCGAGGCGGCGACCAGGCTTTCCTCGGTGATGCCGTCGCCGGATTGTTCGCTGACCACCCGTCCGCCATACAGCACCGCGACGCGGTCGCAGCAGCCGATCAGTTCCGCGTAATCCGAGGAATAGAAGAGGATGGCCTTGCCCGCATCGGCCAGGTCGCGCATCAGCCGGTAGATTTCCTGCTTGGTACCCACATCGATGCCGCGGGTCGGATCGTTCAGCAGGATGATGTCCGGGTCGATCATCAGCCATTTGGCGATCACCACCTTCTGCTGGTTGCCGCCCGAAAGCGTCATCACGGCATCCTGGGGAGAGCCGACCTTGATCTGCAGCTTGGCGATGCCATCTGCCACGGCCTGGCGGGCGCGCTGCGGATCGATGAAGGGGCCGCGCGATATCCGGGCCTGGCAGGCGGCCAGAAGGTTATCGGCAATCGACATGCCCAGCATCAGGCCTTCGGTCTTGCGGTCTTCCGGGACCAGGGCCATGCGGGTGCGCCCCGATTTCGCGGCCGCCGGCGAGGCCGGGCCGCCAGATTGCCCAGCAATCGCGATCTCGCCCCCGACCTGCTCCAGCACGCCGAACAGCGCGAGCAGCAGCTCCTTCTGCCCCTGCCCGTCGAGGCCGCCGAGACCGACGATCTCGCCGCGCCGGACGGACAGGTCGATGCCATTCAGCCGGTCTTCCCATGTCAGGCCGCTCACTTGCAGCAGCGGCCGGTCCTCCCGCGCTTCCGGCCGGGCCGGCGGCCGGGGCGGGAACTGCGCCTCGACATCGCGCCCGATCATCAGTTTCACGATCTCGCGGCCGTTTTTGGCGCCCTTGGCGAAGGTCTCGATATGCCGGCCGTTGCGGAAGACCGACAGGGTATCGCAGAGGGCATCGACCTCGTGCATGCGATGCGAGATGAACAGGCTGGCCACGCCTTTGGATTTCAGATCGGCGAGAAGGTCGTAGACCGTCTGCACGTCGCGGGCGGTGAGCGCCGATGTGGCCTCATCCAGGATCAGCACCTTCGGATCGCGGCCGAGCGCCTTGGCGATCTCGATCATCTGGCGGCGCGACAGCGACAGTTCGCGCACCAGGGCATTCGGATCGACATCTTCGCAGCGCACCCTGGCAAGCAGTTTCTCCGCGCGCGCCTTCTGGGCGCGTCTGTCGATCAGGCCCAGTCGGCGCGGCGGATCTGAAATAGACAGGTTGTCGGCGACCGTCAGGTCGGGGATCAGCGAGAGCTCCTGGAACATGCAGATGATACCCGCATCGCCGGCGGCCCGCGGCGATGCGAAGGCAACCGGTCTGCCTTCAAGACGAATTTCCCCGGCATCGGGTTGCAGCACGCCGGACATGATCTTGATCAGAGTCGACTTGCCTGCCCCGTTTTCCCCGAGGATGCCGTGGATGGATCCGGCCGAGCAGGCGAAATCGACGTTCTCCAGCGCCCGGATGCCCGAAAAATGTTTCGATATGCCGCGATATTCGATGATGGCGTCGGTCATGCCTGTGCTGCATCCGGCCAAGGCCGGTCGCCCTTGCATAGGAGAGGACAATTCCTGAGAAGACAGGGCCCCGGATGTTAACGCCGGGGCCCTGTTCGATCCGGGATGGCAGTTATTTCACGTCCGCTTCGGTCTTCGACATGATCGCGGGGCCGGAGACGTTCACGCCGCAGGGCGGAAACTCGTTGACCGTGAAGAAGTTGTCCGGAAGGCTGGTCCAGAAGTTCACGCCGTCCTTCAACTGCGTGTAGTCGGCCACCGGCAGCGGCACCGAGATGAGCTGCGGCATGGCCTTGCCTTCCAGCGCGGTGACGGCCGCCTTCATGGCGATCGCGACCAGGCCGGGCGACTGGCCGATCGAGATGCCCTTCAGGCCCTCGCCCGCATGTTTGGCGACGAGCTTGCGGAAGCCGTTCTCGGACTCGCCGGCAATCGGAACCATCGGGTGCTTGGCATCCAGCATCGCCCGGACCACGCCAGTGGTGCCGCCCTGCGCCGCGATCGCATCGAACTTGCTGTGCACGGCGATGGCATCGGCCGTCACCTTCTGCGCGGTGCCGTCATCCCAGTTTCCAACGACCTGGACAACCTCCCACTTGCCGCCCGATGCCTCGAGCGCCTTGTGGATGCCGACCGAACGGTCGCGGTCGACCGAATTGCCGGGCAGGCCGCGCACTTCCAGGATCTTGCCCGAGGTCTTGCCCGCCGCCTTCAGTTCCTTGAGCAGAAATTCGGCCCAGGTCTTGCCCATGGCCAGCTGGTCTTCGTTCACCTGCATGACCTTGTCGGTGTCGAGCACATTGTCGAACGGCACCAGCACCACGTTATTTCGGTCGGCCAGGCGGATGACGCGGTCGAAACCATCCGGCGACACCGCGATGGTGACAATGGCGTCATAGCCCTGGTTGATGAAATCCTCGATGGCGCCCAGCTGCGCCGGTGCGTCGGTTCCGGTCGAAACGACCTTGAACTCTTTGATCTTGCCCTTCATCGACGGATCCTCGGCGAAAGCCTTGGCCGTCTTGATCATCTGGATACGCCAGGTGTTGCCGACAAAGCCGTTGACCACGGCGATGCGATACGGGCCCGGACGGGCCGCCCACTGGAAGTATTTGGTGCTGTTGGACCAGGGCTTGAAACAGGCCGGATCGGCGCCGGGGCCCGAAACAACCTTGGGGCCGGCATAGGCCAGTTGCGCCGACAGCGCCGCCGCCATCACGACGGCCGAGAATTTGAGAACTGATTTCATGGTGGTTCCTCCCTCTGTTAAAGCATCCGTTCGGAATTCTTCGGACTGCGGTCCACGTCTCCGTTATTTCGGATCTGCCTTGATGTTCACGTCTCCGTCAGACCGTCGCCTCCATCTCTTCACTGAAATTCCTGAAGCCGATCATCAGGTGGCTCCGCAGGCGATACTGGAATGCCAGGCGGTCCCGCGCGGCCAGCGCGTCGATCACCCCGGCATGCTCGGAATAGGTTTCGGTCTTGTATGACCGGCGGGTCTTGCCTTTCTGCATGATCCGCAGGACGACCGGCTTTATCACCTTGTAGACATCCATGATCGCGTCGTTGCCGAGGATCGAGATCAGCCGGGTGTGGAAATCGTAGTCCACCTCGGAGGCTTCCTGGATGTCGCTGATTTCGGCCAGCCGGTTGTTGATCCCGTAGAGATCCTCGACATCCCGGTCGGTCAGCCGGTCGAGCAGCCGGTCCGCCGAACCGACTTCGAGAAGGTCGCGGAAGGCCTGCACATCGCTGAAGGTCTTGCGCGAGACCTCCATGGTGTTGAAGGAAAACAGTTCGAACGCGCGCGACAGGCGGTTGTCGGTGATCGTCGCACCAACCTTGGGCCGCACATCCACCAGGCCATAGGCCTTCACGATGCGCATAGCTTCGCGCACCGTATTCCGGCTGGCATTGAACTGAATGCAGAGTTCACGTTCCGTCGGCAGGTTGTCGCCAACTTTCAACCCGGCATTGGCGATGAGGGCACGGATCTGCTCGACGATCGCATCGACCGCCGATCCACCAATCGCTCTGGTTTTCTGTGCCGGTATGCGCGTCTTTGATTTCACCACGGCTTCTGTCTTCGGTCAGAGTATCGGGTCAGCCAGATACCGCCCGCTCTATTTGTTGGACCAGAATCCCTAGTGATCCCCGGACTGCCTGTCAACTCCGTCGCTTCCATCCCGCTCGCGCAATCCGGAAAATGGCTTAACATGCCTGAAACAATGATATATTACGCCAGCCTCAGATTTTCCGACCCGCTAGGCGTGAATTGACCCGGCCAAGAGACATCCGTTATTTGTAGGACCAAATACAAACCGGCGGTTTGTCCGGCGGCCGGGAATCCCGCGGGACGCCCGCAGCGGACAGGGGGGCTTTTGCCCCATTGGACGCAGCAAAGGATTTGCGGATTTGCGGCACCGCTCTCCGAACCGGCTCCGTGATCATCGAATCACTCCAGCCACCTGTGAGGATTCGGTTTAACGCCAGCTCACAGCATCTGAAAAAGGCATGATCCGTCGGCAGCCAGGCTGCAGCTACAGCGCTCTCTGCCCATTCAGAAATCAGTAAGTATTTGAAAAAATGGTGCACCCGACAAGATTCGAACTTGTGGCCTCTGCCTTCGGAGTGGTCGTTAACCATTTCTTTCTATTACTACGAGTTACTATTTTACCCGGTTTTCCAACATTTTTGTTGATCCAACTTCTGCGTCATTCTATGGGTTTCTCGTTCTGGATGTAGCTACGCTGTAGCTACAAAACCAGCTAACCCATTGGAAGGACAGCAGGTGTCAAAAGTTCGAATCACCAAACGAGCAGTCGACGCACTACGTCCAGGCGAGACCATTTTCGACACCGAAGTGGTCGGGCTTGGAGCCCGCTGCCAGAAGTCTAAAACCGTCTATTTTCTGAAAAGCATCGTGAAGGGGCAGCAGCAATGGCTGACCATTGGGAAGCACGGATCCCCGTTCACCGCCGAAATGGCCCGTAACGAAGCCCTGAAGCTTTTAGGGACCATTGCGCAGGGTGGCGACCCCGCGCAAGCCAAGCGCGACGAGAAAGCCGCCCAGACGGTCGGCGAGCTTTGTGACATGTATTTTAAAGACGCTCTGGCTGGCCGGATATTGACCCGCGCCGGGGTGCCGAAACGCCCCTCCACCCTCGCTACAGACGTCGGCAGGGCAGAGCGCCATATCAAGCCCCTGCTGGGTCGCAAGAAGGTCAAAGACCTCACCAAGGTCGATGTCCGTCGTTTTATGAACGACATCGTCGCCGGCAAGACCAAGGCGGTGGTTGTCACCAAAAAGCGCGGTAAGGCCATTGTTGACGGCGGCTGGGGCACTGCTACGCGTACCGTCGGGCTGCTCGGGGCTATCTTGCAATATGGGGTCCGCAACGGCCTGAGAGCCGACAACCCAGCGCACGGCGTCGAGCGGCGGCGCGACCGGGTGCGCGATCGGTATTTGACCCCTGAGGAATACCGGGCCCTAGGCAAAGCCCTGCGCTTTGCTGAGATCAGCGGCGCCAATCAAAAGGGCCTAACCGTTATTCGGCTTCTCGCCCTCACCGGCTGCCGCAAGAACGAAATCCAGACCCTTCACTGGTCCTATATCGATTTCCCGCGTAGCTGCTTACGCCTGCCGGCGACCAAGACCGGCAAAAGCATTCGCCCCTTGGGCCAAGTCGTACTTGGTCTGTTACAGACCTTGCCGCGATACAACAATACAGATGCCATCTTGCCTGGTGATCGCGGACCGCATTATGACGGCACGCCCAAGATCATGAACCTTGTGCGTGACACCGCCAAACTCGATGACCGCGATGAAGAGGGCCGCTTCAATGTGACTTTGCATACGCTGAGGCATTCATTCGCGACGATGGCCAATGAGCTTGGCTTCACTGAAGCTACAATCGCCTCGATGCTTGGACATCGGCTTGGCACCATCACCAGCCGCTATATTCACCACCTGGATTCCAGCTTGGTCGCCGCAGCAACAAAAGTCTCGCAGCATATCGCAGACCTTCTGCAGGCCGGCGCTGATGAAGCTGACGCAGAATATCATCAAATTCAAAAGGCAGCTTAGAGATGAAGGTGCCTCAGGTCGCTATCGTGCATATGACGCGACAAGAGCTTTATGAGCTGGTGTGGGCCTCGCCAATTAGCAAGCTGGCTGAAAAGTTTGGCATGTCAGATCGAGGGATTGCTAAGATATGCGCAAAAGCCGAAGTGCCCGTACCTGAACGGGGATACTGGGCGCGCGTCCAGGCCGGTCAAACAGCAGCAAAGTCGCCGCTGCCTGCGCCGACTGCGGCAACACCTGAACGCGTGACCATTCGTCCACCAGCGCCGCGGCTACTCAACCAACTGCTCTCGCTGACCACGCAGGTTCATCAAACCAACGAAAAGCATCATGTCGAAACGCAGCTGAACGAGCCGTACCCCCTCGATCGTATGACAGAAGAGCAGCGCACGGTCGAAATCGACCAGAAGAAGGACGCAATACGAGTTGATCGCTTGGTTCAACAGGCCCGCGACCATCGTACAGCATGCGAGATAAGAGATTTTGTAAGCCGCGTCGCAGAAAGCGATAGGCCTAAGCTACAGCCCGTTGAATTTGCGGCATGGCGTGAATGGGCTCTCAGCCAAGCGAACCAACTTGACCCGACCAGGAACGAACGTCTGTTTGATTTATCGGCCTCCAACACTGAACTCTGGGGCTCCTTTAAGAATTGAAGGCCTCTTCATTCGAGTAACTTGAGAATCTCACTGAGCCGGGTCTTTATTAAGTCCAATTTTGCCGAGCTCACACGACGTTCATGCCCAGATAACAAAAGAAATACTTCCAACACATCGGAAGAATGCTGAGCTAAAGCGATTAGATGCTCGCCACTAGGACCGCAGCGAGCAGAGAACCAATTCTTTACGGTACGCTCACTGGCCCCAGTCCATCGCGCAACAATCTTTACGGCATTCGGTGTTTCACCAAGCTCATGCCGAAGTGCTTGAGAAATGGCGCTGGCATAGAGAGCCGCAGATACAGGGCTCGCTTTGGTGGGAAAGACATTGCCCGTCTTTTGCAACCACATTCCGCACCTCAGGACTAACATGCGGTCAATTGATGGCCTGAGAGGGAGTGCTTCAAAGCCCCTCTTCAATAACGCCATCACGGTCATGGTTTTCCGCCAGGAATGCCCGCCATGCTCACTGAGACAGTAGATGTTGGCTTAGACAATCGAGGCACGCTAGCGACCCTCACGCGGGCCGCTCAGTACGTAAGAATGTCTACCGAACATCAAAAATATTCAACTCAAAACCAAGCCGAGATCATACAGAAATACGCTGACGGCAAGGGCTACCGCATTGTCAGAACCTACGCTGATGAAGGCAAGAGCGGATTAAGCCTAGATGGTCGCGCTTCTCTTCAGAAGCTCATCTCTGATGTCCAAGAGCACTTGGCGGATTTCTCAGCAATTCTTGTCTACGACGTCAGTCGGTGGGGTCGCTTCCAAGATGCGGATGAAAGCGCCTACTACGAATATATCTGCCGCCGGGCAGGCATCAGGGTCCTGTACTGTGCCGAGCAGTTCGAGAATGACGGAAGCCCAGTATCGACGATCGTTAAGGGCGTAAAGCGGGCAATGGCCGGCGAATACAGCAGAGAGCTCTCAGTCAAGGTTTTTACGGGTCAATGCCATCTCATCGAGCTCGGGTATCGCCAAGGCGGGCCGCCAGGATACGGCCTGAGGCGCATGTTGATCGACCAGGGGGGTGAGCAAAAAGGCGTGCTGACGCGGGGCGAGCACAAAAGCATCCAAACAGACCGCATCATCTTGGTGCCAGGCCCAGAAGAAGAAGTCGAAACCGTCCGTTGGATGTACCACGCCTTCGTCCAAGAGGGCCGCTCAGAGCGCGACATCGCGGCAGCACTCAACTTAAGGGGTCTGCGCACTGATCTTGACCGCCCATGGAACCGAGGCACCGTGCATCAGGTACTTATTAACGAGAAGTATGCCGGGAACAATGTTTGGAACCGGGTCTCGTGCAAGCTCAAGGGGCGCAGAATTCAGAACGTACCAGCCATGTGGGTGCGTGCCGATGGCGCATTTGAGCCACTGGTCGCGCCTGAGCTTTTCGCAGCTGCTCAAGATCGCATCGCGAGCAGATCAGACCGTCTGTCAAACGACGAAATGCTGCAGCTTCTCCGCGCTACGTTCGATGACCGCGGCTACCTGTCTGGCCTGATCATCGATGAATCTGAGCGCTTGCCTTCAAGTAGCGCCTATCGCACCAGGTTCGGCAGCCTCTTACGCGCCTATCACATGGTCGGATTTCGGCCCGATCGCGACTACGATTACGTCGAAATCAACAAGATACTACGGCAAATGCACCACCAGGTGGTCGATGACACGAGCCGTGAAATCGCCCGGGTTGGTGGTGAGATTCAGCGAGACCCCGATACCGACCTTCTCAGCGTCAACCGCGAGTTCACAGCATCGATTGTCATATCGCGCTGTCGCGAAACCTGGGGCGGCGCATTGCGCTGGCATATTCGGTTCGACACTAGCCTCTCGCCCGATATTACCGTGGCTGTTCGCATGGACGAATTAAACCGCCAGCCGATCGACTATTACCTGCTGCCGCGCATTGATGTGTCGCCACCTAGGCTTCGGCTTGCCCAAGACAATGGCCTCTCGTTTGATGCCTACCGGTTTGACACATTGGACCACCTCTATGTCATGGCCATGCGGTCGCAGCTTATGGAGATGGCCTGATGCAGCCCGACCAAGTGCCGCAGGTTGAGATGGTGCCAATCGATCGCATCACCGTGGTCAACCCCCGGGTGCGCAATCGCAAGGTCTTCCGAGAAATCACCGACAACATCGCTCAACTCGGCCTCAAGCGCCCCGTCACCGTTATTCGCCGCGACAACGGTGACCGGTATGACCTGGTCTGTGGCCAGGGACGATTAGAGGCCTATCAAGCGCTTGGTCAGGTTGAGATCCCTGCCCTGATTGTAGAGGCGGGCGAAGAAGATTCACTAGTTATGAGCTTGGTTGAAAACCTCGCACGGCGGCAGCATCGCGCCATCGACCTGCTGCGCGACATCTCAGGCCTGAAACAGCGTGGCTACAGTGAATACGAAATCGCCACCAAGACCGGCCTAACCCTCGAATACGCGAAGGGCGTCCTTAAACTATTGGAAAATGGTGAAACCAGGCTTTTGCGCTCTGTAGAAACTGGCTTGATACCGGTAAGCGTAGCGGTTTCCATCGCCGATACAGATGATGCCGGCGTTCAAGATATTCTGCAAAAGGCCTATGAGAGCCGCCAGCTGCGCGGTCGCCGGCTATTAATGGCCAAACGCTTGATCGAAAGCCGACGCCGGCGGGGCAAGGGGTTGCGCGGCAGCTACCATCGTACAGGCCTGGTCACTTCGGATGCCCTGCTACGTGCATACCGTGATGACGCCGAAAAAAAGCGCCTACTCGTACGTAAGGCCGAGGCCACCCGCGACCGCTTAGTCTTTATGACCGAGGCGATTCGCAAACTTTTCGCGGACGAGAACTTTGTCACTCTGCTGCGGGCCGAGGGCCTCGACACCCTTCCGAAGAACCTGGCCGATCGCTTACTCGGCGGAAAGGGCCTTTGGAATGCCTGAATCCGCATATCGCCAGGCGATCGCGATGGGCTTCGAGGCAACCGGAGTGCGTATCAGCATCGCGGATATCCGGGCGCTGCACCCCGTGACAGACCAAATACGCACTAGCGCAAAGTATGCCCAGATCGTGGCATCCATTCAGGAAGTCGGCCTGGTAGAACCCCCGATCGTCGCCCATGACCCGCGTGACACGGCAAAATACATTCTGCTGGACGGCCACCTACGCCTCGACGTCCTGCAAGCCATGGGCGAAACAAGCGTGATCTGCCTCGTTTCGACCGACGACGAAGCCTTTACCTACAACAAACGCGTCAACCGCCTCGCGATCATCCAAGAGCATCGCATGATCTTGAAGGCGCTGGAGCGGGGCGCATCAGAAGAGCGTATTGCGCGCGCCCTCAATGTCGATGTCGGCAGCATTAAGAGAAAACGAAGGCTACTGGACGGCATTTGCCCAGAAGCCGCCGAATTGCTCAAAGACAAACATATCGCCCTGAATGCCTTCTGGGAGCTCAAGAAGATGGTGCCGATGCGGCAGATCGAAGCCGCCGAGATCATGATTGCGATGAATAAATTTACCATCGGCTATGTACGGTCGTTGGTGGCGGCAACCCCAGCTGCAAATCTGGTCGCTGGCCGCAAGCCACGATCTACGAAGGGTCTTAGTGGCGAGCAGATTGCGCTTATGGAGCGTGAAGCGGGCAATCTCGACCGCGAACTCAAGATCGCTGAGCAAAGCTACGGCACAGACCACCTCGACCTGGTGTTGATCAAGGGCTACCTCGGGCGCTTGCTGAGCAACGCCAAGGTGGTTCGTTACCTGGCCCAGTGGCACCAAGAGATCTTGGCAGAATTTCAGAAGATTACCGATCTCGAGGCAACCGGCCCGACCAGTGCGTGATCCAGGCCGTCTTCGAGCTAGCCTGCTTTTCTATATGGGGACCCGGACCCAGAAGCGCGGGGACCGCGGGAGACGCCGCACTGTGAGGCGGATCGAGCGCGGGGATGGGGATGGCGGCGAACCCGTGCGGAGCCCATCTTGCCTCTTTTTAGAGGCCGTCTACGCCCGGCATAACCTACTCGCCGAGCCTAAGTTCGTAAAATCTACTCACTAGGCATTTTACTCCCGACCAGTAGCTAGTAGCCAATTCTACTGACCGTGAATTAGCTTTTCGCCGCACCAATCGAAAAATTATGGGTGCGTCATATGGCCAGATGTTTTGGCCGCCTTTTGCACGAGCTGCGACGCGAGATCAGTTATTGCCACAGCATATTCCAGCAATTGACGGCCGTTCTCTGTCAGTTGAGTTCGGGTTGGGCTACGTCGAAATAGAGTGACCCCAAGCTCGCGCTCAAGCTGGCGAATGCGCATCGATATCGCTGGCTGCGACGTGCCGAGTTGCTGAGCTACTTTCCTAAAGCTTCTCAGTCGGCTCAGCCAAACCAATGTCTCAAGCTGTGTGATATTCATTTTAATCGGATGGGAATTTGCTGCTTCGATTAAATCAACGGTACTGAAAGTGTTATTGGCCTGCCGATTTAGACAGGCCAATAACACTCATTCTTAAAGACTATTCGGCTTTAATATTGTTAGTCTCGATCACGTATTTCCAACGTGCTCGCTCGCCATCCATCATCTGCGCGAAATCCTTTGGATTGCTGAGTCTCAGTTCCATTCCCGCCTTCTCAATCGCAGCATTCACTTCGCGATCGGCGCCAATGACGCTTAACGCAGCCAGCAGCTTCTTCACGATGTCATCGGGCAGCCCTTTAGGAGCCATCAGACCGTGCCAGAACGGCACATCGAACTTCGGCACGCCAGCTTCTGTCATCGAAGGAATATCTGGGAACAGACGGGACTTATCTTTGGTCGAAAGCGCGAGCGCGCGCAGTTTACCGGTCTGAATATGTGGCAGAACCGCGGCAGGATCAGCTACGTAGAATTCAACACGGCCACCCAGAACGTCAGCCACCGCTTGCGGATTTCCCTTATAGGGGACGTGATTGAGGTCGATCCCCGTTAGCATGCTGAAATACGCAAATGCGAGATGCGGCGTCGCGCCCACGCCCGTCGAGGCAAAATTGTATTTCCCCGGTGCCGCCTTGGTCTTGGCGATCAGTTCAGACACGCTCGTGATGCCCGTCTCAGCGCCAGCCACCATGATATTCGGGTAGAAGGTCAGCTGGGAAACCGGCGTGAAGTCTTTCACAGGATCGTACGGCAGCTTGTTCAGGTATGGAGCAATTGTAAAAGCGCCGGGCGATGCGACCAACAGCGTGTGTCCATCCGGCTTCGCCTTTGCCACGAAATCGGATGCGATAATGCCGGCTGCGCCCGGCTTGTTGTCGACAATGACGGTGGCGCGGAGTTCCTTGGCGAGGATCGGCGCAATCACTCTTGCCGCGGTATCGGACCCACCGCCCGGCGTGAAGCCAACGATCAGTTGAATGGGTTTCGAGCCAAATGCATCATTGGCCTTCGCCGGCGCTACAGCACCAATGACAAAAGCCGCAAGAACCGCCAGAACAGGCAGATATCTATCAATCCGCATTGCTTCCTCCCTTTTTGGTACTACCATTAAAAAGAAACATAGCCTCGTCACAATCCGATGTCTATTGCCGTAATAATCGCTATTTTTAAGATTCTAAAGATTTTAGCATGCGCATATCACCTATAGTGGTAGGTCCTTTAAAATTACTATGCAGGCGCGTCGTCAGGCCTCGGATCAGATCACCCGATTATCCGCCGACTGCTTCTCCACGATACCTCAACCAACGCCCCTCGTTGCGGCAAGACCGATCGCCATCCGTGAGAACCGTCGTTCGCCCTTCATTGGTCCTACCTATTGCTAGGTATATTTAAAGTCGCATATCATGCGGCATGGACAAAAATCTCAGCAGCTTCATTCCGGTCAAAGGCCGGCGCGCATATGAAGACATAGCTGCAAATATCCGCGAAATGGTGGTCGACGGGCGTTTGAAGCCAGGCGAGAAGCTGCCACCTGAACGCGAGTTCGCGGAACACCTTGGCGTGGGTCGCAACGTTCTGCGTGAGGCTCTGCGGTCACTCGAAACGATCGGGCTGATCGAAATGCGCAGGGGCAAATGGGGTGGCGCCTTCGTGGCCAGCCGTCCATCGCGCGTCGTCGCAGAGCAAATGACCGATCTGCTGCGCATGGGCGGCGTTTCATATGCGAGCGTCATCGAGGCCCGCATCTGGATTGGCTCCGTGGTCGTCAGGGCAGCCTGCGTGCGCCACACCGAAGACGACATCGAGGCGCTTGAACGGAATATTGAGGAAGTCGAAAGGCTGTTCGATGAAGGCCGAATGGTTGAAAAGACTTTCAAGAATATAGAATTCCACAACCTGCTGGCCGCAGCCACCAAGAATCCGACATTGACGATCCTGATGAAGTCGCTGACGGATATGGCTGCGTATTTCGCCAGAAACATCGGTCCGGATCCTGCCAGCACGACGGTGCGTTCGAGGCGGCTGTTCATGAAGGCATTTGTTGCTCGCGATGTCGAAGCGGCCGTGAAGGAAATGGAAGCGAGCCTGCTGCGCCTGCACACCGTGCATGTCGATCTCGCCACTAAGAAAGGCGCGAAACCCGTTCCCACGTCTGGCGCCGCGTCGCCGGCACCCACTCGTGCCAAACCGGCACCGAAGAGTTCCCGCAGCAAAACGGACACCGCCCGCTAGTCTTGTATCCGCGCCTTCGCGGTCAACCCGGATAATGCGCCGAGCCGACGCCACGTTCCCTGGCCGCTCGCACGACATGCATAGCGCAATAGATATCCTGCAGCGCCATGCCATGGGATTCGAACAGCACGATATCGGTTTCGCTGGTTCTGCCTTTTCTGAGTCCTGCGGCCACATCGCCGAAGTCGATGACATTCTCCCAACTCAGAATCCCTGCCTCCACGGCCTGAAACAGGTCACCGCTTTCGGTTCTTGCCGTATCCCGGGAATCGGCGACAACCACCTCAGCGCGCCGCACTGTCGTCAGATCGATTTCATGCTTCGCCAGGGTATTGACCCCGGCGCATGAAATGAACTGACCGCTTTCAAGCCAGTTTCCATCGAAGACCGGGGCCCCGCCTCTTGTGATGGTCACGATCACATCGGCGCCCTCGACCACCTCGCGCGGTGATCCCGCCGGACGGACATCCATCTCGAGTTCTGCAGACATGGTGGTGCAGAATTGCTGCAGCTTTTCCCTGTCGCGACTGAAGACCTTGGCGACCGCAACATCCATGACCGCCCGGAGAGCCTGCAGCTGGCTGACGGCCTGGCGGCCCGAACCGAACATTCCCACAACCCGGGCATTTCTTTTACCGAGATGCTTCACCGCAACCGCTGTGGCCGCGCCGGTCCGCAGCCGGCCCAGCCAATGTGCCTCCAGGATGGCCTCCAGCTGTCCGCTGTGCCGGTCGATCAACTGGATCAGGGAGGTGTGGCCGGTCGGCAGGACGTAATAAACCTTGAAGCCCAGGACATCATGATCCAGCGATGCACCCTGCATGATGTTGAGGGAGGCTTCCGGTAATCTGACGCGTTGTCGCGGAACGTCGTAAGCACGTTGCCGCGCCCTGGCCACGAATGCACTCTCGGTCGCCGCGATCGCCTCCTCCATGGTGATGAGGGTCCTGATCTCTGCTTCTTTCAGATAGAGCATTACGCCTCGGCCCTTCTCGCCATTACGTCGTCATTGCGCCAGTGCGGCAAATGCGCGCCGAGCGGATGCGGCGGCAGATCCCAGCGTGCCGGAGTGTCAGAGAACCCCACTACGGGAGGCAGCTGCTCCAGCATGCCAAAGGGCGACGCGCGCTTCTCCAGCACGGGTGAAATCTCGAACGGATTTACTGTGTCCCGACCCGGCTCGGCCTCGCCTAGGCTTTGCACCCACATCGATGTCTGGGTCAGGGACGCGGCGACATGGTAGCTGCCACCAGTCCGGAACCTGCGCGTCAGCGCGGCCACCACGCCGGCGGCGGCCAGATAACCGGTCAGGTAATCATTGAGAAAATGCGTCGGCACCAGGCGCGGCCGGCCGCCGCGGCTTTCGGTGTGGCAGATTCCCGAAACAAGCTGACCGATCTGCTCAAACCCGCCACGATCCGCCCATGGACCATGCGGACCGAAGGTATTGATCGTCACGTAGATCAGGTTGGGCTGAATGTCTGACAGCTGCTCCGGCGTCAGTCCGTATTTTGCCAGAACGCCCGGCCGCCAGGAATCGACGAACACATCCGCAGTGCGGCACAGCGCCTTGAGTCTGTCGAGATCCGCCGGATTGCGGATATCGAGGAAGGCGGTGCGCTTGCCGATCCCGGTATCCATGATCTGGATCAGGGGATCCGGCTGATGCGGCGCGGAGACCCGCAAGACATCCGCACCGTGCTCGGCCAGTGTGCGGGCTGTCACCGGACCGGCGATCACATGTGAAAAATCCAGAACCCGGATACCTTCCAGCGGCCGCGAAGGCGCTGATGCCGGCGCAACATATCCGGCGTCTCCAACCTGCCTGACCTGCACGGCCGGAAGTCTGGCGAGAATCTGTCCCTGCGGATGGGCCTGCCACTCGGGTTTGGTCCGTACATAGGCCGCCGGTATCTTGTGCGCGGTAAACAGCGCTTCCAGTTCATCGGCTTTATGGCCGGCGATCGCCCGACCCAATGCAGCTTTGGTGTTGGCGCAGTCGAGAATCTCCAGTGCCCTGTTCCGGAGATGGGGATACGACGCCACCGGATAAAACCAGCGTTCATCCCGGGTCGGGAAGAAATCCTGCGCCAGTTCCGCACCGGGCAGCAGCGGCATCGGATAGCCGTTCTGCTTCTGATATCGCACCGGATAGATCGCCGCGGCAGCCTGCAGCAGATCGATGGAGAGCCTTTGCGCCCGACCGCGATTCTCCTGCCAGAAGCAGTCCACCGCGATGGCATAGGCTGCAAGCGATATGGCAGCCGCCTCGACAATCCGGTGCTGGGTGTCGAAGGCCGGCACATCACCGATGATCCTGAGTGGATGCCGCGCCGGAAATGATGCGGCATCGAGCCCCATCTGCGAAAGCAGCGCGAGCGCATGCGCCTCTATCTGTTCCGGCAGCATGCTCAGGCCATATAGCCGCCGCCGTTCACATCCATGCAGGTCCCTGTCACGTAGGCCGCTTCCGGGGTAGACAGGAAATCGATCGCCACCGCAATTTCCATCGCCGTCGCCGGGCGCTTCATCGGAATCCCGTCCAGCACGCGCTGCTTCTGGGCTTCCGAACTCTGCGTCGCCAGCGGGGTCTGCACCGGGCCCGGTGCAACACAGTTTACCGTGACGCCGTCGGCCACATACTCATTGGCCAGCTGCCGGGTGAAACCGATAAGCCCGGCCTTCGATGCGGAATAGAAGCTCGACACTCCACCGACCTGGGTGCGGCCCGCGCGGGAGGAGACATTGATCACCCTGCCCCATTTGTTGACCTGCATAGCCGGCAGCAATTCACGGCACAGCAGGAACGGAGCGGTCAAATTGATCATCATGACCTGATTCCAGAGCGCGGAATCGATCTCCGTTACCTTGTATCCGCGCCCGTCCTTCTTGGGTGCGATTCCGGCATTGTTGATCAGAATGTCGCAACCGCCAAATTTCTGCTTGGCGTAATCTGCCAGGGCGACGATCTCGTCCTCGCGGCCAAGATCCATCACATATCCGACAGCACCGGAGACCTTGCCGGCTTTCTCAACCACGGTCGGATCGCGATCCGCCATCAGGACATGAATGCCGCGGCGGGCCAGCAGTTCAACTGTCGCCGCTCCGATTCCAGATGCCGCTCCGGTCACTAGCGCACGGCGCACGAAGTGGGTCATAGTTCCTCCATTCACAGATCGTTTTTGATTGGTTTCTTTTTTATTGGTAGCACCATTAGATGTCAAATCAAAAGATGCCCCACCGCAAATCTCATATACTTCATAATATATGGAGTATTCGTATTGTGCGTGGGGCCCCGGGCCCGTATTAATACGGGGTCCATTAGAAATTCCGGAGGAAGCCTGTGTTCAAGCATATCAGCATCATTTACCGTCCGCCGAACAAGACGCATGAAGAGACGGTCCAGTACTGGAAGGACGTGCATAATCGCGTGGTGAAGTCGCGCCTGCCCAAATTGCGCAAGTATGTCGGGAATTTCCCGGTGCAGTCGCCTCAGTCGGATGTGAAGCAGCCGGGCGGCGGCCAGCAGATGCAGTGCGACGCGATCGTCGAACTGCATTTCGATACTCTGGAAGACCTCACCGCCGCGATGACCGGCAGCGCCTGGATGAGTGATGAGCGCAAAGCCAGCAGCACCAAATTCATGGACTACACCCGGATGACCTATGTCGTCATGGAAGAGGTCGTAATCCCGCTCGATAAGAACTGACCACCGCATCGACGCAAAAATGCAGGGCCCGCTTCATTTCCTGAAGCGGGCCCTGATTTGTTGGCGAGGCGGATATGGCGCGCTATAGCCGTTACCGGACCTGCAGCGTCATGCGGCCGATCTTCTCGATTTCGATCTCTACGCTGTCGCCTTTGACCACCGGACCGACGCCCTCCGGGGTCCCGCTGGCGATCACATCGCCGGGCGACAGCTCGATCACGCCGGAGACCAGCTCGATCAGTTCATCGACGGCGACAATCATTTCGGCGGTGTTGGCCTGCTGTTTCAGCTGACCATTCACCCACAGCCGGTTCGACAGGCCCTGCGGTTGGGGGATCTCATCGGCCGTCACGATCCACGGCCCGATGGGCGTGAAGGTGGAGAAGGATTTGCGCATGGAGCGCTCTTCTTCATGCGTCCCCGGCTCGATCCGCATCGTGAGATCCACCAGGCAGCTGTAGCCGAAGACATGCGACAGCGCTTCACGTCGCGGAATATTCTTCCCGCCGGTGCCGATGATGACGGCAAGCTCCGATTCATGATCGAAGCGGCGGCCGGGGCGATCCGGCAGGGTGATTCCTTCCGCCATGCCGGTGATCGATCCCGGCGCTTTCAGGAAAAAGCCCTGTTCGCGGGCGGTCCGCGTGGTCTTGGTGACAGCCTGCGCACCAAGCTCGCCGATATGCTTGCGGTAGTTTGCCGGCGCGGCAAAGACATGCGGCGGAGCACAGACCGGCGCGCTGAGCTGAACCGAGTCCAGCGGCAGCTTCGGCAGCGAGGAAAGCGCCCGGGATATCTCCTGCCGGACATTTGCCCAGTTCCTGATCAGGACATTCATCGCCATGCCGGGGTCATCCCGGTATGGCTGCGGCACCAGATCGGTAATGTCCGTGACGGAAGAATCCGAGATCGCGCCGATCCGGTCTTTCGCAAAGATGCAGAGTTTCACTTTTCCAGCTCCTCGCGATAGAAGCCCAACGCCTTCAGCGTCGGCGCGTCAGTGACCTGAAACAGCACGGCCTCTTCCGTCTCCGAAAGATTGGCGTGCGAATGCCAGTTCCAGGGTGCGATTACGATGAAATCCCCGGCCGACCAGCGGAACTCTGCCTCGCCGGCCCGCGTCACACCCTTTCCCCGGACCACATAGTACAGGCGGCAGCCTGTGTTCCGCCGCTTCGCGCCACGCATGCTAGGACGCAGCTTCTGCAGGCGCAAAGACAGGGTAGGCAGTGCGCTCTTGCCATTGACCGGATTCTGATACTCCAGGATGACGTCATCCACCGGATCTGCGACGACGCCCTCTGCCTGATGCAGCGCCTCTTCCGCCATCTGCTTTTTGTAGGCCAGCAACGGATTTAATGTCTGCTCATCCCGCGACGGTTCTGTTGGGCGCATCAGCCCACTGCCGTATCGCCGGGAGGAACGATCCGGAACATTGGAGACCGGCTGCGTCGGGCTGTCATAGGACTCGAAGAATGTCGCATGCAGGACATGCATCAGCGGGATGTCCAGGATATCCAGCCATATCATCGGCGTGGAACCGTTATAGGTATGGTCATGCCAGGCCCAGGCCGGCGTAAGAACCAGGTCGCCGGTGTTCATTTCATAGGACTCGCCATTCACCGTCGTATTCGCGCCGCCGCCCTCCATCACAAACCGGAAGGCGCTGGCAGAATGCCGGTGTGCGCCGGCAACTTCACCTGGCAGGATCACCTGGATCGATGCCCAGAAGGTGGGGGTCGTGCCGCTCTCCAGACCCGGACTTGCCAGACGCAGCGTCCGGCGAGGGCCATCGGCGTTCAGATCGATGCCCTGCCCGATCGCATTCAGCAACGGGCGAAGCTCAGCCCATTTCCAGTGATGCGACTGCATGGGCGATTTCGGCTCCCGCGAAAACAGCGGCGGATCGCTGGGCTGATGTACCCGGCAGTGATACTTGGCGAGAAGATCGCGCAGATTTTCTCGTGCACTGGCGTCGGAACTGCGTTCAGCGGTGATGGTCATGTTCAGAGCCCTTCTGGTCGATCCATTCGGTCTTGCCGCGGTTTGGAACATGCACCGGGTACAAGTGCGGGAGTGGGAAAGTCTGCGGCATACGTTCGGTCAGGACGCCGCTTTCAATGTGCCGGCATTTCCAGCAGGGCCGGATGCGATGGCCTGTTCGAACAGCGACTCGATTTCGGATGCCGAGAAGCCATGCTCGCGCAACACCTCCGCCGTATGCTCGCCGATGGTGGGGGCATGGGCATGGCGCGTGCCGTTCTGGAACGGCGGAAGGCCGGGAATATTGGCCATCGGAATCTTGTCCGGCATCCCGGGCTGGTCGAGCCAGGCAATCATGCCGGTGGCACGGACCTGCTCTTCCTTCAGGAACTCGGTATAGCTGTTGACGCGGGTATTCATGATGCCGCGTTCGGTCAGCCGGTCGGCCAGCACGGCTGTCGTCTTGGTGGCGAAGATGGGACGCAGCATTGCCGCAACGCCCGCCAGATCTTTCTCCCGGTCGGCAGCTTCGGCGTAGCGTGGGTCATTGGCCAGCTCCGGCCGCTCCAACGCATCGCAGAACATGGCCCAGTCCTTGGGTCGCACCATGTTGAAGGCGATCCGCCCATCCGCTGTATCGTAGGCGCCGTTCGGATAGCCCGACCGCGCTGCGATCCCGCCTTCCAGATAGCCGCCGATCATGGTGGTTGCGGCCAGGATGCCGGCACCCTGCATCAGGCTGAGATCGAGATATCCGCCGCGCTGCTGCTGGCCACGCTGGCCGATCAACGCCATGGCGACAGCCTGGAAACCCAGCAGGCCGGTGAACATGTCGATCATCGAGACCGCGACCCGGTGCGGGTGGCGATCGAACTCGCCACGGTTCTCGTTCATGATGCCGGTATAGGCCTGCAGGATGGGGTCCATCGCCGGCCGATCGGATAACGGCCCGGTCTGCCCGAAGCCCGATATCGAGTAATAGATCAGTTGCGGCTCGCGTGCGCGCACGGCGTCCTGGCCGAAGCCGAGACGCCCGATCGTGCCCGGGCGGAAGCCTTCAATGAAGACGTCGGCCCCCTTCAGCAGTCGCCACAGCACCGCCTTGCCCTTCTCGGTCTTGAGATTGAGGGCAATGCTGCGTTTGCCAAGCGTGGCGAAGACGGAGTAGGCGGAGTGATCGTTGTATCGCTTGCCCAGGATGCGGGACCAGTCACCGCCATCCGGCGTTTCAACCTTGATCACATCCGCGCCATGCTGTGCCAGCATCATCGCGCAGAGCGGCCCGGCGACGCCCCCGCTCAGATCGATGACCTTAACACCCTCAAGCACTCTCTTCTGGTCCATCATTCCCTCCTCAGGGATGTCTTCATTCCGGGCATACGGGTTACGGGTCGATGCGAGCCGTCGCATATCCGCTCAGGACGTCCTTGCCGTCCTGATTGACCGTTGAGAGCGCGAGATCGACCAGATGCAGGCCGTCCTCTTCGCGGATTGCCTCCACGGTAGCGATGGCGTCGAGCGAGTCTCCGGGCCAGACCTGATTGGTGAAGCGCACGCCGAATTTGGTCAGGCGGGCAATGCCGACATAGTTCGTCAGCATCTTTCCGGTCAGCCCCATGGTCAGCATGCCGTGAGAGAAGACCGTGGGGTAGCCGGCCACCTGCACGGTGTACATCTCATCGGAATGCAGCGGGTTGTAATCGCCGCCGGCGCCGGAATACATCACCAGCTGGGTGCGTGACAGATTCTCGACCACCCGTTCGCGATGCGTGTCGCCAACCTTCAACTCAGCCCTGCGCAGTGCCATTGGCCCCTCCCGTCTGTTCGACCGGACGCTCGGTCGTGATCCCGACGCTGCGGGCGACCAGCACCAGATCGCCCGCCTGGTCGCGAAACTCGGTGATGCGCTCGCGGAAGATGAGCTTGCCGGCACGCCGGCTTTCCTTGCTCCACTCCTTGCCCGGCTTGACCTCAGCGGTCAGCACGTCACCGGGTTTGGGATAGCGCAGGTATTCGAAATGCTGTTCGCCATGCAGGCCGCCGCTGGTGGCCGGCTTACCGGTGATCCCGCTTGCCTCTTTGGCGCTGCCGAACCAGGACTCGCCATGCTTGGGGCGAAGCGGGTAATCAGGATCGAACTGCGCCACCGCGGTCGTGAAGGTGGGAGGCGCAACGATTCCGCCGGCCTCGCTGCGACGGGCCGCTTCAGCGTCGTGATAGGCGGGGTTTGTGTCGTCGAGCGCGCGCGCAAACATCATGATATGCGTGGCCTCGACAGGAAAAGTGATCTTGGGCAATATCTGGGTCTCCTTCCCGCCTAGGCCGCGCATTTCCAGTGCAGCAGTGAGAAAGGCGGATCGGATGCCTCGTGGTGTTCGAAGGACGCCTCGACCATCGCGCCGATCTCGACCTTCTGCATCGGATCGCCAAGAAGATTGCCGATCATCCGGATATTTCCGGCATGCGGGATTTCAACCAGCACCGTGATATAGGCGCCATGGCCATTGAGCGCCGGATGAACCGGATGCCACATCCTGGTCCAGCTGAAGATGCGGCCCTTACCCTCGATCTCTTCCCAGCCGATATCGAAGGAATGGCATTTGTGGCAGACCCATTCCGGTCCCCACTGCCAGTTGCTGCAGGCCTTGCAGCGCTGCACGCGGATCTTGTTCTTGCGGAGGCCGCTCCAGAACGGTTCGTCCAGGGGCTCTGCGGCGGGAATCGGCAGCCCTTCGGGCAGATAACTCTTGTTCACTTGACTCATAGGGTTGCCTCCGAACCGAAAATGCAGGAACTGACCGGCGTCACCATCGGGCCCGCCACCACCATCGAGACGTCAACATCGGCGACCTGGCTGGTCGACTGGCCGCGCAGCTGGCGAACGGCTTCGATCTGAAGTTCCAGACCGTGCATGTAGCATTCGGCCAGGTTGCCGCCGCTGGTGTTGAGCGGCAGCTTGCCGCCCTTGGCGAACAGGTTTTCCGGCTTCAGGAAGTCGTTCGCCGCTTCGGCCGGGAAGAAGCCATGCTCGACCAGACTCATCAGCACGCCGCCGGTGAAGTTCTCGTAACACTGCAGGACATCGACATCGCGCGCCGAGATTCCCGCCATGTCATAGAGATGCGGTGCAACCGTGGTGAAGTTCGAGGTCGCGTAGATCGGGTCGTTATGCGACGGCGCCCCGCAACGGTGGTGCGATCCGCCGGCAGATGCCAGAACGTAGGTCGGCTTCTGCTTCAGATCCTTGGCGCGCTCGGCCGAGACCAAGATCAGCGCCGCCGCACCGTCATTCTCCATGCAGCAGTCGAACAGATGGAAAGGCTCGACGATCCAGCGCGAGGCGTCATATGTCGCCTCGTCCAGCGGACGGCCGTGCATGACGGCGCGCGGATTGGCCTGCGCATGGTGATAGGACGCGAGCGCGATGGCGCGCAGCGCTTCCTGCTTGACGCCATGCTCGTGCATGAAACGCATGACCTTCATGGCATATTGCTGCCCGGGCGACATCATGCCGTAGGGCGCTTCATACGCCTTGTTGCCGGAGATCGTCTTGGTCTGCGGACCTTGTCCGAAGCGGGCGAACTGGCCCTGCGCCAGTGCACGGAAAACCACTACGCAATCCGCCAGGCCGGTGGCGACTGCCGCAGCCGCATTGCCGACGGCCGCGCCACCGCCGCCGCCGCCGCCGCCCCACTGCATGTTGGAGAAGCGCAGTTCGCGCGTGCCCAGTGCCGCGGCGATACGGGACGGATCGTTGCGATCGTTGCTGTAGGAAGCAAAGCCGTCGATCTCACGCGGATCGATGCCCGCATCCTGTGCCGCCGCCAGAATGGCCTGCAGCGCCAGCTTGAACTCGGCATCCGGAGCTTTGCCGTGCTTGTAATAGGTCGTCTCGCCGATACCGGCGACAGCAACCTTTCCCCGTAGTGTTCTGACTCCCATAAAGAGTTCCTTCCTGGTGTTGTATTCAAAGACTGAGCGGCGACGGGATCATCACTGGATGCGGATGTTCGCCGCGCTCGCGATATCCTTGTAGGCTTTCAGGGTGTCTTCGATGCGGCGGATGAAGTCGGCCTGCGCTTCAGGCTCGAGCTCGACACCCATGGCACGGAGCTTCTCCGAGACCACGGGATGGGTCTGGCCCCTGGCAATCGCAGCACGAATCTTGTCTACGATCGGTTGCGGAACGCCACGAGCGGCATGCCAACCCCACCAGCCGCGCCGGTTCAGCTCCGGGAAGCCCATTTCGCTGGCGGTCGCCACATCCGGCAGGACAGCGATCCGGCGTGGCGACATGACGAACAGGCCACGCAAGGCGCCAGCCTCGATATGCGAGCGGAAGTCGCCCGGCGTGCCGAATGAAATCTGCACCTGGTTGGCGAGAAGATCGGGGGTCAACGGGCCCTGACCGCGATAATGCACGCCTTCGATCTGCGCGCCGGTGCGCTGTTTGAACAGCTCTGTCACGACATGCATGGTATTGCCTGCGCCCGACGTGCCGTATTTGTAACGCTTCGGATCCTGCTTGGTCAGATCGACCAGCTCGCTGATCGTCTTGGCCGGAACCGACGGGTGCACCGCCATCATGATATCGGCATTGCCCAGCGACCCGATGTGCGTGAAGTCCTTGATCGGATCGAAGTTCAAGTTGGTATAGGTGGCCGGATTGACCACAATGCCGCCGCTGCCGGTGAACAGGATCGTGTAGCCATCGGGCTTGGATCGCGCGACATATTCGGCGGCCAGGTTTCCGCTGGCCCCCGTCCGGTTTTCGACAATGACCGGCTGGCCCAGATACTCTGCCATTGGCTCAGCCATGAGCCGGGCCATGGCATCCAGTGACGCACCGGGGGCGAAACCGAGGATCATCCGGATGGGTTGGTTCGGATATTCTGCCTGCGCAAAAGCAGGGCTTATTTGTAATGCAATGGCGCCGGCCAGAGCGGCACCAAGAAAGGCGCGTCGAGCAATCATGCATTTCATCGTGTTTATCTCCCTATCGAATAGGTTTTCATTATCGTTGTGATCACTCGATGCGGATGTTGGCGTCCCGCGCCACAGCCTGGAAAAGCCTGAGGTTCTTTTCGATGCGGGCAACAAAGCTCTGCTGGCTTTCGACCGAGAGCGCCAGGCCAAGTCCGGTCAGCTTCTCGGCAATAGCGGCGTCGGTCTGCGCCTTGCTGATCGCCGCACGCAGCTTCTCGACGACCTCGGCGGGAATGCCGCGCGGACCGTGGAAGCCGAAGAAGCCCGGCAGCGCCATGTCGGGAATCCCGGCTTCGGCAGCCGTCGGCACGCTGGGGAACAGCGGATTGCGCTCGTTGGAGACCATCATCAGGCCGCGTAGCTTTCCGCTTTCGATATGCGACCTGAAAGTTGCCGGCACATCGCAGGAAATCTGGATCTGGTTGGCCAGCAGATCTGGCAGCATCGGGCCACTGCCCCGGTAATGTACGCCCTGGATCTTGGCGCCGGATTTCTGCTTGAACAGTTCGAGCAGCACATGCGGCGAACCGCCCGCGCCGGCATCGCCGTATTTGTAACGTGTCGGGTCCTTATGGGTCAGCTCGACGAACTCCCGCACCGTTTTGGCGGGAACATCGGCGTTGATCGCAATCATCAGGTCCGTGTTGGTCAGCGACCCGATATGGGTGAAATCCTTCAGCGGGTCGTAGCGGATCGCGGGATAGGTGGCGGGATTGACCGTCATCGCGCTGCTACCAGAGAACAGCACTGTGTAGCCATCCGGCGCAGCCTTGGCGACCAGCTCGGTGGCCAGGTTGCCGCCGGCCCCAGGCTTGTTGTCGATGACGATCGGCTGCCCCAGGAAGGCCGACATGGCTGGCGCTACCATGCGCATCTGCGCGTCAATCGCACCGCCCGGTGCGAAACCCAGGATCACATTGATCGGCTTGTTCGGGAAATTCGACTGGGCGCGCAGCGAACCGGCACTGAGTGCTGCGGCACCGGCCATCGACCAGCGCAGGAATGAACGTCGGGTTGCAGAGTTTTTCATGATTCCCTCCCAGGATTTCTCAGGCTTCTGAATTGGCGCTTCGGGCACGCCGGAGCATTGGAATGACAAACGAGAGCATCAGCAGGACCATCACGGCGATGATGGCGGCGGAAACCGGGCGCTCGATGAAGACCGCGACATCGCCATTCGCCAGCGACATCGCACGCCGCAGGTTCTCTTCGGCAAGCGGGCCGAGCACAAACCCGAGCAGCAGCGGCACGAGCGGATATCCGACAGCCAGTGCAAACGTGCCGACGCCGGTGAACGCCGCCATGATCACCAGATCGAGCGCCGAGGCGCCGATCGAATAGGAACCGATGCAGCAGAAGATCACGATTGCGGGGAACAGGATGTCGTAGGGCACCCGCAGCAGGCGCACCCACATGCCGATCATCGGCAGGTTGATGATCACCAGCATCGCGTTGCCGACCCACATGCTGGCAATCAACCCCCAGAATAGGTCCGGACGTTTGATCATCACGTCGGCGCCCGGCTGGATGCCCTGGATGATCATGGCGCCCAGCAGCAGCGCCATGATGGGGCTGGCCGGGATGCCGAGTGTCAGGAGGGGAATAAAGGAGGTCTGGGCTGCCGCATTATTCGCGGCCTCGGGGCCGGCAACGCCCTGGATCGCACCCTGACCGAACTCACCCGGATCTTTGGCGATACGCCGTTCCAGCATGTAGGAGGCGAAGGTGCTGAGCGTCATGCCGCCGCCCGGCAGGACACCCAGAATCGAGCCCAGCGCTGTGCCGCGCAGGGCTGCAGGAAGCATGGCGCCGAAATCCTTGCGGCTCAGCCAGAGCCGGTTGAGCGACTGGGTCGCCACCTGCCGGCCGTCCGGGCGGCTCAGGTTCGAGATGATCTCGTTCAGGCCGAACAGGCCGATCGCCAGCGACACCACGCTCAGGCCGTCAGAAAGTTCGGCCAGACCAAGCGTCATGCGCTGCGCGCCCGTTTCGACATCGGAGCCGACGAGGCCGAGCAATACGCCCAGCAAGGCCATTGCCAATGCCTTGAGGAAGGAGCCGGGGCTGAAAATGACGCAGGCCAGCAGGCCGAGCGACATGAGGGCGAAAATCTCGGGCGCATTGAAGTTCAGCGCGAAGCGTGCGAGCGGCGGCGCCAGCAAAGCGATCAGCGCGGTGGCGATGCAGCCGGCGATCAGCGAGGACAGCGCTGCGGTTGCCAGTGCCGCTCCGGCGCGGCCTTTCAGGGCCATTTGATGGCCATCTACCGCCGTGATGACCGAGGTCGCCTCTCCCGGCAGGTTGCACAGGATTGCCGTCGTGGATCCGCCATACTGCGCGCCATAGAAGATGGCAGATAGCATGATCAGGGACGTGACCGGATCGAGTGCCACTGTCAGTGACAGCAGCATCGATATCGTGGCAAGCGGTCCGATGCCGGGCAGGACACCGATCAGCGTTCCGAGCAGGGAGCCGATAAAGGCAAACAACAGGTTGGTCGGCGTAATCGCCAGCCCCATGCCCATCACGAGATTCTGCAAGGTCTCCATGGCTCAGAACCACAGCGGAATGGGAAGATTGAGCAGGTAGACGAATACGAAGGCGCATCCGGCGGCCAGCGCAGCCGGGAACACGAAAGTACGGGGCGTGATCTTCTGCGGGGTCGCGCAACGGACGAAGGCCGCCACCACCATGATGGTGGGCATCAGGCCCAGCGGGCCGATCAGCAGCGCAAACAGAACCGGGCCAAGGCAGATGAAGGCAAATGGTCGCAGCCGCGGCCATTCCGGTGCGTCATCAGTCACAAACAGGCTGCGCAGCAGGATCAGCGCGCCCAGTCCGACCACGATCCAACTTAGCGTGTTGGGCAGGAACCCCGACCCCATGCGCGATAGGGTTCCGAACGACAGGCCCTTGCCCAGATAGGCCGTCGTCAAGCCGACGATGGCAAGAATGCTGCCGGCAACGAGATCCCGCGAATTCTTTACAGCCAACATTTTATGCCTCCTCCCCTTCTTTTTTTTGCTGGCCGCGAGCCGGCCGCGAGACTGCCGCCGGCTCGCGATCCGAAACTCAGGCAACCTTGATGGTCACCGCCTTGACGTTGAGATATTCCTCGACATGCTGGATGCCGGACTCGCGGCCATAGCCGCTCATCTTGTAGCCACCGAAGGGCACGGCCGGATCCATCGCCTGGTAGCAATTCACCCATACGCTGCCTGACTGGAGTTCCCGGCTTACCCTGTGTGCCTTCGACAGATCTTTAGTCCACACACCGGCGCCGAGTCCGAAGGACGTGGCATTGCCGCGGGCGACAACCTCCTCGACGCTGTCAAAAGGAATGGCGGAAATGACCGGGCCGAAGATTTCTTCTCGCGCGATCTTCATGTCATCGCGAACATCGCCAAACACCGTCGGCGGTACGAAATAGCCGGCGGCCAGGTCGCCGTCCTGCAGCCGCGCGCCACCTGCCAGCACGCGTGCGCCTTCATTGCGGCCGGCGTCCAGATAGCCACAGACGCGTGTCAGCTGGGCTTCCGAAACCAGCGGGCCCATGACCGTTTCCGGATCGAAGACATCGCCGACCTTTGTGGCCTTGCCGATGGCGGACACGCGCTCCACGAATTCGTCGTAGATCGGGCGTTCGACAAATAGCCGCGTGCCGGCGCTGCATATCTGACCCGAATTGGCGAAGACCGCCATTGCCGAGCCCGGTGCGGCGGCATCGAGATCGGCATCCGCGAACACGATGTTGGGCGACTTGCCGCCCAGCTCCAGCGAGAGCCGCTTCAGGTTGCCCGCGGACGCGCGCACGATCGCCTGACCCGTAGCGGTGGATCCGGTGAACGAAATCTTGTCGATGCCGGGATGCGCAGCGATCGCTGCGCCTGCTGCGCCCGCACCGGTGACGATATTCAGCACGCCCGGCGGCAGGCCGGCATCGAGCATCAGCTGGCCGAACATCAGGGTCGACAGCGAGGCATGCTCCGATGGTTTCAGCACTAAGGTACAGCCGGCTGCCAGTGCCGGACCGATTTTCCAGATCGAATTGCCGATCGGCCCGTTCCAGGGCGTGATCGCGCCCACCACGCCGACAGGCTCTTTCAGCGTGTAGGTCAGGAAATCGCCGGGCAGCGAGTTTTCGATGGTCTCGCCATGCAGGCTGACGGCCTGTGCCGCGTAATAGCGCAGCAGGCCGACATGGCGGCGCTGGCCCGAGCGCGTGCGGCTGATCGGCCCGCCGTAATCGATGGTGTCGAGCCAGGCGAACTCCTCGTAGCGCTTTTCGAACAGGTCGGCGGCGGCAAGAAGGATGGCCTGCCGGTCCAGCGGCTTGACTTTGCGCCAGGTGGTTTCAAAGGCCTGGCGTGCGGCGGCGACTGCCGCATCGATGTCTTCGGCGCCGGCATCGGCGATTTCAGCGATCGGCATGCCGGTAGACGGATTGATCGACTTGAAGGTCTTGCCCGACAGGGCGTCGCGCCATTGCCCGCCGATCAGCATCTGCTTCGGCTTGCCGTCGATGAACGGATGCTTGTGCGGCGTCAGCGAGGCCGGATCCACCGGTTTGAAGACTGTCATCTGGTTATTCCCTTTACGTGCGGGGGACGTCATCCCGACCGGGACAACGCGTCTCTCGAGGTCTGCAATGCCCAGCTGTCAGCTAAATTCGCGGGGCTGCCACCACGGATAGAAATCCGGCATGTCGGCCGAGGGCCTGTTGGAGAATTGCGGCGGGCGCTTTTCCAGGAAGGAGGCGATGCCTTCGCGGGCATCGGTGGTCTTCCCGAGCGCGCGCATGCCGCGTGAATCGATCTTGTGCGCTTCCATCGGATGATCGGCCGTCAGCATTTTCCACATCATCTGGCGGCAAAGCGCGACAGAGACGGGGGCAGCATTGTCGCGGATTTCGGCAGCGATCCGGCGCGCTTCCGGCAACAGGTCTTCCGGCGCATGCACGCTGTTGAACAGGCCCGCATCTGCGGCTTCCTGCGCACCGACCAGGCGGCCGGACATCACCCATTCCATCGCATGGTTGATGCCGATGACGCGCGGCAGGAACCACGAACTCGCGGCCTCCATCACCACACCGCGGCGCGTGAACACAAAGCCGACCCGGGCATTGATCGACGCCAGGCGGATATCCATCGGCAGCAGCATGGTGGCGCCAAAGCCTGTGGCGGCGCCGTTCACGGCGGCAATGACGGGCTTTTTGAGATCGAACAGCCGCAGGGTGACGGCGCCGCCGCCATCCCGATTCGTCGGGAAGGTGTCGGCAGGTTCGTTGCGCTTGTCGAAATTCCAGTGGTCGGCGCCGCTCGACAGGTCCGCACCGGCGGAGAAGGCGCGGCCTTCGCCGGTGATGATCACAACACGCACGCCGTCATCGGCATCCGCCTGGTCGAGCGCGTGGATCAGTTCGTCGCGCATCTGCCAGGTGACGGCATTCAGCTTGGCCGGCCGGTTCAGGGTAATCGTCAGAATACCTTTGGCGATTTCGTATTTGAGACTGGTGTAATCCATTTTTCCTCCCTGCAGGCGGGCGCTGAACAAATCGCCGTTGTTGCCGCCTTCTGCCATGGTAGGACCATTAAGTCAACACACTTTCCGCCACACTCAGAAGGGTGCACATGCGAAAATATGCGTTTTTATCCATATTATGTTGCGTTAATTAGCGGCCCTTATCGGTCTGACTTCGCCGTATTTTTTCCGTCTTGACTCACAATTATTAATGGCACTACCATTGGATTTGAAAAATTAAGCGACGCCGCATCGAGGCCGCCACGCGTGTGCCTCGCCCTGCGGAAATTTCAGGGCGGAAACAGACCAAACATGAATTTTGATTTCTCTGACGAGCAGCAGGAGCTGCGGAGCCAAGCGCGCCGCTTTCTGGAAAAGCACTGCACCCCGGCCAAGGTCAACGCACGGCTGGATGGCGCTCCGTTCGATCGCACGCTCTGGCAGGCAATTGCCGATATGGGCTGGATGGGCACTGCCATCCCGGAGGAATACGGCGGCCTTGGACTGAGCTATATCGACCTTTGCGTCATCGCAGAGGAACTGGGGCGCTGCGTCGCACCCGTCCCCTTCTCGTCTTCGGCCTATCTCGCCACCAATGCGATCCTGCAGGCCGCCGACGAACGGCAGAAGACAGCTTGGCTGCCGGGCCTCGCCGATGGCAGCGTGATCGGCACCTTTGCCCTTTCGGAGGGCACAGCGGCGCCATCGGCCAAGACCATCGGCACGACATTCGACGGCAAGACGCTGTCCGGGACCAAACTGCCGGTCATCGACGCGGATTGCGCTGATTTCGCCATCGTCGTCGCACGTGACAGCCAGGGCCGGATCGTGCTCTGCCGCGCCGACCTGCGCCAGCCGGCTGTCGCCATCGAAGCCGTGGACAGCGTCGACGACAGCCGCGGCCATGCAAAAGTGACCTTCAACCGTGCGCCAGCCGAGCTTCTGGCTGGCCAGACTGGCTGGAGCGTGATCGAAACCCTGATCGATGGCGCCGCGGTCCTGGTGTCCTTCGAACAGATCGGCGGTGCGCAGCGCTCGCTTGAGATGGCGCGGGACTATTCGCTGCAGCGACGCTCCTTCGGGCGACAGATCGGCTCGTATCAGGCGATCAAGCACAAGCTCGCCGATATGTGGATCGCCATCGAGACGGCGCGGTCAAATGCCTATTACGGCGCGTGGGCGCTGCAGAACGGGCCAGCCGAACTGCCTGTCGCAGCAGCGGCGGCCCGTATTTCAGCCTGCGAGGCTTACTGGTTCGCCTCCAAGGAAAATATCCAGACGCATGGCGGCGTCGGCTTCACCTGGGAGTTTGACTGCCACCTGTATTACCGGCGCGCAGCGCTGCTGGCGGTCATGCTCGGCAGTCCCCGCATCTGGAAGGACCGCCTCATCCAGACTCTCGAACAACGCAACGCCGCCTGAGGAACAGTCATGGATTTCAGCGATACTCCCGAAGAAGCGGCGTTCCGCGCCGAAGTGCGCGCCTTTCTGGAAGCCAATGCCGAACCGAAAAGCGAGACCCGGACGGTGTATCCGGTCTCCTATGGGTCGCTGGACATGCTGCCGCTGGCCCGCGAATGGCAGCGCAAGAAGGCCGAAGCCGGCCTGGTCGGCCTGAGTTGGCCGAAACAGTATGGCGGCCGCGCCCTGCCGCAGATCTACCAAGTGATCTTCGACCAGGAACAATCGAACTATCTGGTGCCGCACAGCGTCTTCGACATCGGCCTGGGCATGTGCATTCCCACCATGATGACCTTCGCCACCGAGGAGCAGAAGACCCGCTTCGTGGGCCCGGCCGTGCGCGGCGAGGAAATCTGGTGCCAGCTTTTCTCCGAGCCGGCTGCCGGATCGGATGTGGCTGCACTGCAGACCAGGTCCGTGAAGGACGGTGACGACTGGGTGATCAACGGCCAGAAAATCTGGACGTCAGGGGCACATTTCTCCGACTGGGGCGTCCTGGTCACCCGCAGCGATCCCTCGCTGCCGAAACACAAGGGCCTGACATTCTTCTTCCTCAACATGAAGTCGCCGGGCATCACCATCAAGCCGATCCGGCAGATTTCTGATTCCTCCAACTTCAATGAAGTCTTCTTCACCGATGTCCGCATCCCCGATGCACAGCGCCTGGGTGCGGTGGGCGATGGCTGGAAGGTGGCCGTCGCCACGCTGATGAACGAACGGCTGGCCGTCGGCGAATCCCGCGAGCCCAATTTCGCCGATCTGTTCCGGCTGTGCCGGCAGCTTGAGCTGGAAGACGGCCCCGCCCTGCGCAATGCACTGATCCGCGACAAGCTGGCGGACTGGTATGTGCAGCAGCAGGGCATGCGGTTCACCAGGTTCCGCACCATGACGGCGCTGTCCCGCGGCCAGACGCCCGGGCCGGAAAGTTCGATGCTGAAAATCGTCAACGCCAACAAGCGTCAGGCCATTGCACGTTTCGGCAGCGAATTGCTGGAAATGACCGGCTCGCTGGTCGATCCCGGCTTAAGCCCGCTGAAAGCGGTCATGCAGCAGGCGCTGCTGGATGCGCCGGGAACGCGTATCGGCGGCGGCACCGAAGAGATTCTCCGCACCGTCATTGCCGAGCGCGTTCTGGGCATGCCGGCGGAAATCCGCGTGGACAAGGACATTCCGTTCAAGGACCTCGCAAAGCAGTAAGTGCCGAAGGCGCCACGGCTGCGCCGGACCGGCAGATAAATTTCATAGGGAAGGAAAGAGAAATGGCATTGCCACATGCCCTGCAGGGCCGCCTGCGCGTACCTCTGGTCGGCGCTCCGATGCTGATCGCCTCCGACTACAATCTAGCGCTCGCGCAGTGCAAGGCCGGTGTCATCGGCACCTTCCCGGCCCTGAGTGCGCGACCGGCCGAAGTGCTGGACGAATGGCTGTCGAATCTGAACGCGGAACTGGCGGCCCATGACAAGGCGCACCCGTCGCGGCCGTCGGCGCCCTATGCCGTCAACCTGATCGTTCACAAGACCAACGAGCGGCTTCAGGCCGATCTGGCCAGCTGCGTGAAGCATCGCGTGCCGATCGTGATCACGGCGCTGGGTGTGCAGAAGCCGCTGATCGATGCCATACATTCCTACGGTGGCCTGGTGATTCACGATGTCACCAATATCGTGCATGCGCGCAAGGCAGCGAGTGCCGGCGTCGACGGCCTGATCGCCGTGGCCGCAGGTGCCGGTGGCCATGGCGGCCGCCTCTCGCCTTTCGCGCTGGTGCAGGAAATCCGCGAGTGGTTCGATGGCCTGCTGATCCTGTCAGGCGCCATCGCCAACGGCCGCTCGGTCCTGGCGGCGCAGGCGATGGGTTGCGATCTTGCCTATATCGGTTCCGCCTTCATCGCCACCAAGGAAGCCGGTGCGCCACTGGCCCACAAGCAGATGGTGGTTGATTCAAGCGCCACCGACGTCATCTATACCGACCTCTTCAGCGGCGTGAACGGCAATTACCTCAAGCCTTCGATCCGCGACGCAGGCCTCGACCCGGAAAATCTACCCCCGCGCGGTACGCCCTATAACACCGGCGCCAAGAAGGTCTGGCGCGATATCTGGGCTGCCGGCCAGGGCATCGGCGCCGTGAAGGATATCCCTAGCGTTGCCGAATTCGTCGATCGCATCGATGCCGAATATCGCGCTGCGAAAGCCTTGCTGGCCGCCTAGGATCCCGAGATGAAACGCACGGGTCCGCTGCAGGGCATAAAAATCCTGGAAATCGCCTCCATGGGTCCGGGGCCGTTCTGCGGCATGCTGCTGGCCGACATGGGCGCCGACCTGCTGCGGGTCGATCGCCTGCAGCCGGCGAATCCCGACACACCGGCAGACCGGTTCGAGGTGATGAGCCGCGGCCGGCGTTCCATGATGCTCGACCTCAAGGCGCCCGGCGCGGCAGACGTCGTGCTGCAGCTGGTGGAAAAGGCCGATGCGCTGATCGAAGGCTTCCGGCCCGGCGTCACGGAGCGGCTGGGCATCGGACCTGACGCCTGCCTCGCACGCAATCCGCGTCTGGTCTATGGCCGCATGACCGGCTGGGGCCAAAACGGCCCGATGGCGCCGGTGGCGGGCCATGACATCAATTACATCGCCCTGTCGGGCGCACTGCATGCGATCGGCGGCGACAGGCCGGTGCCGCCGCTGAACCTGGTCGGCGATTTCGGCGGCGGCGGCGTGTATCTCGCTTTGGGCATTGTCGCGGCCTTGCTGGAGGCAAGGCAGTCCGGCCAGGGCCAGGTAATCGACGCCGCAATGACCGACGGATCGGCCAGCCTGATGGCGCCGCATTTCGGCCGTCTGGCGTCTGGCGCCTGGGCCGATCGCCGGGCCGCCAACGTGCTCGATGGTGGCGCGCCCTGGTACGGCGTCTATGAGACGGCCGACGGCAAGTTTGTCGCGGTCGGCGCCATCGAGGCGCAGTTCTATGCGGAATTCGTGACGCGGATCGGCCTCGATCCGGCAGCCCTGCCGGCACAGCGCGACAGGCCGCAATGGCCGGTCCTGAAGACGGCCTTTACGGCGGCGATCAAACGGAAGACGCGTGACGAATGGGCGGCGATCTTCAAGGGCGTCGATGCCTGCCTAACGCCGATCCTGTCGATGACAGAGGCGCTGTCGCATCCCCACAATCGAGAACGCCAAACCTTTGTCGACATCAACGGCGTACCACAACCAGCACCTGCACCGCGATTTTCGCGTACCCCCAGCGGGATCTCGGGTCCGCCCCCGCGGATTGGTGAAGGCGCCACGGAAGCGCTGATGGAGTGGGGCTTTGATGAGTCTAAAATTTCGGCTTTGTGTGCAGCCGGCGCCAGTTTTGACGGGAAATAGAGGGTCGTCAGCATGAGGGGAGACGTCATGTCGCCTGAGGTACGAGAGAGGCCAACCGCAGCGCCCACGACTTACCCCAGCGCTTCGGAAGCCTATGGATATCTCAGCTACGAGCCGTGGCTCTTACTCGCCGCTGGCATTGATGAATTTTTCCGATCGCGCTTCGGCAAGAAGGTAAAAGCCCATTCGAAAGGCTTAACCTGCCATTCCGACATCGAGGAAGGACATCAGAGTGAACGAACAAGGCATTCTTGATCTTGAGGCGAAGCGCCTAGAGGCCACGATTGGCGGCAATCTGCAAGCCCTTGATGAATATTTGGGCGACACGCTCGTATACATTCACACCAATGGTATCTGCGATAGCAAGCAGTCTCTGATCAAATCGATCGCCGACGGCATGCGGAAATATACCAAGCTTGCGCCACGCAAGAGCGATGTTCGCCGATTCGGCGAAATATTCATCATTACAGGTGAGATGGATATTTCTTACATTGCCCGCGGGACATCCAACGACGCAACCATCATGTTCTCAGCTACTTGGTATGCCGAGGCACGCTCAACTCACCTGGTCTCCTGGCAATCCTCCCCCTCGACTTTTCGCTCATGAGCCGCGCAGCAGACAGCTTAGACGAGACCGTCATCGTCACAGGCGCGGCGGCCGGGATAGGTAAGGCCATCGCAACGGGCCTGCTGCACCGTGGGGCTTCGGTGGTCGTGGCAGATGTATCTGAAACGTCTATCAAGACTTTCAGGGCTGAGCTGAGCGAGACGCCATTCGCAAAGGCGTGCAGATTCATTCGGGTCGATCTCCGGCAACCCGAAGCGAGCGAGAAGATCGTAGGCTTCGCCGTTAGTGAATTTGGCCCAGTCACGGCCTTGATCAACAATGCGGGCGTCGGCCGCAATATCATCCGCAAAAATTTCTTAGAGAACCCGCCAAAGTTCTGGGAGATGACAGATCCAGTTTGGGACATTTTTCTTTCGGTCAACACTACAGCTGCCTTTCGCTTGATGCGAGCGGCAATTCCGATCTTTCGTCGTCAGGGCAAAGGCCGAATCATCAACGTCACCACTTCGCTGGATTCTATGCTGGTCGCGGGAAGTGCTGGCTACGGGGCGTCTAAGGCAGCGACAGAATCGTTGTCGGCAATCGCAGCACAGGACCTTCTTGGAACTGGCATCACAGTCAACGTCGTGGTGCCAGGTGGCGTGACTGATACGGCCTTTATTCCCCAAGACGCCCCGATCCTACGATCCTCAATGCTGCCGCCAGAGGTCATGGTACCGCCGATTGCCTGGTTGCTTGGATCTGAAGCCGAAGGCGTGACTGCGCGCCGGTTTCGCGCCAACCTTTGGGACCAAAACCTTCCAGGGGCCGAGGCCGCCGAGCGGGCGGGCGCCCCGATTGCCTGGTCATCTCTAACGGGCCAGCTACGGGCGGCTCAACTTAGGCGATAAGCCGATAGCTTCTGAGCTGCCACATTGGCAGCTTGAGGCAACGCCGAACGTCGGCGCTAAACTCTACTGGCCAGTGGAGAACTTGAAAAATCTACTGATCAGGCATTTTGTCTCCGCCGGAGGCCAAGTCGTAAAATCTACCAACCAGGTATTTTACCTCCGCTGGAGGCTAAGTCGCAAAATCTACTAGCCGAGTCAGCCTCACTGCGGGAGGCCATCTCACGGAATCTATAAAGATGAGATATCATCTAACCTTTCGGGTAACGTAGCTAGCCGGCCAGTCGCCCTCCCCCATTTACCCATGGACGGCTTATAGTCGGATCATGTGCCTCAACATGGCGTTCATTCTGTCCCGTACAGAATCAGTCGGACCAGTCCAGGTCTGTTGTCTTTAAAAATTCTTGACGCTTTTCGATAAGACTTATCGAAAGCATAGCTAGCGGATCGACCACACTGTCGAGAAAGGCCTCCAACGCCGCCCTCCGTACAAATGTCACCATAAATGACCCCGAGAGCTTTCCTGATTTCAGTTCGCGCTCAAACGAAACATGATCTACAGGAGTTGGTCGCGGCACCTCCGCACTAGAGTCAATCAGAAACAAATCACCTGATGTAACAACAAGCGGAAAGAACAACCAAATGTAGCGCCAATCGTCCGGCCTCGATGGCTGTGGCACCGCACTCCGTCGAGCATTGAGCGCCTTAGCCATCGGATAAAAGATGGCGTCATAAAGACCACCATGATTGGCATGCCAGCCGTTCCCCTTGCGATCGATCCTGCAAAATTGTACCGCCTTCCATGCATTAACATGTGCTTGGTAGACTTGGTCGAATCCGAGATGATGGAAAGCGTTAATATCTCGCGTCATGCTGCGACCGCCGCCTAAATTTTTTTTCATCTGATATCGATAGGGGAAGGTAAACTCTTCCGGGCACTGGCGCCGATCCCAGTCACTCTTCGGGCGCGCAATAAATACAAACGGATTCGTATTGTTCTTGCATTCAACTAGCAACTCGATATAGGCCGAGAGCCTAGCGCTATCGTCAAATGAAACCCGTTTGATAGCCTTTACATCAAGCTCACGAGATTTCCCTTCGTCTAAATCTTCGAACGCCACATTGGTTCTGACATGAAAGCCGCGTCGTTCGAATTGTGTGGCCACCTCCTGCTCCATGAGATAGCCAGACTCGTGAATTGCGCCCATGATGTCATCAAGACTTGGATTTCCAGTCATACCCCCTCCTTGTCATCCCGCCAGCTTACCGCACACCTCTCCGGGACATCTCACGTCTTCTCTATTGGCCAGTAGATTATCGGCCTGGCGGTGACGAAGGGCGTTATCTCACTTTTCTAGATCAAAGGCGTTATTTTCACACGAGACACCTTAATACCATACCGTGAACAGGAAATTGGCATATGGATCGTCATCGATCGCTTTCAACGTCCCGTAAAGGGCTGTCGGCGACACCCCCATTATAATTGCTGCTTCATTGAGCGTAAGCTGCGCGGCCTTTCGCAGGGACCCGGTTGCTTTTAAGTCGTCTACAAGTCCACCTATCTCTTGGGCACCCCTCAGGCCGAGCTTATAAAGTAGCGGCAACTTTTCGCCTATATAAAGCCACGCCAGTGCTTGGCCAACGATATCAATGGCAGTACTGAAGCTGAGATTACACCGCATCGAGATATCGATAGGGTTAGAGTAGGCAAGCTGCAATATTGTCGTAATGCCCTCATCATGGAGCCGTTCAGATATATTCACATCAATGCCCTGAAGGTTCTGTAGCTCATCTGACTCATCGCGAGCCTGCCTACCGAGACCAAGATTGACAGTCACAATTCGCCTCATGAATCGAAACACTGACTCAAGAGGGAAGGCCCCCAAACATATTGCTATCGCATTGTCGATCGACAGATTGAGCGCAGATAAAGCTTCGCTAAAAGCATACCCCACGGGGATGAATACAATAATTCGAACCGCTGCTCGAGTTATCGCCGTGGGCGGCATATCTCGTCGGTGAGCTCGGGCAATTAAATCGTACGTAACCCAAATGTAAGATCCACATAGAGAGGAAATTACTATTGGCGGCAGGTCAAAAACAGAAATGGCATCTACGAATGCTATTATTGCATCGGTTTCAGCATTCGTAATTCTCGGCAAAACAGTGGCTGTAATAGTAATGGCAACGGCTATGAGAGTGTAACCAAGTAAGAAAATCGGGAGCTTATAACGGTTCATTCCGTAGAAGCTGTCGTAGTGCTTTGAAAAAAGATTCAGATAAACATCTCGCGTTTCGAAAAAGCCGCCGCTAAACCCTGGCTTGTGGCGCTCCCAGCCACCTGAGGGATCACGCAGTACGTCCCAAAATGAACTTACGGGCATAAACCTATCAACATAAGCTTCGATCACGTCAGGATCTATCTTTTGTAGAATCTCATTTCTGCGCTCACCCCATCCATACACGGTGAACCTTGTGACGGGAATGAGTGGCAAAAGCACAATTGCGAAGAACAATATGACTGAAACGATCATATATAAATAAAGAGATACAGAGTCCCCGATGTCTATCATTACACCCTCACCTAACAGGCCAAGATTTAGTTCTTATTTACAGCCCAAGCCCTTAGCTAGATCCGTTGTGCTAGGTAGTCGCCGCATATGATCTGGTACATCTACGCTTAGAACCGAAAGTCCCGCTCGCTGCTCCAACGATTTTAAACTCTCCAAGTGATCGCAATAGCGCCCTGACGATTTCGTCCGTTGGTCAAATACAAAGGAGGCCCAAGAGACCTGAGTGCCTTCTTGAAAACCAATGAACTTCCAGTAGCCGCTCGGCACCCTGTGAGGTTTCTTTGCGTTGGGTAGAGGTGGCATATGCCTCTCATAGAGAGGCCCCGTCACCACATAGAGAGCGATCTTTTTGTTGTTCATCGCGAACTTCCTCTCAGCATCCTCAAGATGCTTCCAGGGCCCGCGATTAAGCTGTTTGTACTGGGGTGTGATGTTCGACAGGTAGTTTGTTTTATACCACTCCGCATTTGCAGAGAATGATGCGAGCGGGGCCTGGTGGCCGCGGTCTGCACGTAGATTTGTGCCTATTCCCTTATAGTCAGCCGGCGCCAATGTACTATCTTCAGCTAGATCTGGATCACGCTGCCAATTTCGACGTTGTCCTCTCCCAAAGTTCTTAGGGTTTACGCGGTAGGCTACCCAATCGGAAAATTTTGTCTCCGGATTGTTGCTCAATGTATGAGTAGGCCGTGATAGCAATGTATTGTGGGCCGGTGATCCTATAGGGCACTCTTGCAAACAATTGATATCAGCGTGTGCATAGCTCGGCGCCAATAGCATCAAGCCGATATAGATGCCGCGGATATGGATGATTGCGGTTTTTGGAGATTGCGTTGACCGCTCTCCTTCCGTGTCTGCACCGTATGTCATGTTGCCCTGCCTGCCATGTCGCGCGGTCACCATGTATTGGCAATCCCCCCGACACCCCCCATGTCACTATAGTGGGTAGATCATTGGCTGGGAGCGATTTTTCAGATTGGCGCGACCATAGGCTATTGCAGTGAATATTTTTGTATGCGGTGGCGTGCAGCCTACAGTCCCAATTAACCTCACATCTGGAGTTCATCTGAGGAAACCTACTCGGGATGTATTTCACCTCCGCGGAGCCTGAAGAGGGAAAATCTACTGGTGAGATTCTGCTGAGCGTGTCGCAGGCAGTCAGCTGTTACTTGAACACTTCGCTTAAGAACTTTTGCACGTCTAGCCGCACTTGCTCACGCGCCTGCTTATTGCCCAGTGAGCCGGCGCCAAGACCTTTGCAGGTCGACAGATACGAGCCCACTTCTGAAATCGGCCTCACCTCACCCGTGTCAAAGCGCTTGTAGGTCCAATTATCCATGAAGGTCATCATATTGCAGGCCTTCCACTGCTCTGCTTTACCGCTGTATTCAGGCCGATACAGCTGGCGGTCAAAGCCGTGACGTACACTTGGGTAGATGGTGACCTGGGCGTCGACACCCTTAGCTCTGAGCATTTCGGCAAATCGCTGACATGTCTCTGGCCGCTCGTAATCGTCTTGGTCGCCAACATAGATGCGCATCGGCGCGCCGGTGGTCTGTTCTGACCACATGGAACAACCTGGGTAGAGCGCCACATGCGCCGCGAATTTATGATCGGGCGATACCGGCCGACGCAGTTTGTCAAAGATGCTGTAGGCCGCAGCGGTGCCACCTCGCGAGAAGCCAATGAGGGCGATGCGCTTGGGGTCGATGCCTGGATGGGTGGCCAATAGCCGCAGCCCTGAATAGGCGTCGGCAATCCCGGCTGAATAACTAAGAGCGCTTTGGTTGCTGCCGGTGCCTTTGAGGCCGCGATCGGTGAAACTGTCGATATAGAAGGCTGCCCAGCCGTTTTGAACGAAGAATTCAGCCCAGTCGGTCTCGCGGTCTGACAGGCCACCGCTGCCGTGGATGATGACCACCGCGGGTACTTTGCTTTTTGCATTTTTCGGCATCACTAGTGTGCCGGTCAGCGGCGTCGCATCTAACAGGCCACGAATGAGGTAATCGTAGTTTTTGGGTGTCTCACCCATGAAGGTCAGCTTGCCGGTCTGACCTGCTTCTAATGTGGATAAGGTTTCAGCTTTGACCGGCAAAGCCGCAGCGTGAGCCGCCACCAAGGCAGCGATAAGCCACTTATACATTATCCCCCCAATTTTGTGTGGATACCGAGATAAAGTCGGCATTTGAAATGCTTCGAGACATCGCATCGATTTAAAGTCGATATTCCAAGCCAGTCAACATTTGTTATCGATTTTGCGTCGATGGTTTTAACAACCGCGCCGACTCAAAGTCGGTATATGAAACCTGGTGAACGGAACAAGCTTTTAGGACGCCGCATTAGAGAGCTCCGCAAAGAACGAGCTCTAACTCAGGAAGAGCTTGGCGAGCTAATCAGCAAAACCGATGAAGTGATCTCAAACATCGAGACAGGCACCACCTCGACCCGATTATCGACGTTGTTTGATATTGCAGATGCTCTGAAGGTAAGCCTGCTCGACTTATTCGACTGGGTTTCACCTCGCAAGCTATCGCCTGACGAAGTTAGGCAAGAAGAGCTTGTCAGTCGTTTCCGAAAAATTATCCGGGGTGATCACTCAGCAACGCCAACTGATGTCGCGGAGATAAATACGGCGATCGTGAAGGCTACTTCGCGTAAGCGCTAATACTCCTCCGCTAGCATTATAGTCATCACACGCATGGTGATCGCCGGGTTAGCCGGATTCTCAGACCCGTATTTCAACTGCCTGTCGTAATAGTCGATCTTCCAGAAGATCTTCTTACCGTCGAAGTCCACAGATCCAAAGTCGTGCTCCTGATGCGGGTCATTACTGGCTTCGAATGCATCAAAGGCCTGCACGAGTTGCACCACTTTTGAGAGTTGGGTTTGCCCTAAGCTGCGCACGCCATTGGTGATGACAAAGCGCCCGCCCAGCATGGTGCGGCGGAACGCATCATTGAGCTCACGGATACGGTCAGTTTTGTTCATGACATAAGTCTCCATTTCGGCCAGCAGGGCTGGTCGATTGCTGTGATCGGATGTGTTGTGACTAGGTGGGTTTAGGCCTTAGCGCTCGAAAAGCCGCACTAAGGCACTTAGGCCAGCGTGATGGAGCTCAAAGGCATCAACGGGCGTCAGCCGCCTGGCCTGCCGGTTGAGCCCGGCCTCGATATGCCAGGCTGGCACCCGGACTGACGCGAGGGTTGAGGCCTCGGGCTTGGGCAGATTGGCGGCAAAATGCGCTGCCCCTACCACCAACCCGCCTTTGAGGGCTGCAGAGGCCGTCGCAATACCGTGCCGTTGCCAAAAGCCATCTAAGCCAGGGCGCTTGAAGCCATGAATCGCACAGAGCGCTAGCCGTGGCCTTTGCGCCACCAGCAAGCCGCGCCAGGCTGAGACAGCTTGTTCTCTTGTTCGTCTGGCCTGATGGCCATCAAAGTACCGCCCATCATCCCACAGCGCCCGAATATGCCGCGACCGAGCACCAGGTTTCGGCCGATCCTCCGACAGGCCAAATAGGTCGTAACAAGCTGCCAGCATGGCCTGTTGGCCATTCGGCAGGCCGACAAACCTATATCGGCTGCTGTAGTCGGGCAGCGCCGGCACGATCGGCAGATAGTCGCCAACCGTATCCAAGGGTGCAGGGAAGATCTTGCGAGCTAGGCCCACCAGCTTGCCGGCCGTTAGAGCCAGACAGCATTGGTCACCAATCTCGACGGAGTTGGGCGCGGCAGAGTCGCAGCCCATGGCGAGCACCGCCCCTTTGGAGTGACGTTCCAGCGCCTTGGAGACATCCTTCAGGCCAGACCAGAAACCCTCGTTGGCCAGTGCCCAGCAGCGCTCCCGGTGGGTTTGATGACCGATGAAGCCCTTTGCCCTCAGATAGCCGCCTGGGAAAACTATGGCATCGATGGGGGGCCAGTCGGCCGCCTGCATGGCTCTGATCACCGCTAGGGCAAACTCTGTTCTGATGCGGTTCTGTCTAACGCGGATTGCCTTCTTGCCGAGTAGGCACACAGAGACAAGCCGCGCCGACCGTACGGTCTGCCGGGTCATATCGTCCTCAATTGTCAGGTTGGGTGGGGTACTAAGGGGCGCCCTTGCAGGACGCGTGGGCTGCTTTTAGGCCCCAGCCATAGGGCCAGCCTCTGGAAGGCTACAGCAGGGCTACTAGGCGCCGCTGGCTACGCTCGTCACCGTCAATGTAGGCCTGGGTCTGATCGATCGATCGGTGCCCAGCCAAAATCTGTACGTCTCTCAGGCTCCCCCCGGCCTTGGCGACCAACCGGGCTGCCCGGGTAATAAAGGTGCGACGGCCAGAATGCGACGAGCAGCCCTCGAAGCCGACCCGCTGATAGAAGCTGTGAAACCAGTTGACCACGCTAGTGGCCCGCATCGCCTCACCCCGCTCAGAGCGCACCACCCGGTCAGACGGTTCGCTAAACCGGCCAGCCTGCTTCTTGAGCTTCAGCAAGGCCGTCTTGAGCTCGGCATGCATCGGGATGACCCGCCCTGACCGCTTCTTAGCGATACGGTCTTCTAAACCGATCTGGCTGGCGATCTTGCCATCGGCCGTACTGACCATCTCCCAAGTCAGCCCAGCGATCTCCCCCGCCCTCAAACCGGCTTTGATCGATAGCAATAACATCACCTGGTTCCTGAGCCCGTGTTTGCCCTTCCCCGCCGCCCTTAAGGCGGTTTGTAACTGACCTGGTGTCAGCACTTTGGCCTGTTTACCTGGCATAGCCCCTCTCAAAAGTTAAAGATTTCAACTTGAAATACTCGTATAAGTAGAATATAAGAATGCAGGCGAACCGTCAATAGCCCAATTATACCAGTATTTTAGGCGATTTCTGGCCCACCCGGCCCGTGCCGAACCAACCGCCCTGAACCACGAATCACCCCTATAGGATGTAAAGAAAGGCACCCCTATGCCCATCACCCGGCGTCATTTTCTTGCTAGCTCTGGCCTCAGCCTGGCCGCGCCCATGCCGCTTGAGGCACACCCTGCTCCCTCAGCCCCCCATCGGATCAGCCAGGTTGAATTGGAGGCCACCGCCCATCGGCATGGCCTGTGGCACCGCCGGCAGCCTGGTGGGCAAATCGCCGACCTGGGCGGCTATGACTTAAGTGAGCTTCGCTTCGGTCGCTGGGAGCTGAGACATGCCAATTTCACTGGCGCCAACATGCAGAGCATCAAGGCCATCGAGACAAGGTTCTTCCGCTCGCATATGACGGGCTGCGACCTGTCCGGCGCGATGCTGCTCGATTGCGATTTGCGCTGCGTCGATCTGACCCGAGCGCGGCTGACAAGTGCCCAGATCCTAGATAGCCAATTCGACTGGCCAAACTCATTCGGTGAGGGGCGGCACTGGTACTGCGGGGAAGGTCTCTCGGGTGCCAAGCTCAATCAGGCCGATCTAAGCGGCAGCCGCATCAACGTCACGATCGACGGCGTCGACTTTACCGCGGCCGACTTACGTCAGGCTGACCTCAGAGGGGTCTTTGGGGCTGCGCATTTTGAGGATGCTGACCTGCGCCAGGCGAATTTTGGCCATGCCCATCTGGCCGAAAGCGTGTTCGAAGGCGCGGTGTTTGCAAAGACAAACGTGAGAGATGCCAATCTCTTTGGATGCAAACTCACGGCAGCGCAGCGAGATGGGCTGCAGAACGCAGCTTCCGCTCGGCCGCGAGAAGATCACTGAGTAGAGATCGTCAGAAATCTACCGGGATCATTCGTACATTACCGGATGTACTAATTTGAATCTTAGTCGATTGGCATTCCCAAGCTTACGACGGGGGTTCGATTCCCCTCACCCGCTCCAAATCAATCAACAACTTAAACGAATAATGCGGTTTCCTTTAGGAACCGTACTGCAAAAATACTGCAAAACCGGCGTGGAAATTCACGCATTTCGGCGGACCTTAGCTACAAGTTCGCACTGAAAATGCGCGCTTACCGTCCGCTCAGAATACGGCAACTATTAAGTCGGAAGGCACGATTCGAATAATGGCCAATCGCCCTTCACTATTGACCCTCGGAAAGCTACAGGCGTGGGTGGACACCCTACCGGATGAGGTTGTGCAGGATTATGGCCGCCTGACGTTCAACGTATCCGCCGTCATTTTGAAACACTTCTTCGGTGTCGAATGGGTGGAAGCGAACGTAGTCCAGGACGAGGACAATAAGCAGCCGCCAACCTTTCTCAGATTAGAATTCTGCGACTCGGTGGCACGAGAGACGAAATCATTCCGCTTGGTCGATCTGGCTGAAACGCTGTTCAATCTGCAAATCGTTCCGGGCTTCTACGACAAGATCGAAGACATGAAAACCGCCGATCTGGAGGCCAGCATGGCGGAGTTCGATTTTGCACGGTTCCTGTACTGGCACAAAGTTGCCTTCGGTTTTGTGAAACCGAGCAAGGTCAAAGGCTCGGATTACGATTTCAAAATTCGATACCCCAATGGAGTAATTGCCTGCGCTGACGCCAAATGCCGCCTAGAGGGAACGACGATCAACCCCGCGACAATCCGAAACTCGCTGGATGACGCCCGGAAGCGCAACCTGCCTGCAGACAAGCCCGGCATGATCTTTATCAAGGTACCTAAAACCTGGCTCGCCACTGCGGACTTGCAGAATCAAATTACGGCTGTAGTGAATGCATTTCTGCGTGGGACTGGCCGCATTGTCGCGGTGACCGTATATGCGCCAATCGTGGATATTTTGACCGATAGGCCGTTGATTCGAACCCGCCACCGCTTTGAGGAATATGCCAATCCCAAACACCGCTTTGATCGGGATCACGATTGGCTACTGTTTAAAAACTTCAAAGTTCCCGCTGATCAACAAGGTGCACCAAATCACTGGTGCCGCCTCTTCCCATAGGTAAAATAAACCCATGAGTCTGGGGGTTTAAAAAACGAGCCGATTGCGACGTGGCAAAGCGCAACGACGATTGGAGCGCATGCTCGAAGCTGTCGAGGACGAAGAGTTCGTTGTCATGATATAGGCAGTACTCATAAATCATAGATTTGGCTTAGCCTTGCCTGGCGGTCGTTTCGGTCCCCGTCACGACGATACCCATCTGCCAGGCCATGAATCGTCGCCGCCACTTTTGGGTGACTCACTTCGAGTGCTAAAGCGTAGTCGTCGAACCGTTGGGCTAGATTCCTCTCTTGCTGCCCACCTTCGTAGGCACCCCTACTCGTCATGCCGCGCGCATTGAACACTCCGTTATCGAAGCCGTTGCGCATCGAGTCAATTCCAGATTCCAGAACATCACACACATCAAGTCTAGGCCAAACTTCCATGCCCTTATGCGCCTCCCAGGCCAACATCGTACCAATCTTGAAATCGACAATTTCACTGCGGGCTACATTGGATGCCGCCGCTCTGCACTTAACAATCCAATCCTTAAAGGCGAGGCCATCAAATGCCTCGTCGAGCGTAAAGGCTTTCACCACGTTCCAGTAATCGACAACTTCTCGACACAGTTCGCCAACGTTCCTAGCCTGCCGTTCGTCAGCTATTTGCCAACCTTCTGGATCCGTGCCGTCGTCATCCCGCCTGTAGATATAACTTAGCATCTGAACATACTGGGCAGGATCAGCCGTCAGCTGGCGGCCAAGATCGCGCAATCCTCTACTGGTCTGAACAAGGGCATGACAGTAGCCAAATTCGAGATTCGCCACCAACGATCTATCAAATTCTGATTGCTGATCGAGAATTTTGAATGCATCCCCAATATCGTGAGCGTTCGGAAGCGAGGCACCTTCCTGGTCAACCGTCATAAGGGCATACAACACGTCATACATGGATTGAGCGGAAACTAGCTTTTTATCTAGTCTGATAGCAAAAAATGCCGAGCGTGGCCTTTTAGCCCTTAATAGGTTTTCGATGATGATGACTACGTCTTCTTCGCTCCAATCGAACCAACCCACATTCACTTTCGACCAATACCCTGCCCTAACTTCGTCGATACATCTATCAACGATACTCCACACTACTCTTCCGGTGGGTGCATCACATAGCACACCCACGAAATCTTCAATCGGCATTCGCCCTTCAGTGAATTCACCGGAAACCTCTTGCAGAACCTGGCGTAAAGATTCTGACTCAATCGAGGCAAAATAGCCAATTCTGAAATTCTTGACCGCCTCGCATGGCATGGCTTCTTTCACGAACTTCATGACTTGCTCTACCGGGAACAATTCTTGAAGCTTCCTAGCGATATAGTGAGCGACAAGACCTGGCTGCTTTGCCGTCAATGCAAAATCAAAAACAATTTCAGCACCGCGTTCTGCATGAATTTCGCGTAACGCCAATACTCGCGCCTCGTCTGTGCGTTTCTGACGATCGCTATGATCCAGGTCTTCCGCCAGTTCATCTGCGGAGAACTCGATCCAATGGCTGTCAAACAACCACTTATGGCGTTGACACAGGTCAGACGGCTCTAGCTGCCGGAAGGCCAACTCCGCATCAGCAACATGATGCTTCTTCTTGCTGCGTCGAGAGACAAATTGGCGCAAAGTCTCCCGCAACTCCGCCCTATCTCCATCAGATGCTTCCGCCACCCACCTTTCGACGATCCTCCAGAAGCGCGCTTGATCCTCGTTAGTAAGTCGTACAATAATCGGTAAAAGCTGCTTCAATTGGCCCAGGTCATACGAGACTCTACTTAACAGCAAGTCCGATGCCGCCAAGATCATATCCCGATACTCATCTTGGTTGACGCCACGTCCGGCGTTTGCCGCGTCACTACGCCAGCGTGGGCGGGCATTATCCATAGCCGACGCAAAACGCGTGTCGATTAGACTGATCGCTTGAGCAAAGGCAATCATCGGCTCGGTATCAAACAGTCGCTTAAGCGTCGCAATGCGTGTTTCGATAGGTGATGCAGTTTTGGGCAACCAGGCACGGAACAAGGAATGCAAGCTGTTTGATGGCTTGTTGTTCCAGTTGTCGTCCAGCGGAACACGGCTCAATCGGGCGAGAATATCCACCACTCGCCCATAAGTTTGAGGACTCCAGCCCAGAAGCTCCAAGGCCCAAAGCAACTCCGTCCGCCGACAGTCACCGCCCGCCCCTCCCTTCGTGACCGGCATCAACGCCATGATCGCTGGGCTAGCAGAGGCCAATTCTCGCTCTATCGCTGCCAGGAATGCATTGGGAGATGCCTCTGCAAGCAGTCGAAGACTGCCACGGATGGACAACCACTGCTCTTCGTTGAGGTCGGTGAGGAGGCGCGAGACTAGTGCGCTCGTACGGCCCTGTATATCTATGCCAAGCCGCTGACCACAAATTGCATTGCCGTTGATAGAAAACAGAACAAGGGCATTTCCAATTCCCTTCAAGAGAGCCCCGGAGAATGGATGTTCTTTGCCCAGGACATTGGCCATCCACCGCTCTTCCTCAGGAAGATCAAGTGCTGGATCACGAACGCTAATCGCTTGTTCGACTACCGAGAAGAATCGATCCAGGTCACTACTTAAGATTCGCCGACCGATTGCAAATAGCGCGTCGATTTGCGATACGACACGATTGTAGCGGCCGATCGCTTCGATTGGCGCATCATCCAGAGCTAGAAGTTCAGCCCCATCCTGCTCGATCTGCTCGTTTGACAGATTGGCGATTGCCGCTAACGTACGGATGTCCCCATCCCGATCGAGATTCCAAGCTCCGCACAATGCGAACGGTACCAGCTTCCTAGCGATATCAGAATCGCCTGACCAACTGGGCTGAGCCAAGGATGGCGTCACAGCCCAGCGGCGGCGAAGGATTGTGACGGATCGGCCGCTCTCACGTGCTGCAGCAGTCACCTCATGAGATGACAACCCTAAGCCCTCCAGACTTTTCTCAAACTGCTCACCCCCAAGCGGCTCAAGGTCTATATCTACGTCGCGCCCAGCCTGCCCCCTCACTACCGGGGCAACTAACGTGCCTTGTGCCGCGAGATAGGCAAATCGCTCTTCCAGCACCGCGTCAGAGAGCACAACGATCCTCGCGTCAGGCTGCCCACGATTGTCGAGCTCGGCATGGCCCTCGGCAACGACCAATTGATCAATTAACTTCGGCTGCGTTGCCAACGCCGCGCAGACAAACGCGATTGCCTCCTGGCGTGAATCTGCGGCAACAGTGATAGCTCGTGATTGACGACTATCGAGCAAGTTCAGCAGGCGTGAGATTAAATCATCCCGTCCCGCCAATATAAGATTTGCTGGAATTGCCGGATGTGCCGCGCCTGACCATATCTGCCAGAAATCGCTACCAGATAGCAGCCCATCAATGGATCTCCCCATTGCGCGGGCAAGCCATACTGCGGCGGTTGGAATTACCTCGATCCATTGCTCAAGATCATCCGCATCTAGGCAACGAACATCTGCCCACTTGCCTTCGGCCCTTCTGTTTGCAACCCAAGCCGCCTTAGCAGGCCAGCGCCGCAAAGTTACGAATATAAAAGTTGAGTGCTGGCGATCCGGCTCCTCAAGGCCAACGGTACGCTTCCGGTAATCGTCGTCAGCTTTCTGTTTTATTTTGCGATCGCAGCCCATTTCCCAAATGGATTTTCCAGCCGGTATCCAAACGTTTCCGGCCGCCGCCTCTAAAACACCATCAAACCCTCCGAGTTGAACAGAATCGCCGCCGGGAAAGCTGATGGCTGTTAGCGGGAGGCCGCTGCAATGGATCAGCCTACGTATCAACACCGGCAATTGGGACTGCGCCTCGCGGCGATCAGCCCATTGAGAGAGATCGGTAGCTGTGATTGCAGAATACAATACTATTCACCACTCGATTCGGACATCCAACATTTTATTCTGGCTCACTCTTTGTGCGAACCTAACCGCATAATTGGAATCATGCTCGCCAGTGAACATTTACCTGGAATTGATATGCAGCACATGCTTGGTCCCATTCTCAACCGGCGTTGATTGCACCCCCAGAGCAAGCAGAGAAAATCTTGGGCAAAACCGTTCAGATAACATCACGCACCCACTACAATCCTTGCCTTTGGACCGCGTTGTGGAATCGCGAATACTATCAAGCCTTCGTCACCGGAACTCCATTGCCCGGGAAAGCGCGGCGACAAGCTGTACATGCACTTAATATAAAATCCGATTCAATCATCGCTCAGATAACTGAAAACGTGCACGTCGACAAAGGAATGGGCATTGCAGAGATATCCAAGGAGCAAGCCGAAGCTTTCTGCCAGCGCCACCGCCCAGAAATGTATGAGAAATTCCTCTTAGAGAATACACATGAGGAGTATCCGATCTACCTTGATTTTGAAAACGTATTCACAGCGATTGAGAATACCCCGGTGTATAAAACACTGCTTGAAGTGACGAAGAAGCACCGCATCGATTCGTTAGAAGAAAAGACATTCCTGGCGAATTTCATAGCCATTCAGAATATGCGTAGTCATTCCGTTATGAATGCGATGATTGAATGGGGCGATGAAATTGGGTCGCCAAAATTCGAGCACTTAATCATGCTGAAGTGGATGCTGTCTGATCCGGTATTTATGATGAAGCTCGTAATGCCCCTCATCAATTCTAAATGGTCTCTATTCTTTACTGAGGAAGCCGATCTAGCACTTTGCGACTCTCCAATTTTAATCGCAAAGTCCGATATTTTAGTCGCGCTTTCCCCTCGTCTCCTATTGAAGATTCACAAGAACATTCCAAGCCAAAGAAACGAGATTTATCCCGCGAGAAAATTGTCTGGAAGCGGCCTCAAAGATTATCGAGTCCGCACCATAGGGAATACATTTCGAGAAATAATTGGCCGGAAAGAGACACTTGAGTTCTGGAGAAGCGCGCCAGAATTTAGAAAGCGATACGAACGCTTACGGTCTCAAACCAAGTACAATAAAATTCTTCATAAAAGCGGCAATGAGGAATTGTGGGTCATCAATGCGCTGGCCAATGTTCACGGAGAATCTACAGAAGATTAGTATCCGTGATTATCAACGGGTAAAAGGCGCTATACCCACAAACGCACCTACATATGTTCGGCGCTTTCTTCAGCCGCTCTACTGCGGCCGAACACCTGGGAGGCGGAACTCCAACGAAGTCATCTCACAGATTAGCTCGTCGATGAATTGTGCCGGGGCCAACTGAATAAACTCCGTTAGAAGCCAGTTCTCGCGCCCATCAAGGTAACGAGCCAGCCCCTTTGGATCGTAGCGCGAAAGCTCACTTAAGCGGTGCATCACGGCCATAATGATGGTCATTCCATAACGAGGCACAGATTGCGATCCCGCCATAGATCGCTTCAAATACCAAAGATCCAGTGGTGCTGAAATGAAACCGAGATTCAGTCGAATACCGGCATGAAGCTTGTGAAGTCGCGCCAATGCGGCTGCTTTCACCGTCGGTGTAGCACCTCGAGCATACCATTTCACTCGCTTCTTGGATCGAACGATGCACCTGTCTGTGAAGCCGTGGTCTATTTCAAACCCGCTCGGCAGCGTCTTCAAACTCCTCTGATCGGCGAACTTTCCCTTTATTTCGGCTGAGAACCACACGTAGTCGTCTGTCGGATGCCGCCTATAGATGCAGTTATGCAGCGGCATAAAGAGCTCCGGCTGCGATTTGAAAGTCAGCCGGTATGCCCTATGGACGAATGGCAGGTTTGCCAGCAGTTCTGACAGCGTGTGCTCGCCTTGCTTGGCTTCACCAAGGTACTCGACTAACGCTGACATAATTCCCGCCGCCTGGAATGTGACCTTTTCATTCGAGAGACTGCGCTTCGCCTCGACGTTGAACTGTCCAGCCACACCATGTCGTTCCGCAAAGTTGATTTTCTTTACGGTCAGAAGCGCCTTGGTCGCATTCAAGAAGCAATAGTAGTTTGCGAGCGGTGCCGCCATCGTGGGCATCGTCCGAGCAGCTGAGAAGTAAGCCGATGCTTGCCGCCAATATGGTAAGGCTTCCTTGCAGTTCCGGCGTAGCCAAAGCTCTGTGAACTGAAAAGCATCGCGTGTCAGAACACTCTCGCCTGCAAACGCAGGCGTCTTTATCGCCTTACGGAAGTAAGCTGAGCGATTACTAATTCTGAGCTCGGCGGCGGGCATATTCTTAGCTCTTGGATGTGGCTCGGGTACGCTGAACGCTGCCACACCACCATTAAATATGCGCTAACGCTGCCGCTTAAATATGCGCTAACGCTGCCGCCATCCTTGGATCCCATTTATATCCCTGCTGTAAGGCCAGAGGTCAACCACCTCTGCAGCGTCTAATTCTGCAGCTGCTTACTCTTTTTTGGAGATTTTTTATGAGTAACGCTTATGACAAAGATTCCGAGAATCCTGGTGGCAGACTTTTAAACAAGGGGACGCCCGACAAGGGCGCTTCACGCTGATGCGCGTATAGACTCTGCACCGGCAACATCACAACCTGAGCTGCTGCAAGCTTTGCTCCGCTATGCTGATATACAGTCCTGAGCGGCGGATCCCGATATGGACTAACTGCATGCGACCCACCGAAGTAGCCGCAATTGCAAACAATCACGTTACAAAAAATCATTCTAGCTAGTGCTTCTGCCGCGTGATTGAATGAATTGATGTCCTTATTATACGCCAATACAAATAAGTGTTGAATTTTTCCACGATAAGCAGCAACTCGCTCTAAATCCAAAAAATCATAGCAAATTGCTACCGCGAACGTCCCAACATCGTCTCCATCGAACAGCCAGATAGACGTGTCTTTCTGAAAGCCATACCCAATGCTGGTAAGATTCTTCAGCTCGCCAGGAGCCGGGTATGTCTTTCCCAATACCCGCATTGTAGTTCGAGAGCTGATACGTCGCTTTCGCCATTGATTTGGCACAAATATGACGGCTTCATTGCAGACGGCTTTCTGGCCCTTCTCATCTATTATTTCGCGATAATCGACACCCGCTATCACTATCGCTTCCATCGCCCGCGACATGCTTCGCAACCTCGGGATAAACCCCCTAGGCACAGACAGCTCCGGCAGCAACACTATATCCGGCGATGAACCATCTTGACGCAAAGCCGATGTAAAACGCCGAATCTCAGTTATCGCATGCTCTTCTTCAATAACTTCCATCCGCGGTTTTCCAATCCAAGCCGCTTCATGGTCAAGCGAAGTCTGTATTACGCCAACACTTAAGAAGTCAGCGAGTCGTGCGGCTATTGTCACGGAACAATCTCCTCTTCATCTTCTGGCACTGCCGCCACGTTCGCATTGGTAATCTGAATTAAGCTCACCGGAATTAGCTGTCGGGGTAAATGATTTGACACAGTAACCTGCTCGGACAAGAGCTTCTTTTGCGCACGATCAATTGCAAGAATTAGCGCCTGAGGGTCTGGAATAGATGGTACTGCATCTAGCCTGGTGTCGTCTGCTGCCTCCCCGCCAAATAGAAACGGGAAGCGAATAATTAAGTCAGTCTCGTGCGCTCTCGGAAACACGCAAGCTTCAAGCAAAGCGACCGTCTGAGACGATATTTTGAGATGTTCAAGTTCGCGACCGAAGAACTCCACATGACTTCGCTCAAGGCCGCGGACATTCCATCGCGCAGGCAGTTTAAAGTTTCGACGAACCAAACCCCAAATAATTTGAGCAACACCCCTTAGCCTCAAATGCCATGTCTCAGATTCTTCGGGGGCACTGATTGAAGTTAGGTGGTATCGGTAGTCCGCAATTTTCCGGTCTGAGAACTTGGGCATCGGCCCAATTTGCATTGCGTATCGCCACCGCTCCCATGTCAGAACTCCGAGCTGCGTTGGATCGATTGAAGGTCCCGTAAGCCAGGACTGAGGTACTTCGATATTTGCTGGATGCAACCAGTCTAACTTCCTTAAGTCTCCTACATCAAAGTCTGTAACTTCCTTCTGCAATAGAAGTCGTATTATTTCCAATGCAGTCCATTCGCTTCTACGAGGATCATAAGGGGACAGCGCCTGAAGCGCCGATACCCACTCTGCTAAACTAATCATTTTTTTTGGCTTTTCTCGCCTACCAGCATCCTCCAGTTTTGCGCGCACAATAGTAATGGTCCGACCGCTGACCTGAGCATCATTGAGAAAATTCGGAGTACTCAAAAGAGCATCATATAGCCAGCCCGCATCATCTCTTGGGAAGGTGCGCACTTGCCATGCAATAGCCCACTTCTCTCTGGGAATATCTGTTGGATGCAGTCGAAGATAATTCCAATCCAACGAATTAGACACATCTGCATGTGCGACGAAATCGTCCCACACCGCAGTACGTTCTTTCATTGAAAACTGAAACAGCCGATCAGCCCAGAATGCCCAAGCACTTAATCGCTTTCCATCTGCGCCATCCCGCGGCAGAGGGCCAGTGTGGAATCTCTGAATTAAAACGGTAAGACTCTCGATCAAATCTAAAAGATTATGCGCCTTGGCAAGTGACAGTGTGAAGCGTGCTGACGCCTCGATCTCTCGAAGTGATATAATCTGAAAGTACTCTGGTGAATGCTCAAGAATTCCATTCTCCTGGACAAACGCATCAATATTTAGTTTGCAAATGTGATGAATATATTGCTTCGCCCCGGCCCGTTCCCGAGCAAGGGAAGCCTCATCCACGCAGACTCGCAATGCAGCAGGAAGATGCGCGGCAAACGTTTGTAGTGCTAGCGCGCTCAAATACCTCTTGAGATGCCTGTATTCTCCCGTCGCATGCGCATTCATCCACCCCTCAATTTTACTGGGGCCGTCGCAACCAGTAATTTTGCAGTAATCTAGTATCCGAATAAATAACCGAACTTTATCGGGATGATCAGTGAATGCTTGGAATAGCAAACCAAAATACTTCTGAAGATGACGCTCTAATGCCGATTCATATAACCTCAAGGCTTCCGTTTCGATTTCACCCGTAGCGCGTTGACGAATACGCTCCTCTCTGTGCTTCGCAGTAGTCTCATCGCTCACGGACAGCGCTCCTGGCGCGAGTGCCGCGATGCGCCCTGCAGCAAATGCGGCTCGAGTATCCGCACGCAATTCTCGATCCGGTAAATCCGCCAGTAACAACCACTCCAATTGCTCTAGACGTTGCAGGCGTGACGCATCTGTCAGAATGTTGAAGTCTATCCCTGCCAGCATTGATACTTGCGTTAATGTAGGCGTCATCAACCGCGCAGGGCGCCTTCCATCGAGGGCGGCCTGCTTCTTTACATCTTCATAAATTTCCGTTTGCTTGTTATCTGCATCAAGAAGCATCTCTAGTTCAGGTGGATCGTACTTTCCCTGAGCCATTTCCAGAGACAGCCCCGCACTTTTTAAAACCTCTCGGTATGCTTTTATCCATCCAACAATTGCATCGAAATCAAATCCAATGATTGTGTGGTCATCGACAAAGCGGAAATGTGCGATGTTCCTATTTTCCCAGTTTCTTAAACGCTCGGTAATTTCCACATCAACTGGAAGCATTGCGATGTTGGATAAGAATCCGGCCACCATTAGGCCAGTCGGCAAACCATGGAACCCACCATCTGGCATCTGAGGTTCAGTAATTTCGGATAGTTCACTTGAGATGCTGTTTGCTTCTATGCGCCAAACAAGCATTCCATCAATAAGCTTCCTAAGCTTCGCATCATCACGATAGTCCGCAAGGTACTTGCTCAGAGAAGATTTGACGGCCTCAACAGAGATTTTTGGATAGAATGCCGAAAGATCAAACGAAGCTAGGTATAATTTATCACTTCGTTCGATCCAGTAGCCTTGCGCCAAGTAAGGCAGTTGGTTTGCTTGCTGGAGAGCACGCTTCTCCCCTTCGTCAAGCTCCTCGACATTTAACGTACCTGACATTTTTCGTGCAGTTAGAGCCAAATGTCGTCGAAACAGCGGCCAGCTATGCTTGAATTTCCGATAGAGATGACCGCTTGAATGGCGATATGGGCCGATATTCAATTTCGGCCCCTCACTATCCTCTTCGTACCAAGCCGCTCTAAAAAGCCGATGACCATAGCTCCACGCAGGCATTAGCGCGTCAAGTTGTGGCCCGATTGCGTTGATAATCGCGATCCACGCCACTTGATCTTTCACTGCTATATGGAAACTCTGACGCATCCGCGGACGACCTTTGTCGTCAGGTTTTTTAGGTTGCGGTAGGAGCTTCATCGGTGAGACGACATAACGTCCCGCCTCAAATGATCGCTGAATATCCCTAAGATTCTCTTCGATATTTAGTTCGAAGGCAGCAAGTTCGACTAAGTCGTATATGTTGTCCGCCTGCCGATATAGTCGCTGAGCCTTTTTCCATGCCCAAATTAAGTATTCCGGCGTGATGAGTAGATCATAAGCCTTACTCATTTCCGCCTCGTTTTAACTAGATGCTCATTGAGATCATTTGTTCCAGGTGGCAGCGTTTGAATAACTGAGATGATGCGACGGCTCACAAACTGGTTTCGCAGCCTCTTCACCATAGTTCGGCCAGCACGATCATTATCTCCAACAATATAAATTGTCTTTCCGCTCAGAAAGTCGAGTTCATCTGGACGGAGCGTGGTGCTTGCACCAAGTAACCCGATTGCGGGCTTATTTAGTTCATACGCAGATAAGACATCCACAATTCCTTCGCACAACCAGATCGCTCGCGACTTTGCAACGTTTGGCAGATTGAACACCGGCCTTCGTACTCCGCGTAGGCCAATGTATTTAGGGGAACCCATGCTGGGTGAGAGCGATCTTGCCTGTAGGTAAGTTGCGACCTCACCATTTAGGAACGGAAACACAATATGCTGTGACCGGAAAACAAGCCTTGGGCAACTCGGGGTCGATGATGCGGCCAGGACTCCACTCTTTTCGCAGCGTGGATAGCCAAAGTTATGGATTAGAGATGCAACAAGATGATCGGCATTTGGAATTTGTCCGACGCTGAATTTTTTAATAGTTTGATCAGTTATAAAGCGGCCATTCAGGTATAACCGTCCGTCGGTCTGAAGCGGGCTGCACTTCATTATCGAAGCATACACTTCGAGATCAGGTAAATACTCGACACCATCATGTTTAACTGGCGTTTGATATTCTACGGTGCGTCGTATTGGTTTTGGTTTTGCTAGTTGCGCTTGATCAATATCAGCCAACCAACGAACAGCATCTTTGAAATCGCAGTCGCGTACAATTTTCACAAGATCAATTACTGATCCTCCACGGCGGCATCCAAAGCAGAAACAGGTATTTTTCCGTGATTCGAAATGGAGAGATGGAGTGCGCTCTATGTGGCCTGGAAAAATGCACAGCGCCATTGCCCCTTTGGTCAGAACAGCTCCCAACTGTTCTCCAAGAGGTATGATTGGCAGCGCCTTAATCTTCTCCAAGTCGTAGATTTCTTGCTTCCCTTGCCCACACGCCGCCCCAGCCGCAGCGACCTTTAGGGTCATTTTGTGCCGATTTTTCTACTAGTGGCAGCGGAACATAATAGGTACACTCCACTCACCGTTCGTTGACTGGAATGTAACCCCATGCGCGCTATCGCGTATTACCGGGTTTCCACTGATAAGCAGGGCCGGTCTGGATTGGGCCTAGAAGCCCAGAAATCGCCATACAGGCGGTTCTGAAGTCTGCCGACTAGTTTGGTGGCTGAATTTACCGTAGTCGAGAGCGGCAAGCGCCGCGACCGCCACCAGCTTGCCAAGGCGCTGCACGAGGCCAATGTCAACAAAGCCGCCCTGGTGGTGGCGAAGGTAGACCGGCTCGCCCGTAACGTCCGGTTCTTGGAGACCATTCTGAGCGGCGATGTAGAGGTGGTGTTTGCCGACCTGCCCCAAGTATCGGGTCCGATGGGCCGGTTCATTTTGCAGCAGCTCGCAGCCGTCGCGCAGTTAGAGGCAGGCTTGATTTCAGGGCGCATCAAAGCGGCACTCACTGCGGCGAAGAAGCGGGGCGTGAAACTCGGGAGCTTTAAAGGGGCGAAGGTCGATTCTGCTCTTGGCACTCAAGCATTGATCGCCAAGGCCGATGAGCGTGCAAACGATTTTGGTCAGGTGATATCCCTTACTTAGAGCCAACTCGCTATACCGTTTCTGTGGACGGCCTAGTTACCGCCATAACCGAGTTATCGTGCCTTCTCATTACCGGTGAGGCGTATAAGCGTGAGCAACGTGATTAATCTCTGGAACGTGTTTTTAATTTAGGAAATCAGGTAAAAGTCAGTAGAAATAAATGTACGCTATCAACTGAGCCGCCGCAGATGACTGCGTAGATTTGTCTTCTTCAGGCTCCGCGGAGGTAATACTTTCTCCGTATTAGATTGGCTTCTTGCCGGACCGCTAATGTTGGCTGGCAAGAGACCCCAGGTGATCCAAGTCATTTTTCGGATGCCGATAGAACACAAGAATGCCGATATGCAAATTCTGCACCCAAGACACCAAGCTCGTCAAAGCGCATATAGTCCCTGAGGCGTTCTATCCCGTCACGGGGGACTCAGGACAGCCTATGATGCTGATGACAACTGAGCGCGACTGGGCAGAGCGGTCGCACAAAGGAATCTATGATGTCAATTTAGTCTGTAGCTACTGCGAGGCGCGTTTTGCAAATTACGATCAGTATGCAGCCGAGCTGCTAATGCAAGGCCGCCACGGGCAAATAATCTCTAGCGAACCTAATTTCACCCTGATCGATCGATACAGTTATCGGCTCCTAAAACTTTACTTCATTTCGGTTCTATGGCGTGCCAGCGCGAGTGAACGGCCTGAGTTTCGCTCAGTCTCGCTCGGACCCTATCAAGACAGGGCTCGAAAGCTCATTGAGAATGACGACCCCGGTAGAGACACAGAGTTCCAGACACATCTATTTCAGTTTGATGAAGGTCCTGCCAGGACTGCTTTTCTTAACCCACATACTGAATATTTCGATGATATCCGATACTACCGCTTCTACATGGGTGGCTATGTCACCTTGATCAAGGTGGATAACCGATCTGCTCGAAGCCCACTAGATGACAACCACATACAACCGGATAAACCACTTGCAATCGGAAGACTAAAGTTCCGAGGCTCCTCTACGCATCAGTTGCTTTTGAGAATGGCGAGGTCAGTAAGAACGCCAGGCTGGTTGGATCCTGATACTCGCCAGTAGGTTTTCCCCGATGCGCATCCGGGGAGGCGCAATTTGGTCTTAAAGAAAAGGTCTTCTTTGATGCTAAGCCCATTGGAAGGACTATGCAGTTGCCGCGATCAAGTCCTTCAGAGATTTCGGCTTGTGCTTCTCCCAGGCTTCCTGCCTCACAAATAGCGGGCTAAAAGCTCGCCCCACCCCATTGTATGTGGTGGCATCGGCGCACCACTGCTGCAGTCTTTCCCATTTCAGCGGATCATCTAAATCTTCACGGCCCTTTGTCTCGATAATCCAAATGCGCGCACCATCCTGATTTACAACAAAATCTGGAATGTAATTCGCGATTCCGCCGTCGGCGTTCTGATACTCGATACGAAATGACGTGCTCTGGCTATTCTTAATAAAGGAGACGATATCTGAACAATTGTCGAGAAACGCTGCGAACTCCAACTCGAAATGTGAGTCGCCAACGACTTTATTAAAAAGCGATTTCTTCGGCACCAAAAATGCCTGTTCCTTCACAAGATAAGGCCTAGTCTTGGAAATTCGTATGGAACCTCGAACCTCCGTTGTGCCAGCGTCCCGCACGGTGAGCGCGTTGACGGCAGTCTTGATGGTTTCCACCAGGGTACGCGCGGCATCGATCTCAGATAGATTTCGCAGCGTATTGAGGTCGTTCAGATCCACTGCTCGGTTAAACAAATGTGACTCGATAAATTCCTTTAGCTTCCCGAACAGGATGTCGAATCCACCGACAAGCCGTAGATCACGCATAATCGAACGGGCGAAGAATCCAATCATATTCTGATAGTTCGGCGTGAAAATCGTGTCCATCGCCGTAACGTGACTCTGCTCATCCGTGTTCATGTCGCGAAATATGATTTCGCGCTGCTCGTCCTCCGTGAACATGCGGTGAGACACACGCGCGTGACCAAGTGCTGCGATATCGAGGTCCGTTAAACTCTTATATTCACGATGGATTCGCGGAGCCAGCAGTGGCAGGTCGATGTCGAGCCTGTCGATATCCTTGTTCTTGTTCTCTTGATCGACCTCGATGACAACGGGCGATTTCGGACCGCTGTTACCGCCCATTGGCTGATACTCAAGTTCAACGCCTTCAACTTTGATGCCTTCGACGAAGTCCATGAAGGCATCGGTGCCGATGACACTGACCTTCTCTTGCAAATCCTGACCACGAAACATGCGCCGAAGGCCGCGGCCGAGCGTCTGTTCAGGTAGGATTCGCGCCGTGCTGGTGAACGGACGCAAACCGACAATCGACACGACGTTCTGCACGTCCCAGCCTTCGCGTAACACCATCACTGACACAATTGCCTTATAGGGACTCGTAGGATCATCAATAGAGCGACTGGCCTCACGTAGTTCATTCAGCTCCTCTTTGCTCTTGCCCGAGGACGCTTCGGAGATCTCGCCATTGCGCTTTGTATGGATCACCAAGATGCCGCCCTTAAGCTCCGGATAACGACCCTCTAGGTACTCGGCAACCTCATCGCAATTGCGCGTATCGTCAGTCATGATGAAGAGCACCGACTTTCTTCCCGTCGGAAGAAGCTCGTCATAGACCTTCTTCCATTCAAGATAGCCGAGATGTAGGTAGTCCTCATACTGCTCGGTATATTTCGCGCTCTTCTTCTCCTGGAGTTTGGCGCGAGACGGACCATCTGGCAGTACGGGCGTCTTCACGACGCCTTGGCGGATGGCTTCAACCAATGGATAATCAGCGATCGTCTGCACAAAGATCGCACCGTTGTTATGCTTTGGTGTGGCTGAAAGATCGAACTGCGCGGACAGTTCCGATCCTTTCTGACGCAGACGCAACGCAATGTCCTCAATTGCCTTGAACCAGGCACTCTGGACATCATGCAGATGATGCGCTTCATCGTTCAGTACCACGAGGTCAGGCACCTCTCGTACGATCACCCCAAGGTCGACCTGGCTTTCCATCGTCTTGCCGGCGGGCTTCTTACCCAAGAAGTAGTCGGTGACGTTTTCGTCCTCGAGCGCGGGCTCGGAACCGGACTCGTACACACGGTGGATATTCGTCAGGAAAAGATTGCCTTGCGGCTCGACCAGACCAATTCCATCCTGGATGTGGACGGTCATCTGGAAATCGTCCCGCCAATTCTGGCCCTCATAGCCGTTGCCTGGCAACAACGGATCTTCATAAAAAATCCTCGCGCCATCGAAATCCGTACGCAACCTGTCGAGCACGATGATATTGGGGGCAATCAGCAGAAAGTTCGTCGATAAATCAGAGTCGGGCTCATACAGTTTGTGGAAATAGGACCAGGTCATGAGAAGGCTCATAACTTTGGTCTTGCCGGCGCCGGTAGCAAGCTTCAGCACGTACCGAGTCCAATCTTCGGCAAACATGCCCTTGGAAACGCGAGAAGAAGAATCGAACTTCATCAGTGCATAGGGATCACGTGCCCGTTCGACCTCATAAAGCCAGAGTGCCGATTCTACTGCCTCACGCTGGGCGAAATACCACTGGAATGGCCTGACGGTTCCATCGGCCTGGGGCATCATGTGCTCGGCACGGAACCAGTGATTGAGCAGAGCTACGGTTGTCGGCGAGCCCCCGAGATAGCCAGATGCACGCCATTCCGCCACTGCCTTGCGGATCTTGTAGACCAGGGGTGGCAGCAACATCGCATAACCCATGCCACCCAACATTTCATCGCCCGGATACCAGCGAATGTCTGGGTGCAAGACTGCATAGGGATCAATCGGGAAATCAGGATGCAGCGCCACGTCGTCCCCCATTAACCTCAGCTGCCCTTCACCGCAGGCAGTTTTCTAAATTGTCTAGCCAACTCGAATAGATGACTAGCAGCAAATGTTCTTGCAGGGTGGCGCGCTCGCCTTTCACCCGCTTGCCTTCGCTGGTGGTCACCCCCCTCGCCGAAACCGCGCCACACCCCGAGGGCCACTACCCCATATCAGGAGGGAAATGCCGGTCAGGACTACTCAGATGTTCGACACCTTGAATGCGAATATCATTCCGAAACAAGATCCAATTGCTTCTGGCGGATCCAAACATAACAGCGCCTAATGACAGGTACTTAGAAGCGCTCACGGTTTTGGAGACCGGTCGCTTTCGATTGAAAGAGCCTTCACAGTGACACTTCGATAACTTTCGTAGTGTCATTGCCGAAGATGTCGACCACTTTGATTCCGATTTTGTATCGACCCTTCTTCGGGTATTCGTGCATAGCGCTGGTCAGCTCAAGCTGCCTCTGCTGCCGCGTCCGGAAGGACTGCCATTCATTCTCGAAGATGTAACCCCCAGTCCAGACTTCACGCTCTGATCCGTCCGCTTCGGTGATGCGCACGATTTCCTTGCGATTCTCGAAGTCAAAATCGACAGCCCAGTAGTCGACCCAATCACTCCAAGCCTTGGTCAACACTTCACGGCTGACCACGCCCTTCTTATCCTTACTAACTTTCACCACTTCTCCAGCATCGATCGTGACTTTTGAACCGCCATTCTTAAGGGAATCAATCAGTACACCAACATCGTCCTGCCGATAATAGACACCAAAATCCTTCAGTTGGACCGTGACAGAATTGCCCTTTACCATCGGCTGCATTTCGACATAAGCCACGTCATAGAAGATGACCTGGCCCTTATCCACTGCCCGACGATCAAATACGTCCTTCGGAATGTAGCGAAGAGCGACGCTCACACCCTTCGTGCGGGCTTCGTCCTGCGCATGCGGCACAATTCCCATCTCGAACTCGAAGCCAATAATGTCGAGCTTACTGATACGGAGCTTTCGCGCGGCCTCGACTGCCTCATGAACCTGGGATTGCGTGACAGGGGCGTCAATTGGCCCGACGATCACAAGCGCGCCAGCTTTTTTGCCATGAAAGGGGGGGGACTGGAACACCCGCTCCGCTTTGTAGGCATTCAGGATTAGTGTGAGGTAATGCTCTTCTTTTTGAATGGATATTGCGCGACGCTGCTCTTCTGGAAGCGTGGGGTCAATCCCGGCAAAATACTGACGCTCGTACCTTCCGAGGTTGAGAATTTCAAAGCTGCGGTAGGGCTTGCCTGCCTCCAGCAAAGAGCGTTGCACGCCGATTATGCGCTTGCGGCTCGTATGGACCGCAAAGCGGCCTAAATCTGAACCAATCCATTTGCGTCCGAGTTTCTCGGCCACAGCCAATGTCGTACCGGAACCACAGAAGAAATCGGCAACTAGATCCCCCTCGTGGCTCGATGCCTTAATGATGCGTGTTAACAGTGTTTCCGGTTTTTGGGTGTCATACCCAGTATCTTCATCCGCTTGAGAGTTCACTGGATGTACGTCTGCCCAAACGGTGCCGAGTGGAACACCAGGCATTTCGTCAAGAAATCGCCTATACCGTGGCCTACCTCCCTCCTTTTTGGGAAACTCAACACGACCATCCTTAAAAAGACGCTCCATCGTGTCGTATTCATACCTCCAGCCTAGCCTTGGAGCCTTATGGCCACGCCACTCGTACATCATGTTTGGTCGTGGGTTTGGGCTCGTCATATTATCGAGCATATAACGGCGTCCGTCCGGCATCACATTGTTGTATTTACTGTCTAGATAGTCTTGAGAGTAAGGTTCGTACTGAGGATTCCATATGAATTTGTCAGACTTCGTTTTCCAGTAAATATAGTCATGTATAACGCCCCAGCGCTTGCTATCGCCGTGCGCCGTTACGCGCTTCCAAGAGATCTCTGCGCTGTAAACTTGACGACCAAATATTTCGTCAAGGACAACCTTTACCAGGGGGCCAATGTCTGGGCCGATGTGCACATATATGCTGGCGTCTGGCGCCATCAATCCGTGAATTAAGGTCAAACGCTCATATATCATAGAGAGATATGAATCGGCCCCGCGCCCCCAAGTGTCGCGATAGGCAAGTTCTTCGATGACGCTCGGCTCCTTAGTCAAACGCTCCGATTCACCAATCTCAACGTCAAAAGAAAAGTCGGCCCCCACATCAAATGGCGGATCTATATAAACGAGCTTTAGGCCACCAGCGTCCTCGATCTGACGGCGCAACGGCCCATTCTTTAATGATGCAAGAACGAGTTTATTATCACCCCAGATAAGTTTGTTGGCCCATCCACCCGTTTGCCTGCCAGTCGTTTGATCGAACGCAAATAGGTCGGTCGTACCTGCCTGAGTCCCTCTCCTGGGCTCATCGATTTGCTCAATCGATTGGAAAGGCAGTACGACATTAGTCATTTCTGATGTCTTGCCAGGCCAAATCAACTCGGCCTCATGAGGTTGGTCGAACAGCACGGCTTTGTATCGGGGAGGCAAAGGCTGCCCCGAGTCGATCATTGCCTTAAGCTGTTCTTTCTCGCGGTCTGTTAAGTTCACTATCGTCGCCTATCGATCTACCGTGACCATAAATTTCATATCCGCACTCGCACAGATTCTAAAAAGCCCTGATTCGAGCCCGGCACCATTCTTAACAACTTGCGCGGGAAACCGATAGAAGTTTAGGCTCTCAAAGTTAGGGAGGGCTTGGCAGATTCTACCTCAGTAGTTTCCCCGCTCTACTTCGACCAACGGCTATTTTTCACTCGGGTGGCCGCAAGGCCAACTTTAGTCAACAGCCGTACTCATCCGCTATTAGTCCGGCCGACTTTTCAGATAATCGGCCATTGCCGCCCCCGACAGCTCTAGCGTGGCATTCGCCCCTCGAACAAAGAACCGTTGCTTGTCGCCATCTTTGACGAAGGCCGGCTTTGGACCGCGCTCACACCGAATCACCATGACACGCTGACCATCCATCTCTTCAAAATGCGGGTGAACAAACGGCATAAAGAGGTCGCCAATGCGCTCCTTGATTAAATTGACCAGATGCAGGCCCATTTTATCTTCGTCTTTGAAATTGTCCGCGTTCACGCCCAAAACCTGACCATCGTCAGATACACCGATCAAAAGCGTGCCGCCTTTTGCGTTCAGGAAACCTGCAATTGTCTTAAGGGCGGTGACCTGCATTTTATCATCAACCTGCCCGGTATGCAGATTCATTCTCAGAGTTGATTTGAACTCAACACCGTCGCTTTCACCCGCAGCGATCAGTTCGCCGACGTGAATTTTGTCATCCAACGGCTGCTGCTGCCCTGTCAGCTTGTCCCAGGCATTCTTGATAACCGCAGCCATTTTTGACCGTCGGGCGATCAAAAATTGATCGTAGCTTAGCGTCCACCAGACCGGTGGCAGGGCATGCCAGAAATACATCGGCTCGCGTTCGGTGGGCAGGATATCCGTCTCTAGTCCCGGCGCATAACCCGCCGGCGCTTGCTTGCCAATCCTTAGGTTGTCTGGCCATTCAACCAGTGCAAAATTCGCAATCTGGTTGACCTTCTTATTGTCAGTAACGCCGATATCTTCGAGATAACCGCGTGGGAATAAATGGTGCAACTCAATTGCAGACTTTGTGCTCTTGACTAGTGGGTCGACCAATGTTGCCACTGTTGCGCGGCTAAACATAACCCTTGCATCGAGAACAATAAGAGATGCGAGGTACGCAAAAAGCGATGGGCTGCGCGCTGCAGAGGTCGCCAGCTGATTCGGAACAGTAATGCTCCAGTAGTCAGCCGTTAGAGTAGTGCGGCATATTTCGCGCAACTTCTCGATAAACGCCGCTCCAGTCTTCTGACTACGCAACGTAGCCAGATCTGCCTCGACACGCGTCTCTGGTGAGGCCGTATAGCGACCGGTCAACGCCGCCATAAAGAAGTATTCAGCGATGACCTGTCTCACCTCTTGCTTATCGAGTTTATAGTCGATGACGCCGATCAGATAGAAGATGTAGCAGTAGATGACAGTCGCTTCAGAGCTAATCATCTTCTCGCCGCGATATCCAGCAAGAGCTATTGCGCCAAGAAAATGATGCCAATTTGCCAGGTTTAGCGCGTGTGCCTGCGCCCGCTTTAACAGATCGAACTGCTGCTCACGCTTCTGCGGGTCGTCTTCACCGGTCTGCGCATCTCTGCCGCGCAACGCACTATAAACACTTGCCAGTCGAGCGCGCTTCAGAGCCAAACCTACGGTGACACGTAGCAATTGATCGGGTGACGGCTTAATAAATGGATTGAACGATGACGCCGGTCCGTTAGTTGGCCTGGTTGCCTCATGCGCAAAGCCTTCAAGTGCTGCGCGCCCTTCATCCCAATAGACGGACATTAGCGTCATGATAAAGTCTGCTTGATTAAGTTTCTTTCCCTCGCCGTTTATGCGGACGAACACCTCGGCAATAGTCGCAGCGTCAACACCAGAAGAGAGCGTCAGGGCTGTAAAATTGTATTGTGGCAGATTCTGTAGCCGTGTGATTGCCGCCTGAACCTTCTTCTTCTGCTCTTGGGTTAGCTCTCTCGATACAGAAAGCCCCGTGAGATAGTTATCGGCGATTGCGAACAAGTCTGCGCCAGTCGCCCATAAAATCGAAATATCAGGTATGTAGGCCTTATCCTTCTCAATGGCAGCATCTGCTACGTCGAAGCGCTCTGAAAGCGGGTTAAAGGCTATAGTGATTTTTTCACGTCTAAAATCGGCACGTAAAACTTCTGCATTGCGGATTACCGCATAGAGCGAGGTGAGACGTTGCTGTCCATCGACAATAGCAATCTTTGGCACAACTCCACTTCGGTCTTCTGATATGCGCCTCAATTCTGTTGCGGCGCCGGTTTCCCAGAGTAGCAAGAAGCCGGCGGGAAAGCCTCTATACAGAGAATCGAAAAGATTCCGGACATTGACATTTGGCCAGACAAATGGCCGCTGCAGCTCTGGCAAACCAATCTTACCGAGATCAATGTCACCGATCAGCGCACTAATCGGGTAGTTGGTTGTCGTGAATAGCGTCATTCGTCTCGCTCACTGGTCAAGGTCTATAAGCTTATCCCAACGACTCAGTAGATTTTCTCTATTAGAACCAGGCCGCAAGAAAATCGCACATGATGCCGCTGTAAAAAAACAGCCATTGTTGCTTACTTTGTAGGCGCTATCTTCAACTGGTTTTCTAGTAACTTTGCTAAACGCTTAGATATGGTCGTAAAGGCCTTTAAGCGATCAAGGCGCTCTTGGAGTTTCTTCCTAGTAATATCGTCCATGACTTCATCGTCGAGATCACTATCCTTACCAATAAACTTTATAACAACTTCGGGTATCCCACCTGATGCGTCCGCTGCGGCAGCAAGAGTCACCCACTTCTCAGCTTTTGGCATTGCCGAATGTGCAGCCAATTTTAAACAATACTCGATCAAGATCCTGGCGGTGTAGTCTATGCCACTAATGGTTTCGACCCATTTCTGCGTCTCTTCGCCGAGATCGACTTCCACCATTCTTGAGCGAACAGATTGAAAGTACCGCGGCGACGTATTTTCTGGGTCAAGGCTTTCTAGCGCGCGGATGATTGGCTCGAGTTCTTCAAACGGCCGCATGCCATTTGGTAACTCTGCGTGATGCCGCCAGAGCTGAAGTATGGTCTCAAAACAATGCTTCTGAAGCTCGGATTTCTCGTTCTTTTCCGCCGACTGAGCTTTGTCGATGCATTCAGCGACATAGTGCGCCATCCAGCGCCCCAAAACATCGCCTCTTGTGGCTTGTTTTAGGTCCTCGACAATAGCTTTCCCTAACTCCAATACCGCCTCAGAGCGTTGTGAGACTTCCGTCTGCTTTGAAGACGTAGATTTTGGCCTTCGCTTTTGTGTCGCTTTTCTCGTCATCGTCATAGCTTTCGTATGACCTATACCGGCGGCTCATTCTAATCTGAACCTGCACAACAAGGTCTTGATCGACTTTACACAAAAGTTCTCGCAAGAAGGCTCGAGTAGCCTGTAGACGACTGCCTGATTCAGTACTTTCTCTCTCGCCACGGCGTTTCTCTGGGTAATGTCCCCAAATTTGAGCCGACATTGCTGAACTATTCTCATTGTCGCGCCAAGTTCTATTTTCTAGATCGGGCACGAGGGCCATCAGGTTAACAATGTCTGTAGATGGCCTGGGGCCGGGATAAGCTATCTCCGCTGCCCACCGATCATGGCGATCTAGCCCCGAGTCGTTGTTATCCGATATGATCCAGCCTGAAAGATGAAATCCATAAGCGTCGATCTCAAATCTGCTGCCCGCCGCTGGGATAGCGTAATCATAGACACTTTCAACAGTGCTCAATGCCCTTAGCAACGATGAAGACTTATCTTTTGATACAAGTGCACTGGCCACACTAATATGCTGCTCGCAAGAACTCCCAATCCAATTCCAATGCCCCCACAGATTGAGGCAGTCTTCTGAAGTAAGAGCCTCGTCAAAATCTTTGCTCTTTGTTTTGTAGATGTCTTTTGAGTTCTTGTCCGATCGCCATGATGGACGTTCTAATGGAGCTAGATCCCGTCGATCCCAAAGCCAATATCCATCTATCCGTGTCATCGTGTGACGTTTGAACCATTCTTGAAATGAATCCTCTTCGTCTTCGTCACTACCGCTTTGATAAATTGGCGTTGTATCCAGAAGCTGAGCAGCCACGATCATCATGGCATGATAGGCGTGATAGAAGCCCAATGTGTCTTCTCGCGGATACTCGCCGTGGGAGTGATAGGTGTCGCCATCACTATATATCTTTCTGTTAGCACGCTCGTCTTCGTCCCAGCGTCCACGCCCTGCATAAGCCAAATCAAATCTAATGACACTCAGCGCGCGCTTGGTAATTTCGCCTCTGCGCAACCCGAATGCATCAGCAAGAGGTTCATACCAGTATGATTGAACGTCGTGATCAAAGTAGAACTTATCATCATCTGATATAGATGAGTCGTCTTCTGTATCGTATGTCCTGCTAAAGCGATCTTGTCTTGATTTTGGAAAAGCCGAGACATTTACGGCGAATAGGCGGTCGACAACATTGCTCGCCACATCAAGGCAATCCTTTGCGTTCAGTGCCAGAGCCGTCTGGGCTGCGAGTTGTCGAATGAGCACATGCGGCTCTGTCAGAGCCAACTCTGCAATCTGCCGAGAGTGAGGCTTCAGTGCGGCTGGGTTCTCTACCACCCCTCGCCCTAGACCAATAAGCAGCCATTGCAATGCATGCAGTTTGTAAAATTCTAGTCTTGCGTCAACGAATGCGCCACCGACCCGGTGTTGCGCCAGGTTCATGATCGCGGCCAGCAGGTCCGTTCGATTATGCTTTACTATATTTGCAACCACATGAGCCCCTTCCCATCTTAGGGTCAGAGAGGGCACTGCAAGTGAAGCCCATACGAAACCAGCCAAAGCTGCCGTTACGTCATGCGGCGGGTTTAGTGCCCGCGACCATGGCCCATCGCCATCTTTGGCCTCAAGCATTGGCGTGAATTCTTGTAAGCCAAAGCTCAGCGCCTCGAGGGCTTCATTCTCTGACAGCTTTGTCGTTAACAAGCTTAAAAGTGAGAAAAGTCGATTAGCCGTGGCGAGTTCATGCGTTTCCCCAATCGCATCCAAAGCCACCTGGATGACATCGTTTTCGCTAACGTCACAGACACTTGAAACTAGACTCAGCGGTAATGTTTCATACTCGTCGTTTCTAACGATCTGCATGCAGTATCGTCGAACGAAGGTTTTCACTAGATTCCAGAGCGCCTGCGTTAAGGCTGGCCTCTTCTTCCAATCATCGGGAACAACACCTAGAAACCACCTAAACGTATATAGATTTATCTCATGAATATCTGCCAAAGCGGCAACGAATGCCACCTCTTGTCCAACCGGAATGCGCTTGATCGCCTGAACAAAGAAACCTTCGCGATCTATTGGAGGTTCGCTGTCTCTTAAGACAGAGTATGCAGCTGCAAGAGAATTTGAGTCAGTCAGAATGACATCACTGAATATATCGCCCCAGTATCCATTGTCTTGTTCTAGTTCATCTTCCCCCCGAGGAATCATCGGAGCTATATCGTCACGCTCTGGTAATTTCTGCGCATTGAAGTCAATAAGATTATTGAGCTCTTCTAATGATATGCCGTGTTTTGATATGACGGCCTCAATGCCCGCGACATCACTGTCAAATTTCATATACCTAAATAGAGCTTCCGCTGCAGCTTGCTTCTCTATCTTTCGCGTGTATTGAGATAGAACTGCATCCAAAAACTCCTTAAATGGCCATTCAGCACGATATGCCAACAGCGGCGCCGCATCCAAAGCATTCACGAAACGCTGGTCTATTAGTCGCATAATTGAGATTGGTAGAATACGCTCGGAATCTCCAAATCCGCGGTCTCGCCATCGGCTCATAATTGCTAGGGCGGACGGTGCGCAAAGTCCGCATAGTGCCTCCACCGTCCTCGACCAATGGAAATATTTATCACGCGCGACGTACTCGTAAGTGAGTTCTGCGCATCTAGAAAAATTATATGCGACGGTTGGCGCTGGTCGGCTACGGTCAGCAGCACGCTCTGCGAGATCTAGGATTGCCTCCCATCGCGAAACATTCTCGCTACCTATCTTGCTCGAAACTTCGACCGCCTCATGGAAAATAGATTTCGCGTCGTCTTTACTGATAGATATGATCGCTCGGCATATCTCAATGTAGGCTTCGGCTTTCTCTTCCGCGTCCCCCCTATACCTCTTTGAAATATCGAAAGCCTCGATTGACCATTTAAGGGCTACCGCTTTAACTTCCGCATTTGTGGCACTTAGCCGCGTCAAGGAAGTTAGTGTTCGGGTATAGAGCGGCTGATTACGCCCCAATCTCCAAGCCTCAAATTTGGCTACAGATTCTTCGTTTAACGACCTGCAGAGGCGTAAACATTCAAGCCAGATTAATGCTTTCTGATTTGGCAGGTGCGGGTCTTTCCCATATGGGGAATGTTGCCCATCTCTGCTGGCTTTGGCAGCGCTTTCAATCTCACTGTCTAGTTCACCGGAGTCGACTGCGCCCACGGTTACGCGAGCCCATAGGCGGTACCATGGCAAAATTTCAGACGTATCTGCTTTGAGCTCTTGTAGTTCGCGTGACTCTGAGTGAGACGGCTTCTTCTCAAGTTCTGTTTGGAGTTCTGGGTAAGCTATATCCCGAAGCTCAACCACTTTTCCATTTAATGCAGAAATTAGACTGTAGGCACGAAATAGCACAAACCTTCCATCCGAGTGACGCGATGTTATACTCCGCGGTGGTGCCGGTGGAAGATATCGCAATAGCACATTGCTTGCTGCTTCATGTGTGCAGACCTTATGCCTTAAGGCGCTTTCGACCAAAGCAGTGATCGCATTTAGAGCATCTTCATTTACATCAAGCCGATTCTGATCGGCTATACGCACTCTCGTGCTTAGGACGAGCCTGAACGCCCGGCGCGCCACATCTTCCGGCAGATATTCATGCACACCCCGCAGTTCAACTCCCGCGGCAAGAATAAGACATAAGCTATTACCAGCTGCCCTAACTAGATCGATAGCATCGTTTACTCGCCCATGGTCTAGTAAACGGCGTATTACAACTCGCCCAACTCTGAAGGATATGCTTCTGGGACGCCAGCCGACCAAATTGCGCGCTGCATTTGCAGGACCAACAATATTTACATGTGAGAAAATTAAAGCCGCTATATCAGAGTCGGTAATCTCTTCCTGCTGCTTTTCTTCTCGTGATAGTTGATCCCAATTGTTCAGCCACTCATGAGCCATTCTTAAATGGCTTCTCGCCTCACCGAGCAATTCTTCCCGGCCCGATAGTACGGCCGCATTATATACATGATGACCGCCCAACCAATCCGCTTCGAATGTTCTGCGGGAAACGATCTCCTGCAGCTGGTTGGTGTCGATAAAGGTCGCAGTTAGGTCGGTATTGTCTTGGAGTAGCTTTTGCTTGCGGTCGTCACCCGCCGTTTTACCACCAGCTTTTAACGCTAGCTTTGCGGCATCCGTATATCGGCGTGACCTAAGGCCTGCCTTCAGTGCAAATTGTATTCTTTGCAGTTCAATGTCGCGCTTAGATAGCGGATCTTCGTCTGGCAAAGCTGACGAGCTCAGCGCTAGCTCCACCAACTCCGGAAACATTTCGGCTTCGAGCATCAGCTGAGGTAAGATAGAGGCAACGTAGCTACTACTTACGGCTAGAGGCTGAAGATTTCTCACAAACTCTTTTATACCGTCCTGTGACGGCTTGAATCTTTCTCTGAACCAGGTTTCAGCCGGCTCATCGTAAAATTGAATGGTTTCGCCGATAACCGATAGCGGACGCCCTAGATCGGTCGCGAAACTGTGGATCGCGTCTTCTGGGACCTTGGATAGTTTCGATAGCGTCGCGATTGGGATCAGGGGGCGAAGTATGGCCAAACCCGTACAAATTTTCTCGATCTGCTCTCTTTCATAACGACCACTAGATTCTTTCAATTTCTGAATTGCGTTTTCTAAAATGCTCCCGATAACACCTTCAACTGTCGTGGCGTTCGGCCCAAGCATCTTTAAGGTGTCAAAAAGTGATAGGCCCCGCGAAAGCGCCAGCGCCTGAACACGAGGATTTGCCGAACTTAGGGAATGGAACTCTTGAACATCACTTTGGCTCGCATCGGCAAACGTCTTGGTCAGGAAAGATGTTGTCTCAGGCAGATTAAATGGTTTTAATGACTGTACAAATGCGCGTGTTGGCGGATCCAACATATCTTTCCTGTGCGATCGGCATAGGAAGACCGTTCGTACATTATCGGGCAAGGTTTCCCTGATAAGATCTTTTACAAATGATCTATGCTCACCAATCTCCTCTGCGGCCATTTGCGCATTATCTGCCGCGTCTATAACAATACAAAGAACTGCAGCGCTATTAGCATGGTGCAGCGATTTTGATGCCTGCTCTATACGGTGAACAAACGCCTTTATGTAGGCTGCTGAGTCTGCCATCGGCGTTGGAATTAGAGGGTGACAGAGACCTTTTGCCGCTAACTCATTGGCAATCTGCACAAGCGCATCTTTATGTCGATGTCTATATCCGGATGCACTGCGATACTGACCATTGCCGAAGCAATCATATGTTATGCAAACCGAACCTTGTGGCAGCCAAAAGGGAATTTTCGACGCAAACACTGATTTACCGACGCCCGCATTTGCGTGAATTATGGCCGGCGATCCAGCTGTGCAGATCTCGTTCACGAGCGGGCCTTCATATGCCCTCTCAACAGCATTTTCTGGACTCTTGATAAGGCACGGCGCCGGGTAGAGTTGGTGTTCGTCAGTACCCAGCGCACGCAGTACATCCATCTTTGTGATGGATGGATTTCTCTCACCCTCAGATAGCGCTCGCTTTGTGACTAGTTCCTTAAGTTTAAGCGGCGCCTCAGCATCCATGTCTGGTAAGTATCCGCGCACATCTTGTGAAAGAATGTGCCGTTGTTCCCAATAATCGTCCTGGCGATCTACAAGACATATTTTCTTTAAAAATGCAGAAAGGCTCTCTGCCTTTAGGCCGGTAATTTTTTCGAATTTCTTGTGCGTAGTTGAATGTCTGAATGAACTGCCGGCTATCGCATCGTTGATTGTCTCGGAAATGTTTATGTTAATTGGCCTATTTGTAACGAAATGAAATTCAAGCTTATTCTCAAGCTCTGCTTCAGAATGCGACTTTAAGAGGAATTTATACCGCCTCGAGAAGCCTTCTATCGTCTTCTTGAGCCCGCTTTCAGTCCAATTGGTATCCGCATGCAGCGTGGAATGTTTGAGCTGCATGTAACGAACCAACTTTGCCTCTTTTATATTCGCACCTCCAAAGTACTCCGCGATGTCGATAACTTCTTCTCCTGATTTCTCAGCGACGGCACCGTCAGTATCGTCCTTCGACGACGCCTCAATTGTGATGCTGACAAAATCGGTGTTTGGATCTAATAGCTTTAGGCATCGCCGCGCTGCCCATAGGTAATGAAATTGATCCCCGTCCCTGCTGGGACGGACCAAGCTACGTTTTTCCATTAATTTGCCACCCAATATAGTTCGGAGTGCAGCCGCTTCGGTGCTGAACCACTTACGCGTTTTCCCACCCTAACCAGATCCAAGTTTACCTGGAAATTACAAGTTGATCCCCCCTTGCTGCCCCCTCCAGAGGCATACCCATTTCCTCCGCATAATGCCTTATGATTCACAGCTTACTTTTGTTGATGCTAGAAACATTGTCCCGATGAGGGGGCCTACCTGTACAGAAAGACCGAGCTTACGAGACGCGAAGGTTCCGGCTTTTGTTGATCCTGTCTAACGTGATAAGCGTGGGTGGATACATCATAGTATGTTTTCTCAGGCTCAGATTTCCGAACCCACGATGTTGCTATTGCGCTGATCTTGATCTGTGCCGATGTCCGCACATTGCATACATAGGTATGCTGATTACAGTCTGGCGCGAGGTATACTTATTAAGCGCTTTCTATAGGTGCAGCGGTCCTGATTTCGCGCCATCAACTCCACTGGCTTCATAGTCACCTGCAGGTCAAACTAAGACGAGACCGGAAACTTTTCGGGATGCAACAGAATCAACCAGATTCATCTAGTGTTTTGCATCTCCAAGATCGCCGTAGGGCATATTATGAGCTTTGATCAGCCGCTGGATGTAAGTTCAATTCGGTCAGACATATTGCCGATCCTGCGCTCACTGCGGCCTCTGATCGAACAGCTGCCCGATGCGATTTCGTCGCTCGCACAGTTTACTATTGTGATAGACGCAAATGTGCTGCTCGAAGATATCCGCTGGCATTTGCTCAAACGAAGAGCACCAGATGCTCGCTCGGCATTGCAAGAATGCATCTCAGCAGAGATCGTAAAACTCTACGCTACCCGCCGCGTAATCGACGAGGTTCAAAGGCATATACCGCGCATTGCGCTTGAAGACGGCATAGATGAGCAAGAGTGTCGCCGCTTACTGCTGTCTCTCACGACTAAACTTACTGTTTTAGAATTGAGTGAGATTGAGTACGAGGCTTATGCTACCGGGCAGGACCCAGATGATGCCCCTACTCTGGCATTGGCTCAGCTCATCAAAGCCGAGGGCATAATGAGTAGAGATACCGACATTGCCGCAATGGGTGGACAGTCCATATCACCAGAATATATGAGCGTATTACGTCACCATTCTCGCAAAGCCGCCATCTCGGTTACTCTGCAGCTCAGCGGCAGCGCAGTCATGATGGCGTCTGGGGCAGCGCTCATAGGTGCGCTGAAACTTCTTCAAACCGCGATCCAAGTCGTTATGAGGCTACCGCCGCCGGTTATGCTGATTGGAATGGTCTTTGCGATCGCCTGGCTATCTAACCCCAAGAACCGTAGTGTTCTCGCCGAGCGCTTTGGTCTTGTCGTTGACCGGTCCGGCCATGTGCTCGGTGAGGTATTTCAGCTTACGTCGCACTTACTGAGTGAAGCTGAGAAACACAAACCTGAAACCCTGACACTTCCTTCGCGCGATAGAGCAAAATCAAACTAATCCTCACCAGTAGATTTTCTACATTAGCTATCGACCACGATGTTTTGAGATTTTAGATGACTGCGCCCATCGTTATCCGCCCAGGTAAATGGGCCAACCGCCTCTTTGATGCCGGGTGGTCATGCGAGCTGCAACCCGAGCAAGCGATATTTCACCTTAAAAATGGCAAGGCTATAAGCGTCGAAACAGTCGTCATCGTGAATGGATCCATTCACTGGCACTGGTTGTTTTGGCGAACACTAACCGTCGAGACACAACATGGCCCATACAGCTTTACTGGCTTGTCTCCGGCTACGCTCAAGAAACTGGACGACGCGGCGAAAGCGTCCGTCATCGACAGATTCGACAGAATCAAGGCCGAGGTTTCGGCTTTGTACAATGACTATCGGCGCCTACTGCAAGGTACCTTTTATATTCGCGCGCATATGGCGAACCGCTTTTTATCTGGCCGTCGAACGGCTTTCGACAATGCAGCTGCTTGTGAAAGGCTCATAGAAGAGGCCACTTTCCTTAATGTCGATACGTCTTTTTCTGAAGCCATTGCAGCGCTCTCTCGGTTTAGAGAATCCCCTCTATCTTCTCTGCAGGCACGCAATGAGGAATTTGTTGAGTACGAACGGTCTTTGCCGGAACGGAAAGAGTTCTTGAAAAGAGCCGAAAAGAACGGTCTTACACCACAACAGCAGAGATCTATCATCTGCCATGAAGATAGAAACTTACTAGTCGCCTGCGCTGGGTCTGGTAAGACATCGACACTTGCCGCCAAAGCGGCCTACAGCATCGAGAAAAAGTATGTGACACCAAATGGTGTTCTAGCACTCGCATTCAACGCTGAGGCTGCGAGACAAATCTCCGAAAGGCTTTCTGATCGCTTCGGAATAAAGATTGATGCCAAGACCTTTCACAGCTTTGGCCGCAGCGTCATCGACGCCTGCGGTCTACCGGCTCGCCCCTATGCTCAGACTGACCGGCTTCTCATCAATATCGTCGCCGAGCTGAGGGCATCGAACCCGGCCTTTAATGCCAAGTGGCTTGAGTTTAAAGCCCTTTACTGGCTGGACGATCCAGAGGGAAATGATGGTGATTATGATGATCTTGTAAGGGCGCACGGCGCGGGCAGAGGTTCCGACAAGAATTGGACGGGTCTTCCAACTCTGAAAGGCGAACTTGTCGCCTCTTTCCAAGAACTCTCTATCGCCAACTGGCTCTATATAAACGGCATCCCTTACAAGTATGAGCAGCCTTATAGTGACCACCCTTTGCCGGCAGGCTGGTCGAAATACGAACCTGACTTTACATACGTATTAGCTGATGGGTCGCGTCTGTATCATGAGCATTTTGCCTTAGACTCCAAAGGAAACTCGCCATTCGGTGAGCGATATGTCGCCAGCGTCGCGGCAAAGCGCCGCCTGCACACCCAAAATAAGACGCCTCTTATCGAGACAAGCAGTGCACAAATATACGACGGCACTGTCTTTGCACATCTGGCAAACAGCCTCGCCCAACATGGCATCCAACCCAGGCCGATGTCATTGGTTGATCTCGATAATGAATTGAAATCTAAAAAACCTGACCCCGATCTTTTTAAGTTGCTATCGGCAATTCTGACACATGCCAAAGAATCTGGGGCGACACCGCAAAGGTTGCGCCAGAACGCCGTCTTCTTAAATAATAAGGCCCGCGCCCGCGCTTTTCTCGATATTCTCGACGTTGTCTGGGTGGCATATGAACAGAGGCTAAAGCAAACAGCCTCTATTGATTTTGCCGACATGATCCGTCAGGCCGCTGACCTTATAGATAGCAAAACCTATAAGCCTCTCTACAAACTCATTCTGGTCGACGAATTTCAAGATATCTCACCCGGCCGCAGCAGACTGATTCTCAGCTTGCTGAACGCACAGCCAGACGCCGTCTTGTTTGCAGTCGGTGATGACTGGCAAGCTATCAACCGGTTTGCTGGCTCCGATCTCTCCATCATGCGGAATTTCGAAGAGATCTATGGCCATACCAGCATAAATAAACTCGAAACAACCTTCCGCAGCAATCAAGGTATCAGTGAGGCCGCGCAAAAGTTTGTATCAAAGAATCCGCTACAAATTCGAAAGATCGTAAAATCGATCAATAAGAAAGTGCAGGCGACCATCGACATTATTCAGTATCAGAGATTGGAAGATCAGCTTGAAGTTGTTGAAAAGGCGCTTTCAGACCTATCCGAACAAAACCTCAGGATGGGTAAGATCGCAACAGTACTTTTAATCGGCCGTTATCAGTATAATAAGGTTGGCCCTTTCACCACAGATAGAGTTCTTGGATGGAAGCGCATCTATCCTGGTGTCAAAGTCCTTGAGAAGGAAGAAGGCAAACCCTTCTCTACCATTCACAGCACGAAGGGACTTGAAGCCGATACTGTGATCATCCACTCGCTACAGGCCGATTTCTATGGCTTTCCAAACGCGATGGAAGATGACCCTCTGCTACGATTGATCCGGGCCGATAAAGAAGCATTTCCAAACGCTGAGGAACGACGACTATTTTACGTTGCTCTAACGAGGGCGAAAAACAAAGCCATACTTCTATCATCAGAAGATAGACCTTCGCGGTTTGTGATCGAGCTCATTCGAGATGATCAACAAGCGGTCGTTACCTTTGGCGGATCCAGCAAGAAGCCCTCGACCTGCCCCTCATGCAAGAGGGGATTCTTGGTGCTGAAGAAAAACAAGTTCGGCCGCCAATTCTGGGGGTGCAATCAGTATCGCTTCATCAAATGTGATTACACAGAGACAGCTTTAGCTACCAACCGCTAAAGCGTGCCCCCCGCCTGTCAAACCTCGTCTCGACGCGCTGTGTCGGGTACACCGCAGCGTCTTATTTTCGCTTAGAAGATTGGACCGGCTTATAGACAAAGACATCGAGCAAAGCCGCACGTGCCCAAGCGATATCATTCCCAACAGCACGAGGGGCATTGTTAAACCAAGGCTGCTGCTCGACCCATTCCAACAAGGCCGGGTAATTCCCAACAGTATCAAGCGTGGTTGGCGCCATATTGGCTAGAAACGCCAAGCCGCGCATAGAGCCGTCATTGACAGAAACACCGCGGTCCGGCCGGGCGAGCGCAATAAAGCGGCTGGCGATGGCACCTGCAACACCATCTATATCAGTCAGCTCTCTAAAGGCTTTCTCTGCCCGCTTAGGAAAATTTGGTCCACTGTACTTTTGCAGATCCCGCAGAATGCCTCTAATTTTAAGGCGGCTATTTACTGCATGTTTCTTGTTAGAATGAAAGAAACCCAAAGCAATTCGACCCGACATTCGCCCCAAACACCCACGCGAGTAATCGTTATGGAGTGGCTGGCCCAGCATATAGCTGATGTCTTCTTGATCTAACGTGGCCCAATCCGTGTCACGTATAATCGTATTACACCGCTTGATTGTTGCTACCCACCCGCTCTGCCCAGTCACACCGATATTTACTTCAAGCTTCCAATGTCGGTGTAGAAATTTGATTGCCGCCTCATATTCTCGCCAACTCCAATCGCCCCTTGCCAATTCTTCCAATAACGGGTTGCTTGCTGAGGCTGGCGACTTGCGCTTGTTGAAACTTTCCGATTTATCCGAACCCGCCTTCTCGTCGGGCACGACAGGGGGCCGCTTCCAATCCGCAGCATAGGCCTGCAAGCACTCGTTGTTCGCCGCCGGCTTTTTCTGCCAGAGCTTCTCGAACAAGGCCGCAACCTCGCCCGCCTGGTCATCAATCTCAAGAACCGCCTCAGCGTTCTGCCCAAATGCTGATGCGGTCAAATTTGGGCTCCCGACCCATGCCGTAACCTTAGATTTTTTGTAGAAGATATAAATCTTCTTATGGAAGATGCCTTTCTTCGGGTCATCAGCCAGCTGAATAGCACCAAGCTTTGCCAATTTAAAAAGTGCTCTTGGATACGTAAAATTCCTTGAAGTCCCGACTATCGATCGCAGGGTCATCCCCGCCTTATGTCGTTGCTCGAGTAACGTGATAATATCGCAATCCGTTGCCCAAGCAACGGCGACATCAAGATGTCGGGATACGCTCAAATTCTCTTCAAAACACTGCCTGATTTTGTCGCTTGCAATGAGTCGCATAGCGCCCCCCATTTTTCTTGTATACGCCCCCTAGAACCGCAGTACTGACATTAGATGGCAAGGTATGTTTGTTGTCGGGCAATGCCTAATTAAGCCAGAACTGCTTCAAGCTTTTCTACAAGCCCTGCTCGCTTCTCAGGTGACAGCTTATCGAGATTCTGTTGTCGCCACTTGACGGCCGGCAAATCTGCGACACCCGCCAGGCCGAGCAGATCCCATCCAGGCTCACCACGCTCAAATGGGAGCAAAAATTCACGATGTTCTGTGGGCATATTGCCAACAACGTCTTGAATGAGCTGCGCACGTGCCGCTACTAGCTCATCAATAGAGACAGATTCTTCAGTCATAGCCGCCCAACGCATGGCCTTCGAATTCTTGCTCTTTGGCGGCAATATAGCCCTCGCCAATGGCAAGTAATGCCTCTCTGATTGTCACAATCCCCCACCCACCCTTTTACGCCGCCGTCTTACCGGAATTATACGCTAGAGCGTATAAAGTGATTTTATACGCTCTAGCGTATATACGACCGACATCGGCCCCAGTTTATCTACTCGCCAGTAGAGAACACGAAATAACTATCCGCCCCAGGTCCAATCCCAAGACTTTGGCTCTATGCGAAGGCCCTCTACTGGCCGTTACTACGGCGCCAGCCCCGCACCATCTCATCGCTGATATCGTTCTTATAGCAAAGCGGTGACGCACCGCCTGGCTTCGAGTAAGCGCTCCTGCGCCCACAATTTGTTCCGTTACGAGCTGTATTGTAGGGACACGGGCAACTACCGCTGTAACTCGCGATAGATTCTTGGATCATGTGCTCGCGCACTTGGTCATCGCTCAGGTTCGAGCGTGCCGGCGCCGTCATTGGCAATAGAAAAATTAGTAAGCTAAGAGCCAATAAAGCGTTTGCCCGCTTCATAGCATTCCTCACCCTTTGCGTTCTTTGCTCACCACGAAAATCTTACGGCTTCCTAATCTTGGTCTTTACCCTTTTGCTGGCGGCGGTCTCGATAAATTCGCAGCCCACGCCATCAACCAACTCGCCGGCGCTTTCAGCCAGCGCTTTTCGCTTGGCACGTGATAGATTTGGGAAAAGCTCTAGGCCCGAGCGCTCTTCGACATCGCTGATAGTGACGAGATTGTTGCAGTAATCGTCATTACGCTTGGCGTCTTGATGCATGATGAAAGCTGCCGACTTGAGTATGCCATTCTCATCAACCGCAACGACCTTCCAATAGCCGCTCGGCACCACATGCTGGCGTGTCGCATTTGGCAGCGACTTCATATCTTTTTCATAAAGCGGTCCAGTGACGACATAGACCGCAGCGATGCCTGCCGCTTTAGCCAAAGTACGCTCAGCCGATTCCAAACGCTCCCAAGGCCCCTGATTGAGTTCAGTGCCTTGCGGTGTGATGTTTGAAAGGAAATTCATCACCTTCCACGCCCCCTTACTGGGGTTTGCAGTAAACGATGCCAGCGGCGCCTGATGGCCGCGGTCAATCGTTAAGGCACCAGGAGCGCCCGTATAGTCATCGGGATGCAAGGTATCGCTAGCCGACAACTCCGGGGCTTGTTTCCAAGTCCTAGTCTGCGTTTTTCCAATGGTGCTTTTAGTGACCCTATAGGCCACCCAGTCGGCAAACTTGGTCGTTGGATTATTGCTAAGCGTGTAATAGGACGGTCGCGTCACCACTGAATTCTTCTGAGCCGCCCCCACCGGGCAAGTCTTGTAGCAGTTCTCGTCGGCAAAAGCCGCACCACTCGCCAGCAGAGATATGGCGACACCCGCAATGAAATGGCGCATCTTCACCCCCAGGGATAGATTGGTCTTTAGCTAAAATTATCGGCAAACTTCAGCGACAGAGACCGAGAACTCGCAGCGCTGCGACGATTTAAACCAATCTCGGTCTGGATGCGGCGTACACCCGCTATCTTCCAGTAACGCGCGTGAGCCGTTCTTATCGCAGATTAGGACCACACTTCCGGCCCCCTCTCTGTGCACGCGCACAAGATAGTCTCTAAATGGATGCACTAGAGATGGGTCTCTCTCCAGCGCCGCGCGCAACAGCCCGTCGCCGTCTTCAGATCTATATGATTGGCTTCTGGCTGCCGTGCTGACGGCACGCGATAGCTTGGTCACGGCCGACTTCAGCTCCGCTATTTCCCCCTCATCCTGGGCATGGCTGCAGCCAATGACGACAAGCAGTAGTGCAATAGCAGCGACAGCTATCTTCATGCCCACATCCCCAATTTTCCACTCGCGTCCCGGCCCGTGTCGAGATCCCATGGTTTTAGATTTTGAAGTTGGCCTTGGTCCCCATCGATCGCGGCATTGAGCCAAGACCACGCCGTTCGGACATTATTGATCGCCCGGTCAAATATGGCGTCATAGGACATGACCCCTTCTGGGGTCTTTAGGTTATCGATAAACTCTGATTTGACGTCTTTCGGGTAGGCCAAGCCATCGTTCTCGCCCGGCAGTACATGCCTCGCCAACGCCATGAATGATGTCTGTTCGGCAATATTGTCGACGATCAGGCCAAACCCTTTATGCCAAACTCGCGGATCTGGCTCATTTCCACCATATGATTCTGGGTAAACCGCTTCGAGCGCGCGCTTCCAGGCGTTCGTGATGACGCCATCCAATGCCCCGGTATTGTCGACGCATCCACGAATGCCATTGTTATCTAGATGGTCGGCCAGTTCTGGCGTTCCAATCTTTAGCCGGCGAAAGATATAAACATCCTGGTGCATCTCGCATATGCGGTGGTCTTTTTCGTTGCCTTTGTATTTACCGACTTTGAGCTCTACGACCGGGTGTATCGTCACGTCGCCGATAACGTGAGACATATAGCCAAGCAGCCAGGCAATCGTCTTTAACCTGTCATTACCTGACAGACCTTGAATTTGCTGCAGCACTTGGCGCGGCACGCCGTCGGTGCTGACGTAATGCATTTTATCAGCCCAGTCTTTGGCTTTTGGATACCAAGGGGCCAGATAGGGATAGTCTGGGCTCACTGCACCGAGCTCTGCGTACCGAAGATAGTAGCCAAGGGCCTCGTACACGTCTTCGCGGAATCCCAGCTGACGAATAGCGTTCTCATCTGCCGCAAGATTGACCAAGGTCATATGGGCATAAGCGCCTGGCATGATTATCCCCCGTTTTCGCCGAGCCTCTCAGCTCATCGAATGCCTTTGAGCAAAATTTTACCGATTGCCAGCGGCCACATCACCAGCGCCACCAGCATCCTTTTTGTCAGATGCGCCACCAGAAGAATCAGGCTTGCTAATGTTGCTACGAAAAGAACTCAGAAAGCGGTCGATAAGTGCAAAGAACACGTCGGTGGCATAACCGCCGATAAAGGCGAGAACGAAGGGCGTCGCTTGGAACGCCAATGAATTTAAAAATTCTGGGCTGATCAGCATGCCAATCATGGGGCCTGCGACAGAGCCTGTCACAACACGCGCGCCTGGCCGCAACTTTCGTATCGCCTCATTGCTATCGTCGCTGCGCAAGAACTGCACGATCGACAACAAGGCACCGAGCAGCCCATAGAAGAGCGGCAAAATGTATAAGCCGAGCACCTGGGTTATACTGCTGGCCACCCGGATATCTGCATGCTCAGAGGCGCCCGCTGAATCATACGACCCGGGTATGTATGACCACAACCAGTGTTTGTTGAACGAGTTCAAGGCAAGCGAAGCAGACTCAATCTGCGGGCTAACAAGATCACGCTTTTTTTGGATGGGCGCCAACAGATCTGCAGCGCTATCGTTGCTACCCCCTTTTGCGGCGGCCTGCACACGATAATACTCGTCATTCAGCTGTATGATCTGCTTTGTGTAGTCCTGGTGATCACGCAGCGTCGTTGTTCCGTTGAACCACAGTATTTGTATGAAAAGCAGACCAAAGAGTGTGGCGCCGGTGCTTACGTACCAGAACCACTTCTCTTGCAGCGCCCAGTCAGAGGCCGCCTGAACCTTTCCGATGATATTCATTGAGTCAGGCATTGTTTATCTGCCTTCTTGCCTTGCGGCGTCACACGGATCGAGAAACGGCAATCTGGTTTGCCAGAGCAACCCACCGGGTTGCCTTTTGCATCTGCGAGCGCGGCCACCCAAGTACCTGCCGAAACTGACTGACGGCAGCTGGCGGTACGGTAGGTAAAATAGCCGCGGCTATCAGCTTCACCGGCCAAAGCCTCAATCTTTCGATCATCTAGCTCTTCGAGATTTCTTACGAAATCTGGTATCTCGTCTGGGCCAGGGATACCCCCGCTCGTGCGATACCAGCGGTGCTGCAATGGCAAAAGCTTCTTTTGGCGCAACTCTGAAATGATGCTTTTCGCCACCCGTATCTCGGTCCAAAACCAGAGAGAGCCCGGCCCGGCTTGTTGCCCAGCGGCAAGTAAGGGATCGGCCTCGCGGCCTGCAACGCCGCCGGCAAACGCGGCTCGCGTTATCAGGAGCTCGTCAGCTGCAATCACCGGCAATGGAATGAGTGTAAGAACGCACAGAAGTGCTGCCTTACAAGAAATGGCACGCGTCATCCCCCGACTCCCCGCTTACCCACGGCAAGAGTCGTAGCACAATGGATGAGATTCAAAAGGAGATTAATTTCTGCGGTGAGTTGACTACGATCGTAGTCAACGGCCAGATGATTTATCAGTCTACTGCGCGACTTTCCGGCCTCATCTGACCAGTAGATTTTTCAGATTGGCCTCGGGCGGAGGCAAAATACTTGGTCAGTAGATTTTTCAGACACCGCGGCCAATAGAGAAACCAAGACCGATCGTGAAACCAGTATCAACTAGAGCGCCAGTTTGGCCCCAAGCCCGCCATCGACCATAAATTCTGACCCGGTCACATAAGCCGCGCGAGAACTCAGTAGAAACAGAATCATTTGCGCCACATCGGCGGGCCCACAGGGCTTCTCGATAGCAGCCGCGAGAGGCTGCGCCGATGCCCAGCGCTGCACCAGTGTGTCAATGCTGTCGCTCACGTCTGATGACACGACACGCGCCGCCGCCTCGCGCAGCATTGGTGTATCGACCACCCCGGGGCAGACGACATTGATGCGGATACCGTCCTTGGCATGATCGAGTGCCATCGCACGCGTCATGGCGTTCAATCCGCCCTTGGCGGCGATATAGGCAACGCCATTGGGTTTTCCACGCAGGGCCTGGATCGACGAGACCAGCACGACGGAACCGCCGCCACCCGCGGTCATCGTTGGTAACACCGCTTTGCAGGCGCGGAAGGCGCCGGAAAGATTGGTATCGATGACACGCAACCAGTCCGCCTCGCTAGCTGAAACCGCCGTGCCCGGCACCTGGATGCCGGCAGCGCAGACCAGATGATCGATCCGACCAGCACGGTGCATCACATCCTTCACTGCGGCTTCCAGCTTGGCCAGATTGCGCACATCGCCATCAAAACCCCAGACTCGGTCCGGATATCGGCTAGCAAGTTTTTCGACGGCAGATGCAATCTGGTTTGAGTCATGGCCCAGCAAGGCAACGCGCGCGCCCTCAATCAACAGGGCTTCCGCTGCACCAAGACCGATACCGCTTCCACCGCCCGTCACCACTGCAACGCGCCCGTTGAACTCCTGCATCTGTCACTCCAAAGTGAAGGGATGGTGGCCCGGATGGTCAAGACGGATTGTCTGAATTGTTCCCGTCTCGGCTTCGGTCACAAACAGGCGGCCTGGTTCGCGCCGCGAGAACGTCAGATTGGTTGGAATGAGGCCTTCAGCCGTCTGGATTCGGTCGATGGGTTCGCCGAGACGATCGTAGACGATCACACAGCCAGCCAACGCGTGGCAGACCAGCAGATTGCCGGCGGCATCCATCGCGAGTCCATCCGGCCCGCCACCCAGCGAGCCCGACATCTGCACGAAATGCCCGACCTTGCCGACACCGCCATCGGGACGCAGGATCACGCGCCAGATTGCATTGGCCTGCGTCACGGCGACATAGAGCAGGCGTTCATCCGGCGTCAGCACTAGGCCGTTCGGACTGGGAAAGCCGGCGGCAATCAACTCCAGCTCCCGGCCTTCGCGCCAGCGGAAGACCCGCCCGTAGGGCCGTAGGATGTCGGAATCGCCCTGGTCGGTGAAATAGACATCGCCATTCGCGGCAATGGTTACGTCGTTCGGGCCATGCAGAGGCGCGCCTTCAAAACTGTCAGCCAGCACTTCGCGCTGACCAGTTGCCAGATCGAGGCGCAGCAAGCCCCAGCGGTTGTCAGCTATCAGGCAATGGCCCTGCCGATCGAGCTTCAGGCCGGTGGGCCAGCCGTCATATTGATGCGCGACCTCCCAGGCGCCGTCGGGCGACAGCGTGAGAATCCGGCTGTTGGCGATATCGACGCACCAAAGCCAGCCCTTTTCATCGCAGTAGGGGCCTTCGAGGAAGCAGTCGGCCGCAGCGCCATTGCGCCGACGCTCCGCCCAGCCATTGTTCAGGATGGAACGGAAATTCCTTGGCAGGCATGCATGAAGGGAGAGTTGCTTCATGGCTGCATCATGCGGCCAGATCGCCACCCTGCACCAGTGCCGCGCCGCTGGCCGTGTCAAACAGGTAGAGTTCGCGCGACAGCAGCGTGAGCGACACGCGGTCGCCGATCGCCAGCGGCGTATCCGGTGCCGCCGCGCCACTCAGTTCGACGCCGCCGGCCTGCGCATAAAAGAACTGCTCGGTGCCGGCATGCTCCACCAGGCGCAACACCGCCTCGCATTGCGTAGCATCAGCGCGCTGGCCGATCTGCACGCCCTGCGGCCGGATGCCGAGCGTGACGGCGCGATCGTGGAACCTTGCCCAGCCGCTCAACGTCGATGGCAACGTCAGATCCAACCCCTCGGCCTTGAAAACGACCCCCCCGCCAGTCTGCACCACTGTGCCCGGCAGGTTGTTCATCTCGCGCTCGCCCATAAAATTGGCAACGAAGGCATTGGCCGGCCGGCGATAGATATCGGCCGGTGTGCCGCATTGCTGCAACCGGCCGCCCTGGTAGATGGCGATACGGTCCGACAGCGACATGGCCTCGCTCTGGTCGTGCGTGACATAGACAATGGTAGAGCGCAGCCGCTGGTGTAGCGCCTTGAGGTCGCGGCGCATCTTGAGCCGCAGCCGTGCATCTAGGTTGGACAACGGCTCGTCCAACAGAAACACTTTTGGATCGCGCACCATGGCGCGACCCAGTGCCACGCGCTGCTGCTGTCCGCCAGAGATTTCCTTTGGATAGCGCGCCAGCAGGTGACCGATGCCCAGCGTGTCCGCCACATCCTGCACTTTTGCCTTGATCGCAAGCCGGCTGAGATTGCGACCGCGTGCCTGCAGCGGAAAGGCGAGATTCTCGGCAATCGTCATATGTGGATAGAGCGCGTAATTTTGGAACACCATGGCGATGCCGCGCCGATCAGGCGACAGATACGTCACGTCGGTATCGCCGATCATGATGCTGCCGCTGTCGGCACTGATCAGCCCAGCCAGAATGTTGAGCGTCGTCGTCTTGCCCGAGCCCGAAGGCCCCAGCAGGGAAACGAACTCACCTGGCTGGATCGTCAGGTCGAGATCGGCAAGCGCAACGGTTTCGCCATATCGCTTGCCGATGCCACGAAACTCAATGGAAGCGCCACTACCTTCAATCATACCCCAATCACCCCTTGACGCTGCCATTGGTCATGCCGGCCATGAAATAGCGCTGCAGGACCACGAAGATCACCAACAGCGGGATTGTCGAAACCATGGATGCCGCCAGCAGCGGCCCCCATTCCCGGCCGTAGAAGCCGAGGAAATTGTAGATGCCAATGGGCAGCGTGCGCGTGTCTTCCGACGACAACAGCGTCACCGCGACGACGAAATCGTTCCAAGCGAACACCACCACGAACAGGCCGGCCGCGATCAGCCCGGGTCGCGACAGCGGCAACACCACCTTCCACAAGGCTTGGAACCGGCTGTAGCCATCCATCATCGCCGACCATTCCAGCTCGATTGGCAGGCTCTGGTAATAGGCAGCCAGGATCCAGATCACGATCGGCAGCTGATAGGCACTGTAGACCAAGATGAGGCCGACATGGGTGTTCACCAGGCCAATCTCGGCGATCAGCGTATAGGTCGGGATCAGCAGCGAGGCGACTGGGATACTCATGACAGCGATGATGGCGACGAGGACGGCGCGCTTGCCCGGGAACTCAAAACGCGCGAGGCCATAGGCCGCCAGCGCGCCGAGGCCGATGCACAGCGCGACGGTGCCGGCCGAAACCAGCAGGCTGTTTAGCAAGAAACCAAGCGCGCCGGCTTTGAAGATCGTCGCGTAATGCTCCAAAGTCACCGTGGCGGGCAACAGGCTGGGCGGGAAGGTCACGATGTCGCGCGCCGGCTTAAGTGATGTCATCAGGCCCCAGAAGATTGGGAACAGCGCCGCCACGACGATGACGGCAGAGACCAGGCCGCGCAGCAGGTGGCGCAGCGGGGCGGAGCGCAGCACGGCCATCACAGGCTCTGCCCTCCCCGTGTCTTGCGGAACACTGCGAGCAGCAGAATGACGGCGACGATATTGAACAGGCAGAGCACGATGGCCATGGCATTGGCCTTGCCAAGGTCGAAATCCTCGAAGCCAATGCGGAAAATCCGCAGCGCCAGGGTCTCGGTGGCATTGTTGGGCCCGCCGCCGGTCAGGATCAGCGGGAAGGTCAGCACATTTGCGAAATGCAGCAGCAGCCGAATCAACGTGATCAGGATGGCGGGACGCAGCAGTGGCAGCATGATGCGCCGGAAGATCATGAAAGAACCGGCGCCATCTATGCGCGCCGCCAGAATCAAGTTTGGCGGTATGCTGCGCAAGCCCGCCAGCAGCATCACCATGGCAAAAGCAGAATCGCGCCAGATGCCATTGGCGACCATGGCGGCCATCGCATAGTCGGGGTCGGCCAGGATGGTCGGGCTGGTGATATTGAACCAGGCGGCCGCCAGGGGCACCAGACCGGCATCGGTGGAGAAAATCCACTTCAGCAGCATGGAGCCGACCAGCATGGCAATCACATAGGGTAGCAACACGATGGTGCGCAGCAGGATGCTGCCACTGGTATCGCGGTTCAGGAACAGCGCAAGGCCAAACCCGACGGCGAAGGTGAGCGCCAGCGCCATTAGGCTGAAGCTACAAGTCACCAGGAAGGAGTTCAGAAACAGCCGGTGGCTGAGTACGTCGAGGTAATTCTGGACGCCGTTAAAGTCACCGAGCTGGTAATAGCGCACCCGATGCACGCTGTAAAATAGGCTGAGCGCAAGTGGGGCGAAGACGAAACCCGCTTCGAGAACCAGCGCCGGCAGAAGATATCGGTAGGCCTGGAAGGGCGTACGCTGTCCATCCATCATCACACACCAATCATCCTCTGCCGGTCACTCGCTCGAGTTAGCTTACTGCCGGCCGGCCGATGCGGCTTCGGCTTCGCGCAGGGCCGCCATCGGGTCGACATTGCCCAGCACCACGCGCTGCGTCGCCGTGTTTAGGTCGACGAAGGTGCGGGCGGCGTTGCATTCCGCCGGCAGCCAGACTTCGGCATCGGCCCACATCTGCGACAGCTGGCGCAGCGGGTCGTATTTGGCATCCTTGAAAACCGGCTTGTCAAAGACCGATTTGAACAGCGGCACCTGGCCGCCTGGCTCGGCCCAGATTTCCATGCCGTCCGGACCGGTCATGTAGGCAACGAATTTGGCCGCTGCCTCTTTCTGTTTCGAATCCTTAGAGATCGAGGCAAACCAACCTGACATGATCTGCGGGCCCGGCTTTTTGCCGTCCAGGCTCGGCCAGGGCAGCATGCCCAATTCCTTGCCATTCCAGGTGGCCTTTTCCATCACATTGCCGAAGCGGCCATTGCCACTGCTGGCGAGCGCGACCTTGCCGGCGATGAACTGCTCGATCACGTCGTCCAGCGTATAGGCGAAGCTTTCCTGGCTGGCGACCTTGTGCTTGCGGATCAGGTCGGCCTGCATGTTAAGCGCGCGCACGCCGTTTTCGTTGGCCAGCAGCGCGCTGCATTTGTCGCCGAACAGCTTGCCGCCCTGCGCCGCCGCCAGCGCATTGGCGCCAAACGACATGGTGGTCTTGTCGGTCGACAGATGCATGCCGACGCCCCACCGTTCTACATTCGGGCCGTTGCTGCGCTGCATCTTCGCCGCCGCCGCAGCCAGGTCGTCCCAGGTCTTGATGCCGGCCGGATCGATGCCGACCTCGCGCATCAGATCCTTGCGATAGAACAGCACGATCGACAGCGCCATGATCGGCACCGCCACCTGCTTGCCACCGGTCTTCACCCATTCATAAGCCTGCGGCAGCACCAGGTCCTGGCGCAGCGCCGGCGTCCATTTCGAGGTAATCAGCGGGCCGAGATCCTCTGCCACGCCTGAATTCACCAGTAGGCCCATATTCTCGCCGTTCACCCAGCCGATATCAGGCGCGCTGCGCGAGCGATGAGCCATCACGAATTTTTCCGCCAGTGTGAACCAGACCTGGCTTTCGACTTTGATTTTGATGCCCGGATTGGCGGTTTCGAACTTGTCGATGATTTGCTTGAGCGCGCGGTCGCGCGGTGTCTCGCTCGCCGGATTCAGGAAGGTCCACATCGTGACCGTCTGCGCCAATGCCGCGACTGGCGCCAGCAGCGCCCCTGCCATGGCCAGTACGGCCAGGCGAAGTTTTGATTTGGTCCTCATCTTAGGCACCCCTCCCCAGGGTTATGTTGGTTTTATCAGAAATGGCACGGTTCAAGGACTGTGCGGCCAAAGCCTCCTGCTTCTGTCGACAGTTTTAGAGGTCATTCGGCCGCCGCCTGCGGCCGGTTCGGATCCCAGCGACGCTGACGCGGCGGCATCGAAATCTCGCGGCCGGCGATAAAGGCAAAACGCTCCAGCGCGGCCGGCCCGGGCAGGGCGATACCGAGGCCGGGGCCCTGCGGCACTCTCACCGAGCCCTTCGCAAGATCCAGCGCCGGCACACAGAGGTCATCGCGCAGCGGGTTGTTGATCGAGGCATCCCATTCCAGGTGGCCGCGGATGTGGGTCGGCAGCGCCGCCGCATAATGCACGCCCGCCACGGTGCCGACGCCGACCACGGTGTGTGGCGCGACGGTGATATTGAAGGCGCTGGCCAGGGCTGCGATCTTCATACCTTCTGAAATGCCGCCGCATTTTGTGACGTCGGGCGTCAGGTAATCGACACCGCCGGCATCGATCAGGCTGCGCGCATTGAAGCGCGTGTAGACATTGCCGCCGGATGCGATCGGCACCGGCGAATTCTTGCGCAACCAGCCCATATCGGCATGGTGATAGGCGACGCTGAAATCGAATGGATCCTCGAGCCAGAAGGTGTTGTAGCGTTCCAGCCGGCGCGCCAGCTGCAGGCTTTCCGGCGGAGAATATGCGGAATTGGCGTCAATCATTATATCGACATGCGAACCGGCAGCCTCGCGGGTGACGGCTACCGCCTCGAGATCTGCATCGAGATTCAGGCCGCCGCGCACCTTCAGCGCCGTGAACCCATCGGCGACATAGCCGCGCACTTCCTCACGCAAGGATTTGGCATCCTGGAAACCGAGGCACATGCAGCCAACATAGGTCGGTATGCGCTTCACCCCGCCGCCGCCGAGCAGGTCGGCAATCGGACGGTTCAGGCGGCGCCCCATCAGATCCCACAGTGCGATATCGATGCCGGAGATCGCGGCGACCGCCGCCGAGCCGAGCTGGCCGGCGGAGAAGAACATCTCTTCCCACAGCAGCTGTATCTCGGAGGAATCGCGGCCGACCACGATATCGGCCAGATGCTCCTCGACGATCGAGGCCATCACTTTCGGCGAAAAGGCGTGATAGGCCTCGCCCATGCCGACCAGGCCATCCTCGGTCGTGACAAAGACCAAGCATTCATCCCGCTTGTGGCTGGTGCCATGCGCAGCAGTCCATCCGGCCGGCAACGGCTCAGAGATCAGTTTGCAGGCCACCTTGCTAATCCGACTCATATGCATCCTCCCGGGTACCGGCTTGTTGCCGAGTTTCTGTCGACAGATTTAGAATATGGTCGACAGTTATCTCTGTCAAGCGTAGGTTGTGCCTGGCGACGCGCTCGCCTGCACAGGGAGGATTCATGAAGCAAAGCAACAGATTCGCCGGCCAGGTAGCGGTGGTGACCGGCGGTGCGTCGGGCATTGGCCATGAGGTAGCGGGGCAATTAGCTGCCGAGGGCGCCCGGATCGTGGTCTGGGACCGGCAGCAATCCGACATTGGAGAAACCCGGCTACTCGACATCACCGATGCGGGTGATACGGCGCGTGCAGCCGAGGAGATTATGGAACGCCATGGCCGGCTCGACATCCTTGTCGCCAGCGCCGGCATCACCGGCCCGAATGCAACGACCTGGGATTATCCGGTAGCCGACTGGGCGAGCGTCATCCAAGTCAACTTGCTCGGCATGTTCCATTGCTGCCGTGCCGTGGTCCCCCCTATGCTGAAGGGCAATTACGGACGTATCGTCGCGCTCGCCTCGGTGGCGGGCAAGGAAGGCAACCCGAATGCGGGTGCCTACAGCGCGTCGAAAGCGGGGGTGATCGGCCTGATCAAATCGCTAGGCAAAGAGTTAGCGACCACTGGTGTTCGCGCCAACTGCCTGGCGCCGGCAGCAGTACGCACGCCGTTGTTCGCGCAGATGAAGCAGGAACATATCGATTATATGCTATCGAAAATTCCCATGGGCCGGTTTGGCGAACTCGATGAGATCTCTGCCATGGTCTGCTGGATGGCCAGCCCAGAATGCAGCTTCACCACCGGCGCGGTGTTCGACGCCACCGGCGGTCGCGCCACCTTTTGAACGGATCAACAATGGTCAGCCTGTTCGGCCAGCATTTTACCCGCATGGAATTGTTCCGCCGCATTGGGCGACTGGAACAGGTCGCTGGCATTATCCCCGGCAGCTATGACGATGGGCCAGAGCGGTCTGTGCGCTATCTCGACCTGCGCTCTGGTGGCGGCCTAGAAGCCCGAGTGATGGTGGATCGCGGTTTTGACATTGGCGAACTGCGCTTCAACGGCTTGCCGCTGTCCTGGCGGTCTGCCAACGGATTCCGCGCGCCAGGCCTGCATATCGCCGAAGAGGAAAAGGGCGCCGGGCTGTTGCGCAGTATGGATGGAATGATGGTGACCTGCGGTCTCGATCATGTCCGTGGTGCCGCTGAGGGACCGGCCAGCCATTTTGGGCCAAGACGCGAAAGCGCGCAGTACCCTCTGCATGGCCGCATCAGCCAGACTCCGGCACGTTTCCTAGGCCAGGGCGAAACCTGGGAGGGCGATGACTGCCGGTTCTACTGCGAAGGTGCAGTGCGCCAGAGCATGATGTATGGCGAAACCCTGGAGCTGCGGCGACGGATTGAAATGCCGCTCGGTGGCGCGACATTGACCATCATCGACCAGATCCGCAATGCCGGCTATCGCCCAACGCCGCATATGCAGCTTTATCACCTGAATTTCGGTTTCCCACTGCTCGATGCCGGCGCAGCCCTGCTGCTGCCGCCAGGCCGCGAGCCGCGCCCCGACACGCACACCGCTTTCTTAAGGCAGCAGGGACCGTTTGCAGAAGCGGTGGATGAGATTCTCGAAGTAAATCCCCTGCCCGGACCGAATGGCCGGGTCTCGGCAGCGCTGGTCAACGCGACGCTGGGCAGCGGTCTGGCGGTGCAGGTTGAGTATGACGCGAGCACCTTGCCCGCACTGCAGATCTGGCGCCATTTCGGCCCTGGCATGAATGTGCTGGCGATCGAACCTGCGACCAACCGCGCCGGGCCGCGGGCCGAGTTGGAACGGGGCGGACAGATTCGCTTTCTGGAACCTGGCGAGGAAATCGTCTATTGCCTAACACTGTCGGTCCATGCGGGTGCGGCCGCGCTGGAACAATTGTCCGGGCGGATCGGCAGCCCATGATTATGCGACCGCGCTAGATCTGAGATCCCAGCATGCTGCTTCAAGAAAAAGCCACCAGTGAACTGCGGCAAGCCATCATCTTTGGCACGCTAAAGCCAGGCGAGAAACTGAGCGAGCCGGAGCTTGCCCAGCATTTCCAGACCAGCCGTAGCCCGATCCGCGAAGCATTGGTACAGCTTGAGCAAGAAGGATTCGTCGAACGCAGCAGCACCGGCCGCGTCGCCGTACGGGCGCTGAATATCGAGGAGGCCGAGCAGCTTTTTATCGTGCGCGCCACGCTGGAGGGGCTGGCCACGCGGCTCGCCGTCGAGAACTTGACGCGGCGTGACACGCAGAAGCTAAAATCCAATATCGAAGGCATGCAGCAAGCTGGGGCCAAACGCGAATTCGGGGAAGCTCTAGAGCTCGGTGCGGATTTCCACCGCATCATCATCGAAGCCTGCAACAACAAACCACTGCAGGATTGCTTGGTCGGTTTCCGCGCTCGCACCAGTCGCTATCGTCATATCGTTGCCTCGCTCGAGGAATTCAGTGAGCAGCGAATCAACGAACACAATGCCATTCTCGCTGCACTATTAACCCAAAGCCCGCAGACCGCCGAACAAGCCATGATCAACCATATTCTTGTTTCATCCCGGGAGACGATCGCGGCTCTGAAGCGTTATCTGGAAAGCCCGGTCATAGCAAAGTCCTTACGAAACACCTGACGCCCTAATAAGCCACCTGATACAACCAAATCAGCGCCATTTCATTCAGTCGATTTTTCATTCTATATGCGCCGGTAGATTCTCCCGTACATCGATGTCTGCGCAATACTTCACGCGCTACTCGCCATGTTGCCGACGCCAGGCCCGCACCATTTCGTCACTGATATCGCTCTTGTAGCAAAGTTTCGACGCCCGCCTGGCTTTGAGTAGGCCCCACGTTTGCCGCAGCTCGCGCGGTTGCGCATAGTGTTATGGGGCATGGGAAAGAGCGGCTATAAGCATTGATCGAGGTCTGATTCATGCGCTCGCGCACTGACCGTCGCTCAAATTCGGCGCGCCATAACTTCTGCCTGAAGTCCGGTATTTTAAGCGCTCTATTTTTCTAATTGTCTCGAACGCGATAAGAATCTCAGTTCATATTCTGACGCCACTTGCGGTTTGGCAAATAGATAGCCTTGAGCCTCGTCGCAGTCCAGCGCCTTTAACATGTCGACATCCGCTTGCGTTTCCACGCCTTCAGCAACGACACGCAGGCCCAAATTGTGTGCCATTGATATGATTGACGCGACCACCGAGTGGGCCTCGCGGCTTTCACCCATCTGGCGCACAAACGAGCGATCAATTTTCAGAGCATGCACCGGCAGAGTGACAAGATAATTTAGTGACGAGTAACCCGTACCGAAATCATCGATATAGATTTTGCAGCCGAGCTGGCGCAAGCTATCGAGCACGCGCTTGGCGGTTTCCGGGTCATCCACCAGAGCGCTCTCTGTCAACTCGATCTCGATCAGGTTAGGTGCTACGCCCCAAGTTTCTAGCAAGGCCTGGAAGGTATCGAGAAAACGAGGGTCGTAGAGGTTGCTGGCTGAAAGGTTGACTGCCACTGGCAGCACCACCCCATTATTCTTGGCCCAACTGTGTTGCTGCCGGCTTGCAAGCGCGATCACTAACTCAGTCATAGAGCGAATCAGGCCTGTTTCTTCAGCGAGCGGTACAAACTTCACTGGCGGCAAGAACCCACGCTTGGGATGATTCCAGCGAATCAGCGCTTCGGCCCCGCTTAAAGCACCGGTCTGCAGGTCGATCTTGGGCTGATAATGTAACTCGAGCTCGCGATTTGTAATTGCCGTGCGCAATTCGGCGGCAATAGCCAGGCGTTCGGGATTTTCGCGCTCAGTGGCACCCTCATAGACAAAAATCCCGGCATCCTTGCGTGCGCCACCACGTGCTGCAATCGCTGCACGCCGCAACAGCGCATCGGCATCGTCGCCGTGGCCAGGGAAATAACTGATGCCGATCGACGCGGCGATATCGAGTTCGGCTTCCGCCACGATGACGCGTTCTTGGAACACGCCCAACGCCGTGCGCGCCATCCGCATCGTCTGCTCAGGGCTCACATGGTCGACTGCCAGACCAAATTCATTGGGGGCCAGCCGCGTCAGATATGGCTTGATCTCTGAGATCGCCGATAAGCGCTCCGCGATCTGTTGCACCGCCGAAAGACTAGGATTGTAGCCGAACCCATCGAATATCTCCTGCAGGCGCGGCATATGGATCACCATAATAGCCAGCGGCTCATTGCGCTCAGTGGCGACTTGAATCCGTTCGGCCAGACTCCGCAGGAAAGATACTCGATTGGGCAGACCGGTATAGCGGTCATGAGTAAGCGCATACTCGACAAGCCGCTCATGCTCTTTCTGCTTTACTGCCGCGCGCGCAATCTGGATACCAAACGAAAGATCCGCCGCCATTTCGTCGAGCAGGCAGACTTCCGCCTCATCGAAAGCATCCTCTTCGGCCGCGACCAGCGTGAATGTGCCTATGATGTCACCATCGACTTTCAGTGGCAGCGAGATGATAGAGCCAAACTGCCGTTTCAACGCTTCTTTGCGCCAAGGCTCAAAGCGAGGGTCATTTCCCATACTGCGCAGAATATTCGGCGTGGCATCACGGATCGCCATGCCTACTGAGCCACGCCCGCGCTCTGTATCGGCCCAAGTCAGGCGCAGCGAGTCTATAAAGCCGCGATCATCGCCATAGCGGGCAACAGTATCGACAGTCTTGTCTTTATCGTGGCGCATGTAATTCACAAAGGCGAGCCGATAGCCGCCCTGTGTGACAGCGACGTTGCACATTGCTTCTAGAAGTGAAATTTCATCAGGCTCGCGCAAAAGTGTGCGGTTCCCAGCACTGAGCGTGCGAAAAGCTCGCGTAAGGCGATGCCCATAATGGGCAAGCTCATCCAACTTAGCAGCCAGCCGACCGATAATCTGGTTGCCATGACTGATTTCAGTTCGCACAGTCCAATCGCCCTGCCCAATCTTATCAGCCGCCGTAACTAACTGGCCAATGGGATGGATGATCAGGCGACGGGCGCCAATCCATCCAAGCAGCGCCGTCACCAGCACAGTGGCAATGAGCGCAATTAGCCCGGCCTGCAGCGCCATCTGGCTTGCCATTTGCACTTCGGCCGATGGAATACCGACGCGAACATACAGGCCAGCACCCGGCACTTGGGCGTAGGCAATGATGCGCGCCACGCCATCAAGGCCTGCCGAGTCTACAAAGCCTTGTGGCTGCCCTGTGACGGTCGCGCGGAAGGATGCTGCCTCGAGAATTTCGCGTCCGACGAACTGCTCAGGATTAGGCATGCGAGCGAGCACCCGGCCATTAGCATCCGACAAGCTGACGATGGCATTCTGTGGTAGGCGCAGGCTGTTCAGGAGCGCCTGGGCCCATTTTATATCAAGCGCGGCGATCAGGACAGCACGCGGGAAATTGTCCTGCATTACTGGCTGGGCAGCGACGATAGCCCAGCGCTTGGACGAACGCGTCAAAAAGACGTCGCTAAGCGAAAAATCACGACTGGCGACTGCTGTTTTGAAGTAGTCGCGATCAAGCACTGATAGGTTGATATTCGCGGCGTCTGCCGCGCATGTGATGTTACCAGCGAGGTCGGCGACGGCCAGCTGGAAATATTGCTGATCGAAGCGCTGGAGACTTTGCAGGTGCGAGCTACAGTCGGCCTCGATAAGGTAAGGCGATTCTCTACTGAGCTGCGTTAGCTGCGCGCGCACCTTTTCCAGCGTCTGTCCTTGCTGGATGGCAATGGACTGCGCGAGGATCATAGCCTCGGATCGGATATGCTCTAACTCTTGAACCCGACGGGTATCGGCCAAGTGCAGCGCCAATAGAAACGACGGCAGACAGATCAGTGCGATCAAAGCACCAAGACGGAGCGACAGGGCATACGTCCCAGTTCTGGACATCGCTTCCTCCCATTGCGTTCACGTGAGTGACTCAATTAAGGACATCCAACCACAGCTAGGCCGTAGTTTGCAAAATTCCTAATTATTCGCGGTAAACTAATATTTCTGAATCAAGGAATTCATAAAAGTGTATGCAGATAGTCAGTATCCGGCTAGGTCGCAGTATCAGGTCGGCCTCCGAGCGCCGGCCTTAGTGAAACAGACACCGTTTCCAGCCGCTGGCCACTCCGTAGATTCTCACTCCGTAGATTTTTTTAGATTCGGCCACGATCGTGAGATGAAGGCCTAGGCCTCATTATAGATTGGCACGCGCGCAGCATGGGCTTCGACTGCCTCAATGACCTTCTTCGCAAGTGGAAAATGCGTCTTCTCAGCCTCCCAGATGTCTCTAAAGCGGCGCACTGTATCAAGAGCCGTGCCCACAACGATCTTCTCTGGCAAAAGCGCTTTAGAAGCAAGATGCGCAATCTCATCTTTTGAGACCTCATACATCCGCTTTGTACGCGAGTACTTTAAGGCTGCTGTCTCGTCTTGCAGATATGGAATGGTCGACAAAAAATCATAAGCTGGCGCCAACCTCGGCGTCTTTTTGTTGGGGTATATCAACGACCAGTTCTTCAAGTGCATATCAGCATTGCCGATTAGCGTATTAAAAATTATGCGACGTACATATTCGACGATACCGTCTTCGCCCGTCTCAATCCCAAGCACTTTTGCTATAGAGCGATAACTACCTGCTGTGTATTTGTCGGCAGGCCATTTGCTAAAGACTTGTGCAAAATCTTCGATATGAACTGACCCGCCTGGACTGCGATCAAACCGCTTTACAGCCAATGCCTGGCCGCGTAGTTCCCCAATGCCATCTGGCAAGCCATCTACATCTTCTAGGTCTATGAGCTGTATATCGGGTACGTCCATCCCCATGCGACCCGCGATACTCATCATTGCGTACTCGTTCTCTGGCACACCTGAGAACTGCTGTGATGGCATCTTTACAATCCAAGACCCCCCAGCCCCCTCGGCTGGTATGGTCAAGCCAACACCTTTTCCCTCATTCCGAATGGCTGAGAATTTGAGCTGTACGCCGGCTAGCGAGAAGCGCAACGCTCTATTATGACCGTGCGCATGGGCCTCATTGGCCTCTGGCGGTAACTCCTCGCCATCCACAGGCTTGATCGATATAGCCCCAGGCAAATCTTTGCCAAGCATCCAAAGCAAGAAGAATTCGCGCTCTTGATGAACACTAGCACGGTCCGCCAGATAGCTCCGTAGCGGACCTTCAGGCAGTAGATTTGAGAAAAATGGCGGTAACACGCGTTGCGTTGGTGCATGATTTGTTATTAGTCCGCCAAACTGATCTTTGAATGAAAGACTGAGCGTTGCTCGCTCGCTGTCATCAACATAGTCTTGATTAAAGGCGAAGAGTGTTCGACCACCCTGAACAAGTGTTAATGTTGCTATTGGGTGGTCATGTAAGAGTACATTGAGGACAGAGACATTAGGCATCTTCATCCCCATCATCTGCGCTATAAGCCGGCCGCGGCTCTTCTGTACGAGGATGTGCTATACGATTGCGGAGCGCTCTGAGCGCTAGAAGTGATTTTTTGAAGAACTTGTCAGACGTCCTCGTTGATTGGCCTTCGAATGCATCGAGAATACTTCGAAACTCTTTAAGGTCTTTCTGGTTGAGCGGTGCGTTTTGAAGAAACTCAACCAAATGCTTTATTTCGACGATATCGCCTGAAATACCTTTTCGACCTTGGTAATCACTGAGCACGCGCTCGATGCGGAGAATATCCCTCGTCGGCAGATAGCCCACCGTGAGTGCCACTTCATTTTCTCTATCGATCGCCTCTACAGCCGGCACAAGCTTACGCGGTACCAGAACCAATTCGAGATCAAGCGCTCTCGCCATTTGGAGAAAGCTCGAAAGACCAGGGTCAAGGGAACCGGTTTCGATTTGCGAGATATGGCTTTGCGTGAGGCCAGATCGCTCGCTGAGCGCGCGTTGGCTAATCTTCGCGGCAACGCGCTTATCTCGAAATCTCTTAATGAGATCTTCTCTGACATAGCCCATGATGCATTATCCTATATCAGTATAGGCATTTGATATAAATTAGCATATCGCGTCAGTATATTGATTGGTAATTATTCATTTATCTAATCATTTTAGACGTTTGATATACTACGTTGAATTATATGAAGCGCTGCGGGTCTTCTCAAGAGCCTACTTTCATGGGTTTTTTTACCTACTTTTGCCAGTTCTAGGGCATAAGTACCTAGATTCATGGGCTTTAATAAAATGCCAAATGTCACTATTTTTAGTGACAGGAGGCAGATATGCGCCCAACACCTCAAACGCCGACCGACCTGCCCGGCAGCATCCCCAACCTGGCTGACGCTGGTGAGCGCCTACGTCTCACACCCGCCGCCGTGCGCGGCGTCGTGACCCTGGCCGATATTTGGGGCCTGGGCGCGACCGAAGCGTCAGCCCTGCTGGGCGATGTCTCAGAGCGCAGCTGGTTTCGCCTGAAGAAGGGCGCGAGCACCGAGCCGCTACCCCAAGACGTCCTGATGCGCATTAGCCTCCTGGTGGGCATTTTTAAGGGCTTACGCTTGCTGTTTTCTGAGTCACTCGCCGATGACTGGGTGCGCCTGCCAAACCAAGGGGCGATCTTTGGTGGTGAGAGCCCGCTTGATCTCATGTTACGAGGGGGCATCCCAGCCATGATACGGGTGCGCCAGCATGTCGACGCCCTGCGAGGCGGGCTTTGAGCATACCGGTTACCAATGTTGCTGAGCCTAACACCGTCCGCTTGGTCCCCAGCGGCCGCCTCAAGCCGCCTGCGCTCTCGGCCCTGGTCTCGACCCACGGTGATCTGAGCGACCTGGCCGAGCTCGAAAGCGCCACCAATGAGCGCCTGATCGCTGAGACCTCTGGGATGCCTGAACTCAGGCGCGAAGATTTAATCTTCAGCCGCCCTTATCGCACCTTCATCAATGCTTCATTTGCCCATACCCGGCCAGGCGGTAACCGGTTCAATTCAGAGCACAGGGGTGCCTGGTATTGCGCCTTTGAGATTGATACATCCCTGGCCGAAGTCGCCTTTCATCTGACGCGTGAGCTCACCAATATTGGCCGTTACGAGAACCAGACTGACTACACCGAGCTGTTTGCGGGTTTTATCGGCCCCTTCCATGATCTCCGCAGGGCCAAGGGCCAGTCTTGCCTTGATCCTAACCCAGCTGTGGGCTACCCGGCCGGTCAGACCTTGGCTGGCACCATTATCGCGCAAGGGGGCAACGGACTGCTCTACCCCTCTGTGCGACACGCCAAGGGCACCTGCCTTGTCGCCTTCCACCCCCACCTAGTTCAAGACGTTCGCCAGGGTGCTGTCTGGCGGCTCATCTGGGCGGGCTCGCCCAAACCATCGATGACCCAATTATGAGTGCTGCCCCCAATCAGATTGAGATCCTGCAGGAGCTATTGCAGGCCGATGATGAGCGTATGCGCATCTTGCGCCACGTGTCTTACCTTGCCTTACCTGACTGCTGGGTCGGCGCTGGCTTCGTGCGCAGCCTGGTCTGGGATCATGGTCATGGGCTAAAGCCACAGCCCCCAGCTGGCGATGTCGATGTTGTGTGGTTCGGGCCAGAAACCGGCACACAAGATGCCGATCGGCTTTTTGAAGCACAATTACGCCATCGAGCCCCGACAGTTCTGTGGTCCGTCAAAAACCAGGGCCGTATGCACAAGGTCAATAACGACAAGCCATACACCTCGACAGCCCTCGCGATGCAGCATTGGCCTGAAACAGCAACAGCGGTAGGTGTGCGCCTGGGCAAAGACCGCGTTGAGATCCTGGCCCCCTTCGGGCTGAATGACCTCTTCGATATGATTGTTCGTCCCACACCTGCATTTGAAGGGCGTCAATCGGTCATTGTCGAGCGGATACACAATAAGCGCTGGCTTGAGCGGTGGCCAAAACTCAAAGTGCAACTCACCAACCATTAACAAGATATAATGGCGGGCCCAGAGCTGACAGAACTAGGCCCGCCTTACTAATCTCTGGCCCTATTTACTAACCGCCAGGCACGACATTCTCTCGGCATCAAAATCGCCAAAACAACCCTTTCTTATTTTGAAAGCCCACGCCTCAAACATCTTGGCAGCGTTTTCTGCTCCGACATTGCGTACGAGCTGAACCGAGCCCCAAGATAATTCGATCCAGCTGAAGTCGTCGATGAACATCTGTTCGGGTATATCTGAGGCTGCGACCTTCAATTCATACCGGTAATAATGAAGCAGCTTATTTTTGTACTGTATCTTTCTCTTCGATATTTTCGACATTTCAGGTACCCGCTTGAGACACCGCAATAGCGCGGCACCAGGTATTTACATATTTAAATTAGTATCTCTTTCTGGCGCTAAATCACGGCCGGTAGATTTTCCTTATTGTACTCCCGTAACAACGATAGAGGGGCAGATTTGCAGTATCGCTCACCCGCCCCTCGCTACCATTCTTCTAGACTAACAGCTTATGCGCAGGCTCACGTGGTTTGCCACGCTGCCGGCGGTGACGCTCGCGGTCTTGACGCTTCATGTCCTCAGAGATTTCATAACGCTCTCGCGCCTGCGCGTTCTTTTTCAGAGTGACGAGTAACCTGCGCAGCCACCGGCGAGGCGCGTCATAAGGGTCCACAAAACTAGTCATCCAATTATAGTGGCCGGTACTCGCGTCATACCCACGGGCGCTGAATTTTGCGAACTCGACCATTGCATCATCATTCAGAAACTTGTCATCCCTATAGCCTTGAATAAGGCGTCCGTAACGCGGCGCCGCCTTCAGACAATAGTCAACCAGGTCGAACATGTTCCTACGGCGTGATTTTATCTTGTAGAAACTCTTCAAGTCGAACTGCAACGGCAGCGCGTAGTGCCGCGCCACCCGCTTCTCAAACTTCGCCGGGTGTTTCAGGTTCAATATCCAATGACTGTGCAAAAGTATGACATCACCTGCCTTCTCCGGATCCCAACCCATAGCTAGTAAGGTCTTCATTTTATCGACACAGGCGTATCTCTCGGTCTCGGGCGAGCCAGCTACGCCGAAAAACTCATCGTCATCAATCTCGCCAACATTCACGTCGTCTTCACCAGACGACCTAAACCGGCGGCGCTTCCCACCGCACTCTTGGTACAGCGCATAAGCCCTCCTGAGTTCTTTTGCCCAAAACACCTCCAATTCGTAAACGCGATAGATTCTGATCCCTCGATACCAGGCCTGTTTCGCTGAGAGCGTGCTCATATGCTCAAATAGCCATTCGCGATCGGCCACGAGCGCGGCATTAATGTCGTCCGCCGCAGAGGCGCTTTTAGCATAGGCAATGCCGACAAGCGCAGTTGCAAAGAAGAGCTGATCTTGCGGCACTCCGAAGAAGTTTCTTTCAGCAGCGTCTTTATCAGAATAGCTACGCAAGAGTCGTTCCACCGGGCTGCATAAGATGCCCGACGGTCGCTGTGGGCTACAAGTTGTCAACGCGTTGACAACTTCGGCGCCGGCGATCGACCGCTTAAGTGCGCGCGATTGGTGAATTTTCTCATACTCCAACAAGCGCCGACGATGCAGGCCGTCAGCGTCCCGGCTATTTTCGGTAAAGACGCCGTTCGCGATGAGCGCAGTGACGCTCTTATTGGGCAAGTACCCCGCCAGGCGCGTCATCGCGTTAGAATGAATTTCTCTATATAGGCCGTCCACTTTCTCAACACGGCGACGATGCTCACGATACTCCCGCTGCTTTTTACGCTTCTCCTTTTTTTGGGTACGCTCGCGAATTGCGAGTGTCTTGGTCAAGTCGTCATTCTCGGCATCCGCAAAGGACACAATTTTCCCGTCACGCTTTTTCATAGCGATACCCTCTGAGTTAGATTGTGGGTGGGTTTTTGATGACCGCGCCGAGACGCGGTCATCGTCTATTTACAGATTCAGAATCGGCACTTAGTCATCATGAGTTGCAGCAAGATGATGTTTGACGACCTTGATCTTGTTGGTGACGTACGTGGCGGTGGTTACGCCAGAAATCGTCTTGAGAAGCAGCACGAACGGCTTCTCCGCGCCCGAAATTTCCGGGAAACAGTCTAGGGCCTGCCGGGCCCATGCGATCTGCGGTTTAGCCACTTTTGACGAAGCCTTCTTGGCAAGACTGCCTTTGAAGGCATCGATTAAATACTTCAGGGTTAGCGGCACTTTCCCATGCTTACCCGAGCGCAGCTCCTCGGGGGTAATCCCCAAGATGATCGCGCCGCGCACGGCGAGCGAATACTTGTGCATCAGGGCGCGGCTGCCCTTAGACATCCACTTGCCGATCAGGGCCTCGATCGATGTATTGGCATTCGCACTCACCCCGGCCTTCTTGCACCGCTTCCGAAATTTGGCGGCCGCCTTTGGCTTCTTGGCATAGGCCAAGGCCAACGCCAGCCAGGACGCCCACATCGCCCAGGCTGACTTACGTTGTGCCTTCCTTCCACTTCGCCAGGTGCTCTTATCGGCATCCAGGTCAGCTTTGAGTCGCTTGAAGTCAATCTCCTTTGGATACACGAGCGCCGCGAGCTGCTCGGCCCTCTCGAGTTCAACCTTGGTCTTGGGGTATTCGTTAATTTTTCGCATTTAACTCTTTCTCTCCAGGTTATGAGATGAATGAGCTACGCTGCCGGCCCACCCGACAGCGGGTAGCCCGTTACTTGCGGCCGTCCTTCAAGAGGTCGGCCGCGCTCGTGCTCGTCACGGTATTCGCGGCAAGCCAGAGTTCGAGATGTAGGGTGTTGTAGCGGACCGCCCTCCCCTTAAAGGGGTGGACATATCTAGGCCCAGTGCCACGCCAACGCGCGTTTTGCAGGGTCTTTACCGAGACCTTAAGTCGGCGGGCGACTTCTTTCTCGTTTTCGAGGTTTGAAGTCATTGCAGCCTGGACAAGAGGGCCCAAGACTTCGGTTAGCGAACGGTATTTAGCGGGTGACTCTGTAGGAAGACTAAGCGCGAAGTCGACGATGGCGGCCCGAGCGATGGGATCCGCCAGCAACGCCTTTACCGTGGCAATCGCTTCTTCAGCAGCTGCCGCAGAGGTATTCGAAGTATAGTTGGTCGGGAACACTTGCCACTCCGTCGTTCAGACGGGGGTAAGTTTTGGCCGGTGCTTCTGGGTTGCCTATTTAGGAGAAAATTTCTCCTAAATACCCATTTGTCCCATTTTATGCCTTACGCAAACTCAAACCACTTTATAGCTCAGTGCTTGTTCTAGAAATTTTCCGACAAGAGGTTCCACGCCTTTGAACTCGGAGGCTTCGATATTGGCTAGCACCTTTGGCTGTAGTTGCCAGAGTGTCGATTTTGCGATGAATGGTTTTTTATGCGGATGAGGGCATTTTGTGGTTAGAAACAACTCAGCTGCGAGCGCGAAAGGGACTGCACCTTCGTTTGCATAAAATGTATTCTCGGCATCTAATAATCCGTCTCCTTCATCAGCGATATTAGAATCTTTGATGTTACCTTCTATAAGGGTTAATAGACCGCGAAAACCGTAGGCAATGACATATGGGAGCGCGGACGCGTAGTGTCGCCAAAGATCCATCAAGTCGCGCTCATTTCGACCAATATTGAAGCGTATTGTGGGCGGGCCTAACGGACGGAAATTTGATTTTGGTTCGTTGTCGGTCTCGGATCTTTTCTTTTTAGTTTTGTCACTGCATAGAAGCTGCGTAGCCTTTGCTAGGCTGAGAGATGACCGCACTTCTTGGGTCTGATCCAATTTAAGTAAAGTCAGGAAGACAGATGCCAATCGAATGGCCTGCAAGTTGAAACGCTCTTCGTATTGTTCATAGAGCTCCAAGCCGTACGACCAGAGCACTGCGCTATCACCGTCATATGTTCGGTAGAATCGTCGCTCTTCTGACAGGTATTTTGAGCGGTTAGCCGATCGCAGTCGGCGCAGCTCTTTCGGAACCGCCTTGTGTGGCCCCTCGGCATTAAAGCCTTCGAGACGGTAGGCCGACTTGCAGACGAGGTAAGAATTTCGCTCCATCTCGTCTTTGGGAAACAGGCAGTAAGCTCGTAACCGCTCGGCAAAAACAAAGCGCTCATAATCGTCCAGGTCTACATAGGCGCGCGCGCCTAGACCCAGGTTCATCACCAAAGCTTCATCTGTCATCGATTCGCCCCCCGAGCGGCGGCGAATTAGACCCGGCTGGGGCGGGCTCTGCAAATGTAGCTGTAGCTAGGCTGTAGCTAGAGGCCAAAAATGGCCCCTTGGGATTTGAACTAAGTCGATGTAAACTATTGAAAAGATTGGTGCACCCGACAAGATTCGAACTTGTGACCTCTGCCTTCGGAGGGCAGCGCTCTATCCAGCTGAGCTACGGGTGCGGGGTCTGGACGGGCCGGACCTTAACCGAGCCGGCCCCGGCAGCGCAAGCTGGGGGCAGGCCCGCCATTACAGGCTTTTGCCGGGCTTGTCATGGCTTATCCGCTGCTTATCCGCTGCTTATCCGCTGCTTATCCGCGACTTACGCCGGCCTTATCCGATGCTTGTTCCGTCTTATGGCATGCTTAGACAGGGCTTATTCCGTCTTATTTTTCCTTATTTTGAGCTTGTTCGCTTTCTCCCTTGTCCAAGAGGTGACATTACTCGCGTGGAATGTGTGAGTTCAGCGCGCCGGGCGCACCGGGGCGCGGATCAGCAGCGAACCACCCTTGCGGTCGGTCAACTGCCCCTCGCCGCCATAGTCCACCATCTGCCGCAGGAAGGCGGAGGCGCGCATGGCGGACGATCACCCGAGATCCCGGAAGAGATCGGCAAGAAAAGCGGTGGGATTGCCGAGGAACGACCTGATGACGCGATAATGCCCGGTCTCTTCCAGCGCGATGGGGCGGATCGCACCGCCATCCAGCGACAGCAACGCCGCATCGGGTAAGCTCATCAGGATCGGCGAATGCGTGGCGATGATCGCCTGCACCTGGCCGCTGAGCTGCCATTCACGCAGAATGCGCAAGAAGGCAAGCTGGCGCTGCGGAGACAGCGCCACTTCCGGTTCGTCGAGGATGTAGATTGCGCGTTGTCCGGCGGGCATCCGATCTTGAAAAGTATCCAGAAACGCCTCCCCGTGGCTACGTTGTTCCAGATTGCCAAAACCGCCTGTTTCGCTCAAATAGTCGACGTAACTGAAAAAGCTCGCCGCACGGAAAAAGAAGCCTCGACGCACACGAGGTAGCCAAGACGGCCGCAACGACCGAGCCAAGGCGTTCTCCTTGCCGCCTTCACCGGTCTGATGATCCTGACTACCGCCTTTGCCAGCAAATCCGGCCATTTGGGCGATAGCATCGATCAGCGTGGATTTGCCGGAACCGTTTTCGCCGACGATAATGGTAATGGCGGACTCGAAATCGAGTTCGAATTCGTCAGCGAGATACGGCAGTACGGTGAAAGGAAATGCCTCTCGATCCGTTTTTGACGGATCGAGAGTAACACGTTTCAAGAATGGTGATTGGAGTGCTGGTGCCATTACGGTCTTGTAGTCAGCGGGCCAATCGCATACTAAAACAAAAAGAGAACATTTGCAACGAAAACTGGCGGATTTCTGGTGAATACTGGCTTATGCGGCTTGCGATGGGGGATTCCGGAGTCCCGCCCGTCGGGCTTTGCGCGACAGTATATGTAAGGCGGCAAAGCCGCCGGATATCCAAAGCGGCAAAGCCGCTGGGCGCGGGAATGATGCGGTGGGACGCGATCCCCCGCCCTACCTGCCCTCATCCACGAACAGCTCCAGCGCTTCGCCACCGAACACGTCGTCGTATTCCAGGGTCTTCATCAGGCCCATCGTGCCGTAGAAATGCAGGAAGTAGCTGTTGGCCAGTTCGCGTCGCACGAAGTAGCGCGCCAGTTTCAGCACCGGCTCCACCACTTCCGACGGCCGTTTATCCAGATCGATGGTTTCCGGCAGATAGGAAAAGAGTGCTTCCTGGATACCCCAGTTGAAGCGGTTGCTGATCAGATAGGCGAGATCGCGCTGGATGATCTCATGCGACAGCAGCGGCTGTTCATAGAGGCGCGCGAACTGCTCGCCCTCGTAGCATTGCAGGAACAGTTCGTTGTGATACTGCGGCGACAGCACCAGCACGCCGGTGTTGAACATGAAATCATGCGGCGGCACATGATGGCTTCTGTAACATTTGTGGACATCGCCGATCCAGGCGCGCTGCTCGGCTTCCGGCCGGATCGGCAGCCGGTACAGGCGTTCGAGGAAGACCATGCGTTCGGCATCCGAACTGCGCCCGCCGGACAGCGTGAGGCTGATCTTCTCGGCCGGGCCGCAGGCATTCATGATATTCTGCGCATGAGGCCCGATGATGATGTCGGAATCGAGCCAGACGATCCGCTCGTACTGCGCCGACCAGGGCTGGTTCAGGATCAGCAGCTTCTGCCAGGCGGGCGACCGCGACATGGCCCGTTCGGAGGTGTCGAGCGGGCAGGCGATGACAATCAGATCGAGATCGAAGGCCTGGATATAACGCCGCCAGGAATCCTGGCACAACCGTGCCCAGGTGGCTTCGTATTCCTCGCCGATGATAATGGTGACGATGGCCGCGCGGCGCCCGGTCCTCGGCACCAGGCTGTCGGCGTATCTGAGAACGATCATTCCCGCCCCTTGTCGGGGCGAACCGATCTCTAGCCGCCCTCATTTATAAACAATTCGACTGCAGTCCCGCCGAATATATCCGCATGGCTGAGGCGTTTCATCAAATTCATTGAGCCGTAGAAATGCAGGAAATAACTGTTGGCCAGCTCGCAGCGCACCAGGAAGCGGGCCAGCTTCAGCACTGGATCGACAAAAGCAGGCGGACGCTGCTTCAGCGTGATGATTTCCGGCAGATAGAAGAACAGCGCCTCCTGGACACCCCAGTTGAAGCGGCTGTTGATCAGATGCGCCAGGTCGCGCCCGATGATCTCATGCGACAGCAGCGGCTGCTCATAGAGCCGGCCGACATGTTCGCCTTCGTAGCACTGCAGGAACAGTTCGTTGTGATGCTGCGGCGACACCACCATGACGCCGGTGTTGAACATGAAATCGTGCGGCGGGACTTTGTGGTCCATGTAGTTCTTTTCGACCTCGGCCGACCAGACCATCTGCTCTGCCGTCGGCAGGAACCGTGCTTCGTACAGGCGCTCGATGAACACCATGCGCTCGGCATCCGAGCTGCGCCCGCCGGAAATCGTCAGGCTGATTTTTTCGGCCGGCCCCGCCGCCTCGATGATGTTCTGCGCATGCGGGGCGATCACGATGTCGGAATCGAGCCAGACGATCCGCTCGTACTGCTTCGCCCAGGGCTGATTGAGGATCAGCAGCTTCTGCCAGGCCGGCGACCGCGCCGCCGCCAGTTCGGACGTATCGAGCGGACAGGCAATGACGATGAGATCGAGGCCGTAGGTACTGGCGTAGCGAACCCAGGACTCCTGCGCCAGCCGCACCCAGGTGGCGGCATAGGTCTCGCCGATCACAATGGTGACGAGCGCCGCGCGGCGACCGCTGTGCGGAACCTGCACTGTGGGGGAATTCAGGACGAACACGTGCGCACCTTTCTGGTGGCTCAGCCGTTGCCGGGAAAAGCCCCTGCCCGAACGGCAGAGCGGCACCCGCGCAACACCGCGCTTTTGCCAGAGGGCCCTGTGCGGCGCAACGAAATTCTCGGATATACCGGGGCTGTCCGGCCCGACCGGCTCAGGCGGCCCGGCTGCGCGTCAATTCCAGGAACAGGTCTTCCAGATCGGCATCCTGGGTGGTCAGGTCATGGATCGCCAGCCCGGCCGCCTGCAGTTTCGCAAGCAAACCGCTGAACGGCAGCTGACTCGGCCGGTAATGCAGGCGGAGCCGGCGCGGGCCCAGCAGCTCCGCCTCCAGGCCATCCAGGGCGGCCGGGACGGTCGCCAGATCGGCCTCCAGGGTGACGATCACATCTTTGCGATCCATGCGCGCCAGCAGTTTCGGGGTGGCGTCATGCGCCACGATCCGCCCGTGGTTGACGATGGCGATATGGTCGCAGAGCGCCTCGGCCTCTTCCAGGTAATGCGTGGTCAGCACCACGGTGACACCCGACCGGTTGAGCTGGCGCACATAGGCCCAGAGCTGCTGGCGCAGTTCGATATCGACACCGGCGGTGGGCTCGTCCAGCACCAGCACCGGCGGGTTATGCACCAGCGCCTTGCCGACCAGCAGGCGGCGGCGCATGCCGCCCGACAGCGTGCGGGCATAGGCTTCGGCCTTGTCGGTGAGGCCCATCGCGGCGAGGATTTCGTCGCTGCGCCGCTCGGCCTTGGGCACGCCGTAGAGTCCGGCCTGGAATTCCAGTGCCTCGCGCGGCGTGAAAAACGGATCGAGATTGAGTTCCTGCGGCACCACGCCGATGGCGGCCCGCGCGGCGCGCGTGCTGCTGTCGATGTCATGGCCCCAGACGGCGGCGGTGCCGGATGTTTTCGTCACCAGGCCGGCGAGGATGTTGATCAGCGTGGATTTGCCGGCCCCGTTGGGTCCGAGCAGACCGAAGAAGCTGCCGCGCGGGATGTCCAGCGTCACGCCATGCAGGGCAGTCTTGGCCCTGGCGCCCGTGCCATAGACCTTGACCAGATCGCGCACAGAAATGGCAGGGCCGGAAGCGCGGGAATCGGTCGAAAAATCGGCAGCAGTCATGGCGGCTGGGGTGGCCTTTTGTCCTGTAAGACTGGCGTGGCAGACGGTGCTGCGGTAGGTATCACTTCAGGCCTTGGGGGTCAAACCCGGGGTCGGACCAGCCCATTCGGAGACGACCATGCAGGCCACGAAAAATACCGCTCCCGAAACCATCACCGTGGAGAGCCCGGTTGTGGCCTGCGACGGCGGCGGCGGTGCGCTGGGCCATCCGCGCGTCTATCTCAACATGGGCGACAAGACCGAGATCGACTGCCCCTATTGCGGCCGCGCCTATCTGCTGAAGGACGGCGCAGGCCATCACGGGCACTAAACTACTACCGTCATTCTCGGGCTTGTCCCGAGAATCCAACCGCCGCCAGTATCATGCTCCGCCGTCACCGTCGTAAGCGCCGTTAGACGGGATGGATCCTCGGCACAAGGCCGAGGATGACGTGGTGGTAAACTGGAGAGCGTCTCTCAATGGCATCCAAACACCGCCTCTATCTGGTCGACGGCTCGGGCTACATCTTCCGGGCCTATCACGCGCTCCCTCCTCTGACGCGCAAATCCGACGGCATGCCGATCGGCGCGGTGTCGGGCTTCTGCAACATGCTGTCGAGCTTGCGCGACAAGGCCGAGCATGACGAAGCCGTCAGCCACATGGCGGTCATCTTCGATGCAGGTCGCGAGACCTTCCGTAGCGAGATCTATCCCGACTACAAGGCCAACCGCAGCGAGACGCCGGAAGACCTGATCCCGCAATTCGCACCGATCCGCCAGGCGACACGCGCCTTCGGTTTGCCCAGCATCGAAAAGGCAGGCTTCGAGGCCGACGACATCATTGCGACCTATGCCCGCATCGCCAACGAAGCCGGTATGGAAGTCTGCATCGTCTCGTCGGACAAGGACCTGATGCAGCTGGTGCGCGACGGCGTCGGCATGATGGATCCGATGAAGGATCGCAGCATCGGCCCGGCCGAAGTGATGGAGAAATTCGGCGTCAGCCCCGACAAGGTGATCGACGTGCAGGCGCTGGCCGGCGACAGCACCGATAACGTGCCCGGTGTGCCCGGCATCGGCATCAAGACGGCGGCCGAACTGATCAACACTTTCGGCGATCTGGAAACGCTGCTCGCCCGTGCGGCTGAGATCAAGCAGCCCAAGCGTCGCGAGACATTGCTGACCAATGCCGACAAGGCGCGCATTTCCTACCAGCTGGTGAAGCTGAAGGACGATGTGCCGATGGAACTCGGCCTCGACGATCTCAAGCTGTCGCCGGTGGAGTGGCCGAAGCTGTCGGCCTTCCTGAACGAGATGGAATTCCGCACGCTGACCAGCCGGATCGAAAACCGGCTCAAGCTGCGCGGCACCGATATGAGCGGCGGCGCGCCGGGCGTGACGGCGCGGCCGGAGAGCATGTACAGCGCGCCTATTGCCTCCGCGCATAAGGCCACGACGCCGATTGCCTTCCCCGGCGAAGGCGGTCCCGAGACGCCGCTGGTCAGCCGCGATCATTACGAACTGGTGCAGGATCTGGGCGCGCTGCAGCGCTGGATCGCGCGCGGTTTTGAGGCCGGTCTCGTCGCCTTCGACACCGAGACCACCAATCTCTCGCCCACCATGGCCGAGATCGTCGGCTTCTCGCTGGCTGTCGCGCCGGGCGAGGCCTGCTATGTGCCGCTCGGCCATCGCAAGGCCGGCGGCGGGCTGGATTTCGGCGGCGACGGCGATCTGAAGCAGATTCCGCTGCAGCAGGCGCTTGATGCGCTCAAACCCCTGCTGGCCGATCCGGGCGTGCTGAAGATCGGCCAGAATATCAAATACGACATGGCGGTGCTGCACGGCTATGGCGTGGAGATTCAGTCCTACGACGACACCATGCTGATGTCCTACACGCTGGATGCCGGCAAGCATGGCCATGGCATGGACGAACTGTCCGAACGCCATCTTGGCCATACGCCGATCAGCTATGATGAAGTGACCGGCACCGGCAAGGCGCGGATGCCCTTTGCCGAAGTGGCGCTCGACAAGGCGCGCGACTATGCCGCCGAAGATGCCGATGTCACCTTGCGGCTCTATCACGTGCTGAAGCCGCGCCTGCTGGCCGAAAAGCAGGTGTCGCTCTACGAGACCATCGAACGGCCGCTGCCGGATGTGGTCTGCGCCATGGAATGCGCCGGCATCAAGGTCGATCCGGCCGAACTCAATCGCCTGTCGGCCGATTTCGCCCAGCGTATGGAGACCTTCGAGAAGAAGGCGCATGAACTGGCGGAAGACAGCTTCAACATCGGCTCGCCCAAGCAGCTTGGCGAAATCCTGTTCGACAGGATGAAGCTGCCCGGCGGCAAGAAGGGCAAGACCGGCGCCTATTCCACCGGCGCCGAGGTGCTGGAGGAACTGGCCGCCGAGGGCCATGAACTGCCGCGCGTGGTGCTGGACTGGCGCCAGCTGCAGAAGCTGAAAAGCACTTATGCCGATGCACTGGTTGCCTCGGTCAATCCGAAGACCGGCCGGGTGCATACCTCATTCGCGCTCTCGGCCACAAACACTGGTCGCTTCGCGTCATCCGATCCGAACCTGCAGAACATCCCGGTGCGCACCGAGGAAGGCCGCAAGATCCGCAAGGCCTTCGTCGCCGACAAGGGCCACAAGATCATCTCGGCCGACTATTCGCAGATCGAATTGCGCATCCTGGCCCATATCGCCGATATCGGCACACTGAAGGACGCCTTCCGCGACGGCATCGACATCCATGCACTGACCGCGAGCCAGGTGTTCAACACGCCGGTCGAAGGCATGGACCCGATGGTGCGCCGCGCCGCCAAGGCGATCAACTTCGGCATTATCTACGGCATGAGCGCCTTTGGGCTGGCGGCCCAGCTCGGCATCCCGCAGCGCGAAGCGCAGAGCTATATCCAGGCCTATTTCGAGCGCTATCCCGGTATCCGCGATTACATGGACAGCACCAAGAAACAGGTGAAGGAGCAGGGTTTCGTCACGACCTTGTATGGTCGCCGCGTGCATTTCCCCAACATCAACTCGAAGAACCCGGCCGAGCGCGCCTTCCTGGAGCGCGCCGCGATCAACGCGCCGATCCAGGGCTCGGCCGCCGACATCATCAAACGCGCCATGGCGAAACTGCCGGCGGCGATTGCCGCGCAGGGCTTAAGCGCCCGCATGCTGCTGCAGGTGCATGACGAACTGGTGTTCGAAGCGAAAGAGGCGGAAGTCGAGGCGCTGATCGCGGTCGCCAAGGATGTGATGCAGGCCGCCGCCACGCTGGCTGTGCCGCTGGTGGTCGAAGCCGGCATCGGCGACAACTGGGAAGCGGCGCATTAGGACGCGGTTCCCGTCGTTCCCGCGAAAGCGGGAACCCAGAACTACCGCCGGACTGGATCCCCGCTTTCGCGGGGATGACGATCTTCCTTAATTACTCAAATACCGGGCGGAAGAAATTGCGCTCCCAGCGACGGATGCATTTGGTCTGCTGACCATAGTCCCAGGCCGCCTTGCATTCGGCATCGTCAGCCATGGCGATGCGATACTGCTCATAGGCGGCCAGACTCGGAAAGCTGAAGCTGGCCAGCGCAATGTCGCTGGCGCCCTCGCTGGGCAACAGGTAGCCGTGATGCGTGCCGCCGAGCTTCTTCACCAGCCGGATCCACATCCGGCCGTATTCCTCGAATTCCTTCACCTTGTCGGGGTCGATCTCGTAGCGCAGGAAACAGGTGATCATGGCGACGCGAGAGCCTTTCTTTACCTTGTCATCCCCGGGCTTGACCCGGGGATCCATGTCTTGCGATCTATAAAGAAAAGGCGTGGATGGCCGGGTCAAGCCCGGCCGTGACAATATGGGTTATTGTTTGACACAACGCTCCACGATGGCGCCGCAGGGTTCCATGATCTCGCGGCCCGTCGCCGTGCGGCCGCGGAACTCGATCTCGCGCACGCGGCCGTTCTGCAGGAAGAAGGCCGCCTCGCAGTAGCGGAAGTAGTCGTATGATGTCTCAGCGCGGTTGGTCGGCGTGTAGCCGACATCGGAAATCGTCGTCGCCGACCGGGCGGTCTCGCGGAAATAGCTCCAGAGATCGATGCCGTTCTCGCGGTTGAGCGCGGTCGGTTCGCCGATACAGGCCTTGAGCTCGGCCTCCGACATGCCGACCATCTCGGTGCGGGCCCGCTCGGCCACCTGCTCCAGCGGCGAGGCGCAGCCGGCAAGGCCGGCGACGAAGATCAGGCAGGCGAAGGCGAGGAGGTTTTTGTGCATTGCGCCAATCTGCCGTAACGCCAAGCCGCGGTCAAATCCTCCGTAGCCCGACCTTATTGTCCGCCCGCCGGGTTTCCGATAAACCAGATGCAACCGAGAAAGGAACCCAGAAATCATGGCCGCGACTGTCACTGTCATGCCGGAGAAACTGCGCACCGCCGTGCGCCATATCTGCCTCGCCGGTGGCAGCAACGAGCGCGAGGCCNNGCGGTGGAAAAGCGTCTGGTGGTGAACCAGTCGGTGCGGGTGACGGGAGATGCCGGCGCGATCCTCAATCTCGATGGCGGCATGGGCTATGGCCAGGTGATCGGCCACGAAGCCATGGAACTGGGCATCCGCCGCGCCCGCGAAACCGGCGCCTGCATCGTGAGTTTACGCGACAGCCACCATATTGGCCGCATCGGCCATTGGGGCGAGCAATGCGCCGCCGCAGGCATGATCTCGACGCATTATGTCAACGTGGTCGGCCGTCCGGCGCTGGTGGCGCCCTTCGGCGGTTCGGACGCACGTTTCGCCACCAATCCCTATTGCTGTGCCATTCCGGCCACCGAGCCCGGCGGCGAGCCCATCGTGCTCGACATGGCGACATCCAAGATCGCCATGGGCAAGGTGCGCGTCGCCATGAACAAGGGCGAGACGATTGCGCCCGGCACGCTGATCGATGCAAAAGGCAATCCGACCGAAGACCCGAAAACCATGTTCAATTCGCCGACCGGCGCGATCCTCGCCTTCGGCGAGCATAAGGGCTATGGCCTCGCCGTGATCGCCGAGCTGCTGGCCGGCGCTTTCACCGGCGGCAACACCATGAAGCCCGATGCCTGGGCGAAGAACACCATCACCAACAACATGTTCTCGGTGATCGTCGATCCGGCCAGACTCGGTGGCGCCGACAGCTGGCGGCGCGAGACGCAGGCCTTTGTCGATTTCGTGAAGGCTTCGCCGAAAGCGCCGGGGTCCGATGGCGTGCAGGTCGCCGGCGAACCGGAGCGCCGCACTCGCGCCAGGCGTAATCACGACGGCATCCCGGTGGATGCCACCACCTGGAGCGAAATCATCGCTGCCGGTGAATCGGTTGGCGTCAGCGCCAGCCAGACCAACGCTGCCGCAGGACTGAACTGATGAACAAGCCCGCCATTGAAGATGCCGCCGACCGCCTGCGCCAGGCATTTGAATCCGGCATTGCCTGCGCGCCCGTGCGCGAATTGCTGGCCGGCGACATGAAGGCGGCTTACGCCGTGCAGGCGATGAACCGCGATCACTGGCTGAAAAACGGCCGCCGCGCGGTGGGCTACAAGATTGCGCTCAGCAACCGCGCGGCACAGAAGGCGATGGGCCTGACCGAGCCGGCCTATGGCATCCTCTATGCCGACATGCTGATGGGCGATGGCGACGAGGTGGCAGCCGGCCGCGTGATGCAGCCGCGCGTCGAGGGCGAGGTGGCCATCGTGCTCGACCGCGACCTCGACATGGAACAGCCGACGCTGGCCGATGTGATCCGCGCCGTCGGTTACTGCCTGCCCGCCATCGAAGTGGTCGGCGGGCGTATCGCCAACCTGGACGCCAAACCGGTCGACCTGGTGGCCGACAATGCCAATGGCGGCGCCTTCGTGCTGGGTGCGCCGGCGCGCAAACTCGACGGCCTCGACCTGCGCCGCCTGAGCATGAGCCTGACCAAAAATGGCAGCCCGGCCGGCAGCGGCACGGGTGAAGCGGTCTATGGCAGCCCGCTGCATGCGCTGGCCTGGCTGGCCGGCAAGCTGGTGCAGGATGAGATGCCGCTGCATGCCGGTGACGTGATCATGACCGGGACTTACTTTGCGATGCAGGCGGCGGCGGCCGGCGACCAGTTCGAAGTGCACGCCGAAGGCCTCGGCCGCTGCGCCGTCAGCTTCGCCTAGGAAACAACCACCATGCGCGCGATCGAACTGCAGGACTTTTCGGTCGACGCCTTACACATGACAGAGCGGCCCGATCCGCAGCCAAAAGCCGGCGAAGTTCTGGTGCGGGTGAAAGCCTGTTCGCTGAATTTCCGTGACTGGCTGATGGCGCAGGGCAGTTACAATCCGAAGCAGAAGCTGCCGCTGATCCCGGTCTCCGATGGCGCCGGCGAAGTGATCGCGGTCGGCGACGGTGTATCAGGCTTCAAAGCCGGCGACCGCGTGCTGGGACATTTCTTCCCCAACTGGCTCGCCGGCGAACCCAGCGTCGAGAAATTCAGCGTCAGCATGGGCGGGCCTTACGACGGCTGGCTCTGCGAGCAGCGCACCTTCCCCGCCACGGCACTCGCCCACATCCCGGCGCATCTGAGTTACGAAGACGCCGCTGCCCTGCCCTGCGCCGCGCTGACGGCCTGGAGCGCCATTACCACGCTGGGCAAAGTGCAGCCCGGCGAACGCGTGCTGATCCAGGGCACCGGCGGCGTGGCATTATTCGCGCTGCAATTCGCCAAACTGGCCGGCGCCGAAGTGATCATGACCTCGTCGTCGGACGAGAAGCTGGCGCGCGTCAAAGCCATGGGCGCCGATCACCTGGTCAACTACAAGACCGACGCCAACTGGGGCCACACCGCCCGCGCGCTCACCGGCGGCGCCGGCCTGGATCACATCGTCGAACTCGGCGGCGCCGGCACCCTGATGCAGTCGATCCGCGCCATCCGGCCGGGCGGCATGATCAGCATGATCGGCGTGCTGTCCGGCCCCGGCCACGATCTGAAGATTCCGCTGGTGGTGATGCAGCAGATTCGGCTGCAGGGCGTGACGGTCGGCAGCAAGGAAGGCTTCGACGCCATGCTTCGCGCGATCTCACTCGCCAAACTCAAGCCTGTGCTGGATGAGCGTTTCGAATTTTCAGAGAGCGGCGTACGTGCCGCGTATAATCATATGGGCGGCGGCAGTCATTTTGGAAAGATTGTGATTAGGATGTAGGAATTTCATTGGGGGAAGCGATGACAAAATACATAAAGCTGCATCAGTTCCTGTCGAATATTACAGACAATCAGTGGTCCGCTTCATTCTCGAAAATTGAATCCATTCTCGGCTTCTCCTTGCCGCAAAGCGCCAGAAAGCATGCTGCATGGTGGGGCAATGCGGCAGAGGGCCACAGTCATGCAGAGGCATGGCTGGAGGCAGGCTGGGAAACGGAAAATCTGAATCTGACCGCGGAAAGAGTCGCCTTCCGCCGGACCGGTCCGCGCAGCACCACGCCAAAACTACGTGCCAAACGCACGCCGAAACCCAGCCTTTCTGCGTATGACTGGGACACACCGGACCAGTTGCAATGCGACATCTCGATGCAGTGGCAGCCGCTGGGTCGCATTATCAGTCTGAACGGCCGCCTGTCTTTTCCCATCGCACCATCAAGCCCGGGACTTTATCGTTTCCGTGTCCGGCAAGGAAATCGGGAGGCTGTCTATTATGGCGAGAGCGACAATCTTGCCCGCCGCTTCACCAATTATCGTAATCCTGGCTCAACACAGCAGACCAATGTTCGGGTGAACCAGAAGTTCACCGAAATGCTGGAGCGAGGCGCTGAAATTTCAGTCGCCGTCATAATCCAGGATGCGTGGATATGTCGGGATGGAAAGCGGGTGGTTGCCGACTTCTCGTCCAAGGCTGTCCGCCGCCTTTTTGAACATGCGGCCATCCATGCCTCAGGAGAAGACATAGAAGCGCTCAATCGGTAGGCTTGAGCGGGGTCATGTATCCATATGCAGTTTAAACCTTAACCTCCATATAGTATCGCAAGCCCCGCTCTTGCCGCATGATGGCAGCGGTAATCCAGCTCCGGAGCCCGCCGCCATGTACATCCTGATCCTGATCATCCTGCACACCGCCCTCAGCCTGGTGGCGCTGGCGACCGGGCCGTCTGTCGTCGCCGATCTGCTGGGCAGCCGCGAGCGCGAGGGCATGACGAAACTCTTCCTCGCCACGGCTTTGCTCACCAGCGCAACCGGCTTCCTGTTTCCCTTCACCCAGCTGCTGCCGCCGCATATCACCGCGCTCCTCGCCCTGCTGGTGCTGGCGGTGACGATTCCGGCGCGCTATCGCTACGGCTTACGCGGCGCCTGGCGCTGGATCTATGCCAGCGGCGCGGTGGCCAGTCTCTGGCTGCTGGTCTTCGTACTGATCGCGCAGGTCTTCGCCAAGATTCCGGCTTTGCGGGCGGCGGCGCCGACGCAGAGCGAACCGCCCTTTGCCATCACGCAGGTGGTGGTCCTGGTGGTCTTTATCGCGCTCGGGATCGCGGCGGCGCGCAGGTTTCAGCCAGCGGTCACCCCTGCCATCGCCGGATAAGGCAGCACGCGCTCGATCAGCGCGGTATCGGCATATTCGGTGATTTCCACCACGCGGCCATCGTTCAGCCGGAAGATCATGCAGTAGCTGTTGCAATAGGCGACACCGGCTTTAGTGCGCGCATTGCCGCGCGCCTGCACCGCCACGCAGTCCTCTTCGGCGATCATGCGCGAGACGGTGAGCGGGTTCGGCCCGGCCAGCACCTGAAACAGCGGCTCAAGCAGGTCGGCTTTCACAGCCGCCTTGCCGCGATAACTGCGCGACCAGGCGGTGCTGCCCTCGACATGCCACACGACCTCGTCGGCCAGCATCTCCACGAATGGCCGGCCGTTGCCGGCGGCAAGATCGGCAAATACCCAGTTCAGCAGTTCCTTGTTGGCAGCAGCCTGTTTTGGAGTTGGTACTTTCCGGGCGGGCTTTTTCATGTCTTCGTTTCCTCGATGTCGGGCCAGGGATGACAGAGCCCATTTTCCGGCGGCAGCCGCAGGCCGTTGGCGAGATAGGCGACCGAGCGGTAGTAGCCGGCGAGCAGCAGCAATTCGAGAATTGCCTCGTCGCTGAAAGCCGCTGACAGTTCGGCCCAGAGCGCATCGCCAATATCGCAGTCGCGCTGCAGTGCATCGGCGAGCCGCAACAGCAGGCGATCCTCCGTCGACCATACAGAGTGATCAGCCGTGCCATGCACGCTGGCGCGGATCTGCGCCGGCGAAATGCCGGCCTGCACGGCAAAGAAATGCACCCGCAGGCCCCATTCGTAACGGCAGTGACAGTTGGCGCAGACCCGCAGCAGCAACACCTCGCGCTCACGGAGCGTCAACTTACTGTCGGGCCGGTAGCCGACGGAGCCGCGCATAAACCGTTGCAGCAGGTCCGGATCGCGCGCCAGCACGGTGAAAATGGCAAAGGGCGGGCCCCAGGCGGCCGGCAGGCGCGCGAAGGCGGCCTCTGCGTCAGGGGAATATGGCTGGGTGACAGGCGAGATTCTCATGGCGGCCTCCGAGGGGGAAGATTGCGCAGCCATAATCATTCTTCCAATCGATAGTCTGTATGATTTATATTCGTGCCATGAATTTGGCCGCACTGGACCTTAACCTGCTGGTGGCGCTGGATGCGCTGGTGACCGAAGCCCATGTCGGCCGCGCCGCCATGCGGATCGGCCTGTCGCAGCCGGCGATGAGCCATGCGTTGCGCCGCCTGCGCGAGATCCTGAACGATCCCCTTTTAGTGCGTGTCGGCCCCGGCATGGAGCTGACGCCACGTGCGCAGGCGTTGCGCGCACCGCTGAAGCAGACGCTCGAACAGGTGCGCGGACTGTTCGTCGCCGACGGTTTCGATCCGGCCAGCAGCGCGCGGCGCTTCGCGCTGATGATCCCGGACTACATCATCAATTTCGTGCTGCCGCCGCTGGTCGGCCGCATCGCCGGTGAAGCACCCGGCGTGCGGCTGGATGTGACGCCGTGGCGCGGCGCGCCATNNGCCGCAGTTCCTCGCCGCCCGGCATGTGGCAGTGATCGGCCGCGGCCAGAGCGAAGACCTGATCGACACCTGGCTGCAGGGCCAGGGCATCCAGCGCCGCATCGCGCTCTCGGTGCCAAGCTATCTGCAGGCGCTGCATACCGTGGCGCAGAGCGACCTCGTCGCCTTCGTGCCGGGTCGGCTGGTGGCAAGCCTCAGCAAACAGCTCGATCTGGTAACGCTGGAGCCGCCGCTGCAACCCGAAGGCGACGAGGAATACCTGTTCTGGCCGGTGCGGCACCAGAACGATCCCGGCTCGCTGTGGCTGCGCCGCCATATCATCGCGGTGGGGCGCGATCTGGACCGGCAGAAAAGAAAAGCCGCCTAGCTGGGCGCGAATCGCCAATTCCCCGGCTTGTCCTCGGCGCGGGCATGCCTATATTTTCACCACGCCCGTTGGCATTTGCGGCGCAGGCGGTTGGCTTTTGCCCCCTGCGCCCTTATCTGTGATGCCGACCGCAGCGACGTAGCTGGCAACCCCTTTTCCGAATGACGACGATGGCCATGGACCTTTCGCCCAAAACCCCGACCAGTATTCCCGGCAGCCTGTCCGGCCTGACGGCCGATCCGGCCGCGGCACCTGCTGCCACCCCCGCGCCGGCCGGCGACCTGATCAAGGACGCCGATGTCAGCACCTTCATGCAGGACGTCATCCAGGCCTCGATGCAGCAGCCGGTGCTGGTCGACTTTTGGGCGCCGTGGTGCGGCCCCTGCAAACAGCTGACGCCGGCGCTGGAAAAGCTGGTCAAGGGCGCCAAGGGCAAGCTGCGGCTGGTGAAGGTCAATGTCGACGACCCGAAGAACCAGCCGCTGGCCCAGCAGCTGCGCATCCAGTCGATCCCGGCCGTCTATGCCTTCCATCAGGGCCAGCCGGTGGATGGCTTCGTCGGCGCGCTGCCGGAAAGCCAGCTGAAGAAATTCGCCGAAGGCCTGCCGGGTGCCGGCGAGATCGAGGACAGCGCCGCCGACGCCATCGAGGCCGGCAAGGCCGCCCTCGCCGAACAGGCCTGGGAAGATGCCGCTGCGGCCTTCTCGACCGCGCTGGGCGGCGAACCCGAGAACGTCCCGGCGCTGGGCGGTCTGGCGCGCGCGCTGATCGGCATGGGCGAGATCGAGGCCGCAAAGGAAATCCTCGAACAGATTCCGGCCGACAAGGCCGGCCATGCCGATGTGGTTGCCGCGCGCTCGGCGCTGGAACTGCAGGAAGCCGGTAGCCAGGCGGCCGGCAACCTCAAGCCGCTGGAAGCCGCCGTCGCCGCCAATCCGAACGATCATCAGGCGCGGCTGGATTATGCCGTGGCGCTGCATGGCGCCGGCAATGCCGAAGCCGCCATCGACCAGCTGCTGGATATCGTTAAGCGCGACCGCAAATGGAACGAGGAAGCCGCGCGCAAGCAGCTGGTGAAAATCTTCGAGGCAATGGGCCCGATGGACCCGGTGGTGGTGGATGCGCGCCGCCGCCTGTCGTCGATCCTGTTCTCCTGAGCCAGCGGTAGGCGCACCGATGCATGAGTCCCAGTGCCCCTCCAGCATCGGCGAACTGAGCAATACCATCCCGGTCTTTCCGCTGACCGGCGTGCTGCTGCTGCCGCGCGGCCTGCTGCCGCTCAACATCTTCGAGCCGCGCTACCTGGCGATGACGCGGGCAGCGCTCGACGGCGCCAAGCTGATCGGCATGGTGCAGCCGACCGAGCCCTTCGGCCGCGACGGCCAGTCGCCGCCGAAGAACAGCACCGATGTCTATGGCACCGGCTGCGTCGGCAAGATCGTGTCGGCCACCGAGACCGATGACGGCCGCATCCTGCTCACCCTGAAAGGCCTGTGCCGTTTCGACGTGACGCGCGAGATTGAGTCCGGCACTCCCTATCGCCAGGTGGAAGCGGATTACGCGCCTTATGCCGGCGACATGGCGATGCTGCCCGACGGCCTGTGCGACCGCAACCGCCTGATCCATGCGCTGCGCGGCTATTGCGCGCGGCACAACCTGCCGGCCGACTGGGAATCGATCAGCGCGGTGAACGATGACCTGCTGGTGCATTCGCTGGCGATGATCTGTCCTTTCACGGCCGGCGAGAAGCAGGCCCTGCTGGAAGCCAGGGATTTCAAGGCGCGTGCCGCCATGCTGGTCAGCCTGCTGGAAATGGCGATGCTGGATCACAGCAGCCTGCCGCGCGGCGCCAAGCCGAATTGATCTGGCCCAATTGAGGACATCATGAGCGAGCCGACCCGAACCTCCGCACCAGTCGATCCCAAGCTGCTCGAACTGCTGGTCTGTCCGGTGACGAAGGGGCCGCTCTCCTACGACCGCGCGCGCAACGAACTGGTCAGCGAAAAAGCCGGGCTGGCCTTCCCGATCCGCGACGGTATCCCGATCATGCTGGTGGACGAGGCGCGCCAGATCGACGACACGCTGCTCTGAGCATGTCGACTGAAGCGAAATACGGCGTTCCCAGCGGCCTTAATCCGCAATCGCAGTACCAGCAGGCGGGCCGCCCGGCCTGCACCGACGTGCGCTACATCTCGGCCGAGAAACGGCTGGAAGTCGCCTTCGAGGATGGCAAGCAGTTCGCCTTCACGGCGGAATTCCTGCGCGTCGAAAGCCCCTCGGCCGAAGTGCAGGGCCACGGCCCGAGCCAGAAGACCCTGGTGCCGGGCCGCCGCCATGTCGGCATCATCGGCATCGAGCCGGTCGGGACGTATGCCTTGCGCCTGAGATTCGACGATCTGCACGATACCGGGCTGTACAGCTGGGAATGGTTCTACGACCACGGCCATAGCCAGGACGCTTTGTGGCAGGACTACCTGCAGCGCCTGGACGCGCGCGGGCTCAGTCGAGACCCGCGCGGCCGCTGAGCCTAGATCGTCTCGCCCTTGAGGAGCCGCGGCAGGCGGCCGAGATCGCCCATGGCATGACGCATGAACAGCTTTTTCAGCGGTCCGATGCGGTTGACCATCCCCAGGCCCAGATCGCGGGCCAGACGCAGCGGTGCGATGTCGTTGGAGAACAGCCGGGTCAGGCCGTCGGTGACGGCGCCGAGCACGACATTGTCGACGCGGCGCCAGCGTTCGTAGCGTTCCAGCACATCGCTACGGCCGATATCGAGCCCGAGCCGGCGCGCGTCCACGATGGCTTCGGTCAGTGCCGCGATATCGCGCAAACCGAGATTGAGTCCCTGCCCCGCGATGGGATGGATGCCATGCGCGGCGTCGCCCACCAGCGCCAGACGATGATCCGTGTAGCGCAATGCCAGCATGAAGCTGAACGGATAGGACCAGCGCGGCCCGACCACGTCGCAGGCGCCATAGCCGGTGCCGAAACGCTGACGCATCTCGTTGGCGAAACCAACGTCGTCCAGTGCCATGATGGCGGCGGCGCGTCCGGTCGGCTCGCTCCAGACCAGCGAGGAGCGATAGTGGCCTTGCGCATCGTCGGTCATCGGCAGGATCGCGAAAGGCCCGGCCGGCAGGAAACGCTCCTGCGCCACGCCGTCATGCGGCAGTTCATGCTGCACCGTGCAGACGATGCCGCTCTGCTGATACGACCAGTCGACCGTGCGGATACCGGCCTCCTGCCGGATCGTCGACTGGCGACCGTCGGCGCCAACCACCAGCCGCGCGGCGATCCGGCGGCCATCGGCCAGCTCGATCTGCGCCGGTGCGCCCGAGCCGGAGATGCCGTAGTCGATGCGCCGCGCCGTCATGGGCGCGAGCAGCTGCAGATGGGCGCATTCGGCCAATGCCGCCTGCTGGGCCAGCCGGATCACGCGATTCTCGACCAGATAGCCGAACGGGGCCGTGCCGAGTTCGGTGTGGTCGTAATGCACGAACAGCAGCGAGTCGCCATCCGAGACCCGGATGTCCAACATCGGTTGCGACTCCCGCACATGGCGCCACAGGCCGATCGCTTCCAGCATGCGTTGCGAGGCGAGTGCGATGGCCGAGACGCGGCCGTCAAAGCCGGCCTGGGTGACGCGGGCGGGGTCTTCGCGGTCAATCACCGCCACGGAAATGCCGTGCCGGGCCAAGGCGATGGCCTGGGTCAGGCCGTTCAGGCCGCCGCCGATCACGGCAACGTCGAACAGCGCGGCTGTGCCGGAGGAAGCAGGCGAGGAAGCAGGCTTTGTCATGGCCGGCATCCTCGGCACGGCTCCCCGGCTTGTCCAGCCCCAGACGGCCGCCGGGGCCGGGCCATGACGGCAATTTGCTTGGACGCGGCGACTGCGTCGTACTAGCCTTGCGCCATGCCGTTCAAGCCGCTGACCGTCCTGGTTCTGGCGTGGCTGACGGGCCTGCCGCTGCTGTCCCTGCCCTCGAAGGGAGTCGCTGCCGAGCAGATGCCCGTCGATCTCGAATTGCTGCTGGCGGTCGACATTTCCGGCAGCATCGATGCCGACGAGGCCCGGCTGCAGCGCGAAGGCTATGCCCGCGCGCTGGTCGACAAGGATGTGATCAAGGCGATCCGCGGCGGCATCCACGGCAAGATCGCCGTCGCCTATTTCGACTGGTCAGATGCCTATCTGCAGAATCCGATCATGGACTGGACGCTGGTGCAGGATGAAGCCAGCGCCCGCGCCGTGGCACAGCATTTGCTGGATACCCAGACACGCACGGCGCGGCGCACCAGCATCACCGGCGCAATCAGCTATGCCATTCCGCGTTTCGGCGCCGGCGCTTACAAGGGCCTGCGGCGCGTGCTGGATGTTTCCGGCGACGGGCCGAACAACGACGGCGGGCCGATTGATCTCGCCCGCGACAAGGCGGTATCGGCCGGCATCGTGATCAACGGCCTGGTGATCCTGAACGGCAAGCAGAACACTTGGGGTTTCCCGCAGCTGGAAGACCTCGACCGTTATTACGAAGGCTGCGTGATCGGCGGCCCCGGCTCCTTCGTCGTGGTGGCGGAGAATTTCGAGACCTTCCACGAAGCCGTGCGGCGCAAGCTGATCCTCGAGATCGCCACCGCACCCGCCGTGCCGCCGGCCTGGCAGCAGATCGGCCCTTCGGTGACCCACAAGGCGCAGTCCGGATACCGCTATCCCAAGGGCTGCGACGTGGGCGAACGGCAGAGCCAGGAATTCTGGCGCCGCCGGTGGGATCAGTAGCCGCGAAAATCCCGTCAAAGTCACGCCGGGGCACCTTGGCCTCGCCCGGTTTTTGCCGTATTTCCAAGCAATAAACCAACCGGCAGATCACAGCCGACCCGACCTGACCTGACCTTTCCTCGGAGTATCCTCCATGTCCACGCGCCCCGGTCCGTTCGACCGCGCCGACTTTCCTTTCGCCCTCCGCCTTGTCACCGAAGCTGCCGCGGTTGCCGCGCATCGCTGGGTCGGCCGCAGCAGGAAGGAAGACGGCGATGGCGCCGCGGTGGAAGCGATGCGCAAGGCGCTGAGCGACATCAACATCAACGCGGTGGTGATGATCGGCGAAGGCGAGAAGGACAATGCCCCGCTGCTCTATCGCGGCGAGCGTATCGGCAAGGGAGAACCCGAAATCGAGATCGCCGTCGATCCCATCGAGGGCACGACCAACATGGCCAACGGCGTCGACAATTCGATGGCGGTGATGGCGCTGGCGCCGCGCGGCGCGATGTTCGACCTGGGCCCCAGCTTCTACATGGACAAGCTGGTGCTGCCGGCTGCCGCGAAGGGCAAAGTCGATCCGGCTTGGCCGGTGAAAAAGAAGCTGGAGGCTCTGGCCGCCGCGCTGAACAAGCCGGTTTCCGAGCTGCGCATCTTCGTGCTCAACCGCAAGCGCCATCATGCGATGATCAAGGAAATCCATGACGTCGGCGCGCGCACCATGCTGCAGGAAAACGGCGATGTCGCCGGCGCCTTCATGGCGCTGCAGCCCGGCAGCAGTGTCGATGCCCTGTTCGGCACCGGCGGTTCGCCGGAAGGCATCATAACCGCGATCTTCGCACGCGCCATGGGCGGTGAATTCTTCGGCCGCGTCGATCCGCAGGGCGACGAGGAAGCCGCGAAGGTGAAAGACTTCGGCCTCGATGCCGGCAAATGGATGAGCGGCGCTGAGCTGGTAAAGAGCGACGATGCCGTCTTCGTCGCCACCGGTATTAACTCCGGCCCGGTCTGCCGCGGCGTCAGCATCGAAAAGGGCATCGCCTATACCCATAGCGTGATCCTGATGGCGAAGACGGGCGCGCGGCACGATATCTCCAGCCGCTTCCCCATTGCCTGAACCTGGGCCCGAGCAAGTCGAGACAGCCATGAGTTTGCGTGAAGTCGCCACGCCGTCCTTCGAAGGGCAGAAGCCCGGCACATCGGGCCTGCGCAAGAAGGTGACGGTCTTCCAGCAGCCGGGCTATCTGGAGAACTTCGTGCAGGCGGTGTTCGACTGCGCGCCGGAGTTACAGGGCGGTACGCTGGTGCTGGGCGGCGACGGCCGCTTCTTCAATCGCGCGGCGATCCAGACCATCCTGCGCATGGCAGCCGCCAACGGCATCGACCGCGTGCTGGTTGGCCAGGGCGGTATTCTTTCCACACCCGCCGCCAGCGCTGTGATCCGGCGCCATCGTGCGCGTGGTGGCCTGGTGCTGTCGGCCAGCCACAATCCGGGCGGCCCGGACGGCGACTTCGGCATCAAATACAACATCGCCAATGGCGGTCCGGCGCCGGAGGCCGTGACCGAGGCAATCTACCAGCACACACAGATGATCCGGCATTACCGCATTGTCGATATAGATGGCGAGATCGACCTAGATAAAACCGGCAACCGCAAGATCGGCAACATGACCGTGACGGTGATCGATCCGGTCGACGATTATGCCGCGCTGCTGGGCGGATTGTTCGATTTCGACGTCATTCGTGCGCTGCTGGCGCGCAAGGATTTCCGCTTCCGCTTCGACGCCATGCATGCGGTGACCGGGCCTTACGCCAAGCGGCTTCTCGTCGAGATGCTGGGCGCGCCAGAAAGCAGCGTGATCAATGCCGAGCCGCTGGAGGATTTCGGCGGCGGACATCCGGATCCCAACCCGGTCTATGCACCGGAGCTGTACAAGGCCGCGGTGCTGGACGGCGAACTGGATTTCGCTGCCGCCTCCGACGGCGATGGCGACCGCAACATGATCTTAGGCCGTGGCATCGCCGTCACACCGAGCGACAGCCTCGCCGTGCTGGCCGCCAATGCGACACTGGCGCCGGGCTATGCCAGAGGCATTGCCGGCGTGGCCCGCTCGATGCCGACCAGCCGCGCGCCGGATGCGGTGGCGCGCGCACTGAAACTTGAATGTTTCGAGACGCCGACAGGCTGGAAGTTCTTCGGCAACCTGCTGGATGCGGGCCACATCACACTCTGCGGCGAGGAAAGCTACGGCACCAGTTCGGATCATGTGCGCGAGAAGGACGGCCTCTGGGCGGTGCTGTTCTGGCTCAACCTGCTGGCCGCAAAACCCGGCGAGACCGTGCTGTCGATCCTGCAGCAGCACTGGAAGCGCTACGGCCGGCATTATTACAGCCGGCATGATTACGAAGCCGTCGATGCCAGACAGGCCACGGAGGCCCTGAACCGCCTGCGCGCCAATCTGCCTGCCCTGCCCGGCCAGAAGATCGGCAACATGGCGATCACGGCGGCCGACGATTTCGCCTATCGCGACCCGGTGGATGGCAGCGAGAGCAAGGGCCAGGGGCTGCGGGTGATTTGCGGCGAACAGGCCCGGCTGATCGCGCGACTGTCGGGCACGGGCACCGAAGGCGCCACCGTGCGTTTGTATTTCGAACTTTACGACGCCGATCCGGCGAAACAGGCCGACGACGTGCAGTCGCGGCTGCAGCCGCTGATCGATTTCGCAGAAGCGCAGACCGGTCTTCGCAAAATCACTGGGCGTGCTGCGCCCGATGTGATCACGTAAGACCGGCAACCGTCGGAGGAACCATGTCGCTGCCGATGCCAATCGATCAGACGCCCGCCTGGCGCGCCCTTGCCGCCCATGCCAGCGCCACGCGCACGCGGCAACTGCGCGACCTGTTCGCGGCCGACGACAAGCGTTTCGAGACATTCTCTTTCCGTTGCGGCAACATGCTGCTCGATTTGTCGCGTCAGCGCATCGAAACCGAGACGCTCGACCTGCTGCTCGATCTGGCCAAAACCGCCGAAGTGGAAACCTGGCGCGACCGCATGCTGAGCGGCGAGAAGGTCAACACCACCGAGGACCGCGCGGTGCTGCATACCGCGTTGCGCCTGCCCGCCGGCGCCAGCCTGAACGTCGACGGCACCGACATCGTGGCGCTGGTGCAGGGCGAATTGCAGCGCATGGGCGAGATCATCGATGCGATCCGCGGCGGCACCTGGCGCGGCATCACCGAAAAGCCGTTCAGGAGCGTGGTCGCCATAGGCATCGGCGGCTCGGATCTCGGCCCGCGCATGGCGCTGGAGGCGCTCAGCCCCGACAAGCTGCCCGATATCGATATTCACTTCGTCAGCAACGTGGACGGCGCCGATATCGCGCGCGTGCTGCAGACATGCGACGCCGAAACCACGCTGTTCGTGGTGGCCTCGAAAACCTTCACCACACAGGAAACCATGGCCAATGCCGGAACGGCACGGGCCTGGCTGCAGGAAAAGCTCGGTCCCGGCATCATCGACTGGCCGCGGCATTTCATGGGCCTGTCGGCCAACACCACGGTGCCGGGCAAGTTCGGAATCCGGCCCGAGCAGGTGCTGCAGTTCTGGGACTGGGTCGGCGGTCGCTATTCGCTGTGGTCGGCGATCGGCTTCCCGGTGGCGCTCGGCATCGGCATGGACAAGTTCCGCCTGATGCTGGATGGCGCGCATGCGATGGACCACCATTTCCGCACCGCGCCGCTGAACGAGAACCTGCCAGTGCTGATGGCGCTGGCCGGCATCTGGAACGTCAACTTCCTGAACTCGTCCGCGCTGGCCGTGCTGCCCTACGACCAGGGCCTGTCGAAACTGGCACCGTATCTGCAGCAGGCGGACATGGAGAGCAACGGCAAGGGCGTCGACCGCTGGGGCCGTCCGCTCGGCTTCCAGACCGGGCCGATCGTGTTCGGCGAACCGGGCACCAACGGCCAGCATGCCTTCTACCAGCTGCTGCATCAGGGCCCGCAAACCATTCCGGCCGATTTCGTCGTGCCGCTGCAATCGCGCTATCCGCAGGGCAGGCATCACGAGATGCTGCTGGCCAATGCCTTTGCCCAGGCCGAAGCGCTGATGCGCGGCAAGACCCGCGCCGAGGCCGAGGCGGAACTGCGCGCCGAGGGCGCCGACGACGCGAAGGTGGCGGCGCTGGCATCGCATAAGGTGTTTGCCGGCAACCGCCCGAGCACCACCGTGCTGCTGCCCCAGGTCGATCCCTACCACCTCGGGATGCTGATCGCCCTGTATGAGCACAAGATTTTCGTGCAGGGCATCGTCTGGGGCGTCAATTCCTTCGACCAGTGGGGCGTCGAGCTGGGCAAGCAACTGGCCAAGCCGATCCTGGAAGAACTGACCGATCCCTCGGTGCAACACACGCATGACAGCGCCACCGCGGGCATGATCGTACTGGCGCGCAGCCAGCCCCGGTCGTAGTCTGCAACTGTCTGTCGCGGTGGGGCGGCGGGCAGGTTTGGGGTTTTCGACAATATGCGAGTGCTGTCGCCATGAGCGAAGCCGATGCGGCACGCCAGCAGGATGCCGTACGACAGGGCATGCGGGAGATCGATTTCGTCCTGCATTCCTCCTGGCGACTGGGCAAGACCATCGTGGCGGGCTGGAGCCATGAAGGCAGTCGCGCCAGCTTCTGTTTTTCCGAACCCTATACGGTGCTCGGCAGCGCCGAAGAGCTGCCACGGCTGGTGCGCGGCCGGCGACTGATGGATGCGGCGAATTTCGCCGAAACCTGCAAGCTGCTGCGGGCCCGCCCGCTGACCATGGACCTGCCCTTCACGGTCGGCACGGCGAAGGGTGAAGTCAGTCCGCTGCTGATCGAGAATCTGGTGAAGCGCTACACGATCAGCGCCACCGAAAGCCGCGCCGTCATCCTGTTCGACATCGTCAGCTTCTCGAAACATTCGCCGCTGGAACAGGTGGCGCAGCTGTCGTCGCTGGAATATTCGATCAACTCGGCCGCGAAGCGCCTGAACCAGGCGGGCCTGCGCACCGAACTGGCACGTTCCACCGTCGGCGACGGCTTCTATGTCTGGAACCGCAGCGAAGGCCCGGATGCCGATCTGCGCAGCTGGCTCGCACTGCTGCTGATCCTGGCCGACAATGCGCTGGCGCGGCAGAAGGGCAATGCGAAACTGGTGCCGACCTTGCGCGCCGCTTTTGCCGTCGGCAGCCATTTCTCCTATCACCAGGTGGAAGGCACCACGCCGCGCGGGTTCGAATATATCGTCGGCGAAGTGACCATCACGCTGGCGCGCATCATCGCCAAGGCGCTGCCCGGCCAGATCCTGATCGGCCAGTTCCAGCGCGAGCTGGGCGGTACCGCCGGCAGTATCGAAACCTTCGGATTCCTGGCGCGTGCCGAACAGATCGCTGCCGGTCTCTCAGGTCTGGACGTCGGTCATGCCAGCCTGCTCGGCCTGCGCAGCCGCACCACCAGCCCGGGCGACAAATCGGGGCCGACGGTGTATCGCATCGGCGACAAGCACGGCTACACGCATCAGGCGTTCAATGCACGGGTGACAGTGGACCGGGAGAATTGCGAGCCGCTGATGCTGGGCCTTGCCAGCGCCGACCTGGCCGGCTTCACCGCCGAGCCGACACCGTACGATCCGAAAGCTGCCTTCCGGCGCCCCACCGCAGGCTAAGTCCGGCCAGTTTGCGCCCGTTGCAGGCCATTCAAGGGCCAGTTCCGTCCCATTCGGGGCCAGTTATGTCCCGTTTGAGCCTGTTTCGACCCGTTTCGTCCTGTTTCGGCCCGTTAAATCCCGGCTAAGCCTTTGACATCATGTGCCAAGCCATTGATTTCCTATCCACGATGTCCAACAGGCGCGCGCATTTTTAGTGGCGCGAGCGTGAACACATGTTCACGAATATAGGAATATTAGCATTATTTTCGAGAAAAGACAATCAAGGTCTCAGGCCGGCGGCGCGAGCCCCTTCACGCCGACCGCACCGGTGAAATCCGCGCCCTCGATCTGGGCATCCGCCAGATTGGCTTCCAGCAGATCGGCCTCCAGCAGCACAGCCTGATTCAGGCGGGCGCCGCGCAGATCGGCATGGCGCAGATTGGCCTTGTCGAGATGACTGGGGAAGCTGCGCGTTTCCGCCACCACCAGCGGCCGCAGATCAACCTGGCGCAGATCGGCATGCGAAAGATTGGCACCCTTCAGGCTGGCACCGCGCAGATCGGCACCGGCAAGACGGCAGTTGCGGAAGTCCGCATCGGCCAGTCGCGCACCCTGCATGGCCGCGCCTTCCAGATTGAGGCCGAAGAAAACCGCATTGGCCGCCACCAGGCCGGTGAGCTGCGCCTTGTAGAGGCTGCCGATCTTGCGCAGGTCGAAGCCGCTGAAATCGACCGCCCTGCCTTCCGCACCGCCGCTCGTCACCCAGAGCGCATGCAGGCGTAGCGCTTCTTCCGGCGTCATCCCCAGTTCGTCCAGCGACTTGCCGGCCGGCTTGTCGCCCAGCATGCCGGCGGTATTCGCGCCGCTCAGATCGGCCATCTGCAGCCTGGCGTCGGTCAGCACCGCATTGGTCAGCGTGGCGCCCTTCAGGCTGGCGCCGGAGAGATCCGCGCCGGACAGGTCGGCGTTGGTCAGGTTGGCATGCGCCAGATTGGCCCGTACCAGATTGCAGCCCACCATGATCGCATCGGTGAAATCGGTATGCTGTGCCACCACGCCGCCCATGCGCGCCTTCGACAGGTTGGCGCCCCGCATCGCCGCGCCCTGCAGATCAGCTGCGCCGGTCTTGAACTGCAGATTGCGGATGTCGCGTGTCCTGGCGTCGCGTTCGGCAATCATGCCGTCGCGCAGATCGGCGTCGTAGAGATTGGCCTGGGTCAGATTGGCGCCCTGCAGCAGGGCACCGCGCAGATCGGCACGCACCAGGCTGGCGCCGGCCAGATTGACCATGCGCAGATCGGCACCGAACAGAACGGCGCGATCGAGGTTGGAGCCACCCAGGCTGGCGCCATGCAGCGCCGCTCCGGTGAAATCCGCGTCGGAGAGATTGGCGCCGGCAAACATCATTCCTTCCAGATCCTGGAAGGAAAACACGGCGCGCCGTCCGCCGAATACACCGTTGCGGTAATCCTGATGAAGTTTGATCGCTTTGTTGATTTCAGCCTGAGTCAGTTTCTTGCGGACCGTGCCCGTTTCGACGGGAGCAGGTGCGCTCTGACCACTTTTGCCCGGATCGCTCTGGCTGGCCGACATGCATCTCCTTGATACGCCCCGCAGGGCGCGCAAGGAGTCAGATGGCTTCAGGCCGGCATTTTTTCAATGGCGGCGAGGCCGTCTTTCATAAGCTTGGCCGCAGGAACACTGCCGCTGACAAGCTCCAGCATACGCACGGCGCCATAGAGTTGCTGTTTGGCGGCATCCTTGCCGATACCGTCAAGCTTGCCGGCCTTGATATCGGCCACCAGCGTACCGCCGCCCTGTTCGATCTGGCCGCCAAGCTGCTTCAGCGTGTCGCCGACATCCTTGTCGGCACCGATGCCGCTGGCCACCTTGGCCACTTTCTGAATTGCATAGACACGATCTTCTGCCTGCAGCTTCGCGTTGAAGATCGCTTCCTTGACGGCGGCTTCCTGACCCGGCTCGATCAAGGTCGGCGCCGCCAGCGCATCCAGCACCTTGGCATCGGCACCGGCCAGCACGCCNNATCACCACGAAATCGTCGACCATGCCGGCAATATTGCCGGCTTCCATCTTGCCGGCATCGGCGCGGCCGATCGACTTGAAGAAACGCTTGGAGTCACCGGCGATCATGCGGCGGGCATACTGGCCCGGCTTGAGATCGGCGATGCCGGTCGGCATATCGCCCATGCCGTCAAAAATCGGCAATGCTTGGAACGGGTCGCTCAGGCGGGCCAGGATGAAGGCGATCATGTAGCCCGGCAGCCCGGCACCGCTGCTGCAGAGCGCAGTATAACCTTCGCGAATGGCTTCGACCTGGGCTTCAAGCAGTTTGCCGACCGGCTTGGGCGACATCTCGTCGCGCAAGGCTTCCAGCGCCGCGGCGATCTCCAGCACGCACATCATGTCGACGAGGTCGAGATAGGCGGTTTCGCTGCCCAGTCTGGTCACCAGGCCGGCGCGGTGGGCGGGATCGCTGTCGGCCAGGCTGACTTCCTCACGCAGGCGGCGCGCGGCGATGCCCCACAGCGTCGCGCCGAGTTTTGGAATGCGCGGATCGGCGCTGGCGCCGATGGCGGGCGCGGTCGAGGTGCGCACGGATGCTTCCAGTTCCTTGACCGAAGACTGGTCCAGGCACTGCACGACGAATTCCCAGCAGGGGGCCAGCGAAGCGCGCGAGATGCGGCCGAACTGCTTGTCGCCGTCTTCGGGCAGGATCAGCAGGTCTTCGAAGGGATGGCAGAAAATGCGCTGCAGCGTCAGATGGCGCGGCGGCCGGGTCTTGGCCAGTCGCGGCCGCAGCGTACCCAGCGCGGCATCGGCCAAAGCCGCCGAAAGCACGACGGCACGCGAACGTTCGATGAGCAGGGTGAGCTGTGCCACCTTCTCGTCGGGAATTTCGAACAGCTTGCGCTCGATGTCGCGCAGCTCGGATGCAAGATCGGTCATATCCGTTTCCGCTTCACGTTCTCGACGCGCCGGACCATCTCGATATCGAGCGAGCCGGAATTCCACCCCTCAAGAGCGCGCACCTGCATGCGCGTACTCTCCTGCATCGCCGCCAGATTCGGCCTGTTGGCGGCTTCCTTATCGGGGATGATGGGAAGAACTCGATAAATTTCCGTTACCGCCGCGCGCTGGGCGTCGCGATCGCGGTCCTCGGCGTCTTTCCACAGCAGCAGGATGAATTCCCATCCGTCTACGGTCCACCACAGCCGGCTGATATCGCGCTGCAGCGTCTCCGTCGCTTTCTCCCAGTTGGACAGGACACGCTCGGCATACTCGACTGGCCGCACCGAGGCCGCAGCCAGGTCGCGGGCGAAGTCTTCGGTGAAATAGGCGACCCTGGCGATGCCGCGGGCCAGGTCGGCAGCCTCGGACTTGTCGGTATCGGCCCAGTGGTTCAGCGACTGGGCCAGGTTGGTAATGCCGCTGATCAGACGACGCAGCCGGCTTTCCTTGGGCATGCCGGCCATGCCGAGCGGCGCAATGAACAGGCCCCAGCGCTCCAGCCGGTCGTAGAGTTCGTTGGCATTGGTGCCGAGCTTCTTGGCGATCTCGCCCAGCCCGGAGCGGATACGGTCGCGACCGGAAGTGGAGGTGAAATCCGACACATGCAGATTCATCTGGCCGCCGGACAGCCGTTCCAGCGCCGTCTTGAACAGAAAATAGCGGGTGAGGAGGATTTCGTTTTCCTCCTCGGTGATGGCTTCCTCGGCGCTCTTCTGCGCTTCGGGACCGGCCAGACCGGTACGTGCCGTCTCCAGCGTCGCCATGCGCACATCGGGCGGCAGGCAGGAATTCTTCTTGAAGATTTCTTCCTGCAGGGCGCGGTCGTGCATGGTGAGCTGGAAAATCTCGGGCACGTCCTTCCAGCGGATGACGTAATTGCCCTTCACGCCGGAGAAGGCGGCAACCGTCAGTTCCAGATTGTCGCGACTGTCCATACGCGCGCGCGCCTGGCTCAGCGCCGGCGTGGTGAAAGCAACTGCCGTCCCGCGCTCTTCGAATTTCGCGGGCTGGAATTGCGACGCCGACCCCCTGGGGAAATTCATCCTTTACCCGACGATAGATAGCGAAAACCCTGCCCCTAATAAACCACAAGGCGGGTACCGAGCAAATGACCCGGCTGGGGGTCAGGCCAGCCATTCACGTGATTTTTCGATCACCCTTATGGTCTCGTCCCACAGGTCCATGCGATGCAGATCGGCCGGGGCGACCCAGGCCACGGCGGCCGCATCGTCGCCCGCGACAGCCTCGCCGGCCACCCAGCGTGCCGCAAAGTCGATGATCGTATAGTGGTAGAGTACGCGGCCGGCGGCATCGTGCTGGACCGAGTCGATGACATCGACCAGGCCGAGCAGTTCGATCGTCACCCCGGTTTCTTCGGCGATCTCGCGATGGATGCCGGCCTGCACGGTTTCGCCCAGATGCTGTGCCCCGCCGGGCAGGCTCCAGATGCCGGCGCGCGGAGGATTGCCGCGCTGAACCATCAGCACCCGCCCATCCTTCCAGACGATGGCACCAAGCCCAACCAGCGGGTTCGGGGGGTATTCGCGCGGCATGCGGACATCTCCATCGGGACTCGGACTCGGATCGCCACGATACGAGATGCCCGGCACAGGACCAACCCGACCCGGAGACGCGAACTTTCCGGCAGGCGCAGCGTTGAAAGAAATCATCGGGGTTGTGGCGGGTGGCCAGCGGCAATTCAGGTTGAAAGCGCAGACTCTGCGTTGTACAGCAGATTCCAGGGCTTACGGACTCTGCCCGGGAAGACCGACTGCGCCATGCAGTGATAATGAAATCAAAAGGTTAGGACTGCATCGCGCGCATGAGCCTCTCCCTGCCCTTCACCCGAAACCGCATTCCGATCCAGCTTGCCCTGCTGGTCGCCGGCTTTGTCGTGCTGGTGACAATGAGCCTGACCTCGCTCTGGCTGGCGCGCGAATCCGACCGCGCCTCGGAAACCGTCGCCCAATCGCTTGAGGTCAATTCCGCCATCATCACCTATCAGGGTGCGCTGCGTCGGGCCGAAAGCGGCCAGCGCGGCTTCCTGCTGACCGCCGATCCCGCTTACCTCAACGACTACGAGTCCGGCCGCCGCCGCCTGTTTGAAATCCAGCCCGAACTGGAACACCTGATCTCCGACAATCCGGAGCAGATCGAAAAGCTGGAGGTTCTGAAACCGCTGGTGCAGCGCAAGCTGGACGAAATGGAGCAGGCGCTGGTCCTGAAGCAGGCCGGCCGCGACCGCGAGCTGCAGGCGATGCTGCGCTCGAATGCCGGCCTTGAGACGATGAACGAGGTGCTGGCGCGCATCTTCGCGATGCTGAACGACGAACGGGCATTGCTGCAGGATCGCCAGGAATATTCCGACCGCACCAATATCATTCTCTTCGTCGTGAATTTCGCCGGCGGCCTGACCATCGCGGTGCTGGCCCTGGCCTCGATCACCCAGATTCGCAAAAGAAGTGAACAGGCCGCACAGGCCAATGTGCAGCTTGCCGCGGCGCATACCGAACTGGCAGCCGCCAATCGCGGCCTGGAAGAACGGGTTGCCGAACGCACAGCCGACCTGCGTGAAGCCAATGACGAAATCCAGCGCTTCGCCTTCATCGTCAGCCATGACCTGCGCTCGCCGCTGGTCAACATCATGGGCTTCACCAGCGAACTCGAGGCGCTGCAGCCGGATATTTTCAGCGATACGCCGCCGACTCCGGAACAGCGCGCGCAGCTACGCCGCGAGGTGACCGAGGCGCTGGGCTTCATCAAGAACTCGATCTCCAAGATGGACCGCCTGATCAATGCGATCCTCGGCCTGTCACGCGCCGGCCGCCGCGAATTCACGCCGCAGCCGATCTCGCTCGGTGCACTGCTCACCTCAATGGCAAAGGATGTGGCGCACCGCCTGCAGGAAATTGACGGCGAGATCGAAGTCGGCGCACTGCCGGATATCGCCAGCGACCGGCTGGCGCTGGAGCAGATTTTCTCCAATCTGCTCGACAATGCGATCAAATACCGCAGCAACGACCGGCCGGTGCGGATCCGCATCGATGCTGAGGAACGCGGCGCCTTCGCCGTGATTCGCGTCGCCGACAACGGCCGTGGTGTCGATGCGAAAGACTATGAGCGTATCTTCGAGTTGTTTCGTCGCGCCGGCGTACAGGACCGGCCCGGCGAGGGCATAGGCCTTGCCCATGTCCGCACCATGGTGCGTCGCCTCGGCGGCACCATCCGCGTCGACAGCGACCTCGGACAGGGCACTACCTTTACGATAATTTTACCCAAACGATGGACTGCTTAGCCTCGCCAAGAGGAAAAGCACATGCCCGACCAGACTCCAGTGACGATCGTGATGATCGAGGACGACGAAGGCCATGCACGGCTGATCGAGAAGAATATCCGTCGCGCCGGCGTCAACAATGAGATCAAGCCATTCACGACCGGAACCGATGCGCTCGGCTTTCTGCTGGGGAGCGACGGCAACGGGCGAGAGCACAAGGGCGAGGCCCTGCTGATCCTGCTCGATCTGAATCTGCCCGACATGTCGGGCGTCGATATCCTGCAGAAGATCAAGCAGAGCCAGGGACTGCATATGACCCCCGTCGTGGTGCTGACCACCACTGACGACAAGCGCGAGATCCAGCGCTGCTACGATCTGGGCTGCAACGTCTATGTCACCAAGCCGGTCGACTACGAGCATTTCGCCCAGGCGATCCGTCAGCTTGGCCTGTTCTTCACCGTGATGCAGGTACCAGAGAACGGCAAGGCGTGAACGGCAAAGCCTGCACCGACCATCCGCGGATAAGAAAAGGGCGGCCGAAGCAATCCGGCCGCCCTTTCGATTCATCGGCGCACAGCGGTTATTCCGCAGCCTGGGCCTGCCGCTCGTTGATGATCCGCCACAGCTTCTGCGGCGTGGCCGGCATGTCGACATGGGTGACACCGAGATCGGCCAGCGCATCGACGACGGCGCTGATCGTGGCCGGCGCCGAGCCGACCGCGCCCGCCTCGCCCGCGCCCTTCACACCGAGCGGATTGGTCTTGCACGGCACTTCGCAGAGATGCACTTCGATCTCGGGGAAATTGTCGGCGCGCGGCAGGCAGTAATCCGTGAAGCTGCCGGTCAGCAGCTGGCCGTCATTGTCATAGACGACATGCTCGTACAGCGCCTGGCCGACGCCCTGCACCACGCCGCCATGGATCTGGCCCTTCACGATGGTGGGGTTGATCACCCGGCCCATATCGTCGGCCACCACATAGCGCACCACCTGGGCGATGCCGGTGGCCGGATCGATCTCGACCTCGCAGACATGGCAGCCATTGGGGAAGGTGATCGCCTGGATCGGATGATCGGTGGCGGTATCGAGACCGGCAGCCTGCTCATAGCCGACGCCGGCGCGTTTACGCGCCTCGGAGGCCACCTCCATGATGCCGACGCCGCGATCCGTGCCGGCCACGGCGAAACGACCGGCGGCGAACTCGATGTCGCCGGCAGAGGTTTCCAGCATGTCGGCGGCCAGCGTCTTGCCCTTCTCGATTACCGCCTCGCTGGTGGAGAGCAGCGCGCCACCCTGCGAATAGAGCGAACGGGCACCGCCGGTGCCGCCACCGGTCGGGATCATGTCGCTGTCGCCCTGGCGGATGCGGATGCGGTCGGCGCCGACGCCGAGCAATTCAGAGATGATACCGGTATAGGCGGTTTCATGGCCCTGGCCGGTCGACTGCGTGCCGACATAGACATCGACGAAGCCATCTTCGGCAAAGCGGATTTCGGCACGTTCGGTCGGCGCACCGCCGGTGGCTTCGAGATAGTAGGCCATGCCGATGCCGCGACGCAGGCCGCGCCTGGCGGATGCCGCGCGACGCGTCTCGAAACCGGCCCAGTCGATCGCCTTGAGCGCGGTCTCCGAGGTATTGGCGAAATCGCCGGAGTCGTAGACCAGGTTCATCGCGCTGGTCCAGGGGAAGGCATCGGACGGAATGTAGTTCCTGCGCCGCAATTCGGCGCGGTCGACTTTCAGCTCGCGCGCAGCGATGTCGATCAGCCGCTCCATGATGTAGTTCGATTCCGGTCGGCCGGCGCCACGATAGGCATCGACCGGCACGGTATTGGTGAACACGCCTTCAACGCGGGCATGCACGGCCTGGAAGCGATAGACCGAGCTGAGCACCTTGGTGCCAGCCATGGTCGGGATCATCGGCGCGTAGGTCGAAAGATACGCACCCATATCGGCGATATTATGCACGCGCAGCGCCAGGAAGTGGTTGTCCTTGTCGAGCGCCATCTCGGCATGGGTGAGATTGGCGCGGCCATGCGTATCGGTCAGGAAGGCCTCGCTGCGTTCCGAGGTCCACTTGACCGGACGACCCAGTGCGCGGGCGGCAAACAGCGTCAGCACCTGTTCGGGATAGATGAAGATCTTCATGCCGAAGCCGCCGCCGACATCGTCGGTAAAGACGGCGAATTTCTCTTCCGGCAGATTGAAGATCTTCGCCAGCGTCTTTTTCAGCACCCACACGCCCTGGGTGGGCACGTGCAGCGCGAAGCGGCCGGTCTGCCTGTCGAAGGCGGCGAGAGAGACCCGCGCCTCCATCGAGGCCACGATAATCCGGTTGTTTTCCAGCGTCAGCTTCACGGTCCTGGCGGCGCCGGCGAACAGCGCATCGACCTTGGTCTTGTCGCCGATTTCCCAGTCGAAGGCGCGGTTGTTCGGCGCTTCGGGCCAGATCTGCGGCTGGCCCGCATCCATGGCAGTGGCGAGATTGGCGGCGGCCGGCAGTGCATCGTAATCCACCTCGATCAGTTCGGAGGCATCGCGCGCCTGCCCCGACGTTTCGGCCACCACGAAGGCGACCGGATCGCCGACATGCCGTACCATGCCGTCGGCCAGCGCCGGGCGCGGCGGATCGGCACGCATCGAGCCATCGCGATTCTTCAGCGGGATCGCGCAGGGCAACAGGCCGATATTGGCCGCCGTAAGATCGGCAGCGGTGTAGACCGCCAGCACGCCGGGCGCCTGCTTCGCTTCGGTGGTGTCGATCTTGAGGATTTTGGCATGGGCATGCGGCGAGCGCAGGAACACGCCATGCACCATGCCGGGCAGGCTGATATCATCCGCATACCGCCCCTTGCCGGTGATGAAACGCTGGTCCTCGACACGGCGAACCGGCTGGCTCTGGCCGAACTTGGTCATGCGGGCAGTCCTTTCAGGGAAGACACGACCCATCTTGCCGGGCCGCGTTTCTGGGGGCGGTTTTGCAGAATGATAGGGATTCCGCCCCTGCTTTCAACCCGCGGAAATGCACCGGTTCAATAGGTTCCGTCAGGTGCCTATGGTCCGAAGCGGCGCAGGGCGCTGTAGGTCCAGAACGGCATGGCGCCCAGCAGCACGCAGACCCCGGAAAACAGGAAGACCGCGGTATAGCCGCCGGTGAGATCGTGCAGGATGGCGCCGATGAAGGTGCCGGAGCCGACGCCAAGGCCGCTGCCCACCATCATGGTGCCGAAGATCATGCCGAAGCGGGGCCCGTGGAAAATCCGCGCCGCGGTGGCGCCCACCAGCGGGCCGCGGGCACCGAACGAGAGCCCGACCAGCAGCACGAATGTCCACAGCATCAGCGGTGATTGCCACAGCTTGAGCGCCCAGAGCGCCGCCAGTCCGGACAGGCTGAAAGCATAGGACAGCGCCGCCGAACTGTGCCGGCCGATCCGCACGTCCAGCCAGGAAAAGCCAAGGATGCCGAGCGGCGTCAGCACGCCGACAATGCCGTAGATCGACGCAGCCTTGAGCGGCGCATAACCCAGTTCGACCAGATAGGCGACCGCCTGCACCATCACGGAAAACATGCCGGCCGATGTAAAGAAGAACACCGACGCCAGCCCCCAGAAGGCCGGATTGCGCATGGCGCGGCCGATGGTCCATTCGATAACGGCCACCGTCTCGGCGACGTCGCCGTCCGAGGCTCTGAGTTTGGGCGGCAGCACGCGACCGACCTGCACGGTCGGCCAGGACACCAGTAACAGCGCCGGCATCGCCAGCAGCACGATACCAGCCAGGATGCGATAGGCATTACGCCAGCCCAGCGTCTCGATCGCATACTGTGCCAACGGCACCAGCAGCAGCGATCCGATGCCCATCGCAGCGAAGACCACGCTCATGGCACGCGACAGGCTGCCGCCTTCGAACCAGCGCGCCAGCAATGCCGAATGCGGGGCATTGCCAAGGAAGGCCGCCGCGCCGCCGACCCCGATACTGATATAGATATAAAGCTGCCAGACCGCGTTGCCGAAGGACGCGAGCAGCAGGCCGGCCACCAGCAGCAGCATGCCACCGATATAGATGCTTCGCGGCCCGAAGCGGTCGAAGCAGTAACCCGCGACCGGCGCGCAGAGGCCAGCCAGCAGCATCTGCAGCGAATAAATGCCGGCCACATCGGCGCGATTGGCCTGAAATTCCGCCGTCAGCGCCAGCAGGAAAGTGGTGAAGGTCTCACCGCTGCCGCGCGACAGCATATTCAGCAGAAAACAGAGGCCGACAAGAATGACTGCCGTGCGCGTCGCGCTCTGCCTGGATGATCCGTCTTCCGGCATCGCTTAGGCGTCCTGTCCGGCTTCGGCCTGGCGCAGCATCTGTTTGGCGATCACCAGCTGCTGGATCTGGCTGGTGCCTTCATATAGCCGGAACAGCCGCACATCACGGTAGAAGCGCTCGACGGCGAATTCCTGGATATAACCCGAGCCGCCGTGGATCTGCACCGCGCGGTCGGCCACGCGGCCGACCATCTCGGAGGCGAACAGTTTGCAGGCACTGGCCTCCAGCGAGACAGTCTCGCCGGCGGCATAGCGCCGGGCCGCATCGCGCACCATGCAGCGCGCGGCATAGGCTTCGGTGCGGCTGTCGGCCAGCATGGCCTGGATTAGCTGGAATTCCGCGATGGCCTGGCCGAACTGCTTGCGGTCGCGTGCATAGCTGACCGATTCATGGATCAGGCGCTCGGCGGCGCCGACGCACATCGCCGAGATATGCAGCCGGCCGCGATCCAGCACCTTCATCGCGGTCTTGAAACCCTGACCTTCCTTGCCGCCGATGATATTGGCGGCAGGAACTTTCGCGTTGTCGAAAATCACGTCTGCGGTATGCGAACCGCGCTGCCCCATCTTCTTGTCCGGCTTGCCGATGGTAATGCCCGGTGTCTTTGCCTCGACGATGAAGGCCGTCACGCCGCCGGCACCCTTGTTGTTCGGATCCGTGCGCGCCATCAGCGTGAAGATGCCGGCATGCGGCGCGTTGGTGATGAAACGCTTGGTGCCGTTGACGATGTAATGATCGCCCTGCTTCTCGGCGCGCGTCTTCACACTGGCAGCATCCGAGCCGGCTTCGGGTTCGGTGAGCGCAAAGGACGCCGTGACCTCGCCGCTGGCCAGCTTCGGCAGCCAGGCCTGCTTCTGCTCCGGCGTGCCGTCGATCAGGATGCCCTGGCTGCCGATGCCGACATTGGTGCCGAACAGGCTGCGGAAGGCCGGCGAGGTCCAGCCGAGTTCGAAAACCAGTTCGACCTCCTCATCCATCGCCAGACCGAGACCGCCGAATTCCTCCGGGATGGAAATGCCGTAAAGACCCATCTCCGCGAAGCTGCGGCGAATCTCGTCGGGGATGCGATCTTCGTCGGCAACCTGCTTCTCGAGGGGGACCAGCTTTTCGCGCACGAAACGGCGCAGCTCGCGCCGGGTCTGGTCCAGCGTATCCTTGTCCATCGGAGGCACTCACTCTTCCATAAGGTCTGGCGCAAACTTGGCACAATCATCGACCGGCGCAAGCGGCAGCATGCAAACTCACCCCTCCGCAGCGTCAACCGCGGCGGAAGACCACCGCCGCGAGCCAGCCGGCGAAGACCGCGAGCAGCACCGCAACCAGACCATAAACCGCAGGTTCCTGACGCGAGAAGTCGTAGACCTCCTGCTCGATGCCCTGCTTGTCGATGAACAGCGGCGTCGATTGCGCGGCGATGATACGGTTGTCGCGGATCAGATAGACTTCGGTCTGGTAGGTGCCGACGGGAACGGTGGAGGGAAAGCTGATCGCGGTGCGGAACAGCTTGGGACCGAGGAAATCGATGGCGCCGATATTCTCGCGATAGAGTCCGTCGCGGGTTTTCAGCCGGATGACCGCCTGGTGATAATGCGCGACATCCTCAGGCCGGCGCGCACCCAGATAACGGAAGCGCAGATTCTCCGTCCCGATCTGCAGGCGTTGCAGCAGGTTGACGGGCGCGATGTCCTGCAGCGGCTTGCTGCTCGCCACGGCATAATAGGAGGGCACGTTATCGTAGCTCTCCGAACGCCGCGTCAGCCAGAAGCCGAGCGTCGGCCGCTTGCGCCGCACCACTGATGTGGCAGTGGGCCCGCGCACCACCACCACCACCTCGCCCGGTTCGTCGATGGCGCCGAACAGCAGCAGATCCGTGCCGGTGAAGCTGGAGGTGATGGCGATCAGATGCGAGGACAGATCCGTGATCAGCGGCGAGTCCGCCGGCGCCGGACCGCGCGGCGCATTCGGCGTCGCCTGCGCGAAGGCTTCGCCTGCGCATAGCAGCACCAGGATGAAGGCGAAGCCCTTCATCTCGGTCCCAGTTCAAGGAAGAACTGATCGTCCGGCGGCAGGATCAGGTCGATGGCGAGCGCGATGGCGACGGCCAGCACCAGGGCGGCCAGCAGGCCGCGGATCTGTTCGCCGCGCAGCCGCGCACCGTGGCGCACGCCGTATTGGGCGCCGATCACCGAACCGACCAGCAGCATCAGCGCCAGCGTCACGTCCACCGTCTGCGTGGTGATCGCATGCAGCATCGTCACATTCGCCGTGACGAAGATGATCTGGAACAGCGACGTGCCGACTACGATGGCGGTCGGCATGCCGAGCAGGTAGATCATCGCCGGCACCAGCAGGAAGCCGGCGCCGACACCCATGATGGCAGCCAGAATACCGACCAGGAAACCGAGGCTGACCGGCATCAGCAGGCTGATATAGAGCTGCGACTTGCGGAAGCGCATCTTGAACGGCAGCGCACGGATGAAGGCATGGTCGTTCAGCCGTTTGCGCCGCACCACCGGCTGGGCGCCGGGTTTGGCGCGCAGCGCGCGGATGCTTTCGGTCAGCATCATGCCGCCGATGGTGCCGAGAATGATCACATAGGAGAGCGCGATGACCGCATCGAGCTGGCCGATACGCTTGAGCACCGCGAAGAGATAGGCACCGAAGCTGGAGCCGACGAGACCGCCAAGCAGCAGCATGGTCCCCATCTTGAAATCGACATTGTCCTTGCGCCAATGCGCGTAGACCGCCGAAACGCTGGCCGCCACCACCTGGTTGGCCGAAGTCGCCACCGCGACCGGCGGCGGCACGCCGATGAAGATCAGCAGCGGCGTGAGCAGGAAGCCGCCGCCGACGCCGAACAGGCCGGAGAGATAGCCGACCGCCCCGCCGAGGCCGAGCAGCAACCAGATGCTGACCGACAACTCTGCGATGGGCAGGTAGATTTGCATAATTGTGCCGGACCCTGACGACGCTACGCGGCTTGCGGCTTCATCTGCTTGTGAAGACCAATTTTCTTATAAAGCCTTGGCGCCAAACTGCCACGGCAATCCTTGCGATTGTGTGACTTTCCCGCGCAAACAGACCCGCGGGCGGCGCCGACTCGGCGCAACGCCGATCTGACTGTCCGGCCGCTCCGGATCAGCTCATTTTGGTCTGGCTGTTATGCCCCATCCCCGCCGGCACCCCCGCCCGCTCCAGTTCGCTGCCCAGCCGGCCCGAGAGGAAGCTGAAATACAGGCGGAAGTCAGAGATGAAGGACCAGAGCGGGTATTTGAAACTGGCCGGCTTGTTCTTCTCGACGAAGAAATGCCCGATCCAGGCCGGCCCGTAACCGATCAGCAGCGCGCCCAGCAGCCAGGGCCAGTCGCCGGTGACGATCAGGGCAGCGAGGCTGAGCAGCGCCAGCGTGGTGCCGAAGTAATGCCAGGCCCGGGTAACCGGCTTGGCATGCTCGCGCAGGTAAAACGGCCAGAATTCACCGTAGCTCTTTATCCGATTGTCGGACATAGTGGTTTCCTCCGATTGCCTCAGCGCTCAGTGTACGATCATAATTCGCCGTTTTCCAGTATTTTTCTAAAAATAAGCAGGCAACTGAGATTCAGATTGACGTTGACGTAAGCGGAAACTAAGACTCCAACCAAGATGAGAAACAAGCCTTAAGGGAGGGCTTACCGTGTCGGATAACAAGACCTACACGATCACTGATCTGGCGCATGAATTCAAAGTGACGCCGCGCGCCATCCGCTTCTATGAAGACAAGGGGCTGCTGCATCCCAGTCGCCAAGGCATGATGCGCGTTTACGCCAAGCGCGACCGTGCCCGCCTGCTGCTGATCCTGCGCGGCAAGCGCCTGGGTTTCAGCCTGGCCGAGATTCGTGAGATGATCGACCTCTACGATCTGGGCGATGGCCGCGTCGAACAGTTGACGCTCACGCTGAAGCGCTCGCGCGACCGTCTCTCGGCGCTGGAAACCCAGCGACAGGATATCGAGGACGCCATCACCCAGCTGAAGCAGGATGTCCGTATCCTGGACGACTTCCTGAAGCTGAACCGCGACCGTCCGGCCACGCAGTCCTTCAAGGAATTCGTGCAGAGCCGCACCACGCCCGAATACGCCGCCGTCGCCGAATAAGGCCCGGCCGAACACCCGGCGCCGCATGCCGGCGCCGGTTCGAACTTTCGTCTATCGAACCCATATCTATCCGTTCCCGCTAAGGAGACATCGTCATGATGCGCAACGTGGTGATCGCCGGCTATGCCCGCTCGCCTTTCACGCTGGCCCGCAAGGGTGCGCTGGCCAAGGTTCGCCCCGACGATCTCACCGCGCAGGTGCTGAAAGCCCTGATCGAACGCACCGGCGTTGACCCGAAGGCGATCGAGGACGTGATCGTGGGCTGCGCCTTCCCCGAGGGTGAGCAGGGCCTGAACGTCGCCCGCCTGATCAGCTTCCTGGCCGGCATTCCGCAGGATGCGGCCGGCACCACGGTGAACCGCTTCTGCGGTTCGTCGATGCAGAGCATCCACCAGGCCGCCGGCGCCATCCAGATGAATGCCGGCGAGGCTTTCATCTGCGCCGGCGTCGAAAGCATGACCCGGGTGCCGATGGGCGGCTTCAACACCCTGCCGAACCCCAAGCTGCTGCAGGAGTATCCGCAGGCCTATGTCTCGATGGGTATTACGGCTGAGAACCTGGCCAGGAAATACAGCATTGACCGCAAGGCGCAGGAGCAGATGGCCGTCGAAAGCCACGCCAAGGCGCTCGCCGCGCAGAAGGCCGGCAAGCTGAAAGACGAGATCGTCGCCATCGTCGATGGCAACAACCGCGTCGAACTGGACGGCTGCATCCGCCCGGACACCACGGCGGAAGGCCTCGCCGGCTTGAATCCGGCTTTCGATGAAAAGGGCACCGTCACCGCCGGCACCTCGTCGCCGCTGACCGATGGCGCCTCGGCCACGCTGGTCTGTTCGGAAGATTTCGCCAAGGCGCATGGCCTCAAGGTTCTGGCCCGCATCAAGTCGGTCGCCGTCGCCGGCTGCGCGCCGGAAATGATGGGTATCGGCCCGGTGCCGGCCACGAAGAAGGCGCTGGAACGCGCCGGACTCAAGCTGGGCGATATCGACATCATCGAACTGAACGAAGCCTTCGGCGCCCAGGCGCTGGCCTGCGTCGCCGAGGCCAAATACGACATGAAGAAGGTCAATCTCGATGGCGGCGCCATCGCGCTGGGCCATCCGATGGGCGCCACCGGCGCACGCATCACCGGCAAGGCCGCGTCGCTGCTGAAGCGCGAAGGCAAGCAGTTCGCGCTGGCCACCCAGTGCATCGGCGGCGGTCAGGGCATCGCCACCGTTCTGGAAGCCGTCTAAGTCGCACCGGAGCAGTCAGATCATGACCGAGATCAAGAAAGTTGCGGTGATCGGTGCCGGCGTCATGGGGTCCGGCATCGCCGCCCATGTCGCCAATGCCGGCATTCCGGTGATCCTGCTGGATATTGTGCCTCAGGGCGCGAATGACCGTAGTGCGCTCGCCAAGGGCGCCATCGACAAGATGCTAAAGACCAAACCCGCGCCCTTCATGCATCCGAAGGTCGCGAAACTGGTCACGCCGGGCAATCTGGCAGACGACCTCGACAAGCTGGCCGATGTGGACTGGATCTGCGAAGCGATCATCGAGAATGTCGAGCTGAAGCGGAAGCTCTATGCGCAGCTGGAAGAGAAGCGCAAGAAAGGCTCGATCGTCACCTCCAATACCTCGACGATCCCGCTCGACCTGCTGACCGAAGGCCTGCCCGACTCTTTCGCGGCCGATTTCGCGGTGACGCATTTCTTCAACCCGCCGCGCTACATGCGCCTGTTCGAACTGGTGAAGGGCCCCAGGACCAAGCCCGCCGTGATCGATGCGCTGCGCAAGTTCGGCGACGTCAAGCTCGGCAAGGAAGTGATCGACTGCAAGGACCGCCCGGGTTTCATCGCCAACCGCATCGGCATCTACTGGTCCACGGTCGCCACTGTACTGGCCTATGACATGGGGCTGACGGTGGAGGAAGCCGACAGCATCGTCGGCAAGCCGATGGGCATTCCCAAGACCGGCATTTTCGGCCTCGCCGATCTCACCGGCATCGATCTCGGCCCCCATGTGGTCGGCTCGATGCTGAAGACCCTGCCCAAGACCGATCCGCTGCTGCAGTTCTACAAGGCGGATCATCCGCTCAACGCCTTGATGCAGAAGATGATCAAGGACGGCTATACCGGTCGCAAGGGCAAGGGCGGCTTCTATCGCGCCCGCGGCAAGGAAGCGCTCGACCTCAAGACCGGCGACTACCGCGCCGTGAAGCGAGCCAATCTCGCCTCCGCCAAGGTGGCGAAGAAAGGCCTGCGCAGCCTGGTCGAACATCCCGACAAGGGCGGCCAGTATGCTTGGGGCGTCGCCAGCCGCGTGCTGAGCTACGCCGCCGACCTGGTGCCGGAGATCGTCGACGATATTCTTTCCGTCGATCTGGCCATGAAGACCGGTTACGCGTGGAAATTCGGGCCGTTCGAGCAGATCGACCAGCTCGGCACGCAGTGGTTTGCCGACAAGCTCAAGGCCGCCGGAATGCCGATCCCCAAGATGGTGGAAGTCGCCGCCGGCCGGCCCTTTTACAAGGAAGAGAACGGCAAGACCTACCAGCTCACCACCAAGGGCGACTATGCCGAGATCGTGGTGGCGCCCGATGCCTGGATGCTGGCCGACATCAAGCGCGGCAAGCAGCCGATCGCGTCCAACCGCGGCGCCAGCCTGTGGGATGTCGGCGACGGTGTCGCCTGCCTGGAATTCCACACCAAGATGAATGCGGTGGATGCCGACATCATCGCGATGGTGAAGGAAGCCGGCAAGATCGACAAAAAGGGCTTCAAGGCGCTGATCATCGGCAGTGACGCGGACAACTTCTCGGTCGGCGCCAATGTCGGTATTGCCTTGTTCCAGGCCAATATCGCCATGTGGCCCGCCATCGAGCAGGGCATCAGCGAAGGCCAGGATGCCTATATGAAGCTGAAATACGCGCCCTTCCCTGTCGTGTCGGCGGTGGCCGGCATGGCGCTGGGCGGTGGCTGCGAGATCACGCTGCATTCCGATGCGATCCAGGCCCATGCCGAAAGCTATATGGGTCTTGTCGAGGTCGGTGTCGGCGTCATCCCGGGCTGGGGCGGCTGCAAAGAGCTGATCACCCGCGCGATCACCAACAAGCGTCGCCCCGGCGGTCCGATGCCGGCGCTGGCCCAGGTGTTCGAGGCGATTTCCACGGCCAAGGTCGCGACCTCGGCGATGGAAGCGCGCGACATGCTGATCCTGCGCGACGGCGACGGCATCACCATGAACCGCCGCCGCCTGCTGGCCGATGCCAAGGCCAAGGCGCTGAAGCTGGCGGAAGACTACAAGCCGCCGGTGCCGGTGGAGATCAGCCTGCCGGGCCCCACGGCCAAAGCAGCGATGAGCCTGGCGGTGGAAGGCTTCCACCAGCAGGGCAAGGCGACGAAGCACGATGTGGTCGTCTCCGGTGCGCTGGCCAATGTAGTGTCGGGCGGCAAGACCGATATCACCGAGGTGATCACCGAGAAGAAGCTGCTGGAACTCGAGCGCGAGAATTTCATGGCGCTGATCAAGACCAGCGCCACGCTCGACCGTATCGAACACATGCTGACCAAGGGCAAGCCGCTGCGTAACTGACGCAGCGATTCTGCAGGGAGACAGGCCATGCCGAGCTATACCGCCCCGATCAAGGATTTCCAGTTCGTGCTGCACGATGTGCTGCAGATGGAAAAGATGAGCAACCAGCTGGGCTTCACCGATGCCAGCCGTGACGTGGTCGACGCCGTGCTGGAAGAAGGCGGCAAGTTCATGAGCGAGGTCACCGCGCCGCTGAACCGCGTCGGCGACCTGGAAGGCTGCAAGTGGGACAACGGCGTGGTCACCACGCCGACCGGTTTCAAGGAAGCCTACGAGAAATATTGCGAGGCCGGCTGGGGCGCGCTGACCGCCGAAGAGAAATACGGCGGCCAGGGCCTGCCGCATGTGCTGGGCATCGCCATGGCGGAAATCCAGTCCTCGGCCAATATGGCCTTTGCCATGTATCCGGGCCTGACCCACGGCGCCTATGAGGCGCTGCTGCGGCACGGCTCGGAAGAGCAGAAAGACAAGTATCTGCCCAACATGGCGTCGGGCAAATGGACCGGCACCATGAACCTGACCGAGCCGCATTGCGGCACGGATCTCGGCCTGATGCGCACCAAGGCCGAACCGCAGGCTGATGGCAGCTACCTGATCACCGGCACCAAGATCTTCATCTCGGCCGGCGAACACGACATGGCCGAGAACATCATCCATCTGGTACTGGCCAAGATTCCGGGCGGCCCGGAAGGTATCAAGGGCGTCAGCCTGTTCCTGGTGCCGAAATTCCTGGTGAACGACGACGGCTCGCTCGGCGCCCGCAACGGCGTCAGCTGCGGCTCGATCGAACACAAGATGGGCATCCACGGCAATTCCACCTGCGTGCTGAACTACGACAATGCCAGGGGCTGGCTGGTCGGCCAGATGCACAAGGGCATGCAGGCGATGTTCGTGATGATGAATGCCGCCCGCCTCGGCGTCGGCGTGCAGGGCCTGAGCCAGGCCGAGGTCGCCTACCAGAATGCGCTGACCTACGCGAATGACCGTCTGCAGGGCCGCTCGATCACGGGCACCAAGGCGCCGGACAAGCCGGCCGATCCGATCATCGTGCATCCCGACATCCGGCGCACGCTGATGACGATCAAGGCTTTCACCGAAGGCAGCCGCGCACTGGCCTTGTGGACCGGTATTGAGCTGGATGTCGCCGCCAAGCATCCTGACGAGCAGCGCCGCCAGGAAGCCGACGATCTCGTCGCCTTCCTCACCCCGATGGTGAAGGCCTATATGACCGATTACGGCTACCAGTGCGCCACCATGGCCCAGCAGGTCTATGGCGGCCACGGCTATATCGCCGAATGGGGCATGGAGCAGTTCGTGCGCGATGCGCGTATTGCGATGATCTATGAAGGTGCCAATGGCATCCAGGCACTCGACCTCGTCGGCCGCAAGCTGCCGACCGGCATCGGTCGCCTCGCCCGCCGCTTCTTCCATCCGGTGTCAGCCTTCATCGAAGAGAAGATGATGGATCCCGGTATCGGCAAGGATTACGTCATGCCGCTGGCGAAAGCCTTCGCCCGCCTGCAGACCGCGACTGCCGTGGTCAGCGAGCGCGGCCTGAAGAACCCCGACGAAGCCGGCGCCGCCTCGTGGGATTACCTGAACCTCTTCGCCCTCGTGGCGCTGGGCTTCATGTGGGCCCGCATGGCCGAAGTGGCCAAGCAGAAGCTGGCCGAAGGCGGCGGCGACAAGGACTTCTACGAGACCAAGCTGGTCACCGCGCGCTTCTTCATGGACCGCATGCTGCCCGATACGGCGGCGCAGCTCGCCAAGATCCAGGCCGGCGCCGAGAGCACGATGATGCTGAAGGCCGCCAATTTCTAAATTCCAGCCACGCAGGACGTGGCCCAAGTCTAGCCGGAGGAAACGAATAAATGACCGAATACGGCATCCCGCGCAGCATCTATGGCGAAGACCACCAGATGTTCCGCGAGGCGGCGCGCAAGTTCTACGAACGCGAGGTCGTCCCCCATCACGCGAAATGGGAAGAGGCCGGTGTGGTGCCGAAGGATGTCTGGCGCAAGGCCGGCGAAGCGGGTTTCCTCTGCGCCACCATGCCGGAAGAATACGGCGGCTCCGGCGTTGATCGGCTCTATTCGGCAATCCTGATGGAAGAACAGGCCTACACCGGCTGTACCGGTCCGGGCTTCTCGCTGCATTCCGACATCGTCGCGCCCTATATCCTCGCCTATGGCTCGGACGAGCAGAAGAAGAAGTGGCTGCCCAAGATGGCGACCGGCGAAGTGATCGGCGCGATTGCCATGACTGAGCCGGGTGCCGGGTCCGACCTGCAGGGCGTCAAGACCACGGCCGTGCGCGATGGCAACGAATTTGTCATCAACGGCCAAAAGACCTTTATCACCAACGGCCAGAATGCCGATCTGGTTATCGTCGTGACCAAGACCGATCCCAAGCAGGGTGCCAAGGGCACCTCGCTGTTCCTGGTCGAGGCCGGTCGCGAAGGCTTCACCAAGGGCCGCAATCTCGAAAAGCTCGGCATGAAAGCGCAGGATACCTCGGAGCTGTTCTTCTCCGATGTGCGCGTGCCACCGGAAAACATGCTGGGCGGCGAAGGCCAGGGCTTCTTCTATCTGATGCAGGAGCTGGCCTGGGAACGCCTGCAGATCGCCATCATGGCGGTGGCCGGCTGCGAGGCCGCGCTGAAATGGACGGTGGACTACACCCGCGAGCGCAAGGTGTTCGGCAAGTCGGTGCTGGATTTCCAGAATACCAAGTTCGAACTGGCCGAGTTGAAGACCGAGACGCAGATCGCCCGCGTCTTCGTCGACAAGTGCATCGAGATGGTGGCTGACCACAAGTTGGACGTCGCCACCGCGGCAATGGCGAAATACTGGACCACCGATCTGCAGGGCAAGCTGCTCGACCGCTGCCTGCAGCTGTTCGGCGGCTACGGCTTCATGTGGGAATATCCGATCACCCGCGCCTATGCCGATGCCCGCGTACAGCGCATCTATGGCGGCACCAACGAGATCATGAAGGAACTGATCAGCCGCACTTTGTAATTGCTATCCGGGTATCCGGCGTAAACGACGACAGACAAGAGAGAGCAAGGGAGAGAGACCATGACCGAAGCCTTCATCTACGACGCCGTGCGCACGCCGCGCGGCAAGGGCCGCGCCAGCGGCGCCCTGCATGAAGTGACTCCGATGCGGCTGGCCACCACGGCGCTGGAAGCCGTGCGCGACCGCAACAATCCCGACACCTCCCTCGTCGACGACGTGGTGCTGGGCTGCGTCATGCCGGTGGGCGAACAGGGTTCGGACATTGCCCGCGTCGCCCTGATCCAGGCCGGCTATGCCGAAACCACCGCCGGCGTGCAGGTCAACCGCTTCTGCGCCTCGGGTCTGGAAGCCTGCAACATGGCAGCCGCGCAGGTGATGTCGGGCCAGTCGCAGATGGCGATCGGCGGCGGCGTCGAAAGCATGAGCCGCGTACCGATGGGCTCCGACGGTGGCGCCTGGGCCACCGATCCGGCCGTGGCGATGCCGACTTACTTTGTGCCGCAGGGCATCTCGGCAGACCTGATCGCCACCAAATACGGTTTCAGCCGCGACGACGTCGATTCTTACGCGGTGGAAAGCCAGAAGCGCGCCAAGCGTTCCTGGGACGAAGGCCGCTTCAAGAAGTCGATCATCCCGGTCAAGGACATCAACGGCCTGACCATTCTCGACCGTGACGAGCATATGCGTCCTGAGACCACCATGCAGTCGCTGGCCTCGCTCGATCCGTCCTTCGTGGCGATGGGCGAGCAGTTCGGCTTCGACTCGGTCGCCATGCAGCGCTATCCGGACGTCGAGCGTATCGAACATGTGCATCATGCCGGCAACTCGTCCGGCATCGTCGACGGCGCCGCCGCCGTGCTGATCGGCAACAAGGAAGCCGGCCAGAAGACCGGCCTGAAGCCGCGCGCTCGCATCCGCAGCTTTGCGTCCATCGGCTCAGAGCCGACCATCATGTTGACCGGCCCGAGCTTCGCGGCCGAAAAGGCGCTGAAGCTGGCCGGCATGAAGCCGTCCGACATTGATCTGTATGAGCTGAACGAGGCTTTCGCCTCTGTCGTTCTGCGCTTCATGCAGGCGCTGAACATCTCGCACGACAAGATCAACGTGAATGGCGGCGCCATAGCGCTGGGCCACCCACTGGGCGCCACCGGCGCGATGATCCTGGGCACCATGGTCGACGAGCTGGAACGCACCGGCAAGAGCACCGCGCTGGTCACGCTCTGCGTCGGCGCCGGCATGGGCACCGCCACCATCATCGAGCGCGTCTAAGCGCGCCTTTACGTTATTCAAGGATGAAACAATGATCGATTATAGCGTTGATGGCGACGGCGTCGCCTCCATCGTCTGGAACATGACCGACCGGTCGATGAACGTGATGAACCAGGCCAGTGTCGCGGCCTTTGGCGAGGCGGCCCAGAAGGCGATTGCCGACAAGGCCGTGAAGGGCGTGATCGTCACCTCGGCGAAAGGCGACTTCGTCGCCGGCGGCGATCTGGTCAGCATGCTGGAAGAAAGCAAGGATGCGGCCAAGGCGCTGCAGAACAGTTTCAAGCTGCAGAAAATGTTTCGCGACATCGAAAAGGCCGGCAAGCCCTTCGTCGCCGCGATCAACGGCACGGCACTCGGTGGCGGCTACGAAATCTGCCTCGCCTGCCACCGCCGCATCGCCGCCGACAATCCGAAGGCGCTGATCGGCCTGCCGGAAGCCACGATAGGCCTGCTGCCCGGTGCCGGCGGCACCCAGCGCCTACCGCGCCTGATCGGCGTCTCCAAGGCGCTGCCGATGATCCTGGAAGGCAAAAAGGTCGATCCGAAGGCCGCCCTCGGCCTCGGCATGATCGACGAAGTCGTGGCGCCAGCCGACCTGCTCAAGCGCGCCAAGGAGTGGATCCTCGGCGACGGCCAGACCGGCCATGTGAAGCCCTGGGACCAGAAAGGCTTCCGCGTGCCGGAAGCCGCCAACACGCCGCGCGGCGCGCAGGTCTTCACCGCCGGCAATGCCATGCTGCGCGCCAAGACGCAGGGCAACTATCCCAATGCCCAGTACATCATGTCCTGCGTCTACGAGGGCATGCTGGTCGATATCGATACCGGCCTGAAGATCGAAAGCCGCTATTTCGTCGCCTGCACGCAGTCGAAGGAAGCGCGCAACATGATCCGCTCGCTGTTCTTCTCGATCGGCGAGGCCAACAAGCTGGCCAATCGCCCCAAGAACATCCCGACGCAGACCTACACCAAGGTTGGTATCCTCGGTGCTGGCATGATGGGCGCCGGCATTGCCTGGGCCTGCTCTTCGGTGGGCATCCAGACCGTGCTGCTGGATTCCACGCAGGAGTCGGCTGACAAGGGCAAGGCCTACTCGGCCGCCCTGCTCGACAAGCGCATCAAGGCCAAAAAGGCCACCGAGGCCGACAAGGAGAAGCAGCTCGGCCTGATCAAGGCCACGACGTCTTACGACGACCTCAAGGGCTGCGACCTGATCATCGAAGCCGTGTTCGAGGACCGCGCGATCAAGGCGGATGTAACGAAGAAGGCCGAGGCGCAGATCGCGCCGACCGCCATCTTCGCCTCCAATACCTCGACGCTTCCCATCAGCGGCCTGGCCGAAGCCAGCAGCCGGCCGGCCAACTTCATCGGACTGCATTTCTTCTCGCCCGTCGACAAGATGCCGTTGGTCGAGATCATCCGCGGCAAGCAAACCTCGGATGAGACGCTGGCCCGCGCCATGGACTTCGTGAAGAAGATCCGCAAGACGCCGATCGTGGTCAACGACAGCCGCGGCTTCTATACCAGCCGCGTCTTTGCGACTTACGTGACCGAAGGCCTGACCATGCTGGCCGAGGGCGTCGCGCCCGCCATCATCGAGAATGCCGGCAAGATGGCCGGCATGCCGGTGGGCCCGCTGGCACTGGCCGACGAAGTGTCGATGGAGCTGATGCATCGCGTGCGGCAGCAGACCAGGAAGGACCTCGGCGACGCCTACAAGTCGGACGGTTCCGAACCGGTGCTGCAGGCGATGGTCGAAAAGCTCGGCCGTATCGGCAAGAAGGCCGGCAAGGGCTTCTACGAGTATCCGGCCGATGGCAGGAAAAAGCTGTGGAGCGATCTGGCCAAGCATTTCCCGGTCAAGCCGGCAGCCGAACAGCCCGATGTGCAGGACGTGATCAAGCGGCTGGTCTATATCCAGTCGGTCGAGACCGCGCGCTGCCTGGAAGAGAATGTCGTCATCGACGTGCGCGATGCCGATGTCGGCTCGATCATGGGCTGGGGATTTCCGCCGTTTCGTGGCGGCACGGTCAGCAATATCGACACCGTGGGCGTGCAGCCCTTCGTGACGGAATGCGACGCGCTGGCGCAGAAGTATGGCGCGCGCTTCACGCCACCCAGGCTGCTGCGCGACATGGCGGCACAGGGCAAGGCCTTCTACGCCGCCTGATCATAACCACGCAGTACTACAGAAAAGGCCGGTGCAAACCGGCCTTTTTTTATGGGCGTCTCGCAACGCAGGGTATTATTGCGCCGCAAAATTGGTTCGGATTGGTCAATGCAGTCCGTGATTGACCGCCCCGTGTGCGCGACATAGCTTAACAAAAAAAAATTACTCCTCCCTGAAAATGACGAGCGCCCGTAAAGCGAAGTCCCGGCCTGATCGCCGAAGACAAGCCTGGAGCGTTTGCGCCACGGATTTCCGCTGTCCGGCATTCCCGGTGGCTATTGTTGCGTGCGTAACCAACAACAAACGGGAGGAACACATGCAAGATCATCAGAAGACGAAGTCCGCGTCCGCCGCACCGGCCAATCCGGATCGGCGCCGGGCAATCAAGACTCTGGGGGTATCGGCAGCCATCGGCGTCGGCGCCACCGCCATTGGCGCCCCCTTCATCAGCGATCCGGCAAAAGCGGCCACCACGACCTGGAAGGTGCAGACCTCCTGGCCGGCCGGCGCCGGTCTCAACACGTTCAAAGCCTGGTGCGCCACGATCAAGGAGCGGTCGGGCGGCGAGCTGGAATTCAAGGCTTTCGCGGCCAAGGAAGTCGTCGGCGATTTCGAGTTGTTCGACGGCGTGAAGAACGGCGTTCTGGAAGCGATGAATTCCTTCACCGTCTACTGGGCCGGCAAACTGCCTGCGACGGCCTTCCTCAGCTCCTATCTGATGGGCCTGCGCTATCCCCATGAATGGGACATCTTCTTCTACAGCAAGGGCGGCCTGCAGATGGCTCGCGATGTCTTCGCCAAGCAGGGCATCTACTACGTCAACCGCATCCATCACGGTCCCAATATCGTCCATTCCAAGAAGCCGATCCGCTCGATCGAGGACTTCAAGGATCTTAAGCTGCGCGTGCCCGGCGGCATGATCGCCGAAGGTTTTGCCGCCGTTGGCGCCAAGACCACACTGCTGCCCGGCGGCGAAGTTTTCTCTGCCCTCGAAAAGGGCACCATCGAGGCTGCCGATTATACCGGCCCGGCCGTGAACTGGGATCTCGGCTTCCAGCAGGTGACCAAGTACATCTGGATGGGCCCGCCGGGACTGGAATCGATTTACCAGCCGGTCGATTTGATGGACTTCTGCGTCGGCATGAATCACTGGAACAAGCTGTCGCCGCAGATGAAGCAGTTCGTCGAATCGGAAGTGCAGGTTTATTCGAACGTTCACCATGCCGCGATCCAGAAGGCGGATCTCGAAGCCTGGGACAAGTTCGCCAAGGCCGGCACTGAAGTGAACCGTCTGCCGGCTGAGGATCTGCCGAAGTTCCAGCGCGTCGCGGTGCCAATCTGGTTCAAATGGGCCAACAAGGACAAGGATGCGGCCCGGGTGTTTAAGGCCCAGCTTGAACTCATGGAATCGCCGAGCATGGGCTATGTCACGCCCGACATGTACAAGGGGCAGAAACTGGATCTCTGACTGGATCTCCCTGACGATCCAGTTGATTTCCGTTTGCACAGAGCTGCGGATGGTGTGGCTGAATGCCCCCATCCGCAGTTGCTGCGCAGGCCACTGACGAGGACCATATGCCAAGCCTTACATTTGTTCTGCCGCACTGGCTCTATTGGGCTGGACTGATCCTTTTCCCTCTCATCACGATCTACATGGTGGCCCGCGAAAAGAAGCGCGGCCTGCCGCAGGGCCCATCCCTCGGGATCGCCTACCTGTTTCTGATCTGCTCCGGCTTTGTTGGGCTGCATCGTTTCTATTTGCGCAACCGCTGGGGTTTCGTATTTCTGCCTGTCTTCTTTGCCATCCTGTATGTCAACACGCAGATCAGCGATTCCCGCGAGGATGTGTCCCGCACCCGGGCCGCCGTGGAAAGTTCGCATTCTGCCGTAACGCGCGCGAAATCCCAGGATGCCGCCGTGCTGAAACAGGCAGAGACCGGACTGTCGCAGCACGAGGCTGAATACAAGGTCGCCAGCGAGCAGTTGGCACAGCGTCGCAGTTGGTCGCAGTGGCTCGCCATCCTTCTGGCGGCCATGATCGTTGGCGATGCCATCCTGCTACCCCGCCTGACCCGGCGGCGCCGTGAAATCGAGGGGCAGACTGCCACTGCCGAACCGGTATCTGCACCGCCGGATTTCCATGAAATCGGCACCGGTCAGGATCCGACGAAGAACCTCCATACCCGGCTGACCGATATTATCGAGTGGGTGAACATACGCGCCGGCGAATTCGTCGCTTACTGGGCGATCATTGCGGTCTTCGCCTATTTCTATGAAGTGGTCGGCCGCTATGTCTTCAACTCCCCCACCAACTGGGTGCATGAGAGCATGTTCCTCATGTTCGGCATGCAGTACATGATCTGCGGCGCCTACGCCTATTACGAAGACCAGCATGTCCGCGTCGATGTGCTGTATACGAAGTTTTCTGCGCGCGGCAAGGCCATCGCAGACATCTTCACTTCAATCTTCTTCTTTATCTTCACCGTGACCATGATGTGGACGTCGTTCCGTTTTGCCAACGATGCCATCGGCATGAACGAACACTCCTTCACTGAATGGGAAATACAATACTGGCCGGTGAAGCTTGCCATGCCTCTCGGCGCAGCCCTGATCGTTCTGCAGGGACTGTCCAAGCTGGCTAAAGACATCCTTATCGTTACCCGCAGGGGGGCCTGACCGTGGGACTCGACATCGGTATTGAGTGGTTGAGCCTTCTTCTCTTCGGATCGCTCGGCCTCCTGCTTCTGCTCGGCCTGCCCATGGCGTTCTGCACCGGCAGCCTGGCCGTGGTTTTCCTGTATGTATTCGGCAACGAATACATCCTGAACATGCTGCCGTCGCGGATATTCCCGTTCATGACGGATTATCAGCTGTCGGCGGTACCATTGTTCATCTTCATGGCGGCCGTGCTGGAAAAGGCCGGCATCATCGAAGAACTGTTCGATGTGATATACAAATGGCTCGGTTCGGTGAAAGGCGGCCTCGCCGCCGCCACCGTCATCGCCTGCACCGCGCTGGCGGCAATGGTGGGCGTGGTGGGCGCGACCGAAGTCACCATGGGCATGATCGCCCTGCCGGCGATGCTGAAGCGCGGCTATGAACCCAAACTCGCCTGCGGCGCGCTGCTATCGGGCGGCACGCTCGGCATCCTGATCCCGCCATCGGTGATGGCAATCGTCTATGCGGTGGTGGCGCAGCAGTCGCTCGGCGAACTTCTGGTCGGTTCGATCTTCCCGGGTTTCCTGCTGTCCGGTCTCTATGTCGCCTATGTGGTGATCCGCTGCTACATCAATCCCTCGCTCGGCCCGGCCCTGCCGCCGGAGGAGCGTGTCGACTTCAGGGAGAAACTGCGTCTCCTGCGCAACACGATCGCGCCGATCCTTCTGATCATGCTGGTGCTCGGCGTCATCTTCGTTGGCATCGCCACGCCGGTGGAAGCGGCGGGCATCGGCACTTTTGGCGCGCTGTTTGTGGCGGGCCTGCATCGCCGCCTGAGCTGGACGACGATCAAGCAGGCGTCGCTCGACACGCTGAAGGCCACCGCCATGGTCATGTGGATCTTCTTNNCCCTACGGCATCCTGCTGCTGATGATGCTGATCCTGATCGTACTGGGCATGTTTCTCGACTGGGTCGGCATCCTGCTGCTGACGGTGCCGATCTTCCTGCCGATCATGGTCAGCCTGCCATTCGACGGGGTATTCGGACTGCCGGGCCTGGCGCCGGAAGACGTGCCGTTGTGGTACGGCGTCATCTTCATGGTGAATATGCAGATGGCCTTCCTCAGCCCGCCCTTCGGCTATTCGCTGTTCTACCTGAAAAGCGTGGCGCCGCCGCAGATCTCCATGGCCATGATCTTCAAGGCTGCCGTTCCCTTCATGGGGCTGCAGGCTTTCGGTCTGTTCCTCTGCATCATCTTCCCCAATATCGTGGTGTGGCTGCCGCGCATCGTCTATGGCGGGCAGTGAGAAGCACGGAGGAATGCCCATGTCAGCCACTGCTCTGAGAGCCCCCGCAACCAGTCTCCGCAGCCAGGTCAGCCCGGAGGAATGGGCCGTCCGCGTCGATTTGGCGGCCGCCTATCGCCTGGTGGCGCATTACGGCTGGGACGATCTGATTTTCACCCATATCTCGGCGCGCGTGCCGGGACCGGACGAGCATTTCCTGATCAATCCCTATGGCTGGATGTTCCACGAAATCACCGCATCTTCACTGGTGAAGGTGGATCTGGAGGGCAATATCGTCTCGCCGACCGACAACATCATCAACCCGGCCGGCTTCACCATCCATTCCGCCGTGCATGCCGCGCGCCACGATGTCGGCTGCGTGCTTCATCTGCATACCAGCGACGGCATCGCCGTTTCGGCCCAGGCCGACGGGCTTCTGCCGCTCAGCCAGACCGCCATGGTGGCGCTGAGCATGCTGAGCTATCACGACTACGAAGGCATCGCGCTCAATCTGGACGAGCGCGAACGGCTGGTTGCCGATCTGGGCATGAACAACCTGATGATCCTGCGCCAGCATGGCACGCTGGCCTGTGGCAGGACCGTGGCTTCGGCCTTCCTCAACATCCATGTGCTGGAACGCGCCTGCCAGGCCCAGATCAAGGCCTTGGCCGGCGGCGTGAAACTGCATCCGGCCAAGCCCGAAGTGCAGGAGCTGGTGAAAGCCCAGGTGCGCGGCTCGAAGATCGATGTCAGTGGCCTGGCCTGGGGCGGCCTGCTGCGCATGCTGGATGCGAAGGATCCCAGCTACAAGACCTGATCGCGCCGTCTAATACGCCGTGAACAGCACCATGAAGGCCGAGACGGTGATCGTGGCGATCACCGTGGTCACCAGAATGGTGCTCGACGCGCGCTGCACATAGGTATTCTGCTGCGTGGCGAGGATATAGACATTCGCCGCCGTCGGCATCGAGGCCTGGATCACCGCCACCGCCGTCAGGAAGGCATCGAGCTGCAGCACATAGGCCGCCAGCATCCAGACCACGAGCGGATGCACCGCCAGCTTGCCGATGGCGGCGAGCGATACCTGTTCCAGGCCTTCCGAAATAGGTCTTCCGACCAGCGTGAGCCCGAGCGCGAACAGCGCACAGGGCGCCGAAGCGTTGGCCAGCAGGTTGAGCAGGGTTTCCAGCGGACTGAACAGGCTGAGCCCCGTCAGCCCCCAGAGCAGGCCGGCAAATGTCGAGATGATCAGCGGGTTGCGCGACATGTTGATGGCGACGCGTTTGAAGATCGCCGGCAGCGAGGCATTGCCGCCGCTGGAGCCTTCGATCAGCGCCGTGGTCAGCGGGATCAGCAGCACATGGTCGAAGACGATGATCAGCACGGCCGGCAGCACTGCGGCGTCGCCGAACAGTGTGACCAGAATGGGCAGTCCCATGAAGCCGACGTTGCCGAACGAGGCACTCATGCCCTGCACCGCGCGTTCGCCCCAGTTGATTGCGAACAGCAGGCGGCTGAGCCCCACGGTGAAGGCATAGGCGATCAGGCCACCACCGCTGTAGGCGGCGACGAATTTCCAGTCGAAGGCGGTAAAGACCGGGGCCTGCGCCATCTTGATGAACAGCATGGCCGGCAGCGCGAACCAGATCACGAAGGCGTTCAGGCCGAGATAGGCCTGCGCCGTGATGATGCGGGTCCAGCCGGCGGCATAGCCGACAAAGATCAAACCGAAGAAGGGCAGCGAGACGTTAAGGAGCGTTCCCATGGAAGCGCCACTCAAGCAGAAACGTCGTCCCCGCGAAAGCGGGGACCCAGGGGCCATCTGAAAGATTTATGGGAATCCTCTGGGTTCCCGCTTTCGCGGGAACGACGGATAGGAAAGCACCTACTCTGCCGCCTCCGGCTGCACCAGCCGCTTGGAGAAAGCCGCCCGCACCATCTCCGGCATCACGATGGATTTGCGCGCCTTGAGGTCGAACAGCACGGCGACGATCTCGGCGCGCGCCACCGGCTGGTTCGTGTTGCTGTCGAGCATGAAATGGAAAAACCGCCAGGTCTTCTCGCGCAACTCCAGCATGCCGGTGCGGGCGTAATAGGCATCGCCGATGTTCAGCGGCCGGAAATAGTCGATGGTGTAGTCCAGCGCTGCCGAGCCGATGCTGTGTTCGCGCATCCTGTCGGCCGTCAGATCGCCGCCAGCCAGCATGTTGCCAGCCGCCTGCGAGAAACAGGCCATGTAGAAGCGCGTTGCCATGCGGCCGGTTTCTTCCGCTTCCCAGCGGTCGACACTGCCGCGTGCGGTGTCGTACATGCCAGGCACCGGCGCATCTGGAACCTTCACGCCGGTATGCGGCACGGGCGGCGGCGGCGCCTTGAGCTGCGCGGCCAGTGTATCGGCCGCCGTCGTCACATCCTGCGGCAGGGCCAGCGCGCCAGCGCCGTCCAGCCGGTCGAGGATCACTTCCGCTTCGCAGGTGGCCGACAGCGTGCTGGTCTCGGCCTCGTAAAGCTCGTGATACAGGAACAGACGATCAGCGGCCACGCGGCGGATGCCGCTGCGCATCCGCAATACAGCACCCTCATGATTCTCGCGCCTGAACTGGATGCGGTGCTTAACCGGCCGCACCGCCACCTTGTCGGCCTGCCGCCGTGCCGGACCGTAGCCCAGCGCCAGCAGCAGCTGTTTCTCGGCCTCGGCAAAGCGCGAGAGATAGAACTGCACGTTCAGATGCCCCATGCGATCGCATTCCCAGGGCTGCACCGGCGAACGTCCGGTCGGCACGAAACCGTCTTCCACCGGCGGGATCGCCACCTGCGCGGCCGGCGCGGCGGGATCGACTGTCACGGCCCTGAAACCCTCTTCCAGATCGGCCGGCAGCGCGACCGATTTGCGCTGCACCAGATCGAAGCACAGCGCCAGCACCTCGGCCTGCATGCAGAGCGCGCCGGTCTCGGCATTGTAGACGCGGTGATGGAATTTGATCTTCTTGCCCTCGGCAAAGACCACGCCGCTTTCCATACGGATCAGGTCGCCGGCATGCAGCTCGGACACGAAGCGCGTCTCGGCATTCACCGCAGCAATGCCGAGTTTCAGTTCCTTGAACGCCTTCTGCCCGAAGCCGGCCGCCAGCATCACGCTGGCCGCCGCATCGCTGATGCGGGCGGTGTAGAACTGCACATTCATATGACCGTACTGGTCGCATTCCCAGGCGGCGACCGAGCCGCGGTAGGTTTCGCGAAAATTGCTCAAGGGAAGACTCTCTGACTGGAAGTTATGGCTGGATGAAGCTGTAGATAAACCTATGTTCGCGCCTCAGGGCGCGGTGCGCAACCTTTGCACCAGTTGCTCGACATGGCGACGCACCACCGCTTCGCCGGTATCGCCGAGCGCCTTCAGTCGCCCGGTGGTTTCCAGCATCAGTGCGCCGCCGGTGACTGCCGCAAGGGAAACCGTTTCCGCCCGCAGCAGCTCTGCATCCAGCAACGGGGAGGGCCGCCGCATGGCATCGCTCAGCACGGTGTAGCACTGGATCAGCCGGCCGTTGAGCAGGCGGTCCAGTTCCGGTGTCAGGCCGGCGGGCCGGAAGCCCTGCCCCAGATACAGACCGAGATAGAGGTCATCGGGGCGTTGACGGTAGAAGTCATAAAAGGCCAGCGCGCCCGCCATCAGTTCGTCGCCGGGCGATGCCTTGGCGATAGCGTCGCGCAGATGCTTCTGCAGGTCAGCGAGAGACCCTGCCAGCATTTCGGCATAGAGCGACTCCTTCGCGGGGTAATGCAGATAGACCGTGCCAACCGCAATGCCGGCTTCGGCGGCGATGGCGCGCAAGGTCGCGCCCTCCAGGCCGTCGCGCGCGAAAATCTTGCGCGCCGCCTGCAGGATGGCCTCGCGCTTGAAGGCGCGGACGGCCTCGCGCCGCCCAGTCTTGTTGGCGGCTTTCTTCTTCTCCAGAATCTCAGCGGGCATTTTTCCACGCCAGCGGATCGCCGCCGTCGCGCTCCTTCACGGCGGCCTTGAAACCGACCTGCTCGCAGCGTGCCTTAAACGCGACGCCTTCCGGCGAATGCCGGGTGATACCGTCGAACAGCGTGGCCAGCGTCTGCGTCGAGTTCAGCCCCATATTGTCATAGGCCTGATTGACCATCAGCTTCTGCATCATCAGCTGATTCTTCGGCACGCTGGCAATGCGCGCCACCAGCGCCTCGACATGCGCATCCAGCTCGGCTTCCGGCACGCAATCGATCACCAGGCCATAGTCTTTCGCCGTCCTGCCGTCGATCAGGTCGCCGGTCAGCAGCATGCGCTTGGCCTTCTCGGCGCCCAGGCGATAGACCCACATCGCCGTGGTCGGGCAGCCCCAGATGCGCGCCGGCGGATAGCCGATCCTGGCATCCTCGGCCATCACGACCAGGTCGCAGCAGAGCGCAATGTCGCTGCCGCCCGCCACCGCATAGCCATGGATCTTGGCCACCACGGGTTTCAGCGAACGCCACAGGCTGAAGAAACAGTCGGTCGAATGCCGCATCCACTGGTAATCGACCAGCGGATCCCAGGGCATGTCCTGGCTGCCCTTCACCGGCCGCGGCGCCTCGGCATATTCCTTCAGGTCGTAGCCGGCGCAGAAGGCCCGCCCGGCCCCGCTCAGCAGGATCACATGCACATCGTCATCCTGGTTGGCGCGCTCGACGGCAGCGCGCAGCAGGTCCGGCGTGGTCTCGTGGATGGCGTTGAGATGTTCAGGCCGGTTCAGCGTGATGCGGGCGACGCGGCCGTCGCGTTCATAAAGAACGAAGGGTTCTGGCTGGGACATGGCTTCCTCCTGTTTGAGGAAATCGTATCATCGTTCATTAAAATGAACAATGTTCATAGTTCAAGTTCGCGATAGCGCGCCCCGGGCAGCGGATTGTCGTAATACGCCGGAATATCGCGGAATCCCAGCGCATCATAAATCCGGTTGGCCGCCACCATCGAGGGGAAGGTATCGAGCCGGATCGCGCGGTAGCCGAAGCGGCGTGCCTCGGCCAGTACGGCATCGGTGAGCGCGCGGCCGAAATTATGGCCGCGCCCGGCCGGATCGATATAGAGCCGCTTCATCTCGGCGATCCCGTCGCCCAGATTGCGCAGGCCGACCACGCCGACCGCCTCGCCGTTGCGCTTGGCCAACAGCAGAGCGCCGCGCGAGTCAGCGGCATATTTGCCCGGCAGGCCGGCGAGTTCCTCGTCGAAACCCTGGAAGCAGAGGCTGAAATCCAGCGACTGCGCATAAGCTAGGAACAGCCGGCGCGCGGCTTCGACGTCGTCGGCCGTGCGGGCGGCGGTGATCGAGAGGGCGGGTGCGGAGTCGGTCATACCCTCATCAGAAAAGAAAAGGGCGCGGCACACAACAGGGATTGATGCCGCGCCCAGCCGGCTTGCGCCGACCTTCCGGCGGTTATCGGGGCAACCGCCGAAACGAAATTTGTCTTCGCCCTTACAGTGTTACCGTGCCTTCCATGAAGGGCTTGCAGGTACCGGCCATGAAAACGCGTTCGCTCTCCAGCCGGCAGTACAGCGTGCCGCCGCGCTTCGACGCCTGATAGGCGACGATGTCGGTCTTGCCGAGCCGCCTGGCCCAATAGGGCACGATGCTGCAATGGGCCGAACCGGTGACCGGATCTTCCGGAATGCCCTTGGCCGGCGCAAAGAAACGCGACACGCAATCAATACCCGGCCGATCACCCGGCGCGGTCACCATCACGGCGAACTTGTCGATATCCATCAACCCGTTCATGTCGGGCTTCAGTGCGCGCACCGTGGCCGCATTGTCGTAGACCAGCATGTAGTCGCGCGCGCCCAGGATCTCCGCCGGCTCGGCACCCAGCGCTTCGATCAGGCCGGCACAGGGCTGCACCGGCGCCGCAGGGCGTACCGGGAAATCGAGCGTCAGTCGGCCGCTTGCACCGTCTTGCGTCACGTTCAGCGTTCCGCTCTTGGTGAAGAAAGCGACGCGGTCGCGGCCGCGCTCCAGCTTGTTGAACAAAACCCAGGCGGAAGCCAGCGTGGCATGGCCGCACAGATCGATCTCTACCTCGGGCGTGAACCAGCGCAGACCGAAACCGTCTTCACCCAACCCGCCCTTCTGCGGCACGAAGAAGGCCGTCTCGGCGAGATTATTCTCGGCCGCCAGCGCCTGCATCGTTGCCTCCGGCAGCCAGCTTTCCAGCGGTATCACCGCGGCGGGATTGCCCTTGAACACGGCATCGGCGAAGGCATCGACCTGATAGAGCGGCAGTTGCATGTCGGCCTCAGAGATAGAGCAGCACGGCCGACAGCAGCGTCAGGCCGGCCATGGTGAAATTGAAGATCGTGCGGGCGCGTGCATCGCTTAAGTACCGCCCGATGCCGACACCGAACAGCGCCCAGAGCGACACGCAGGGCAGGTTGATGATGGTGAAGATCGCTGCAATCAGCGCGACCTCAAGACCATAATGGCCGCCCGGCGTGGTGAAGGCCGCCACCGCGCCCACCGCCATCATCCAGGCCTTCGGATTGACATACTGGAACAGTGCGGCCTCGTGAAAGCGCATCGGCCGCAGTTCGGCTCTGCTTTCGATGCCGCCGGCGCGCGCCAGTTGCCAGGCGAGCCAGACCAGATACAGCGCGCCAACGGCCTTCAGGCCCTGGTGCAGCCAGTCGCTGGCAAGAATCACCGCGCCGAGGCCGACGCCGGTGACAAGGATGAGCGACAGGAAGCCGGCACTGATGCCCAGCATATGCGGCACAGTGCGGCGGAAACCGAAATTCGCACCCGAAGCGGTGAGCAGGATGTTGTTGGGGCCGGGCGTGATCGAGGTGACCACGGCAAAGAGCGCGAGCGGCAGCAGCAGGAAGGTTTCAGCTTGCCCAATATTAAACAGACTTGGCATGTCGCGCCTTTTGGGGAGGGTATCCGGCGTCGGTGCATCTGATGCGCACGCGACGCCGGCAGCCGGGGGGCTTAAACCCTCGATGATCTATCTATCGAAGCCACACCGGCTTGCGGCTCAGCTCGGCTTCCACATCGGCGCGGGTGAGGCCGACGTCTTTCAGAATTTCCTGCGGCAGCCCGGCCAGATCAGCCCGCTCACGGGCCTGGCGCTGCCAGTCGAGCAGCGTCAGCACCATGGTCGTCGCGCCCCTGGCGCTGACAGTCACAGTGCGGTCGATAACCCGGCCGATCGTGCTGCCCGCGCGTTCGACCGGGCCAATACCATAAGGCCGGTCGATTGTATCGATACAATTCGTCATAACACCCCTCCAATATCTGGGAAGATTTTGATGATTGGACCCGCTCAATGCAGGCAATCAGATAATTGATTGACTCTTTTATGGGGTCAATGGCAATATTGTCACCATGACAATGTGGATCCCCAATCTCGAAGCATTCCCGGGCCCGCGCTATCAGGCGCTCGCCACGGCGATTGAAACCGCCATCCAGACGGGCGAACTGCCGGTCGGCGCCAAGCTGCCGCCGCAACGCAATCTCGCCTGGAAGCTCGGCGTCACCGTCGGCACCGTCAGCCGCGGCTACATGCTGGCCGAACAGAAGGGTCTGCTGTCGGGCGAAGTCGGACGCGGCACTTTCGTGAAGCCTTACGATGGCCTGAGCGGAAACACCGGCTTCCGCAGCGAGATTGTCGCGCCGCTGGGCGAGATTCCACGGCTGGGTACGCCGGGGGTGATCGAGCTGTCGCGCAACGAACCGAGCCTGCCCGATTTCGAAGACATCATGCGCAGCTCGCTGCAGCGTCTCTCCATGCGCGGCGGGTTGCAGAATCTGCTCGGCTACAGCCGTACACTGGGCGATCCGGCGCATCGTGCGGCGGCTGCCGCCTGGATCGGCCGTGTCGGGCTGTCGGTGACGCCGGAACAGGTGATTGCCACCGCCGGCGCGCAGCAGGCGCTCGCTATCGTGATGACGGCGATGACCATGCCCAATGAAGTGATGCTGGTCGAATCGCTGACCTATGGCGGCGTGCATGAAAATGCGCAGCAGCGCCCGATCCGGCTAGAAGCCGTGGCGATGGACGACGAAGGCATGCGGCCCGATGCGCTGGCCGAGGCCGCGCGTCGCACCGGCAGCCGGCTGGTGCTGATCCAGCCGACGATTCACAATCCCACCACCGTAATGATGACGGCCGAACGCCGCGCCGCGATCATTGCTGTCGCCCGCAAGCACGACCTCACCATCATCGAAGACGATGTCTACGGCTTCCTGATGCAGGACCGGCCGCTGCCGATCGCGGCCTTGGCGCCGGAGCGCACCATCTACATCACCAGCGCCTCGAAATGCATGGCGCCGGGCCTGCGCGTGGGCTGGATCGCCGCGCCGCCGGTGCTGGTGGAACGCTTCGCCGATGCGCTGCATGCGGTCGCGGTCAACAATCCGCGGCTCAACCAGGAAATCGTGCGGCAGTGGATCGAGGACGGCACGGCAGACATGCTGGTGAATCGCCTGCGCGAGGAAGCCGCGATCCGCAATGCCATCGCCGCCGAGGTCTTCGACGGCCTGACCATGCGCAGTCATCCCGCCAGCCTGCACTGCTATCTCGAACTGCCCAATCCCTGGCGACCGAACGAATTCACCAACCAGGCACTCGGCCAGGGCGTGCGGATCGCCAGTTGTACGTCCTTCCTGCTGGACAGCCGCCCCAATCCGCCGCCCTGGGTGCGGGTGTCGCTGGCGCCCTCGCCCGACCGTTCGGAAGTGGCGGATGGGTTGCGGCGCCTGCGCAGTCTGATCGAACGCGGCCCGGAAGCGCGTCACGCCGTCGTTTAGCAATCCAGTGCAGATCCTGCTTTACCTCGCCCCGATCATCCTGGTGATCGGGCTTGTCGCCACTGGCCGCGTACCGCTGGTGCGCGCCAGCTTCGCCGGCCTGATTGCGACCGTGCCCGCCGTGGTCGTCGCATTGCACGGGCAGCGCGATCTGGCCGAGTTCTTCCTGATCGAGAGCCTGAAGGGTGCCTGGCTGGCCTGGCATGCCATCGCCGTGACGCTGGCCGGCCTCACCGTGCATCATGTGATCCAGGCTGCCGCGCCCGCGCGCCAGACCGAAGCGAGCGAGGCCGCGCCGGTCTCGCCGCATCGCCGCGCCTATTTCCTCAGCTTCGTCGCGGCCGGACTGATCGAATGCGCCATCGGTTTCGGCGTCGGCTTCGCGCTCGCCATCCATGGCCTGCGCCGGCTCGGTGTCGCGCCGCTGCCGGCGATTGCCGTCGGCCTGCTGAGCCAGATGCTGGTGCCCTGGGGCGGGCTGGGCATCGGCACCACCATCGGTGCAGCGCTCGGGCATCTGCCGCTGCACGACTTCGGCCTCTACAGCGCCAGCCTGATGCCGGCTTTCGTGGCGGTGCTGCTCGGCTGGTTCTGGTGGTGGTCGCATAAACTGAAACTGGGCTTAAGCCTCGCCAATATGCCGCTCGATGCGCTGTGGACCGCGGCGATGTTCGGCCTGCTGTGGCTCGGCAATCTTTATGCCTCGGTCGATAGCGCCGGACTCATTGCGACCGCGCCCCTGGTGGCGCTCGGCTGGCTGCTGGATCGCAACCGGCCGGCGGTCAAAACCACGTTGCGCGTCGCGCTGCCCTATCTGCTGCTGATCGGCGTGCTGCTCTCGACGCGGCTGATCGCGCCGCTGTCGCAGGCATTGCAGAGCATCGCCGTGATGCAGCCCTTCGACGACATGCCAGTCTTTCCCTGGGCCTATCAGGCCGGCGTGATGCTGCTGCTGACCGCGATTGCTTACGGAGCATTGACGCTGAAACCGCGCCAGATCGGCGGTATTCTCAAACAGACCTGGGCCGCCGGACGTATCGCGATTCTCACGACGCTGATCTTCCTGATCATGGCACGGCTGATGGCAGCAAGCGGCATTCCCGCCGAACTGGCGCTGGCCTGGCAGTCGGTGGCCGGCGAACAGGCGCTGCTGGCGACGCCGCTGTTTGCCGCTGTCGCCGGCGGACTGACCGGCAGCAATACGGCGTCGAACAGCCTGATGCTGCCGCTGCAGGCGGCGCTTGCGGGCTCGGCCGGCGCCAATGTGTTGTGGGTCAGCGCGCTGCAGAACGTAACCGGCAGCCTGTTCACGCCCTTCTTCCCCGGCAAGATCGCCATGGCCTGCGCCTTTGCCGGCATCGCCGGCGCCGAGCGGCAGGTCTATCGCTTCGTCATCCTGCTGGCGCCGCTGCTGCTGGCGGCGGCCGTACTGCTTACGCTTTTCTTGTGACGGTATGGGCGTGATTGAGCGGACCATGCCCGTGGCCGAAGCCCGGCGCGGTCTCGATCGCCTTGCGCACATAGCTACGCGCCTGCGCCACCGCCTCGCGTAACTCCAGCCCGAAGGCCAGCCCCGTCGCAATCGCCGAGGCCAGCGTGCAGCCGGTGCCATGCGTCGAGGTCGTGTCAATACGGGTGTCGGAATAGCGCTGGGCGCCGCGCGAGTCGCGCAGCAGGTCGATGAGATCGTCGCCCGGCAGATGGCCGCCCTTGAGCAGCACCGCCTGCGGTCCGAGCTGCAGCAGGCGTTCGCTCGCCGGCGCCATGTCGGACTCTTCCGCGACCTTCAGTCCCGACAGCACTTCCGCCTCGGGCAGGTTCGGCGTAATGACTGCGGCGCGCGGAATCAGTTTGGTGCGCAGCGCCTCGGCGGCCGAGGACTGCAGCAAGGACGCACCGCCTTTCGCTACCATGACCGGATCGACGACCAGCGGCACATCCGGCGCATATTTTTCCAGCGCCGCGACCACGGCCTCGATGATATCGGCACGATGCAGCATGCCGGTCTTGATCGCATCGGCACCGATGTCCTGCAGCACGACACGCAGCTGTAAGGCGATGAACTCGGCCGGCACGTCGTGGATCGCATGCACCGTGCGGGTATCCTGCGCGGTCAGCGCCGTGATCGCCGTCATGGCATAGCCGCCCAGTGCGGTGACGGCCTTGATGTCGGCCTGGATGCCGGCGCCGCCGCCGGAATCCGATCCGGCGATGATGAGAACGCGGCCCTGCTTCGCCGACGACGACGCAGCGCTCACGCCGCCTGCTCCAGTGCGGTGACGATATCGGCCACGACCATCTGCACCAGCATTTCGTCCTCGCCTTCCGCCATCACGCGGATCAGCGGTTCGGTACCGCTGGGACGGATCACGATCCGGCCGGCCTTGCCGAGTTTCTTTTCGGCGGCATCGATGGCCTGCTGCACGTTCGGCGCTTCGAGCGGCTTGCCGCCGGCATGGCGCACGTTGCGCAGCAGCTGCGGATAGGGCGCGAAGCGGCGGCAGAACTGGCTGGCTTTCTGGCCCGACTCACACAGCGCCGTCAGCACCTGAAGTGCTGCGACAATGCCGTCGCCGGTGGTGGCGAAATCCGACAGGATGATATGGCCCGACTGCTCGCCGCCGAGATTGTAGCCCTGGCCGCGCATCGCCTCGAGCACATAGCGGTCGCCGACCTTGGTGCGGATCAGATCGATGCCGAGACTCTGCACGAAACGCTCAAGCCCGAGATTCGACATCACGGTGGCAACCAGGCCGTTCTTTTCCAGCCGGCCCTGACGCAGCCAGCTTTCGGCGATCACCGCCATCAGCTGGTCGCCGTCGATCACCTGGCCGCGCTCGTCCACCATCACCAGGCGGTCGGCATCGCCATCGAGCGCCACGCCGACATGCGCGCCATGCGCCACCACGGCTTCCTGCAACGCCTGCGGATGCGTCGAGCCGCACTCCCTGTTGATGTTGAAACCATCAGGTTTGATGCCGACCGGGATCACCTCGGCTTCGAGTTCCCACAGCACGGCGGGCGCCACCTTGTAGGCCGCACCGTTGGCGCAGTCGGCCACCACTTTCAGGCCGCGCAAATTCCTGCCCTTGGGCAGGGTCGCCTTGGCGAATTCGACATAACGGCCGTCGGCATCGTCGAGCCGCTTGGCGCGGCCGAGTCTGGCGGCATCGGCGAGCGCGGGCTGGCTGTCGCCGAGAATCATCGCCTCGATTTCCTTCTCGACGGCATCCGAGAGTTTGTAGCCATCGGGGCCGAACAGCTTGATGCCGTTGTCGTGGAAGGGATTGTGCGAGGCCGAGATCATCACGCCGAGATCGCAGCGCAGCGCGCGCGTCAGCATCGCCACCGCCGGCGTCGGCATCGGACCGACGAGGAACACATCCATGCCCACGGCGGTGAAGCCGGCGACCAGCGCCGGTTCGAGCATGTAACCCGAGAGCCGCGTATCCTTGCCGATCAGCACGCGATGACGATGATCGCCGCGCGTGAAATAAGCGCCGGCGGCCATGCCGACGCGCAAGGCGGTGGCGGCCGTCATCGGCTCGGTATTGGCCAGACCGCGAATGCCGTCGGTGCCGAAGAATTTGCGGGTCATGTGAATCGTCCGATTAAACAAACTGTCGCGCGGGACTATGCCACAGAAAGCCGCAAAACGGCAGAGTCTGCGTGGCGATTGATGCCGTTACGACTTGTTACATTTACACCGAATCGTTGGGCTTTTTGACTGTCAGCGATCCTGCTGTCATGGCTTGCCAGACATCCAGCGCCTGCACGGTCTCGGCCACGTCATGCACGCGCAGGATCTTGGCGCCCTGCTGCGCCGCCCATAATGCTGCGGAAATCGAACCAGGAAGACGCCGCTGCGCATCGGGCTCGCGCGCAACAGTACCGATGAAACTCTTGCGCGACACGCCGACCAGCAAAGGATAGCCGAGCGCACGCAGGGCCTGCAGCCGCTGCAGCAGTGTGAGATTGTGATCAGCCGTCTTGCCGAAGCCGATGCCCGGATCGATCAGGATGCGGTCGCGCGCCATGCCGGCGGCACGGCAGGCGGCAATGCGCTGGCCGAGAAAGTCGCGCACCTCGCGCAGCACGTCGTCATACTGCGGCGCCTGCTGCATGCTGCCGGGCTCGCCCTGCATATGCATCAGCACCACTGGCAATCCAGTGCGCAGGGCTGCATCAAGACTGCCCTCGCCGCGCAAAGCGGAAATGTCGTTGATCAGATGCGCGCCGGACACGGCGGTGGCATGCATGGTGGCGGCGTTGCGCGTATCGACCGAGATCAGCGCCTGCGGCGCCTCGCGGCGCAGCGCCTGGATCACCGGCACCAGGCGCTGGATCTCCTGCTGGAACGGCACCGGCGCCGCACCCGGCCGGGTCGATTCCGCGCCGAGGTCGATGATATCGGCGCCGGCCCCGACCTGGGCCCTGGCCTGGGCGATGGCGGCGGCTGGATCGCCGTGCAGCCCGTCGCCTGAGAAACTGTCGTCGGTGACATTGACGATGCCCATCACCAGCGGGCGGCCGTTTTCGTCGGCGGCGCGTAACAGCGTATTCAGCCGCTCGACTGCTTCGCGGCTGCTCGCTGACGTTCGTTTCGCTTCTTGGGCGTTCGTTTGCATTCGTTGGCGTTCGTTGCGCTTCGTTTGGTGCTCGTGGGTGTTCGTTTCGCTTCGTTCGTGTTCGTTGGTGTTCGCGTTAACTCATTTTTCCACCTATGCGGGAAACGACTTTACGGACCGCCATATTGTTCTTATCATGTTCTCATTGGATTTTCAAGTTTTCCCCATCCTCATATAAAATTTTGTATAATCCATGAATGCAGCCCGCCGTCGCGCCATCCGCTTCCTCGGCACCAGCTTGGACGACCTCCGGGCTTTTCCGCCGGCAGCGCGGCAGCGGGCCGGTTATCAGCTCGACCTGGTCCAGGCCGGCCGCGACCCGGATGACTGGAAGCCGATGCAGGGCATCGGGCCGGGCGTGCGGGAAATCCGTATCCGCGACACTGACGGGGCCTTTCGGGTGGTATATGTGGCGAAACTGGCTGAGGCGATTGTGGTGCTGCACTGCTTCCGCAAGACCACCGGCAGGACAGCACAGCGCGATCTCGATCTGGCGGCGCAAAGGTATCGCGCCTTGCTGAAGGAGCACAGGACATGACGGCGGCGCGACGCGACAGCGGATATGCCTCGGTCTGGGATGCCATCGAAGCGGCCCCCGGCGAGGCCGAGAATATGAAAATCAGGTCGCGGCTGATGCTGGCGCTGCGCGACCATATCGAACAGCAGGGCCTGACGCAGGCCGGCGCGGCCAGGCTGCTGGGCGTGACCCAGCCGCGCATTTCCGATCTGATGCGCGGGCGGATCGATCTGTTTGCCATCGATACGCTGGTCAACATGCTGCATGCTGCCGGAATGCAGGTGGAGCTGCGGATCGCCAAAGCCGCCTGAGTGACATACGGGAAGAGAACATGACCCTCGATTTCCTGCTGATCGCGCTGATCGTCGTCGCCACGCCGGGCACCGGCATGATCTACACGGTGGCCGCCGGACTGACGCGCGGCGGACGGGCCAGCCTCGTCGCGGCCTTTGGCTGCACGCTCGGTATCGTGCCGCATATGATCGCGGCGATCACCGGCCTGGCCGCGCTGCTGCATGCGAGCGCCGTGCTGTTCGACGGCGTGAAATATGCCGGCGTCGCCTATCTGCTGTGGATGGCCTGGCAGACCTGGAACGACCGCGGCTCGCTCAGCCTCACCGGCAAGGGGCCAAGCCAAAAAGAGAATGGCGCGCAATCGTTCATGCAGGTCACCATCGAGGCTATCGTGATCAACCTGCTCAATCCGAAACTCTCGATCTTCTTCTTCGCCTTCCTGCCGCAGTTCGTGGCGACGGACGCGCCCGACGCCCTGCCCCGCATGCTGGAAATGAGCGGCGTGTTCATGGCGATGACGTTTGGTGTGTTTGCTTTGTATGGCCTGTTTGCAGCCGCCGTGCGCGACCATGTGCTAAGCAGGCCGAAAGTGATGCTCTGGCTGCGCCGGACCTTCGCTGCGGCCTTCGTCGCGCTGGGCGCCAAGCTGGCGCTGACGGAGCGGTGAGGATCGCACTTTGACAGAGAGCCACGATACATCTGTCGAAAAATCTGAAACGGCAAATGAGACCGTCGTCGGGATTAATCACGCGATTGGACTTGCGATCGTCGTGATCGGCTTTCTCAGCTGGCCAGTCATGCTGTTCTCAGCCGGCATGACACATAACGGAGGACCCGTATTGCTGGCGGCGATTATTCAGCCGTGGATAAACCTTTTTCTAATGAAGATGATCATACGCCTAGGAAAACGAGAACCATTCACGCAACAGCTCATACTCATCGGCTATGCCTGCTTGATCTGCGGATCACTCCTTGCAGCCTTTGTAGAGCCAATATATGCCGCAGCTCCGATAGGGTGGTTGGTTGCTTTGGCGTTTCTACTGATATGATGGCAACCGAATATCTCCGTGAAAGGGATAGAATTGATCGATTATACCTGTCGGATGGCATCGCTATGAAAATCGGCATCATTGAATGCGGGCCGGTGCCCGAGTCGCTTCGCGCGCAATACGTCAGCTATCCGGCGATGTTCGCGGCGCAGCTCGGCGCGCTGCTGCCGGGTGCGACATTCACCACCATCTCTGTCGTGAATGGCGCGGCGCTACCCACGCCCGATGCCTGCGATGCATGGCTGATCCCTGGTTCGCGCTACGGCGTCTATGACGACCTGCCCTGGATCGAACCGCTGAAAGATTTCATCCGCGACGTGGCCCGCGAGAAGCGTCAGCCGATGGCGGGCATCTGCTTCGGCCACCAGATCATCGCCGAGGCGCTGGGCGGCAGGGTCGAGAAAGCCGCCATCGGATTCCGCGCCGGCATGGAGCGGTATGAGACCACACTGGGCAGCGGTACGGCGCAGACTGTGACGATGCCGGCCTCGCATCAGGACCAGGTGGTGGTGCAGCCGCCGGACAGCGAAGTGGTGGCGAAGACCGGAGCCTGCGCCGTCGCCGGCCTGCGTTATACGACGGCGCCGATTTTATCCGTGCAGTTCCATCCGGAATTCAGCCGCGCCTATCTGTCCGATCTGATCGCGCTGCGGTCGCAGCAGGATGTGAAGCCGGGGCTGGCCGATGCGCCGGACGAGACGGATGGCATCGGCATGCGCTGGATCGCGGATTTCTTCGCCGAACAGAAGCCGACCTGACAGACGCCCACCCTCACCCCAGCCGCACTTCATGCCCGGATCGCTTTTCGTCAGGCTGACGAATCCGTTGCGGCGGCGTTGATACAGACATGATCGACGGTTTCGAAACGGCCGGGTTCGACACCGGCACGGCACAGATTTTCTATTGCCACGGCGGCACAGGGCCGCCGCTGCTGCTGCTGCACGGTTTCCCCGAGACGCATCTGATGTGGCATCGCCTGGCGCCTGCGCTGGCGCGCGATTTCACCGTGATCTGCCCGGACCTGCGCGGCTATGGCACGAGCAGTTGTCCGCCCTCGGCGCCCGACCACGCGCCTTACAGCAAACGTGCGCTGGCCGGCGACATGCTGGCGCTGATGCAGCAGCGCGGCTTCACCCGCTTCGCCGTGGTCGGCCATGATCGCGGCGGGCGCGTGGCCTATCGGCTGGCGCTCGATCACCCGGCCCGGGTCAGCCGCCTGGCGGTTCTCGACGTCCTGCCGACAGCCACGGTCTGGGAACTGGGCGATGGGCGGATGGCGCAGGGCTTCTGGCCGTGGAGCCTGCTGGCGCAGGATCCGCCCCTGCCCGAAGCCGTGCTGACGCGCTGTGCCGCCGAGATCGTCGATGCCGCGCTGACCGGCTGGGGCTCCGCGCCGAGCAGTTTCCCGCCGGCGCAGCGCGAAGCCTATATCGCGCAGTTGCGCGACGCCGCACATGCGCGGGCGATCTGCGAGGAATACCGCGCGGCTGCCACGCTGGATGTTTCACATGACCGCAGCGACCGGGCGGGCGGCCGCCGCATCGTCTGCCCGCTGCTGTGCCTCTGGGCGAAAGACGGCCCGCTCGACAGCTGGTATGCCGATCACGGCGGACCGCTGGCCTTGTGGCGCGACTGGGCAACCGATGTGCAGGGCGAGGCCATGCCGGGCGGCCATTTCTTTCCCGAGGCCGAACCCGACCGCACGCTGAACAGCCTGCGCGGTTTTCTGCGCGCGGCCTGACCCGCAAGGTTTGCGGGCAAATCCGGAGTCACCCCAGCAGCGGCTTCATGCCGGGATCGCCTTTCAGCATGGCGCGCTGATAGGCGGGCCGCGCGCCGATGCGCACCAGATACTGCAGGATGCAGGGATAGTGCGACAGATCGTAGGGCTGGAAATAACGCATGGTGGTGAGCGAGAACACCGTCATGATATCGGCCGCGGTCAACTGGCTGCCCGCCAGATACGGCACTTGCGCCAGCCGCGTCTCCATCATGCCGAGAATCCGCTGCATGCGGCTCTGGCCCAGTTTCAGCGCCGGATGATCGGCCGGCGGATCGAAGCGGCCGGAGACCATCAGCCGCATGAAGGCCGGCTGTAGCGTGCCATTGGCGAAATGGAACCAGTAGAGATAGTCGGCAAACCCCGGATCGTCCTTCGGCACGCTGAGGCGGCCGTTGCCATGCTTGGCGATGATGTAGTCGACCACCGCAGCGGATTCCGCCAGCGTCACATCTCCATCCTGGATCACCGGCGCCGAGCCGACCGGATGCAGCGCGCGATACTCCTCGGGCGCCAGCACCGGCGCGCGCGCATAGAGCTTCAGCTCGTAGTCGATGCCCAGCTCCTCGCAGAGCCAGACGATGCGTTCGGACTGCGACTTGCCTAAGTGATGGACGGTGAGCATGCGGAACTCCCTGTTGCGAGCAGGCAGGGTAGCATGACGGAAGGATGTCAACGAATCCCGACTCTGCCGGTTCCGCGCTTTGTGAAATCTTTGCGCCCCCCTTGAAGCGGGAGTCTGACGCTCCCAGATGCCGGCCACGGTCAGACGACCGGTTCAGTTCACACATGAGGGGGCTCATGTCCGACACCGAAACGATGCCGACCGCTTTGCGCAATTCCACCGACATCCTGCAGGAGGTGCGCCGCGCCGAGGCGCTGCTGCGCGCCAGCTTCGGCTCCGGCTGCCTCGACAGAAACGGCCTGCTGGCCAAACCCGATCACTGCAGCGACGCGCTGACCACAGCGATCCGCGCCCTGCTGGAGGCGCAGAAGCGGCTCGCCGAGACGCAATGGCCGCAGCCCGATTTCCAGCCGGTGCGGCTCGCGGAGCAGCAGGCGGCGGAGTGAGGGGCACGCACCCGCTCCTGTTTCCAAATATGTCATCCCCGGGCTTGTCCCGGGAATCAGGCCGAATTGGCAAAGACGTCGAGGGCAGTCTCCGACGCCATATCGCTGCCTCTGGACGGGATGGATCCTCGGCCATCGCGCTTTGCGCGAAAGCAATTGTATGGCGGCAAAGCCGCCGGGCCCGGGGATGACGATTATGAGGCGGAAAGAAAAACGCCCGCTGTTTCCAGCGAGCGTTTTCGTATTCCTGCAATACCGGCGTATCAGGCGCCCGGCTGCGGTTCCGGTTCGAAGCCGCCGGCCGGCTTGCCGCCGCCGCGCGAGGTCGGCACCGCCGAGCGCGGACCGGCATCGCTGCCCGGGGTCGGGGTGCGGTCGTCGGTGCGCACGATCTTCTCGCCGCGCAGCAATGCCCTCACCTCGTCGCCCGACAGCGTCTCGTATTCCAGCAGCGCCACCGCCACGGTGTCGAGATCGGTGCGGTGTTCGGTCAGGATGCGGCGGGCGTTGGTTTCGGCATTGTCGATGATGTGACGGATTTCCTCATCGATCAGCTTCGCGGTCGCATCCGAGACGTTCTTGCGCTGGGTGACGGAATGGCCGAGGAAGACCTCTTCCTCGTTGTCCGAGTAGCGCAGGCGGCCGAGCTTGTCGCTCATGCCCCATTCAGTGACCATGCGACGCGCCAGGCCGGTGGCCTGCTGGATGTCGTTCGAGGCGCCGGTGGTGATGTTTTCCTTGCCGAAGACCAGTTCTTCCGCCATGCGGCCGCCGAACATCATCGCCAGACGCGATTCCAGTTCGAGCGTCGACATCGACAGACGGTCCTTCTCGGGCAGCGACATGGTGACGCCCAGCGCGCGGCCGCGCGGGATGATGGTCACCTTGTGCAGCGGATCGTGCTTGGGCATGAACAGGCCGACCAGCGCATGGCCCGCCTCGTGATAGGCGGTGAGGCGCTTTTCCTCTTCGCCCATCACCATCGAGCGGCGCTCGGCGCCCATCATCACCTTGTCCTTGGCATGCTCGAAATCGGCCATGGTGACGACGCGCTTGTTGCGGCGTGCCGCGAGCAAGGCTGCCTCGTTCACCAGGTTGGCGAGATCGGCGCCGGAGAAACCGGGCGTGCCGCGAGCGATGATCTTGGGTTCCACATCGGGCGCCAGCGGGACTTTCCGCATATGGACGCGCAGGATGTGTTCGCGGCCGATGATATCGGGATTCGGCACCACGATCTGGCGGTCGAAGCGGCCCGGACGCAGCAGGGCGGGATCGAGCACGTCGGGACGGTTGGTGGCGGCGATCAGGATCACGCCTTCGGTCGCCTCGAAACCGTCCATCTCGACCAGCAGCTGGTTCAGCGTCTGCTCGCGTTCGTCGTTGCCGCCGCCCAGCCCGGCGCCGCGATGGCGGCCGACCGCGTCGATTTCGTCGATGAAGATGATGCAGGGCGCGTTCTTCTTGGCCTGCTCGAACATGTCGCGCACGCGGCTGGCGCCGACGCCGACGAACATCTCAACGAAGTCGGAACCCGAGATCGTGAAGAACGGCACGTTGGCTTCGCCGGCGATGGCGCGGGCGAGCAAAGTCTTGCCGGTGCCCGGCGGGCCGACCAGCAGACAGCCCTTCGGGATCTTGCCGCCGAGACGCTGGAATTTCTGCGGGTCGCGCAGGAAGTCGACGATTTCTTCCAGCTCGCCCTTGGCTTCCTCGATGCCGGCAACGTCCTCGAAGGTGACGCGGCCATGGCGCTCGGTGAGCAGGCGCGCCTTCGACTTGCCGAAGCCCATCGCCTTGCCGCCGCCGCCCTGCATCTGGCGCATGAAGAAGATCCAGACGCCGATCAGCAGCAGCATCGGGAACCAGGAGATGAAGATGGTGAACAGCGGATTGCCTTCTTCCGGCGGCGCCGCGCTGACGCGTACGCCACGCTCGGTCAGCTTGGAGATCAGGCTGGGGTCGTTCGGCATATAGGTGGTGAAGCTGCGGCCGTCGCGGAAATGGCCGGTCACGGTGTTCGAGCTGTTCTGCACGATCACATCGGTGATCTGGCCGTTCGACACGTCGTTCAGGAAATCGGAATAGGCAAGCGCCTGCGCACTGCCGCGCATGCTGGGGCCCTGAAACAGGTTGAACAACGCCACGACCAGAAGGCCGATGATCACCCACAGCGCCAGATTACGGCCGAACATATTCACGGAAGCCCGTTCCTTTCCACACAAAACCCTGCCCGGACAAAAACTCCGGAGGCGGAAAATTTTAGCCGATTTTATCCGGCACAGACCATAGATATGCGCTCAACCGGCCTAAACAAGCGGTTACCGCGTGAGATTCTGCGGTTTGAGACGCCGATTCAGGCGGCTGGCAGCGCCGGCTGGAAGGAAATCGTCACCCCGGCCGGCATCTCGCCCCAGTTCAGGCCCGGAACCGCCAGTAGACGGCCGGCAGCGGTCCGCAGCGCCGGCAGCGCCGGCCATGCGACTTTAGGCAAAAGCGCGGCTGTGAGCGCTACGTCTTTTGACAGCCGGTCTTTCCCCAGCGGCGCAATACTGACGCCACGGACCGGCTTCGTTGCTGCAATGCGGAATCGACCGTCCCACAGCATAGAGGTCAGCGGCGCAGGCTCCGGCAGATAGCGCGCCTCGCGGCAGATCAGCAGATGCGTCTCGCCCCTCACGCGGCTGAGCAGACAGCGATGCAGGGTGAGCGGCAGGGATTTTCCGCCGCGCAGCGCATCGAGCAGCCGCTGCAATCCATCCAGCCGCGGCGGCACGGGCAGGCCGCCGATCGCGCCCAGCAGTTTGACCAGCGCGCGCAGGGCCAGGTCGTCTTCCGCGGCGATCAGCGCGGCCGGATCGAGCCAGGCCGTGCCGGCCGGCGTCAGCTGCACCGAGGCATGCAGCAGGTCATAGGCGGCGGCATCGAGCAGCGCGCGGGTGCGGGCAAAATTCTTCGCCGTCTGCGCCAGATGCTGCACCAGCTCGGCCCGTACCGCGGCGTCGTTCTCGCTGAGCAGGTCGAGCGCGGCGCGCACACGCACGCGCTGGAACGAGAGACTGGCGTTGCTCGGGTCTTCGACCCAGGCCTGTTTGCGTTTTTTCAGCGTGGCAACCAGCCGCACCTTGGGAAGATCGAGCAGCGGACGCAGCAGGATCAGGCCGTCGCGTGTCGCACGCGGCTGCATGGCAGCAAGACCATCAACGCCAGAGCCGCGCAGCGCCCGCAGCAGCACCGTCTCGGCCTGGTCGTCGCGATGATGCGCCAGCAGCAGGTGGCGGATACCGGCCTTCGCGCAGGCATCGCTCAGCAGCGCATAGCGCGCCTCGCGCGCCGCCGCCTGTCGATTTGCCGACGGTTTCTGTTTCGCATCCCAGGTGAGAATTTTCGGCGTCAGCCCGGCCCTGCGCAGCAAGCCGGCGACATGACGCGCTTCTTTCGTCGACTCAGCCCGCAGCCGGTGATCGACAATCAGCGGCAGCACCGCGATGCGTTTCTTGCGAGCCCAGTCGGCTGTCAGCAGCACCAGCGCCATGCTGTCGGCGCCGCCGGAGACGGCCACGGCAATCGATTTGGGTTTGTCGTCCGCCAGCAGTGGTCGCAGGCAGCGATCAAACTCCGCTACCGTTACCGCCGCCCCCGTCGTCATCTCGCGCTTACTTGCAGCCGATCTTGCCGCGTTCGCGGGTGGCGGCATCCTTCACATGCGGCGGCGCGCTAGCGAATTCCTTGCCAAGCTGGCCCAGCGCCGCACAGGCTTCCGGATTCTTCTTCATCGCCGACAGCGACATGCCGAGTTTCAGCAGGCTGTCGGGCGCCTTGGCGCCTTTCGGATAGCCCTGATAGCCCTGCAGGAAGGCCTGCGCCGCCGGCTCATACTGGCCGCGGACGTAATAGGTCTCGCCGAGCCAGTATTGCGCATTGCCGGCCAGCGCATCCTGCGGATGCGCACTCAGGAATTCGCGGAAGGCAGATTCGGCATCGGCATAGTCGCTCTGCACCAGCAGCTTGTAGGCGTAGTTGTAGCGCTCCTGCGGCGAACCGTTCGGCAGTTTGCCCTTGCCGGACGCCGGTGGCGTTGCCCGCGCGGTCTGCTGGTTGTGTTGCTGGGGCTGGTTCGGCGTATTGAGCGGACGGCCCTGCGCGTCGGCCGGCATCGAACCGAGCACGCCCTCCTTGGATGGCGCCTGACCCGGCGTCGATGACGTCGAACCGCGCGCCACCGGTGCGCCGGGCGCGGGCACGCCCTGCTGCTGCGCGCTGGGCTTCACCTGTTCGACGCTGCCGGTCTGCGGCGCGCTCTGCTGGCCCCCTCCTGGCTGACCAGTGGGCGGCTGGCCGCCACGTTCGAGCTGGTTGAGACGGAAATCGACATCCTCCACCAGCTTGTCGATGCGGCGGTTGGCCTGGCTGGAAGCGAATTCGACCTCCTCGAAACGCCCGGTCATCTGGCGGATCTGGTTTTCCAGCTCGTCGATGCGCGCATTCAGGCGGTTGGCAGCGGAAGATCCATCGCTGCCGGCATCGGTGAGGCTGCCGCCACCCGACGAGGAAGACGCCGGCGGCGTGCCGCCGCGATAGACCTGACGCTGCAGGGTCTGCAGGTCGCGTTCCAGGCGGTTGATGCGGTCGAAGGTCTGGGCGTCCTGCGCCCAAGCAGACGTAACGGCGGCAGGCACGGCGGTGCCGGCGAGCAGCAGGACAACAGACAGACGGGCGGCGAGCGACGCAGACATGGCGGACCCCGTGATGGACGAATCGGGCAGATTGCCGAGTTTACCGGGGTTTACGTCAAAAGCATGGCACCAAGCAATGAGGGGGCGCAGTTTTGCGCCCCCTCCTCATAGGCTTGCTGTGATCAGCCGATGACTGCCGCTGGTAAACTGCCAGCGGCAGACGGCAATCAGTTCTGCAGGACGGTCACGCCGCGGCGGTTCTGCGACCACGACGACTCGCTGTTGCCGACCGCGACCGGGCGTTCCTTGCCATAGGAGATCACCGAGATGCGCTGGCTCGGGATGCCCTGGTTGACCAGGTAATTCCGCACGGCGGTGGCGCGGCGGTCGCCGAGCGCGAGATTGTATTCGCGGGTGCCACGTTCGTCACAGTGACCCTCGATCACCACGCGCCACTGGCCGTTACGCTTCAGCCAGGCGACCTGGCGTTCCAGGATGCCGACGGCCTGGCTGTTCAGCGAGTGCGAGTCGGTTTCGAACAGCACGCGGTCACCGGCTTCGGTGGCGAACTGCTGCTGGGCGCCTTCACGGCCGCCCAGGGCGTTGCTGCTGACGCCGCCCATCGGGCTGCTGCTGACGCCGCTGGTCGAGCCGCCGCGACCGCCCGCACCGCTCATGGAACTGTCCTGCTGCGGCGCGCTTTCGCACGCGGCCAGACCCAGCACAAGCACCGCGGCCAGCATCGACCGCACCATCGTATTACGTTGCATTTTGGGGACTCCCCTCTTTTGTTAGCACTGCCCACCGTTAAAGCTTCTCGGCATAGCTAAGCCTGGCTTTTACGGCGGAATGGCGAATCTTTTACGGCGGAACTGCGGCGGATCGAAAAACCCGCTGCCAAGAGACTCTCACTGACCGAACCCTTGGCCGCGGAAAAAGTGCCGCTGCCCGCCCCGAATCAAACACGCGATACCTGAATCAAACAGATGACTGATTCAGCGACCGGGAATCAAAACACCCGCCTGCTTGCGCAGACGGGTGTTTCAAAGAACTCCAGTGCAATCCGGGCAGAGCCCAGAACTGCGCCTGAATTAGTTCGACAGGACCGTCACACCGCGACGGTTCTGGGCCCAGGCGGCCTCGTTCGAACCCAGAGCCACCGGACGCTCCTTACCGTAGGAGATCGTGGTGACGCGGTTCGCCGGGATGCCCTGGTTGACCAGGTAGGTCTTGACGGCATTGGCGCGACGCTCGCCGAGCGCAAGGTTGTATTCGCGGGTGCCGCGTTCGTCGGCATGACCCTCGATTACGACCTTCCACTGGCCATAGCGCTTCAGCCAGGCAGCCTGCTTGTCGAGCGTGGCCTTGCCGGCCGGCTTCACGTCGAACTTGTCATAGTCGAAGAAGACGCGGTCGCCGACGTTGACCTGGAAATCCTGCACGGTGCCGGGCGAGATGCTGGCAGCCGGAGCAGCAGCAGTCTTGGCGCCGCCGGCGCCGCTGGTGGAAGCGGTCGGGGCCGGATCGGACGAGCAAGCGGCAACGAGCATGCCCACGGCAGCCACGGCCAGGAACTTGGAGCCGAAGGTGTTGAGGCGCATTTTTATTATCCCTCCAAGGGTTTCGAGAAGTGAGTCAGGTACCTGAACAGCGAAGCGCAACTTGCGTTCCATGAACGGCAGTGAGAAATTTCGATCCGGACACGGAGCGTGTGACAGATCCCCAAGCTTTACCGGTCGCTGCCTCCGGGCCGGAAACCATTTCCTTAGCCAAGTGCAAACGTTGCCGGAACCCCGAGGTTCGAGCCATTACGTCAAGTTCGACTATATCGGCCGGTTTTTGCTGAATCAATAGGCCTAAGGGCTTGTAAATACTAAACGGACCCCTGCGGCATTTCTGCAACAGGGGTCCGTTNNGCAGATTCAGCGCACCAGAGCCGAGAGCGGCGACCAGGCCGGATCGGAGGCGTCGGCCGGCGTCGGGATTTCCCGTTCGTTGAAACCGGTGAGGTCAATCGAGATCAGGCGCACGCGATGTCCGCGGCCCTGCGCATTCGGCGGCGTCTCGCGATAGAACATGAGCACGCGGCCGTTCGGCGCCCAGGTCGGCGCTTCCTGCACCACCGCGTTCGACGACAGGATGCGTTCGCCCGAACCATCGGGACGCATCACACCGATCGAGAACTGGCCCTGATATTCCTTGGTGAAAGCGATCAGATCGCCGCGCGGCGACCACACCGGCGTGGAATAGCGGCCCTGATTGAAGCTGACGCGCTTCTGATCGGATCCATCGGAATTCATCACGTAAATCTGCTTGGTGCCACCACGATCCGAATTGAAGGTGATGCGACGACCGTCGGGCGCGAAGCTGGGCGACGTGTCGATGGCCGGATCGGTGGTGAGCCGCTGCCGCTGCCGCGTGCGCAGATCCATCATGTAGACATCGGAATTGCCGTCCGAGGCCAGTGACATGATCACGCGGTTGCCATCGGGCGAGAAGCGCGGCGCAAAGGTCATGCCGGGGAAATCGCCAACCAGTTCCTGCTGTCCGGTATCGATGTTGAACAGATAGACGCGCGGCTTGTCGTTGAAGTAGCTCAGATAGGTGATTTCCTGCTGGCCCGGGCTGAAACGCGGCGTCAGCACCAGGAAGCGGCCGTCGGTGAGCATGCGGTGATTGGCGCCGTCCTGGTCCATGATCGCCAGTCGCTTCACGCGGCGATCCGCCGGGCCGCTTTCAGACACGTAGACGATGCGGGTATCGAAATAACCATCCTCACCGGTGACGCGCTTGTAGATCGCGTCTGCAATTAAATGGGCAAGACGACGCCAGTTGTCGGGCGTGGTGAACAGCGCCAGGCCGGTCATCTGGTTTTCGGCGGCCACGTCCCACAGGCGGAATTCGCCGCGCAGGCGGCCGTCGGGCTGCATCTCGATGCGACCGTTGACCAGCGCATCGACATTGATCACGCGCCAGTCCTGGAAGCGCGGCTGTACCCGCATCTGCGCCGCCGACTGGATATGCGCCTTGGGATCGGCCGGCTTGAACAGGCCCGAGCGTTCGAGGTCGGCGCGGATCACCTGGGCGACATCGACGCCGATCTTCAGCGCCTGCGGGTTGTCGGCATCGAAATCGGAAATCGCGATCGGCACCGGTTTGAAATTGCCCGAACCAATAATAATTTCGACCGCGGCCTCTGCCCGCGGAGCGACCAACGCCATCGCAATCAGCATTAGCAAGCCGGCCTTCATAGCGCCAGCACTCGGCATCCGAAGCATCACTGTCTCCCTATGGTCTTTATCCGCCCAGCATCATGCGCGGATCGAAATTCAGAATGATTTCCTGAGTCCACTTATCTTTGTCGCCAGGCGGCAACTTAAACGGCGCGGCTTTCAGCACGGCCCGCTTCGCTGATTCTGCTGCCGAACGATAGTTTTCCTGGCCCGGCAGATACATGCGTGCGGTGTCAATGATCTCAGGCTGAGTACGCAATGAACCATCCGGGTTCAGGGTCATGCGGATACGCACAATCAGGTCCTTGGCATCTTTAGCGCCAATATCAACATTCCATTTGTCTTCAACCTGCTTGCGCAAGAAGTCCTGTTCGCTCATCGAGAGCGGCTGATTGGGATCCGACCGCCCCTCGGCACGCGGCGCGGCGGCCGGCGGCGTGCGCGAGGCGGTCTGCGGTGCCTGCTGCGGCTGCTGGGCCGGCGGCGCCTTCATCTTGTTCACCAGGGCTGCAACATCCGAGAAGTTCGGCGTCTTGCTCTTCTCTTCCGTGCGCTGCTGCGTCGGCTTGGGCGGGGCAGGCTTCACTTCCGGCTTGGGCTTTTCGGCCACCTTCGGCGGTTCTGGCGTCTCCACCACTTCCTTGGGTTTCGGCAGCGGCTTGGCGGTCGGCTGCGGCTCGGGCATCGGTTGCGGCTTGGGCGCCTCGGCCTGCTTGGGCGGCTCGGGCACGGGCGGCGGAGGCGGTGGTGGCGGCGCGGCGGCGGCCTGCTGTTTGGGCGGCTCGGGTGCCGGCTTGGCTTCCGGCACCGGCTCTTCCTTCGGCTCTGCCTTGGTCTCGACCACCTTGGGCTGCGGCTTGGGCACGTTGGTCTTTTCGGCAATCGGCGCGAATTCGGCCAGCACGACCATCGGCTCGGGCTCGCGCGGCGTTTCCCAGAAATAGGGCAGGCCGAAGATGCCGATGGCCAGAATGCCGGCATGCAGACTCGCCGAGAATATGTAGGACTGTCGCTGCACCCTGCCTCTACCCTTGCACTCTACGCATTGCCGACGGCCGCCCAGTTAACGTCTCGGCGCGGCAGCCGGCGGATTGCCGACCAGCGCCACCTTGGTGAAGCCGCCGGTGTTGATCACGCCCATCACTTCCAGCACCTTGCCGTAATTGATCGCCTGGTCGCCGCGTACGAAGATGCGGCGCTCAGGCGCATTGCCGGCAATCGCCTGCAGGCGCGGCACCAACTGGTCTATCTCGATCGGGCTTTCCTGAAGGTAAACGACGCCCTTGCTATCGATGGTGACGCTCAGGGGTTCGTCCTGGCCCTGGATCGCGGCAGCCTGCGTCTTCGGCAGGTCGACCTGCACGCCGACGGTGAGCAGCGGCGCCGCGACCATGAAGACGATCAGCAGCACCAGCATCACGTCGACCAGCGGGGTGACGTTGATTTCGGACATCGGCGCCCGCCGCATGCGGCCGCCGCGGGTCGAACCGCCTCCTCCGGCAGAGATACCCATGATCAGGCCGCCTCTTCGTCGAGCTGGCGCGACATCAGCGCGGAGAACTCGCCGGCAAAGCCTTCGAGCCGCACATTGAGGCGGGCCAGGTCATTGGAGAACTTGTTGTAGGCCATCACCGCCGGAATGGCTGCGAGCAGGCCCAAAGCGGTGGCGAACAACGCTTCCGCGATGCCCGGCGCCACCACGGCCAGCGAGGTGTTCTTGCTGGAGGCAATGGCGTGGAAGGAGTTCATGATGCCCCAGACCGTGCCGAACAGGCCGACGAAGGGCGACACCGAACCGACCGAGGCGAGGAAGCCGAGATAGCGTTCCAGCCGCTCCATCTCACGGTCGATAGAGACGCGCATCACCTGGTTGATACGGACCTGCAGCGAGCCCAGCCCCTTCGTGCCGCGCACCAGGCCGCGCTCGGTGGAGCGGCGCCATTCGCGCATCGCGGCGACGAACAGCACGGCCATCGGATGCTGCGGACCGGCCATCGAGAGGCGGTCGTACAGCGCATCCAGCGAGCCGCCCGACCAGAAGTCGTTCTCGAACTTGTCGGTGTCGCTGACGGTGCGGCGGATCTTGATCAGCTTGTCGAAGATGATCGCCCACGACCAGAACGAGGCCAGGATGAGCAGCAGCATCACGGCCTTGACGATCCAGTCGGCCTGAAGGAAGAGCGCCCAGAGCGAAAGATCGGCGGCCGCAGAAGAGCCCCCGAGCTGCGCAGCGCTGACGGTCCTGTCCATAAGTTCGAATCCTTTGGCTGAGAGTTAACAGATCAATGCGATAAATTTGGTGAAAGTGTGGCGAAAAGCGCCGCAACCGGCGGCGGCACCCGCCGGGCACGGCCTTTTGCGTCGATACAGGCCAACTTGACCTCGGCCCGGACCAGCAGGTCCTCGCCGCGCCAGACCTCCTGCCTCAGGGTCAGGCTGGCGCCGCGCAGTTCGGTCAGGGCGGTTGTAACAACCAGTACCTCATGCAGCCGGGCCGGTTTCAGGTAGTCCATATTGCAGGCTCGGACCGCGAAGGCGACGCCGTTTTCCGCATCTATCAGGCCGCGCTGGTCGATGCCGTTCTGCAACAAAAGATCGGACCGGCCGCGTTCGATGAAGCGCAGATAGTTGGCGTAATACACGATGCCGGCGGCATCGGTATCCTCCCATTGCACCCGCAGGGCGTAACGATGCTGTTTGTCAGCCCCCCGGGACTCAGGCATCGTCATCACCCAGAAGGTCTAGCTGGTTCGTACCCAGTCCCGCAGGCGGCGTCAGGCCGATATGGGCGAAGGCGGCGGGCGTCAGCAGCCGGCCGCGCGGCGTGCGCTGCAGGAAACCCTGCTGAATGAGATATGGCTCGATGATGTCTTCCAGCGCGTCGCGCGGTTCGGACAGCGAAGCGGCGATGGTCTCGACGCCGACCGGCCCACCGGAAAAATCGCGCGCAATTGTCGTCAGATACCTGCGATCCATGGCATCCAGGCCGCGCGCATCCACTTCAAGCCGCAGCAGCGCGGCATCGGCAGTGGCGGCATCGACCACCTTGGCCTTGGCGTAGACGGCGAAATCGCGTACCCGGCGCAGCAGCCGGCCGGCGACGCGTGGCGTACCGCGCGCGCGGCGGGCGATCTCACGCGCACCGCTGGCGTCCAGCTCGAGATCGAGGATACGGGCGCCGCGCCGCACGATCAGTTCCAGTTCCTCGACCTCGTAGAAATTCAGCCGCAGCGGAATGCCGAAGCGTTCGCGCAACGGCGTGGTCAGCAGGCCGGACCGCGTGGTGGCGCCGACGAGCGTAAACGGCGGCAGGTCGATGCGCACGCTGCGTGCCGATGGCCCCTCGCCGATGATCAGGTCGAGCTGGAAATCTTCCATCGCCGGATAGAGGATTTCCTCCACGGCCGGATTGAGGCGATGGATCTCGTCGATGAACAGCACGTCGCGCGCTTCCAGATTGGTCAGCAGCGCGGCGAGATCGCCGGCCTTGGCGATGACAGGCCCCGAGGTGGCCTTGAAGTTGACACCGAGTTCGCGCGATACGATCTGCGCCAGCGTGGTCTTGCCCAGACCCGGCGGACCGTGGAACAGCACATGGTCGAGCGCCTCGCCGCGTGCTTTCGCGGCCTGGATGAAGATGTTGAGGTTTTCGCGGGCACGGGCCTGGCCGATGAAATCGCCCAGAACCTGCGGGCGCAGATGACGTTCGAGATCGTCGCCCTCGGCTTTTGCGCCCGACACCATGCGAGACGGCTCGCTCATCGCGCCAGTTCCTTGAGCGCGGCCGGGATCAGCTGCTGCACATTGGCTTTGTCGCCGAGGTTACGGGCAGCGGTGGTGACGGCCCCAAAGGCATCGGCACGCTTGTAGCCGAGATTGACCAAAGCCGAGAGCGCGTCTGCCACGGGGCCGTTCGCGCCGTTTTCTGCTGCGACATCTGCGGGCATGGCGCTGGCGACCGGGCCGAGCGCGATGCCGCCGACCTTGTCCTTCAGCTCGGTGATCAGGCGCACGGCCAGCTTGGGGCCGACGCCGTCGCAGCGGTTCAGCGAGGTCTTGTCGGCCGAAGCGATGGCCCGGAACAGCTCATCGGGCGCCAGCGTCGACAGGATGCCGAGCGCGACTTTCGCACCGACGCCCTGCACTGTTTGCAGAAGGTTGAAACATTCCCGCTCGGACGACGACATGAAGCCGAACAGATGGATATGCTCCTCGCGTACATGCGTCTCGATATGCAGGCGGATCGCTTCGCCCGGTCGGGGCAGGCTGCGCAGGGTGCGCGCCGAGCAGAAGACCTGGTAGCCGACGCCGTTCACATCGAGGATGCAGAAGGTCTCGGCCACGGAATCGAGCAGCCCGCTGAGTTTCGCGATCATCGTGCGGCTCTCAGCAAGGCAGCCTCGGCCGTACGGATCACGCGGGCGGTGGCGGCATTATGCGCATGACAGATCGCAACGGCGAGCGCATCGGCGGCATCCGCGCCAGTGACATTGCACCCTGGCAGCAGCCGCTTCACCATCGCGTGAACCTGGTCCTTGTCGGCGGCACCCGTTCCCACCACGGCCTTCTTGATCATGGTCGGGGCATATTCCGCCACCGGCAGGCCGGCCTGCGCCGGCGCCAGCAGCACCACGCCGCGTGCCTGGCCGAGTTTCAGCGTCGAGGCCGGATTCTTGTTCACGAAGGTCTCTTCCACCGCGGCCGCCTGCGGCTGCCATTCCTGCAGCAGTTCCATCAGCGCGTCATGCAGGCTGCGCAAACGATACGCCAACTCGTCGTCCGGGTTGCTGCGGATGGTGCCATGCGCGACATGGCTGAGCCGGTTGCCCTCGGCATGGATGATGCCCCAGCCGGTGGCCCGCAGGCCGGGATCGAGACCGATGATGCGCATGGGTGAACCCAAGCCGGAGTCCTTTCGGGGCCTTAACCCGCAAGCCGCTTCAGTTCGTCCTCCGAAATGTCGAAATTGGCGTAGACGGTCTGCACGTCGTCGCTGTCTTCCAGCACTTCGATCATCTTGAACAGCGTCTCGGCCTTCTCGCCCTCGACCGGCGTGGTGGTCTTGGCCTTCCACACCAGCTTGGCCGATTTCGGCTCGCCGAAGGTCTTTTCCAGCGCCTCGCGCACCGCGGCGAAATCATCCTGCGCGCAGGTGACACTGTGGCCTTCGTCGTCCGACTGCACGTCCTCTGCGCCGGCCTCCAGTGCGCCTTCGAACAGCGCCTCGGCCGAGGCCGCGGTCGCCGGGAAAACGATCTCGCCGACGCGGTCGAACATGAAGGATACCGAGTTGGTCTCGCCCAGCGCCCCGCCATTCTTGGAAAAGGCGGCGCGCACTTCGCCGGCCGTACGGTTGCGGTTGTCGGTCAGGGCCTCGACGATCACGGCAACGCCGCCCGGGCCGTAGCCTTCGTAGCGCACCTCTTCGTAATTGTCGGCCGCATCGCCGCCGGCGCCGCGCTTCACGGCTCGGTCGATGGTGTCTTTCGACATATTGGCGACGCGGGCGGCCTGGATGGCGGCGCGCAGGCGCGGATTGGCGGCCGGATCGGGCTGGCCGGAGCGGGCCGCCGTGGTCAGTTCGCGGATCAGTTTGGTGAAAACCTTGGCGCGCTTGGCATCCTGCGCGCCCTTGCGATGCATGATGTTTTTAAACTGGGAATGGCCGGCCATGGACGAACCTGCTTAAAGCGTGAAAAACCGAGCGAATCGGGCATGTTTATCATATTTCGGCGGCTTTATCTGCCGATGCCCGAGATGGCCCCTGGGAGGGTGCCCGGATACTGCCGCCGTCCGCCAAAAGCAAGTCGGCCAGAGGCAGATGGAGACCGCGCGTTCCACCTGCCGGACCGGCGTCGCGCCCCGATTGCACAGCCTCGATGCCGGCAGTAGACTTGGCAGGTTCCGCAGCGGCAAGCGCCGGGACCGGGGAAGGCCTGAATTTCTCGCAATATCAATGCATTAACGGATGGAGCCGGGCAGAATCGCATGATGGACCTCATGCAGTTGGCCACCGCCGCAGCGCTGGCCCCGCGGCCCGCCGCGGGCAGCGGCCTGCCGGGCTATCCGCAATCGGAAACCCTGACCCACGCCCATCTGCTCTGGCTCGCCGCGCGCGGCAGCGCCGAGATGCCGGCGCGCCGGCAGATCCCAGCCTTGGCGCTGGAGCCGCTCGGACCCCAGCTGATGGTCTTCGGCATCGAGCGCGAGCCGCTCGATTTCCGCTATCTGGAAATCGGCAGCCGCATGCGCGAACTGAGCAACGACGACTATACCGGCCGCTGCCTGAGCGAGATCCCGCACCAGCGCGCGCCCAGCACGGTCTGGGACCACCTGATGGCGGCGATGGATGCCCGCGCGCCGGTGCGCGGCGTACTTCCTTACGTGGGCCGGCGCCGCGACATCAGCAGCATTTTCCATATCGTGCTGCCGCTGGCGGATGACGGCGAAACGGTGGATCGCCTGCTGGTCTGCGTCGAATTGGCCCCGGTCATACACCTGCAGGACGGCACGCATCCCTTCACCCAGCTCGGTTAAGCGGGCCACCCTCACCTTTGGTTGAGCGGAATCCGCTTTTGCGTCTGCACAATCCCTGAGACACTGTGAGGCGTGACAGGAGCCTGATGTGTCGACGATGCGCGACCTGCTGCTGGGCCGGCAGGCAACGCCGGCTCTGCTGTGGGGCTACGATTACTGGGAGAGCAAGCGCCGGGGCCGCGCCATGCCGGCGCGCGCCGATCTCGACCCGATCGAGATGAAGGCTTTCCTGCCGCATATCGTGCTGACCGACGTGCTGCACCAGTCCGCCCCGGATCTGCCGCTCGATTTCCGCTACCGCCTGATGGGCACGGCCGTGGACGCCCATATGTCGCGGCGCTTCACCGGCCTGCGCCTGAGCGAACTGCCGGCGCAGCGGCCGGGCAGCCAGATGTGGCTGAATTTCAGCGAAGTGGTCGAGCAGCGCCAGCCCCGCTTCCATCGCGTGCCCTATGTGGGGCCGCACAAGGATTTCCTCTCCCTGATCGACCTGGTGCTGCCGCTGTCGGACGACGACCGTACCGTGGCCATGCTGATGTCGCTGGTGGATTTCATCCCGCGCGAGGTCAATCCGCCGCCAGGACGGTAACCACCCGAGCTAAACAAGCAGTAACCCCCGCGGGTAACAGTAAATTTGGGATGCGCTGCCCGGCATTTCATGCCACCTTTCTGCCCGTTACCCCTCCCCGACAGCATCATTTCAGGATGACCGCCCGCGCATGACCGCGTTGGATTTGGAGTCGGCCACGCCGCGCCTGCGGCAGGCCTTTGAGTACTGGACCGCCAAATGCGGTGGCCGGTCGATGCCGGCGCGCGCCGATATCGATCCGGCCGAGATCAAGCCGCTGCTACCCTATCTGATCCTGATGGAGGTGCGGCGCGACACCAAGCCGGGCTGGCCATTGGATTTCCGCTATCGCCTGATCGGCACCGTGACCGATGCGATGATGAATGCGCGCTACACCTGGAAATGCATGAGCGACCTGCCGCACCAGCAGCCCGACAGCCGGATCTGGCGGAACCTGGCCAGCGTGACGGAAACACGCCAGCCGCAGGTCAGCCGCGTGCCTTATGTGGGCCCGCACAAGGATTTCATGTCGGTGGTCGACCTCGTGATGCCGCTGTCGTCCGATGGCGAGACGGTAAATATGCTGTTCTGCATCGTCGACTTCGTGCCGCGCGAACGCAGCTACTAGGACGCGGCAGTTCAGCGGGACACGACGAAGGCTTCCAGTTTGCCCAGAGTCTGCAATCCCAGTTCCACGGCGCCGAAGCCCTTCGCTGCCTGGAATTCGGCGGCCGTATTGAACACCATGCCGAGCGTGACCTTTGTCGCTCCACCCTGATCCTCGAACAGGGCCCAGGCGTCGGCATGTTTCGGTCCGTTCTCGCCCGCATGCAGCGTGTAACCGAGTCTTTCCTCGGGCACCACCTCGCCGTAACGATGATGGTTCGGATAGACCGTGCCATCGGGTCCGATCATATCGAAGACCCATTCGCCGCCGCCACGCAGATCGATCCGCGCCGTACGGCAGGAATACCCGTCCGGTCCCCACCATTGCGGCAGCGTCTCGGAATTCATCCACGCGCCCCAGACCAGGCTTCGCGGTGCCTTGATCACGCGCTCCAGCACCATGGTCCGCTCGGCCACGCCGGCGAGATTGTCCAGCCCCGCGCCAAAGCCCTGCCGGTATCCCGCTTCCATATTCTCGGCCAGTGAAGACAGCTGCACCGTGACAACCAGCCGGCTGCGCTGGTCCGTGCCTGAAAGGTCCGCCGTCACCAGCGCGGCCGACTGCGCCATGCCTTCGCATGACACCACCTCGTAATTCACGCTACGCAATCCAGGCTGGAATTCCAGCCAGCCGACTTCACAGCGGATATCCGGCTGGCCTTTCACTTTGCAAAGCGAGACCTCGCGTCCGCCCACCCTGCTGTCGGCTTCCAGAAACGCCACGGTGACCGCGGGCGTGGGCGCCGCCCAGATCATCCGCGCGGCCGGGGCCGTCCAGGCCTGCCATAGCGCGGATACAGGTGCTGCGATGTCGCGCTCGAAGGTCAGCGTCGCGAAACGACTTGAAACCGAGTTCTGTGTCATTCTTTGCGCGCCTTCATCACGTTCATCACAAATGCGTCCAACCGGTCGAGTCTGCTTTCCCAGATCGCCCGCTGTTCCTCCATCCAGGTCCGTGCCGGGTCCAGGGCTTCGGGCACGAGGGCGCAGGTCCGTGTCCGGCCGTCCTTGGAGGTCGAGATCAGACCGGCTTCCTCCAGCACGGAGAGGTGCCGCATCACCGTGGGCAGACGCAGTCCGGTGGGACCGGCCAGGTCGGTGACCCGCGTGGGTTCCTCGGCGAGCCGGGTCAGGATCGACCGGCGGGTCGGGTCCGCCAGCGCGTGGAAGAGCCGCGAGAGATCGGGATCGCACTTAGCCATATGGCTTACTATCGACAGTTTTGCCGACGATGCAAGGGAAAACTTAGCTAAGCCGCTAAGTTTCTTCCTGACGGCCTAAGCCAGTGCACGACTGATGGCTTTCCGCAGCGCCGGCAGGGTTTCCGCCGCAAACCACGGCTGCTTCTTCTGCCAGCTGAGATTGCGCCAGCTGGGATGCGGCAGTGGAAAATAAGCATCCGGCAGATACTCGCGAAAGCGCTGCACCGTTTCGGTCATCGTCCTGCCCTGCCGGCCAGCCAGATAATACTTTTGCGCATATTGCCCAACCAGCAGGGTGAGCCGGATATCAGGCAGCTGCTTCAGCAGCCGGTCATGCCAGCGCGGCGCGCATTCCGGCCGCGGTGGGTTGTCGCCGCCTTTCGGATCGACGCCGGGATAGCAGAAGCCCATCGGCATGATGGCGATGCGTGTTTCATCGTAGAAGTCGTCGCGCCCTATATCCAGCCAGCCGCGCAACACATCGCCGCTGCGGTCGTTCCACGGAATGCCGCTCTCATGCACTTTCGTGCCGGGCGCCTGGCCGATGATAAGAAGCTGCGCGCTGCGCTGCATGCGTACCACGGGGCGCGGGCCAAGCGGCAGCTGGGCGGCGCAGAAGGTGCAGCCGCGGACCTCTTTGAGCAGCGCGTCAAAACGGCCGCGCATCGAGGTCTTTAGAGATCAGCTTGTGAAAGGCGCCCGCCGAGACGCAGCGGCGCGATCCTGGTCGCCAGCCCGGTGCGGTCGTCGGTTTCGACATAGACGGCGCAGAGCGTGCCTTCCCCGTTGGCCGGCTCGAAACGACCGCCGGGAATCTTGCGGGTGAAACGGTTCAGCGGCTCGGTCTTTTCCATGCCGATCACCGAATTGTAGTCCCCGCACATGCCGGCATCGGTCTGATAGGCCGTGCCGCCCGGCAGGATCTGTGCATCCGCCGTCGGGATATGGCTGTGCGTGCCACAGACCAGCGAAGCGCGTCCGTCGCAGAAATGGCCCATGGCCATTTTCTCCGAAGTCGCCTCGCCATGAATGTCGACGATGACAGCATCGACGCCAGCGCCGAGCCGGTATTTCGCCAGTTCACCCTCGACGGCGGCAAAGGGATCGTCCAGCGGATCCATGAAGATGCGGCCCATCACCTGCACCACCAGCACCTTCCTGCCGCTGTTCAGCGTATAGACCGCGGCACCCTTGCCGGGCGTGCCCTTCGGATAGTTCAGCGGCCGCAGCAGCTTCGGATCGGAATTGATATAGCCCAGCGTCTCGCGCTGATCCCAGGCATGGTTGCCGAGCACGATCACATCGACTCCGGCGGCATAGAATTCTTCGCAGATTTTACCGGTGATGCCGAAGCCGGCAGCGGCATTCTCGCCATTGACCAGCACGAAATCGAGACCGAGGCGACTGCGCAGGTCCGGCATGCGCTGGATCACTGCATCGCGGCCCGACCGGCCGACCACATCGCCGCAATAAAGAAGCTTCATACGTCCCGTCTTTCAAAACGCACCGCACCCCGTTCGGTGACGGCCCAGTCCAGTCGCTCATCATGCGCCGCATGCGGCAGTTCCGCCACCTGCTGTACCGCGAAGGCATAGCCCACGGCCAGTATCTTCTTCTCCACTACCGCTCTAAGCCCCTGCAAAGTGGCGTCGTAATAGCCGCCGCCCATGCCGAGGCGATAGCCGGCCGTGTCGAAACCCACCAGCGGTACCAGCAACATATCCGGCACCAGTGGCGTGGCGTTGGCGGCGGGCGCCGGAATGCCATAGGCGCCGGCCGGCGGCAGGCAAGTCAGATCGTCGCACAGCCGGAATTGCAGCAGCCGGCTGCCCTGCTGCACGGCAGGCAGCACCACGAGCGCGCCCTTGCGCTGCAGCTGCATCAGCAGCGGTCGCGGATCGAGTTCATCCTCCATCGGCCAGTAGCCCGACACCACCTGGCCGGCCTCGATCGGGATCGCCGCCATGAAGCGGTCGGCGGCCAGCGCTGCAATCGCAGGCCCGTTCGCGCCGTCATTCGCCCGCGCAGCTTCGGCGCGCCGCGCCTTCAGCTTGGCGCGCAGGCTGGCCTTGCGGCGGTCGAGATCTGGATCGCCAGTAAATGAGTCAGGAGTGATCAAGGCTGGATCGCTGTGGGGGAGAATGTGCCAGGGAAGAAGTGGACGGGACCACCCTGGCCGTGAGTGTTAGCAAACCTCTGTGGCCTGGCGTACCAGGTGGGCGCCGTATGATCGAGACCACGGCCTCGGCAGGGACAGCTCCCATAGAGATGAGCATTGGCCCCAGGGTTATGATACCCCACGCACCGGGCAGTACCCGTCCGCGGCTATATTTAGGTGCTCTCCAGCCGCGCGGCAATGTCTTCCAGCCGCTTTGCCAGCCCGACCAGCGCATCTCCGCCTTCCATGGCGGTTTTCTGCTCGGTCTGCATGGCCGATACGGCCTGCCGCATCTCGGCCACGTCGCGCTGGGCCTGCTCCAGGTCGTCGGCGAGCGTGAGCGCCGTCATCAGCATCAGCCGCGCCTCGCCCACCTGCCCGACCAGAGCAGCCAGTTCGCGCACCCGGCGGTCGAGCACGCCCGACAGGCGGCGGACCTGATCCTCCTCGCCGTCATCGCAGCCGACTTCGTAGAGCCTGTTGTTGACGGTGACATTCACCAAAGCCATGGCGACCTCCGTCTAGTGTTGTGCCCGTGAGCTGTCCTGGCTGTCCAGCGCCTGACGCAGCCGCGCCATGGTCGCCTCCAGCCGCGCTGCCACGCCGGACTGGAAAGCCTGCACCTCGTCGCGGCTGGCACAGGCCGCAGCCAGTTCGGCCTTCAGCGCCGCCAGGTCGCCGCCCAGTTCGACCACCGGCGCAACATTGCGCACGGCTGCCAGTTCGCTGCGCAGGCTGTCGATTTCCGCCTGCAGTACAGCAATCTCGTTATCGCGCGCGGCCAGTTCGACGGCCAGAGCAGCGGCCGGGGCAGAGTTGTCGTCGACCGGCACGGCCTCAACGGCATCGTTCTGGAACTGTGCCAGTTCGGCGCGCAGCGCATCGACCAGGGCGGCGCGTTCGCGCAGGGTATCGGCTTCATCGCGGGTCGCCTGCAATTCGTCGCGCAGTGCCTTCACATCGCCGGCCATCAGCCCATGCTGCTCGGACAGCCGGCGGAATGCCTCGGCACGCTGACCGAGCGCGGCATCCAGGCGACGGATCGCCTGTTCCATGGCGGCAATGGCTGCGGGTATCCCGGTCTGAGTCAGAATAGACCTGCCTGACGCTTGGGGTTGGTGAGTGAAGTTGATATGGAAGATAAGCTTCGCGCCCGCCGCACGCAACCGAACACCCCCATTCTTTCCGGCCGCATCCATGCCCGAATCGTTCCCGATGATTACCGACCCGTGGTTTTATGCCGCGGCTTTTCCTGCCGTGCTGATCACCGGCATGAGCAAGGGCGGATTCGGCCCCGGCACCAGCCTGATTGCCCTGCCGCTGCTGGCGCTGGTGCTGCCGCCGATCCAGGCCGCCGCCATCATGCTGCCGGTGCTCTGCGCCATGGACCTGGCCGGGCTGTGGGGGTTCCGCGGCAAATGGGACCGCCGCAACATGAAGATCATTCTGGCCGGTGCCATGGTCGGCATCGCCATCGGCACGGCCACGGCCGGCTATGTCAGCGACCGCGGCGTGCAGATCATCGTCGGCGCCGTGGCCGTGGCCTTCGCCCTGCAGAAATGGCTGAAGCGGGGGCCGGAACTGCCGGCTCAGCCCCATCTGCTGAAAGGCCTGTTCTGGAGCGCCTGCTCCGGCTTCACCAGCTTCATCGCCCATGCCGGTGGCCCGCCGCTGCAGGTCTATCTGCTGCCGCAGCGCATGGACAAGACCATCTTTGTCGGCACCACCGTTATCTTCTTCGCCGTGGTGAACTACGTGAAGCTGATCCCCTACTGGTGGCTCGGCCAGTTCGCGCCCGGCAACCTGGCGACCAGTGCGGTGCTGGTGCCGGTGGCAGTCGGCGGCGTCTATCTCGGCATGTGGCTGCATCACAAGATGAGCGACGTGCTGTTCTATCGTATCGTCTACATCTTCGTGTTCATCGTCGGGCTGAAGCTGCTCTACGACGGGTCCGGCCTGAAACTGTTCTAAAGACTGCATTTTCCAGCCGTTGTCTGTCCAACAAGCCAGACCGTTGCCGCAGGCGTGTCATTTGCTCTAGCTTGCCCCTGACTGCAGGGGAAGCGCCAGATGCCGACAATTTACGACCGCGATCTCGACCAGAACCGGGCCAATTACGAACCGCTGTCGCCGCTCAGTTTTCTGCGCCGCACCGCCGAGGTTTTCCCCGACCATTTGGCCGTCATTCACGGCAAGCTGCGCTACAGCTACAAAGAATTGTATGAGCGCTGCCGCCGGCTCGCCTCGGCGCTGGAACGCCGCGGCATCAAACGCGGCGACACGGTGGCGATCATGGCGCCGAATACGCCGGCGCATCTGGAAGCGCATTTCGGTATTCCCGTCACCGGCGCGGTGATCAACGCGATCAACACGCGNNACCGACCGCGAATACAGCGCCACCGTGAAGGCCGCGCTGGCACAGACGAAGGCAAAGCCGCTGGTGGTCGATATCGACGATCATCTGTGCAGCACCGGCGAGTTGTTCGGCGAGATCGAATACGAAGCCTTCCTGCAGGAGGGCGACCCGAACTGGGAATGGCGCGGTGTGGATGATGAATGGGATGCCATCTCGCTCGGTTATACCTCAGGCACCACCGGTAACCCGAAGGGCGTGGTGACACATCATCGCGGCGCCTATCTCAATACCGTCGGCAATGCCGTGACCTGGAACCTGCCCAAGCATCCGCGCTATCTGTGGACACTGCCGATGTTCCATTGCGACGGCTGGTGCTTCCCCTGGACCATCACCATGCTGGCCGGTGTGCATGTCTGCCTGCGCAAGGTCGATCCCGCGCTGGTCTTCGACAGCGTCCTGCAGCATGGCGTGACGCATTTCTGCGGCGCACCCACCGTGCTGACCATGCTGATCAACGCACCGGACGATGTGAAGGCGAAATTACAGCCTGGCGTGAAATGCATGACCGCCGGCGCCGCTCCACCGGCCGCGGTGCTGGCGGCGATGGAAAAAATGGGCTTCGACGTCACGCATGTCTATGGCCTGACCGAAGTCTACGGCCCGGCCGTGGTCTGCGACTGGCATGAGGCCTGGGACCAGCTGCCGCTGCCCGAGAAGGCTGCCGTGAAGGCGCGCCAGGGCGTGCGCTATCACGTGGAAGAAGATGTGACGGTACTGGATCCGGAAACCATGGAACGCGTGCCGGAAGATGGCGAGACCATGGGCGAGATCATGTTCCGCGGCAATATCGTGATGAAGGGCTATCTCAAGAACCCGAAGGCGACGACGGAGGCCTTTGCCGGCGGCTGGTTCCATTCCGGCGACCTGGCCGTGCTGCATCCCGGCGGCTATATGCAGATCAAGGACCGCTCGAAGGACATCATCATCTCGGGCGGCGAGAATATCTCCACCATCGAAGTCGAAGGCGTGCTGTATATGCATCCCGATATCGTCGAGGCCGCGGTGGTGGCACGCCCGGACGAGCACTGGGGCGAGACGCCCTGCGCTTTCGTCACCCTGCGCAACGGCGCGACAGTCATCCCCGATCAGAATGGGGCAGACGAGATTATCGCCTTCTGCAAGGCGCGGCTTGCGAAGTTCAAGGTGCCGCGCACCGTGGTATTCAGCGAACTGCCGAAAACCTCGACGGGCAAGATCCAGAAATTTGAGCTGCGCGAACGGGCCAGGGCTCTTAAGTGAGCTTGGGCCCTGAAATGATCAGGGCCCGGGCCCGACCGCTAGGCGCTGCGTGATATTTCTTCTTTGAGCTTGAGCTTTTCGCGCTTGAGCTGGGTCACACGGACCTGATCGGGCAGGGGGCGGTGGCTCTCATCATCGATAGCCGCTTGCAGGGCATGATGTTTTTCGACGAGAGTGTCCAGATGCGCCGGATTATTCATCGCAGGCTCCTCCTTCCGGTTTGGAGCGCGTCAACCAGTTCGACTGCGGTCGCCCTGACGAAGGCGCGACCGCATCGGTACGCGCCTGTGAATTATCTAAGCACCGCCTTTTCGCTTTGTCAGCCCCAAAGAAAATAAATTCTCCAGCAAACGAGTCGCCGTATGCGCCGCATACAGAAAACACCTTCAAAAACTGCCGCTAAACGTGCAGCCGGCAAAGCCACGCTTCCCGTCACGCGCGTCAGGAAACGCAGCCAAGCGGCCGCAAAGACGGGGCAATTCGCATCCGCAGCAATGCGCGCGCCCGCCCAACGTCGCCTCGTGGTCGGCATTACCGGCGCGTCGGGTGTGATTTACGGCATTCGTCTGCTGGAAGCGTTGAAAGGCAGCGGCATCGAGTCGCATCTGATCCTCAGCCGCGCGGCCGAAATGACCATCGCCTATGAAACGTCGTATGCGGTCAAGGATGTGAAGGCGATGGCGCATACCGTCTATGCCATTGGCGATATCGGTGCGGCGATTTCATCCGGCTCGTTCCAGACGCTCGGCATGGCGATCCTGCCCTGTTCGATGAAGACGCTGGCCGAGGTTGCCACCGGCGTCACCACCACGCTGCTGTCGCGTGCCGCCGATGTGACGCTGAAGGAGCGCCGACGCCTGGTGCTGGTGCCGCGCGAGACGCCGCTGCATCTGGGCCATCTGCGCAACATGACCGCCGCCACCGAGATCGGCGCGATCATCGCGCCGCCGATGCCGGGCTTCTACGCGCAGCCACAGAGCCTGGACGATATGATCAGCCACACAGTCGGCCGCGTGCTCGATCTTTTCGGGCTGGATGCCGGCCTGGTGAAACGCTGGACCGGGCGGCCAGCGAATTAACTGAAGGCGATCTTCAGCAGCTCGGCGCCCAGTTGCACGGCGGCCTGATCGCCCGGCGCGATACGCTCCAGATAGGCGACGAGATGCGAGGCGGCCGCCTCGATCTCGTCATCGCGATCCGGCGGGTGTTTTTCGCTGCGCTGCGCCGGACTGACCCGGCTTGCCGCCGCCAGCCAGACCTGCGCCACCTGTTCCAGCTTCAGTTCCAGCGCCTTGATGTCGGCATAGAGCGCCTCGGCGGCCGGCTCGATCTCGCGCAGGCTCTTCAGTGCGCGTCGCGCCTCACGCAGGGGCGTCAGTACGGTATTGACCGGTGCGACAGCTGCCTCGACCCGGCCCAGTTCGGCATCGGCCCAGCCGGCATAGCCGCGCCGCGCCCGCCAGAAGCCGAGCAGCAGCAGGTTCACATCGGCGCCGAAGCGATTCTGCAATTCCAGACAGGCCGTTGCCGCACCGGGCCGGTCGTAAAGCCCCAGCGAAAAGGCCCAGAATCCGGGCTGCATCGAGTCTGTGTCAGAGTCGGCCATCCATGCTATGCTAGCGGGGTTTCCGGGTTTTTGGGTAGGCCGCGAGCAGAAGAATGAATTTTCCGGGTCCGATCGACACCGAGGAATTGCAGGGCAAGCTGGCCGACCTGCGCGCCGAACACCGCGATCTCGACGATGCCATCACCGCGCTGGCCGAGCAGCCCAGCCTGAACCTGATCCAGATCCAGCGTATGAAAAAACGCAAGCTCGCGCTGAAAGATCAGATCACCCGCATCGAGAACCTGCTGATTCCCGACATCATCGCCTGACGCCGTGACCACCGATAGCACGGCGGGCTATGCCTCCATCGCCGACCAGTTGGCCGTGCAGTACGAGAGCATCGGCTTCGAGGAGGTGCATGGCCAGATCCTGCACCTGATTCCACCGGAAGGCCGTGCCCTGGATATCGGCGCCGGCACCGGCCGCGATGCGGCAGCGCTGGCGCGGCGCGGCTTCAGAGTCACGGCTGCCGAACCGACCACGGAAATGGCGGCGCATGGCCAGCGGCTCCATGCTGGCCTCGACATCACCTGGACCGACGATGCCCTTCCGCACCTGCCGCTGCTGTCCGCGCGCGGCGGAACCTACGACCTGATCATGCTGACCGCCGTGTGGATGCATCTCGACGCGGCGGAACGCGCCGCCGCCATGCCGGTGGTGGCCGCATTGCTGGTGGACGGCGGACGGCTGGCGATGACGCTCCGTCACGGCCCGGTACCGCCCGGCCGCCGCATGTTCGACGTCTCGGCCGACGAAGTGATCGCGGCGGCGCAGCCCTATGGTCTGGTGCTGCTGTACCGCGGCACACGCGGCGACATGCTGAGCCGCGGCGGCGTGCATTGGGATATACTGATGCTGGAGAAGCGCTGATCGGCGCTCTGCTAACTCTTTCGGGCATAGGCGCCGCGGATTTCATCGGCCAGCGCCACGGCTGGCGTCGAGAGCTGCCGGCCTTTCAGTTGCAGGAAACCGATCTGCCGGCTGATCGTCGGTCCGGTCAGTGGCCGCATGGTGAGCCGATCCGAGGCGAACATCGAAAAGGTCAGCGCCGGCAGGGCCGTGACGCCAAGACCGGCCGACACCAGCGCGATGCAGGAGGCGATCTGTTCGACCTCGAAACGCGGCTGCAGCGCGAAATCGGCCTGCAGGAGCACCGCATCCGCGAGCCGGCGCACCGAGGTCGAGCCTGCCATCGCCACGTAAGGATGCCCTTCCAGCTTGCTCCAGGCGACCGGGCCCTTTCCCTTCGCCAGAATATGATCGTCGCGGCAGACTAGGTGGATACGGTCGGCGCCGATCTCGTCATAAGCGAGCGCGGCGGTCTCGGCGATCCGGGTGGTGACGGCAAAATCGGCCAGGCCGTCGGCCACCATCGTCACCGCACGTTCATGCATCACGTCGCGGATCGCCACGTCGATACCGGGATATTTGCGCTGCAGTTGCATCAGCGCGCGCGGCAGGATCGAAGCGGCCACCGAGGGCAGCACGGCGATGGTCAACCGGCCATGCAGCCCGTCGGCGCGTTCGGCCACGCCCTGCATCGCCACCTTGAAATCACGCAAGAGGTCTTCCGCCACCGCAAACAGATGCCGGCCATCCGGTGTCGGTTGCACGCTGCGTGTCGTGCGATCGAACAAGGTCAGGCCCAGCTCGGCTTCGATCTTGCGGATCGCCGCACTCAGCGCCGGCTGCGAGATGCGCAGCTTTTCGGCCGCCAGCGTGAAACTGCCTTCGCGCATCGTAGCGGTAAAAAGCTCGAGCTGTCGCAGGGTGAGATTAATAGACATAATTTATAATTCCATATTTCTTATATATTGGACGTTATAGATCGGTCTTGGCAGTTTGTCCCGCGAGGAAACGAAACGCAGGCTACATCTTGCCACCTACTACAGTTCATATTGGCGCGGGCGCAGGCTTTGCCGGCGACCGGCCCGGCGCCGCCGTCGCGGTGGCCGAAGCGCTGGCTGTGGCTGCACAGCAGGGCATTCCCGCCTTCCTGATTTTCGAGATGCTGGCCGAACGCACGCTGGCATTGGCGCAACTCGACCGCCGCCGCGATCCCGACGCCGGCTACAGCGCCAACATGCCGGCACTGGTGGGGCCGGTGCTGAAACTCTGCCTGCAGCACAATATCCGCATCGTCGGCAATTTCGGTGCCGCCCATCCGATGGCTGCGGCGCGGCGCCTGCGTGCGATGGCGGAAGAACTGGGCTTCGCCAATGCAAAAATTGCCGTGGTGCAGGGCGACGATCTCAGCGCCCGCCTGACTTCCGCTGATCTTGCCGCACGCGAAACCGACGGCACGCTGCTCGCCGGGCGCACCGATATTGTCGCCGCCAATGCCTATCTCGGCGCGCAGCCGATTGCCGAAGCGCTGGGGGCCGGCGCGCAGATCGTGGTGACCGGCCGCGTCGCCGATCCGTCGCTGGCGCTGGGCCCGCTGGCGCATGTATTCGGCTGGCGCTGGAATGACTGGGACAGGCTCGCGGCGGGGACTCTCGTCGGCCATTTGCTGGAGTGCGGCCCGCAGGTGAGCGGCGGCTATTTCGCCGATCCGGGCCTGAAGGACGCACCCGATCTCGACCGGCTGGGTTATCCCATCGCTGAAGTAAAAGCCGATGGTTCGGCCGTGATCTCCAAACCGGACGGCAGCGGCGGTGCGGTGAACCTGCGCACCGTGAAGGAGCAGATCCTCTACGAAATCCACAACCCCGCCGCCTATCTGACACCGGATGTGATCCTCGACCTGACCGAGGTGGAACTGGCCGAGCAGGGACCGGATCGTCTGAGCGTGACCGGCGCGCGCGGCCATGCCCGGCCCGAGACGCTGAAAGCCACCGTCTGTTTTGAGAGCGGCTGGTTCGCCGAGGCCGAGATTTCCTATGCCGGGCCGAATGCGACGGCGCGCGCACGCCTTGCCATCGACATCATCCGCAAACGCATGGCGGCGCAGCAGCCCGGGCTTGCCGTGCGCGCCGATATCATCGGCGTGGTCAGCAGCTTCGGCGACAGCGCCGGCAGCGACCTTGCCGACGCCATAGTCGAAAGCGACGACATCCGCGTACGCTTCGCCACGCGCCATGCCGATGCCGAGGTGGCAAATCTGCTGCTGGCCGAGGTGGAAGCGCTCTACGTCGCCGGGCCGGCCGGCGGCGGCGGTGTGCGGCGCCATCTGGTGCCGCAGCTGGCCAGCGCCTCCTGCCTGATCGAACGCGATCTCGTCACGCCGCAAGTGGATCTGGCGCCATGAGTCGCGTTCTTCTTCACCGCATCGCCCATGCCCGCTCCGGTGACAAGGGTAACCGGCTGAATATCGCGCTGATCTGTTACCGGCCGGAGTTTTTCGACGCCATAGCTGAACAGGTGACGCCCGACCGCGTGGCAGATCTGTTCGCCAGTCGCAAGGTCGGCCGCGTGCAGCGTTTCGAGCTGCCGAAACTCTGGGCCTTCAACTTCGTACTCGACCATGCACTCGACGGCGGCGTGAATGCCAGCCTCGGCCTCGATGGCCATGGCAAGACGCTGTCCTTCAAACTGCTGACGCTCCATGTCGAACTGCCGCAACCGATTCAGTCCCTGCTCACAGATCAATCATAAACGGAGGAAACCATGCGCATCCTGTCATCCCTCGTCGTTGCCGCAGTGGCGATTGCATCGCCGGCTCTGGCTCAGAGCTATCCGACCAAATCGATCAAATTCATCGTGCCGTTCGCGGCCGGCAGCGCCACCGACACCGTGGCCCGCGTGGTTGGCGACTATGTCGGCAAGGAACTGAAACAGGCGGTGGTGGTGGAAAACATTGCCGGCGGCAGCGGCGTGATCGCCGCGCAGAAAGTGGCCCAGGCCGAGCCCGATGGCTACACGCTGCTGATTTCGACCAACACCACGCATGCCGCCAACCAGAGCATGCTGAAGAAACTGCCCTATGACGCGGTGAAGGATTTCGAAACCGTGACCTTGCTGGGCACCATCCCGATGGCGCTGGTGGTTAATCCCTCGGTGCCAGCGAAGAACGTCAAGGAACTGATTGCCTATGCCAAGGCCAATCCGGGCAAGCTGAGTTTCGGTGCGGGTTCGAGTTCGGCTCGTATCGGTGTCGAGATGTTCAAGGTCATGACCGGTACCGACATTGTGCATGTGCCCTACAAGAGCAATCCGCAAGCGGTGACCGACCTGCTGGGCGGCCAGGTGCAGCTGATGATCGCCGACGTTTCCACCACGCTGCCACAGGCTGCCGCCGGCAAGGTGAAAGCACTGGGCGTATCGACCAAGGGGCCGTCGCCGGTGGCGCCGGGCCTGCCCACCATCGCCAGCGAAGGCGTGCCGGGCTACGAAATCACCGCCTGGTTCGCCGCCTGGCTGCCGGCCAAAACCCCGGCCGCGATTGCCGACACGCTGCAGAAATCCATGGCGGCGGCAGTGGCCGACAAGGAGATCCAGGCCAGACTGATGGCGGCCGGGATCGAGCCGAAGTCGAGCAGCCGCAAGGAACTGGCGGATTTCGTCGGCACCGAAATCGAGAAATGGGCCAAGGTAGTGAAGGCCGCCGGCATCGAACCGGAATAAGGCGTTCAGCTTTTCTCACGTGGTGAAGGCTGGTCAGCGACGACCGGCCTTTTTCCTTTTGCGAGAAACACCCTCACCCAACCCTCTCCCGCCTGCGGGAGAGGGTTGGGTGAGGATCTTCCGCAACGGCATCGTTGCATGACATCTCCCGATCCAGATTAAATAGCTGCAGAGGGAGAAAAACATGCGTGTTGTCATCACCGGGGCAGCCGGATTCATTGGGCGCAAACTGACTGCAGCTCTGCTGCGCCAGGGCCAGTTGATGCAAGCTGCGACAGGCTCGGCCCAGCATCCCGCCCCGATCTCCGAACTGGTGCTGGCCGACCAGATGGATTTCGCCGCGCCCTCCACTCGCACCGGCAATATTCCTGTCCGCAAAGTCATCGGCGACCTATGCGAGGCCGGCTATCGCCAGCACCTGTTCGAGGGTGGCGTCGGCACCCTGTTCCATCTGGCGGCCTCGCTGACCACCGAAGCGGAACGCGATATCGCACGCGGCATCGAAACCAATGTGCTGAGCCTGCTCGGCCTGCTGGAACTCTGCCGCGCGCAGAAGACCGCGCCACGTTTCATTTTCGCCAGTTCCATTGCCACCTTCGGCGGCACGTTGCCCGATGTAGTCGACGATACGACCGCACAGACACCGCAAACCTCCTATGGCGCGCATAAGGTGATCGCCGAACAGCTGGTCAGCGACTACAGCCGCCATGGCGTACTGGACGGACGCTGCCTGCGCCTGCCCATCGTGGTGATCCGGCCGCGAGCAGGCCGCTCGGTATCGGACAGCGTGGCCGCCATCCTGCGCGAACCATTGAATGGCGATAATACCGATTGCCCGTTCAGGCCCGAGACAACGCTGCCCCTCGTCTCGATCCAGGCGGTGGTGCGCGGCCTGCTGAAACTGCATGACCTGTCGGCAGATACAATCGGCGCTTTCCGCGCTTTCAATCTGCCAGCCCTGCGCGTCACCGCCGCCGAAATGGCAGCTGCCGTACAGGCCTGGCCGCAGCGCAAGCCCGGCCAGGTGAACTGGCGGCCGGACGCACAGATGCAGGCCATCGTAGATGGCTGGCCGGCGCGCTTCGACTCTGTGCGGGCGCGCCAGCTCGGCATCCTGCCCGATGCCAGCCTGACCGAGATCATCGACGCTTACCTGAAAGACGCGCCATGAGCACGAAACGTTTTTGCATCATCGGCGCGGGTTCGTCGGGCATCGCTGTCGCCAAGGCCCTGAAACAGAAAGACCTTGAGTTTGACTGTTTTGAAAAGGGTTCGGATATCGGCGGCAACTGGCGTTACAACAACGACAACGGCGTGTCGGCGGCCTATCGCAGCCTGCATATCGATACCAGCCGCAAAAATCTGCAGTATCCCGATTTCCCCACGCCCGACGACCTGCCGGATTTTCCCTCGCACTGGCAGGTGATGCAGTATCTCGAATCTTACGCGGAGAAATTCGGCATCCGGCCGCAGATTCGTTTCCGCACCGGCGTGACGAAGGTCGAGCCGGCCGGAGAAGACTGGGTGGTCACGCTGGAGACCGGCGAGACACTGACCTACAGCGCGGTCATCGTCGCCAACGGCCATCTGTGGGATACCCGCCTGCCGGATTTCCCCGGGCAGTTCGATGGCATGCAGATCCATTCCCATGCCTACAAGACCGCCGAACCTTTCGACGACAAACGCGTGCTCGTCGTCGGCATCGGCAACTCGGCGGTCGATATTGCGGTCGATCTCTGTCGTCGCGCCAGAAGCGTGACGCTGTCGACGCGGCGCGGCGCCTGGATCATGCCGAAATACATCATGGGTATTCCGATCGACCGCTGGGGCGCGTTTTTCTCGCGTAAGCTGAAACTGCCCACCGTGCTGAGCCGCATGATCGTCAACAGGCTGATGTACCTGACCGTCGGCGACCAGCGCCGCTATGGCATGCCGACGCCGAAGCATCCGATGTGGCGCGAGCATGCCACCATCAGCCAGGAACTCCTGCCCTATATCGGCCACGGCCGGATCAAAGTTAAACCGAACGTGACAAAGCTGGACGGCAGCCGTGTCGACTTTGCCGATGGCAGCCACGAAGACTTCGACGCCATCATCTATGCCACCGGCTACAAAACCAGCTTCCCCTTCCTCGATCCTTCGATCTTCGCGGTGAAGGACAATGAGGCCCCGCAACTCTATCGCCGCATGCTGGCGCTGGAGCGGCCGGGGTTGTATTTCGCCGGGCTGGTACAGCCGATCGGCGCGACGATCCCGCTGGTGGAAATCCAGTCGCGCTGGCTTGCCGGCGTGCTGGCCGGCGAGATCGCGCTGCCCTCAACAGATGCGATGCGGGCCGAGCTGCGCGCACACTGGCGCGGCGTGAAGCGGCGCTATGTCGACAGCGCACGCTATACGCTGGAAGTGGACTACCGCGACTACGCCACGCAGATGCGCGAGGATATGGCGAGCGGCAAGGCAGGGTATTAAGCGGTATACGGCACCGGATCGAGCAGCTTGTTCACTTCGGCCAGTTCATCGCCCGAGAGTGCGCGCGCGCCGGCCTGAACATTCTGCTCCAGCTGCTCCGGCTTGGTGGCGCCGGCGATCACGCTGGACACCTGCGGCTTTGCCAGTAACCAGGCGAAGGCCAGTTCGGTCATGCTCCAGCCACTCTTGTCGCACCAGCCGCGCAGGCGCTCGACGGTCGCCATATTGCCTGCCGTCATGTAGCGGTTGGCGAGGCGTTCGGTATTGGCCAGCCGCGAACCTTCAGCCGCCGCGCCGGTCTTATGCTTGCCGGTCAGGAGTCCGCTGGCGAGGGGGAAGAACGGCAGGAAGCCGAGGCCGAAACGGCCACAGGCATTGAGCTGTTCGATCTCGGCCTTGCGGAACACCATGCTGAGTTCGTCCTGCGCCGAGACGAAGCGATGCGTGCCGAGCTGCTTTGCCGTCCAGTCGGCGTCCGCCAGTTGCCAGGCCGCGAAATTGGAATTGCCGATATAGCGCACCTTGCCCTGGGTGATTAGATCGTCGAGCGCTCGCAGCGTTTCATCGATAGGTGTGCGCGGATCGGGCTGGTGCTGCTGGTAGAGATCGATGTAGTCCGTCTGCAGCCGCGCCAGGCTGTCTTCCACCGCTTTCATGATATAAGCCCGCGAGGCGCCGACCTTCTTGCCCGCGTCGTCCATCGGCATGGCAAATTTGGTCGCCAGCACGATGTCCTTGCGGCGGGCGCCGAGGATCTTGCCCATCTGCGTCTCGGAACCGCCCTTGTTGCCGTAGATGTCGGCTGTATCAAACAGCGTGATACCGAGATCGAGCGCCTTGTGGATCACCTTGCGCGAGGCTTCGAGGTCGAGCCGCATTTCGAAATTGTTGCAGCCGAGGCCGACTTCGGAGACCAGAAGACCAGACGTGCCGAGATTGCGGAATTTCATGGCGGGACTCTCTGATGAGGTGGGCGATGGAGGCTGGCGGAGTATCCTGCCGTCAGCGCGCATGTAGCAAGCCGGGCCATATTGGTCCGGTGATTTTCACCCCAGCACCCGCAGCGCTTCCGTCGCCGCCACACGTCCCGACAGCCACGCCCCAGCGGCCGAGCCGATCCAGTCGACCGGCGCGAAGGCCTCGCCGGCGAACAGCACGCGGGCGCGGCCGGCCGCACTGGTGAGCGCGCGGCCGGCATTGCGCCGCGCCGTGGCGAAGCCGGGCTTTGCCGCTGCCACCGCACCGCGGCTCCACGGATCGCTGCCCCAGTGTGTNNATCATCGCCGCTTCGCCACGCCCTTCGAGATCGCGGGCATAATCGCCGCCGACCTGCGCAATCGCCAGCGGCATCGCCTGGGCGTTCAGGCGAATGCTCATCGCGCGACTGTTATGTGCGCGCAGCAGCGCCTGCGTATTGGCCGGCGCATCGAAGGCGCCACCCTCGTACTGCAGGGCAATGCGGTCGATCACCCCCATGGTCATGCGGGAAAGCGCCTCGCGCTGCGGTTCCGGCAGGCCGGGCTGGAACACGATGCCGTCTTTCGCATTGAGCAGACCGAGCGGCACAGTGACGATGCAGGTCTCGGCGCGCACTTGGCCTTCCGCCGTTGCCACCGTCACGCCGCTGCCACCGGCCCAGTCGATCCGCACCACCGGGCGGTCGCGGAAAACCGGCAGATCGGCAGCGAAGTGGCTGAGCCAGGCACCGAAGCCGCCAGGCAGCCAGGCGTCGTTGCCGGTGCCGATGAGCCTCGGCGCATCCAGCGCCGACAATGCAGCGAATTCGACGCCGACATGCAGCGGCGCGGCCAGTGCCCGGGCCAGATCGATCCAGCGGCCGGCCGGGCCGTTTGCCTCCAGCTTGATGCGGCTGGCCAGCGCCACGTCGCTGCGTAACGCACGCGCATCGAGCAGGGCATCGTCCATTTTGTCATAGGCGAAACCGAGCGCGTCGTAATCCTGGCTGCGGGCATCGCGGGCCGGTTCGCCGCTGCTGTTCTGGTCGAACAGCCAGAAATCGCCTTCATCGGGCTGCAGGCGCACTTCCCGATTGCGGATTTCGATGGCAAGCGGATTGATGTCGGCCGAGCGCAACAGCCAGCCGCCGAGATCGACGGGAAAATCGAGCGCCGTGCTATGGGTCCAGATGCGACCGCCGATGCGATCGCGCGCTTCCAGCACCACGACATTGCGGCCACGGTCCTGCAGCATGCGGGCGGCGGCCAGTCCGGCCATGCCGGCGCCGACAATCACCACTTCGGTTTCAGACGGCAGCGCGGCCGCACGGACACCGAGCGCAGGCAGCATCGCTGCCGCTGCGGTCATGGCTGTGAATCGTCGCCTCGTGATTCCCGTCATAGCCGGCATTATGCCGCGAAGCCTGACCCTCGGGATGAAATTTTATCGGCCCGTCCACACAAATTCGTTAGGTGGAGAGCCTAGCGCAGGATCATCGCAACCGAGGCCGCCAGTGCCAGTCCCATCGCGATGTTGAAACCGCGCTGGCGGGGTGGATCGCGCAAAAATCGCTGCGCCGCCGCACCGAACACGAGCCAGACGAAACCGCTGGGCAAAGCGGCACTGACAAAGACCAGCGTGAAGACCGCAGCACGCAGCAAGGCAGACTCTGCCTCACCCGGCAGATAGGTCGCCACCGCGCCAGCCGAAACCAGCCAGGCTTTTGGATTCACCCATTGCAGCAGGGCGGCGCCGAGGAAACCGGTCGGTTCCGGTATTGTCGCGCTGTTATCGCCGCCATCCTTCCTACTCACTGGTGCACTGGCGATCTTCCAGGCGAGCCAGAGCAGAAAGGCGGCGCCCAACCACCGCACGATCTGCATAACCTGCGGATGCTGCAGCACCAGGGCGCCGAAACCGCAAGCGGCCAGGAACATCATCGAGCCCATGCCGGCGGAAACGCCGAACAGGCAGGGCAGGCCTCGCCAAAGCCCAACCTGCATGCCGGTTGCGGTCAGCAGCACATTGCTCGGCCCCGGCGTGATGGCGGCGACCAGTGCGAAGACGAAGAAGGCGGCGATCTGGTCCAGAGTCATGCCGGTATTACGGCATGCGGGCAGCGATTAGTCTGGAAGGTTTGTGCAGGGGCATCGTCGCCCCTTTCGTCATGCCCGGGCTTGACCCGCGCATCCCATTAAATGGGACTCGCGGGTCAAGCCCGCGAGTGACACTTCATAAATGAAAAACCCTTAATCCGCCGAGCGGAACGGATGCGGGTTGAACACGCCGAGTACTTTCAGCGAGCGGCTGAAATATTCCAGTTCCTGCAGCGCCAGATCGACATTGCGATGCGCCGGGTGACCTTCGATCTCGGCATAGAATTCAGCGACCTTGAAACCGTCGGTCAGGTAGCTTTCCAGCTTCACGACGTTCACGCCGTTGGTGGCGAAGCCGCCGAGCGCCTTGTACAGCGCGGCCGGCACGCTGCGCACCTTGAACATGATCGCGGTCATGCAGGCGGCGCTGTTCGGATCGGGATCGCGGCGCTGGCGCTCCAGCCTGATGAAGCGCGTCGTGTTGGTGTGGTTGTCCTCGATATCGGCACGCAGGATCTGCAGGCCGTAGAGTTCGCCGGCGATGCTGGAGGCAATCGCCGCCTCTTCCGGATTGTTGCGCTCGGCGACGTCCTTGGCCGAACCGGCAGTATCGCTGGCGACAATCGGCTCGATGCCGAGATCCTTGGTGACGCGACGGCACTGCGACAGCGCCTGCACATGGCTGTAGACGCGCTTCACCGTCTTGAGCGAGGCACTCTTTGGTGCCAGCAGCTGGTGCCGCACGCGCAGGAAATGCTCGGCCGTGATGAACAGGCCGCCCTCGGGCAGCAGATGGTGGATATCGGCAACGCGGCCGGCGGTGGAATTCTCGATCGGGATCAGGCCGCAGGCCGCCTTCCCGTCGCGCACCGCGGCGAAGGCATCCTCGAAGGTCGCGCAGGGCAGCGGCACCAAGTCGGGCAGTGCCTCGCGGCAGGCCAGATGCGAATAAGCGCCCGGCGCACCCTGAAAGGCCACGACCGTTGCGGGGTCGGTGACATCCGTGGCGATGGTGGCGACAGGCGACATGGCGTGACTCGTTTTTCGGAATTATCTGGGCTGCATGGCGGCGCGGATGCGCGCGAGATCGGCCGGAGTATCGACACCGAGCGGAAGCGTGTCAACGACGGCTGCCGCAATGCTCATGCCGTTTTCCAGCGCGCGCAGCTGCTCCAGGCTCTCGCGCTTTTCCAGCGGCGAGGGCTTGAGCGCGACGAAGCGCTCCAGCGCCGCGCGGCGATAGGCGTAGATGCCGATATGGTGCCACAGCGGCCCCTCGCCGCCCGGCACCGGCCGGCGGCTGAAATAGAGTGCGCGGCCGACGCTCTGGCCGGCGCCGAGACTGAGTACGGCCTTCACCACGTTGCGGTCGTCCACCTCATGCTGATCCACGATAGGCGTGGCCAGCGTGGCGATGTCGATGGCGGGATCGGCCAGCGGAGTGAGCGCGGCGGCGATCACCTTCGGGTCGATGGCCGGCAGGTCGCCCTGCAGGTTGATCACAGCGTCATGCCGGCCGTCCGCGTCCAGCTTCTGCAACGCCTCGAAGATGCGGTCGGACCCCGAGGGATGGTTCGGATCGGTCAGCACCGCCTCGCCGCCGGCTGCCGTCACCGCCTCGGCAATCTGGGCATCGCCGCAGGCCACGGCGACGCGAGCGAATCCGGCCTCCTGGGCACGGCGCAGGCAGTGCACGATCATCGGCTGGCCGTGGATATCGGCCAGCGGTTTGTCAGGCAGCCGGGTCGAAGCGAGCCGCGACGGGATCAGGACGATGGGATTTTTCGGCAGCGCGGCAGTCATGATGTTTTAGGCCTTGAAATAGCAGCGAGATCGGGACGGCAGGCGGAATGGGGCCAGGCGCCATCCCGGTGCGGCACTTCGCCGCAGCCGGAGCCGCCGCAGCCCCATCTGGTGCGGATATATACGGGTTGCGAACGGGTCGGGGAAGCCGGTAATCTCCCGGCGATTTTCCAGCCGTTTCGCGGCCCTACCAGCATTGCCGTCCCGGGAGTCCGACCCAATGAATAGTTTCGAGCTCAACAAGATCGCCGGCGCAGTCCTGTTCTGCCTGCTGATCATCATGGGCGTCAGCCAGGTCGGCAACATGCTGATCCACCCCAAGAAGCTCGCCGAAGCCGCCTACAAGATCGACGTTCCCGAGGAAGCCCCGGCTGGCGGCGCTCCGGCTGCTGTCCAGGAAGAAGATCCGCCGATTGCTACCCTGCTGGCCTCGGCCAATGTCGATGCCGGCAAGAAGGCCTTCGGCAAGTGCGCCTCCTGCCATGGCGTGGAAAAGGGCGGCCCTGCAAAAGTCGGCCCCAACCTCTATAACGTGGTCGGCGGTCCGAAGGCTCATATGGCCGGCTTTGCCTATTCCGACGCCATCAAGAAGACCGAAGGCGAGTGGACTTACGAGAATCTCTACCATTTCCTGAAGAACCCGAAGGCCTATGCCCCGGGCACCAAGATGTCGTTCGCCGGTTCCAAGAGTGCCAAGGAGCGCGCCGACCTGATTGCCTATCTGCGTTCGCTGTCGGACAGCCCGAAGCCGCTGCCGAATTGATCTCGCAACTCGCTTTCAAGGGCCGGGAGCTGTCATGACCGACATCCCGGCCCTTTTTGCATCCAAAGCCGACGAGCTGGTGGGTTTTGCCCACCGGCTGGCTGAACTGGCCCGCGTCGAGATCCGTCCGCATTTCCGCACCAATTTCGACGTCATCAGCAAGGCCGATGCGTCGCCCGTCACCATTGCCGACCGCAATGCCGAAGCCGCCATGCGCAAGGCCATCGAAGCGCGGTATCCCGATCACGGCATCTTCGGCGAGGAATTCGGCCAGGTGCGCGATGCGTCGCCCTGGCGCTGGATTCTCGACCCCATAGACGGCACCAAGAGCTTCGTCTCCGGCCTGCCGATCTTCGGCACGCTGATCGCGCTGACCTTCGAGAACCGCCCGGTGCTGGGCGTGATCGACCAGCCGATCATGGGGGATCGCTGGATCGGGGCCGCCGGTCGCCCGACCGAGTTCAATGGCAGTCCCGCCCGCACCAACGCGCAGCGCAGCCTGGGTGATGCCGTGCTGATGACGACTTACGTGGACAGCTTCACCGAGGCCGAGTTGGCCGCGTTCACGAAATTGCGAAAGGCCTGCCACATCAATCGTATGTCCGGCGACTGCATTGCCTATGGTATGCTGGCTTCGGGTTTCGCCGACATCGCCATGGATGGCCGGATGCAGCCTTACGATTATGCCGCGCTGACGCCTATCGTGGCCGGTGCGGGCGGCATAATCACCGACTGGGAAGGCCAGCCGCTGGATATGCGGGGCCGCTCCCGCGTTCTGGCCGCAGCGAATCCGGCGCTGCACCAGGCCGCCATGGAATACCTGTCCGGAGTGTGACGCTGACTGGAGCCAACTGATGCGATCCGTACTGCTGCCCGCCGCCCTTCTCGCGCTCGCACTGTCCGCACCGTTTCACGCCCCATTCCATGATGCCCGTGCCCAATCAGGAAAAGTCAGCCATGCGCTCACGCTGGG
>NZ_PEKV01000005.1:278473-306225 GCF_002796975.1 Ferrovibrio sp. | reverse complement strand
CCGAAGGGCGGCGAGCTGAAGCTCTCGACGCCGGCCGGCTTCGACAGCCTCAATCCCTTCATTCCGAAAGGCGACGCAGCCCCCGGACTCGGCATGGTCTACGAGACCCTGATGGCGCAGCCGCCCGATGACGACCTGTCGGAATACGGCCTGATTGCCGAAACCGTGGAGGTGCCCGACGATCTGAGCTGGATTGTCTTCAATCTGCGCGCCGAGGCTAAATGGGCCAACGGCAAGCCGATCACTGCAGAGGATATTGCCTGGAGCTTCGAGCAGATCAGGACCAGTGGCGAGCCAATGCTGCAGCATTATTACGCCAACGTTCAGAAGGCCGAAGTTCTCTCGCCGCGCAAGGTGAAGTTCCATTTCACCGGGCCGAAGAACCGTGAACTGCCGCAGATCATCGGCCAGTTGCCGGTGCTGCAGAAAGCCGACTGGGAAAAGCGCGGCTTCGACAAAGTGACGCTGGAGAAGTGGGAGGGCTCGGGCCCCTATCGCATTGACAGCGTCGAGCCCAACCGCACCATCACCTATACGCGGCGCAACGACTGGTGGGGCAAGGATCTGCCGATCAACAAGGGCCGCTACAATTTCGATCGCATCCGCTACGACGTCTATCGCGACCAGACAGTGGCGCGCGAAGCCTTCAAATCCGGCCAGTATGATTTCCGTGGCGAGAACAGTGCGCGCGAATGGGCCGTCTTCTATGACTTCCCCGCCATGGCGCAGGGACTGGCGAAGAAGCAGGAATTCAAACACGAACGCCCCGGCGGCATCGGCGGCTTCATCTTCAACACCCGGCGTGACAAGTTCCAGGATGCGCGCGTGCGCAAGGCGCTGGCGCTGGCCTGGGATTTCGAGTGGTACAACAAGAATATGGCCTATGGCGCCTATTACCACCCGAGCAGCTATTTCGATAATTCAGACTTCGCCGCACGCGGCGAGCCTTCGGCCGAAGAACTGAAGCTGCTGGAGCCACTGCGCGACAAGCTGCCCAAGGAAGTGTTCGGTCCGGCCTGGAAGGCGCCGGCCTCGGACGGCTCGGGTCAGGACCGCAAGAATCTGCGCGAGGCGACGCAGTTGCTGAAAGCAGCCGGCTGGGAGGTCAAGAACGGCAAGCTGGTGAATGCCAAGGGCGAGCCCTTCGTGCTGGAACTGCTGCTGCGCGATGCCACCTATGAACGCATGGGTGGCCCCTGGGTGCAGGCACTGCAGCGCCTGGGTATCACCATGAACATGCGTACGGTGGACAGCGCGCAGTATGTCAATCGCCTCCGCAGCTTCGATTTCGACGTGATCTATTCCGGCTGGGGCCAGTCGAATTCGCCGGGCAATGAGCAGCGCAGCTATTTCCACTCGACCGCCGCCGACAATCCCGGTGGCCGCAACTATGCCGGCATCAAGAACCCGGCCATCGATACGCTGGTCGATGCGGTGATCGCGGCGCCCTCGCGCGCAGCCCTGATCCCTGCCGTGCGTGCACTGGATCGCGCGCTGACCTGGAACTGGTATATCGCGCCCACACTGGGCCACAATGCCGACCGCATCGCCTATTGGGACAAGTTCGGCATGCCCGAAAAGAACCCCAAGAACGGCGTCGATGTCATGTCCTGGTGGGTCGATCCCGCCAAAGCCGCCAAACTTTCCAACAGCAAGCAGTAAATCATGACCTGGCTGAAGCCCGTAACCCTGGAAGATGACAGCGTAGCGTTAGTCCCGCTGAGCCATGACCATCACGATCCGCTGGTGGAGGCTGTGCAGGACGGCGAGCTATGGAACCTGTGGTACACGCTGATCCCGAAGCCGGAAGGCATGACCGCCGAGATCGACCGCCGGCTCGGACTGCAGGACAAGGGCTCGATGCTGCCCTTCACCGTGCTGGACAAGACACAGAACGGTAAACCCGTCGGCATGACCACCTATATGAATGTCGATGCCGCCAACCGCCGCGTCGAAATCGGCTCGACCTGGTATCGCAAGAGCGTGCAGCGCTCGCCGCTCAACACGCGCTGCAAGATTCTGCTGCTGTCTTACGCGTTCGAGACACTCGACTGCATTGCCGTCGAATTCCGCACGCATTTCTTCAATCACCAGAGCCGCGAGGCGATTGCGCGGCTGGGCGCCAAGCAGGACGGTATCCTGCGCAATCACCAGCTCGGTGCCAACGGCTCGATGCGCGACACCGTGGTGTTCAGCATCCTGCCCAATGAATGGCCGGCAGTGAAGACCCATCTGCAACACCGGCTCGACCGCCTGGCGAAGGGCCAGACGGCGTGAGGGCCTCTGCGCTCATCGCCGCCTGTCTGCTGCTTGCCAGCCTTCCGTCCCTTGCACAATCACGCCATGGCCTTTCCGCTTTCGGCGACCTGAAGCATCCGCCCGGCTTCAAACATTTCGATTATGTGAATCCCGACGCCCCCAAGGGCGGTGAGCTGCGCAGCTGGCAGCTCGAATCTTACGACAACCTCAATCCGCTGATCCTCAAGGGCGTGATGGCGCGCAACCTGTCGCTCGCCTTCCAGAGCCTGATGGCGCGCGGCATGGACGAACCCGATGCGGTCTACGGCGATCTGGCCGAAAGTGCCGAACTGGCCGAGGACCGCAGCTGGGCAGCTTTCAGCATCAACCCGAAGGCGAAGTTCAGCGACGGCACACCGGTGACCGCCGAGGATGTGGTTTTCACCATCGAGGCGGTGAAGAAGGACGGCCATCCGGTCTATCAGCTGATCCTGCGCGACGTGGACAGTGTGACCGCTGAAAGCCGCCTGCGTGTGGTGTTCCGCTTCGCCGAATCCGAAAGCCGGCGTGACCTGCCGCTGACCGTGGCTCAATTGCCGGTCCTGCCCAAGGCCTGGTTCGCGGGTAAAGACTTCGCCAGCCCAACCATCGAGCCGATCCCCGGTTCCGGGCCTTATCGCATCAGCCGCGTCGATGCCGGCCGCAGCCTCACCTTCGAGCGCGTGAAGGACTGGTGGGCCAGGGATTTGCCGGTCAACAAGGGCCGCTATAATTTCGACTGGTATCGCGACGACTATTACCGCGACCGCGATATCGGCGCCGAGGCCTTCTTTGCCGGTGAATACGATTTCCGTGAGGAAGTAACGGCGCGCGTCTGGGCCACCGGCTACCAGGGCAAGCCGGCCTTCGACCAGGGCCGCATCAAACGCGAAGTGCTGAAGGACGAGACGCCGTCCGGCGTGCAGGCCTGGTTTCTCAACAGCCGCAAGCCGCATCTGAGCGATGCCCGCGTGCGGGAGGCGATCAACCTTGCCTACGATTACGAATGGGCCAACAAGACGCTGTTCTACAGCCTGTACAAGCGCACGCGCTCGATGTTCGAGAATTCCGATCTCGCTGCCACCGGCCTGCCCTCGGAGATGGAACTCAAACTGCTGGAGCCCTACCGCGACCGCCTGCCGCCCGAACTGTTCACGCAGGAATTTCAGCCACCGCGGACCGATGGTTCGGGCAACAACCGCGCCAACCTGAAAAAAGCGCAGGCACTGCTACTGGAAGCCGGCTGGAAGATCAGCGACGGCAAGCTGGTCGATGCCAAAGGCAAACCCTTCGAGCTGGAATTCATGCTCTACGAGCCGAGCTTCCAGCGCATCATCAATCCATTCGCGCGCAACCTGGAGCGTATTGGTATTGCCGTCTCGATCCGCGTGGTCGACATCGCCACTTTCGAGAACCGCATGCGCACCTTCGACTATGACGTGATGTCGCGCCGTTTCGTGCAGCCGCTCACCCCCGGCATCGAGCAAAGGAATTACTGGGCCTCGCGGTCGGCTGCCACGGTGGGCAGCTTCAACTTCTCCGGCGTGCATGATCCGGCGACCGACGACCTGGTCGAGCATATCGTCAAGGCCCGCAACCGCGACGAACTGCGTACCGCCACCCGGGCGCTGGATCGCGTGCTGATGTGGGGCTGGTATGTGGTGCCGCACTGGTACAGCGGCACCTTCAAGCTGGGCTACTGGGATCGTTTCCATCGCCCGGCCCAGAAGCCGTTCTACGATGTCGGCCTGGTCGATACCTGGTGGATCGATCCGGTCAAGGACAAGGCATTGAACTTGCCGCGCCAGAGATGAGACACTAGCACCGATGCTTGCCTATATCCTCCGCCGCCTGCTGCTGATCCTGCCGACCCTGCTCGGCATCATGGTGATCAATTTCGTCATCGTGCAGTTCGCACCGGGCGGTCCGGTCGAACAGGTGATCGCCCAGGTGACCGGCACGGCCGCCGACAGCACCGCGCGCATCTCGGGAGGCACCGGCGGCGAAACCGGGGGAGCTGCGGCCGGCGGCTTCGCCCAGGCCGCCGAGGGTGCCAGCGCACGCTACCGCGGCGCCCAGGGGCTGGACCCGGAATTCATCAAACGGATCGAGAAGCAGTTCGGCTTCGACAAACCGGCGCATGAGCGGCTCTGGCTGATGCTCAAGCAATATGCGCAGCTCGATTTCGGCGTCAGCTATTTCAAGGACCGGCCGGTCACCCAGCTGATCCTTGAGAAGCTGCCGGTCTCGATCTCGCTCGGCCTATGGACCACGCTGATCGTCTACCTGATCTCGATCCCGCTTGGCATCGCCAAGGCAGTGCGCGACGGCAGCCGCTTCGACATCTGGACCTCGGGCGCCATCGTGGTCGGCTATGCCATCCCCGGCTTCCTGTTCGCCGTGCTGCTGGTGGTGCTGTTCGCCGGTGGCAGCTTCGTGCAGTGGTTCCCGTTACGCGGCCTCACCTCGGACAACTGGGCGCAATTCGGCCTGATCGACAAGGTGCTCGACTATTTCTGGCATCTGGTACTGCCTGTACTCGCCATGGTGATCGGCGGCTTTGCCGGCCTGGTGATGCTGACCAAGAATTCCTTCATGGAAGAGATCAACAAGCTCTATGTGCTGACTGCGCGGGCCAAGGGCCTGAGCGAGCGCCGCGTGCTCTATGGCCATGTCTTCCGCAATGCCATGCTGATCATCATCGCCGGCTTCCCCGGCGCCTTCATCGGCATCCTGTTCACCTCCTCGCTGCTGATCGAGGTGATCTTCTCGCTCGATGGTTTGGGGTTGCTGGGCTTCGAGGCGGCATTGAAGCGCGACTATCCGATCATGTTCGGCTCGCTGTTTATCTTCACCCTGCTCGGCCTGATCGTGAACCTGATCTCCGACCTGATGTATGTGCTGGTCGATCCGCGCATCGATTTCGAGAGCCGCGACGCCTGATGCAGATGGTGTCCCATCCTTCCTTTTCGTCATCCCCGGGCTTGACCCGGGGATCCCATTTAGCTTGCGCAGAAAAATGGGATGCGCGGATCAAGTCCTCACATGACAACAGAGGAAAGTCATGTTGATGACACCCCTCTCGCCGATCAATGCCCGCCGCTGGCGCAACTTCCGCGCCAATCGCCGCGGCTTCTGGTCGCTGTGGATTTTCCTCATTCTCTTCGTGCTCAGCCTGGGCGCCGAGTTCATCGCCAACGATGCGCCACTGCTGGTGAAATACGACGGCGGCTATTATGTCCCGGTGCTGAAGGCCTATCCCGAAACCACCTTCGGCGGCGATTTCGAGACCGAGGCGAAATACCGCGACCAGTTCGTGCAAGAGCTGATCCGGGAGAAGGACGGCTGGATCCTGTGGACACCGATCCGCTACAGCTATCGCACCATCAACTACGATCTCGGCCGCCCGGCCCCCTCACCGCCCACGAAAGAAAACCTGCTCGGCACCGACGACCAGGGCCGCGATGTGATGGCCCGGCTGATCTATGGTTTCCGCATTTCCGTGCTGTTTGGCCTGGTACTGACCGTGTTGAGTTCGGTGATCGGCGTGATCGCCGGCGCGGTCCAGGGTTACTTCGGCGGCAAGACCGATCTGGTCTTCCAGCGCTTCATCGAAGTCTGGTCCGGTCTGCCGACACTCTACCTGCTGATCATCCTCGCCTCCGTGGTGCAGCCGAATTTCTGGTGGCTGCTGGGCATCATGCTGCTGTTCAGCTGGATGGCGCTGGTCGGCGTGGTGCGCGCGGAATTCCTCCGTGCCCGCAATTTCGGCTATGTGCGAGCCGCCCGCGCACTGGGCGTATCCGACATTTCCATCATGTTCCGCCACCTGCTGCCCAATGCGATGGTGGCGACGCTCACCATGATGCCCTTCATCCTGAACGGCTCGATCACCACGCTGACCGCGCTCGATTTTCTCGGCTTCGGCCTGCCACCGGGCTCGCCCTCGCTGGGTGAACTGCTGGCGCAGGGCAAGACCAATATCCAGGCGCCCTGGCTCGGCATGACCGCCTTTGCCGTGCTGGCCGTGATGCTGAGCCTACTGATTTTCATCGGCGAAGCGGTGCGTGACGCCTTCGACCCGCGCAAGATCTTCAAATGACAGACGCCCCTCTCTTGCAAGTCCGTGACCTGAGCGTGCGCTTCGGCCAAGGGGATAACCCGGTCGAGGCCGTGAAGCATGTCTCGTTCGACATCGCGCGCGGCGAGACCCTGGCGCTGGTCGGCGAGAGCGGCTCGGGCAAGTCGGTGACCGCGCTGTCGGTGCTGCAGCTGTTGCCTTATCCTCTTGCCAGTCATCCGAACGGCTCGATCAGATTCCGCGGTGACGAGATGGTGAATGTCGCCCCGGGTGCTTTGCAGCGCATCCGCGGCAACCGCATCGCCATGGTGTTCCAGGAGCCGATGACCTCGCTCAATCCGCTGCACAGCATCGAGCGGCAGATCAACGAGGTACTGTTCCTGCACAAGCGGCTGAACAAGGCGGCCGCGCGCGCGCGTACACTGGAACTGCTGCAGCTGGTCGGCCTGCCCGAAGCCGAAAAGCGCCTCAGCGCCTATCCACATCAGCTGTCCGGCGGTCAGCGCCAGCGCGTGATGATCGCCATGGCGCTGGCCAACGAACCGGATCTCCTGATTGCCGACGAGCCGACGACGGCATTGGACGTCACCATCCAGGCGCAGATCCTGAAACTTCTGAAAGACCTGCAACAGAAGATGGGTATGGCGCTGCTGCTGATCACGCACGACCTGAATATCGTGCGCAAGGTGGTCGATCGCGTCTGCATCATGACCAATGGCGAGATCGTCGAACACGGCCCGGTCGCCCAGGTTTTCGGCGCGCCGCAGCATACGTATACGAAGAAGCTGCTGGCTGCTGAACCCAAGGGCAGCGCCGCCGTGGCGCAACCCGATGCGCCGGTGATGATGGAAGCCAGGGATGTGAAAATCTGGTTCCCGATCACGGCCGGGCTGCTGCGCCGGACCGTTGGTCATATCAAAGCAGTCGACGGCATCTCGCTCAGCGTCCGCGCTGGCGAGACATTGGGCGTGGTGGGTGAGTCCGGTTCGGGCAAGTCGACGCTGGCCTACGCGCTGCTGCGCCTGCAGAGGAGCGAAGGCAGCATCCGTTTCCGCGGCGACGAGCTGCAAGGCCGCAGCTGGAACGAGATGCGGGCCCTGCGCAAGGATATGCAGATCGTCTTCCAGGACCCGTTCGACTCGCTCAGCCCCCGCCTGTCGATATTCCATATCGTCTCGGAAGGCCTGCAGGTGCATGGCATCGGCGCCAATGAAACCGAACGCCGCGCCATGGTGGCCGAGGCCTTACGCGAGACCGGCCTCGATCCGGCCGCCATGGACCGCTATCCGCATGAATTCTCCGGCGGCCAGCGCCAGCGCATCGCCATTGCCCGCGCCATCGTGCTGAAGCCGAAATTCATTGTGCTGGACGAGCCGACCTCGGCGCTGGATATGAGCGTGCAGGCGCAGATCGTCGACCTGCTGCGCGACCTGCAACAGAAACACGGCCTGGCCTATCTGTTCATCAGCCATGACCTGCGCGTGGTACGCGCGCTGTCTGATCGCGTGATGGTGATGAAGGACGGCAAGGTGGTGGAAGAGAATAGCGCGAAGCAGATCTTCGATGCACCGCAGACCGACTATACCAAGGCATTGATCGCAGCGGCCTTCGACATTGCCGTGCGGCACGAAACGGCAGTGCGCAGCTGATGGCGCTGCTGATCTATACCAAGGCCCATGACCCGGCCATCTGGGCTGCCGAGATCAGGGCGCTGATGCCTGACCTCGATATCCGCATCTACCCGGAAACCGGCAACCCGAACGAGATCGAGGTGGCCCTCGTGGCCAAGCCGCCGCATGGCCTGCTCAAGAGCTTTCCCAACCTGAAGCTGATCCATGCCTTCGGCGCCGGGGTCGACGCCATCCTGGCCGACGCAGATCTCCCGCACCATGTGCCGCTGACTCGGGTGATCGACGACCGATTAACGCTGGCGATGACGGAATATGTGCTGCTGCATGTGCTGCGCTTCCACCGCCAGGTCGATGCCATGGCCGCCAACCAGCGCAACAGGGCGTGGAAATGGCTGCCGCCGGTGGATGCCTCCGAGCGCGTGATCGGCATCATGGGCATGGGTACGCTGGGCATGGCGGCAGCGCAGAAGCTGTCGCAATTCGGTTTCCAGCTGGTCAGCTGGAGTCGCGGCCTGAAAGCCGTGGACGGTGTCACCAGCTTCCACGGCGACGAACATCTCGACAGCTTCCTGAAGCTCTGCAACCTGCTGATCTGCCTGCTGCCGCTGACGCCGGAAACCCGCGGCATCATCAGCCGCCGCACGCTCTCATTGCTGCCGCGCGGCGCCTATATCATCAATGCCGCACGCGGCGGCCATGTGGTGGAAGCCGACCTGTTGCATGCGCTCGATTCCGAATGGCTGTCGGGTGCAACGCTCGACGTGTTCGACGAGGAACCGTTGCGCGACGATCATCCCTTCTGGACGCATCCGAAAGTGACGGTGACGCCACATAATGCGGCTGACAGCATCCCGGCCCAGGTGGCGCCACAGATCGTCGACAATATCCGGCGGATGCAGGAAGGCCTGCCGCTGCTGCGGCTGGTGGATTACAAAAGAGGGTATTGAGATTTATCCGTCGTTCCCGCGAAAGCGGGAACCCAGTCTTTCGGTCGTCTGGATCCCCGCTTTCGCGGGGATGACGATTAGACGCTTACTCCCACTTCCGGAAGACTTCGACGAACTTCTCTTCGCCGCAGGCGATGAAATAGCCGCGCAACACGCAGTTTTCCGACTCACCAAGCCGCAGACGCGCCGCTTTCAGGGCCGGCAGCATTTCCTTGGCCAGTTGCTTGTCCTTGAAGCGCATCACTTCGCCCTGGGTACGCGCGCCGTCATACAGCACACCTATGCTTTCTTCCGAATTGATCTCGGGTCGGCGCTTCTGGAAAGTATTCAGGCTCTTCAGGCCGCCGGTCTTCTGGATAAATTGCTGGAAATTGCTGAGCCCCATGTGGCGCTGCTCCGGCGCCGTTTCCTTGGCTTCGAAGCAGCCAGTGAGCAGGCCGAGAGCGAACAGAGTCACGCCGAGCGCCGGCAGATGTTGATACCGCATGAGGTCTTCCCCTGAAGGCGGCCATTCCACCCGGCCGCGTGCGGACACTTTAAAAGCCCAAGCTTTAAAGAAAGCTATAAGGATCGATATCGACCGTGCGCTTTACACCTGACGGTAGTTTTGTCTTTGACATCCATTCCCGTAGAGCGGCAGGCACGTCGATCTCGCGGTCGGCCTTGAGCAGCAGGCGCTCGCGGAAACGGCCACGCAGGTAATGCAACGGCGCCGGGGCCGGCCCCAGCACCGACAGACCGTCACCGCGCGGCGCCGAACGGGCCAGTGCCCGGGCCGCCTGCTCGACTTCCGCCTGATCCGCCCCACTGACGATCACGGCAGCCAAACGACCGAAGGGCGGCATGCCGGCACGCTGGCGCTCGGCCATCTCCGCCGCCAGGAAGCCGGCCGTGTCATGCCGGCTGAGCGCAGCAATCACCGGATGGCCGGGATCGAAGGACTGCAGCAGCACGCGGCCGGGATGCGCGGCACGACCGGCGCGACCGGCCACCTGGGTCAGCAGCTGATGCGTGCGTTCGGCGGCGCGCGGATCGCCGCCGGCCAGCCCGAGATCGGCATCGATCACGCCCACCAGCGTCAGCAGCGGGAAATGATGGCCTTTCGCCACGATCTGGGTGCCGACCAGAATATCGATCTGGCGCCGCTCCATGCGCTCCAGCATCTCGCCGATCTGCTTCGGCGAATTGGCAGTGTCAGACGCCATCACGGCCAGCCGTGCGTCGGGAAACAGTATGGCGGCTTCTTCGGCCAGCCGTTCGACGCCAGGCCCGCAGGCCTTGAACTTATCTTCGGCCTCGCAGGCGGGGCAGTGTTTCGGCAGCCGCTGCTGGTGACCGCAATGATGGCATTGCAGGTTGCCATGCCGCTTGTGTTCGACCAGCCAGGCTGCACAGTTCGGGCATTGCAGGCGATGGCCGCAGGCACCGCAGAGTGTCAGCGGCGCATAGCCGCGCCGGTTCAGGAACAGCATGCCCTGTTCGCCGGCCGCAATGGTCTGCGTCATCGCCGCCGCCAGCGGCGCAGAAATAAACCGCTGTGCCGGCAGCTTCTCTTTTCGCATATCGACAATCTGGATGGCCGGCAGGCTGGCGGCGTTGTGGCGTTCGGGCAGCACAGCATGGGCATAGCGCCGGCGCGCCACGTTATGCAGGCTTTCCAGCGATGGCGTCGCCGAGGCCAGCACAACCGGAATGCCCTCCAGCTTCGCGCGCACCACTGCCATGTCGCGCGCATTGTAGATCACGCCCTCTTCCTGCTTGTAGGAGCCGTCGTGTTCCTCATCGACCACGACCAGGCCGAGATCGGCATAGGGCAGGAACAGCGCCGAGCGCGCACCGATCACGACTTTCGCTTCGCCGCGGCTGATCGCGCGCAACGTGGCGGCACGGCGGCCCTCGGCCATTTCGGAATGCCAGGCCCAGGCCGGCGCGCCGAAGCGTTGCTCGAAACGGTCCAGCGATTGTTGCGTCAGCGCGATTTCGGGCAGCAGCACCAGCACCTGTCGCCCCATCTGCAACGCAGCCGCCACCGCTTCGTAATAGACTTCCGTCTTGCCCGCGCCGGTGACGCCTTCCAGCAGGGTGACCGAGAAATCGCGCGCTTCGGTGGCGCTGCGCAAAGCTGCGGCGGCTTCGGCTTGCAAGGTATTCAGCTTGCGACCGGCACGCTGCCAGTCCGGCGGCGGCGGTGGGCGAAAGGCCGGCACCTGATCAGCCTGCAACGCGCCGAGTTCGACCAGTTTGCGTACCACGGCCTGCGAAACCGCTGCAGCCTCGGCCAGCTCGCTCACCGACATGCCCGGCTGCTCGCGCGCCGTCTCCAGCACGCGCTCACGCTGTTCGCTCATCTTCACGCCGGCCGCATCGCCGATGCGCAACACGGCGCGCAGCGGCGGTGGCTCGACCAGGGCGCGCGGCTCGGGCAGGCACATTTTCAGCACCGCGCCGGTCGGGTTCAGCGTATAGCCCGCCACCCAGTCGACCAGCTTGCGCAACTGCAGCTGGATCGGCGGCGCATCGCAGCGCCGGATCACGTCCTTCAGTTTCGCCTTTTCCGGCAGCGGCGCGGGCGTGCCGTCCCAGACCACGCCGAGCGAAATGCGGTTTCCGATCGGCACTTCCACGATATCGCCGGGCGCAAGCGCGCGCTCCCCGTGGCCGGCCCGATAAGTGAAGGGCTCAGCCAGCGGCAAAGGCAGCAGCACATGGATCAGATCGGCAGGTGTCAACGTTGTACCAGTGAACCACCCGGCTTTGGCTGGCAGCACCAGCCTCGGTCGGGTATTGTTAACCATCCTGCTTATAGCATCGGCGGCTGATTCGGGCAGAGCCCGGGCCGCCCCAAGGAGTGATCAGGACATGAAATTTTTCGTCGATACAGCCGATATCGCCGAGATTGCCGAGCTGAACGAGACCGGTCTGCTGGACGGCGTGACCACCAATCCGTCGCTGGTGGCCAAAACGGGCAAGGACTTCGTCAGCACGATCAAGGAAATCTGCAAGATCGTGAAGGGCCCGGTTTCCGCCGAGGTCACCGCCACCGATCATGCCACCATGCTGGCCGAAGGCCGCAAGCTGGCGGCGCTGGCCACCAATGTCGCCGTGAAGGTGCCGCTGACCGTCGATGGTCTGAAGACCTGCAAGGCGCTGTCGGACGATGGCATCATGGTCAACGTGACTTTGTGCTTCTCTGCGGCGCAGGCCATTCTCGCCGCCAAGGCCGGCGCGACCTTCATCTCGCCGTTTGTCGGCCGGCTGGACGATATCGGCCAGGACGGCATGCAGCTGATCGCCGACATCGTGCAGATCTATAACAACTACCCTGATTTCAGGACCGAAGTGCTGGTCGCCTCGATCCGGCATCCGATCCATCTGATCGAATCCGCCAAGCTGGGCGCCGATGTCGCCACCCTGCCGCCGAATGTGCTGAAGGGGCTGGTGAAGCATCCGCTGACCGACAGGGGCCTGGAGGCCTTCCTCGCCGACTGGAAAAAGACCGGCCAGTCGATTCTGGACAAGTGAGCAGGACTGAAACGATGGCCGACGGCATCACCGCACCTGTCACCGAAACCGCCGGTCTCGCTGAAGCCGACGTGATCGAATGGCTGAAGCAGAACCCCGACCTGCTGATACGCAATCCCGACCTGTGCGAAATCCTGCTGCCGCCGACTGCGCCACGCGGCGGCGACAATGTGGTCGACCTGCAGCGTTTCATGGTGCAGCGCCTGCAGGGCGAGCTGCATCGTGTGTCGCATGTCGGCAACGAACTGCTCGATGCCAGCCGTCAGAATCTGTCGCTGACCCAGCGCGTGCATGCGGCCGTGCTGATGTTGCTGGAGGCCGGCAGTTTTGAACACATGATCCATATGGCGACACAGGACTGGACGGATCTCCTTCAGGTCGATGTCATCAGTCTCTGCGTCGAGGGCGACCCGGAGCGCATGACGGAAATCGCCACTGGCGGCGTCTTCGTGCTGCCCAACGGTACCATCGACACTCTGCTCGGCGCATTGCCGGCCGTGGCGCGCGACAATGCCGAGGCCGCCAGCTGGCTCTATGGCCCGGCTGCCTCACTGGTGCACTCTGATGCGCTGGCACGTCTGGATTTTGGCCCGAACTCGCCGGCGGCGATGCTGGCGTTGGGGTCGCGCGAGGCCGACAAGTTCCAGCCGCATCAGGGCACGGAGCTGCTGCAGTTCCTCGCCGGCGTGCTCGGCCGTTCGGTGCAGGCATGGCTCGACCTGCCGCCCAAATAGAAAAGATCGAAGAACGCCTGCCGTTCTTCCTCGCCGCCGCGGACGTGAAGCAGGCGGCCGAAGCCTGGTATCTCTGGCTCGCCAAGGAAAAGCGCTATTCGCGCCATACGCTGCGCGGCTATGGCCAGGATCTTTCGGGCTATCTCTCGTTCCTGAGCGAGCATCTCGGCGAACCGGCCGGCATGAACGATCTGCAGAGGCTGCGGCTGGCCGATTTCCGCGCATACCTAAGCCATCGCCGCAACGACGGTGTCGGCGCGACCTCGCTGGCGCGTAACCTGAGCGCCATCCGCAGCTTTTTCCGCCGCCTGCAGAAGGACGGCCGCATCGATAATGCCGTGGCCAATCTGGTGCGTACGCCGAAGCGACCGCATAGCGTGCCCAAGCCGCTCGCCGTGCAGGCCGCGCAGCAGGTGATCGAGACGGTGGACGAGGCCGATACGCTGCCCTGGCTGCAGGCGCGCGACGCCGCCATTCTTACCCTGCTCTGGGGTGCCGGCCTGCGTCTCGGCGAAGCGCTCGGGCTGAACGGCGAGAACATGCCCAAGGGCGACAGCCTCACGGTGACGGGTAAAGGCAACAAGCAGCGGCTCGTGCCAATCCTGCCGGTGGTGCGCGAGGCCATCGCGCAGTATGTGAAGCTCTGCCCCTATGCGGTTTCCGCCGGCACGCCGCTCTTCTATGGCGCGCGCGGCAAGCGTCTCGACCCCGCGATTGTCCAGAAGACCATGCGCAACGCGCGGCGCGCACTGAACCTGCCGGAAACCGCCACGCCGCATGCGCTGCGGCATTCCTTCGCCACTCATCTGCTCGCTGGCGGCGGCGACCTGCGCACCATCCAGGAACTACTCGGCCATGCTTCGCTCGCCACCACACAGCGCTATACCGAGGTGGATGCCGAGGCCCTGCTGCGGGTCTACGACAGCGCGCATCCCAGGGCGCGGGCAGTCTCGTAACAGTCATCACATCCGCGCCAGTCCTGCTGTCCTGACTTTGCCATAATCGCAGGCCAGCCTATGCTGGACCGTACAGGACACCATGACGACCCGACCGAAATCCCTGATCCGTAATCTCCTCCTCGCGCTGGCAGCGCTGATCGCGTTGCCGCTGATGGCCAGCGGCGCCTCAATCGCCACGGCCGAGCGCAAGCACTGGTCGACCTCGCGCTGGGACAGCGCCGGCCTCGCGCCCGATCCGGTCACCGTGAAAGACGCGGTGATCCAGGTCTATGCCGCCCGCGTCTGGGGCTGGCGCGGTGCTTTCGCGGTCCATACCTGGGTGGTGGTCAAACCGGCCGGCGCGCCGTCTTATACGCGCTATGAAGTGGTCGGCTGGGGCGGCGCCCCGGTGCGGATCAGCAACCGCACGCCCGACGGCTACTGGGCCGGCAATGCGCCGGAACTGCTGCATGACCTGCGCGGGCCAACAGCCGCTGCCGCCATCCCGCTGCTGATCTCGGCCGCCGAACGCTATCCCGGTCGCGAGGGCTACGTCATGTGGCCGGGGCCGAACTCGAACAGTTTCGTCGCCTGGCTGGCCCGCGAAGTGCCCGAACTGGGGCTCGAACTGCCGCCCACCGCCGTGGGCAAGGACTGGCTCGGCGCCACCACCGTCTTTGCGCCCGCCCCCAGCGGCACCGGCTACCAGGTCAACCTCTTCGGCCTCGCCGGGGTGACGGCCGCCGCCCGCGAGGGACTGGAACTGAACCTGCTGGGCCTGACCATCGGCGTCGACCTGCTGCGACCGGCGCTCAAGCTGCCCGGCATCGGCCGGGTTGGGCTGCCGGCGGGTAATTTTGCGGTCGCCGAGACAAAATCCCCTATCAGTAACCAGTAGTTGCGGATTTCCGCCGGTGGATCGCGGCGGGTATTTTTCCACAGGCAATGCTACACTGCCCGGACAGGCGCGAGCTGGCAGGCCCGCGCGTTAACGCAGCAACCCGACGAGCGTGCATCCGGTCGCCATGACGGAGCAGAAACCCATTGCCGCGCCCCTCCTCCATGGGGCCGCCTTCCCCAGCCCGGCCACAGTGCCGGCGCCGGAGCGCGTCGGCATCGGCCTGCGCCCGCCGCATCATGAAGACCTGCTCGACAGCCGTCCGCCGCTGGGCTGGCTCGAAATCCATGCCGAGACCTATATGGGCGGCGGCGCGAACCGGCATTACCTGGAACAGGCCCGCGCGCTCTGGCCGGTCGCGATCCAATGCACCGGGCTGGGACTGGGCGGCGAGGAACTGCCTGACCCCGATCATCTCGACCGCCTGGCCAGGCTGGTCGACTGGCTGCAGCCAGCGCTGGTCTCAGAACATCTCGCCTGGGTCGGCGTCGAGGGCCGCTACTACAACGACCTGCTGCCGTTGCCCTACACCCTGCAGACGCTCGAAAGCTGCCGCCGCAATGTCGATCTCGTGCAAGCGCGGCTGAACCGTCCGATCCTGATGGCCAATCCGGCCAGCTACCTGCGCTTCCGCGAAAGCCAGATCGCCGAGGCAGAATTCCTCAGCCGCCTGAGCGAACAGAGCGGCTGCGGCATCCTCTGCGATGTCAACAACCTCTATGTCTCCAGCGTCAACCATGTCGGCCGCGAGGCGGCGCCGGCGGTGGCGGAAGCCTATCTCGACAGTCTGCCCGGCCCGGCCGTGCACCAGATCCGCATCGCCGGCCACAGCGAAAGCGAGACCGACGGCAAGCCGATGCTGATCGACGACCATGGCGCGCTGGTGGCCGAACCGGTCTGGCGGCTCTATGCCTCCGCCGTGCAGCGCTTCCCGCATGCGTCCACCTCGCTGGAATGGGACGCCAACCTGCCGCCGCTCGCTCATTTAGTGGCCGAAGCCCTGCATGCCGAACGCCAGCGCGCTGCCGCGCTCAGGCCAAGCCCATTACCCAACGAGACGGACGGCGATGAGCGCGCTGCTTGAACGCCAGCGCGAATTCGCCGATGCGCTGACCGGCTCGCTCTATGGCATTGCCGAGAAGGTGATCGGCGACGCGATACCTGCAGAAGGGCGTTTGCAGATCTATGCCGATCGCTTCCGCGCCAGTTTGCTGGAAGTGCTGGCCAATACCTTTCCGGTGACACGCGGCCTGGTCGGCGAGGCTTTCTTCGCGCAGACGGCACGGGCCTTTCTCATTTTCGATCCGCCGCGCTCGCCGATCCTGTGGCAGTACGGCGACGGTTTCCCGACGTTTCTCGCCGCCCTGCCAGATCTCGGCGGCCATCAGTATCTGCCCGATATTGCCGCCTTCGAATGGGCGCTGAACGTTGCGGAACATGCCGAGGATGTCGATCTGCTGCGACCGGAAGACCTGCCGGATGCTGTTGAGACACTGACGCTCACGCTGCATCCATCGGCGCAGCGGCTCTCGACGCCGTTTCCAATCAGCGAAATCTGGCAGGTGCATCAGCCCGAATCACCGGCCGTGGAGCGTATCCAGCTGGCCGGCGGTGGCGAGCGCCTGCTGGTCTGGCGCCGCGGAATTAAAGTTTGCTGGCACAAGCTCAATCACGGCGAAGACCGCCTGCTGGCGGAATTGGCCAACGGCGTCCCGCTGGAAGCTGCCCTGCAGGCCGCCAGCGTGCATGAGGATTTCGATTTCCCCGCCAGCTTCAGCTGGATGCTGGATGGCGGGATATTCTCGCGACCCCGGTCTTAATCGAATCTAGTCCAGCCAGGCATAAGCCGCCGCCAGCATCGCCTCCACGCCGGTGCGCAAGGTCGGATGCAGCATCGGCGCATAGAAGGGCGAGTGGTTCACCGGCATCACGCTCGGATCTTCGCCATTCTGCACGCGGGCGAAGAGTTCCGGATCGGTGCCGCCGATCACCCAGAACACCGACGGCACATTCCACGCCGTGCCGAACAGGCCGAAGTCTTCGCTGCCCGAGGCCGGCTCCACCGTCACTACGCGGTCGGCGCCGAAGAAGGCCGAGATGCCTTCCACGGTGCGCTGGGTGGCGGACTCATCGTTGACGGTGAGCGGGAACTGGCTGATCACCGAATATTCCGGCGGCTTGGGGGCACCCGAGGCCTGCGCCTCGGCATCGATGATGCGCTTGACCGAGGCCAGCACGCGCTGACGCACATTTTCCTTGAAGGTGCGGATATTGAGGCGCAACAGCGCTTCATCGGGAATGACATTCTCATTGAAACCGCTCTGCAGCGTTCCCACAGTGACAACCGCGCTATCGGCCATCGCCACTTCGCGCGACACGACCGTCTGCAACCGCATCACGGTGGAGGCCGCCATCACCACGGGATCGATGCTGTTCTGCGGCTTGGAGCCATGCGCGCCACGGCCGAACAGCTTCACTTCCCAGCTGTCGGCGGCTGACATGGCGACGCCCGACTTGTAGCCGATGGTGCCGGCCGGCATCGGGATGACATGCTGGCCGAGACAGACGCTCGGTTTGGGGAAGCGCTTGACCATGCCGTCTGCGAGCATGGCGCGTGCGCCCTGGCTGGTTTCTTCCGCCGGCTGGAACACTGCCATCACAGTGCCCTTCCAGCTGTTGCGGTTCTCCGACAACAGGCGGCCGACAGCCATCAGCCAGGTGACATGGAAATCATGGCCGCAGGCATGCATGATCGAGACGGCCTGGCCGAAACGGTCCGTGCCGGTCTGCTGGCTGGCATAATCGAGGCCGGTCTTTTCCTTGACCGGCAGACCGTCCATGTCGGCGCGCAGCAGGATCACCGGGCCGTCGCCGTTTTTCAGCAGCGCCACCACGCCGGTCTTGCCGACCCGCTCATGCACCTCGAAGCCGTATTTTTTCATCCAGGCCGCAGCAATCCCGGCGGTGCGCACTTCCTGCATCGAGAGTTCGGGATTCCTGTGCAAATCGAGATAGATCTGCTCCAGCTCCGGCATCAGCGCGTCGATCTTCTTGAAGATCGTGGCCTGTTCAGGCGAAAGCGTACGGTGCCGGGGTGCGTGCATGATTTTGTCTTTCCGTGAGATTCAGGCCGTGAGGATCAGGCGTAGGACTGGAATTGCGGCACGCTGCCGGCGCGCAGGCGCGGCAGGCCGCAGCGCGGTGCGTTCGGATCGGCTTCGATCTCGCCGAGCAGGACGAGGATTTCCTGGCCGATACGCATGGCATCCGCCGGCGGCAGGGCATCGGGGGTTTCGACCAGCGCCAGCAGGGACAGGATGCGCTGCTGGCGCTGGTAGCGGCGACGGATCGCGGCGGCCTCGTCCTCGGGCATCGCGATCAGGTCCACATCCGGCGGCAATTCGCAGCGGTCGCACATGCGGAGAATTATAGACCCTGTCGGGCCACAGGGGTCAACGAGACTGTAGAGCTTTGCCGGTACGGACCAATGCCAGCGGACCAATCAGGGCGCCCAGGCCCATCACGGCCAGGCCGATACCCCAGGTCACCACCGTCTGCCCGCCCGCCAGATATTGCGCCGCATCCAGGGCGAAGCCGACAAACAGCGGTCCCAACACCGAGATGCCGAAGCCGAGCGAAGAATGCAGCGCCATGGTCGAGGCGCGGTGTTCGGGTTCGGCGGCAGCCATCATGCCGGAGGTGAGCGAGCCGGAATCGCCGCAGACGAACACGAAATAAATCGCGCAGAACAGCAGCACCGCCCAGACCGGCAACCAGGCCGTGAAGCCGAAACCCAGGCCCATCACCGCCGAGATGGTCATGATGGTAATCACCACGCGGCGGCGGCCGAAGCGCAGCGCCAGTTCGTTGCCGAGCAGGCTGGCCGGCAGGCCGATCAGCGTGACGATGGCGGCCAACACCGTGGCGCTGGGCAGCAGGCTGGCCACCGCCGGTTCGCGCGCCAGTACGAAGACCAGGAAGGCCGTGACCCAGGCACGCATGGCGGTGAGTTCGAAGCCATGCGCCGCATAGCCGATGATATAGCCCATGGCATCGCGGTTGCGCAGCACCGGCCGCAGGGCGAAGCCGCCGGCCGACTTGCCTGCCGAGGACGGCTGGTAAGGCTTCAGGATTTGCCAGGCCAGCAGCCCGGCAGCGAGGCTGAGCAGGCCGACGACGGCGAAGCTCCAGCGCCAGCCATACCATTCGCCCAGCAGGCCGGTGACGCTGAAGCTGGCGGCGACGGCAATCGAGTAGCTGGCGGTGTAGAAGGTGACGGCGCGACTCTGTTCGCCGCCCTGCAGCCGGTCGGTCAGCGCCCGCAGGCCGGGCATGTAGACGGCCGCCTGTCCCACACCGCCGATGGCGCGCAGCAACAGGCCGGACCAGAAGCCGTCGGCCAGCAGCCCGAAGCCGACCGTGCTGATCCCGGTGAGCACAGCGCCGGCGGCAAACACCAGCCGGGCGTCGAAACGGTCGGTCAGCATCACCGCGTGGGTGACCACCAGCATGTAGCCGAGATAGTAGATGCCCGCGATCCAGCCGGCCTCGGTATTGGTCAGGTTCCAGAGCGCGATGAAATCCGGCATCAGGGCCGGAAAGCTGGCAATCGGCAGGATGGCCAGCACTTCGAGGGCGGCCAACAGGAAAATCAGGTTACGGGACGACATAGGGGAAAAATCTTTGGCAATGACAAAGCGATGAGGCAGTATTCACGCAACTTGCGCTGACTGCCAGAGTATCGTCACATTTACAGGCGATAACCTGCCGAGTCGTCCAGAAAACTGGCCCTCAAGAACCAGGATCCGTCATGCCCGTCAAAATCCATTCCGCCAGCCTCACACGCCGCCACTTCATGGCCGGCACCGCCGCCATCGGCCTCACGCCGCTGCTGGCCTGTGCGCCGCAATCGCGCGACACCGCCACGCCAGTGCCGCAGTTCGACGCCTATCCGCCGGTCGTCTTCGTGCATGGCAATGGCGACACCGCCGCGCTGTGGCACACCACGATCTGGCGCTGGGAGAGCGCCGGCTTCCCTGACAAGCGCCTGTTCGCCATCGACTTCCCCTATCCGCTGGCGCGCAACGTCGACGCAGACTACCAGGCCGGGCGTTCGTCGACGCAGGACCAGATGGAGCAGCTGTCCGAAGCCGTGCAGTCGGCGTTGAAGCAGAGCGGTGCCGGCCGGGTTGCGCTGGTCGGTTCATCGCGCGGCGGCAATGCGATCCGCAACTATCTCAAGCATGGTCCGGGTCCGGCCTTTGTCAGCCATGCCGTGCTCTGTGGCACGCCCAATCATGGCGTGATCGTCTCGAACGACAAGCTGGTCGGCAGCGAGTTCAACGGCGCCGGTCCTTTCCTGCGCGGGCTGAACAGCGGTTCGGAAATCGTACCCGGTGTGAACTGGCTGACGCTCCGCAGCGATGCGTTTGACAAGTTCGCGCAACCGGATGGTGCTGCGCTCGGCATGCGAGGCGTTGCCACCGGCGTCACCGCCGAAGGCCCGGCTTTGGCGGGTGCAAAGAATCTCGTGCTGCCCGGCCTGGATCACCGCGAGGTCGCCTTCCATGAAAAGGCCTTTGCGGCGACCTGGGAATTCATCATCGGCCGACCGCCGGCCACCACGCAGATCCTGCCCGAAACCCGCCCGGTGCTGAACGGCAAGGTCAACGGTATGGCGCGCGGCGTGCCGACCAACCTGCCGGTCGAAGGCGCCACCGTGGAAATCTGGGAAACCAACCCACAGACGGGCGCGCGCTTGCATGCCCAGCCGGCACATCGCAAGGTGACCGGCGCCGATGGCTACTGGGGCCCGTTCAATACGTCGGGTCCGACGGCGACCTATGAATTCGTGCTGACGGTGCCGAGCCAGACCACGACGCATATCTACCGCTCGCCTTTCCCAAGGTCGTCGGCGCATATCCATCTGCGCACCGCCACGGTGGCGGACCGCGACCGCCAGGCCGGTTCGATCGTCACCATCAGCCGCCCGCGCGGCTATTTCGGCGCCGGCCGCGACACCGTCACCTTCGACGGCCAGCCGGCACCGGGCATTCCGGCCGGCGTGCCGACGGTTTCAACCTCGACGCTGACCCTGCCGCGCGGCACGGCACAGCGCACAGTGGTCTGCCGCTGCAACGACGAGACCATCGCGGTACAGAGCTGGGATGCCAGCGACGACCGCGCGGTCATCGCCGAATTGCATTACTGAGTTTGATCAGGCTGGCGGCTTGCTGCGGATCAGCAGCAGGCCGCCCGCGACGATCAGCGCCGTGCCGAGCCAGGCCGTGAGGCCGGGCAGTGTACCGAAGACGATCCAGCCGATCAGCGCGGCAAAAGCCACCGAAGCATAGGTGAAGGGCGCCAGCCAGGCCGCGTCGGCGATGCGGTAAGCTTTCACGTTGCACATCTGACCGAAGATAGCCAAAGGCCCGATCAGGCAGAGCAAGGCGAGCGTGACCGGCTCGACCGGCACCCAGAGGACCAGCATCGCGCAGCCCAGCATCAACGCCGCGAAGCCGTTCACATGCAGCAGCAGCGACAGCATGCTTTCGTGTTTCGAAAGCACCTTGATCAGGATGACTTCACAGGCGGTGAGGAAGGCACCGGCCAGCATGGCGAGCGGCGCCCAGTGGTTGCTGAGCGCCTCGGGATCGACGGCGACCCCGGTATTGCCACGCACGATCACCAGTGCGCCGAGCACGCAGAGCGCCGCCGCCACGCTCTGCAGCAGCACGACACGTTCGCGCAGCAGCACAACGGCCAGGCCCATGGTGAACACGCCCTGAAGCAGCGCCAGCGCCGAGGCATCGGCCAGCGGCATATAGGTGGCGCCCCAGATCGAACAGACGCCACCGCCAACGCCGCAACAGGCGCGCAGCAGATGCAGATGCCGCCGCCCGCCGGCCAGCAATACGCGCAGTGGTTTGCGCTGTGCCAAAGCCAATCCGCTGACAGTGACGAAACCGCTGGCATAGCGGATGAAGATGATCTGGATCGCCGGCACCAGACCGCCGGTCAGCTTGCCCGAAGCATAGAGCAGCGAAAAGGCAAAGGCCGCGCCGAGCACCCAGAGGGCGGCGACGGCTTTGGAGTCGAGGTGGGGAAAGCTCACGGAGGCCTTTATCTTACTTTGTCATGCGCGGACTTGATCCGCGCATCCCATTTTAATGGGACCCCCGGGTCAAGCCCGAGGATGACAATTAAAACAGAAAAGGGCGGCTGGAAAGCCGCCCTCTCGCAAAGCCGATCCTGCCGGATCACATATTGATGATCTGGCCATCCACGCCCAGCGCGGCTTCCTTCACCGCTTCAGTCAGGCCCGGATGGGCATGGACGGTGCGGTAAATGTCTTCCGCCGAGGCGCCGAATTCCAGCGCCATCACCAGTTCCTGAATCAGGTGGCCGGCATCGGCGCCGATGATATGCGCGCCGACGATCTTCTTGGTCTTCTCGTCTTCGAGGATCTTCACGAAGCCGTCGGTCATCGTCATGGCGCGCGCACGGGCATTGGCCGTGAACGGGAATTTGCCGGTCTTGTAGGCGATACCAGCGGCCTTGAGTTCTTCCTCAGTCTTGCCCACCGCGGCCACTTCCGGCCAGGTGTAGACCACGCCCGGAATGGCGTCGTAGTTGATATGCGGCTTCTGGCCGGCGAGCAGCTCGGCCAGCACCACGCCCTCTTCCTCGGCCTTGTGCGCCAGCATGGCGCCCGCAATCGCGTCACCAATGGCATAAACGCCCTTGGCGGTGGTCTGGAAATGACCGTCGGTCTTCACCCGGCCGCGCTCGTCGAGCTGCACGCCGGCAGCTTCGAGGCCGAGGCCGGCAGTATACGGCCGGCGGCCGATCGAGACCAGCACGACATCGGCGTTGACCTCTTCCTTGTTGCCGCCCGCAGCAGCTTCCATGGTGAGCGTCACGCCCTTCTTGTCGGCCTTGGCGGCGGTCACCTTGGTGCCGAGCTTGAACTTCATGCCCTGCTTGGCAAGGATGCGCTGCATCGTCTTCGACACTTCGCCGTCATTGGTCGGCAGGATGCGGTCGAGGAATTCCACCACGGTCACTTCGGCGCCCAGACGCATCCAGACCGAGCCGAGTTCCAGCCCGATCACGCCGCCGCCGATCACCACCATGCTCTTCGGTACAGCGGGCAGCTTCAGCGCGCCGGTGGACGACACCACCTGTTTCTCGTCGATCTCGATGCCTTTCAGCGGCGCGACTTCCGAACCGGTGGCGATGACGATGTGTTTCGCCGCATAGGTGCCGGCGCCCTCGCCCTTCACGGCGACCTTGCCGCCGCCGGCCAGGCTGCCTTCGCCCTTGAGCCAGGCGATCTTGTTTTTCTTGAACAGGAATTCGATGCCCTTGTTCGACGAGGTCACCACGCTCTGCTTCTGCGCCATCATCGCGGGCAGGTCGATATCGATCTTGCCGCCGATCTTGATGCCATGCTGGGCAAAGCCGTGCGCAGCATTGTGATACAGCTCGGAGGAATGCAGCAAAGCCTTGGACGGGATGCAGCCGACATTGGTGCAGGTGCCGCCGAGGCCGGCATCCTTCTCGACCACGGCCACGTTCATGCCGAGCTGGGCGCAGCGGATCGCCATGGTGTAGCCGCCGGGGCCGGCGCCGATGATGATGACGTCGAAAGCCTGTTCACTCATGGATGATCCTCCGGAACTTCAGGATGGCAGCGGGCCGTAGAGGCCGCCGCCGGCGTAATTCAGCTTCTTGACCCGCTGGTCGCCGAGCAGCAGGTCGCTGGCGACCAGATCGGCCAGGATGGTGCGATAGACGGGCGAATCCTTCACTGCATTCACGGCTGCCGCATCGCGCCAGAAGGTGATGGTGCGCCATTCCTGTTCGTCATGGGTGAAGAAGCAGGCGAGGCAACCATCCTGGTCGCGGAAGAATGGCTGCAGGCGCTGGTCGGCGAAGGCGATGAAATCCGCGATCCGGCCGGGCGCATAGCCTGTACTCCAGACGCGGACGATCATCGCCTGCCTATTCCTTACATCTCGAACAGCAGGCGCTGCGGATCCTCGAGGCATTCCTTGACGCGCACGAGGAAACTGACCGCCTCGCGGCCGTCGACGATGCGGTGATCGTAAGTCAGCGCGATATACATCATCGGGCGGATCACCACCTGGCCGTTGATGGCCATCGGCCGGTCCTGGATCTTGTGCATGCCCAGAATGGCCGACTGCGGGGGATTGATGATCGGGGTCGACATCAGCGAGCCGAACACGCCGCCGTTGGTGATGCTGAAGCTGCCGCCCTGCAGCTCGTCGATACCGAGCTTGCCGTCGCGGGCGCGCTTGCCGAGGTCGGAGATGGTCTTCTCGATGCCGGCAAAGGACAGATGATCGGCGTCGCGGATCACCGGCACGACCAGGCCGGTCGGAGTCGAGACGGCGCAGCCGATGTTGAAGTAGTTCTTGAAGACGATCTCATCGCCCTCAATCTCGGCATTCACCGCCGGGAATTCGCGCAGCGCCTGCACGCAGGCCTTCACGAAGAAGGACATGAAGCCCAGGCGCACGCCATGCTTCTTCTCAAACTGGTCGACATACTGCTTGCGCGCGGCCATCAGCGCGGTCATGTCGACCTCGTTGAAGGTGGTGAGCAGGGCTGCCGTGTTCTGGGCTTCCTTGAGGCGGCGGGCGATCACCTGGCGCAGCTTGGACATGCGCTGACGCTCTTCGCGATCCGCATTCGAACGGGGCCCGGCCGGCACCGACGGACGTGCCGCAGGCGCCGCACCGCCACCGCTGGCGAGCAGATCGGCAACGTCGCCCTTGGTGACGCGACCATCCTTGCCCGAACCGGCAACGCCGGTGAGATTCACATTCTTCTCAGCCGCCATCTTGGCGGCGGCCGGCAGCGCCTGACCGGCAGCGGGAGCCGCGGCAGCAGCAGGCTTGGCAGCCGGAGCCGGCGCAGGTGCGGCGGCAGGCGCAGCAGCCGGCTTGGTGGCAGCGGGCTTCGCAGCGCCGGCGCCGGCAGTGAGCGTCCCCAGCAGGTCGCCGACCTGCACGGTGGCGCCCTCGGCGGCCAGCACTTCGGCCAGCGTACCGGCTTCCGGCGCGTTGACCTCGACGGTCACCTTGTCGGTCTCCAGCTCGACCAGCAGCTGGTCGCGGGCGACCGCGTCGCCGGCCTTCACCGACCACTTGCCGACGGTGGCTTCGGAGATCGATTCCGCCAGTTGCGGGACGCGAATTTCGACTGCCATGATAACTTTCCTTATCCTTAAAAACCTTCAGGCACTGACAGCTCAGGCCGTCAGGGCCTCATCCACCAGCTTGGCCTGCTGCTGGTTATGCTTGCTCATCAGGCCGGTGGCGGGCGACGCCGCCGCCATGCGACCGGCATAGAGCGGCCGCTTCATCTTCAGGCCCAGCTCGGTCATCACCGCTTCGATATGCGGCTCGACGAACGTGAAGGCGCCCATATTCTTCGGCTCTTCCTGGCACCAGACCACCGTCTTGGCATTCTTGTAGCGACCGAGTTCGGCCAGCAGCGCCTTATGCGGGAACGGATAGAGCTGCTCGACGCGCAGGATCACGGTGTCCTTCAGTTCGCGCTTCTGGCGCTCCTCGAACAGGTCGTAATAGACCTTGCCCGAGCAGAGGATCACGCGCTTGATCTTGGCATCGTCATGCGGCGCATCGTCCCACAGCACGCGATGGAAGGTGGTGCCCGCAGCCATCTCGGTCAGCTTCGACACCGCCAGCTTGTGACGCAGCAGCGACTTCGGCGTCATCAGGATCAGCGGCTTGCGGAACTTGCGATGGATCTGCCGGCGCAGGATGTGGAAGTAGTTCGCCGGCGTGGAGCAGTTCGCCACCTGCATGTTGTCTTCGGCGCAAAGCTGCAGATAGCGCTCCAGGCGTGCCGAGCTGTGCTCGGGGCCCTGGCCTTCATAGCCATGCGGCAGCAGCACGGTGAGGCCCGACATGCGCATCCACTTGGCTTCGCCTGAGGAGATGAACTGGTCGAACACCACCTGGGCGCCGTTGGCGAAGTCGCCGAACTGGCCTTCCCACATGACGAGTGTGTTCGGCTCGGCCAGGCTGTAGCCGTACTCATAGCCGAGCACTGCTTCTTCCGAGAGCAGGCTGTCGATCACTTCGTAATTGGCAGCGTCTTCGGCAATATGGTTGAGCGGCACATAGCGCTCTTCCGACTGCTGGTCATGCCAGACACTGTGGCGCTGGCTGAAGGTGCCGCGACCGCAATCCTGGCCCGACAGGCGCACGCCCTTGCCTTCCAGCTGCAGCGAGCCAAACGCCAGCGCTTCCGCCGTCGCCCAGTCGATACCCTCGCCGGCCTCGATGGCCGCGCGGCGGTTGCCGGTATTGCGCGCCAGCGTCTTGTGGATGTTGAAGCCGTCGGGCACCGTGGTGATCGCCAGGCCGACTTTCTTCAGCGTCTCGAGTTCGACACCGGTGGTGCCGCGGCGCTCGTCGCCAGATGCTTCTTCCAGACCGGCCCACTTGCCTTCCAGCCAGTCGGCCTTGTTCGGCTTGAACGACTTCGAGGCCTCCAGCTCGCCTTCCAGCCTGTTCTGGAATTCGGTCACCATCGCCTCGGCATCGGCCTCGCTCAGCGTGCCTTCCTCGACCAGGCGCTTGGCGTAAATCTGGCGCGTGGTCGCATGGGTCGCGATGTTGCGATACATGATCGGCTGCGTGAAGGACGGATCGTCGGTCTCGTTATGGCCGTGGCGGCGATAGCAGAACAGATCGATCACCACGTCCTTCTTGAACTGCTGGCGGAACTCGATGGCGATCTTGGCGACATGCGTCACGGCTTCTGGATCGTCGCCGTTGACGTGGAAGATCGGCGCCTGGACGACCTTGGCGCCATCCGACGGATAGGGCGAGGAGCGCGAATAGGACGGATTGGTGGTGAAACCGATCTGGTTGTTCACGATGATGTGGATGGTGCCGCCGGTACGGTAGCCGCGCAGTTCCGACAGCGCGAAGCATTCCGCCACCACGCCCTGGCCGGCAAAGGCCGCATCGCCGTGCAGCAGCACGGTGAGCACCGAGCCACGCTCGGTATCGCCCCACTGGGTCTGCTTGGCGCGCGCCTTGCCGAGGCAAACCGGATTGACGATCTCGAGATGCGACGGATTGGCAGCCATCGACAGATGCACCTTGTTGCCGTCGAATTCGCGATCCGACGACACGCCGAGATGGTACTTCACGTCGCCCGAACCCTGGAAATCGTCCGGGTGATAGGCCATGCCCTTGAATTCGGAGAAGATGGCGCGATACGGCTTGGCCATCACGTTGGCCAGCAGGTTGAGGCGGCCGCGATGCGGCATGCCCAGCTCGATGTCCTTCACGCCGAGCTGGCCGCCACGCTTGATGATCGCTTCCATCGCCGGGATCAGCGCTTCACCGCCTTCAAGGCCGAACCGCTTGGTGCCGGTGAACTTCATGTGGCAGAAGCGCTCGAAGATCTCGCCTTCCACCAGCTTGTTCAGGATCGCCTTCTTGCCCTCGGGCGTGAACTGGACTTCCTTGTCGCGGCCTTCGATGCGCGACTGGATCCAGCCCTTCTGCTCCGGGTGGTAGATGTGCATGAACTCGACGCCGATGGTCGAGCAGTAGGTGCGGCGCAGGATCTGCAGGATCTCGCGCAGCGTCGCGTTCTCCAGACCCAGCATGTTGTCGATGAAGATCGGCCGGTCCATGTCGGCTTCGGTGAA
>NZ_PEKV01000005.1:7500-278370 GCF_002796975.1 Ferrovibrio sp. | reverse complement strand
TTCGGCTGGCTGAAGTCGTCGCCCAGTGCCTCGAAGAACTGCTTCCAGGAAGCATCGACACTGTCGGGGTTGGCTACGTACTTGGCGTACAGCTCCTCGACGAAGGTGCTGTTGCCACCGTAGAGGAATTGCGTGCGTTCAAGCTGCGCCGTCATTGATGTCGTGGCGCCGCTTGTTGGCCGGCGCCGCCCTCTGTGTTCCTGTTACTTGCCGTTCAACAGTTCAACCAGGGTGGTGCCGAGCGCTGCCGGGCTTTCCGAAACTCGGATGCCGGCCGATCGCATGGCCTCCAGCTTGGTATTCGCATCGCCCTTGCCGCCCGAGATGATCGCGCCGGCATGACCCATGCGGCGACCCGGAGGCGCGGTACGACCGGCGATGAAGCCGACCGTCGGCTTCTTCACCTTCGACTTCATCAGGAACTCGGCGGCTTCTTCCTCGGCGCTGCCGCCGATTTCGCCGATCATGATGATGCATTCGGTTTCCTTGTCGCCAAGGAACAGGTCGAGCGCGTCGATGAAGTTGGTGCCGTTGACGGGGTCACCACCGATGCCAATGCAGGTGGTCTGGCCGAGGCCGGCCGCCGTGGTCTGCGCCACCGCTTCATAGGTCAGCGTGCCGGAGCGCGACACGATGCCGACCTTGCCGCGGCGATGGATATGGCCCGGCATGATGCCGATCTTGCATTCGCCCGGCGTGATCACGCCGGGGCAGTTCGGACCGATCAGGCGGGTCTTCGAGCCGGTCAGGGCGCGCTTCACCTTCACCATGTCGAGCACCGGGATGCCCTCGGTGATGCAGACCACCAGCGGGATTTCCGCCGCGATGGCTTCCATGATGGAATCCGCCGCGAACGGCGGCGGCACGTAGATCACCGACGCATTGGCGCCGGTCTTCTCGACCGCATCGGCAACCGTGTTGAACACCGGCAGGCCGATATGCTGCGTGCCGCCCTTGCCCGGCGTCACGCCGCCGACCATCTTGGTGCCGTAGGCAATCGCCTGTTCGGAATGGAAGGTCCCCTGGCTGCCGGTGATGCCCTGGCAGATAACCTTGGTGTCCTTGTTGACGAGAACAGCCATTTACTTGGCTCCCTTCACGGCCTTCACCACCTTGTCGGCGGCGTCGGCGAGATTGTCGGCAGAGATGATCGGCAGGCCGCTCTCGGCCATGATCTTCTTGCCCAGATCGACATTGGTGCCTTCGAGGCGAACCACCAGCGGCACGGCCAGCTTCACTTCGCGGGCCGCCGCCACCACGCCTTCGGCGATGATGTCGCAGCGCATGATGCCGCCGAAGATGTTGACCAGGATGCCCTTCACATTCTTGTCGCCAAGAATGATCTTGAAGGCCGCGGTGACGCGTTCCTTGGTGGCGCCGCCGCCGACATCGAGGAAGTTGGCCGGCTCGGAGCCGTACAGCTTGATGATGTCCATGGTGGCCATGGCAAGGCCGGCGCCGTTGACCATGCAGCCGATCTCGCCGTCCAGCTTGACGTAGTTCAGCGACCATTTGGCGGCTTCGAGTTCGGACGCGTCTTCCTCGTCCGGGTCGCGCATGTCTTCCACGTCCTTGTGGCGGTACAGCGCGTTGTCGTCGAAGTTCATCTTGGCATCCAGCGCGATCATCTCGCCGGCGCCGGTGACGACCAGCGGGTTGATTTCGACGATGGAAGCATCGAGCGACACGAAAGCCTCGTACATCGCCTGCATGAACTTCACCGCCGAGTTGATCTGCTTACCTTCGAGGCCGAGGCCGAAAGCGATCTGGCGGGCGTGATGCGGCTGCATGCCGGTCGCCGGATCGATGGCGACCTTCAGGATCTTCTCGGGATGCGAGGCCGCAACCTCTTCGATCTCCATGCCGCCCTCGGTCGAGGCCATCACGGTGATGCGCGAGGTGGCGCGATCGACCAGGAAGCTCAGATAGAGCTCGCGCTTGATGTCGCAGCCTTCCTCGATATACAGGCGCTTGACCAGCTTGCCTTCGGGACCGGTCTGGTGCGTCACCAGGGTCATGCCGAGGATCGCCTTGGACTGGGCCGCCACGTCGTCGACCGACTTGACCACCTTGACGCCGCCGCCCTTGCCGCGACCGCCGGCATGGATCTGGGCCTTCACCACCCAGACCGGACCGCCGAGCTGCTTGGCGACAGTGACGGCCTCATCGGCCGTGAAAGCGACGCCGCCGCGCGGCACGGCGACACCGTATTTCGCGAGCAGGCTTTTCGCCTGGTATTCATGGATGTTCATGCTGACCTACGGGTTATGAAACCTGGGCGAAAAGCCGGGGTTTCTTTGATTGCCGTTCGGGGCCGAGGTTATAGCAACCTTCCGAAAAGCCGCAACCGCTGCGGCATCGGAAAATCGGGGTTTTGGACGAAAGTTCACAGACTTGCGGGCTTAGGGGCATGTGGAATGCAGGCCCCAGCTACCCAACTGGTTACCGGGTCCGGACTGTGGAAATCCGGACCGGATGCCAGGCCTGCATGACGTGCGCGGAAAGCTGTCCCGGCGGACAGGTCGCGACAGCCCTTCGGTCAGGGTGGAAAACGGCTCAGCGGCGCTGCTGCAGGGCGCGGCCGGCGGCGGTCCCGTCGCCATAGTTGTAGAGGCGCGTGCTGATCGCCGGCGACGGGTTGAAATCGATCTGCGACAGGGTAACCGCAGTATCCTTGCCCTGGGCATCGGTGACGATCCAGCCGGCGAATTCCAGCGGCTTGTCGCCGAACACGACAGTCAGCGAGCCTTCCTTCGGCCGCTCCGGCGCAAACAGCGTCACGCGCAGGATCGCGGCGCCGCGCTCGACCTTGGCGATGCCGACATCCTTGTCCTCGAAGCTGACCTTCTCGCGCAGCAGCAGATCCAGCGGCGTGGCGCCGAGCGGGATACGCTCCACCGATTTCAGTTCCTTGTCTTCCATCACGATATAGGCGCCGTCCGACACGATCAGCATCGGTACCGGCGGATCGAATTCGAAGCGGAAGCGGCCCGGGCGGGTCATGTAGATCTTGCCCTCGGCAGCAGAGCCATCCGGCGCCACCTGCAGGAAGCGTCCGCGCATGCTGCGCACGGTGTTGAAGTAATCGGCAATCCGCTTGAGATCGGCCCTGTCGGTATCGGTCAGTTTGGCCGAGCCGCTGGGGGCCGCGGCATAGGCGGCGGCGAGCGGCAGTTGCGCGGCGGTAGCGGCAACGGCCATGGCGAGCAGGAAGGCGCGGCGATTGGTCATGGCGCCAAGCGGTATCTCCGGCACGTGGCGAAATCAAGGCATCCTGCGTAAACTGTGGCCCTCATAGCCAAGGGGGACGCCATGATCCTGACGACGACCGACAGCGTGGAAGGCCGCAAAATCACCGGCTATCTCGGCATCGTGGCCGGCGAAGCCGTGATGGGCACCAATATCTTTCGCGATTTCTTCGCCGGCATCACCGACATCCTCGGCGGCCGTTCCGGCAGTTACGAGAAGGAACTGCGCAAGGCCAAGACACTGGCGCTCGAATCAATGGTCGAGGAAGCCAAAAGCCTCGGCGCCGACGCCGTGGTCGGCATGGACCTCGACTACCAGCAGATCGGCGGCAGCGACAAGCAGATGCTGATGGTGGCGGCCAGCGGCACGGCGGTGAAACTGGGCTAACCCACATCCGTCATGCCCGACCTCGTGCCGGGCATCCACGCCTTCCTTATTCGGCGTAAAAAGACGTGGATGGCCGGCCAAGAAATCTTCCTGGGCCCGGCCATGGTTGGCCTCAAGCAAGAGACAAGACCGGTATCGCTTTGTCCGCTGAGCGAACAAAAGTTCGCAAAATGTCAGGCTTGAAAATCGAACGACCGTTCTATATGGTTGGCATCATTCTCCCGTGTCTCAGGTGACGCCATGACCCAGCCAGCCAAAACTTCACTATATAAAAGTACGAATGTTCGTGCATTAATTAACGGCCTGATCCGGCGCGAACTGGTCCGGCTCAGTTTCCGGATCGCACCCGGGTGGGGCGCCAATCATGCCGCCCGCCTGTTCCTCCAGCCCTGGCGCCGCCCCGCGAGCGACCGTTCCCGGTATGTTTCACGTGAAACCCCCTTCGCCGCCGAGAGCCCGCTGTCAGGACCGGTCGCAGCCTGGAGTTTCGGCCCCACCGCGCCGGGCACCCCGGCCGTCCTGCTGGTACATGGCTGGGAAGACGATCATCTGAGCTGGGCCGCCCTGATCGATCAGCTGGTGGCACGCGGCTACCGCGTGATCGCCCCCGACCTTCCGGGCCATGGCCGTTCGCCGGCCGACTATACCGGCCTGCCGATCCTGGCCGCCGGTATCGCCGCCGTGGCCCGTGAAGCCGAAAAGATCGGCGCCGTCTCGGCCGCGCAGCCGTTCCAGGCGGTGATCGCGCATTCGCTCGGCGGCACCGCGACGCTGATCGCGGCCAGCGAGATGGGGCTGACGGCCGAGCGCTACGCGATTCTGGCTGCGCCGAACCATCCGCGCCTGTTTGCCGGCGCGATGATGAAGATGCTCGGGCTGAATGCGGCACAGACGCAGACGGTTTTCACGTGTATCGAACGCCTGATCGGCCGCAGCATGGACTCGTTGTATCTGCCGCCGAAGCTGCGCGACCTGCGCCAGCCCGGCCTGATCCTGCACAGCCGCGACGACCGCACCGTGCCGCTGCAGCACAGCCAGGAAAATGCGGCGAGCTGGCCGCACGCCGATTTCCGCATCCTCGACGGTCTCGGCCATCGCCGCCTGATCAGCGATGCGGGCGTGCATGCCATGCTGCTGCATTTCGTCGAGCGCGTAGCCCCGAAGGATGCCCACGGCCTGAAGATCGACGCCGCATAAGCGATGCCCTAGGCTTGAGCCTGGAGCACACACCATGCGCATCGCCTGCCTGCACACTGCCGAAAGTAACGTTGCAGTCTTCGCCAGGGTCGCCGCACAGCGCGGCCTGACGCTGACGCATCAGGTGCGCGCCGATCTGCTGGCTGCGGCCATGCAGGCCGGCGGCGTGACCGCGGAGCTTGCCGCACGCACCGGCAATGCCCTGCTCGACCTCACCAGCGATGCCGATGCCGTGCTGCTGACCTGCTCGACGCTCGGCGCAGCCGCAGAAGACATCGCCGGCAAAGCCGCCGTGCCGGTGCTGCGCGTCGATGCGGCGCTGGCGCGGCAGGCCGTCCGCAATGGCGGCAAGGTTGCCGTGCTCTGCGCCGCCGAGACCACGCTCGGACCGACCGGTGCGTTGTTCGAGAAAGCCGCGCAGCAGACAGGGGCTGTCATCGACCTGCGGCTGGTGCCCGGCGCCTGGGCCGCCTTTCTCGCCGGCGAGACGCAGCAGTATCTCGCGATGATTGCGGCGGCGGCGGATCAGGCCTTCAGCGAAGGCATCGACGTCGTCGCGCTGGCGCAGGCCTCAATGGCCGATGCGGCAGCCCTGTGCCGCAAGGGCATGCCGCTGAACAGTCCGTCCGCGGGGCTGGATGCAATCGCAGCAGTGCTGGCGCGCAGTCTTTAGCGGCGCAGCTGCTGCGCGTGATGCGCGATATGTTCGCCGATGAAACTGGCGATGAAGTAATAGCTGTGGTCGTAACCGGCCTGCAGGCGCAGGGTCAGGGGAATGCCGGCTGCCGCGGCAGCATTGGCCAGCAGCTGCGGCTTCAGCTGCTTCTCGAGAAACTCATCCGCCATGCCCTGGTCGATCAGCACCGGCCTGCGCCACTCGGTGCCTGAAGCCAGCGCGGTGGCCTCCCAGGCTTTCCACGTGGAACGATCCGCGCCGAGATAGCCGGTGAAAGCCTTCTCGCCCCAGGGCACCTGCGACGGCGCGACGATGGGCGCAAAGGCCGAGACGGATTTATAGAGCTGCGGCTTGCGGAAGGCGCAGATCAACGCGCCATGACCGCCCATCGAATGGCCGAAGATGCCGCTGCGCGAAGGCTCGACGGGGAAATGTTCGGCGATCAGCGCCGGCAGTTCCTCGGTGACATAAGAATACATGCGGTAATGTTTCGACCACGGCGCCTCGGTGGCATCGACATAGAAGCCGGCGCCGGAGCCGAAGTCGTAAGCGTCATCCTCACCGGCGATATTGACGCCGCGCGGGCTGGTATCAGGCGCCACGAGAATAAGACCATGCTCGGCGGCATAGCGCTGCGCGCCGGCCTTACTGACCATATTCTCCCAGGTGCAGGTCAGGCCGGAGAGATAATACAGCACTGGCAGCTTCGCATTCTCACTCGCCTGCGGCGGCAGGTAGACCGCGACTTCCATGCTGCAACCCAGCACGGATGAGCGATGTTTCCAGACCTGCTGCTGGCCGCCGAAGCAGGCCCATTTCTTGATGCGCTCCATGATCAGAAAGTCACCACCGAGCGGATCGACTCACCCTTGTGCATCAGGTCGAAAGCGTCGTTGATCTTGTCCAGCGGCATCACATGGGTGATCAGGTCGTCGATGTTGATCTTGCCGTCCATATACCAGTCGACGATCTGCGGCACATCGCTGCGTCCGCGCGCACCGCCGAAGGCCGAGCCCTTCCAGACGCGGCCGGTAACCAGCTGGAACGGACGCGTCGAGATTTCCGCACCCGACGGCGCCACGCCGATAATGATGCTCTCGCCCCAGCCCTTGTGGCAGCATTCCAGCGCCTGCCGCATCGTCTTCGTGTTGCCGATACATTCGAAGCTGAAATCGGCGCCGCCCTTGGTCAGTTCGACCAGATGCGGCACCAGTTCCTCGTCCTTCATGTCCTTCGGATTGACGAAATGCGTCATACCGAATTTCTCGGCCATCGCCTTGCGCGAGGGATTGATGTCGACGCCGATGATGCGGTCGGCACCGACCATGCGCGCACCCTGGATCACATTGAGCCCGATGCCGCCGAGGCCGAAGACCACGACATTAGCGCCGGGCTGCACTTTCGCCGTGTAGACCACGGCACCGATGCCGGTGGTGACGCCGCAGCCGATGTAGCAGACCTTCTCGAAGGGCGCATCCGGCCGGATTTTCGCCACCGCGATCTCGGGCAGCACGGTATAATTGGCGAAGGTCGATGTGCCCATATAATGCCACACGGTCTCGCCACGACATTTGAAGCGGCTGGTGCCGTCCGGCATTTGGCCGGCGCCCTGGGTGATACGGATCGACTGGCAGAGATTGGTCTTGCGGCTGAGGCAATAGTCGCATTGCCGGCATTCCGGCGTATAGAGCGGAATGACGTGGTCGCCCTTCTTCACGCTGGTGACGCCGGGACCGATATCGACCACCACGCCAGCACCTTCATGGCCGAGGATGCAGGGGAACTTGCCTTCGCTATCGAGGCCCGAGAGGGTATAGGCGTCGGTATGACAGACGCCGGTGGCCCTGATCTCGACCAGCACCTCGCCGGCCTTCGGGCCTTCCAGCTTTACGGTCTCGATGCTGAGCGGCTTCTTTGCCTCGAAGGCAACGGCGGCGCGGACGTCCATGGCTGTTCCCCTGCGGTATGACCGCAGGAGAATAAAGGCCGCGGCTACCGCTGGCTAGGCTGCCAGCTCCACCGCAATCGCCGTCGCTTCGCCGCCGCCGATGCAGAGCGAGGCAATGCCGCGTTTGCCGCCGGAGCGCTGCAGCGTGTTAAGCAAGGTGACGATGATGCGCGCGCCGGTGGCGCCGATCGGATGGCCGAGCGCGCAGGCGCCGCCCAGCAGGTTCAGACGGTCATGGCCGATATTGAGGTCGCGCATCGCCGCCATCGGCACGGCGGCAAACGCTTCGTTGATCTCGAACAGGTCGACGTCGTTGATGGTCCAGCCGGTCTTGTCGAGCAGCTTGCGGATTGCCGGGATCGGCGCGGTGGTGAACCAGTCCGGCGCCTGGGCATGCACGCTGTGACCGACGATGCGCGCCACGATGGGCAGGCCCTTTTCCTTCGCCGTCGATTCCCGCGCCAGCACCAGCGCCGCAGCACCGTCGGCATTGGCCGAGGAACTCGCCGGCGTGATCGTGCCGTTGGCCTTGAAGGCGGCTTTCAGCGTCGGGATCTTCTCCGGATTCACTTTCAGCGGATTCTCGTCACGGCTCAGCGTCTCGGTACCCTTGGCCTGCGGCGTGACGGCCACGATCTCGGCATCGAACCAACCGTTCTCGACAGCATTGCGGGCACGAGTCAGCGTCTCGATGGCATAGGCATCCTGCTCGGCGCGGGTAAAGCCGTATTTCTCGGCGCATTGCTCGCCGAACGTACCCATGGCGCGGTCGCGCTCGTAGGCATCTTCCAGACCGTCCATCATCATATGGTCGATCACCTTGGTATGGCCGGCCTTGTGGCCGAAGCGCATCTGCGGCAGCAGGTATGGCGCGCCCGACATGCTCTCCATGCCGCCGGCCACCATGAGGTCGGCCGAGCCGGCCAACAGCATGTCATGCGCCATCATCGTGGCCCGCATCCCTGAGCCGCAGACCTTGTTGACGGTGACCGCACCGACATGATCGGGCAGACCCGCCTTGCGCGCGGCCTGACGCGCCGGCGCCTGGCCCTGCCCGGCCGGCAGCACGCAGCCCATCAGCACTTCATCGACCTGCTCGCCCTGCACGCCGGCACGCGACAACGCCTCGCGGATCACCACGGCGCCGAGTTCGTTGCCCGGCACAGAGCTGAGCGCGCCGCCGAAACGGCCGAGCGGGGTGCGGATGGCGGATGCGATGACGATGGGATCCTTGGGGGTGTCTTTGGACATGACGGCGCTCCTGCTTTTCTCTTGCCGTCTGAATTAGATGATTGCTATCATCTATTCGTCAAGCGCTATTTTTTGCAGTTGCGAAAGAGCATCATGCGCCGCTCCGCCGAGGAAAAGGCCGAAACCCGCCGCCAGATCGTGCGGACTGCCGGACGCATGATCCGCGACCGCGGTCTGGCGGACACCGGCGTCACTGAGGTGATGGCCGAAGCCGGCCTGACGCATGGCGGCTTCTACCGGCATTTCGAGTCCAAGGATGCACTTGCTGCGGCGGCGGTAGAGTCTGCCTTCGCCCATATGCGCGCCCGGCTGGAGCAGATCACCGCCAAAGCGCCGGTCGGTAAAAAGATGGCCGCCCTGATCGACACCTATCTGACCGAGGCGCATCGCGACCAGCCGCAGCATGGCTGCGTGATGGCCAGCGTCGGCATGGAAGCGCAACGCGCCGGCGGCGCGGTTCAGGCCGCCTACGAAGACGGCATCGCCAGGCTGCTGGCGCTGTTCGCGGCGCAGATCGACGGCCCGACCCGCCAGCAGTGCAACGACCGCGCCCAGGTGGTGCTGTCGATCATGGTTGGCGGATTACTGCTGGCCCGTGCGCTGCGCAGCGATGCGGCGGCCTCGAAACGCGCGCTGGCGAATGCGCGCAAGGCTGCGCTCTCAGTCGCCGCCGGCTAAGGGCGTGCCGCGAACGCCGTCCTGCTTCGCGCCGCGCATCAGCAGCAGCATGGCGGTGATGATGAAGGCCAGCATGGCCACCGGCAGCAGCCAGAAGACCATGATGAAAACGCCGTAGCCCGGCTGCGGCCCTTTGGCGCGCATCGGCGGCTCGGCGATCAGCTCGACATCCTCACCCTGCAGCGGCCGGCCGACCTGCAGCACGCGGAAAGTCACACGGTTGATACCGGGATGCGCCCGGAGCGCTGAAATCCCGTCCCGTTCATCCGGCGGAAACGAGGCTGCCTTGATACCGTCTGCCCGCAGGCTGCGGCCGATGATGAAACGGTCGGACCGATTGGCCGGAGTCGCGCGCAGCCGTAACGGCGGGCCGCCGTCCAGCGAGGCTTCGATCACGATGGGCTGCCCCGGCAGGATGATCTCTGCACCGCTGTCGCTGCGGCGCGAACCGCCCAGTTCCCTGCTGCGCAGGCTGTCGTCGTCGCCCTTGGCGGCGCCGCGCGAGAAACCGAGATCGAAATAGATGTCGTGGCCGAGCGGACTGAAGACGGTCAATTGGGTCTCGAGATTGGGCTGCAGTGTCAGGACGGTGACCCGGCGCGTGCTGGCCATCTGGCCGGCAACCAGAAATGCCATGAATATGGCCAGCGAGGCGGTCCAGAGTGTCCAGTAACGCTGCAGTCGGTCGGTCATGGCAGCCATCCGTGAGGTGCCAGCAACAACGCCACCTTACCACGGAAATTCCGGCCACCCGTTCACGATCACGAAAATGCCCGACGGAGACAGTCAGTCTGCGTCGGGCATCGTTTATTTGAATGATTTCAGGAAGCTGTTACTCGGCCGCCTCGATATTGCGGGCGAGCACTTCGCGCTTGCCGACATGGTTGGCGCCGCCGACCACGCCTTCCTTCTCCATGCGTTCCATGATGCGGGCGGCGCGGTTGTAGCCGATCTGCAGGTGACGCTGGATGAACGAGGTCGACGCCTTGCGCTCGCGGCAGACCAGCGCCACGGCCTGGTCGTAGAGCGTGTCTTCCTCGCCGCCCTCGCCGCCACCGGAACCCGACATGCCGAACTTGCCGCCATCGAGATCGGCAGTCACCGCCTCGACATAGACCGGCTCGGCCTGGTCCTTCAGCGTCTTGACCACGCGCTCGACTTCTTCATCCGAAACGAACGGCCCATGCACGCGGCTGATGCGACCGGCGCCCGGCATGAACAGCATGTCGCCCATGCCCAGCAGCTGCTCGGCACCCTGCTCGCCCAGGATGGTGCGGCTGTCGATCTTCGAGGTCACCTGGAAGGAGATACGCGTCGGGAAGTTGGCCTTGATCGTGCCGGTGATGACATCGACCGACGGGCGCTGCGTCGCCATGATCAGATGGATGCCTGCCGCACGCGCCATCTGCGCCAGGCGCTGGATGGCGGCCTCGATATCCTTGCCGGCGACCAGCATCAGGTCGGCCAGCTCGTCGACGATCACGACGATGAAGGGCAACGGGTTGAGATCGATCGGCCGTTCTTCGTAGATCGGCTTGCCGGCCTCGTCGAAACCGGTCTGCACGGTGCGGCCCAGCGTCTCGCCCTTGGCACGCGCCACGCCCAGACGCTCGTTGTAGCTGGCGATGTTGCGCACGCCGAGTTCCGACATCTTGCGATAGCGGTCTTCCATCTCGCGCACGGTCCATTTCAGCGCGACGACGGCCTTGCCCGGCTCGGTCACCACCGGCGCCAGCAGATGCGGGATGCCGTCATAGACGGAGAGTTCCAGCATCTTGGGATCGACCATGATGAAACGGCACTGATCCGGCGTCAGTTTGTATAACAATGATAAGATCATTGTATTGATAGCAACCGACTTGCCCGAACCGGTGGTGCCGGCGACGAGCAGATGCGGCATCTTGGTCAGGTCGGCGATAATGGCCGAACCGCCGATATCCTTGCCCAGCGCCAGACCCAGCTTGGTCGACGGGCTTTCGAATTCGGCCGAGGCCAGCAGTTCGCGCAGGTAGACGGTTTCGCGCTTGGCATTCGGCAGTTCGATGCCGATGGCGTTGCGGCCGGGGATGACGGCGACGCGGGCCGACAGCGCGCTCATCGAGCGGGCAATGTCGTCACTAAGGCCGATCACGCGGCTGGATTTCGTGCCCGGCGCCGGTTCGAGTTCGTACAGGGTGACGACCGGGCCGGGGCGCACCTTGGTGATCTCGCCCTGCACACCGAATTCGTTCAGCACCGATTCGAGCATGCGCGCGTTCTGCTCCAGCGCATCCTCGTTGATCTTTTCGCGTCCGGCATCGGCCGGCGGTGGCTTGAGCAGCGACAGTTCCGGCAGTTCGAAATCGCCGGCATCGCCCAGATTGAGCGTGGTCTGCGCCTCGCGCGCGGCGCGGCTGCCGGTCTTGGGTTTTTCGATGCGACGGGTGACGCGGCCCTCATCGGCCTTCTTCGCGGCCGGAAGACGCGGCATGTCGTCCTCGTCGTCCACGTCGCCCTCATCGAGATCGTCCGGATCGACGTAATCGTCTTCCGCGGCGGCTTTTGCCTTCGCCTTGCCGAAGCTCGGCTCGGCCTTGCGCAGCACCGGTTTGTCGTCGTCACTGTCGCGGGTGAAAGCCGATTTCAGCCGGGCAAAGAACCCTTGCGTTTCCTGGCCGGCGCGCATGGCGACCTTGCCGCTCTGATAGATACCCTGCGCAGCCAGACCAGCCGTGGCAGCGGCACCGAAGCCCAGGCCGGCGCCCATGCTGCGCCATTCGCCCATGCTGAGGCCCGAGGCGAAATAGAAGCTGAGCACCGCGAAGCCGAAGCAGATCACGGCCGGCAGCACCGCCGAGATCGGCAGGCCCAGCGTGACGGCAACCGGCACCAAATGGTTGTAGAGGATATTGTCGCCAATCCAGCCGCCAAGGCCGGAGCGCATCACCCAGCCGGCCGGCACCGGCAGGGCGGCAGCAAAGGCGGCAAACAGGATCAGGGTGAGCGGGACCAGCGCCACATTCAGCCACCAGCGCGGCAGGCCGCGATGCGACACGACACGGAAGCCCCAGCTGGCCAGCAGCAGCACGAAGAGCCAGGCCGAGAGGCCGAGCGTCTGCAGCAGCACGTCGGAGATATAGGCACCCGGCAGGCCGAGCCAGTTATGCGGCGCCTGCGGAGTGGCGTGATTGAAATTGGGATCGGCAACATCGAAGGTGGCCAGCGCCAGCGCCAGCAGGAAGCCCAGCCCGAGGATCAGGATGCCGCCGCCTTCGCGCGCGCGCAGGCGCAGGAAATCGTCAAAACCTTCCGGGAAGAAAGACCGTTTCTTCTTGGACCTGGCAGCCATGCCGTTCCTCACACGATTAACCATACCGGCGCACAGACAGAGCCGCCGACCCGGGCCGATTCGCCCTAGCCTGAATAGTTAAGCCCCGAGAACGTTACCAATGCGTTGAAGCGCCACCTTCGTGGTCTCCAGATCGGCGACCAGGGCGATACGGAGGTAGGATTTTCCGGCCTGTTCCCCGCCATTTTCCGGCCGGGTCAGGTAATTGCCGGGCAGCGTCCGGATGCCGGCCTCGCGCCAGAGTTTCAGCGCCGCCGCCTCCGGGTCGCCGACATCGAGCCAGAGGTAGAAACCGCCCGGCGGCCGGTAAAAGCCGAAACGGTTGCCCAGCACATTCTGCGCCATGTCGAACTTCTGGCGGTAGAGGTCGCGGTTCGCTTCCACATGCGCCTCGTCGTTCCAGAGCGCGGTGGAGGCCTCAACCACCGGCATCATCAGCCCGGCGCAACCGTAGTTGCGCAGCTTGATAAAGGTCTGGGTGATGTCCGGATCGCCGGCGCAGAAACCCGAGCGCAGGCCCGGCGCGCTGGAACGCTTGGACAGCGAATGGAAGACCAGCACATTCTTCAGCGCATCTTTCGTGGCCTTGCTGCCGGCCAGCTTCATCGCCGCTTCCAGCCCACCCGGCGGCGGCGTGTCGGTGTAGATCTCGGCATAGCATTCATCGAAGGCGATGACGAAATCATGCTCGCGCGCCAGTTCGATCAGGCGCGCCATATAATCGAGGCTGGCGACCGTGCCCTGCGGGTTGGCCGGCGTGCACAGATACAGCAGCGCCGTGCGCTGCAGAATCTCGCGCGGCAGGCCGGCGAAATCGGGCATGAAGCCGTTCTCGGGCAGGGCCGGCACGAAATACGGCTCGGCACCGCAGGCCGCCGCCGCGCCGACATAGGCCTGGTAGAAGGGATTGGGCATCAGCACGATCGGCTTTTCCCCTTTAGGCCCCTTCTTCTGCGGGATCACCACCTGCGCCACCATGAACAGACCTTCGCGGGTGCCATTCAGCGCCACGATCTGCTTCTCCGCATCGAGCAAACCGTCCGGCAGATGATAGCGGCGCTGCAGCCAGCCGGCGCAGGCGGCGCGGAAGTCCGGCGAACCGTTCTGGGTCGGATAGCGGCTGAGCGACGACAGGTCGCGCGTCAGCGCCTCGGCGACGAAGCCCGGCATCGCATGCTGTGGCTCGCCGATCGACAGATTGATCGGCGTCACGCCGGCCGGCATCGGCTCGTGATCGAGCAGCGCGCGCAGACGTGTGAAGGGATAATCGGTGAGAAGGTCGAGACCGGGATTGAGCATGGCGGACCAAGGCAAGCGCCCGAACGGCTGAGCCGAATCAGGGCATCGAGGGGGATGTCGCAATCTACGGGGCGGCGACTCCGGGGGCAATACCGGGCAGCTTGTCCGGCCGAGTCAGGCGGGCGTATAGTTGCCGTCTGAAATGGGGGGAATTCCAATGCGCTTTAACTTCGGACTGGCCGCCCGGGCTTTTCTGATTCTGGCGGCCTTTTTGCTTCTGGCAGCGCCGCCGGCCCAGGTTCACGCTCAGGCCCAGGACAAGATCGGCGTCCTGCTGCTGCACGGCAAGAATCCGGGCAGCCAGAACGATCCGAATCTGGGTCGGCTGAAGTCGAAGCTGAGTGACGAGGGCATGATCACGCTGATGCCGGATATGCCCTGGTCGGCGCGACGCTATATCGACGGCGACTGGGACAAGGCCATGGCCGAGATCGACGCGCATGTGCAGAGCCTGCGCGGCAAGGGCGCCACCAAGATCGTGATCGCCGGGCACAGCATGGGCTGCCCGGCGGCAATGGGCTATGCGGCGAAGTACGGCAAGGTCGATGCCCTGGTGCTGCTGGCGCCCGGCCATGTGCCGTATTTTTACAACACATCGCCGAACCTGAAGGTGGTGCGCGACAGCATGGATGAGGCACGACGGATGGTGGCTGCCGGCGACAGCACGACACACCACAACTTCAACGACATCAATCAGGGCCGCGCACAGCAGGTGCGCATGACGGCGCCGGCATTCCTGTCCTACTTCGCAGCGGAGTCGGATGCGGAAATGTCGGTGACTGCGCCGCGGATTCCGGCGCAGACGGCAGTCATCTGGGTGATCGGCAACGAAGACCCTCTCCTGCGTGCCGGCCGCGGTTATGTCTTCGACAAACTGCCGTCCAATCCGAAAAGCCAGTATCTGCAAGTGACTGCCAATCACCTGACCACGCCGGTGGTGGCGCGCGATGCGGTGGCCGCCTGGATCAAGCAGGCCGTGGCGCGGTAATACTCAGTCACGACAGCGGACGGTTTCTGCGGTAGACTACGGGAATGGAAAAGCCGAACCCGTCGAGTTCAACGGTCTGCAGCCTGGGCGAAGCGCCCGATGCCTGGCGCGGCTATCTCTCGCCTGCCGAGATCGTCGCCGAGCTGGACAAACTGCTGCCGCGCATCCGCGATGATGCGCTGCATGCGAAGCTGAAGGCGATCCGCGACAGCCTGGACGACGACAAGGGCGCGTGACTGCGGCTGGAAAGAAGGGAAATGGTGCCCAGGGACGGAGTTGAACCGCCGACACGAGGATTTTCAGTCCTCTGCTCTACCAACTGAGCTACCTGGGCACGGGCATCCGGAGATACCATCGTTACTGGGTTTTATCCCGTAACGGCGGGCGGTTATAGACAGATTCCCCACCCCTGTCCAGCCCCGGGCCCTGCACCTGCCGCAGGCCCCGGGAGAGGTCGGATTTACATGAATTTCGCCACGATATCCGTGGTGGAGACCTTGCCGAGATCGTCGTAATGGCTCGCCAGGAAAGTTTCCGCCCTGTCGCGGCCGAGATCGCGCAGATAGCACAGGAAATCCCAGTCCGGATTCAGCTTGGACGACACGCTGAACTTGGCCAGGGTTTCCTCGGCATCGACGCTGTGAATGAAGACGCGCGGATATTTCTCGCGGTTCAGCTCGTTGGTATCCAGCAGGTTGGTGACGAACTGGATCGCGCGCATCTCGCGCATCAGGCTGGAATTCCAGCTCAGCGTGTTGATGCGGTCGAGGATCGCGGCGGCCGTGTTCGGCACGTCCGGAATGTTGATCGGATTGATCTGCACGATCAGGATGTCGTTGGTGCCCTTTTCGTAGATCAGCGGGAAGATCGGCGGGTTGCCGCAATAGCCGCCATCCCAGTAATGGTTGCCGTCGATCTCCACTGCCTGGAACAGGAAGGGCAGGCAGGCCGAGGCCATCACCGCATCGGGCGTCACTTCGTCACGGTTGAACACGCGGATGCGGCCGTTCTTGACGTTGGTGGCGCAGATGAACAGCTTGGCGGCCGTCTTGTTGGCCCGCAGCGCCTCGAAATCCACCACTTCGGCGATGATGTCGCGCAGCGGATTCATGTTGGACGGATTCAGCTGGTAGGGCGACATCATCTGCGACAGCGAATTGAAGAAATGATACATCGGCGAGAAATCCATGTTGCCGATGCTGAACAGCTTGTCGATCGGGCTGGGCTGCAGCGGGCCCTTCTTGCCGGCTTCGGACGACTTGCGCCAGAACAGTTCGAGCAGCTCCTTCGCCTTGGCCGGACCGCCCAGCCCCAGGCCATAGGCCGCCACGGCGGCATTCATGGCGCCAGCCGAGGTACCCACCAGGGCCTCAATTTCAAGACGATCATCTTCGAGGAGACGGTCCAGCACGCCCCAGGTGAAAGCGCCATGGGCGCCGCCACCCTGCAAAGCCAGCTTCAGACTCTTTTTCTTCTTCGTCATCGTCTAATCCCCAATCCTTCAATAATCAGCCGCCCGGCAGCACCGCCGGCGGGTCCAGATGCAGGAATGCTTCGTTGCGCGGCAGATACGCGCTCAGCTCGCCGCCGCGCAAGGCAGCATAGACGGCCAGCAGCAGTTGCGCCTTCATGATCACGATCCGGCCGAAATCGTCGGTGAAGAAATAGATGCGCCAGGTCATGACGCCGGCCTTCAGTTCATGCAGGGCGATGATCGGCGCCGGATCGGCCAGTACGCCGTCGACGGTAAGCGCCGCATCCTTCAGCAGGGCCTGCAGCGCGGCTTCATCAACGCCGTATTGCAGCGTGACCTCGACGAAATCCAGATGTCGCACTTGCGGGCGGTTGTGATTGAACAGCTTGGCGCGGCCGATCACCCCATTGGGCACGACCAGCAGATCCATCGTCCGGGTGCGCAAATGGGTGGCACGCCAGTTCGTCTCCAGCACCATGCCCTGAACGCCATCCATGGTGATCCAGTCGCCAGCCTTGAACGGACGTTCCATATTCAGAGCGACGCCAGCGAAGATATCGGCCAGCAGCTGCTGCAACGCAAAGCCGAGGACAATCGCAACAACGCTGGAGGTGGCGAACACGCCGGTCGGCTCCAGATCGAAGGTCTCGATGGCGATGAAGCCGGCCGCCGCCACGTAGAGCATCACATTGAACAGATCGGTCAGCAATTTGCGCTGGCGCGGCACGCCGACCAGACTCTGGCCATACATGCGGCGCCAAAGAAACAGCTCGAAACCGGTGGCCACCACCCAGGCAACGCTGAACCACGCGAGAATCGCCAACGGCCTGTCCAGCCAGACCGGCAGATAGGGCGAGATCAGCCAGGTCCACATGAACGGTGCATGGCGCGGTTCAAGCACCGCATAGACCAGACAGATCGATATCAGGAGCGCCAGAAGAAAGCGCCGTGTTTCGCGCGACATGGGCCGGACGTTAGCGTTTTGTCGCACAGGGAGCCAGCCTTTCCCCGACGCAGCGGCGCAGATACTGTGTTGCAGTGCTGTCATCGCCCGGGAGATTTCCAGGGCTGGACAACCGCGGTACCCCCGCCTTATCTCTTCGCTCGCATGGACGACACACTCACCCGGACCGTACAGCCTGCCATCATCGTGGCCGGCCTTGCCAAGACCTATGGCGATACCGACAAGCCGGTGCATGCCGTGGCCGGGATCGATTTCCATGTGCCGGCCGGCAGCGTCACGGCTTTGCTCGGCGGCAACGGCGCCGGCAAGACCACCACCATCGCCATGCTGCTCGGCCTGCTGAAGCCTACTGCCGGCAGCATCCGTATCCTGGATACCGACATGCTGCGCGACCGGCATCACGTCCTGCCGCGGCTGAACTTCTCGTCGCCTTATGTCGACCTGCCGCATCGCCTGACTGTGCGGCAGAATCTGATGGTGTTTGCCGGGCTCTATGCGGTGTCGAATGCCGGCAAACGCATCGAGCAGCTGGCCGAGGAACTGAATTTCGCCTCGCTGCTGGATCGCCCCGCCGGCGCGTTGTCGGCCGGCCAGAAGACCCGCGTAGCACTGGCCAAGGCGCTGATCAACCAGCCGGATGTGCTGCTGCTGGACGAACCGACCGCCTCGCTCGATCCCGACACCGCAGACTGGGTGCGCAGCCTGCTGGAGAAATACCGCGCCGAGCGCGGCGTCACCATCCTGCTCGCCTCACACAACATGGGCGAGGTCGAACGGCTGTGCGATCAGGTGCTGATGATGAAGCAGGGTCGCATCGTGGATCGCGGCACGGCGCCGGCGCTGGTGGCGAAATACGGCCGGCAGACTCTGGAGCAGGTCTTCCTCGATATCGCGCGCGGCCAGGGCAAGGCGGCCGAGTTGAGCGAGGTGCCATTATGAGTACGCCTTTGACACTGTCGCAGGACATCAGCTGCAGCCTGCAGCGCATCTTCGCCATGCTGCGCCGGCACTGGTATCTGCTGGCCGGATCGTGGACACGGATCGTCGAACTGATCTACTGGCCCGCCGTGCAGATGATCATGTGGGGTTTCCTCACCCAGTTCCTCGCCAGCAAGACCTCTTACGTGGCGCAGGCCTTCGGCGTCTTCCTGGCCGGCATGATGCTGTGGGATTCGATGTTCCGTGTGCAGCTCGGCGTGGCGATTTCCTTCCTGGAAGAAATGTGGTCGCGCAATCTGGGCAACCTGTTCGTCAGCCCGCTGCGGCCCGGCGAATTCGCCACATCCGTCTTGATGATGGGCCTGCTGCGCACGCTGGTCGGCATGATCCCGGTCAGTATCATGGCCTGGATCTTTTTCGATTTCTCGGTCTACGGCATGGGGCTGGCGCTGGCCGGTTTCTTCTTCAGCCTGGTCATGTTCGGCTGGGCCATCGGTGTGGCTGTCTGCGGCCTGATCATGCGCCACGGCCTCGGCGCCGAGAGCGCCGCCTGGGGCGCCATGTTCCTGATCCTGCCGGTGGCGGCGGTCTACTATCCGGTCGCCGTATTGCCCGCCTGGCTGCAGATGATCGCCTGGTCGCTGCCGCCGGCCTACGTCTTCGAGGGTATGCGCGCGCTGCTGGTAGACGGTGTGCTGCGCAGCGATCTGCTGATCGGAGCCTTCGCGCTGAACGCGCTTTATCTCGCACTCGGCTTCTGGGCCTTCCTGGCTTTCTTCGAGGCGGCGCGCCGCCGTGGCCAGCTACTGGGCCAAGGCGAGTGAAGATTGGGCGAGTAGCGCCAGCCCGTCAGTCATCAGCCGGCCGAGCAGCCGGCCCGGCAACAGCGTCAGCAATCCCGGCAGCACCAACCCGCTGAAGAACACGATCTGCATCACCCGGCGGTGGGTGTTCACCCGCCTGTTGCGGATGGCAAAGATTGCTGCCGGCACCGAGACCAGCACCACGACGCTGAGGATATGGATCGGGCTGAACCCGTCGCCGCGCAGGCCGGTGATCCAGAAGGAACTGATCGCCGCCACCAGCATCAGCGCCACCCAGATCCAGCCGAACAGGCGGTGCGAGGTGGTACCCTTGCGCCGAATCAGCATGAAGGCGCCGAGCGCCAACGCCAGAATTGTGGCGGCAAGATGGATATGGATCGCGGGACTGGCGTTCAGGAGGGGCATATAATTCATGGCCCGAGCCTGCCCTGCCCCCTGCAAACCGGCCAGCGGCTTGCTATATTGGTGTGACAGTGATCACCGGTTTTCCGGCACTTTCACGCGGCTTGGCCGTTACTGCCTGACCTTTCTACGATCCAAGGACACTTCCGTGAGCGCGACGATTGCCCTGGTCGATGACGACCGCAACATCCTGACTTCGGTTTCGATTGCCCTCGAAGCCGAGGGCTACAAGGTGCGCACCTATAACGACGGTGCCGAGGCGCTGCGCCACCTGACGCAGCAGATGCCCGACCTCGTCATCCTCGACATCAAGATGCCGCGGCTGGACGGCATGGAGACGCTGAGCCGTCTGCGCCGCGTCAGCCAGGTGCCGGTGATCTTCCTCACCTCCAAGGATGAGGAGATCGACGAAGTGCTCGGCCTCAAGATGGGTGCCGACGACTACATCACCAAACCATTCAGCCAGCGCCTGCTGATCGAACGCATCAAGGCGGTACTGCGCCGTGCCGAGGCTAACCGGCCGGGCGCGGAGGAGACATCTTCCGACAAGCTGGTGGTGCGCGGCGCGCTGACGCTCGATCCGGCACGGCATCGCTGCACCTGGAACGGCGAGGAAGTGGTGCTCACCGTCACCGAATTCCTGCTGCTCGATGCGCTGGCGCAGCGGCCCGGCCATGTGAAGAACCGCGACCAGCTGATGGATGCGGCCTATGACGACAATGTCTATGTCGACGACCGCACCATCGACAGCCACATCAAGCGGCTGCGCAAGAAGTTCAAGATGGTGGACGACAATTTCGATTCCATCGAGACGCTGTATGGCGTCGGCTATCGCTTCAAGGAGCAAGCAGCCTGATCCTGGCGGCATAGCGATGGCGGGAGGGGTGTTCGGTATGGAGGCCAGACGGTGAGCGATCCGTCTCCGCGCCGGCGGCTGATGTCGCCGCTGACGCGACGTATCCTGCTGATCAATCTTGGCGCGCCCATCGCGCTGGTGCTGGCCTTCTTCTATCTCGACCAGTTCCGCCTCAGCCTGATCGACACGCGGCTGACGGCGCTGCGCTACGAGGCCGGGCTGATCGCCGGCGCTTTGGGCGAATCCGCCATCAGCCCGTCGGAATTCAGCCCCACGCTGGAACCTGAACTGGCGCGACAGTTGCTGCGCCGCCTCTCGGCGCAGTCGAGCGCACGCTCCCGGCTGTTCGATGCCGATGGCGAGATGATTGCCGACAGCCGCCTGCTGCTGGCCGCCGGCCGCGGCGTGGTGACGCGCCAGCTGCCGCCGCCGAATATCGACACGCCCTGGGAGCAGGCGCTGATCCGGCTGTACGACGAGATCAACGCCCTGTTCATGACCACGCTCAACCTGCCGAAATATGTCGAACTGCCGTTCACGCATGCCAACGACTATCCGGAAGCGCGCGGTGCGCTGATCGGCGAGGAAAACGAGCAGCTGCGCGACCTGCCAGATGGCCGCATCATGCTGTCGGTGGCGGTACCGGTGCAGGGCCTGCGCAAGGTGCTGGGCGCCCTGCTGCTGAATGTCGACAGCGCCGAACTGGATGCCCGCGTGCGCGAGGAACGCCTCGGCGTGCTGAAGGTGTTTGCCGCAGTACTGGGCTTCACCGTGCTGGCCTCGCTCTATCTCGCCGGCGTCATCGTGCGGCCGATCCATCGCCTGGCCGAGGCAGCCGAACGCATCCGTGCCGCCAAGGGCCGCATCGCGCATCTATCGCTGCCGGATTATTCGCATCGCGAAGACGAGATCGGCGACCTGTCCAGCGTGCTGCGCGCCATGACCTCGGCATTGTCGCAGCGGCTGGACGCCATCGAGCGTTTCGCTGCCGATGTGTCGCATGAGATCAAGAATCCCCTCACCTCGCTGCGCAGTGCCATGGAAACCTTCCTGCGCACGGAAAAGCCCGAGCTGCGCGCGCGCCTGCTGGCGGTGATGCAGGACGACGTGCGCCGCATGGATCGCCTGATCACCGATATTTCCGGCGCCTCGCGTCTGGATGCCGAACTGGCGCGCAGCGAAGCCAGACCGCTCGACATCGCCGCCATGTTGCAGTCGGTGGTGGAAACCTATACCGCGCGCCTCTCCGAGACCGGCCCGAAGATCGAACTTCGGTGCATTGAGCCCGGTCCGTATCTGGCCATCGGTTTCGAAGGCCAGCTCGGCCAGGTGGTACGCAACCTGATCGACAATGCGATTTCCTTCAGCCCACCGAACGGCAGTATCGTGGTGACGGTGAAGCGCGAACCGCGCCATGTGATGTTCAGCGTCGCCGACGAAGGCCCCGGCATCCCGGCAGACAACCTGGAATCGATCTTCGAGCGTTTTTACAGCGAGCGCCCGGCCAGCGAGGCTTTCGGGCTCCATTCGGGCCTCGGCCTGTCGATTGCGCGCCAGGTCGTGCAGTCGCTCGGCGGCGATATCCATGCCGAGAACCGCGACGATGGCAGGACCGGCGCCCGCTTCATGGTGCGGCTGCCGCTCTAGGCAGCATTGTTAACCAAGCCACACGCATTGCGTCATCGCGGCATGTATTGACTCCGTCCGGAGCCCCCGGCAGGCTGCGCGGCCATGCTGACCATCCATGCGAGCTGTGTATCGATTGACGACGTCGCGGTGCTGCTGCGCGGCCCGTCCGGCGCCGGCAAATCCGACCTTGCGCTGCGCCTGCTCGAGGCCGGCGCAGCTCTGGTCGCCGACGATCAGACTTGCCTGCGGCATATCGACGGCGAACTGATCGCCAGCGCACCGGAGCGTCTGCGCGGCCTGCTGGAAATCCGCGGCATCGGTCCAGTGCGTGTATCGGCGGCAGCGCCTGCGCCCGTGGAACTGATCATCGACCTGGTACCGCTGCAGGACGTGCCCCGCCTGCCCGAACCGCGTCACGAGAACATCCTCGATGTCACGCTGCCCTGCCTGTCGCTGCATGCTTTCGAGGCGAGTGCCGCAATCAAGACAGTCTGGGCACTGGCGCGCGCCGTCGAAGGCCGGCTGTTCGAACCCGACGAGATCCCCGCCGTGACAAGCGCCACTGTAACCGAACTTTTCAAGCGCAAAGCCTGACGATGAGCGCTGCCGCTGACCCGATCCGTTTCGTTGTCGTCAGCGGCCTGTCCGGCGCCGGCAAATCCACCGCGCTTAAACTGCTGGAAGATTACGGCTACGAGGCGGTCGACAACCTGCCGATGGCATTGCTGCGCCGGCTCGCCGCGGCTGACGATGCTGACAGCACCGACAGCCAACCGCGCCGCGCCATTGCGGTTGGCATCGACAGCCGCACCCGCGACTTCCAGCCCGATCAGTTGATCGCCCTGCTCGGCGAGTTGCGCCAGCGCGACGACCTCGCCGTGCAGCTGCTGTATTTCGACTGCGAAGATGAAGTGCTGCTCAAGCGCTTCACCGCGACGCGGCGGCGTCATCCGCTGGCCGGCGACCGGCCGATTGCCGATGGCATCGCCGCCGAACGGCGGCTGATGCTGCCGCTGCGCGCTGCGGCCGATCTGGTGATCGACACGTCGATGGCGGCGTTGCCGGAATTCCGCCAGGCGCTCGCGGCCCAGTTCGCGCTGGACGCCATGCCCGGCCTCAGTATCATGGTGCTCTCGTTTTCCTACAAGCTCGGCCTGCCGCGCGAGGCGGATCTGGTGTTCGATGTACGCTTCCTGCGCAACCCCCATTATGACGACGCCCTGCGCCCGCATACCGGCGACAATCCGGCAGTCGCGGCCTATGTCAGTGCCGATCCGGGCTATGCCGATTTCTTCGGGCGATTGCGCGACATGATCGACGCGCTGCTGCCGCGCTACGCCCAGGAAGGCAAGCGTTATCTCACCATCGCCATCGGTTGCACAGGCGGTCGCCATCGCTCCGTTGTGGTTGCCGAGGCACTCGGCAAGCACTTGCGCGAAACCGGGCAACGTGTCGATATCCGTCACCGCGACCGCGATCTGACCCCAGTCTGACCCTATGTTTGACCCGGGCCTGGACCGCGGTTGCCGAGGAAGCTTCACTGCCATGACCAGCCACAAGATCGATAGCGTCCCATGATCGGTATTGTCGTCGTCACCCACGGCCGCCTTGCCGAGGAATTCATCCATGCCACCGAGCATGTGGTGGGCCCGCAGAAGAATATGCGCGCCGTCTGCATCGGTCCGGAGGACGACATGGAGCAGCGCCGGCAGGATATCCTGGCCGCCGTCGCCGCCGTCGAGACCGGCAAGGGCGTGATCGTGCTGACCGACATGTTCGGCGGCACACCGTCGAATCTGGCGATCTCCATCATGGATCAGGCCAAGGTCGAAGTGATCGCCGGCGTGAACCTGCCGATGCTGATCAAGCTGGCCAGCGTGCGCGGCAAGTCCGAGATGGCCGCTGCCGTCAGCGCCGGCCAGGAAGCCGGCCGCAAATACATCAACGTCGCCTCCAAGCTGCTGGCCGGAGAGTCGGCCGAATGACCGAGACGACCCCGAAGGACGCACCGCTCCAGCGCAGCGTCACTATTCCGAACCAGCGCGGACTGCATGCCCGTGCCGCGGCCAAGTTCGTCCAGGTCGTGGCCCGCTTCCCCCAGGCCAAGATCCAGGTCTCCAAGGACGGTCAGACCGTCAACGGGGAATCGATTATGGGACTGATGATGCTGGCCGGCACTCAGGGCTCCAGCATCGAGATCAGCGCCTCCGGCAGCGAAGCCCGGGCGGCCATGGAGGCCCTGATCAGCCTGGTCGAGGGCAAGTTCGGCGAGCCGGAGTAATCCGCTCCGCTTCTTGGCCCCTGAAAGGTCATATTCCTATATAAAGATTTCTTTATATAGCGCTGGACAGCCCGCCGGCTGCCCTGCTATATCGGCGCCCATTGAGCACATTCCTGTGTAGAGTTTCGCCAAACTGGAGCTGCCGACATGAGCGCGGATTACATCGTTAAGGATATTGGCCTGGCCGACTGGGGCCGCAAGGAACTCGACATGGCCGAGACCGAAATGCCCGGTCTGATGGCCACGCGCGCCGAATTCGGCAAGGCCCAGCCGCTGAAGGGCGCCCGCATCGCCGGCTCGCTGCATATGACGATCCAGACCGGCGTGCTGATCGAGACCCTGAAGGCGCTCGGTGCCGACATCCGCTGGGCCTCGTGCAACATCTATTCGACCCAGGATCATGCCGCCGCTGCCATCGCCAAGGCCGGCATTCCGGTTTTCGCCGTGAAGGGCGAGACCCTGGAAGAATATTGGGACTACACCCACAAGATTTTCGAATGGGCCGATGGCGGCACGCCGAACATGATCCTGGACGACGGCGGCGACGCCACCCTGCTGATCCATCTGGGCATGCAGGCGGAGAAAGACGCCTCGGTCATCTCCAAGCCGACCAATGAAGAAGAAACCGTGCTGTACGCGGCAATCGCCAAGAAGCTGAAGTCCTCGCCGGGCTGGTATTCCAAGATGGGCGCCGCCATCAAGGGCGTGACCGAAGAAACCACCACCGGCGTCCATCGCCTGTACATCATGGCCAAGGAAGGCCGCCTGCTCTTCCCGGCGATCAACGTCAACGACAGCGTCACCAAGTCGAAGTTCGACAACCTCTACGGCTGCCGCGAAAGCCTGGTCGACGGCATCCGCCGCGGCACCGACGTGATGATGGCTGGCAAGATCGCCGTGATCGCCGGCTATGGCGACGTGGGCAAGGGCTCGGCCGCCTCGCTGCGCAATGCCGGCTGCCGCGTGATGGTCACCGAGATCGACCCGATCTGCGCGCTGCAGGCCGCCATGGAAGGCTATGAGGTCGTGACCATGGAAGAGGCTGCGCCGAAGGGCGACATCTTCGTCACCGCCACCGGCAACCTCGATGTCATCACGCTGGACCACATGCGTGCGATGAAGCATCGCGCCATCGTCTGCAACATCGGTCACTTCGACAGCGAGATCCAGATCGGNNTGTCGGAAGGCCGCCTGGTCAACCTGGGCAATGCCACCGGTCACCCCAGCTTCGTGATGAGCGCCTCCTTCACCAACCAGGTGCTGGCGCAGATGGAACTGTGGACCAACCCGGGCAAGTACGAGAAGCAGGTCTATACCCTGCCGAAGCACCTGGACGAGAAGGTCGCCAGCCTCCATCTGGAGAAGGTCGGCGCCAAGCTGACCAAGCTGACCCCGGTGCAGTCGAAGTATCTCGGCATCGGCGAAAAGGGCCCGTTCAAGCCGGACCATTACCGCTACTAAGCCAGTATCGTTTTCGGGGCGAATCGCTCCGCAATGCAAAGGCCGGGTTTCAACCCGGCCTTTGTTGTTTTTAACGCCTTGTTTTGCACCTTAAGGCTGGCCGATAGTGGCTCTATGCTTGGGGCCAGAAAATCTGAATCGCCGGAGCAAATCGCGTGAACGAGGTCTGGGGCCTTGCGGCACTGGCTGCGGCGGCAGCCGGCCTCGCCGGATGGCAGGCCCTGCGCGCGCAGGGCCTTGCCGAACGGCTGCGCCGCGTCGAAGCCGAGATGGCGGCCATCGCCATTGCGCGCGACGGCGAACGCAAGGCCGCCGGATCGCTGCAGCGGCGGATCGACAGCCTGACGGCAGAGATCGAACAACTGCGCAGCGCCGAAGCGCAGGCCAGCGCGTTGCTGGATGCCGCGCCCTTCCCGATCTGGCGTCGCGATGGCGAAGGCCGCCTGTTCTGGGTCAATGCGCGCTATGCCCTGATGGCCGAGACCACCGCGCAGGATGCGGTCGAGCGCGGGCTGGAACTGGCCTCGGCACACGATCTCGATCAGCCGCGCGACCTCGCACTGGCGGCGCGCGCAGCAGCCACGCTGAAATCGCAGGAACGCCGGTTCGTCGCCGAGGGCGACCGGCGCAACTATCGCATCTTCGAGCTGCCCGTGGGCGACGGCACGCTCGGCTTCGGCCAGGACATCACACCGGAAGCCGATGCGCGCGGCCAGCTGCGCCGCCATATGGAAGCCCATATGGAGGTGCTGCGCACCATCTCGACCGCCACCGCCATCTACGGCCCGGACAAGAAGCTGCTGATCTGGAATCGCGCCTATGCGCGGCTGTGGCAGCTCGATGAAGCCTGGCTGGAAACCCGACCGACTTTCGGTGAAGTACTGGAGCAGCTGCGTGTCGAGCGCCGTCTGCCCGAACAGATCGACTGGCAAGCCTACAAGCGCGGCCAGCTCTCGCTCTTCACCACCGTGATCGAACGGCAGGAAGAGCTGATGCATCTGCCCGATGGTTCAACCCTCCGTCTGGTGATCAGTGCCTATCCCTCCGGCGGCCTGCTGTTTGCCTATGATGACGTGACGCGCCAATTAACTTTGGAGCGCGCCACCAACACCATGATCGCGGTGCAGCGCGCCACGCTGGACAACCTTTACGAAGCCGTCGTGGTCTATGGCTCCGACGGGCGGCTGTCACTGTATAACCGCGCCTTCGCCCAGCTATGGGAAATCGACGTCAACCTGCTGAACCGCCAGCCGCATATCACCGAAGTGGTGGAGGCCGTGCGGCCGCTGATGCAGCGCAGCCCCGACTGGGGCCAGCAGCGCCAGCGCCTGATCGACAGTTTCGCCAGCCGCAAGGGCACGCGTGGCAGGCTGGAACGCGGCGACGGCACGGTGATCGACTATGCATCGGTGCCGCTGCCTGACGGCGCCGTGCTCTACACGTATCTGGATGTCAGCGCCAATATCCGTATCGAGCGCGCGCTGCGCGAGCGCAACGAAGCGCTGGAACGCACCGACCGCATGAATGCGGCCTTCATCAGCAACATCACACATGACCTGCGTTCGCCGCTCGGCACGCTGATCAGCATGACCGAAGTGCTGTCACAGGGCATCCTTGGCCCGATGAATCCGCGGCAGGAGGAATACTGCGCCGATATCATGACGACGTCGCGCGACCTGCTGAAGCTGCTCGACGATATCATTGCCATCGCCACCATCGAGGTCGGCCAGATGGCGCTCGATCCCGTGGAATTGTCGCTCGATCTCCTGTGGCGCGACGAAGCCGCCCAGTGGCGCGAAATCGCCGAGCGCCGCGCCATCGGCCTGGATCTGCCCGACCATGGCGGCAACGGCACCGTCATCGGCGACGGCCAGCGGCTGCGTCAGGCGCTCGACAGTGTGATGGCGGCTGCATTGGATGGCACGCCAGATGGCGGCCGCGTCATGCTCGCGCTGTCGGTGGACGATGAATCGTATCTCGGCCTGCGGCTGGAATGCCACAGCGGGGGCTTGAGCCCGGTGCAGCCGCGTCAGCTGTTCGCCGACCTGATCGATACGCCAGACCAGCGGCGCATGGATGCCGACCTGTCACTGATCGTGGCGCGCGGCCTGTTCGATCTGCACGGCGTGCGGCTGAAACTGGACAACAGCGAAGGCACACAGGCTGTCGATATCCTGCTGCCGCGCTATCCGCTGCCCGAACCGGGCCCGATTGCCGCGCTGCTGGCGCGCCAGTAGACTCAGCATTATGCCGATGATTCGCCGCTACCAGTTGCCTGACGAAGCGGCAACCGCTGCCCTGGGCATGCTGCTGGCCGACCGGCTGCAGCCTGGCGACGCCATCCTGCTGGATGGCGCGCTTGGCGTCGGCAAGACTTGCTTCGCCCGCGCCCTGATCCGGCATCTCAGCGGCAACGAGACCGAAGTGCCGAGCCCGAGCTTCAACCTCGTCCTCACCTACGATATACCGCAGGGAATGCTATGGCATTTCGATCTCTATCGGATCGGTAATCCGCGTGAACTCGACGAACTCGGCCTCGACGATGCCCTGCGCGACGGCGTGACGCTGGTCGAGTGGCCGGACCGGCTGGGATCACAGGCACCGGCGGGTGCGTTGACAGTATCGTTGTCGCTGCTGACCGATGCCGCCGGGCCGCGGCGCGCCGATTTAACCGGCAATGCTGACTGGGCGACCCGCCTCGCTGATCTTCCCGAAACCTTTGTCCATGATGCCGATGTCTGACCGCGCCAGCCTGTCTCGTGATTTTCTGCAGCGCGCCGGCTGGGGCGATGCGGCGCGCTCCAAACTGGCCGGCGACGCTTCCTTCCGCAAATACGAGCGGCTGAACCGAAACGGCGAGCCGGCCGTGCTGATGGATGCGCCGCCGCCGCAGGAAGACGTTCGGCCTTTCATGCGCATTGCGCGCCATCTTGAATCTTTGAGCTACAGCGCACCGCGCATTCTCGCCGAGGATGCCGAACGCGGTTTCCTGCTGCTGGAAGACCTTGGCGACGATCTGTTTGCGCGCCTGCTGAAACAGGGCGGCGAGGAGCGCGGGCTGTATGAGGCCACCATCGATTTTCTGCTCGACCTCCATCGTCATCCCGCACCTGCCGATCTCGCGCCCTATGACGAAACGCGCCTGATCGATGAAGCCGAACTGTTTACCGGCTGGTATCTGCCGGCCCTGACCGGCCACGAAACACCGGACAACATCCGGCAGGCCTTCCGTTTCCTGTTCGGCATCCTGGCGCCCGAAGTCGGCATGGATGCCGTGCCGGACAAGCGTGTGCTGGTGCTGCGCGATTTCCATGCCGAGAATCTGATCTGGCTGCCGCAGCGCAAGGGCCCCGCACGGCTCGGCCTGCTCGATTTCCAGGATGCCGTGGCCGGACACCCGGCTTATGACCTCGTTTCGCTGCTGGAAGACGCGCGCCGCGATGTCGATCCCGATCTCGCCGAAGCCATGCTGCAGCGTTACATCGCCGGCAGCGGTGTCGATGACACTGCCTTCCGTCGCGCCTATGCCATCCTCGGCGCGCAGCGCAACATCCGCATCATCGGCATTTTCACCCGGCTGTGGAAACGCGACGGCAAGCCGCAGTATCAGGCTTTCATGCCGCGCATGTGGGGTCTGCTGGAGCGCGACCTGGCGCATCCGGCACTGGCCGACCTGCGTAGCTGGCTCGATGCGATGGTGCCGCAGGAGCGGCGGCGCCAGCCATTGCCGGGGCTGTGATGGAACGCGTACCGCAAACGGCGATGGTTCTCGCGGCCGGCCTCGGCACGCGGTTGAAGCCGATCACGGACCAGACGCCGAAGCCGCTGATCCCGGTGGCCGGCCGTACCCTGCTGGACCGCTGCCTCGACCGGCTGGTCGAAGCCGGCGTGCAGCGCGCTGTCGTCAACATCCACTGGCTCGGGAACCAGATCCGCGAACATCTCAAGACACGTCAGGACATTGAGATCGTCATCTCGGATGAAACCGACCTGCTGCTGGAAACTGGCGGCGGCATCGCAAAAGCCCTGCCACTGTTGCGCGATGTACCGTTTATTGCTGTCAATGCCGACCTGATCTGGCGTGATGGCGGCAGCGAGACAGCTATGCAGCGCCTTGCTGCCGGCTTCGACCCGGCAGCGATGGATGGCATTCTGCTGCTGCAACCGCGTGCGCAGGCCGATGGCCATGACGGACCGGGCGATTTCTTCCTCGAAGATAACGGTCGCCTGCGCCGGCGCGGAGAAAATGCCATCGCGCCTTACATCTATACCGGCGTGCAGATCCTGCAACCGGCGCTGTTCCGCGATGCGCCGGCCGGCGCCTTCTCGCTCAATATTCTCTACGACCGCGCGATTGCCACTGGGCGGCTTCATGGTCTGGTGCATCGCGGCAGCTGGATGGATGTCGGCACTCACGATGGCCTGAAACAGGCGGAAGCGACGTTGCCCAAAGAGACGTTGCATGGCACGCGCAGCTAGTCCCACCGTCCATACTATAGCGCCCGGCCGGCCGTTTCTCGACCTGCTGGCTGGCGGCATCCTGCGGCAATACGGTGCCGATCCGCTCAACCTGTCGCGCGTCACCGTGCTGCTGCCGACCCGGCGCGCCTGCCGCGCACTGGCCGAGGCCTTCCTGCGCCAGGGCGACGGTGCCGCCCTGCTGCTGCCGGTGATCCGCCCGCTCGGCGATATCGATGAAGACGAACTCGATCTGCGCGGCATCGGTGAAGGCGACGAAGCGCTGGCCTTCGGCACGCTGGAGCGCAGCCTGCTGCTGGCGCGGCTGGTGCAGGCCTCGCCGCTGGCCGGCGGCGACAGTGCGAATGCACTGCGGCTGGCGCGCGAACTCGGCCATCTGCTCGATGCCGCTGCCACCGAGGAAGTGGGGCTTGACCGCCTGCCCGATCTCGTGCCGGCCGAACTGGCCGGGCATTGGCAGCAGACGCTCGATTTCCTGAAAATCCTCCGCGAGACCTGGCCGGCGATCAAGGCTGAGCAGGGCCGCAGCGACAGCGCCGAGCATCGTCAGCGTGCCACGCAGCGCTGGATCGAGCATTGGCAAAAGACCCCGCCGGATGGACCGGTGATCGCCGCCGGTTCGACCGGCACGATCCCGGCCACGTCTCGACTGCTGAAACTGATCTCGCGCCTGCCGGACGGCAGCGTGGTTCTGCCCGGCCTCGACAAGAAACTGGACGAAGCCGCCTGGAAAGCAGTGCAGGACGAACCGACGCATCCGCAGCATGCGCTGGCCCGCCTGCTCGACATATTGGGCGTGCTGCGCAGCGAAGTGACCGACTGGCACCCCGATAGCGCATCGTCGGAGGGCGAAGCACATCACGGCCGTGCCGAGCTGCTGACGGCCGCGCTGCTGCCGCCGGCGGAAAGCCATCGCTGGCGCGATCTGCGCGGCGGCATCGCCGCCGAGGCGCTGGCCGGCCTGCAGCGCATCGACGCAGCAGGCCCGCGCGAAGAGGCGCTGGCGATTGCGCTGGCGATGCGCGAGACGCTGGAGACGCCGGGACGCACGGCCGCGCTGATCACGCCCGACCGGATGCTGGCGCGCCGGGTCAGCCTGGAACTGGCGCGCTATGGCATCGCCGTGGACGATTCCGCCGGCATTCCGCTGATCCAGACTGCGCCGGCGGTGTTCCTGCGTCTGGTTGCCGCCGCGGTGGCCGAGGATTTCGCACCGGTGGCGCTGCTGGCGCTGCTGAAACATCCCTTCTGCCGCCTCGGCATGGCGCGCGGCGATCTGCTGCGCTGGACACGCGGCATCGAACGCAAGCTGCTGCGCAGGAGCCGGCTGGCGCGCGGGCTCAAACAGCTGGTAGCCGATCTGGCCGATGAGCCGGAGTTGCTGCCGCCATTGGCACGGCTCGTCGTCATCGCACAGGCCATGGCGCATGAAAATCAGACCACGGATCTGAAAACGCTGCTTCAGGTCCAGATCACGGCGGCCGAAGCGCTGACGGTGGCACCCGACCAGCCGACACCGCTCTGGCAGCAGGATGCCGGCGAGGCGCTGCATGCACTGGTGGTCGACCTTCTGGAGGCGTCCGATCAGTTCGGCGCGGTGACACCAACCGAATGGCCGCGCCTGCTCGATGCGCTGCTGGAAGGCCAGGTGGTGCGGCCGCGTCGGCCCTCGCACAGCCGGCTGGCGATCTGGGGTCTGCTGGAAGCCCGTTTGCAGCAGGCCGACCGCGTCATTCTTGGCGGGCTAAACGAAGGCACCTGGCCGCCGCAGGCCAGGGAAGATCCCTGGCTCAGCCGGCCGATGCGAGCGGCGCTGGGTCTCAGCAGTCCGGAATTCCGTCTGGGGCAGACCGCGCATGACTTCGTGCAGGCGGCGAGCGGCAGCGATGTGATCCTGACGCGGGCTGCGAAAGTCGATGGCACACCCACTGTGCCTGCCCGCTGGCTGCTGCGGCTGGAGGCACTGCTGGATGCAAAAGATCCGCGCTGGCAAGGCAGCCTGGCGCCGCAATATCTCGCCTGGGCCGAGCAGCTCGATACGCCGGACCGGTCCCTGAAATTCGACCCGCCGCGACCGATGCCGCCGGTGAAAGCCCGGCCGCGCGAACTCTATGTCACTGCTATTGAGACTTGGGTGCGCGATCCCTACGCACTCTATGCCCGGCGCATCCTGGAACTGCGCCCGCTCGATCCGCCGGATCAACCGCCGGATGCGCGCCTGCGTGGCAATGTCATTCATGCCGTGCTGGAGACCTTCCAGCAGCGTCACACCGACACTCTGCCCAACGATACGACAGCACTCGATGAACTGTTTGCCCTGGGCCGCAGTGAATTCGGCGCCTGGCTGGAGCAACCCGAAATCGCCGCGCTCTGGTGGCCGCGCTTCGAGCGCGCCATGCGCTGGTTTCTGACTTATGAACGCGAACGCCGCGCCAACGGTTTCCGTACCATCCTGCTGGAACAGGAAGGGCAGCTCGAGATCGGCGCGCCTGCCGGCGCTTTCACGCTAAAGGCCAAGGCCGACCGCATCGACAAGCATGACGCCGACGGCCGGCTCGCCATCCTCGACTACAAGACCGGCAACCCGCCGACGCCGAAACAGGTCAATAGCGGCCTGTCACCGCAACTGGCATTGGAAGCCGCCATCGCGCAGGCCGGCGGCTTTGCCGGACTCTCGCCGGCTGAAATCGCCGAACTGGTCTATATCCGGCTCGGCGGCGGCAATGAGCCGGGCGAAGCGCGCCGCATCGAGACAGGCGGCGGTCGCGCGGAGATTCCGCCGGCCGACGATCTGGCACGCGAGGCACTGGCACGGCTGAGCGGCTGGGTGGCGCGCTTTGACGACGAGAAAATCCCTTATCTATCACGGCCGCGTCCGCAGTTCGTTGATTATCCAGGCGACTACGATCATCTCGCCCGCGTCGCCGAACGCGCCGAAGGCACGGGAGAGGGCCAATGAGGTCCGATCCCGAACTTCTGACTCACACGATGAACCAGCGCAGCGCCGCCGATCCGGCGCAGTCGGCCTGGGTCGCCGCCAATGCCGGTTCGGGCAAGACACGCGTGCTGGTGGATCGCGTCACGCGCCTGCTGCTGATGGGCACCCGGCCGAGCGGTATTCTCTGCCTCACCTTCACCAAGGCGGCGGCGGCCGAAATGCAGCTGCGCCTGACTGACCGGCTCGGCAAATGGACTATGCTGAACGATGCCGAGCTGAAGGCCGAGCTGTTCGAACTGCTCGGACGGCCCGTGACAGAGTCCGACATGGACGCGGCACGGCGGCTGTTCGCCCGCACCCTGGAATCGCCCGGTGGCCTGCGGCTGCAGACCGTACATGCCTTCTGCGAGGCGCTGCTGAAACGCTTTCCGGTCGAGGCGCAGGTACCGCCGGGCTTTGCGGTGGCCGACGAGGCCGTGACAGCGGATCTGTTCGAGACAGCGCGCAGACGCGTGCTGGGCGACGGCCTCTCCGATGCCGATTTCCGCCCGGTGATCGATTTTTTCGCCGCCCGCGTCGATGACGGCCGCTTCGCCGATCTGCTGAAGGCGCTGCTCGGTCGCCGTCGCGATCTCGCGCTGCTGCTGGAAGCGCACGACGGTGCGGCTGGCGCCATCAGCGCGCTCTATGCGCAGCTGGAACTGCCGCCGGATGCGACACGCGACCTCAGCATCCGCCTGCATATCGACGCCATGCGGCTGGCCGACCTGCGCCGGGCAGCAGCAGCGCTGTGCGGCGGCAGCGTCACCGACCGGAAAATCGGCCAACCCCTGGCCGACTGGCTCGCCGCCGGCCTGCCGGTCGAGCAGTTCGAGGATGTCTGGTTTGCCGGCTTCTTCACCGGCGAAGGCAAGCCGCGCGCCAGGATGGCTACGAAAACCGCCATCGCCGCTGCCGCAGACTGCGCCGATATCCTGGCCGAGGAGCAGGCGCGCCTGATCGCGCTGCAGCAGGAGCTAAACAAGCTGACGGTGGCCGAGGCCACCGCCATGCTGCTGCGACTGGGCGAGCAGCTGTTGAAGACCTATGCGAAATTGAAGACCGCACAGGGCCTGCTGGATTATGACGACCTGATCCTGCGCACGCGCGATCTGCTGGTCGAGCCGAGCCAGGTACCCTGGGTGATGTTCAAGCTGGATCGCGGCATCGACCATATCCTGGTCGATGAAGCGCAGGATACCAGCCCGGACCAGTGGTCGGTGGTGGCAGCGCTGGCCGAGGAATTCTTCAGCGGCACCGGAGCGCGCGACGACATTCCTCGCCGCACCATCTTCGCCGTCGGCGATGTGAAGCAGTCGATCTACAGTTTCCAGGGCGCACGGCCGCAGGCCTTCCTCGATACCTACAATGATTTCCGCCGCCGCGCCGAGGCGGTCGACCAGCGGCTCGCGCAGATTCCGCTGGAAATGTCGTTCCGCTCGGCGCCGGCAGTGCTGCAGCTGGTGGACGCTGTTTTTGCAGAGGACGCGGCCAAGCCTGGTGTTGTCGGCGAGAAGCCGCTGCACCACAAGGCCAGCCGCAGCGATGCCGCTGGCCGCATCGAACTCTGGCCGCCGTTCAGGCCCGACCCGAAGGCGCAGAGCGAACCCTGGGAAGCCCCGCTCGACTATGTCGGCCAGAAGGATCCACGCAAGCGGCTGGCAGAGGAGATCGCGGCGCAGATCCGGCGCTGGATGGACGACGAAGAGCTGCTGCCTGGCCTGGGACGCCACGTGCAGCCTGGCGACGTGATGATCCTGGTGCGTCGGCGCAATGTGTTCTTCGAGGCGATGGTGCAGGCGCTGAAAACTGCCGGCGTGCCGGTGGCCGGCGCCGACCGCATGAAGCTGGCCGAACAGATCGCCGTGCTCGACCTGCTGGCGCTCGGCGGTTTCTGCCTGCTGCCCGAGGACGACCTGACGCTGGCCACCGTGCTGAAAGGTCCGCTGTTCAATTTCAGCGAAGAAGACCTGTTCGATCTGTGCTGGAACCGCCAGCAGCCGCGCGTCTGGCATGAACTGCGACGCCGCGCCGAGGAACGGCCGTTATGGCGCGCGGCGAGCGACGAGTTGCACAGATGGCTGGCGCGCGCCGATCTCGTCACACCTTTCACGCTCTACGCCGAACTGCTCGGCGCCGGCGACGGACGGCGGCGGCTGGTGGCACGGCTGGGACCGCAGGCCAACGAACCTATCGATGAATTCATCGCGGCCACGCTTGCCTATGAGCGCGAGAATGCGCCCAGCCTGCAGGGCTTCCTGAGCTGGTTCCCGCGTCATGCCGGCGAGGTGAAGCGCGATCTCGACCAGGGCCGCAACGAAGTACGCGTGCTGACCGTGCATGGCGCCAAGGGCCTGGAAGCGCCCATCGTGATCCTGCCCGATACCTGCGACCTGCCGCAGGACCAGGGTGGTGGCGGCCTGCTGTGGGGCGAGGCGCCCACGCCCGGCATGCGCACACCCGGACCTGCCGCCGCCCGCGCCGTGCCGCAACTTTATTGGCCGATGCGCAAGGACAACGACACCGCCGTGACTGCCGGGCTGCGCGGCAAACGTCACGATGAACAGATGGAAGAATATCGCCGGCTGCTTTATGTGGCGCTGACGCGGGCGCGCGACCGGCTCTATGTCTGCGGCTATCTGGGTGTGCGCAACGCCGAGAAGGGTCCGCCGCAGGGCAGCTGGTACGATCTGGTGGCGGCCGGTTTCGACCACCTGCCGTCCGTGCAGAGCATTGCACTGCCATGGGGCGATGAGGCGCGACGTTACGAGACCAATCCCGACAGTCGCAGCGAAGCCAAACCTGCCGTCGCCGCGACAGAGATTTTTATCGCGCCCGATTGGCTGCGACAGCCCGCACCGCCGGAACCCACGCCGCCGCGACCTTTGAGTCCGTCGCAGCCGAGCCGGCCGGACCCGGCGCCGCTCAGCCCCACAACCGCGAAAAATCAGGACGGCCTGAAGCGCGGACGTCTGGTTCATCGTCTGCTGCAGACATTGCCGGATCTGCCCGACGCCGAACGCGCAGCGGCAGCAGCGCGCTTCCTCGCCCATCCGGGCCACGCGCTCGATCCCGCCGCTCAGGCCATATTGCTGAAGGAAGTGATGGCCCTGCTGGGCGATCCGCAGTTTGCCGCGCTCTTCCGGCCCGGCGCGCGGACCGAGGCGCCGCTGGCCGGGCGCATCGGCAACCGCACAGTGGTCGGCCAGGTTGACCGCCTGCTGATCGATCACGACACTGTGCTCGTCGTGGATTACAAGACCAACCGCCCGCCACCATCCGCGGTTACCGAGGTCGATCCGGCCTATCTCGATCAGATGGCGCTTTATCGAGGCCTGCTTGCACAGGTTTTCCCCAACCGCCGGATCGAGGCGGCACTGGTATGGACCCATACTGCCCATCTGATGCCGCTGCCGAATGATCTGCTCGATCAGCGCCTTGCCGCTTTCACCGCAACGTGAGTAGTCGTAGGCTGAGGGTATGCCTAGCTTGATCCTCATGACCGGTTCGGCCCCCTATCTCTGTTTTGCGCTCCGTCGCGCCGGACTTGCGGCGTCGCTGGTGCTGGTGGGCATGACAACATCTGCCCACGCGCAGTCGCAGACAGCCGCAGCACCTGTGGTGCTGGAGTTATTCACCAGCCAGGGCTGTAACTCCTGTCCGCCCGCCGATGCGCTGATGCAGGACTGGCTCAGACAGCCGGATATCATTCCGATTTCGCTGCACGTCGATTACTGGGATTACCTCGGCTGGAAGGACACCCTGAGCAAAAAGGGTCATGGCATCCGCCAGCAGGATTACGCGCGCAATTCCGGCAAGCGCGAAGTCTACACGCCGCAGGTGGTGGTGAACGGCAAATATGTCGTCGTCGGCTCCGACCGCAAGGCCGTCGAGAAGGCGCTGGAAAAAGCACGCCGCATGCCGTCGGTCGCCATCGCGGCCGAGAGGAACAACACGACCGGCAACTGGCAGATCACGGTGCCGGCAGTGGCGGGTTTCGAAGGCGAGGCGAAACTGGTGCTCTGCCGCTACGACACGCAGCATGAAGTTGCGATCGAGCGTGGCGAGAATTCCGGCAAGACGCTGAATTACCTGAACGTGGCCCGCAGCTGGGGCGATCTCGGCCGCTGGAAGGGCCAGAGCGCCAGCTACGACCTGCCCGATCTGACCGGCACCGACTGGGGCCGCCAGGGCGCCATGGTGATGCTGCAGATCGTCACCAGCGAAGGCGTCGGCCCGGTGCTGGGCGCCGTCGATATCAAGGATCGCGATATCAAGGGCAGCAAATAGCCCGCCCCTGCAAAATAATCGGCCCTGCAAAGGTTACTCCCCTGAGGTTGACAGGCCGGCCGGTGCGGCCGATGGTTTCGCCATGATGTCCGCTGCTCCAGGGTCCGGGATTGCCGCATGTCGGTAGGCAACAAGCCCGCAAACAGAATCGAACATCGCCTGCGGCCGGCCGATCGCAATGACCTGCATCGCCTGCAGGAGATCGCCCGCACCGCGCTACCCGATGCCGCGAACCTCGACCTTGCTGCCTTGCAGCGCGATGAAAACCTGTTCGTGGCGGAATGGCGCACCGCCATCGACGGCTTCATGGTGCTGCTGCCCCTGCAGACCAGCCTGCTGATCAACCGGCTGGCCGTGGCGGAAGAAGCTCGCGGCCAGGGTCTCGGCGCCTGGCTGCTGGATTGCGCCGCCATGCATGCGCGCGGCCTCGGCCTTGTCGCCATCGAGATCCAGCGGCCGGAGCACGATACCGCCGGCATCGCCTGGCTCGCCCGGCGTGGCTTCGCGCGGCTTCCGCATGGCGGCAACAAGGTCTATCTGACGCGCGACGTCTAAAAAAATCAAACTGGGGAAACACCGATGAGTGAAGCGAAGAATGCCTTGCGCCCGTCCAGCACCGTGCTGATGGTGCGCGACGGCGCGGCCGGACTGGAAGTCTTCATGGTCAAGCGCAACCACGCGATCGACTTCGCCTCCGGCGCCATGGTGTTCCCGGGCGGCAAGCTCGCAGATGGCGACAGCGATCCGGTGCTGATGGGCCGCCATGCCCGGCCCGGCAATTTCGATCCCACCCTGACGTCTTATGCCTTCGGCGCGATCCGCGAGGCCTTCGAGGAATCCGGCCTGCTGCTGGCGCGCGCCAAGGGCGATGGCACATTACTGTCGGCGGCGCGCGTCGAAACGCTGGGCCACTGGCGCGAGCCGCTCAATTGCGGCGAGAAAACCCTGCGCGATATGGCCGAAACCGAGGGGCTGGATTACGCGCTCGATACGCTGGTGCCCTTCGCGCACTGGATCACACCCGAGGTCATGCCCAAGCGGTTCGACACCTGGTTCTTCCTCGCGCCGGCACCGGCCGACCAGGTCGGCGTGCATGACGGATCGGAATCGGTGGAGTCGGAATGGGTCGGCGCGCAGGCGGCACTCGACGACTGGGAGGCCAAGACCCGCACCATCGTCTTCGCCACCCGCATGCAGCTGGTGAAGCTGGCGCGCGCGCGCAATGTGGCTGACGCCGTGGCCGTGACAAAACAGGATACTGTGGTCGATGTCATGCCGGTGCTGGACAAGACATCCTTCGCCGAGCCGCATCTGCGCATCCCGGCCGAAGCGGGCTACGGCGTCACCGAAGTGCCGCTGAGCCGCGTCGGAATGTAGTCAATCATCCCTATTTGGCAGCCGAAGGAATCTACCGATCAGCATGATCCCCGGATAGTGAACCTTGCCATCTCCCTCCTTGAGCCAAAACTGCCGGGAGCATTCAGGTGCAACCCAGGACATGAAGTGAACTCTGTTCCGTTCGTACAACTCCGATCGGATTTCCCCAAGGAGTGACTGATAAAATCCAAACGCTCGGTCTGATGCAGAATTCAGGCTTTCATTTTGGTCTCGCACTACGCGAGGAACAACAAAGGTTATTCCCAATCTATAATCTGAATTGCGATTTAGATTCCTCGCTGCCTTGACTGCCTCGTTTAGAGACGGAACAACAACATCATACAGGGCATCGCGCGATGCCTGCATATTGCTATTCACTCTCGCCAGCTTCACTTCGGCCTCATAGCCGACCTTCTGATCAGAGAAGAACAAATCCCCGCGCGCCCAGTTTCTTCCTCTCCGACTACTCTCGTATTCAACTAGACTGATGCCACCTGCTCTCGAAGCGGCGGACGCCAGTATTCCTACGTTCGGTCGTTCCTTGTATGAAAAGCACACATCCCAAGCTTCACCGGCATCCCCATCCCGATGGAACTCGCTGTACCGCATCACCTGCAAGCCCCATTCCTGCAGAACTGATCTAAAGAAAGCAGTACCATTGAATTCTTTAACAGCAAGTCCGTAGCGCGGCATTTCCCCCTCCGCTATTCTTTGAGAGGGAGCATAGCTTATGGCACCAGAGATGGAAGGAGGTTTGGCTAGATCGCCTTTTCCATCAGCCGGGCCAGCCGCTGCGCGAATTGCAGCGGATCGGCCGGCGCCTCGCCTTCCACCAGGCGCGCCTGGTCGAGCAGCAGATACGCGGCATCCTCCAGCGCATCGACCGCGCCGGACTGCTGCGCGCGTGCCGCCAGCGCCTGGATCAGCGCATGACCGGGATTGATCTCGAGAATCCGCGTGCTGGCCTTGTCGAGCTGCTTGTGCTGGCGCAGCAGGCGCTCGAGATGCATGTCCATGTCGCCTTCGGCAGCACTGAGGCAGACCGCGCTGTCGGTCAGACGCTTTGACTCGCGCACATCCTTCACGGCATCGCCCAGGATCTGCTTCAGCGCCGCGATCAGCGTGCCGAGCGCGGCATCGTCCGGGTGATTTTCCGGCTTCTTCTCGTCCATCGCGCCGGCGATGCCATCGAGATCGGCGCCGGCGCGGCTGGCCGATTTCAGCGGCTTGCCGGTATAGTCGCGTACCACAGAGAGCCAGAAATCATCGACCGGATCGGTCAGCAGCAGCACTTCCACGCCCTTGGCGCGGAAACCTTCCAGCTGCGGACTGTGTTTCAGCTGTTCCGGCTGCTCGCCGCTGATCACATAGATGGCGCTCTGGCCATCCTTCATGGCGGCAATGTAATCGTCCAGCGACACCCAGCCCTCGCGCTGCGACGAACGGAAGCGCGCCAGCTTCAGGATCGCCTCGCGATGCTCGGCATCTTCGTAGAGGCCTTCCTTCAGCACCGGACCGAAGGCTTCCCAGAACTTCTCGTATTCGGCAGCGTCCTTGCCGGCTTTCTTGTCCAGCTCGGTCAGCACGCGCCGGCTGATCGCCTGCTTGATCCGCGCCAGCACTGGATTGTGCTGCAGCATCTCGCGGCTGACATTCAGCGGCAGGTCGGCGGAATCGACCACGCCGCGCAGGAAGCGCAGCCAGGCCGGCACCAGTTCGTCGCAGCGATCCGTGATGAAGACGCGGCGCACATAAAGCCGCAGCGCTGATTTGCGTGCCGGATCGAACAGGTCGTGCGGCCGCGATGACGGCACGAACAGCAGCAGGCTGTAATCCAGCTTGCCCTCAGCNNCTCTGATACTGCTCTTTGGTGACTTCGGATTTCGGCCGTGCCCAGAGCGCACTGGCGCTGTTCAGCGTCTCGCTCTTGCCGTCGCCTTCATCCAGCACCACCGGCAGCGCGATATGGTCGGAGTAAGTCCGCACGATATGGCTGAGCCGCAGGGGTTCGAGGAATTCCTCCTCGCCCTTGCGCAAGTAAAGGATGATCGTCGTCCCGCGCGCGGACCGTTCGGCTTCGCCGATGGTGAACTGGCCCGAACCATCCGAGACCCAGCGCCAGGCCTGCGCTTCGCCGGCCTTACGCGAAATCACCTCGACCTTCCCGGCCACCATAAAAGCGGAATAGAAGCCGACGCCGAACTGGCCGATCAGCGTCATATCCTTGGCGGCGTCGCCGGTCATCTTGGCAGCGAATTCGCCGGTACCGGAACGGGCGATGGTGCCAAGATTGCTTACCAGTTCATCGCGATTCATGCCGATGCCATTGTCGGCAATGGTCAGCGTGCCGGCTGCTTTATCAGGAGTCAGAGTGACTTTGAGCTCTGTATCTCCGGCCCAGAGCTCGGCCTCGGTCTGGGCGGCAAAGCGCAGCTTGTCGCAGGCATCCGACGCATTCGAGATCAATTCGCGAAGGAAGATTTCCTTCTGGCTGTACAGCGCATGGGTGACGATATGCAGCAGCCGGGCGACATCTGACTGGAATTGCAGGGTCTGGTCGGTCATGGCAGGCTCCGGAACTCTTTAACCTTTCTTTTCGTCGTCTTTCTTTTCCGGCTCGATCAGGTCTTTCAGCCGGCGGGTCAGGTCGCGGGCGGCATAGTCGTTGATCTGATAGGCCCAGCCATCCATGCGCGCCATGGCCTCCTTCACCTGCTTTTCGGCCTCTTCCGGCTTCAGCAGATCCTTGTTGGCCTCGTTGGGCTTGGCCAGCGCCGCATCGAAGCTGGCCGAGATCACGATCCAGAATTTCTTCTCTTCGTCGGCCGGGATGGTGCGCACCACGGCCTTCACGCCATCCAGCGTAACGATCTCGGTCACCGTCGCTTTCGCGAAGTCATGCTCGCTCGCCTTGCCGACATCCTCGAAGCCGAGATAAGCCAGACTACCGGCCACGGCGTTCACATCGAAAGGCGAGCCGACCTTCATGCCTTTCGGGATATTGGGCAGCACGAAATCGACTGGCGTATTGTCGGGTTTGTCCGGGCCGCGATTGACCTTCAGCACCTCGCCATCGGGATGCGTGACGGTGGCAGAGGCGACGCGGTTCTTGTCGAGCTTGATCAGGTCTTTCACCAGCCACTGCACCGGGTCGGCCGGCAGTTCCAGCGTGCCCTGCGCCAGCCAGGCGCGCGCCTCATCGGGCTTGCGCACCTGCAGCTGGCCGGGCTTGCCGCCGGTCGGATAGCTGCGCGTCTTGCCGACGATCACCGCAGCCATCGACTTGGCATCCTTGTCGACCAGACGGATCAGGATCGGGCCGGGATCGCCCTTCGCCGCTTCGTCGACGGGCTTGAACTGGTCGGGCTCCGTCACCTGCAGCAGGTTGTAGTTCTCCGGCTTATCGCTGCGCGGCTCGAGGGTCTCCAGCCCGGCGATGCCCAGTACATTCTTGCGCACCAGATCGGCACGCACCGGATAGTCATGCCGGCTCGGCATGGTCCAGTGATCGGCCGTCGCACCGCGCTCAATGCGGAACAGCGACTTCACCGTGGCGATCTCCAGCGAGGTGACGTCGTTCACCTTCGAGGTCAGGCCGGGGAACATCGGCTTTGGCGTGAAATCGGCCTGCGCCGCCTTGTCGCGCGACACCGCCACCCACCAGCCGGCACCGCCGAGAACGACAGCGGCGACGACCAGAATTGCCCAGCTCTTGTTACGCAGCTTCATGACGAACACTCCACGGAAATACGCTTCAGCCTTCCAGCGCGCGGCGGATGCGCCGCTGACGCCAGGCGATGGCCAGACCGACCGCGACCAAAGCAGCCAGCAGCGGCATCAGGCCTATATTGATGAACTTGACCAGCAGCTGCAGGCTTTCGATGTCGCGGTTCAGCTCGCGCTGCACGCCACGCAGCTCGCGCCGGGTGGAGAGCAGGTCGTCACGGAAGGTGGTCATCGCCGCTTCCTGCTCGGCGCTGAGCAGCGCATTCGACTGGTCCTGCGCCTTGCTCTGCAGGTCGGCGAGCTGCTTCTGTGTCGTCTCCAGCTTCTGTTCCAGCGCCTTCTGGCGGGCGAGGAACTGCTGTTCCGCGTGACGACGCATGTTGTCGATCACCTCGAAGGGGCGCTGCGAACGGCCGCGGCTGCGGAGCCCGATCAGGTCGCCCGAGCCCGACATGTTGTCGATCGCATTGATCAGCAGGTCGGCATTGGCGGCGATTGGCACATACATGTTCTGGCCCATCATCTGCTGGCTACGCACCCAGAAGCGGTCGTCCAGCAGGTCGGCATCGGCCACCAGCAGCACGTTGATCGGCTTGGCGCTGTCGGTCACATGCGGGGCCGTCGGCTTCGCAGCCTCTGCCGGCTTGGCGCCGTCATTCTTTTCGTCTTCCTTCTTCTGGGCAGGCGGTGCGCCATTCGGGAAAGCCGACTTGACCTGGCCGCTGATGCGGGCGGCCAGCACGTAGGTTTCACCGGTCGGTTTGAACTTCTCGGCCAGCGCCTGCGGATTGGGATCGCCGTCGAGATCCTTGGTCTCCATCAGCATCGCCTGGTTGGACGACGTGATCAGCGGCGTCACCGTGGTGGTGGCGCCGTCCAGCTTGCGGATCGAGCCCATGGAAGCCGCGTTGATCTGGGTCAGCTCGGACGTCACGATGTCATCGTGGTTGAGCCGTTCGCCCGGAATTGCCAGCCAGGGCACGTAATCCACCACGGCGGCCGGGCCGCTGCGGCCGGTCTGCACGCGCTGGGCCAGCGCCAGATCGGCGACGAACTTGCCAGCCTCGACCTCGACGCCCCAGGCCTTGAACAGATCGGGCAGCAGCGACGACTGATCGCCGCCCGGCATCGGCTGGCCGGTCATCGGATTGGGCATCGCCGCCATGGTCTCCGAATAGGGATCGGCAAACACGATCAGCCGGCCGCCCTTCAGCACATACTGGTCGATGGCATACTGCACCTGCGGGCTGAGATCCTTCGGATGCGCCAGGATCAGCGTCGAAATCTTGTCATTGATCTCTTCCGGCTTGGACGCATCCAGCATCTTCACCTGGAAGAACTGCTTGATCTGTTCGAGGATCAGATAGGGCTGCGCCTGATTGCGCATCGCCGCCATCATGCCGCCCGGACCGTATTCCAGCGGCAGGGCGCCGAGGATGCCGACGGTCGGCTTGGTCGGGTTGCTCAAGGCATAGACCAGCTTGGTCACGTCGTATTCGAGGAACTGTTCCTTGTCGGACTGGAAGAAGGCGATGGTCTGCTGCTGGTCGAGCGCATTGGTGCCGACCAGGCCGAAATAAAGCTGGCCGCTGGGCAGTTGCACACCCTGCAGGCCGGCCTGCACCGCACGGTCTTCCGCTTCGGTGAAGGGCTCGGGATCGATCACTTCGAGGCGGATCTTGCCGCCGGCGAGCGAGGCATAGCGTTCCAGCAACTCGCGCACGCGGTTGCCATACTGCTTCAGCTGCGGCGCATTGCCGGCCAGCTTATCCGAGAAGAAGAAGCGCAGGGTGACCGGCTCCGGGATGCCTTTCAGCACGTTGCGCGTGCCGTCCGACAGCGTGTAGAGCCGCGCCTCGGTCAGATCGACGCGCGCATCGCGCAGGCCGTTGTTGACCAGAATGTTGAAGCCGAAAAAGAGTGCGAAGGCGGCGACCAGGCCGGTGCCGGTGAGAAGGGCTTTGCTGCCGGTTTTCATGGACTTAACCCGCCTTCTTGAAATCGACCACGACAGCGTTGGCATAGAGCCAGACCGCAATCAGCGACAGGAAAAACACCAGATCGCGCAGATCGATCACGCCTTCGGTGATGGCGTTGAAATGCGCCAGGAAGCTGAAGGAGGCGATGGTGTCGACGATCAGTGTCGGTGCCCAGCCCTGGAAGAAACCCAGCACCATCGGCGCACCCGACACGGTGAAGATGAAGCAGACCAGCACGCTGAGCACGAAGGCGATCACCTGGTTCTTGGTCACCGCCGACATGCAGCTGCCGATCGCCAGATAGGCGCCGGCCATCAGGAAGCTGCCGATATAGCCGGCGAAGATCACGCCGTTATCGGGATTGCCGAGCCAGTTGACGGTGAGCCAGAGCGGGAAGGTCAGCGCCAGTGCGATGCCGGCAAAGGCCCAGGCGGCGAGGAACTTGCCCAGCACCGCGGCCCACAACGGAATGGGCAAAGTAAGCAGCAGCTCGATGGTGCCGGCCTTGCGCTCTTCCGCCCACAGCCGCATGGCAATCGCGGGCAGGAAGAAGAGATAGAGCCAGGGATGGAACATGAAGAAGGACTTCAGGTCGGCCTGGCCGCGTTCAAAGAACTGGCCGAGATAGAAGGTGAAGATTCCCGCGGTGAACAGGAACACCACGATGAACACATAGGCGACCGGGGTGGAGAAATAGCCGCTGATTTCGCGACGGAGAACGGCAAGCATCGGTTTCATGGTCTTCGTCCTGCTCAGGCCGCGCGGGCCTGGGTGATTTCGCGGAAGGCGGCGTCGAGCTTGCCGGGCCCGGCGAGCATTTCGCCGATGCGCCAGCCGGCACTGCCTTCGGGCTTGCCCTCGGCCAGAATGCGGCCGCGGGCGATGATGATGGCGCGGCTGCACACCGCCTCCACCTCTTCGAGGATATGCGTGGAGATGATGATCGCCTTGTCGCGCGCCATCGCCTGGATCAGGCCGCGCACTTCATGCTTCTGGTTGGGATCGAGGCCATCGGTCGGTTCGTCGAGCACCAGCACCGGCGGATCGTGCAGGATCGCCTGCGCCAGGCCGACGCGGCGCTTGTAGCCCTTCGACAGCGTGTCGATCGGCTGGTCCAGCACATCCTTGATGTTGATCTGGTCGACCACCTTGTCGAGGCGCCACTGGCGGTCCTTGCCGGCCAGCCCGCGCACATCGGCGATGAAATCGAGGAAACCGCGCGCGGTCATGTCGGCATAGGTCGGCGCGCCTTCCGGCAGGTAGCCGATGGCACGGCGGGCCGCCAGGGGTTCGGCCTCGACGTCATGGCCGCAGACCGCGATGCTGCCCGAGGTCGGGTTCAGGAAACCGCAGAGCATCTTCATGGTGGTGGACTTGCCGGCGCCGTTCGGACCGAGGAAGCCGAGCACTTCGCCTTTGGCGACGCTGAAACTGATATTATCGACGGCGGTGAACGGCCCGAACTGCTTGACCAGATTCTTGATGTCGATCATCGTTTTAGTTTGTCCCCTGCCCCGCGGAACGGCCCCTGCCGTCCAGCGCCCGCTAGATAAGAGTGTCCTCGACCATGGTTCAAGTCCCCGACCAGGAATTGCGGTGCTTCGCCGCAGGCGGGACGCCACATTTTCGCCATGATTGACGCTCGATCCCCTGTCGCCGATGACCCGCCGCCCTCGCCTTGCACCAAGGTCTGCACGATCGACCGCCGCACCGGCTGGTGTCTCGGCTGCTGGCGCACCGGCGNNTACATGCAGCAGGTCGCGCCGCCGGAACATCCGCTGCTGGCCCGCCTGCGCAAGGAAACCGCGGCGCTGCCCATGGGCGGCATGCAGATCGGCGTCGACCAGGGCCGCTTCTTCCAGCTGCTGGTCCGGCTGATGAATGCGAAACGTTGCCTGGAGATCGGCGTCTTCACCGGCTATTCCTCGCTGGCCGTGGCGATGGCCCTGCCGGCCGACGGCCATATCACGGCACTCGACATCAACGACGAATGGACGAGCATCGCCCGCCGCTACTGGCAGGAAGCCGGAGTTGCCGGCCGCATCGCACTGAAACTCGGCCCCGCCAGGGACACGCTGGATGCGATGCTCGCCGAAGGCGCCGGCAGCAGCTACGACTTCGCCTTCATCGATGCCGACAAGACCGGCTATGCCGCCTATCATGAACGCGTGTTGCAGTTGCTGCGCCCCGGCGGCCTGATCGCCTATGACAACGTCCTATGGAGCGGCCGCGTCGCCGATCCGCAGGATACCAGCGCAGACACCGAAGCCCTGCGCGCCCTGAATATCGCCCTGGCGCAGGACAAGCGCATCGTTACGGCCATGCTGCCGGTCGGCGATGGCGTGACGCTGGCGCTGAAACTGTAGCCGGCATGGCCGCCTTCCTGCTCAAGCGCCTGGCCACCCTGCTCGCCACCCTGCTGGCGACCTCGGTGATCGTGTTCCTGGTGCTGGAAATCCTGCCGGGCGACCCCGCTTTGCTGGTGCTGGGCATCGATGCCTCCGACGAACAGCTCAGCGTCTTCCGCCACGAATACGGGCTGGACCGGCCGATTCTCGACCGCTACCTGCTGTGGATCGGCAACTTGCTGATGGGCGATTTTGGCATTTCCTATGCCTACAAGACGCCGGTCTGGCCACTGATCGCCGAACGTCTCTCGCTCACCTACCCGCTGTCGCTCAGCGCCATGCTGCTGACTGTGATCCTCGCCCTCGGCCTCGGCGTCTATGCCGCCGCACAGCACAACAAGCCGGGCGACCTTGTCATCATGGGCATCAGCCAGCTCGGCATCTCGATCCCGAATTTCTGGTTCGGCCTGCTGCTGATCCTGCTGTTCGCCGTCAATCTCGGCTGGTTCTCCGCCGGCGGCTTNNGCCGCCATCCTCGCGCGGATCACGCGCTCCTCGGTGCTGGAAGTGCTGCGCGAGGATTTCGTGCGCACCGCGCGCGCCAAAGGCCTGAGCCGCCAGTCGGTATTGTGGGGCCATGTGCTGCGCAACGCGCTGATCCCGGTGATCACCGTGATCGGACTGCAGTTCGGCAACCTGCTGACCGGCACCATTGTTGTTGAACAGGTATTTTCCCTACCCGGATTGGGTCGTCTGATCTTCCAGGCGATCAGCAACCGCGATATCGAAGTGGTGAAAGCCGCCGTGATCCTGCTGGCCTTCACGGTCGTGGCCGTGAATTTCATCGTGGATGTGCTTTACGCGGTGATCGATCCGCGACTGAAGGCGCAGGATGTCTAGCTTCATCAAACGCGCATTCAAACATCGCAGCTTCGTGGTCGGCGCGGTCCTGACCGGCTTTGTGCTGGGCATGGCTTTGCTGTCGCTGGTCTGGACGCCATATTCACCGACCGCCATCAACATCCGCCACCGCATGGCGATGCCCTCGGCCGACTACTGGCTCGGTACCGATTCCTTTGGCCGCGACGTGCTGTCGCTGATCCTGGCCGGCGCGCAGAACTCGCTCACCGTCGGGCTGCTGGCGGTCGGCGGCGGGCTGGCGCTGGGCAGCGCGCTCGGCCTGCTGGCGGCGGCAAGACGCGGCTGGATCGAAGAGCTGGTGATGCGCTTTGCCGATTTCACCTTCGCGTTTCCCGCCATTCTGTCAGCGATCATGCTGGCCGCCATCTTCGGCCCCAGCACGATGAATTCGGTTGTCGCCATCGCGATCTTCAACATCCCGGTTTTCGCCCGCGTGGTGCGCGGCTCGGCCAATGCGATCTGGGCGCGCGACTATATCCTGGCGGCCCGCAGCGCCGGCAAGGGCAGCTTCCGCATCACCATCGAACACGTGCTGCCCAATATCCTGGCGGTCATCGTCGTGCAGGCCACCATCCAGTTCGCGCTCGCCATCCTGGCCGAAGCCGCATTGTCCTACCTCGGGCTGGGCACCCAGCCGCCGACGCCGAGCTGGGGCCGCATGCTGAACGAAGCCCAGGCGCTGGTCTTCCGCACACCCTTCCTCGCGGTTTTCCCCGGCTTCGCCATCGCCATCGCCGTCCTCGGCTTCAACCTGCTGGGCGACGGATTGCGCGATCTGACCGATCCACGCCTGTCGAGGCAACGCTGATGCCAGAGAAGACAACAGGCGGGCCCGCGCTTCTCTCGGTCAAAGATCTGCGTGTCGCACTGCAGACCGCACGCGGCCCTGCCGAGGCCGTGCGCGGTATCGGCTTCGAGCTGGGCAAGGGTGAGACGCTCGGCATCGTCGGTGAATCCGGCAGCGGCAAGTCGCTGACCGCGCTGGCACTGATGGGCCTGCTGCCGGATGGCGCCACCACGGGTGGTCAGGTGAATTACGCCGGCCGCGATCTTCTCGCTGCCAGCGAAAAGGAACTGTGCCGCCTGCGCGGCAACCGCCTGGCGATGATCTTCCAGGAGCCGATGACCTCGCTCAATCCGCTGCACCGGATCGGCGACCAGATCGCCGAACCGCTGCGGCTGCATCTCGGCCTGCGCGGCCCGCAGGCGCGCGAACGTACCGTCGAGTTGCTGGATCGCGTCGGCATTCCCAATCCGCGCAGTCGTCTGGACGCCTATCCGCACCAGCTGTCGGGCGGCCAGCGCCAGCGCGTGATGATCGCCATGGCGCTGGCCTGTGACCCCGACATCCTGATCGCCGACGAGCCGACAACGGCCCTGGACGTCACCATCCAGGGCCAGATACTCGACCTGATCCGGCGGCTGGTGGATGAAACCGGCATGGGCCTGGTGCTGATCAGCCACGATCTCGGCGTGATCGCCGAAACGGTGGACCGCGTGCTGGTGATGTATGCCGGCCGCGCGGTGGAATCCGGCCCGGTGCGCGAGGTGTTTGCCCGCATGGCGCATCCTTATGCGCGCGGACTGTTCAGCGCCATGCCGCGTATCGCACCGGGGCTTTCGCATCCGCGGCCGCAACTGCCGACCATTCCCGGCATTGTGCCCGACCTGCACGATCTGCCGGCTGCCTGCGCCTTTGCCGACCGCTGCAAGCTGGTCGAGCCGCGCTGCCGCACCGAGTTCCCGCCCAATGCGGCTGTCGGCCCGGCGCATCAGGCCGAATGCTGGCGCACCGACATGACAGTAGGCGCACCATGACTGCGCTGGTTGAGCTCGACGACATCCACAAGACCTATGTGCTGAAACGGGCGACGCCGTTTTCGCCGGCGCAACAGGTCTTTGCCGTCAATGGCGTGTCGCTGACCGTGCAGGCCGGCGAGAGTCTCGGCATCGTCGGTGAATCCGGCTGCGGCAAGTCGACCTTGGCCCGGCTGGTGATGGCGCTGGAAAGGCCGAGCCGGGGCCGCATGCGCTTTGCCGGTCGCGACCTGAATGCGCTGCCGGTCGAAGAGCTGCGCGCGGCGCGGCGCGATTTCCAGATGGTGTTCCAGGATCCCTATGGCTCGCTCGATCCGCGCCTGACGGTGGAGCGCATCGTCGCCGAGCCGCTCGATGTGCTGGAGAAGCTGACGCGCGCGGAAAAGCGCGATCGCGTCGCCGAAACGCTCGCCACTGTCGGCTTGCGCGCCGGCGACATGGAAAAATATCCGCATGAATTTTCGGGCGGCCAGCGCCAGCGTATCGCGATTGCCCGTGCGCTGATCACGCGGCCGAAGCTTATCGTCGCCGACGAAGCCGTCTCGGCGCTCGATGTCTCCGTCCAGGCCCAGGTGCTGAACCTGATGGCCGATCTGCAGCAGCGTTACGGCATCACCTATCTGTTCATCAGCCATAACCTGGCGGTGATCGACCATCTGTGCAGCCATGTGGCTGTGATGTATCTCGGCCGCATCGTCGAGCAGGGCAGCACGGCGACGATCTTCGCCAGGCCAGCGCATCCATACACGCGCGCACTTCTCGCGGCCTTGCCGCAGCCGGTACCGCCGCCGCCCGGTCAGGCGCGCCGCAGCAGCCTGCTGCAGGGCAACCCGCCGAGCCAGACGACACTGACGCCCGGCTGTGCGCTGGCCGATCGCTGCACCTATGCCAAGGATCGCTGCCACACCACGGCACCTGACTTGAGGATAATGCCCGATGGCCGCGCAGTGGCCTGCCACAAGGCAGACAGCGTTCTGGAAGAACCGCTAGCGCGCTGAACCGACCACCTGCAGGCGATAGCCGCGCTCGCGCATGCAGTAATCGGTGAATTCGGCCTCGCGCGGGCCGCGATCAAAGTAAGATGGCGTGCGCGGTTCGCGCCAGGGCGCACCCCATGTATTAAAACCGGTGCCGGTCCAGGGCGGATAGAGCGGCCGTGTCGACGAGCTTTCATCCAGCGCCTGCTTCCAGGCGATATTGCGGCAATCCTTGTAGTCGCTGTCGCGCTGCACGGCACCGGTATCGCTGCGCACCCATTCGGTCGGCGTCGTTGCGCAAGCCGCCAGCAGCAGAAAAAGCGAAATGGCGGCCACGCGGATCATGACTTTTTCGCGATGGGCTGCAGATGGTAACCACGCTGCTGCATGCAGTATTCCGCGAGTTCATACATGCGCGGGCCGCGGCGGGTATAGGAGGAGGTGATGCCACCATCCTCGTCGCCGCCTACGATGAACTGGGTGTCGCGGAACGGCGGATAGATCGGCCGCGTCTTGTCGCTTTCATCCAGCGCCTGCCAGTTGGCGATGTCCTGGCATTCCTTCTCGTCTTTCTGGCGCTGCTCCAGCGATGTCTCGGTCCGCGCCCATTCTGTGGTCGGCGCACAGGAGGCCAGAATGAGCAATGAGAGAAGCGCAATCTCGTGTCGCATCGCCAACCCCTATTGTTCCACCACCGGTGCGAGATGATAGCCGCGCGCGCGCAGGCAGAAATTCTGCAGGTCGCCTTCGCGCTGCTGCCGGTACATGAAGGCATCATGCCGGTAATAGCCATAGGGGCTCGGATAAGGTCCGAAGCGGGACGGCCAGGCACCGTAGTAGCCGCGGTAAAACGGACCGTCGAAAAAGCTTTCGCGGAAGGCCTGGTCGCGCGCCAGGTTTGCGCAGTCCCGGCTGTCGACCTGGGCTTCCGCCAGGGTGACGCCGGGCTTCTGCCAGGCCATCGGCGGCCCGCAGGCCGCCAGCAGACCGGCGACGGTCAGCACGGGAATGGCAAATGGCGTGTTTCTGCCCATGGCAGCCCGACCTCCGGGAGGCACTATACCAGATTGAGACTAGGCTGGGCTTACGGCAGAAATGGGGCCGGCGGTAACGCCTGCGTTATTCCTGACAGGGGAAGGCATCGGTCATGGCCTGCCGCACGGTCTGGATCGCGTCCAGCCCCAGTTGATCGCCATTTTCTTTCGCCCATTCGACGAATTGCTGGCGCAACAGAGCGGCCGGCGCCTCGCGCGGCGTGCAGAACCAGGTGATCTCCTTGCCATCGGCGACGATCAGTTCATACATCGCCACCGAGGCCTGCAGGTAGCGCAGGCAGCCGGTAAGGCGGGCGCTGCCTTCGGCACTGTCGCAGAGCGCCTGCAGGTCGCGGCCGAGGAATTTCGGTGGCGGCGCCAGACTGCCGCCCGGATTCATGGCGGGATTCTGCTGTGCAGCAGCAACGGAGACCAGTGAACCGGCGAGCAGGCCGGCCAGGACGAACAGGCGCATCAGACGATCTCGTTCTCGAAAGGCTCGCCGCCCATGCGGCGGAAGATGGCATACATCGCATCGGCTGCGGCATCCAGCATGCTGGGGTCGGTGGAGCGCATCACGATGGCCGTGGAGGCGCGCCCGCTGCGGAAGGCCGGGTAAGACCCCATGTCAACATCGGGATACTGTTTCTGCAGTGCGCCAAGATCCTCGGCCACCGCACCTTCGGGCACCAGCGCCAGCACGGTGCGCGACAGCAGCTTGTCGCCGCCGATCAGCGTCGGCGCCACGCTGGCCACCATGGCCTGGAAGATCATCGGCACGCCGGCCATCACCATGACATTGCCGATGCGGAAACCCGGCGCGGCCGATACCGGGTTGTCGATCAGCGTGGCGGTATCGGGGATCCGCGCCATGCGCAGCCGCGCGGCATTCAGCATGCCGGCTTCGTAATGCGCCTCCAGCCGGCGGCGCGCTTCGGCCTGGATATCGATGCTCACACCGAACGCCTTGGCGATGCAATCCGCGGTGATGTCGTCATGCGTCGGGCCGATGCCGCCCGAGGTGAAGACATAGTCATAACGTGCGCGCAGCTCGTTCACGGCCGCGATAATGGTCGCCTCGATATCGGGTACGACGCGCGCCTCGCGCAACCGGATGCCAATTTCGGTCAGCTTGCCGGCCAGGAAATACATGTTGGCATCGCGGGTGCGGCCCGAGAGAATCTCGTTGCCGATCACCAGCATGGCAGCCGTCACGATTTTAGGCGCGTCCGTCATACGACAGGAAATAGCACGCGCTGGACGTGTAGGCCAGTCGCCGCTATAGGCGGGTTATGCAGTTTTCACAGCCCCTGACGCAGGCCATCCTGCTGCGCCGCTACAAGCGCTTCCTGGCCGATATGCGCTTCGCCGACGGCCGCGAGGAAACCGTGCACTGCCCCAATCCGGGACAGATGCTGGGCCTGACCGAACCGGGCAGCCGGACCTGGCTCAAGCCGGGCAAGGGGAAGCTGAACTGGGGCTGGGTGATTGCGCAGGCCGACAATGGCAGCATGGTCGGCGTCGATACCGGGCTGGCGAACAAGCTGGCTGCCGAGGCGCTGGTCCATGACGTGATTCCGGAACTCACCGGCTACAACCTGCATCGCCCGGAGGTGAAATACGGCGCCAACAGCCGCGTCGATTTTCTGCTCACGGCAAGCGACCGCTCGCCCTGCTATCTCGAAATCAAGAACGTGCATCTGAGCCGCCAGCCGCCGCTGGCGGAATTTCCCGACTGCGTCACCGAGCGCGGCGCCAGGCATCTGCGCGAATTGTCGGCGATGGTGGCAGCCGGTCACCGGGCCGTGATGCTGTTCGTCGTGCAGCGCGACGATTGCAGCCATTTCCGCATTGCCGCCGACTGCGATCCGGGCTACGCCGCGGCCTTCATCGAGGCTAGGAATGCCGGGGTCGAGGCGCTATGTTACGCCTGCAGCGTGACGGAGGCCGGCATCGCGATTGCCCGCCGGCTCCCAATAGACCCGTAACGCCCTGATACACAAGGCAAAATATACGTGACCCAGAACCAGGCCCGCATTCTCGAAACCGACGACGACGATGACATCCACGCCGGTGCGGTCCGCCTGCACCGGCCGGAAGATTTCGTCGGCATGCGTGCGGCCGGTAAACTGGCCGCCGAGACGCTGGATTTCATCACGCCTTATGTCGAGCCCGGCGTCACCACCGGCAGGCTGGACGAGCTGTGCCACAACTACATCGTCGAGCGCAGCGCCGTACCCGCGCCGCTTGGTTATCGCGGCTTCCCTAAGTCGATCTGCACGTCGGTGAATCATGTGGTCTGCCACGGCATCCCGGGCGACAAGGTTCTGGAAGACGGCGACGCCCTCAACATCGACGTCACCGTGATCCTGGATGGCTGGCACGGCGATACCAGCCGGATGTTCTATGTCGGCGATGTTGGCGTGAAAGCCCGCCGGCTCAGCGACATCACCTATGAAGCCATGATGCGTGGCATCGAGGTGGTGAAACCCGGCGCGACCACCGGCGATATCGGCCATGCGATCCAGAGCTTCGTCGAGAAGGAGCGCTTCTCGGTGGTGCGCGATTTCTGCGGCCACGGCCTGGGCCGGATTTTCCACGAGCCGCCGAACATCCTGCATTACGGCGAACCGGGCACCGGCGTGCCGCTGCAGACCGGCATGTTCTTCACCATCGAGCCGATGGTGAATGCCGGCAAATGGCAGGTGAAACTGCTGTCGGACGGCTGGACCGCGGTGACGAAAGACCGTTCGCTCTCGGCGCAGTTCGAACATTCGATCGGCGTCACCGAGACCGGCTACGAGATCTTCACGCTCTCGCCCAAAGGCTGGCACAAGCCGCCCTACGCGTAAGACAGGCTGATTGGCAGAAGCGGTCGACACCGAAAAACCCCACTACCACGGCCATCGCGCAAGATTGCGGGCCCGCTTCCTCGATAGCGCCGGGGCCGGCATACCGGATTATGAAATCCTCGAACTGATTCTGTTCGGCGTGTTCCGCAACGGCGACACCAAACCGCTGGCCAAGGCGCTGGTGGCGGAGTTCGGCTCGCTGGCCGCCGTGCTGGCGGCGCCGTCCGAACGGCTGTCGAAAGTGCCGGGCTGCGGCGAGGCGGTGATCGCCGCGCTGAAGGTGACGCGCGAAGCCGGCCTGCGCATGCTGCAGGCCGAGGTCAAAGCGCGGCCCGCCTTGTCGAACTGGCAAGCCCTGCTGGATTACTGCCGCGCCGTGCTGCAGCACGAACAGGTCGAGCAGTTCCGCATCCTGTTTCTCGACCGCAAGAACCAGGTGATCGCCGATGAGCAGCAGCAGCGCGGCACGGTGGACCATACGCCGGTCTATCCGCGCGAGGTGGTGAAACGCGCGCTGGAACTGAATGCCGCCGCGCTGATCCTGGTGCACAACCACCCAAGCGGCGATCCGACACCGAGCCGCGCCGATATCGAGATGACGCGGCAGGTGGCATCGGCCGCCGCGACGATGGGTATTGCCGTGCATGACCATCTGATCATCGGCCGCAAGGGCCATACCAGCTTCCGCGAGAAGGGGCTGATCGGATGAGTCACGACCTGAAGATATCGGTCTGGATCGGCTTCGGCGTGACGCTGCTGCTGATACTGGCCAGCCTGCCGATGGCGCTGCGTCTGGTGCCGCTGAACCGCCATTACGGCCTGCGCGTATCGGCGGCTTATGTCTCCGAGCAGCAATGGCTGCTGATGAACCAGGTCTCCGGCATCAGCATGACCGGCGGCGGGCTGCTGATGCTGCTCGTCGGGGCATGGCTGCTGCGGGCTTACAGACACCAGGCGCTCGCCTGGCCGGACAAGCGGTTCAGCCTCGCCTTCGCGCTGCTGCCACTGCCGCCGGCGCTGCTGGGCATCGCCCTGCCCTACGCCTTCATTCCGTAAAGCGGTTGACCATCATTGCAGCCTGCGCCACCATCGCCGTTACCGAGGGGGGCGCCGCTAGGGCGCTGAGATTCGGCCGGCAGACTCGATCGTTTGCAACGCCGTGACCCTAAGAACCTGATCCGGGTCATGCCGGCGGAGGGAACGGTCGTTCAGTCGCCCAGAGTCTTATGACTCGCCGCGCCTGTATTCCGCGAACATCCACCACATCCCGGATTTCCTGTCGCCTGACGAAAAGGAAATCCCATGGACAAGCTTTCAGACGCTCCCAACTTTAAAATTACAACCGGCCCCCTGCCCGCCTCGCGCAAGGTCTACCAGTCCGGCGCATTGCATCCCGACATCCGCGTGCCGCATCGCGAGATCAGCACGCATCCCTCGGCCAACGAACCGCCGCTGCCGGTCTACGACACCTCGGGGCCCTATACCGACCCGGCGGCAGAGATCGACATCAACCGCGGCCTGCCGCGCTGGCGCAGCCGCCTGATCGAGGCGCGCGGCGATGTCGAAGCCTATGATGGACGCCTGGTGAAGCCGGAAGACAATGGCGGCGCGAGTACCGTGCCGACCTTCCCGCAGCATCCGCGTCCGCTGCGCGCCAGAGGCAATGCCGCCGTCACGCAATACGAATATGCCCGGCGCGGCGTCATCACGCCGGAAATGGAATATGTCGCGATCCGCGAGAACGAGGCGCGGAAAGAGCTGACCAGACGCGACGGGGAGGATTTCGGGGCCGAGATTCCCGATTTCGTGACACCGGACTTCGTGCGCGACGAGATCGCCCGCGGCCGCGCCATCATCCCCTGCAATATCAACCATCCGGAACTGGAGCCGATGATCATCGGCCGCAATTTCCTGGTCAAGGTGAATGCCAATATCGGCAATTCCGCCGTCACCTCATCGGTCGCGGAAGAAGTCGACAAGATGGTCTGGGCGATCCGCTGGGGTGCCGATACGGTGATGGACCTCTCGACCGGCCGCAACATCCACAACATCCGCGACTGGATATTGCGCAACTCGCCGGTGCCCATCGGCACCGTGCCGATCTACCAGGCGCTGGAGAAGGTGAATGGCAAGGCCGAGGACCTGACCTGGGAGGTCTATCGCGACACGCTGATCGAACAGGCCGAACAGGGCGTCGATTATTTCACCATCCATGCCGGCGTGCGGCTCAGCTATATCCCGCTCACCGCCAATCGCGTCACCGGTATTGTCTCGCGCGGTGGCTCGATCATGGCGAAATGGTGCCTGGCGCATCACCGGGAGAATTTCCTCTACACGCATTTCGAGGAGATCTGCGACATCATGCGGGCCTATGACATCAGCTTCTCGCTCGGCGACGGACTCCGCCCGGGCTCGACAGCCGATGCCAACGACGCCGCGCAGTTCGCCGAACTGGAAACCTTGGGCGAGCTGACCAAAATCGCCTGGGCGAAAGGCGTGCAGGTGATGATCGAAGGGCCGGGCCATGTCGCCATGCACAAGATCAAGGCCAATATGCTCAAGCAGCTGCGCACCTGCGGCGAGGCGCCGTTCTACACGTTAGGCCCGCTCACCACAGACATCGCGCCAGGCTATGACCACATCACCAGCGGCATCGGCGCTGCGATGATCGGCTGGTACGGCTGCGCCATGCTCTGCTATGTCACGCCGAAGGAGCATCTCGGCCTGCCGGATCGCAACGATGTGAAGACCGGCGTGATCACCTACAAGATCGCCGCCCATGCCGCCGATCTGGCCAAGGGCCATCCGGGGGCAGCACGACGCGACGACGCGCTCAGCCGGGCGCGGTTCGAATTCCGCTGGGAGGACCAGTTCAACCTCGGCCTCGATCCGGAGACGGCGGCGCAGTTCCACGACCAGACTTTGCCGAAGGAAGCGCACAAGACCGCGCATTTCTGCTCGATGTGCGGGCCGAAATTCTGCTCGATGAAAATCAGCCAGGAGGTACGCGACGCCGCCCGCGAGGGGATGACCGGGATGGCCGAGCGTTTCCGGCAGCAGGGCGGTGAAATCTATCGGTAATATCGCAGTGCGAAAGCGGCGGCCGGGGCTTGCGACTCCGGCTGCCGCTGCTTACATCATATAAACTTCTCATAAACTTCAGGGCAGGCCATCATGAACCGCAAACCGACCGCCATTCTCGTCGCCATTCTGGCCGTGGGCCTTGTCCTGCTGCCGGCACTGGTCGAGGCCAGGGCCGGTCGCGGCGGCAGCATGGGCAGCCGCGGCACCCGCACCTACCAGGCGGCGCCGCCGACCCAGACCGCGCCTTCGGCCGCCCCGGTCCAGCGCAGCGTGACGCCGCCCGCCACCACCCAGCCCGCGCCCACCACTGCCGCGCGTCCGGGCACCGCCGCTGGCGCACCCGCCGCCGCGCAGCCTGCCGGCTTCTTCAACCGTCCCTTCATGCCGGCCCTGATGGGCGGCCTGATCGGCATGGGCATCGGCGGGCTGCTGTTCGGCGGCGGCCTGTTCGGCGAAGGCGGCCTCGGTGCCATGGGCTTCGGCGGCATCGTCGGTCTGCTGCTGCAGCTGGCGCTGGTCTTCTTCATTGTCCGCCTGGCGATGAACTTCTTCCGCAACCGCCAGCAGCGTCCCGCCATGGCGGGTGGCCCCCAGCAGTATGCCCGCACGCCGATCAGCGACATTCCGGCGTCGCAGCCCCAGGCTCGCACCGGCGCCATGCTCGGTGGCGGCACAGCACCGCAGATCGGCGACGCCGATTTCGAGGCTTTCCAGCAGTCGCTGGGCGAGATCCAGACCGCCTGGTCGAACGGCGATCTCGAAGCGTTGCGCAGCCATGTCACGCCCGAGATGCTGGGCTATTTCGGCCGCGAACTCTCCGCACTCGCCAGCCAGGGCCTGACCAACCGCGTCACTGACGTCAATCTCGAACAGGGTGACCTTGCCGAGTCCTGGTCCGAGGACGGGATCGATTATGCGACGGTGGCGATGCGCTGGAGCGCGCTGGACTACACCACCGATGCCAGCGGCGCAGTGGTCGAGGGCAGCAGGACCGAGCGCAGTGAGAGCGTCGAGACCTGGACCTTCCTGCGTGCTGGCGGCACTGGTCGCTGGATCCTCAGCGCGATCCAGCAAATCGATTAAGTGACGCCGCCGCCGGTTTTCGATGCGGCCTTCCGGGCCAGACTGACCGAGCTGATGGTGTGGCGGCGCGACGTGCGCCGCTTCATCCCTCATAAACCTGTATCGCCGGAACTGGTCGCCGGGCTGCTGGAAACCGCAGCCCTGGCGCCTTCCGTGGGCAACAGTCAGCCCTGGCGTTTCGTGCTGGTGGAAGACACGGCGCGCCGCGCCAAGGTGGTCGCGAATTTCGAACGCGCCAACAAGGAGGCGCTCGGCGACTACAGCGGCGAAAAAGCAAAACTCTATGCCGGGCTGAAACTCGCCGGCCTGAAAGAGGCGCCGGTGCATCTCGCCGTCTTCGCCGATGAAGGCACCGGCCAGGGCCATGGGCTGGGCCGCCGTACCATGCCCGAGATGCTGGATTACTCGGCTGTCATGGCGGTCTACGGCTTCTGGCTGGCGGCGCGCGCCGTGGGCCTGGGCGCCGGCTGGGTCTCGATCTTCGAGCCGGACGCGCTCACCCGCGATCTCGACGTGCCGGTGGACTGGAAGCTGGTGGCCTATCTCTGCGTCGGCTGGCCCGAGGAGGAACAGGCGACGCCGGAACTGGAGCGCGCCGGATGGGAACATCGGCGGCATCCAGAGGACTTCATTACCAAGCGGTAGTCTATATTGCCGAGCCCTAATTGGGCGATTGAGGGCGTTCACGGAGGCTTCTCGCGACGACCTCGCTCAGGACCGTCGCATAGGCCTGATGCCCTTCGTAATTCAGATGCCCGCCGCCCAGCTGCCGGCCAAAGCCATACAAGTGACTGAGATCATCGCTGGACTCCGCCCGCAGACGATCGGCAAGCGCGCGGTCGATATCGATGAAGTTTATGCCGCGGCGCGCCAGTTCAGCCGTGATGACGGCGACGGTGGCTGCGCGCATGGCCTGCTGCTCCGCGCACGCCGTTTTCGGCACCGGCAGATTTCGCATCGCATAAAATGCAGCGACCCGATGCTCCCGTGCACCTGCGGAATATTCATCGAGAAGGACAGTGGCGGCCTGCCAATGTCGCTCGGGGGCATGGCCCACCCACAGCCGGTGCAACGACGCCAGAACATCCTGATGACAGCCATCGTGAGCCGCGCTTTTCGGCGTCGGCCGGGCCGCGGGAGCCAGACCCAGAATATGGAGCATGGAATTCTTGCTGCGCAGATACAGCAGCCGTGCAACCTCCGAGTGGCGCAGAAGCCCAAGAAACGCTCGTCCCGGAATGGTGTCGGCATACCGCATCGACAGGCGGTTTCGGTATGCATATCCGCGCACGAGCTTGCCGGACGCGTCCGGCACATAACCCGGATTGAGCCTGTCATCGGTCATCTCGCTGGTCAGGAAGTCCGAGGCGTCCGAGATGAGCATGACGACATCGGGCTGCAGCGAATAGCCGAAATGCTCCAGTCGCACCAGTTGTCGCAGCGGGCCAATCCCCGACATCGCGAGGTTCAGCACCTGCACCTGCCTGACGGACTCCGGCAGGCGTGCAGCGCGGTTGAGCATGGCCTGTGTCAACGCGGTGAAGGTGTACTGGTATTCGACCTGCAGACCTTCGACATGGGAATCGCCGGTTATGGCGACGCGTATTTCGCCGGGGCGCTTCGCCACCTCGATCCCGGCCGGACCGCGCAGGCCAAGATCGGTAATCGTCAGTGGCGCGCGGTTCTCCCGTACCCAGATGCCAGACACATGCGGGGTAAAGCCGTAGCCAATGTTGTAGTCTGGCGCACCGAGGATCGGCTCGATCACCGGCAGTACCCGCCAGAGCGGCGTCGCCGCGATGACCTTCAGGCCAGCTTCGACGGCGGCCAGGCCGGCAATGCCGCCGAGGGCGAGCATGAGAAGCCGGTTCCGCAGACTGTATCGCCTGGCCATGTCAGAACCGGAAATAGATGAAGGGATTGACTGCCGCTGTCGGAATCAGGACCAAGATCAGCGAAATCGAGATCAGGCAGCCCCACAGTAGCGGACCATCGTAACGCCGCAATATCAGTACGGCCGGACGGCCGGCGGCGCGCGCTTCGAGCCAGTGCAGCACGAACAGCCCAGCGATCCCGGTGCATACGTAGCCGGCCGGCGCGCCATGTTCGGGAATACTCCAGTTCGAGACCGACAGCATGGCGCGGAAGTAGTCCATCGCGAAGTCGAAGCTGGGCGAGCGGAATAGCACCCAGAGCGCGACAACGATCAGCATATGCACCAGCCAGCGCAGCGGTGCGAAGACCTCAAGCCGACACGGCCACAGGCGGCCGAGCAGAATATAAATGCCCCAGGCCGTGCCCCAGATGATGAAAGTGATATTGGCGCCGTGCCACAGGCCCGCCAGCGCCATGCTCGCCACCAGCACAATCGCCGAGCGGATCCAAGTGCCGTGGCGGCCGCCGAGCGGAATGTAGAGGTAGTCGCGGATCCAGGTGGACAGGCTGATATGCCATCGCTGCCAGAATTCGCGCGGTCCGAGGCTGATATACGGCGTGAGGAAATTCACCGGCAGCCGCAGGCCGAGAAGATAGGCCGCACCGATGGCGATATCCGAATAGCCGGAGAAGTCGAAATAGATCTGGAAGGTGAAGAGCGCAGCGCCGAGCCAGGCCAGATAGGCCGATTCCGGAGGGGCCATAAAAATCTCATCAACCAGCGGCGCAAGGCTGTCGGCGAACACCACCTTCTTGACCAGGCCGAGCGCACACAGGGCCAAGCCGAAAGCGATCAGGCGCGGCCGGCGCCGGCTGCCCGTGAACAGCCGCTCTATCTGCGGCAGGAACTGATGCGCCCTGACGATCGGGCCGGCCACCAGCTGCGGGAAGAAACTCTTGAACAGGAAGAAGGAGGCGAATGAAGAGGCCGGCGCGGTCTGCCGGCGCGCCACGTCGATGTGATAGGCGAGCGCTTGGAAGCAGTAGAAGGAGATGCCGAGCGGCAGGCCGGTATCGGTATAGCTGCCGGTGGCGCCGGCGGCGCCAAGCAGCAGGCTCTTGTATTTGAAGCCGACGATCAGGCCGATATTCAGCAGCACCGCCAGCGTGATCTTCCAGCGGGCCCGCAGGCCGCTCAACTGGATCAGCCAGTTGAGCGAGACCGTGACGAGAAAGACGATGGTGTCGAACGGCCCGGCGACGGCATAGAAGACCAGACTGGCCGTAATCAGGACATAGGCCGGTCGCCGGAAGGCCTGAACCGCGCACCAGCTTGCCAGCAGGAGCGCGAGAAAGGCGAGAGAGTTGAATGGCATATTCGGGCCTTGCGGACGAGGTGCTGCCGCAGGCCCGCCTGCGCGCCCTTACGCCGCCGCCTCGAGCATGGCGGTGTACTTTTCGACCTGCGCGTTGGCGCGGGCCTTGGCATGGTCGTCTTTGGCGTCGTCGAAGTCTTCGCGGGCATCCTTCAAGGCCTGCTCGACCTTCGCACGATCCAGCTTCGACACCGGGGTGGCCTCCTCGGCCAGCACGGTCAGCTTGTCGTTCGCCACTTCGGCGAAACCGCCGGCGACAAAGATGCGCTCGGTGACGGCGCCGTTGACGGTCACTTCGATCACGCCGTTGCGGATGGTCGAGATCAGCGGGCTATGACCCGGCAGCACGCCGAAGTCGCCGGCCTCACCGGGCACCACCACCATTTCGGCATCGACCGCGAGAAGCAGCTTCTCGGGCGATACCAGTTCGAACCTGACGCTTTCCGCGGCCATGGTCTACTCCTTTGCGCGAAGGGCTCAGGCCGCTTCGGCGGCCAGCTTCTTCGCCTTGGCAATCGCCTCGTCGATGGTGCCGACCATGTAGAAGGCCGACTCCGGCAGATGGTCGTGCTTGCCGTCCACGATTTCCTTGAAGCCGCGGATGGTCTCGGCCAGCGGAACCTGCACGCCCGGCGAACCGGTGAAGACCTGGGCCACGTCGAAGGGCTGGCTCAGGAAGCGCTGGATCTTGCGGGCGCGGGCCACGGTCAGCTTGTCTTCTTCCGACAGTTCGTCCATGCCCAGGATGGCGATGATGTCCTGCAGCGACTTGTAGCTCTGCAGGATCGACTGCACGCGGCGGGCGATCTCGTAATGCTCTTCGCCGACGATGCGCGGATCGAGAATGCGCGAGGTCGAGTCGAGCGGATCCACCGCCGGATAGATGCCCAGCTCGGCGATCTGACGCGACAGCACGGTGGTGGCGTCCAGATGGGCGAACGACGTCGCCGGCGCCGGATCGGTCAAGTCGTCGGCGGGCACGTAAATCGCCTGCACCGAGGTGATCGAGCCCTTATGGGTCGAGGTGATGCGTTCCTGCAGCATGCCCATGTCGGTGGCCAGCGTCGGCTGGTAACCCACCGCCGAAGGAATACGACCGAGCAGCGCCGACATTTCCGAACCCGCTTGGGTGAAACGGAAGATGTTGTCGACGAAGAACAGCACGTCCTGGCCTTCCTGGTCGCGGAAGTATTCCGCCAGCGTCAGGCCGGTCAGCGCGACGCGGGCGCGGGCGCCCGGCGGCTCGTTCATCTGGCCATACACCAGGGCGACCTTCGAGCCCGGGCCGTCGGTCTTGATGACGCCCGATTCCATCATTTCGTGATAGAGATCGTTGCCTTCGCGGGTACGCTCGCCCACGCCGGCGAACACCGAATAGCCGCCGTGCGTCTTCGCGATATTGTTGATCAGCTCCATGATCAGCACGGTCTTGCCGACGCCGGCGCCGCCGAACAGGCCGATCTTGCCGCCCTTCGAGTAGGGCGCGAGCAGGTCGACGACCTTGATGCCGGTGACCAGCACCTTCTGCTCGGTCGACTGGTCGACATAGTCAGGAGCCGGCGCATGGATCGGCGCGGCAACCTTGGCGTTGATCGGGCCACGCTCGTCGATCGGCTGGCCGATCACGTTGATGATGCGGCCCAGCGTCTCCTGACCGACCGGCACCGAGATCGGGCTGCCGGTGTCGGTGACTTCCATGCCGCGGACCAGACCGTCGGTCGAGTCCATCGCGATGGTGCGGACGGTGTTTTCGCCCAGATGCTGCGCGACTTCCAGAACCAGGTGGTTGCCCTGGTTGGTGCAATGCAGGGCGTTCAGGATGGCCGGCAGGTAACCGTCGAACTGCACGTCGACAACCGCGCCGATGACCTGAGTGATGCGACCCGTCTTGTTCGTGGACATGATGCTGCTCCGCTCTTTCTTTCCTGTATCGTCCAGCGCGCGGTCTTAGACCGCCTCGGCGCCGGAGATGATTTCGATAAGTTCTTTGGTGATCTGGGCCTGACGCGACCGGTTGTAGACGGTCGTGAGTTTCTTGATCATCTCGCCGGCATTGCGCGTCGCGTTGTCCATCGCGGACATGCGGGCGCCCTGTTCGGAGGCCGCATTCTCCAGCAGCGCGCGATAGACCTGCATCGACAGGTTCCGCGGCAGCAGCTGATCGAGAATGGTTTCCTCGTCGGGCTCGAATTCGTAGATCGCACCCTTCAGGTCCGGACCGGCATTGACCGCATCGCCGGCAACCATGGCCGGGATGAGCTGCTGCACGGTCGGGATCTGGCTGATCACCGACTTGAAGTTGTTGTAGAAGACATGGGCGACGTCGAATTCGCCGGCCTCGAACATCGCCAGCACGCGGTCGGCGATTTCCTGAGCCTCGGCAAAGCCCACCTTCTTGACCTTCGACAGATCGACGGTGTCGGCGATCTTCGACGCATGGTCGCGACGCAGCTGGTCGCGACCCTTCTTGCCGACGCAGAGGATTTTCACCGTCTTGCCGGCAGCGGTCAGTTCTTCGATCTTGCGGCGTGCCAGCTTGACGATCGACGAGTTGAACGCACCGCACAGGCCGCGTTCGGCGGTGGCGACGATCAGGAGATGAACCTGATCCTTACCGGTGCCGATCATCAGCCGGGGCGCGGTGTCGGAACCCGTCTGGGCAGCCGACAGCGAAGCCATGATGCTGGCCATACGCTCAGCATAAGGACGCGCCGCTTCGGCGGCCTCCTGGGCGCGGCGCAGCTTGCTGGCTGCCACCATCTTCATCGCCTTCGTGATCTTCTGGGTCGACTTGACCGAGTTGATCCGAACGCGCAGTGACTTGAGGCTAGGCATGAAGCTCTACCCTTTGGTTCAAGCGGTTCAGGCGAAAGTCTTGGCCAGCTCTTCGAGCACAGCCTTCAGTTTCGCTTCCAGATCCGGCGTCAGGGCCTGGGCCTCGCGGATACCCGACAGGATGTCGGCATGCTTCGACTTGATCGTGCTGAGCAGGGTCTGCTCAAAGCGGCCGACATTGCTGACCGGCAGCTTGTCGAGATAGCCCTTCACGCCCGAATAGATCGAAACGACCTGCTCTTCGACCGGCAGCGGCTGGTACTGCGGCTGCTTCAGCAGCTCGGTCAGACGCGCGCCGCGGTTCAGCAGGCGCTGGGTCGCCGGATCGAGATCCGAACCGAACTGGGCGAAGGCCGCCATTTCGCGATACTGCGCGAGTTCCAGCTTGATCGAGCCGGCAACCTGCTTCATCGCCTTGATCTGCGCGGCCGAACCGACGCGCGACACCGACAGGCCGACGTTGATGGCCGGGCGGATGCCCTTATAGAAGAGTTCGGTTTCCAGGAAGATCTGGCCGTCGGTGATCGAGATGACGTTGGTCGGAATGTAGGCCGACACGTCGCCTGCCTGGGTCTCGATGACCGGCAGGGCGGTGAGCGAACCGGCGCCATTCTTGTCCGACATCTTCGCGGCGCGCTCGAGCAGGCGCGAGTGGATGTAGAACACGTCGCCCGGATAGGCTTCGCGGCCCGGCGGGCGGCGCAGCAGCAGCGACATCTGGCGGTAGGCGACGGCCTGCTTGGACAGATCGTCATACACGATCACGGCATGCATGCCGTTGTCGCGGAAGAACTCGCCCATGGCGCAGCCGGTGTAGGGCGCCAGGAACTGCAGCGGCGCCGGCTCGGATGCGGTGGCGGCCACCACGATCGAGTATTCCATGGCGCCGGCTTCTTCCAGGGTCTTCACGACCTGGGCAACCGTCGAACGCTTCTGGCCGATGGCGACATAGATGCAGAAGAGCTTCTTCTTGTCGTCGCCGGTGTTGGTGGCCTTCTGGTTCAGGATGGCGTCGATCGCAACCGCGGTCTTGCCGGTCTGGCGATCGCCGATGATCAGTTCGCGCTGGCCGCGGCCGACGGGCACCAGGGCGTCGAGCGCCTTCAGGCCGGTCTGCATCGGCTCATGCACCGACTTGCGCGGGATGATGCCCGGGGCCTTCACTTCCATGCGGGCGCGGGTGACGTCCTTGAGCGGGCCCTTGCCGTCGATCGGGTTGCCGAGCGCGTCGACGACGCGGCCCAGCAGGCCCTTGCCGACCGGAACGTCCACGATGGCGCCGGTCCGCTTGACGGTGTCGCCTTCCTTGATGCCGCGATCTTCGCCGAAGATCACGACGCCGACGTTGTCGGTTTCGAGGTTGAGGGCCATGCCCTTCACGCCGCCGGGGAATTCGACCATCTCGCCGGCCTGGACCTTGTCGAGGCCATGGACGCGGGCGATGCCGTCACCGATGGAAAGAACCTGACCGACTTCCGAAACCTCGGCCTCGGTGCCGAAATTCTTGATCTGGCTCTTCAGGATTTCAGAAATCTCTGCGGCGCGGATATCCATCACGCAACACCTTTCATGGCGGTCTTCAGATTATTGAGCTTGGTGAGGACCGACGCATCGATCATGCGCGATCCGAATTTGACGATCAGGCCGCCGATCAGCGAGGGATCGACCTTGGCGTTGATCACGACATTGCCGGCGGCACCCGACGACAACGAAGACTTGATCTGGGCGAGCTGCGCGTCGTTCAGCGCCACGGCCGAAACGACGTCTGCGACAGTCTCGCCGCGATGATGGCTGAGCAGCGTCTTGAAACCGGCGATCACATCGGCCAGCACGAAGAGGCGGCGGTTGGCGGCGGCGACGCCGAGGAAGCGGCGAACCAGATCGCTGAATCCGGCCTTTTCGGCGACGGCGGCGATGGCCCTGGCCTGTTCGTCGCGGCTGAACACCGGCGAGCGGACCAGGCGGACGAGATCGGCCGAACCGGCCAGCATGGCCGACAGCTGGTCGAGATCCTTGGCGACGGCATCGAGCTGGCCGGCATCGCGCGCCAGATCGAACAGCGCGGTCGCATAGCGGCCGGCAATGCCGGTAACAAGCGAGGTTTCCTGAGCCACGAAAGCCCCTTCTTCTTCATGGACCGGAGCGTCGGAACGGGACTCGCCGCATGCACTTACGGCCAGCCCTCCGGCGCTCCTCTTAAGACGTTGACAGACTTAAGGAATTTTCGGGGAGACTATAGATATTTTACGGCCCCCCCGGCGCGAAAGCCGCGTTTAGTTAGCATACGGGTATTAGCGGCGCAACGGTGAGGCGTCATGGGCGGAAGAAGCCTTTTGTCGCACTGCATTCAGGGCCCGACAGACGCCTGTTTCGTCCCGTTTCGGCCTGTTCGACGGCCAGTTCCGTCCCGTTCGAGGCCTGTGACAGCCCGTTTCATCCCAATCCAGCCCGTTACGTCCCGTTAGAGCCCGTTTCGGCCAACATTTGCGCCGGTTTGCGGCGCGGCGCGGAGCGCGCAGCCTGGGCCAACTGCTCACCCGGCGTGGCCTGCTCCTGGTTTTGATTGATTTTTTCGCCCAGCCACTGCAGCAGGCGGGGATCCTGTTCCTGCACGGTGCGGCGGCGCATCTCGCGGGTCGCAGCATCGCCCAGCGCCGCGAAGCGCAGCCGGGCCGACAACAGCAGGCGGTCGGCGGCGCAGTCGATCCGGTGCCGGAATCTGGCCGAGCGGCGCAGGTTACGCAGAATGCGGTCCGGTTCGCATCCCAGCACTGCCGCCACGGCTTCGACAGTGCCGCCCTGGGCGATCAGCTCGGCGGCCTTGCCCCAGTCGACTTTCTTCCAGTGTTGGCGCGAGCCGGACTTCGCGGCCTTTTCCGGCGTGATGGCATCTGGATTGTTCAGGCCAATCAATGGCTTGGTCTGGTTCGTCATGATCTGCGCTCCTGCCGGGGGAAGTTTGCCGGCCAGCCTAGCAGAAACATAAGAACATTTAAAGTACAATATGATTATAAGCCTCACTCCACCCGTTATTGTCATGGCCGGGCTTGACCCGGCCATGACGGGGAGAAGGTACAGCACCAACGCTCAGCGCAGATGCTCGCGGAAAAAGCCGGTCCAGTGCGGCACGGCCACGAACCGGTCGCCGGTATAGCCGCTGTGGTAGCCGCCATAGCGGACGCATTTCGAGAAGGCGCCCCAGGTATCCTGCCCGGCGGTCACCGTGCCCGAATTCAGTTCGGTCACTTTGCCCCTGCCATCCGGGCCAGCCTCGACCAGCAGATTGCAGTTGGCGTAATGCGGACCGCTGCTGTTGCGCTGGCGGCGGTAGGGCGCATCGAAACTGTGGCCCACGCCGGGCAGCACGATAATCTTTGCCGCACCGCCGCGCCCGTTCATCCAGGGCACATATTGTTCGCAATAGCGGCTCGGCGTTTCATCGTCCTCGGCGCCGGTGATGAACAGGAAGGGCGTGGGCAGATAGGCATCGCGCGGCGCATGGCGCAGACCGCAATAGCCATACAGGCCGACCACGGCATCGGGCGGCTGCGCCGTGAACGGCTTGCCGTACAGACGCGTCACGTTGCGGTTGACGGTCTCATGGATCCATCTCTGCACCAGCGCGATCGCCGCGCCGCCGCCCTGCGACTCCCCGATGCTGCCGACTTTCGCGAAGCCGCGCTGACGCAGCCAGGCAACTGCGGTCAGGCTGTCGAAGGCCATGTTGAATTCGTTGCCGCCCTTCTGTGCTGCGGCGACATAGTCGTTGTGCGTCACGCCAATACCGCGAGGTGACCAGTGGTCGATCACCAGCGCGGCGAAACCGGCGGCGCGTGCCGCATCGGCATATTCGAACAGGCGCGAATCCAGCCCCTGAGACCCATGCGTGATCATCACGGCAGCCGTGGCGTTGGGTTGCGCGAAGAAATAGCCGGTGGCGTCCATGCGGTTGCAGATCACCGGCGCCCCGGTGCAGGCAACGCTCTGCCAGGTCACCTTCTCGCCATTCGTCGGCGCAGCGCGATTGCCGGTCGGCGTGACGCAGGCTGTCAGCAGCAGCGACAGCCCAAGCGTCAGCAGCAGTTTCATTTCGTCAACACGCGGCTCACGGCCTTCTGCCAGCCGGCATAGAGCTGCGCGCGGGTCGATGCATTCATGCGCGGCTCGAAGCGGCGTTCGCAATGCCAGCCATAAGCCACCGCATCCAGCCCGGCATAGACGCCGGTGGCGAGGCCCGCGAGATAGGCGGCGCCGAGCGCGGTGGTTTCGATCACGCGCGGGCGTTCGACCGCGACATCCAGCATGTCGGCGAGGAACTGGCAGAGCCAGTCATTCGCCACCATGCCGCCATCGACGCGGATCGCGGCCGGCGCCGGCGCGCCGTCGGCCTTCATCGCCGTGGTGAGATCGCGCGTCTGGTAGCCGACCGATTCCAGCGTGGCCCGCGCAATGTGAGCCCGCCCGGCATCGAGCGTGAGGCCGAGAATGGCGGCGCGCGCATCGGGATCCCAGTAAGGCGCGCCGAGGCCGACAAAAGCCGGCACCAGATAGACGCCGTGCGTCTCCGGCACCGTTGCCGCCAGCGTGGCGGTCTCGGCCGCGCCCTCGACGATCTTCAACCCGTCGCGCAGCCATTTCACGGCGGCGCCGGCGACAAAGATCGAGCCTTCCAGGGCGTAAGTCGTCTTGCCGTTCAGTCTGTAAGCCACCGTCGTGAGCAGGCGATTGGTCGACTGCACCGGTTTGTCGCCGATATTGACCAGCGCGAAACAGCCGGTGCCGTAGGTCGATTTCACCATGCCGGGCTGGAAGCAGGCCTGGCCGAAGGTGGCAGCCTGCTGGTCGCCGGCGATGCCGGTGACCGGCACCGCATGGCCGAGGATATCAACTGATGCGATACCGAATTCGCCGCTGCAATCCTTCACCTCGGGCAGCATCGCCGCCGGCACATTGAAAATTTTCAGCAGCACCTCATCCCATTGCTGCGACACGATATCGAACAGCATGGTGCGCGAGGCATTGGTGGCATCGGTGGCATGGACTTTCCCGCCGGTGAGGCGGAACAGGAGATAAGAGTCGATCGTGCCGAAGCAGAGCTCGCCTTTTTCAGCGCGAGACCGCGCACCGGGAACATTGTCGAGCAGCCAGGCGATCTTGGTGGCGGAGAAATAGCTGTCGATCAGCAGGCCGGTTTTCTGCTGCACGATGCCGCCGACGCCATCGGCGACTTTCTGGCGGCAGGTTTCCGCCGTGCGGCGATCCTGCCAGACGATGGCGCGATGGATCGGACGGCCTGAATCTCTTTCCCACACCACCGTCGTCTCGCGCTGGTTGGTGATGCCGATGCCGGCGATGTCGCTGCCACGCAGGCCGGCCTTGGCGACCGCTTCGCGCATCAGGCTCTGCACATCGCGCCAGATGTCCTCGGCATCATGCTCGACCCAGCCATCGGCCGGATAATGCTGGGTCAGTTCCTTCTGCGCGGTGGCAACTGGCAGACCAGACGCATCGAAGACGATGGCACGGCTGGAGGTGGTGCCCTGGTCGATGGCGAGGATGTAGTTCGGCATGGTCTGATTATTCCGCGGCGCAGCCTTCGGCCTTGAACACGCGTTTGGTGCTGGCCGGGAATTTCACCAGCTTGGACGCCGGACGGATCGGGCGGACCACCAGATTGCCGGTACAGTTCGGGCAACGGCCTTTCAGGGTGTTGTCGGCACAGTCGGCGCAGAAGGTGCATTCAAAGGTGCAGATGCGCGCCAGCTCTGACTCGGGCGGCAGGTCGCGGTTGCAGCATTCGCAGTTGGGACGCAGTTCGAGCATGACTTATTGTCCTTTCGCGATGGAGACGGCCTTTTTGGCGATGGCGGTGATGCCGGCCCAGTCATTCTTCTGCACCATCTCCTTCGGCGCCAGCCAGGAGCCGCCGGCGGCGAAGACATTGGGCAACGACGTATAGCTGCGCAGGTTGGCTTCGGTGACGCCGCCGGTCGGGCAGAATTTCATCTCGGGGAAAGGTCCGCCGAAGCCTTTCAGCGCGGCGACGCCGCCGGAAGATTCAGCTGGGAAGAATTTGGCGCGCAGGAAACCCTGCTCCATGGCGCGCATCACCTCGGACGCCGTCGCCACCGCCGGCAGATAGGGCAGGCCGGTATCCTTGGCGCAGTAATACAGCGCCTCGGTGGCGCCGGGCGAAATGACGAATTTCGCCCCCGCAAGCTGTGCGGCGGCGAACTGCGCCGGATTCAGTACTGTACCGGCGCCAACCACGGCCTCGGGTACTTCGGCGGCGATCCGCCGGATGGCATCCAGTGCGGCTGCCGAGCGCAAGGTGATTTCCAGCACCGGAATGCCGCCGGCCACCAGAGCTTTTGCCAGCGGTACCGCCGTGGCGGCATCTTCCACCACCAGCACCGGGATCACCGGGCTGCGGGTCAGGATGGCGTCCAGCGTGGCAGTACGCCCGGTCAGCTTGTCGGTGGCCTTGTCCGGCATGTGTCCTCCCTGATTTAAGGGAAGGATACGCGCGGGACACGGCCTGCTTCAAGCCATCCGCGCGGCCGTGGTGGTCACTCCTGCAGCCGGCCGCGATGGTAGCGGCGCACCACGGTATCGTCGGCCGGGAAGAAATCGGGCTGCATGCCGGTGATCATCGCCTGGATGCAGGACCAGCGGCCGTCCTCGCGCAAATACGTATCCGTGTAGATGCTCATGCCCGAGGTGGCGACGCCGTCGCGGCGGCGGGTGTAGCCGTTGCTGGCGCAGACCAGCGCCACGTCGCCGAAAATCTCGATCCGCTCGTCGCGATAATCCCAGTAGGTGATCACGTCAGGATCGAAGCCGGTGGCCCAGTAGGTCAGATAGGCGTCGCGTTCCAGCCGCTGGCCGGTCGGCATGATGCAGGTGAAGCGCGGATGGATGATCGAGGCCTGCGACGCCACATCGCAGGTGACGAAGTTATGGATGAACTGCGCATTGAGCCGGCGCAACGTGACGAGTGCGGTATCCTGCAGCATGACTTTCCCCATTCTTGCATTGCCTGGCTGCCTGTATCGGACATCGCGGGTCAATCCGGCAATTACGCGGGAGGTCAATCCAGCAGGGTAAACGCCGGTTCGGCCGTCAGCTTGCGCGCCAGCTGCGCGGTGATCTCGTCGGCCGGGAAAAAGCCTTCGAGCTTGATCTGCTGCAGGGTGATGTCGCGCGGCATGGCAAAGGTCGTCAGCGTGACGAAGAAGCTGAGCGCGTGCTTGCCGATGCGCAGCTGCATCGGCACGACGGGATGATCCATATGCGGGCTGGCGAAGGCCGCTGGCATGTCGGGGTAGCGCAGCAGGTCTTCGCGCAGTCTTGCGGCGGCATGACTGAGCCCCTGCGTCGCCTCGCGATGCAGCACCTGCAGATAGGCGGCGGTGAAATCATGCCAGTTCGGCATGAAGCGCCGCATGCCGCCGGGATGACACATCACATGCATCACATTCTGCGACAGTTCGGCCGGCACATTATAGAACGGCCGCAGCGCACCGAGGATGCGGGTGGCGGCATGGTTGCGATGGCGCAGGTTCCAGGCCTCATCCACCACCAGCGCCGGGAACGGCTCCTGCTGCGCCAGCATGAACTCCAGCGCCTGCTGCACATGGCCGAGCTGCGGCGCATCGAGCGGTGCCTCGCTGAACACCGGCGCGAAACCGGCGGCGATCAGCAGGGCATTCTGCGCCGCCAGCGGAATATCCAGCACGCTCGCCAGCAGCACCACCATCTCGCGGCTCGGCTGCGAACGGCCTTTTTCCAGAAAGCAGAGATGCCGCGTGGAAATGCCGGCCTCGGTGGCGAGGCCGAGCTGGCTCATGCGGCGTTCGTTGCGCCACTGCCGCAGCAGGTCGGGAAAGGCGGCGCGCGCGGTCCGCGCGGCCGGCGCGGAAACCAGCATGTCGTTCATGCCGGCAGCCTAGACCCGGCGGGTAAAGCCGACAATTACCTTTGAGGTCAATCCTGCTTTAAGGCAGCGGCTCCAGTGGGTCGGGGCCATACTTGTTAGGCCCAGGGGTGCCGAGGACAATGCACAGCCAGAGCAGGAACAGCCAAACAGCCGCAGTAACCGCAACAACAACTGTTGTCATTGCCACGCTCAGGTTCTCTAAGAAAATCAGTGGCTGAAAGACGATGCAGAGCGCCGCAACAACAAGCATGAGCCACCCCGGCCAACCCATATCACGACAACGCTGCGCCCCTGCAATCCAAATAACTGCATTGCCAAAAGCATATACAAGCAGTCCGGTCCCAGCGCCTATGACAACCCCCCATGTCGTAGTCGCGATATTCAGCAGCCCCATCAGAGCAACTGCCCAGCCTACAAGGCAAAAGAGTAAAAGCAGCGAATACGACTTGCGGTTCCTCCGCCCGGAAAGTCGGAAAAGATCGGAGAAAACCGGTTTCGACATCCGCTATTCCTTCAGCCCGCCGCTTTTCAGGATGAAGTCGGCGATCTCGGCGACGCCTTTTTCCGCTTTCAGGTTGGCGAAGATAAAGGGCCGTGCGCCGCGCATCTTTTTCGAGTCGCGGTCCATGACTTCAAGCGAAGCGCCCACGAGAGGCGCCAGGTCGATCTTGTTGATCACCAGCAGGTCCGAGCGCGTGATGCCCGGCCCGCCCTTGCGCGGAATCTTATCGCCGGCCGAGACGTCGATCACATAGATGGTGATGTCGGCCAGTTCGGGCGAAAACGTTGCAGCCAGATTGTCGCCACCGGATTCGACGAAGATCACGTCGAGGCCGGGGAATTTCTTCTGCATGTCGGCGACGGCGGCGAGGTTGATCGAGGCGTCTTCGCGAATGGCCGTATGCGGGCAACCACCGGTCTCGACGCCGGCGATGCGGTCCGGCGACAGCGCATTGGCGCGGGTGAGGAATTCGGCATCTTCCTTGGTGTAGATGTCGTTGGTGACGACGGCGATGTTCCAGTCATCGCGTAAGAAACGGCAGAGCCGTTCGACCAGCGCGGTCTTGCCGGAGCCAACGGGCCCGCCGATGCCGACGCGGAGCGGATTGGAGGAACTCATGAGCGGAACAGCCTCGTATACTGGGTTTCGTGCATCATAGAGGTGAGATCGACCATCGGCGAGGCCGTGCCGCAGTCTTCCACGGAACAGCCCAGCGCACAGGGCACAATACTGTCGACCACCGGCATCAGACTGCTGAGCGTGCGTTGCCCGTCGGTCTGGCCCAGCGGGATCAGGCGCACTGCGGCCGAGACCAGATTGGCGGCAAAGGCATGCAGATAGGCGGCCAGCACGGTTTCCACTGCGAGAGTGTGTGCGCCGGCGGCGACGCCGACGGCGATGCAGAGCGGCACCGGTTTGTCGGCACGCAGGGCGGCGAAGGCATCGAGTGCGGACGACTGGCCCCAGGCGGCACGGGTGACGGAGAGATACGAACCGCCCTGCTGCGTGCTTTCCAGCGCCATCTCGGCAGTGCCGCGCCAGGCGGCGGCGAGATCGGCCAGTTCATCCAGTTTCGTCAGATCGTCGCAGGCGGCATGCGCCTCTTTCAGCAGCACGGCATCGACCCAGCCGGCGCCATGGCGCAGGATATGGCCGATCCAGTCGCCAAGCGTGGCGGCATTCTTCACTCGGCCGGTTTCGACCGCGTATTCGACGCCATGGCTGTAGGAAAACGCGCCGATCGGATAGCTCGGCGAGAACCAGGCCAGCAGGCGGTAGAGATCAGTGGTCCCGATCTTAGTGGTCGTGGTCATGGTGATGATCGTGGTCATGATCGTGCGAGTGTCCGTGATCATGACTGTGGCTGTGGCCACCCTTCTGCTCGCCGCCTTTGCCGTAACGCGAGCCAAGGCCGTAAGGGTGCGAGGGATCGTGATTGTGCTGGCCGTAGGCGCCGCCCTCGGGATCGAAGGGTGCGTTCACCGCCTGCACCTGCGCACCCAGGCCCTTCAACATGTCGACAATCACATGGTCGTCGCCGATCAGGATGCGATCTGCGTGAATGGCAGCCGGAAGATGCCGGTTGCCGAGATGCCAGGCGAGCCGCGCCAATAGCTGCGGCGAGGCGGCGCGCACTTCCACCAATGGTTCGATGGCAGCCCGCACCTCGATATAACCGCCGCTCTCCAGCTTCAGCCCGTCGCCATGCCGCAGCACGGTGGCTTCGGTCAGGTCGAGCAGGAAGCTGGTACCGTCGTCGGCGATGAGCCGGATGCGGCGGCGATGCCGGTCATGATGCGCCAGGGTGACGACGGCCTTGCGCTCAGGCGCAGGCCAGCGGCCGGACGATACGACTGAGGTTGCTTTCAGCATTCCCACTTACTCCTCTCGTCGTCCCCGCGAAAGCGGGGACCCAGAACAACGGCATGACTGGGTTCCCGCTTACGCGGGAACGACGATACCTGTCAAAACAGAAAGTACCGCTGCGCCATCGGCAGCACTTTCGCCGGCTCGCAGGTCAGCAGCTGGCCATCGGCGCGCACCACATAGGTCTCCGGATCGACCTCGATCTTCGGCATGTAGTTGTTATGCACCATGTCCTTCTTGGTCACGGTGCGGCAGCCCTTCACGGCAACGAGCGACCGCTGCAGGCCATATGTCTGCGCAATGCCGCTGTCGATGCCGGCCTGGCTGGCGAACAGCAGGCTGGACTGGATGCCGTTGCGACCGAAGGCGGCGAACATCGGGCGGTAATGCACCGGCTGCGGCGTCGGGATCGAGGCATTGGGATCGCCCATCGGCGCCGCCGCGATGCTGCCGCCCTTCAGCACCATATCGGGCTTCACGCCGAAGAAGGCCGGCGACCAGATCACCAGATCGGCGAATTTGCCGGGCTCGACCGAACCGATCTCATGCGCCACGCCATGGCTGAGCGCCGGATTGATGGTGTATTTCGCCACATAGCGTTTGGCGCGGAAATTGTCGTTGTCGCCTTTTTCCTCGGGCAGTCGGCCGCGCTGCTTCTTCATCTTGTCGGCGGTCTGCCAGGTGCGGATGATCACCTCGCCGACGCGGCCCATCGCCTGGCTGTCGGACGACATCATCGAAAAGGCGCCGAGATCGTGCAGGATATCTTCGGCGGCAATCGTCTCGCGCCGGATGCGGCTGTCGGCGAAGGCGACGTCTTCCGGAATGCGTGCATCGAGATGGTGGCAGACCATCAGCATGTCGAGATGCTCGTCCACAGTATTCACCGTGTAGGGCATGGTCGGATTGGTCGAGGACGGAAGTACGTTTGCCAGTCCGGCAACCTGAATAATATCCGGCGCATGGCCGCCGCCGGCGCCTTCGGTGTGGAAGGCATGAATGGTGCGATGTCTGAAGGCCGCAATCGTGTCCTCGACAAAACCGCTTTCGTTCAGCGTATCGGTATGGATCGCCACCTGGATATCGTGCGCTTCCGCCACATTCAGGCAGTTGTCGATCGCCGCGGGAGTCGTGCCCCAGTCCTCGTGCAGCTTGAGGCCGCAGACGCCGGCGGCGACCTGCTCGACCAGGCCGTCAGGTTTCGCTGCGTTGCCCTTGCCGAGGAAGCCGATATTCATCGGGAAGGCCTCAGCCGCCTGCATCATGCGCATGATGTGGAACGGCCCCGGCGTGCAGGTGGTGGCCGAAGTGCCGGCCGCCGGTCCGGTGCCGCCGCCCATCATGGTGGTGACGCCGGAACACAGCGCCTCTTCGATCTGCTGCGGGCAGATAAAATGGATATGCGCGTCGAAACCGCCAGCGGTGACGATCTTGCCCTCACCCGCGATGGCTTCCGTGCCCGGACCGATGATGATGTCGATGCCGGACTGGATATCGGGATTGCCGGCCTTGCCGATAGCTGCGATACGCCCGTTCTTGAGGCCGATATCGGCTTTCACGATACCCCAGTGATCGAGGATCAGCGCATTGGTGATCACGGTATCGACCGCGCCGGCCGCATTGGTCACCTGGCTCTGGCCCATGCCGTCGCGGATCACCTTGCCGCCGCCGAATTTCACTTCCTCGCCGTAGAGCGGCGTGTTGGCGGAATAACCGCCCTCGCCAGCCTTCGCCGTGGGCGGGCTGGCGGTGAAATCCTTCTCCACCTCGATAATGATGTCGGTATCGGCCAGCCGCACCTTGTCACCCACGGTGGGGCCGTACATGCCGGCATAGGCCTTGCGGGGAATGCGGTTCGCCATCTCTACAGTCCCTCTTACAGCTTGCCCATCACATCGGCACGGAAGCCGTAGACTTCGCGCTTGCCGGCGAACGACACCAGATTGACGCTGCGGGTCTGGCCCGGCTCGAAACGCACCGCCGTGCCGGCCGGAATATCCAGCCGCATGCCGCGGGCCTTGTCGCGGTCGAAACGCAGCGCCGGATTGGTCTCGAAGAAATGATAGTGGCTGCCGACCTGGATCGGCCGGTCGCCGGTATTGGCGATTTCCAGCGTCACGGTCGGCCGGCCGGCATTCAGTTCGATCTCGCCGTCGGGGGTGATGATTTCACCGGGGATCATTGCGCACCTCTTCCACCCTTACTGTCATGGCCGGGCTCGACCCGGCCATCCACGTGCGAGGGTTCTGCGGAACGGTTCCAGTCCGGGACAGACAGTAAGGCGTGGATGGCCGGGTCAAGCCCGGCCATGACACAGAAAGAGACAGAGAGAGAATGTGACGACACCATCATTCCCATCACCGGATCGGATTGTGCACGGTCACCAGCTTGGTGCCGTCCGGGAAGGTGGCCTCGACCTGGATCTCGTGGATCATTTCAGGAATCCCGTCCATCACCTGCGCCCGGCTGATCACACTGGCGCCGGCCTGCATCAGGTCGGCGACCGAGCGGCCGTCGCGCGCGCCTTCCACGACAAAGTCGGTGATCAGCGCGATGGCTTCCGGGTGATTGAGCTTCACGCCGCGTTCCAGCCGCCGACGCGCGACGACGGCCGCCATGGCGACCAGCAGCTTGTCTTTTTCCCGGGGCGTCAGATTCATGACCGCTCCCCTCCCCCAGCTAAAACGGCGATGTCAGACGGTAAGATAGCGGCGGACGTCGTCGGCATCCAGCCGGGAGGCATCGCCTTCGACCACCACCTCACCGCGCTGCAGCAGGATGAACTGGTCGGCGAGCGCCCGGGCGAAGTCGAAATACTGCTCGACCAGCACGATGGCCATGGTGCCGCGGTTGGCCAGATCCCGGATCACCCGCCCGATATCCTTGATGATGGAGGGCTGGATGCCCTCGGTCGGCTCGTCCAGCAGCAGCAGCCGGGGTCGCGTGACCAGGGCCCGCGCAATCGCCAGCTGCTGCTGCTGACCGCCCGAGAGATCGCCGCCGCGCCGGTTGCGCATTTCGTGCAGCACCGGAAACAGGGCATAGATATCGTCCTCGATCTTGCGCTCGCCTCTGGGGAGCGGCGCCAGACCGGTTTCGAGGTTCTCGTAAACCGTCAGGCGCGGGAAAATCTCGCGGCCCTGCGGCACCATGGCAATGCCGCGTTTCGCCCGCTCATGCGGCTTCAGCGCAGTGATGTCCTGGCCTTCCCACATGATGCTTCCTGAGCGCACCGTCTGCAGGCCGACCAGTGCACGCATCAGCGAGGTCTTGCCCACGCCGTTGCGACCCAGAATGCAGGTGATCTTGCCGATTTCAGCGTTGACCCCAACATCGCGCAAGGCATGGCTGGCGCCGTAGTAAAGATTGAGATTCTGCGCAGCTAACATTGTTCAGCGCCCCAGATAGACTTCGATGACACGGGGATCGTTCTGCACGTGATCCACCGTGCCTTCCGACAGCACGCTGCCTTCATGCAGCACGGTAACGCGCGCGCCAAGATCGCGCACGAATTCCATGTCGTGTTCGACGACCACCAGGGTGCGCTCGCCCTTCAGCGTCAGGATCAGTTCGGCGGTCTGTTTGGTCTCCGCATCGGTCATGCCGGCGACCGGTTCATCCAGCAGAATGAGTTGTGTGTCCTGCACCAGCAGCATGCCGATTTCGAGCCACTGCTTCTGGCCATGGCTGAGCGAGCCGGCGATGTCTTCCACCCTGGTTTCCAGGCCGACGGTATCCAGCGCCCAGACAATGCGATCCAGCGCTTCGGAATTGAGTCGGCCGGCCAGCGTCTTCCAGGCGCCGCGCGCCGATTTCAGCGCCAGTTCGAAATTCTCGAAGACCGTGAGATTCTCGAACACGGTGGGCTTCTGGAATTTGCGGCCGATGCCGAGATTGGCAATCGCCACTTCATCCAGTTTGGTCAGATCGATACGGCCGGCGAACAGAACTTCACCGGAATCGGGCTTGGTCTTGCCGGTGATGATATCCATCATCGTGGTCTTGCCGGCGCCATTGGGTCCGATGATGGTACGAAGTTCTCCGGGCGCCACCATCAGCGCGAGATTGTTGATCGCCCTGAAGCCGTCAAAGGACACACTGACGCCGTCCAGATACAGCTGGGTATCCGAGACACGCACCTTGTCGATCACGTCGGGCGCGAGGCCGGCGGTGGCAGGCTGCAGCAGCGGCGAGGGCGCGGGCATGGCGGGGCGCATCACTCGGCTCCCTTTTCGGCTGCGGCTTTGTCGCTCAGCGCAAAGGCCTTTTTCTCGTCGCGCCAGGCCCGGAATTGCCCGACGAGGCCGACGATGCCTTTCGGGAACAGCAGGGTGGAGGCAATGAACAGGCCGCCCAGCACAAACAGCCAGAGTTCGGGTGCGGCACCGGTGAGCCAGGTTTTCACCAGGTTGATCGCCACGCCACCGAGGATGGCGCCATAGAGCGTGCCGCGGCCGCCGACCGCGACCCAGATCGCGACCTCAATGGAATTGGCCGGCGAGAATTCGCCGGGGTTGATGATGCCGACCTGCGGCACATAGAGCGCCCCGGCGACACCGGCGAGCAGGGCCGACAGCACGAAGGCGAACAGCTTGGCCGAAGTCGGCGAATACCCGAGGAAGCGCACGCGGCTTTCGGCGTCGCGCACCGCCAGCAGCACGCGGCCGAGTTTCGACTGCGTCACAAAGCGGCAGAGCAGGAAGCACAGCCCAAGCGCGATCACCGAAGCGACATACAGGCCGAGGCGCGTATCCTGCGACTGGATCGGGAAGCCGAGGATGTCCTTGAAATCGGTCAGGCCGTTATTGCCGCCGAAGCCCATATCGTTGCGGAAAAACGCGAGCAGCAGGGCGAAGGTCATCGCCTGGGTGACGATGGAGATATAGACGCCGGTGACACGGCTGCGGAAAGCGAACCAGCCCAGCACCAGTGCCAGAATCCCCGGCGCCAGCAGCACCATCAGCATGGCAAAGGGGAAACTGTCGAAGCCCGCCCAGTACCAGGGCAGTTCCTTCCAGTTCAGGAAGACCATGAAATCGGGCAGCTCGGGATGACCATAGACGCCGCGCGTGCCGATCTGGCGCATCAGATACATGCCCATGGCATAGCCGCCGAGCGCGAAGAAGGCGCCATGGCCGAGACTGAGGATGCCGGCATAGCCCCAGACCAGATCGAGGCTGAGCGCCAGGATGGCGTAGCAGGCATATTTGCCGAGCAGCGGAATCAGGTAGTCCGACAGATGCAGCAGGCTGCCGCGCGCCGGCAGCATATTGAGCAGCGGCACCAGCACGATCAGCACGAAGCCGATGGCGAGGAATGCGGCCCAGCCTTTGCGATCCAGCAGCGGGCGGGGTTTGGCGAGAGTCTCCAGTTTCTCACGCATCCGCAGACCTCCCCTTGGCCGCGAACAGCCCGCGCGGGCGTTTCTGGATGAACAGGATGATGCAGACCAGCACCACCACCTTGCCCAGTACCGCGCCGGCCACCGGTTCGAGGATCTTGTTGACGACGCCGAGCGTGAGCGCGCCCACGAGAGTCCCCATCAGGCTGCCGACGCCGCCGAAAACGACCACAAGGAAGCTGTCGACGATGTAGAGGGTGCCGAGATTGGGCGAAACATTGCCGATCTGGCTGAGCGCCACGCCGGCCATGCCGGCAATGCCAGAGCCGAGCGCAAAGGTCATGGCATCGATGCGCGCGGTGGGAATCCCCATCACGGCGGCCATCTGGCGGTTCTGCGTCACGGCACGCATGTGCAGGCCAAAGGCGGTGCGCTTGAGGATCAGCGCGATCAGGCCCAGCACCAGGAAACAGAAGATGATGATGTAAACCCGATTCCATGTCACAGATAAACCGCCCGCCACGTCGATGGCACCGGTCATCCAGGATGGATTGGCGACTTCCTTGTTGGTGGCGCCGAAGATGCTGCGCACCGCCTGCTGCAGGCAGAGGCTGACGCCCCAGGTTGCCAGCATGGTTTCCAGCGGCCGGCCATAGAGGAAGCGGATCACGCCGCGTTCGATCACGACACCGACGGCAGCCGCGATCAGGAAGGCCACGGGGAGCGCCACGATCAGGTAGGCGCCGATCCAGCCGGGTGGCAGCAGGGCGCGAAACAGCTCCTGCGTGACATAGGCCGAATAGGCGCCGAGCATGATCATCTCGCCATGCGCCATGTTGATCACGCCCATCACGCCAAACGTGATGGCGAGACCGACGGCGGCGAGCAGCAGCACCGAGCCGAGCGAAATGCCCTGCACGAAGTTCTCGACATAGGAATACAGCGTGATCTTGGTCTGCATCCGGTCGAAAGCCTTGACCAGCGCGGCCTTCACATCGGCATCCGGTTCCTGGTTGAGACGCGCCTGCAGCAGCGCCCGCACGCGCAGATCGGAGGCCGCGCCCAGCACGGCGATGGCATCGAGCCGCTTGACCTTGTCGGGATGCGCGATCTCAGCGGCCGCCAGGCTGAGCGCCATGATGCGCTTCACGCCGTCCACTGTTTCGCGGCCATAGGCGTCACGCAGCAGGGCAACGGCCTCCGGCGTGGCATTGTCGAGCAGCGCATTGGCGGCGATCTGTCGCGCAGCCGGATCGGCACTGCTTAAGCCCAGCCGACCGACGGCCTCGCGCAGCACGTTGCGCAGGTTGTTGTTGACGAACAGCGGGTCCAGCGTGCCGGGCGATACTGCCCCGAGCGCGCGGCCATCCAGCGGCGAGGTCAGCGCCAGATCATTACCGCTCGGCGCGCCGATCACCATCAACCCGTCGGACTTGCGCAGGAACAGCCGGCCATCGGCCAGCGCGCGAAAGACCGCAATGGCACGCACATCGCCCAGATCGGTCAGCGCCTCGATGGCCTTGCCCTTGTCGGCAAAGCTGTCGCTTTTCAGGCCGTTCAGCGCGGTGGTGAAATCGACCGGACCGCTGCTGGCGGCAGGCACCGCACCGGCCAGCAGGCTTTTGACATCGTCGGAGACGGCAATGACCTGCAGCTCTTCCGGCTTGGCCATGTCCTCGATCTCGCCGGTGGCGGCATTGGTGACGACGATCAGCGCGCCATCCGTCTCGCCGATTACCACGGCACCGTCAGACAGGCGTGTGTAGAGATTGCCGGCGGCGAGTGCTGCGAGCGCGGCTTTCGCCTTGTCATCGCCGCTTTGCGTCAGCGCCGCGATGGCGGGTTTGGGGTCGCTGTCGGTGAGGCCGGACAGCGTGGCGGCCAGATCCTGCGCGGCAGACGGGCGCACGAAGGCAACCAGTGCCAGCATCAGGACGACCAGCAGAATGGGCAGAAAGCGTTGCATGGGTTCGATGACCGCTGCGATTTTTATGACAAGGACGGAACGGATTTTTTGTTGGGCGCTCCAATCCCCTTCCCGTGCAGCTGCGCCGCGCAGGAAGGGGTCGGATGCCATTTACGCTTACGCTTTTAGTTGGTGAGAGCCGCGTATTTCGGCATCTCGCAGTTGCCGCAGACCCAGGGGAAGGTCCAGTCGGCCGTCAGCTTGGCGCTTTCCGGGATGAACTTCGACCAGGCGTCGGCCTTCACCGGACCCTTGGTCTGCCACACGGTGTTGAACTGGCCGTCCGGACGGATCTCGCCGATCAGCACCGGCTTGGACAGGTGATGGTTGGTGTTCATCACGGCGGTGAAGCCCGAGGGAGCCTTCACCTTCTGGCCATACATCGCCTGACGCACGGCATCCACGTTGGTGCTGCCGGCCTGCGCGACAGCCTGGGCCCACATCTTGAAGCCGATATAGGTGGCTTCCATCGGATCGTTGGTGACGCGCTTGTCGTTCTTGATGAAGGTCTTCCACTGCTTGATGAAGGCATCGTTGGTGGGGTTCTTCACCGACTGGAAGTAGTTCCAGGCGGCCAGATGGCCGACCAGATTCTTGGTGTCGATGCCGGCGAGTTCTTCTTCGCCGACCGAGAAGGCGACCACCGGGATGTCGGAGGCCTTGATGCCGGCATTCGCCAGTTCCTTGTAGAACGGCACATTGGCGTCGCCGTTGATGGTCGAGACCACGGCGGTCTTCTTGCCCGCCGAGCCGAACTTCTTGATGTCGGCCACGATGGTCTGCCAGTCGGAATGACCGAACGGCGTGTAGCTGATCATGATGTCTTCCTGCTTGACGCCCTTGGACTTCAGGAAGGCTTCCAGAATCTTGTTGGTGGTGCGCGGATAGACGTAATCGGTGCCAGCCAGCACCCAGCGCTTCACTTCGCCGCCTTCCTTGCTCATCAGGTATTCGACGGCGGGAATGGCCTGTTGGTTCGGCGCGGCGCCGGTGTAGAACACGTTCTTCGAGCTTTCCTCGCCCTCATACTGGACGGGGTAGAACAGCATGCTGTTGAGTTCTTCGAAGACCGGCAGCACCGACTTGCGGCTCACCGAGGTCCAGCAGCCGAACACGACCGCGACTTTTTCCTTCGAGATCAGCTCGCGCGCCTTTTCGGCGAACAGCGGCCAGTTGGAGGCCGGATCGACCACGACCGCCTCAAGCTTCTTGCCGAGCAGGCCGCCCTTCTTGTTCACATCGTCCACCATCATCAGGACGGTGTCCTTCAGGGTGGTCTCCGAAATCGCCATGGTGCCCGACAGGGAGTGCAGAACGCCGACCTTGATCGTGTCCTGCGCCAGGGCCGGCGCACTGCCGACGGCGACTGCGCCCAGCATGGCGCCTGCCGCGGCCATCGTCCGCATAAACTTGGTCATTGAGACTTCCTCTCCTGCTTGGGCCGAGCCCCCCAGGCCGGCCTGACAGGAAAGGAATGGCAAGGAGCGTGCCAAGCGGACCATGGCGTCACGACAAGCCCCTTATGCGCAGGTAATTCACTGATTCCGCGCTGCAATAAGGCAACCCCCGCGGTTATCCACCGGGACAATTCAAACTTGAGCCGAGACACAATCGTGGCGGGCCGCTGCGCTTTATTTGGGCATCTACCTCTTAAAAAAACGGCAGCGCATAAAATATGGGCAGAGGTTTACGCCCATACAAAGGCCAGATGACTCAAATTGAGTCAGAACCTCCAGAGCCGCGGCATCATCGGCCGCAGACCAAGGCCGGGCCGCAATGCCGACCACAGGCGCGCGAACTGCCGGCGCAGCCGCGCGGCATCGGCATCCAGCAGGCGTACCAGCAGCAGGCCGTCGATCACCGTGGCGCCCCAGGTAGAGTTCTCGGCGCAGCCCGCGTCGTGATCTTCCAGCGCTCGTAGCCGGTCGCGCGCACCGGCGGCGTCCGGTCCCTGATAGAGGATCACGGCCTGCGCCGTCGCACCGGCAAAGCCGGCGGGATGGTCCAGCGTGGCGAGCGTGTCGCCGTCCAGACGCGTGGCATCGGTCCAGAGCAGGCGACCGTCGCGCCGGACCTGCCAGCGGTCGAACAAGCCGCCGGAGGCGAAGCGTTCGCCGCGCGCGATACGCCCAAACACCGTGATGTCGCCAGCCAGCAGGCGGCTGTCGGCTTTCAGGGAGACCGAAATGCGGCGCTCCAGCCGGGCACCGTCGAACAGGATCATTTCCTGCGGCAGCCATTCCAGCGCGGCATCGGCCGCAACATCGAGCGTGAGATCGAGCGCGGCGGCACTGTCGTCGGGCGAACGGTAGATCTTCTCGGCGGCCTGCGGCGTGCAGAGTGCCGTGGCGCCCTGCTCCACCGCGACCGACAGCTTCAGCCGGTCGCCACCGGTGAGGCCGCCGGCGGTGGTGATCAGCACGGCGGTGATCGGCTCGCCCGGATCGGGCGACGGCAGCAAAGCGCGGCAGGGATCGGACTGGTAGAGATCGGCCAGACGCGTGACGCCACCGCCGTCCTCTGCGGCAAAACGCAGGGTGAGCGCGCCGTTCGCGCGCTGCAGGCGCTGAACCGGCGCCGCCGTCATCTCTCCACCCTCCAAACGAAACGGGGCCCCATCATGGATGGAGCCCCGCAGGTAAAGCAAGGAACCAGACCTCACTTCCGTCATACCCGCGCCCGGCGGCTTTGCCGCCTTACATATACTGTCGCGCAAAGCGCGACGTGCTGGTATCCCATTTCCTTTTTTATAGTGCAGGTAAAAATGGGCCCCCGGGTCAAGCCCGGGGTGACGCTGCACTATATGACAGTGGCATGCCGCTCGATGCAGGTCTTCAACACCGCATCGGCATCCTTCTTCCACCAGTTGTTGGTCGACATGATCTCGACCTCGCAGAAGCCGTCATAACCGACGCCTTCGACCATGGCGCGAATCGCCGGAATGTCGATCACGCCATCGCCCATCATGCCGCGATCCAGCAGCAGGTCAGTGGTCGGCACCAGCCAGTCGCAAACGTGGAAAGCCAGCACGCGCTTGCTGGCGCGCTGGATCTGCGCCGCAAGAGTCGGGTCCCACCAGACATGATAGACATCGACGGCGACACCGAGGTGGCGGTCGTTCGCGCCGGAACCGAGTGCATCGCAGATATCGAGCGCCTGCGCCACGGTGTTCACGCAGGCACGGTCGGCCGCATACATCGGATGCAACGGCTCTATGGCGAGCGGCACATTGGCAGCGCGCGCATGTTCCAGCACGGCGGCGATGCCGTCCTGCACCTGCTGTCTGGCCCCCGCGAGGTCGCGAGACCCGGCCGGCATGCCACCCACCACCAGCACCAGGCACTGGGCATTCAACGCGGCCGCGTCATCAATCGCGCGCTTGTTGTCCTCGATCGCCGCCTGACGCCCGGCAGCATCGGCAGCCGGGAACATGCCGCCGCGGCAGAGTCCGGTCACGGTGAGGCCAACCTTGCGGATATGCTTCGCGGCCTTGGCCGTGGTGTAGTCCGCCAGCTTGTCGCGCCAGGGCGAGATGCCGGTGATGCCGTGGCGTGCGCAACCCTCGATACACTGCTGCAGCGACCATTGCTCCCTCACCGTGGCGGTGTTGAGCGAGAGCGGGCCGGGTTTACGCTGGCTCATGCGGCAATCCCGTGCGTCGCCAGCACCGCCTTCATGCGGCTGGCGGCGCGATCCGGATCGCTGAGCAACCCGGCCGCATCGGCCAGACGGAACAGTTCGGCCAGATGCTGGGCCGAACGCGTGCTCTGCTGGCCGCCGACCATGACGAAGTGATCCTGATGGCCATTGAGATAGGCCATGAAGACCACGCCAGTCTTGTAGAAGCGCGTCGGTGTCTTGAAGATATGGCGCGACAGCGGCACGGTCGGCGCGAGCAGGTCGTGGAAGGTCTTCTCGTCGCCGCGCGTCAGCGCGCCGAGCGCCGCCGAAGCCGCCGGCGCGATGGCATCGAAAATGCCGAGCAGCGCGTCGGAATAGCCTTCGGAATCGCCAGCGATCAGTTCGGCATAGTTGAAGTCGTCGCCGGTATACATGCGCACACCTTTCGGCAACTTGCGGCGCATGAGAATTTCCTTGTCCTTGTCCAGCAAGGAAATCTTGATGCCGTCGACCTTGGCCGCATTGGCCCTGATCACATCGAGGCAGGTGTCCATCGCCTTGAGATGGTCGCCATTGCCCCAGTAGCCGGTGAGTGCCGGATCGAACATCTCGCCGAGCCAGTGCAGGATCACCGGCTGCTTCACCTGACTGAGGATACGGTTGTAGACCTTCGCGTAATCGTCCGGCGATTTGGCCGCGGCGGTGAGCGCGCGGCTCGCCATCAGGATGATGCGGCCACCGAGCTTCTCGATGGCGCCGCACTGTTCCTCATAGGCCGCGATCACCTTGTCGATGGTGACATCCGGCCCCGGCGCCAGATGATCGGTGCCGGCACCCGACGCCACCGTGGCGCCCGGCACGTCCTTCGCCGCATCGAGCGAGCGACGCACCAGTTCCAGCGCATCCTTCCAGTCGAGGCCCATGCCGCGCTGCGCGGTATCCATGGCTTCCGCCACGCCGAAGCCGAGCGACCAGAGATGTTTCCTAAACGCAATCGTGCGATCCCAGTCGATGGCAGGGGTCAGCCAGGGATCGTGATCGGCCAGCGTATCCGCCACCACATGCGCCGCCGCATAAGCGACGCGGCTGAACGGCGGCTTGGCCGCAGGAAACGCCTTGGGCTGTTTCAGCGTATAGGGCGCCAGCTTGCCGGCGCCGGCAGGCAGGTTGAGCGTCGTCATGTGGTTACGCCTTCAATTCCGGCAGGTCGATCCAGCGGCGTTCCTTCCAGCTCTTCAGGCCAGCTTCGGCGAGCTGCACGCCCTTGGCGCCTTCGAGCAGCGTCCACTTGAACGGCTCGTTGTCGACCAGATGGCGGATATACATTTCCCACTGGGCGCGGAAACCATTCATGTAGACCTGGTTGTCGGGGACTTCCTGCCAGGTGTCGAAGAAGTCGATGGTCTGCGGCACATCGGGGTTCCACACCGGCTTCGGCGTGTTGACGCGGGCCTGGGTGCGGCAGCTGGTCAGGCCGGCGACCGCCGAACCCAGCGTGCCGTCGACATGGAAGGTGACGAGATCGTCGCGGCGCACGCGCGTGACCCAGGAGGAGTTGATCTGCGCGATCACGCCGCTCTTGAGTTGGAAGGTGGCGTAGGCCGCGTCATCGGCATCGGCCTTGTACGGCTTGCCGTTCTCGTCCCAGCGTTTCTTGATATGCGTCGCGCCGAGGCAGGACACGCTCTCGACTTCGCCGAACAGGTTGTCGAGCACGTAGCGCCAATGGCACAGCATGTCGAGGATGATGCCGCCGCCGTCCTTGTAGCGGTAGTTCCAGCTGGGACGCTGCGCCTGCTGCCAGTCGCCCTCGAAAACCCAGTAGCCGAACTCGCCACGCACCGAGAGGATTTCGCCGAAGAAGCCGCTGTCGATCAGCATCTTGATCTTCTGCAGGCCGGGCAGGAACAGCTTATCCTGCACCACGCCATGCTTGACCTTGTACTTCTTGGCGGCCTTCACCAGGTCGAGCGCGACCGAGAGCTTCTCGGCAGTCGGCTTCTCGCAGTAGATGTCCTTGCCGGCAGCCATCGCCTTTTTCAGCAGGCCGGCGCGCGCCTGGGTGGTGGCGGCATCGAAGAACAGCGTGTCGTCCTTGTTCTTCAGCGCCGCATCTAGATCGTCGGTATAGCGTTCGATGCCGTGCGCCTTGGCCAGACGCGCCACCTTGTCGAGGTTGCGGCCGACCAGGATCGGATCTGGCATCACCCGGCGGCCGTTCTTCAGCACCACGCCGCCATCCTTGCGGATCGCGCAGATCGAACGGATCAGATGCTGGTTCATGCCCATGCGTCCGGTGACGCCGTTCATGATGATGCCGAGACGGATATCCTTGCTCATTCTGTTCTGTCCTTATTCAAGAATTCAAAGTCAGGGGGGCAAGATTGCCCCAATCTGGTTCGGCCCCAGACCCGAAGGCCGTGGCGTCCATGATGCTGCGCAGGTCGAGATTGCCGCTGCGGATATTGAGTCGCACGCGGCCGCTCTTTACATCGCGGTGATAGAGGTCTGGATGGGCGGCAAGGAATGCGTCCTGCTCCGCCTGCGGTGCCGTGCCGAAGCCATCGACGTAATGATGGCCGTTACGCTCGACATCGCCGAGACCCAGGGCCGCCACCAGGGCGAGATCCTGCTGCACGGCAAGACCGGCCTGGCAGGTCAGATCCTCGCCGGTCACAAAGTAACCGTTACCCCAATGCGAACACCGCGCCGCATTAAGGATGGCGCGATAGACGCCCTTGCAGGTTTTCGACGAGATGCCGCGATAACCCAACTCGCGCGCCTTGGGGAAGACGTCGTAATCGGCATCCGATTCGTCGACGATCAATGGAATCTCGGCCGAGAGTTTCTCCACCGGCTGGGCCAATGCGGCAGCACGCTTGATCGGCTGCTCGATGTAAATGATCGAGGAGATCAGCCGGCGCAGTGCGCGGTCGTCCTTCATCGCCGCCCAGAGCGCGGCGATGCCGTTGACATCGTCATACTGCTCGTTGCCATCCAGGCTGGCGCGATAGGGCTCGCTCGACTGATCGAGTACAGCTGCAATCCCCTGCAGGCGCGCCAGATCGTTTTCGACATTGCCGCCGACCTTGAGCTTGAACCAGCGATGGCCGTATTGCGCCACCGCGCCCTCCAGGCTTTCCGGCAGGCCGTCGTTCAGTCGCGGTGCAGCGACATCGCTTTCACGCAGCGGATCGATCAGGCCGACGGTATGCCGCGCGGCAATAGAACGCCCGGCTTTCAGCCCGCCGAGCCAGTTGTCGAGATCGAAACCGGCAAGATCCGGCGTGAGCGTCGCAGCTTCGATACCGAACTGGTTTTTGCCCAGCAAGGCCACGAAGGGCACACCACGTAAGCGACAGAGCGCGTCGATCACGGCGCGATCCAGCAGCGCCGCGCCATAGGAGACCACCAGCGCATTCAGTCCCTCGCCCGCGCCCTGCTGCACCAGGGTGGCATGATGGGCGGCGGAATGGCCGAAAGCGGTGCGCGGCGTGGAATCGGCGGCGTAAGCATTCACGGCATTGAGCAGGCTGCGACGCAATTGATCGAAATTCTGCTCATTGGAGAGTGCGGGATTCTTGTCGAACCATTTCGGCGCCATCAGTTCGGCCGCCGAACCCCAGGCGCTGCGGCCATCGGGTAGCGTGATACGCAGGCGCGCATAGGCCTGCGGCGCATGGGTGAGCGTCACCACGCCGAAGCGGAAGGGCAGCCGCAGCGTGACCGGCCGTTCAAACAGCTGGATATCGCCGATGGCAAAGGCGGGCGCTTCGGCCTTCATGCCGCCGCTCCCAGCAGATTGCGCAAGTATCGGATCGAATGCGCGGCGACGCCGGGGCCATCGGGTTCGTAGACGAAGGGCTCGACGCCGAGATCGCCGCCATAGCCATGCTGCCTCAACGCGGCGATGATCGGCACGAAATCCATCTCACCCTGGCCGGGGCCCTTGCGGTTCGGGTCGTTGACCTGCACATGCGCGATCAGACCGCTGGGCAGCCATTGCGAGATCAGTTCAGCTACGCTTTGCTCTTCCGCCAGGCCGGCGGCGCTGCAGTCGATCATGGTGCGGAAGCTGTTGCTGCCGATGCCTTCCACCACGCCGATCGCCTCGGCCACCGTGTTGATGAAGTTGGTCTCGCGGCGCGACAGCGGCTCGACGCAGTAGATCACGCCGGCCTTCTCGGCGGCGCGGGCGGCATAGCGGAAAGCTTCGAGCGCATAGCCCTTGGCGGCATGGATGTCGCGGTCGGGCAGCTGGCGCTGCGCGGGCGAGCCATGCACCAGATAGGCACCGCCCAGATCGGCGCAGAGATCGCACAGGCCCTGCATCATCTCGCGGGTGCGACGGCGCACCGCCGGATCGGTCTCGGTGATGGACAGCCCCTTGGGCGTGACCAGCAACCAGTGCAGGCCGGTGACGGCGAGCCCGGCCTCTTCCACCGCGCGGCGGATCACCTTGCGCTCGGCTGCGGTCAGCGACAGCGGATCGTCGCTTAGCGTGAAGGGCGCGATCTCCAGCCCGTCATAGCCCAGTTCCGCCGCCAGCGCGCATTGCGCGGCAAACGGCAGGGGGCTGAGAACTTCATTGCAGAGCGAGATGCGCATCGTCAGCTAGTCCGTAAAGTAACTAGTCAGTTACTTATAGCGTGGAAAGGCGGGTATCGTCAATTCCGCTCTCGTGGGTCAGGCGCGCCGGAACGGGCGCAGCAGCAGCGCCGTGCCCTGTCCCATGACGCGCCGGGCGAACGGCACATTCATCAGGACGGTGAACAGCACCAGCAGGAAGATGACGAAGGCGATCGGACGTCCGAAGAACGGCGTGAGATCGCCATCGGACAGGCTCAGGCCACGGCGCAGGCTCTTGTCGAGCAGGTCGCCCAGCACGATGCCGAGCACCAGCGGCGCCATCGGATAGTTCAGGCCGCGCATCGCCAGGCCGATGATGCCGAAGACCAGCATGACCAGGATGTCGAAGGGTCGCGAGGCAATGGCGTAGGAGCCGACGGAGCAGAGCACGAAGATCACCGGCATGACCAGCGCGCGCGGCACCAGCAGGATCTTGACCAGCAGCCTGGTCAGCGTCAGGCCATAGATCAGGATGCCGATGGAAGCGAAGAACATCATCGCCACGACGTCGTAAACGAAAGAGGGACTCTCCACCATGATCAGCGGCCCGGGACGCACGCCATGGATCAGCATGGCGGCCAGCAGCACGGCCGCCGGAGCGGAACCGGGTACTGCCAGGGTCAGCACGGGGATCACCGCACCCGGCACGCAGGCATTGTCGCCGGTTTCGGCAGCCATCAGGCCTTCGACCGAACCCTTACCGAACTTCTCCTTTTCCTTGCTGGCGCGGCGCGCAGCAGCATAGGAACTCCAGGCCGCGACATCCTCGCCCACGCCCGGCACGATGCCGATGAAGGTGCCGATCAGGCCGGAACGAATAACCGTGCGCCAGTATTGCAGCACGTCCGCAATCTTGGGGATCACGGTGTCGTAGGTGTTGATGATGAATTTCTGCGGCTTGTCCTTCATCACGTTCAGCACCTCGGCAAAGCCGAAGACGCCGACCAGCGCCGGGATCAGCGCGATGCCGCCCGACAGGTCGTGCACGCCGAAGGTGAAGCGGTCGTAGGCATACATGCCCTCCTGACCGATGGCGGCGATGAACAGCCCGATGAAACCGGCGATCCAGCCTTTCAGCGGATCGGTGCCGGTGAGGTTGCCCGAGATCACCACACCGAAGACGGCAAGCCAGAAGAATTCATAGGCGCCGAATTTCAGCGCCATTTCGCCCAGGATCGGCGTGAACAGCGCCAGGAAGAACATGCCGATCCAGGTGCCGAGGATCGAGCCCGAAGTGGCAATGCCCATGGCACGGCCGGCGAGACCCTGCTTGGCCAGCGCATGTCCGTCGAGGCAGGAGGCAGCTGAAGCCGGCGTACCTGGAATATTGAGCAGGATGGCGCTGCGGCTGCCGCCGTAGATGGCGCCGACGTAAGTGCAGATCAGGATCAGCAGCGCCTGGTCGGACGGCAGCTTCAGCGTCAGCGTCGTCATCAGTGCCACACCCATGGTGGCGGTGAGGCCCGGCAGCGCACCGATGATCAGGCCGACCAGCGAGGCAACCAGCGCATAGAAAATGGTTTCCGGGCTGGAGAAGCTCCAGATCGAATGGGCAAAACCGAGCAGGCCGTCAAACATGGATGCGCGCCTTCTTACTTACGGCAGACGAACGAGGAAGAGTTCTTCAAAGATATACTGGATTGCCCAGCCGGCCAGCAGGCCATGCACGACAGCAATCGCGATGCCGCGCGGCACCTGTCCGGCGGCGCGGCGCTCGGCATACTGGAAAACGATGACGAAAGTGGCGATATAGACTGCCGTGACCAGCCAGAACGGCAGCGCGCTGGCAACGATGACCAGTGCATAGACCAGCGACAGGCCGAGGCTGAAAATCAGGCGCCAGTGGTCGCGTAGCACGAGGCGGCGGGGCGGCCGCGTCTGCAGCGCACCGCCGCGCACCGCGCGAAACATCAGGATCGCGCCCATGAAGGCGATGGCAATGCCGAGCAGGCCCGGTACCAGGCCCGGCGCCGTGTAGATGCTGGCCTGGAAACGTTCGAGGCGATCCATCTTCAGGCTGATGACGAGAATCGCGAGGCCCAGCGCGATCCAGACCCAGGCAGACCAGAAATCGGCGCGCGGCGAAACCGTGGCTTCTTCGGCGGTGGCAGGCTGGGCTGGGGTCTGGTCCATCATCACGACTCCTGAAAAGCAAATCGGCCGCCCGGCTTGTATCAAGCCAGGCGGCCGTCCTGTTAACTCCGGCTTACGGCTTCGGGATGCCGAGCGTTTCCGGATTGACCTTGGCCTTGCCGCCTTCCTGCAGGATCCAGGCAGCGCCCTGGATGGCCGGGAAAGAGGCCTTCTTGGCGGCTTCGCCATACTGCGGATCGAAGATCGCGCCCTTGTCGGAGGCATATTTCTTCAGCGCTTCCGACTTGGAAATCTTCTCCGCCCAGATCTTGTTCAGCGTGGCGGTCACCTCCGCCGGCACACCCTTGGGCACGAAGATGCCGAAATAGTTGGCCTCGGTGCGGAATTTCGGCAGCGTCTTGGTGATCGGCTCGATCGGCGCAACGCCGTCAACCACCAGCGGCTTGTCGGCCAGCACGGCCAGCGGACGCAGGCGTTTGCCGCGGATCATCTCGATCTGCTCGACGCCCAGCTGGCTGGTCACTTCGGTTTCGCCCGAAACCGTAGCAATCACTGCCGGATTGCCGCCGTCATAGGACACGTGCTTGTAGGTGGCGCCCGCCGCGCGCGACAGCGCCTCCGAACCGTAATGGCCCGATGAATTCACGCCGGCCGTGGCGAACGACACGTGGCCCGGCTTGGCCTTCATCGCCGCCAGCAGATCGGCAACGCTCTTGTAGGGCGTGTTCGGATTGACGCTGATCACCGCCTGATTCGCGACAGTCAGGTAGAAATCCCAGTCCTTCGCCTGGGTGTCGAGCAGACCAGACACGGCATAGGAACCGATATCCTTCGCGGCGCCCGAAGCCCAGGTGTAGCCGTCCTTGTTGCCTTCCAGCACGCTCTTGGTGCCGATCGAGCCCGAGCCGCCCGGCTGGTTGACGACAACGACCTTCTGGTTGAGCGCCTTTTCGAGCTCGGCGGCGGTGACACGGATCACCTGATCGGTGGAGCCGCCGGCGGCCCAGGGCACGATTACGGTGATCGGCTTGGTCGGCTTCCAGGTCTGCGCGTCGGCCGGCTGGGCGACGAGGCCCAGGGTACCGACCGCGAAAGCGGCCACAGCGATACGAATAGCAAGCTTGCCTTGCATGGCGGTCTCCTCCGTTATGGATCGTGACGATCCTTGTTATCCAGCCAGCATTTCCGATGCCGGGCGGGCTTGTCAACGGGGAAGTAACCGGTCAGTTACGAAATTCGGCCGGGCCGCTGCCCGGTCGCCTCAAGGCCGCAGGTAGCCCAGCACCACTTCCATGGAATGGTCGAGGCGGGTTTTCTGCTGTTTCGGCGACAGCAGGTTGCGGCCGAAAATGGTCGACAGCGTATGGATGTTGGAAAAGTAAAAGAAACCCAGCGCTGCAATCGTGGTGTAAAGCTCGACCGGATCGACCCCTTTGCGGAACACGCCGTCTTTCTGGCCGCGCTGCAGCAGATCGGTAATCACCACCAGCAGCGGCGTGTAGAGCTCGCGGATCTTTTTGGAATCCTTCAGATAGCTGGCCTTGTGCAGGTTCTCGGCATTCAGCAGCGCGATGAATTCGGGATTGCGCGAACAGAATTTGAAATTGAACTCCATCAGGTAGCGCATGCCGTCTTCCGGCTTCATGCGCGCCACGTCGATGGCATGTTCCTCCTCGCGCATCCGCGTATACGCGTTTTCCAGCACGGTGAGCCAGAGGCCCTCCTTGTTGCCGAAATACTCGTAGATCATGCGCTTGTTGGAGCCCGAACGCGCGGCGATCTCGTCGACCCGCGCGCCGGCCAGACCCTTGGCGGCGAATTCATAAAGCGCCGCATCGAGAATGTTGCGCCGCGTTACATCCGGCTGACGGCTTTTTTTCTGTGTGGGCTTGGCGGATTTCGACTTGGTCATACTGACACTCTCCCCGTCGCCCAGTCTTGCCGGGCAACGGGGGGAGCCGTCAAGCCGGAGCCGTGCCCGGCGTTACGGGCAGGTCGTGCCGTTGGTGAAGCCGATGCTGCCGCTGGCCGGCGTACCGACACAGTTGCCACTGCCACGGATATTGCCGGTCGAGTCGCCGGTGATGGTGGTGACGCCGGCACCGAAATTGACAATGTTGTTCGTAGTGCCGCCGGTCGCACTGATCGTGTTGCCGGTAAAGGTCAGCGTCGTGTTTGAACTGCTGGCAAACAGCGCCGTCATGGTGGTGGCAGTGCCGCTGCCGCTCGCCGTGATGGTGTTGTTGCGCAGAGTAACCGAGGTGTTCTGACCGATGGTCACGACGTTGCCCACGGCCGCGCCGCTCTGCGTTCCGGTGATGATGCTATTCTCGATATGCACGCCGGTGGAGCCGTCTGCCACCTGCACCACGCGGCCAGCGGCGCCGCCGCTGTAGGCACCCGTCACCGTCACGCCTTCCAGCCGGCCACCAGCATTGAGTTGTACGGTCGTGGTGGTCATATTGGTGCCATTGATCGACGCGCCGGTATTCACGACAGCCGTACGACCAGAGGCACTGCGCACCGTGGCGAATCCGGTCAGGGTCTGGTTGAAGGCCAGGCTGACTGCATTGAGACCCGTCGTCTGGAAGGCACCGGCCAGAATGACCGTCGAATTATTGCCGGCCGCCGTGACGACATCATCGAGATCGTCACCCGCCGTGGTCGCGCTGTTCAGTACGGTGAAGGTCGAGCCATTCGCCAGCTGAGTCGCCGTCTCCGGCGCGCTGAACTGGCCGGCCTGGCTGACCACGTCGATATCGCGCACGACGGGATCGGCCATGCGGCGTTCCATCGGCGTCAACGTGGAGGCAGGGCGTCCGTATACCTGAAAAGGTATGCGCAGGCGGGCGGTGAGGAAGCCCTGGCTGCCGCGCGGATCGTCATGCTGCCATTCGGCACCGATGCTGAAGCGCGAGCCTTCCCACAGATACGGCACGCTGTCGAAGGTGAGTTCGGCACGGGCGCGCGGGCCGCTGATATCCTCCACACCGCTTTCGCTGAAATGGTAGGCGCCGCCAAAGATGCGGAACTGCCGGTCGGCAGATGCGTCGAACAGCGGCACGCGCCGGCCGACCTCCGCATCGAAACCGCCCATGCTGCGTTCCTCGCCGCCGCGGAAGATCACCGTGGTGCCGGAGACTTCGGCGGTGTTCAGGCTGTCAATATTGTGGCTGCGCCGCCCGACCGGCGCGTAATAGTTGGCGCGCAGATCCCAGTCCTGCGACAGCGCTTCGACACCGAGGGTCACCTGGTTGAAGTGGTTGTCGTATTCGGTGCGGCGCCGATCGAAATAACCGTAGGCGCCCAGATTCCAGCCGCTCTCCAGCATGTGGCGGACACCAAGGCCGTAATTGCCCTCGTTGCTGTCGTTATCGTCCATGCGCAGGCGCAGATTGGCGAACAACAGGGTGTCGGCGGACTGCGCGACGGGAATGAACAGATCGGCTTCGCTCAGCGAGCGTTTCGTGCCCGGCTTGGCCTCAAGATCGATATGAGGGCCCCATTTGGGCTCGGCGGCGCTCTGCGCGACAGCAGACGTAGTGACCGCACAACCAACTACCAACGCGAGAATAGTGGCGGAACGACTGCTGCTGCGGCTTATCACTGGTATTCCCCCGAAACCGAAATCACCGTCGAGGGTTAAGCCAGGTCACTCACTCAGTCAACGGATTTATGAAAATACAAATATCCTGGTGCAGATTACTCCAGCATCTCCGGCAGCGTGACCAGTTTCACGCCGGCCTGCTCCAGCCCGGTACGGATGTGGCGCGCCATGGAGACCGCGCCGGCGCTGTCGCCATGCACGCAGATCGAATCGACATTGCAGGGGATGCGCTTGCCGGTGACCGAGACGATGGCGCGTTCCTGCACCATGCGCAGCACATTCTTCAGTGCCTCGTCATTGTCATGCACCATGGCATGCGGCTGGCCGCGCGGCACCAGGTTGCCATCGTCATCGTAATTGCGGTCGGCAAAGACTTCCTGCGCCACCGGCAGGTTGGCCTTGGCGGCCGCCGTCACCATGGCCGAGCCGGCCGGCGCCAGGAAGATCAGGTCTTTCGACACGCCGGCGATGCCACGCGCCAGCGCCATGGCGAGATCCATGTCGGTGGCAGCCTTGTTGTTGATGGCGCCATGCGGCTTCACATGCGTGACCTTGCCGCCCTTCGTCGCCGCCACGCCCATCAGCGCGCCGATCTGGTAGGCCATCAGCGCTTCGACTTCCCTGTTGCTCATGGTCATCGGCCGGCGGCCGAAACCCTGCAGATCGGGATAGGAGGGATGCGCGCCGATCGACACGCCATTCTTCACGGCCTCCGCCACGGTGGCCTGCATCACGCTCCAGTCACCGGCATGGAAGCCGCAGGCGACATTGGCGGTGCCGACGACGCCGAGCATCGCCGCATCGTCGCCCATGGTCCAGGCACCGTAGCTTTCGCCGAGATCGCTGTTCAGGTTAGTCTTCGTCGTCATGAGACAGTCTCCCTAGCGCCAGTGCCCGCTGGGGGCATCGACTGCGCCGCTGATCAGATTCTGCGTATATAGCGCGTTCAGGTCGAGAGTGACATCGGGCGGTGCCGTGCGGATGCCCTCGATCAGGCGGCGTACCATCTTTTCCTGTTCGCGGCGCGCGGCTTCGGCGGCGGCGACCTCGACAGCCGTGAAGCTGAGCGTATCGCCGGGCTTCATGCGGCCAACGCGGGCGAGATCGGCGGAAATCACCGTGGCGATCTTGGTATAGCCGCCGGTGGTCTGGCGATCCGCCATCAGGATGATCGGCTTGCCGTTGCCCGGCACCTGGATCGATCCGGTGACGACGCCTTCGGAGGCAATATCGGCGCCGCGCGTGTGTTCCACCGTCTCGCCTTCGAGCCGGATGCCCATGCGGTCGGCTTCCTTGGTGATGCTGTAGGTGGCCGACAGGAAGGTCTCGATGCCCTTTTGCGTGAAGCGGTCTTCCTGCGGGCCGAGCACCACGCGGATCGGACCGGAGCCATAGTCAATCTCATCGGCGAGTTCGCGTTCGTCGCCTTCGGCGGCAATCGTATTGAGCGGCAGACTGTCGCCGGCTTTCAGCGCGCGACCCTCGAAGCCGCCCAGCCCGGAGCGCATATAGGTCGACAGGCTGCTCATGAAGGCGGGAATCGCAAACCCGCCGGCGACCGCCAGATAGGCGACACCGCCCTCGTCCACCGCACCGATGGTGAGTTTATCGCCGCGTTTCAGCAGCAGCGAACGCCAGGGTTTTGCGGGTCGCGCCTCGCTGCCATCGGCGGGCTGCAGGGTGAGTTTCGCCTTGCCGCCAAGCACGACGCGCACGCCGTCAGCAGCCGCCACCAGCGTCGGCCCGAGATAGCCGATTTCCAGCGCGCCGGTATTTTCCGGATTGCCGACCACCGCGTTGGCGAGCCGCAGCGCAATCGCATCGGTAGCGCCGGCCACCGGCATGCCGAGCGCCTGCGCACCGAGCCGGCCGAGATCCTGCACCGAGGTCATCAGCCCGGGCGCGACGACATCGAGGAAGCGGGCGCTCATGCTTTCACCCTGAGCGCAGCATAGTCGAACGAGCCATCCTCAACCTGGTGCAGCATCGCGGCATAATCATCTGCAGAGACCGCGACATAAGTCACTTCATCGCCGGCGCCGAGCAGGATCGGTTCTTCGCGCGCGGCATCGAACAGTTTGAGCGGCGTGCGGCCCAGCAGATGCCAGCCGCCCGGGCTTTCCCAGGGGTAGATTGTCGTCATCGATTCGGCGATGGCGACCGAGCCTTGGGGAACCTTGGTGCGCGGCGAGGACCGGCGCGGCAGATGCAGCACGGCATCGAGCCCGCCCATATAGGCGAGGCCCGGCATGAAGCCGAGCATGTAGACGAAATAACGTCCGCCGGTATGAATCTCGATCACCTTCTGCGGCGTGACCTTGCAGCGTTCGGCGACCTCGGCCAGATCGGGCGCAAACTCCTCGGCATAGCAGACCGGCAAACGCCAGAGCCGACCGGCGTGCTGCTGCGGCTTCAGCCCGTCGAGCAACCCGCGCACATGGCTTTCGAGATCGGCGCGGCTGGTGGCGAGCGGATCGTATTGCACCAGCAGGGCGCGGAAAGACGGGATGGTTTCCACCAGACCAGCCGGACGCGTGTCGGTCAGTGCGGCATGCAGCGCCATCACCATGGCATTGATGCCACGGTCGATGCCCTCGCCGAATTCGACACTGAAGCCGGTATCGCCGAAGGACCGGATCTGGGGATAGGCGCTCATACCGGAGTCATAGAGCGGGCCTGCTCAGGCTACAACAGGAAGCGCCTCGATATCGTAGGCGTGGTTGAGCTTGCGCTGCAGCACCGGGTCTTCCAGTTCCATCTCGAACCGCGTGCCCGGGCGGATGCCGCCGATGGCGCCGATGGTGCCGCCGAACATCAGGCTGCCCGGAGGGAGCGTGGCGGCGTTGCTGTAGCGCTGCATCAGGTCGGCCGGACTGCGCAGGCCGGAGACCGCGCCTTCCTGATACAGGGTGCGCTGGCCATCGATGGTCGCCCAGGCGCGCAGGATCAGACTGTCCCAGTGCGGGGCCACTTCCTCGTAGCGCCAGAGCCCGGTGCCGACCACTTTCGAGCAGAGCTGCTTGGAGAGCGCGACACCGGCTGATTCAGCCTTGCGGTCGGTGTGATCCGAACCGACTGCGACCCAGAGGCCGTCAGCCAGCGACAGCACCACCGGCTCGACCTCACCCGAGGTATCCGGGCCGAGCACCTGCAGATGCGTGGTCTGGCTCAGCTGGCCGGTGCCGATGCGATAGAACAGCGGCACGCTGCTCGGCCGCGGCACGCCGATCGCGGCGAGTTCTTCGATATGGTGTTCGATGGCATGCGCGTCACGGCCGGCCCAACCGGCCACGATCAAAGTGTCGATCTGCACGGCGACGCGGTCGCGCTTGTCCTGCCAGAGGCGGTCGAAAGTCAGCATGTTCGGAATCCTAACCAAAAGCAGTCGGCAGCCAGAGCGCAAGCCCCGGGAAGATCGTGAGGAGCAGGATCAGCAGCACCATGATGCCGACGAAGGGCACCGAGCCGGCGATCACGTCGTTCAGCGTGCCATGGGTGCGCAGCGACTGCACGACGAAGAGGTTGAGGCCGACCGGCGGCGTGATCAGCGCCATCTCGATCAGGATGATGATGATGATGCCGAACCAGATCGGATCGAAGCCGAGCCCGAACATCACCGGCGCTACGATGGGAATCGTGGTGATCATCATCGACAATGTTTCCATGAAGCAGCCGAGGATCAGGTAGAAGATCACCAGCGCGATCAGCATCTCGAATTTCGACAGGCCGAGACCGGCGATGAAATCGGTCAGCATCGTGGTCAGGCCGATGGCCGAGATGACGAAATTGAGGAAATAGGCCGCGACGATGATCATCATCACCATGGCCGTGGTGCGCATGGTGTTTTCCATCACCTCTTTCAGCATGGCAATCGACAGCCGCCGATAGAAGGCCGCCAGCCCGAGTGCTGCCACCACGCCGAGCGAAGCGGCTTCGGTCGGCGTCGCCAGGCCGGCATAGATCGAGCCGACCACGACGAGGAAGATGCCAAGCGGCGGCAGCAGGTCGACCAGGCTGGCGAGGCGTTCGCTCCAGCTGTAACTCTGCGTGCTGCCGCCCCAAGCCGGCTTCACCACGCAGCAGACGGCGACCAGCGCCATGAAGAGAACCGCCAGGCCGAGGCCGGGAATGATACCGGCGAGATACAGCTTCGGGATCGAGGTGTCGGTCAGTACCGCATAGATGATCATGTTGATCGACGGCGGAATGAGAATACCGAGCGTGCCACCGGCCGCCAGGGTGCCGAGGAACAGGCGTTCGTTATAACCGTGCTTCTTGACCAGCGGCAAAGCCACGGTGCCGACCGTGGCGGCGGTGGCGACCGACGAACCCGAGGTGGCGGCAAAGATGGCACAGGCGCCGATGTTGGAATGCATCAGGCCGCCGGGAATCCAGGCCAGCCATTTCACCATGGCGGCATACATACGCTCGGCGACACCGGCGCGCAGCAGGACCTCGCCGAGCAGGATGAACATCGGGATCGAGACCAGCAGAAAGTCTTTCGATGACGACCAGGCGACCTCGCCCAGTGCCAGGCTGAGCGGCATCTTCGAATAGATTTTGTCGAGCAGCAGGCCGAGCGTGCCGAGCGCACCGGCCACCGGCAGGGCGGCAGCCAGCAGGGCGAGCAGGAGAACGAGCGTTGTGCCAAGCATCGGTTCAGTCCTGCGGCTTGAGAGTGGCGGCCAATTTTATGTTGGCAGTGTGGGCGGCTTCGTCGGCGGCGTCTTCCTCAATGGTGCGTGCACCGGCGAGGCTGCGCACCTTGGCGAGATCGCCGCCCAGCAGCGCGAACAGGCTGCGCAGCAGCAGCGGCAGAATGGTGAAAAGGAAGAAGACCAGTCCGATCAGCCAGAGCGACTGCGGCATCCACAGTGGTGTCGCCAGCGGCGTGGTGGCACGGGCCTGGAAGGCCAGCGAAGTATCGAGCACAGCCCAGGCCTGCCAGGTCAGCAGCGCGAGGAAGCCGCCAAAGGCGATCAGAGCAAGAATGTCGAGGATGGCGCAGAGAATCTGCGGCAGATGGATATACAGCGCGTCCACGCGCACATTGGCGCGGCGCAGCAGGGTGAAGGCCAGCGCCCAGGTGGTGCCGATGGCGAAGGCATAGCCCGAAAGCTCGTCGGCGCCGCCCAGCGACACCAGGAGCAGCTTGCGCAGCAGAACGTCGACGGACACCAGAATGGCGGAGGCGAGAACCAGAGTGCCGCCGGCCCAGATGGCGTAGTGGGAAATGCGGTCGGCAAAGCCGAGCCAGCGATCGAGCAGCGCGGTCATAATGTCCCCCGGATTCAGTCAAAAGCAGGCGGGGCCGCGCCAGGGCGGCCCCGTCCGTTACACCGAGCTTACTTCGCCTTGGCGGTGATGCCGACGATCTTGCCGATACTGTCGTTCCAGGCCGGAACGCAATCGCCCGAGCAGCGCGCCGCCCATTTCGGCACGACGGTCTCTGCCATCGCCTTCTTCAGCAGGGCCTTGTCGGCCTCGGTGACCGGCACGACGGTCATCTTGGCCTTGGTGCCGAGCTTGCAGCTGTCCTTGCCGGCGTTGCAGTCGTAACCCTGCTGGGTTTCCTCGGCAGCAGCCTTCCAGATGCGGTCTTCCAGGCCCTTGATCTCGGTCTGCAGGAAGCTCTTCACCTTCGGGTCAAGTCGGTCCCAGGTCTTCACATTGACGCCGTGCATGACGTGGCTCCAGCCCAGCGGCAGGGCATAGATATGCGTCGCCACTTCGTACCATTTGGCCGAATTGCCCGACAGCGTGCCGGTGATGGCGCAGTCGACCACCTTGTTCTGCAGTGCCGGCACCACTTCGTTGAAGGCCAGTGTCACGCCGGTGCCGCCGAAGGCCTCGACGAATTCCGCCAGCGTGCGGTTGCCGGTGCGCACCTTCTTGCCCTTCAGGTCGGCCAGGCCCTTGATCTCACCGTTGCAGAACAGCACCTGCGCGGAATACGGCCAGATGCCGAGTACCTGCACGCCGAAACGCTCGCGGTAGAACTTGTCATAGACCGGCTTGTAGGCATCCGACACCTTGCGCGCGGTTTCGACATCCGGCGACAGGCCGGCGAGATCGACGGCTTCGTTGCGCGCATCATCGGCGGCGACATAGCCCAGCACGGTGGAACCGAAATCGATCACGCCGAGGCGCATCAGGCGGAAGATTTCCGCGCCCTTCAGGCCCATTTCATTGAACGGGGTGATTTCGGCGGTGATGGCGCCCTTGGACTTCTGGGTGATTTCCTTGGTCCAGAACGGCTGCTCGTATTCCTTATACTGGGTCAGGTTGCCCCAGGCGCCGACCACTTTCAGCGGCGTCTTCGGCAGGTCCTGGGCCAGAGCCGCACCGCTCAGCCCCATCGCCACGGCACCCGCGAATGCGAGCGTCTTGATCATTGATGTCATATCTTCCCCTCCGGTTGTGATTGCGAAATTACAGAATCGCCAGGCGACTGTTCTTCAGGTCGGTCACCAGCATGTGCCCCGGCGCATGGGTGATGCAGAACTCCGGCTTCACAGTGGCGATCACCGACTGGGGCGTGACGCCGCAGGCCCAGAAGACCGGCAGTTCGTCAGCCTTCACTTCGACCGGATCGCCATAGTCGGGCGTCGCGAGATCCTTGATGCCGAGCAGTTCGGGCTTGCCGAGATGCACCGGCGCGCCATGCACGGCGGGGAAGCGCGAGGTGATCTGCACGGCGCGGATCGCATCGGCGGGCTTGAGCGGACGCATCGACACCACCAGCGGGCCGCGGAACGGCCCGGCCGGCACGGTGTCGATATTGGTGCGATACATCGGCACATTGGTGCCGCAGCTGATATGGCGCAGGTCGATACCATCCTCGACCAGCGCTTCTTCAAACGAGAACGAGCAGCCGATCAGGAAGGCGACGAGGTCGTCGCGCCAGACGGCCTTCAGGTCGGGCACTTCCTCAACCAGCTTGCCGTCGCGCCAGACGCGATAGAGCGGCAGATCCGTGCGGATATCGAGATCCTCGGCCAGCGCCGGGATGCGCGGATCGCCGGGTTCGGATGCGCCGATCAGCGGGCAGGGTTTCGGATTGAACTGGCAGAAGCGGAAGAAATCGTCGGCCAGCGCCTTGGGCAGGATGGCGAGGTTGCCCTGCACGAAACCCGGGGCGATGCCGGCGGTCTGGCCACGGTGTTCGCCGCGGCGAATGGCCAGCCGGGCCTCGCGGCCACTGGCATAAATCTTACCTGACGCAACTGCGTTCATTCCGCTCCTCCACTCTGCGCCTATCGCATCATGAGGGAAGGTTGACTGTCCAATCGCGAGTTCCGATGGAAGCCTATAAGAATTTCTTATCGGTCAGGAAGCAGATGCCCCAGAGCTATTTCTGCCTCTTTTCGCGCCGCTTCATTTCTGTCTGCGCCATCTCGCGCGCGATCTCGGTGACTGCCTCGGCCAGATAGCTGTCGGGTTTGACTGGATAGCAGGCATGGAAATTCAGATCGGGCAGATTCTGTTCCGCCTTCACCACGCGCAGACGTTTTTCTGTCAGTTCTCGCCGGATGATCAGCGGCGGAATCGCCGAGATGCCAATACCGTCCAAGGTCATGCGCACGATGGTGGAGAGCGACGCATTGCCATACATACGCAAAGCCGGCATGTCGTGTCGCGTCATCATCTCGCGGATCGCAATGTAAGGTCGGGTGTTGCGCGGATAGGTAATGATCGGCCAGCGGGCAAGTGTCGATAGCGGCACCGGCTCGGCACCGAGATCGAGTGACGGACTCGCCACCCAGGCCAACGGATAGCTCGACAAAGCCACGTTTTTCATGCGCGGTTCGCTGATCGGCCCCAGCACGAAAGCGATATCCAGCTGATGCGCCAGCAGGCGTTCGCGCAACAGCGGCGAGACATCGACCTCGATCTCCAGCGTCAGCGCCGGATAGACCGTGTGCATGCGCTCGATCAGTTTCGACAGCCAGGTATGCACGATGGTTTCGGCGACGCCGAGTCGCACGATGCCGCGCATCGCCTTCTTCTCGCGCGCTGCATGCAGCAGGTCGGCGTGAAGCTGCAGCATGCGTTCGGCATAAGGCAGTAGCTCGTTGCCTTTCGAGGTGAGTGCGATGCCGCGCGGTTCGCGGTCGAAGAGTTTCACACCAAGTTCGGATTCGAGTTGTGCGATGCGCTGCGACACGGCGGGCTGCGTGGTGTTCAGTTTGTCGGCAGCGGCGCGGAAGCCGCCAAGATGGGCGACCCAGACGAAGGTTTCGAGATTGCGCAGATCGGCCATGACCGGACGCCCCTGATTTAGCCGTCGCACTATAAGCCGTTCTTATCGGCCCAGGGCAAGGTCCCGGGCAAGGCTGGAGCGCTTCTCCGTCATGAAACATTCGTATCATAATAAAATTCTATAGAATCAATTGTTGCAAACGCTCCTGCCCTGCGGTTCAATTGCGCCATGCCGGACCTGACCTCCGCCGCCGACCCCTCGCTCAGCGACCGCATCGCCCAGGCTTTTCCCAGCCTGCCGCCGCAGTTGCAGGCCGCGGCCCGCTTTGTGCTGGATCACCCGGATGATGTCGCCCTGCTGTCGATGCGCGAACAGGCGCGCCGTGCCGGCGTCCCGCCGGTGACCATGACGCGCCTGGCGCGCCAGCTGGGCTTTGCCGATTACGCGTCTTTCCGCGACCTGCAGGCCACGGCGTTGCGCCGGCCGAGCCATACCGCGGAATTCAGCCACCGCGCCGGCCAGTTGCAGCGGCAGAAAGCGCAGAGCAGCGACGGTGCGCTAGCGGCGCAGATCGGCTGGGCCATGGCCGACCATATCGCCGGCAGTCATGACGAGGCGGGTACGGCTGAGCTGATCGCCGCCGCCACACTGATCGAAAAAGCCCGCAAGGTGTATTTCCTGGGCTTACGCTCCTGCCATGCCGTGGCTTTCCATGCGCAATATGTGCATGGCCTGTTTCGCGATAACGGTGTGCTGCTGGACGGTGCCGGTGATACCGGTTTCGACGCGCTGCGCCATGCCGGCACGGGCGACGTGCTGGTGGTGATCAGCGTCGAGCCCTACACCACTGCTGCGGTCGAGCGCGCCGCTTACGCAGCCAGGCTCGGCATGGCTGTCGTGGCGATCACCGACAGCCGCGTGTCGCCGGTGGCAGCGCTGGCGCAGGCCAGCATCCTGGTGCCGACCGACACGCCATCCTTCTTCCATGCCATCACGCCGGCCTTTGCCGCTGCCGAGACGCTGATCGCGCTGATCGCGGCGCGCAGCGGCGAGCAGGCGCTCAACGCCATCCGCAATGCCGAGCACCAGCTCGATGCCTTTTCCACCTACTGGTCCCGCCGCCCCCAGCGCAGAAAGCCCAAGTCATGACAAGCCGCATCCTGCATCGCAGTATCAATCATGCCTATCCGGTCGCCGTCGGCGGCGAAGGCATCCGCATCATCGATGCCAACGGCAAGCAGTATATCGATGCCTCGGGCGGCGCTGCGGTGAGCTGTCTCGGCCACGGCCATCCCGACGTCACCCGCGCCATGCATGAGCAGGCCGACAAGCTGGCCTTCGCCCATACCAGCTTCTTCACCACCGAGCCGGCAGAACGTCTCGCCGATGAACTGATCGCCCATGCACCCAAAGGCATTAGCCATGTCTATTACGTGTCGGGCGGATCGGAGGCCATCGAGGCCGCGCTGAAGATGGCGCGGCAGTATCACGTCGAGCGCGGCGAGCCGCAGCGCAAGCATTTCATCGCCCGTCGTCAGAGCTATCACGGCAACACGGTCGGCGCGCTGTCAGTGGGTGGCAATGCATGGCGCCGCCAGCAGTTCGCACCGATGCTGATCGAGGCGCATCACATCGCGCCCTGTTTCGAATATCGTGACCGCCAGCCCGACGAGACGCCGGAAGCCTATGGCAAACGCACCGCCGACGAGCTGGAAGCCAAAATCCTCGAACTCGGCAAGGACAGCGTGATCGCCTTCCTCGCCGAACCGGTGGTGGGCGCCACCCTGGGCGCGGTGACCGCCGCGCCGGGCTATTTCAAGCGCATCCGCGAAATCTGCGATAAATACGGCGTGCTGCTGATCCTGGACGAAGTGATGTGCGGCATGGGCCGCACCGGCACGCTGCATGCCGTCGAGCAGGAAGGCATCTCGCCCGACATCATGACCATCGCCAAGGGCCTCGGTGGCGGCTACCAGCCGATCGGCGCGATCCTGCTCGGCCAGCATATTTTCGATTCCTTCAGGAACGGCACCGGCTTCTTCCAGCATGGCCATACCTATCTCGGCCATCCCATGGCCTGCGCCGCCGCCCTTGCCGTGCAGCAGGTGATCAAGCGCGATCATCTGCTGGAGAATGTGCAGGCGATGGGCGTGCACCTGATGGACCGCCTCCAGGACCGCTTCGGCAATCACCGCCATGTCGGTGACATCCGCGGTCGCGGCCTGTTCCAGGCCATCGAACTGGTGCAGGACCGCGCCAGCAAGGCGACCTTCGACCCGGCCAAGAAGCTGAATGCCCGCATCAAGCAGGAAGCGATGAACCTTGGCCTGATGTGCTATCCGATGGGCGGCACCATCGACGGCAAGCATGGCGACCATGTGCTGCTGGCGCCGCCCTTCATCTGCACCAAAGACGACATCAACCTGATCGTCGAGACACTCGGCGATGCTGTCGACACCGCGCTGAAGAGCGTCGCCTGATGAGCACCCTGCATCCTGCCGTCATCGCCGTCGCCCCCAACGGCGCCCGCAAGCTGAAGCCTGACCACCCGGCGGTGCCGCTCAGCGCCGATGAACTTGGCATTTGCGCCGCACAATGCCGCGACGCCGGCGCTGCCATGATCCACCTGCATGTGCGCGAACCCGGCAGCGGGAGACATTCGCTGGATGCCGGGCTCTATCGCGAGGCGATCAAGGCGGTGCGGCGCGAGGCGGGCAGCGACCTCATCATCCAGGCGACGTCAGAGGCCGCCGGCATCTACGACCGTCACCAGCAGATGGCGGCGATGCGCGCCCTGATGCCGGAAGCCTGCAGCCTTGCCGTGCGTGAAATCCTGCCCGATGAGGCCGCGGAAAAGGACGGCGGCGCCTTCCTGACCGAACTCTACAAGGCCGGCGTGATGATGCAGTACATTCTCTATGCCGCCGAGGACGTTCAGCGTTTCCACGAGTTGAAGGCGCGCGGCATCATCCCGGGCGACAGGCATTTCGTGCTGTTCGTGCTGGGCCGCTACACGGCCGGGCAGAAGTCCGAGCCGGTCGACCTGCTGCCCTTCCTGCACGACTGGAGCAATACGGATGGCGATTTCGCCGTCTGCGCCTTCGGCCCGAAGGAATCGGCCTGCGCGCTGACCGCACTGGGCCTGAACGGCCATGCCCGTCTCGGCTTCGAGAACAACACGCTGCTCAGCGACGGCAGCACGGCGCCGGACAATGCCGCGCTGATCCGCCAGACCGTGCAGGCCGCCGGCGTGATGGGCCGCAGCATCGCCGATGTGAAGACGGCGCGGGCGTATCTGGAAGGTTTGAGGTAACCGCTCTTTTCGTCGTCCCCGCGAAAGCGGGGACCCAGTCGGTCCGATGTCTGGGTTCCCGCTTTCGCGGGAACGACGATGTTAAGCCGCCGCCAGCGCGAAATCCTGCTCCGGCACCGGCGAAGTCCGGCCGGCAAGCGCTGCGGCGATCACTTCGGCCGACCCAAAGGCCAGCGTGAAGCCGAGTGCGCCATGGCCCACATTAAGCAGCAGATTGTCGATCCCGCTGGCATTGAGGATCGGCAGGCCCTTCGGCGTGGCAGGCCGCAGTCCGGTCCAGGGTTCCATCTGTTGCCAGGTGGTGGCCTGCGGGAAAGTCTCGCGCGCCTGCCAGACCAGCTGACCGAGACGGCGCGGATCGATACTGTCGTCATTGCCGACGATATCGGCCATACCGGCGACGCGCAGTTTTTCGCCCAGTCGTGCATAGACCACCTTGTAGTCGGTGTCGGTGATCGAGACGCGCGGCGCGGCATCGTCGTTGGCGATCGGCAATGACAGGCTGTAGCCCTTGATCGGATAGATCGGCAGGTCGAGGCCGGCGGTGAGGCCCAGACGCCGGCTGGCCACGCCAGCCGCCAGCACATAGACATCGGCCTCCAGCACATCGCCGCTGGCGGTTTCCACGCCGAGCAGGCGCCGGCCGCTGCGCAGCAGACGGCGCACCTTGGCGCCATAGACGAATGTCACGCCGCTGTTGTCGCCCGACAGCAGGCCTTCGATACCCTGGCACAGCCGGTAGGGATCGGCGGCTTCCTCGTCAGGCGTATAGACACCGCCGACGATGCGATGCGCGATGCCTTTCAGCGCCGGCTCAAGCTTGAGGCAGGCGTCGCGATTCAGCACCTGCTGCACGCTGCCGCGCTGGCTCTGGTACTCCACCTGCGCCCGCGCGCCGTCGAGGCCGGCAGCGCTGCCCTGCACCACGAGCTTGCCCGCCCTGCTCCAGGCGAATTCCAGCCCACGGATATCCTCGGCGCCATGCAGCACATCGCGGCTCAGATAGGCCAGCCGCAGCAGCCGGTCAGTGGTGGCAAAGGCCTGCTCGCGCGTGCAGGCCGCCATGAATTTCAGCAGCCAGCGATACTGGAACAGATCGAAGGTAGGACGGAAACGCATCGGCGTATTGCGCCCGAACAGGTATTTCGGCAGGTCGAACCAGACGCCGGGACTGGCCAGCGGCGCGACATAGGAATAGCTCAACTGCGCGCCGTTAGCATGGCTGGCGCCCTGCGCCGTGGTGGACGCGCGGTCAACGATGGTGACGCTGTGGCCGTCGCGCGCGAGCCGCCAGGCCGTTGTCATGCCCACCACGCCGGAACCGATCACCACGATCTTCATGCGATACTCCATGGCGTCGCGCGGCAGAGTGCCTCGCAACGGTCGCCTGAAGCTAGGTGGCCACGATCCGCGCCGCCACTGCCGATCCGGCCGTTGCCCATTACATTGCGTTATGCCATGTCTAGCCCAAGTCGCCTTTCCGGCCGGACCAGCCATGCAACTGCGCCATCTCGAAGTCTTCCACGCCATCATGCTGACCGGCACGATCACGGCCGCGGCGAAACTGCTGAATATCTCGCAGCCGGCGGCGACGCGTCTGCTGCTGCGTGCCGAAGACCAGTTGGGCTACAAGCTGTTTGACCGCGTGCGCGGCCGCCTGCTGCCGACCCGCGAGGGCCAGGTGCTGCATGCCGAGAGCGAGCGCATCATCAGCGGCCTGGACAACCTGCGCAAACTGTCGCGCAACCTGGGCGCCGCCACCAGCGGCCACCTGCGCATCGCCGCCGCACCCGCGCTCTGCGTCGACCTGATTCCGCTGGCGATCACGCGTTTCCGCCAGAAGCATGCCGATGTCAGCTTCGAGGTCGAAAGCCGGCAATATGCCGATCTGGTCCGCGTGGTGCTGAACCACGAAGTCGATCTCGGTGTCGGCTTCGATATTCAGGGCCATCCCGGCCTGGACATCCAGACGCTGGCGCCGGCGCAGTTCTATGGCATTTTCCCCAAATCGATCGAGAACCAGCTGACGGCTGCCGTGAAGCTGGACTGGTTCCGCAAGCATCCCTTCATCGGCCTGCGCAGCGACGATCCGCTCGGCGCGGCCTTCAGTGCGGCAGTGAAACTGTCCGGCGTTGACCTGCAGCCCATCGTCGAGGTCAAGACCAACCAGATCGCGCTCGCGCTGGTGTCGCGCGGTGCCGGCGTGGCGATCGTGGATCAGTATACTGCCGCTTCGCATAACCCCGACCTGGTGGTAGCCCGCCCGCTGTCGCCGCGGATCGATTTTTCCGTGCATACCCTGCGGGCAAAACACCAGCCCGCGTCGGTTTTGGCGCGGAAATTCAGCGCTATGCTGGCGCTGACCGAGAAAACCATCTCCGGCGTGCTCGGCCCGACCGAAAAGGCCTATCGGGCTTGACGGAACGGGCCTAAATTGTCCCCATACCATCAGGTTATGGACATGGCACCGATACGCATGGCAGAAAAGCCGTGCGGTTCAGCTATCACAGGGCTAAGGAACTGGCCGGAAGCCGCATCGGGGGGCGGCACCGGCATGGCAGGCGAAGGCGCTTCGGACACCGATCCGGAGACAGCCGGCCCGGATCCTTGTCTGTCCCGATACCGCCGCCCCGGATCGCCATGATCTGTGGACGGCAACTGCAGTAACGCCTGGCCTGGCCAATCACGGCGGCGGCCATTCACGGAGGAGAAGTAATCATGCTGTTTGGAACCAAGCACCTCGCCATCGGTGCTTTCGGCGCGGCCATCCTGGCTGCCCTGCCCGGCGCCAGCATGGCGCAGCAGAAGTTCGTCACCATCGGCACCGGCGGCGTGACCGGCGTGTATTACGCAGCCGGCGGCGCGATCTGCCGCCTGCTGAACAAGGACCGCAAGACCCATGGCATCCGCTGCTCGGTCGAATCGACCGGTGGCTCGGCCTATAACATCAACACGATCAAGGCCGGCGAGCTCGACTTCGGCGCCGCCCAGTCGGACGTGCATTACCAGGCCTACAAGGGCGTCGGCCCGTTCAAGGATGCCGGCGAGTTCAAGGAACTGCGCTCGGTCTTCTCGATCCATCCGGAGCCGTTCACCGTGCTGGCCCGCAAGGAAGCCAACGTCACGAAGTTCGAAGACTTCAAGGGCAAGCGCTTCAACGTCGGCAATCCGGGTTCGGGCACCCGCGCCTCGATGGAACAGCTGCTGAACACGATGGGCTGGAAGCTCAGCGACTTCGCGCTCGCTTCTGAGCTGAAGGCCGACGAACACGGCCCGGCGCTGTGCGACAACAAGATCGACGGCTTCTTCTACGGCGTCGGCCACCCCTCGGCCAACATCCAGGATCCGACCACCACCTGCGGCGCCAAGCTGGTCCCGCTGACCGGTCCGGCCGTCGATAAGCTGGTCGCCGAGAATCCGTACTTCGCCAAGGTGTCGATCCCGGCCGGCCTGTACAACAACAACCCGCAGGCGACCCCGACCTACGGCGTGCTGGCCACCCTGGTCAGTTCGTCCAAGGTCGACAGCGAGACGGTCTACCAGCTCGTGAAGGCGGTCTACGAGAACTTCGACGAGTTCAAGAAGCTGCATCCGGCCTTCGCCAATCTGGACCAGAAGGCAATGATCAAGAACGGCAACTCGGCTCCGCTGCATGACGGTGCTGCGAAGTACTACAAGGAAAAGGGCCTGATGTAAGCCCGGCGTTTTGACGCGCAGCCGGCCCGTTTCCAGGAACGGGCCGGCTTTTTTTTAAGTAGAAGACATTTCGAATTTCCCGGGGGATCACCATGACCGCCAGCACCACCACTCGACCCGCTACCGAGCAGGAACTGCAGGAACTCGTCAAGGAAGCCGATCTCGGCGGCCGTGACCCGCAGGGCCTGGTTGCAAAGATCATTCTGGTTGTCGCTGTCGCATGGTCTGCATTCCAGGTCTGGTATGCCTCGCCGCTGCCCTTCCTGTTTGGCGTCTTCATCCTCAACGACACCGAAGCGCGCGCCATCCATCTCGGCTTCTCGATCTTCCTGGCCTTCACCTGCTATCCGGCCTTCCGGCGCTCGCCGCGCGACTACATTCCGCTGCTGGACTGGATCTTCGCGCTCGTTGGCGCTTTCGCTGCCTCCTATCTTTTCCTGTTCTATCGCGAGCTGGCGACACGCCCGGGCCAACCGATCCTGTTCGACCTTGTGATCGCCGGTATCGGTTTTGTGCTGCTGCTCGAAGCCACCCGCCGCGCACTCGGCCCGCCGATGGTGATCGTCGCCGTCGTCTTCATCATCTTCACCTTCGCTGGCCCCTGGATGCCGGATGTGATCCAGCACAAGGGCGCCTCGCTCACCAAATTCCTGCAGCACCAGTGGCTGACCACCGAAGGCGTCTTCGGCGTGGCGCTCGGCGTCTCGGCCGGTTTCGTCTTCCTCTTCGTGCTGTTCGGCTCGCTGCTGGAGAAAGCCGGCGGCGGCAACTGGATGATGCAGATTTCAGTAGCATTGCTCGGTCATCTGCGCGGCGGTCCCGCCAAGGTGGCGGTTGTTTCCTCGGCGCTGAACGGCGTGGTTTCCGGCTCGTCGGTCTCCAACGTCGTCTCGGGCGGCATCTTCACCATCCCGATGATGAAGCGCACGGGCCTCTCTGGCATCAAGGCCGGCGCCATCGAAACGGCGTCTTCCGTGAACGGCCAGATCATGCCGCCGGTGATGGGCGCCGCCGCCTTCCTGATGACGGAATATGTCGGCTTGCCCTATTCCGATATCGTCAAGCATGCCTTCCTGCCGGCGGTGATTTCCTATATCGCGCTGTTCTACATCGTCGACCTCGAAGCGCAGATGATCAATTCCAAGCCGCTGGAGCGCGCCGTGAAGCGCCCGCGCCGCGAATTCTGGCTGCGCCAGCTGCTCGGCTGGAGCGGCACTGTCGCCTTCATCTGCGGCCTTTACTATGCGGTGCTCGGCATCCAGGCGGTATTCGGTGCCGCTGCGCCCTGGCTGCTCGCCATCGGCGGCATCGGCCTGTACCTGATGTCGCTGTGGTATGCCGCGAAGTTCCCTGATCTGGAACTCGACGATGCCAGCAACCCCAACATCAAGGTCCCCGAAGCCTGGGCCGTGGCCCGCACCGGCCTGCATTTCACGCTGCCGATCATCGTGCTGCTGTGGTGCCTGATGGTGGAGGAAATGTCGCCGGGCCTGTCGGCCTTCTGGGCCACGGCTTCCGTGATGGCCATCGTGGTGACGCAGCGCCCGATCATCGCTTTCTTCCGCGGTGGTCGCGAGTTCGCCGCTGCCACCAAACTGGGGCTCGCCGACCTGGTTGACGGCTTCAACCTCGGCGCCCGCAACATGATCGGCATCGGCATCGCCACCGCGACTGCCGGTATCGTGGTCGGCACCGTGACGCTGACCGGCATGGGCCTGATGATGACCGACTTCGTCGAGTTCCTGTCGGGCGGCAATGTCATGATCATGCTGTTCCTGACCGCCTTCATCTGCCTGATCCTCGGCATGGGCATTCCGACCACCGCCAACTACATCCTGGTCGCCACATTGATGGCACCCGTGATCGTGGAACTGGGTGCGCAGGCCGGCCTCGCCATTCCGCTGATCGCCGTGCATATGTTCGTGTTCTACTTCGGCATCATGGCCGACGTGACGCCGCCGGTGGGCCTGGCCTCCTTTGCGGCGGCGGCCATTTCCGGTGAGGATCCGATCAAGACCGGCCTGCAGGGCACCGTCTATTCGATGCGCACCGCCGTGCTGCCGTTTGTCTTCATCTTCAATCCACAGCTGCTGCTGATCGATATAGACCATGGCCTTGAGGCCACGGTCGTGGTCGTGATCTCTACCATTGCCATCCTGCTGTTCTCGGCCGGGACCATGGGTTGGTTCCTCACGCGCAGCAAACTCTGGGAATCGGCCGCGCTGCTGCTGGTCTGCTTTGCCATGTTCCGGCCGGGGTATTTCATGGACAAGTTCTATGAGCCCTATGTCCAGGCACCCGCGGCGCAGGTCTACGACATCGCCGCCCGCCTGCCCACAGATGGCCGCATCCTCTTCGTCGTCGCCGGCACCACACTGGAAGGCGAAGATGTCACCAAGACGATCAGCCTGCCGCTGGCCGCGCCGGGCGAAGGCCGCAAGCGTCTGGCCGATGCCGGCCTGATGCTGACTCCGATGGGCGACAAGATGCAGATCGGCGCGATCAAGTTCGGGTCCGGCGCCAAGCGCGTCGGCCTGGAAAGCGGTTTCACCATCGAGCATGTGCTGCTGCCCGCCGATCGCCCCAGCAAACACCTGTTCTACATCCCGGCCTTTGCGCTGCTGGCCGTCGTAGTGGTGCTGCAGCTGCGGCGCCGCAAGGCGGCGAAGCTGGCGGTGGCATGACGGGCGTCGTTGTTCTCTGCTCGGGTGGGATTGATTCTGCCACCCTCGCCTACAAAGTGGCGGTCGAGCGCAAGCTCGACCGCCTCATTTCTTTCGACTACGGCCAGCGCCATCGCCGCGAGATCGAACATGCCGCGCGCATTGCCGCCGCACTCGATGTGCGGCATGACGTGATCGACATCACCGCGCTGGGCCAGTTCCTCACTTCATCATCGCTGATCTCCGGCGGCGAGGCGGTGCCCGACGGGCATTACGCACAGGACAATATGAAGTCCACCGTGGTGCCGAACCGCAATGCCATCATGCTGAGCATCGCCTTCGGGATTGCAGCGGGCGCCAAGGCCGATGCGGTCGGCATCGCCGTGCATGGCGGCGACCATTTCATCTATCCCGACTGCCGGCCCGGCTTCATCGACGCCTTCCGCGCCATGCAGGATCGTGCGCTGGAAGACCTGTGGAACGTGGAGCTGTATTCGCCCTTCACCGCCACCGACAAGGCCGGCATCGTCGCCGAAGGCGCGCGGCTCGGCGTGCCGTTCGATCTGACCTGGAGCTGCTACAAGGGCGGCGAGATGCATTGCGGGCGCTGCGGCACCTGCGTCGAACGCCGCGAGGCTTTCCATCTCTCAGGCATACCCGATCCGACGCAGTATGAGGATGCCGATTACTGGCTGAAGGCGATTCAAGAAATGAAGGCGGGGAAAGAAAAGTAACTTCGCTTGTCACTCGCGGGCTTGACCCGCGAGTCCCATTTAATGGGATGCCCGGGTCAAGCCCGGGCATGACACAGGATGCGCTTACGCCGCCGCAATCCCCTGCCGCTCGTCGCGCAGGCGCAGCAGGCGGATCGCCGGGATGCTCAGCAGCACCATCCAGGCCTTGCCGAGGATCTGGCCACCCAGATAGTCGAGGCTGCCGAAGGCGAGATAGAGGAAGGCCACTGAGTCGATGCAAAGCCCGACCAGGCTGGAGAGAATCACGGCGCGGATCAGGCCGCGCTTCTGCAGCGGCGTATAGACGGCAAAGTCGGCCAGTTCCGACAACAAGAAGGCGGCCACGGAGGCGATCACCAAAGCCGGCGGCGCCACGAAACCGGACAGTGCGGCGCCCGCCACAATCGCCGCCAGCGCCCAGCCCTTGCCCAGCCGGCGCTGCACCAGGTCGCGCAGCACCAGCGCGAGACCGATCATCAGCACGCCGCTCGGCGCGGTCATGCCAAAAGGCGCGACCGGAATGAGACAGGGCCCCTGCGGGATGCAGACGGTGCCGACATTGCCGATCAGCCAGTTCGCCATCGGCACGCAGGCGATAAAGCCGGCAAGATAGGCAAATCCTTCGAGGCGCAGTCGGTCCATGAGGGCTCCTGCCAAAACAGTTGGCGGGCGGGGATATACGGCGGCAGCGGTTTTGAGGCAACCCCGTTGAAATTTCCCATAAGAAACCAATACTTATGCCGCCGAGACGCTGGCCCAGGGCTGCGCGATCTCGACCATGCCGCTGCACTCGCCATCCGCATCGAACATCACCGCGCTGGGGCAGGCATAGTTCAGCGGCAGCGGATCGCGGCGTTTCGCCACCGCGCCGGGGAAGCGCGCCCTGATCGCCGCCTGCACATCGGCGGCGTGCTGCGGGTCGTACCAAGGCTGGCCCATGATGCTGGCGTCGATGCGCGGCTGGTGGAAAGCGGCTTCCAGCGGCAGCTTGTAGTCGATCAGGAAAGACAGGATCTGCATGATCGCCGGCATGATGCGGCGGCCGCCCGAGGCGCCGGTCGCCAGCCAGGGCCGGCCGCCGTCCAGCACCAGGGTCGGCAGCATGTTGCACAGCGGCCGCTTGCCGGCGCCGATGGAATTCGGCTGATTGGGGCGGGTATCGAACCACATCATGCCGTTATTCATGATGATGCCGCTGTCAGGCAGCATGGTGGAGCTGCCGAAGGCGGCCAGCAGCGTCTGGGTCACCGCCGCCATGTTGCCCTCGCCGTCGACCACGCAGAAATGGCTGGTACAGCTCTTGCCGTTGTCGGTATCGCCCATGCCGGCCAGCCGCTTTTCGTAGGCGGCCGTCAGCCCTTCGATATAGGCAATGTAACTCTGCGCAGAGAGAGTCTTGTCGATCTTCGGCCCGGCCACTTCGAAAGCATCGCGTAAAGAAGGCCCGGCGGTGAGATAGGGCGGCAGCAGCAGCGTCTTGCCGTGATAGTCGTAGCGCAGCGGCTCGACTAGTTGCGCCTTGTAGGCCTTCAGGTCGTCGGCGGAAATCTTCGAACCGCCTTTGGCCAGATCGGCGGCAATGCTTTTTGCCAGCTCGCCCTCGTAATAATCGCGACCGCCGGCACTGGCGATGCGCCGCAGGGTGGCAAGCAGCGCGTCATTCTTCAGATAGCCGCCAGCCTCGGCGGTGGGCGGGAGACCATCGGCCAGGAACACCGCTTTGGCTGCCAGCGATTTGGCCAGATGGCGCGCCCCATTGGTGACCTGCAGGCTGAGGAACCAGTCGACCTCCATGCCGCGTTCGGCAAGGCCGACGGCCGGCGCCAGCAGTTCTGCCCAGTTGCGCGTGCCGAAGGTTTCATGCGCCAGCCGCAGACCATCGACCTGCCCCGGCACCGCCATCGAGGAATAGCCGTAGATGTTGCGATCCTCGACCACCATGGGCCAGCCGAACATGCTGTCGTCCACGCCGCCTTTCAGCGGATAATCGGCCGGATCGAGCTTCGAGGCGCTGACCGCGCTGAAGTTGATCACATGCGCCTTTTTCTTCTTGGCATCCCAGACCTGCAGATAGCCGATCCCGCCAACGCCGCTCATCCATGGCTCCAGCACCCCAAGCGCAAAGGAGGTGGCGACAGCGGCATCGATGGCATTGCCGCCATTGCGCAGCACCTCGGCGCCGATATCGGCGGCCTTCTGGTTTTGCGCAGCAACAACACCACGACGGCTGCTGGCGGCGGACTTTTTGAACTGCAGCGTACGATTCAGATTCGAGGACATGGACACTCTCTGTGTTTATTCGGCCTGGGTTTATTCGGCAACGAAGGGATCGGCGACGCGCGGCCAGTAAGGCCCGCGTACCTTCTGGAACGGAATCTCGGCAAAATCCGAGCGCATCGCGCCGGGTGCCTGCACATGCAGGATCTCGCCGGCCATCGGCGCGAAACCAGCATGGAAATGCTGGGTCGACTTCACCACGACCATCGCCTTCGATGTCAGGTCGATGCCGAACTGCGCGAAGGCGCCGGGATGGAAAGTCTGCGTGCGGGTCGACATCAGCACCAGATCGACACCGCCTTCTGTTTGCACCCAGACGGCATCGCCGATCGGCACGTCGCCGCTCAGCGCCGGCTGCATGGCATCCTTCAGGATGCGTTTCACCGTGACGCTGAGGTCGAGCGGATCGCCCGAGGTCACGCCACATTTGCCGCCAATGCGCAGATCGAGCGTGGCGCCCTCGCCGGCATCGCAGCAGAAACGCACCGCCATCGGATCCCAGTAGAGCCCGCTGGCGACATTCTGGATTTTGCGTTCGAGGATGCGGCGCAGGATGAAGGTGGCATCGCCGGGCGCACCGCCGCCCGGATTGTCGGTGACGTCGGCCAGCACCACCGGGCGTTTTGCCGCCGATGACGTGGCGCGATCGAGCGCTGCATCGATGCTCAGGTTCTGCGTCGCGGTCTGCTCGCGCAGGCCCCAGATTTTCCTGCCAAGATGCTCCGCCACGGCAGCAGCCTTCGCTGCATCGCCATCGGCGATCACGATCATCTTCGCCGTGGCATCGGGCACGTCCTGCATCGGGAAACCATGCGCGAACGACACCGAGAGAATGCCGTCTTTGCCTTCCTGCGCCTGCATCTCGCGCACAAAACCGGTCATCGGCTCGACCGGCGTGCGCCAGAGGTTGATCATCCGGGTGTCGAACACCGCCATCACCGGGTTGGCCGCGCCCTGCTGTTTCGCCAGCAGGATATCGTAGAGTTCCTGCGCGCGCTCCTTGCTGTCGGTATGCGGATATTCCTTGAAGGTGATCAGCGCATCGGCGCTGGTCAGCATCTTTTCCGTGATCGAGCAATGCAGGTCGAGTTCGGCGCCGACCGCCGCTTCCGGTCCGACGATGGCGCGAATCTTTTCCAGCAGGTCGCCTTCGCAATCATCGTAGCCATCCGCCACCATCGCGCCATGCAGGCTGAGCAGCACCATGTCGACCGGCATGGCGGCTTTCAGGTCGGTCAGGATTTCGTCGCGAAAGCCTTCATAGACCTTGCGCACCGTCACGCCGGCCGGCTGGGCGAAGGCCGACAGGCTTTCCGCCACCTCGGCCTGCTGCGCTTCGGCAGCACGACGCCAGACATGCAACGGGGCCGAGAACAGGTTTTCCGGTCGTCTGGTTGCATCGCCGCGATACAGCATCCACTCGCGGAAGCCGGCTTCCGCCGTCGGCAGCGGCGAGAAGGTATTGGTTTCCGTGCCCAGACAGGCAATGAACACTTTCATCGAACCAGATCCCCATTGCTAAGGTTCAGACTGGTGAACAAAGCCCGATGTCGGGCGCCGATAACGACCACCGACATGGACCAATGTCCCCCGGTTATGCTGGCGGGCACTACAGAACAGGCATGCTGCACAGCGAAACGGCAGAGACGCAACTGCCCGGCGCAGCGGCAAACTTTTCTTGACCGAGGCCCACCGGCCGTGATCAGCTTTCATTAGCGATCATACAATAACAAGGGGGAGTGCTATGCGTTCGCGTCGATTCCATATGCTCGTATCCGCTATCGGCCTGAGCATCGGGCTTGGCCTGCTGGCCGGCGCCGCTTCGGATGCGGTTGCCCAGGACAAGAAGACCTTCAGGATGGTGCCGCATTCGGGCCTGCGCATCACCGACCCGATCATCACCACCGCCTTCATCTCGCGCAACCATGGCTACATGATCTACGACACGCTGTTCGGCGTGGACGACAAAATGGCCGTAAAGCCGCAGATGGTGGATAAATATGAGGTCAGCGGCGACAAGCTGACCTATACCTTCACGCTGCGCGATGGCCTGAAATTCCACAATGGCGCGCCGGTCACCTCGGCTGACGTCATCGCCTCGCTTGCCCGCTGGGGCACGAACGACGCGATGGGCCAGAAGCTGTTCAGCTACACCAAGGAATGGAAGGCGGTGAACGACAAGACCTTCCAGCTGGTGCTGAAGGAGCCCTATGGCCTGGTGCTCGACTCGCTGGGCAAGCCCAGTTCGCAGGTGCCGTTCATCATGCCGAAGGCGATGGCCGATACCCCAGCGAACAAGAATGTGCCCGATGAAATCGGCTCCGGTCCCTTCCGTATGGTCAAGTCGGAATTCCAGCCCGGCGTGAAGGTGGTTTACGAGAAGAACCCGGACTACAAGCCGCGTTCGGAGCCGGCCAGCAACCTGTCGGGCGGCAAGGTCGTAAAGGTGGACCGCGTCGAGTGGATCACCATGAGCGACGCCCAGACCGCGACCAACGCGATCCTCAAGGGCGAAATCGACATGATTGAGCAGGCGTCTTACGACCTGCTGCCGGAACTGAAGAAGTCGAAAGACGTCGTCATCAAGGATCTGCTGCCGCTGGGCATGAACTACATGCTGCGCATGAACTGGCTGCAGCCGCCGCTGGACAACGTGAAAGTGCGTCAGGCGATCCTGCATGCGATCTATCAGGAAGATTATCTGGCCGCCCAGATCGGCAATCCTGAATACTACAACGTCTGCGGCGCCTTCTTCGGCTGCTCGACCCCGCTGGCGACCGATGCCGGTGCCGTCGGCGTCAAGAAGCCGGACCTGGCCAAGGCCAAGAAGATGCTGGCGGAAAGCGGCTACAAGGGCGAGAAGATCGTCATCATGGCGCCGACTGACCTAAACAGCATCAGCCAGCTTCCGCTGGTGACCACACCGGCGCTGAAGGCCATCGGCATGAACATCGAAATGCAGTCGATGGACTGGCAGACGCTGGTCGGCCGCCGTGCCAAGACGGATCCGATCGATCAGGGCGGCTGGCATATCTTCCACACCGCCTGGGGTACGGCCGACATGATGAACCCGATCGCCAATGCCGGCGTGAAGGGCCTGGGCAAGCAGGGCGGCTTCTTCGGCTGGACCGAAGATGCGGTCATCGAGAAGCTGCGTGACGACTACGCGCGTGAAACCGATCCGGCCAAGCAGAAGAAGCTGGCCGAGGCCGTGCAGAAGCGCGCCTATGAACAGGTTCTCTACATCCCGCTGGGCGAATACCACCAGGTCAGCGCCTTGCGCAGCAACGTGGTGGGCGCGCTGCCGACCCCGGCGCTCGCCCTGTGGAACATCGAAAAGAAATAAGGCTGCATGGCATAATTGTTGCGTAAAACGATTCCATGCTTCGTCTTGTTTTGTCACGTCTGATGGCTGCCATCCCCGTCATGGGGGTGGTAGCCATTTTCGTTTTCCTGCTGCTGCGCCTCAGCCCCGGAGATCCCGCCGCCATCCTTGCCGGCGATACGGCCACGATTGAAACGATTGCCGCCATTCGTGCCGACCTCGGCCTCGACCGCCCGATCCCCGAGCAGTTCATCACCTGGTTCGGCCAGCTTGTGCAGGGCGACCTGGGCAGGTCGGTGCTCTCCAAGCAGCCTGTCACGACCCTGATCGCGCAGCGCGTCGAGCCGACCCTGTCGCTCGCGCTGTGCACATTGATATTCGCCATCATCGTCGCCGTGCCGATGGGCATCCTGGCTGCCTGGAAACAGGGCAGCTGGCTCGATCGCGGCATCATGGCCCTCTCGGTGGCCGGCTTTTCGGTCCCGGTCTTCGTGCTCGGCTATGTGCTGATCTTCGTCTTTTCCATGAAGCTCGATCTGCTGCCGGTCCAGGGCTTTGCCTCCCTGAGCGAGGGACTGCCGGCCTTTGCCGCCCGCATCACGCTGCCCACCATTGGACTGAGCTTCATTTATATCGCGCTCTTCGCCCGCATCACCCGCGCCGCCATGCTGGATGTGCTGGGGGAGGACTACATCCGCACTGCCCACGCCAAGGGCCTGAAAGATCACGTGGTGCTGGTGAAACATGCGCTGCGCAATGCCGCCATCCCCATCGTCTCGGTGATCGGCATCGGCTTTGCGCTGCTGATCGGCGGCGTGGTCATTACCGAAACCGTGTTCAACATCCCCGGCATCGGCCGACTGGTGGTGGATGCAGTGCTGGCCCGCGATTATCCGATCATCCAGGGCGTCATCCTGTTGTTCTCGGGAATCTATGTCCTGATCAACCTGGCGATCGACATCGCCTATGTGCTGCTCGACCCCAGAATCCGGTACTGATACTTTTGATGCGAAACCTGTTCGGCCATTCCGCCTTCCGCAATCCGTCCGTCCTGATCGGCGGATCAATCCTGCTGCTGCTGCTGGCCGTTTCGATCCTCGCGCCGCTGCTGACCCAATATGATCCACAAGCGATTGCACCGCGCTTCCGCCTGAAATTTCCATCCGACGAATTCCTGATGGGCACCGACATGCTGGGCCGCGACGTATGGACCCGCGTCGTGCATGGCGGCCGCGTCTCTCTGCTGGTCAGTGCCGTGGTGGCAATAATCGCCATCTCCATCGGCCTCGCCATCGGTCTGACCGCCGGTTACATCCGCTGGCTGGATGGGCCCGTCATGCGCACCATGGACGGCCTGATGGCCATCCCCGGCATCCTGCTGGCCATTGCACTGGTGTCCCTGAGCGGTGCGTCGCTGCTCACCGTGATCATCGCCATCGTCATTCCGGAAATCCCGCGCGTGGCACGGCTGGTACGCGGCGTGGTGCTGTCGATCCGCGAGGAACCTTACGTGGAAGCTGCCGTCGGCCTCGGCACCCCGACGGTGAAAATCCTGATCAAACACATCCTGCCCAACACCATCGCGCCGCTGATCGTGCAGGGCACATATATCTGTGCCTCCGCCATTCTGGTGGAATCGATCCTCAGCTTCCTGGGTGCGGGCCTGCCGCCGGAAATTCCCACCTGGGGCAACATCATCGCCGAGGGTCGCGCCGTGTTTCAGCGCGCACCGTGGATCATCCTGTTCCCCGGCGGCTTCCTCGCCGTCACCATCCTGGCGGTCAACATCCTCGGCGACGGCCTGCGCGACACGCTCGATCCGCGCATGAAGAAGCGTTTGGGGGCGTAAAGACATGACCGCGCCCATCCTCAGCGTCAGGAACCTCTCGGTCGCCCTGCCCCAGGGCGGTGACCGCAGCCTGGCCGTCCAGAACGTCAGTTTCGATGTGATGCCGGGCGAGATCGTCTGCCTGGTCGGCGAGTCAGGCTCGGGAAAATCGGTCACCGCCAGCACCGTGATGGGGCTGGGCAGCCTCCCCATCGTCAGCGGCGATATCCGGCTCGAAGGCGAAGATCTGCGCAAGGCTTCAAAATCCCGCCTGCGCGATCTGCGCGGCAGCCGCATGTCGATGATCTTCCAGGAGCCGATGACAGCGCTCAATCCGGTGCATCGCGTCGGCGACCAGGTGATCGAACTGCTGAAGGCGCATAAATGGAAGGGCAACGGCGTCAGCGCCGAGGAGCGCGTGCAGCAGCTGTTCACCGATGTGCATCTGCCCGATCCGGCGCGGCTGATGAATGCCTATCCGCACCAGCTGTCGGGCGGCCAGCGCCAGCGCGTGATGATCGCCATGGCGCTCGCCTTGGAACCCGCGCTGCTGATCGCCGACGAGCCGACCACGGCGCTGGACGTGACGACGCAGGCGCAGATCCTGCTGCTGCTGCGCGAGTTGCAGCAGACGCGCGGTACCGGCGTGCTGTTCATCACCCATGATTTCGGCGTCGTCGCCGATATTGCCGACCGCGTTGTGGTGATGCGATACGGCGAGGTGGTGGAAGCCGGCCAGACCGACGACGTGCTGTACCGGCCGCAACATGATTACACGAAGATGCTGATCGATGCCGTGCCACGGCTCAAGCCGCGCACGGCCACACCGATCACCGCCGAGCCGGTGCTGAAGGCACAGGATCTCAGCAAGCTCTACGTCACCCGCAGCATGTTCAAGGGCGTGCGCGAAGTGCGCGCCGTCGATGGCATCGAACTCAAGCTCTACAAGGGCCAGACGCTCGGCATCGTCGGCGAATCCGGGTCAGGCAAGTCGACCGCGGCCCGCTGCGTCGCCCGCCTGATCGATCCGACCGGCGGCAAGGTTCTGCTGGATGACACCGACATCGCCAAGCTGAGCGTGCGGCAGCTGCATCCCTTCCGCCGCCGCATCCAGGTGGTGTTCCAGGATCCGTATCGCTCGCTTAATCCGCGCCGTACCGTGGCGCAGTCGATCATCGAAGGCCCGCTGAATTACGGCACGCCGCGCGACGAAGCGATGGAACGCGCGCGCAAGCTGCTCAGGATCGTCGGCATCGACGTCAATGCGCTCGACCGCTATCCGCACCAGTTCTCCGGCGGCCAGCGCCAGCGCCTGGCGATTGCCCGCGCGCTGGCCATGGAACCGGAAATCCTGGTCGCCGACGAAGCCGTCTCCGCGCTCGACGTCTCGGTGCAGGCGCAGGTACTCGACCTGCTGGAAAGCATCCGCGACCAGTTCGGCATCGCCATCCTGTTCATCACCCACGATCTGCGCGTCGCCGCACGGCTGTGCGACCGCATTGCGGTGATGCAGCACGGCAGGATCGTGGAATTCGACGAAACGGCACGCCTGTTTGCGGCGCCGCAGCACGAGTATACCCAACAGCTTTTTGCCGCCCTGCCCGGCCGCCACTGGCTGGAAGCCGAACGGGCCGGCTGAAAACCGTTTCGCAGGGAGGACCGCATGACCGAGCTGCATGACCTGAGCGCCCATGATCTCTGGATGGGCTACCGCACCGGTGCGATCTCCCCGGTTGAGGCTACGAAAGCGGCACTGAAGCGCATCGCGGCCTGGGAGCCGAAGATCAACGCGATGTATCTTATCGATACCGAGGGCGCGCTGGCGCAGGCAAAAGCCTCCGAGCAGCGCTGGCGCAAGGGCCAGCAGCTCAGCCCGCTGGATGGCGTGCCGATCACGCTGAAGGAGAATGTCGCCAGCAAGGGCGTGCCGACGCCCATCGGCACCGCCGCTGCCATCCTGACGCCGAGCACGGTGGATGCGCCGCCGGCGGCCCGCGTGCGCGAGGCCGGCTGCGTCTTCCTCGGCAAGACCACGATGCCGGATTTCGGCATGCTGGCCTCCGGTGTTTCCAGCCTGCACGGCACCACGCGCAATCCCTGGAATCTCAAGCGCAACACCGCCGGCTCGTCCTCGGGCGCCGGCGCGGCGATTGCGGCCGGTTACGGCCCGCTGGCGCTCGGCACCGATATCGGCGGTTCGGTACGCCTGCCGGCCGCGTATAACGGCATCTTCGCGCTCAAGCCCAGCCTCGGCCGCATCCCGATCAACCCGCCTTATCTCGGCCGCGTCACCGGGCCGATGACCCGCACGGTGATGGACAGCGCCATGCTGATGAACCACCTCACCCTGCCCGACGGCCGCGATTACATGTCGCTGCCCTTCGATGAGCGCGATTACCCCAAGCTGCTCGACGGCGAGGTAAAGGGCCTGAAGATCGGCCTGCTGCTGGATGCCGGCCTCGGCCTGGCCGTGCAACCTGCCGTGCGCAAGGCCGTGGAACAGGCAGCCATGCTGTTCGAATCCGCCGGCGCGCGGATCGAGCCGGTGAAGCCCTTTATGACCCAGGCGATGGCCGACGGGCTGAACACCTTCTTCCAGGCGCGCGCCTATACCGATTTCGCGGCGATGCCGCCGGAGCGGCAGGCCAAGGTGCTGCCCTATATCGCCAGATGGTGCAGCATGGCGAAAGACTACACGGCTGTCGAGGTCATGCGTGCGCTGGGCCAGGTCTTTGCCCTGCGCGAAGCCACCGTGGCCGCTACGCTGCCGTTCGATTATGTGATCAGCCCGACCTCGCCGATCACCGCCTACGATGCCGAGGAAGCCGCGCCCGGCAACGATCCGCAGTTCAAGTCCGAGCACATCCGCTTCACCGCGCCGTTCAATCAGTCGGAACAGCCGGCCGCCTCGATCTGCGCCGGCTATGACAAGGACGGCCTGCCGATCGGGCTGCAGATCGTCGGCCGGCGCTTTGACGATGCCGGCGTGCTGCGCCTGTCGCATATCTACGAACAGATGCGCCCGGCGCTGCGCGCCTGGCCGGAGCCGTGAGCCTCAAACCGCTTTTCCCGTCACCGGAAAACCGCTAAGCATCCGCCATGACCATCGTGGTATCCGGCGGCACCGGCTTTATCGGCCGGCATCTGGTACGGCAGCTCGCCGAGGCAGGCGAGACCGTGCATGTGCTGGCGCGCCCGGACTCGCAGGCCGGGGATTTGCCGGCGACGGTGCATCGTATCGCCGAGCCAGCCATGCTGGGCGACCTGCTGCAACGGCTGCAGCCGCAGACCTGCTTCCATCTCGCCACGCGTTACGCACATGACACGGCGCCCGACGCCATCCCGGCGCTGATCGCGGCCAATCTCGGCTTCGCCGCGCAGTTTGCCGATGCGGCAGCGCGCAGCGGCTGCAAGGCTTTCGTCAATACCGGCACAGCCTCGCAGCTCAACAGCCGCGGCGACTATATGCCGGCCTCGCTCTATGCCGCCAGCAAGCAGGCCTTCGAGGATCTGCTGGTCTATTTCGACCGCCGCGCCGGGCTTCCTGTGGCCAATGTGCTGCTGTTCGACACCTACGGCCCGGGCGATACGCGCAATAAGCTGCTGGCGCAGCTGATCGCGGCTGCGAAAAGCGGCACGCCTATCAATCTCAGCCCCGGCGAGCAGGAGATCGACCTGCTGCATATCGACGATGCCGTCGCCGGACTGGCGGCAGCCGCACGCGGCCTGCATAACGGCGCGTCGCATCCGGCGCATTACGTGCTGTCCTCGAAGCGGCCGCTGACCATCCGGGCCCTGGCCGAGCTGATCATAGCGAATGGCGGGGAGAATCTGAAGGCCAACTGGGGCGCGCGCGCCTACCGCGACGGCGAGGTGATGCAGACCTGGAAGGGCGGCACGCCACCGCCGGGCTGGCAGCCGCAGCACCGGCTGGAAGATTTCCTGCGTGAGAGGCTGGCCTAGTTTTTTGCCTTGGCGACGAAAGCTTCGATCGGGCCGTAGAACTCGGCCTCGAAGCTGCGGATCTTCTCATCCGGCCAGTTCCACCAGCGGATGTCCAGCAGGGCGGCTACAACTTCCGGCGCGAAGCGATGCCTGATCAGTTTTGCCGGATTGCCGGCGACGATGCCATAGGCCGGCACGTCGCGCGCCACCACCGCACCGGCCGCAATGATCGCACCATCCCCCACAGTGACACCGGACAGGATCATGGCGCGCGCGCCGATCCACACGTCATTGCCGATCCGCACCGGGCCTTTGGTGACGGCATCGGCATTGCCGGCGTCAGGATGCAGCAGCATGGTGCGAAACGGATAGGTGGAGATCAGCCCGGTCGGATGATCGGCACGGCCGAAGATCAGCACCTCCGGCCCGATGGAACAGTAAGCACCGACTGAAATCGCGGCTGAGGCATGCGGCTGCACGAAATTGCGTTTCGACAGGCCATAGGTATGACGCCCGACGCTGACATGCGCCGGCCAGCCTTCGGCTTGGCGCAGGCCCAGCTTTTCCCGCAGGCGCCGCCAGCCGCTCATGGCGCGTAATCCGGCCAGGCCGCATCGCGGGCATTGATCACCAGCGGCGCGAAGGGCCAGGCGATGCCGAGTGCCGGATCGTTCCACCGCAATCCGCCGGCGCAGCCGGGCTGCTCGCCTTCGCTCAGCTCATACAGCACGTCGGCCTCGTCGGTCAGCGTCAGGAAACCATGCGCAAAACCATCCGGCACAAACAGCGCGCGGCTGTTGCCGGCGCTTAGTTCGACCGAGAACGAGCGCCCGCGCGTGGCCGAACCGGGCCGTATGTCGACCACGACATCGAAAATCGCACCGCGCAGGCAGCGTACCAGTTTGGCCTGCCGCACCGGGGCTTTCTGGAAATGCAGGCCGCGCAGGGTGCCGCGCTTCGCATTGTGGCTCAGCCCACCCTGGCGCGGCGTGAAGTCGATGCCGGCGGCCTTGAAAGCTTCGGCATCATGCAGGCGATGGAAATAACCGCGCTCGTCGCGGCTTGGCGCGGTCTCGACCGTGAACAATCCTTCGAAGTCGGTTGCTGCGATCTGCATGGTCAGAAAATCTGCAGCTGCGGAATGGCGATGACGAAATGCCCGTTCCAGCCGCGAACCTGCGCCTGCTCTGCCGCGATCTCGTTTTTCAGGTTCCACGGCAGGATCAGCAGATAATCCGGCCGGTCTTCGGCAATCGCTTCCGGCCCGCGGATCGGAATCTGCGAGCCCGGCAGCAGATGCTGCTGCTTGTGCGGATTCTTGTCATAGGCCGCGGCGATATCCTGTGCCGTGACACCGCAGTAATTCAGCAGCGTATTGCCCTTGGCCGCCGCGCCATAGGCGCAGACCTTTTTGCCGTCGGTTTTCGTCGCGGTGAGAAAGCCGCGCAGCTCGTCGCGCACAGCTTTCACCCTTGGCGCGAAATCGTCATAGGCCGCCAGCGTATCGAGGCCGGCCGCAGCTTCCTTCTTGCGCACCCGCGCGAGCCCCACCGTATCGGTGTGATCCGCATGGCGATGGCAGACATAAAGCCGCAGCGAACCGCCATGGGTCGGCAGCTCCTCGACATCGAAGACCCGCAGCCCGTGGGCGGCAAAAATCTTCTCCGCCGCCAGCAGCGACAGATAGGAATAATGCTCGTGGTAGATCGTGTCGAACTGCACCTGCCCGATCAGGTTCAGCAGATGCGGGAATTCCACCGTCAGCACGCCCTGCGGCTTCAGCAGCACGGTGAAGCCGGAGATGAACTGGTTCAGTTCCGGCACATGCGCCATCACGTTGTTGGCGGCCATCAGGTCGGCCGCCTTGCCGGCATCGCGCAGGCGCTGCGCCGTCTCGCGATTGAAGAACGCGACTTCAGACGGAATGCCCTTCTGTTCGGCCACCGCGGCGACATTGGCCGCGGGCTCGACGCCCAGCACGCCGATGCCGGCGGCCTTGAAATGCTGCAGCAGATAGCCGTCGTTGCTGGCCACCTCGACCACCAGCGACTGCGGCCCCAACCTGAACCGCTCGGTCATTGCCTGCGCATAGCGGCGGGCATGCTCGACCCAGCTGGTGGCATAGGACGAGAAATAGGCATAGTCGGAAAAGATCGCTTCCGCCGGCACGTCGTGATCCACCTGCACCAGCAGGCAGCCGTCGCAGACGCGGGCATGCAGCGGATAGCGCGGTTCCGGCTGGCCGGCCTTCGCCAGCGGCACATAGGAGTTGGCCAGCGGCTGCAGCCCAAGATCGACGAAACTGCGCGTCAGCGGCTGATGACAGAAACGACACCCACTCATAACCCATCCTCGAAAGCGGCAATCTGGCGGTCGGTCAGTACCGCGGCATCCGCACCGGCCATCCAGTCACGATACCATGTCACGGTGGCATCCAGCGCGGCCTGCGTGGTGAAGCGCGGCTGCCAGTTCAGGCTTTGCGCGGCCAGACGCGCATCCAGCGCCAGCACACCCTTCTCGCCGATCTCCTGCTGCGGTTCATGCCGCCAGGCCGGGGCGCCGAAGGCTTTGGTCAGGTCTGTCGCGATGGTGCCGACGGTGATGCGCTGGTCCTTCAGCGGACCGAAATTCAGGCTCTCCGGCAGGCCAGGCTTTCCTGCATGCAGCGCTTCGGCGTAGCGCAGGTAGCCATGCACCGGATCGAGCACATGCTGCCACGGCCGGGTCGCTTCAGGCCGGCGCAGGATAACGCTATCCTGCTTCTGCGCGGCGCGCACGATATCGGGGATCAGCCGGTCGGCCGACCAGTCTCCGCCACCGATCACATTGCCGGCGCGCGCCGTGCCGACGCGATGACGGCCGGCAAAGAAGCTCTTCATCCAGCTGTGTACGGCGATCTCGGTCGCGGCTTTCGATGCCGAGTAAGGATCGTCGCCGCCCAGCGGCGCGGTTTCGGGGAAGGCCGCGCCGCTTTCGTTATTGGCATAGACCTTGTCCGTGGTGACGATCACGGCCGTCAACGGATGCGGATGGCGGCGCATTGCTTCCAGCAGATGGATCGTGCCGATCACATTGCTGGTCCAGGTGCCGACCGGATCGCGATAGCTGGCCGGCACCAGAGCCTGGGCGGCGAAATGCAGCACGATCTCGGGTCGCGCCTCTGCCAGCGCCGCCTCGACGACACCCGCGTCGCGCAGATCGGCCAGCGTTTCACCAGCCAGTGGCGTCTTCAGCAGCGCATGCAGGCTGGGCTCGGTGTCAGGCGGCAGGGCAAAGCCATAGACCTGCGCGCTGAGCCGATGCAGCCAGCGCGCCGCCCAGGCGCCCTTGAAACCCGTATGGCCGGTCAGCAGAACGCGGCGACCGCGCCAGAAATCACCGCTGACGGCCATGCGCCTCAGGCCCAGGTCTTCCACGGCGCCTTGCCGCTGCTCCACAGCGACTCAAGCACCATGCGTTCGCGCACCGTATCCATCGGCTGCCAGAATCCGTCGTGCCGGAAGGCCTGCAACTGGCCTTCGGCGGCCAGCTTCTCCAGCGGATCTCGCTCCCAGACGGTCTTGTCGTCGGCGACATAGTCCAGCACCTTGCGCGACAGCACGAAGAAGCCGCCGTTGATCAGGCCGCCATCGCCACGCGGCTTCTCGCGGAAGCCGGTCACGCTGTCCGCATCCATGGTCAGCGCGCCGAAGCGGCCCGGCGGTGTCACCGCCGCCATGGTGGCGAGCTTGCCATGCTGGCGGTGGAAGGCCAGCGAAGCAGTGATATCGATATCGGAAACGCCGTCGCCGTAAGTCAGGCAGAAGGTGTCGTCGTCCTGCAGCCAGCGCGTCACGCGCTTGAGCCGGCCGCCGGTTTCGGTCGCCTCGCCGGTTTCCACCAGCGTCACCTTCCACGGCTCAGGCGCGCCGCTCAGGTATTCCAGCTTGTTCTGCGCCAGATCGATGGTGACATCGGCGGCATGCAGCACATAGTTGGCGAAGTACTCCTTGATCACATAGCCCTTGTAGCCAAGGCAGATGATGAAATCGGTAATGCCGTGGGCAGCATAGATTTTCATGATATGCCACAGGATCGGCCGCCCGCCGATTTCCACCATCGGCTTGGGTCGCAGCACGCTTTCCTCGGTGATGCGGGTGCCGTAACCACCTGCCAGGATGACAGCCTTCATCGCGATTTCATCCCCATCAGATAGGCCAGCGTGCCACAGAACCGGCCGGCATCCCGCAGGCCCTTATTGCGAAAATCGGTCAGCAGATAAAACGGCGCCTTCAGGCCGAACTTCAGCAAGGCCGGCAGGGCGATCCGCCACATGGCATCCCGCCCTTTGTATTTCTGTTCGATATACAGCCGCGACCACGCCATATGCCAGAATTTTTCCCAGTGCTTGTCCCAGCTGCGCTTGATCGAGCCGCCGCCGACATGGTCGGTCACGGCATCCGCCACGCGAATCAGCTGCCAGCCCGCACGACGCAGCCGGATGCAGAAATCATCGTCTTCGTAATAGAGGAAGATCGCCGGATCGAAGCCCTGCACCGCATCCAGCGCCGCGCGGCGCACCAGCATGGCGGCGCCGGAAACATAGCCAGCCGAGATATCGCCTTCTGGCTCAGGATCGATGCGCTTTGATGCCATTTCAGCGCGGCGGAACATGTCGACATCATGCGACACTTCCCAGTCGCCGGCCGGGGTGCGCAAAGCCGGCGCCAGCACGCCGGCCTGCGGATAACGTTCGGCTGCCGCCAGCAGTCGATCCAGGCAATCGGGGCGCAGCTTGGCATCGGGATTGACCAGCAGCACGAAGTCGCAGTCCCGCGCCTGCGCCAGACCTTGGTTGGCGGCATTGCCGAAACCGCGGCCGATCTCGTTGGCGATCAGGGTCGCGTCGGGCACATCGCGATAGATGATGTCGCGCGTGGAATCCCGGCTGGCATTGTCGGTGACGACGAGCGGACAGCCGGGCGGCATATGCGCCAGAAACTCGCCGATGACGCGCTCGCTGAAATGGGTCACGGTCACCACCGTGATGGTCGGGGTCACCGTAGGGGCCATCGCCTGGTTCACTGCTGACGTCACATTCCGGCTGGAGTTTCAGGGGTTTTACACAGATTCGCCGGGTCAGGCGAGGCCTTGCCCGGCTGGACTTGTATATACAATTGAACCTATACTGGTCGGGCCAGAACCACAGGGCCAGACACAGGGAAAACCGATGCCCGGGCCAGCCGCCGTCTCGCAGACCGGACCGACGCCGCGCTATCGCCGCGTCAAGGAATTCATCGTCAGGCATATTGAAGCGGGCGACTGGCGCGCCGGCGATCAGGTGCCGTCGGAAAGCGCCCTGGTCAGGCAACTCAAGGTCAGCCGCATGACGGTGAACCGGGCGTTACGTGAACTGACCCATGAAGGCCTGGTCGTGCGGGTGCAGGGTACGGGAACGTTTGTTGCCGAGAAGCGCCCGATCTTCAATCTGGTCGAATTGCGCAACATCGCCGAGGAAATCGCCGAACGCGGCCAGCGCCATACCGCCCGCGTCGAACTGCTGCGGACCGAACGCGCCACCCCCGAGATGGCGCGCGAACTGGGCCTCAATGCGCAGGCCGGCATCTATCATTCCGTGCTGGTGCATATGGCCGACGGCATCCCGCTGCAGGTGGAAGACCGTTTCGTCAATCCTGCCACCGCGCCGGGTTATCTGGATGTCGATTTCACCATCCAGACCCCGAACGAATTCCTGATGCGATCGGCACCCGCCACCGAGGTGGAGCATATCGTCGAAGCGGCGATGGCGGATGCCCGTATCCGCAAGCTGCTGAAGATGTCGGCCAGCGAACCCTGCCTGCGCCTGCGGCGCCGCACCTGGGCCGGCGCCCAGATCGTGTCGAGCGCCGTGCTCTGGTATCCCGGCCACGCCCATCGTTTCACCACACGTTTTTCCTATCGCGCCGACGGCACGTCGAAGCGCAGCTATCTCTGAACGAGGTCCGTCATGTCAGACAATCGCCGCGACAACACCCGCGTCATCCGCAGCCCGCATGGCAGCGACCTGCATACCGGCAACTGGCAGATCGAGGCGGCCTACCGGATGCTGCGCAACAACCTCGATCCCGATGTGGCCGAGAAACCGGAAGAGCTGGTGGTCTATGGCGGCATCGGCCGGGCGGCGCGCAACTGGCAGAGTTTCGACCAGATCCAGAAGACGCTGACCACGCTGAAGCCGGATGAAACGCTGCTGGTGCAGTCGGGCAAACCGGTCGGCGTGTTCCGCACCCATGAAGATGCGCCGCGCGTGCTGATCGCCAATTCGAATCTGGTGCCGGAATGGGCGACCTGGGACCATTTCCACGAACTCGACCGCAAAGGCCTGATGATGTACGGCCAGATGACGGCCGGCTCCTGGATCTATATCGGCAGCCAGGGCATCGTGCAGGGCACCTACGAAACCTTCGTCGAGATGGGCCGCCAGCATTACGGCGGCCAACTAAAGGGCCGCTGGATTCTCACCGCCGGCCTCGGCGGCATGGGCGGCGCACAGGCGCTGGCCGCCACCATGGCCGGCGCCTCGATGCTGGCGATCGAATGCCAGGCCTCGCGGATCGAGATGCGGCTGCGCACCGGCTATCTCGACATGAAGGCCGCGACGCTCGATCAGGCCATCGCCATGCTGGAGGATGCGAAAAAAGCCGGCAAGGCGATCTCCATCGGCCTGCTGGGCAATGCGGCCGAAATCCTGCCCGAGATGGTGAAGCGCGGCATCCGGCCCGATGCCGTGACCGACCAGACCAGCGCGCATGATCCGCTGAACGGCTACCTGCCGGCCGGCTGGTCGCTGGAGAAATGGGAAAAGGCGCGCGAGGCCGATCCGCAGAGCGTCATCAAGGCTGCGAAAGAGTCGATGGCTGCCCATGTGCGCGCCATGCTGGCCTTCCAGAAGATGGGGATTCCCACCTTCGACTACGGCAACAACATCCGCCAGATGGCCAAGGAAGTCGGCGTCGCCGAAGCCTTCGATTTCCCCGGCTTCGTGCCGGCCTATATCCGGCCGCTGTTCTGCCGCGGCATCGGGCCTTTCCGTTGGGTCGCTCTCTCTGGCGACCCTGAGGACATCTACAGGACCGATGCGAAGGTGAAGGAGCTGATCCCCGACGATCCGCATCTGCATACCTGGCTCGACATGGCGCGCCAGCGCATCCAGTTCCAGGGCCTGCCGGCACGCATCTGCTGGGTGGGTTTAGGCCAGCGCCATCGGCTGGGTCTCGCCTTCAACGAGATGGTGGCGAAGGGCGAGTTGAAAGCCCCCATCGTGATCGGCCGCGATCACCTCGACAGCGGCTCGGTCGCCAGCCCGAACCGCGAGACCGAAGCGATGAAGGACGGTTCGGATGCGGTCTCCGACTGGCCGCTGCTGAACGCGCTGCTGAATACGGCGTCCGGCGCCACCTGGGTGTCGCTGCATCATGGCGGCGGCGTCGGCATGGGCTTCTCGCAGCATGCCGGCGTGGTGATCGTTGCCGATGGCACGCCGGCGGCGGCCAAGAGACTGGAACGCGTGTTGTGGAACGATCCCGGCACCGGCGTGATGCGTCATGCCGATGCGGGTTACGACATCGCAGTGACCTGCGCCGAGGAACAGGGGCTCAACCTGCCCTTCCTCGCTGGCAAGCGCTGACCTGACCGCTTGCCCTTGCCTTTCTGTCGCCCGCTTCCCAGATGGTAAGCGGGTATCGGCATGTTTCACGGCGATGTTTCACGGAATAAGCATCATATAAGGGTGCCATAAGGCGAAAATAAGCACCTTATAAGCCGGCATAAGGATGCAATAACGTGCATATACGGCAGGATTAACTGCCTGTAAACATTCGATAAAACCTCCATTCGCCGCGCTATATCCCTGATTCTTAACGCACCGGAGCCGGATCCTGCGGTATGATCCCCCTGACTGACTGGGGGACTGCATCATCGCCACTGTAAATTTCCTGCGCCGCCTCGACCGCCGGACGCTGATCGGCAGCCTCGGCGCGGCCGTCATTCTTTGCATTCTCGCCGGTGTGGCCTATGCGCTGCGACCGTCGGCGCGCGAGGTGGATGCCAATTTCTATACGCCGGGCGTCACGCCGAAGCGCGAAGACTGCGTGATGGTCAGGATGAAGACCTATAACAAGCTCGACAAGCAGATCCTGCAAAGCATTGCCGCCGAATGCGAACTGACCGTGCAGAGCATCGAGGGGCATGAGAAGCTGCGTCAGGCCTGGCAGGAACGGCAGGCCGTGCGCGACGCGACCCCGAAGCCCGCTGCGCCCGAGCCCACGACGCCGGCGGAAGCCGACCGTACCCGCCGTGTCTGGCGCTGATCGGTTTCAGTCCATCCCGTGCGCACGTAGTATTTTGCGGTAGAGGCCGGCGTAGCGATCAACACAGGCTTCCAGCGAATAACGCTGAATCGCAATCGTCCGGGCAAGCGCACCCATCTCCCGACGCCTGGCCGCATTCAAGGCAAGCTCAAGGATCGCATCGGCCATGCCTGCGGAGTCCTTCGCCGGAACGACGAAACCGGTTTTGCCATGCTCTATCGCCTCGGCATTTCCACCTACATCGGTCACGATAGCCGGTAAACCGCTGGCCATGTATTCGATGATGGCGTTTGAGAATCCCTCTTCATGCGAGGCCAGCAAGGCCACATTACCTGCAGTCAGCAGCGAAGGAATGTCCTTGACCGAGCCCAGCCAATGAACGCGCTGGGTCAACCCCAGTTCTTCCACCAGATCCTGCAGGTTCGATCCGATACCGTCGTCGCGGCCGGCGCAAAGCAGAACCCAGTTCTCCGGCAGGCGATCATTGACCATGGCAAGGGCGCGCAGCAGATCAGCATGCCCTTTGTAGGGAATCAGATTGGCGACGATCAAGAAGACCAGCGCATCGTTACTCAGGCCTAGACGGCTGCGGGCCGCATCGCGCGGGATATTACTGCCATAGGAGGAAAGATCCACGCCGTTGTACAGGAGATACAGCTTCGATTCCGGCACGCCTTCATCCCGCAGCTGGTCGACCACACTCTGCGAGTTTCCCAGAACCGCACTCATGCGGCGATGCCACTGGCGCTCGATAAATCCGCTTCCGAACAGATCGCGCTGGTAGTTATTCTGGCTGCGGCGACTCATGATTCTAATTCGGCATCGTGCAAGCACGGCCGCCGGCGCGCCGAGAATATATGCGGCGGGCAGGAAGAAGTGCACGATATCTGGCCGGCGCTTCAGCAGATGGAAAAACAGGATGAAACTGCAGAACAGCACGTAGAGAATTCGCTTCGGCAACAACGTCGACACTCGCTCCGGGCCGAAAACCGAAACGCCGCGGCGCTCCATTTCAGATGCAAGCTCGCCGCGATGATGCAGGCAGAAAACTTCCACAGTGAAATTATGCGCCAGCAGGCGCGGCAGAACCTGCAGCAGGTGCCATTCAGCGCCACCGCGATCCAGAGATCCGATCACAACAGTCAGGCGCCGGTTCGGCAATTCGATTGGAGATTTCATCAGGACAGAGGGCGAGCTGGCATCGATTGACCGCAAAGCCGGTATATCGGTTACCGTCGCGAAGGTAAAGCAACCTCGATGGGCTTGCCCACCGGAGTTAATTCGTTACCTGGAACTGAGTCCGGACCAGACCGGCGAACAGGCCGTCGGCCGTCGCCAGCTCATCGAAGGTTCCCCGCTCGACGACGCGGCCGTTCTGCAATACCAGGATCAGATCGGCCCGCCGCACTGTCGCCAGGCGGTGCGCAATAATGAAAGTGGTCCGCCCCGTCATCAGTGTATCCAGCGCCTTCTGGATATTGGCTTCGGTCGCTGCATCCAGCGCCGATGTCGCTTCGTCCAGGATCAGGATCGGCGGATTCTTGAGCAGGGCGCGGGCAATCGCCAGACGCTGGCGTTCGCCGCCGCTCAAGTTCACGCCGCGCTCCCCGACGATGGTGGCATAGCCGTCGCTCTGGCGCTGGATGAAGTCATGCGCCTCGGCCAGCCTGGCCGCCCGTTCGACCTCGGCATCGGTCGCTTCCGGCCGGCCGATCCGGATGTTGTCGGCAATCGAACGATGGAAAACCGCGCTGTCCTGGAACACCACGCCGATATTGCGACGCAGGCTTTCGAGGGTGAATTCACGGATGTCGCTGCCGTCGATCAGCACGCGCCCCGACTGCGGATCCCACAGCCGGCTGAGCAACGCCATGGTCGATGTCTTGCCCGATCCGGTCGGACCGACCAGGGCGACCGTCTTGCCGGCCTCAGCCTCAAAGCTAACATCGACCACGGCCGGGCGCCGCTCGTCGTAAGACAGTGTCACATGGTCGAAGGCCACAGCCCCCTTGATCACACCGGCCGTGCGGGCACCCGGCCGGTCGCGCACCGCGGCCTCGGTATCCAGCACCTGGAAGAATTCGCCGAGCGAATGCATCTGGAAAAACATGCGGCTGATGAAACCCATCGCCGCTTCCAGCCGGCCGATCAGCAGCGTGGCAAAGCCCATGAAGCTGACGATCTCGCCGACGCTGGTCTCGCCATGCAGATGCAGCCAGCTGCCCAGCATGAAGATGCTGATGATTGTGATGGTGGAAGCCATGCGGCTCAGCACCGTCATCAATGCCCAGAGATTCAGCACCGGGAACTGCGCCTTGAGCAGGCGCTCCATCACCATGGCGAGTTCGCGCGCTTCGAGCGCCAGCCGCACGAAACTCTGCACCAGCACTACATTGCCCAGCGCATCGCCGGCGCGTGCCGCCAGTTCAGAGTGATAGGCCTCGACCTGGCCCTGGGCTTTCTCGGTCTTGGCGACGACAATGGCGCTGACCAGTGCAAAGACCGCGATCAGCGCGATCAGCAGCAGGCCCAGCCGCCAGTTCAGATACAGCGACAGCGGCAGCAGTGCGAGCACGGCCACGAATGTGGAGAGATGCTCGCGGAAAAACGCCAGCCACAGGCCGAAAAGGTTGTCGGTGCCGGCCAGCATGATTTTGAGCAAGGTGCCGGAATGGGTGGCAGAATGGAACGCGGCCGGCAGACTCAGTACATGTTCGAAATAGAGCGCCATGGCGGCGAGACGGCGGCGATGCGCCAGCCGGTCGGCATGCAGCGCGACCAGAATGCCAGCGAGGATGCCGGCCAGGCCCGCGGCGCACCACAGGACCAGCAGTTCGATCGTGCGGGCCCAGTTTTCATCCGGCGTGGCACCGCTCGGATTGGACAGCACGTCGATGATGCGACCGAACAGGAGCGGTTCGATGAAACCGACGCCGGCAAGACCGATATTCGCCAGGGCCAGAATGATCGACAGGCGTTTCTCAGGCTGCAAAAGCGCGAGAACGCGCGCATAAATGGCGACGAAGCTCATGCAGTTACTATGCGCTGCACCGCGGGATCGCGCCAGCACTTGTCTGCCCCGATAAAAGCGCGATAGTTCCGGAACTTATTTCATGGAGAATCATATGGACCGCCCTGCCGCCACTCGCTCGAGCCGAGACCGCCTGGAAGCCTGTCTGGCGCGGATCGAGGATCCAGCTGGCGAGGGCAAGCGCGCCTTCACGAAGCTCTATACTGAACAGGCCCGCGCTGCAGCGGACGCTGCGGATCGGCGCGCGCAATTCGGCCAGGCTCTTGGTCCGCTGGATGGCCGCATCGTCTCGATCAAGGATCTGTTCGATATGCCCGGCGAAGCGACCACCGCCGGCTCGAAGCTGCGGCGCGATGCTGCACCGGCCGTCACGGAGGCCCCGGCGATTGCCAGGCTGCGGGCGGCAGGCGCAGTCATTGTCGGCAAGACCAACATGACCGAATTCGCTTTCTCTGGCGTCGGCATCAATCCGCATTACGGCACGCCGGGCAATCCGGCCGACCGTAGTTGCATTCCGGGCGGCTCCAGTTCGGGCGGCGCGGTGTCGGTGGCCGATGGCATGGCCGAGATCACCATCGGTTCGGATACCGGCGGCTCGACCCGCATCCCGGCCGCGCTCTGCGGCATCGTCGGGCTGAAGCCGAGCCAGTCTCGCGTGCCAACCGCCGGTGCCTTTCCGCTGTCCTATGCGCTCGACAGCATCGGCCCGATGGCCGGCAGCGTGGCCGACTGCGCTCTGGCCGATGCCGTGATGGCGGGTGAGACCGTCGCGCCACTCATGCCGGCGCCACTGGCCGGACTGCGGCTCGGCATCCCGCAGGGACTGCTGATGGAGAATATGGAGACGCCGGTCGCCGCCGCCTTCGACGCCGCGATCAAATCCCTTGGCCGGCACGGCGTCGCGGTGACCGACCATGCCCTGCCCCAGCTGGCCGACATGCTGGCGGTGAACGCCAAGGCCGGCTTTGCCGCCACCGAAGCTTTTTACATCCATCGCGACGCCATGGAGCAGCGGCCGGGTGAGTTCGACACCTTTGTGCGCAACCGCATCGAGCGGGGCCGCAATGTTACGGCCGCCGACTATATTTCCATGCAGCGGCGGCGCGCCGAACTGATTGCAGCGATGGACCAGCATCTGGCCGACCTGGATGCCCTGATTCTGCCGACCAGCCCGATTGTCGCCCGCAAAATCGCCGATCTGGCAGGAGATGAAGCGGCCTTCACGGCTGCCAATGCGCTGCTGTTGCGCAATACCTCGGTAGCCAATTTCTTTGATCTCTGTGCCATTTCCCTGCCCCTCCCGGTGACCGGGCTGCCCGTCGGCCTGATGCTGGTGGCGCGGAATGGCCAGGACCTGCGCCTGCTACGCCTGGCTGCCGCGATGGAAGCCGCCATAAGTGGATGATAATAATATATAATTTTGGCCAGAATTAGTTTGACCGACCGAGTGGCCTTGTTTATCGTTCATAGCGTGAACGAAAAGTCGCCCAAACTTTCCGAGTCGTCCCAAGATGCCGCTACCATGGTGGCCCTACTGGCTGCCGTGGGCGATTCCGACCAACATACCCAGCGCAGCCTCGCCGGCCGGCTGGACGTCGCCTTGGGCCTAGCCAATGCACTGCTGAAGCGCTGCGTCTCCAAGGGCCTGATCAAGATCCAGAATGCGCCGGCCCGGCGCTATGCCTATTACCTGACGCCCAAGGGATTTGCCGAGAAGAGCCGTTTGGTCGCCGAATATCTGGAAAGTTCGCTGAATTTCTTCCGCCGGGCGCGCGGCCAGTATGAAGAACTGTTCGTCGCCCTGGCGGCGCGCGGCATTACCAAGATTGCAATTGCCGGCAGTGGCGAACTCGCGGAAATCGCTATGCTCTCGGCCTCCGCCACCGGTATCACGGTTCAGGCGGTGATTGCGCCGGGACGCAACATTCCAGATTTCCATGGGCATGCGGTTGTGGCCGATCTGGCCGCGGCATTGGCGCACGGCGCCGAAGCGGTGGTAATCGCCGACAGCAGCGCCCCGCAGGCGGTGTATGATCGAATCTGCGCTGCGCTGCCGGCGGATTGCGTGGTGGCACCGCGGCTTCTACATGTGACGTCGGCCCATGTCGCAAGCAAGGAAATCGCGGCATGACGACGCTGTCGTGGTACGCCGTCTATACGCAGCCGGCCAAGGAAAGCCTTGCCGCGCAGCATCTGCGCAACCAGGGCTTCGAAACCTATCTGCCGCAGTATCAGAAACTGCGCCGCCATGCCGGCCGCACCGACATCGTCGCGACGGCCCTGTTCCCGCGCTATCTTTTCGCCGGCCTTGAGATCGACCGCCAGCGCTGGCGTTCCGTGAACGGCACACGGGGTGTGGTCGGCCTGGTGATGTTCGGCGATAAGCCGATCCCGGTACCGCTGGCCGTGATCGACGACATCCGCAGCCGCGAAGACGAGACCGGCTATATCCGCCTGAATGGCCCGGCCTTCCGGCGCGGCCAGACCCTGCGAATCGTCGAAGGGCCGATGACCGACACCCAGGCCATCTTCGAGGAGCAGGTCGACGGCAACCGCGCCATCCTGCTGGTTTCCCTGCTGGGTCGCATGGTCCGTACCCGAATGCCGCTGCGCCAGATTGGAGCGGCCTGACGCCGCCTTCCAGCTAGCCAGCACCCCGATTCAGGCATATAAGCCGCGCCATGACCAAATCCGCCCCCCTAGCCAACCCGCCCAAGGTGGGAATTGTCAGCCTTGGCTGTCCCAAAGCCCTGGTTGATTCCGAGCGTATCATTACCAAGCTGCGCGCCGAGGGATACGCGATCTCAGGTTCCTATGACGCTGCCGATGTGGTGCTGGTGAATACCTGCGGCTTCCTCGACAGTGCCAAGCAGGAATCGCTGGAGGCGATCGGCGAAGCCATGCGCGAGAATGGCCGCGTCATCGTCACCGGCTGCATGGGTGTGGAGGCCGACAGGATCCGAGGCATGTTCCCCGACGTGCTGTCGGTCAGCGGCCCACAGCAGTATGAAACCGTGATCGAAGCCGTGCATGAAGCGGCGCCGCCGCTGCACGACCCCTTCGTCGACCTGGTGCCGCCGCAGGGCATCAAACTGACGCCGCGGCATTACGCCTATCTGAAGATTTCCGAAGGCTGCAATCACAGTTGCAGCTTCTGCATCATTCCCTCCATGCGTGGCAAGCTGGCCAGCCGCCAGGCCAATGACGTGCTGTTCGAGGCCGAGCGCCTGGTGAAGGCCGGCGTTAAGGAACTGCTGGTGATCTCGCAGGACACCTCGGCCTATGGTGTCGACATCAAGCATGCCGAAAGCCAGTGGCGCGAGCGCAAGGTGAAGGCGCGGCTGACCGAACTGGCCGATGCGATGGGCAGCCTGGGCGCCTGGGTGCGGCTGCACTACGTCTATCCCTATCCTCATGTCGACGAGATCATTCCGCTGATGGCGGAGGGCAAAATCCTTCCCTATCTCGATATTCCCTTCCAGCATGCCGAACCGCGCGTGCTGAAAAGCATGCGCCGCCCCGGGAACCAAGAAAAGGTGTTGCAGCGCATCCGCAGTTGGCGCGAGATCTGCCCGGACCTGTCGATCCGCTCGACTTTCATCGTCGGCTTCCCCGGCGAGACGGAGGCCGATTTCGAATTCCTGCTGCAATGGCTGGAAGACGCCGAACTCGACCGTGTCGGCTGCTTCAAATACGAAAATGTCGAAGGCGCGCGCGCCAACGACCTGCCGGATCAGGTTCCGGACGAGGTGAAGCAGGAGCGCTGGGAGCGCTTCATGGCGACCCAGCAGAAAATCAGTGCGCGCCGGCTGAAGCGTTTTGTTGGGCGCACGCTGGACGTGCTGGTGGATGAGGTCAAGCGCACGAGTGCTCTCGGGCGCAGCTTTGCCGATGCTCCGGAGATCGACGGCATTGTGAAGATCAAGAAGGCCGCCGGGGTGAATGTCGGCGACCTGATCAGGGTGAAGATCGAGAAGGCCGATGCCTACGATCTGATTGGTTCAGTAGTGGTGTAGTAGCCGGACGGCGGTTCAGCCCAGCACTTTATCCCACACCGATGCGACGTTATCCAGGGTAAGGTGAGATACGCTTTTTATCCCTTCGCTGCCTAGCCTGACGCGAATTTTCTCAGAGCGCGCAAGATCACACAGCGCCTTCGCAAGCTCCGCGCTGTCATCTACCGGAAAAGTCAGGCCATTCTCGCCATCGCGTATATATTCCTGTGCATCGCCCGCTGAATCGCTGACGATACAAGCGCAGCCATGCCCAAGCGCCTCCAGCAGGGCGTTGGGAGTCCCTTCGTAGCGGGAGGCCATGACAAACAGGCCTGCCCGGCGATACCACTGAAAAACGTCACGAACCCTACCAAGGAATTCGACCCGATCAGCAATATCGAGTTGTTCTGCAAGCATGCGCAACTCGTCGGCCAGATCCCCTTCGCCGATGACGACTAGCTTCCAGCTGTCTAGTTGCGGGGCTACCCGGGCAAAAGCCCTGAGCAGAACGTCATGCCCTTTTTGTGGATGCAGCCGGCCAACAGCGAGAACAATCTTCTCCCGGGCCAATGCTGTTTGCCCATTGGCAGTTATACTCAGCGGATTTGGCACATAAAGCAGGCGACTGGCGGGTAGGAATTTCCTGAAAGCCCGAACGGCAACCATACTGTTCGCCGTTACGACATCGGCATGACGATATGCCAACTGGCAGAGCAGATCCCACAGCCAGCCGAAAGACTGCCTAGTCGGATCGTTACGCTCAGATACGATCGTACGGATAGGCAGAAATGCCGAGGCTGCAACTACCAGTACATTTGTCGTACCGATAAAGCCGACAACCGAAGTAGGGCGAAACCTCCGCAATACCTGCCGCAGAGCCAATATACGCACCGCGTTGCGCGCCAACCCACGCAGCTTTGCCTCCGACGCATGCGCGGTCAGCGCAATTCTGCGAACACCTTCTGGTAGCGGATAAAAATCTCGTTCACTCTCTTCCAGCGTGACCAATGCAACCTTGCGTCCCGCGCGTTGCCAGGCACCAGTAAGCTGGGACAGCACTCTCTGCGCGCCGCCAGGCCCCATATCGCTGATGACGGCCACGACGTCGACAGGTCGCCTTGCTTCCTCAATCAGTAACAATTCGTGATCAATCCGTTGTGGCCACGAGGTGGCAAGACTCGCGATGGCATCGGACAGGGCCCGCCCTCGCCGCAACCGCTCCTCGGGAGCGTCGCAAAGTCGGATCAAGGCATGCGCCAGGCTTTCCTTCTCGTTAGTGCGGAACAGCCAGACAATCGAATCCGGTGGCAGCATTGCTGCAGTTTCCACGTCGATGCCTTCTACCGGGTCTGGCTCCGGCGCGATCACGCACAGCCCATACTTCATGGCCTCGAGATTGGCATTCGATAGGTTGCCCTGACGATTCAATGAGACATAGACATGCGCCGCACTGTACAGGGCCGACATGTCCTTGTGTGAGACCGCGCCGGTGAAGGTTACCATGCCGGGCGCAACAACATTGGCTCGGCTGCGCAACTCCTGCTCTCTACTGCCAGTTCCCACGATGACCGCATGAAGCCTGTCGGCATGTGTCTTGTGCAACATGGCGATCGCATCAAGGAACTCGTCGCAGCCCTTTATGTTCTCCAGCCGTCCGACGAACAGGACCAGTGTTTTTCCTGCCGGCAAGGGAATCACGGCCCCCGCTTGCCGTTCTGTTACCTGGCCTGTTCCTATGCCATTCAACAGGACATGCCGCTCGATCTCCGGACGCAGGGCCCGTTCGAGCCATTGCCCGCCGCCACTGCCATCCTGGGTACAGATCACCAGGGCAAATGGAGAGCGATAGGCCCATTCCAGCACGGCCAGATATAGGCCGCCACCCACATGGACCGTCTTCATGTCCGGCGTAACACCGAGTACGCGCAGGACTACCGGTATGCGCCCGAACCGCGCGAACAATGCGGCCAGCAGTACATTTGAGCGGTCGAAATATAGTATATCCGGCCGGCATTGCCGCTGCATGCGCCAGACGGCACAAGCCTGCAGGAGCTCGCCGAGATAGAACCGCAAGCGACCGAGAGAGGATGGGAGGCATCCGGCACCGGCCAGTATCGCCGCCGCCTTGCGAATCTTCGCCAAACGCACAGTTCGGCCAGAAAATGCGCCGTCCTTGTCGGTGAAAACCAAGCGCAGCCTGTGAGAAGATGCCGACAGGCGCTCGATCAGCGCGACGAGGGCCGGTGATCCCGTTGGTCGCCAATCCCCCGTCTCCATGCTTGTCCGCAGCCCACTCGCCAGTCGCAGAACGGCCAGGATACGCATCGGGCTATTTCTCGGCCGTCGCCTGTGAGAGGAAAACGTCGGCAACGGCAAGGCGCAGCGCGAAGCGATACCATGCCGGATCATTGCGCCGCGCCCAGCCAAGCTCCACGACCTTCGGGTCGAGTTGCGGCAGGCGTGGCTGATCCAGCGGCGCCAGCATGCGGTTGATGGGGAAACTGAAGCCGATCTTCGGCCGGTCTATCAGCCTGTCCGGCAGATGACGGCGCAGCAGGCGGCGCACGATATCCTTGCTGGATGCGGCAAGACAACCCCGCCAGTCCAGCCCGGCGATCACATCACACAGCTTTCGGGACAGGAACGGCGTGCGCAGCTCGAAACTCGCCCGCATGCTGCCGAGATCGAAGCAGGTCAGCTGGTGCATCGGCAGCACATCCGCCAGTTCGAACTGCCGCGACGCAACGGCAAGTGGCTCGTATGACCCAAACAGCCGCGCGCTCCATTCCGAGAAATTCGGCAGGCGGCGCATCAGGTCGATCGCACCCGTATTCTTCCAAGCCAGATAAGCCTCGTCATCGCGGACAGCGAAAATCTCGGAAAAAATCCTCAGCCGCGAATGGAGACCGGATACCGGCCGCAATACCGCACCAAGCGCCAGACGCAGGAATTGAGGAGTTTCGTAGATATGCCTGGACTGGAAGAAAAAGCGATACTTCCCATAGCCGTAGAAAATCTCATCGGCACCACTGCCAGTCAGCCCCATCTTGTAGCCGGCACCACGCGCTGCAAGGCACATCTGTTCGATGGCAACCAGAACTGCATTGTCGATCGGCTGGCGGAAGCTCGCCAGCATGGTGTCCAGCCCGTCGCGCCCCGGCGTATCCGTGCTTTCGACCTTGTCATGCGGCAGCCCGAGATGCCTGGCGATCATCGCCGCATCGCCTGACTCATCGACACCATCCGCATAGGCAACCGTCAGGCAATGAGGAGTACCCCCCATCTTCCTGGCTAGTGCAGCGATCAATGGAGAATCGAGACCGCTGGAAAGGAAAATGCAAGCCGGGACATCCCCCTGCAATCGCCGGCTTATACTCTCTGCCAGAACTTCTTCGATGACATCCAACTCTACTTCCGTCGCCCGCCGCAAGTCACCGCGCGGTAATGCGACCGGAGGTGTTTGCCAGTATGTCTGCTTCGCGACAACGCGCCCGCTCCTAATTGTCGTGCGGCTGGCTGGCGCGAGACGCGAAACGCCTTTCCAACCAGCCGCTGGCGGTGGCAGATAGCCAAGACACAGGAAGGCCGTGAGCTGTTCATCCGGCAGTTCAGGCGTAAGGCCGAGCAGGTCGACCAGGGGTGCCAGCTCGGAACTGACGTAAACACCATCTGGTGCTTCCGCTATGAAAAGCGGCTTTTCACCAAAGGCGTCCACCGCCAAGTGGCCGGCATCGCCATCCCACAGCGCGAATGCCAGCATGCCGTCAATCCGGTCCAGCAGGCCCTCGCCCCATTGCTGCCAGCCCTGCAGCAGAACCTCGGTGTCTCCGCTGGTGGTGAATGCCTGCCCAAGTTGCTGCAGATCGTGGCGTAACTCGCGAAAATTATAGATTTCACCGTTATAGGTCAGCGTCAGCCTGCCTCTTTGCATTGGCTGCGCGCTGTCATCGCTCAGATCGACGATTGCAAGTCGGCGATGCCCGAGGAACACACCCCTTTCGCGATCGAACCATTCACCCTGGCCATCCGGCCCGCGATGCGCCAGACGTTCGGTTCCGCGCCGGCCGATTGCAATATCCCGCTCGGTGAGCGGGCGATTCAGAAATATCGCAAACAACCCACACATGGAATCAGACTGCCTCCACACGCCCCATCAGAGCATCAATCGACTCAAGGGAAGCGTTCAGGCTTTGCGCCTGCTCATTCTGCACAACTGTGGTCTGAAATTCCGCCTGCAGCAACAATGCAAGCCTGCGATTGTATTCCACATCGGGCATCTGCTGGGGCGCCAGAACACTTCTGAGAATCGCTGCGCCAAGCCGTGCCGGATCAGTAACCTCTTCGGTAAGGCCAGTAGCAGTGTAATAATTCTCCGACAGGCTGATCACGGGGCGGCCGAATACCAGCCCTTCCCAGCCGGTGCTGCCCGTGTCGGTGACGATGGCAGCCGCATGCCGGATATATTTGAACTGTGAATCAAATGGAGAAATCAGCATTACCCCCGGCAGCATCCTAACCTCGTTGAGGAATGCGGTGGTCCGCCTGCCTTCATTAAAGCGGTGCTCGCGGACCAGCAGACGATATCCGGCCGGCAGATTAGCCGAGAGCCATGAAATCAAAGCCTTCTGGCTGTGCCACTGTGCTGCTTGGTAATTGAGGGCAAGTTCCGGTTCCTTGTGCAGGGCGATCAGAACATATCGCATGCCGGCCAGGCGGTCCTCGGGCAGGCTCGCAAATAGCTTCCGCTGCACCCGCTTACGCCAACCGATCCTGTAATATTCCGCGATCTTGGGAATCGGTTCGCGTGGCGCGGTGCCGATGCGCCCTTTGCACACCCAGCTCGCCCACGAGGCAAGCTGCAACACAATATTCTTGTGCCACTGCAGCCACGACATGGCCGCGGCGATATCCCAGTTGCGCTTGATATACGCCACTGTTTCGGGTGCGGCCCTGAAGGCTTCGAGCCGTTTCATTGCTTCATCGTCCGGCAGATGTCCGGCCACAACGGAGTCGCGGCACATCGCATCCGCACGCCTGTTCCACATGAACGGGTCGAGCGTCCAGAAGCAGCGATGCGACAACAGCTTGGACGGACGGTTGACCAACAGCGGGATGTTGCGCGCCGCGGCCACCATCATCACGGCAATTCCTTCCGGACTCGCCGTCTGTCCTGCAACCACAATATCAGGTCGGAACCGATCAAATACCTCGATCACCCTAGCCATCAGGCGCTCTATCATGCGACCCGGTTCGGCATTGTCGCGCAACGCGCGGCGCGAAATCTCGGTGCTGGGCCAGTCGTAAAGATCCTGGCCATATGCACGGCCCATCGTCCGCTCGCCCGCCAGAATCAGCCGGTTCATCGGAAGCCCGGCCGCTTTCTCGGCAGCATGAATTCCGGCCTCGACTTGCCGGCGCTGCTCGGGATCGGTTTCCCATGGCTGAGGCTGGACAAGATTCGGGAGGCTGAAGAAATCTTCCGTATTCTGGAGGATCCCCTGATACCTCTGCCGAGCCTGTGGAACATCTAGTACGCCGACCTGCCAGTCTCGCGCCTGCACAGCATGGGACACAACTGCCTGCAGGTATTTGGCGCGCAGGTTGTGTGGTATGAAGAGGACGCGGCTGGGCACGTGACTCAGTCCGCGTCCTGCTGCTGCGCTAGTTTGCGCACCACCGCGGCAAGGCCCGCGGCATCCAACCCATGATGTGCCAGAACCTCGTCGTTACGACCGCAGGCCGGAACACCCTCGATCCCGAGGCGTCGCACAGGCGCTGCGAAACCCTGCTCGACAAGCGCCACCATGATTTTCTCACCCTGCCCGCCAGAAAGAAGATGATTGTCGAGCGTAACGACGGCACGGCAACCGGCCAATGCATCCTTGAGCCAGGCACCGTCAATCACGTTCAGCCATGGCAGGTTGATAACCCGAACCTGCAGTCCTTCAGTCGCCATCCGTTCAGCCATGATCATGGCCTGCGGCAAAAGCACTGGACCGTATCCGATCAATGCGATATCGCCGCCGCCCCGCAACACCGCACCACGACCGGGCTGCAGCCTGTAGCCTTCAGGCAGGCTGTAGGGAATGTCGCAGGGGATCGAAACCAGCCGTATGTAGCTGCTGCGCAGATTATCCCGGACCGCCCAGCGCACAGCCATCGCAACTTCGGCCTCGCAGCATGGCTCCAGCGCCACCAGGTTCGGCACAGATCCCATCAGGGCAATGTCGCGCACCGACTGATGAGAATGGCCAGGCCCCGCCGGCACCACGCCGGCAAGGGAGCCGGTATAGATGATGCGGGTATCCTCGGTGGAGGCATTGAATATCTGCTCATTCGCGCGCGGCGTAAGGAAGCAGGCGAAAGAATGGACGACCGGCAGCATACCCGCCAGTGCCAGGCCGCTGGCCTGGCTGACCATATCCATTTCGGCAATGCCGCATTCGACAAAGCGATCTGGAAACTGCTCCTGGAACGGGATCAGGCCCGTATCCAGCACAAGGTCGGCGTCTAGTGCGATGATATCACGGTTGGCCGCCGCCTCTGCCAGCAAGGCCTCCGAATAGGCCCGCACCATTCGCTGAGGCGTTGCAGGGAGCTGTACGGCTACAGGCCGTTCGACAAGATCGACCACACCCGGCTCTGCTCCGAATGCGGCAAACTGCGCACGGGAGCGATCCATCAGTTCGGCTATCGCGCGGTCATAGTCTGCCGGGCTCGGCGCCCCCGAGTGATAGCGATACCACCTACCGTCCATCGCTATGTGTTCCATGAAGGACACGCCGCATCCTTTCAGTGTGTCGGCAATAATCACCGTCGGACGGCCGGTTTCCGACCTAGCCGCGGTGATTGCCGTCGAAAGGGCCTGAAAATCGTGACCGTTGCAGCGCAGGACATTCCATCCGAATGCCGCGAATTTCGCCTCCAGGTCACCAAGATCAGCGGTCTGCTGCACCAGCGTATCCGACTGGACCTTGTTGTGATCGACGATCACCGTGATTTCGGACAGGCCAAGGCGTACCGCAGAACCGAGAGATTCCCAGATCTGCCCTTCCTGCAATTCCCCGTCGCCAGTCATGACGAAGAGTCTGGAATTCCGGCCCTTCAGGCGATTGGCGATCGCCATACCCTTGGCCTTGGAAATGCCCATGCCCAGAGAACCGGTATTGGCTTCGATGAAGGGCGTCAGGGTGAGATCTGGATGGCCAGGAAGGCCACCGAGGCGGCGAAGCTGCAGACGTGCCTGCTCGGGCAGCTGGCCGAGCGCGATCATGACCGCATAGAGACCGGGAGCGTCATGACCCTTTGATGAGAAGAAGATGTCGCGCTCGGTATCCCGTCCGGCTTTGGCGGGCAGCCGCATCTCATCAAGATACAGCCACGAAACTATATCCAAGCTGGAGAAGCTCGATCCGATATGGCCGGACCCAGCAGCCGCAATCATGCTGAGAGTATTTATGCGGGCAAGGTTGGCGAAGATGGCAGCGCGCCCGGACATCGGCGCGTTCATGGCCTTGACGCGGTCAAATTCGCTGCGGGGAATGAAGGTCAACTTGGACATGGTGAACGATCAGCCTGCGATGTAATTCATATAGCCGCAGTCCTCAAGTGCTTTTCGCACCTGCGCCTGCTCGCTCTCGCTCAGCGGCCGGTAATAGCCCGTCATGTGTGGCTGGCAAATGCCGCGCAGGGAAAGCATGTATTTTTCTTCGGCGCCAGTCAGGAAATTGTCGGCCTTCGAGCCCTTCGGCATCATGCCCAGGAACTTCATGAGATTGCGCTGCTGTTTCAGGGCGCCATCTTGGTCACCGGAAACAAAAAGTCGGTAGATCTCCTGCAGCGGCTCGGGCAGCGGGCCGGCCAGGCTGGTCGTGCCCGCGCGGCTTCCCATGGCCAGCGCCGCATACCACTGATTGGCGACCGCCGTGATCACCTGGAAGCGCTCTTCCGCCATCCCGAGCACCTTCAGCTGGTCAACCGTGTTGCTACTCGAGAACTTGATACCGGCAATATTCTTATGGTCCTTCAGCTTGGCGACGAAGTCCGGCGTAAAAGCCCGGCACCAGTTGGCACTCGTATACATCCACAGCGGCTTCGGCGCGTAATCCGCAATATGCCGGTACATCCACTCCATGCGATCCAAGCTCAGCAGCGGATGATAAGGCATCACATGATAGGAATCGAATTCCAGGTCGCGCGTGGCATCGACAAAATTCAGCATGTCTTCGAGGGCGAAGAAGCCGCAGCCCAGAACCAGCGGCTTGCGACCGGCATTCACCGCACACGCCGTCCGCGCAACCGTCAGGCGCTTTTCAAAGCTGAGGTTCATGTCTTCGCTTCCGGTTCCCAGGCACCAGAAGCCAGCCACGTCCTTGCCAATGAGATATTCGATGAGCTTCGTCAGTCCGCCAACGTCCACTTCTCCCTTGGCGTCGATCGGGGTCTGAACGACAGGCACAACCCCCTTGATAATGCGCGTTTCGATCATTTCTTGTCCTTTTCAGTCCGTCGTTCGGCGAGAAAATTCAGATAGGCTTCGGCAACCAGCAGGTCTGGTACTTCGTCAACATCGCAGGAATGCATCTGGTCCATCACCAGCGGCACCTGCCGGCGAGATACTAGCCTGCCTTCGCGCAGGAAGTAGTCCCGCTTGGTGGCATAGATGGACGCGTTGTACAGATAGAGGGGGTTGGCGTCATTGCCTTCTGAATGCGCGCACCACGGTTCCAGCACACCGTCACAAATTCCCTTCAGGATGGGATCGCGCTTCTTGAACGGGCCCTTCACGCTTGCCAGCGTATCCAGCTCCGACGCCCAAAGCATGTTTACGGCCTGATCGATGTGATCCGGGTTGCGAACCGGGCAAGTCGGCTGCAGCAATACGACGATGTCGTAGAGTTGGCCAGTTTGCGCTTCCATGAAGTCCAACGCATGTTTCACCGTATCGATATTGCGCACTTCGTCGCCGGAAAGTTCGGCGGGCCGCCGGAACGGGACGAGAGCGCCGTACCGGCGCGCAACTTCAATGATTTCCTCGTCTTCCGAGGTAACCAGCCAGTCCGTCAGGGCAGTTGCCCTGGCCGCGGCCATAATCGTATGGGCAATCAGGGGATGTCCGGCCACCGGCAGGATGTTTTTGCGCGGCACCCGCTTTGAGCCACCGCGGGCCGGGATAACGCCCAGCGTCCTGGGCTTTGTGCTGCTGCTCATGACTGTCCGCTGCTCTAGTGCCCGTTACATGTCCGACAGCACGTTGCTGCGCTTCAACAGGCCGATGGTTTCAGCGATGCCCGCCTTCATGTCACCACTGAACCTGAAACCGGCGGCGCGCAGCCGTGCGTTTGAAACGTCGTACGACAGCTGGTTCATAATCTGGGAATTCACGAACTGTACGTTCAAGTCCGGCACATGCGGACGCACGTGATCAACCACCTCGCGAACCGTGGCATTCTGGGTCAACACGTTGTAGATGCGTCCATCGAACAGGTCGCGCTCAATGAAAAACGAGATGGCCCGAACGGCATCACCGAGATCAAGATAGGGGCGCCGCTGATCATAGGCCGTTTTCCACACCGTCAGCGGCTGCCCCATGACAGCCTGCCAACAGAATTTGTTGACGGCGGTGTGAAATCGCATGCCTGGGGATGGCCCGAATATCGTGCCGAAGCGGCAGATCACCGCCTTCAGGCCGGCAGCCGACATTTCCTTGACCAGCGCCTCTTCCTTGAGCTTCGTCTCGGCATAAGGGCTCTGCGGTCGCAGGCCCGCAGCATCGCAGTCTTCATCGACCACGGCAGTCTGCATACCATAGACGCTGGTAGAAGACAGGTGGATCAAAGCGCTGCCGGCCTCGCCTGCGGCTTCGGCGACACAGCGCGTTGCTTCAAAATTGTTCTGCTCGACAAGATCCTTGTTGTCGAAACTGCTTGTGGCATCGGTGATAGCAGCAAGATGGATAACGACGTCAGCGCCAGTGAGGATCGCACGCAGATTAGTCTTGGTGACATCCGCCTCGATGAACTTGTATCGCGCGCGCGCCGGAAGGTTGAACAGCGACGAATAGCGCTGCGACAACATGTTGTCGACCAGGACGACTTCCAGATCAGGCTGCAATTCCGGCAAGTCACGAATCAGGCGCGATCCGATATGGCCCAATGCACCGGTAACGACGAGCTTCATTGTCTTACTTTCTGCAACTTCCCAAAGTATCGGCGTGGATCATGACCTGCAGGCATCCGAGACTGGCAGATGCGCAAGAATCCCGATCACCCCGTTAGCTTCCACTCGAAATCAGCTTGCGGAGGCCGCCGGCCATCCTGTCCAACTGTTCATCATCGACAGTGAACGCGCTGGGCACGTTAATGGCCCGCGATGAAACCGAATACGAAATCGGATTCTGCTGCTGCCCCCATTCACCACGCGAACCGAAGGCTGGCAGCGAGCTGAGCGGATAGAAGAATGGTCGCGACGGCAACCCCATCTCGCCCAGATCACGCATCGCATCTTCCTTGGTGATGCCCAGGCCTTCATCGAAAACAACCGCCGGGCACCAGACCGAGTTCGTTACGCCAGAAGGCTCGGGATTCCACAGCAGGCCGTTAAGGTCGACTAGCCTGGACTTGTAGCCCCGCCAGATCCAGCGCTTGCGTTCGACGAGTTCGTTGATCCGCTGGAACTGTGCATAGCCCAATGCCGCCTGCATGTTGAACGGCATGTATTTGAAGGTGACTTCGGTATTGTACCAAGTGCCCGGCGCCCGGCCATGGTCACGCAGGAACTTGCAGCGCTCAAACAGTTTGTCGTCGTCAAGCAATAACATCCCACCTTCGCCGGTGGTTAGTGTCTTGGTCCGATGGAAGCTGAACACCGAGCCAACGCCGAATTTGCCGGCGCGCACGCCTTTGTATAACGAGCCAAGCGCCTCGGCTGAATCTTCGATCGCGACAATGCCACGCTCGGCGCAAAGCTTGGTGATGCCGTCCCAATCCGGCATGTTGCCGTAGAGATCGACCACGATGACAGCTTTGGTCTGCGGTGTGATACGGGCCGCGATGGTCTCGGGCGTCAGGCACCAATGCTCAGGATCGATATCTGCGAAGACGGTCTTCGCCCGCTGATATGTGATCGGCGCTGCGCTGGCGATCCAGGTGCATTCCGGTACGATGACTTCATCGCCCGGACCGATTCCCAGGGCGGCCAGCAGCAGGTGGATCGCCGAGGTGCAGTTCGGCGTCATCAGCGCATACTTGCGGCCATGCCAAGCAGCGAATTCGCGCTCGAAGGTCTCGACATACCAATAGGCCTTTTCGCCGTACCAGCCGTTGCGGACGGCATCCAAGACCACCTTCTCTTCATGCTCGGTGATCCACGGCCCGGACATATAAATTTCCATCATCACCCCTCTCCCGTGGGTTCAAGCCGTATCGTGGCTTTGAAAAACGTGCCGTCAAGCTTCACGAGTGCGCTGTACTGGTCGGCAAAATCGTGCGCCATCAGCTTCAGCACGACTTCGCGCGCCGCTGCGTCGGCATCCACATCAATCACTCTGTCCTGCAACAGATCCTTGCGCCGATTGGTGGGCCAGTTACCCTCCTGCGGCACAGCAATCAGAATGCCGTCACGGAGTTGCGGCCAGGCTTCCTCGAACAGGTCGCCGCAATCCCGTATCACCCGCGCATAAAGATCCTGCCCGCGGCACGGCAATTCATATTCGGTGACCTTCCTGGCCCAGACTGCCCCGGCATCAATCTGCGGCGCAATCTCATGCAGCGACGCACCCGCCGTGTGCTCCCGCCTGATAGCCCAGACGACAGGGTCGCGGCCACGGCCATAAGGAAGATACGCCGGATGGATGTTCAGGCTGCGCTTCACCTTCGCCAACAGGGGTAGGCGGAATATGTGATTCCCCCACAGATTCAGCAACCAGTCGAAATGCGCATCGGGAACCGCATGCAGGCCTTCTACCGCTGCGTCGCTGTATAGAGAAAAATTCTGCCCTTTACTGGCGAGATATTGCGCAATGCCATCCGCACCCGGCTCGCCGACAATAAAGCGATACTCGTCTTCTGCAAAATTCTCCACGAGATGCCGGACCAGTCTGGCCCCGACATCCTTGGCAGCAAAGACGAGTATCCGCTTACGGCTCATCATTTCACGCAGCGAAGGAAGCCGTTCGGCGTGAACGTCATCAGTAGCTTGCCGTTAATGTACTCGTCTTCCTCGAACCGATCGGTCTCGCGAAGATACTCGTACATCGCAGTCTTTGGGTTGTTTCCCGGCCCCCAGGGGCGTGGACGATGCGTCTGCGGTGGAATATCTTCCACAATAGTGTCTGACACAACGAGCCACTGGCCGGGCGTCACCATCGGGCCGTACAGGCGCAATTCATCAAGCACATGGTCGTGCGTGTGGTTGGAATCGAGCAGAACCATCACCTTCATGCCAGGCTTTATCTTTGCCTTCACCACGTCGATGATCGCCGGATCGGTGGAAGATCCTTCCAGCAGGGTAATCCGCTGGGAGAAAGAATACTGCTCCATCGCCTCGCGATTATGCTGCGGCAGGACACGGTCGATACCGATCACCTCACCATTCCCCAGCAGTTCCAGCAACGATGCATACATCACGATCGAACCGCCCCAGGCGATTCCGGTCTCGATGATGAGATCGGGCTTGGCATCCCAGATCAGTTCCTGGGTTGCCAGAATATCGGCGGGCAGCTGGACGATCGGGAGACCGAGCCATGTCCACTGATAGGCATAGTGATACCGGTCCGACTGCACAACGAAGTCCAGCGCCAGCTTGCGCAGGCCTTCGTCCTTGTTCTGGGCTACGGCATTGCTGCGCTTGTCGATCTCGAACTGCTTGCGGTCAAACATAATTCATCCTTCCAAGGCGAATACGATATTGCAGGAATGGTCCAGCCGGTGGGATTCCGGCAGATCGCTCATAGGCAGCGGCCCATCCTTGCCACGCACGGACGTCAGATGCTTCGTCATCAGGATCGGCTTGTAGCCGCACTGCTGCATCTCTTTGCATATATCCTTGACATTCCAGAGCCACACCGGAATTCGCGCCCCATAGAAATTCTGCGTGGTCACGAAAGTTGGAATATCGCCTGCCAGCAGATCGGCAAGAATGAAGATGCCCGCCCGCAGACTTGCGATCTGCTTCAGCAGGGCACGCCAGTCCTCGACATAATGCAGCGCGCTAGCGATCTGGGCGATATCCAGTGCCGGCAGTGCGGATGGCATTTCCTCGTAGAAGTGCAGGTTACCGAAACCGGCAAGGCGTTTGCGGGCCACCTCGCAGACGGCCGCCATCTCGACGACATGGTAACTGCCGCTGAATTCGGGCAGCGCCGCCTTGAGCTGGAAATAGCCGGTTCCCATGCCGCCGCCGTAGTCGAGGATGTTGATCGGCTTCCGCTTCATGCCCAGCAGCGCCGCGATCGGTAGGGTCGGATAATCACGCATGGCGGCCGTGTCCGGTAGGGCCCCACCCTGCAGGCCGGCCACATCGCGCTCCGCGCGGTCAAGCAGCTTCTGCACCCAGATGTCGCCATGAAAAACAGTGCTGTCCCCCCGGGCAGCGGCAAATGTTTCAAACACGCCATTCCATACAGACATTACCATGACGTGCCTCCAGATGCGGTATGATCGAAGTGAAGACGCATATGCCTGTCAGCCCTCAATGATGGAAACTTCCGGCACGAAAACGATCCACTTTCCGCCACCACTACGGAAACCGGCCTCTTTTGACATGATTTCCGCCTTGTGGTTCCAGGCGAACAGCAACGCATAATCTGGATGGTGCGTCTTGAATTCGTCGTAGGGCTTCACCGGAATATGGCTGCCCGGCGTGTATTTGCCCTGCTTGATCGGCGTCGTGTCGGAAATGAACTCGATATGCTGCGGGCCAATGCCGCAATAGTTCATCACCGTGGTGCTCTTGGACGTCGCACCATACCCTACAACCCGCTTTCCTTCCGCCTTCAGCCTGTTGAGCAGGTCAAGAAGCTGATCACGCGAATGCTCGCAACGCGTCCGGAAATCCTGGTAGGTCGCGGCCCTCCCAAGTCCTTGGGCATCTTCGCCGCTGGCTAGCTGGCTCACCGCCGGGCTGACCGGCCGGGCGCCCCGCCGCGCGAGCACATAGCGCATCGAGCCGCCATGCGTCGCCTGCGGCAGAACATCGATCACCTCGAAGCCGTATGGCCCGAAGATGCTCTGTACCGACTTCAGCGAAAAGATGAAGACATGCTCGTCGTATATCTGGTCATACGACGTCTTCTCGATCATTGCGCCAAGGTAAGGGTCTTCAAAAACGAGAATCCCCTTCGGCTTCAGCAGAAGCTCCGCCCCTTTGGCGACGCCGTGTAGGTCGGGTATATGGCACATCACATTCGCGGCCAGAATGGCATCGGCCTCGCCATACTGGTCGCGGATCCGTTCGCCAGCCCCGGCGTCGAAGAAGCTGACCAGACTCTCGACACCATGCCGGCGGGCTTCGGCCGCCACATTGGCCGACGGCTCGACACCGAGATGGCGAATGCCGGCGTTGGCGAAATTCTCCAGCAGCGCCCCGTCATTGCTGCCGATTTCAACCACGAAGGGATCGACATCGGACAGGTAATGCGCCTTCACCCATTCCGCGTATTCGCGGAAATGCGTCACCATATGCGCCGATGTGCGGGTGAAGAAGGCATAATTCTCGTGGAACATCTTCTCGGGATCGGGTTGCTCCACGATCTGGAAGGTTCCGCAGGCTTCACAAAATGCCGTCGCCAGTTCGAAGAAATATTCCTGCTTGAACTGCTCCGGCCGCAAAAAGCCATTCGCAATCGGCATGCGGCCAAAGCTCATGAAGGGCTTTATCGAAGCGGCACATGTGCGGCACGTGGCCATGATCTTCCTTTCCTTGCTACCGCCCGGATCGGCGGCAATTTACTTGCGGATGCGCTGCAGAACGCCAAGGACGCCAGCCGGCAAATTGTCGTGCAGGAACTGCAACACCAGGCTGATCCAGCGTTTCATGATCATCTCGCGAATAAAGGCAGCGCCAATCGGCAATACATAAAACTTATGGCGGAGCGGCACCAGACGTGACCGCAAAATCGCCACCGTCATCGACACGAGATACTCAAGATGCGGATAGCGGACTGTCTGCTTCTTTTTCACCAGCGGATCATGCGGGCGGCGCTCGACCAGGCTTTGCCGCGAGACTTCCTTGGTGAACAGTATCTCATCCACATAGACAAGCGTGCCAGCTAGCGCCATCTGACACACCAGCTGCCGCTCACCGACAAAAATTCCCGGAAAGGAAGTCAGCAGATCCCTAAACATGTCCATTCGAACCAGACCATGAATGAACATGTTGGTCTTGACTGTGCCTAGATTGCGCCCCCGCTTGGTGACGACGGAAATCGCCGTATCGAGCGGCGCCTGTTCTTGCGGCCAGTCCGCCTTCGCAAGCCGCGTTTCTCCGGCAAACTCGCCATCGGGACATATCGCGCTCACCGCGCTCATGGCGACCACGGACCGCGGATATGCCTGCATAGCCTCAAGCATTCTGCGAATGAATGATGACTCCCAGATGTCGTCCTGACTGGCATACAGAAAATAGTCGCCGCGACCGAGCTTCACGACCACGTGCAGATTGCCGATTGAACCGACGTTGCTGGCATTGGCATGCACGGTGATCCGGCTATCCGCCGCAGCATATTCCCTGCATATGGCAACCGTTTCATCACTGGAGCAATCGTCTGCAATGACGATTTCCATATTGCGGTGATCCTGGGCCAGAAGACTGTCCAAGGCGCGCCGCAGCGTGCGTGCGCCGTTGTATACGGGCAGTCCGATTGTTACGAGAGGTTCGAGTTGCATGTGGCGAGGTTCCTGACGGTTCCCGCTATCCTGCGATTGGAAAATATGCAATAAAACAGCGCTAGATAATCCAATTCAAAGCCCATTTCAATGGCCCGGCCGAGTTCCAGGTTTCACTCCATTCGCGCCGGTTTACCTTGCATAACAGCAGCAAAGCCTGAGTAGGACTCAACCATGAAGGTCGAAACCGGTCCGATCGAAGGGATGCGCCTGATTCATCCCCGGGTGTTTGAAGATGCTAGGGGCAGTTTTTTTGAAACCTTCCATCCCAACCGTTACCGTGAAGCCGGACTTTCCCTTCCGTTCGTGCAGGACAACCGCTCCATATCTGGGCGGGCAGTCCTGCGCGGCCTGCACTATCAGGTGCTGCGGCCCCAGGGCCACCTGATCACACTGACCCGCGGCTCGGTTTTCGATGTGGGCGTCGATTTGCGCCCGGATTCACCCACGTTCGGACAATCGGTCTCTGCAATACTCAGTGCCGATCAGCCCTGCCAGCTGTATCTGCCGCCCGGTGTGGCGCATGGCTTCTGCGTGCTGAGCGACCACGCGGAAATCTGGTACAAATGCACCGACCTGTATCAGCCCGGCGACGAAGGAGGGCTGCTGTGGTCGGATCCAGATATCGGCATTTCTTGGCCAATCAGCAATCCCGTCATTAGTCCCCGCGACGCTGCCTATCCCCGCCTCCGGGACATCCCCACTGACCGGCTGCCACAAATCCGTCAGGCGTGCGGCGATACAAGCAGGTAGACATCCTTCAGGCTGGAATAGACATCCAGCGCTTCAGTGCCTGGCTCGCGGCTGCCGTTTCCTGACTGCTTGCTGCCACCGAAGGGCATATGCGGTTCCGAGCCGTAAGTGCCGCCATTCACTGTCACAACACCTGTGTCCATGGCAGCGACAAACCGCATCGCCCGGTCAAAATCCCGCGTGTGGATCGCGGCGGTCAGGCCGTATGGCGAACTGTTAGCAAGCGCGATCGCCTCGGCATAGCCCGGAACCCGATAAAGTGCCGCAATCGGACCGAACAATTCGCAGATCGACATCTCGGCATCTGCGGCCAGGCCCTCGACAATGGTCGGCTGCATGTAGAAACCGGCTGCCCGCTCCTCATCGGTAAACCGGTCGCCGCCACAAAGCACCGTTGCGCCCGCAGCCTTGGCGCGACCGACTGCCGCAAGCATGTTCGAGAGCTGGCGGCCGTTGATAACAGGACCACAGTCGTCGCTATCGGTGGCACCCACATTCAGTTTTGCGGTCCGTGCGATAAGCTTGGCACGGAATTCATCGTATACCGCATCAAACACAATGAGCCTGCTGCCGGCGGCACAGCGCTGGCCAGCATTGGAAAAGGCCGACAGCACCGCCCATTCAACCGCCTTGTCGAGATCGGCATCCTCGCAGACGACAAAGGCATTCTTGCCGCCCAGTTCCAGGGACAGGCGGGCCAGACGATCGCCCGCGACGCCAGCGATTCGCCGGCCGACCGCGGTCGACCCGGTAAAGCTGATCACCGCGACATCGGGATGGGCAACCAACGCCCCGCCGGCCTCGGGGCCGAACCCCTGAACAACATTCAGCACACCGCGCGGCAGCCCGGCCTCAGCAGCAATCTTGCCGAATATCCATGCGGTAGCAGGGGCATCTTCCGGCGCTTTCAGGATCGCCGTGTTGCCGCAGATCAGTGCAGGGAACACCTTCCACGCCACATTCGCGATCGGCGTGTTGGCCGCAATGATCAGTCCGGCGACACCGATCGGACAGCGCACAGTCATCGCGTGCTTGTTGGCGACGGCGCTTGTCGTCGTTCGGCCATACAGACGCATGCCTTCGCCGGCCATGAACAGGCCCTGCTGCACCGCGCCTATCGTCTCACCCAGCGCTTCTTTCGGTGACTTCCCGGTTTCCGCCGCAACGATACACGCCACCAGTTCGGCATTCGCCCGCAGGGCAAGGGCAACATCGAGCAAGATATTTCCGCGTTTGACGGCCGGAATCGCGGCCCAGTCCGCCTGTGCCTCCTTCGCGGCAGCAACTGCAGTTGCCACATCATCAGCCGTCGAGCTGGCGAATTCAGATATCCGTCGGCCATGGTGCGGCGAAAGTTTTGCACCCCATTGCCCGGCTGCGGCAGGAACCTGCCTGCCCGCGATCCAGTTTGGAATCTGCTCGGGGAAATCGCGCGTCATGGTCTCACCAGGCTGTCCAGCCGCCATCGATAACAAGTTCAGCACCCGTCATGTAAGACGATGCACCAGATAACAGAAATATAACGGCGCCTTCATATTCTTCCGCTTTCGCCATACGCCCCATCGGCACATGGGGCGTATATGCCGCCAGGAACTCTTCCGGCTGATTATTAAAAACTCCGGCCAGAGTGAGAGTGTTCACCCGCACACCCTGTCGCGCCCAATAGGTCGCGAGATAGCGGGTCAGATTGTAGATCGCCGACTTCGAGGCCGAGTAGGCGACGGGTTTGAAAAACACTTCGCCCTTCTGGCGGCGAAAGTCATAGATGCTCTGATTAGGCGACACCTTGCCATAGATCGATGCGACATTGACGATCGAGCCCCGTCCGGTCGCCGCCATGGCGCCGCCAAAGACCTGGCAAGCTAGGAAAACGCCTTTGACATTCACATCCATAACCTTATCCCAGGAGGTTTCGGGATAGGTTTCGAACGCACCAACTTCACTCGCCGGCGCATCGGGCGGCGAGTCGATAGCTGCATTGTTTACCAAACCGCTGGGCACTTCCCAGCGCTGCCGGATTGCACCCAGGGCCGCCTCCAAGGTCACCCGCCGCGTCACATCGGCATTCACCAGCATGATCTGTGCAGGATTGGCCTCTGGATATGCAGCGCGCAATTCGGCATCGCCACCGCGATTCTCGATGATCGCCAGTCTGGCGCCGCGCGCCAGCAGCGCATGGCCATACTGCCGTCCGAGCTGTCCCAGACCACCGGTCACAGCAACCACCCGACCATCCAGACCAAAAAGGGCATCATTCGTCATTACGCCAGCACCCCGTCGACGAGATCGCAGAATTCCCGAACCGCGCCGCGGCCGCCCGGCTGGCTGGTGCGTAAACGCGCCAGCGCCAGCACATCTGGATGGGCATCGTCAGGAACCACCGGCAAGCCGGCCCAACGCAGGCATTCGGAATCATTGATGTCGTTTCCCATATAAGCAACCTGTCCGGCAGACAGCCCGCGTGCCTCGGCTAGCCGCTTCAGGGCGGTCAGTTTGTCATCACAGCCTTGCTGGCAGTCGAGCTGCAGCTTTCGGCAACGCACTGCCACAACCGGATTTACTTCGGTGGAGAGCACTCGCATCTCCAGTCCGCGCTGGCGCAATTTTGCCAATCCCAAGCCATCGCTACGCCAGCACACCACTGATTCCCGACCATCCTCGCTGACAATCACTGTGTTATCGGTAAACACGCCATCGAAATCAAACACGATCAGACGGATAGTACGGATTGCCGCGGTCAGTCCGGCATCCAGTCCGTCAGTCCGCAGCATGCCCGTCACTTAGGTGCACTTCCGGCCACACAGTCCCAGCTGAACGTTGCGTCTTCCTCCAGCGCGGTTGCCAGAGTGCGGCCGATCAGCCGGTCCAGATCATAAGGCGGCAGGCCATCGCCTGGAGACTTGAGTGCGATATCATCGACCTGCAGCACATGACCAGCGGCAAGCGGGCGGGCGGCAACCAGCTTCTTACTCATCTTCTTGATCGGAGCCTCCTCCTCGGGCAGGACGCGTTTCACGCCATCGCCGAGGGCCGCCCGCGTCCGTTGCAGATCACGTACCATCTTCCGCATCCCGTCTGGAGCGAGCGAGAAAGCATGGTCCGTTCCGCGCCACGATCGGTTGAGTGTGAAATGCTTCTCCACCACACGTGCGCCCAGCATGTAAGCGACGACGGGCATGGCAATCCCGTTGTCATGCGCCGAAAGCCCGACCACCACACCAGGGAACTCACGCCGCAGGGTTTCGATGACCCGCAAATTCAGCTTCTCGACTTCACAGGGATAGCTTGCCGTGCACTGTAGGATGCTCAGCTGTCTATTGATCGGCATGACGGCATCGTACATGCGCCGGATATCGGTCATTGACCCACCACCCGTGCTGACGATGACCGGCTTGCCAAATGCCGCCACATGTTTCAGCAGCGGAATGTTCGTCAGGTCGGCCGACGCGATCTTATAAAAGGGCATCTCGAGTTCTTCCAGGAAGTCAGCGCTCGAAATGTCGAATGCCGTGGCGAAGAACGTAATGTTCAATTCCTTAGCCAGCTTCCTGAGCTCGACATACTCGTCACGGCCAAATTCGAGAAAATCTCGATGCGCGCCATAAGTGGGGGCGAAAGCATTCTCGCTGTTATACGCCTGGTCATACATGGCCTTTGTAAACAGCGTACGGTTATCGCGCTTCTGTAACTTTACCGCGTTGGCGCCAGCCTCCCTGGCCGCAACGAACAACTGCCGACACTTGTCCAGATCGCCCTGATGGTTGTTACCGATCTCGGCGATCACATAGCAATCGGATGCGTCGTTAACCACGACATTGTCAAATGTAAGTTCGGCGGACATGCTGTCGATTACCTCGTTCTCAGATTAAGCGGCCAAGCCTGATGGCCAGGCCGATTCCCTTGGCATAAATATCCATTTTCATTTTCTGCAGGCGCATCCGGGCATCATACAGGCCCGAAGGTTCCAGTGCGGCATGCATGTGGCGTACAGCCTCATCCATCTCCGACTTTCGGCGGCCAAAAACCGCAGCGACGATATCCTCGCCACATATACGCCTCAGCAAGGGCCGCAACAGCAGCAACAGCCGGAGCATTGCGGGTTCCCTCAGGAGTTCGGCGACATCCGGTTCGGCAAACAGATGCCGGATGGCTGCAGACGGATTGATCGGCTCCCTGCGAGTCATCCGATCATCACTCGAACCAACCCGGGCGACTACGATAACCTGCAGGGCAGCCATTGCCGGCAGCAGCGCAGCGAGACGCATCTCAAACTCTACCCACTTTTCGATATCGCTCAATGCCGCGATCTGCGCCTCAAGGACATTGCGCATCGCAAAGACCATCACCGGACGGATCGGCGTGCCCGGCGCAGCCCATTGCACCAGCAGCATGCTAGGAACCAGCAGCGGCGTAGCCAGTACGGACGTAACCTGCAGTCCCATGCCACGCATCTCATCATCAAGATCGGCAGACCGGAAGAAACCGCTGTCCGGTTCTAGTCCGCCCCAGGCGATGATGCTGTCCAGCGAGCGATTATTGAAAACCGCCACGCCATTCGGCTTCAGCACCGACGCGACGGGACGCAGCAGCGGGCGCCAATCACGGAACCGGTTTAGCACGCCGAAACTGTAGGCCCCATCGAAACTCTGGCTAGCGAATGGCAGACTGTCCATTGACATCCCGACCACGGCTCGAACCGGACAGGTCGCACCACGTCGGTCGATCTGTTCGAGCATCGACGCGGAAGGGTCGAGCGCGATCAGTTCTCCTGCATGACCACGCGCCATGAGCGATGCAATCCGCCCCGTTCCTGCACCCAGGTCCAGCAATCGCCCCGCGCGCGGCAGCGCCTGACGTGCAGCAGTCAGTTCGATTCGGCTGATATAGTCAACATGCCGCGGGTACTGGGCGAGTTGCCGCGTGTAAATCCAGCCCCGCCCCCTAACCGCCCAGGCGGTTTCCGGCGGGGGGCTGTTTTTGCCTACCGACTGCGGCAGGCTTTTCACTGAAGATTTAAATAGCACGCTTCAAACTCGCGGTCGGTCAGTCCGGGTGCAGTTTCAATGGCCTGCTGCAGCTCATCCCAGGCAATCTGGCAGCGGTTGTCGCGATCTAGCCAGCCGCGAACAGTTGCACAACGCCGCGACAACATCGCATCTGCCTGGTTGGTGAGAAATCCCAAGCCAAAATCAATATGCACGATCGGCAGGTCGAACTGGAGTGCCGCCGCCAGCGTCGTTGTCCGCGACCAATCAAAAATTACCGCGTCGGCCTGGCTGGCTAGGTTCTCGAACCGCCCCTGCAGCGGCGGCTGGCCAGTGATGGCCGAGAAAGCATCGGGGAACGGCTGATCGCTTTCTGGATGTCCCTTGAGCAGAACTTCATAGCCGAGCGCTTTCAGCCGGCCGAGCAGCCGGGCATGCCAGTCGACAAGAACCGGGACCGGCAACAGCGGCAGGCCGCGCTCCATCTCCGTCGTGTACTCGCTGGTCACCAGCATCACGCGGCGAATCTTGTCTGGGCGCGCGGTGCGGGCACGCGTGATCACCTGCTCATGGCCGACGATGACGGGGGGGTGCGGTTGCACCAGCAGATCCAGACGCAGTGTCCAGCGGGGATAGGCCTCGGCCTGTCCCGGACTGATCGTGCGGAACTCGTTGCAAGCCTCGAAATCCACAACCGTCTTCTGGATCGACGTGGTGTAGCTCGACCCCGGCGTATGGTCAAACCCGGTGATCCAGCCTCCGGCCCGGCGAACGGCATGTCGCAGCAGCCGTGGCCAGATCGGACTGCCGGCCCCGGTCCACAACTCGCGGGGCAGTCGCTCCGGCCTTTCCAGCAGACTCTTCAGACGGGCGCATATTCCGGCTAGCGCGTCGAGGAAATAGTCGGCGAGATACTCACGCGCCGCACCTTCCAACGCCACACCACCAGCGGCGAAAGCCTCGGCCGCGATACGCACCAACACTTCAGCCAAGCCGGATTCGGAAACTGCCGCGGTTGCCGCCTTGAGATCACTCTCGGCGAGCGGGCCGAACCACACATGCGGCCCGATATAGGTAACCGGACGATTGTTGCGACGCGCATGCGCTGAAATCCGACCTGATGTGGTGATGACGACGGGGCCCGGCTGCGCGCCAGGTTCGCCGAAATAGAGACGACGCAGACCATCCCGGACCAGGAGGGAGCGCGCGATGCGTAGCGGCAGGCGCAGGCCCGATGGTTTTGGCATTCCCTGCCGCAACCGATCAGCCAGAAGCGAACCCTGCGGGCATTGATCGCGTAAGAAGCTGCTCAACAGGCGGTTCTGCGGCACCGTATGACAGGCCTGGCCGCTGTTGCGGCAATGCTGACGCAATGCCCAGGCGGAATAAACTGTCATGACTTCCGCCATTGCATGCGGGCTCAACACGGACAGCCAGTCGCGCCAGTCGGCATTCGTCTGCTGCCGGGCCAAACCGATACAGGCGGTAATAAAGGCGTCACGGGTCGCCAGAAGGCCTGCACGGCTGACGGGCCACGTGAATTCACGCACGCCTTCACTACTGACGTCTAACTTTGCGGCGTCGAGCTGTAGATCAGACATGACCACGCGCTAGACCAATCCCATCCGAGGCTTCGATCACAACGCCATCTTTCAGGTGGTAAACAGTATCCGCCAGTGCGGCGAGCGCCGGCTGATGCGATATAGCAAGAATCGTCACCTTCCCTTTCAGCGCCGCAAGCGTCGCGCAGATTTCCGCTTCGGTACGGCTGTCCAACGCGGAAGTCGCTTCGTCCAGAATCAGCAGCGCCGGCCGGCGGGCAAGCGCGCGGGCAATGGCGATACGCTGTCGCTGCCCGCCAGAGAGCCAGCCACCGCGCTCCCCGATCGGGGTCTCCATGCCATGCGAGAGTTTCTCGACGAAGGCCCATGCATCTGCCGCTCGCAATGCATTCTCTGCTGCCTCGGGTGTGATCATAGGGTCGTCCAGGCTGACATTGGCATAGATGCTGTCGTTGAACAGATACACTTCCTGCGGCACATACCCGATACTGCGGCGCCAGGCCTGTAGATCGATATCCGTCAGATCCACGCCATCCAGCCGCACGGTTCCGCTCTGCGGTACCTGCAGGCCCAGAATGAGATCGATGATCGTGGTTTTACCGGAACCGGAGGGGCCGACAATCGTCGTCAGCTGACCAGCCGGCACCGACAAACTCAGATCATGCAATACCGCGGCTTCTCCATAGGCGAAGGTCACATGATCCAGGACGATCTGGCGTCGAAAGTCGGGAGACTTGCGTCCGGTGTTGATCTCGGGCGCGCGGCTGGCGGCAGTAATCGACTGCTGCTGAGCCAGCCAGGCCGGCAGCATGCGCACCAGCCCCTGATAGGAATTCTGGGTCGCCCCGATGGCAGCCAGAATCCTCTGCAGCACGACGGCCATGAACAGAAGCTGGCTGAACGGGGTATCGGCATGGTTCACCGCGCCATAGACGCCGAAGGCCAGGATCACGGCGATGAGCGGCTCGTTGGCATTGGCCATCAAGGCAATGGCAACCATCTCCTTGCGCTGAGAGCGGTTGACCTCCTGCGTATCCGCCTCCAACAGCGGCGCAAGCCGGTCCTCCCGGCCCATGGCTTTGATCGCCTTGAACGACATCAGACCGTCGGCCAGCCGCTGCGTCAGCGAACGTAGGGCCTGGTTCTGCCGAACGCTGGCATCGCGGGCAACGCGGATCGGGCCACGCATGATGATCAGCATGACTAATCCGGCCGCAACAGCGGCAATGGTGACCGGCCAAGAGACAAACAGCGCGAGGACAACATAGACGGCAGTTCGGACCAGCTCGCTAATCAGCCTGCAGGCGGCAACAAAGATACCCGATGCCCGCATCGCTTCACCACTGACCGCATTGGCGAGAATGCCGACTGGCTGGCGGATAAAATATGACCACTGCGCCTTCATCAGGGTGCGCATCAGTGCAATGCGCAGATCCGTGGCAATCTGGGCTGCGGCAAAACCCGACGCCACAGCAGCACTGAGTGTCAGCACAGCCTTGAGCAGGATGCCTGCCACCATCACCACCAGCAACAGCGGGAGGGTCGGCTCTAGGCCAAGGGCCCGGATGGGCTCCAGCAGCATGTTGGCGGCGCCCTCCCCTGCAGTCGCGCCGCTGACCACCTGCAGCACCGGCAACAGAGTGAACACGCCGATACTTTCAGCCATCGCTGCGGCAAACAGCAGTACCAAGCTGGTTACCATCGCCACCGGATAATGGGTGGCAAGATAAGCCAGCGATTCGCGCAACTCGGAAAACTGTCCGGTCATCAGACCTGGCATTCCCGCATCAACTCGAAGGCTTCAGCAGCCATCATGCCTGCAGAGGCACCGCGCCACCGGGCCAGAGCTTCGATTGCTTCCAGCGATCGTGCATGTGGAAAGGCACGCATTTCGGCAGCGTAAGCCTGCAGAGCGCGCATCTTGGCCGGCAGATAAGCGGCGATATCGACATACACCGTCGGGCGGAATACCCCAGAGGCTGACCATTCGGTGCTTGACTGCGTTTCGTAAGCCAGAATACGGCGTACTGTCGCACCCGGCTGCGGGCGGCAGGCCGTCAGCACTGCCTGCGACACCCTCTGATGATCGATATTCAAATCCACGCCGCAATGCGTATAAACGATCTCAGGCCCGACTTCGGCCACCACTTTTTCCACCAGCTTGACCACATCCAGCAACGGCAGGCTGTCCAGGCGGTTATCGGGCAATCCGCCAAATCGCGGAGCCTGGATGCTCAGTGCATGGGCGGCGGCGGCGGCGGCGGCGCGCAGGGCCCGCATTTCATCACCCCGGCCGGTGGGGTCACGCATATCATCACGCGATGTCGCTCCTTCGGTGACAATCAGGACATGAACATCGTCGCCGGCCGTCGCATGACGGGCCAGAGTGCCGCCGCAGCCCAGCACTTCATCATCAGGATGGGCCGCCACCACAAGTATCCGGCTCATTTTTCTGCCTCGAACAGATCCCACGACAACGGCTGGTCGGTTGCCACCGGCTGCGCCAGCCTGCGACCAATCACGGCTGTCTGCTGTCCTGGCAGCAGGCCGTCCTCGGGCCGGGTCACTTTCAGGTCTGCGGCCGTGATTTCCTCGCCGGCCTGCATCGAACGGGCAAAATGCAGCGAGCGCCGCATCGTATGGATGGATTCCACATCGGGAGCGAAATTCGCGACCAGCGCCGCTTCGGTTTCCCGGATCGCCTGCACCATGCGTGAAAACTCGTCCGGCAGAATCGAAACGTGGTGGTCAGGACTATAGCCCTGCTTGTTGTTGGTTAGATGCTTTTCAACGATCCGCGCACCCAGGGCGACCGCCGCCACAGCAAGATGCATGCCCCAGGAATGATCCGACAACCCTACCTTGCAAGGAAGGATTTCCTTCAGCACGGTAATATTGCGCAACCGCATCTCGGTCGCCGGTACCGGATACCGGCTCACGCAATGCAGGAAGGCATAGTCCCGCATACCAGCATCGCCCAGGCGGCGGGACAGGGCAAGAATTTCTTCCAGCGTCGCCATGCCAGTGGAAATGATGATCGGCTTGTTGATGCGGATCAGATATTCCAGCAGCGGTTCATACGTGATGTTACACGAGGCTACCTTGTAGCCCCAGGCGCCGTATTCCTCCATCCAGGCCAAGGAGGTGAAATTTGTGGCCGTCGAAAGGAAACGGACCCCGCGACTGGCACAACGCTCCATCAGCTTAGGATACCAAGCGCGCGGCATTTCCAGCTTTTTGAGCATCGGATAGTTGGGGTGACTCGGCGCCAGCATTTCCTCCGCAAGAAAACTCTGAAATTTGGCGACATCGGCACCACAATCAGCCGCGACATCGATTAGATCGAGTGCGTGCCCGAGGTCGCCGTCGTGATTCGAGCCGATTTCAGCAATGACAAGAACCTTGTCGGACATCCGTGTTGCCCCCTTACTCAAACTCGGCAATCCAGCGACCAAGACGGCCGGCAACGCGGTGTGCCGCGTCGCCTCGCGCCACCTCACCCCGCACCTCGGGAATGATGGCGGACAGTCCTTCATCGAGATGCGGATGGAAATAGCCGCACTCCGCCTTGAGTTGCTCCTCGCCACCACCGGTCAGGTTCAGTTGCACCGTCTCGGTGCGCCCGATCCGGCCGCTCTCGACAAGCTGCTTAAGTCCCGCGAGTGCCGCCGCCGCCGGAAGCAGCAATTGCAGCCTCTCAGTGCGCCATGCCAAATGCTGCGCCGAATAGATTTCACTGTTGGTAACGGCTGCGCCTCCGATCGACCAGCCGTCGTCCAGGCGCTCTTTCAGCCCGCCTGGATAGGCATAGGCAGGATCGGCACTGGTCAACATGGGAGAACATGCCGAATCGATGTAGTCGAGATAGGGTGTTGCATCGACCTTGACGCGGCGGGCCTCAAGGGCATCCACCAGCAGCGTATAAGGCGCATTCTGGATCAGATGCAGCGACATCGGCCGGGCAGATGCGCCCATCAGCAGTTCGTAGGTTCGCAACGCCGCAACCGCGCCCGAAGCCGAACCGACGGCCTGGACGTAATGATCGGGAACACGCCCAACGGCATCTACAAAACTAGCGGCGCACAAGCCCAGACCGGTGGTCCGCCCGATATTGGTAAAACCGCCCTCATTGATCACTGCGCTTCCGAGCGCAGCCTGTACGGCCGCACAGAGCCGGCTGGCATCAAGATAATTGCCCGGCTCACGCACCGACACGAACCGGACAAAACGTTCAACGCGTTCCGCCAGGCCATCCTCGTCGGGCAGCCACAGCGACGCGCGTGCATTGCCGGGCACCGCGATGACCGTGGGATAGCCGATCTTTGCCCCGAAATAAGCAAAGGCACGTGCCGTATTGCCCGCGCTGGCCAACAAGACTGGACGCCGGCAGTCATGCGTGCGCAACCGGCTGAAGACCGCCACCGCCTCCAGTTCCTTGAAGGAGCAGGTCGGGGACGTCTGACCCAGCTTAGGGAAATGGCCTGTCAGGGTCAGGTAAAGATTGTCGAAACCAAGCGTCTCTGCCAGGCGTGTGGCTCGGAAAGTGGATACCGGGAATGGCGTGTCCAGCACCTCACTGCACGGCAGCAGAGCGGCATAGCGCCTGAAGCCCGTTGCATTGCGGTCGATGGCAACCGGTCCGCGAGGCTGGAAAACCGGAACTGTCTTGCCGCTGCAGCCACTGGAACAGCTGTTCATCACGCCATTGTCGTCGGTCATGGCGCCGCAACCGGGGCAGCGGACTTGATAATGCAACATCACTCTTCCACCTTTAGATCGAAACCATGACAGAACGCACGCAGATCATCGATGTGGATGGCCATGTCATCGACGAACTTGACCGTCATCGTACCCTCCCGAAAGCGGGATGGATCTGGAGCGGAGACTGGCAGGCCCTGCGCCATGTCGATCAGCATCTCTGGGAAATTAACGCCCGAGGCAATGATGTTGAAATCTTGGGCGGCGTGCCGGCCGCCATTGACATCTATCACCATGGGCTCGCCACCACGGCGGCGCAGGAATTCGACATTGTTCATACCTGGGAACAACTTCATCTCCCGCGCTACAGCAACAGCATGGCCTTCCATGACCGCGTCGCGCCGGATGATCCCGCAGAAAGTGTTGGCACGGGTCCGCGGCGGATCGATCTTCTGGCGCGCGACAGAAAACAGCGGATTGCCATTTGCATCCATCATCAGCGAAACGTTGAATTCTTCGCCATCGACCTGTTCCTGGTACAGGAAGTCCAGCCCAGCACTTTCGAGGGCCGCCACCTGGATCTTCAACTCGTCGAGCGAGTGGGCACGATAGTTATGCCTGTTGCCGCGCGTACGGCAGGCCTTGACCACCATCGGCGCGCCCAGCTGCGTCCAGGCATCCTCAAGCGCAACTTCCGAGGACAGCAGGGTGCGCGGCATCGGTACCTTGCCGCTCAGCATACGGGTGGTCACCCCCTTGTCGAAGGAGGCCTCCAGCGCCTCCGGGGGCGGCAACAGCATTCCACAGCCGGCTTCGGCCAGGCGCGCTGCATTGGCGGCGATGATCGGCAGTTCCTCATCGACCGCACTGTACCAGAAGGTCACACCTTCGCGGCGGATTACATCCAAGATGCAGTCGAAATAGTCCGACGCAAGAGTGGGGGGAACTTGATAGGCAGCATCAACCCAGTCGGACCGATAAAGATTTCCAGCCAGCGGATTCAGTTCTGCGCCGATGATACGATAGCTGAACCGCGTCGAGCTGTGCAGGGCCTTGTATATGGCCGGATAGCCCGGCCCGCCCGCGCCCGTGACCAAGACAGTCCTCATCGGCTTAGCGCTCATTACGATCCTCTGCTTTTTCGCCGGCCGCCGGATGCGAAAACTGGCGCAACACCCGTGCCGGCGTGCCGGCAATGATTGCGTGATTCACTTCAAACGGCCCCAGCACGGTACTGTTGGCCCCGACTTCGGTGCGGTCACCGAGGATGCAGTCACCCACCACCACCGCACCGGCCCATACGATCACCCGCCCGCCCAGACGAGGCACTGCGCCGCGCCGGTTAGCTCCTAGGGTGGTTCCTTGGTACAGGGTGCAGAAGCTGCCTAGCGTGACCCGGCGGTGAACGACGATGGCGCCGCAATGGGCAAATACCAGGCCAGGACCAGCGCTGACTTCCGCCGGAATATCGATGCCGAAATAGGCGCAGTTGGAAGCATGCCATAGCCGTGACAATGTCGCCGCAATCCGGCCCGGCAGCGACCGCGATCGCAGCAAGCTATGGCTGACGCGATACGACAGATTGACCAATATCTGCGGTCGCCGGATCAATGTTTCCACCAGACTGCCGTGCCAGTTCGCCAACAGGTCCGCAGCCAGCAGATCCTTCATCGAAGCAGGATCGACTACTTCGACCAGCAGCCCATAGAAATCCATGCGCACGCAGACGACGCCGTTCTCATCCATCCAGCTGCCGATCTCCTTGTCGGCGATCGAGGCGATCATCACCAGGGTATCGGGATGTTCTTCCCGCAGCCGCTCGGGCCGCTCGACCGGCTTGCCATCCAGATCACGCGCGGAACTGAAACTATCGACCGCATATATAATCCGGTCCCGCGGCAGCAGCCCCAAGGCCAGCAGTCCGGCACTACCGGCTCCCCAGATGACAATCCGATTGTACTGCGCCAAGCGCTCCGCGATACGCCGCTTCAGCATGGCCTTCATCATGGCGTAGTCCTAGCATCGCCGCTTCCTGCCGCAATAGGATCGCTGCGATACCAGCCGTTGCCGCCATCCTGCCGGTAACCCGCTTTGGCAAAAATGCTCGCCGAGGCCAGATTTCCCGGACGAATCTCGGCATGAAGCGGTAGTTCCGGCAGCAGCCTGCGCAATGCACGCAACGCTGCGGTCCCCACGCCCCGTCCTGCATGATCAGGATCGATCATGATGGAAACTTCGTGCCGTCCATCCGCCATCCCATCCACCCGGACATAGCCAACCGGCTTGGGAGCCTCGACGATATAAAGGTCCAGATCGATCATCTGCAACCGGCGCTGCCACCAGGCCATGTGCTCGGCATAGCTCGGCGCGGCCGAATTGCGCATCCACTTCCGTGCTCCTGGCGTCGTCTGCCAGCGGAACATAAGCTCGGCATCGTTGAAACTTGCCGGACGCAGTCCGATGCCGTTCCCGGCATTATCGCGTGGCGGGCTGATCGCAAGTGCCGCCCGGCTTGCGCCACGGCCGTTACAGAGACGCATGCCGTTTTCACTCATGCACTGCAGCGTCGACGGATCCCGCAGTAGCCCCAGCGCCATGTCGGCGAGAGCGGGTAGGTCGAGACTATTCCAGTCGCCCGCCAACCGGATCGCACCAGCCTCATGGATCGCTGCCCCCTGCCTTTGCTGGTTGTCGGCCGTCACCACGGCGACCACCGGCAAGCCCAAGCTGGCCGCCTCGAGCAGAGAGGAGCCTGCCGCCATTATTGCAATGTCGGCCGCAGTCATCTGCGCCGCCATGTCATCGACATCATGCAGTACTGATATGGGATAGGGCAGGCGCGGCGCCATCTCGGTGAGCACCGAAGCACTCTCGGCACTGGCCCCGACAATCACGGTTACTGGAGCCCGGTATCCCGCATCGGCCAACGCCGACAGCACGCGCGGGGTCATCCGCCTGCCGTCCGCCGCACCGAAACTGACCAGAATCCTGCCGGCGTCGTGCCTGTCAGAACGCCGGCTGCGGGCGGTCTGCCGCGCGCGGGCGAATTGCGGTCGCAAGAGCGCGTATTCAGCACCGGTAAGATACCGGCACTCGTCCGGCACTCTGCCCCTGTAATCTTCCGGCCGGCACCCTGGAACCGGCGCCAGCAGCATGTCGCAATCATGCTCTCGGTCTGCCAACTCATCGATCACCAGGATTTCTTTCGCCCAGGATCTGCCGGCATGCTCGAACCCGGCCGACAGTCCATAATGGTCTGCCACCAGAAGAGCGATGCCATCTGGATACCACGCCGCGATTTCATCCGCCTGCGCAGCTTGGGATGCCGCGACATTAACAACCCGTATTTCATGACCGGACTGGCTGATAGCCGGCAATACGCCTGTGCTGCTGGCACAGGTGGCGAAAGTCGATTGCCAGCCGGCCTCTGCCAATGCGTTCGCCAGAGCAAGACAGCGCATGACATGCCCGCCGCCGATGGCAGGCGAGGCATCGCAGCGGAATACGGCTTGGTGCGTCACAGGTGCTTTCGGAATACCGGCCGCATTGGCGGGCCGATCAGCAGGCCATCGGTAGTGTTCTGCGCCAAGGCCTGGGCCAGAACCGGACAGGCCGCATCAAAAGCCTGCTCGGTAGCGGCAATCTCGGCCTCGCCATGACTTGGGGTCGGCACGAAGATGCCCTGCAGCAGAACGCCATGCGCGATGACCTCCTGCAGGAACAGCGTCTGGAAGGCCGCATTGGGCCTGCCGTCCGGGCCACGCACTTCAAGGGCCATCAGCGCCGGATAGCCGTAGATTCGCAGATGTGCATCGAGCCCATGGCGACGGATCACCGACTGCAGGCGGTCGCGCAGCAGTTCACCCGTCTGCGCAGTCTGGCGCACGATCATGCCGTCGGCGAACCGTTGTAGAGTGGCGATGGTGGCGGCTAGGCCGACCGACTCCCCGCCATGCGTCGTCGACAGCAGGAACAACTTGGGCGCACCCGCCGGTTCCAGACCGCCAATGCTCATGACGTCGCCCCGACCGGTCAGGGCAGCATTGGCATACCCATTGGCGATGCCCTTGCCGTATGTGTAGAGGTCTGCCTCTGCCTTCAGCGTAGCGGCGGCACCAGGCACGCCGAGTTTCAGGCCGGTCACCATCTCATCGAGGATAAACAGCGCGCCTTCGCGATGGCAAAGCGCCCGGACCTCCTGCAGATAACCGTCCGGCGGCGGCTCGAATTTCACCGGCTCCATGATCACGCAGGCGATCTCGCCAGGATGGGCGCGGAACACGTCATGCAGCGACGCGACGTCACCGTAGGAAAACTGCCAGGTGTGCAGCTTCGCCTCGTCTGGAATGCCGAAATCGCAGGCTGTCGTGCCGATAAACCAGTCGTCGTAGGAAAAGAACGGATGTTCCTTAGGCACTGCCACACCAGCTCGGCGCGTGAAGCCACGCGCCAGCTTGACGGCCGCCGTCGTCACAGCGGACCCGTGCCGGGCGAACTTCACCATGTCCGTACCCGTCAGAGACAGAAAAGCTTCTGCCGCAACCAGTTCAAGCTGCGACGACCGCTGGAAGATCACGCCATCCTTGATGGCGGCACAAACGGCACGATCGACCGCATCATCGGCGTGACCGAGCGAAACGGCCGTCAGCCCCATGGCCCAATCGACAAGGCAATTGCCGTCCGCATCCCAGATGCGCGGACCCTTGCCGCGCACGATGCCGTTAGGCGATTCAGCAGGGAAACGGTCGCGACCACGGGAATAGGTGTGGCTGCCGCCAGGAATCAACTGTTCGATCCGGCGTCCGAAAGCCTTCGACTTCTCGAACTGCAGCCGTGTCATTTCATTGCGTCCCCTGTCTTCGGTCGTCATCACGGATAATTCCCGTCCCACAGGCGTTTTGGTTTGGTGTAAGGCGCGAGCAGCGCGGTCAGATCCGGGCGTGAATCGAGAAAGTGGACAATGTCGCGCAGGGGGATCAGCGGCGCCCTATCCTGCAGCGCCTCATAGATCCTGCGGCACACCACAAGGTCTTCTGGATAATCGACGGTCAGCCGCAGGTCCATGCGTGCGCATTCCGCCTCGGGTAGAATGGCCTGAACCCGGAAGTCCTTGAAATTCTGCCGCGCATAGCGCGAGCAGTTCTCGCTGCGATGTTCGCTGGTCCCGTTCCGATGCGACCGCCGCAATGCCTCAAGGGTGAAAATCTCGAAATGGGTACCTTCCGGCAGTCCGTCGGTCGCCGTGATATCGTTGCCGTAGCGCTGGTGGTCGTGCCAAGCCCGTTCAACCGGTTCGGAATACAGGAAGGGGCATTCCGTCGTCACGCGGAAGACGTCGGTTCCGTTGGCCGCTTCGGCGCAGGCGATCAGTCTGGCCAGCACATCCACCTCGCTGCCGACGATGTAGGGAATGCCACGTCCCCGCGCCACCTCGACAAAGACCTGATTCTCGGTGCCTTCCGATATTCCCAGCACGGGCATCTCGATCTGCGGCAGCCGGGCAATGGTGTCGAGAATCTGGTCGAGGATCGTTTTGCCCGCGAGCAGGTTCTGCATCGGTTTGCCATAGAGGCGACTGCCGGCATTGCGGCAGGCCAGCGCTGCAATCAGCCGTCTCATCGGATATCCGCCTTCAGGATCGCGCTGCCCGCCGCAACGGCTCGGCCCAGATGGCGCCCAATCGCCAGCGCGGGATCGTTCAGACCTTGGCCTGGCGGCACATTTTCGGTCCGCTTCAGTTCGATATCCCCTTCACCGAGGACATGGCCTGCTGCCAGATCGCGCAGCGCAAGGACTTTCTTGATCGCCTTGTGCCGGTATGCCCGCTCGCCATCGGTCAATTGAAGTGCGGTGGAGCCCAGAGCCTGCTGGAGGCGTCGCATCTGCCCGACATAGTCGGTGAATTCGTCCGGCTCCAGCGCCGAGACGTAGTCTTCGATTTCTAGATGGCGACTGATTGTCAGATGCTTCTCTATCCAGTCGGCTCCCAGTGCGACCGCCATGGTGCTGACGGCCATGCGATCTGGGGATGCACCATCGACATGATCCAGGAAACCGACAGGCACACCGAAACGCTGCTTCAGAACCGGCAACCTGGCCAGCCCACTGAGCTCAACCGGCGTCGGCTCCGACTGGAAGCCGTAAAGTAGGGTGATGCGCTCCCCGGCCTGCCATTGCCGGATATCGGCAAGCAGGCCGCCGATCTCATCTTCCTCTATGCCGCCAATCGAAATGAACACATGCGGCACGATGTCGAAGGCCTGCCGCATCAAGCGGCGATTGAAGAAATTCGACGAATGAAATTTCAGGCCGTCCGGCCTGATCGTGCGGGCCATAGCCAATGCACGGTCGCCGGATACATCGGTGAACAGCGGTATCCCGGCCACACTGGCCAACCGGCGCACCTCCTGCCATGCCTCGACCGGCATCTCGAGTTGCCGGTACCAATCATAATACTGGTAGTCGGGCTGCGCGATGTCGTCCGCATACACAATCTGGAACTTCACGGCATTGGCACGAGCCTTCGCCGCGGCCTTGATATATAGGCGGCACAGGTCGAGGCGGCCCTCATACCCCTGGGCAACTTCTGCAATGATGCGACTCACAGGCACGCCTCCTCTTTCAGGCCACACATCCGGCGTGCTGCCAGAACCTGGCGCAGGACGCCCAGTGCCTCCCAGCCATCGCAGGCAGGGCGCTGCTCGCCACGCAGGCAAGCAAGAAAATTCGCCGCTTCCCCGCGATAATCGTCATCGACACTGCCACCAAACATCTGCTTCGCCATCACGCTGCCATCCGCAGCCCAGGCATCGAGACGCCGGTTGCGGATGTCGATCCGCAGCAAGCCTTCGGTAAACCCGACTTCCGTCACACGCAGCCGTGGGCGCGTGATGTAATCGAGGTGCAGGCTGGACTGAATCCGCCTGCCATGGCGAAGAATGACATCGGCGCAGTCTTCGCTTTCGATGCCAAGCAGGCCGCTGTTCTGCGCCGCCGCTGCAACCACCTCGGCAGGACCGAGCAGGTGGTTCAGCAGGTCAAACTCATGGGTCAGGTCGAAGATGACGCCGCCGGTCGATGCATCCGCCGCGTAATTGCTGAGGTAATCACTGCCCGGCCGCCATTCCGGCAGATACGAGGCGCAGATGCCGCGGGCCCATAGTGGCTCACCCAGCCTGTCGAACAGCGCACGGGCAGCGGAGACCGCCGGATGATACCGCATGTTGAGCGCGGCAAAGACAATGGTACCGCTCTGATCGGCCACGGTGAAGACCGCAGCCAGGTCAGTCTCGGTATGGGCCAGAGGTTTCTCGACAAAGACATGCAGGCCGCGCCGGATCGCTTCGATCAGATCAGCATGATGAAAGCGGCTGGGCGATGCCACCACGATGGCATCGGCCCGGTCGAAAACCACAGAGCGCGCATCGACCACCTCACCGCCCAGCGCGGCAAGGGCGAGGCGACTTTCCGGCCGCGGATCCCAGCCCATCACCTGCGCGCCGGCCGACAGGAAGTTCCGCGCATGCCGGATGCCGATCGAGCCAAGCCCGACAATTCCGACCGTGACGTCCATCAGTCCGCCCGACGCCTGAAGCTGACGATCATGTGCTTGCTGTCAGGCGCAAACGCATTGCCAGCCCAGTCGCCATACCACTCCGGCTGGTCGAACCATGGCGCCAGCAGTCCGTCGAGTGTTTCAGGCGAGTAAATCCGTAATGCCTCAACGCGGCCTTCATCGACACTGCCATTGCGGGCGATAAACTTCTTTTCATGGCGCAGGACACCGCGCTGCCGGTCGTAAGCGAAGGCAGACAACGAGAAGCGGAACGGGTCTTCTGCTGCGAGCTCGCTCCAACGCTGCCAGCGGCCGTCAGGTTCCGCCAGGCAATGTGCAATGGTCGCCGGATGCTGGTAGAGTTCGAGCAGCAATCCGCCGCCGGGCCGGACCATCGCGCCCAAACTTGCGACAGCCCTGCGCTCATGCTCGCCGGACAGCGCTCCGAAATAGGCAAAGGCCCCGGTGATACAGATGCCCAGATCGGCCGGAGCCGGACGGCGCGAGGGTTCCAGCATATCGTCACGCCAAACATCGACATTCTTGCAGCCGGCGGCCTCAACCCACTGCCTGGCAAAATCGATGCGGCTGGCTGCCAGATCGAATCCCTGCAGCCGCTGCATGCGATCGGCCAGGGCAATCAGCAACCGGCCATTGCCGCAGCAGGCTTCCGCAACACTGCCTGCCCCGGAAAAGCGGCGGCCGATGAAATCGGCCTGCTGTACCGATCGCTCCAGCGCCATGGCCCGATAGTTCCGCAGCGCTTCCTCGGTCGGGAAATTCGCCACGCCTTCCACACCCTCGTAAGCGGCCGACAGGTCAACCATCAGGAGACAAGCCTGCTCAATGCGGAGACCACGCGATCCTGGTCGGCCTCGGTCATGTCTGGATACAGCGGCAGGCTCAGGGCCTGGTCGTAATAGGCATCGGCACCCGGCAGGGAAATCCGGCCATAGCGTTTGCGATAATAGGGCTGGCGATGCACCGGCAGATAGTGAACCTGGGTGCCGATCCCCTCGGCGCGCAGCTGCTTCATGACCGTCGCCCGATCACGGCCCAGCTGGTCGAAGCGGATATGCACGACATACAGATGCCAGCCCGCCTCCGCGCCAGCGACGCGGCCGACGGGGCGCAGCAGCGGCGCCATATCCGCCAGCAGTACATCATAGCGCGCCACAAGCGCCCGGCGGCGGGCTAGGAAGCCATCGAGCTTTGCCATCTGCCGCAGACCAAGGGCGCATTGTAGATCGGTGGCGCGGTAGTTGAAGCCGATCTCGGGCATTTCATAATACCAGGGATGGGCCTGCCCGCTGGCATCCAAAGCCTGCTCCAGTTCGGTGAAGGCTTCCGGCTCGCGGATCATTCCATGATTGCGGAATCGTGCGAGCCGCTCTTTCAGCACCGGGGCGGAAACGGTCACCGCGCCGCCTTCTGCCATGGTCGCCGTCTTCACCGGATGGAATGAAAACACCGTGGCATCGGCATGGCTGCAGGCGCCGACTGAATGGGCCCCGTTGCCATAACGCGTGCCCAAAGCGTGGCTGGCATCTTCGACAATGCTCAGGCCATGCCGCCGGGCAAGGTCGTGAATGCCGGCCGGGTCTGCCGGCTGACCGTTCAGGTGCACCGGGAAAACAGCCTTCACTCGCCGGCCGCCGGAAGCCGCCTGCACCAGGGCATCATCGAGATCCTGCACCCGCATTAGGCCCGTTTCGGGATCGACATCCGAGAACACGACCTCTGCCCCCACGTATCGGGCCGCATTGGCGGTCGCGAGGAAGGTTAGGCTGGGAACAATGACAACATCGCCCTCGCCAAGACCGAGCGCCAGCGCCGCCAGATGCAGGCCAGCCGTACCGCTAGAGCAGACGACGGCATGCCGGGCTCCGGTGGCGGCGCACAAGGCCTGCTCGAATGACACCACCGTGGGGCCACCGGTAAGGAATTCGCCCCGCAAAGCCGCAACCACCGCAGCGACGTCATCATCGTCGATACTCTGGTGGCCATAGGGAAGAAAGCTTCCGGGCGCCGTCATGCCGTCACCGCAACAGCCGCAACGATCCGATTAGTCCGCGTCCAGCCACCGACTGAGGTCGGCAGGATCCAGCCATTGCGTATTGTTGTCGCTTGCATAGCGGAAACCATCCGCCACCCTTTCCGCTCCGGTCTCAGTGTAATCCCGCCAGGTGCCCCAGTTCGGAAAAGCCGGCTGAAGCACATAACGATCCTTCAACTCCACCGTATTGCGCGAATCATCCTCAGTGATCATGACTTCATGCAGCTTCTCGCCCGGACGGATGCCAACAATCTTCTGCGGGCGGCCCGGCGCCATTACCTCGGCCAGATCAACGATCTTCATGCTGGGGATTTTGGGGACGAAAATTTCACCCCCGCGCATATGGGCAAGGCTTGAAGCCACAAAATCGACGCCCTGACCCAACGTGATCCAGAAACGCGTCATGCGCGCATCTGTAATCGGCAGCGCTTCGACACCCTGTTCCAGCAGCCTCCTGAAGAGCGGAACAACGCTGCCGCGGGAGCCTATGACATTGCCGTAGCGGACCACGCTGAACCGTGTCCGTGCCGAGCCACTCATGCTGTTGCCGGCAACGAAGATCTTGTCAGAGGCAAGCTTCGATGCGCCGTACAGGTTGATCGGGTTAGCGGCTTTGTCGGTGGACAGCGCAACGACGGTCTTCACTTCGTTACGGATCGCCGCCCGCACGATATTTTCGGCGCCCAGTACATTGGTGTGAACGCATTCGAACGGATTGTATTCGGCAATCGGCACATGCTTGAGTGCCGCCGCGTGGATGACATGATCGACATCGCGAAACGCCATCTCCAACCGGTCGGCGTCGCGTACATCCCCGATCAGGAAGCGCAGGATGTCGAACTTCTGGTGCGTCGAAAAATCCTGGGCCATTTCATATTGCTTAAGCTCATCCCGCGACAGGATGGCGACACGGCGCGGAGAGGCCTTTTCCAGCAATTTGCGCACGAAGCGGCGGCCGAACGACCCCGTCCCGCCGGTAATGACAATGGAGCTCCCATCAAGCTGGTGCCAATCCGCATCTGCGGCGAAGCTAAGATTCTTTGTCACTTTTAAGTCTTCTTTTCCAGGATGGATTGTTTTCGATGCTCGGGCGAAAAGATCGGCTATCAGCTCGCCTGCGCTGCAACTTCTTCTAGGCGTCCCGCCGCTTCCCTGTAGCACCGGCCGCTGCGGGGGCAGGTCATGTCTGGACCGAGCTTCTCACCATCATGGGACATCCAGCCGATCTGCCGCGCCGGCACGCCGGCCATCAGCGCATGAGGCGGAACATCGGAAGTGACGACGGCACCGGCAGCGATGAAGCAGTATTCGCCGAGCGTGTGCCCACAAACGACTGTGGCGTTGGCGCCTATGGTAGCCCCACGCTTCACTAGGGTCTGTCGGAATTCATCCTTGCGCTCGATCTCGGCACGGGGATTGTTCACGTTAGTGAATACGCAGGAAGGCCCGCAGAACACGCCATCCTCCAGCCGGACGCCCTTGTAAATCGAGACATTGTTCTGGATCTTGCAGTTGTTGCCGACCACCACGTGCGGGCCGATCGTCACATTCTGGCCGATCACGCAGTTGCGGCCGATATCCGTGTGGCCAAGAATGTGGCTGAAATGCCAGATCTTCGTGCCATCGCCGATGGTAGTCGGCTGGTCGACATAGGCGCTCTCGTGGACGGTGGCGCCGGGGAAAACGGGCTGGTTGGTCGTCCTGACTGGTTTGTCCATGGCCATTTGTGCGCGTTGCAACACCTTCAGCACCCGCACCCCTTCCCAGCCATCGGTGCGCGGTGGCGAAGATGTGCAAATGCAATCGATGAAATGCTGGCATTCCAGCTTCAGGGGTTCACTCTCATCCAGCGGAATCGGCTGCCCCGTGGCCTTGTTCGGCACCGGAACACCGTCTTTCCACTGTATCTCGTGCGGATAGAGCAACAGCTTGCGATCCCAGGGCTCGCCATCGTCGAACACAGCCATGCCACGCTCGCCGACTACGACCAGCTTCTGCTCCTTGAACGGATGCAGCCAAGACACGAAGACATGCGCACGCTCGCCGCCGGGGAAGCTGAGATGACTGGTCGTCACATCGGCAACCTGCCGGTTCAGATACGCGCCGCCAACTGCTGTCACGTCATCCGGCTCGCTACCGACTAACGCCAGAATCATCGAAATATCATGCGGCGCAAAACTCCAAAGCGCATTCTCCTCCCGGCGCACTTTCCCGAGATTGAGGCGATTGGAGTAGAGATACTGCAGTCGCCCGATGCCACCATCGGCAACAAGCTGCTTCAGACGCAGGAACGCCGGATGATAGTGCAGCAGGTGCCCGACCATCAGGATGAGTCGGTGGTTTTCGGCCAGGCGGCAAAGTTCCATCGCTTCATCGACATTCAGCGCGAGCGGCTTCTCGACAAAAACATGCTTGCCGGCCGTCAGTGCCTGGCGCGCCAGCCGATAATGCATCGCCGCCGGCGCGGCAATGACGACCGCCTGGATTTCCGCATTGCCGAGCAGCGTGTCGAAATCCATTGTCATGGCGTTGAACTGGGCGGCCATGGCCGCCGCCTGTTCGGCATTGGCATCGCACACGCCAGCAAGCACGCCCAGAGCAGCGAAATTGCGGACCAGATTCTTGCCCCAGTAGCCGCAGCCAACTACGGCCAATCGCATTGCGTTTTGTGACATCTTTTCCGCTGGATGATTCATCATGCTACCGCACTCCGGGTGGGACCGTCCCCAACCAGAGGCCACACCGCAGCCGGGAGAGCAGACCGGCCGCACCCGGGAGGGTCGGCCGGCATGAAAAGACACTGCCGCGCCTGAAAGGATTGACCGCCGCGCCAAGGAGGGCAGACAGCATCCGCTAGTGAGGAACTCTCGCCGACCACTGCACGTTCACGGCCTGAACAGTAGCGATAATGGGCGCTTAAGGTCAAGCTGAACGGCAATGTGAAGACCTGAGACTGGACTGGATCAGGGCCGGCGGGCAAACAACAGGCCCATTCTGAAATTACCACTGATCCAAGCACTTACGTCCCGGAAGGGCAGCCGCCTCGCTAAGCGGGCGAGGCCGCCATCCGCCCAGTCGACCAGATACCTATCTGGAAACGAGCAGTTCCCAAAAATATGCTCAACCGTACGGCGAAGACTGCGGCGCGTCCAGTAGCTGAGTCGCTGGTCCATGTAGCGGCGATTCCGATTCGCCGTCTCGCGCCAGTCCAGCCCGGCCTGGAACGAGTTCCGCACCCCCAAGATTGCCCACATGGACAACCACCATTGCGGGACGTAGGGCCAGAGCCAGCTCACCAGCGGCACGAAGATATGCGGCTCGGTCGGCAGGTACCATTTGCCCGGCAGCAGATGGAGCATGCTGCCACCCGGCCGCAGCACGCGGAAAATCTCGCGGAAGACTTCTTCCTTATTGAGTGCATGCTCCAGCACTGAGGTGCTGATGACGATATCGAAATGCTGATCCGGGAATGGCAGGCGATATGGCGTCGGCTGAATGACGGCGCAGCGACCGGCAGCCAGTTCCTTGCTCTCCAGCCAGTACTCCCCCATATCGCAGCCGAAAACGTCCCAGCCCATGGCACACAACCGTTCGACAAGTTCTCCGCCGCCGCAGCCGAAATCCAGAACCCGGCTATCTCCCGGAGCGATGCCGCCCAGATCGCCGAGGGCCTTATGCATGAAGCCCGCAGCGTGTCGCCCGTCATTTTCAGCCGGCTCTACCTGCCATGCCATGGTTGCCTCTTTGTTCGAATATTGCTCCGCCTCGACAACAAGCCGATAGCATCCGAGGGCCGTGGCGGGCAAGGCCGCCAGTGATGGTCGTCGCAGCGCACGCAGGATCCGATCCAGCGCCGAGCAATGCTGTGAAAACACCGGTCCGCCAAGCTTCACATGACCACGATATCAAACCTGGAAACATTGTGCGAAACCGCAAGCTCCGGTAGGTAACTAGATGTTTTGAGCGTGGCGCCGCCTGCATTCGACGCATGGTTTGCCGGCATCCAGAAGCAGCAGAGGGTTCTCCGACGTGAGTCGCATCGATTTCATCGATCTCAAGGCGCAACGCCGGCGGCTTGGCACCCGCATCGAGCAGGCCATGGCCCGCGTGGTCGATCACAGCGGTTTCATTCTCGGCCCCGAAGTCACTGAGCTCGAAAAACGGCTGTCTGCCTTCTGCGGCGCGCGCCATACCGTTACCTGCGCCAATGGTACCGATGCGCTGGAACTGGTTTTGATGGCGGAAAAGATCGGTCCCGGTGACGCAGTCTTCGTGCCCGCATTCACCTTCGTCGCGACCGCCGAAGTGATTCCCGGGACCGGCGCCACACCCTATTTCGTCGATGTGAACGAAGATGATTTCTGCATCAGCCCCAGCAGCCTTGAGCAGGCGATCGCCGGCGCGAAGGCCAAGGGCCTGAAGCCGCGCATGGTGATCCCGGTCGATCTGTTCGGCCAGCCGGCCGATTATGACGCCCTGCTGGACATCGCCTCGAAACATGATCTGGTCGTCCTGTCAGATGCCGCGCAGTCATTCGGCGCGGAGTTGCATGGCAGGAAAACAGGCACCTTCGGAAAATATACAACGACCAGCTTTTTCCCGGCCAAGCCGCTGGGCTGCTACGGCGACGGCGGCGCGGTATTTACCGATGACGACGCACAGGCGGACCTGCTGCGCTCGCTACGGTTCCACGGCAAGGGCCAGGACAAATACGACAACGTTCGGCTGGGTATGAATTCACGCTTGGATACGCTGCAAGCGGCGATTCTGCTGGAGAAACTCGATATCTTCGCCGATGAGATCGTGGCCCGCATGCGCATCGCGCAACGCTACAACGATCTGCTGCGGCAGACCTTCAGTGTGCCACAACTGCGTCAGGGCGCCACATCGGTCTGGGCGCAATATACCCTGCTACTCGAGAATCGCGACGCGATCGCAAAGGCTTGCGCGACCGAAAAAATCCCGACCGCGATCTATTACCCCATCCCCCTGCACCTGCAGCAGGGTTATAAGCAGTATCCTGTGGTTGGAAACGGGCTGCCGGTTTCCGAGAAGCTGGCGCAGAAGGTGATCAGCCTGCCAATGCATCCTTACCTCGACGAGGCGACCCAGGACCGGATCGTGGCGACCATCCTCGCCGTCGCGAAATGAAAGCTGGCTGCTTGGTTCGTCGTGGGGAAACACGCTGGCGTGGAGGCAGGCTTTGGTCTCGCTTCGCAATCTTGCACAGCGTATAGATCGCCACTTCCAGACGCGGCAGGCCTACAAGTTCTTCATCAAGGACTGGACTGGCCTCGACGATCTTCACGCCGCCGCCCCACTACTGGGAACTATGCGTTTCAGCCGGAATCTGCAGCCGGTCATCATGGATCATCCGCAGGCTAAGCGGATCGCCGTGCTTGCGCCGCACCCCGACGACGAAGTCCTCGGTGCCGGCGGCACGCTGGTAAAAAGCATTGCCGCGCGTATCCCGGTTTCCACCATCTACGTGACGACTGGAAAGCCGGCCGACCAGATGGAAAGCGAAGCGCGGCAGGTGGCGGAGCGGATCGGCTTCGACACGGATTTTCTGAAATTCGAGCTGAACAGGATCGCGCTAGACAGGCCATCGTTGGAGACTTGCGCTGCAGCCCTGAAGCGAATCGGCCCGGACTGTATCTTCCTGCCCTTCCTGCTCGACGACCATGACGACCATCGGCGCGTCTCCGAACTGCTCCTCAGGATGTGGCAGGAGGGTCTGTTTGATCCCGAAGGCGTGGAAATCTGGGGTTATCAGGTTTATACGACGCTGCCGCCGAACGTGGTGATCGACATCACCGAGACGATCAAGCATAAAGCTTCGGCTATGCGGTGCTATACCAGCCAGATGCAGCGGCGCGACTGGGCGCATTATATTCTAGGCCTTAACGCCTTCATGTCCCGCTTTCTTCCTGGATCGAAGTCGCCCTGCTACGCGGAGGCGTTCTTCGTGGTTCCGGCAAAAAGCTATCTCGAACTTTGCGAGATCTATTTCCGCAATCCCGGCAAAACTTACTACACCCCTTTCTATCTAGATGGTGCATTATGAGCGGCAAGCAGACCGTAACTGAACACTTCGATTCCTACGCCCCGACCTGGCATCTGCGAATCAAACAGCATCCCTACGCGATCCGGTATCGCGTCGTCGAACGCATGGTCGCGGGCCTTTCGCCGAAGACGGTGGTGGATGTCGGCTCAGGCACGGGCGAGTATTGCCAGCTCTTCGATCCGCAGACCTATATCGGCTACGACATCTCCCCGGAGATGGTGAAGCATAGCAGCCGCCTTTATCCGACCCATAAATTCGAAGTCGGCGACGCGGAGCAGATCCCGCAGCCGGATGCCTCGGCCGATCTCACCCTCGATATCGCCGTCATCGAATACTATGACGACCCGCTGCCCCATATGCGCGAACTGGTCCGCATCACCAAGCCGGAGGGCACGGTAATCGTCGCGGTCCCCAATGGCGACAATCGCAGCAAGAAGCCGCTCAATGGTCTGGCGCGCCTGATCGATCGCTTACTGGTCCGGCCATACAAACCCTACAAGAAAGACATTCTGCACAACGCCCATACGCTGAAGGACATGAGAGCCCTCGGCGAATCGGTTGGCCTCAAGATGGTCGATTACGGTTACTGCAGCCTGCGCGTCCTAATGCATGACCGCCCCAACACGGCACTCTCCGAAGTTTGGAGCGATCGGCATTCGCTGGACTGGTTGTCCAGCAAGACGGCCACGATCCTAGTCTGCCAATACGTAAAGACGGTTTAGCGCGGGCAGCATTCCCCGCGGCGGCGGCCCAATAGGGCACAATCAACAAAAAAAGCCCCGCACAGGCGAACCTGGCGGGGCTTTTGATTTGGTTGCGGGAGCCAAGGTGATTCTCGGTCTTCTCTAAGCGGGAAGATTGATTAACACCCTCCGCTGCCATTTAGGTAGATCACGATTCGTGCTTTCCGGTCAATCGTTTATTCGGGTGACCGGTTATGGGCAGTCTGTCTTGGGGGAAGGCGAAGCGCGAGATTTTTGCGCTTAAGCCAGAGATTGCAACCCTCATTAAGAATGGGGCCACGCTTGTCGAGGCCTACAAAATTCTCTGTGCTGCGGGCCGCCTCACTGTAGGCGAGAGCACCTTCTTCCGTCACGCGGCGGTTATTCGGGATGAGTGCCTGGCCGAGCCTCAACAGGCCAGGACACCGATAGAACTCACTCCCGAAGTCCTGGCTTGGCTTGCGGCTGCCCCCAAGCCAACCCAGTCAACCACCACCCCACAATCGAATCCTGCTCAACCCGCTGCTGCCATCCCGGCTGCGGTTCGCATCGATTCGCCCTCAATGCCGGTTCGACCGGCTGAACCTGCCCAGGCCAGTCCCACGAGGCGGCCGGTAGGGGCAGGACAGGAACCCGAGGTTCTGAAGTTCAAGGGCCTCAAGTCAGGTGGGGACCACTGGTGACGACAAACAGCAAACGCCAACCAAGGAGACGACAGGTTATGAAGCAAGTTCATCTGATCCTGCAGGGGAAGGGCGGCGTCGGCAAAAGCCTTGTCGCCTCCCTGATCACTCAGCACTTCCTGGCTAAGGGCCTGGCTCCGATCTGCTACGACACGGATCCGGTAAATCAGACCTATGCCGGCTACAAAGACTTCGGAGCCATACGCCTTGAGCTGATGCGAGACGGCAACATCGATCAGCGCCTATTTGACCAGCTGATCGAAGCGATCATCAACGCCAAGGACGATGCCACTTTCATCGTTGACAACGGCGCTGCGACCTTCGTTCCGCTCTGCGCCTATATGTTCGAGAACGACGTTGCTGGCTTCTTTAAAGAGCATGGCCTGCAGCTGGTCATCCATTCGGTTCTCACTGGCGGTCAGGCCCAGACCGACACCATGGATGGCCTTGCCTCCCTCCTGGATCACTTCAAAACCGTCCCTGTCGTTGTTTGGCTGAACGAATTCTTCGGCCGCGTCGAGCGCGACGGAAAGAAGTTCGAGGACAGCAAACTGTTCCGCGACAACCAGGAACAGATCCAAGCCCTGATCCGCATTCCCGAGGTCCGCAAGGAAACCTTCGGCGCTGATATGGACCAGATGCTGCGCCAAAAACTGACGTTCAAGGAAGTCAAAGAGGCGGCTGGCTTCACAGTGATGGCCAAGCAGCGGCTCGCGATGACATGGCGGACCATCGACGGCCAGATCGCCGCCGCGAACCTCTCGTGACAGGAAAGCCAGCAATGAGCGATCCATCCAAGTTCAAGGATCTCTCCCTGGCGGCTTTGAGCCCGGCCAGCAGGAGGGCCATCGATCAACAGCTCTCGATGTATAGCCTATCGACGACAATGGAAGCCGTCGGCCTCCTCCGCAAAGTCCAAGTCGCCTACGGCAAGGGCTCATGGCCGAACATCGATGACTTCCTGTCGCGCCTGGACGCGCAAGGCACAACCGTGGGGGCGGAGCCATGACGGACCAAGCTGCCTTTGAACCGATATCCAAGCAGGAAGTTCGCACCATGCTTCTCGCAGAGCATGGCGTGGCAGTCGGTGAGGACGATCCCATTCTCATGTCTGTGACGCTACACACCGCATTCATGGGTGACCTGGCGCGGTCTCTGGAAGCACATCGCAAGGCTCAGAATGAAAGCTTCGAGCGGGCCGTGGTTGGTGTGGTGGAGTCCGTAACGCAGTCCGCCAACAAACTGCGCGATGCCTTGCTCGATGGTGCAGTCCGCAGCGTGCTGAATGGTGTGGCTCAACAGTCGGAAGCACTTGGCACGCTGCAAAGCAAAACCAAGTCCCAACTGATCGCTCAAGCAGTCCTCACCAGTCTGAATTGGGCCGCCGTCATCACCTTCTTCTTCATCCTGAAATAACAACCACAACCGGGGGAACCCATAATGCGTAAACCCACAGAATACCTGCCGTCGTTGATCCTTTTGATCGCGGTGGCTTTCGTCACGTTCGCAGCTCCTCAGCTCGCTATTGCTGCTGATGACTCCTGGGTCGAACCAGGTGTGGAGGCGGCTAGTAATATCGAAGCGGGCCTTGTCACGCTGGGCGCGGTCCTGGTTGGCATCGGCGTAATCGTTGCCGGCATCATCGCGACATTGAAGGGGCAGATGGATTGGCAGCGTCTCGCCATGTGTATCGTCGGCGGGATTTGCATCATGGCCGGTCCGGCGATCATTCGCGGCCTGATCAACCTCAGCAAGAGCATGGGCACATGAAGGCCAGTAGCTTCGTGTTCACGGGCGTTCAGAAGCCGCTGACGCTCTTTGGGCTGCCGCCCAAGGTGATGATCCTGGTGATCGCCGGCATGGGCTGCACCTTCGGCCTAATGGTGGGTGTCGGCTTCGCTCCGCTGGCCATACCCACCTCCCTTGCGGTCGTGATCTGTCTTTGGACGTGGTTGTGGCGCAAGAACAACCAAGATTGCCACTTCGGCAATTACCTGTTCTCGACCCCGCGTTTTTGGGCTTCTCGGGGCAAGACGGCGTTCTTCCTTGCCGGCCGTGCCACTCAGCTCGACAGGTTGCCGTAATGTGGGGTGAAGTCATCATGACCAGCCTTGCGGCTCTGTCGGTTGGTGCGCTTGTAGAGCCGTCGACGCGCAAGCTGTTTCTGGGCGATGTGTCCCAGGACTGGATCGCGAACGAGCTGGAGATCGATGGTATCGATCCAGATCTGCAGTCAGTCCGAGTCAAAAGCGGCGGACTGTTTAGAGTTTTCCAGATTCGCGGCACTAGTTATGACGCCAAAGTAATGCCGCAGCAGGAGCAAATGCTGCTCGGTCGGGCAGCACTGCATCATGCTTTAGGTAAACTTGGTATCCACCACTGGATATTCGGCATCAAGCGCCAGCGCGACATCGGCTTTCAAGCCGAGTGGCCTAGCAGCACCCTCAAAGAAATAGGCAACGCTGAGCGCGCCGTATTTCAGTCGGCCTATTACGTCAACTGGTATGTAGTAATCGGAGGGAGGACTAAAACCGCGATATTAGAGGGCTGCGACAAAGTCACGTCGATGATGGAGCAGTATAAGCCAGCGCTCCTATCCTCTCCTGAGTCGTCTGAAGCACCATGCCCCCTGACTTGCTTCGTCAATTACCTTGTCTCGGGTGAATTCCGCGATGATCTGACACGACGTTCAGGCAGTATGTCGGGAAGCATTCCGGCAGCTGATCTGATTGTTACGACAGATGGGACGATTTCTACACGCGTTCCATATCTGAAGATCCACCGGACGATTGCGATCCGCGACTGGCCCGAAAGTCTCACGGGTCAAATATTGGCCGATATTCTGGCGATCCAAGGCGATCTTGAGATTGCACAGATCTGCGAGCCCTGGGATCGCGACGAAGCGATTGCACTCTACAGCCGCCGCAAAAAGGAGCTGGAATCATCATTCATCAAGAGCGATGAGCTGCTGGCCCAGGTCGTCGCCACCCTAGCGCTGCTCGCTGCCGGCAACACCACCGTTTTCTCCACCCAACTCCAGATAACGGCGCGAGGCTCAACTGAACCGGAGCTGGATCGCCTAATCGGTGATATCTGCAAAACACTTGGTAGCCGCCGAATAGAATATTCTGTTGAGACCAAAGGTGCTGGACTTTGCTGGTTTGCTCGAATTCCGTCGTTAAAACAGCGGCGCGTTTCCAGCTCAACTAGTCTGCTCAGGCCGCTGATACTGCGCGAGCAGAATATCGCAGCCATCTGGCCTTACCATCACTCATATACAGGCCAGCCGACTAGCCCGCTCGGTGATAGGCCCGTCCGGTATTTCAGGACGCCATCTGGCCAAGCCTATGCGCTTCAATTCCATGTTTCTCAGAAGCGCCAGTCTAAGGGCCATTTTCTCTGCTTTGGCCCGACAGGTGGAGGCAAGACCACGCTGATTATCCACTTGCTGGGCGGCTTAGCCAAATTCAATGGCGTCCGCTCTTACGTCTTCGATTCTAAAGAGGGCGCGCGCTTCATGATCGAGGCCATGGGCGGCCTTTATCAGGGTTACGATGAACTTCAGCTCAACCCGCTCGATGTTGGCGACGACACAGCTAAAAACCGGCAGCGGATCTACACAATCCTAAAGGCCCTCGCTGGTCATTATGAACGCGGTGAGAAGGATGACGAGATCCTCGCCCATGCAGTGGAGCTGGTATTTAAAACAGAAGTACCTAACCGCACCCTCAATACGATTTTTGAATTTGCGTTCCCACGTGGAACTCACTTGCGGCGGGCTATTGCGCCGTGGGTGGTAGACGGAAAGGGCAGCAAGGGCATTCGCTCCCACCTGATGAATGCCCCCCACGATAGCCTGGGAAGCTTCCTGGCAGCCTCGCACCTGGTCGGCATCAATATGAACGAGGCCCTGGATGACCCTGCAACAGGACCGGGCGTCGTCACCCACATTTCGTCAGCTATTGGAATTTCGGCATCCAGCAACACCAAGGGTTTCGGGATCTACATCGATGAGGCGGCGAAGCTTCTACAGAATGACGGCTTCAAGTCCCTGGCTATCGAGATGTTCCGCGAATACCGCAAGCTCGATGGATTTGTCGGCCTTGGCTTCCAGGATCCGAAGGCACTTTTCGATTCTGGTGTCAGTGATGCAATTCTCGACAACACCGCGACCCTGATCTTCCTGCCGAACAGCCAGGCACGTCGCGACAGCCTGGAACGCTTCAATCTGAACGAAGAGCAGATTGGCTTCATCCTCGGCGCAGGCAACACAAAGGAGGGCCAGCGCCAGGCTCTAGTAGTCCAGCGCGATGCGACTACCGGCCTGGATGAAAGCGCGATCATCGATGTGAACCTGGCCATCCTAGGTGATGCCCTTCGGTTCTATCGCTCAGGCCCGGAAGCCAACCGCGTCATCGCCGATCTAAAAACTCAATGGGGGGCCGAATGGCTAAACCATCTTTGAAGTCCTACGCGGCTGCGCTGCTGCTTTCGGCTTTGGTGTCGACAGCAACGCCGTCATATGCCCTAGACCAGGTAATCGACCAGGCGGCGATTGCGAAGTTGGCCGAACAGCTCACCAAAATGCAGCAGCAAATCGATGCGCTGACCGCCATCATGAATGCGACACGCCAACAGGCAAATGCCATCGGCAAGATGGGGCAAATCTCGATACCGATGCTGAACCTGCAGCGAGTGGCCAGCAGGCTCCGTCAGGATTCCGAATGCCTTATGCCCAATTTCGACCGATTGATGCCCGGCGTCGATATGGACGATGTGTCATGGGGCTCGATCTGCCACGCATCTAGTGGCTACCGGACCGCAATGTGGCTCGATCCCAAGAAGATGAAGGGCCAGCCCTTCGCAAAGCAAGATGAAATGCGCCGCGCCGTAGAGTCGCGTCGCATCAACATCGCAGTCGACGCGGCTGCGAAAGGAAATGGCCAAGCAGACATGGCCATTCGCGGAGCTGAAGATATGAACAAAGCTGCGTCAGATTTGGAAACGGCGGTTCTCGCCGCAAAAGAAAGCAACGAGTGGCTTGCTAGTATCGCCCAAGGACAGGTCGTTATCGCTAGGGCGCATATCCAACAGACACAGATCCTCGCGCAACTGCTCAAGGTGCAGTCCACTTATATGGCGCTTACGTCCTTGCCTCCGCAAAGCGTCCTTGCGGCAGAAGAGGAAGGTTCACCGTGAGAGCGTCAATCAATAATTTGATTACGCAGCGTTCGCGCGATCTTTATCGCTGCGCGATCCTCATGGGGATCAAGGTCGAGCAGTATGCCTTCGGCGACCTTGCTACCGCCGATAGGACGGTTTTTGTCTTTCATTCCCTTACGCTTCTTGGGGACTATGCGCGCCGGCTTCTCGCCGTGACTGTTACGTTCGAACAAGACCGGCTCGGCGTTACTTTCACGGAACAGGTAAATTGTCAGGGGAAAAAGCGGGAAGAACAGAATGATAGGCAGCACTGTCATGGGTATGTGGAGGATGCCCAACAGCAAATCCTTCTTCTGGGGACTTCCGGCCATAGCACTTTCGATCCTCGCCAACGCCCGCTTCCTCAGCTGTGCATATGGCAGCAAGACCGCCAGGGAAAGGGCAAGGTAAGCCAGCACAGCCCAGGCCGGGTCCGCGAGAACCAGGTCGAGCTTATCGAGCATCACCTTGACCCAGTGTGGCATTCAATTTCCAACTCGCCACTCTTGCCAGTCCGGCAAGTCATTGCATTGTCCTGTGAAGATATTGCCCCGTCGTATTGCAGCGCAGGCATTGCTTGCCTGATCCAGGTCATTCCACTTCCTGATACGGCTGGGGGCAGCTCTCCAATATCCCCACAATTCGTCCCACTTGTACGCCATCAAGTACAGGTCGTGGCATCGCTTAATCAGCTCTGCATTTCTTTCATTCTCGAGATCGCTCATAGCGGCCTTGCGGTCCGTATCCAGCTTTTTTGCCCAACGCTCGTACTCATTCCCTGCTGGGCAGTTTGCCTTTCTGTACTTTTGGAGCTGTTCGGCACCTTTCAAGGCCGTCCAATTCGCTTTCGCCGCAGCGAAATCAAAAAAGCTATCCCGATGCACGTTGTTGCCGAAGCGCCAGTCCTGAGCGCTTACCGGGGCAATTCCCAAAAAAGTCAGGGTGACGCCAATGAATAACGAATGCTTCACGGACGACATTGTCGCTGAGTATGTCGACCTGGCCAATGGATATACCCAAGAACTGAGTATGGCTCTGGTTAGCGCCATGCAAACTGCCTTTCTTGCATACATTGGAATCTGGGTAATCGTGCACGGTTACCGGATGATTCTGCTCAAAGCAACAGTATCGGACCTCGGCAAAGAAAGCATCTACGTCTTCATTTCCGCGTTGCTTCTCTTTGGTTCGGGACCAGGCTTAGTCAACGTCATTTTCATCGCTGCACTGAAGATGATGGGCGCAGCGGCAGCAACGGCGCTTCTAGTCGCCAACAAAGATGTACAAGGCGCGCCCGCGCCTTCAACCGAGTCTCTAGGTGCCGGTATGACCGAGTTGGTATGCGTTGCAGAAGAAGGAGTTGTTTCCGTCTTTCAGATGGCCTTTTCCATCGCAAAGACTGTCGGGTGGACGAACTGGCTGCCCGTACTTTTCGCGATTGTTTTGATCGTACCGTACTTTCTAGTACTGATCGTCTACTTCTCTCAGGTCGTAGTATCGATCTTCCGCATCACGATGTTGGCTACACTCAGCCCATTTATGATGTTGGGTTTTGGTTTCGGCTGGGGCCGCGAGATCGCCACCAAGGGCATTCGCACAGTAATTTCATCATTCATGGTGCTTTTCGGCAGCACCCTTGCCTTAGGCATCATGCTTTACGGGGTCACACGTCTTGGCCTCGACGACATGCCGCTCGATCAAGCCGCTGATTTCGCTCGCATCAACAACGCAAAATTCGTCCTCGCTGTCGCATTGGGCTGGCTCGGCACAGCATTCATGACTGAGGCGACGAGCATCGCCAATTCGATCACTGGCTCCCAGCTCACAAATCAGGCGGCCGCGATTATCACGGCCGGCACAGCGGCTACGGGCGCGGCCTTGTTCAAGTACGGCCGCCAAGGACTGTCGATGATTCCGAACATCGGAATGAACTCGCAAACCGGCGAACTCAAGTTCAATGGCCAGAGCATCGGCGATCACGTCCAGGCGCTGCTGCAGAAGGCCACCAAGCAGCCCCCCAAGCCCTAAGCCAGGAGAACCGCGTTGAACACAACATCCCTTATTCAGGTCACACCTCGGAAGCCGGGCTTGGTCAGGAAGTCGCTCTCTGCTTTAGCGGGCGGTTTCGCAGTCGGCCTATTCCTGCTTCTCCTGGTCGGCTGCACCGTTTCCGGCAAGAGCGTTGAAATGCCAGCCAATGACGGCAATGGCAGTGACCTCATGCGGAAAAGCCCCTGCGCTTGTTCCGAGATCGACTTTAACAGCAGGGGCTTCGTATGGGCCTCTTGAAGCTAAAGCTGCCTCCATTCCCCAAGCGGGCGCGAGGCACTGTCGCCGGAGCCGGCACCGTCGTTCCCACCGATCAGCACCAGTCAGTGAATGAAGCAGATCCCTATAGCTTCCAGGTTGCTCATCGTCGGTTAGCCTGGCTGCTTAGGATTTCGGCCGGCACAAATATCGCGCTGCTGTTTACGATCGTCGTTCTGGCCAATGCCATCGCGACCATGATTCCGCTGAAAACAACGGAAGTAGCGTTGGTTCGTTCCTACGATGCCAACGATAAAATCTATCGTATCGAGCCTATCGCGAAAAACGTCTACGGCTTCGATGTGGCCATGGAAGGCATTGCGAAGCGGTATGTCCGCGAATGCCTGGAAATTGACTCCGTTACTCAAGTCGAGCGCATGCGCTTCTGCTCGCGCGTGGCGGATGGCAAGTATTTTGAGCGATTTACCAAGGACCGGAAGGCCGAGGTCGAGAAAGAGATCAAGGGCGGCCTGACGCGCTCAATCATGATCGAAACCGCCGAACGCATCGAAGCGGTCGGCAACACCTACAAATACTCGGTCGAGCTTCTGCAGATCGATAAGCGCAACGGCGTCCTGGTCGAGCAAAGGAAGCTGCGCGCATACCTCAACATCACCACCCGACCACATCGGGTCCATCCCGTCGACAAGTACGAAAACCCGCATGGCTTCACCGTGCTGGAAATGTCTCTCAAGGAGAGGGCTAACGCATGATTTATCTAGTTTTGATTGCTGCTCTGGTGTGCCTGGCGGCCAGCATGTTCGGGCTGCTCGTAGGCGACAAGTATCTCATGCGCTGGTGCCTACTGGTCGGCTTCATTCCATTCTCTCTCATGGCGTACCAGCTGCACCGTTCGGAGAAGCGGGCTGCCGAAGGCAGCCGCCCCGGGCCGCTGTTCGCATTGGACTTTGCGGTTTTCTGGGTCGTGGTCGCCGTTGGCGTGTTGGTGGCTGCTGCGTCTGCCACGGCTCAGACGGCGGTTGGCGGTCCGCGTGTGCTCGGCGGATCCTCGTCAGGAATCCCGACGCCGGCACCGCTAGGGCCGGTCACGGCCGTTCCGGTCCCGGATTCCATGGTGCGCCAGGCGGCAGACCAGGCTGAGGGCAAGTTTACGGCAATGAAGCGGGGCGCGGTTGGCGGTCAGGTCCAGGAAGCCTGGGACAGCGACAAAGCCAAGGGCACCTTCAAAGCGCAGATGTGCAACGACTGCGAATATAAGGTCCGCCTGCGTGAATACATGGTCTCCCTGATCGAGCTGCCGACAGGTGAGCAGATCGAGAATTGGGACAACGGCGATACTGAGAACTTCGAAGTCGTAAAGCGTGGTGATCGTCGGATTGCCGTTCGGCCGCAAGGTTTCGGCATCGATACAAATCTCATTGTTTACGGCAAGTCTGGCCAGACATATCCGATCTATCTCCGCACTGAGAGCATCAACAGTCGGAACGTCCCGGATCTGCGGTTCGTGATCGAGGGGCATGTTCGCATCGTTAAACCTGCACCGCTGGCGAGCGAAACCGAACCCTCGAAGGACAATGTAGACCAGGATGCGACTGAACCTGCAGGTAACGGCATCACCAAACCGCGTAATCAAAGCAGTTCTAAATCACCAACACCGGCAGCACTGGCGGAAGCGGCCAAGGCCGTCAGCAGCTCTCAAAAGCAGCCGGACTTTGTTCAAACGGCTGCCTTCAGCCCCGACAGGCTGCGGGGTTGGGGCAATTACAGCCTTCGCGGCAGCAATGAGCTGAAGCCGGAGACTGTCTTTAGGGACGACTATTTCACCTACATCCGGTTCGGCGATAAGTGGAAGGATATCGAACTTCCGACCGCCTATATCGTGGTGGACGGCATCGATGAGACGGTCAACACCCGCGTCAACGGTACAACTCTCGTCGTCGAGAGCACGCAGCGCCTCATCACGCTGAAATCCGGCCTAAGCTTCATCTGCATTGAGTACAGGGGCGTTTGATGGCCCTCTGTGACGTCTTAGTGGCCCTTGGCTTGACGTTCGGTGGCATGTGTGGACCGCAAGCGCCGGACCGGCAGCCGGCACTGCCGGCCGACGACCAGGCAGCGTGGAATTTTAAGCCCGCGCCGCCCGCGCCGCCGCCGCCTCCTCCGTCGCCGGCAATGCCGCCTGTGGTGATCGAGCGCACTGTGTCGGCACCGCAGCCACCCGCACCGGCCCCGGTCGTGACACCTCCGCCAAATCCATATCGCCTGGCCTTGGCGTCAACACTGGCCAGGCGTGCCTCTGGCGGCTTCCAGCTGGCTCCGCACACTGCCGCTGAATCGATCATCACGTCCGGCATGCCCAACGCCGGCATTCAGAATGTCAACTTGTCGCCGCCACCACCCCAGATCCAGGAGAAATACCATCACGACGGCAGGATCTCAGGCCTCCCGGTCGACAGCTCGCGGATCCTCACAACCGACCGCTATATCAGCGTCATTTTCGAGACTGGCGTTAACAGCCAGATCGAAAGCAAGAACGGCGGCCAGGTCATCCTTCAGGTGAGCCGGGACGTGTTTGGCTATCACGGCCGCAATCTCCTGGTTCCGAAAGGCTCCCGCATGGTCTGCGACTACAGCAGCCCTCGCCGGCAGGGTGACTCCAGGCTGTCATTCAATTGCGCCCGGATCCTCATGGCCGAATACCGCTCGGAGATCCTGCAGCTCGCAGCGCCCGTGGCTGACGTACAGGGCCGTGGTGGGGTGACTGGCGATGTAGATAACCGATTTTGGGAGCGTTATGGCACGGCGTTCATTCTCGCCGGCCTCTCTGCCAGCGTGCGCCTGGCCACTGCAGTCGGAACGCAAACCACCACCACCACGACTGCCACCACGACATCTGGAAGCACCACCTCGGCCATTGCCGATAAGGGCTCCCAAGAGCTGAGCCAAAAGCTGGGCGAGATCGCCGCCTCCGATCTGGAGCGCAACATCAACCTCATGCCGATCATCACAATTTCGCAGGGTACACGGGCGCAGATCCGACCTGCCCAGGACTGGTACATCCGCCGAATCGAGGATGGCCCTGCTCCGCCACCAGCCGACCTGGCTAGCTCGGCCGCCAAACCTTCAAGCAAGTAAGCAAGGGGAAGACCATGACTAGAATTGTCATCAACTGCATTGCCGCCATCGTTCTGACGATCATTGGAACAATGGCGATCGGGGCGCATGCCCAAACCAAGCCTGTTTCCGCTCTGCCGGAGGCACCCTCTCTGGCTGAAAAGGTGGAGATCCTGACCAAGGCCAGGACCGCCATCGATGTTCCGCTTAACGAACCGCGCGCCATCGATCTGTCCCTGCTGAACGTGCCAGGGATCGAGCGGACATTGACTGATGGTGTTACTGCCAAGGGCTACACCCGATATGTCGACGTGAACAGCAAGAAAATTGGCCAGGTCGTCCTGGTCGGTGTGGAGAAAAACGGCCGCCAGGAAGCTCTGAACTCGACAGATTTCACCGCCCAATTCGATATGACAAAGCCGCAGCTGGATCCTGCGGCCGATGTGCTGGTGAAAGGTGATCGCGCTCAGCTCCGGGCTGCCCTGGAGAAACTTGCTGCCGCCAAGCAAGAGGAGAAAAAGGAAGAGCCGGCCAAGGCAACTCAGCAGGCCGCCGCTCCGCAGTCGAATAGCGGCCAGCGCCAGAACGACCTTGCCGGCAACTATCAGACGCCTTCTGCAGTGTCAGTGGCACCAGCGCCGGAGGAATCCGTGCGCGTTTCATCGGATGGCTGCCCGATCCGCGTCGACCTGGCGCAGCTGAGGGCTGTCCAACAGAACAAGTCGATTACCTCAAAGGGCGGCACGGTCCAGTCTGAGACCGAATGCAGTGATTCAAGCAAGGGGTTCCCGCTGCTGCGCAGCTACAGCGTCTGCAGCGATCAAATCGATCTGGACGCCCGGAAATCCCAGGCACAATTCAAGCTCTATTATGTTGATGAGGGTGGCGCGACCAAAGAAGTCACCGACTGCACTCCGGATGCCGACAAGATTTTTCCCATTGTCGAGAAGTACGACTCCTGCACTGTCTCGCTTGACTATGTAGGCAAGCTGGCGACGCCTAGAGCGACGCTGGTTTACATGGATGCCAGCAACCGCGAGGTTCAGGTTCGTGGTTGTGAAGCTTCTGAGGCAAAACCAGCCGTTCAGCTGGTGGCGACAACGAACGGCTGCTCGATCCGCCACGATTTCGCCAACTCGAAAAGCTTTCAGCAAGGAACGCATCATTACACACTGGAAGGCGTCACCTATCAGGCCGGCGCTTGCGCGGACAATGGCACTGAGTATCCGCAAACCAAAGTCTACACGGATGCCGGTGGGGCCTATATCTGCCAACCCGTCATCGATCAGAACGCCAGCACCGTTGCCTTACAGAGCAGGCTGCGAATCACCGTCGGCTCTCTCAGCCAGTTCATCACTGATTGCACGCCAGACACATCGACTCTGGCTGTCCAGTCTACGACAGACGGCTGCACAGACCCGTCACTGTGGCAGCACGACATGGCGGCAGCGCGGTCCTATGGGCAAGAGCGGTTCTTCTTCCTCGACAATGGCAGCCGGAAGTATCTCGGCCAGTGCCAGAACTCGCAGTCCGTTTACGTCCATAAGGTTCAGATCACCGGTTATCAGAACCATGATGGCCAGCTCTATAGTTATGCACAAACGACCGTTTACATCGAACCTGCTTCTGGCCGGTTTGATATCAAGGTGAGCGAGGTTCTGCCCGGGGCTGTGCAGCTTCCCTATGAGCTGCAGGGCACCAGTACCGTTCCGACCGGAACCTCGACATACCAAGGATGCGATGCACTTCGCGAGACCAATAAGGTTGAGCAATGGAAGCGCTCGGACAACACGATTTACAACAAGGTTATCGGCGCTGGCACGCCGGCCGGCCCAGTCGATGTTTGCGTTACCACGCTCATAGATAACCGGCGGCTCACGACCGGATATTACTACCAACTGTTTCACACCGTTGGGGACAGCAACCAACAAGACTACTGGTACCAGCGAATGTGGGTGACTGGATTAATTCAGAAACACCAACTCAAAAACACTGAGACTGGCCAGATTGTAGGTAACACCTGCTCGTTCGATTCTGGCGGCTGGTACTCTGGCAACGGCGGGATAATGGATAGCCAGGTGCTCAACTGGCATTGGACAAACATTGGCCCTCCCGGACCTCCGGTGCAGCAGATGTTCCTGCCGCCCTGCCCGTATTGAGCCTGGTCAGCACCATGAATGCTCCCGTTCATGGATCTGACCTGATGCTGCGCCGGCTGCTTGAGCCGCTGGCGCAGCATTACTCAGATCCCAGCACTATTGAGATTCGGATGGTCCGGCAGGAAGTCGTCACGACCGACCGGCGCGGCGATGGTAAGCGTCAGATTGAATGCCCTGAGCTATCGCTGTCGGTGATCGAAACGATCTGCAAGGCTCTCGGCAACTGGCATGGCCTGGTATTCGATCCAGATACCAAGCCGAAGCTGTCAACTGTCCTGCCTGGCGGTCACCGCTTCGAGTGTTTGGTTGGTCCTTCTGTCCAAACCGGCCTTTCCCTGGCTATCCGCTGTAAGCATCCGTTTAGCCCCAGCTGGCAACAGCTGGGGGTGAATGATGCTGTGAGGAATTATCTCATCGGCGCTGTCAGCGCCGAAAAGAACATCATCGTTTCGGGTGCCACAAATACTGGCAAAACGACCCTTCTGAATAAGCTACTGGAATGCATCCCGGAGGATCGGCGCGTTATCGGCGTCGAAGATACGCCTGAGCTGCATCTGGGCAGGTTCTGGGATGGGGTTGGTTTGATCGCCGCCCGTGAGGAAGGCACTGGTGCCGGGATGATTACCTGGCGGCAGATATACGACCATCTGATGCGCGCCACACCCGATCACCCCATCCTGGGCGAGATCTCCACCCAGAATGCATTTGTCGCGCTAGCGATCCTCAACAGCGGCATGACGGGCTTCATGTGCTCGATCCATGCCGAAAGCACGCACCAGGCGATCAATCGCAAGTTCGAGCAGAACATCGCCTGGTCAGGCAATCACATGCCGAAAGTACCTGAGTTTTTGCGCGAGCTGGTCGACGTAGTTGTGCAGATCAAGCGCAGCAGCGACGGCTGGCGTCGCATTACTGACATTTACGAGCCTCGGAACGACAGGTTCATCCTGCAAGACGGTAATTTCCTGCTGGCGGCGGCATAACTTTCGAGAAAAACAATGATTGCGGTTCGAATTTCATTCGTCGTCGTGTTCCTCCTGACTCTGGTCGCCATCGGGATTCAGTGGCATTGGGCGGTAGGCTTTAATTCGCTGGATCCGAGGTGGTGGGTCTGGCTTCTCAAGACCATCATGGTGACCGGCGGCCTGCCGTCGAATCTCCTATACCCCGTGTGGTGGACAGGCGCTGCCGGCGTCGTCGTCATGGGCGCGGCGGCGATGCTGATCGCACGAGCCGACACGACCACCCTCCATGGCGGCCGTGATGCCCGGAATACCCATGGCTCCGCAAGGTGGGCGAACATGGGCGATGCCAGGCGAGCCGCCCTGCTTGGCTCAGTTGGAGCCGTGGTAGGTGGCTGGAAGGGCAATCTGCGGGTCCGCCCCCTGCATCATAACGGTCCTGAGCATATTCTGGCTTATGCGCCGACCAGGTCGGGCAAAGGCGTCGGCCTGGTCGTGCCCACCCTGCTCTCATGGCTCGAAAGCGCCCTGGTGCTGGATATCAAGGGCGAGAACTACGCCCTGACGGCCGGTTGGCGAAACGCTATCGGCCACCGCGTCCTGCGCTTTGACCCCGCCGCCCTGTGCGGCTCAGCCAGGTACAACCCGCTTGCAGAGGTCCGCATCGGATCGCCGTACCAGGTGGCTGACGCCCAGAACATCGCCAGCATGATCGTGGATCCCGAGGGCAAAGGCCTAAAAGACTTCTGGATGAAGGAGGGTTGGGGCTGGCTCACGGCCGCCATCCTCCATGTGCTGTATGTCGTTTATCGCGATAGCGGCGGTGAGAAAATCGCCACGCTCGCAGATGTTCATGAATTTATGTCGGTTGGCGGTGACGAAATTGAAGTCGCCGGCAGCGATGGCGATGCCAGCTTTAAAGCGCTGCTTGACGACATGACGCAGTATGAGCACGGCGACGCCGTCGCAAACAGGGTCGTGAGAGCTGCGGCAAGCGGCATGAAAAAGCGCGCACCGAATGAACGCAGCGGCGTGCATTCGTCAGCAAAGGTAGACCTGTCGCTATACGCCGATCCGATTGTTGCCCGGAATACCTCGATCTGTGACTTCCGCATCGCGGATCTGATGAACAGCGACAAGCCTGTTTCGCTCTACCTCGTGATCCCGCCGAAAGACATTAAGCGCCTGCGGCCGCTTTACCGGCTTATGCTGAACCAGATCCTCAACCGGCTCATGCCGGAATTGACGTTTAGTGCTGGCCAGCCAACTAAACATTATCGGTACCGCCTGCTCCTCATGCTCGATGAGTTCACGTCGCTTGGGAAACTAGACATTTTCCAGGAAGCGCTGGCGTACATGGCCGGCTATGGCCTCAAGGCATTCATCATCGTCCAGGATATTGCCCAGCTGCAGAGCCAGGACGCATACGGAAAAGATGAAGCGATCACCAGCAACTGCCATATCCGTGTGGCCTATGCGCCCAACAAGTACGACACAGCCAAGGCCCTGTCGGAATTGACGGGTAAAACCACGCTGGTACAGCGAAAGCGGTCCAGATCCTCAAAGGCTGGCGAGCTGACCGGCAATATCTCGGAAAGTATCTCTGAGGTCGGACGCAATCTGATGACGCCCGATGAGTGCATGAGTCTGCCCGGCCTTCGCAAAGGCCGGTTTGGCCGTGTTGTGCCCGGCGACATGCTGATTTTCGTAGCTGGCCAACCAGCCATCTACGGCCGGCAGTTTCTATTTTTCAAGAACCGCACGCTAAGGCAGCGGTCATCGATTCCCGCACCGTCCAATGCAACCAACGAAGGAGAAAATGCATGTCAGGTGGCAGCGTGAGCAACCCTCTACCTCCCAAAGAGCTACGGAATGTAGAGGCAGCTATGGTCGCCCAGGCAGCTTCCCAGGGCTTCGTCGTGGCCGTCGATCCCGAACTGGCCATGGTCATGGGCGCTTTCCGTGATGAAGCGCTCGATGACCAAGCGGCGGATGACAGCCGCCTGGCAGCCGTCGCCGGCGACGACCAGGGAGGCGGCGAATGAGCAAGGATAAATCCACTCAGCGGCCGTCCTGGCGCGACGAAGTCGCAGACGAAATCTACAAGCAGATTGAGGCAGGCACCGCACCCTGGCAGAAGCCCTGGAAACCGGGGATCGTCGCGGACCGAGCATTCAATCCGGCGACCAATAAGCCATACCAGGGCATCAACCGACTCTGGCTGGAAATGAAGGGTTATTCAGATCCTCGCTGGTTGACCTACAATCAAGCCGAGGCTCTTGGTGCCCAGGTTCGCAAAGGCGAGCGCGCCACCACCATCGAATACTGGAAATGGTCGGAGCGTGAGGCCGTTCGTGACGACGCCGGCAATCCGGTTCTGGATGCCCGAGGCGAACAGTTCTACCGCGACGTACAGCTCACCAGGCCATCGGTATTTTACGCCAAGGTGTTCAACGCCGAACAGGTCGAGGAAATGCCGCCTTACGTGGCAAACCAGCTATTCTTCGACCCGATTGTTTCAGCTGACGGCATCCTGCAGGAATCTGGCGTCAAGCTTCTCAATGATCAAAGCGATAGGGCGTTCTACAGCCCCATGTCAGATCAGATGCATTTGCCGCCCATGTCGGCTTTCGATACTGCCTATGACTACTACGCCACGGCCCTCCACGAGCTGGGCCACGCTACTGGTCACCGCTCCCGGATGGATCGCGAATTTGGACCGTTCGGATCGGAAGTCTATGCGCGCGAGGAATTAAGGGCGGAAATCTCCAGCCACATGGTGGCTCGTCAGCTCGCAATCGGCCATTTCCCCGAGCGGCATGCCTCCTATGCCGCCTCCTGGCTAAAAGTGCTCAAAGACGACCGGAATGCTCTGTTTCAGGCGGCCCGTGACGCGGATCGTATTGCGACATGGATCCTCGATCCCAGCAAGCGCCAGGAAATCGAACAAGAGATGCAGGCTCAGAGAAAGGCGACGAAGATGGAAGAACAGCAGCTCGAAGCGCCAGAGCAGGCGCAAAACCTGCAGCGACTGCCGAAGATCTGGCTGCAGGTGCCTTTCAAGGAAAAGGAAGCAGCGAAAGCTGCAGGTGCTAGGTGGGATGGTACGCATAAGAGCTGGTATGTCCATGAGGGCCCGGACATAGAAGCCGTTAGACAATGGCGCACTGGCAATGTTCCTGCCCGCGTCACAGCTGCTTCCCCTGCAGAGGAATTTGGAGCATTCCTGCGCGAGCATGGGGTTGTGCTCAAAAGTGTTCCCGTCATGGATGGCTCCTGGCATCGAGCGCCGCTTGATGACGATAAGCCGGGAGTCCTTACGGCTTCCTATCGTGGCTTCCCCGATGGTCGTGCCAATGGCCAGCTCAAGAACTTCAAGACCAATGAACTTCACAAGTGGGTGTCGGATATCGACATACCTGGTCCAGCTGAACGCCAGGCGCTGCAGGTTGAAGCCAGGTCACGCGGCGAACAGCGGAAGCAAGAGCTGCTGACCAGACAAGAGGCCGCAGCAATCCTCGCCTCGGATATTTGGTTCCGTGCGAGGGCCGCAGAGCTAGCCCGTGATAGACCTGACATGGTCGGAAAGGATCATCCCTATCTCACTGACAAGGGGGTCTTTCCTCATGGACTCCGGATCGATGCCGATGGGAAGCTGCTTGTTCCCTGCCGTGATATCGATGGCAAAATTCATTCCCTGCAGTCTATCGACCGCGATGGGTCGAAGCTGTTTCTTGCCGGCGGCCGACAAAAGGGCCTGATGTACGTTATCGACCCGGGCAACAAGCTCGGTCGAGATACCGCTATCGTCTGTGAAGGCTTTGCGACAGGCGCGACTCTACATCAATTAACCGGCAAACCCGTTGTCGTGGCTTTCAACGCCGGCAATCTGCTGCCTGTCAGTCAGGCGCTTCGTGATCGATACCCTGATGGAAAGTTTGCCATCGCGGCCGACAATGACCACAAACTCGAAGGTCGGCCCATGGGCAATGTCGGGTGGCTCAAGGCACAGGAAGCAGCACAGGCCATCGGTTCGCAAGTTCTCCTCCCGCCTCTTACAGCTGAGGAGAAGCAAATGGGACTCACAGATTGGAACGATCTGCATGATGTCAGGGGTGAGAAGGCTGTCGGCGCAGAACTGAAAAAGCAGCTTGAAGCGGCAGTGGAGAAGCAAAGGCAGCCAGGCCTGTTCCATAAGGCCGCGCAGCTCGTTCGGGGAATGGGGCTGTGAATGCGCTGATCGGGCGGCCGAATGTATCGGCCGCCCCTTCCCTTACGGAAAAGCAAACCTGCGTGCTGCAGATCATCGCCTATGCCTCGCGCATATTCGAGGTGTCGCACTCCCAGCTCGTCGGCCGCGACAGGAGCACACCGGCTTTCCACGCTCGGGCCGCAGCGATTCATGTTGCCCGAAAGGTTACTGGCCTGAGCTTTCCTGCTCTTGGCGAGCTGTTCGGTGACCGCGACCATACGACCATCATGTATGCCGAAAGCCAGATCGAGGTTCTCAAACTGCGGTCACCACGATTTCAGCGTCGGCTCGGCCGCCTTCTCGACATTTCAGAGGCCGTTGCCGGCAACGCCGGTATTCTCAGTTTGGCTGACGACACCACAGAGCAGGTTTTCTCCGACCTAGCTGTAGCTTTTGCCAAAGCAAGACGGATGGATTCAAATCGAGCGGCCGATCTGATTGCTGCCCTCGTGGTTGCCATTCCGAGCAAAGACGTTTGACCGGAGGTTGGCAGCCATGACTAATATTGCGCCCTATGCCTTCGAGCTGGTCAGTCTGGAAGATACAGACACCAGCGATGTCGGTGGTCAGGATACGCCATGGGAGGTGACAGTCCGCCCCGTCGGCATCAGCCTTTCTGAAGCATGTTTTCGCCTCCGCCGCATCAAAGAACTGCTTGCGTATAATTTTCGGATCGATGCCGGCAAGATTATCTTTCACTCGTTTGAGACCAACGAGATATATCGCGCCCTTGGTATGGCGCTACCTAGCCGTCTAAAAGAGCAGCAGCAAAACCTGTCAGAATTCTGCGAATCTGAAGCGCGCCGATTGTACTGGCTAAGCGATCAGGAGCGGCGGTTCGAACTCTCCCACTATGAGAGCGATCTGGCGCGCGCGATTGAATCGCGGCTATCCGGAACGGCCGCGTTCGCCCACACCGCTCCAGAGGAAGCCTCAAAATGATGTACCTTGTCGGAACTTCGAAGATCCGTTCGGATGACTCTGGCTTCGATCAGGCCTTGGCTGCAGTTCGTGGTTCTAAGACTCGGCCCCGTTGCTTATGCATCGCTGCCGGCGTCGAAATGTACGTTGCCAGGATCCAGGGAAAGCACATCATCAAGCGGATGCCGGACTCTGGCGGGTCTCACCACCCTTCATGTGATTCCTACGATCCGCCTGCAGAGCTGTCCGGACTGGGCCAGGTGATGGGCACGGCCATCCAGGAAAGCCCGGATACGGGGATAACAGCACTAAAATTCGATTTTTCACTTTCCAAGACTGGCGGCCGTGCCGCGCCGGTTCCCGGCGACGGCGAGGCCGACAGTGTCAAGACCGACGGCAGCAAACTCACGCTGCGCGGTGTACTTCACTATTTGTGGGAGCAAGCCGGCTTCAATCGTTGGTCGCCCTCGATGGCGGGCAAGCGGAGCTGGTTCGTGATCCGCAAATATCTCATGCAGGCTGCCGCTGAGAAATCGGCGAAGGGCGTCAACCTGGTCGACATCTTGTATATGCCGGAAGCCTTCAACGCTGAACGTCACGCCGAAGCTACCGCACGCCGTGTTGCCCATTTTGGCAAGGTGGCCAGCCCGACAAAGGGAACCAGGCGGCTGATGATGGTGATCGGGGAGGTCAAGGAGCTGTCCCCCAGCCGATACGGCCACAAGATCGTCCTCAAACACCTTCCTGACTGCCATTTCATGCTCAACGACGACATACACAAGCGGCTGGTGAAGCGGTTCGCGGTCGAACTGGGACTCTGGGATGGCATCGAGGGCACGAAGCTGCTGGTAATCGCCACTTTCAGCGTTGGGCAAACCGGCATTGCTTCTGTCGAGGAAGCTGCCCTGATGACCGTTACGGATAGCTGGCTCCCGTTTGACAGCGTTTATGAGAAAATGGTGCTGGACGGCCTGGCTGCCAGCGGTAGGCGCTTTATGAAGGGCCTGCGGTACAATCTGCCTTCTTCCAAGCCTCTGGCTTGCGCGGTGGCGATAGACACGCAACCGGCACCAACTGCGCTGTACGTCGTGCCGCCAGGCTCCAGCGACGAGTATTCGGCCGAGGTGTCCACCCTCGCCCAGGATAGCAAGCTGGCGTCCTGGATCTGGTCAGCCAGCTCCGGCGAAATGCCGGCGTTGCCGTCCAACCAGGTCAGCGCTTAAAGCGGCGGCAGCAGGGTCAGAGAATGCCGCTCAAAAATCGCGTGCTGGCGAAATTCTACCCCACTCCGCATGACAAGGCCGATCTGGAAGCCCTGGCCAAGCGCACAGGGCAGTCATTCTCTGAGTTGGTCTGTAGGCTTACGTCAGGCCGGCAGCCCATGGCAGCGAACGACAAGCATCTGATCGTCCGCGATCTGTTGAGGATCAATGCCGATTTGGCCCGTCTTGGGAATCTTATGAAGCTAATTCTCGATGATGAGAGCCTAGTCCTACCCGACGGTATGGATTTTCGCGGCCTCTTTGATAGCATCCGCGAAACACAGATTTTGCTTAAATCGAAAGTCAGGGAGCTGAACTAATGGCTGAGTATTCCGAAACTGATCTGAATCGTTTTGCTCAGAATGATGAGCTTCTACCGCTGGTGCTCGACGCTGCGCGTCGTGGCGATGAAGCTGAGGAAGATCGACTGATGCGCCAGATGATCTACCCCGCAGAGTCGCTGCTCTGGCTGAAGGACTTTCTGGGAGCCGACCAGGTGCGAGCCATGGGCCTCCGTACCGATGAAGCCGACCGCCAGTTCGGCAAGGGCTGGCTGGATCGCCATGTCGACGCCTGATACCAACCAGGGGCTTCTGGTCCGCCTGGCTAAGAGCATGGTGAATGAACGCGCCGCCTATATCGGCCGCGAGCGCAGCAAGGAAGCAAAGCAGTACCGTCTAAGCCAGGACATGCTTCTGCAGGCCACAAAGGCTATCGGCAAGTCGGGCGATGTCGATCTGATCCTTTCTGCAGAGGCCGGCTTCCTTAAAAACGATGCGCGTTTTTACAGCAACAGCCCCTCGATGCGTTCTAGCCTGGCTGCTGCTCTGACCGAGCTGGGCCAGGCGCAGAAAATGCTGCCTTTAGTGAAAGACCCGGAATTGTACCTGGCCATCGATGCCAGCCACGGAAATGCCAAGAGCCGGATTGGCGGCGTGCCGCGCGATGCAGCCCGGCAGTTCTTCCAATCGCACAACGCGCGCCTACTGAACGCTGATAAGTCACGGTTGACGGACACAGAAAAGCAGATCCTCGATGCGCGGCGGCACAACATTCGTGTTGCCGCCCTCGCCTACACCGCCCAACAAGAGCAAGCCTTGGGTGTCGGCCTTGTCGCCCAGGTCCGCGAACGTGTCCTTTCGATGTGATCTGCAGCCGCAGCCGTGATTCCCAAGCGTATCGATATCGAGCCTGAGAACGACGATTTCGCCGGCCTGGCGAATTACATCGCAGCTGCCAAGGATGATGGCGAAAAGCTGGAATCCTTCTGGATTGAGAACTGCAATGCCGGCGACGGCCTCGATGACCTAGATCTGGCCATTGCTGAGGTCAAGGCTACGCAAGCACTCAATCAGCGCACAAAGATCGGCAAGACCTACCATCTGATGATCTCGTTCCGGGACGAGCATCCGCCGCTCGATGTCCTGAAGGATATTGAGAGCGAGTTTGCCAAATCGCTCGGCTATGCCGAGCACCAGCGCGTTATCGGAACGCATGTGAATACTTATAACTTCCACATGCACATTGCGATCAACAAGATCCATCCTGACACCTTGAAAGCTCATACGCCGCTGCGTGATTTCCAGACATTGGAAGCTGTCAGCCGCGAGATGGAAAAGAAACATGGCCTGAAGGTCGATCTTGGCCGCTCTGACAAGCTGCAATCTGAACGGCGGCCGCAGCGCGCCCTGGATAAAGAGGCGCACACCTGGGAGCAGAGTTTCGACGGCTATGTGCGCGAGAATAAAGCCGAGCTGGTGACCGCGCTCGATCAGTCGTCGACCTGGCAGGATCTGCATGACGGCATGGCGCGTTTCAGCCTTCAGCTGCAGCCTTACGGCAATGGCATGGTGATTGCTGATGCGAATGGGAAGCATCGTGTAAAGGCCAGCTCGATTGACCGGCTTCTGTCGATGAAATCTCTTGAAACTCGGCTTGGCCAGTTTCAGCCGCCAGTTGCCGATCGCACGGCGGAGCAAGCCGCCGATCATCAGCTCAAGCGCTCTGGCGATCGGGCGAACGATCGTCAGCCAGGTCAGGCCGGATCCGCGCCGCAAAATGACGACCTGTCTAAAGTCTTTCGTCAGTCCGAATCATGGCAGGATCTGCATGTCGGTCTGGCACGACATGGGCTGGAACTGCGGCTGCAGGGCAACGGCCTGGTGCTGGATCCTGGCAAACGTGGCGCATCGATCAAAGCGAGCACCATCGGCCGCGCATATTCCAAGGCCGCCCTGCAGAAGCGCCTGGGAGCGTTCCAGGCCCCTTCCCGCCAGGCGCAGCAGATCCTGGCTGCCAGACGCGCGGCGCAGCAGCGGGCGGCGGGCCTAGGATCTGCTGCCAGGCCGATGCCGGCGGCACGCCAAAGGACGGTGAGCGGCCCGCGTAAGCAATACCGGAAGCGGCCTGTCACTAGCCATCCAGGCCAGGCCAGGCTCTGGCGTCGATACCTGACACTGCAGCGGCAGCGGAAATCGCTGCTGGTGCTGGCGTTCAAGACGTGGCGGGATTTTCTGATCTATGAGGCATCGACGGACCCGCTGGCCATGGCCATTGTTGTGTCGCAACGTCAGATCATACGCGCTTTAAACCCGATCAAGCTGTCTTCGAAGCATCGCGAGCCTACTTTTGATAGGCAACGTTAGTGGGCATGTCCGGCGCACTTCTCAATGAGCAATAACCCAGCGGTCCAGATGTAGCGCTCGTTCATTTGGTCATGGATTTTCCAAATTCGAGGGGCTTACTCGCGCTGTTATGGCGGCCACGATGAGTGTGCTCGTTATCCCGGCGCAATGAAGGAATGAGGATGCAGTTGCATTTAATTTGGGGAGCATCTGCATCGAGCCCTCATGTCTAACCGCAAGCCCTCTGGTGTAGTCCCCCTCAATCTGGGGGTCATCTAGAACCCCCTATAACACTGGAGGCCAAGGATGAGTGGTGTAGTCCCCCTCAATCTGGGGGTTTCTGGATTTGACCTCAAGATTAAGCCGACCAACCCGGCGAGATATTTCCCTTCTATCTGGGTGCGTCCCGATCAGCAACGCACCACACTAACTCCGGGAAAGCGGTGTAGTCCCCCTCAATCTGGGGGTCATCTGGACTCCCTCTAGCCCGAACAGGAGACAGGGTGTAGTCCCCCTCAATCTGGGGGTCATCTGGACTCCATGACCGACACGACACGACACGCAGCGAGGCGGGATGTAGTCCCCCTCAATCTGGGGGTCATCTGGACTCAGACGCTGGCACCTAACTAGCAATCGTTATCGATATCTTGATTCTCGACGCATCTTTCGCTACGGCGCTGCCGGCTCTCGGAAACAGTCGCCCTCAATACGGCGTGAATTCAGTCTAGCGCCCCTCCATGCGATAGGGGAAAGACCGGGTGCAGTCCCCCTCAATACGGGGGTGATCTAAGCACGGCGCTCTCATCAACCACGGAAGGCACCAGGTATAGTCCCCCACGATTTGGGGGTGATCTCATCCAAGTATTAGATACTTATAAGCAATCATAGTTGAGAATTTTATTCTCGGCGCACTTTTTCTTCCCTGCGCGGGCGCAGAGTGCCCATAGCACCACGTCCCCCGGTATTTTGAGCCTTCCGTTCCGTACTTTGCCAATCAATGTTCGACAAATCGCGGCCTGTGATATCGTCAAACTGCTGCGTTTTGCCACCAAATAGTGCGGCAACCATCTGTACGTAAGGTGTTCCGTGTAGGGCTTCCGTGATCGCTTGGGTCTTGTTCGAATTCGACGCTGAGCCGGAAAACTCAACAAGTCGGATTCCGCCCAAATGCACGACGCTGGCAGAAGACACTACCGCGCTCGTAAGTTCGTGATTCTTACCGCCAGTATCCATTTGCCATGAAAGTTCGATACCATTGCGTTTCATCATTTCTCGAATCGACTGGCTGACGGCGTTCTTCAGCTTTCGATCATAGCTCATCAAACGGCGCGTGCTATTCACCCACTCCGTCATATCTAGCCTCGGAGCGTGTGAACGAAGCATATTGAAGTGCGCGAGGCGATTACGAGTTCCCCGCCGCCCATCCCACGAGTCCCATTCCGGTCCAAAGTAATGCTTTAATTCGACCTTAATCTTCCCTTTATGCTCACTTATCAAATTCTCCAATGCTTTGAATATCCGGCCTTCCTTGAGATAGCCAAGACCTTTGTCCTCAAAAGCTCGTTGGGGACTGAGGCCGTACTGATACAAGATTGCCAGTGTTACAAAGTACAGGTCTCGTTCGAAGAGGCCGGAAAAATCGGCAAGGCGGCCGAGTAAGGTCATCACTTGGTGGTGAAAGTGAACTATGGCGGTGAGATTAATACGCGCGGCTGCCTGACGGTGCTTCACGATTTTTGTCAGCACTTCGCAATAGGCCCGATATTCATCACCGGAAAGTAGCTGCGGTCGGGCCCTTGACCACTTCTCATGCAGCTCCTCTCTTTGTGCCTGATGAATTGCGATCTCCGACTGCCCATTGGGCCCGCTTGCCCGCATCGTTTCTAGGTACTCCGCTACTTCTCCATCGCTGATTTTTTGTTTCGGAAGGAATCCCATCACCATCTGGAGATGGCCATAACGCATGATTTCCCGCAGGCCCCTTCGCGGCAAGTGACGATCATCATCGGGACTGGACGATTTGGGGAAGACTTGTTCGAATCCAGAATTAGTCTCGAATAAATCTCGAAAGCCTTCGCATCCCTCTAGTCTTGCGTCGCCTTCGAATTTTTCATCGTGCATGTCCATGTATAGTTTTAGTGTGGTCTGCAATCGCAGGATTCGGTTCATGTCCTCCAATTCTATGCCCTCATCCCGCCCGGCGGTTATTTCCCACTTGGCGACTTGATGATGAAGCTGCGCTACGTCACCAACTGGGATCAGGTGAAGGAGGAAATACAATGACACCTGCCATTCTTTCGCCTCGAAGGACGGAATAGGAAGTTCAAAAGCATCGAGTTGGCATTTTCGTTTGCCTACTAGGTATGGATCCACCGGGGCGATCAGAATCCATAAAAACGCCTCGCTCGATATAAATTGACACAGAGCAAGACTCATTACGTCGCAGAGCAAATTATCTATGAAGTCTGCCTGATTACGTGCCTTTTCGCCGTCGCTTTCGTATCCCCGCTGCACTCGCATTTCGGAGGCCGTTGCAGACGAAAGGGCGAAGAAAAAGTCTCGAATCTTCTGCCCTTTAGTCGGCCTTGGTAATGATGATGCTCGGGCTGAGATGACTTTTTGAGCAAGCTTGTACTTCCGATAATTCTGGCTATGTGCGGCGTCAGTTGCCCGCTGCACCGCCCTTCCTATCCAGGCGTTCAACTCGTCGGCCGAGCGCGCCTCCAGCCATGTGCGAAATGGTCGCTCATATAGGAGCTTTAAAGCAGTGTACTGACACAGCCGCCATGGCTGCTCAAGATCACTACGATTGGCCGGCGGCGGGAGTTTTATAGCCGCTCTGTCCGGGCAACTTTTCGCGCGCCGCAAGAGTCGTGAAAACCGTGGGAGTGGTAGGTCACTGTCGACTTGCGTAGTCACCCGTCTTAACAAGGCCTCACATTGAGTTGCGGAGAAATATACTTCCGCATGAGCTGCACGGAGCGTTTCCTTTAATCTGTGACTCCGACGCGATGAATCAGCCTCCCAAATCTGGCGGGCGCTCTTTTGGACAAGATCACTAAATGATAAGCGATCAATGCTCACTAGGAATTCGCGAAGCCCCTTAAAATGGAAGGCTTGGTTTCTGAGCTCACTCATTTCCTCGATCACGCACTTCAATACTTCTTTCTTCGAGGCGTCGTCGGCTGCAAATATCTTCGATTGTACGCCAAATAGGAGCGCAGCCTTTCGGTCAAAAAGTTCCGAACTGAAATTGTCTTGATGAATGACTAGGTTGGCAGCAGCGCGGTCACCGAGGATGTCTCGACTCAACGGCTTCCGCATGGATGCCCAGTCCGTCAAAGTCAGCCTGGCCAACGCGATTTGATGTCGCCACACCCGGACAAATGCTTCAGCGCGCTTAATCTTGGCTTGCCCATCGCTAGCCCAAAATGGACTTTCCAATATGTCTGTTGGCCACTTGGCATCAACTGCTGTCGTGCTATCGCTCCATTCTCCTGATGCCGTATAGTGTAGTATTCGGCCAAGCCGGATCTGACGATTAATGTTTTGATTGTCTTTCTGAGCAGTGATCAACCGAATAAGTCCAGGCATATCCTTTGGAAGGATGACTGAGAGCCTAGCGGTTGCCTGAGAGCCTTTCCGCGCACCGGCGCCGGCGCCTTTTTTGTGCCGCTTGAGAACCCGTGCATAGGCATCCTTGACCGCCATATGCAGGCTGAACAAACCTGGATGTGAGTTTCTAGCATCAGCGATCCCGAGCGCTTTTCGGCTCAATGGATCAAAGAAGACCTTGGGCCAATGCTCGAACAAGACACGCCCCGCAACCTCCAACGAGACCCGCTTACCGCTACGCTCCAAGACGACAACTGCACTGTGGATTTCTGCAGCGACGTCTCCAAATTTAGCATAATGGGCTTCGTCACTTTTGCTCCAGCCTGCAGTGGAGTTGGGAAGCGCACGCAGAGTGTTTTTCTCTATGCTGGCCGCTCGGGCAGCGATCAGGCCTGTTGTTTTCTTTTTTGCACTTGCCGATTTGCGGTACTCACTCGAATACAAATGCTCTGATATTCTTTGAACTACATCCTCTGCATTGACCCTCTCAGGTGAGGTGTCACCCGCAAACCGCATATACCAGCGCCCGCGCGCGGATGGAGACGATCCGAGATTGCCGTGTCGCGGCTGCTTTGGTTTGAATCTACGCTCCCCGTAGGGGTGTATCTTGAAATTCCAAACTGCTGACAGAAACTCTGCCCGCTTTGCGTCATCAAGCTCTAGTCGACCGTCGGCCTTAAGACGGGTCCAAGCTGCCTCCCCCAATCTATCTCGCAGTTTGTATTGCTCTTCAGTTGCGCCCTGTTCTCCTTGTGGCTTTGTCGCGATCTTATCGATTATTGATATCCATTGGGCGATAACGAGTTCGCCATGCGCCTGAGCATATCGGCCGATTTCATGCCGCTCTCGGCTCTGCGTCTTATCGTATAAGACTCGCTTTAGGTGATCAGAACGCTCAGTCCGACTTTCGCCATATGGCCGAATTATGCGCATGTCACACCCCCCTTCTTAATATTCGCGAAATCCCTTTTTTTGAAAATTACATATTACTTCAGTGTGAGCATCTTATTTTATGCCCGATAGCCGCAATTGGGCGCGACTTAGCATCTCACCTCCAGGATGTCGGATAGCCTGGTCGTATAAGACGGAGAAAGCCTTGCCTGGCGCATACGCCAGTCAGCTCGGGTTCGATCTGCGCTGGCTTTTTGAATGCCGGCCGCTGCAGTTCGGATCACATCACGCCCCTGCCTTGCATTGATCGCATCGATGGCGGCCATGAGCCTCGGCCTGGTCGCTGCAGACGCCTCGAATAGGTCTCGCATCCCCGAACCGGCCGGCACCAGGCCAAGCGCCATCACGCCGGCCTTCGTCAACCGGCAGCCTGGCTGGAAGCCTCGTCGGGCAATCTGCACGGCGGCCGATACGAGCTGCAGAGTGTCACTGGTGGGCGCGGCGAACGTATGACTCGCAGCGCGCGAAAACCAAGGCTCTTTTCCCTCTCGCGCCCTGAAGGGGCTCGAATGAAAGAATACTTGGAGCAGGCCCGCCTCCTGGTCGTGTTCTCGCAGCTTCTCCGCCGCACGCGTGGCGAATGACGCGATTGCTTCGCAGAGCGCGTCAAGATTTTTAACTGGCGCAGCGAAGCTGCGTGTTACGGCCGTAGTCTTCCGCGCTGGTGTCAACTCCTCGATCTGCAGGCACGGCCTACCATTCAGCTCATGCACGATGCGCTCGCCAACGACGGTCAGCAGTGATCGCGCCTGGCGCGGATCCAGCGCCGCGAGCTGTGCAACGGTCTTCACGCCCAGCGCCTGCAGCTTAGCGGCCGAGCGGCCACCGATGCCCCAAACTTCGCCAACGTCCACACCGGCCATGACATGCCGGCGTAGCGCCTGGTCGGAAAGGTCGCAGACGCCGGCACACTCAAGCCGTCTCTTGGCTGCGTGGTTCGCGAGCTTTGCCAGCGTCTTTGTGGGGCCGATGCCAACGCAGGTCGGGATTCCGGTCCATCGCCACACTCTCCGGCGCATTTCATGCCCGAGCTGCAGCCGCTCTTGGTCAGTCCGAATAAGAATGATAGGGGACGCTTTTATATTTCCGCATCTTACGGCAATGCGGCCGATAGCGAATGTTAGTCCAGTGCGCCCCCGAATGTGAGTCGCGCGGCCGAATCCGATTCCCAATGTGAGTCGAACTAACACCGGATGCCGTCGCGCAGATTTTCCGATTTCAGGCGGATCACATGCGCATGTCCCGCCACTTCTGCCACCCGTCAGATGATCTTGCCGGTGCGGAACATTTTTGTCGGCTTACATCCTTGCGACATCCAGGATTGCGCGAACAAAGGCCTGCGGCGCTTCCTGCGGCAGGTTATGACCGATGCCGCCGCGCACCAGGCGATGCTCGTATTTTCCGACGAACTTGTTCGCATAGACCGCCGGATCGGGGTGCGGCGCACCATTGGCATCGCCCTCCATAGAGATGGACGGCACCCTGATCACCGGCGCCGCGGCCAGCTGACGTTCCAGCGCGTCATACTGGCGTTCGCCATCGACCAGGGCGAGCCGCCACCGATAATTGTGGATGACGACAGCGACATGATCCGGGTTATCGAAGGCGGCAGCCGACCGCGCATAGGTCGCTTCATCGAATGTCCACTGCGGCGACGCCAGCTGCCAGATGAGCCTGTTGAAGTCGTAGCGGTTCCTGTCGTAACCGGCACGGCCGCGCTCGGTGGTGAAGTAGAACTGGTACCACCATTGCAGCTCAGCTCGGGGCGGCAGCGGCATCCGGCTACCCTCCTGGCTACCGATCAGATAGCCGCTGACGGCGACAAGGCCCTTGCAGCGTTCAGGCCACACCGCCGCTATGACATCCGCGGTCCGGCCGCCCCAGTCGTATCCGCCGATGAGCGCGGTCGGAATCCTGAGCGCATCCATCAGCGCGATGATGTCGAGCGCCAGCGCCGCTGGCTGACCGTTACGCAGTGTTGAATCGGATAGGAACTTTGTGGCGCCGTAGCCTCGCAGGTAAGGAATGATAACCCGGTAGCCCGCCCGCACCAGTTCCGGCGCCACGTCGATATAGCTGTTGATATCGTAAGGCCAGCCATGGAGCAGGATGACCGGATATCCGTTCTCCGGACCCATATCAACATAGCTGGTGCTCAGCACGCCCGTATTGATCCGCTTCAGTTCGCCGAACACGGTGTGGGCGCCGGAGCCGGCACTGGACTGCGCGCGAGCGGGCGCGAACGGCACCTGGCTCGTCCCAGCCACCGCGAGGGTTCCGGCTGCGGCACCGAGGAATTGACGGCGATTCTGATGGGGTTGGTTTGGCATAATGGTCTCCACTGGATGCCTGGAAAGGACGGACGATGCGTCCCGGACTACAACAGCCTGCCTTGATCCGGGGGATCAGCCTTGGCGCTGACTGTCCTTGCGCCGGCGCCGTGGCCGCGGGCGGCCAAGAGGGTTTCCTGCCAGCGTGACGGGCTTGTCTCGCTTGTGGCTCATCAGCAGGGCAAGGATTTTGCGTAACATGACGCCTCCTGGGCGGAAGAATTCCAACCTGGCCACTCAGCCAACATCGGTGACGCGCGACGGCTCTGCTGAGGCCAGCGCCGCACTGCGTTCGGCCTTGGGCGGGTAGATCCAGACCGTGTTGATCTCGCGCTTGGTCGCCTTGGCGACCTCGCCGACCATCTCGACCTTGCGGTCCCAGCCGCGCGTGAAGAGGGCGCCGGCACTACCCAGATCCAGGCAGGTGACATAGCCCTTCTGCTGATACGGGGTGGCGGAAACGCCGAGCAGTTCGGCGGCAGCATTGTTGCCGGCGAAAGCGCCCATCCGCGTGGCGTGCTGGCAGGACATCAACGCGAAGTTACCGTCATCGTCGCAGATCGCCTTGGCGGAATCGCCGGTGGCGAACACGCCGGGCAGGCCGGGGACGCGAAGCTCGCGGTCGACGATCAGGCGGCCGAAATTGTCGCGTTCGGCGGCAAACTTCTGGGTCAGCGGATGGGCGCGGATGCCGGCCGCCCAGATCACGGTGGCGGCGGCGATCTCGCTGCCATCCGACAGCTTCACGCCTGTTCTGGTCAGCTCGGCGACGCCGAGCTTCATGTGCATTTCAATACCCAGGTCCTTGAGCGCTTTCTCGATGATGGGTCGGGGGCCGGCACCCAGGTCGGGCGCGATGGCGTCGGAACGATCAACGATGAGGACACGCATTTTCGCCTTCGGCCCGAAGATTTCCTTCAGACGCGCCGGCAGCTCGGTGGCAGCCTCAATGCCGGTAAACCCACCGCCAGCGACCACCACGGTGTTGCGGGCGTCCGACTCCGGCTGCTTCGCCAGCTTGTGAAGATGTTTGTCCAGCGCGACGGCATCTTCGAGGCTGTCGACGCTGAAGCCGAATTCGGCCAAACCCGGCACCGGCGGACGGAACAGCTGGCTGCCCGTCGCTACCACCAGGCGGTCGTAGTTGATGGTGAAAAGGTCTTCCGGATGGCCGGCGGCTTCGACAATGCGCTTGTCGGTATCAACGTCCGTCACATAGCCCTGGATATAGGCGACATCCACGGCCTTGAGCAGATCGAGCAGCGGGGCTGACATGGTCTCCGGCTTCGCCTCATACAGGCGGGGCCGGACCACCAGCGCGGGCCGCGGTGCGATCAGCGCGATCTCCAGCTGGTCGGGCGTCACGCCCTTCAGGTCACGCAGGCGTGCTGCCGACAGAGCCGCATACATGCCGGCAAAGCCGGCGCCGATAATCAGAAGTCGCTTTTGCATTCGAAATCTCCGCTCATATGTGGTCGGGGCGCTTCGCTCCGATATCAGCCCCGGACATGCGCGGCTCTAGGGCCGGCTCGGTGGAGCCAGGCGAGAGTGCCCTGCAGCAGCTGTGTCGTGTATTATGCGCGAGGGTCGCGGACAGCCGCTGATCGCTAGGTCAGGCTATGCTTTGGCATAAGCCGTGCGGCGCGATCAGGTCCCGCCACCAAGGGGACTGCCTGCCGGTGCGACGCACAGCGACGGATCGCATCGCTCTGGGGCCGCAGCCACCTACCGGTCGTATCCGGCTTTCGGCTGAGTTAGTTCACTCCGCGATCGCGAGTGGTCTGCGGGATCGCCTCCCAGGCACGAACCGCATCGCCGATGGATGTGACGCGCATCTTTCTCATCGTGTTCGTGCGGTGCAGCTTGACGGTGATCTCGCTGATTCCGAGGTCATAGGCGATCTGCTTGTTGGCCTGCCCGTTCGCCACACCACGGAAGACTTGGCGTTCGCGTGGCGTCAGGCTATTGAACCGGTCGACGTAGATCTTGGTCACCTGCGCCACGCTGCGGTTTTCCACATCACGCGCAATGCCGATCATCACGGCATCGAGCAGCGTCTGGTCGCGCACCGGTTTGGTCAGGAAATCAATCGCGCCGGCCTTCATGGCCTGCACTGACATCGAGATGTCGCCATGTCCCGTCAGGAAGACCACTGGTTTATCGATACCGGTCGAAGCCAACTGGCAGTGGAAGTCCAGACCACTGATCCCCGGAAGGCGCACATCCAGCACGATACAGCCAGGACGCTCGCACAGACGGACCTTAGCCAGTTCCTGTGCTGAACTGAAACACGCCGCCTCCAGTCCGACCGATTCCATCAGCTCCTTCAGCGCCATACGAACTCCGTCGTCGTCGTCGACAATGATGACGAGCGGCTGTTCGAGCATTGCCGCCGTCTTTTCCGAGGTTGTCAGAAGCATATTCATAACCGTCTCCGATCGTCAGCCACGCCGACACGGCAGCTCAATTTCTGGATGGGGCCATAACCGCGCGGATGGTGATTTCACAGCATCGGAGTACCGCTGTCGCCGAAATCTTGTTTCATCTTCCTGGTTTTATGAGCGGTTTAGACACCGAGCGATCATTTTATACAATTCCCGCCAGGCGGGCCGGGGTATGGCGAACCATAGGTTGTCGCGGCCCCTGGGAGAGTAATAGTTTCGCTGCATACATATAGATCGCGGGGCGAACCCCGCTGTTTTCTGGAATTCCGGCCGGAAAGGAGTGCGGCCCTTATGATGCAGACCGGCGTATATGGCGCAATTCTCGGTAAGGCACTCCGCTCGGACATCGCGCCCGTACTGGTAAACCGCTCGCTGCGCAAATCCGAGATCGCCATCACCGAAGTCCGGTCGGATAAGCCCGAGACCGGTCTATCCAGCTCCATGCCTGCCGACGATGCCTACATGATCAGCCTGAAACTGAAGGACTATCCCGACTGCGAAGCATGGGCTGAACGGAAGGTAAAGAAATACGACGTCTTCGCCGGCGCGACCTATATTTACGACCTGAAAACCGACCCGCGCTACGTCATCAACAAAGCCTATCATTCGATCTTCTTTTATGTGCCGCGCAGCGCCCTGAGCACCGTGGCCGAACAATCGAATGCCACACCGGTCCACCACCTGTACTGCCCGCTAGGCGAAGCCTTCGACGATCCGGTAATCCGGCATCTCGGCATGTCGCTGCTGGAAGCCGTGCGCCGCCCCGCAGAAGCAAACCAGCTTTTCGTTGACCATGTCACCATGGCGATTGCCCTGCATGCGGCGACAGCTTATGGCGGCATGCAGATTTTCAAGACCCTTGCCAAGGGCGGCCTGACGCAGCGCCAGCTCAAGCGGGTCTGCGACTATATAGATGCCAACCTGGAAGGCACCACCACACTGGAGACGCTTGCCGCGGAATGCGATATCTCAGCCAGCCATTTCGCGCGCGCGTTCCGCCACACAACCGGTGTCTCGCCGCATCAATGGTTGCTGCGACGGCGGGTCGAAACAGCGAAGTCCCTGATGCAGGTATCGACGCTCACTTTGGCTGAAGTGGCGACCAAGGCCGGCTTCACCGATGCCAGCCATCTCAGCCGGGTTTTCAAGACCATCGCGGGCGTCAGCCCGGGCGCATGGCGGCGCTCTCGGTCGAACTAGCCGCCGCGCCAGACGCTCCCCGTCCATGGCAGCTTGGATGGGGCAAACCATACCGGAGCCCTAATCCTCCTTACGAATGGCGAATACACGCTAGACCGGTGTGCGATTCCAGAAACCCGGCCAGACCGACACACTCCGACCGAACAGTTCATTCAACGGACGGAAAGTATGTCGATGCAAGCTCTGACAGGAAAGATTGCTGTCATTACCGGCGGCAACAGCGGGATCGGCAAAGCCACGGCACAGCTCTTCGCCCAGCAGGGCGCCAAGGTTGCCATCACCGGCCGGCGTCAGGACGTACTCGATGCCGCAGTGGCGGAAATCGGGTCCGGTGTCGTCGGCATCCAGGGCGACTCCGCGGATATCGCTCAGCATACCCGCCTCGTCCGTGAGATTCGACAGCGCTTCGGCGAGCTCGACATCTTCGTCGCCAATGCCGGCGTCATCAAACTTGCGCCGTCCGACAAGGTGACTGTGGAGGATTACGACCACCAGTTCGACGTCAATACCCGCGGCGTCTTCTTCGGCGTGCAGGCAATCTTGCCCCTCATGCGTGACGGCGGCAGCATCATCCTGGTCAGCTCCATCGCCGCAACCAAGACACTCGACAATCACGCTGTTTATGCCGGCAGCAAGGCGGCCATCGGCGCCTTCGCCCGCGCCTGGGCCCTGGAGCTGAAAGCCCGAAAGATTCGCGTCAACGTCCTGAGCCCGGGTCCGGTCGAAACCCCGATCCTCGACAAGCTCGGCGTGACAGCGAAAGAACGGCCCGACTTTGTCAAGGCGATGGGCGACATGATCCCGCTGGGCCGCATGGGCCTGCCAGCCGATCTGGCCAGCGCCGCGCTGTTCCTCGCCTGCGATGCAGGCAGCTTCATCACCGGAATCGAACTCACTGTCGATGGCGGCATGTCGCTGACCTGACGCCAGGCCGTTGAGCACTACCCCTTTCCCACTCGCCCGAAAAAAGAAGGACTTTGCAATGACTCAATCCACCACCATCGGCACCCCGCAGCGCCGCAGCCTGCTCAAGGCCGGCATCAGCCTCGCGGGCATGGCATCGCTTTCCGGCTTGGCGCAGGCGCAGGCCACGCCGGTTACGCCGAAGTCGGGCTCCCAAGGCGCTTTCGCGGATACCATCACCCTGCGCGACGGCACCCGGCTCTTCTTCAAGGACTGGGGTCCGCGCAATGCGCAGCCGATCGTGTTCCATCACGGCTGGCCGCTCAGCGGCGACGAATGGGACAACCAGATGCTCTATTTCTTCGCCAAGGGCTACCGCGTGATCGCACATGATCGCCGGGGTCATGGCCGCTCGAGCCAGACCGAAAGCGGCAACGACATGGACACCTATGCCGCCGACCTGATCGAGCTGGCCAAGGCGCTGGACCTGAAGAATGCCATTCATGTCGGCCATTCCACGGGCGGCGGCGAGGCCACGCGCTACGTCGCCCGCGCCGAAGCCGGTCGGGTCGCCAAGCTGGCTCTGATCGGCGCCGTGACGCCGGTGATGGTGAAGTCGGCCGCCAATCCCGAGGGCCTGCCACTGGAGGTATTCGACGGCTTCCGCGCAGCCCACCTCAAGAACCGCGCGCAGTTCTTCCTCGAACTCGCTTCTGGCCCGTTCTACGGCTTCAACCGTAAGGGCAGCGAGATTTCTATGGGCCTGGTGCACAACTGGTTCCGCCAGGCGATGATGGGCGGCACCAAGGCACAATATGACTGCATCCAGGCTTTTTCCGAGACCGACTTCACTGCGGATCTGAAGAAGATCGACCTGCCGGTGCTGATCATGCACGGCGACGACGACCAGGTCGTTCCGGTGCACGACGCGGCCCAGAAGGCCATTCGGCTGGTCAGGAACGGCAAGCTCAAGCTCTACAAGGGCCTGCCGCACGGCATGGCCGCCACGCATGCCGATATGATCAACGCAGATCTGCTCGCGTTCTTCACGGCCTGAACCCCAACCGGCAGATCGTCTTCGCAGCGACGCGCCTGCCTCCTCGCCGGTGGCCTCGCCCCCTTGGCCACCGGTCTGCCGCCACGCGCAGTCCCCGGCGACGTGGCGTACCCGGTAGCCTCCCCTGGGCTGACCGGACTTGGCCGCCACTCATCCCTATCCGATGAGTGGCGGTCTTTTTTCCTCCGCGCGGCAATGCATGGATTTCCATAGTTGCGGCGCTGATATCGCACAATTAGTGTCAAGCGTTGGACGACGTGCCTAAGCCCTGGACCGCTCAAGTCCGGAGGGGAACAGCAGATGACCGGCCTCTGGACACAGCGCCCGAAATTCATCCACCTCGGTTTATTTGTCGCTGCCTATGTGCTGGGCTGCGCCTTCGCCCAGATTCTGGCATTCATGCCAGGAACCGGCATTTCGATCTGGCTGCCGAGCGGGTTGTTCATCGCTACGCTCCTGTTCGCGTCCCGCTCGACATGGGCCTGGTGGCTGCTGGCCGGGTGCTTCGCCGAGTTGTTCGCCAATACCTTATGGTTCCGCAGTCCGCTGCCCGCGGCATTCCTGATCTATCTCGGCAATGCACTGGAAGCCCTGATCGGTGCATGGCTCATCCGTCGGGTGCTGGGCGATCCGGTGCGCCTGGATACACTCCAACAGATGTTGATCTTCGTCGCACTGGGCGCGGGGGTCGCGCCGATCATGGCTGCGACAATCGGCGCTGCGACCGTCGACGGGTTCGATATTCTGTCGCAAAGCTTTTGGACCGCGTGGCCCCTGTTCTGGATCGGCGACGCTACGGGTGTCCTGATCGTCGCGCCACTGGCGCTGGCCGTGCTGCAGAACTGGGGTGACAGGACCCAGCTATCAGCCACCCAATGGATGGAGATTTGCATCCTGGGCCTGATCTTCGGCGGGGTTGCCGCGCTGTCCCTGAACCACTACCTGTCCTTTACTTACATTGTCGTTCCGCCGCTGCTGTGGGCGGCCGTGCGCTTCGAGTTTAAAGGTGCCGCCATCGCGTTGATGTTCCTCGTTCTGATCACTGCCGCATTCACCATGTCGAGTGGCGGCGAATTTCCTGGCGTGTCTGAATCCCCGAAAGAGCGGCATATCCTGCTGCAACTCTTCCTCGCCATCTCGGCCTTGTCGGCGATGATCGTGGCGGCGATTTCGCGTCAACACCGCCTGGGACTGCTGACGCTTCGCAAAAGCATGGACACTCTGCGCCACCGGGAATGGGAGCTCACGCAGCTTGTGGACGTGGTGCCCAGCCATCTATGGCGACTGACGCCCGATGGCGAACCAATCTTCTTCAACCGGCGCATGGCCGACTTCCTTGGCATGGGTGTCGCCGATATAGACCGGCCGAACGCGACGCGGCTGGATGCGCTTATCGAAGCCATCCATCCGGTCGATGCGCCCGGATTCAGGACTGCGCTCAGGCATTCATTGGCTACTGGCGAGCCTTTTGCCCTGCGTTATCGCCTGCGCCGTGCCGATGGCGTCTACCACTGGATGTCCAGCCGCGCCGATCCGCTGCGCGGCGAGGATGGCCGTATCGTACAGTGGTATGGCCTATGCCACGACATCGACGATCAAGTGCATGCGGAGGAAGCGCTGCGTGAGCGGGAGCGTGGATTGCGGGAACTTCTCGATGCGCTGCCGATCAATATTCTCAGCTTCGCGCCCACGCGTAAAATGACCTATGCCAGCAAACGATATATCGACAAGGTCGGTGCGCCGTTGGTGCATATCGAAGACTTCGATGCTTTGGCCAGAGATGTCGCTCATCCTGAAGATTTCCCCAGGATGTTTGCCGTAGCATCGCACGGTTTTGCCACCGGGCAGCCGTTCGTGAATCGTTTTCGACGGCGCGACAAACAGGGCATCTATCGCTGGATCGAGGCACGCACGCAACCGCAGCGCGACGCCTCTGGTACCATCCTGCAGTGGCACATCGTCTCAATCGACATTGAAGACGAGATGCATGCCCAGCAGGCATTGCGCGCGGCGCAGGATAGCCTTGCGCGCCAAAGTCAGGCGGCGAGCCTGGCCGAGCTTTCTGCCTCCATTGCCCATGAGGTGAACCAGCCGCTGGCCGCGGTGATTGCCAACTCCCATGCCTGCCACCGCTGGCTGACGGCCGATCCGCCGAATATCGAGCGGGCCAACAAGACGGTCGACCGTATCATCCGTGATGCCAACTCGGCGGCGGATGTCGTGAGCCGCATCCGCGCCCTGTTCAAACAGTCGGTCGATACCAGGGTCAATGGCGCGATCGAAGACATCGTGGCGGAAGCACATAATCTGATCGCCGAGGAAGCCGCACGCCATCGTGTCTTGCTGGATGTCGAGGTCGACCGTGGCCTTCCGGCCATTTTCATGGATGCCGTACAGATCAAGCAGGTTCTGGTCAATCTGATCCGCAACGGCATGGAAGCCATGGCCGGCCTTGCCGAGGACAAACGCCTGTCGGTGCGCGTCAGTCGCATCGACAACACTGTCCAGATCGATATCCGGGATCATGGCACGGGGATTGAGGCTCCGGACCGGATATTCGAGCCATTCTTCACTACCAAGGAGCACGGTATGGGCATGGGCCTGGCGATCTGCCGGTCCATTGTCGAATCGCATGGCGGCCGGCTCTGGGCCGAAAAGAACGAGCCGAAGGGCGCGGTTCTCGCCTTCACCTTACCGATAGAGTCGAAAGTTTTGTCATGAGTACCGATGACCAGATTATCTTCATTGTTGACGACGACGCGCGCATCCGCGAGGCGTTGACAGACCTTCTCGCGTCGCACGGGCTGCGCACAGTCGCCTTCGGATCGGCCCGTGACTATATCGCCGCCGACAAGCCGGACATCCCTGCCTGCCTGGTGCTGGATGTCGAACTGCCGGATATCAACGGCCTGGACCTGCAGGGACAGATTGCCGCGAGCCATCATCCTCCCATTGTGTTCATCACCGGGCATGGCGACATTCCCTCCTCCGTGCGCGCAATCAAGCGCGGCGCCGTCGACTTCCTGACCAAGCCGTTCAGCGATACAGACCTGATGACCGCGATTGGCACCGCAATCGCCCAGGACCGGGAGAACAGGGCCGCACGGGCAGAGCTGGCGGGCCTGCAAACGCGCTACCTCGACCTGACGCCACGCGAACGCGAAGTCCTGCCACTCGTGGTGAGCGGTCTCCTCAACAAACAGGCTGCCGCCGAACTGGGGATCAGCGAAGTGATGCTGCAGGTTCACAGACGGAATGTGACGCAGAAGATGGGCGCCGATTCCTTCGCAGACCTCGTACGGGTCGCCGAACGGCTGGGAATACAGGTCACCCACTCCCGCCGGGCGGGAGGGCCGCGAAAGTGAGTAATGTGAAGTCAGTTGTCGCAGTGGTGGATGACGATCCGAGAGTCCTCGAATCCCTGGAGGAACTGCTGGAATCGGCCGGGTATGTCACGCGCAGCTTCTCGTCGGCAGGAGCGCTGCTGGCCAGCGGCACATCGGGTATCGACCTGCTCATTACCGACATTGGGATGCCGGGGATGAATGGCTTTGAGCTCCGCGATCAGGTGAAGAAGGCGCGCCCCAAGCTGCCGGTCTTCCTGATTACCGGTCGCCACGAGATTGTGGACCAGGAGCGCGCACAGGACATCGACGGACTATTCCGAAAGCCGTTCGATGGCCAGGTATTACTCGCGGCTATCGCGGATGCCCTGCAACACAAAGGAAATGGGGAGTGATCATGGCAGTTGACCAGCCGCTCCAGCGGGGAGCAAAGCAGTCCTCTTTGCAGATCGATCAGGTTGCACAGCACCCGACCGTCATCATTGTCGATGACGATGCTGCTATCCGGGAGGCACTGTCGGATCTGCTGCAATCTGCAGGGTTCAGTTCCGCCTGTTTTGCGTCGACAGCTGCCTTGTTCAAGGCTGATGTCCTGGAGGGGCCTGGCTGCCTCGTGCTGGACGTGCGAATGCCTGGCGCAAGCGGGCTCGACCTGCAACGTCGCATGGTGCAAAGTGGCGACGTCAAGCCGATCATCTTCCTGACCGGCCATGGCGATATCCCGATGAGCGTACAGGCCATGAAGGCCGGCGCAGTCGATTTCTTGACCAAGCCCGTGCGCGACCAGGACCTTCTGGATGCCATCACCTCGGCAATCGCACTGGACGCCGAACGGCGGGCTCGTCGCATCGTGATCGAACGCAATATCCAGCGCCTCAAGGGCCTGACCCACCGCGAGCGCGAGGTACTTCAGGAAGTGGTGCGCGGCCGTCAGAACAAGCAGATTGCCTTTGACCTCGGCATCAGCGACGTGACGGTGAAACTCCATCGCAGCAATGCCATGCGCAAGATGGAGGTTGGTTCGGTTGGAAAGCTGGTCCGCATCTGGGAGGCTCTACCTCCGCCCACGCGGGATATCGGCAGGGAATAACATCTTTATAAGACTAGGCGACACACCCTACGCCACCCGTTGCCAAGGGAAAGGCCGGTCGCCACGAAGTGACGACCGGCCCATGGATACTGGTGTACCGGCGCCTCAACCCGGCGCCAGTATAAGATGAATGGTTAGTACTCCCAGTGGGCAGGGACCCAACGGAATACGTCGCCATCGACTGCGACCCGGCAGAACGGGAACGACAGGTGAGCAGCCACCAGCACCTCACCCGTTCCTGCGAGTTCCCGCAAGAGATCGACACGGACACGAGCCGACTCCTCGGGGTCGTGCTCGAAGCCGTTGTACCAGTACGGATGCTCGAACCCGACGGGAAACAAGGCGTCACCGGCGAAGGTCAGCCGATCACTGCCCGACGTAATACGAATCACGCTGTGCCCGGGAGTGTGGCCACCGGTGCGACGAACGACGAAGCCTGGCGCCACCTCGTGCTCATTGTCGAACTGCCGCAGCTGACTGCCGTATTCTTTGAGGAACCGGGTGGCGACCGACCGGAGTACGGGCGGAATCGGCTTTGGCATGGTGGTGTGAGAGAAATCCGGCTGGGCCCAGAAATCGACTTCGGTTGCCGACACATGAATCGGTACATCCGGTCGCAGCCGCCCCTTAAGCCCGTCACCAAGCAACCCACCAACATGGTCCATGTGCAGGTGCGTGAGCACGATATCGGTCACGGATGCGAGGTCGATGCCGGCGGCGTCCAGTCTTTGCGCCAGGCGTCCGGCCTTGGGGAAACCCGGATACTCCAGCCCGATCCCGGCATCGATGAGGATCGTCCGGCCGCGGCCACGCACCACGACCACGTTCAGCGGCCATTCGAGCACGTCCGGCGGCATGAACATATCCTTCAGCCAGGCTGCCAGAGCGGCCGGATCGGCGTTGGTGGCCAGCACCGAGGTCGGAATCGTCAACACGCCGTCGCTGATCACCAGCACTTCATAGTCGCCGACCTGCAGCGCATAGCGCGACGGAACCATTTCGTCGGGCTTAGATTTTCCGGGCTTCGATACAACATTCACATTCATGATTGCCTCCTGTTTTGGCGAGGCGATTGTCATCCATGCATCTGCCCCTGGACATCGTGCGGGGAGCTAGGTTCTGCAACCCAAGAAGCAGTTAGACCTGCACTTTGAGGTAGGTTTACCTGCGCTGCTGGCGCGAGACCGGATCATCGGCTATCAGGCAGCCCTGAGGCCGTTTGAATGTGAAAGTCAAAAAACAAGGCCACCAATCAAAGATTGGCCGACTTGCCTAGAGATCACATGAGTCTGCAGTCCAACAGTAACGCATTGAACACTAACCCTCAGGCTTGAGACAAATTCTCAATCATTGAGTTCGGTTTCTCAGTCTTTGCAGGACGGAACACCAATCATGGTCCGTCGAACTAAGATTGATAGTCGGGAGCGCTAGAAATCAAGAACTTATGCACTCTCGCCCGAACGTGATTGTTAGGCATGTCTTATTCCGAACGATATTCGAAGAGTCGCGCCTCCTTCGAAATGTTCGCCCTACTCACGTGGCGATCTCTTTCCGCTAAACCGCTCTTTGAAACAGCAGGTAAAATGGAGCAAGCGAATCATTGTCAGAGGCATGACGATGCGGCTTGTGATTAGGTGCGAACCAAAGCTCGGCGAAGGATTGTTAGGCTATCTCCTGCGGCTGGTGGACCTGAACAGCGGCGATAATCTTGCCGCGACATTTCAAGTGGCTAGGCACTCGGTATATCCCGCACTTTCTCGGGCAGCGGATATCGTCACATCCAACAGTACCGCAGTTGGCGTGCGTCATTTCCCATACTTTTTCCCAGATCACACTAGCATCGGAAAAGTCGACCCAATCTACTTCCATGGCCACAGCTTGGAACGCCCGGAAGTAAACTTTGCGAAGCCGAAATTTTGTCCCACATGCCTTTCCGAAACTCTTATGCTTCCGGCGATTTGGGAGCTCACTCATTATGTCGTCTGTCCCAAACATCGCACTATATTAGAAAGTTATTGTGCTCAATGTGGCACTTCGCTTAGCTGGATGCGTCGATCATTGCATAGTTGCCACAATTGCAAATTCGATTTTCGAAATACAAAACCGCGACCGGCCTCCAAGACGACAATCGAGTTCGTCCGCTTGATTGAAAGGAAGATTCTGAATCAGCGGTTGCATAGCAGGTCTCCCAAGTTTGAGATTGCTGCCAACCACTTAAACCTTCAGGAACTACTCTCGCTCTGCACACACATCGGTCGCCCAAGGCTTATTAAGGAGAAGAACCCTAAATTTTCTTGTCGCAACGCCCTCGAGACAGTAGAGGCCTTTGTTCGAAATAAGCAATGCATCAAGTCATCGCCACAGAGCTGATTTGTTTAGCTTCTTTCACCGAATCGTGCCCTGTCCAAGCGACGGGCAGTGTCAAAGAGCTTTTCTCTGTTTTCCTGTGTGATCAAATCACCCGCTGGGCGTATCTGCCTTGCGTGGGCACCACTGTCAGAATCAGTCCTTAGAATAAGTATGATGTTAGCTGCTGGGCCATTCAGCAGACGATCCCATTGCTCGACTAGGTGAGGGGCGAGATAATTTGGCCCCCTCCACCTTGCTTCAAATTCCCTGCGCATTTCAGAGATCGTTTGATCGGGATTCCTCTCCAGCAATTCGCAGATGCATTCTGATGCGAGCCAGGAGAAGATATCTGATCGCTGGTATCTTGATGATCGCGGGACATCCTCAAAGGTAAGCGAGTCCAGCCGACTCAAGAATTCAAGGTTTTCCACAGTCATGGCCTGGTACGATCCTTACATAGTATCTGACCCGGGAATTCACTCTGGAGCCCCCGTCATCAAAGGTACCCGAGTGACAGCAGATATTATTGCTGCCTCGGTGAATGCCGGCATTCCCATGGCCCGGATTCTCAAGGCATATAACTGGCTCTCAGAGATTCAGGTTAAGGCAGCTGTTGATTACTGTCGGGACCATCCGTCAGCCCCGCGCCAGCTCAAGCCACTCGATGGAATCGCCCCGATTAAGGTGTCTGTTGTAGTTTGCCGGAAAAAATGACGCGCAATGCCATAAGAAGGAAAAGCTATATTTCGTGGGCGGGATGGTCGGGCGGCACTAGATAGGCTTTGAGTCTAGGAAAAAGTACATATTGAGAACATACGGGGATAATAGTAGAACATGATGCCTGCAAATACTCGGAGGCCTCATGAACCAGCTTTCCCCCCTGGCAGATCTGCGCAGCCAGCTGGCGCGCATTACCAGCACCTGCCGCCGACCCTCTGTTCAAGGCATCCCGATTGGTGTGCCCGAGATCGACAGTCTGCTGCCGGGTACCGCCCTTGCCCGCGGCGGCATCCATGAAGTCATAGGCGACCAAGGGGCCATCACCAGCTTCCTGGCTGCACTATTGGGTCGCCAGAAGGCGGTCCAGCATGTTCTGTGGGTCACGCCGCAAGGCGACCTATATGCCGGCGGTCTAAGCCAGCTGGGCCTTTCCCATCGCCGCGTGACCGTCGCCTGCACCCGCCAGACCGACAACCGGCTCTGGGCGATGGAAGAAGCCCTGAAGGATTTACCGAATGGCGCCGTCGTAGCCGAGATCGAGCAGGCAGACCTGACCGAGACCCGGCGCCTACAGCTGGCGGCAGAATCCAGCGGCTCAATCGGCTTCCTGATCCGCCGTGACCGGCAGCCGTCAGCTGCCTTGACGCGATGGCTGGTGGAACCTGCCCGAAGTCGGGACATCCGACCAACCTGGCGCCTGGCCCTGGAGCGTGTCCGGGGTGCCGAAGCTGGAGGGTCCTGGATGCTGGAATTCAATCATGCGTCGCTATGCTTCAATCTGGTTGCCGCGCTGGCCCACGGACAGGCTGAAGCGGCGGAATAGTCCTGCCACTGGCCCTTTCGCGCTGATCGAGAGCGCAGGCAGCACCTTCCGGCTGTCGGCGGTTAACTTGATGGCCTTCAAAATGCGCCTGACGGTCGGCATGACGCTTGCTGATGCGATGGCTTTGGTACCGGCTCTGGTGACGGCGCCGGCCGACACCCAGGGCGACCAGGCTGCATTGGAGCGCCTGACCGACTGGTGCTGCAGATGGTCGCCGACAGTGGCGGTCGACGGCTTCGAAGGCATCATCATCGATATCACCGGGGTGCCGCATCTCTTCGGCGGCGAAGACAACATGCAGGATCAGATGCGTGCCGCATTCCGGCGCATGCAGGTGACCGCACGCATCGCGGTCGCTGACTCCCCCGCCGCTGCCTGGGCCTGGGCCCGGTTTGGTGCTGGCGGCTCGCTACCCGGCCGCGCGACCGCCCTGCAGGATCTGAAAGACCTGCCCGTGGCGGCCTTGCGGATCGATCCGCATATCGCCGAGACGCTGACCGCACTCGGCCTGAAAACCGTCGGCGCCATTGCGAACCTGCCGCGCGCGCCGCTGGCCAAGCGGTTCGGCCTCAACCTGCTGAACCGCCTGGACATGCTGATGGCGCGCGAGCCCGAGCCGATCTCGCCGCGCCAGCCGCAGGCGCCATGGCGCTCCCGCGCCAACCTGGTCGAGCCCGTCTCGACACGCGACGCCATCGACACCGTGCTGATCCATCTGCTGGAGGCGCTCTGCAAGCTGCTGGCCGACGAGCATCTCGGCGCCCGCCAGCTCGTCCTGACCGCCTTCAGGATCGACGGCGACGTGCAGACTATTCGGGTTGGCACGTCCCATCCCAACCGCGATCCAAAGCATCTGGCACGCCTCTTCCGGGATCCTCTCGATGCCATCATGCCCGGTTTCGGCATCGAGAGCTTCATGCTGGAGGCCATGTCAGCCGATCCGTTTTCCGCCGAACAGGCGAGCCTTGAGGCGACCCAGCAGGGCGATAGCCGTTTCTCTCAGCTGATCGACCGCCTGCAGGGCCGGCTCGGCACCCGCAACGTCTACCGCTTCGAGCCGCTGAACCGACACACCCCCGAGAATGCCTTCACTAGGCTTTCCCCCATGGCCCGCTCCGCCCAAGAGATGCCAGAGACAGATCCACGGCCGGCCCGGCTGATGCAACCAGAGCCCATCGAGATGGAGGCAAATGGCGAGGCCTTCACCTGGCGCCGCATCCGCCGCCGCATTGCTATGACGACGGGTCCGGAACGACTGCATGGCGAATGGCGCAATGGCGGGATGGACATTGCCGCCCGCGACTATTTCCAGATCGAGGACGAAGTCGGCCGCCGCTACTGGATCTTTCGGGACCGCGGCGGCTGGCACATGCACGGGATATTCGGATGACCGAATACGCGGAGCTGAATTGCCTCTCGAACTTTTCCTTCCTCGAAGGCGCCAGCCATGCCGAGGAGTTAGTCCGGCAAGCTGCCTTCCTGGGACTGAAGGCTGTTGCCGTAACCGACCGCAATACGCTGGCCGGCGTCGTCCGCGCCCATGTGGCAGCCAAGGACAGCAACATCCAGCTCATCGTCGGCGCTCAGCTGGATTTTGAGGACGGCCCGTCTGCCGTCTGCCTACCGGTCGACCTGACGGCTTACTCGCGACTTAGCCAGCTCATCAGCTTAGGGCGCCGGCGCGCCGAGAAAGGCTCCTGCCGGCTTTATTGGGCGGACCTGATCGAGCGCATTCAAGGCCAGCAAATCATCCTGCTGGCGCCGACGAAGCCTGAGACCGCTTTCATAGAGCGGGTGAAGATGCTGCGCGATTTGATTGGTGATGATTTGAGCCTGACTGTCTCCAACCTGATGCGCGGCCGCGATCGCCAGCGCGTCGCACTCTGGGCCAAGGTAGCCGAGCAGACCGGCGTGGCCCTGGTTGCGACTAACAGCGTGCTCTACCACGTTCCCGCTCGCTCCCAGCTCCAAGATATTCTGGTGGCGACTAGGCACAAATGTACTGTCGAACAGCTGGGCATGCGGGCCGAACCGAACAGCGAGCGGCACATCAAATCGCCCGAGCAGATGGCCCGGCTGTTCCGCGACCATCCGGAAGCGCTCGCGCGTTCAGTCGAAATCGCCGGTCGGTGCAGGTTCTCTCTGTCCGAGATCCGCTACGTCTACCCTGAGGAAAGCCGCGGCGACAGCGCGACGCCGATGCAGGAGCTGATCCGCCTCACCTGGCAGGGCGCCGCGCAGCGTTTTCCTGCCGGCATCCCCGACAAGGTCCGTGCCCAGGTCGAGCATGAGCTGAAGCTGATCGAGCAGCTGGATTACCCCAACTACTTCCTGACCGTCTGGGACATCGTCCGGTTTGCCCGCAGCAAGGACATTCTGTGCCAGGGCCGCGGCTCGGCCGCTAATTCAGCCGTCTGCTTCTGCCTCGGTGTCACCTCGGTCAATCCGGCCGAACAGGATACGCTGTTCGAGCGTTTCATCTCGGCCGAACGCAACGAGCCGCCAGATATCGATATCGATTTCAGCCACAGCCGCCGCGAAGAGGTGATCCAGTATGTTTACAGCCGCTACGGCCGCGATCGAGCGGGCCTAGCAGCTGTAGTGATCTCCTTCCGGACCAAGCTTGCCATCCGCACCGTCGGCCGGGCGCTCGGTATGTCCTTGGACACCATTTCCCGCATTGCCAAGACCATCCACTGGTGGTCCAAGGAGAATTACAGCGAGGCATCCCTGCGCGATGCTGGTATCAACCCCGATTCCGACCTGATCCGGGTGACAGTCGAGCTTGCCAACGAGCTGATCGGCTTCCCACGCCATATTAGCCAGCACCCGGGCGGTTTCGTCATCACCAATGGCCCGCTCGGCGACCTGGTCCCCATCGAGAATGCTCGCATGGCCAACCGCACCGTCGTCCAGTGGGACAAGGACGATCTGGACGCTCTTGGCTTGCTGAAGATCGACGTGCTGGCTCTGGGGATGCTGACCTGCATCGATAAATGCTTCCAGCTTGTCGAGCAGCACTATGGCAGGAAGTACGAGCTGGCCAGCATCCCGCAGGACGACAAGACCACCTACGACATGATCTGCAAGGCAGACACCTATGGCGTCTTCCAGATCGAGAGCCGCGCCCAGATGACCATGCTGCCACGGCTGAAGCCCAGGGAGTTCTACGACCTGGTCGTCGAGGTCGCCATCGTACGGCCCGGGCCCATCGTCGGCGGCATGGTTCACCCCTACCTGAAGCGGCGCCAGGGCCTGGAGCCTGTGACTTATCCGTCCGAAGCGCTGCGCCAGGTCCTGGGCAAGACAATGGGCGTGCCGCTCTTCCAGGAGCAAGTCATGCGGATATCAATGGTTGCCGCCGGCTTCACGGCCGGCGAGGCCGACGGCCTGAGGCGTGCCATGGCGACTTTCAAGCGCACCGGCACCATCGGCACCTTCCGCGACAAGCTGATTAACGGCATGCAAGAGCGTGGCTACGACATCGCTTTTGCCGAAAGTATCTTCGAGCAGGTCAAAGGTTTCGGCGAATATGGCTTCCCCGAGAGTCACGCCGCTTCATTCGCGCTGCTGGCATACGCCTCGAGCTGGCTAAAGTGCCATTACCCGGCAGCCTTTGCAGCTGCCATCCTGAACAGCCAGCCCATGGGCTTCTACTCGACCAGCCGCCTGATCATCGATGCGAAAGACCATGGCGTTGAGGTCCGCGACATCGACATCAACCACTCGGACTGGGACAGCATCCTGGAGCCTGCTGCCGGCCGGTACGGCCATGCCCTGCGATTGGGCTTCCGCGAGATCAAAGGACTGCGGCAGGAGGATGTCGACCGCCTAGTGAAGGCTCGCGACGGCGGCTATGCCGCCATCCGCGACATCTGGCGCCGGGCCCAGCTGCCACCCGCCATCCTGGAGCGCCTGGCGCATGCCGATGCCTTCGGCTCGCTGGGCTTAAGCCGGCGCGACGCACTCTGGACCATCAAGGGCTTGAGCGATGCCCCGTTACCGCTGTTCGACTTTGCCGAAGCAGTGACGCCGCCGGGGCACAACTTGCCGCCAGCCGATACCGGCATTGAGGAAGACGTCACGCTGCCCAGAATGACCATGGGCGAGAACGTCATCCACGATTACCGACAAAAAGGCCACTCCTCTCGTCCTCACCCGATGCTATTGCTACGGTCGCGCATGAAGGCGATGAACATCGTGACCGCGCGGGATCTGTTCGACATCGCCAACGGCAAGAAGGTACGAGTCGCCGGCATCGTGCAAGTCCGCCAGCGGCCGGTCACGGCATCTGGTGTCATCTTCGCCACCATCCAGGACGAGACCGGCGATGCCCAAGCCATCATCTGGCCAGGCGTCTTCGACAAATTTCGCACGGAGACCCTAGCATCGAAGCTGATGGTCATCGAGGGCAAGCTACAGAAGGAAGGAGAAATCATCCATGTGGTTGCAAATCGCATCATCAATGCCAACGAAGTCCTGGGAGAGCTCGGAGATATTGACCTGGATACTGATTTCAACGTCCTCAGCCGTGCCGATGAAATGAAAAATCCGCCCCGCCAAGTGAAAGAAGTACTGGTCGCCCTACCAGATAGCCGTGATTTTCATTGATGCCTCGATACAAAGACTTACTGACGCCGGCCTTGCTACGGAAAGAATACCCTATCCATATCGAGGTGCCGCTCCCGTACGGCGGCTTTCGGCTCCGGTTAAATCTAATTGAACAATGGCTGACCGATTACACAGAGCACCCTGATTTCGGGCGCTGGAGTACTACGAAGGCCCGGATAGATCATGTGACCTGGGCCTTCAAGGATGAGATAATCGCACAGGCATTCCGAGCGCACCTAGAAATGGTCTTGAAGTTGACGGATAGACAGGTTCTGAACCGGCTGACTAAGCGGGGCACTGAAGACATCTAGACCCACCTCGGCAGCAACGGATATAGTTGCGCAATTACATAGACGAGAACGGCTGTGCGGCTTAACGACCTAAAAAAATTCAACCGGAAACAAATCCAGCAGGCCGGTACCCGCTACAGCCCTGGCGTGGATCCGAACGCCCCAAACCTGCAAATCAAAGAACTTATAGACGCCATTAATGGTATCGGAGCCACCGACACCCACCGCAACTGCATCGGCGCGGTCATCGAGCCGATCCGCAAGGCATCCTGGGCCGAAGGAAACTACGCGGAACAACTGCATGCGGCAGTGAATTTACCGCTGAGCAAATACCTGAAGATTCTGGAAGCGGTCCGCGATGGGAAACCAAAAGACATACAGAAGTGTCTGGCAACTGCGACCAGATGGACTGCAGAATTACTGCTGATCATTGACGTTGTCGAAGACATGGCAGAAGAAGCTGCGGAAGTTTATCGCAGGAGCCGCGAAACGCCGAGCCCTGCCAGCAAAGCAGAAGAGCAAGCAAACAGTACCGCGCATACACTCCGAACATTGGCCGGGCACTACCGCAACATTTCAGAAGTCCTAACCTCGCCCTCCATGAGGGCATTCAGCAATGCCGCCATATTCATTCTGGGGGGTTGGGGGACGGGGAAGACTCATCTGCTGTGCGACGTCGCCAAAATTCGCGGACAGCAGAATCAACCCACCATGCTAGTTCTGGCCCACCATATCCCGCCAGACGTGCCACCCCTAGACGGCCTGGCAATCCTGTCTGGCCTAGCAGCTACTGGAAAGAACCTAATTCGTCAGCTGGCGAAGCTTGGACAGGCAACGGGCACCCGCGCCCTACTCATTATCGACGCCATCAACGAAGGCGACCGCGATGCCTGGCGCAAACACCTCGCGAGTGTGGCGGATTCGACAAGCAGCCATCCTTGGCTCGGCATTATCTTGAGCTGTCGGGAACCGTTCGACGAACTGATTGCGCCGAACGGGTTACCGCCGCGCTTTGTCGCAATCCGTCATAAGGGCTTTGAGGGCATCGAACTTGAGGCACAAGAGGCATTCTTCACGTATGCAGGTATCCCGTTCCCAGAAGTGCCGCTGCTGAGCGAGGAATTCGCCCGGCCACTGATGCTGAAAGTTATCTGCGAGGCATTCCAGGGCCTGAAGAAGAAAGAAATCACTAAAGGATTTGAAGGCATCGCCTCCGGTCAGAAGAGCATGACCTTCGTCTTAGAGATGTTTATCAAGCGGATGGGCAGTGAGATTGGTAGGAAACTCAGCCTTTCGCCCGATTTCTTCTGGTATCTGCTAAAGGGCTCGAAGCAAACCCGAAGCCGAACGCACACAGGGATCGCACTAGAAATGGCTGCCCGTACAACGGAGAGCCTGCCGCGCAAGAAGGTACTTAGCCTAATCCTGGACCATTTGCCCACAGGTTCAACGGTCAGTCCCAAAGCAGTACTTCAGCAATGTGCCGCATCCGGTATTCTGGTTGAGGATGTCGTTTGGACGGGTAGTAGCAAAAAGTACGATGAAATAATACGGCTCCCATACCAGCGCTTCAGCGACCATCTGATAGCTCGCCACCTGATGCTGCCCCTGGAAGTTTGTAAAACAGCGGCTGATGTCAGGGCGGCCCTGTTACCAACCTCACCGCTCGGCAAGGTGTTTGAGCCGATGCCGTACGGTTACTCCTATCAGAATCCGGGCCTTGCTGAGGCCATCGTGGCCGAGTTTCCGGAGCGCGTAGTGCGTTCTCTGCCCGAAGACGAGCGTGAGATTTATTTCTATCTGCCGACCGCGTCCCAGGTATCCGCATACATGCAAAGGCCATTCCTGAACAGCTTGGTCTGGCGCAGCGCGAAATCGATTACTGCCCAGACCGACAAGCTGCTCGGCGGCTACATCTGGAACGTTGATCAGTGGTCGCAACATGAGTTCTTCGACACCATGATGGTGCTGGCGACCAAGAAGAAGCACCCATACAGCGCGCTTCGCCTTTGGACAAACCTGGAAAAATTCGAGCTTTGGAACCGCGACATCACCTGGACGGAGTTTTTGCGATATGCTGGGGAGTCTTCGGCCCCGAATAAAATCTGCACCTGGATCGAGAAAAACCTGGCCGCTATCCAGAGTTCAGACATCGCGCACAGCTTAATTGTGCTGCTGTCTCTGCTACTAACATCGACCATCAAGGATTTGCGAGACCGGGCCACTCGCGCACTAGTGCTGCTCGGCGAGCGCCATATGCCTGCCCTGTTCGAGCATGCCCGCCTCGCGCTGGAACTCAACGACCCGTATGTCCGGGAGCGTATGCTGGCCGCCAGCTATGGCGCTTTGATGAACGAGCAAACCCGCATCGGAAGTCCAGCTTTGCGTGGTGCAGTCTGCGATTTTGCAGAATTCCTATATCTGAGCATGTTCGAGCCGGGCGCAAAGTTTGCCACCCACCACATTCTGATGCGCGAATACGCGCTTGGCTTCATCATGCTCGCGGAACGTGCGGCTGGCTTTCAGGTGAAGCGAGCCTGGCGCAAAAACCTGAAAAAGCCGTACCCACAAATACTAGCGCCATTCCCTGATGCCAACCTTTTACCACCCGATATGATCAAGTCGGGCGAAGAAGCCATCGGCATGGATTTCGGCAACTACACCATCGGGTACATGGTTGATGGCCGGAGCAACTACGACTTCAAGCATCCCGAATACGTCGCAATCCGCAAGCAGATTGCCTGGCGTATTGCAGACCTTGGTTTTTCAAAAGAACGCTTTGGCCAAATCGACAACTTAATCGCCAGAACACAGAGCGTATCACGCGGCGAATATGACGGCCGGGTAGACCGCTATGGCAAGAAGTATGGCTGGATCGCCTACCACGAGGCCTATGGGTATCGCGGCACACTTGGCCTGCTCTACAAGCACGCCGACCACCGACCTTCGGAAATGGAAATTGATCCATGCTTCCCAAACGGCGCCATCAAAGAGCCGTTTCCGAAAGTCGTGGAATTCCCAGTCGGTGACATTGGCATGGACACCTGGCTTCGGAAAGGACCGTCACCCGACTTAGAAGCTCTCCTTGTCGGCGACCGGGTCGCAGGTATCCCGGGTCCGTGGGTCATGATGGACTGCTACCTGAGTCCAAAAGCACCTGATGATCCCCGCGAGATGACAGTGTCCTGCCGCGGCATGATGGTCCGTCCCGATCAGGTTGCTGAACTGCACGGTAAGTTCCTGGCAGTCGACCATCCCAGCAACGCTGACATTCCCAACCCCGGTACGGACCGCAAAACGTTCATGGGCGAGGTTCCCTGGTCACCGCAATTCGCCGACTGGCTTACCCGGCACGACCGGAGGCAGATGCATGAGGCGATGGAAAATTGGATCGACGTGAAGCAAAGGCGAAAAATAAAGCCCGCTGTCGCCGAGATCCTTAAGGTTCTGAGCCGTCGAGAGATCGAAAGCGCCCGACTTTCTCCAATCTTCGAACCGGGAAAGACCAGAGTGACCCCAGAGTTTGCAGGACTTGTGGAGGCGATGGAAGCGATCAACAGCAGATTGGCGCCACACGCGAAGGTGACGATGGGTGACCTCTTTTCGCTACCTTCAGATCAGGATGTGACGCGGGGATACACTGTCGAAACTACGCGCCGTAAGATTCCCGGTATGCAAGTCGAGCTACCCGCCTTTCATATCGAACTGGAGGGCAATCCCATCATGCGCGGCCAAGGGGATCGTCACCTCCCAGCCCCCCGCATCTGTAGCCAGATGGGTTTGCGATATGGCGGCCGCGACTTCGGCATGGTCGATGCATCTGGAAAAGCGGCTGCAATCGCCATTCGCTCGCCGGACGGCAGCCCGACCCCAGGGACCGGCCTCTATCTGCGCAGCGATATCCTGGACAAATATCTCATGGATAACGGGATCGTAATGACCTGGGTAATCTGGGGCGAGCGCGAATATCACTACGAACACCACGAGAAGCGTGTCGACCCTGGTGCTTATGAGAAGATTTGGCAAGCGCGAGAAAACTTGCACCGCGGTGTTGTTGTCCTCGGTGCTAAAAATGCGCTGACGGTCCTGAACCCTGTCAGTATCGACGCTTGAGTACTTCCGTTGCGCTAAAGCGCCTAAAATATGGCGGTGTCCGAACGGCATTCATCAGATCCCAGAACATCGCCTTTGCGAGCGGCTGCTCAATCTCTGGCGGCACGACATACGTATATGCGATCTCACCTGATTCCTGCCGCAAGCAACCACGATAGACGGGTTGCAGATACTCGAAGATCGCCCATCGGATTTCGTTCAAGAACTCGGCGAGTGTGCTGGTGTGGTACGAAAATACATGTCTATAAAACCACTCGTAGAATGCATTGATCGACTGATAGCCCTCCTGCTCTCCCACGGGATTTCCGCTTGCCGCTAGGATATCTTGAATTTTGCGAACATTGTCCTGCAGTCTGGAAAAGTTATGTTTGCTGATATTGGCACAGATTTTCAGGTACGAGATTCGTTTCACATTGAGGTCCGCTTCAAGCTGAAGCTCAGGAAACCAAACTTTCTCTACTAGCGATTCACCATCCAACCAGGCCCAAAACTGATCAACTGCTTTAGTGAGACCGGATGCGTCGAATCCCAGTAGAGGGTTCGAACAAATCTGCCGGAGATAGAATAGGTAGCTGTTTGCTACCTGATCCAGGTCTGGGGGTGATGGCAAATTGAAGGGAATTCCTCGCTTCCGAGATGGCTGCGGACGGGAGAGGAAGTCTCCGAGTAGAATGATGAACACGCGGGAATGCGCTTCTGTATTGAAAATTAACTGAACGTCTTCAACGAGATCACCCTTAACGAAGCGAGCGTAATTCACCATTTCACCAATCATGTCCCAAACCGCAAAGAGCACGATGACTTCCTGCTCTGTCGGATTAAATGTGGGAGCTGTGCTTGTGGTCACGCGTTTAACTGCCTAATCCGTTTCGATCAGAACGTTTCGCACTCGCGGCAACGGATCCGTCTTACCGCTAGCCAACCAGTACTGGACAGCATCGAATCCTGCCATTCCAAGTTTACTGACCGCCTGCGCGAGCGCTACACATTGGACACGCAGTTGCACGACATCTTCCTCAAGTCGAAGTGGCTCATACCAATAGATCGGGTAAACAGCTTTGTATCGGTATCCATCCAATATGACAGATACTAGATACTGAACCTTTTCCGACAGGGGTGCGGGTGTTGTTTGGACATATACCATGAGTTCGTGCAGCGCGAATGACCCGCCCTCCTTAGTCCCTTCCCAAATAATCAGTTCTGCGAGCTTCTCGATTACCCGATCTGGGATTATCGGAAGTGCTTTTCGCTTTACGCCCTCCGACCAATGTTGAAGTGCCCATAGCCCTTCGTTCCGAGGCTCGTCATCGGGATTCAGAGATATCGACGTACAGATATCGTCAGCGACCCGATTAAGGAGATCCGGTTTTCGCTGCAGTAGACCAGGCATGGCAGAAATACCGGAAAGTCCATGTGCTTTGACTTCACCAATAAAGTAGCGAACTTGCGATGCCTCTGGCTCCGCCAATCGCGGCAGGATGACTCGGGCGAGGACAGTCATTACCCAGTGCATCCGACCAGCGGCAGCACCCAAGCTCCACTGTGACTTCGTTGCAAGTTGAGGCCCTTCCTCTGCCCACCATTTCTGGATCTCGCCGAACAAGCGGAAAGCCTCTTCAGCAGACCAGTCGATCGCATCCGGACTGGCGCCTGGGGTGGCCCCACTGGTGCCGACAAGGAGCGATATCAGCCATCGATTGTCATCGCTACCGTATGTCATGGAGTTGCCAGACGTAAACCGCTTCAATCCTCCCGCCAGTGTGGCGGATCGATAAGCATTTGCGCGTTGGCCGGGTTCGAGTTCTGGGATACTCAAAATTTCGGCTGCTCTAAGTCGGTGTTCCTCCATCCACTTCACTGGCTCCGGCATCTGCCAGACCAAAGACGCGAACGCATGCTGTTCGTCAGCCGTGAGAACACCTAACCGATGAACTATCTCCAGAAGCCGAAGCGCTGCGCCGCTTTTTGACGCTAAGCTGATTAGGTGCTTGATGCGCTCCGGCCGGATGTCGTCCGGCCTTTCAGCTTTGCCTGTTATATAGATTGCTGGCTCCGGCCACGACGGCTCGTGCGCATCGATTTCTTCCGGCACCGGAAACTCCACAACTTCCTTGACCAGCTGATGCCGCTCGACTTCGAGCATATTCCTCATCATTGCTTCAATGGCATTGCCATAGCCGCCGGCCATAATTGGTCTGCGGCACATAGGAAGGCGTGCCATACGCAGAAATCGGGCGACATACTTCACTCTGTTTGAAGTCGTGAAGCGTTGGTGGAATCGAGGCAAAAGAAACGTGAGAGTCCGTATCGCGTCTTCGACATAGTCCTCTCGTTCTTCCGATGGTCTTTTTTCGCGCTCAACCGATTCGAACAGATTTGCAATAATCTGTTCTGCCTGTAAAACCATTCCTTCTGGAACAGAAGGAATAACGTCGTCGGGCAACCACTCTTCGAGCGTTTCCTTTTCGCGGGCTGCCATCAAATTGACAGCAGCGAGCCAATCGCTGGCGACTGTCAAATCCGCAAAGCAATCTCGAATCAAGTCAGAAAGCATTCTCATTCCGAGCTTACCAATAATCCGATATGGAAAACCGGCCTCCTCGCGCACTCGGAGTAGCTGGATATGGTTCATCGGATACCACAGCTGTGGGCTCTTATAGGTGATACCACCGCGCCTATCCGTATCTGCTTCCTTGCGGAGTTTCCGCCGAACATCGGGTCGGGTACCCCAGAGATGTTGCAAGTCTCGTGTTGGGTTCGTCTTGTCCCGGATCGCGAGCATTTCCCAGTAGTCATCGGCTATCTGCTCATCTTCCTTTCGGTTTAGAACCCATCCCAAGCTCGAACGGATCTCTACGATCCACGCCATTCGTGAGGTAAAGAAGAAAGGCTGCTCGTGATTGCTATCCCTATGCAGTCGAACCTGACATTTCTCCAGAAGCGCATCCGCCTGCTCTGGCATTCCAATTTCCGCGAGGACACATGCCTTCCGAGCCATCCAGAACGGCTCGTCCGACGCCTCTGGATCCCAATTGGCCAATGTGTTCCGGCAGGCCGCTTCGTCGGCAACTGCCATCGCGTGCAAACATTTCTGCAGATTTAGCGATTGGTTCAACTCTGGGAATTGCTTCGTTCTCGCCTCAATACGTAAGCACCAGCGTTTGAATTCTTCGTGGTTTAGGAACTCCCGATGGTGACGAAGACAAGCGACTGCCAGAGTGTTCCAGTGCAAATGCGGCACCGACACTTCATTATTCGCGTCTAATGGATCAGTTCTTTCGAGAAGCGCCTCTAGCCGCTTCACCCAGTCGCTCTCCAGAGCACAAAGGGCGCGTTCGAGGCGCCAGTTGAGTTCAAACCAAGCCTCGATAAGCTTGGCAAGCGGTAGTTCGATTTGCTGGTAGTAGAGCAGGTGACCAACGAGGTCGGAATGAGCGCTACGCTTAAGCCTATTTGTAAGTGTCAGGAGGTTTTTAGAAGGTAGAATTAGCCACCCAGGAAAATGGGCTCGCTCGGCTTTCCACCCCTCCAACTCCTCCATAAGTTTTCCGATATCGGGTTCGTTCGTCATAGAGTGATCTCGGTGCCACGATAGTCGAAGATTTTATAACGGCAGTGACTCATATCGCGGACCGCACGCTTTGGCTGATATGTCCTTATTTCCGGCCAATTCCCAACGTCTGGTGGACGTCCTGCCTCAAGGTTCATCAAAAACCACTCGAGCATTTTGCCATAGCGGTCTGGTTCACCATCGGAAAACAGGATCGACAAATCCACGACATGGATATGGCGTTGCTGCAAGAGAGCCATCTGGGCCTTGCGAAGCGGTGAATGAATTACCAGGAAGATTGGCCGAGTGTGGCTTCCCAGATTGTCCCGAACCCACCCCGACCACTGGAGAAAATTTGGGTCGTTCCCAGAGAATCCAAGCAAGCAAAATGTGTTTTCCATGATTGACTGGCGCACCATGTTTACGAATGGTGCGTAACGCTCCGGATAACAGCGGAATTGCTCTTCTGTGAGGATGAATGGACCGTTTGATGGGAAACTTCCATGAAGCTTTGTAATCCTAGGCTGCCGGGAAGTCGGAATTTCATTCATCTTACGGACATAGGAGTACCTTCGGAGACTCATCTCGTCTGCGGCCCGCTCCAGCAGTGTGTCCCAGTTTGTTGTGAAAACGTCCGCCCATCTCTGCCGGACCAGACGATGGTGTAGATCGGAGGGAAGGTAGTGATTGTCCGGAATCGCCGTTTTTAATAGCGCTTCCAAGCCTACATCGGAGTGCAGAGCCGCGTATTCGTTGGCAATCCGGAGCGCTTCACTCGTCGCATTGACGAGCTTTGACCGCTCAGCCTTCATGGTTCCGTCCGCTGGGTTCGGATAGAGGCTGCTCAAAAATGGCTCCATGAGCTGGCCCCAATTGGGAAAGGGAGGCGCCGTTTGGAATTTCTTCTTCGCATTCTGGCTCATTCCGGCGCCCACCATGACCGCAGCTTCCCCATACTGCTGGCCACTCCAGAGCGCAGTCCGGATTGTGTTGATGTGCTCTTGGTCGGGATGGTGTGTCACTAGTGCCTCGTGATGCCTTTTTGACCCGCAGTTACCTGTTACAGAGCCGACAAAGTCGTCCCGCTGCCAAGGTCACATGCTGATACAAGAACTTGCCTCAATCCGAGGATAGCTCGACGTTTCCGGTGGTTCTACTTGCCAATGGTCGTGCCGTTTTGCATACAAACGTAGGCACCTTGAGGCATGTTCGTCGTTATTTACAGAATCGGTGAGCCGGAGCCCTGGCTGCATGTGACACCAGGTTTTGGCACAGCTTCCAAGGCAATTGCACGACATCGCCCTGGTCACGACATCCCGATTTCAGCAAAGGACCGGTCGGCGGCGGTATGCAGGCGCGGACGTAGTTGCCTTTAGCGCTCTGACAGTGCGCCTAAGGCCACGCATCTATGACCACCTCGATCCGCAGTACACGCAGTATTGCGCGAGCTTAAATCACTTCATAATTGGGCGCCGGTTCGGAGATATGCTACCCGTGATGTTGGCATTTACCCGGGGCTCAGATGCACATTGAGAAGGTTCGAGTCGAGGGCTTTCGGCTTCTCGAAAACGTAGAGATTATGCTGCAGACAGAATCGACTGTCATTGTGGGCCGCAACAACAGTGGAAAAACATCGCTGACCGATGCCTTCGCCAGGTTTGCGGGCGAGAGCGGGCCGAAATTCAGACTTGAAGACTTCTCATCTGGCGTACGCCGGAAATTCCTCATCGCACGAGACAAACGCGCCGCTGGAGAAGCGATTGACATTGTGCTCAGCGCTCTGCCCGAGATCGCCCTCACGCTCACATTTCGGTACGATCCCGCCGAAGAACTTGGCCCTCTTTCGCCATTCGTAATCGATCTCGACCCAGAAACCACGACCGCCATTGTAAAAGTGGCGTACGCACCCTCTCCCTCTGTATTAACTGCGCTGCTGGAGGCACCGGCCGTACCTGCGGGTGCGGATCCCAGTAGGCACTTCTTCCGCCATGTGCGTGATCAACTTGTCAAATGTTATGCACTTCAAGTCACAGCAATCGATCCGACGGATCTGGAAAATACCAGGAGTATGGACGGCGCCGGTGCGCTTACGACCCTGCTACAATGTGGGTTCGTTAGTGCGCAGCGGACGCTAGATGTGTCGCGTGGTGGCGATACCGATGTAATCGGAAAGCTTCTCGGAACACTCTTCCAAACAGCAAGCACAGCCACGGCAGCAGCTGAAGACCAGGCTATTGTGGCAGCATTAAAAGGTGCTGTTGAAGGGATCGAGCAGCAAATCCAAGGCAACTTCGATATACAGCTGAAGTCCCTGCTGCCCGCATTTGCTGCCTTTGGCTTCCCAAGCCTCAGCGACACCGAACTGAGACCTGAGACTTCACTCAACGTCGACGGTCTGCTTTCCGATCACACCAAGATTCTGTACGAGGCGCACGACGGAGTGCACCTACCAGAAGGCTATAATGGGCTCGGGACCCGTAACCTCATCTATATGCTTCTGAACCTGGAAGCGTTCCACAAGGCATATCGCGCACGTGCTACACGACCTGGCATCCACCTCGTCTTCATCGAGGAACCGGAGGCACACCTTCATCCCCAAATGCAGGAAGTCTTTATCAATCAGCTTGGCGAGGCCGTAAAAAAGTTGTCAGAGAAATACCCGGCGGAGCCCGCGTGGCAAGTCCAGTTTGTGGTCTCGACTCATTCGTCCCATGTAGCCAATGCCGCCGAGTTCGATGCGATCCGATATTTCCTCAGCACACCACATCAGCCGGGTAACAATAGGAAGACAAAAGTAAAGGACTTCAGGAGGGGAATGGATGCGATCCCGCCCGAAGACCGTAACTTCCTGCATCAATACATGACACTAACGAAGTGCGACTTGTATTTTGCTGATAAGGCGATACTGATCGAAGGCACTACTGAGCGCCTCCTGATGCCGAGGCTCTGCCGCATAGTGGACAATGAACTACCAGCAGCCGCCAAGCTTGCTCGCCAATACGTCACGACAATCGAGATCGGCGGCAGCTACGCCGACAAATTCTATCCTCTGCTCGATTTTCTGGAGCTGAAATCTATTGTCATCACAGATATTGACGCCGTGTATCGTGATGAGACTGGCCCGGCACCCAAGTGGAAAAAGTGTCCCACCGCTACTGGTACTGGGACCAGTAATGTCGGCATTAGGAAATGGTTTGATCTAGCGGATGGTATGCAGGTAGCACCCGCAGAGCTCATCGCAAAAAATACTGCGGACAAGACCAAAAACTTCCGTCGTCTAGCCTACCAGATTCCGGAGGACGGCAGCGATGCCTGCGCGCGAAGCTTTGAGGATGCACTTATTCTTGCAAATCAAGAACACTTCGGCCTGGGTGACGGTGATAAGGCCGTGCTGGCCTGGGAAATGGCACAGGATATGCCCAAGGCCGACACGGCGCTCGAATTTGCGCTTCGCGCTGAAGCTTGGAATGTTCCGAAATATATCAAGGAAGGGCTAGTCTGGCTTTCTGACCCCCCACCGCCGCCAGCAGATCCGCCGGATGCTGACGGTGCTCCGGGGCCCGACGCCGCATGACAGTGCGCCCGGATAGCCCGGCGGCGATCGCCGCAGCCAACGCACAGGAAAAGGTCTATTCCTGTATCGATGCCGACCAGAACTTCCGACTGGAAGCAGGTGCTGGTTCCGGCAAAACCTACTCGCTCGTCAAGGCGCTCAAAAGGCTGATCGATGAACGTGGCTCAGCAATGATGCAGGCTGGCCAACAGGTCGCTTGCATCACATTTACTGAAGTCGCACGAGATGAAATAGCCCAGGAGATCGAACGGCATCCCGCAATCCTGGTCGAAACCATTCATGCCTTCTGCTGGAGCTTTATGGCCCAGTTTCAGAAGCCATTGCGGAACATGGTCGCTGACCTGACTGATCGCCAGGAAAAGATTGACGAAGGTGGTGGAATCGGCAGAAAGCCGGTCGAATACAATCTTGGATTCTTCGGCGTCGATGAGGACAAGATCACGCTCAACCATGATGATATTCCGCGCTTCATGGCGGCATTTCTTGCCCAACCGAAGTTTCGCAAGCTCTTGGCGCAGCGTTTCCCGGTCATCTTTATCGACGAATATCAAGATACTGATCAGCATTTTATGACCGCTGTGTCTGAGCATTTCTTCGCCACGGGAGAAGGGCCCCTCATCGGCCTGTACGGCGACCATTGGCAAACGATCTATCGAGGCGATTACGGCTTAGTAGATTTCCCGGATGTCACAGGAATCGACAAAGGAGCGAATTTCCGGTCGGCCAGTGCAGTAGTAACAGTCCTCAATAAGTTGCGGCCCGAGCTTGTTCAGGAGGTGAGCGATCCCGAACTGCCCGGCGAAGCACGGTTCTTCCACACAAATGGCTATAGTGGGGTCCGGCTGGATGTAAACCATTTCAAAGGTGATCTGCCCGACGATGCCTCTCGCCAGACAGCCGCCCGGCTGCGCGTACGGCTTGAAGCCGAGGGCTGGGATTTTGCTACTGACAAAACCAAAGTCCTGATGCTTACGCATAGTGCACTTGCGGCCGAGCAGGGCTACCCGAATATCGCCGACATCTTTGACCGCAACGAAGCGTTCGCCAAGAAAGAGGATGCCCTGATCGCATTTCTCGCCGATACCTTGGAACCAATGTTCGACGCTTACTCGCGGAAGCGATTTGGAGAGATGTTCCGGATTATCGGTGGTGGACCGACTGTGGATAGACATGCCGATAAGACTGCCTGGAATACCGATATGGACACCCTGCGGCGCTTAAGGGAGAACGGCAGCATTGGCCAGGTCCTGGATCTTCTGAAGCACAGCAGAAGGCCCCGCCTACCTGACAAGGTGATGAGGCGCGAGGATGATCTGGAGCGCGCAGGCCAAGAACCGGCTGAAGAAGAAGACAAGGCCGTTACACGACACCGGAGGCTGCGAGAGGTCCCCTATCGCGAGGTCATCCAGTTAGTTCGATTTCTGAACCGTTCGACGCCGTTTGCCACCCAGCACAGCGTGAAAGGTGCTGAGTTCGAGAATGTCCTTGTGATCCTGGGCGGAGGTTGGAATCACTACAACTGGCCTCTGCTCTTGGAATTTCTCAAAACTAGAAAAATTCCAGCAGCCAAAACCAAGGGATACTATCGGGCTCGGAACCTATTCTACGTGGCCATCTCTCGCCCGAAGCGCCGGCTGGCGGTTCTGGCAACGCAACTTCTCTCGGCAGACGGCCTCGCCGCGGCACACGACCTGTTCGGGGCAGAGAATATCGTCGATATCGGGGCGTCGGGCCTCTAGTCCCTTCCAATTAGATATGCCTATTGGTTCAGACTTACGTCTGTTGGATTGATCGCGAAGCCGGTGGATCGGAACGCCATCACTATGAAAAAAGGCCGCCAAACAATACTTTGGCGGCCTTTTCCAACGTTAAACTCACGTTCCGGAGGAGCCGGATTTACTATCAACCTCAATCGGACAACTAACAATCTAAGTCGGACTGACCAGCTCTGCCGCCTCGATGCCGTCGAGATCCAGGAACGACTCATCGATGGAGTAAACCTCCAACGGCGCGAACTGCGCCAACACCTCGACCACCCTGGCTGACATATCGGCGTAGAGGCGATAGTTGCTGCTGAATACCGCCACGCACTCTCGCTCGACCAGCGTCCGCCACTCGAATAGCGGCGCGCCCATCGGTATGCCCAGGGCTTTGGCCTCAGCTGACCGAGAAACGAAGCAGCCTGTTCTGCGAACCAAAGAATGACAAATCATAGCGGTGGCGATCAATAAGTTAGCGTGCCGCATTCTTCTGTGTTTGAGAGATTAGTCACTCAATGAATGAGAGAATAAGGGCGTCACCAACCTAAGTTTGAGAAATCATTTCTCAAATATTAGAAGCGCCGGCAAACACCCAATAAATCAGAGCCTTACCAAGCATATTGAAAGACAAGACGAAGCCCATTTTGATTGATCAGCTTCCCCATCGTCATCTCGCGGGGGAATTGCTCTTGACCTTCCCATTATAGGAAGGTGGACAGTCTCCTGGTCAGCGAAAGGAGATTGCCATGCTGAAATTGCACATTCCGAACATGACCTGCGGGGGTTGTGAGAACAAGGTCCGCAAGGCCCTGATGCCGCTGCAGGGGATCGACAGCCTCGAGATCGACCGCAACACCAAACTGATCCAGGTCAATGGCTCGGCGCCGGAAGCCGGCATTATCAAGGCCATTGAGAATGTTGGCTTCACCGTGAACCGGATTGCCGCCTGATGGCTGGGGCGAATTTGCCCCGGGCGCGGCTTTCGGCGCGCAAGGCCCTTCTCAAGAAGGCCTTTTCGCACCTCGTTATTCAGATCGTGGAATGGATATGACGGATCAGCGGCAGCATCATGAACACGGCCACCATGGTCATCATCACTATGCTGTCGGCCAGCATGGCAAAGCAAACATGGTGAAGGATCCGGTCTGCGGCATGGATGTGGATTCAGCCACGGCAAAGCATTCCGCCGAGCATGGCGCAGTCCGATATGTTTTCTGCAGCGAAGGCTGCAAATCGAAGTTCATTGCTGATCCGGCGAAGTATGTCAGTCCGGTGCAGTCTCAAGCCGAAAAGCCGACACCAGCCGGGACTATCTACACTTGCCCCATGCATCCCCAGATTCGGCAGTCCGCTCCCGGTAATTGTCCCATCTGCGGCATGGCGCTCGAACCCGAAACGGCAAGCCTCGACAGCGGCCCAAGCCCAGAGCTGAAGGACATGACCCGCCGCTTCTGGGGCGGCCTGATCCTGACCGTGCCGCTGTTGGTTCTGGAGATGGGGCCTCATCTGCTGGGCTTGCATTTGCTCGACCCGCAAGCCTCGAACTGGGTGCAGCTGGCCTTTGCTACGCCTGTGGTGCTATGGGCGGGCTGGCCATTCTTCGAGCGCGGCGCGGTGTCGCTTGTTACCCGCAAGCTCAACATGTTCACGTTGATCGCCATGGGCGTGGGGGTCGCCTGGGTCTACAGCATTGTGGCAACCCTGATGCCCGACATTTTCCCGCCAGAATTTCGAAGCAGTGGCGATGCCGTCGCCGTCTATTTCGAGGCCGCCGCCGTCATCACGGTCCTGGTACTGCTCGGGCAGGTGCTGGAGCTTCGTGCCCGCGAACAGACCTCTGGGGCGATCCGAGCTCTGCTCGACCTGACACCCAAGGTGGCCCGTCGGATCACAGTCGCTGGCGAGGACGAAGACATTTCGATTGATGCCATTACCGTTGGTGACCGCCTGCGCGTGCGTCCTGGCGAAAAGGTACCGGTCGATGGCGAGGTTCTGGATGGCCGCTGCAGTATCGATGAATCGATGGTCACCGGCGAATCCATGCCGGTGACCAAGGTGCCCGGAAGCAGGGTCATCGCCGGCACCATGAACCAGACCGGCAGTTTCGTGATGCGGGCCGACAAGGTCGGTCACGACACGATGCTGGCCCAGATCGTCCATATGGTTGCCCAGGCCCAGCGCAGCCGGGCACCCATCCAGCGCCTGGTCGACGATGTCTCAGCCTGGTTCGTACCGGTCGTGATCGTCGTCGCCGTCGCCGCCTTTGCCGCCTGGGCCATCTGGGGGCCAGAGCCCCGGATGGCTTACGGCTTGGTAGCGGCCGTTTCCGTCCTGATCATCGCCTGTCCCTGCGCGCTTGGGCTAGCCACGCCGATGTCGATCATGGTGGGTGTCGGTCGTGGCGCGCAGAATGGCATTCTTATTAAGAATGCCGAGGCGCTGGAGCGCATGGAAAAGGTCGATACGGCTGTCGTCGACAAGACGGGCACCCTGACCGAAGGCAAGCCGAAGGTCACGGCAATCGTGGCTTTAGCCGGTCATAAGGAAGATGAAATCCTGCGTATTGCGGCCAGCCTGGAGCGCGGCAGCGAACATCCGCTGGCCCAGGCCATCGTACTGGCCGCCTCGGAACGTCAACTGATCCTGGCAGAGGCCTCGGACTTCGACAGCCCCGTCGGCAAGGGCGTGCTGGGCGTCGTGGACGGCCGGAAGGTGGTGATCGGCAATGCCAGCTTCCTAAGAGAACAGCACGTTCTTACAGAAGCATCACAGCCCAAGGCTGATGAACTCCGTCGCGAGGGCGCGACGGCGATCTATGTCGCCCTCGATGGTACGGTGGCCGGTATCGTTGCCATTGCCGATCCGGTAAAGGCCTCAACACCGGCAGCGCTCGCCGCCCTACGCGGCGGCGGCATTCGGGTCGTTATGCTGACGGGTGACAATCGTACCACGGCTGAAGCGGTCGCCCGGCGACTCGGCATCGATGAGGTCGAAGCCGATGTGTTGCCCGACCGCAAAAGCGCAGTCGTTGCAAAACTACGGGGTGAAGGCCGCGTAGTGGCTATGGCAGGTGACGGCGTGAACGATGCTCCGGCGCTGGCGGCGGCCGACGTCGGTATCGCCATGGGCACCGGCACCGATGTCGCCATCGAAAGCGCAGGCGTCACCTTATTGAAGGGCGATCTTCTGGGCATTGTAAAAGCCAGGCATTTGTCCCAAGCCACTATGCGCAATATCAGGCAGAACCTATTTTTCGCCTTTATCTACAATGTCGCCGGCGTACCGATTGCCGCAGGCGTACTTTATCCGTCTTTCGGTCTGTTGCTGTCTCCGATCATCGCCGCCGCTGCGATGGCTTTGTCGTCGGTTAGCGTGGTTGCCAATGCCCTGCGCCTGCGGACCGTCAAGATTTCGTGAGGTACAACAGGGTTGATGCAAATCAACGCTGCATCGCGCGATCAGCCATAGCGTGAAACATCGCAAGGGAGATTCAGATGGATGCTCACCAGAACACGCCTCAGATGCCATGGTGGCGGACCGCATCGGGGCTCGTCCTGATCGGCTTCCTGGCTGTTGGCGGATTCTTCCTGATCACCGAACATCGGGCACATGTTTTCGGCGTTCTGCCATATCTGCTCATCCTGGCTTGCCCGTTGATGCACCTGTTCCATCGCCATGGAGGCCATGGCGGACACGGCCAAGCCAAGCATCAAGGCCACGATGACGCCTCCGGAAAGGCAGGTTCGTGATGACCGAACATGCTTCGTCGGCTTACGGCCTCTGGTTCCTGGTCATTGCCAATAGCGCGGTATTCATCCTGTTTGCCTTGAGCTTTACCAAGCCGGAGACGGCACGGGATTGGCGTTCGTTCGGAGCTTTCTCCGCCTTCATTATCGCGTTGTTCGTCGAGATGTATGGCATTCCGGTTAGCATTTTCCTGCTGTCTGGCTGGCTGCAGAGTCGGTATCCCGGCCTCAACCCGCTTTCCCATGATGCCGGACATTTGTGGTGGACGATTTTCGACCTGCAGGGCGATCCGCATTTCGGCATCCTGCATATCCTGAGCGGTGTCTTCATCGCCTTCGGCTTCATATTGCTGTCGGCCTCCTGGTCTGTTCTGCATGGCGCGCAGAAAGCCGGAAACCTGGCGACCAGCGGTCCCTATGCCTATGTCCGCCATCCCCAATATGTGGCCTTTATTGCCATTATGCTGGGCTTTTTGTTTCAGTGGCCGACAATCCTGACGTTACTGATGTTCCCGGTCCTTGTGGTGATGTATGTCCGTCTGGCAGCCATCGAAGAGCGTGAGATTCGGCTCAAATTCGGCAATCTCTACGAAGACTATGCTGCCCAGGTTCCGGCTTGGATTCCAAAGATCGGATCAGCAGCAAGACCACACCCGGACGGAGTCTAAAATGGGCGCATTGCCGAGGTTGCCGGTTCAATAGCCTCGGCATCTTCACAAGGCCTTGACCTTGCCATACGGGAAGGTTGTAAGGTGCGCGCATGATCTTGAAACGGACTCAGATAACGCTTTCGCCGTGGCGGCACTTTGCCGCCACGCTGGCGTTATTTGCGCTCCTGTTTGCCGGAACCGTGTCCTCGCTTTCGCACAGTATGGCGATGGCGGCGACCTCGAGCGCGATGATTGCCGGGCCCGGTGCTGCCGGGTTGGCCACACATGATCATGTGGACCAGTTTTCGGCCGCCGGCCATGAACACCAGAGCGTCAAGACTGCAAAGGTCGATGCGGCGACCGCCCATGAAAAGGGTCTGCCGCATGATCATGATGCCATTGCAACAGGGGGCGACAGCGCACCTGGCAATTGCGATCAGGGCTGCATCCTGTGCAAGGATTGCGCGCTCTGCGGCCTGTTTGCTTTCGGCGAACGGCCGTTGACGGTCTTCGTCGCATATTACGCGGGCTACGAGCTGCCGGTGACCCGGTCGCCGGCGAGCCTCACCCCCGCACTTCCCTCCGAGCCTCCTCGAGTCTGATCGACGTCTGAGGATCGACCCGCAGTACTACCTGCGGCCGATCATCCTTTTGTCGTTCAACTTGATGAGGTTTCTCCATGTCTTCCTTGAGCTTTCGGTCGGCCCTTTTGGGCGCGACCATCGGCCTTGCGGCGCAAGCTGCATGGGCTGCAGAGCCGACGGCTGCGGTGCTCGACCCGAATGCATCGACCGCCCCGCTCCCCTATCAGTCCGCCTTCAGCGGCTATCAGCGCCCGCAATTCGAGGGCAAGGCCGATTGGCGCAAAGCCAATGACACCGTGCGCGATGTCGGCGGCCATATGGGCGCCATTAAGTCGGACAGCGCTGAGATGCCGACCAAAGCCGGTGATGCAGTGCCGGCAGCCGGCGGCCATGCCGGACATGGCAAATGAGGTCGGCCATGATGAAGCAAGCCATCACCTTGCGCCGTCTCGCCGCGAGTGTTGCCCTCGTCGCCTTGCTTGGCGCCTGCGCCGGCCCGGTCGCCAATCGCGCCTTCGAGGAAGTCGCATCCACCACGGAACAGCGCATCGGCAAGAAGCCGGTCTGGATCAAGTCCGAGGAGGATAAGGCTCAGGTCCGTAAGACCATCGACGATCTCCTGGCCAAGTCCTTGAGCGCCGATGACGCGGTTCAGGTCGCCCTGCTGAACAATCGCCGTCTGCAGAGCAATTTCTCCGAGCTGGGTATTGGCGCTGCCGATCTGACCAGTTCCTGGCGACCGGAGAATCCCGGTTTCAGCTTCGCCCGCCTGCGGCGCGGCCAGGAGATCGAGATCGAGCGCTCGATTGGCATCGATGCGCTCAGCCTGCTGGTGTTGCCGATCACGGCCAGTATCGAAAGCCGGCGGTTCGAACGGACCAAGCTCAATACCGCCACCGAAGTCCTGTCGCTGGCGGCCCAGACCAAACGGGCCTGGTATGAGGCTGTGGCGGCCGAGCAGACCGCCAAATACGTCGCCCAGGTGCGTGAGACGGCCGAAACCCAGGCCGAGTTGGCCCGCCGCATGCGTTCCGTCGGCAACTGGAACACACTCGACTATATCCGCGAGCAGATCTTCTATGCCGATGCCACAGCACGACTGGCCAAAAACCGGGTGATGGCGACAGCAGCCCGTGAGCGGCTCGGCCGCCTGATGGGCCTGTGGGGCAAGGACATGGCCTACAAGCTGCCTGACCGGTTACCGGTTCTGCCAGGCAGCCCGCGCAGCGTCGAAAATATCGAGGCCAAGGCGATCGCCGAGCGCCTCGATATCCAGATGGCCAAGGCCGATGTCTCGGCCCTGCAGAAGTCCTATGGCCTGACCAATGCGACCCGCTTCATCAATGTGCTCGAAGTCGGCTTCCAGCGGAACAGCCAGAGCGAGGTCAAGGACCAGACCGGTTACGAGATCAGTTTCCAGGTTCCGTTGTTCGACTTCGGCGATGCCAAGGCAACCAAGGCCGAGCAGTATTACCTGCAGGCGGTCAATCGCTTGGCCGATACGGCGGTCAATGCACGCTCGGCCGCCCGCGAGGCCTGGCTTGGCTACCAGACCAATTTCGAACTGGCCAAGCATTACCAGGACGAGATCATTCCGCTGCGCCAGAAGGCGTCTGAGGAAATGGTGCAGCGCTACAACGGTATGCTGATCAGCGTGTTCGAGCTGCTGTCGGACGCCCGCGACCAGATCGCCGATGTCACGGCAGCCCTGGAAGCGCAGCGCGATTTCTGGATCGCCGACACTGACCTCACCTTCGTCACCATCGCCCCTGTCGAAGCCGGCAGTCCTGCCGGCGGTAGCGCTATGGCTGCTGCCCGCGCCGGCGGCGGCCACTGAACCTTTGGAGACCCACGTCATGTTTACCCGACGCAATCTTTTCACTGCCGCCGCCACCGGCATTGCCGCAGCGGCCGTCAGCCGCTCGGCACTCGCCGCCCTCCCGGAGCCTGCCTACCCGGCCGGCCCCAAGACCGAGCCGCCGCCGCAGCCCAGCACCGGCCGGCCGTTCAATCCGGTCGTGACCCTGAACGGCTGGTCGGCGCCCTGGCGCATGAATGGCCAGTGGAAGGAATTCCACCTGGTCGCCGAGCCGGTCGTGCGCGAGCTGGCGCCCGGCATGAAGGCCAATCTCTGGGGCTATAACGGCCAGTCGCCCGGCCCGACCATTGAGGCGGTCGAGGGCGACTGGGTCCGGCTGTTTGTCACCAACCGGCTGCCGGAACACACCACCATCCACTGGCACGGCCAGATCCTGCCCAGCGGCATGGATGGCGTGGGCGGCCTGAGCCAGCCGCAGATCAAGCCGGGCGAGACTTATGTCTACGAATTCCAGCTGAAGAAATCCGGCACCTTCATGTACCACCCGCATGCTGATGAGATGGTGCAGATGGCGATGGGCATGATGGGCATGTTCATCGTGCATCCGCGCGATCCGAACCAGTACCGGGTCGACCGCGATTTCGTCTTCCTGATGAACGCCTACGACATCGAGCCGGGTGCAGCGACGCCAAAAGTCGCCGAGATGACCAATTTCAATCTCTGGACCTGGAACAGCCGTGTCTTCCCCGGCATCGACACTCTGCCGGTGCGGCTGGGCGATAGGGTGCGCATCCGCTTCGGCAACCTGACCATGACCAATCACCCCATTCACATGCATGGCTATGATTTCGCCGTCACCTGCACCGATGGCGGCTGGGTACAGCCGTCTGCCCGCTGGCCGGAAGTCACTATCGACTGCCCCGTCGGCGCCATCCGGGCGTTTGAGTTCGATGCCACCAACCCGGGCGACTGGGCTTTCCATTGCCACAAGTCGCACCACACCATGAATGCCATGGGCCATGACGTTCCCACGATGATCGGCGTCGATCATCGTGGCATCTCCAAGCGCATGGTCTCGCTCATCCCCGACTACATGACCATGGGCGAGCGTGGCATGGCGGATATGGGTGAGATGGAAATGCCGCTGCCCGACAACACACTGCCGATGATGACCGGCACCGGTCCCTTCGGGCCGATCGAAATGGGCGGCATGTTCACTGTCGTGAAGGTCCGCGAGGGCCTGGCTCGCGGCGATTACAAGGATCCCGGCTGGTACAAGAACCCGCCCGGTACGGTTGCCTACAAATACAACGGCGACGTCAACAAGCGCGGCTGAAGAGCCGTAACACTGCAGAAGGAAAACTCAATGCTCTCTAATCATCGCAAAATGATGCTCATGCTGGTCAGCGGTACGCTCAGCCTGGCGGCCGTTGCCGTCTCTGCGGCTCCAGGTCATAGCGGCGGCCACGGTCATGACGACAAGAAGGGCGGCTACGATGGCCATGCCGCGGCTTTGGGCGAACCTGGCGATCCGAAGGCCAATGCCCGGGTCATCAATGTCAATATGACGGACCAGATGCGCTTCAACCCCGCGACCGTGATGGTGTCGCGCGGCGAAACCGTCAAATTCGTGGTGAAGAACAGCGGCCAGCTCAAGCATGAGATGACGCTCGGCACCATGGACGAGCTCGTCGAGCACGCCAAGGTGATGGAGAAGAATCCGGAGATGGAGCACGACGATCCCAACGCGGTGACCGTCGATCCGGGCAAAACCAAGACCATCCTGTGGAAATTCACCAAGGCCGGAACCTTCGACTATGGCTGCCTTGTACCCGGCCATATGCAGGGTGGCATGAAGGGCAAGATCATCGTCCGCTAACCCACATGGTAAGGAGACCTCCCATGAAAAAACTGATTTTGGCTACCGCGCTGTTTCTGGCTCTTGGTGGAACTGGCCTTGACGCTTTTGCCCAGATGATGGGCAAGGGCGAAGGCGAGATCCGCAAGGTCGACAAGGAAGCAAGTAAGATTACCATCAAGCACGGTCCGATTGAGGGCATGGATATGCCTGGCATGACCATGGTCTTCCAGGTGCGCGATCCGGGCCTGCTGGACAAAGCCAAGGTCGGCGAGACGGTCAATTTCACCGTGACCAAGGACAGTGGCGCCATGGTCGTGACCTCGGTCGAGCCCAAGAAGTAAAGGGCCGGCAGAGGCCTCCCCTGGTCCGGATGAGTCCGTTGTGGGTCCTTCGGTCTATCATTCGGTCAGGGGAGGTTCGCGCCGGACATGAAGCCCATGCCATGCAAGCCTAGTTTCATTCCGGTTCGGCTGGCCAGCTGCCTGAAGGCCAGGCGTGATCACCGTCACGCGGCATGGTCGCTGCTGCTGCTGCTCGGCCTTGCGTTTCTACTACCGACAACAGTGCGCGCCCACACTGATTTTGGCCCCCAGATCGACATCGACCATGCCTTGATCCAGCCAAAGCAAGATGGCTCGAGCGCAATTCTCAAATTCAACATCCACAACAACACCGGTAGCGTCATCCACCTGCTGCGGGTTGAAACGCCAGTCGCGTCAGGCAGCCGAATCATGTTCAATGCCGGCGATGGACGCCAACTGCAACTGGACTCGCTCGGCGTCAAGCCGGAACAGACCCTGGAATTTGCAACATCCCATATGTGGGTCGAGCTGACCGGATTGCGCCAGGAGCTGCACAACGGCATGCATGTCTCCATGCGCCTCATATTCACATCAGGACAATGGGTTGATGTTATCGGCGATGTTGGGCTGCATCATGATCACTAAACCGTGCGGTCAAGCCTGCGACACTTTGCCTTTCGGGGCCAGGGCAAGCCGGTGTAAGCTATTTACATGACTGCCGGTATGGCCAAAGCGCTTCGCATCCTGGTCGCCATCGGACTCCTTCTGGGTCCGCTGGCGCCGATGACTGCCTATTGTGCGCCGCAAGCCGATACTGGGTCTGTCACGACAGACGCCAACCCGGAGCAGACGAAGAGCATGCTGGCTGGCCAGCCAGGCCATGACTGCTGCGATGAACTCGATCAGGTCAATCCCGACGGCAAGGCCGATCTGGCAAAATGCAAGGTCGGCTGCATTGCCATTCCTGGCCTCAGCCTGCCGGCACAGTCCCGCATGCCACAGCCGGCAGTGACGGCGGTGTCTTCATCCGCCATTCAAGCGGTCACCGACTGGCTGCCGCCGCCGCTTTACGACCCGCCGATCTTCCGCTCCTGACCTGACCAACGTCCCGGCTTGCCGGGTCATGTCTCACGTCTGGATTCGGAGCTTTTCTCATGTTCATGCCAATTGCATGGCGTGGCGCAATAGGCGCCATGCTGATGCTGATCGCCGCAGCCGGGACTCCGGCCCAGGCGCAGCCAACCCTTGGTGGCGATGTATCCTTGCTGCTGGCGACAGCCCGCAGCCAGCATCCCGATATTGCGATTGCAGCCCTTGAACGCGACATGGCAGCGGCGCGGGCATCGGCGGCCGACAGCCTGACCGATCCGACCTTCCGTGTCGAATTCAATGACAATACCCGTTCTTCGGGCCTGTTCCCCGACCAACTCGGTTCCCGCAAATACATGCTGGAGCAGAGTTTTCCGCTCGGCGGCAAACGGGACTTGCGGCGCAACATAGCGGACGCGGATACGGCCGATGCGCAGGCCCGCCAGGATCAGATCGCCAATGAACTGGCGGCACGCATCAAGGCCGTGCAGGCGCAACGTTATCTGGCGCAGGCCGGTTTGCGCATCCTCGGTGATCAGCGCAGTCTCTTGGACCGTACTGTCGAGGCCGCCGACCGGGCCTATGCCCAGGGCCGGGGAGGCCAGGAAGGGGCGCTCAACAGCCGTCTCCTGCGCAACCGCCTGGAAACCGAAATCGTCCGGCTGCAGGGCGACATCCGTCAGCTCGATGCCCGGCTGAACGGACTGCTTGGCCGGGATAGCGGCGCTATGCTGCAGCCGCCGCTCGGGCTCGCTCCCCTGCCGAAACCAGAGCGTCTGCAGTTCGAGAACCTGATGGCGGAAGCGCTCGACCGCAATCCGCAATTCCGCCAGCTGGTCGCCCGCGGCAGTGGTGCCGATGCCAGGCGGCGGCTTGCCGATGCCGACTGGGTGCCGGATGTCTCGCTCGGGGTGGGCACGATTGAGCAGGATCTCGGGGTCCGGGCCTATGAAGCCTATGTCACGCTGAATATTCCGCTCCGCGGCGGTCTGCGTGACGCCAAGAAGAGTGAGGCAATCGCCGAACAGAGCGCGGTCCGGGTCCGTCGCCAGGCCATCGAGCTGGAACTGGCATCGAATTTACGCGAGGCCCTAGCCGGGCTGGAGGCGCAGCAACGCATCGAGGGGTTAAGCAGCGGCGGCATCCTGTCCCAGGCGCGTGCAGCCCTTACGGCCCAACTGCGCGCCTATGAACAGGGCAGCAGTGGCTTTGCCGACCTGGTGCAGGCCCAAAGCCGGCTCCGCGAGGTCGAACTGGATGGCATCCGCGCTCAGGCGGAGCAACGCCGGCTGCTGGCCGAAATCGAACGTCTGGTCGGAGGTGATCTATGACCCGCCCTGGTCTCATCCTGGCTGGTGTGGCGATTGCCGCATTGGCTGGCGCAGGTGGTTATTTCGTCGGAACATACGGGCTCCCTGGCGGTCTGCGCCGGGATGCCGCTCAGCCGGCGATGACAGCCAACCAATCAACAACAGATACGCCCAAGGCCGAAAAGAAGCTGCTCTACTACCGCAACCCGATGGGCCTGCCCGATGTTTCACCGGCGCCGAAGAAGGACTGGATGGGCATGGATTACATCCCGGTCTATGAGGGTGAGGACGAAGGCGTTGACCGCGGCATCAAGCTCAGCCCGCAAAAAGTCCAGCTGCTGGGCGTGCGGACTGAAGAAGCCCGCAGCCGCATGCTGTCGCGGCCGATCCGTGCAACCGCCAGCTTCCAGTTCGATGAACGCCGTCAGGTCGATGTGACGGTCAAATACGAAGCCTGGATCGAGAAGCTGCTCGTCAATGCCACAGGCGAACCGGTCAAGGCCGGCCAGACCATGATGCTGGTCTACAGCCCGGCCATGGTGCAGGCCCAGGAGGAGTATTTGCTTGCCGCGCGCCTGCGCGACGAGACCCTGCCCGATGACAGAGCAGCGCGCAATGACGCGGATCGCCTGGTGCAGGGCGCTTTGGCGCGGCTGCGCAATCTGGATCTGCCCAGAGCCGTGCAAGATCGCCTGGTCCGCACCGGCCAGGTCAGCCGACAGTTCGCTATCGCCGCGCCGATGCAGGGGATCGTCACAGACAAGGGTGTGGTCGAGGGCATGCGGATCATGCCGGGGGACCGGCTCTATCGCCTGGTGGACGATAGCCAGCTCTGGCTGCAGGCCGAGGTTTTCGAGCAGGATATCGGCCTGATCAAACCGGGCCAGCCGGTCGAGATCGCGGTGAATGCCTATCCGAACCGGACATTCACCGGGAAAGTGGCATTCATCTATCCGACCGTGAATCGCGATACCCGCACCGCCCGGGTGCGGATCGAAGTCCCTAACCCGGATGGGGCACTCAAGGCTGACATGTATGCCTCGGTGCTGCTGAATGCGCAGACGATCACCGAAGAGGCGCTCGCCGTTCCCGAGAGCGCGGTTATCGATAGTGGCCGGCGCCAGATCGTCATCGTCGATATCGGTATGGGCCGTTTCGATCCACGCGAGGTCAAGCTGGGTGCGCGCGGTGACGGTTATGTCGAGGTGCGCGACGGTCTGGAGGAAGGCGAAGCCGTGGTTGTACAGGCGAACTTCCTGCTCGACGCGGAAGCCAACCTGAAGGCGGCATTGCAGTCCTTCGCGCCGCCGCCAGCCACTGCGGGTCAATCTCAGGGGCCGGAGATGCCGAAATGATCGCCGCGCTGATCCGCTGGTCGACCCGCAACATCTTCCTGGTGCTGTTTGCGACCCTGTTTTTGAGTGCGGCCGGCCTTGTCGCGCTCAGCCGGCTGCCGCTCGATGCCATTCCGGATCTCTCCGATACCCAGGTGATCGTCTATACCGAGTATCCGGGCCAGGCGCCGCAGGTGGTCGAGGACCAGGTCACCTATCCGCTCACCTCGGCCATGCTGAACGTACCTCGGTCCAAGGTGGTGCGCGGCTTTTCCTATTTCGGCGTGTCTTTCGTCTATGTGATCTTCGAGGAAGGCACCGACCTCTACTGGGCGCGCAGCCGTGTGCTGGAATACCTGAATTTTGCGACAAAACGGCTGCCCGCCGGTATCACGCCGGCATTGGGGCCGGATGCGACAGGCGTCGGCTGGGTTTACCAATATGCCGTTACCGGTGCGCAGAAGACCCTGGCCGAGCTGCGCAGCCTGCAGGACTGGAATATCCGCTACCAGCTCGCCAAGTCGGACGGCGTCGCCGAGATCGCGTCCGCCGGCGGTTTCGTCAAGCAGTACCAAGTTGTTGTCGATCCCCGCAAACTGCAGGCCTTCGGCATCCCATTGGAGCGGGTCGCCGAGGTCATCCGGCAGAGCAACCGTGATGTCGGCGGCCGGGTCATTGAAATGGCCGAGACCGAGTTCATGGTTCGCGGCCGTGGTTACCTTCGCAATCTGGCCGATATCGGCCAGATCGTCCTGAAGGCCGAGGGCGGCACGCCAGTTCGGCTTTCCGACGTGGCCCGTATCGAGCTCGGGCCGGACGAGCGCCGCGGCATCACCGAGCTGAACGGTGAAGGCGAAGTGGTGAGTGGCACCGTCATCCAGCGGGCCGGGCAGAATGCCCTTGCCGTCATCGACGGGGTCAAGGCGCGTATCAGCGAGATGAAGGCAAGCCTGCCCGAAGGCGTCGACATCGTGACGGTCTACGACCGTTCGGAACTGATCCGGCGCGCAGTGGCCACGCTCAAATCCACCCTGATCGAGGAATCGATCGTTGTGGCGCTCGTCTGCTTCATCTTCCTGCTGCATGTCCGCAGTGCCTTGGTCGCCATCGTCACTCTACCAGTGGGCATCCTGATCGCCGTCATCCTGATGGAAATCTTTGGCATCACCTCCAACATCATGAGCTTGGGCGGTATCGCGATTGCGGTCGGCGCCATGGTCGATGCCGCTATCGTGATGATAGAGAACGCCCATAAGAAGCTGGAACGGGCCGGACCGGATGCCGACCGGGTCAAGGTTTTGACTGAGGCGGCTGTTGAGGTCGGGCCCTCGCTCTTTTTCAGTCTGCTCATCATTACAGTCTCCTTCATCCCGATCTTCGCCCTCGAAGCGCAGGAAGGCCGGCTGTTCAAGCCGCTGGCCTACACCAAGACATTCGCCATGGCAGGCGCAGCTCTTCTCTCGGTGACACTGGTACCGGCGCTGATGGTGCTGCTGATCCGCGGCAGAATTGTGCCTGAGCATCGCAACCCGGTGAACCGGTTGCTCATCGCAGCCTACCGGCCGGTAATCAATCTGGTGCTCCGGGCCAAAGGGCTGACGATCGCCATCGCCATTCTGGCTCTGGGTTTGAGCTGGATTCCGCTGTCGCGCATCGGCACGGAATTCATGCCGAACCTGAACGAGGGCACGATCCAGTATATGCCGGTGACCCTGCCGGGCCTTTCGATCGCCAAGGCGGCCGAACTGGTGCAGACCCAAAACAAGATCATCAAGAGTTTCCAGGAGGTGGAGAGCGTCTTCGGCAAGGCCGGCCGGATCAATTCGGCGACCGATCCGGCGCCGACCGAGATGTTCGAGACCGTCATCAACCTGAAGCCGCAATCGGAATGGCGCGCAGGCGTAACCGTCGACAGCCTGATCCGGGAAATGGACCAGGCGCTGCAGATCCCCGGCGTCTCGAATGCCTGGACCATGCCGATCAAGATGCGGACCGACATGCTTTCGACCGGCATCCGGACGACACTTGGCATCAAGCTGTTCGGGCCCGATCTGGTCGAGCTCGACACCCTCGCTAGGAAAGTCGAGGTCAGCCTGCGCAAGGTCCCAGGCACATCGAGCGCATTTGCCGAGCGGGTGATCGGCGGCTACTATCTCACCATTGAACCGGACCGACAGGCACTCGCCCGTAACGGCGTGACGATCGATACGCTGCAGAACGTCATCGCCATGGCGATGGGCGGGGAATTGGTCACCAATACGGTGGAGGGCCGGGAGCGCTATGGCGTGATCATCCGCTATCCGCGCGAGCTGCGCTCCAATCCGCAAGAAATCGCCCGCGAGGTTCTGGTGCCAATCCCCAATGGCGCCATGGTACCGCTCGGGCAGCTGGCGAGTATCAGGCTTGAGCAGGGCCCGACCGGTATTCGCACCGAGAATGCCCAATTGGCCGTCTATGTCTTCATCGACATGCAGGGCCGCGATATCGGGTCATACGTCGCCGATGCCCAGACGCTGCTTGCCCGGGAGATTCAGATTCCCAAAGGCGTGACTTTGGCCTGGAGCGGCCAATACGAATACCTGGAACGGGCCAAGCAGCGCCTGGGTATTGTCGTGCCGGCCACGCTGTTCGTCATCATGCTGCTGCTCTACCTCAATTTCCGGCGCATGACCGAAACCTTGATCGTGATGCTGAGCCTGCCCTTTGCCCTGATCGGCGGGCTCTGGCTGATGGACTGGATGGGCTTCAATTTCAGCGTGGCTGTTGCCGTCGGCTTCATCGCTCTGGCTGGCGTCGCCACCGAGACCGGGGTGATCATGCTGATCTACCTCGACCATGCGTTGCGCGACCGGCAGGAACTCTGCCGCACGGAAGGCCGCGCCTTCACGAAAGTGGATTTGCGGGTGGCGATCATCGAAGGTGCCGTCGACCGCGTGCGACCTAAGGCCATGACGGTGATCACCATCATGGCAGGACTGTTGCCGATCCTGTGGATCACCGGGACTGGCTCGGAAGTCATGCAGCGCATCGCCGTGCCGATGATCGGCGGCATGGTGTCGTCCACCCTGCTCACCCTCATCGTCATCCCGGCGATCTATGCCCTGATCAAGCAACGCAACATTCCAAGAATGTGAAGGATATTATCATGAACCGCCGCACTTTTCTGATGTTGACCCTTTCAGCCACGGTACTTCCCATCGTCCCGGCACGGGCGATGGAGGCCATCCATGTGCTGAAAACCTCGAGCTGCGGTTGCTGCAACGCCTGGATCATCCATCTGCGCAAGACCGGTTTCATGGTCACGGCGAAGGATGCGCCTATGGCAGTCCTCAACCAGGAAAAGCTCAACGCCGGGCTCACGCCGGAGCTCTCCTCCTGCCATACCGCCCGGGTCGGCGGCTATGTGATCGAAGGCCATGTCCCGGCCGAGGATATCAAGCGGCTGCTGCGCGAGCGGCCGGACGCACTCGGCCTGACGGTGCCCGGTATGCCCGAAGGCTCGCCCGGCATGGAAACGGGAGACACGGAAGCTTACGAAGTTCTGTTGTTTTCCAAGGGCGGAACGACCAGCGTCTATTCCCGCTACTCGTAAATCGACACCCCCACTCCCAGTCTTTGTCGCTTAAAAGCGGCGATGCTCGTGCAGGGTACCCTGCCCAGGCACCGCATTTCAGCTATGTCCGATCATTAAGGTTCTCGCCTTCGCTTTTGCAGTTAGGCGACTCGGGAATATCTCGCAATCATTGAGTTCAATTTCTCAATCATTGCGATACGGAACACAGCCATCGTTGTTGCTGAGCACTACGACCGGCCGGCCCTCCAGGTGAGGGGCGAAAACCCGCTCGCAGCTGACATAGAAATTGTTGCCGTCGACCAGGGCAAACATACTTACCAGCCAAACATCGTGGTTGAAGAGGTGACGACGCCGAAGATCACCAGCTCGGCATCCTCCCGGACCTCAATTGGCGGGTAGTCGGGATTGCCGGCTTCCAGCCAGATCCTGCCGGTCCGTCGGCGGAAGCGCTTCAAGGTGACCTCGCCATCGATGCTGGCGACGACAATCTTTCCATCGGTCGGCCGGACGCTCCGGTCGACCAGGACAACATCGCCATCGTGGATCCGGTGCTTGATCATGGAATTGCCAGACACGCGCATAGCGAACGTGGCGGCCGGGTGCCGGACCAACAGCGTAGCCAGGTCGATACGTTCTTCCTCGTGGTCGGCGGCTGGAGAGGGAAAGCCGGCCGGGATCGAGCCGACGATCTCTGGCAAGTCCAAGGTGGAGCAACGAGCTGGCAGCGGGGTCATAGACGGGAGTCATAAACCCGCCTCAGTAGAGAACGCAAGAAGAACATGCGTCCCGCAGCTGGAAGCGCCAGAAATGGCCAGGAGAGGCCCAAGCCAAGTCAAACTGCAGCCGGCAGCCAAGATGGGCTTACTGCCTCTCAGCGGCCCTGAAAACTGACTTGCCGTGGACTCGGAAGGGCGGCCGTACCCCCGATCTGTCGTCAACACAGACACCCGTTGAGCACCGAAGGTGCGAATAAGGTTCTCGCCATTAGGCGAGCAGGATAGTGGTGGGCCCACCACGCCTATCCTGCCGTCCTCACGACAGAGAATTGGGGGGCGGCAAGTCGAAGAAAGTCAGAGAAAATCGGAGAAATTCTCTGAATATGCCGCCGTCACAGAGAACACGGAGAAAGATAGAGAATAATTAGATAATCCCGGAGAATGATAGAGAGAATCCGAGACACCCCTATTCTAGCGTGCATCACTATTGCGAACCGCCCTAACTGGCTGATATTGCGAAGTGTTTCATGGGGGTTTTGTATTCATGCGGGTGGCGATCTACGCCAGGCATTCCACTGACAAGCAGGAACACTCCACCAGGGACCAGATCGCCCGCTGTGAGGCGTTCTGCCGCCGGGTCGGATACGAGATCGCAGCCACCTTCTCCGATGAAGGCATCTCCGGCGCTGCGATGCAAAATCGCCCGGGCATCCGTAAACTGATTGAAGCGGCCCTGGATGGCGAGTTCAACAGGATCATCTCCGAAGATCTCTCTCGCATCAGCCGCGACCAGGGCGATCTTGCCCATTTCTACAAAAAGCTGCTGTTCTTAAACATCAACCTGGAAACGATAGCAGAGGGCGATGTTTCAGAGCTGCATATCGGCCTCAAAGGCACGATGAATGCTCTCTACCTGAAAGACCTGGCCGACAAGACCAAGCGGGGGATGCTCGCAGCTGTGCTCAATGGCTCGATCCCGGGTGGTCGCACATTCGGCTATGACATTGTGCATCGCCTTAACGAACGCGGCGAGCCGATTCCGGGTCTGCGTAAGATCAACCCCGTCGAGGCTGAGATCGTCAGAACGATATTCACTAGGTACGACCAGGGCGAAACCTTGCTTCGCATCTGTGAACACCTGAACGACAACGGCGTCGCTGCACCGAAAGGTGGCACCAAATGGCAAAAATCGGCACTGATCGGGACGTTCGCCAGGCAGACCGGCATTCTCCGCAACACGCTCTATAAAGGCGTGCTGACTTTCGACAAGATGGCTTATCGAAAGCATCCGGAGACTGGTAAGCGGGTGTCGATGATCCGGCCGGAACACGATTGGATTCGTGTCCCTGCACCGGAGCTGGCGATCTTGAGCGAAGATCAATTCGACAGCGTGCAACGGCATATCGAGGAACGGTCTAATAATTTCCGTCAACGCCGCCTGATCGTTCAGGTGATGACCGGAGAGGAAAAGGCGAAGCGCCAGCGCGGTTATGTTCGCAAATGGCGCGCGCGGCAAAAGACCGCAAATAAAGTGCCTGAGCAGCCGTTTTACATCACGTCAGGAAAATTGTGGTGCTCCAAACACGACGCAGCATTTATTCATCGCCGCGCGAAACTGAACGGCTGCCCACATAAGGGTTGCCCGAATCAAAACCTTCCGCTGGAATACATTCTGCCTCTCGTCCTGGAGGATGTGCAGAAATTCAGTGCGGGCGATCTGGACGCGTATTATCAAGAAAACAAGAGCCGGCGCGCATTTCTTGAAAGTAAACTGCAGAGCCTGATTTCTGAGCGCAGCCGCGTGCAATCGGAGATACGCGCACTGCTGGAAACAATTGTCCGCTCACAGCGCGGCCCTGAAACGCTTTCGCATATCCAGGAGCGTGAAAAAGAGAGCGGCAGATTGAAGCTGGATATTGAGCAGGCGAAATCAGAGCTGGAAAACATTACCGCCGTGCCGGATGCTGACATGAAAATGATTGCACGGCGCGTGCAGGAAACAATCAACAAATGGCTGGCATCCGATCTCGACAGCACCAAGGTTCTGCACGATTGCGTCTATAAGATAAGCATTATTCCATTCTGGAACGATGCCGAGCAAAGCATGCAGCATCGCGCGAAAGTCGCATGGGATATGCCGGCATTGATCCGGGCATTCTCAGTGGCAGCAAACAAAATCGCCGCTTAATGAAATTTCTCACAATGTGGAATCGGGCTCCGGAAAAATATCCGCAGTGAACATCATTCGGCCGTTATGGTACTCTTGCTGAGTACGCGATCTACGTTGCTCTGCCCGATAGAGTTCGTCGCTCCACTTATCGAACTTCTTTTCCGCTTGAATGATATGCCGCGCGACCTCATCGATTTGCTCCACAGATATTTCCCGATATCGCGCCTCTTTTCGACCCTGCGCGGGGATCATCAGGCCAGTAAACGCTCGACCTGATATTTTGATTCGTCCAGGAACGCCATGACAAATATCGTTCCGCGCGCCTTGCAGTTCCAAAAGGCGATCACAAAAGCTGGACAACTTCAACGGCATATCCGGATGCATCGGATATAGATTTTCTGCTTCCTTCTTCAACATTCGAAGGATTTCGCCGACCTTTGAGGGGACGGCCTTACCGCGAGGCCATGCAATGAAGCTCGCAGTCCAGATAAGCTTGTTTTCGAGCAGCGACCAACGCAGAACGACATGCCCAACTGCAGTCATCAACTGCGGAGTCATATCGTTGCTGGACCAATCGTGACTAATGCCCAATCGTAAAACTCCTGCCGGAACGTGTTGCGTCAATGCAACGCACGCAAAACGGTATCATTTTGACTGCACGCATTGGGAATAGTAGAGTTACCCTTGATATCGCTCAAGTAGATTGCCATTCAGTACTGGGGGGCTTATGGCGCATGTAAACCTTGATGCCATGATTAAGCGCGAGGATTTCGCTCGCGAGATCAAGGACGAGCCCACGCCTGACACTATCCGAGAACTAAATCTTTCGATGTTGTTGCCGGATGCACCGATTCGACGGCTATTGCGGAAGCCCGATTTCCAGCGCGAAACAAATCATTGGACACCGGATCAGGTTCTTTACTTTATCCGAAGCTTTCTAGATGGCGCGGTGATTCCGGGTGTCATCCTATGGCGATCCACAAACTTTGTATTTGTCATCGATGGTGCGCATCGGTTGAGTGCCTTGTGCGCATGGATATCGGACGACTACGGTGATCGATCAGTATCGAAGTCGTTTTACAACGATGAGATCTCAAAAGAGCAGAACCGCGTCGCCAACCGAGTGCGAACGCTTATCGACAAAACCGTGGGCAGTTTTAAATCGCTCGAAGGGCTTGTCGGAAAAGCGGCGAGCGACATAGCTGGACGCAGGGCGGGCAGCATGTTTACGCGTCCAATCTTTTTGCAGACGGTTGTTGGTGACGCAAAAGTTGCGGAAGAATCTTTCTTTGCGATTAATTCCCAAGGTACACCGCTAGATGATACCGAGACGTATCTAATCAAAAATCGAAATAAACCAGTTGCCATAGGAGCGCGCGCCATTGTCCGCGCAGGATCTGGCCATGCATACTGGTCAGCATTCAGTCAGAAGAACCAAGCAACTGTTGTCTCAATTGCGACAGAATTGTTTAAGCTACTCTTCGTCCCCGAGGCGACTGTTCCGCTAAAAACACTTGATCTGCCGCTTGGCGGATCATCTTCGCCAATTGATGCACTGGCGGTACTTCTCGATTATTTGATCGTTGCCAACACAAAGTCTGGTGACGCGAAAGAGTTAACCGTAGAAGACATTCTTGATAGCACGCCGCTGTTCCAGGTCGATGATTCCGGTGAGGCCACTATCAAAGCACTGCAGGAAGCTTTGAAGATTACGAAGCGCATTACTGGAAATACAGGTGAAAGCTTAGGCCTGCACCCTGCCGTCTATTTCACCAACGACAAGGGAAAGCATAGTCGCTTTCTATTTCTTGGTGTTGCTGCGGCTGTCGCTGATCGCATACGCAACAATGACGATGGTTGGTTCAAGAAATTTACTTTGGGTCGGCATGCGATTGAGACATTCTTGATAGACCATAAATCGGTAATCGGTATCGTTCTTCAGAATCTCAGCAAGACGCAGCGTATTCCAAAAATGAAGGCGCTAATTGATTATCTCGTCTCAGAGGCCTCACATGAACGCGCATTGAACCCCGAAGCCGCGTTCAAACACATTGGCATCGGTGGTAAGATTTATGACCTATCGGTCACCAAACTCGGTGTCGCATTTTCGGCAGAAACCAAATCTCAAATATTCTATCGTCAGGCAATTCAGCACGCACTGAAATGCCCCATATGCAGCGGCCTTCTCGACCCATCAAAATCAGCATCTTATGACCACATCAAGCCCGTTCGCGAAAAGGGGCTTGGGTCAGCTGAGAACGGTCAAATGGTTCATCCGTATTGCAACACGGGAATTAAGAACTGATTTTTCCTCACCGATCTGTTTGTCGCAAGCATCCTCACGGTGGCCAATAAATGGCTTCGCGTTTCTAAGCGCCCGCGTGCCGGCATTGATCGGAGCGTCCTCAATGTCAGCGGATAAGGAGACCACATAGCTACCAAAGTTGGCCTACCCTCTATTGCGCCGTCAATGTTCCAGGGCGAGCCTTCGAAGCACGAGAGACTGCCGCGAGGATTTCATCGCTCAACATCCACGCAGCTGATGGATGAAGTTTCAGAGTGAGCTTCTCTCCTGACTTTAAATGCCCGACCAAGACGACCCATCTTTCAGTCGGAAAGACGTGAACGTGGAATGATGTGAACGTGCCACGATCCGAGTACGTGTAGTTTTGAGGCAGAACCTCTGACATCGGATTGAGAGCAAAATCCAAAACTGGATGGCCAGTAACGTCTTCGCCGGCTGCGCCACGCGCTTGAATTTCATCCCAATTTCGCATGTCGGATAAGCCAACTAGGCTCCCGCTTAACGCTTCTGACAATTCGATAGCAAGTTTGATCGGAATAGCCATCTCAAGGGCTGTGCCTTTGTTATCTCTTTCTATGATTGCAAAGCGGTACAGAAGGGCGAGGGGTGTACCATTGAAGGTGGCAACGGTTGGGTTGGACCACGACAATAGGCGGCGGTAGGTATTCAGTTTGTCTGCAGCAATGCTCATCTCTTAAGCGCCTCAAGCTCCCGCCAAAATAGTGCTTCTTCAATGCCATGCTTCACACTTCGCGAGCAAGTAGAACCCTAAGAGACGGAATTGGATTCAACTGACCCGGCCCCACTCTGAGCATTCCGCCCAGGTATGACGCAGCTGATCGGATCGGCCTGCTGTTCCGGTCTTTGCTTCGCATCAACGCCACAGCCGCGGACAGGAGCGCTTTTTCGCGCCCGTGGATCTCAACAGCTCTCTGCCAGGCCTGATGGTGGAACCTGCTTAATCGCTGCATCCTGACCGCATCGATCACGTCAAACGGATCCAGTGTTTCGATGATCGGCGCTCTTGCTGGATGCAAAGCTGCAGCAGCTTTTCGTGCGGCCTCGGTCGACTCGACTGATGGGGCAGGGTGGCCAGGGGCACAGGTTTTGCCCACTTCCTTTCCTGTCGTAATCAACGACATTTCAGCTTCTGCCGGCTTCTCAGGCTCTGGGCG
>NZ_PEKV01000022.1:59934-100847 GCF_002796975.1 Ferrovibrio sp. | reverse complement strand
ATTCTTGGAGTGGAAGTTGTTGGCGCCATAGGCACCCGGCAGATCCCACTTGGTCTGCGCGAATGCACCTGAGGTACCGGCCAGCGCAACGCCGAACACGGCGGCGGAAAGCCACATCTTACGAGTCATATCGATTATCTCCCCATTGGACGATGCGCCCAGGACTTTGCGTGGCGCGCATGTAAAATAGTTTGTCATCGTATGACCGGTCTTGGCAAGGCCAAGGGGCACTGAAAACAGGCTGGCGCTGAAACAGGCAGCATGGTCGCGAACCGGTCATCTCCGGTTGCGGACCAATGGCCGAGTCATCGTTCCTCGCAACCGCAAAACGATCCGGTCATGACGCAATTGGCGCGCCTGCCCGGAACCGGCTATGGTGCTGGACAGGCAGGGAACGGCAGAAAAACAGGCAGCCATGAGCATCGCAGACTCCGCATCGCCGTCGCCGACATCTGGCGAACCGCCCGGGCAGCAGTCGGGGCAGCAGCCGGCGTCGTGGCGCGCGCGCATCTCCTGGGCGATGTTCGACTGGGCCAACCAGCCGTATTTCACCGTCATCACCACCTTCATCTTCGCGCCTTATTTCACATCGAAGGTGATCGGCGATCCGGTCGAGGGCCAGTCGCTCTGGGGCTTCACACAGGCTTTCTCGGCGGTCATCGTTGCACTCGGTGCGCCTTTCCTCGGCGCGATTGCCGATGCCGGCGGCCAGCGCAAACCCTGGCTCTTCGCCTTCCAGCTCCAGCTCGCCTTCGGCTGCGCATTGCTGTGGCTCGCGCAACCCGGCCAGCCACAGCTGATCCCGCTCGTCATCCTCGGGCTGGTGCTGGCCAATATCGCCGCCGAATATTCGATCATGTTCAACAACGCGCTGCTGCCCTCGCTGGAAACACCGCGCCATGTCGGTCGCCTGAGCGGCCTAGGCTGGGGCATGGGCTATGTCGGCGGATTGATCGCACTGTTCGGCGTGCTGATCGTGTCGCAGCCCGAACTGATCGGCATCACACCGCCGCCCGGCGAAGCCCTGCTCGGCCTGAAGCGCGACGCCTTCGAAGCCGAACGCATCATCGGGCCGACGGCGGCGATCTGGCTCGCGCTGTTCGTCGCGCCGATGTTTCTGTTCACGCCCGACCGGCCGGGTTCCGGCAAGCCCTTCCGCACCGTGGTGCGCGACGGCGTCGGCCGCGTGATCGACACGATCCGGCATATGCGGCGCTACAAGAACCTGCTGCGCTTTCTGCTCTCCTATATGGTCTATTACGACGGGCTGGTGGCGGTGATCGGCTTCGGCGGTATTTATGCTGCCGGCGTGTTCGGCTGGGGCACCACCGAGCTGGGCCTGTTCGGCATCGTGCTCAACGTGATCGCCATTCCCGCCGTGATCCTCGGTGGCAGGCTGGAGGATCGCTGGGGCTCCAAACGTGCCGTGCAGCTGGCGATCTGCCTTGTGGGGCTTGGCGCACTCGGCATCATGTCGATCGGGCCGGCCAGCGTGCTGTTCGTGATCGAGGTGGCGCCGAAGATTGCAGGTGCGGGGCTGTTCTCCTCCGCCGGCGAACAGGTCTTCTTCCTCTGTGCGGGCTTTCTGGGGCTTGGCATGGGCACGATGCAGGCCGCCAGCCGCACTTTGGTCGCGCGGCTCTCGCCGCCCGATATGGTGGGCGAGTTCTTCGGCATCTTCGCTTTGTCTGGCCGCGCCACGACGTTTCTGGCGCCGCTGCTGATCGGGATTACCACGGCCGTGTTTGCCACGCAGCGCATCGCACCGGTGGTGATCCTGGCCTTCCTGGCGCTCGGTTTCGTGCTGCTGTGGAAGGTGCAGGAACCGGCGCGTCAGTAACGCGCCGGCACACGCTCAGTCTTACCCCGTCTTGGCAAACCGCTGCGGCTTCTCGCGGTTGACGAGGTCCAGTTCGGCATCGTGCATGTAGTCGCGGGTGATCGGCAGCGTCTCGACCTTCTTCGCCAGCTGTACCTGGAACACCATATGACCCCAGTGCCGGAAGGTGATTTCCGACGCCGCCAGATAGAATTCCCACATGCGGCAGAAGCGTTCGTCATACAGCGCCTTCGCCTTGTCCCATTGCGCCAGGAAACGCATGCGCCAGTGTTTCAGCGTCTCGGCGTAATGCAGGCGCAGGATCTCCATGTCGGTGACCCAGAGCTGGCTCTGCTCGATCACCGGCAGCACTTCCGACAGCGCCGGGGTATAACCGCCGGGGAAGATGTATTTGCGGATGAAGCCCGGTGTGGCGCCTGGCCCTTCGGAGCGGCCGATCGAATGCACCAGTGCCACGCCGTCATCGGTCAGCAGGTTATTGATGCCTTCGAAATATGCGCGGTAATGCGGCACGCCGACATGTTCGAACATGCCCACACTGACGATGCGGTCGAATTTGCGGCCCAGCATTCTCCGGTAGTCGACGATCTCGAATTTCACCCGGTCGCTTAAGCCCCGCTCCTGCGCCCGACGGCTGGCGAGAGCATGCTGCTCATGGCTCAGCGTGATGCCGACGACCTCGACGCCGCAGGTCTCGGCCAGATACAGCGCCAGCCCGCCCCAGCCGCAGCCGATCTCCAGCACGCGCATCCCGGGCTTCAGATTCAGCTTCGCTGCGATATGGCGCTTCTTGGCCAGCTGCGCCTGTTCCAGCGTGGTGTCCGGCGTCGGGAAATAGGCGCAGGAATACTGCTTGTCGGTATCGAGAAACAGGTCGTAGAGCCGGCCGTCCAGATCGTAGTGATGCTGCACGTTTTTGCTGGCGGCGGCCTCGGGGTTGAACTGGTGCCATAGCCGCATCGCGCGTTCCCAGCCGCGCTGCACGGCTGAGAAGGGAATGTTGCCATGGACGCCAAGGTTGCGCACCACCAGCGTGAGGAAATCGTAGACCCCACCCTGCTCGAAAACGAGCTCGCCATTCATGTAGCATTCGCCGACGGCGAGTTTGGGATTCAGCGCGATGCGCCATTCGGCACTCAGGCTGGTGACGCGGATCGTCACCGTCTGCGGTCCGGGCGGTTCACCGAAATGCCGGCGCTCGCCACGGTGGTCGATCACCGTCAGCGATCCGGTCCTGATGAGTCTCTTGAACACGGCACCAAGAAGCATGCGGAATCTCCAGATCACAAAGAGATAACGCCCCATCCCGTGACTAATATTGGCGCGGCACACGGGCCTCGACAAGAGGGGTTGTCGAGGCCAGCGGCGATTTCAGGCGCGATATATCCGGCGAGTTGGTTACCGACCCGGGCTATACGCGGGACAGTTATTTATTCAGTGGGGTTACTTGCCCCAGTTCTCCGCCCAGGCAATGCCCTGCTTCTGCATCATGCGCTGGAAGGCCGGGCGGGTGTAGGTCGCGCCCACCACGCGTTCGATATTCACCCAGCGCCACATCGGCCGCTCCATGAAGCGGCTCCAGCGGGTCAGCATGGCGACATAGATATCGCACAAGCTAAAGCTGGAACCCAACATGTAGCTGCCCCCAGCACTTTTCGGGCCGATGCCATCATCCAGAACCTGGAAATTGCGATAGAGCTTCTCCCCCGCGGCAGCTTTCAGCGCGGCCTGCTGGGCCGGATCGGCGAAGGTCCAGTCGGGATGGAACCAGTCGAGGAAGCCCGCCTGTATGGTGTTGGTCATATAGGTCAGCCACTGGTAATGACGGCCGCGCAGCGGATGCTCGGCCGGAACCAGTCCGGCTTCCGGATGCCGGTCGGCGAGATACTGGCAGATCGCGGCGGTCTCGAAGAGGACGAAGTCGCCATCCACCAGGGTCGGGATGCGGCCATTGGGGTTGAGGGCCTTATAGGCCGGCTGCTCATGTTCCCGGGTGGCGATGTCGAGGCGGATCGGCTCGTAGGCCACGCCGATCTCTTCCAGTACGGCCTGCGGTGCCATCGCCGCCGTTCCCGGCGCCCAGTAGAGCTTGTACATAACGGCGCCGCCCTTTCTTAGTGCCGGAAGTGGCGCATGCCGGTGAAGACCATGGCCAGACCGGCCTTGTCGGCGGCGTCGATCACTTCCTGATCGCGGATCGAACCGCCCGGCTGGATCACGGCAGTGGCGCCGGCTTCGACCAGCACTTCCAGACCGTCGGCAAACGGGAAGAAAGCGTCGGAGGCGGCCACCGAGCCCTTGGTCAGTGAGTCCGCGACGCCCGCCGCCTTGGCGGCATCCTGCGCCTTGCGATAGGCGATGCGGGCGGAATCCACTCGGCTCATCTGGCCGGCGCCGATGCCCACGGTGGCGCCGTCCTTGGCGTAAACGATGGTGTTCGACTTCACATGCTTGCCGACGCGGAAGGCGAACAGCATGTCGGCCAGCTCCTGCGGCGTCGGCGCGCGCTTGGTCACCACTTTAAGATCGGCTTCAACAATGCGGCCGGCATCTCGGGTCTGCACCAGATAGCCGCCGGCAACGGATTTGATGAACCAGCCGCTCGCCACCGGATCGGCCATGCCGCCAGTGACCAGCAGGCGCAGGTTTTTCTTCGCTGCCAGAAATGCCCTGGCGTCGTCATCGGCTTCGGGCGCCACGATCACTTCGGTGAAGATGGCGCCGATCTTCTCGGCGGTGGCCTTGTCCAGCCTGCGGTTCATCGCGACGATGCCGCCGAAAGCCGAGGTGCTGTCGCAGCGCAACGCCGCGTCCCAAGCGTTGCTGAGGCTGTCAGCCATTGCAACGCCGCAAGGGTTGGCGTGCTTGATGATGGCGATGGTCGGCTTGTCGCTGAATTCCGACACCAGCTCGAAGGCTGCGTCCGTGTCGTTCAGGTTGTTGTAGCTGAGTTCCTTGCCCTGCAGCTGTTTTGCTGTCGCCACGCCCGGACGCTTGTCGCCCGTCACATAAAAAGTCGCCTGCTGGTGCGGGTTCTCGCCATAGCGCAAAGTCTGCTTGCGCTCGGCCGACACGAGAAGCGTCGGCGGGAAAGCCTCGCCGTTCTGCCGCGCGAACCAGGTGGCGATCATCGAGTCATAGGCACCGGTATGGGCATAGGCCTTGGCGGCCAGCTCGCGGCGCAGGGAGAGCGATGTGGCGCCGTTATGGGCCTTCAGCGCCTCAATGATCTTCGCATAGTCGGCGACATCGACCACCACGTTGACGAAGCCGTGGTTCTTGGCCGCTGAGCGGATCATCGCCGGACCGCCGATATCGATATTCTCGATGCAGGTCGGGAAATCCGCGCCCTTGGCCACGGTGGCGGCGAAGGGATAGAGGTTCACGACAACGAGATCGATCGGCGGGATGTTGTGCGTCGCCATCGCCGCCTTGTGTTCGGCCTCGTCACGCAAGGCCAGGATGCCGCCATGGATGGTCGGATGCAGGGTCTTGACCCGGCCGTCCATCATTTCGGGGAAGCCGGTATGTTCGGCGACTTCCTTCACCGCCACGCCGGCGTCTTTCAGCGCCTTGTAGGTGCCGCCGGTGGACAGGATCTCGATGCCGAAGCCGCTGAGCGCCTTGCCGAATTCGATCAGGCCGGTCTTGTCGGAAACGGAGAGCAGCGCACGGCGGATTTGAACGAGATCGGCGGACATGAGCGGGGCCTCGGCGGGCAGGAGGAGAGGGTCGCGCAGGGCTATAGCATGCCGGTGTCACGCGCAAAAGCGGTGTAAAATCGGCCTGAAACAATGGGTTGCGGGGTTTGTGCAGGGGGGCGATCCATGCTAAACGATGGCCCCCATGCGCTCATATCTCGAATTCGAAAAGCCGATTGCCGAGCTGGAGGCGAAAATCGCCGAGCTCAAGCAGCTCGCCAGCCAGGGCAACAGCGACATCAGCGACGACCTGGAGCGGCTGGAGGCCAAGGCCACCCAGCAGCTGCAGGCGACTTACGCAAAGCTGGGTGCCTGGCAGAAGACGCAGGTGGCGCGCCACCAGGAGCGCCCGCATTTCGCCGACTATATCGCCGGTCTGGTGACGGATTACGTGCCGCTCTGCGGCGACCGTGCGTTTGCCGAAGATGGCGCCATCACCGGCGGCCTGGCGCGGTTCCGCGGTCGTGCCGTGATGGTGATGGGCCATGAAAAGGGCCGCACCACCGAAAGCCGGCTCAAGCACAATTTCGGCATGGCCAAGCCGGAAGGCTATCGCAAGGCGATCCGCCTGATGCGCATGGCCGACCGTTTCCGCCTGCCGGTCATTACGCTGGTCGATACCGCCGGTGCCTATCCGGGCGTGCAGGCCGAGGAACGCGGCCAGGCCGAGGCGATTGCGCGCGCCATCGACTGCTGTCTGGATATTCGAGTCCCGCTCGTAGCAGCCATCGTCGGCGAGGGCGGTTCGGGCGGTGCGGTGGCGCTGGCCGCCGCCAACCGCGTGCTGATGTTCGAACATGCGATCTATTCGGTGATCTCGCCCGAAGGCTGCGCCGCCATCCTGTGGAACGACGGTTCCAAGGCGCCGGACGCCGCCGAGGCGCTGCGTGTGACGGCGGAAGACCTGCTGAAGCTCAAGGTGATCGACGAGATCGTGAAGGAGCCGCTCGGCGGCGCCCATCGCAATCCGGGCCAGGCGATCGCGTCGCTTGGCGATGCGCTGGAGGCGTCCCTGCGCGGCCTGGTCGGGCAGGAGCCGGGTTCCTTACGCGAAGCGCGGCGCCGCAAATTCCTCGAAATGGGCAGCAACGGACTGTAAGTCCGGCGCAAGTTCCTGAATTCACAAAGCCCGCGGCATCCACCGCGGGCTTTTTTGCGTCCTGTTGTGTCCCGTTACGTCCTGTTCGAAGGCCAGTTTCGTCCTGCTGGGGGCCAGTTCCATCCCGTTAAAGCCTGTTCCGTCCTGTTTCGGCCTGTTCGATCCCCTTGCAGCCAGGTTCAGGATTTCTGTTCACGATGTCCAACAACGGCGGTGCGGATGAGATGGTGCGGTGTACGACAGGTTCAAGAGCCAGTCGTCGTTCCCGCGAAAGCGGGAACCCAGTCGAACGATGATGCTGGATGCCCGCTTTCGCGGGCATGACGAAATTATTTTTGCAGAAAGGTCAGGACCGCCGGCGCGATCTCGGCGGCGCGCTCCTGTGCAAAGCCGTGATCGCCGCCGGCGATCACCTGCAGCTCGGCCTTCGGCAGCAGTGAGGCAAGATGCTGGCCGACCGCCACCGGGCTGATCGTATCGGCATCGCCCCAGAGCAGCAGCGCCGGCTGCGCGATGCTGCCGATCTCTGCCGTGTGATCGGCGCGCGCCGCGGTGATCCACGGCGCGGCATTGGGATATTCGGCGCGATAGGCCGGGCGACAGTCGCCGGCACCGAAGCGCATCACGTCGATGCCGCCGCTCGCTGCCGTCAACACCAGCTTTGTCACCATCTGCGGATAAAGCAGCGCCAGCCGCAGCGCGAAGATGCCGCCCATGGATTGGGCCACCACCACCGTGTTGCTGCGCAGATGGGCGGCGGCATGCGCGGTCAGCGCCTCCAGGCTGTCGAAGCCGGGACGGTGCGCCTCATGCCCCAGCCCCGGCCAGTTCAGGAAGGTCCTGTCGTACTGCGCCGGCAGCAACGCGCCGAGCGGATGCCAGAATTCCGCCGCGCCACCGGCACCGGGCAGGAAGAGGAGGTGTGTCATGCAACCATTTTATCCGGGCCGGGTGCAAAACAACATTGTCATGCCCGGGCTTGTCCCGGGCATCCACGTCTTTCGTGAACTGGCCAGAGAAATGTACTTGGTGCCGACAAGTGAAGGCGCGGATGGCCGGGACAAGCCCGGCCATGACACGGAAGGGTCAGCGTAGGCCAAGTACGCCTATTTCCAGTGCGGCGGCCAGGTCTTCTGCATGATCGGCAGCGCCTTCATGCGCTCCATCCAGGCGCCGATCTTCGGGCTGAAGATATCGGCCGGAATGGCATCGGGCTTGCGCAACTGGAACCGTCCGATGATGGCGAGATGCGGATAGAGCGTGTAGTCGACCGCAGACACCGTCTCGCCGTTGATATAGCTGCCGGCGATCTGCGGCTCCCACAGCGCGATTTCGGCCTGCACGGCGGCGACGGCCTCTGCCAGCTTTGCGGCATCGGCTCTTTCCGGCGGCGCAAAGACTTCCCCAAACAGATGCTCGACCTTCTCGCCGACGTAATTGTCGGCCTCGCGGATCATGCGGCGCTGCGTGGCGCGCAGATGCAGCTCCCGGGCAAATAACGGCTGCTCGGGCCAGCGCTCCTCGACATATTCCATGATCGCGGCGGATTCGCGGATGACGAATTCGCCATCCACCAGGGTCGGCACGCGCTGGCGCGGGTTGAGCCGGGTGTATTCCGGCGTCTTGTGGCCGCCTTCGCTGAACGACAGCACCTTCACCTCATGCGGCACGGATTTGTGCTCCAGCGCCAGCCAGACGCGCCAGGCATAGGCCGAACCGGAACCGTAGTAGAGCGTGACGGACATGCGGTGTTTCCCCCGGGAAGAGTAACTGTCTGACGCCAGAGAAAGGGCGGCGATGGCCCGAGGTCAAGCCGGCGGGTCGCAAATTTACACGGTATTTCACACGGTGGCGCCAACGGGCATCGCCTAAACCGCCTGTCGGCCGGAGTTGTCGGCCGAATCAGGAGCAGGAGTCCTCCCTATGAATGTTGCCGTTATTCAGACCGAACGCTACGCCCGCTGTATCGAGAATTCCAAGAAGGTGAACTGGGATATCGACAAGGATGTGATCCAGGGTCGGAAATTCGACCACGCCCTTAAATTCCTGCCGGACGGCCTTTCCCTGATGGGCGAATTCGGATTCCTGTCCGAAGATGAAAAGCGCCTGCTCAGCCAGGTGCAGGGGCGCACCTATGCCTATCTGTTCGGCATGATCGAGCGCTATATCAACGCCAAGATCCTGGAGATCAGCCGGGATTACGCTTTCGGCGACCAGGTGGCGCTGGAGGCGCTGGTTCGCTTCAGTGCGGAAGAACTGAAGCACCAGGAACTGTTCCGCCGCATCGAGCAGATGATCGCGGCTGGCATGCCTGAGGGTTACGTCCGCACCGCCGACGGCAATGACGTGGCGCGCGCGGTGCTGTCGAAATCCAGCTGGGCGATTTTGGCGCTGACCTGCCATATCGAGCTGTTCACCATGGTGCATTACCGCGAGAGTATCGCACCGGACAATTCCCTGTCGCCGCTGTTCAAGGATGTCTTCCTGCATCACTGGCGCGAGGAATCGCAGCATGCGGTTCTGGACGAGCTGGAATGGGTGAAGGAGAACGATCGTATTTCGGCGGCCGAAAAAGATGCGGCGATCGATGACCTGATCGCGCTGGTGGTTGCCGTCGACGGCATCCTGCAGGGACAGGCCAGGGCCGATGCCGCCTATTTCCGCCAGATCAATGCACGTCGCCTCAATGACGCCGAAGCGGCGGCGCTCGATGCCGGTCTGCTGAAGGCCTATCGCTGGACCTACATNNGCGCAGTTCAAGCGCATCGAAACTGCCCTCGCCACGATCATGTGATCCGACCTGCTGTCCGCCGCCGGGGCGGTCGGCGGACAGCAGGCTTTCCAGGGACAAGCTATGAGAAATGACTCGATGCCGGCGGGCTTCCCGATCGGCTGCGGCGATACCGGCTCGGGCCGGCCGCTGGTGCTGCTGCACTGCTCTGGCGCCGACCGCCATGTCTGGACCAGGATGATGGATGTCTGGGCAGCGATGGACAACATGCCGCCACGCCGGATTCTGCGTCCGGAGCTGTTTGGCTGCGGCACCACCGCAGCCTGGCCGGCAGGACAAGGTTTCACGCTGGATGACGCCGTCGAACTGGTCGCCCGCGCGACGGGCGAGCTGGACGAGTCGTTCGATCTGATCGGGCATTCCTTCGGCGGCGCGGTGGCGCTGCAGGTTGCGCGCCGCATGCCTAGCCGCCTGCGCAGTCTCGCGGTCATCGAGCCGACATACTTCTCGCTGCTGCGCGGCGCCGGCGATGTCGCAGACATACATTTCGGCGAGGTCACCAGCGTGGCCCGCACCATCCTGCAGGGCGCCGCCTCCGACAGCGAGGCAGACCGGCAACGGGCCATGGGCATCTTCATCGACTACTGGAACGGCGCCGGCAAATGGGCAGCGATTCCGCCTGAAGTCCAGAAGGCGATGACGGCTGCCGTCCATGCCGTGACGCAGGATTTCATGGCGCTGTTCTCGGAGCCGACCGGCCTGTCCGATCTGCGTCACCTGCAGGTGCCCACGCTGATCGTCAACGGCCTGCTGTCGCCGGCGCCGGTGCAGCATATCGCGGTCCTGCTGGAAGCCACCCTGCCACAGGTCGAACGCTGCACGCTGCCCGATGCCGGCCATATGATTCCGCTCAGCCACGCGAAGCAGCTGGCGGGTCTGCTGGCCGCCTGGTACCGCCGCCGCGATGACGCATCTGCGCCGGCCGCGGATATCTGTCGCCGTATCCTCGCCGGAGCCTGACATCATGACATCCGCCGCCGTCCGGCCCTCCGCCATCGTCTATGCCTGCATCCTCGCGGCCTCGCTGGTCGCCTTCCTGTCTTTCGGCACGCGCACCAGCCTGGGGATTTTCCTCGAGCCGGTGCTGCAGGCGCGCGGCTGGGACCGCGAGACCTTCGGCCTGGCGCTGGCGATCCAGAATCTGGTCTGGGGCCTGTCGCAACCCTTCTTCAGTGCCTGGGCCGACAGCAAGGGCAATGTGCGCGTATTGTGCAGCGGCGCCCTGTTCTATGTGATCGGACTGACCGGCATGGCTTATGCCGATACGCCGCTGGCCTTCTACGTTTTCGGCGGCGTGTTCAATGGCCTCGGCGTCGCTGGCGCCTCCTGGACGATCTGCGTCGGCGCTGTCACGCGCATCGTGCCGCCGGCGATGCAGAGCTGGATTGCCGGCCTGGCGATCACCGCCTCGTCGCTGGGGCAGATCGTGCTGACAACGCTCAGCCAGGCCTTCATCATGGTGCTCGACTGGCAGACGGCGCTGCTGATCCTGGCGGGCGGCACGGCGCTGATTGCGCCCGCGGCCATGGTGTTGCTGACGGCGCGCCGCGAGGCGATCGCGGCGCCGCGCAGCAGCGTGACGGAAACGCTGGCACTGGCGGCCGGCAGCCGCAGCTTCTGGCTGATCGTTTTCGGCTTCACCATCTGCGGTCTGCATGCCGGCTTCGGCTTCACCCATATCCCCGGCTATATCGTCAGCATCGGGATGCCACCCGAGGCCGGCGCCATGGCGATGGGTGCGCTCGGCATCACCAACCTGTTTGCCTCCTATCTGTCGGGCGCGCTCGGCCAGACCCGCAGCAAGCGCAGGCTGCTGATCGGAATCTACGGGCTGCGCGCCGCCACCATGCTGGCTTTCGTGCTGCTCACGCTCGACCAGCCGCTGATGCTGGCGCTGATGGCGGTGCTGGGCATTTTCTGGATGTCTTCGATTCCGCCGACGGCCGGTCTGCTGGGCCAGATTTTCGGCCCCTACTATATCGGCACGCTGCTGGGCGTCGTCTCCTGCGGTCACCAGTTCGGCTCATTCGTCGGCGCCTGGCTTGGCGGCGTCATCTACGACGCCACCGGCTCCTACGACCTCATGTGGTGGATCTGTGCCGCGCTGGGTTTCATCGCGATGCTCGCCAACCTGCCGGTCCGTGAAGCGCCGGTCGAGCCGGCGGCGAAGCCGGCCGCGATCTAGCCGGCGAGGAAGCCTTCGATCTCGGCTTTCAGCTTCGCCCAGGCGGGTTCGTTTTCGAGCGTCAGGTGGTTGCGCCCCGGCAGGGTGATGAACTGTGCATTCGGAATGCCGGCGGCAAACTGCCGGCCGAATTCAGCCGGCACCATGGCGTCGTCGCGATTGTGCAGCACCAGCGTCGGGCACTGCACCTGCGACAGCAGCGGCGTGACATCGTAATCGCCGAAGGCTTCCATCAGCGTGGCGGCTGTATCGGGTTCGGCGGAAATGCGTTGCAGCTCGTTGAACCACCGGGATTGGTCATAGTTCGCATCTGGGAACATCAGCGAAGTGAAGACCTGGCGGAAGGCCGGATTTTCGAGCGCCCAGCCCTGACGCGTCAGCGCGATCATATGCTCGTTCGTGGCCCGGGCGGTTTCGCCGCGCCAGCGCCAGCCGATGGCGGCACTGCCGATCAGGACCAGGCGGCGGACATGATGGGGGTGGCGCGCGGCATAGGCGGCTGCCATCGCGCCACCGCTGCAGAATCCGACCAGATCGAAGGGCTGGTCGGCGAACAGTCCGCCGACCGCCTCGAGGTCGCGCAACGAATCATCGAAACCGAATTTCCGGGTCGCGCGGTCCGACAGGCCGCAGCCGCGCCGGTCGTAACGGATGAGCTGCCGATCCTGCGCCAGCGTGGACAGCAGATGCTGCCAGATCGGATTCTCGAGATCGTGTTCGAGATGGCTGTACCAGTTGGCGGCCTTGACGATGCGCGGGCCCTCGCCGGATACGGCATAGGCGATCCGCACATGGTCGCTGGTGGTGCAGAACTGCACGCGCTGGCGCGCCGGCCGACGCGCCAGCTCGATCACCGGCCGGGGCGCGCTATCCTGCGCTGCCCACAGGCGGATCAGCTTGTAGGGCGGCGGCAGGCCGGCGGCCTCGAACTGCTGTCGCGCCGCGTCGATATGCGTCTGGGCCTCGCGCAGGCGGCCCAGGGCGGTCAGCATCCGCACCAGGGCGATATGCGCGCATTCCTCGGTCGGCTCCAGCACCACGCGGCGCCGCGCATAGGGTAGCGCCTGCTCGCTGGCACCCAGCCGGTCGCACAGCGTGGCCAGGATCGCGGCCATGGTGCGGCGCAGAGTCTCGCGTTCGGCCGTGCACCAGAGACGAAACTCGTAGCAATCCGGCAGGTCGAGACCTTCCAGGAAATCGCCGTCGGGCAGGCCGGCCGCGGCCAGCAGCGTCGCGGTCGACGAGGCGGCGGGTGTGATTTTCGCGATCTGCCTGATCAGCCAGAGGTCGCAGCTGGCAGCGCTCTCGCGGATCGCCACCGTGTCGCGGTCGGCATCGATGCGCAGGACGCCGTCGGGTTCGAGTGCGCGGCGCAGGCGGCTCAGGGTCCAGCGCAGGCCCTCGCGGCCGCTCTCGGCATCGCTCCAGAATAGTGAAATCAGCCGCTCGCGCCGCTGCGGCTGCTGCGTTGCCGCCAGATAGGCCAGCAGGGCGCGCGCCTTTTTCGATGGCGGCAGGTCCAGCGCAACACCGTCGAGCCGGGCCGATGGCGATCCGATCAGGGAAAGGCTGAGGCTTTCGCTCGGCTTGCGTTGGGCGGCGATCAAGTCCGGCATCTCCTCGCGACACCCGGACTGCAATCCGCGCAGCGCGCTGGCTGGGATCTGCGTTGGTCCGGAGTCGGTATGGACCGGCGCCTGACGGACGCCGGTCGAACGCTTCAGGACAGATACTGTACCAAAGCGCTGCCCCGCCGCGGATAATCCACAGGGGTTAAAACGGGGATTTGATCGGCGCGGCTTACGGCTGCGGCCGCTTCAGCACCATCTGGGTGCCGAAGAAACTCATCACCGTTTCGCCCTTCTGGTTCTCGATCCAGTATTTCATCTTCACGATGCCGCGGTCGGGCTTCGAGGCGCTTTCGCGCTTGTCCTCGATGCTGGCGCGGCCGAACAGCGTATCGCCCGGCCGCACCGGCTTGAACCAGCGGATCTCATCCAGCCCCGGCGAGCCCATGCTGCCCTTGCCGAGCAGGCCGGCCTGCAACAGCATGCGGAAGCCCAGCAGCCCGGTCTGCCAGCCCGACGCGATCAGCCCGCCATAGGGCGATGCCTCGGCTGCCAGTCTGTCGAGATGGAAGGGTTGCGGATCGTAGGTGAAGGCAAAGGACAGGATCTCGGCTTCCGAAACCGTCACGCCATCGGCGCGGATCACCTCGCCCACCGTGTAATCCTCGAACCAGCGCTCGCTTCTGCTCATGTCTTAAACCACCATATTCCTGAAAAACGCCTGTACATCGGCGACGAAAATCTCCGGCTGTTCCATCGCCACGAAATGCCCGCCGCGTTCCAGATCATGGCGATGCGCCACATTGTAGCCGCGCTCCAGCCAGCCTTTCGGCGCCGGTGGCACCAGATCCCAGGGTGGCAGCAGGAAGCCGGTCGGGCTGCGCAGGAACTCGCCGGGCTGCATCGCCAGTTCGCCATTCTGCCGCGCCGCCCAGTACAGCCAGGTCGACGTCACGCCGGTCTCGGTCAGCCAGTAGAAAGCGACATTGGCGATCATATGGTCGAGATCGAACACCGGTTTATGCTCGGCCGGCGCGCGCGGAAAGCCGTGCAGCTTCTCGACGATCCAGCCGGCCAGGCCGGCCGGGCTGTCGGCCAGGCCATAGCCCAGCGTGGTGGGCTTGGTGCTCTGGATCGCGAAATAGCCGCCTTCGGCATCATGGCGCTTGCGGGTGCGCAGCATCCATTCCTTTTCGGCATTGCTCAGTGGCGGCTGCATGTCGCGCGTCAGCGGCGGGCGCAGCGGCACCATGTTGAGATGCAGCGCTATCGCCTGGTCGGGGAAATCGATGCCGAGCCAGCTGGAGACGATCGAGCCCCAGTCGCCGGCCTGCACCAGGAAACGTTCGAAGCCGAGCACCTCCACCATCAGGTCGCGCCACAGTCTGGCAATCGCGCGCGGACCGATCGGGCGCTCCAGCGGCATCGAGAAGCCATAGCCGGGCAGCGACGGACAGATCACGGTGAAGGCATCCTCGACGCGACCGCCGAAGCGTTCGGGATGTGCCAGACGATCTATGACATCGACGAATTCCAGCACCGAGCCCGGCCAGCCATGCGTCAGCAGCAGCGGGCGTGGTGCATCGCCCGAGCCCGGTTCGATCAGGAAATGCACGGTCTGCAGGCCATTGCCAGTGTCAGGCCGCTTCAGCTTCACGCGATACTGCAGCCAGCCATTCAGCCGCTTTTCCCAGTGCCGCCAGTCGAAGCCGTCGCGCCAGCGCCGCAGGAAGCCGCGCATATAGGCGACATTGCTGCCGTATTGCCAGGCGGCATCGGCCGGTTCGGGCGGCAGGCGCGTCGCCGCCAGCCGGGTTTTCAGGTCGGCCAGCGCCGCATCGGGAATCGCGATGCTGAACTTTTCCGCAGCCGGTGCGAGTCGGAGCATCTCAGCTCCGTTTCAGCGTCGCGGTGAACAGCCCGGCGCCGACCAGCATGGCGCCGCCGACGCGATTCATGGTCTTCAGCACACGCGGGCTGGCGATGCGGTTGCGCGCCCGGCCCATGGCGAAAATGTAAAAGCCCTGAATAGCGGCGGCGAGCAGATCGAAGGTCAGCATCAGCACGATCACCTGCGGCCAGAGCGGTTTGGCCGGGTCGATGAACTGCGGCAGGAAGGCGGCGAAGAACAGGATGCCTTTCGGGTTTAGCAGCGTGACGATGAAAGTCTGCAGGATCGCGCCGCGCGCGGTGGCGCGTTTTTCCTGCGTGGGCGTCAATTCCATCGGCGGTGCGCGCCAGAGCTGGATGCCGAGCCAGACCAGATAGGCTGCGCCAAGCCATTTCATCGCCGTGAAGGCTTCGGCCGAGGCGGCCAGCAGCGCGCTGAAGCCGAGCATGGAGAGCGTGATGGCGCAGATGTCGCCGAGCGTGACGCCGATCAGGCTGACGGCGCCGTTGCGCGGGCCGCCTGCCATGGTGTGGCCCAGCACCATCATGGTGGTGGGGCCGGGAATCAGGATCATGATGCTGGCCGCGGCAATGAAGGCGGCCCAGAGTTCGAGACTGACGGGCATGGCGGGTTCCTCAGGACTGGCGTTTGAGCGTGGCCGTGAAAATGCCGGCACCGACCAGCATCGCGCCGCCGGTGCGGTTGAAGCGACGCTGCCACAGCGGCGAAATCGCCGTGCGACGGCCGCGTGCCGCCAACGTCACATAAATCGACATGATGGCGATATCGAGCGCAACGAAAGTTGCGCCCAGCGTCAGGAATTGCGGCAGCGTGCTGCGGCCGGCGTCGATGAACTGCGGCAGGAAGGCGCCGAAGAAGAGAATACCTTTCGGATTCAGCAGATGGGCAACGAAAGCCTGCGCGATGGCGCGCGGCGCGGTGCGGCGCTGTTCGGGTTTGGCATCGAGGCCCATGACCGGCGCGCGCCAGAGCTGGATGCCGAGCCAGATGAGGTAGGCCGCGCCAAGCCACTTCACCATCTCGAAGGCCAGAGCGACGGTGGCGAGCAGCGCGCTCAGGCCCAGTACGGAGACGGTCATGCCGGCGGCATCGGCGGCGCCGATGCCCAGCAGGGCGGCGAATCCGATACGCGGCCCGATGCCCAGGGTGTTACCGATGGCCAGCAGCATGGTCGGGCCCGGAATGGCGATGGCCAGTATCGAGGCGAGGCAAAAGGCGATCCAGAGTTCGACACTGACAGGCATGGTTTCCTCCACCGGCTGCCCAGCCAGCCACAGGCCCGGCCGGTTCTGCAAGGCCTGACAGCGGGTTAGTGGAAATAGAACAAACAAAGAATATAATCTTGCCAGTATCAGAAAATTATCCTATATTATGTTCTTATAATGTTCAAGAAGAGATTTGCCCATGTCGCTGACCGACCCCTTCGCCCATCTGTTCGGCCCGTCGCCTGTGCCGGAGCCTGAAGCCGGGACCGATCCCTTCGGCCGGATCGGCGCCGGCAATCCCGACTGGGAAACCGTGCGCGGTCGCTGGATGGGCGGCGCGTCGCTGAACGACATCTTTGGCGACACCCTGTTCCGCCTGAACCGCCCGGTCGGCACCGGCCGCGCCAATCAGCGCGGCGATGTGTTCAAGCTGCAGGCGCTGCTGCATCGCGAGGGCATGCTGGACGCCGAATCGACCGGCGGACCGACCGGCTACTGGGGCAATCGCGACGATGCTGCGATGCGCGACTATCAGAAGGATGGCGGCCTGACGGTGGATGGCTGGGCCGCGCCGGATGGTCCGACGCTGGCGGCGTTGCGCAGGGGTTACGAGGCGCCGGTGCAATACGCGCAGGCGGCGACGAGATCCGGTGTGATGAGCGACGCCATGTCGGCGTCGTCCGCCGCGCCGGACGATGCCTGGGCGGACTCGCCGATTCATGCGGATTTCCGAAAGGAAATTCACAGGAAGGAAAGCGAGGGCGCCGGGAACAGCGGCTATGCGGCCAGCAACAACGGTGCCTATGGCCGCTACCAGATGCGGGTGCCGGCGCTGAAGGATGCCGGGCTGATCGACAGGGATGGCAACTGGACCGGCAAATATGGCCTGAACAGTTTCGAGGATTTCCTGCGTCAGCCGGAAGCGCAGGAAAGGGCCTTCGCCGACTTCATGGCGCGGACCGAAGGCTATGTCCGCCAGATCGCGCCGGGTTACGAGGGGAGCCGGATCGAAGGTGCCCGGGCACCGTTCGAGGTCACGGAATCCGGACTGGTCGCGGCAGCGCATCGCCAGGGTGCCGCCATGCTGGTGCCGTATTTCGAATTTCAGCAAGACAACAACTGGAAAAGCGGCAACTTCGAGAAAATTTCCGACAGTGTGGCGGCGCAGATCGCGAAACTGCAGGACGGTGTTGCCAATCCGCAATCAGCCGACAAGGTGCTGCGCAGCATCGAAACCCGTTTGCGCGAATTCAGCGGAATTCCCTATCGCCGCATGGTGCCCGGCAGCTAGACGATCTCAGTTCGGCTTGCGCGCGGGCCAGATCTGCGGATCGCCGTTGCGTCGGTAATCGAGGAAACGGAACCAGGCCTCGCTTCTGGCGCGCCCCCTGATGCTGCTGGCTTCGTTATGACGCACGAAAAAGCTGAGCGGCTCCAGCAGTTCGTCCATATGATCATCGTCGGCAAAAATCAGTGTCTCGGTGGGCGTGCGCAACGCGGCATGCATGTAAAGCGTGCCCCAGTTGATCACGATCATCACCTTCTCGTGCTCCGGAGAATTGTATGGCGCTTTGGTCGTATAGCCTTCCAGCACGATGTCGCCTTTGGGTTCGTAGCGAATCGGCGTGACATCGACCAGATTGGACATCCGTTCATAATATGGTCCGGTCAGGGCGCGCAGTGCCCTGGCCACCTCCGGATGCTGCAGCACCTTGTCGTAATGGGTTGTTGCAATGTATTGCGACAACTCCTTGTAGCGCCCCTCGGTTTTGTAGTCGGTGGAGTCCTGCACCTGTGCGCCGGCAACAGGCGCCAGCAGCAGAAGACCCAGCATGAGAAGCGTGAAGTGTCGAATCATGCCGGCAGTCTAGCGCAAAGCGATTGTCAGGCCGAGAGGCCTTCGATGGCGAGCGCAGCGAAGGTCGCCAGCCAGTGTTCGCCGCCGTATTCGCCGCTTTCCAGATGCGGCAGGCTGGCCTGTTCATGTGCGGCGGCGCTGTGAAGCAGGGCAGACTGGTCGCCCGGAAGTTTTGCCGCAATGCCGCGCAGGCACCAGGCACGGGAGAGGTTGAGGCCGTCGAGATGCACGGTCTTGGCATCCGTGCGATCCGAGACAATGGCGGGTTTGAACAGCGTCGTGGCGGCGGGCAGGAAACCGTTCCACCAGGCTGCGAAATCCACGGTCGGCAATAATTCGGCCACCAGCAGCGCCTCGGTCAGCGCACCCGACAGGAAGTCGTCGCCGTTGGGTTCGTAATGCGCCGGATAGTCCCGGTCGGGCAGGTAGACCTTGCGGGCGTAGGCCGCAATTGCCGGTTCCAGCGTCGCCTCGCCGGTGATGCGCGCGTAATGCAGCGCCAGCACCAGGCCGAAGGCGGTGTTGAAATGCGTGCCGACCCGGATCGGATAGGTCAGTTTCTCCATATAGGCGGGGAAGCGCGCCACGATGCGCTGCTCCAGCGGCCTGAGCGCGGCGCGCCATTCGCTGGCTCGCGGATGATTCCATAATGAGAGTTCGGCCGAGAGCGCCAGCAGCCAGCCCCAGCCGTAAGGCCGCTGCCAGGTGCCGCGGCCGGGCGCATCCAGATAGGCGGCCTCACCTTCACCGGCTGCGGGCGTGAAGAGGCGCGCATAGAGATCGAGCGCGCGGCCGGCATCTTGCAGTTGCGGATGCCGGCGCAGGCAGCGCGTCAGCAGCCACCAGCCATGTATGCAGCTATGCCAGTCGTAGCTGCCCCAGAAGATCGGATGCAGGTCGTGTGGCTCACGCACATCGGTGGCGCTGAGATTGAAATGCGTCAGGTTGTTCGGGTATTCGCGGTCGAGGTTGCGTAGCGGCAGGGCTGCGAAGCGTTCGGCCTGGGCGAGGGTGAGTGTGCTCATGCCGGGATGATGGCACGATCAATACAAACCGTCACTCGCGGGCTTGACCCGCGAGTCCCATTTAATGGGATGCCCAGGTCAAGCCCGGGCATGACAAAGCTGGGTGGAAGCCGCGGCCTATTTGCCGTGGCAGTATTTGAACTTCTTGCCTGAGCCGCAGGGACACGGTGCGTTGCGCGGCGTCGACTTCCAGGTCGACTCGTCGTTGGGATCGACAGCGACGGCGGCGCGCGACTGCGCCACCGGGCGCGACGGCAGGCTGCCGTCATCGTTGCCGCCTTCGATCTCGCCGCCGCGGCTCTCACGCATGGGCTGGCTCGGCCGCGCAAACAGATCGGCCGGCGGTTCCTCGGCACGGACTTCCACGCGCGACAGGATCGAGGTGGTCTGCTCGCGCACGCGGGTCAGCATCTGCTCGAACAGCGAGAAGGCTTCGCGCTTGTATTCGTTGAGCGGATCCTTCTGCGCATAGGCACGCAGCCCGATGGCCTGACGCAGGTAATCCAGGTGATGCAGATGCTCTTTCCAGGTCTGGTCGAGCACCTGCAGCAGCAGGCTGCGCTCAACCATGCGCATCACATCGGGACCGAAATTGGCGGCCTTCTCGGCCATGCGGCGCTCGATGGCGTCCTGCAGGCGCTCGCGGATCTGCTGGTCGGCGATGCCTTCTTCCCTGGCCCAGTCGACGATCGGCAGGTCGAGCGCGAAGATGCGGCCCACTTCCGTCTGCAGGCCTTCGGCATCCCACTGTTCGGCATAGGCGCGTTCGGGGATATGGCGGTCGACCAGTTCGCCGGCGATTTCCTCGCGCATGTCGCGCACGGTATCGGCCACGTTGTCGGCGCCCATGATCTCGATGCGCTGCTCGTAGACCACCTTGCGCTGGTCGTTCATCACATCGTCGTATTTCAGCAGGTTNNGCTTCGCCTTCCTTCAGGCCGAGCCGCTGCAGCATGCTGTCCATGCGCTCGGAGCCGAAGATGCGCAGCAGGTCGTCTTCCAGCGAGAGGAAGAATTTCGACGCGCCGGGATCGCCCTGGCGACCGGAACGGCCGCGCAGCTGGTTGTCGATGCGGCGGCTTTCATGGCGTTCGGTGCCGATCACGTAAAGACCGCCGGCGGCGCGCACCTTGTCCTTCTCGGCTGCCACTTCGGCGCGGATCTGCGCTTCCATCTTGGCCTTCACTTCGCCTTCCATGCCCTGCGTTTCCGCCAGGATGCGCATGTCGGCATTGCCGCCGAGCTGAATATCGGTGCCGCGGCCGGCCATGTTGGTGGCGATGGTGACAGCGCCGAGCCGGCCGGCCTGGGCCACGATGAAGGCTTCCTGGTCGTGATGGCGCGCATTCAGCACGTGATGCGGAATCTTGCGCTGCTTGAGGAAGTCGGACAGCAGTTCCGACTTCTCGATCGACACCGTGCCGACCAGCAGCGGCTGGCCTTTCTCGCGGCATTCGCCGATCAGGTTGACGATGGCTTCGTATTTCTCGCGCGCGGTGCGATAGACCTCGTCGTCGCCGTCGAGACGTGCGACCGGTACGTTGGTCGGGATCTCGACCACTTCCAGGCGATAGATGTCGGCGAATTCGGCGGCTTCCGTCGAGGCCGTGCCGGTCATGCCGGCCAGCTTGGGATACATGCGGAAGTAATTCTGGAAGGTGATCGAGGCCAGCGTCTGGTTCTCGGTCTGGACGGAGGCGCCTTCCTTGGCTTCCAGCGCCTGGTGCAGGCCGTCGGAATAGCGGCGGCCTTCCATCATGCGGCCGGTGAATTCGTCGATGATGATGACCTTGTCGTCCTTCACGATGTAGTCGACATCGCGGGTGAACAGTACATGGGCGCGCAGCGCCTGGTTGGCGTGGTGCACGACGGCGATATTCTCGACATCGTACAGCGAGTCGGATTTCAGCAGGTCGGCGGCGCGCAGGATCTGCTCGATATGCTCGGTGCCGGCTTCGGTGAAGTTCACCGTGCGCTGCTTCTCGTCCTTCTCGTAATCTTCCGCCACCAGCTGCGGGATCAGCGCGTTGACCTTCACATAGAGGTCGGTGGTGTCTTCCGACGGACCGGAGATGATCAGCGGCGTGCGCGCCTCGTCAACCAGGATCGAGTCCACTTCGTCGACGATGGCAAAGCTGAACGGGCGCTGCACCATGTCTTCGCGACGGAACTTCATGTTGTCGCGCAGATAGTCGAAGCCGTATTCGTTGTTGGTGCCGTAGGTCACGTCGCAGGCATAGGCGTCGCGGCGTTCGTTGTCGTCCAGGCCATGCACGATCACGCCTGTGCTGAGGCCGAGGAAGTTGTAGACGCGGCCCATCCATTCGGCGTCGCGGCGGGCGAGATAGTCGTTCACGGTGACGACATGCACACCCTTGCCGGGCAGGGCGTTGAGATAGACGGCGAGCGTGGCAACCAGGGTCTTGCCTTCGCCGGTCTTCATCTCGGCGATGCGACCGTCATGCAGCACCATGCCGCCGATCAGCTGCACGTCGTAATGGCGCTGGCCCAGCACGCGTTTGGCGGCCTCGCGCACCACGGCAAAGGCTTCGGGCAGCAGGTCGTCGAGGTCATCGCCCGGCTTGCTATTCTGTCCGGCCAGCCGCTGGCGGAATTCGGCGGTCTTGGCCTGCAGCTCGGCATCGCTCAGGGGGGCGATCTTCGCCTCCAGGTCGTTAATCTCCTGGACGGTCTTGAGGTAGCTTTTCACCGCCCGGTCGTTGGCCGAACCGAACAGCTTCTTGGCGATCGCGCCGAACATCTATGCCGTACCCCTGGGAATGCGCTAAATCCGCGTCGCGCAACGAGAACCGGCGCAACGGAAACCGGGGCAATAGATATGCACTGCCCCCCGCCATGTCAACGAAGCGGCCTGCGGCATAACCCCGCCCGGTGAGCCGGTAAGCGCCCCGGCGGGCCGCATTGACCTGCGGCAATTCAAGGGGTTACATCGCGCTTTCACTGAAAGGCCCACCCGTGTCCGCTGCCCCCGCCTCGTCCCAGACCGCCCCCGATGCCGTTGTGCTCGCCCAGGCCCTGATCCGCTGCCCGAGCGTGACCCCGGCCGACCAGGGCGCGCTCGGCGTGCTGGAGGGGGTGCTGGCCCCGCTGGGCTTCCGCTGCGAGCGACTGAAATTCACCGCCCCGGGCACTCCAGATGTGGAAAACCTCTATGCCCGCTGGGGTACTGGGGAGACCAATTTCTGCTTCGCCGGCCATACCGATGTTGTCCCGGTGGGCGACTCTGCGGCCTGGAGTGTCGATCCCTTTGCCGCCGAGATCCGCGACGGCCAGCTCTATGGCCGTGGCGCCACCGACATGAAATCGGCCATCGCCGCCTTCGTGGCCGCTGCCGGACGCTTCATCGCTGTGCGCGACGGCAAGATCCCCGGCGGCATCAGTCTCCTCATCACGGGGGACGAGGAAGGCCCGGCCATCAACGGCACGACGCGCGTGCTCGACTGGCTCAAGGAAAAGGGCGAGACGCTCAGTGTCTGTGTGGTGGGCGAGCCGACCAATCCGCTGCGGCTGGGCGAGATGATGAAGATCGGCCGGCGCGGCTCGCTGACGGCGCGATTGACCGTGCATGGCGTGCAGGGCCATGTCGGCTATCCGCATCTGGCTGACAACCCGATCCCCAAGCTGCTGGATATTCTCTCGGCGCTGAAGTCGCGCCGGCTCGATACCGGCAACGCACATTTCGAGGCGTCGAATCTGGAAATCACCACCGTCGATGTTGGCAATCCGGCCAACAACGTGATCCCGGCCAATGCCAAGGCCGTGCTCAACATCCGCTACAACACCGAGCAGAGTTCGGCCGGCCTGAAGGACTGGATCATCCGCACCTGCGAAGCGGTCTGCGGCGGCCAGGGTGAAAACCGCGCGCTGCTCGGCACGCGTTTCGACCTCACGCTGGAAGACGGTGCCATGCCCTTCCTGACCCAGCCGGGGCCTTTCGTGGCAGCGATGGCAGAGGCCGTGAAAGAGGGCACCGGTCGCGCGCCCGAACTCAGCACCACCGGCGGCACCTCGGATGCGCGTTTCATCCAGGCCTATTGTCCGGTGGTGGAATTCGGTCTCGTCGGCCAGACCATGCACAAGGTGGACGAACGCGCCGGCGTCGAAGACATCCGCGCACTGTCGAAAGTTTATGAAGGCATGCTGCAGCGGTTCTTCGATGGCCTTGCCGTCCAGCGCTGAGATCACCGCCGCCGTCAAAGGCCTCGGCCTGCTGCTGCGTGGCGACGCCCGCGCGCTGCTCTGCTACGACCTGTCGCTCGACGGCTTCTGGCGCAGCTTCTGGCTACCGCTGGTGCTGCTGGTGGTCTATGCGCTGGTGATGCAGCCGACGATGGCGGAACTGGCGGCCTACGACGAGGACCGGGCCTTCTACATGCTGGCCCAGGGCCTGAAATTCCTGCTCAACTGGGTCGCCTATTTCGCCCTGATCGCCGGCATCAGCCGCATTTTCGGCCTCGGCGAACGCTTCGGCATTTTCGTCATCCTGTACAACTGGGCGCAGGCCATCACCACGGCGGCGACCCTGCCGATCCTCGCCGGCGTCGGCTGGGGCCTGCTGTCATCGAGCGTGCTGGCCGGCTGGAGCACGGCGTTGCTGCTGGCCTGGCTCTATATTGTCGTGCGGGTGGCGCGCCATGGCCTGGGCGCCACGCTGTCGCTGTCGGTCGCCATTTCGGCGCTCGACCTGCTGGTCACGCTCGCGATCCACCGGCTGGTCGACTTGCTGCTGTAGTCAGTAATCCACCCGCATCAGGCAGAGGCCTTCCGGCGGCGCGGTCGGTCCAGCCGCACGGCGGTCGGCCTTCTCCAGCGCTACGCTGACGTCATCGGCGCTCCAGCGGCCTTCGCCGACCAGTTTCAGCGTGCCGGTCATGATGCGCACCTGGTTATGCAGGAAGCTGCGCGAGCGCGTGGTGATATGAATTTCGTCGCCCACGCGTTTCACATCCAGCGCGTCCAGTGTGCGCAGCGACGATTTCGCCTGGCATTCGGTGGAGCGGAAACTGTTGAAGTCGTGATGCCCGACCAGGCGCTGCGCCGCAATCTGCATGGCCTCGGCATCCAGCGGCACCGGCACATGCCAGACAGCGCCGGACTCTATAGCGGGCGGCGGGCGGCGATTCAGGATGCGGTAGAGATAATGCCGCGCGGTGGCCGACAGGCGCGCGCTGAATTCGCCGTCCACGATGGCGGCATCCAGCACGGCGATGCGGTTTTCACGCAGGTAAAAATTCAGTCCGTCACGCAGCCGGTCGGGCGTGAAGTCGCGGTCGAGGTCGAAATGCACCACCTGGCCGCGCGCATGCACGCCGGCATCGGTGCGGCCGGCGACAACAGTGTCGATGGTAAGTTCGCCGCCGCAGATCGCCTGCACGGCTTCCTCAAACGTCTGCTGCACGCTGGCGACGTCGCGCTGCTTCTGCCAGCCGGCAAAGCGGCTGCCGTCATATTCGAGCGTCAGGCGATAGCGCGGCATGGCGTTTAAAAGGCAGGCGTGGATGCCCGGAACAAGTCCGGGCATGACAAGAAAAATATAAGCGTGTCATGGCCGGGCTTGTCCCGGCCATCCACGTCCTGCGTTTGCGCCGGCTTAACCAACCCGGCTCCCCTTCGGTAGCGGCAGGCCGCGCAGGAAATCGCCGATGGCGACCGGCGTCTTGCCGGGACGTTGCAACTTCAGCAGTCTGAGCGCGCCCTCTCCACAAGCGATGGTGCCGGCATCATCCAGTGCCGTTCCCAGTGTATCACGGCCATCGACAGGCTCGGCGGCTAGCAGTTTGATACGTTCGCCGTTCAGCTCAAAAGACGTCCCGATGCCGGGATTGAGCGCGCGCACGGCGCGGTCGATCTCGACAGCGCTCCGGCTCCAGTCGATGCGGCCTTCGTCCTTCAGCAGCTTGGCGGCGTAGGTGACGCCCTCGGTCGCCTGCACCTGGGGCTGTATCTCGCCCTTGGCAAAACCATGCACGGCGCGCAGCATCAGCGGCGCACCGACGCGCACCAGTTCGTTATGCAGTTCGCTCACCGTCATGCGCGGCGTGATCGGCACGGTCTCGCGCAGCAGCACCGGGCCGGTATCGAGCCCGACATCCATCTGCATGGCGCAGACGCCGGTTTCGGTATCGCCCGCCATGATGGCGCGGTGGATCGGCGCGGCGCCGCGCCAGCGCGGCAGCAGCGAGGCATGCAGGTTGAAGCAGCCATGTTTCGGCGCCTCGAGGATCGGCTTGGGCAGCAGCAGGCCATAGGCCACAACAATGGCGGCATCTGCGTTGAGGGCGGTGAACTCGGCCTGCGCCTCCGGCGTCTTCAGGCTGACAGGATGACGCGCGTCCAGACCGTTCTGCTCGGCAAAAGCCTGCACCGGCGACGGCGTCAGTTTCTGGCCGCGGCCGGCCGGGCGCGGCGGCTGGCTGTAGACGGCCGCGATCTCGTCACCGTTTTTCAGAAAGGCATCCAGCACCGGCACGGCGAAATCCGGCGTGCCCATGAAGACCAGACGCAGTTTCGTCATGCCGAAGTCCGGCTCAGCCGGCGGCGGCGAAGCGCTTCTGCTTCAGCAGCTTGCGCAGGATCATGTTGCGCTTCAGCGCAGAGATATGGTCGACGAACAGAATGCCTTCGAGATGATCCATCTCATGCTGCAGACAGACGGCGAGGAGTCCATCGGCGTGCAGTTCCTGTTTCTCGCCATTGCGGTCGAGATAGCTGACCTTCACCTCGGCCGGGCGCTCGACTTCGGCATAGTGTTCGGGCAGCGACAGGCAGCCTTCTTCATACAGCTGGTCGTCGTCCGACACCCAGGTGATTTCCGGGTTGATGATATACAGCGGCTGCTTCTCGTCGCCGTCGCGGCTGATGTCGATCACCAGCATGCGCTTGGCGATGCCGACCTGGATGGCGGCAAGACCGATGCCCGGCGCGGCATACATGGTCTCCAGCATGTCATCCAGCTGCTGGCGCACCTCGTCCGTCACCGCGTCGACCGGGGTCGAGACGGTTTCCAGGACCGGGTCCGGGGCAATGAGGATGGGCAGCAGGGCCATGGTTCAAAATCCGCGATACAGCGCCTTAATTCTGGGCCGTCACATAGGCTGTGGGCTGGCAGTCCGTCAAGCCCGCATGATATGAACGGCCATGTCCATGGATATAGTGCCGATTCTCGGAATCGCCAGCATTGCCGGCCTGGCGATCATCCTGATTCTGCTGGTTTTCCTGCTCAGGCGCGGGGGGCGTTCTGGCGGCGAGGCTGCGCTGGTGGCCGAACTGCGCGATCAGCTGGATGCCGCCCGTGACGAGGCGGCGGGCGCTCAGGCTGCCCGGCTGGAGGCCGAACGCGCCGCCGCCGGCCTGCGCAGCGAACTGGCAGTGAAGAGCCAGGCCTTCGAAAAGCTGGCTGAAACCGCCACCCAGGCGGCCAAGGCCGCGGCGCTGGAATCCGCTGCCCAGATGTCGAACAAGCTGCTGGCCGACCACAAGCGCGAGGCCGAAGCGCAGAAGGAAGAGTCGCAGAAGAAGGTCCAGCAGGTCACCGAAGGCGTGGTCAAGCAGATGACCGAGGTGGCGCAGGTCGTGGCCGCCACCGTGGCGCAGCAGCAGAAGGACAACAGCCGGGTCGATGCCATCCACCGCATGCTGTCGCATCCCGGCGGCGCCGGCCGGCTGGCCGAGATCGGGCTGGAAAACACGCTGAAGACCTTCGGCCTGCAGCCCGGCGTCGATTTCATCATGCAGTATCATGTGGCCGGCGACGGCGAGCGCGGTGCATTGCGTCCCGATGCGATCGTCTTCCTGCCGGGCGATGCCGTGCTGGTGGTCGATTCCAAGGCGTCCAAGCTGCTGCTCGATCTGGCCGAGGCTGAAGGCGAGGCGGCGGAAGCGACAGCGCAGCAGTCGCTGGCGCAGCGCATGAACACGCATCTGCGCCAGCTCACCGCCAAGGATTACGGCAATGCCGTGCTGGCGGCCTACAGGGAATCGAAGCGCGGTGGCAGCATCAAGCGCAGCATCGTCGCGATGACCTTGCCCAATGATGCGGCAGTCGAAAAGCTGCGGCTGGCGGCGCCGGATTTCGAACAGCGCGCCATTGCGGCCGATGTGATGCTGGCCGGGCCGTCCTCGCTGTTTGCCCTGATCGCCTATTCGCGGATGCAGATCGACACCGGCCGGCAGGCCGAGAATCTCGACAAGATCGTCGAACTGGTGACGAAACTCACCAATAACCTGGCGGTCTCGCTCAGCCATGTGGTGACGCTGAACAAGAGCGTCAAGACGGCGGCCGATGCCCTGTCGAATTTCAGCGGTTCGATCAATCGCAACGTCCTGCCTCAAATTCGCCAACTTGCGAAGTACGGTATACGCCCCAGCAAGGCGGCGCCGGACCAGCTGGCGCGGCTGAATGTGAGCGAACCGATGGATGATGTGATCGAAGCCGATGTTGAAGATGTCACGCCGCAGCTTCCCGGCTTAAGCGGGAAATGAGCGAGCAGCCACAGGCTGGCCCGGAAAAGGTCAGCGAGATCGTCGCAGCGATCTGCAACGGGCCGGACAGCGACCGCATCAGCCTGGACGAGTTGCTGCGTGCCTTCGGCCTGCGCAGCTTCGGTTTCCTCGTGCTGGTCTTCGCGTTGCCCAACGGCATTCCGGCGCCGATCGCGCCCGGGCTTTCCGCGATCCTCGGCGCGCCTTTGCTGCTGCTCTCGGTGCAGATGCTGCTCGGTTTCCGCACGCCGTGGTTCCCGGCCAGCTGGCGGGCACGCAGCTTCGCGCGTCGCGATGTCGCAAAACTGCTGCGCCCCGCGCTGCCGTATATTGTCAAAATCGAACGCTTCGTCCGGCCGCGTTTCACGCATCTGGCCGCCGGGCCGCTGGCGAGCCGCCTGATCGGCGGGCTGATTCTGTGGAACGCCATCCTGCTGTCGCTGCCGATCCCGTTCGGCAATCTCATTCCGGCCTGGGCGATCATCCTGGCTGCCCTGGGCCAGGTCGAACGCGACGGCGCACTGGTGGTCGCTGCGGTGGCGTCGAGTGTGGTCGCCACCGGCTGGGTCTGGTTCCTGCTTGATGTGGGGCTCGCCATTCTCGACCGGATTTTCGGATGACAGCCGATGACGTGATCAGGCTGCTCGGCCTGCAGCCGCATCCCGAAGGCGGGCATTACGTCGAGACGTTTCGCGATCCAGCGGTGGATGCAAATGGCCGCAGCCGCTCGACCGCGATCTACTTTCTGCTGAAGCAGGGTGAGGTCTCGCACTGGCATAAGGTGGATGCCGTCGAGACCTGGCACTGGCATGCCGGCGCGCCGCTGATGCTGCGCATCGCCGAGAAGAAGGGCGGCGGCATCCGCATGATCACGCTCGGCAACGATCTGGCGAAGGGCGAGCGCCCGCAGGGCATCGTACCGACCGGCTGGTGGCAGGCGGCGGAAACACTTGGCGAGTGGACGCTGGTCGGATGCACCGTTGCGCCGGGGTTTGAGTTCAGCGGTTTCGAACTGGCGCCGAAGGGCTGGGGGCCCTGACGCTCCCTCACTGTCATCCCCGGGCTTGTCCCGGGGATCCACGCCTTGTTTTTTAGACGTGGATGGCCGGGACAAGCCCGGCCATGACAATCATGAAAAATACTTCCCCGGCGTCGTGCCGAGGCTTCGCCTGAACATCGCCGTAAACGCCGCTGGGCTGGCATAGCCCAGATCCTGCGCTACCAGTGCGACGGGCTTGCCCGTGCTCAATTGCGCCAGCGCTTCGGCCAGCCGCGCCTGCTGGCGCCAGGCAAGGAAGCCCATGCCGGTCTCGCGCTGAAACAGGCGGGCGAGGCTGCGGCTGCTCATGCCGGCGTCGCGCGCCAGTGTCTCGATATCGGTATCCGTGCCCAGGCGCTCGATCACCAGCCGACAGATCGCCTGCAGCCGGGTATCCTGCGGCAGCGGCAGATGCAGCGGCACCACCGCCACGCCGCGCAGCTCATGCAGCAGCAGTTGTGCGATCGCCTCGCCGCGCGAGCCGCTGTCATACTCCATCGGTTCCTCCATGGCGGCGAGGATCAGCGCGCGCAACAGGTCCGACACCTCGATCACCTGGCAGTCGGCCGGCAGGTTCCCCGCCGTTTCCGGTGCGATATAGAGCGTGCGCATCGCCACCGCGCCGCTCATGCGGATTTCATGCTCGATGCCGGGCGGAATCCACAGCGCGCGCTGCGGTGGTACCACCCACGTCCCTTGAACCGTGCTGATCCGCATCACGCCGCGCGTGGCATAGAGCAACTGACCGCGTTCATGGCTGTGGCGGGCGATATGGTGCCCGGAGACGAAATCCTTCGGCATCGCCGCCACCGGGCGGGCGATGCGCTGGTAATCCTCGGCATTCGTGCTGCGCTTGGCCGGCATTGTCCGATTCTCGATAGAATAGGGCAGGACAATTCCTATCAGACATGGTTATGGTGGTTGCTGCAATCATTTCTCATCAGGATTCCGTCCATGTCGCTGGCCCGCCGCGTCATCAACTACGTCAACATCGCGCATCTGTTCGACCATATGTTCATGCTGATCTTCCCCACCGCCGTGCTGGCGATGGGCGCGGATTTCGGCAACAGCTACGGCGAACTGCTGGCGCTCTCCATCGGCGGCTTCATTGCCTTTGGCGCCGGCTCGATCCCGTCCGGCTGGCTCGGCGACAAATGGAGCCGGCGCAACATGCTCGGCGTCTTTTTCCTCGGCATCGGCACGGCTGCGATTTTCACCGGGCTGACCTCGTCGATGATCACGCTCGCGATAGGCCTCACGCTGATGGGGCTGTTCGCCTCGATCTATCATCCGGTCGGCACCGCGATGCTGACCGCGCATGCGGACTCGCTCGGCTCTGAAACGCTCGGCCGCGAACTCGGCCTGAACGGCGTCTGGGGCAATGTCGGCGTCGCCTGCGCGGCGCTCGTCACCGGCGCCATCGCACAGTTCCTCGGCTGGCGCTTCGCCTTCATCCTTCCGGGTGCAATCTCGATCCTGTTCGGTATCGCCTATCTCGCCATGGTGCCCGAACATGCCAGCCCGCCGCGCAAGGGCAGGCCGCAAAAGGCCGTGCCGCGCGCCATTGCCATGCGCGCCTTTGCCGTGCTGGCGGTGGTGGGCGTCAGCGGCGGCGTGGTGTTCAACGCGGCGACGATTGTTTTGCCCAAGCTGTTCAGCGAACGCATGCATGACCTGATCGGCACGCCGGTTGGCATCAGCCTGCTGGTCTTCGTGGTGTATCTCGCCGGCGCGATGGCGCAGCTGATCATCGGCCGTCTGGTCGACCGCTATACGCTGAAGCAGATCTTTGTGGTGGTGTCTTTCCTGCAGGCGCCGTGCCTGCTGCTGGCCGGCTTTACGGAAAGCTGGTGGCTGATCCTGCCCTGCCTCGGTGTGATGTTCGCCGTGTTCGGCCAGGTCACGATCAACGACACCATGGTGGCGCGCTACACGTCGGATGAATGGCGGGCGCGGGCGTTTTCGCTGCGCTATCTGCTGTCGTTCGGCGCCAGCGCCACGGCCGTGCCGCTGATCGCGCTGGTCTACGAACGCGGCGGCGGTTTCGACACGCTGTTCGGCGTGCTGGCGGTGCTGGGCTTCAGCATCTTCCTTTCGGCACTGGTTTTCCCCGGCGGTTCGCCCACCGAGGAAGACATGCGCAAAGAAGCCGTGCCGCCCTCAGCGGCGACGCCGCAGGTCAGCCGTGCCTAGCACGGCGCCGCCGACGATCAGCGCGCAGGCGAGGATCACCGGCAGCGTCAGCGTACCCTGACCGAAGACGATCAGCAGCAGGGTCGACAGCAACGGCGCCGCGTAGGCCATAGTACCGAGGGCGCGCACATCGCCGCGCTTCATGCCGTGGTCCCAGCAGAAGAAAGCCAGTCCGACCGGACCGAGGCCCAGCGCGGCGACGGCGGCCCATTCATAGGTATCTGCCGGCCATGACGTGGTCTCGAACATGAAGTGGCCGATCCACGACAGCACAGCCGTGGCGGCGCAGAAGGCGCCGACCGCATCAGTGGGAACGGTGGCGAAGCGCCGGCTCAGCACCGAATAGATCGACCAGGTGAAGGCGCAGGCAAAGGCGGCGGCGTAGCCCGCCGCATAACGCCAATCGAAACCGATCTCGCCTTTGCCGGCGATCAGGATAACCGTGCCGATCAGACCGCAGCCCGCGCCGGCGATATGGAACCAGCGCAGTCTTTCGCCCGGCAGCAATGCCGAGAACAGCACGATCAATAGAGGCCAGAGATAGTTGATCAGGCTGGCTTCCAGCGGCGGCGCCAGTTTCAGCGCCAGGAAATACAGCGCGTGGTAGCCGAACAGCCCGCCGACGCCGAGCGCCCAGGCGGCTTTGCTGAGGCGGAAGTGTTTCACGACACCGTCGCCGCGCAGGATCCACATAATGATGGCGGCCAGTGCCGACAGCGTGAAGGTCATGGCGGTGAGCTGCAGCGCCGGCACGTTCGGCGTCAGCGTGGTGAAGAGGGCAAGTGCGGCCCAGAGCCAGATGGCGATGGTGCCGATCAGGGTGGCGCGCAGCTTGCCCTGCGCGGAATCAGAAGTCGTCATGGACAGAATGTACGTTCCGGATCAGGCCGTGGTCGCAGCGTCCAGCCGGTAGTACAGCGGCGAGGCCGAATCTTCCAGCAGCCGCAGCCGGCCGCGGATCGCCAGCGGGCCTTCCGTGTGGGCAATCGGCGCGGCGGCCTTCACCGCCACCAGCCGGCGCAGGTCGCCCATCATGCAGGCTGGGCAGTGGAACTGCAGCGCCCCCAGCACGAACTCGCTGTGCCGCTCGCCGTCATGGAACGGCATCATATAACCGGCCAGCGTCACGTCCTGGCCGTCCAGCACATGCAGATCGGCGGGGAAGCGGCTGATGCGGCCGTCGCGATACATGCTCTCGCCGGCACGGGCCAGCTGGCTCCAGTCCAGTGCGCCTGCCAGGTCGGGCGGACCGAGCCGCAGATGGGCAGGGGCATCTTGGATTGAAAGCGCCAGGGCAGGACTGGCGGCTGCCGTGCAGGCGAAACCGGCGACGGAGGCGGTCAGGAACTGGCGACGGCGCATGGTGGGCCTCGTTGCGGGATGGATGAGTGTTATAATGTATCATTTTTTGAGGGTGGGTTTCAAGACGACAAAGTCTGGATCCCCGCCCGTCGCGCTTTGCGCGACAGTATATGTAAGGCGGCAAGGCCGCCGGGCGCGGGGATGACGATTGGAGTTATTCGTCGTTCCCGCGAAAGCGGGAACCCAGTTTCTGTAGATGCCCCGCTTTTCCGCCTCATAAGAAAAACTCATGCCGCTGCGCCGGGCAGGGCGCTATAACCCCGGCAATGAGTCTCGCATCCTTTCGTGCCGGAGGTTGGCGCCGCGACGGCTGGCCGCTGGTCGCCATGCTGTCGGTCGCCCAGCTGGTCTCCTGGGGCACCATCTTTTACGGCTTCCCGCTCTTCATCGCCTCGATGGAAGCAGAGTTCGGCTGGAGCCGCAGCCTGCTGAATGGCGCGCTCTCCCTCGGACTTCTGACTGCCGGTTTCGCCGCCTATCCGCTCGGCCGCGTCATCGACGCCTATGGCGGCCGGCTGGTGATGAGCATCGGCTCGCTGCTCGCCGTGCTGCTGTTCGTCGCCTGGGCCTATGTGCGCGATCCGGTGCTGTTCTATGCGATCTGGTTCGGCTTGGGCATCGCGCAGGCCTGCACGCTCTACACGCCGGTTTTTGCCGTGCTGACGCGGCTGTTCCCCGACAGCGCGAAAGTGCGCATCACCATGCTGACGCTGATCGGCGGCTTTGCCAGCACGGTGTTCACGCCGCTGATTGCCTGGTGGATCGAAAGCCTCGGCTGGCAGACTGCGCTGCTGCTGATGGCCGCGTGCAATCTGGTCTTCTGTCTGCCCGTGCATGCGCTGCTGCTGCGCGACCGGACGCGCCCGCCAAACGATGCGCCGGCGCAGATCGGCGACAAAACGCCCATGCAGCGCGCTCTCCGCAACCCTGTCTTCTGGGGTCTGGCGGTCTGTTTCACGTTTTATCTGCTGGCGCATGCCATGCTGATCTTCCATTTCCTGCCGATGCTGGCGGAATACGGCATCGCCCTGGCCACAGCCGTGGCAATCATCACCGTGATCGGTCCGGCGCAGGTCGGCGGACGCATCCTGCTGCTGTTCGGTCGCAAGATCGAAACCGTGGCGACCGGCTATATCGTCATGAGCCTGTTCGTGCTGGCGATGCTGGTGCTGGTGTTCTTCCCATCCGTTGTGCCGGCGTTGTTCATGATGGCGGCGGTCTATGGCGCGGCCAATGGCATGATGACAATCCTGCGCGGCACCTCGGTGCCCGACCTGCTCGGGCGCGAAGGCTTCGGCGCGATCAGCGGCGCGCTCACCCTGCCGGCCAGCATCGCGGCGGCCATCGCGCCGTCGCTCGCCGCCCTGATCTGGCAGGCGACCGGCGGTTATGCGGCAGTTACATTCACCATGCTGGTGGCGATGCTGATCTCCGCCGCCGGCTTTGTTTTTGCCGTGAAATCGCGGAAATAACCATTTCCGGGCCGCATTGCGGCTATGCGCTTTCTGCAGCTTGACGAAATTTGCGAACAGGCAGAGCATCCGCGCCGCATTCGCACAGTGAATGCCTTGCGACAGGCAACTGGCCTCTCCACCTCCCCCAACGTGACATCATGAACCTGCACTGGCTGAGCCTGGAAAGGCTCAAGCGCCTGTTTCTGGGCGCACCTCTCGATCCGCTTTCTCCCAAAGTACGCCAGCATATCGCGCTGGCCGCCTTCGTGGCCTGGGTCGGCCTTGGCGCCGACGGACTCTCCTCGGCCAACTACGGTCCGGAAGAAGCCTTCCTGGCGCTCGGACCGCATACGCATCTCGCGCTTTATCTCGCGGTGGCCACCGCACTCACTGTCTTCATCATCGCGTTTTCCTACAACCAGGTCATCGCGCTGTTTCCCAATGGCGGCGGCGGTTACAAGGTCGCCACCGAACTGATCGGCAGCCATGCCGGGCTGTTATCCGGCTCGGCGCTGATCATCGACTATGTGCTCACCATTGCCATTTCGGTAGCCAGCGGCGTCGACGCGCTGTTCAGCCTGGTGCCGCCGGAATACCGCATGTGGAAGCTGCCGGTGGAATCGCTGGTCGTGCTGCTGCTGGCCGGCCTGAACCTGCGCGGCATGAAGGAACCGATTGCGCTGCTGGTGCCGCTGTTCCTCGGCTTCATCCTCACCCATGCGGTGCTGATCGTGGCGGGCATTGGCATGCATGCCGCGCATCTGCCAGCGTTGATCCCAGACACCATCACCGAGACGCGCAACTTCTCGGCCGAGATCGGCATGGTCGGTGTGATCGCGCTGCTGCTGAAGGCCTTTGCCATGGGCGGCGGTACCTATACCGGTATCGAGGCGGTGTCGAACAACGTCAACATGCTGCGCGAGCCACGCGTACGCACCGGCAAATGGACCATGCTCTACATGGCGCTGTCGCTCGCCTTCATGGCGGCTGGCCTGATCGCGCTCTACCTGCTCTGGCATGTCGGCAAGCAGGACGGCCGCACGCTCAATGCCACGGTGTTCGAAGCGGTGCTGACCGAACTGACCGGCGGCGGCCCTATCGTGCCGGTGCTGCTGGCCATCACGCTGGCCTTCGCCGCTGCCCTGCTGTTCGTCGCTGCCAATACCGGCTTCCTCGGCGGCCCGGCCGTGCTGGCCAACATGGCGGTCGACCGCTGGATGCCGCACCAGTTCAGCCAGCTGTCCGACCGGCTGGTGACGCAGGACGGCATCGTCGTGATGGCGGTGGCCGCCATCGTCGCATTGTGGATCACCGGCGGCCAGGTGCATTTCCTGGTCGTGCTCTACTCGATCAACGTGTTCCTGACCTTCTCGCTCTGCCTCGCTGGCCTGTGCCGCTACTGGCTCACCCATCGTGCCGAGAAACGCTGGATCTTCGGCCTGGCGCAGTCGCTGCTCGGCTTCATCGTCACCTTCGGCATCCTGATGGTGACCTTGGTGGAGAAATTCGCCGATGGCGCCTGGTTCACCGTGCTGGCCACCGGTTTCGTCGTCCTGCTCGGCCTGGCGATCAGGCGGCATTACGATAGCGTGAACCGCCAGCTGGCCGAAGCCGATGCGCTGTTCGGCAACGGCCATGGCGAAGCGCCGCGGCATGATCTGGTGCCGGATCCCAAGGCGCGCACCGCGGCGCTGTTCTTAGGCTCGCGCGACGGTGTGGCGATGCACACGCTGCTGGCGGCACTGACCCTGTTTCCCAACCAGTTCGAGAATGTGATCTTCCTGACCGTGGGTGAGATCGATACCGAACAGTTCCACGGCCAGGACAAGGTTGCCCGCCTGCAGGCCGAGATCGACACGCGCCTGAAGCGGTTTTCCAACTGGTGCGAGCGACGCGGCATCGCCACGGATTGCTATGTCGGATACGGCACCGAAACGATCGACCAGCTTGACAAGCTGGCCGGCGAGGCGCTGCAGACCTACCCCAACACGGTCTTCTTCGCCTCCAAGCTTGTCTTCCGGCACGACAATGTCTTCACCCGCCTGCTGCACAATGCGACCGCTCTGTCGCTGCAGCGTCTGCTGCATCTGCGCGGCGCGCCGATGGTGATTTTGCCGATGAAGGTGTGAGAAAGGCCCTCACCCCAACCCTCTCCCGCGAGCGGGAGAAGGAGTCAGGTTCTTACCCTCTCCCATGAAGTGGGAGAGGGAGGGACCCGCGAAGCGGGAGGGTAAGGGGCTTGTGCCAATAAAAAACCCGCCGGAGATCCCAGCGGGTTTTATGGAGTTAAAGCTAGCTTCGCTTTTTTAACTCTGAAATTCGTCAGCGCCTTTTAGCAGCTTTCTTCTTTGGCGCCGCAGCCTTCTTCGCCTTGGCGGGCGCCTTTGCAGTCTTTTTCTTCGCCGGCGACTTTTTTGCCACAGGCTTGCGGCCGGTCTTTTTGGCGGATTTCTTCGGAGTAGTCTTCGGGGCAGCCTTCGGCGCGGGGATCAGACCGGCGACGAAATTCGGCAGCGCAAAGGCGGCGAAATGGATTTCCGGATTGTAGTAGCGCAGTGCCGGCAGCTTCGCCCTGTCGAACCGGGCGAATACCTGGCGCGGATCGATATCGGTGATGTCGCGGTCGCAGGCCCAGGTCATCGACATGAAGCCGCAGACATAGGTCGGCACTACGGCCAGATAGCTGCCGGAGTCCGCCCAGATCTTCTGGAACAGCTTGATGGCTTCCGTCAGTTCCGGGCCCTGCATATGCGGCACGCCGTTCTGCGCCACGAGAATGGCATTCGGCTTCATCACGCGACGGCAGTTGCGGTAGAAACCTTCGCTGAACAGCACAGTCGCAGGCCCGACCGGGTCCGGGCGGTCCACGATCACCAGGTCGTAGCGGTTCCTGGTTTCGGCCACATAGGCCGCGCCATCACCCACGATGAGATTGGTGCGCTTGTCGCTGAAAGCCTTGCCGCAGATTTTCGGCAGATACTTCCTGGCGACCTCGATCACTTCGCCGTCGATCTCGACCATGGTGGCGCGTTTGACCGACTTGTGCTTCAGCACTTCTTCCAGAATGCCGCCGTCGCCGCCGCCGATGATCAGCACGGACTCGACCTTGCCATGCGCCAGGATCGGCAGATGGGTCAGCATCTCGTGGTAGACGAATTCGTCGCCTTCGGTGCACTGGACCACGCCGTCGAGCGCGAGGACACGGCCGAAGCGACCGCTCTCGAACACGCCGACATTCTGGTATTTCGAGCGGCCCTCGAAGAGAACCTTCTTGACCTCGTGACTCTGGCGGAAGCCCTTGTACAGGGTTTCGTTGAACCAGGTGGTCACAGGACGAGGCCCCGCTTCATTTCGGTGCACTGGATATTGTCGGGCAGGAAGGCGCGACGCAGTACCGGAATCGCCTTCTGCGGCTGGCAGTCGCCGCAGACGAAGACGTCCAGCGCCGCATAGCCCTTCTCGGGCCAGGTGTGGATCGACATGTGGCTTTCGGCCAGCACGGCCACGCCGGAAATGCCGCCATTGGGCTCGAAATGATGCAGGTCGATGTTCAGCAGGGTCGCGCCGATTTCCGAGACAGCCTCGGTCAGCGTCTGCTTCACCAGTGCCAAATTGTCGAGATGCTTGCCGCCCCACAGATCGATGATCAGATGCATGCCGGCATAGCGCATGCCATCCTTGCAGATGAAATGCTCATCGACCGCAGCCTCCTCGCTCTGAACGGCATGGAGGGCGGGCTTCAGGTTATTCTTGCTCATACTGGTCTCCACCACGGGGATTGCTTTTCCACAATCCTGAGAAAAAAGTGCACCCCCGGTGACAGTAAGGGGGTATCCGATTGGCAGAGAGACTGTTGGGAAAGCCCCGTGGTTCCGGTCGGCACCGGCCCAGAGAAATCTATTGGCGCCAACGGCCAGTTCGCGACTTTCCAAACAGCCTCAAGGAGGGGGGTATGGGGCCATTTCCCCCCTGATGCAAGCAGAATCGCCCCCCAATCGGCCCCCCGGGAGATTTTTTTTAAGTTATGGACGGGATGTCACAATTTCCGGCTTTTCGACCGGTTGTATTCGCCGCTCGGTCGCGGTTTTACGACTTTAAAGGTAGCTGCCGGCCAGGGTGAAAACCGCGCCGTTCAGCCCTAGTTTGAAGCGCGCCACGCCGGCGCCGCGCTGGGTGTCCACGCCGCCGAGATCGAAATCGGTGACGCCGAGGTCGCGCAGTGTCAGCATCGCGTGCCAGAGCAGGCGGTAATGCGCCTTCACCAGACGTCCGGCCTCATTGCTCCAGCCCATCGCATAGGTCGCGGCTTGGCCATGCCGCAAGACGAGAATACCGGCGATCGGCCGCACCCGGCCCTGATGCGTGCCGGCATGGGCCCAGAACAGCAGCGCATCTTCGCCGTCCGGCCTGGTTGTCTTCGCGGCTTCGGCATAGGCGGCGTAGAAGCGTGCATCGGGTCCGCCGAAGCCTTCTTCCAGGCGGTGCTGCGCATGTTCGCCGACCAGGGCTGCAAACGCTTCATCGTTCCATGTGCCGGCGGCGATGCTGGCGGTTTCCATCAGCAGCGCGGATTTCTCGGCGGCCTTGAGCGTGTTGCGCCACTTGCCGTCGAGCTGGCCGCGCAGCTTGTCCGGGGTGGGACGCAGGTCGCAGCGGATCGAGGAATAGCCGGTCATCATCGGCCGGAGTCCGAGTTGTGCCATCGTGGCGTCGGAGTCCGCGCCGCCATTCAGTTCCGGCAGCCACCACAGCAGGCAGCGCGCGCGCCACGGATATTGCGCCCGGATCAGGGCCAGTGCGGCCTCACGCTCCGTGCGCGGCAGGCCCGGCACGAACAGCGGCCCGCGCACCAGGCGCACGAAATGGCCGAGCAACGAGATGCGGCGCACGAAAGCCTGTGCAAGCCCGGCCATGCTGCCGTCGTCGCGGCGCAGCAGCCAGCGTTCCGGCTGCACCTTGCCCCGCGTCACGGCGGCTATGGCAGCGCCATAGCACCAGCTCTGTTCCAGCACGCTGAAGCGGAGTGCGTTCTGCGCGGCGGCCCAGTCGGCCGGACTCATGCACGACGTCAGTTGCATCGGATCTCAGACTGCCATTTTCATACGACGGGCAAGCCGACATGGCTGGATGGCTTTCTGGCGAAAATCTGGCAGGCCATCAGCATGTCGATATTTTCATGATCCGTGGCCAGCGGCAGCCAGATCGCTTCGTAATCGTACCAGCGCTCGTCATAGAACTGCTTGTTGTGCACCAGCATCGGCGAGGGGTCGCGCGCCAGCATGTCCAGCCGGGCCAGCAGTAAGGTCCGGTACTGCATCAGCGGCAGTTCGTCGAGAAAGCGGCCGGTCATGTCGAAACCGTCGCGCGCCACGATAGCCGAGCCGATCAGGCGGTAGCGGAAACGGAAGCCGTCACCGTCGGCTTTGGGATGGATTTCGAAAATCGTGATGCCACCCAGCGCCGGTTTCATGTCGATGGGGTCGAGGTCGCCGCGCGCCGGAAAGCGATGCGTGCCGCGCTGGCGCTGCCAGTAATCGTACAGATGGCCGATCGCCGGTTCGCGGCAATCCGCAGCCGTGAAGTCGCGCCGCAGCTGGCTGGCGGTCGTGGAAAAGGTGGAGCGGCTGGGCGCCAGATCCGATGGGGGCTGATCTGTCATGCCCCAGCTTTGCCGCCTCGCCGATGGCTGTAAAGCCTGCCGCGGCGGCGTTGAAAGGCTATCGAAGCCGATGCGTCTTTCAGGTTACATAGTCGGCATGGCCCGTCTCGAGCGAATCCACAGCATGGCGATCCCGGCCCCGCGCTTCACGCGCTGGGCGTTGCTCTATTTCCTGAAATTCGTGGCCCTGCCGGTGCTGGCGGTGCTGCTCGCGCTGGATGTGGCGCTGTATTTCGTGTTCCGCCATTGGCTCGACGCCTGCTACGGCATCCTGTGTTTCTTCCAGTAGGCCGCAACGAAAAACGCCCATCCTGAAGGACGGGCGTTTTCGGAAGTCTTCCCTGAGGATTTGGTGGAGCCAAGCGGGATCGAACCGCTGACCTCCTGCATGCCATGCAGGCGCTCTCCCAGCTGAGCTATGGCCCCATAAAATCACGGACTTAAGGGCAACCTTGCAGTGGCCCGGGGTCCGTCGGCGGGGGCGGACCATAAGCCGCCCCCGGCTGGTTTGCAAGTGCTTCGTGGGCCGGAAAAACGACCCCAAACCACTCTGTTCCTTAGCGTTCCTCGTCGCCGTCCGGCTGGGCGTCGACGTCGATTTCCTCGGCGACGTCGTCTTCCTCGAACTCGTCGGCGTCTTCGAGAATGTCGTCGCCCAGGCCGGTATCCTCGACTTCATCGTCGATCGCATCCGGAGCCGGTGCCTTAGGCACCACCTTCTTCGGCTCTTCCACCTTGGCCGGGCGGCGCGAGGTTTTCATCAGCACGTCGGGATTGAAGTCGGTGCCGCATTTCGGGCAGGTGATCGGCGACTTGTTCAGATCGTAAAAAGCGGCGCCGCAACTCAGGCAGCGGCGCTTGGCGCCCCATTCGGCTTTGGCCATCGAGCAAATCTCCATGTATCGGCGACCGGGAAAATACAGGCCCGGAGGCGGCAGCCGGCCGGCTGGCCGGAGCGGCGCGATTGTGTTAAAGAAGCGCGCCCTGTCAACCCGTTACAGCCGGCTTTTTTCAATGCCGGCCGCCGTTTCCGGATCATCCCCCGCCATGACTGCCAGTTCCGACCAGACCGCCCGTCCGCTCCGGTCCCGTCCAGGGTCAAAAGGCCTCGCCGGCGCGGCCAAAGTCCCGGGCGACAAGTCGATTTCCCACCGCTCCCTGATCTTCGGGGCGCTCAGCGTCGGCGAAACCCGGGTCAGCGGATTGCTGGAGGGCGAAGACGTGCTGCGCACCGCCGCCGCCATGCGCGCCATGGGCGCCGAGATCGAGCGGCTGGAGGACGGCAACTGGAAGGTTCATGGTGTCGGCGTCGGCGGCCTGAGCGAACCGGCCGACGTGCTCGACATGGGCAATGCCGGCACCGGCGCGCGTCTGGTGATGGGCCTGGTCGCGAGCCACGATTTCGCTGCCACCTTTACGGGCGATGCGTCGCTGCGTCGCCGGCCGATGGGCCGTGTGGTCGAGCCGCTGACCCGCATCGGCGCGCGCTTTGTCGGCCGCAGCGGCGGACGGCTTCCGCT
>NZ_PEKV01000022.1:54701-59876 GCF_002796975.1 Ferrovibrio sp. | reverse complement strand
GCCACGATTGCAGTGCCGGGCGATCCGTCGTCTGCCGCTTTTCCGATGGTGGCGGCGCTCATTGTGCCAGGATCTGAGATCACATTACAAAACGTCGGCCTCAATCCGCTGCGCACCGGAGTCTTCACGACGCTGCAGGATATGGGCGCCGATTTCAGCTTTGCGAATACGCGCAGCGAAGGCGGCGAGCCGGTCGCCGACATCACCATCCGGCATTCGCGCCTGAAAGGCATCGTCGTGCCGGAAGAGCGCGCACCCAGCATGATCGACGAATATCCGATCCTGTTTGTGGCGGCCGCCTGCGCCGAGGGCGACACCATCGTACGCGGTGCGAAGGAGTTGCGCGTGAAGGAAAGCGATCGCCTGGCGGTGATGGCGCGCGGCCTGAAAGCCTGCGGCGTCGACCTGGAGGAATTCGAGGACGGCATCATCATTCGCGGCAAGGGCAAGCCGCCGCAGGGCCTGCCGGCGGGCGAGGTGATCGCCACCGAACTCGATCACCGCATCGCGATGTCTTTCCTCGTGCTCGGCATGGCGGCAAAGGACGGCGTCACGGTCGACGATGCGCGCGTGATGGATACCAGCTTCCCGGGCTTCGCCGATCTGATGCGCCGGCTCGGCGGCGATCTGACCTTGGCCTGAGTCAGGCCCTGTAGCAGACGCGCAGGCCGCCCCACAGGCGGCCATCGACGCGGATCGGCGCCGAGGCATCCTTCATCAGAACGAAAACGCCACCGCCCATGTCGCGACGATAGGTCTGCAGCAGGAAGGGCGCCGTGCTGCGCGTGATTGCCTGCGCGGTCTTGTCGAGATACTGGCGCCGGTTGCGGCAATGCGCGGCATTCCAGATCGGATCGTTGCTGAGCGGCTGGCGGAATTTCGGATTATGCGTCGGGATCAGCAGGTTGTGATCGGTGGTGGCGCAGAACACCATGCGTTCGTCCAGCGCCATGACCGGATCGTGCAGTGGCGGCAGCACGCGATCCAGGAACGGGATGTAGCGCGTCATATACTGTACCGGGTCGCTGCCCTGGATCGGCTGCAGGTTCTTGTCAAATAGCGCATCTACCGTGACTTCGCCGCGCGCCACTGCCTCGGCGAAGACCTGTTCGATCTGCGCGGCGACCTCGACGGCGGCGGCGATGAACTTGCTGTCCGCCGTCTCGAAGCCCGAGGTTGCGGTCAGCATCATGATCGATTCGGCGCCGGCCAGTGTGCGGTCGATACGGCCAGTGGCTGCCTTCAGCGCGGTGTTCGACTGATCGACGCCGGCATTCATCTCCTGCACGGTCTGGCCGAAACTGCCGGCCTGCTGGCCGATGGTTTCGGTCATGCGGGCAATCGAATCGGCATTCTGGTCCACGCGGGTGACGGCTTCGCCCACCGTCTGCATTGCATTGCTGATCGTGGTGGCACTCTGGCGCACGCGTTCGGTGCTCTGCATGCCAGCCGTCATGCGTTCGCTCAGCTGTTTCATCTGCATGGTCAGCGCGGCCAGCGTGCGGGCGATCTCGTCGGTGGCGCCGCTGGTCTGCTTGGCGAGCGCCTTCACCTCATGCGCCACCACGGCAAAGCCGCGGCCTGCCTCGCCGGCGCGCGCCGCTTCGATGGTGGCATTCAGCGACAGGATATTGGTGTGACGCGCGATCTGACCGATCTCGGCCGACACTTTCGCCACGCTCTGCATGGCGGTTTCAAAGGTGGCGAGCTGGTCGCCGATCGCTTTCACGGCGTCCACCAGTTCACTGATATCGGTGAGCGACTTGCTCAGTTCGCTGTGCGATGCATCCACATCGTCATGCGCCTGCTTCGCCACGCGCTGCGTTTCCGCGGCCATATCGGCGATCTGCAGGTTGCTGGCCACGATTTCCTTGGTGGCATCGGCGATGACATGAAACTGTTCGGTCTGGTTGTCGATCAGCCGGCTGACCTGCTGCACGTCGCCGACCACATCGGCGATATCGACACTGAGCTTGCCGACTTCATCAGAGACGCGCCAGGCCAGTTCGCCGGCATCTGCATTCGGTTGCTCGGCATGTGCATTCATGCGACTGAATTTCCCCCGCGTGGCGAATCATTTCACGTCTTTTTCTTTTTTTCAGTCATAGCGCAGGCCCAGTCGCCAAGGCCAGCATTCTTATCTTTTGAAGCTGAACATAAAATTCTCATAAAAATTTTCGATAATCGCACGCATGCTCGCGCTTCACTGCGCAGCTGCGAGATAAAATTCTGCTCCTTGCGACGAAAAGCAGCTAAGAAGACTGCATGATCGACAAGCTTGAGTTTCTTCTCGCCCTCGCGCGTGAAAAGAATTTTCGTAAAGCAGCAGATGAATGCGGGGTCACGCAGCCGACGTTTTCCGCGGCAATCAAGCAGCTTGAAGACATTCTGGGTGTGCTGCTGGTGCAGCGCAGCTCGCGCTTTCTCGGCTTCACGGCGGAAGGCGAACGCGTGCTGGATTGGGCACGGCGCATCGTCGCGGATTCGCGGGCGATGCGGCAGGAGGTGCAGGCGCTCAAGCGCGGCCTCGTCGGGCATCTGAAAATTGCAGCAATTCCAACGGCTTTAGGCATGGTGTCGGAACTCACCACGCCCTATCGCGAGAAGCATTCACAGGTGAAATTCACCGTCTATTCGCGCACATCGATCGAAGTGCTGTCGATGCTTGCCAATCTCGAGATCGATGCCGGAATCACCTATATCGACAACGAGCCGCTCGGGAAGGCCCGTTCGATTCCGCTTTATTCCGAGCAGTATCGGCTGGTGACGTCGGAGAACAGCCCGCTCGGCGACCGCCAGTCCGTCACCTGGGCCGAGGTTGGCCAGATCCCGCTCTGCCTGCTTACGCCCGATATGCAGAACCGGCGTATCATCAACCGCTTGTTGCAGTCTGCCGGCGGTGGCGAACCTGAATCGACGCTCGAATCGAACTCGATGATCGTGCTGTTCTCGCATGTCCGCACCGGGCGCTGGGCCAGCGTAATGCCCGAAAAACTGGCGAATACACTGGGTCTGACCGAACGCCTGCGCTCGATCCCCATCGTCCAGCCGGAAGCGGTGCACATGATCGGCCTGGTGGTTCCCAATCGCGAACCGATGACTCCGCTGATTGTCGCCCTGGTTGCCGAAGCCAAGCGCCTTGCCGAGCGCCTGCGCGACTAAAACAGTATCACCAGTATATTATGGGCGTACCTGATTACCCCAGCGGGCGATGCGGGTGCGGCGCAGCATAAGTGATAGATTTGTTCTATCGCAGCATATGACTGCTGTATTGATCAGGCTTCCGGAATGAACGAGTAGATGATTCTACATGGTCCGAAACGGGCCATGAATCATGGCCATGCCGTATGCAGGGAAGTGCGGCTGGCATGATCAGACAATATCAAGGGAGGGGACGGCAAATGGCCGCTGCGCAGGACACTGCAGGAACGATGCCCGGAGTTGGGCTACTGGATCGCGAGCGTATTATCGCGAAGCCTGGATTCAATCGATGGCTCGTGCCGCCTGCGGCATTGGCGATTCATCTGTGCATTGGCATGGCCTATGGCTTCAGCGTGTTCTGGCTGCCATTGTCCCGCCAGATCGGCGGAGCGGCGGCCAAGGCCTGCCCGCCCGAGATGACCTGGGTCGGCGCGCTGTTCACCACATCCTGCGACTGGAAGGTCAGCGAACTCGGCTGGATGTACACGCTGTTCTTCGTGATCCTCGGCTCGGCCGCCGCCATCTGGGGCGGCTGGCTGGAACGCGCCGGCCCGCGCAAGGCAGGCTTCGTTGCCGCCCTGTGCTGGTGCGGCGGCCTGTTCATCGGTGCCATCGGCGTCTACACACACCAGCTCTGGCTGATGTGGCTCGGATCGGGCGTGATCGGCGGTGTCGGTCTCGGCCTCGGCTACATCTCGCCGGTCTCGACCCTGATCAAGTGGTTCCCGGATCGCCGCGGCATGGCGACCGGCATGGCCATCATGGGCTTCGGTGGCGGCGCCATGATCGGCGCACCGCTGGCCAACATATTGATGGGCATTTTCCGCACCGACGCCAGCAACGGCGTGTGGCAGACTTTCGTCGTGATGGGCGTGATCTATCTCGTCTTCATGATGGGTGGCGCTTTCGGCTATCGCATCCCGCCGGCCGGCTGGCGTCCCGACGGCTGGACTCCGCCGCCGGAAAACGCCAAGTCGATGATCACCAAGCATCACGTGCATCTGAAGAACGCGCACAAGACCCCGCAGTTCTGGCTGGTCTGGGCCGTGCTGACCCTGAATGTCAGCGCTGGCATCGGCGTGATCGGCATGGCTTCGCCGATGCTGCAGGAAATCTTCGCCGGTGGCCTGATCGGCCATCCCGATATTTCCTTCACGCAGCTTGATCCAGACCAGCGCAGGATGGTGGCGGCGATTGCCGCAGGCTTCACCGGCCTGCTGTCGCTGTTCAACATCGGCGGCCGGTTCTTCTGGGCCTCGCTGTCCGACAAGCTCGGGCGCAAGATGACGTATTACACGTTCTTCGCGCTCGGCATCGCGCTTTATGCTGCGGCCCCCTGGGCTGGGCATATCGGCAGCAAGGCGATGTTCGTGCTGTTCTTCGGCATCATCCTGTCGATGTATGGCGGTGGTTTCTCCACCGTACCGGCCTATCTGGCCGACTTGTTCGGCACGCAGTTCGTGGGCGCGATCCATGGCCGCCTGCTGACCGCATGGTCGACGGCCGGTATCATCGGTCCGGTGGTGGTGAACTACATCCGTGAAGCGCAGATCGCCGCCGGCGTTCCGCGTGCCCAGGTGTATGACTTCACCATGTACATCCTGGCCGGCATGCTGCTGGTCGGCTTCATCTGCAACCTGCTGGTCAAGCCCGTAGACCCGAAATGGTACATGAGCGAGCAGGAAGTGGCCGACATGCAGGCGAAGGTCGCCGTCACTGCGACGGGCCCGACCGGTTCCTTCGGTATCGGCAGGGGTGGCTTCGATGGCAGGGCCGCGCTGGCCTGGGCCATTGTCGGCATCCCGATCCTGTGGGGTGTGTGGACCACGCTGTCCAACACTTTTGTCCTGTTCCGCTAAGATCACATCTGGGATAATGTGTTGAGGCAATGCTCTCCGGCGTCTTTCGACGCCGGAGAGTTTTCTACTTTTAGGGGCAGCGAATATGAACTTTAGTGCCGGTATGGACATTCGT
>NZ_PEKV01000022.1:33472-54686 GCF_002796975.1 Ferrovibrio sp. | reverse complement strand
GCGGCGTTGAGTGCCATCGTGCAGCCGGATGCCGGTCGACGCGATCTGCTGATCGAATACCTGCACCTGATCAACGATGCGAAGGGTTATCTGCCGGCCCCGCTGCTGACGGCGCTGTCTGAAGTCATGCGCCTGCCGCTGGCGGAAGTGTTCGAGACCGCTACCTTCTATGCTCATTTCAAAGTCGTCGATGTCGACGAGGTACAGCCTGCGCCGATCACGCTGCGTGTCTGCGACTCCCTGAGCTGCGTCATGGCCGGCGCCGATGCGCTGGCCGACAGGCTGGATAATCTGAGTCCCGACGTGCGTGTCGAACGCGCACCCTGCATGGGTCAGTGCGACCGCGCCCCCTGTGCTGTCTACGGCAAGAATGTGATCGCGCCGGCTGCGGTCGATACCGTACTGATGGCTCATGTGCAGAAGGCCGTCGCGCCGGTGCTGCCGAATTACAAAGGTCTTGCCGCCTACCGGGCGCAGGGTGGCTATAACGTGCTGGCGAAACTGCGCAGCGGCGCGATGACGCGCGAGGCGCTGGTGGCCGAGATCGAGGCTGCCGGCCTGCGCGGCATGGGCGGTGCAGGTTTCCCGACCGCGCGCAAATGGAAAGCTTTGTTGGACCAGCCCAAGCCGCGCCTGCTCGCCGTGAATGGCGACGAGGGCGAACCCGGCACGCTGAAGGACCGTTGGTTCCTGGAAACCGATCCGCACGGTTTCCTCGAAGGCATGCTGATCGCCGCGTTCCTGATCGAGGCAGAGACGACCTATATCTACCTGCGCGACGAGTATCCGGCCCTCCATCTCGTGATCGCTGAGGAACTGAAGGCGCTGAAGGCGGCCGGCCTGCTCGGCGATGTGAAGATCGAGCTGCGACGCGGCGCCGGCGCCTATATCTGCGGCGAAGAGTCGGCAATGCTGGAAAGCATCGAGGGCAAGCGCGGCCTGCCGCGCCAGAAGCCGCCGTTCCCGTTCCAGGTCGGCCTCTGGGGCCGGCCGACCCTGATCAATAATGTCGAGACGCTCTACTGGGTGCCGCAGATCGCCGACAAGGGCGCGGCCTGGTGGCAGAGCCATGGCCGCAATGGCGGCAAGGGGCTGCGCAGCTATTCGGTTTCGGGCCGCGTGCGCAATCCCGGCGTGAAACTGGCACCGGCCGGTGTCACCATCACCGAACTGATCGAGGAATATTGCGGCGGCATGCTGCCGGGCCACACTTTCACGGCCTATCTGCCGGGCGGTGCCTCGGGCGGCATCCTGCCAGCCAGCATGAATAATATTCCGCTCGATTTCGGCCAGCTGGAGAAATACGGCTGCTTCATCGGCTCGGCGGCCGTGATTGTGCTGTCCGATCAGGATGAGGTACGCGATGCCGCGCTCAACCTGATGAAGTTCTTCCGCCATGAAAGCTGCGGCCAGTGCACGCCCTGCCGCGTCGGCACCGAAAAGGCCGCCGACCTGATGGCGCAGCCGAAATGGGATGAACCGCTGTTGCGCGATCTGGCGCAGGTGATGCGCGATGCCTCGATCTGCGGCCTCGGCCAGGCCGCGCCCAATCCGCTTCTCTCCGTTCTGGAGCGCTTCAAATGATCCGCTTTCATCTTGATGGCAAACCGGTCGACGCCCTGCCGGGCGAGACCATCTGGCAGGTCGCCAAGCGCGAAGGCACCGATATCCCGCATCTGTGCTACACGCCGCAGCCCGGTTTCCGTGCCGACGGCAATTGCCGCGCCTGCATGGTCGAGATCGAGGGCGAGCGCGTGCTGGCACCGAGCTGCAAACGCACCCCCACCGAAGGCATGAAGGTGGTGTCGGCCAGCGAACGTGCGACGCGCGCGCGCGAACTGGTAATGGAGCTGCTGGTCTCCGACCAGCCCAAGCGCTCCGAGGCGCATGACGGGGAGTCGAAATTCTGGCACTGGGCCGAAGCGCTCAATGTCACCGAAAGCCGCTTCCCGGCGCGCGATCACATGCCGGCGCCGGACCGCAGCCATGGCGCCATGGCGGTCAACCTGGATGCCTGCATCCAGTGCAATCTCTGTGTCCGCGCCTGCCGCGAAGTCCAGGGCAACGACGTGATCGGCATGGCCTTCCGCGGCCATCATTCCGAGATCGTGTTCGATTTCGACGATCCGATGGGTAACAGCACCTGCGTCGCCTGCGGCGAATGCGTGCAGGCCTGCCCGACCGGCGCGCTGCTGCCGTCCACGCTGGTCGACGAAAACAACCGCGGCGTGGAAAAGGCGACCACGGCGATCGACAGCCTGTGTCCCTTCTGCGGCGTCGGCTGCCAGTTGACCTATCACGTCAAGGACAACCGGATTCAATATGTCACCGGCAAGGATGGTCCGGCCAATCGCGGCCGCCTCTGCGTCAAGGGCCGTTTCGGCTTCGATTACGTCAGCCATCCGCATCGCCTGACCAAGCCGCTGATCCGCAAGGAGGGTGTGGCCAAGCATGGCGAGGATCAGGTCGATCCGTCCAATCCCTTCACGCATTTCCGCGAAGCCAGCTGGGAAGAGGCACTGCAGTTTGCCGCAGGCGGCCTGGTAAAGGTGCGCGATGAGGTCGGTCCTTCGGCGCTGGCCGGTTTCGGCTCGGCCAAGGGCTCCAACGAAGAGGCTTATCTGTTCCAGAAGCTGGTGCGCATGGGCTTCGGCACCAACAATGTCGACCATTGCACGCGACTCTGCCATGCCTCGTCCGTGGCCGCCTTGATGGAAGGCGTGGGTTCTGCAGCTGTGACGGCGCCGTTTGCGGCTGCTATGGATGCCGAAGTGATCATCGTGATCGGCGCCAATCCCGCCGTAAATCATCCGGTCGCCGCCACCTTCATCAAGAACGCAGTGCGACAGAACAATGCCAAGCTGATCGTTATGGATCCGCGCGGCCAGGCGCTGACCAAATTCGCCACGCATCACCTGCGCTTCAAGCCCGGCTCCGACGTGGCGATGCTGAATGCCATGCTCCATGTGATCATTGACGAAGGCCTGACCAATCCGGCCTATATCCAGCGGTTCGTCGACGGCTTCCCTGATCTGGAACAGGCCGTGAAGGAGTCGACGCCCGAAGCGATGTCGCCGCTGTGCGGCATTGCACCCGATGTGCTGCGCAAGGTGGCGCGCATGTATGCCACATCGAAGGCCTCACTGATCTTCTGGGGCATGGGCGTGTCGCAGCATGTGCATGGCACCGACAATGCACGCTGCCTGATCGCGCTGGGTCTGATTACCGGCCAGGTTGGCAAGCCTGGCGCCGGCCTGCATCCGTTGCGCGGCCAGAATAATGTGCAGGGCGCGTCCGACGCCGGCCTCATTCCGATGGTGCTGCCCGACTACCAGTCGGTGGAGGATGCCGCCCGCCGCGATGCCTTCGAGGCGGTCTGGGGGCCGGGTGTGGTCAACGAACATATCGCGCCGAAACGCGGTCTCACGGTCGTTGAGATCATGACTGCGATCATGAACGACGAGATTCGCGGCATGTATATCCTGGGCGAGAATCCGGCCATGTCGGATCCCGATGCGGCCCATGCGCGCGAGGCGCTCGCTAAGCTGGATCATCTGGTGGTGCAGGATATCTTTCTCACCGAGACCGCCTTCCATGCGGATGTGATCCTGCCGGCCACGGCCTTTGCCGAAAAGGACGGCAGCTACACCAATACCGACCGTCGCGTGCAGATCGGCCGCAAGGCGCTGACGGTGCCGGGCGAGGCGCGCCAGGACTGGGAACTGATCCAGGAGATCGCGCAGCGCGTCGGTCTGCCGTGGAAATACCGCCATCCGAGCGAGGTCTATACCGAGATGGCCGGCCTGATGCCGTCGCTCGCCGGCATCACCTGGCCGCGGCTCGAGACCGAGGAGGCCGTCACCTATCCGGGCGGTCGCGAGATCATCTTCGGCGAAGGTTTTCCGACTGCGACAGGTCGCGCCAAGATCGTGCCGACCAAGGTGACGCCGCCTGCGGAAGTGCCCGATGCGGAATTCCCGATGGTGCTCAGCACCGGCCGCCTGCTGGAACACTGGCATACCGGCGCGATGACGCGCCGCGCCACCCAGCTGGATGCACTGGAGCCGGAAGCCACCGCGCAGCTGCATCCGCGCGATGCCGCCCGGCTCGGCGTGGCGGCGGGCCAGCATATCCGCGTATCGACGCGGCGCGGCTCGATCCAGCTCAAGGCGCGTCTCGACCGCGACGTGGCGGAGAATATGGTGTTCATCCCCTTCGCCTTCTACGAGGCGGCCGCCAACCTGCTGACCAATCCGCAGCTCGATCCCTTCGGCAAGATTCCGGAGTTCAAATTCTGCGCCGCTAAGGTCGAGGCCGTGCAGGAGGAGGCTGTCGCCGCCGAATAGCGCTCAGCTGCGTGACGGCTTCAGAATGAGGCCGAGCGCGGTGGCGACCAGCAGCAGCGCAGCGAATTCCGGCCAGCGCGGCTGCTCGCCCAGCATCAGCATGGAAGAGAATACGCCCACCACCGGGATCATCAGCGTCGACAACCCGCTGATACCGGCCGGCAGCACGCGCACCAGCACATTCCAGGCCCAGTAGCAGAAGACGAAACAGACCGTGGCATTGTACAGCGCTGCCATCCACGGCCAGAACGAGTAGACGTACCAGCGGTCGGATTCCAGCAGCGGGGCGATCACGAAGATCGGGATGCCGCCCAGCACCATCTGCCAGCCGACAAACGGCACCGGCGACATCGGCACCTGCCACAGCTTGATCAGCACGGTGCCGATCGCCCAGCAGATCGCGGCGCCCAGCACCAGCAATACGCCGAACGGCGCTGCCATCATGGCCTCCCATTCGCCGCCCACCAGCACGACCAGCCCGGTCAGGCCGATGCCCAGCCCGGCCAGTTTCCAGCCGGTCAGGCGTTCATGCAGCAGCAGCGCGCTCATCGGGATCAGCCACAGCGGCATGGTGAAGGCGAGGATGGTGGTGCGTCCGGCCGGCAGCATTGACAGGCCATAGAGCACGAAGACATTCCAGCCGGTGATGTTGAACAGGCTGATCCACAGCATATGCAGCAGATGGCCACGCGGAATGCGCAGTGACATGCGCTTCCATATCGCGATGGCGAACAGGCCGAGCGCGCCGCCGCCGAGGCAGAGCGCGCGGAAGGTGAAGACCGGCATCTCGTTCAGCGCGATCTTCATGATCGGCCAGTTGATGCCCCAGAAGAAGGTGAGCAGGGCCAGCAGGCCGAGCGAATAGGCGGAAATGCCCTGCGGGGGCGTCACCGCCTGCATCGCTGCCGGTGCGGTCGCTTCGGAATCTGGATTGGTCATAATGAGGCGGGCGGCTTTCGTTTGTATGCTGACAAGCTAACGCCCACGCATCGGCAAGGCTAGCCGGCTAAAGGATCTCCAGTACCTTTTCCGGCGGGCGGCCGAGCACCGCCTTGCCCTTATGCACGAAGATCGGCCGTTCCAGCGCAATGGGATGTTCCGCCAGGGCTTCGATCAGCACGGCCTCGCTGGCATCGGCGTCGATACCAGCCTCGGCGGCTTCGTTTTTGCGCAGCACGTCCCTGGCGCTCAGGCCCAGTTGGCCGAGCAGGCGCTTCAGCGTGGCTGCATCGGGCGGCGTCTTGAGGTATTCAACCACCTGCGGCGACAGGCCCTTGCCTTGCAGCAGTTCGAGCGCCTGGCGCGATTTCGAGCAGCGCGGGTTGTGATAGAGGATGCCATCGGCCATTTGCGTATCCTGTCGCCGTAATTTCGCCAAGAATGACGTATTAACGGGTACTTAGAGCATAGCTGCAAGAGTTGCAATTTGATGACCGTTGGCTAAATAGAGGTCATGGCCGGACATTGGACACTGGACGATATCGCCTGGGACACCTTCGATCCTGCCCGGGTCGATCCCGAGCTGCTGCGCGCCGTCAAGGCGGCAGCGCTGGTCGAGCATAACGCCGACGATTACGTCACGTATCTCTGCAACGTCTTTGCCGACGATCCGCTGTTCTGCGATGCCGCGCGGCAGTGGGGCATCGAGGAGCGTCAGCATGGTGCCGCGCTGGCGCGCTGGGCCCAGCTGGCCGATCCCGCTTTCGATCCCGACCTGGCCATGCAGCGTTTCACCGATGGCTATCGCCTGCCACTCGACATCACGGCTTCGGTGCGCGGCAGCCGCAACGGCGAGCTGGTGGCGCGCTGCGTGGTGGAATGCGGCACCTCCAGCTTCTACAGCGCGATCCGCGACGCCACCGACGAACCGGTGCTGAAGGCGGTGGCTGGCAAGATCGCCGCCGATGAGTTCCGCCATTTCAAACTGTTCTACGATCACCTGCAACGTTATCAGCAGACCCGGCCGATGGGTCGCCTGCGTCGGTTGCGTATCGCGCTCGGCCGTATGCAGGAAGCCAGCGATGACGAACTTGCTATGGCCTACTGGTGCGGCAACGGTTGCGAAGGCAGCTACGATCGCGAACGCCAGAGCGCGGCCTACGAAATCCGCGCCAGCAAGGTCTATCGCTTCGGCCATATCCAGCGCGGCCTCAGCATGGCGCTGAAGGCCTGCGGCCTCGATCCGCAGGGCGCCTTCAGCCGCGGGTTCGCGGCACTGGTCTGGCGCGTGATGCAGTGGCGGCAGCGTCGGCTCGCGGCCGTAGCTGTCTAGCGGTCAGCCACCGCGTTTTCCCTGCAAGTTCGCCTTTGCCAGCCCCGCCTGTCGGCTTAGTATGTCCGGGTATGATTGAGCCTGAGCATGATTGATACGGCTGCTCCGTCGACGCCGCCACCGCAGGGCCCGATTCCGGAATCGGAGCTCGATCCCCGCCTGAAAGCCCTGCTGGAGTATTGGCGCGGTAAATGCAGTCCGGGCCGGTTGCCGGCGCGTGCCGATATCGATCCGCTGGAACTCAAATCCCTGCTCGGCAACATCAACCTGATCGAGGCCGTGCCGCAGCCCGATGGCACGCGGCGCTTTCGCTATCGCCTGTTCGGCACCGAATTCGTCTTCTACCACGGCGGCGACCTGACCGGACAATGGGTCGACCAGATCGGCAATGCGGTCTATCGCCAGCAACTGGTCGGCCTGTACGAGCATGTGATTGCCACCGGCGCCACGCCGATGCTGTCCTACGACTATATTCTCGACAGCCGGCGGCACAGGTTCCAGGCGGTGATCCTGCCGCTGGCCAGCGACGGTCGCGAGATCGACATGATCCTGAGCAGCGGCCTGCCCGTAGGAATCTACTAGGCGGGATTTAATAGCGGGTATCTACCATTCCCGCCGCACTGCAATAAACGCAGAGGTTACCAAATGCTTCGCTTGTCGGACCCTGTCAGCCCGCTAGGCTGGCCGGCATGGTGCGACATATCACATCCGTCGCCGAATCGGATCTGGACGACAGGCTGAGCGGCCTGATCGGCTACTGGGCGGGCAAGCGCCAGGGCCGCAGGTTTCCCGCGCGCGCCGATTTCGACCCGCTGGAACTCAAGCCCCTGCTCGGCCATCTGCTGATGGTGGATGTCGTACGCGGGCCGGAAGACCAACTGCGTTTCCGCTACCGCCTGTTCGGCAGTGAATTCGTGTTCTACCACGGCGCCGACATGACCGGGCGCTGGCTTGAAGATATCGCCAATCCCGGCTTCCGCGATGAATTGCTCGACTTCTATCGCAGTGTCGTGACCGAGGGCGAAGTGCGTACGCTGTCCTACGATTATCTGCGCGACGACCGCAGGCATCGCTTCCAGGCCGTGCTGCTACCGCTGGCGGCCGATGGCAAGACGGTGAATATCGTGCTGGGCTGCGGTGTGCCGGTGGAGAGTGTGCCGATCTGACCGGCCGCAACGTTCCATTCAGAGTGCGTGTTCGTCGAGCCAGTCGGCGACCATGGCGATCACGGCATCTTCCTGCGGTTCGCCGAAGGTAAAATGGCTCAAGTCCGGGATCTCGCGAAACACTGCGCGACCCGGATAGCGTCGCGCCACCGCGCGGCAGGTAGCCGGCGGCGTCACCTTGTCGTCGCTGCCGCACAGCACCAGCGTCGGCACCTGCATGCGCCGCGCCGAGACATAGCTCTCCGCCTGCCAGTCCATCCACCACAGCAGGGTTTCATACAGCACGCGACCCGATTCCGGCACCAGGCGCGCGAAGATGTCGCGCTGCAGGGCTGGCGGAATGCGGTCCATCGAATATTCGGCGGCAAGTTCGAAATTCGGCGGGATCGCCTTGTCCGCCACATGCGCTTTCATCAGGCCGTAGATGGTTTCCATTTCCCAGCGCGTCCTGGGCAGGATGCCCCAGGGCGCCACCGGCGCCAGCAGTACGGCGGCGCGCGCCAGATTCTGCGCCGCCAGCTGCTGTGCCAGCAGGCCGCCGAGCGAGTGGCCGATCAGCACCGGTGCGGGATGGCCCGGCGGTGTCAGGCGATGGATTTCCTCAGTCAGCGCGGCGCGATATTCCGTCAGGCGCTGGCGCCGCAGATCGGGATGCGGTGCGGCCCCGGCGAATTCGCTGCCGTGGAACGGCAGGTCTGGCGCATGCGTCTTCCAGCCGCGACGGCTCAGCTCGCCGCGCATCCTCTCGAAGACCCAGCCACCGACGAAGGCGCCATGCAGCAGCAGGATATCGCCCTTCGTCATGCGGCAGCCTCCTTACGATGTCAGGTACGGACCTTGTCGGCGAATTCTGCGACGATCAGTTCATAGATCGGCCGCTTGAACGGCACGATCATGTCGGGCAACTGGCGGAAGCGCAGCCAGCGCCATTGATTGAATTCAGGATGCGCTGTTTCCAGATTGATATCGCTGTCCTGCCCCTGGAAGCGCGCCAGATACCACTTCTGCCGCTGGCCGCGATACCTGCCTTTCCACACCTTGTCGGCCAGATCCGGCGGCAGGTCGTAGGTCAGCCAGTCGCGGCTCTCGGCGATGATCTCGGCCAGCCTGGCCGGCACGCCGATCTCTTCCTCCATCTCGCGCAGCGCCGCCGTCAGCGGATCCTCGCCGGGATCGATGCCGCCCTGCGGCATCTGCCAGGCTTCGGCGGTCTGGTCGATACGCTGGCCGACGAACACCATGTCGGCATCGTTCAGCAGTGCGATGCCCACACCGTCGCGATAGGGCCGCGCATCGCGTTCGGCAATGGTGGTCATACTGACTCTCCGGACTGTTATTCTGGTGTCTGGCGATTGGCGATGGCGGAAACCGGCGCCAGCGCGATGCCCTTTGCTTCCAGCCCGCGCGTCCAGGCCAGCAGGCGGTCGAGCGTGACGGGATAGGGCAGGGCGCTGCCGATGGCGACGCCGCCGGTGCGCGCGGTGCGCTCCAGTTCCTCCAGTCGGGCGTCGATGGTCTGTGCGGTCGGCTGCTGGTCGACCTGGCGGTTGACGAAGGCATAGACGCCGCCGCCCTCGCGCACCACGCGGGCCGCCACGCTGCGCGGCGCGGTGCGCGCATCGACGAACATCAGGCCGCGTTCCTTCAGCTTGCCGGCGATGACACGCATATGTTCGGGCGAGGAGGTGTATTTGCCACCCATCAGGTTGCTGAAGCCGATATAGCCTGGCACGCGCGACAGCACCCAGTCGAAGCGCCGCGCATTCTCCTGCTCGCTCAGCGAGGTGAGCAGCGTATAGGGGCCGGGATCGCTGGCCGGGTAGTCGAAGGGCTCCATCGGCAGACCAAGCAGCACTTCATGGCCGGCGGTACGCGCCATCTCGACCTGCTTGGCCAGATCGGGGGCGTAGGGATTGAAGGCAAAGGTGATCGCCGGCGGCAGGCGTTCGGCGGCCAGCTGGGTCAGCTGCGTATTCAGGCCCATCTCATGCAGCACGATGGCCAGTCGCGGTCGCGTCGCCGGTTCGTCGAAGGGGCGCGCATAGGCGCTCCAGGGCTGGCGGCCATCGGTACCGATCCTGGGAATGATGCCGCGCGGCGAGGGTTCGGACAGCACGGGATCCGGCGCCACCAGCAGGCCGCTGGGCAGTCGGCCGACCGCAGGCGGCGGTGCGGCGGCGCCGCTTTTCTGGTCCGGCGCCAGGCGCGCTTCCGGCGGCAGTGCCAGGCGGCCGACGCCGATCACCACTTCGGAGCCGGGCAGGAAAGCGAGCTTCTCGCCGGTGGTGACCAGCCATCCGCCGGCTGCTGCCAGTACCAGCAGCACGATGGTCCAGGCGGCCATCAGCAGGCGCCGGTTCACCGTGCGCAGGTCGCCGCGCAGGAAGGGCGGCCACAGGATCAGGCCGATGATGCGGAAGAAGGTGGCGATCTTGTGCTTGAAGCCGCGCTTGCGCGGCGGCTCGGCCATCGCCGGCATGTCTTCGTCGCCGTTGATCGTCTGGATCAGGTCGGCGTCCTCGGGATGTTCGTCCAGCAGATGGCTGTTGTCGCCATGATCGCCGACGCCATTCACTTCACCCATGTGATTGGCGGCCGGCTTTTTGCGCCTGCCGCCGAACAGGCGCCTCAGCAGACCCCGCTTGGGTTCTGCCGCCATCGCCCGGTCGTCGGGATCGGCATGGAGTTGCGCCATTGCGGTGGGTCAGCCTTCTGCTGAGCCGTCGCCCATCTGAATCGTTGGCCGGATCATTTCCGGGCGGTCGGCTTGGGCGGCGCGCGCAGCACTTCGATGGCGGCCTGCAGCACCAGGTCGGGGCCGTCCTGGCCTGGTGTCGACACCTGATGCGGCGGCGTCACCTCGGCTGGCTCCTGTTTGTCCTTGTCGGACTTGTTTTCCTCGGTCTGGCGCTGGTCGGTCATCTGGCGGCGCTCCTTCAGCGCTGCAGCGATCTGGCGGTCGCGCTCGTTCCAGGCCTCCACGTCGGCCGTGATGCCGACCTTGTCGATCGAACGGCCCGACGGGGTGAAGTAGCCGGCCGTGGTCAGTTTCATGCCGCCAAACTCACCGAGCGGGATCATGGTCTGCACCAGGCCCTTGCCGAAGGTGGTGCTGCCCACCATCACGGCGCGGTGATGATCCTGCAGCGCGCCGGCCACGATCTCCGAGGCCGAAGCCGACCCGCCGTTGATCAGCACCGCGATCGGCTTGCCGTCGGCCACGTCGCCGCGCTTGGCGTTGTAGCGCTGGCCTTCGTCGGCCGTGCTGCGCAGCGCGCGGGTTGACACGATCTCGCCCTGGTTCAGGAAGCTGTCGGATACCGAGATGGCCTGGTCGAGCAGGCCGCCAGGATTGTCGCGCAGGTCGATGATATAGCCCTTCAGCTGCGGGCCCATCTCGGCCTTCAGCTTGTCCATCGCGGCCACCATGTCCTGCGTGGTGTGCTCGTTGAACGAAGAGATGCGCAGGTAAGCGAACTCGCCTTCGCGGCGCGACCGCACGACGCGGGTCTTGATCACCGCACGGGTGATCTTCACATCGAATGTCTTGGCCGCATCGGCGGCGCCGCGGCGCACGGTCAGCACGATGTTGGTGTTGGGCGCGCCGCGCATCTTCTCGATCGATTCATTCAGCGACTTGCCCATCACCGGATCACCGTCGAGATGTGTGACCAGGTCGCCCGGCAGGATGCCAGCCTTCTGCGCCGGCGTGTCGTCGATCGGCGACACCACCTTGATCAGGCCGTTCTCCTGCGTCACCTCGATGCCGAGGCCGCCGAATTCGCCGCGCGTCTGCACGCGCGCTTCCTGGAAGCTGCGCGGCGGCATGTAGATCGAGTAGGGATCGAGCGAGGACAGCATGCCGTTGATGGCATGCTCCATCAGCTCGTCGTCCTTGGTCTCTTTGTAATAGTCATTGCGAACGCGTTCGAAGATTTCGCCGAACAGGTTGAGCTGCCGATAGGTTTCGTTGGCCTGCAGGCCGCCGACCTTGCTGGGCGCCGCGAACAGGGCGACCGAGCCCATCAATGCGAAGGCACAGACACCGCCAAGGAGGAAATTGCGCATCAGCCGCTCACCTTTCTGTCGCCCGAGGCCAGCCAGGGTAACGGATTCACCGTTTCGCCTTTGCGCCTCAGTTCGAGATATAGGACGGGTTTTTCGCCTGGGGAGTTGGTCAACAGGCCGACCGGTTCGCCGGCCAGCACCCATTGACCGACAGAGCGGTCGATCCGTCCAAATCCCGCCAATAAACTATGGTATCCGCCGCCATGGGCGATAATCAAGAGTTGCCCGTAACCGCGGAAGGGCCCGGCAAACATCACTTTGCCGTCAGCCGGCGCGATCACCTGGGCACCAGCCCGGGCCTCGATGCGGATTCCGCGCAAAGGGACCCCGTTTTCGTCCGACTGGCCGAATTTACCCACGATGCGCCCGCGTGCCGGCAGCGCAGCCGAGCCTTCCAGGGCGGCATAGGCTTCCGGCGGATCTGGGGCGGTCCGGCCTCGCGGAGGGGCGGTGCCGGGCTGGCGGGCCCGCCGTTCTGCCTCGCGCCGCTCCGCTTCGCGGCGTTCCTGCTCCAGCAGGCGGTCGACCAGGGCGCGCAGATCCTTGGCCTGAGCGGCCAGCTGACTGCTGGTTTCCCGCGCAGAACCGCGCTCTTCCGCGGTTTGTGCCGCTGCCGAGGCGGTTTCGGCCTGCAGGAATTCCAGGTCGCGCCGCTCATGGTCCAGCTGCGCGATCGCCTTGCCCAGTCGTTCCTGCTCAGTGGCCACACCCTGGCGGAGTCTGGCCAGGCGGGTCAGTTCGTCGCGCAAGCCTGCCGCCCGGCTTTCGATTTCGGGCACCAAAGCGGCCATCAGCTGGCTGGCGCGCACCATGTCGAGCGCCGACCCGGGCGCCAGCACCATGGCTTCCGGCGGCTGGCGGCTCAGATGCGCCAGGCTGGCCAGCGTCTGCGCCAGTTCGGCCCGGCGGGCTTCCAGGGCGTCCCGGGCGGTCGCTTCATTGGCCAGCAGGCCGGCCAGCTTGTCTTCGCTCTGCGACACCAGGTCTTCCTGGATCTGCAGCTTGCGGGCGGCTGACACAAGTTTGCGCTGAAGCTCGCGCTGCTTCTGCGCCAGCTTGGCGGCAGCCTGGCCCAGCTCGCGTTCGCGGTCACGGCTTTCCTGCAGGCGCTTCTGCACGTCCTGCAATTGCTGCTGCGGGGCATTGGACTGCGCAAAGCTGCACATCGGTTCAAAGAGAACCAGCGCGGCGAGCGGCAGGATCAGCTTACGCAAGGCGGCGGGCAGTCTTCAGGTTGTTGGTGTCAGCCAAGGAAGTCTTAGCCTGGGCAAGGATGTTACCGGTCATCTCGACGGGCTGTTTCAGCCCGAGGAAATGCAGCAGGGTCGGCGCGATGTCGCAGAGCCGGCCATCGTTCAGACCGTAAGAATCCGTGCGAGGGCCGACCAGCAGCAGCGGCACCGGATTGGTGGTGTGCTGCGTATGGGCCTGGCCGCTGGAGCGATCCAGCATCTCTTCCAGGTTGCCATGGTCGGCGGTGATCAACATCACGCCATCCATTTCGGTGACGGCTTTTTCCAGCTTGCCGATGCAGCCATCGATGGTCTCGGCCGCCTTGATCGCCGCCGGCATCGAGCCGGTATGGCCCACCATGTCGGGATTGGCGTAGTTGACGATGATCAGATCGTATTTGCCCGAGGTGATCGTAGCCGTCAGCTTGTCGGTCAGTTCCGGCGCCGACATTTCCGGCTGCAGGTCATAGGTTTTCACCTTGGGCGACGGCACCAGGATGCGGTCTTCACCCTTGAAGGGCTGCTCCTCGCCGCCATTCATGAAAAAGGTGACATGCGCGTATTTTTCGGTCTCGGCGATGCGCAGCTGCGTCTTGCCGGCATTGGCCAGCACTTCGCCCAGTACATTCGGATAGCGCACCGGCGCATAGGCCGTGGCCAGAAAGGCGTTCAGCGCGGTGGAATATTCGGTCAGGCCAACCGCGCCAGCGAATTTGACGACACGCGCCCGGTTGAAGCCGTCGAAATGCGGATCGAGTAATGCTGTGAGAATTTCGCGCGCGCGGTCGGCGCGGAAATTCGCCATCAGCACGGCGTCCTTGTCCTGCATGCCCTTGAAGCCGTCGATCACGGTCGGCGTGATGAACTCATCCATCTCATCGGCGGCATAGCCCTGTTCGACGGCGGCTTCGGCGCTGGCGGCGGTCTTGCCCCTGGCATCGACCAGTGCGTCGTAAGCCTGGCTCACGCGTTCCCAGCGTTTGTCGCGATCCATCGCATAGAAACGGCCCGACACGGTGGCGAAGGAAACGTTCTTCGCATCTCTGATCTGGCTGCGGAAAGTCTTGAGGAATCCGAGTGCGCTTTTCGGCGGCGTGTCGCGGCCGTCGGCGAACATGTGAATCTGCACCGTGATGCCGGCGGCGGAAAAGATCTTAGCCACGGCAACCATATGGTCCTGATGGGAATGCACGCCGCCATCCGACAGCAGGCCGAGCAGATGCAGGCTGCCGCCGCTCGCCTTCAGCTTTTTGATCAGCCCGGTAATGGCATCGTTGTCCTGCAGCGTGCCGTCGGCCACCGCATTGTCGATGCGGCCGAGATCGGGCACGGCGATACGGCCTGCGCCAATATTCATATGGCCGACTTCCGAATTGCCCATCTGGCCATCGGGGAGTCCGACATCGCGGCCGGACGTGCCAACCTTGGCAAACGGACGGGTTTCCAGCAGGCGGCGATAGTTCGGCAGCCGCGCCTGGGCCAGCGCATTGTCGGCCGGGTCGTCGCGCAGTCCCCAGCCGTCCAGAATGCACAGGACGACAGGTTTGCGGGCGGGATCGGTCTTGATCATGGCTTTATTGGAAAAGGCTGATGTTTCTAGGGTTTCTACATAGCGCAGATGGCCGGAAAGGTCACCCCGGGCCAATCTTAATCCCGGTAAGACTGGCTAATCCCTGTGATAGGGGTGGCCGGTCTGCAGGCTCCAAGCCCGGTAGAGCTGTTCCAGCAGCATCACCCTGGCGAGCAAATGCGGCCAAGTCATGGCCGACAGCGACAGGGTAAGCCTCGCCTTGGCCGTCAGGGCAGGGTCGAGCCCGTCGGCCCCGCCAATCAGGAATGCCACCTCCTGCTCACTATGATCGCGCCATCCGGCCAGCTGGTCGGCGAACTGTCGGCTCGACAGGCTTTTGCCGCGCTCGTCCATGGCGACGATGACAGCGCCTTTTGGGATGGCCGCCAGCAGCAGGGCGGCTTCGCGGGTCTTGCGTTCGGTGACCGTGCCGCCCTGCTTTTTGTCCTCCACCTCGCGGATGGCGACTGGCCAGGGCAGGCGGGCGCTGTAGCCTTCGATCAGGCTCTGGGCCGCATCATGCTTGGCGCGGCCGGCCTTGCCGATGCAGGCAATGGTGATTTTCATGTTCGGGAGTTTAGTCGGCCGGTGATAACCGGACCACCCTCACCCCGACCCTCTCCCGTGCAACAGGAGAGAGAGGGGCTCGCGAAGCGGGGAGAGTGAGGGGCTTACCGGGTTACGCCGCAGCCGGCTCGGGAATGGCCGCGCCGCCCCACATCTTTTCCAGATTGTAGAAGTTGCGCACGTCGGGCCGGAAGATATGCACCACGATGTCGCCGGTATCGATCAGCACCCAGTCACCGACCGCCTTGCCTTCAGCGCGCACCTTCTTGCCGGTTTCCTTGGCAATGCGGTCGACCAGATGCTCGGCGATGGCGGCCACCTGGCGCGAGGAACGGCCCGAGGCGATCACCATGAAATCCGCAATCGAGGATTTGCCGGCCAGGTCGATGGAGACGATCTCCTCGGCCTTGTCGTCGTCCAGCGATTTCAGGATCAGCTGATGCAGCTTGATCACTGCGGCAGGGATATTGGGCTTGGATTTTTCCGGGGTCTTTTTCGTGGTTTTCGGCTTGGCTGCCGCTTTCGGCTTTGCCGCGCTCTTTTTTGCCACCTGGGCGGCGGCCTTGGTCACTTTGGTGGTGACCGTCTTCGCTTTACCCGCGGCCGGCTTTTTGGCGGCTGCGGCGGTCTTGGACTTCACGGCTGCCCTCGTTTTACTAGCAACCGGGGCCTTGCTGCCGGCGGCTGCCGATGCGCGCTTGCGCGTCGTGGTGTTTGCGATGGCCGATCCTCCTCTGGAAACTCCGGAATTTGGCCGATCCGACAACTCTGCCGAATCGGGGCCAGTCTACCGCGACTCGGGTTTATCGACAATGAAAGTCCGGTGACGTTCGATAGTTCCTAGACGAACCAGAGCCAGGTGATCAGGGCAAACGGCACCAGCAGGAGCGGGAAGGACCACAGCATGTAACCGAAGAAACTCGGCATGCGGATACCGCCCTGTTCGGCAATCGCCTTGACCATGAAATTCGGCGCGTTGCCGATATAGGTGAGCGCGCCCATGTAGACCGCCCCCATCGAGATGGCGAGCAGGGTGGAGGCCATCGGCCCCATCAGCGCCTGCGCGTCGCCACCGGCCATGTGGAAGAACACCAGGTAGGTCGGCGCATTGTCGAGGAAGGCCGACAGCATGCCGGTCAGCCAGAAATACATCTCGTCGCGTGGGCCGCCGTCCGGTCCGGTGGCGATGGCGATCAGGTCGCGCAACGCGCCGGCTTCGCCCGCCCGCAGAATGGCGATCACCGGCACGATGGTCAGGAAGATGCCGGCGAACAGCTTGGCGACTTCGGCAATCGGCTCCCAGCTGAAACCATTGGCGGTGCGGCTTTCGGTGCGCGTCAGTTTCAGCGACAGGCCGGCAAGCAGCAGCAGGATGGCGTCGCGTGCCAGATTCTGCGGCTCGACATTGACACCGACGACACTCAGCTCCAGCGCCGGCTGCCAGGTGCCCGACATCAGCACGGCACCGATCACGCCAGTCAGCAGCAGGATATTGATGCCGCCCTCAAGGCCGATGGAACTGTCGGGTGTCGGGTCGCGGGTGATGCCTTCGCGGCGATAGAGATAGAGATCGATGAAATAGAACGAGGTCAGCAGCAGCAGGCCGAGCAGCAGGGTCGGCGCGAACAGGGCCTCCATGGTCCAGAAGAAGCGCACGCCGTTGAGGAAGCCCAGGAACAGCGGCGGATCGCCCAGCGGCGTCAGCGCGCCGCCGACATTGGCGACCAGGAAGATGAAGAAGACCACCACATGGACATTATGCCGGCGATTGTCGTTGGCGCGCAGCAGCGGGCGGATCAGCAGCATGGCGGCGCCGGTGGTGCCCATCAGACTGGCCAGCAGCGTGCCGGCGGCGAGAAGCCCGGTATTCAGGCTCGGACTGCCATGCAGGTTGCCGGTGATGCGCACGCCGCCGGCAATCGTGAACAGCGCCAGCAGCAGGATCGTGAAGGGCAGGTATTCATGCAATGCCACTTCCAGCACGGCATGGGCCGCACCGCCCGCACCGCCCTGCAGCAGTGCAAACGGCAGCAGGAAGGCAAGCGCCCAGAAGGCGGCGATCTTGCCATAATGATGGTGCCAGAAAGACGGCGCGATCAGCGGGAAAAGCGCAATCGACAGCAGGATGCCGACGAATGGCAGCCCCCAGAACAGTGTGAGCTGCGAGCCATCTATTGCTGCAGCCTGTGCCGGGATGGCAATGCCGGAGGAAAATACGGCGGCGAGGCCGATGCGAAAGACGGGCGCGCGCATCGGCCACCTCATTGTTTCAGAAATATTTACGACATTTTTATAGTGATTAACTCACTCGACGACAACCCTCACGGCGATGCCCGACCGTTCACCAGATGAAGAACAGTAGCGTCACCAGCACGAAGCAGGGCAGCAGGATGCCGCAGCTCCATACCATGTAGCCGAAGAAGCTCGGCATCTTGACGTTCATCTCTTCGGCAATTGCCTTCACCATGAAGTTCGGCGCATTGCCGATATAGGAGTTTGCCCCCATGAACACCGCACCGGCAGAGATCGCCAGCAGCGTGGAGGCCAGCGGACCCATCAGCGTCTGCGCATCGCCGCTCGCCATGTTGAAGAAGACAAGATAGGTCGGCGCATTGTCGAGGAAGCTGGACAGGCCGCCGGTCAGCCAGAAATACATCGCGTTGTTCGGCGTGCCGTCGGCATTGGAGGCCAGGCTGACCAGCCCGCCCAGCGCGCCATCGGTGCCGGCGCGCAGGATGGCGATGGCAGGAATGATGGTGACGAAGATGCCGGCAAACAGCTTGGCGACTTCCACGATCGGCCCCCAGGTGAAGCCGTTATCGGTGCGGGTCTGCTGCGCGGTCAATTTGAGCGAGGCAAAAGCGATGGCAATCAGCAGCAGGTCGCGCACCAGATTCTGCAGTTCGACGCTGACACCGAACAGGCTCAGTTCGACGCCGGGCTTCCAGGTCCCCGACATCAGGACTGCCAGCACCACGCCGCCGAGCAGGATCAGGTTGATGCCGCCTTCCATGCCGATCGCGCTGTCGGGCGTCGGATCGGGCGCCACGATGGCTTCCTTTTTGTAGTAGTAGCTGTCGACCGCATAGAACACGCCGAGCAGCACAACGGCGACCAGGAAGGTCGGCATAAACAGCGCCTTGGCGGTCCAGAAGAAGTCCACGCCCTTGAGGAAACCAAGGAACAGCGGTGGGTCACCCAGCGGTGTCAGCGCGCCGCCGATGTTGGAGACCAGGAAGATGAAGAAGATCACCACATGCACATTGTGCTTGCGATCGTCGTTGGCGCGAATGAGAGGCCGGATCAGCAGCATGGAAGCGCCGGTGGTGCCCATCCAGCTGGCCAGCACGGTGCCGACCAGCAGCAGCGCGGTGTTCAGGCTCGGGCTGCCATGCAGGTTGCCGGTGATGCGCACGCCGCCGGCGACGGTGAACAGCGCGAACAGCAGGATGATGAAGGGGATGTATTCATGCAGCGCCACTTCCAGCAGCACATGCACGGTCGGCAGCGCGCCGATCTGCAGCGCAAACGGCACCGCGATGCACAGGCCCCAGAAGGCCGCGACCTTGCCATAGTGGTGATGCCAGAAGTTCGGCGTGAACAGCGGCATCAGCGCAATGGAGAGCAGGATGCCGGCAAACGGCAGCACCCAGAGAATGCTCAGCGCCTTGCCTTCGATGGCGGTGGCGGCTTCGGCCGGCCCGGAGATAAACAGGGCGGGGAGCAAACCAAGGGCAACGGCTGGCGCGACAAGGCGCAGGATGCGCGAAAACGACATGATTCCCCCGAACGGCAATTCTGAACGGGTAACTTAGCGGCAGCGGCAGCCGNNCCGGGAAACATCCGGTGCAGTTCAGTCTCGATCTCGTCGGTGATGCGATGTGCCTCGCGCAGGGTAATATCGGGATCGAGTTCAAGGTGAAACTGGATGAAGACCTGCAAACCGGAGCGCCGGGTGCGCAGATCGTGCAGGGCGCGCGCTCCGGGATGATTCCGGACGACCTCAACGATCCGGTCGCGTTCGTCGTCGGCCAGTTCGCGATCCATCAGGTTGTCCAGTGCGCCGCGCACGATGTCGACGGCACTTTTGACGATGATGGTCGCCACGATAAGTGCGCCGACCGCATCGACCCAGAGGAATTCCGGCAGGCTGGCCAGTGCCAGCGCCGCGATCACGGTCAGGTTGGTCGCGATGTCGCCGACATAATGCAGCCGGTCGGCGGAGACGGCGAGCGAGCCGGTCTGGCGCACGACATGGCGCTGGTACAGGATCAGTGCTGCCGTCAGCAGGATCGACCCCACCATCACCGCGATGCCGGCATAGCTGCGTTCGATTGGCTGCGGCGTGATCAGATGCTGGATTGCTTCGATGAATAGAAACAGCGCCGAGCCGGCGACCAGTGCGCCCTGACCCAGACCGGCCAGCGATTCCGCCTTGCCATGGCCGAAGCGGTGTTCGTCATCGGCCGGCGTCAGCGCATGGCGCACGGCGAACATGTTGATCAGCGAAGCGACGCCATCCAGAAGGCTGTCGACCAGGGAGGAGAGTAGCGCAACGGATTCGGTATGCAGCCAGGCGGCCGTCTTCGCACCGATCAGCACCAATGCCACCAGCACCGACGCATAGGTGGCGCGGCGCATCAGCCGCGCGGTCTCGGCGGCCGACACGTTCACGGGTAAAGCAATTCCGTTGTCCATGGCGCGGCGGCGTCCTTGCGCCGGTAGACCAGCCGTTCATGCAGGCGGAAGGGCTTGTCGCTCCAGAATTCGATATAGTTCGGCGCGATGCGGAAGCCCGACCAGTAGGCCGGCCGCGGCACTTCGCCGATGGCATGTTTGGCGGCGTATTTGGCCACCGCGGCTTCCAGCGCGAANNCGTCGGTCACCACGCTGACCTGACCGCGCAGGCGCACCTGCCGGCGCAGGCTCTTCCAGTGAAACACCGCGGCGGCCTGTTTGTTGGCCAGCAGCTCGGTGCCCTTCTGGCTCTCGAAATTGGTGTAGAAGACGAATCCGCGTTCGTCGAAGCCCTTCAGCAGCACCATGCGTACATTGGGCAGACCATCCGCGTCGCTGGTGGCGAGCGCCATGGCGGTCGGATCGTTGGGCTCGCTGGCTTCGGCATCCTTCAGCCAGGCGGCAAACTGGGCAAGCGGGTCGGCGGCGGTCATCACGGCTCTCGGGTTGGTCTCTCTAGGGCTTCTTTTCGGGTTTTCGGCAAAGTGCTGATAATCCGACACAATTGCATCTGCCGATGCGGTCACCCGATGTTACATCCTGCCGCCAAGTTACCCAACCCTTGCCGCAATCCCGCCTCAATCGGCCCGCAGATTTTCCCCGTGCCCAGCCTGGGTACGTCTTTGGGATTCACACGAGCCATGAACGTCCTCGCCCCCCGCCCCCCGTATCATCCCCGTCGGACTCGCCGTGCCGCCTATGCGGTCGCCGCGCTCGGCATCGTCGGCATGCTCGCCGCCTGCGCCAATGACAGCGGCCCGAAGCAGAATGTCGGTACCGTGCTCGGTGGCGTCGGCGGCGCGGTTGCCGGTTCGGCTTTCGGCAAGGGCTCCGGCCAGCTGGTCGGCGTGGCCGCCGGTACGCTGATCGGCGCGCTGCTCGGTTCGGAAGTCGGCAAGTCGCTCGACAAGGCCGACCGCACTTACATGGATCGCGCCAACCAGCGCGCGCTGGAAACCACGCCGTCGGGCACGCAGGTGTCGTGGCGCAACCCCGATAGCGGCAATGCCGGCACCATCGTGCCGCAGCCGGCCTACCAGGCTCCGGGCGGTGAATACTGCCGCGAGTTCCAGCAGACCATCCAGGTCGGCGGCGAGTCCAAGCAGGGCTACGGCACCGCCTGCCGCCAGCCTGACGGCAGCTGGAAGATCATGCACTGATTGCCTCTCTCTCCCCTGAGAGGCTGAGTACCCGCGTATTTCTTTCCCTTCCCCCCAGACTCAACGGCGTGTTCTTCGAGCACGCCGTCTTTTTTT
>NZ_PEKV01000022.1:0-33465 GCF_002796975.1 Ferrovibrio sp. | reverse complement strand
GCGATGCGCTCGAAGCATTGCGGCAGCCACGCAGGAAGACCGAAGCCGAAAACCGGCTCGACGAAGTTCTGCAAAACCTGAAAAGCAAGAAAAGCGAAGCCGCCCAGGAAGCCGCGCGCCGCAAGATCGAGCAGATCAAGGCGAAGCTGAATGCGCTGAAGCTGGCTGCCGGTTCGGCGGCGGCGACGGGCGATGCGAAACTGGCGCGCAAGGTGGCGAAGGAAATCCGCGACGCCGCGCGCGAACTCGGCAAGGCGCTGAACGAAGCCGGCGGTGGTGGCGCTGCGCCGGTTGCTGCCCCCAACGCGAATACGGTCAAGACTGAGCAGGCGGCGGCACAGAAAGATGAAACTGCAGCGACGGCTACGGATCGGGTCGGCGAGCAGATGAAGGCACTGGCCGACGGCAACGATCTCACCAGCCTGAAATCCGAAGCGGCCGGCCTGCTGAAGGAACTGAAGAAGATCATGCGCAAGCTGCGCGAGACCGCCTTCCATCCCGACGTAGCGAAGAAAGACCGCGTCGAGATGGAAAAGATGCTGGCGGAAGCCGAGCGTGACCTCGCCGGCTTGCAGGCGGCTTCGCTGCCCAGCCCGGGCGGCGCGGTCGACCTGTCGGCCTAGGCTTTGCCCAGGATCAGTGCCGCATTGACGCCGCCGAACCCGAAGGCGTTCGACATCGCGTAGTCGATGCGCTTTTCCTTCGCCTGATGCGGTATCAGGTCGATGCTGTCGCAGGCCGGATCGACCTGGTCGAGATTGCGCGTCGGCGGCAGCAGGCCTGTGCGCACGGCCAGCAGGCTGTAGATCGCCTCCACCGCGCCGGCGGCGCCCAGCAGATGCCCGATGGCCGATTTGGTCGACGACATCGCCAGCTGCGCAATCCCGTTGCCGAACAGGTTTTTCACCGCCGAAACTTCGGCCGCGTCGCCCACCGGCGTGGCGGTGGCATGCGCGTTGATATAGCCGATCCGCGACGGATCCAGCCCGGCCTGGTCCAGCGCGATCTGCATGGCGCGGTATGCGCCGTTGCCATCGTCGGGCGGGGCGGTGATGTGATGCGCGTCCGCCGTCGTGCCATAGCCCAGCACGCGACCAAGGATGTCGGCGCCGCGGGCACGCGCATGCTCTTCCGCTTCCAGCACCAGCAGTCCGGCGCCTTCGCCCATGACAAAGCCATCGCGTGCCGCGTCGAAGGGCCGCGAGGCTTTCTCCGGGTCGTCGTTATGCGCGGTGGCCAATGCACGCGCCGCGCCAAAGCCCGCCAGGCTGACGCGGTCGATGCAGGCCTCGGTTCCGCCGGCCAGCATCACGTCGGCCTCGCCGCTGCGGATCAGGCGCGCGGCATCGCCGATGGCCTGGGCGCCGGCGGCGCAGGCCGTCACCGGACAACCAAGCGGGCCCTGCAGGCCGTGGCGGATCGAGACCTGGCCGGCCGCCAGGTTGCCGAGGAAGGAGGGGATCACGAAAGGCGACAGTTTGCGCGGCCCGGCGCGTTCCACCGTGCGGGTTGCCTCGGCAATCGCCGGAAAGCCGCCGATGCCGGTCGCGATGATGCAGCCGGCGCGCGCCTTTGCGGTCGCCGTTGCGTCGGTCAGAGAAAATCCGGCCTGTTTCAGTGCTTCGGCGGCGGCCACCAGCGCGAACTGGATGAAGCGGTCCATCTTGCGGCGGTCTTTCACCGGGGCGGCAGCCTCCGGATCGAAACCATGCGGATCACTGGCGAGATCCGGCACAATGCCCGCCACTTTCGCGGACAGGTCGGAGGTGTCGAAGCCGGTGATGCGGCGCAGGCCGGACAATCCCGCCGCCAGGCGCTGCCAGTTGATCGCGGTGCCGACGCCGAGTGGCGTGACGAGGCCCAGTCCGGTGACGACGACGTTGCGCCCAATATCGGTGGCCATGATGCTCTCCTGTTTGCCATAAATATGTATATACATATAATGCAGCTACAGATAAGATGCGGCGAAGGCGTTTGCAAGGCCTGCCGAACCGGGTATTCAGGTGGGCATGAGTCGCAAGCGTGAATCTGCCCGGCGGAATGACCCGTCGCCCGATCCCGCTGCCTTCCGCCAGCTGATGGAAGAGGGCTGCACGGTGCTTCGTCTGCACGCCGCCACCCGGCTCGGTATGCAGGCGTATAATGCCTTCATCGCCGAAGTCGATCTCACCATGCCGCAATTCGCCACTCTGGCGTCGTTGTACCAGGAGGACGGCCTGTCGGTGACGGCACTGGCGCAGCTGATCGGTGTCGATTCCACCACCCTGACCCGCAACCTGCGGCTGCTGGAAAAACGCAACCTGATCTCGCAGGGTACACCCGCCGATGATCGCCGCCGCCGCGTCGTGCGCCTGACGCCCGAAGGCCGCCGGTTGTTCGCCCGCGCTTTGCCCTTGTGGCAGAAGGCGCAAGCGGCATTGACCAAAAAACTGGGCGCGGCGCAGACCGCCGCGCTGCATCACCAGCTCAGCCAGACGATCGAGAAATTGAGAAGCTAGGAGGCCTGCCATGCTGACACCGGTATTCGAACTTGCCGTCGATGTGGGTGTGCCGCAGAGCGTCGGCCGCGACGCGGCCGGCGAACGCCGCTGCGTGCCGATCACCGGCGGCAGCGTCAGCGGCAAGATCAGCGGCGTGATACTGTCCGGCGGAGCGGACTGGCAGGTGCTGCGCCCGGACGGCCTCGCCGACCTCGATGCGCGCTACATGCTGAAACTCGACAGCGGTGCGCAGATCGAAGTCTGGAGCCGCGGCCTGCGCATCGGCCCGGCCGAAGTGATGGCGAAACTGGCGCGCGGCGAGCGTGTCGATCCGTCGGCCTATTACATGCGGACGGCGATGCGGTTCGAGACGGCGGCGCCCGACCTGCAATGGCTGGTGCACCGCCTGCATGTCGGCCTTGGCGAACGCACGCCAGATCAGGTGCGACTGAAGGTCTACAGCGTGGACTAGCTTTCGGACTCGACGCGCAGCAGGCCGCGAATCCAGGTCACGCTGCCATCCGGGCCGCGCTCGCTTTCGGCAATCGACTGTAGCCAGATGGCGGGTGCGGCATCACCGACCAGCCGGAAGCTGACCGTGTCGCGTGTCGCGTCATGGCGCAGGCGCTGGTAATGGCTGCGCAGGATCTCGCGGTCATCGGGATGCACGCGATCAAGCCAGGCCGCCGGTGCCGCCGGGCAGGATTGCGGCGCCAGGCCGAGCAGGCGGTAGAACTGGTCGCTCCATACCACATGGCCGTCCGGCCCCTGCCAGTGCCACGAGCCGGTCTGGCTCAGCCGCTGCAGGCTGGTGAAATCGGCGGCCAGGCTGTGATGCGCGCGCGACAGTTCCACGCGGCTGGTTTCGGCGGCGGCACGAGCGCGGTCCATCTCGCCGATCAGTTCGGCATTGCGCAGTCGTAACGCGGCCGACAGGCGTTCGCGCCTGTTGTTGACCTGGCCGCAGAAACATTGCGCCGCCAGCAGGATGCTGCCGAAGAAGGCCATGCCGACCGTACTGGCTTCGCCGAACAGGAAGCCGCGGGCGAAGAACGGCACCGAGATGCCGATGATGAAGGCATAGAAGGAGGGCAGATGCACCGCGCGGGTGTTCAGGCTGCTGGTGGTCAACCCGGCCCAGGCGACGCAGAGCATCGCTTGCAGCGCGAAGTCGCCCGGCGGATAGCCGAACCAGCCGAGCAGGCCCCAGGCAAGCCCGGTGCCGCCGCAGCCGATGGCGAACAGCATGCCCCAGTCCTTGCCCGGTTGCATCCCGCCGCTCTGGGTATAGGCGTCGCGCAGGCGGTCGAGATGCAGCGTGGCAATGCTGTAGAGCAGGCCGATCAGCGCGATCTGCCACCAGCTCAGGTAATCCTGATAGATGACGAAGGCGCCGAACAGCATCGGGATCGGTACATAGCGGGTGGCGAAGCTGGTCTGGTAGAGCCGCTCGATCAGCATCGCATCGATCTGCGCATCGCTGCGGTCGAGCAGCGACTCATCATCCTCGGCCAGCCGCTGCAGCAATGCGGCTGATGCTGTCTGCCGGTTTTCCGACACCCCAGATCCCCTTGAACGCCGATCGCCAGAATGCTCCGGCGAATCACCCTTACGGCGTATGACGCAGGGTAACACTGGCCTGACGAATCAGGCCAGTTATTCCAGTGTCGGACTCGGTTGACGAGCGGCGAAAATGCCGCTTTTCGACGTCAGGCGGTTTCGGCGCGCAGCTTCTGGCGCAGGATGTCGATCGGCTTCAGCTGACCCTCGACTTCAAAATACCAGAAGGTCCAGCCGTTGCAGGCGGTGGCGCCCATTACATGAGCGCCCATCTTGTGGATCGAACCGCTGGCATCGCGCGTCGCCAGGCTGCCGTCGGCGCGCACCTTGGCGGAATGCCGGCGCGACTGGTCGAACAGCACGGTGCCGGGCTGCAGCAGGCCGCGTTCGACCACCCAGCCGAACGGGATACGCGGCTCTTCCTTCTTCGAGCGCATGGTTTCGACATCGTCATGCGCTGCCGGCTGTACGGTAGAGATGCGGCGTTCTGCCGCTTTTGCGTAGCGTGTTTCACGCTCGATACCGATGAAGCGGCGACCGAGCCGCTTGGCCACGGCGCCGGTGGTGCCGGAGCCGAAGAAGGGGTCGAGAATCACATCGCCCGGCTTGGTGGATGACACCAGCACGCGATGCAGCAGGGCTTCGGGCTTCTGCGTCGGATGCGCCTTGGCGCCATCCTCGCCGCGCAGGCGTTCACCGCCCGAGCAGATCGGGATCAGCCAGTCGGAGCGCATCTGCAGGTCGTCGTTCAGCACCTTCATGGCGTCGTAGTTGAAGGTATAGCCGCGCGTATCCTGGCTCTTGGCGCACCAGATCAGCGTCTCATGTGCATTGGTGAAACGCTTGCCGCGGAAATTCGGCATCGGGTTGGTCTTGCGCCAGACCACATCGTTCAGCATCCAGAAACCGAGATCCTGCAGCTGCGCGCCGAGGCGGAAGATGTTGTGGTAGCTGCCGATCACCCAGATGGTGCCGTTCGGCTTTAGCAGGCGCTGCGCCGCCTTCAGCCAGGCCTTGGAGAAGGCGTCGTAATCCGAGAAGCTGTCGAACTTGTCCCAGTCGTCGTCGACCGCATCGACCATGCTGTCATTCGGGCGGCGCAGTTCGCCGCTGAGCTGCAGATTGTACGGCGGATCGGCAAAGATGCAGTCGATCGATTCCGCCGGCAGGGCGTTCATCTGCGCGATGCATTCGCCGATCAGGATCCGGTCCAGCGGCAGGTCGGGATGCGGCAGGCTCTGCGCCAGTTCGGCGCGCGCCGGCTTGGCCAGCAACGGCCGAGAAACACTAGCCTGGGCCCGGGTTGCGGTGGCGGTGCGCTTGGTGTCCGGGCTGGTGCCGACAAGCCGGAGATGACCTTTGCGCAGCCCGGCCTTGTTGCGGGACTTGCTGGTCGGATCGATAAACGTCGGCGCCATGTGCGGATCATCCCCCAAAAACGATCCGCAAGTTATTAGATTCTCTAGGTTTTTAATTGGTTAACACTAAATCTAGAGTCAGCTGACTCCTCACAGGCGCAAAACCTAGTCGGTGGTGTTTGGAGACTCCAGCGAGGCGTAGCCCTTCTTGGTGTTCCGGCGTGCCGTAGCCCTTGTTGTTGGCCCAGCCGTATTGCGGGTAGCGCGTATGCAGCTTGGCCATGGCGCGATCGCGCACCACTTTGGCCACGATGGAGGCCGCCGAGATCGAAATGCTCAGGGCATCGCCACCCACTACCGGCGTGGACGGGCAGCTCAACTGCCTGGGCGCATGATTGCCGTCGATCAGCGCATGCGCGGGATGCACGCGCAACGCCGTCACGGCGCGGCACATCGCCAGCATGGTGGCATGGAAGATGTTGAGCCGGCCGATTTCAGCCACCGAAGCCGCGCCGATGCCGATATGGGCATGGCCATCACGCGCATAATCGAACAACCGGCCGAACAGCAGTTCGCGCTGTTCGGGTGTCAGCTTCTTGGAATCGTCCAGGCCGCGCGGGCGCTTTCGCCGGTCGAGGATCACGGCGGCGGCCACCACCGGGCCGGCCAGCGGCCCGCGGCCGGCTTCGTCCACGCCGCAGATCAAAGCGCCGTTCGGTCCGGCCAGTTTCAGTTCGAGTGCGAAATCGGGCACCGAACCATCCCCCTCAATGCCAAGCTTCTGCCATGAATCGCAGTAATTCTGGGGTCATTATATACTGGCCCACCTTGCCTGCATCCGGCGCGGTATGGAAAAGTCGCCTGCCTATCAGCGAGGAAAACGGCGGATGTCTGCGCAAATGAAAACTGCCGACCCGGACGGCGAGATTCTCACCCGGCGCGAAGGCGCGATTTTCCTGATCGGCCTCAACCGGCCGGCCAAACTGAACGGCTTCACGCCGAAGATGCTGAAGGAACTCGCTGCCGCCTATACCGCTTTCGAACGCGATGCCGAAGCGCGCGTCGCCGTGCTCTATGCCGAAGGACCGCATTTCACCGCCGGGCTGGATCTCCCCAAGGTCGCGCCCCTGATGGGCGGTGGAAAGCGGAACCTGCTGCGCGCACCGGACCAGATCGATCCCTGCAACAACCTGCCGCCGTTCCGCACCAAGCCGGTGGTGGCGGCCGTACAGGGGATTACGTTTACCATCGGCATCGAATTGATGCTGGCCGCCGATGTGGTGGTTGCCGCGAGCGACTGCCGTTTCAGCCAGCTGGAGGTGAAGCGCGGCATCATGGCGACCGGCGGCGCCACCATCCGCATGGTCGAGCGCGCCGGCTGGGGTAATGCCATGCGCTACCTGCTGACCGGCGACGAATTCGATGTCGCGACAGCTTTGCGTCTCGGCTTCGTGCAGGAAGTGACGGCGCCGGGTGATCAGTTCAATGAAGCCATGAAGATGGCTGCGCGGATTGCCGAACAGGCGCCGCTCGCCGTGTCGGCCACGTTGGGCAATGCGCGACAGGCCGTGGAGAATGGCCCGGCCGCAGCAGTGGCGGAATTCGAGGCCACGCAGGCCGTGCTGATGGCCAGCGAGGATATAAAAGAAGGCGTCGCCAGTTTCGTCGAGAAACGCGCCGCCAGATTTAAGGGACGCTGATATGAAGCGCTTTGCCGCCATCGCCTGTCTTGCCGCCGGTCTGCTGGCGGCTGCGCCATCGCAGGCGCAGATCTTCATGTCGCCGGAAGACGCCAAGAAGGTCGGCAAGGAAGAACATCCGAAAATCCTCAAGGAATTCGGCGGGGTCTATGACGATCCCGAGATCGGCGGCTATGTCGCCGGCATCGCCGGGCGGATCGCCGGCCAGTCGGGCCAGGCGGCCAGCAGTTTCACTTTCACGGTGCTGAACTCGCCGATCGTCAACGCTTTCGCGCTGCCCGGCGGCTATGTCTACATCACGCGCGGCACGCTGGCGCTGGGCAACAACGAGGCCGAGGCGGCCGGCGTGCTGGGCCATGAAATCGGCCATGTGATCGCGCAGCATTCGGAAAAGCGTTACGACAAGTCGGTCTTCACCAATCTCGGTGTGGCTGGCGCCTCCATCCTCGGTTCGATCTTCGGCGGCTCCGGTGTCGGCGACCTGATCGGCCAGGTCGGCCAGGTCGGCGGTGGTGCGTATCTGGCCAGCTTCAGCCGGGAAAACGAGCTGGAAGCCGACACCATCGGGGTCAAGCTGCTCGCCCGCGTCGGCTATGCCCCAGATGCGCAGGCCGCCTTCCTGCAGAGCTTGAGCGACTACAGCGACCTTGCCAGCAAGATGGCGGGGCAGGCCGGCAAGGATCGCATGAACGACCTGTTTGCCACCCATCCCGGCGGCCCGCAGCGCGTCAGAGAAGCGATGGCGGCGGCCAAGGAATATCCCAATTCGCCGGTCTACAATCGCGACGAATATCTCCGTCGCATCGACGGCATGATCTATGGCGATGATCCGAAGGAAGGCGTGGTGCGCGGCAATACTTTCACGCATCCCGATCTGCGCCTCAGCTTCTCGGTGCCCGATGGCTGGCGGATTTCCAATACCAGCGACGCTGTGCTGGCCGTGGGGCAGGGCGGCCGGCTGCAGTTCGACATCGAAGGCGACAAGAAGAAGATCCAGTCCTCACGCAATGCACTGGACTATCTGACACGCATCTGGCTGCCGAACCTGCGGCTGTCCAATGCGGAAGAGATCAAGGTCAACGGCATGCCAGCGGCGACGGCTTCGGGCCGCGTACAGATGAAAAGCGGCAATGCCGATGTGCGTTTCGTCGCGGTCGGCTTCCCGACCGATGCGATCCTGCGTTTCGTGATCATCGCGCCGCCCGGCGGCCTCTCCAAGATCGAGCTGCCGGTGATCCGCAGCGTCAACACGCTGAAGCATCTGTCGGATGCCGAGGTGAAGGCTGTGAAGCCGGTACGGCTGAAGGTGGTGACGGTCGGCAGCGGCGATACGGTGGAGACATACGCTGCCGCCACGCCGCTCGGTCGCTATGCCACGGAACAGCTGCGCGTGCTGAATGCGCTCAAGGCCGGCGAACAGCCCAAGGCGGGCGAGAAGTTCAAGACTGTGGAGTAAGCAAGGCCCTCACCCCATCTCCCTCCCACAAGTGGGGGAGGGAGGTGCCTGCGAAGCGGGAGGGTGAGGGCATTTGCCCTATGCCGTCGACGCGCCGTACTCGTGCTGCAGATCCAGGATCGCCTCAGGCCGCGGTTTCCGGCTGGATGGTCCTGCTTTTCCAGGCCGGCGGACGCCAGGGGCCGGCGATGTTGCAGGCCAGGAAACGGCTGACCTGACCATCCGCGCCGGCCAGCGGCAGTGCCAGGCGCTGCCAGGATTCCACCGCCACATGGGCGGGTGGGAAATGATGCGAATAGTAGGGCGCCCTGCGCAGCCAGGCGGCGCGATACAGCGAGCGGAAGAAGACCGAGACATAGTTGCCGCCATCGATCTCGGAGATCAGGCGGCCGGTCATGTCGCGGCCGTAAGTCTCGGCCACCTTGGTGCCGTAAAGACGGAAGCGGCCGTCCCAGCCATCCTCCAGCACGTCGATCAGCACGATGTGGCCGAGCGCGGGCTTAAGTTCGAAGGGCGAGACATCGCAGGCCTTGGGAATCTCTGCATCGCCGCGCAGCCGATGCCAGTATTCGATCAGAAATCGCATTGCGGCGTGATCTGTATCCGTCGTGGTTGGATACCAGGCCAGCATATCAAGGCGTGCGCCACGCGCGGTGAAATAGTCTTTGAGGACCATCTGTCGGTCGCCGAGCATGTCGACGACCAGTTGCTCCATCTCGGGAGTCTGCATGGCGGGCATGCTATCGAGGCCGCGCCATCTTGCAACCGTCAGGCGGTATTTCGTCGCCTAGATCGCGAAACTTTCAACCAGGGCGCCATCCAGCGCGAAACAGGCGACGTTGAGCGGCCCGCCGAACCCGGCGCCGCCGTCGAGGCAGCAGGTGAAGGCATCCAGATGCGCGCCCTCGCCGCGTGGGTTGCCGCCGCTGACCACGCGGCGGAAGCCGGCATAAGGCTGCGTCAGGCTGCGGAAGGCCGGCGAGCCCCACCACAGATGATCCGACTGTGCGGTCAGCGCTACGGCGGGATCGATGCCGGCATGCACGAACAGCAGTTCGTTGCCGGCAGTATAGGCGGCGCGGCGGAAGCAGCCGAACAGGTCGTCATGGCCGGGATGTTTGCGAATTGCCGCCCGCAGACCGTTGGTCCAGCGGCTGATGCCGAGCGCGCCTTCGCGCAGCACGCCGCGTGCCTGCTGCGGATCAACACCGTAGCCCTGCAGCATCGGCGCCAGGCCATGCTTCAGCATCCAGTCGAAGACTTCCGCCGGACCAGGCGCAAATTGAATCTGTAAGAGTTTGCGCCACATTTCCTCCTGCGCGCCGCGCAGGTAGACGATGTCTTCCGGGATGGCGCCGGGCAGGCAGAGGAAGTCGCGGCGGAAGGCCAGCAGTTCGTTCAGTGTGGCGATGGTGTCGCTGCCATGGCCGATCATGTTGCCGAGATAGATCAGCCGGTCGCCGGGCAGCAGACGGGCGGCGAGTTCGTTATGCGCTTCCTGCAGCTTTGCAGTCTCGGCATGCAGGGCGGCCACGGCCCAGACACGGCGCGCATGGCGCAGCACGGCAAAGGCTTCGGAGATAACAGAGGTGGCGGCCGGTGCTTTGGCGGGCGCAGAAAGGGCCGGTTTCGCTGCCGGAATCGGCGGCGGTGCGTGGGCGGTGGCGATGCTCAGCGGCGCGGACAAATCAATAACGAATCGGCCATATGAAAACGGGTCCGGCAACCGATGCTACCGGACCCGCTGAAGAATGCGAGCGAAAAGCCGTGTGATATTTTCGCGTCTCGCGTGATCGCGAGAACAAACCAGAATCAAACCGCCCAGGAAGACGTCCTGCTATGCGACTTTGAGAATCTTCTCCAGTTTCTTGCCGGCGGAGTCTTCATCGATGCGTTCCACAGCGGCGAGTTCGCGCACCAGGCGGTCGAGCGCCGATTCATAAATCTGGCGTTCGGAATAGCTCTGGTCCGGCTGGCCGGCATTGCGATGCAGGTCGCGCACCACTTCGGCAATCGACACCGGATCGCCGGAATTGATCTTGGCTTCGTATTCCTGGGCGCGGCGGCTCCACATGGCGCGCTTGACGCGGGCACGGCCCTTCAGGGTCTCCAGCGCCGACTTCATCTTCTGCGGCGAACTGAGCTTGCGGATGCCGACCGAATTCACCTTGGTCAGCGGCACGCGCACGGTCATCTTGTCGCGTTCGAATTCCACCACCATCAGTTCCAGTTCGAAACCGGCGATCAGCTGGCGCTCGATGCGCAGGATCTTGCCGACGCCATGGGTCGGATAGACGACATGGTCGCCGGCGGCGAAATCCACCTTGATCTTGGCCGGCACCGGCTTGAGCTGCATCGGCTTGACCGACTGCGACTGCTTCGGCTCGGCCGCAGGCGGCTTGACCGGCTGCGGCAGGGGGCGGGTCGGCGGCGCCGAAACGGCGAGCGGGCGGCTCGGATAGGCCGGCTTCACCGGCGCGGCAGCCAGCTTGGCGGCCGTGCCCTTGCCGGCCGGGGCGGGCTTGGCAGCAGGTTTTGCGGCTGCCGCGGCTTTGGCGGGTGCCGGCTTGGCAACAGATTTGGCGGGTGCAGCCGCTTTCGCGGCCGGCTTGGCAACGGGCTTGGCCGCTGGTTTGGCGGCGGGCTTCGCAGCAGCGCTCTTCGCGGCCGGCTTGGCTGCAGCACTCTTCGGGGCAGGCCTGGCAGCAGGCTTCGCGGCCGGCTTCTTGGCCACGGTCGCCGTCTTTTTGGTCGCCGCGGCCTTGGCGGCCGGCTTTGGCGCAGACTTGGCTGCCGGTTTGACTGGCGCTTTGCCGGATTTCTTCACTGCGGCTTTCGTCACTGGACCACCCTCGCTTGGCAGTTACGCATCAAAAAACGGCGGTCCACCGGGCCGCCTGGGACATCACCAGAACTGGCTTCAGCCACATAGCCCCCTGCCCAGGTTCGCGGAGAACCTGCCGCAAAGTCGCTTTGGTCGAAACCCGCAACGCGAACGCAACCAGGAGCTGCAACATGCCTCCCCTGCAGCCCGGCCAGCATCCGTCCGACCGCAGAGGATTGCAGGCCGGGGTTAGTCAATCGTTATAAATCTACCACAAAAACCCACCTGATGACAGACGGGAACCGCCCTTCAGGCAGCCTGCAAGGCGCGCGGAAGTGGAATCTTTTCAGATCTCTGACGGATTTCGCGAAATCCGGCTGTGAAAGCGGATTACTTGTTACCCGGCTTACTTGTTGCCTTGGCCGGGGTTCGGGCTGAAATGCTGCTCGAACTTGCCCTCGACGCCCTTCCAGGCATCGGCATCGGCCGGCTGCTCGCCCTTGCGGGTAATATTCGGCCACTTGGCGGCATATTCCCGGTTCATCTCGACCCACTTCTCGGCCCGGTTATCGGTATCGGGCAGGATCGCCTCGGCCGGGCATTCCGGTTCGCAGACACCGCAGTCGATGCATTCATCCGGATTGATGACCAGCATGTTCTCGCCGACATAGAAACAGTCGACGGGGCAGACCTCGACGCAATCCATGTATTTGCACTTGATGCACTGCTCGTTCACGACGTAGGTCATCGGCGGAATCCCGGGTCGAAAAATGCTGGTCTGCACTGAAGGTGCCGCTGATATGGGGCAGCGGCGGCCCGTCGGGTAGCACAGGGCCTGATCACGGTCAATTATTTGTACACATATGATGAGCAGTCAAACCTTATCTGGTGCGGCCCGGTCTGAAACGGCTGCGACACTGCGCCGCGAATCCACAGCCGCCGCCGCGAAAATCCTGGGCATAGATCAGGACATGCAGATCAGGGAATGAGTTCGTAGCTCGCCTGCGCCTCAGTCGCCGGCCCGCGGCGTTCGGGCAGGTGCAGCACCTTCAGCACCTTCACGCTGGCCGGCAGCGGCAGGGTGATCACGTCGGCGGCCCGCACCAGCGCATGCGGCTTGTCGACCACGCGGCCGTTGATGCGGATGCGGCCCTTGTTTGCCAGCTTCTGCGCAATCGCCCGCGTCTTGCAGAAGCGGGTCATCCACAGCCACTTGTCGAGCCGCAGAGCGCCGGGAGTGTCGTTGTCGTCATCGTCGTCGTCACGCATGCCGCGACTATATCGCGCCGGGCTGCAATGACTAGGTGGCCGTCGTCAGGCCGCTGTCGTCTCCGCCAGCCATTGCATCACCTGCTGCAGCGCCTCGGGCCGCGTGGCACCGTCTTCGTCGCGCGCCTTGCGATAGATCGCCACCTGCTGTGCCGCGGATGTGCCGCGCGCGATGATGGTGCGGGCATGCTGGACTTCCTTCACACAGTCGAGCGCCTCGGCATCCTCGGCCACCAGGGTCAGCATATTCTCGATCACGTCCGCAAACGGCACGATGCGCTTTTCGTTGAAATCGATCATACCCTCGGTGGTGCCGTAGCGCTGGGCGCGCCAGCGGTTTTCCTCGATCAGCAGTCGCGTGTGGTTGCGCCAGATGCCGTTGATCTCGGGCTGGCGGCGCAACGCGCGGATCAGGCAGCGATACAGCGCCGCGATGCAGAGCGTATCCTCCAGATGCGTGCAGGAATCGCCGATGCGCAGCTCCAGCGTGGGATAGCGCAAAGAGGGCCGGATCGCCCACCAGACATGGCTGGAATCTTCGATGGCGCCGGCCGAGACCAGCGTGTCGACGAAGCTGTTGTAGTCGGCCAGGTTCATGAAGAAGTCGGGAATGCCGGTGCGCGGCAGCTCGTCATAGGCGGCAAGGCGATAGCCCATCAGACCGGTGGGATATTTGCGCCAGAAGGGCGACGAGGTGCTGAGTGCCAGCAGCACCGGCAGGAAGGCCAGCATGCGATTCATGACGTCGATGCGCACATGCGGATCGCTGATCTCGACATGGATATGCATGCCGCACATCATGTTGCGCCTGGCGAGGAATTTGAGGTCGTTGGCCAGCTTCTCGTAGCGCGGCTTTTCGGTGGGCGTCTGCTCCGACCATTCCGCCATCGGATGCGTGCCGGCGGCGAAGACTTCGATGCCGAATTCCGCGCCGGCGTCTTTCAGGGCGCGACGATAGCGGCGCAGATGCTGGCGCGCCTCGTCGAGCGAATTGCAAACCGGCGTCACCACTTCGATCTGCGACTGCAGCAGTTCCGGCGTCACCTGTGCGCCCAGCACGCCGGCGGCGCGCCGGGTGAAGCCGTCCGGCACGCGCGATACGGCATTCTTGCCGTCGGTCTCGGCGAGAAAATACTCTTCTTCGATGCCAAGCGTGTAACCCGGGTTCATGCAGTCTCCATGCGATAGCCGTGCGGCGACCAGGACCTGTTGCGGCCGGCGCGGCCCTTGGAAACGATGCGGCGTTGAAAACACTCCCCCGCTGCATCGCTGCAAATACGGCAGGAATGTGATGTTTTGCTGCTGGATATCGGCCAGCGCCCGTGGCCGCATGCGGGACGGCGACCGAACATGCCCTGCGCCGTTGGCGTCTCTCCCGCGCGATGACGTATGACATCGACAACCGCCAGCGGGCGGCGACTGTCACACCCCAGGGCACTTTGGCGAAACCGGGTGGCTGAGGCTATTTGCGCGCGACCGCTGGTTTCCGCCCCTCTGCTGCGATAGATTTGCATCTATGCCAGATCGTCAGCGCACACTCATCCTCACCGGTGCCAGCCGTGGTATCGGCCATGCCACCGTTAAACGCTTCTCCGCCGCAGGTTGGCGGGTCTTCACCGTGTCGCGGCAGCCGTTTTCGGAACACTGCCCCTGGGAGGGCGGCGCCGAGAGCCATGTGCAGATGGACCTCAGCGACATTTCCACCTTGCCGGCGACAATTGCCGATCTGAAAAAGCGCCTGCCCGACGGCAAGCTGGATGCGCTGGTCAACAATGCGGCGATCTCGCCCAAGGGCGCGGGCGGCGCACGTATGGGCGTACTCGACACCGATCTCGCCGCGCTGATGCATGTCTATAACGTCAACCTGTTCTCGGTCGCCCTGCTGGCCAAAGGTCTGTTCGAGGAGCTGAAGGCGGCGCAGGGTTCGATCGTCAACGTCACCTCTATTGCCGGCGGTCGCGTGCATCCCTTTGCCGGTATGGCCTATGCCACCTCGAAGGCGGCGCTGGCGGCGCTGACCCGAGAAATGGCCTGGGAGTTCGGGCCGCATAACGTGCGGGTCAATGCCATCGCCCCGGGCGAAATCGATACCTCGATCCTGTCGCCTGGCACCGACGAGATCGTGCGCCGCGACATCCCGATGCATCGTCTGGGCAAGCCGGAAGAGGTGGCGTCGACCATCTATTTCCTCTGTACGCAGACGTCTTCTTATGTGAATGGCGCCGAAATCCACATCAACGGCGGCCAGCACGTCTGAAATTACCCCCAAAGCCTTGTAGTTTCTGCTCAGGTAGATTAACCTGAAGCACATCCAGTTTGCGTGGTATTCTGCCGGCGGCTGAGATGAGGTGGAAACGATGCTCAAGGGCAAGCGCATCCTGCTGGTGGTTTCCGGCGGCATTGCCGCTTTCAAGGTGCCGGACCTGATCCGGCGCCTGGCCGAGCGTGGCGTCAGCGTGCGCTGCGCCATGACAAAGGCCGCCGAGCAGTTCGTCACGCCCCTCACACTGGCCTCGCTGTCGGGCGAAAAGGTCTCCACCGACATCTTCTCGCTGACCGACGAAGCCGAGATGGGCCATATCGAATTGTCGCGCGATGCCGACCTCGTCGTGGTCGCGCCGGCGACGGCCAATATTCTCGCCCGCATGGCCAATGGCCTGGCCGACGACATGGCGACGACCTTGCTGCTGGCCACCGACAAGCCGGTGCTGGTGGCGCCGGCAATGAATGTGCGCATGTGGCATCACCCGGCGACGCAACGGAACATCGCGCAGTTGAAAGCCGATGGTGTTGCCTTCATCGGGCCGAACGAGGGCGAGATGGCCTGCGGCGAATACGGCCCCGGCCGCATGAGCGAGCCGCTGGAAATCGTCGCCGCCATCGAGGCGCAGTTCGGCAAGCCACTGCCGAAGCATCTGACCCTGGTGCAGCCGCGTTCGGCGAATGCGTCTGTTGCCCCGCTCAGGCAGGATCTGAAAGGTCGGCGCGCCATCGTGACCTCCGGGCCCACACATGAGCCGATCGATCCGGTGCGCTATATCGCCAACCGGTCTTCGGGCAAGCAGGGCCATGCGATTGCCGCTGCCCTTGCGGCGCGCGGCGCTGAGGTGACGCTGGTCACGGGGCCTGTATCACTGCCCGATCCGCCGGGCGTGAAGACCGTGCATGTCGAAGCGGCGCGCGACATGTTCTCGGCCTGCTTCCTCGATCTTCCGGTCGATATCTTCGTCGCTGCCGCCGCTGTGGCCGACTGGCGCGTCGCGGTCGAGGCGCCGCAGAAGCTGAAGAAAAGCGGCGACCTGCCGCCGACACTGAAACTCGCAGAGAATCCCGACATCCTGCGCGCCATCGCCACCACCGATGCCAAGCGCCGGCCGGCGCTGGTGGTGGGCTTCGCTGCTGAGACCGAAAACGTCGTCGCGCATGCGCAGAAGAAGCTCAGCAACAAGGGTTGCGACTGGATTCTGGCCAACGATGTGTCCGAAGGCACGCAGACCTTTGGCGGCGACAGCAATGCCGTGCATCTGGTGACGGCCAATGCTGTGGAAGACTGGCCGCGCATGAGCAAGCCCGAGGTGGCCGCGCGGCTGGCCGAGCGCATTGCCGCCGCCTTTAGTGAAAATTCGTCCAAGAAGAACGCGAAGAAAGGTTCGTGATGACCCGTCCGGTTCCCCTGCATGTGCCGATCAAGCAATTGCCGCACGGCGCCGGCCTGCCGCTGCCGGCCTATGCCACGCAGGATGCCGCCGGTTTCGATCTGCTCGCTGCCGTTTCCGAACCGGTCACGCTGAAGCCCGGCGAACGCAAACTGATCCCGACCGGCCTGAGCATTGCCGTGCCGCCCGGTTTCGAGGCGCAGGTGCGGCCGCGGTCCGGCCTGGCGCTGAAGCAGGGCATCACCGTGCTCAATTCGCCCGGCACCGTGGATGCGGATTACCGCGGCGAGGTCGGCGTCATCCTGATCAATCACGGCGATGCGCCTTTCACCATCAATCGCGGCGAGCGCATCGCCCAGATGATCGTCGCCGCCTACAGCCGCGTGGAATGGGTACCCGTGCAGGAACTGCCGGAAACCCAGCGCGGCGCCGGCGGTTTCGGTTCGACGGGTGTCTCGACGCCCCAAAAGACTGCAGCAGGAGACTGAGCCATGTTGAAGTGTACGCGACGCACCATGCATGCGCTGGAAGCGGTGGTCGATATCGCCTTCCATGCGCGGCCCGAACCGGTGCAGTCCAAGGATATCGCCGAGCGGCAGAATGTGCCGCAGCGCTATCTCGAACAGGTGATGCAGCATCTGGTCCGCAACGGCATCCTGAAGGGTGTGCGCGGTCCGCGCGGCGGCTACACGCTGGCGCGCGAACGCCGTCGCATCACGGTGGGCGAGGTGGTGCGCATCGTCTCGGAACTCGATGCCGATGGCGAGGAGGATTTCACCGCTGGCTCCGAACTCGGCAAGCGCACGGTGCAGCCGATCTGGGAGGAATGCCAGGCCGCGATTCTCGCGCGCATCGATAAAATCACGCTGGACGACCTGTGCGCCCGCGCCGAGACCAGCGGTTTCGCCGCGCAGCTCGAGGGCGCGGATAATTTCGCCATCTAACATTGTCCGTCATGCCGGGCTTTGACCCGGCATCCCATTTGGTGACGTAAAAGATGGGATTCCCGCTTTCGCGGGAATGACGACTGAAGGGGACCATCATGACCGAAGCCCGGCCGAACAAGATTCCGCATTTCAACCCGCCGCGTGGCAGGGTGTATGACTCGATCGTCGACACCATCGGCGCCACGCCGCTGGTGCGCATCAACCGGCTGGCGAAAGAGTCCGGCGCGCGCGCCGAACTGCTGGCCAAGCTGGAATTCTTCAATCCGCTGAATTCGGTGAAGGACCGCATCGGCATCGCCATGATCGAGGCGATGGAACACGCCGGCACGCTGAAGCCCGGTGCCACCATCATCGAGCCGACCTCGGGCAATACCGGCATTGCGCTGGCCTTCGTCGCTGCCGCGAAAGGCTATCGCCTCATTCTGGTGATGCCGGAAAGCATGTCGCTGGAACGCCGCAAGATGCTGCGCTTCCTCGGCGCCGAACTGGAACTGACACCGCCGGGCCTCGGCATGAAGGGTGCGCTGGCGCGCGCCGACGAATTGCTGAAGGAAATCCCAGGCAGCGTGATGCCGCAGCAGTTCGAGAATCCGGCCAATCCGGAAATCCACCGCAACAGCACGGCGGAGGAAATCTGGGTCGACACTGCCGGCAAGGTCGATGCGGTGATCTCCGCCGTCGGCACCGGCGGCACGCTGACCGGCGTCGGCAGCGTGCTGAAGCAGAAGAAGCCTGGCCTGCGCATGATCGCGGTCGAGCCGGAAGACAGCGCGGTGATCTCGGGCGGCAAGCCCGGCCCGCACAAGATTCAGGGTATCGGCGCCGGTTTCATCCCGGGCAATCTGGATACCAGACTGATCGACGAGACGATTACCATCGGCAACGAGACTGCCTTCGAGACCTCGCGCCGCATGGCCAGGCTGGAAGGCATTCCGGCCGGCATCTCTTCGGGTGCTGCAGTGGCGGCTGGCCTTGAAGTGGCGGCGCGGCCCGGCATGGAAGGCAAGACGGTGGTGGTGATCATTCCGTCCTTCGCCGAACGCTATCTCTCCACGGCTTTGTTCGACGGTCTGTAAGCCCTGTGTTCGGCCCAGACGAACTGGAGCGCTATTCCCGGCATATCATCCTGCCGGAAGTCGGCGGCGCGGGCCAGCAGGCGCTGAAGAAAGCGCGCGTGCTGGTGATCGGCGCCGGCGGCCTCGGCTCGCCGCTGCTTTTATATTTGGCTGCGGCTGGTATCGGGACGCTCGGCATCGTCGATGACGACACGGTGTCGCTGTCCAATCTGCAGCGGCAGGTGTTGCATGGCACCGAGGATATCGGCCGCAGGAAGACCGAAAGCGCCGCCATCGGCATCGCGGCGATCAATCCGCATGTGCGCGTGATCGAGCATACCGAGCGGCTGACGCCCGGGAATGCCGACGCACTGATCGGCGCTTACGACCTGATTGCCGATGGCAGCGACAATTTCGACACGCGCTTCCTGGTCAACGACACCTGCTACAGGCTGAAGAAGACTCTGGTGACCGCGGCGATCCTGCGTTTCGACGGCCAGCTCTCGACCTTCAAGGCGTATCAGGGCGAGCCGCATCCCTGCTATCGCTGCGTCTTCCCCGAACCGCCGCCGCCCGGCAGCGTGCCGGCCTGCTCCGAAGCCGGCGTGCTCGGTGCGCTCGGCGGCGTGATGGGCAGCCTGCAGGCGCTGGAGGTCGTGAAGGAGTTGCTCGAACTGGGCGACAGCCTCTCGGGTCGTCTCCTGTTGTATGACGCATTGCGCGGCGATATCCGCACCGTGCGCCTGCGCCGCGATCCGCACTGTAAGATCTGCGGCATTACGTAGATTTCCTGCGCAGGATTGCGGACATGGGTATGCAGCATACTAGTAATTGATTCCTGCTGAGCGCAATACGCGTTCGTTTCTGTGCCGCTATGGTTGAGCTTTGCTTCTCGCATTCATAGGATTCGAGAAATTGAATCTGCGAGAGGTGGCTATGGTCAGGTATGTTTTAATCGTGCTTGCAGCGATGCTGACGGCCTGTGCTCGTCAGGAAGCGCCTGTTGCGATTCCGCAGAACACGACAACGATTGGCGTGGCGATAGGTATCGGTGACGAATTTTACCTGGACAACCTGGCGCACTATGGCCTCGGAAGCACTTATAACAAGGCATCGGTGCAGGACTGGAAGCTGCCGGAGACGATGGAAACTGCCGTCAAGGAAACACTGGCTGCTAAATATCATATAATCAACGCCAGGCTAAATACGGACAAGATTCAAGGGCCGATACAGTATCGAACAATGTCTGAGGCATTCGCTTCAGGTTTTGCAAAGACGCCTGCCATCTACAGCGAAATGTTCGATAGCAAAACGTACGAGGCCTTTCCAGCCGACGCATTGGGATATGAGAGCGGAGCGGACTTATATCTCGTTTTTATACCCGACAATCTTATCAACCAAGGCACAAACCAGTTTTACGGCATCGGGTTGGCGCGACGCTCTACGATGATGGGCATCATTCATAGCCATTGGCTGCATACTGGCTACCGTTTAATTCTGCTGGATGGCCGCACCAAGGCAGTACTGGGCAGTCGGACCGCCAAAGGGCAAGTGATCCGCTCTGCGCCCGACGCATGGTGGCATGAGACGTTGGGCGAAATTTCCCCGCAACAACAAGCGGAGATTCGGTTCACGCTGCAGGACATGCTGACCAATAGCATTCGCCAGACTCTTGCCGACCTTGATTTGGATAAGCGTTAGACATCATCTGTTTTACTCCCGCAGGGCTAAATCACACGCCGTCGTTGTAACCTATCATCCCGGTTAGAGATCAGAATAAGATCTACGGGGTATGGGGGAATATGCAGGCGTATCTGGAGAAGGCGGGCGTCGTCGACGCCTTCGCCTGCGAAGCAACCATGGCGCCGCCCGGCTGCTGGCCGGATCTGCAGGAGCCGCGTTTCCTGCATGTGCTGCGGCACTGGGCCGAACGCCGCCAATCTGTTGACGGAAAACCGGGCGTGCGGACGCCACGCAGCGCGATCGATCCCGGCGCGATCCGCAATTGCCTGCCCAATGTCTGGATCTATCAGTATCTGCCCGACGAGGATGACTTCGTCTGCACGCTGTCGGGCGAGGGCGTCAACCAGGCCTGGGGCCAGAGCCTGATCGGCAAGCGGGTCAGTTCGATCATGCCGGCCGCGATCAGGGATCGCGTGCTGCTGCTCTATCGCAGCATGCTGATGATGCCGGCGGTGCAGTTCAGCCAGCGGCGTATCCTGCCCAATGACGGCGTGACGCAGAGCGCCGACCGGCTGATCGTGCCGCTGTCGCGCGATGACGGCAGCCCCTACGGCATTTTCGGCGTCACCATCTATCATCTCGGCAAGCAGATCACCTTTGGCGACCCGCGCGACATCCAGGGCAACGTCACCTTCTACGATTGCAATACCCTGCCGCAGACCCTTCCCTGACCCCTCCTCCCCGACGCAGGTTTCCGTTTTTCTACCCGCAGGTGCATCGACGGCCCGCTAACCCTCGCCTAGCATTCCGACAGGTCGGGGGCGGGGATGTCGGGGCAGGGTGACAGGGGCGTTGTGGAAGGCGAGGTGGCCGAGCCGGGCCACTGGCCGGTTTTCCGCGACCCGCGTTTCCTGCAGCTGCTGCGGCACTGGGCCGAGAATCGCCAGTCTGATGACGGAAAGCCGGGATTGATTATGCCGCGTGCCGCCCTGGATCCGGTCGCGATCCGGGCCTGCTTGGCCCATATCTGGCTCGCCCAGTATCTCCCCGACGAAGACAGCTTCATCTTTCGCCTGGCCGGTGAACGGGTCAACGAGGCTTGGGGCGCCAGCATCACCGGCAAGCGGCCCGACGAGTTCATGCCGCCGGCCAGCGCCACCACCGCCAAGCAGATCTATCGCCGCATCCTGTTCACGCCGGCCGTCCATGTCGGCCACCGCCGTATCGAACCGGCCGAGCGCCAGGAAAAGAGCGCCGAGCGGCTGGTCGTGCCCTTGAGCGATGGCGCGGGCGGCCCCTGGGGTATCGTCGGCATGTCGCTCTATCACTTCAATCCGGTCACCCAGGCCAACCTGCCGCCCTCCGTCGGGCCGGACGTCACCTATTATCCCTGCTCCGGATTGCCCTCAGCGGCGCCTTAAAGGCCATTCGAGTCGCATCGCTGTGGCAGATTGTCGCAGCTGGCCAGGCCTCGGGCGAGGCACCGGCAGGGCGTACAATGCTGCCCCGCGACTTTCGCGAATAGGTCAGAAAAACCCTAGTCTTGCTAGAGGGTTGATTTGGCACATGCGAGTGTTTCTTAACTGAAACGGGCCCGGCCGCCGGCTTGACGCTGACTCACCCTGTTTCTATGGTGCGCGCGCTTTCTGGGGGCGGTCGCCTCTGGCGCCGGGGGTATTCGTCCATGGCCGAACAGGATCGACCGACACCAGCACGCAGCGATGCCGACGATCCGGCGCTCGCCCGGCTCGACCGCGATCTCGAAGCGGTCCGGGTCAGGAAGGCAGCCGAAACGGCCTCGCGGCGTCCGGATGCCGATCCCGCCCAGGTGCGGAATATCGGCAAGGCCTGGTCGCTGGCGATCGAGATGGTCGCGGCGGTCGGCGTCTGTGTCTTCATCGGCTGGTGGATCGACCGCTGGTTCGGGACGGCACCCTGGGGGCTGGTGGGATTTATCCTGCTCGGCATTGCCACGGCCATGTGGTCGGCGATCCGCACGGGAATGGCAATACAGCGCGCGCAGCTCGCCGACAGTGAGCGCGGCGTAAAGAAAGAAGGGGATTAAGGTGGCAGCCGAACATCACAGCCCGCTTGAACAGTTCAAGGTCAAGTGTCTCGCCTTCTGCGGCGATGGCGGCCAGCTTCAAGCTTTTTCCTTCACCAACGCTTCGCTGTTCATGGTGCTGAGCGCGCTCTGCGCCGTGCTGCTGATGGTCTACGGCATGCGCCAGCGCGAACTGGTGCCGGGCCGGCTGCAGTCGGTGGCGGAACTCTCCTACGAATTCGTCGCCAACATGGTGCGTGAAAACGTCGGCCCGAACGGCCGCCAGTATTTCCCCTTCATCTTCACGCTGTTCATCTTCGTGCTGATGGCAAACATGCTCGGCATGGTGCCCTACAGCTTCACGGTGACCAGCCACATCATCGTCACCTTCGCGCTCGCCATCACGGTGTTCCTCGGCGTCACCGTGGTTGCCATTGCGCGCAACGGCATCCACTTCTTCACCCATTTCATGCCGGCCGGCGTGCCGATGTGGCTCGCGCCGATCATCGTGCCGATCGAGATCATCTCGTATCTCTCGCGCCCGATTTCGCTCAGCTTGCGTCTCTGCGCCAACATGCTGGCAGGGCACACCACGCTGAAGGTGTTTGCCGGCTTCGTCGCGTCGATGATCGGCATGGGCGGCGTGCTGTCGGCCTCGGGCATTCTTCCACTGATCATGGTGACCGCGCTCACCGCGCTGGAATTCCTGATCGCCTTCCTGCAGGCCTATGTTTTCGCCATCCTCACCTGCCTCTACCTGGCTGAGGCTGTGAACATGGAACATCACTAAGCGTATCTGTTTAAGTTCAACCAACCAGTTAACCCAAGAGAAGGATGAGTATTATGGATCTTGCTTCTGCCAAGATGATCGGTGCCGGCATTGCTGCAATCGGCATGGGCGGCGCCGCGATCGGCGTGGGTCTGATCTTCGCGAACTTCCTCAACGGCGCGCTGCGCAATCCGGGCGCTGCCCCGAAGCTGTTCGGCAACCTGATGCTCGGCTTCGCGGTGACCGAAGCGCTCGGCATCTTCGCGCTGCTGATCGCGCTGCTGATCCTGTTCGTCTGAGCTAAATGCCTCAGCTCGAAACAGCCACTTTCCTGCCGCAGCTCGTCTGGCTGCTGATCACCTTTGCCCTGCTCTATGTGCTGATGGCAAAGGTGGCGCTGCCGCGCGTGGCTGAGGTGGTGGACGGGCGCCGCAAGCGTCTCGAACAAGACCTCGAGGAAGCGGCACGGCTGAAGCGCGAGACTGAGAAGGCGATCGCCGACTACGAGCAGGCGCTGGCAACCGCCCGGGCGAAGGCCCAGGCCATAGCCGGCGAGACCCGCGCCAGGATCTCCGCCGAACAGGCGGCGACCAAGGCCAAGCTCGAAGCCGAGATCGCCGAGCGGACCAAGGCGGCGGAAGCCAGCATCCTCGCGGCCAAGCAGCAGGCCCTGAGCCAGCTGAAGTCGGTTGCGGCCGAGGCAGCTTCGGAAGTCGTGGCCCGCATCAGCGGCACGGCGCCCGGCAACGACGCGGTTTCGACCGCCGTTGACCAGGCACTCGCCAAGCGCAGCGCGTAACCCGGGAGGTCAGACATGCTTCATGATCCGACATTCTGGGTTCTCGTCGCCTTCGTCCTGTTCTTCGCCCTGATCTTCTATCTGAAGGTTCCGGGTAAGGTGCTGGGGCAGCTCGACGAGCGCGCCGCCCGCATCAAGAAGGATCTGGACGAGGCCGAGAAGCTGCACCAGGACGCGCAGCATCTGTTCGCCGAGTATCAGCGCAAGCAGCGCAATGCCCTGAAGGAAGCCGAGGAGATCGTCGCGGCGGCGGAAGCCGAAGCGAAGGTCCTGCTGAAGGAGACCGAGGCTGACCTGAAGGCCAGCCTGGAGCGTCGCCGCAAGCAGGCCGAGGACAAGATCGCCCAGGCCGAAAAGCAGGCCGTGCAGGAAGTGCGCGACACCGCGGTGGAAATCGCCGTGGCCGCTGCCGGTGCGGTGCTGACCCAGTCGCTGCAGGGTGCTGCCGCGGCCGCGCAGATCGACCGTGCCATCGGCGATGTGAAGGCCAAGCTGCACTAAGCTTTCGCTTCAGACACGCACATGAAAAGGGCCGCAGCGATGCGGCCCTTTTTTCTTGTGTGATCTTCTTTTCGTCGTGCCCGCGAAAGCGGGAACCCAGTCGATCCGCTGTGCTGGATCCCCGCGTTCGCGGGGATGACGATGGGAGGATACGCTGGAGACTTCTGATGTGCTGCGGAAGCGTCAATCCACCGTGCGGCAGAACACGCGGTAGAGCCGGATCACGTTGGCGTCCATGGCGCTGAGGCGGATCGCCCAGTGTTCGCCTTCGCAGATCGCCCATTCGCGCTCGTTCTCGTCCATCGACTTGCCGCGCAGCTTCACTTCATCGGCATAGCGGCCAAAGGACTCGATCACCGCGGCTTTCAGCTCGTGGGTGACATCTTCCATGTAGCAGATCACGAAGTTGAGGCTTTCCAGTTCAGCCTGCAGGCCTTCGGGCGTCAGCAGATGCGGCTTCACCGGTTCGCGGTCCCACCAGACTTCATAGACGCGGCTTTCGGTCGAGCCGGTCAGCAGGAAGTCGGTGAACATGAGCTGGCCGCCCGGCTTCATGGCGGCGCGCAGCTTGGCGAGCAGCAGGCGTTTGTCCTGCACGCTCATCAATCCGTCCTTCGAGAGAAAGACGTCGACGCTCTTGCGCTTGAAGCTGATGTCGTCCAGCGGCGTGGTCTTGATATTGGCGCGCTGCTTCACGCCCTGGCTTTTCGCCAGTTCGATCGACACGGCCGCGAGATCCGGATCCGGCTCATAGGCATCGATCCACAGATTGTCGCGTGCCATCAGGCGGGTCATGCCGCCCATGCCGCTGCCCAGTTCGGTGATCGACATATTGGGATTGAGGCCGAGCGGTGCGGTCAGCGGCTTCAGCAGCTCTTCGCCGCCGGGCTGGTTGAAGCCTTCGCCGAACAGCTTCTGTGCCACCTGCAGACGGCGGGGCGACCAGCTGTCGATGCTTGGCACCTCTTTGGGCGCATCATCGGTTGGCAGCTCGTCGGCGACCGGCTGGGTCGAGTAATCCTTCACCATATGGCGCATGACATAGTCATCGCCATGCCACCAGGCACGCAGTTTGTCGCGCCAGCTCATGTCGCCGGCGGACTCATCAGACTGCTCAGGATTCTCCTTCGCCACCAAAGCCGTACCCAGGATTCAGACTCGGACAGCATGCTGTAGCGCCGGCATGGTTGATTTTCGGTTGCCAAACGCAGGCTTCAACATTCCGCCCCGTGTGAAAACACTGGCGCAGGGTTTGCCCATAAGCAAGCGCCCGCCGGTGAGGGCGGGCGCGGCTTATACTTTAGATTTGGTTACCGTTCCTTCGGCCCAGTTCTTTTGACTAAGAACGGGATCGCCGATCGTCAGGCTGCGGCGCTTTTAGCGACGCCAGTCTTTAACGGCGGCTGGCCATGCGTTCGGGCAGCAGGTCGCGCACCCGGCGGCGGGCCTCGGTGTCGCGGATGCGGGCCGACTGGGCGGTGGTGATCAGGCGCGGCGCCGGCGGATTGGCCAGCACGGTGACCGGATCGGTCAGCAGGTTGTCGGCCAGCTGCTTGATCTCGGCCGGCAGCGTGGTGGCGAACACGATGGTCTGGCGTTCGGTCGGCGCGGCCTCGAAGATGGCGCGCAGTTCGTTGGTGACGCCCAGTTCCAGCATGCGGTCGGTCTCGTCCAGCACCATGATCTCGAGCTTGTTCAGCTCCAGCTGGCCGGCATTGATCAGTTCGACCACGCGGCCGGGGGTGCCGATCAGGATGTCGATGCCGCGGCTCAGAGCCTGCGCCTGCGCGGCCTTGCCCGGGCCTTCATAGACGGTGACCTGGGACAGGCGCACGAAGCGGCCGTAAGCGCGGAAGCTTTCCTGGATATGCTGCACGCGCTCACGCGACGTGGTCAGGATCAGCGCGCGCACCTTGCGCGGACCGGCAGGATGACGGTCGATCGACAGATGCTGCAGGATCGGCAGCGTGAAGGCGACGGTCTTGCCGGCACCGGCTTCGGCCTGGCCCAGCAGGTCGCGGCCCTGCAGCAGATGCGGAATGGCCTTGGCCTGGATCGGCGTTGGCGCGACGTGCTTTTCAGCCGTCAAGGCGCGCTGGATGGGTTCAACGAGATCAAGGGAGGAAAATTGGCTGTTGCTCAACATAGGCCTGCAAAGGTTAGTTACGCGGCAGGGATACCACTTGCGACCGTAACACCTGAAACTGGTCCTGAGTGACAATTTTTTCCTTGTCCGGCAGCGCTTAACACGCGGCGGCGAACGGGGGTTTTTGTCACGGAAGCCATAGTCAGGAGGCACGGCGGCGTCCGGCGGGGTACCGCGAACCCGCGTGATACTAGCGGTCGTTCCCTGTTTTGCAAGCGCGAAACAACGTGGTGCGACAATCGGGTAAAAACCGCCAAAAACGTCATTTTTTCGCGCCTGCCTTTCCGCACTGATGTGGTGACAAGAATGTGCTTTTTCAAGCAGATGGCAGTGATTTCCACAGTCATGCTGTGGCACTCCCGCATCGGGCGCATGGCAGCTTTGCCGTACCGGCAAACGGGTGGAAACACCCTTATCGGGCGGCGACTCGGCCGGCCCGGAAAAGGACTCGGGAAACGCCCTGAAAATGGTTAATCCGGCTACGGTCCAGCTTCGTTAAGGCCGTTTGCCATCGGACTTTCCCTTACGGAAGCCTGACCTCCCCGCGCGGGACGATCCGGCCCGCAGTCCGCCCGGCAATGCGCCTTGCAATTGGGGGGATTGGCCGCTAAAACCGCGCGCTCTACGTATCGGGCGTTCCGGCTGGAAGGGCTGCCGAGTTCGTCTTGAAGATCACTCCATACCTCGGAGGTATATGAAATGCCCAAGTTGAAGACCAAGAGCTCGGCCAAGAAGCGCTTCAAGCTCACGGCGACCGGTAAGGTGAAGCGTGCCCATGCGGGCAAGCGTCACGGCATGATCAAGCGCACCAACAAGCAGATCCGGAATCATCGCGGCACCGCCGTGGTGTTCGAAGGCGATGCGCGCAAGATCATCAAGAACTACCTGCCAAACGCCTGAGTTAAGGAGACACTGACATGGCACGTGTTAAGCGGGGCGTTACCGCCCATGCCCGCCACAAGAAGGTCCTGAAGCTCGCCAAGGGCTATCGTGGCCGCAATTCCACTGTATTCCGCGTCGCGATCGAGAAGGTCGAAAAGGGCCTTCAGTATGCGTTCCGCGACCGTCGCGCCAAGAAGCGCAACTTCCGTTCGCTCTGGATCCAGCGCATCAACGCTGCGGCCCGCGAACAGGGTCTGACCTACGGCCGATTTATCAACGGCCTCGCGCTCGCCGGCATCGACATCGACCGCAAGGTTCTGGCCGATCTCGCCGTGCATGAGCCCGAGGCTTTCAACGCCCTGGTGGCGCAGGCCAAAGCGGCCCTGCCTGCCTCGGCGGCCTGATCGGCCCGCACGCGCAATTCAATTCAAGCGACCGTTTGCGAAGGGGGCCGTCACCACGGCCCCCTTTGTTTTTGTCCGCACTGAACAACAAGAAGAGTCCCGATGACCGAGATCGCCCGGCTGGCCGCTGAAACCGAAAGCGCCGTCGCCACTGCGCAGACCCTGGACGCGCTCGAAGAGGTCCGCCTTGCCGTGCTCGGCAAGAAGGGCTGGCTCTCAGCGGCGCTGAAGGAACTCGGCGCACTGTCGCCCGACGACCGCAAGGCGCGCGCGCAGCAGCTCAATGAAGTGAAGGATCGCCTCGGTGCTGCGCTCGACGCGCGCAAGACCGTGCTGGCCGATGCCGCCATCGATGCGCGTCTGAAGGCTGAAACGCTGGATATGACGCTGCCGCTCAGCGAGAGCGCCGAGCAGGCCGGCCGCATCCATCCGGTCAGCCAGGTGATCGACGAGATCACCGAGATTTTCGCCGCGATGGGTTTCAACATCGCCGAAGGCCCGGATATCGAGGACGACTTCCACAATTTCACGGCGCTGAACATTCCGCCCGAGCATCCGGCGCGGCAGATGCAGGACACCTTCTATCTGCCCAAGCGCGGCGCCGATGGCGAACAGATCGTGCTGCGCACGCATACCTCGCCGGTGCAGGTGCGCACCATGCGCGGCGGTCCGCCGCCGTACCGCATCATCGTGCCGGGTCGCACCTATCGCAGCGACTACGACATGACGCACACGCCGATGTTCCATCAGGTGGAGGGTCTGGTGATCGACCGCGCCATCCATATGGGCCACCTGAAAGGCGTGCTGACCGAATTCTGCAAGGCCTTCTTCGAGACCGACAAGGTGAAGATGCGCTTCCGCCCGAGCTATTTCCCCTTCACCGAACCCTCGGCCGAAGTGGACATCAACTGCTCGCGCGACGGCGGCGTGCTGCGCGTCGGCGAGGGCAACGACTGGCTCGAAATTCTCGGCTCCGGCATGGTCAATCCGAAGGTGCTGGAATATTGCGGCCTCGATCCGAATGAATGGCAGGGCTTTGCCTTCGGCATGGGCATCGATCGCATTGCCATGCTGAAATACGGCATTCCCGATCTGCGCAGCTTCTTCGACGCCGATCTGCGCTGGCTCAAGCATTACGGCTTCGTGCCGCTTGATGTGCCCACGCTGGGTCAGGGAGTCGCGCGATGAAATTCACGCTCGCCTGGCTCAAGAGCCATCTCGACACCACGGCTTCGCTCGATGAGATCGCCGCGAAGCTGACCGCCATCGGCCTCGAAGTCGAAGGCATCGAGGATCGTGCCGCGATCTTCGCGCCCTTCATCGTGGCCGAAGTGAAAAAGGCCGAGCAGCATCCCAATGCCGACAAGCTGCGGGTCTGCGAAGTCTTCACCGGCACGGAAACCATCCAGGTCGTCTGCGGTGCGCCGAATGCGCGCACCGGCATGAAGGGAATTTTCGCCCCCGCCGGCTCGACCGTACCCGGCACGCAGCTGCTGCTCAAGGCCACCACCATTCGCGGCGTCGCCTCGAACGGCATGCTCTGCTCCGAACGCGAGATGGGGCTGACCGACGAACATACCGGCATTATCGACCTGCCGCTCGACACGCCGCTTGGCATGCCGATGGCCAAGGTCTTCGGTCTTGATGATCCCGTGATCGAGATCAAGCTGACGCCGAACCGCGGCGATTGTCTGGGCGTGCGCGGCATCGCGCGCGATCTGGCCGCGGCCGGCCTCGGCACGCTCAAGCCTTATGCGGTGCCCAACGTAAAGAGCAGCTTCAAGAGTCCGATCAATGTGTCGCTCGATTTCCCGGCCGGCGTGGAAAACGCCTGCCCGGTTTTCGCCGGGCGCTACATTCGCGGCGTCAAGAACGGGCCGTCGCCGGCCTGGCTGCAGCAGCGCCTCAAGGCCATCGGGCTTCGGCCTATTTCTGCTTTGGTCGATGTCACCAACTTCTTCACCTACGATCTCGGCCGGCCGCTGCACGTTTTCGATGCCGCCAAGGTGAAGGGCAATATCACCGCGCGTCTGGCCAAAAGCGGCGAAAAGCTGCTGGCGCTGGACGGCAAGGAATATGTGCTGGATGACGGCATCACCGTCATCGCTGACGAAGCGGGCCCCGAAGGCCTGGGCGGCGTGATGGGTGGCGAACATACCGGCTGCTCGTTCGACACCACCGAAGTGTTTCTGGAATCTGCCTGGTTCGATCCGGTGCGCACCGCCACCACCGGCCGCAAGCTCGGGATTCATTCCGATGCGCGCCATCGCTTCGAGCGCATTGTCGATCCGGCTTTCGTGGTGAGCGGCGCCGAAGTCGGCACGCAGATGATCCTCGATCTCTGCGGCGGCGAGGCCTCCGAGATCGTGCTGGCCGGCAAGGCGCCCGACTGGAAGAAGACCGTCACCCTGCGGCCGACGCGCCTGCTCGGTCTGGTCGGCTTCGACCTGCCGGTGGCTGAACAGACGCGGATTCTGGAGTCGCTCGGCTTCACCGTGAGCAAGCGCGGCGACGTGCTGTCGGTCGATGTGCCGAGCTGGCGTCCCGATATCGATGGCGAAGCCGATCTGGTGGAAGAAATCGCGCGCCAGCATGGTTTCGATGCCATTCCGGCCGAACCGCTGCCGCCGTTGCGCGCCGTGCCGGCGCCGGCCGTCTCGGCCGGGCAGCGTCGGGTCAGAATGGCAAGACGCGCGCTGGCGGCGCGTGGCCTCACCGAAGCCGTGACCTACTCGTTCATCCGCAGCACCGAGGCCGAAGTCTTCGGCGGCGGGCAGGAGGAGCTGCGCCTGGTCAACCCGATCAGCGCCGATATGGACACGATGCGACCCTCGATCCTGCCGGGCCTGATTGCGGCGGCGAAGCGCAACATGGATCGCGGCCAGATGGATGTCGCGCTGTTCGAGATCGGGCCGCAATATGCCTCTGTTGCCATGGATGGCCAGTCGATCGTGGCAACCGGCTTGCGCCGTGGCGCCAGTGGCGCACGGCACTGGCGCGACCGTTCGCGCAATGTCGATGGCTATGATGCCAAGGCCGATGCGCTGGCAGCACTCAGCGCCGCTGGCGTCGACACGGCTCCGCTGATGGTGATGGACGGTGCGCCCGGCTGGTATCATCCCGGCCGCTCCGGCACCTTGCGTCTCGGCCCCAAGACCATTCTCGCCACCTTCGGCGAGTTGCATCCGCGCGTGCTGCAGAAGCTGGATATCAAAGGCCCGGTTGTGGCCTTCGAGGTCTGGCTCGAGCGCATCCCGGCCAGCCGCGGCAAGGCCGGCGTGCGCACCAGGCCGGCGCTGAAGCTGTCGGAACTGCAGGCGGTGGAGCGCGACTTTGCCTTCATCGTCGATGCTGAGGTACAGGCGGAAAACCTGCTGAAAGCCGTGCGCGGTTCTGACAAGGCGCTGATCGCGCGGGCCTCCGTGTTTGACATCTTCTCCGGCGCGGGGATTCCCGAGGGCAAGAAGTCGCTGGCGATCAGCGTGCGGCTGGAACCGCAACAGCAGACGCTGACCGACGCCGAGATCGAGGTGGTGGCGAAAAAGATCGTGGCGGCGGCCGAGAAGGCCTGCGGCGCCACGCTCCGCGCGTAGACGGCCACGACAATGCTGGTGCTCGGCGTCCATTCCGGTTGGCAGGACGCCGGCGCCGCTGTCTTCGACGGCAGCCGTCTGCTCGCCGCCGTGCCGCTGGCGCGATTGTCGGGCGTGGCGAGAGATGGCGGGCGTCTGCCTATCGAAGCAATCCACGTATGCCTCGACATCGCACGGATTCGTGCTGGCGATATCGCCGGTCTCGCGCTGAGTCAGGGGCTGTTCCCCGGCCGGCATTTCCGCGCGCTGTCATTGCCGCGTCGCGTCGGCCGCGGTTTGCGCAGCCTGCTCGGTCGCGACACGCCGATCAGCCTGCCGGATGAAGCGCGCAAGCATAACCGTGCCAAACCCGACAGCCTGCTCGATCTCGGATTGCTCGCCGGCGATCTCGGCCTCAACCGCCATGTGCAGGCGCGGCTCTACGGCCGCCACGAGGCCTACGCGATGCTGGCGCTGGCCGATGCGCCCTGGGCCGACGACACGCTGGTCTTCACCGCCGACCAGACCGGCTGCGCGGCGCGCGTGCTGAAATACGGCCGCCTTGCCGTGCTGCAGGAAGACGGCGAGGGCGAGTCGGTCGGCCAGCTGGTCGGCCTCGCGCTCGATGGCCTCGGCCTGCCGGATGTGCCGTCGCTGTTTGCACTCGGTTTGCAGGGCGAACCGATCTTCGGCGAAGCCTTCCGCGCCCATGTAAAGGTGGATGCGCAGGGACATATCGTCACTGATTTCTCAGCCGAAGGCGGTGCGGCGCGCTGGCTGCGCCGGCTGGCGGAAGGCCAGGCGCCGGAATTGCTCTCCGCCTCGCTCGGCCTGCTGCTGGCGGATCGCTTCGCCGAAGCCATCAAGGCACTGCTGGAACGCCATGGCCTGCGCCGTGTCGCGCTGGCCGGACCTTTGCTGGCCGATCCGGTTTTGCTGATGCAGCTGCAGACGCGACTGGGCGAGGGCGTTGCCGTCTCGGCGCAGCTAATCGATGAAAGCGCGCTGCCGCTGGGCGGCGCACTGGCGCTGGTGTTGCAACAGGACGGCCTGGAGGCCTGGCTGCGCCAGCGCCGGCCTTTGCGCGACGCTGCCTGGGGCCGCGATTACAGCGGCGATCTCGATCCGGTGCTGGGTAATGCCGGCTGCCGCATGGTCAGCCGCGATCCGCTGCACGCCGCCGCCGCTTTGCTGAATGCCGGCAAGGTGATCGCCATCGGCGAGGGCCGCGGCATCGGCGCCAGCGGCGGCGTCAATCGTCTGGTGCTGTTTGCCGGCAAGGAGGCCGATCTGCCGGCGCAGGTGAATGCGCGGCTGGATCGTCCGGTCTGGAGCCGGCCGACGCTGTATGCGTCGCGCGCTGCGCTGGCCGAACTGCTGCCCGACTGGCGCGATCCGGCGCTGGCGGCAAGGCTGGCGCCGCGCTGGGCGCCGCAGCTGCCGGCGCTGGCGACGCATCCGGTCAGTGCCGAAATCGTCGACGAACTGCGCCATCCGCTGCTGCATGGCCTGATCGAAAGCTATAAGTCGCTCTGCTGGCTGCCCGGCCTGCTCGGCTGCGCCATGCAGATCGGCAACGAACCCGCGCTGGATGCACCCTCTGACCTGCTGCGCCTGCTGCGTGAGGGCCGCGTGGATTACATCGTCACCGACCAGGCGGTATGGGAGCGGGGACAGTAGTTCTTTTCCGTCGCTCCCGCGAAAGCGGGAGCCCAGTCGGGCCACTGCTCTGGATCCCCGCCTTCGCGGGAATGACGATATAGAGGTCTATGCCGCCCCGGCATCGACTGAGGCAACAGCGGCATTGGCCCCTGCTGAGTACGCCGCGTAAACTTCTCCGTATAAATACAAACGGAGGAAACCCCACCATGAAGCATCCCGTGCGCCCATTCATCATTGCGGCAGCCCTGCTGCCCGTTCTCGCCGCCGCCCCGGCGCTCGCGCAAAACTGGCCGAGCAAGCCGATCACCGTGATCGTGCCCTATGCCGCCGGCGGCCCGACCGATACGGTCGCGCGCCTGACCGCGCTGGGCCTGTCGCGCCAGCTCAACAATCATACCGTGGTGGTGGAAAATGCCACCGGTGCGGGCGGCACCATCGGCGCCAACCGCGTCGCCACCGCCGAACCCGACGGCCATACGCTGCTGGTGCATCATGTCGGCATCTCGACCGCCGCCACGCTGTATCGCAAGCTGCCCTACGATACCAAAACCGCCTTCGCGCCGATCGCGCTGCTGACTGACTCGGCGATGACCATCATCGCGCGCGAGGACTTCCCGCCGAATACCCTGCCGGAGCTGATCGCGCATCTGAAGAAGGAAGGCGGCAAGGTCTCCTATGGCAATGCCGGCATCGGCGCC
>NZ_PEKV01000004.1:395302-477446 GCF_002796975.1 Ferrovibrio sp. | reverse complement strand
CGCGAGCGGATCACGGCACCAGGCACCACCGGCACATGGCTCACCACCATGATGTCGCAGGGGTCGCCGTCATTGCTCAGCGTATGCGGGATGAAGCCGTAATTGGCCGGATAGAACATGGCGGTGTGCAGGAAACGGTCGACGAACAGCGCGCCGGAATCCTTGTCCAGCTCGTATTTCACCGGCACGCCGCCGGCCGGAATCTCGATCACGGCGTTGATGTCATAAGGCGGGCTCTTACCCACCCCGATGCGGGCGATATCCATTTGGGCGGTCCTTCGGACTCGATGGGGGATGCAGAAAGGCGGGCCCCTTTTCGCACTTGCAGCAAAAAACGCAACCGCTTGATCCCTAATATTTTCGTCGCAGAAATGGGCAAAGTCTTTAATTCAAAAGAAACGGGCGGTGACTAATATGAGGCTGAATAGCGGGGTGAGGATGCATCGGGAACGCAACGTCAAGATCGTCGCCACGCTGGGCCCGGCCTCCAGTACACCGGACCGTATCCGGGCGCTGGCCGAGGCCGGCGCCGATGTCTTCCGCCTCAATTTCAGCCATGGCAGCCACGACGACCACCTGGCCCGCATCCGCGACGTGCGCGCGCTGGAACAGGAGACCGGCCGGCCGATCGGGCTGCTCGCCGACCTGCAGGGACCCAAGCTGCGCATCGGCAGCTTCAGGGATGGCGCCGTCGAACTGATCCCGGGCCAGAATTTCCGCCTCGATATCGAAGGCACGCTCGGCGATGCCACCGGCGTGACGCTGCCGCATGCCGAAGTGCTCGGCAGCCTGAAGCCCAATACCGACCTGCTGCTGGATGACGGCAAGATCCGTCTGCGCGTCAAGGAAGTCGGCTCGGGGCGGGCGATGACCGAAGTGGTGGTCGGCGGCCGGCTGAGCGACCGCAAGGGCGTCAACCTGCCCGATACGGTCGTACCGCTCTCGGCGCTGACGCCGAAGGATCGCGCCGATCTGGCTTTCGCGCTGGCGCATGGCGTCGACTGGGTGGCGCTCAGCTTCGTGCAGCGGCCGGACGATCTGCGTGAGGCGCGCAGTCTGATCCAGGGCCGTGCCGCTCTGCTGGCCAAGATCGAAAAGCCCTCGGCGATCGATACGCTGGACGAGATCGTGGAGCTGAGCGACGCACTGATGGTGGCGCGCGGCGATCTCGGCGTCGAACTGCCGCTGCAGACCGTGCCCGGATTGCAAAAGCGCATCGTCCGCACCGCGCGGCGCGCCGGCAAGCCCGTCGTGGTCGCCACCCAGATGCTGGAAAGCATGATCAAGGCGCCGGTGCCGACGCGCGCCGAAGTCTCCGATGTCGCCACGGCGGTCTACGACGGCGCCGATGCGATCATGCTGTCGGCGGAGTCGGCCTCGGGCGACTATCCGATCGAATCCGTGCGCACCATGGACCAGATCGCGCGCCAGGTGGAACGCGATCCGCTCTATCGCGGCATCATGGATGCCGAGCATAACAACCCGGAAAGCACGGCCTCTGACGCCATCACGGCCGCAGCACGACAGGTGGCGGAAACCATCAACGCCGCCGCCATCGTCACCTATACGATGTCGGGCTCGACGGCCCTGCGCGCGGCGCGCGAACGGCCGCGCGCGCCGATCCTCTGCCTCACCCCGCTGGTCGACACCGCGCGGCGACTGACGATTGCCTGGGGCGTTAATACCGTGGTGGCACCGGACGCGATCAACTTCGCCGACATGATCGCCAAGGCCACGGCGCTTGCACGCGCCAGCGGTCTGGCCAAGCCGGGCGACAACCTGGTGGTCACCGCCGGCGTGCCATTTGGCTCGCCCGGCAACACCAACGTGCTGCGCATCGCCCGGGTGGACGCGATCTGATGACGACGATCCTGCTGCTCATCGGCTCGAATGTGCTGATGACCTTCGCCTGGTACTGGCACCTGAAATTCCCGGAGCAGGTGCTGTGGAAAGTGATCCTGATTTCCTGGGGAATCGCCTTCTTCGAATACTGCCTCGCCGTGCCGGCCAACCGCATCGGCTATACCACCGGCGGCTTCACGGCCGCGCAGCTCAAAGTGATGCAGGAGGTGATCACGCTCGGCGTCTTTGCACTGTTCGCGGTCTTCTATCTGGGCGAGGGGCTGCGCTGGAATTACTTCGCCGCCTTCGCCTGCCTGATCGGCGCGGTCTTCTTCATTTTCCAGAAGTAGGAATTACAACTCGCGCGCGTCGATCTTGCGGCGCAGCTCTTTCAACTTGTCGGCGCCGTCGGTCAGATGCGGATTGGCGGCCAGGGCGCGGCGATAGGCCTTCAGCGCTTCCGGCAGATTATCCAGCCGCTCCATGATGGTGCCCAGCCCGGACAGGGCGCCGAAATGCCGCGGTTCCAGTTTGAGCGTGCGTTCGATATCCGCGACCGAGCCGGCATAGTCGCCGGCCAGGAAACGCACGGTGGCGCGCTTGTTATAGGCCTCGGCGAAATCGGGCTTCAGTTCGATCATGGTGGAGAAAATCTCCTGGGCGCGGGGATAGTCGCCTTTTTCCATCACCGCGATGCCGCCGCCCATCAGGGCATCCAGCGTGTCGGATTCCGACTTCGACCAGGCCGCCCAGATCTGACGTTCCAGCTGCTTGGCTTCGATGGGATTCTGGGTTTCCTGCAGTTTTTCAAACAGGCCATCAACCGCCGACTGTGCCTGCGCAGGCAGCACGGGCAGCAGCAGGACAAGCGCCAGAGTCGCGAAAATCCGCATGCAGGAATGGTAGGTCCGCCGCTGCGGCCCGGCAAGTCACGGAATCTTGTGTCGGGCGCGGAATAAAACCGGAGCTCAATGGTCTTTCCTGCAGCGGCGGCCATGCAGGCTGCCCGCAACCGTGAAAAGGGGAGTTCCGATGACGATGCGCAACCTGATGCTGTCCGCCCTGCTGGTGACAGGCCTTGCCGCCTGCGCCACCCAGGCCACCGCACCCGCCGTGCCGGGCGATACCGCAATCGGCAAGGTGCTGGTCGATGCCAAGCGCATGACGCTCTATACCTTCGACAAGGACACCATGCCGGGCAAGTCGGTCTGCAACGGGCCGTGTGCCACCAACTGGCCGCCGCTGGTCGCCAATGCCGGCGACATGGCCCAGGGCAGCTGGACCGTGATCACTCGCGACGACGGCAGCAAGCAGTGGGCCTACAAGGGCAAGCCGCTTTACGGCTGGGTCAAGGACACCAAGCCGGGCGACACCACCGGCGACGGCTTCCTGAACGGCGCCTGGCACGCCGCCAAGCCGTAACGGAGAGGCTCCGGCGGGCGGTGGCTGTCATCGCCGCCTGCCGGGCCTATACTCTGCGCCATGCTGTTCCGCCGCCCGCCGCATCCGATCGAGGCCGAAATACCCCGGCTGCGGCGCTTTGCACTGGCGCTGACGCGCGACCGCGAAACCGCCGACGACCTGGTGCAGGATTGCGTGGCCCGCGCACTGGCCGCCTGGGCGACGCGGCGCGGCGACGATGCGGCGCTGCGCCCGTGGCTATTCACCATCCTGCACAACCGCTGGCGCACGCGGCAGCAGCGCGAATGGGCGAGGCCGGACCGCATCTCGCTGGAAGATGCCGGCGAGGGACCGGAGGTCAGCGGCGGACAGTGGGAAGCGCTGGAACTACGTGATCTGGATGCAGCTTTGGCGAAACTGCCCGGGGACCAGCGTGCTGTACTGCTGCTGGTTGGCGTTGAGGGATTGAGTTACGAAGAGGCCGCGCGCGTGCAGAACGTGCCGACCGGCACGGTGATGTCGCGGCTGGCGCGGGCGCGCGACCGTTTGCGCGCATTGATGGATGGCGAACCGCCGCAAGCCAGCGAAGGCAGCGGACGGGCGCATCTGAGGAGGGTGAAATGAGCGGCAGAGCGGCAGCAGCCATCACCGAGGCCGATCTGGTTGCCTATGTCGACGATCGGCTGTCCACCGAGCGCCGCGCTGATGTCGAGGCGCATCTGGTGCTGAATGCCGAGGATGCCGCCCGTGTCGCCGCGTGGCAGCAGCAGGCCGACGATCTGCGCGCCCATTTCTCGCGCGAGTCCGACGAACCCGTGCCGGCAGAAATGGCGGCGCTGTTTGCCGCGCAGCGTCCCTCCGTTCTCGGGCCCGTGCTGCGCATCGCCGCCGTGCTGGCGCTGGTGCTGCTGGGCGCCGGTGCGGGCTGGTATGGTCGCGGTGCCTTTACCCCAGCCGGTGTCGTCGCGGCATTGCCGCAGGAAGCGACGCGCGCGCATCTGGTCTACAGCCGCGAAGTGCTGCATCCGGTCGAGGTGACGGCCAAGGAAGAGCAGCATCTGGTCGCCTGGCTGTCGAAGCGATTGGGCACGACGCTGAAGGTGCCGAGCCTGTCGGGTCAGGGCTTCGGCCTGGTCGGTGGGCGCCTGCTGCCGGCATCCAGCGGCAATCACACGGCTGCGCAGTTCATGTATGAAAATCGCCAGGGCCAGCGGCTGACGCTCTATGTGCGTTCGGGCGAAAGCGGCGGCGATACGTCCTTCCGCTTCACCGGCGAAGGCAACGCCGTGGCCTTCTACTGGATCGAAGACGGTTTCGGCTATGCGCTCACCAGCGAGACCGGTCGAGACGCGCTGCTTCCGGTGGCGCGCAGTGTCTATGAGCAACTGACGCGCTAGACGATCAGTCTTGGCCGAAAACCTGCTGCAGCAGCGCCGCGCCGAGCGGATGTTTCGGATCGGCAGCGGCGAATTTGATGGTGAAATGGTTGCCGTTCGCCATCTCCAGCAGGCTTGAGCGAATCCCGGCATCGCGGCAGGCCTGATGGAAGTCGATGCTCTGGTTGCGCCATGCCTCGGGCTCGTCGGCGCCGTAGGACACCAGCACCGGGCCTTCGATCTTCGGCGGGAAGTTGGTGACGCTGTTGCGGGCCGCCATCGCGCTGTCCAGCCGGATACTTTCATTCACGCTGATCTGCAGCACCGGTTCCAGCGAGAAGACGCCGCTGATCAGGCCGAGCGACGCCACCGCCGGCTGTGCACCGAGGTCTTTCGGCCAGGGCGCCGCCACCATCATGGCGGCCAGATGCGCGCCGGCCGAATGGCCGATCACATGCAGCTTTGCAGGATCGGCGCCCCATTCGGCAGCTTTGCCGGCAACATGCACCAGCGCGTCCTGCATCTGGCGCACGATGGCGTCCAGCGTGACCTGCGGGCAGAGATCGTAATTCAGATTCACGACAACAGCGCCGCGGTCGAGATAGGGCGGCAGTGCGAAGGTCATGGTGTTCTTGTCGAGACCGCGCCAGTAGCCGCCATGGATCACCACCACCAGCGGTGCGCCGGATTTGACGTTCTTCGGCTTGTGCAGGTCGTAGGTCTGCAGCGGACCGGCGCCGTAGCGCAGGTCGTAGTCGCCGCCGATGGCCTCGCGGGTGGCAGCGGATTTCGCGCTGTAAGCATCGAAATGCTGCTGGAAGTCCGGCACGGCCGAGCGCGGATTGTATTGAGCTTCGAGCTGGTCCCGTGAAAGTTTACGCCAGTCAAAGCTCATATCCGCCTCACTCGTTGTAGGTTCCAGCCGCCCGGGCACGCACTTTTAGCAGTGCCAGCACGGTGTCGATGGTCGGGGTTGCGATCTGCAGCTGGCGCGCCAGTTCGGCGATCACGCCAATCAGGCCGCCGATTTCCATCGGCCGGCCGGCTTCCAGATCCTGCAGCATTGAGGTCTTGTGCGGGCCGACCTTCTCGGCCATGCCCATACGCTCCTCGACGCTGACCGGGAAAGCAATACCAAGCTTCTCGCCGACCAGTTTCGATTCTTCCATCATGGCACCGAGCACAAGGCGGGCGTCGGCATCGCGCGACAGGCCTTCGAGTGTGCCATGGGTCAGTACGCTGACCGGATTGTAGGACAGATTGCCCCACAGCTTGGTCCAGATTTCCTGACGGATGTTGTCGAGTACCGGCGCGTCGATGCCGGCGGCGATCAGCGCGGCACTGATGCGCTGCACGCGTTCGCTGCGGCTGTTGTCGGGTTCGCCGAGCGGCAGGCGGTTGCCGCTGCCGTGACGAATGACGCCGGGCGCGGAAATTGCGCCGGCCATCCACACCACGCTGCCGATGGCGCGCTGCGGTCCGATCCGATCCCACTGCAGGCTGCCGGGATCGACCGAGGCGATGCGGTAGCTATCCAACGGCCCGCCATGCTTGTGGAAATACCAGTAGGGCACGCCGTTCATCGCCGTGATCATGGCGGTATCAGCGCCGAACAGCGGCAGCATCTTCTCCGCCATGGCCGGCACGGCCGGTGCCTTCAGGCTGAGGATCACCAGATCCTGCGGCCCGGCTTCGGCCGGATCGTCGGTGCAGGCCGGATGCGTGACGAAACGCTCGTCCTTGCTCTCGATGGTCAGGCCGCTGCTGCGAATGGCATCGCGATGTAGGCCACGCGCGATCAGCGTCACGTCATGGCCGGCACGGGCGAGCAGTCCGCCGACATAGCCGCCAATGGCGCCGGCGCCAACAACTGCGATCTTCATGTGCCGGCTTCCACGTTCGGCCGATGCTGCGCCATCCAGTGCGCCAGCCGCTCACGGTCGGTGGCACTGACCCACAAGCCGCATTTGGTGCGGCGCCACAGCACGTCATCGGCCTCGCGCGCCCATTCGCGGCGCATCAGGTAGTCGACTTCGCGCGAATACAGCCCGCCACCGAAGCTTTCACCCAGATCGCTGGCCCATTGCGCATCGCCGAGAATGTCGAGCGCGGCGCTGCCATGGCGGCGTGCCAGGCGTGCCAGCCAGGCCGGATCGAGACCGGGATATTTGTGACGCAGGTCGGCGACGAAGACATCGAAGGCCATGCCCAGTTCACCACCGGGCAGCGGCTTGCTGCCCGACCACGGCTTGCCCATCTTCGGATAGAAGGGCGCCAGCTTTTCCAGCGCGTGTTCCGACAGACGGCGATAGGTGGTGAGCTTGCCGCCATAGACCGACAGCAGCGGCGGCTCGCCGGACTTGCCTTCCAGGTCGAGCACATAGTCGCGGGTGATCGCGGAAGGATCGCTGTCGCCGTCGTCATAGAGCGGACGGACGCCGGCATAGGACCAGACGATCTGCTCCCGCGTCACCGGCTGTTTGAAATACTCGCTGGCGGCGTCGAGCAGGTAGGTGGTCTCTTCCTCGCTGATGCGCGGCGGACCTTGCCATTTCTCAAGCTGGATATCGGTGGTGCCGACCAGCGTGAAATCGCGCTCATAGGGAATCGCGAAGATGATGCGGTTGTCGGCATTCTGGAAGATGTAGCAGTGATCGCCGTCGAACAGCTTTTTGGTAACGATGTGGCTGCCCTTGATCAGGCGCACGCTGTTCTTGGGGTTCTGGCCGAAAGCGCCGGTCAGCGTCTCGCGCACCCAGGGACCGCCGGCATTGACGATGCCGCGCGCCGTCACTTCGCGGCTGACATTGGTGACCTGGTCGGTCAGCGTGACATGCCACAGACCGCCTTCGCGCCGCGCCGCGGTCACCGCCGTACGGGTGAAAATCTGCCCGCCCATGCTGCGCGCCGCCATGGCGTTCAGCACCACCAGGCGGGCGTCGTCGACCCAGCAGTCGGAATATTCAAAACCGCGCTTGAACTCTTTCTTCAGCGGACGGCCACGGGCATCGCCCTGCGTGAAATCGAGGCCGACCGAGCCGGGCAGCGTGAGGCGGCCGGCGAGATGGTCGTAGAGGAACAGGCCAATGCGGATCATCCAGGCCGGACGCAGGCCGGGATGGTGCGGCAGCACGAAGCGCAGTGGCCAGATGATATGCGGTGCCATCTTCATCAGCACTTCGCGCTCGCCCAGCGCCTCGCGCACCAGGCGGAATTCGTAATGCTCCAGATAGCGCAGGCCGCCATGGATCAGCTTGGTGGCGGCCGAGGAGGTGGCGCCGGCCAGATCGCCGCGTTCGGCGAGGATGATGCTGAGGCCGCGTCCGGCGGCATCGCGGGCGATGCCCGTGCCGTTGACGCCGCCGCCGACGATCAGAAGGTCAGCCGGTTCAGAAGCGACCGGAAGGGACATGGGGAAAACCTGACAAGACCGCTGGGAAGCCAGCCAAAAGGCCGGAAAGCGGTCTTTATACGGTCATGCTCACTTGCTGTGCAAGGTCGAGGTCCAGCCGGCCGCGTCGGCCGCCGCTCCGGTAGGCCTGGATGGCCTCCGCCCGCGCTTCGTCGGAAATCGGGGTTTCCTCCGTCTGGGCGATCTGCTGGGTATGCCAGGTGTTGAGGCCGAAAGCCTCGCGCCAGGCCTTGCGACGCTCCAGATGGGGCGGAATCTCAATATTGGCTTCGGGCGCTTCGCCCCGATCGGTCCGGCGGCGCAGCAGCTGGCTGATGGCGGCCCCGGCGGCATCCCGGGTTTTCTGCAGCAGGCCCGCTTTGGGAGCCGCGGCCTGGTCAGCGGTTTCATCAGTGGTGCTGAACCGCTGGGTCGAGGCGGCGGACTGGCGCTTGCGCTGGGCGATTTCGGAGGCGGATTCGGGCTGCTGGCCGCCAACTGGCGAAAGTGCCGTGCCGATGCCGAAAATATTGGTCATGACGCCCCGTGAATCCGGGTCGGACTCAAGCAGGGATTCGGTAAATAGGGGGTTAACCGGACGGCAGACTCACGGCTTTGCCGGCTCATCCAGCCGATAAACCTCGATCTCGCCCAGACGGCCCTTCACGGCGATGCGGCCGATATGCGGCGGCTGCGGGTTCAACTGCGCCGCCGCGACGGTTTCCGAACTGGCCAGCGCGATGAACTGCTCACCCTCCACCTGGTGGTTATGGCCAAGCTGTTCGAGTCGCTGGGCGGTGTTCACCGTATCGCCGACCACGGTGTAATTGATGCGACCGGGAGCGCCGATATTGCCGATCACGACCGGACCCGAATGCAGGCCGATCCGCATGCGCAGCACCGGTCTGCCGAGCATGACGCGTCGCGCGTTGTCGGCCGCCAGCGCCTTGCAGATCTCATCCACAGCGCGGCAGGCATGGGCGGCGTGGTTCTCGTCGCGCTTGATCGCGCCCCAGACTGCCATCACGGCGTCGCCGATGAACTTGTCGACCACCCCGCCGGCGGCTTCGATGCAGGCGGTCACCAGTGCGAAATGCTCATTCAGGATATCGGCGGTTTCCTGCGCGCTCATCTGTTCCGACATGGCCGTGAAGCCGACCAGATCGGTGAACATCACAGTGACGGGGCGTTCCTTGCTGGTGTTGATCGCATCCTCGCCCTCGCGCACCAGCCGATTGACCAGCTTGCGTGGCACATAGTTCCCAAACCAGCGCAAAGCGGCATTGGCGGAATTGATCGCCTGGGCCGCATCGTCGAGTTCGCGCAGACGTGTGCGTTCCAGCGGCGGCGTATCGAAATCCAGATTGCGCAGGCGGCTCGCGGCGTTGCCGATGGCCAGCAGCGGTCGACGGATCAGCACACCGAGGCGCCAGGCCACCAGCAGCGACAGGATCAGGCTGATGCCGCCAACAATCGCGGAAAGCCGTATGCGGTTGACCTCGGTCTCGACCAGATCGAAGGGGAAATAACGGCCGACAATCCAGGGTGTGTCGCCGTAGTTATTCAGGCGGCGGTACACGAAAATCCAGCGCCGGCCTTCCGCTTCGACGATATGCGCGCCGTCGCTGCCCAGCATGGCGCGCGCCGTTGGCATGTCGATCTGCCCGCTCCAGATTTTCCGCAGGACAGGATCGTGAATCTCTTCCAGCCGCGGCACCGGCTTCTGCATCGACAGCTTGTAGTCATGGTTCAGCAGCGTGGGATGCGCCAGCACGGCATCCTCACCATAGAGAATGAAATTCACCGCTTCGCCGTCGGCGCTGTCGGTTTCCAGCAGGCGCGTCAGCGTGCCGAGCGAAACCACGGCCAGGGCTTCGCCGACGAAGACACTGTCGACTACCACAGGCGCATGGGCATTGATCAGCGCCTGGCCGATGGCGGGATTCCAGATCAGCGCGCCCCAGCCGACCGGATTGCGGTAGGCGTCTGTACGACCGGCAGTTTCGCGCAGGCGCCGCACGGCTTCCTCGCGGGCGGGTCTGTCATAGTAGTCGGCGATCGAATCATGCAGCGGTTCGTAGCGCCCGCTGGGGCTGCGCTCCACGCGGGTCGCGATCAGATCGTTGCGCAACAGGCCGATGGCATCGACCTGCGGCAATGCATCCAGCGTCGCGGTCATGTAGTCGGTCAGGCGGCCGATCTCGTTGATGCCGATCTGGCGGTTCTGCAGCCGCTGGCGCAGCGCTTCCACCTGTCGTGCGGCCGTATCGAGCTGCAATTGCGTGCGTTCGGTCAGCCGGGTGACAATGCGGTCGTTGCGGTCGCGCAGCAGTTCGACCGTGTTGAGGCGACCGCTGACCAGCGCGATGCCATAGGCGATGCCGGCCAGCAGCATCAATGCGCCGACGCCCAGTGTCAGCACGCGCGAAATCGAGACGCGCACGCGACGGCGGCCCGCCTCGGGCGGCGGGCTGACGGTTGGCAGGGAGTCAGTCAAAGACGGATGGGCAGCGGAACGCGCTGCTTACCCCTTGGTTCGGGCAAGCGCTTCGACCTGCTTGCGCAGTTCTTCCATCTGTTTCTTCAGGGCGTCGACCTCGACCGGCTCGCCGGGCTTGTCGCCCGCGCCGATCGGCTTGTCGCCCTCGGCGCCGCCGGCAACGAAGGGATTGAACATGGTCATGGCGCGCTGGAACATCTGCATGTTCTGGCGGCCCATTTCCTCGATGCTGCGGAACGGGAACATCTCCCCGAAGGATTCCGCCATATACTGGCGCATCTGGTCCTGGTTGCGCTGGAACGAGGTCATCGAAATCTCGAGATAACTCGGCACCAGGGTCTGCAGGCTGTCGCCGTAGAAGGAGATCAGCCGACGGAGGAACCCGATCGGCAGCAGCTGCTGGCCGCCCTTGGATTCTTCCTCAAAGATGATCTGGGCCAGAACGCCGCGGGTGATGTCTTCGCCGGTCTTGGCATCCTCGACGAGGAAATCCTGGCCGTCCTTCACCATCTGGCACAGGTTTTCCAGGGTCACATAGGAAGACGTTGCCGTGTTGTACAGCCGCCGGTTTGCATACTTTTTGATCTTAATGGCGGGCGCGCCTGTCGTCTGAGCCCCCGTCGTCTGGTCAGTCTCGGCCACGGTCCTGCGCTCCCTCGGATTTGTTAAAAAGTATTTCACATCATTATCGTATGTATACGCAAGGGTCTTGTGCACCGCGAAAAGATAGCCCGGTCCGGGCCGCCGGTGTAGGCTGCCGGGCATGGACGATCCGAAGGCAAAAGCGGGCAACGACGCCGGATCTGCTCCGGGGGCAGGCGATGCCCAGGGGCTGGCCCAGCGCTTCCTCGATCTCTGGCAGGAACAGGCCGGATTGCTGGCAACCGATCCGAAACTGGCGGAACTGTCGGCCAACTGGCTGAGGCTCTGGCAGCAGGGCGCCCAGAATGTCCAGGCCGCCGCCGCGCAACAGCAGGGAGGCGGACATGGCACGCCCGGGAACTCGTCTGGGCCCAAGGCCGCTGCCGCTGCATCTGGCCACCACCAACCTGATGCTGCTGAGCTCGCTCGCCGCCTGGCCGATTGCGAAAGACGGCTCGCTGCCCTGGAAGGCGCACTTGCAGCAGCCGTTCAGCAGCCTGCTGCCCCAGCTCGCAAACGTCGATCCAAATGAGTTCAACGCCGCGCTGATCCACGCCGGTCTGGCGCGGATGGGTGCGATGACGGCCGGATTGCGGCGCTATCGCGCGCATGGCTGGCATCGTGACCTGCCCGATCCGCCGGTGGCGTGGCGCGAGGGCGGATCGCGTCTGCTGTCATATGCTGAGCGTGGCCTGCCGGTGCTGCTGGTGCCATCGCTGGTCAATCGCGCCTATGTGCTCGATCTCGCCGAAGGCCAGAGTCTGGCGCGCTGGCTGACACAACAGGGGCTGCGACCCTGTCTGCTCGATTGGGGCGATCCCGGCGCGGCCGAGCAACAGTTCGATCTCGCCGCCTATATCGCACGCCTCCGCCGCGCGCTGCGTCATCTGCATGACAGCAGCGGGCAGGCTCCGCTGCTGGTCGGTTACTGCATGGGCGGCAACCTCGCGCTCGCGGCTGCATTATCCGCACCCGACGATGTTGCCGCCCTGGCATTGCTGGCGACACCATGGGACTTCCACGCCGGCGGGGCGCATCAGGCAGCTTTGGTGCAGGCGCTGGCGCCTGCGCTGGTGCCGGCGGCAGCAAGGCCGGGCGAAGTACCGCCGATGCTGGATGTCGACATGCTGCAGGCTTTCTTCTGGGCGCTCGATCCATTCACGGTGCTGAAGAAGTTCACGCAGTTCGCCGCCATGCCGGATGGCAGCGAGGCCGAACGCCGCTTCGTGGCGATGGAAGACTGGCTCAACGACGGCGTGCCGCTGGCCGGCAAAGTGGCGCGCGAATGCCTGATCGGCTGGTATGGCGACAATCGCCCGGTGGCCGGGCGCTGGATGGTGGATAGTCGCGCCGTGCAGCCGCAGGACTGGAAGAAGCCGGCTCTGGTGGTGCTGCCCGAGCGCGACAAGCTGGTGCCCAGGGACGGCGCTGCAGCTCTGCTGGCACAGATGCCGCAGGCGGCGCGGCTGGATGCGCCCAGCGGCCATATCGGCATGATGGTGGGGCCGCGTGCCGAGGCCGGGCTGTGGCGACCGCTGGCCGACTGGCTGCTTGCCGTTGGGTCCGCTCCGGGAACGGAGAAAAAACCGCGAGCCGCAGTTCGGCATCGTGCGACCAAAGTGCAGCGATAAAGGCGGTTTTTACTCAGACAGGGGTCTTGCTGCACCTGCGAAAAAGCCGGTATCGTTTCCGTCATAAATCGTCTCGCCTCAATTTAGTCGATCCGTGGAGGACCCCATGACTGACATCGTCATCGCCAGTGCCGCGCGTACGCCGGTGGGCTCGTTCAACGGCACGCTCAGCAGCGTGCCTGCCCATTATCTCGGCCAGGTTGCCATCGACGGTGCATTGAAGCGCGCCGGCGTGCAGCCCAGTGAAGTCAGCGAAGTGATCATGGGTCAGATTCTGACGGCGGCGCAGGGCCAGAACCCGGCGCGCCAGGCCTCGATCAATGCCGGCCTGCCCGTCGAAGTGCCGGCCTGGGGCGTCAACATGCTGTGCGGCTCCGGCCTGCGCGCGGTGGCGCTCGGCTTCCAGGCGGTGAAGAACGGTGACAGCGCGATTGTCGTTGCCGGCGGCCAGGAAAGCATGAGCCAGGCACCGCATGCAGCCTATCTCCGCGCCGGTCACAAGATGGGTGACCTCGGCTTCGTCGACACCATGATCCGCGACGGCCTGTGGGACGCCTTCAACGGCTACCATATGGGCAACACGGCCGAGAACGTCGCCAAGCAGTTCCAGATCACCCGCGAGGCGCAGGACGAATTCGCGGTGAAGAGCCAGAACAAGGCCGAGGCCGCGCAGAAGGCTGGCAAGTTCAAGGACGAGATCGTTCCGGTCACCATCAAGGGTCGCAAGGGCGACACGGTGGTGGAGAATGATGAATACATCCGTCATGGCGCCACCATGGATTCGATGAAGGGCCTGCGCCCGGCCTTCTCGAAGGACGGCAGCGTCACTGCCGGCAACGCGTCAGGCATCAACGACGGCGCTGCTGCTGTGGTGCTGATGAGCGCGGAGGAAGCCAAAAAGCGCGGCGTGAAGCCACTGGCGCGTATCGTCAGCTGGGCGCAGTCGGGCGTCGATCCGTCGATCATGGGCACCGGCCCCATCCCGGCGTCGCGCGAAGCGCTGAAGCGCGCCGGCTGGAAGGCCGGCGATCTCGACCTGATCGAGGCCAACGAGGCCTTCGCCGCGCAGGCCTGCGCGGTCAACAAGGATATGGGCTGGGACACCGACAAGGTGAACGTGAATGGCGGCGCCATCGCCATCGGTCATCCGATCGGCGCTTCGGGTGCGCGCGTGCTGGTGACCTTGCTGTACGAAATGCAGCGCCGCGATGCCAAGAAGGGCCTTGCCACGTTGTGTATCGGCGGCGGCATGGGCATTGCCATGTGCGTTCAGCGCGACTGACGCATTCGACCAAAGGCCGGGAGGGGGTATCCCGGCCTTTGCGTTATATCTTTGCGTTATCAGGGGGCTGCGCGGCGCACATCTGACACCGAACGCCTGTCGCAGCGTTTAGAAAAAGAAGTTCAACAGGAGGAATGTGCATGTCCCGCGTAGCGATCGTCACCGGCGGAACCCGAGGTATCGGTGCCGCGATTTCCAAGCTTCTGCATCAGAGCGGCTACAAGGTGGCGGCGAACTATGCTGGCAACGCCGAGCGCGCCAAGGCCTTTGAATCCGAGACCGGCATCAAGACCTATCAGTTCGACGTCTCGAACTACGACGACTGTGTCAAGAACGTGAAGCAGATCGAGCGCGACCTCGGCCCCGTCGACGTAATCGTCAACAACGCCGGCATCACGCGCGATGGCACCATGCACAAGATGAGCCCCGAACAGTGGCAGACGGTGATCGACACCAATGTCGGCGGCTGCTTCAACATGTGCCGCGCCGCCATCGACGGCATGCGCGAGCGCGGCTTCGGCCGCATCGTCAATATCGGTTCGATCAACGGCCAGGCCGGCCAGTACGGTCAGGTCAACTATGCCGCCGCCAAGTCGGCGATCCATGGCTTTACCAAGGCGCTGGCGCAGGAAGGTGCTGCGCGCGGCATCACCGTCAACGCGATTGCGCCGGGCTACATCGATACCGACATGGTTTCGGCGGTGCCAGCCAATGTGCTGGAAAAGATCGTCGCCAAGATTCCGGTCGGCCGGCTTGGCCGTGCCGAGGAAATCGCCCGTGGTGTACTGTTCCTGGTCGCCGATGAAGGCGGTTTCATCACCGGCTCGACGCTCAGCATCAACGGCGGCCAGCATATGTACTGATCCTCTGGCGGATTTCCGCCAAAGTCTGAAATCGCCGCCGGCGCGCAGCTGGCGGCGATTTTTGTTTTGTCACAGCTGCATTCTCCACAAATCCGCCATCATCGCAGCCCAGCTTGTTGCCAGTGAAGTCTGGCATCATTGCAGTCCAGGAGGCTGTGTCATGATCCGCCCTGCGGTCGGTTTTGGATGGGTTGCTGCGATTGCGCTGGGTGCAGGCCTGCTGGTCGCTCCCGCGCCGGCGAAGGCCGACAGTTTTTCCTTCGGTTATTCCAGCGGCTATAGCCACCCGCGGTATTACCGCGATTACGGCCACCGCCATCATCCCCACAGCTACTACAGCTATCGCAGTTACTGGGGCCCGCCGGCCTATTATGCGCCGCCGCCGCGCGTCGTCGTTGTGCAGCCGCCGCCGGCCTATTACTCGCCGCCGCCGCCGGTGGTGTATGTGCCACAGGGCCAGCTTTCGGCCGTGCCGGCCTCGCCGGTCTATCAGGCTGCCAATGGCCAGTATTGCCGCGAATACCAGTCCGGGGTCACGGTGGCCGGTCGGGTTCAGCCGAGTTACGGCACGGCCTGCCTGATGCCCGATGGCGCCTGGCGCGTCGTGAACTGAGCCACAGCACAACCACAGGATAGTCACGCCCAAGCAGGCCCATGGCCTCTAACTCTGCCTGCAAGACAGCAGCAGAGGAAAGTCGTGTGACAGCATTGCGTCGGGCGTATCTCAAACGTGGCTATCGCAAAGTCGGCGGATGGCTGTTTCCCTATAGCGCCAGGTTCATAGACGGGCTGCTCGATCTGCAGCTTGAAGCGGATGTGCGCGGCGCGGTGGGCGAGATCGGCGTGCACCATGGCAAGCTGTTCATCCTGCTGGCGCTGGGCCGGCGGCCGGACGAGGCCGCGTTCGCCATCGATGTATTCGGCGACCAGCATCTTAATGCCGACGATTCCGGCGCCGGCGATCGCGGCATATTTCTGGCCAATACCCGGCGCTGGCTGGCCGCGGAAACCGGACGCCTCGATGTGCTGCAGCGGTCGTCGCTGGAGGTGCGGCCCGAAGACATTCTGGAACGCAGCGGTCCGGTGCGCATGGCCTCCATCGATGGCGGTCATACCGAGGAATGTGTGATCAACGATCTGATGCTGGTGCAGTCGGTGCTGGCGCCGAAGGGCGTGGCGATCCTGGACGATCATTTCAACGAATTCTGGCCGGAGGTTTCGTCCGGCGTGGCGCGGTATCTGCTTGATCCGTCCGCCCGTCTGCGGCCGTTCGCGATCACGCCGAACAAGACCTATTTCGCCGCCGCCGAGGATGTCGGATTCTATCGACGCAGTCTGCGCAGCCGGAATGACTACTATTACGAAAAGAGCGCGCGTCTGCTGGACAGCGAACTCGATATCTTCGGCACGCAGCCCTGGACCTTCTCGATGAAGAAGCGTGCGATCGAGTGGATCAAGGCCACCCCGGCGGGCCCCTATGCGCGGGCGCTGCGCCGCAGGCTGGCCCGCTGATGTAAGGTTGCTGCAAGGCCAGCGGAGTAACAGGGCAGGATTCCAAAGGAGAAGATTCCGCCATGTTCATCCACGCCCTGCTTATGCCCCGGCCTGCGGGTGCGGAAAGCGCACCGGAGTCGTTGTCCGGCCTGCAGCAACGCCGCAAGCGTGTCGTCCTGATCAGCGGCCTGCTGCTGCTGGTCGCGCTGCTGTTCTCGGACGCGCTCTGGCCGTCTGGCAGCATCCTGCATGAAAGCAGCGAGATGCTCGGCTATGCCCTGATCTTCCTGTGCATCGCCGGACGCAGCTGGTGCTCGCTCTATATCGGCGGACGCAAGAAAGCCCAGCTGATAGAGGAGGGGCCTTACTCGGTCAGCCGGAATCCGCTCTACCTGTTTTCTGTCTTCGGCGGCATCGGGATCGGTTTGCAGACCGGCAACCTCACGACGGGCCTGGTCTGCGGCCTGTTCGTCTTCGCGATTTTCAGCGTGGTGATCCAGCGCGAGGAAACTTTCCTGATCTCGCGCTTTCCTGCGGCCTTCGCGACCTATGCGGCACGCGTGCCGCGCTGGGGGCCGCGCCTGTCGCGCTGGCAGTCCAGCGAGGAACTGCTGGTGCGGCCCCGCTTCGTGTTGATCACTTTCCGCGATGCGCTGGGTTTTCTCGCCGCGATCCCCCTGTTTGAAGTTGTGGAATGGGCGCAGGGTGCCGGCTGGCTGCCGGTGCTGTTGCATCTGCCGTGAACGGCAGGCTGCCGTAGACGAAAGTTCGGGGCTAAATCGCGGGGCCGGCGGAAATAGCGATTGACGATTGTTTGTAAAACAAACAATACTCCTCCATAACAAAAAACTGGAGGAAACCGCCATGCGCACCATCATTCGTGCTGCACTGCTGGCCATGGCCGGCGGTGCCATCCTGTCCCCTGCCTTTGCAGCCGATCCCAAGCCGGTGAAGGTCGGCGTGCTCAACGACATGTCGAGCGTCTATGCCGATTTCCAGGGGCCTGGCTCGCTGCTGGCTGCCCAGATGGCGGCCGAAGATTACATGAAGAGCTCGAAGCGCAAGGTGGAGATCGTTTTCGCCGACCACCAGAACAAGCCTGATATCGGCGCCAATGTGGCCCGCCAGTGGTATGACGTCGACAAGGTGGACGTGATCGTCGATCTGCCGAACTCGGCCGTGGCGCTGGCGGTGAACGAGATCGCGCGCGACAAGAACAAGGTCGTGCTTGGCTCCGGCGCCGGCAGCGTGGTGCTGACCGGCGAACGCTGCTCGCCGAATTTCGTGCACTGGACCTACGACACCTGGTCCTACGGCCATTCGGCGGCACGCGCAGCTTACGAGCAGGGCGGCAAGAAGTGGTATTTCGTCACCGCGGACTATGCCTTCGGTCATGACCTGGAGAAACAGGCCAGCGACGAGATCAAGGCGCTCGGCGGCACGGTGATCGGTGCGGTGCGTCACCCGATCGGCTCGTCCGATTTCAGCTCCTTCCTGCTGCAGGCACAGTCGTCGGGCGCCGATGTCGTCGCCTTCGCCAATGCCGGCGGGGACCTGACCAATTCGCTGAAGCAGGCCGCCGAATTCGGCCTGGCGGAAAAGCAGAAGGTGGTCGGTCTCATCTTCGGCGTAACCAACGTGCCGGCACTGGGCCTCAAGGCCGTGCAGGGCCTGCAATCGGTGGCGCCGTTCTACTGGGATCTGAATAACGGCACGCGCGCCTGGTCGAAGCGTTTCCAGGCCCGCCATTCCAAGAAGATGATGCCAAACGACATGCATGCCGGCGTCTATGCCGCCCTGATGCATTACTTCAAGGCGGTCGACAAGGTGGGCGAGGCGACCGATGGCCGCGCCGTGGTGGCGGCGATGAAGTCGATTCCGACCGATGACCCGCTGTTCGGCAAAGGCACGATCCGCGTCGACGGCCGCAAACTGCATCCGATGTATCTGCTGGAAGCCAAGAAGCCGGCAGAATCGAAGGGCGACTGGGATTACCTCAAGGTCGTGGCCACCGTGCCGGCTGAAAAGGCGTTCCGCCCGCTGGCTGAGGGCAACTGCTCCCTGGCGAAGTAACAAGCGTTTCTCTCCAGGCCTGGACCGGCGGCGATAGCGATATCGCCGCCGGTTTGCTTTTCTCTGCTCGCAACTGGCGGCGCGCGAGATGGCGAAACGCGATATCCATGGCGCCATCGTCAATATCGCCTCCACACGCGTCTTCAGGCGATGAGCCTTGCCCATTGGGCTGACCACGGGCCGGAAAACGGCCGGATTTTGTAAGGCCGGTTACAGATCGGTCCGGCTGGCCTTTAACCTTCCTGCGGCAGCCTGTAGACTTCACCGATCCATATCCTGCTGCCGCTGATGACCGAACAGCCCTCCGAAATCCGCCGTAAGCTCACCACCGTCTTCTGCGCCGATGTGCAGGGTTACTCTGCCCTGGTCGAGCGCGATGAGGTCGGCACCGTGACGCGACTCAAGCAGTATCGCGATATCATGGTCGATCTGATCGACCGGCATCATGGCCGCCTGATCAATACCTGGGGCGATGGCCTGGTCGCTGAATTCGGCTCCCCCGTCGAGGCCGTCTTCTGCGCCGTCGAAATCCAGCGCCGGTTTGCCGCGCGCAATACCGAGGAACCGCTGGTGCCGCCGATGCAGTTCCGCATCGGGATCAATCTGGGCGATATCATCATCGAGGGCACCGACATCTACGGCGAGGGCGTGAATATCGCGGCGCGGCTGGAATCGCTCGCCGAGGCCGGTGGCATCTGCATTTCCGGCTCGGTATTCGAACTGGTACGCAAGAAGCTGGATATCGGTTTCGACTATATGGGCGAACGCGAGATCAAGAATATCGCCGATCCGGTGCCGGCCTATCGCGTGCAGATTTCGTCGGATGCACCGCGTACCGCATATATAGCTGTGCCGGCCGGATCTTCTGCGGACGAGGCCGAAGCCGCTTTCGCCAAATGGCGCGGCCAGGCTTGGAAACTTGCTGTCGTCGCGGCTTTCCTGCTGATGATCAACCTGCTGACCAGCCCGGGGCATCTGTGGTTCTACTGGCCGATGCTCGGCTTCTGTTTCCTGCTGCTGCTGCGCTGGCCCAGCGGCGTGGATCCGCGCCGGCTGTGGCCGCCCCGGCGACAGCCGTAAGTCTCAGTTTGCCGTCGCCTGGCGTGGTGCCAGCACCTTATCGACCGCGGCGGTGAGGCGTGCGTCGTCAAACGGCTTGGCGAGGAAATCCTGTACATCCAGGTTGTCGACGGCGGCCTGCTGCGGCACGGCACCGCTCATCAGGATCACCGGCGTTCGGCTGCGATACTCACGATTGCGGATCATGTCGACCAGGCTGGCGCCATCCGCAAATGGCATCCTGAAATCGGCAATCACCAGATCGAAGCTGCGACCGCGGAACAGCCGATAGGCTTCCACGCCATCAACGGCACGCACCACCGAATGCCCGGCATCTTCGAGCGCAATGGCGATCGTTGTGGCGACCAGGACATCGTCATCGACCACCAGGATAGCGGCCATGGCAGGTTCCCCCATCGAATGGCCAAGTGGTGCATGGTTTCGGACCGGTTGTCGCGCGATGATTCGCGCCAATCCCGGACATTTTTGTGACTGGGCAGCGCGACTACAGTTGTCGGGGGCGGTGAAGAATGGCTGGGGCGGGAGGGATCGAACCTCCGAATGGCGGTACCAAAAACCGCTGCCTTACCGCTTGGCTACGCCCCAGCAGGCGCTCCGCAATGTGCGGAGCGGCCGGACAATAGGCAAGGCGCCAGGAAATATCCAGCCTTTGACGGTTGCCTGAGCCGGGATTCTGGGTCGGTTCAAGTCAGTGAAATTACAGGGCTATCAGCCCGCTGCCGTGGCTGCGGTCCACCATTTCGGATAGGCGCGGGACAGGTTGCGGGCGGCGAATTCGGCGTCGCGTTTTTCCGCAAAAAGACCGAAACAGGTGGCTCCCGATCCCGACAGTCGCGCCAGCAGGCAGCCATTCTGCGCCTTCAGGGCTGCCAGCACCGGATCGATCTCCGGTGACAGGAAACGTGCGGGCGCTTCAAGATCGTTGCGGCGGGCGCGCAGCAGAATGGCGAGGTCGGCGGCACTGTCAGGCCGGCGCTCGAATGGCATCGGCGGACCATATTGTCCGGCCAGGGCCGAGAAGACCTCGCGGGTTGCCAGGGCAATGCCGGGATTGGCCAGCACGAGCCAGAAGGGCGGCAGCGGCTGTGCCACGATCTGCTCGCCGATCCCCGTCATCACCGCGGCGCGGCCGAACAGGCAAACCGGCACATCGGCGCCAAGCTGTGCTGCCATGCGGGCCAGCGTGTCGTCATCCACCTCGATCTGCCACAGCGCACGCAGCACATGCAGCGTAGCTGCAGCGTCGGCCGAACCGCCGCCGATGCCCGACGCAACCGGCAAGGTCTTGGTCAATGCGATGGCGGCAGTCCTGCCGTTCATCGCCTGCAATTGCCGGGCGGCGCGCAGAACCAGGTTGTCGTCATGGCTGCCGGCCAGCGCGCCGGCCTGCGGTCCATCAAGCGTCAGGCTGAGTGTCTCTGCCGGCGTCACGGCAATGCGGTCGCAGGCGGCGATGTCCTGCGCGAAGACCACCAGGCTTTCGAGTTCGTGATACCCGGCCTGCGGCCCCTGTGCCGGCCGCCGGCCGGTGACATGCAGGAACAGGTTGATCTTGGCCGGTGCCAGCCGGCTCAGGCCTGCCGAGTTCATCCGCCGCCCAACCGTCGTGCCTTATTTCGCCGCCACCGGATCGAGGCCATTGTCCAGCTTGCGCTGCACCTTCAGGACGAGATCCTGCTCCGGCTTGAGGCCGAGCGCGCGACGCCACTGGAACTTCGCCTCTTCCTGTCGGCCGACGCGCCAGTAGGCATCGCCCAGATGGTCGGTGATCACCGGGTCGCCGCCCTTCAGTTCGACGGCACGTTCCAGCTGAATCACTGCTTCGTCGTAGCGGCCGAGGCGATAGAGCGCCCAGCCGAGCGAGTCGACGATGGCGCCGTCGTTGGGCCGCAGTTGCACGGCCCGTTCGATCATTCTGGTGGCCTGATCGATATTGCGATGCATATCGATCCAGGAATAGCCGAGATAGTTCAGCACCAGCGGCTGTTCCGGTTGCAGCTCAAGTGCCTTCACCATGTCGGCTTCGGCTTTGTCCCACTGCCTGGAGCGTTCGTAAGACACGCCGCGGCCGAACAGGATGGTCCAGTGCCGCTGTTCCAATCGCGGGATGCGGGCCAACGCGTTGGTATATTCCCTGGCCGCATCGGGCCATTTTTCCATCTGGCGATACAGATCGGCCAGCGTCAGCAATGCGCGCGGACTGTCCGGCACTGCACTGGCCATGCGACGCAGAATGCGTACGGCTTCATCATGGCGGCCGAGTTCGTTGATGCACCAGGCTTGGCGCAGCTGCGCGCTTTCGGCATAGGCTGAACCGGTGGAAACACGCGCATACATCGCCAGTGCCTGATCGTAGCGCTCGCGGCTCTCGTAGATGTCGCCCAGCAGCATGCGGGCGTCGTCGAGGTCCGGGCGCAGGAACAGGGCGAGCTGGAGATGCAGCTCGGCAAGGTCGCCGCCATCGCTGCGACCGAGCGCAGTGGCGGAGGCAAACAGCGCTTCCGCCAGACCTTCGACGGCATTGCCGACCAGCGGCTCGGTTGGCAGGTTGCGACGGGTATCGAGGCGGCGCAGCCCCGCCAGCAGCACCGGGTTGTCCGGATTGACCGCGAGCTGTTCGTCCAGCAGGCGGCGTGCTTCGGCCGGGCGGCCGTGGCGCTCAAGGAAGCGGGCGTAACCGTCGACCTGCCGCGTGCCGGCGCGCTCTCGGCCTTCGATGACTTCGCGATAGGCCGCTTCGGCCGGCCCGGGCTGGTTCAGGATCTCAAGCAGGATTGGCCGGAGATGCAGATAGACGCCGCTCATCAGCGGGTGGCGTTCCAGTTTCTGCAGGCTGGCCGTGGCCAGGTCGGCTTCCCCCTTGCCGGCATGGGCGAAAGCCGCCAGCAGCGGATTGAAGGCAGCGTGAATCCCGCCGCTCGGTCCTTCAGCCACCAGGCGCAGCACGGCATCGTAGTCGCGCGCCAGCATCTGCGCCGAGGCCTGCGTCATGCGTGGCAGGTATTCCGAAGCATTGAGCTGGCGCAGTCCCGGCACCAGCACGACCGCTTCGCCGACCCGCCCATCTGCAATCAGCGCGATAAAGGCGCCCTGCGTGAGCAGGGCGCTCTCTGGGTCTTCGCGCAGGGCGCGGATGTAATAATTCGCGGCTGCGGTGTTGTCGTTCATCTGGCGCGCATGGCGTGCGGCGAGGAAATTGCCGTACGGGCTGTCGAGCCGGTAATTGCTGCGCAACGATGCGCCCGACATCATACTGCCGCTGGTGCTGCAGGCGACCAGCGGCAGTAGGCTTGCGGCCAGCAGAAGCGCGCGGAGCGGGTGGGAAACGTGACGGCGGGAGGCTCTATCGTGCATCTGTCTCACATGTTGGGATAATTCGGACCGCCGCCCCCCTCAGGGACGGTCCAGTTGATGTTCTGCGCCGGATCCTTGATATCACAGGTTTTGCAGTGGACGCAGTTCTGGGCATTGATCTGGAAGCGCGGATTGTTGCCGGTATCGTCGCGCAGCACTTCATAGACACCGGCCGGGCAGTAACGCTGTGCCGGTTCGTCATACATCGGCAGGTTCCTTGCAATCGGGATCGACGGATCCTTCAGCTGCAGATGGATGGGCTGGTCTTCCTCGTGGTTGGTGTTCGACAGGAACACCGAAGACAGCTTGTCGAAGCTGATCTTGCCATCGGGCTTGGGATAGGCAATCGGCTTGCAGTCCTTGGCCAGCTTCAAAGTCTCGTAATCCGCCTTGGCATGCGGCGTCGTCCACGGCACCAGGAAGCCAAGGCCAAGATCGTTCAGCCACATATGGATGCCGCCCAGCAACGTGCCGATCCACATGCCGTATTTCATGCCGGGCTTGACGTTGCGCACCTTCCACAGGTCCTTGAATGACCAGGAGGTCTTCCAGCTTTCCGGATAGGCGGTCAGTTCATCGCCACCGGTGGCGCCGTTCTTCACCGCTTCGAAAGCGGCTTCAGCGGCCAGCATGCCGGTCTTCATCGCATTGTGGCTGCCCTTGATGCGCGGCAGGTTCACGAACCCAGCCGAGCAGCCGATCAGCGCGCCGCCCGGGAAAGTCAGTTTCGGCACCGACTGCAAGCCGCCCTCGTTGATGGCGCGCGCGCCGTAGGAGATGCGCTTGCCGCCCTCGAAATACTCACGCACCGACGGATGCGTCTTGAAACGCTGGAATTCATCGAAAGGCGAAAGATAGGGATTCTGATAGGCGAGGTCGACCACGAAGCCGACCGCCACCTGGTTGTCTTCCAGATGGTACATGAAGCTGCCGCCGGTGGTGTAGGTATCCAGCGGCCAGCCCTGCGTATGCACCACCAAGCCCGGCTTGTGCTTGGCCGGATCGATCTGCCAGAGTTCCTTGATGCCGATACCGAACTTGGCCGGGCTGGCGCCTTCGCGCAGGTTGAACTTCTTCTGCAGTTCTTTGGCCAGCGAACCGCGCACGCCTTCGGCGATCAGCGTATATTTGCCGCGCAGCTCGACGCCCGGCGTATAGCCCGACTTCTTTTCGCCGTCGCGGCCGATGCCCATGTCGCCAGTAGCGACGCCGACCACTTCGCCCTTGTCGCCATACAGCACTTCGGCGGCGGCGAAGCCCGGGAAGATTTCAACGCCCAGCTCTTCGGCCTGGCTGGCGAGCCAGCGGCAGACATTGCCGAGCGAGACGATGTAGTTGCCGTGATTGTTCATCAGCGGCGGCAGCATGAAATTCGGGACCGGGATGTGATTCGCTTCGGTCAGGATCATGAAGCGGTCATCGGTCACCGGCGTATTCAGCGGCGCGCCCTTGGCCTTCCAGTCGGGGATCAGCTCGTTGAGTGCGATCGGATCGACCACCGCACCCGACAGGATATGGGCGCCGACCTCGGAGCCTTTTTCAATGACGCAGACGGAAATCTCGTGGTTCTGCTCGGCAGCAAGCTGCTTCAGGCGGATCGCAGCGGCTAGGCCGGACGGGCCTGCACCGACGACCACCACGTCGTATTCCATCGATTCGCGTTCCGACACGGGGCACCTCAGATATTGCTGGATTTTTTATTTTGGGAACGTCAGGGCCGGTCAGCTTGACGCTCCCTGCCTGCTTACCAGACTATAGGGGGCAAGCCAATCGGTGCGACCCGCAACAGCCCTGATGAACGCCACGGAAATCCCTGATTTTCCTCCCTCTCTGCTCGACGTTGCCTTGTTCTATGCCGAGGCGGGGGTGGATGAGGCCATTGGCGAACAGCCGGTTGATCGCACGGTCGCGCCACCGCCCAGGCCGCAAGCTAAACCGCAGCCGACCGCAGCAGTTCCACCTGCCGCAGCGGCAGGCCCCGCGCTGGGCAGCGGCGTGCAGGCTGCCCTGGCTGCCCGTGCGCCCCAGCCGGTCAGCCTGACCGCCCAGGCTGCCGAATCCGCCGCCACCAGCGCCGCCCGCGCCTGCAACACGATTGCCGAACTCGAAGCCGCCATCCGCGCCTTCGACGGCTGCGGGCTGAAGGCCACCGCCACCAACACGGTGATCGCGCGCGGCAATCCGCAGGCCCCGCTGATGATCGTGGGCGAAGCGCCCGGGCGCGACGAGGATGCGCAGGGGCTGCCGTTTGTCGGCGAGAGCGGGCAACTGCTCGACAAGATGCTCAAGGCAATCGGCCGCGACGAAAGCAACGTTTACATTTCCAACATGCTGTTCTGGCGCCCGCCGGGCAACCGAGATCCTTCAACGGAGGAAATCGTCGCCTGCCGCCCCTTCATCGAACGGCTGATCGAACTGGTGCAGCCGAAGGTGCTGGTCTGCACCGGCAAGTTCTCCACGGCGACTCTGCTCGGCACCACGCAGGGCATCACCCGCGTGCGTGGCCGCTGGCATGAATATGCCAAGGGTGATGTAAAGGTGCCGGCGATGCCGATGCTGCATCCGGCCTATCTGCTGCGCCAGCCCGGTGTGAAACGCGAAGCCTGGCGCGACATGCTGGAACTGGCCGCCAAGCTGGACGAACTGGGCGCCTGATGCCCGTGCGATCTTCCGGGGTCTTCTACGGCTGGGTGGTGGTAGCTGCCGCCTTCCTGACGATGTTCACCTGCTTTGGCGCGGCCTACAGCTTTCCGGCTTTCTTCGAACCGCTCAGCCGCGAATTCGGCGCCACACGCGGCACGATCTCGCTGGTGTTTTCCACTGCGGGTTTCCTCTATTTCGCACTGGGCGCCATCAGCGGGCGGCTGGCTGATCGCATCGGACCGCAGCCTGTGGTCGGTTTCGGCCTCGCCTGTGTTGCCGCCGGCTTGTTCGCGGCCAGTTTCGCCGACAGCCTCACCGGCATCATCCTTTTCTACGGCGTCGGCATCGGGATCGGCGTCGGCTTCGCCTATGTCCCGGCCATCGGCACGGTGCAGCGCTGGTTCATGGCCAAGCGCGGCCAGGCCTCGGGCTGGGCCGTGGCTGGCATCGGCATCGGTACCATGGCCGCACCGCCGGCCGCCGCTTATGCCATTGAGGTGTTCGGCTGGCGCGGTGCTTATGTCGCCTTCGGTGCTGCCACGCTGATGCTCGGTGTGCTCGCCACGGTACTGCTGCGCGCCTCGCCGGCCAGCATGGGGCTGCAGCCTGATGGTGCTGCAGTCCCAGCCACTGCTGCACCCGCTGTGCCGGCCGGGCTTGAACTGGGCCAGGTGCTGCGCAGCCGGATTTTCTGGCTGCTCTATCTCGCCTGTGGACTCAACTGCATCGGCACCTTCGTACCCTTCGTCCATCTTGCACCCTATGCCACCGATCAGGGGCTGAGCCGCACCGAAGGCGTCTGGCTGGTCGGCCTGATCGGCGTCGGCAGCACGCTGGGCCGCTTCGTGCTCGGCGGTCTGGCCGACCGCATCGGCCGCGACCGCAGCCTGGCGCTGATCATGCTGCTGAACGGTGTGGCGCTGGCCTACTGGAGCATCGCGCAGGGCTTTGCGGCACTCGCCATTTTCGCGCTGGTTTTCGGCCTCTTCTATGGCGGCTTCGTTGCCCTGGTGCCGGCCTTCACGGCGGATCTGTTCGGCCTGCGCGCCATGTCGGCCGTGCTGGGCGTACTCTACACATCGGTCGCCTTCGGTACGCTGCTGGGGCCGACACTGGCCGGCTGGGTTTTCGACTCCACCGGCAGCTATACCTGGCCGATCCTGATCTGCACTGTCGGCTGCGTGGTGTCGGCGCTGATGGTCTGGAAATTACCCCGCAGCTAAGTCTTTGAAAAACCAAAACCTCGACCATTGGTTGCGGCAAGTTTAGTTGTGCCTTAACCGCATCTGCGCTATGCGGAGCAACGATGAAAAACGGGGTGGGGAAGAAAAGGCATCTGAGGGGGATCGTCCTCTTTGCCGGGATCTGGATTGGTGCTGCAGCGTCCGCTGCGGCGCAGACGGATTTGCCCTCGGTGCTGCGCGCCGACGATGTCGCCCGCTACGAACGCATCTTCGAATATCAGGCCGACCATGACTGGGCCAAGGCCGACCGCGAGATCGCTAAGCTTTCCGACAAGCTGCTGCTCGGCCATGTGCTGCAGCAGCGCTATCTGCATCCCACCGCTTACACCAGTTCCTACCCCGAGCTGCTCGCCTGGCTGAAGCAGTATCGCGACCATCCCGGCGCCGAGCAGGTCTATGGCCTGGCGATGCGCAAGAAGCCGCGCAGGGACAAGGCGCCGCCAGCGCCGCTGGGCGTTGAGATGGGCGACTATGACGGCGATCCGGGTCTGGTGGCGACCACACGCCGCCGGTCGCAGCCGAGAGACCGCGATCCGGCCTTCGCGCGCGAGATCAGCCAGGCCGCCGGGCAGTTCGCCGCGCTGCTGAAGCGCGAACGACTGGGCGAAGCCGAGGCCTTCCTTGCCAAACCGGATGTCCGCAGCAAGGTCAGCGCCTCGGAATACGACGAGTGGCGCAAGCGGCTGGCCTGGCTGTATGTGCTGGACGGCAACGATGAGAAGGCGCTGGCGCTGGCGGCACCGGCGGCGCAGCGCTCGCGTGCCCGTGTGACCGATGCCGACTGGGTTGCCGGTCTCGCGGCCTGGCGGCTTGGCCGCTACGACAATGCCGGCCATCATTTCGAGAATCTGGCTTTCTCGAACACCGCGACCGCCTGGGACCGTTCGGCCGGTGCCTGGTGGGGCGCGCGCGTGATGCTGCGCCTGCGCCAGCCGTCGGAAGCGATTCGCCTGCTTGAAGTCGGCGCCAAGGAAGAACGCACTTTCTACGGCCAGCTCAGCCTGGCGCAGCTTGGCACCGACGAGCCATTTGCCTGGACGCCGCCGCCGCTCTCGGCCGACGAACTGCGCCGGCTGAAGGACATTCCCGCCATCCGACGCGCACTGGCGCTGTCGGAAGTGGGCGAGGCGGTGCTGGCCGACCGTGAGGTGACGCGGCTGTTCAGCCAGGCGAGCGACGATCTGGCCTCGGCATTGCTCGGCCTCGTCAGCCGCATGCAGGCGCCGGCTTCCACCATGCGTATCGCCATTGCCTGGTATAATGTGAAGGGCGAAAGCCACGATCACGCGCTCTATCCGTTGCCGCCCTGGGAGCCGGATGGCGGTTTCAGCGTCGATCGCGCGCTGGTCTTTGCCTTCATGCGGCAGGAAAGCGCCTTCAATGCGCGTGCGATGAGTTCGGCCGGCGCGACCGGCCTGATGCAGCTGATGCCGCGCACGGCCGGTGCGGTGGCAGGCGACAGCAGCCTGCGCCACAAGAAGAGCCGGCATAAGCTGTTCGCGCCGGAATACAATATCGAACTCGGCCAGCGCTATCTGCAGCACCTGCTGGAGATGCCGATGATCCGCGGCAATCTTTTCCATCTTGCCGCCGCCTATAACGGCGGGCCGGGCAACCTGCAGAAATGGATCCGCGCCAATCCCGATGTGGCGGCGAACGATCCCTTCCTGTTCATCGAGACGATCCCGCTCAGCGAGACGCGGGTTTTCGTGCAGCGCGTGCTGACCAACTACTGGATCTATCGTTCGCGCATCGGCCAGGCCGACCCGTCGCTGTCGGCTGCCATGACCGGCGAATGGCCGCTCTACCGCGACCTCGACAGCGGCGACCAGCGGGCGGAAAAGAAGAACTGAACGCCTAGCCGTCACGCGGCGCGCATCCTAGTTTATTGGCTTCCCTAGACCGGAGCCCGCCATGTCCCAGCTTCAGCCACAATCTTTTGTCGATGCCGATGGCAAGCGGCTGTTCGTGCCGGTGCGGATCGCCGTGCTGACCGTGTCGGATACCCGCAGCTTCGAAGACGATAAATCCGGCAACACGCTGGCCGAGCGGCTGACCGAAGCCGGGCATCAGCTGGCGGCCCGTGCCATCGTGAAGGACGACGTCGAGGAGATTCAGGGTCAGCTCAACGACTGGATCGACGACGACACGGTCGATGTGATCCTTGCCACCGGCGGCACCGGTGTGACCGGCCGCGACGTGACACCCGAAGCCTTCGAAGGCATCTACGAGAAAAGCATCCCGGGCTTCGGCGAGTTGTTCCGCATGCTCAGCTACCAGAAGATCGGCACCTCCACGATCCAGTCGCGCGCCACCGCCGGCGTCACGCGCGGCACNNAAGCCGTGCAATTTCGTCGAACTGTTTCCGCGCTTGCGAGAACACGAGCGGCGTGGCGGCGGCAAATAATACTGGCTCCATCGGATTTGCCGGAACTGGTGCTTAACCCGGTGCCGCTATCAGGGTAATCGGATCGCAGTCGATCTGAAGGAAACCCGTCTCCATGTCCGATATCGTTATCCGCCCGGTGGCCGCCACTGAACGCGCACAATGGGAGCCGCTCTGGCTCGGTTATCTCGCCTTTTATGAAAAGAGTGTCCCGGCCGTCGTCACCGATTTCACCTGGGCCCGCGTCGTCGAGGGCCGCGAGATCGAGGCGCTGATCGCCTGGGAAGGCCAGCGCGCACTGGGCCTGGTGCAGTATCTGCTGCATCCGTCCACCTGGAATATGGGCGGCAATGTCTATCTGCAGGATCTGTTCGTCGTACCGGAAGCGCGCGGCAAACGCATCGGCCGCCGCCTGATCGCGGCCGTTGCCGAGGCCTCAAAGGCCAAGGGCGCCGGGGTACTGTACTGGCAGACCGAGGAATTCAACGGCACCGCCCGCCGGCTGTATGAGCGCGTCGCCAAGCGCGCGCCCTTCGTGCGCTACAACATCGAGCTTTAGACGCCTGAATCAGCCTGTTTCGTCCCGTTTGGAGGCCAGTTCCGTCCAGTTTGAGCCAGTTGGAGCCAATTAGAGCCAGTTTCGTCCCGTTGAATCCCGCCTAAGTCCTTGGTTTGTGTGCCAAGACTTTGATTTTCCTATCCACGATGTCCAACAGCGGCAGGGTTTCGTCGAAAACTGTGTAGGTTCGCCTATCGAGGCATACGAACGAATGTTCCCTTATATAGGAATAATAGCACAATAAACCTCAAGACACAATGTCCGATCTGTCCCGCCGCTGGCCGCGGCGGCCTGACAGGTGTCGTCCTCGGGACGAGGGGCCCGGCAAGAGTAGTTCTTGAAATGTTCCTATGGCGCGCTATGATAAATGGCCATGGGAAAACCAGTAGAGCGCGCCGTATCCATCGCTGCCGACCACGCCCATCCCGATGCGCGGCGCGGACGCGGCGCCGTGTCGGCCGTGCGCAGCCGCTACGACACCGAAACCCGCCAGCGCGAGGATGACGGCTGGGACAATCTGGAAACCGGCGATCCGCTGCGCACCCATCTGCATGAGGATGCGACGCGCAGTATCATTGCCTGGAACACCTCGCCGGATATTTCCTTCGACCGCTCGATCAATCCCTATCGCGGTTGCGAGCATGGCTGCATCTACTGCTTTGCGCGGCCGAGCCATGCCTATCTCGGTTTCTCGCCCGGCCTCGATTTCGAGACCGAGATCATGGTCAAGCGCAACGCTGCGACGCTGCTGCGCAAGGAACTTGCTGCGAAAAACTACCAAGTCCGCGCCATGGCGATGGGCACCAATACCGATCCCTATCAGCCGGTCGAACGCGACCAGCGCATCACCCGCGGCGTGCTGGAAGTGCTGTGCGAGACGCGGCATCCGCTCACCATCGTCACCAAAAATCACCTGATCACCCGCGATATCGACATCCTCGCCGATATGGCGAAAGACGGCCTGGTGAAATGCTATCTCTCGATCACCACGCTGGACCGTCATCTTGCGCGCAACATGGAACCGCGGGCCTCGACGCCGGGCAAGCGGCTGGAGGCGGTCCGCCTGCTCAACGACGCCGGCATTCCCTGCGGCGTGATGACGGCACCGCTGATCCCGGCCATCAACGATATGGAAGTCGAGCGCATTCTGGAGGCCGCCTTCGCGGCCGGCGCGCGCGAAGCCGGCTGGGTACTGCTGCGCCTGCCGCTCGAACTAAAGGAGTTGTGGCGCGAGTGGCTGCAGGAGCATTACCCGGATCGGGCTTCCAAGGTGATGAAGCTGATCCAGGAAACCCGCGGCGGCCGCGATTACACGGCGAATTTCGGCGAGCGCCAGCGCGGCGACGGGCCTTATGCCGACCTGATCGCGCAGAGGTTCCGCATGGCGGTGAAGCGGCTGGGGTATAACGAGAAGCGCAATCCGGTGCGCTGCGACCTGTTCCGCCCGCCGCCGAGGGATGAGCGGCAGGGGAGCCTGTTCTGATGGCAAAGAAATACCAGGTGCCGAAGCAGAATGACGTCCGCAAGCTGAAGCCGCGCGGGCCGACCGAGCGGCTGCGCGCCATCTGCATGGCGCTGCCTGAGGCCGAGGAGCGCGAGACCTGGGAAATTCCCACCTATCGCATCCGCGGCAAGATCTTCGCGCTGCAGAGCGCCATCGGCGAGCGCGACGCGGTCTGGTGCAAGGCGCAGGAGGGCAGCCAGGAGCTGCTGGTGCAGGCCGATCCCGGCCGTTTTTTCGTGCCGCCGTATCTGGGCCACAAGGGCTGGGTCGGCATGTGGCTCGACAAAAAGGCCGACTGGACGGAAGTGGCGGAGCTGGTGCGGCGCAGCTATTGCCTGATCGCACCGAAGAAGCTGGTGGCGAAACTCGCAGGCTGATTATTCCGCGGCGCCACGGAACGCAGGTGCGGCCGCAGCGTTTGTCCGGCAGTCAGTCCCGTCTGCCGGAGCCGATCATGGCCAAAGACGAATTCACCCCCTTCAGCCGCAGCCTCAATCCCTTCCGCGGGATCGAGCGCAATATCGACGCCATGTTCGACGACAGTTTCGCTACGGGCGCGGCCGGCGCGATGGCGCAGACCCATCCGGTGGGTGCGACAGCGCTTGATCAGCCGCGCAGCCTGTTCCTGCGCGTGGTCCAGGTGGAGTCCGGGAGGCGCAAAGGCTGATTGCCGAACGGCCATTCATGGCCGCATGAACTTCCAACGGCCATTCATGGCCGCATGAACTCATAGTCGCGGTCTTCGAGATTCTCGATCGCGAATTGCAGCTCGGCGCGGATATCCTGCAGCGGCCGGCTGGCTTTCAGGATGCGCACCGCTTCGGTGATCAAATTGCTGGCGACGGTTTCTGCCGGAATCCCCGTCGTTGCAGCTTCCGCCAATGCGGCCTCGACGTGACGATTCACCATTTCCCAAGCGCTCATCCCCAGCTCCAGTCATTTCGGACGCAGGCATGATGCCATGTGGGCATCACCAGGCGTTGATATGGCGCAAGGCGGTCAGGTATCTCCGGCCGGCTGGGATGCGGCCGGTTGGGCCGCGGTCAGCACGTCCTGCACCATCTCGGGCAGCAGGGCGACATGCTTCAGCGCAGCTTTCAACTGACTGCGCCGCATGCTGCTGAGACCGGCGGGATCGACGCGGCTGCCCGGATCCCGGCCCGAGGCGAGATCGGCAATCTGCTGTTGCAGGATGGTTTCCAGCAAAAGCGCATGGGCGGCCGTCAAGCCGGTAATATCGCTTTCGCCGATCAGTCCGGCGGCGCCCACGGCGCGCAGGCGATCTGCCGTGCCGGTCGCGGCCGTTCCGAGTTTCAGTGCCATCAGGCGGGCTGCGCTCACCAGCGGCAGCAGCCCGCCGAGCTTGAGGTCGATCCGGCCATCGCTCTCTGTCTTCAGTTGTCCGAAAAATCCGAGTGCGGGATGCAACTGGGCCGACTGCTCGGCCAGCTGGCGCAGGAATAACGGCGAGTTGCGCGCCGCAGCCAGTGCCTCGAAGCGCAGCGCCTCGCCCAGCCGCAACGCACCGTAGACCGGCTGCAGGTCGTAGAAGATATCGACATTCAGCAGGGCATCGGGCGTGTGGCGCGCAATCCAGTCGGTGACGCGGGCGCGCCATTGCCCCTGCGAGCCCCGCCAGGCGGTGTTCTTCGCCATCACGCCACCCCGGCAGAAGGGTACGCCGGCTTCATCCAGCAGGGCGTTGATGCGTTCGGCGATGCGGTTATACCAGCCATCGTCTTCGCTGCTGCCGGCATGGATGATGGCGTTGTCCTGATCGGGTTTGAGCAGGCTTTCGCCACGGCCGCCGGATCCGAGGATCAGCATGCACCAAGGCGCCGGCGGCAGTTCGCCCGCTTTGGTGAATTCGGCTTCCGCGATGGCGCTGGCGCGCGCCGTGATATCGGCATAGATCCCTGAAATCACCGCCGCCACAGCCGGGGCATCGGAACCTTCCGTCAGCAGCGTGGCGGCGAGTCCGGGTAGAGCGGTGCGGGCGTGACTGAGGTCTTCCGCGGTCTGCGCGACATCCAGTTCGTCGGCGATCAGCTGCGAATCCTGTGCGCGCAGGCGGAGCAGGCTGCGCGCGGTCAGCATGCCGACGAAGCGACCGCTGTTGTCCGTCACCGGCAGGTAGCGCAGGTTCAGCCGGCGCATGCGGCCGATGGCGCGGAACAGGAAGGCGCTTTCGTGAATCGCCACGATATCGCGGGTCATCAGATCTGCTGCGGTGAATTGCAGCGCCACCGCACCGTCGCGACCGATGGCGCGCGTAAGGTCGCGTTCGGTGAGGATGCCGACATGCCTGCCGAAACGGTCGCGCACCAGCAGCCCGCCATGAGTGCTTTGCGCCATATGCCGGGCGATTTCCGCGAGCGTGGCGCTGCCCTCGATGTCGTCGACGGGCTGGCGCATCACTGCACCGACGCGGCGCCGGTAGGGTTCCAGATCGGGCAATGGCAGTGCGGAGGTCATCGCGGCACCAGCAGCTCGAGCGCCCAGCCAGCGCGTTCCTGCCGCTGCAGCAGATCGCGCTGCCGCTGCATCAGGCGACGCGCATCCCCGAATGTAGCGATACCGATCCGTCCCAGCGCGGGCAGCATGCGCTGCCAGATGCCGGCCGCGGTTTGGGCATCTCCTGCAGCGGAATGCCGGCCCTCCAGCGGTACTGCGAAATCTTCGGCGATGCGCTCCAGCGTGATATGCGTCACGCGTGGTTTCAGGCCGGCATACAGCAGGCCGAGATCCAGCGCCCCGGGCGGTGCATGAAAGGGCAGGCGATGGCGTGCGGCTTCGTGCTGCAGCACGGCGATGTCGTAGCCGATATTGTGGCCCACCAGGACGCGGCCCTGCCAGGCATGCTGGATGCTGCCCCACAGCAAGCCTATCGTGGGCGCGGTGGCCACCATGTGGTCGTCGATGCCATGGATGGCGGTCGAGGATTTCGGAATGCGGATGCCCGGATGCAGCAGCAGGTCGAGCGGCGGCATGTCGTCAGGCGTACCGCCATGATGCGGCAGGCCGGCCAGCGATACGATGCGGGCGCCGGCGACATCCAGCCCGGTCGTCTCGGTATCGAACAGCAGGGCCGGCAGCGTGGCGAGCGGTTCGTCATCGGCCAAAGTAACCGCGGCCGGCATCGGTACGGGGCTGCGCAGCCGCGCGAGAATCCGGCCGACGCCGCCAATCAGCGACCGCCGCATGCCATCCTCAATGCATCAATGCTGTCACCAACGCGTCGCGATCGAAGCGTTTCAGCATCGAAGCATGCGCGGCAAGAATATGCAGCCGCAGATCGCCGAGGATGACCTCGCGGTCGTTGCGTTTCAGCCGGTCGGCGATCGGCACCAGTTCATGGATGAGGGCGGCGGAACCGGTGACGATCAGTTCCGGCGGCAGTGCGGCCTCCAGGTGGGTCTGGGCATAACGGGCATTGAATGCTGCGATGGCGTCGGCCCAGTTCTGGCGATGCACCGGCACGCTTTCATTCAGGATGAGGGGATACAAGCCGGCCAGCGAATCGGCCAGCCTGCGCCGGGCATCGGGCGTTTCGGGCCGCAGCCAGCTCTCGGTCATGATGATGATATCGCCCAGCGTGCTGGCGTAGGCCTCCCACCGGCAGATCTCGTGCCCATCGTGGAACGGGGCCTCGGTCAGCAACTTCTCGTAGTCCAGCATCGTCTTGACGCGGCAATAGCCGATGACCGTCTTCTGGGCCAGATAGGCGGCTTCCCCCGTCATGAAGGCCTGCAGTTCCGCGCGGGTCGAAACCGCCGGTGGAAAGAAAAACTCTTTGATGCGATGCAGCAAAACATCCCCCTGTGCATATAATCTGTAACTGACTGACTCGATTAAATTAAACTTTGGTCTAATGGGCCAGCCAAAATGCCCGCTCCTATACTGCCCTGAGCCAGACTAGGCGTAAATTTCGCCGCTCTGGACGTAACGATAACATAAACAACATAGGGGCAGGAGCGCTTCATGTCAGACCTATCTCCGGAAAAGGCCAAGGCCTATTGGGCCAGAACGTCCGGCCTCATGTGGACGATGCTGGGTATCTGGTTCTTCTTCGGCTTCGCCGTGCATTTCTTCGCGCCGCAGCTGAACACCATCAAGATCATCGGTTTTCCGCTCGGCTTCTACATGGCCGCACAGGGCTCGCTGATTGCCTTTGTCGTATCGCTGTTCTGGTTCGCCTCGAAGCAGAACGCGATCGACGAAGAATTCGGCGTCGCCGAAGACGAATAAGAGGGGGAACACCACCATGGCAAACAATGCGAAAGGCGGAGACGGCGGTTTTATCGCCAATCTCGGCAAAATATACGGGATATACACGGGCGGCTTTGCCGGCTTTGTGATTGTCTTGGCGATTCTCGAGCAGATGGGTGTCTCGAACCAGGTGATCGGATACCTGTTCGTGTTCCTGACCATCGGCGTTTACGCGCTGATCGGTTATCTCTCGCGCACGGCGGAAATGGGCGAATACTACGTCGCCGGCCGCAAGGTGCCCGCCTTCTACAACGGCATGGCGACCGGCTCCGACTGGATGTCGGCCGCCTCGTTCATCGGCATGGCGGGTACGCTTTACCTGCTCGGCTATGACGGCCTTGCCTTCGTGCTGGGCTGGACCGGCGGCTACCTGCTGGTGTCGATCCTGCTGGCGCCGTATCTGCGCAAGTTCGGCCAGTACACGGTGCCTGACTTCCTCGGCGCCCGTTACGGCGGCAATCTTGCCCGCTTCTGCGGCGTGATCGTCCTGATTTCTGCCTCGTTCACCTATGTGACGTCGCAGATCTTCGGCGTCGGCATCATCGCCTCGCGCTTCCTCGGCATCTCGTTCGAGATCGCGGTGTTCGTCGGTCTGGCCGGTATTCTGGTCTGCTCGATGCTCGGCGGCATGCGCGCGGTCACCTGGACCCAGGTGGCGCAGTATATCATCCTGATCATCGCCTACCTGATCCCGGTTGTGATTATGTCGGCGAAGGTGACCGGCGTGCCGATCCCGCAGCTGATGTATGGCCAGGCGCTCGAGAAGATCGCCGTGCTGGAACAGAGCATGGGGGTGGTGAAGGGGCATACAGCGGTGTTCTCCAATGCAAAGGGAGAAATAAACCTGCTGGATGCGGTCAACTTCTTCGCGCTGATCCTGTGTCTGATGGTGGGTACGGCTGCCCTGCCGCACATCCTGATGCGTTACTTCACCACGCCCAGCGTGCGTGAAGCCCGTCAGTCGGTGGCATGGAGCCTGTTCTTCATCTTCCTGCTCTACTTCACCGCTCCGGCCTATGCCGCGTTCGGCAAGCTGGAGGTCTACCAGAACGTGATCGGCACCCCGATTGCCAATTTGCCGGCATGGGTGCAGTCGTGGGGTGAAATCGGTCTTGTCGGAACCTGCGACGCCGCCGATGCCGCAACACGCTACGTGATGTGCAAGGGGGTCGTCGGAAACGGCGATGGTATCCTGCAGCTAAACGAGTTCCGGATTGCGTCCGATGCCATCGTGCTCGCGACGCCGGAAATCGCTGGTCTGCCGTATGTCGTCGCTGGCCTGGTTGCCGCCGGCGGTCTGGCAGCAGCGCTCAGCACGGCCGATGGCCTGCTGCTCGCAATCGCCAATGCGCTCAGCCATGACGTCTACTACCGCATGATCGATCCGCATGCCCCGACCAAGCGTCGCCTGATCATCAGCCGTGCGCTGCTGATCGTGGTGGCGATTGCCGCGGCATGGGTGGCGTCGACCAAGCCCTCGACCATCCTTGCGATGGTGGCCTGGGCCTTCTCGATCGCCGCTTCGGGTCTGTTCCCGGCACTGGTGATGGGCATCTGGTGGAAGCGCACGAGCAATACCGGCGCCATTGCCGGTATGGTCGCCGGCTACGGCGTGTGCGTGTACTACCTGGTGATGACCCAGTTCTATGGCATGCCGCTGTGGTTCGGGATCAAGAACATCTCCTGCGGCCTGTTCGGCATTCCGGCAGCCTTTATCGTGACCTATGTCGTCAGTCTGATGACCACGGCCCCGACGAAGGAAATGCAGGACTTTATCGACAGTATTCGCGTGCCGAAGGGTGGCGTGAAACTGGCGAGCGCCGACGACGCGATCAGTCACTAATTCGTGGCTTCACGCTAAGAGCGGCGGGGGCCATTGGCCTCCGCCGTTTTCTTTTGTAGGTTGTCGCTCTGCATCGCCGTTTCAGGATTTCAATGACCTCCCAGCCCGATTTCTTCTGGAGCTACCTGCCCTACTGGGCGGTCAGCTATGGCTTCGCTCTGACCGGTTGGACCTGTGTCGGGCGTTTCCTGATGACGGCCTTCCTGCCGCCGGATCATCCCAACTACATCTTCCGCTTCTTCAAACTGCTGACCAACTGGGCTGTCTGGTTGACCGACTGGATCACGCCGCGCTTCATCAACCTGCGCTTCCTGCCTCTGGTAACGGCCTTCTGGGCCTTCGCATTACGCTACGTTGCCCACTTTATCTTTGCGGCCAACGGCATGGCGCCGAGCCTGATGCAGGCCGCCTCATGAGCCCGAATACCATTTTCGTCGCGATTCTGGGGGTGACGCTGGTCAACGGCTTTGTGTCGCCTATGGTGCCGCTTGTCTTCGTCATGGCGCCCATATGGCTGCCGGAATTCGCGCCGCATAACCAGATTGCGATTCTTTATGGGACCTCGCTGATCGTCTCGGTCTCCACGCTGGTGATATCGGGGGTGCCAACGGCGATTTTTGAGCGTATCAGCGGCCGGCAGCAGAGCGATCAGATGTCCATGCTGGTCTGGCTCGGCGCTGCCATCCTGCTGACCCTGCCGGGTCTGCTCTGACAGGGACTGCCATGGCCGAACCCATCGAACAGCGGGTGCGGGCATTGGCGGTTCACTCGGTCGGGCGCGGCTGCTTCTTTGCCGCGCTTGGCATCTGGTGCGTGATGATCGGCCTGATCTCCGATCCGCTGCAGTCACTGAAATCCGGGGCGATCCTGACAATGATGGTCGCCTGCGTGCTCTTGCTCAAGGCGGGGCATGTGACGCGCCGGTCCTACAAGAAGACCGAGGTCTGGATCATGCTGGGTCGCAGCATCGAACTTCATCCAGATGTGGCGCAGCGCATCATCACCGTCACGCTGCGTGAGATTTACCTGCGGTATACTCTCTATGCGGTACTGGCTGCCATCGTCTTCTGGGTGACAACTCTGCTGTTCTGGCTGTCTGGTTCGCACGGCTGGTGGGTGAGCACGGGCGGTGTGCCATCGCTGGCGGTGCGGGCAACCGAGAGCCTGATTGGCTGGTGGGCCGGTCCCTAGCGGCAAAGGCGGCCTGCGGGACACTTGATCCGCGCCACGGATGCGATAGGTGACGGTCCGTGATCATTCCATGGGGGAACAATGCGTCTGCTCGTTGTCGGTGCCGGTTCGACCGGTGGGTATTATGGCGGCCGGCTGGCCCAGGCGGGGCGTGACGTCACCTTCCTGGTGCGGCCGGGTCGCGCGGCGCAGCTGCAAAAGGATGGCCTGCAGATCAAAAGTCCGTTCGGCGATTTCGCCTGCGCACCCAAGCTGGTGACGGCCGGGCAGATTACCGGCGTCTACGATGCGGTGATCCTGACGGTAAAGGCGTATTCGCTGGATGCCGCGCTGGAAGACCTGGCGCCGGCCGTCGGTGCGCAGACCATGATCCTGCCGGTATTGAACGGCATGCGGCATGTCGATGCGATCCGTGCGCGTTTCGGGGCGCCGGCGCTGGTCGGCGGCCTGTGCCGCATCCCGGCGCAACTCGATGACGCCGGCCGTGTCGTCCAAATGGGCAAGTTCCACGACCTGGCCTATGGCGAGATGGATGGCAGCCGGTCCGAGCGTATCCTTGCACTGGACGCGGCTTTGCGCGATGCCGGCTTCGACGCCAAGCTGACGCCCGAGATCGAGCGTGAGATGTGGGAAAAGTGGATTCTGCTGGCGGCGCTGGGCGGCATCTGCTGCCTGATGCACGGCACGGTGGGCGAGGTGGCCGCTGCGCCGGGCGGGCGCGACTTCGCCGCTGCACTTGTAGACGAAGTCGTCGCTGCGGTCCGTGTAGTCGGCAAGGCACCGAACGAGGGCTTCGTGGCCAGCACGCGCGAGACGCTGACCAAGCTGGGGTCTGCGCATACCTCGTCGATGTATCGCGACCTGCAGAGGGGCGCTGCCGTGGAAGCCGACCAGATCGTTGGCGACCTGCTGCGGCGGGCGAAGCAGGCTGGCATCGCCATGCCGCTGCTGTCGCTCGCCTATGCCAGTCTCTGCGTCTACCAGAGCCGGCAGGCCGCCTAGTCCAGAAACATCGGATCGATCGCGACGCCGGAGCGGCGGCAGCGCTGCGCGTTGTCGTTCGCAATAGCGTGGGCGACATCGCCTCGGCACGGAATCGGACCGGACAGGGGCGCGGCCGGCAAACCGCCCCCGCCAGCGGCGATCCATTTGGCGCGGGTCGGCTTTTCAATCGGGGTCTGATAGGGCATGGCATCCTCCGGGTTTGACGGTCGCGATGCAGGCGCCGCCGCTTGGGCGAAGACCAAGCATGCCGGAAGCAGCCGGATTGTCGATTGAATGTCTTTTGCGGCAGGCCGCAGATCAGTTTTGGAATCGCGGAATATGGGGAATACAAATAGCGTAATACAGCTGTATATCATAATGATATACAGCTGTGCTGCTGATTTGTTATTCTTCGCCGGTTGCGACGTTCAGATCAGGATATGCGCCAGACACAGGCTATCACATTTGCCCCAGACGGGGTCGCCACCGGGCGACCGTCGAAGCGCCGTCTGCCGCCGCTGGTGGCGCTGCGGACCTTCGAGGTGGTCGCACGCCATCTCAGTCTCGTGCAGGCGGCCGACGAACTCTGCGTCACGCCGGCGGCGGTCAGCCACCAGATCCGTACGCTGGAGGCGCATCTGGGCGTGCAGCTGTTCCGTCGCGCCGGCCGCAGCATTGCGCTGACCGATGCCGGGCAAACCTTCCTGCCGGGCATCCGGGGCGGCTTCGAGATGCTGGGCGAGGCGGTCGGCCAACTCGAAGGCCTGAGTCGGGCCAGCATGCTGACGGTGAGCGTGGCGCCGTCCTTTGCGGTGAAATGGCTGATGCCGCGGCTCGACCGTTTCCAGAAGCTGCATCCCAATATCGATGTGCGTGTGGCGGCCACCACGCAGCTCAGCAACTTCAACAGCGACAATGTCGACATCGCCATCCGCTATGGCAAAGGCGGCTATCCCGATCTCGCCGTAGAGCATCTGCTGTCGGAGGCCGTGATCCCGGTCTGCAGCCCGACGCTGCTGAAAGCAAAGCGCTTGCAGCAGGTGAAAGACCTTTCGGCTGTCACGCTGCTGCATGACGACAGTCCGGACAGCGATCCGACCTGCCCGAACTGGCAGGCCTGGCTGCGTGCCCGCGGCGCCACGGCTGTGGATGTGGCGCGCGGTCCGCGTTTCACGCAGTCGAGCCTGGTGCTCGATGCAGCAATCCAGGGCGGCGGTGTGGCACTGGCCAAGGCCACGCTGGTGGAAAACGATCTGCGGGCAGGGCGGCTGGTGCAACTGTTCGAAGATCCGCAGCCGGTCGATTTCGCCTACTATATCGTGGCACCGCAGCGCTTGCTGTCGCTGCCCAAAGTTGCGGCGTTTGCTGCATGGCTGCGCAGCGAGGCGAATAACGACGTGCATCGGGCCGGGAACGAAAACACGGTTCATGTGGCGGCAGTACGTTAAGACGGCTGCATATTTTTGACGCAGATTCAGCGCGGTTTACTGTTGCCGCAAATTCCTTTCAATTGTCGTTTATGGAACCGCTGACAAGATCAGGCATGACCAAATCGACGAAAGAGGGTGCCATGCTGAAATTCCTGTCCAGAGACATCGGTCTACGCGCCATGCTGGCCGCCGTCGCGCTGCTGGCTGTTCCGCTTGCCTCCGGTGCCGCCGTAGCGCAGGGCAAGAATGTCACGCTGCTCAATGTGTCGTACGACCCGACGCGCGAACTCTATAATGACTACAACAAGGCATTCGCCAAACTGCCGGCGGCGCAGGCCGGCGGCAAGCTGACCGTACGGCAGAGTCATGGCGGTTCGGGCAAGCAGGCGCGCTCGGTGATCGACGGCCTGGATGCGGATGTGGTCACGCTGGCGCTGGCCTATGACATCGACGCGATTGCGGAGCGCGGCCTGATCGCGCCGGATTGGCAGAAGCGACTGCCGGATAACGCATCGCCATATACCTCAACCATCGTTTTCCTGGTGCGCAAGGGCAACCCCAGGGGCATCAAGGACTGGGACGATATCGTGAAGCCGGGCGTCTCGGTGATCACGCCGAACCCGAAGACCTCGGGCGGTGCGCGCTGGAATTATCTGGCGGGTTGGGGTTATGCTGCGCGCAAGTCCGGCAACGCGGATGATGGCCGCAAGTTCGTTGAGCAGCTGTACAAGAACGTGCCGGTACTCGATACCGGCGCACGCGGTTCGCTGATCACCTTTACCCAGCGCAATCTGGGCGATGTGTTCCTCAGCTGGGAGAACGAAGCCTTCCTGGCGATCAATCAACTCGGCAAGGACAAGTTCGAGATCGTGGTGCCGAGCATTTCGATCCTGGCCGAACCGCCGGTCGCCGTGGTCGACAAGGTGGTGGACCGCAAGGGCACTCGTCAGGTGGCGGAAGCCTATCTGAAGAACCTGTATGGCAAGGAAGGGCAGGAGATCGCTGCCAAGCATTATTACCGCCCGCGCGATCCTGAAGTGGCGAAGGCGCATGCCGAGACTTTCCCGAACGTGAAGCTGTTCACGATCGACGAGCAGTTCGGTGGCTGGGCCAAGGCGCAGAAGGAGCATTTCAGTGATGGCGGCGTATTCGACCAGATCTACAAGCCAAGCAACTGAACTGACCAATCGGGCCGACCCATCGATCGATACGGACGGCATGCCACGAATGACGGATTGAAGTGACACAAACCATATCGCGTATACCGTTCCGCGCTCAGCCCAGCGTGATCCCCGGTTTCGGGCTCACGCTGGGCTTGACGGTTTTCTGGCTCAGCCTGATCGTGCTGGTGCCGCTGTCCAGCCTGTTCCTGAAATCGGCGACACTGGGCTGGGATGCCTTCTGGGCGGCGATCTCGACGCCGCGGGTCGTGCATGCCCTGCGGGTCAGCTTCAGCACCGCCGCGATTGCCGCCGGCATCAATACGGTGTTCGGCCTGATCGTTGCCTGGGTGCTGGTGCGCTACCGCTTCCCCGGCCGCCGCATCGTGGATGCGCTGGTCGATATTCCCTTCGCCCTGCCGACCGCGATTGCCGGCATCGCGCTGACCACGCTGTGGGCGGAGAATGGCTGGCTTGGTGCCTTGCTGGCGCCGTTCGGCATCAAGGTCGCGTTCACGCCGGCCGGCATTGTGATTGCACTGATCTTCATCGGCCTGCCTTTTGTGGTCCGCACGGTGCAGCCGGTGCTGGAGGACTTCGAGCGCGAGGCGGAAGACGCGGCTGAAAGCCTGGGTGCCAATCCATGGCAGGTTTTTACGAAAGTGATCTGGCCCAGCATCATGCCGGCCACACTCACCGGCATGGCACTGGCCTTTGCCCGTGCGCTGGGTGAATACGGTTCGGTGATTTTCATTGCCGGCAACCTGCCGATGAAATCCGAGATTGCGCCGCTGCTGATCGTGATCAAGCTGGAGGAATTCGCCTATGCGGAGGCTACGGCGATTGCCGTGACCATGCTGATCGCGTCCTTCATTCTGCTCCTCTGCATCAATATCCTGCAGCGCTGGGCGGAACGGCGCGAGCGGCGGAGGTAGGCGATGAACGCGCTGTTTTCCATTGCCGCCGACCAGCGCCGCGAAATCGTCAGTGCGCGCCGCAAGACCGGCCGCGCCGCGCTGATCGCGATTGCACTGGCCTTCCTGGGATTATTCGTCGTGTTGCCGTTGCTGCTGGTCTTCCTGCAGGCCTTCGCCCATGGCTGGGAGGCTTATGTCGAAGCGCTGACCGAACCCGACGCGGTGTCGGCCATCCAGCTCACCCTGATCACCGCAGTGATCTCCGTGCCGCTCAACATGGTCTTCGGCCTGGTTGCTTCCTGGGCGATCACCAAGTTCGAATTCCGCGGCAAGAGTTTCCTGATCACCCTGATCGACCTGCCGTTCTCGGTCTCGCCGGTGATTTCCGGCTTAGTCTTCGTGCTGATGTTTGGGTTGCAGGGTTGGCTCGGGCCGTGGCTGCGCGACAACGACCTGCAGATCATCTTCGCCGTGCCGGGCATCGTGCTGGCCACGGTCTTCGTCACTTTCCCCTTTGTCGCACGTGAGCTGATCCCGATCATGCAGGAGCAGGGCACGCTGGAGGAGGAGGCGGCCTTCACGCTCAATGCCTCGGGTCTGCAGACTTTCTGGTATGTCACCCTGCCCAATGTGAAATGGGCGCTGCTGTATGGCGTACTGCTCTGCAATGCCCGCGCCATGGGCGAATTCGGCGCCGTCTCGGTGGTATCGGGCCATGTGCGCGGCCTGACCAACACGATGCCGCTGCATGTCGAGATTCTCTACAACGAGTATAATTTCGTTGCGGCCTTCGCAGTGGCCTCGCTGCTCGCGATGCTGGCCATCATCACCCTTGCACTGAAAACACTGCTGGAATGGAAGCTGAGCCGCGACCGCGCGCCGGACTCCGCTCCGGCCGGCGATTGATCACGGATACGGGCTCATGCGTATTGATGTCAAAAACCTCACCCGCGTCTTCGGCGATTTCTATGCCTTGCGTGATGTCGATCTTAGTGTGAAGTCGGGCGAACTGGTCGCGCTGCTCGGCCCGTCGGGCTCGGGCAAGACCACGCTACTGCGCATCATCGCCGGGTTGGACTGGGCCGACAGCGGCGACATCCAGTTCAATGGCGTCAGCACCAGCGGCCGTCCGGTCGGCGATCGCCAGGTCGGCTTTGTCTTCCAGCATTACGCGCTGTTCCGCCATATGACCGTCTACGAGAATGTCGCTTTCGGCCTGCGCGTGCGGCCGCGCCAGCAGCGTCTGCCCGAACCGGTGATCCGCGAACGCGTCAACCGCCTGCTGCAGCTGGTGCAGATCGACTGGCTGGCCGACCGCATGCCGGCGCAGCTGTCCGGCGGTCAGCGTCAGCGCGTGGCGCTGGCGCGTGCGCTCGCCATCGAGCCGAGCGTGCTGCTGCTGGACGAGCCCTTCGGTGCATTGGATGCCAAGGTGCGCAAGGAATTGCGCCGCTGGCTGCGCCGTCTGCATGAACAGCTCGGCATGACCTCCGTCTTCGTCACGCATGACCAGGAGGAAGCGCTCGAACTGGCCGACCGCGTGGTGGTGATGAACAAGGGACGTATCGAGCAGATCGATACGCCGGCCCAGCTTTACGACACTCCGGCCACACCGTTCGTCAGCGGCTTCCTCGGCGACAACAATGCGCTGGATTGCCACGTGGCGGCCGGCTCGGTGCTGCTGCCGGGGATCGATACCACGGCGCTGGAGCGCGTCGAGGTGCCGAACGGTCCGGCGCGGCTCTATGCCCGGCCGCATGACATTGCCGTGGTGCCAGATGCCGAGGGCGAGGCGACGATCCGCTTTGTCTCCACGGTCGGCGCCTTTGTTCGCCTCGAAGCCGAACTGCCCGACGGGCGCATCGTCGAACTGACGCGCACGCGGGAAGAGCAGAATGAAGACCCGCTGGCCATTGGCGTCAGGGTCGGCCTGCGGCTCTATCGCGCGCAGGTTTTCGCCGCTTAACTCTTCCGGCGTCGCAGCAGGTAGCTGTCCATGATCCATCCGTGGGTCTGCTTCGCCGCGGCCCTGGTCTGGGCGATCTGCCCGGCGACATCCTTCAGCCGGCCCGAGATCAGGATCTCATCGGCCGTGCCGATATAGGCGCCCCAGTAGATATCGATTCTGTCATCGTCGGCGAAACGCCGGTAAGTGTCGTCGCCGTCCAGCATGACGAAGACGCTGTCGGTGCCGGCCGGGAAGCCTTCGGCGAGGCGACGGCCGGTGGTGATCTCGACCGGCTGGCCGACGGTGTTCAGTGTGGTGCGATGCTGCGCGGTCAGCGCATGCAGGCTGCTGATGCCGGGAATCACGTCATAGGAGATGGCATGCCGTCCGCTGGCTGCGATGTCGGTCATGATGCGGATCGTGCTGTCATACAGCGAGGGGTCGCCCCAGACCAGCACGCCGGCAGTCTCGCCGTCCTGCATCTCCCCGGCGATCAGCTGCTCGAAGATGGCCTGCTTGTCGGAGTTGAGGTTGCCGATCACGGCATTGTATTCGCCGCTGTTGCGGTCCCATGGCGGACTTTGCGCTGTGGCGAAGCGGTATGTGCGGCCGGCGGCGATGAAGCGGGCGCAGATCTCCCGGCGCAGGTCGATCATCGAGCCTTTCGCTTCGCCCTTGTCCATGATGAAAAAGACGTCGACGCGGTTCAGCGCATTCACCGCCTGGATGGTGAGATGCTCGGGGTTACCCGCACCGATGCCGATGATCAGGATGGTTTTCATCACACTCAGCCAATGGAAATATCAGCGTCACTTAAAGTGACGCCGACTCCGAAACAAGTACCGGCCCGGCCCGTCAGCTGTTGCCGCCGGGCCTGTAGTTCGGGAAGAATAGCTGCTGTCCCCCGATCTTGTAGGAGGCGATGGCATCCTGGCCTTCCTTCGAGGTGATCCAGTCGATGAAGGCCCTGCCTTCGGCCACCTTCACATGGGCGTGCCTGGCCGGGTTCACCAGCATGACGCCATACTGGTTGAACAGCTTTGCGTCACCTTCGACGCTGACGACCAGATCGCCACGGTTCTTGAAGTTAAGCCAGGTGCCACGGTCGGTGAAGGCATAGGCGTTCATGCCGCTGGCGGTGTTCAGGGTCGGCCCCATCCCTGAGCCGGTCTCGCGATACCAGCCGGTGCCGGTCGCCTTCACGTCGATACCGGCTTCTTTCCAGATGCGCAGTTCGGCGGCGTGTGTCCCCGAACTGTCGCCGCGCGAGGCGAACGGCGCCTTGGCGGCGGCGATCTTCTTGTAGGCGGCGACCACGTCCTTGCTGCCGCCGACCTTGGCGGGATCGCTCTTCGGACCGACGATCACGAAGTCGTTGTACATCACCTCGCGGCGGTCGACGCCCCAGCCGGCATCGACGAATTTCTGTTCGGCGACGCGGTCATGCACGAACACCACGTCGGCATTGCCCTGTTCGCCGGTCTTGAGCGCCTGGCCGGTGCCCTGCGCCACGACGCGCACCTGGATGCCGGTCTTCTTGGTGAAGATCGGCAGGATATGGCCGAACAGACCGGACTGTTCGGTCGAGGTGGTGCTGGCGACGACGATGAATTTCTCTTGAGCTAGAGCCACCGTACTGCTGACAGCCAGGCCGATGCCGGCGATCAGGCCGAGAAGATGCCGACGATCAATCATGGGATTCATGTTGTCCTCCGTTGGGTGGTTACCAGGTCAGATCGCCTTGCAGGAAGGCACGGGCCGCGTCGCTTTGCGGCTGGTTGAAAAACTCGGTTGCCGGCGTGCGTTCAGCCACGCTGCCGCGATGCAGGAAGATGATATCCCCAGCCAGCCGCCGCGCCTGGCCGAGATCATGCGTCGTCATCACGATCTTGGTGCCGCTGGCGGCAATATTCCCGATGATGCCTTCGACCTGGCGCGTGGCGCCGGGATCGAGCGCGGCGGACGGTTCGTCGAGAAACAGGATCTGCGGTTCGAGTGCCCAGGCGCGCGCCAGCGCCAGCCGCTGCTGTTCGCCGCCAGACAACACGCGCGCCGGCCGTTCGGCCAGTGCGGCGAGACCGACGCGCTCCAGCACCGCCAGGGCTTTGGCACGGCGCGATGCCGCATCCAGGCCGCGCAGCTTCAGCGGAAACTCGACATTGGCGAGAACCGAGCGGCGCAGCAGCACCGGTTTCTGGAACACCATCGCCTGCTCGAAGCGCAGGTTCTGCGGAGTCTGTGCTGCCGGACCCTGCCACTGCACGTCGCCCGCAGTCGGCTCGATCAGGCCATGGCACAGGCGCAGCAGCAGGCTTTTGCCGGCGCCATTGGGCCCCAGTATCAGGGTCGGCGGGCCCATCTCGAAACGCAGGTTCACGCCGCCGATCAGACGCTGTCGGTTCACGCTGTAGCCGACATCGTTGAGCTGCAGAGGCAGAAGCGACAGGCGGCCGTGCATCCCGGTCATCTCCACTTACGCGCCCATCATCATGCGCCTTGTCGCCGGCGCGCGGTATTGCCGAGCGTGGTGGCGGCGGCATTGATGCTGATGGCGATCGCCAGCAGCACGATGCCAAGCGCCATGGCCAGCGCCAGATCGCCGCGGCTGGTCTCCAGCGAGATGGCCGTGGTCATCGTGCGGGTGAAGCCGTTGATGTTGCCACCGACGATAATGATGGCACCGACCTCGGCAATGGCGCGGCCGAAGCCGGCGAAGACCGCGGTGCTGAGCGAGAAGCGTCCGTCCCACAGCAGGGTGGCAATGGCCTTGATCGGCGTGAGGCCGAGCGAGCGCAGCTGTTCCTCGTATTCGATCCACAGGTCGGCCACGGTCTGGCGGGAGAGGGCCGCAACGATGGGCGTGATCAGCACCACCTGCGCCATCACCATGCCGGCCGGGGTGAACAGCCAGCCGAAGGTGCCGAGTGGGCCAGAGCGCGACAGGATCAGGTAGACGATCAGGCCGACCACGACAGGCGGCAGGCCCATGCAGGCATTCAGCACGACGATGCAGGCGTTGCGGCCGGGAAAACGGGTCAGGGCGAGGAGGGCCCCGAACGGCAGGCCGATCAGGCTGCCGAGGACCACCGCGGTCAGGCTGACGCGCAGGGAAAGGCCGATGATACGGAGCAGCTCGGGGTCGAGCCGCACCATCATCTGCAGCGAGAGCAGGAAGGCTTCGGAGATCGTATTCACCGGGACCGATTAACGCAAAAGCGCGCGCCGGTGCAAAGGTTTAAATGGCTGAGGCACGACAGTTTCCGGCTAAAAAACGATTTGTGGTCAAAACTCGCGGTTCGTAGCGGTCATACATCGCCACCGACAGGGTTCTGTCTTATATAAGAAGCATGAAGCCCTTGCCGTCGGACTATCTCGTTCAACCCAATCCCCTCGATCCCGCGCTCACCGAAGCCGTCCAGGGGATCGACCAGGAGGGACGTCCGGTCGATACCCGGGTGCCGGTGGAACGGCCGCTCACCCTGTTCCTCAACGGGCAGGAGATCGTCACCATGATGACGATCGGCGACTATCCCGACTATCTGGCGCTCGGCTATCTGATCAACCAGCGCATGCTGCTGCCCGAGGATGAAGTCACTGGCATCGACTATGATGCCGAGATCGAAACCATCGTGGTGCGCACCGCGCGCCGCACCGATTACGAAGAGCGGCTGAAGAAAAAGACCCAGACCTCGGGCTGCGCCCAGGGCACCGTGTTCGGCAACATGATGGACGCCGTGGAAAGCGTGACACTCGATCCGCAGGCCGAGCTGAAGACCTCGTGGATCTACAGCCTGTCGAAGCAGATCAATCTGACGCCATCGCTGTATCTCGAAGCCGGCGCGATCCATGGCTGCGTGCTGTGCGAGGGCGACCGGCCGCTGATCTATATGGAAGATGTCGGCCGGCATAATGCGATCGACAAGATCGCCGGTTATATGCGCGTGCATGGTCTGTCGGCGGCCGGCAAGATCATGTACACCACCGGCCGCCTGACCTCGGAGATGGTGATCAAGACGGCGCAGATGGGAGTGCCGATCCTGATCAGCCGCTCGGGCTTCACCGCCTGGGGCGTGCAGCTCGCACGTCAGATCGGCATGACGCTGATCGGCCGCGCCAAGGGCAAGCGTTTCGTCGCGCTGAGCGGCGCCGAACGGCTGCGCTTCGACGCCGATCCCTCGGCTGTCGCCGATGAAGACAGGCGCAGCCGGCGCAAGGGCAGCAGCGACGACGAGGCAGCCGAGTAATGACTGAAAGAATTCTCGGCGTCGTACTCGCTGGCGGGCTGGCGCGCCGCATGGGCGGTGGCGACAAGGGGCTGCAGCAGCTCGGTGGCAAGCCGATCCTGCAGCATATCCTCGACCGCCTGTCGCCGCAGGTCGATGGCGTGATTCTGAATGCCAATGGCGATCCGGCGCGCTTTGCCGTCTGGAACCTGCCGGTGGCGGGCGATGCCGTCGAAGGTTTTGTCGGGCCGCTCGCCGGCGTGCTGGCCGGGCTGGCCTGGGCGCGCGCCAATCGCGCCGATGTCACCGATATCGTCACCGTGCCGGGCGACGGCCCTTTCCTGCCGCGCGATCTGGTCGCGCGCATGGCTGCCGCACGGGCGCAGGGCCAGGCCGATCTGGCCTGCGCGGTGTCGGCCGGGCAGGCCTATCCGGTGGTCGGCCTGTGGCCGGTGCGGCTGTACGACGATCTGCGTCGTGCCGTGGTGGAGGAAGATATCCGCAAAGTGGATCGCTGGACGGCGCGACACAAGCTGGTGCAGGTCGACTTCGCCGCGCAGCCGGTCGACCCGTTCTTCAACGCCAATGCGCCGGACGATCTGGCCGCGGCCGAAAGCCTGCTGGCCAGGCTTGGAGATATTGCGTGAATGTCGCTGAAGATCGCGGCGGGTAGCCTGTTTGGCTTGAAAATGGCGGCCAAAGATTTTCTATTCGCTGTGCGAGCCGCTGTGGTGTCTGAGTGGGATGCGGCTGGAGTGATCAGGGCTCAATAATGAAATTGCTGCGCACCATCCGATTTGATCAGTCTGACGTCCAGCTCTTCCCTGAGGCTGCCGATCCTGGTGAATGGGCGGTGCCTGGCACTTTTGTTTTTGCCGGTGCCAATCCGGAGACGCTGGGCAGGCAGGAGCGTCAGGCCTTCGCCAACGGCTTCCTGGGACTGGAGAGTTTCGGCTGGTCCACCCTGGTCACCGTTGCCGCCATCGAACGCAAAGACTATGAAGCCGCCATCGATAGCCTGGCGCGGTATCTGCAGCAGGAATACGGCGCTCAGGATTTCGCGACGGCGAAGGCCGCNNATTCTCAATTTGGAGCGCGTGATTGAAGGTGAGGCGATCCGCGAGCAATTCTGCATTGTGTCGTCCGCAGTCGAGAATCCGCACAATATCATGAAGGCCCGGCGATGAAGGTGCTGGGCATTTCCGGCTGGAGCGGGGCAGGCAAGACCACGCTGCTGGCCGAGCTGATTCCGCTGCTGGTAGCACGCGGCGTGAAAGTCTCGACCATCAAGCATGCGCATCATGAATTCGATGTCGACAAGCCCGGCAAGGATTCCTATCGCCACCGCGAGGCCGGTGCATCCGAAGTGCTGATCAGTTCGGAAAAGCGCTATGCCATCATGCATGAGCTGCGCGACGTCGCCGAACCGACGCTGGAAGAGTTGCTGGCCCGTCTCAGCCCGGTCGATCTTGTGCTGGTCGAGGGTTTCAAGAAATCAGGCCATGCCAAGATCGAGGTCTGGCGCGCGTCGGTTGGCAAGCCGATGCTCCAGCCAGACGATCCGAGCATCATCGCCGTTGCCAGCGATGCGCCGCTGCCCGGCCTGCCGGTGCCGCTGCTGGATGCCAACCGGCCGCAGCAGATCGCCGAATTCGTCATGACCTGGCTGGCGGGCGACAAACGCGAGGTGCGTCGTGGCGCAGCTGAGTGACGACTGCTTTGCGCATGGCGGCGCATTGATGCGGCTGGATGCCGCGCTGGCTGAACTGTCGCAACGTCTGGTTCCGATTGCTGCCATTGAAACCCTGCCGCTGGCACACTGCCACGGCCGCATCCTGGCCGAACCGCTGGTAGCGAAAGTAGCTGTACCGCCACGCGACAACTCCGCCGTCGATGGCTATGCGGTTTATCATGATGATCTGTCGCGTGACGGTGAGACGCGGTTGCCGGTGATCGGTCGCGCCGCGGCCGGCCATCCATATCCGGCGCCGCAGCCGCACGGCACGGCCGTGCGCGTGCTGACCGGCGCCGTGATGCCACGCGGGGAAGGCGATCACCCCGATACCGTGATGATGCAGGAAGACTGCGTACTCGACGGCGACAGCGTGATCGTCAAACCGGGCATCAAGCGCGGCGCCAATCGCAGGCTGGCGGGCGAAGACGTTCAGGCCGGCGAGGCTGTGCTGCCGGCCGGCCGTATCCTGACGGGGCCGGAACTGGCACTGGCTGCTGCGAGCGGCTATGCGATGCTGGCGATACGGCGGCCATTGCGCGTGGCGCTGATCTCCACCGGCGACGAAGTACACGAGCCCGGCAGCACGCTGCCTGATGGCGGTATCTACGACGCCAACCGGCCGTTGCTCGCCGCCTTGCTCACCGCAGCCGGCTGCGCCGTCAGCGATCTCGGCATCCAGCCCGACAGGCGCGATCATCTGGCGCAGGTCTTTGCCGATGCGGCGCGTGGGCATGATGCGGTGATCACCTCGGGCGGTGTCTCCACCGGCGACGAGGATCACGTGAAAGCCGCCATCGAGATGCAGGGCCGGCTGGATTTCTGGCGCCTGGCGATCAAGCCGGGCCGTCCGGTGGCGCTCGGTCTGGTGAATGGCGTGCCGTTCTTCGGCCTGCCGGGCAATCCGGTCGCCGCGCTGCTGACCTTCTGCTTCTTCGCCCGGCCGCTGCTGCAGCGTCTGAACGGCGCGCTGCCCGTGCCGCCGCGCAGTTTCCCGGTGACCGCCGGTTTTGCCTACAAAAAGAAATCCGACCGCCGCGAATGGGTGCGGGTTTCGCTGCAGGAGGACGGCAAGGGCGGCTGGCGCGCGGAGAAATACGCTGTGGATGGCGCCGGCGTGATCACGTCGCTGACGCGCACCGACGGCGTGCTGGAATTGCCGGAAGACCTGCTGCGGCTGGAGCCGGGCGAGGGCGTGCAGTTTTACCCTTACGAGTCGCTCGGCCTCTGATCGCCGAAGCGAGGGTCGGCGTTCCGGGTATGTTTCACGTGAAACATACCCATTTAATTCCGATAAGTCATTGTTTTATCAGTGGTTTGGTGGGCCCGGCAGGACTTGAACCTGCAACCAGACCGTTATGAGCGGCCGGCTCTAACCAGTTGAGCTACAGGCCCACTAACCCCCAATAAAAACTCCAGCCCAACAAAAAGCCCCGGCATTCGCAGGCCGGGGCTCTTGATCTTCGTGGTTCCGGATCCGGCTCAGGTATCCAGGAACGAGCGCAATTTACGCGACCGGCTCGGATGCTTCAACTTGCGCAGAGCCTTCGCCTCGATCTGTCGTATGCGTTCGCGCGTCACCGAGAACTGCTGGCCGACTTCTTCCAGCGTATGATCGGTGTTCATGCCGATGCCGAAGCGCATGCGCAGCACGCGCTCCTCGCGTGGGGTGAGGGTGGCCAGCACGCGCGTGGTGGTTTCGCGCAGGTTCGAGTTGATCGCGGCATCTACCGGCAGGACGGCATTCTTGTCCTCGATGAAATCGCCCAGATGGCTGTCTTCCTCGTCGCCGATCGGCGTTTCGAGCGAGATCGGCTCCTTGGCGATCTTCAGAACCTTGCGCACCTTCTCCAGCGGCATGCCGAGCTTGGCGGCCAGTTCTTCCGGGGTCGGCTCGCGGCCGATCTCATGCAGCATCTGGCGGCTGGTACGGACCAGCTTGTTGATCGTCTCGATCATATGCACCGGAATGCGGATGGTGCGGGCCTGGTCGGCGATCGAACGCGTGATCGCCTGGCGGATCCACCAGGTGGCATAGGTCGAGAATTTGTAGCCGCGGCGGTATTCGAACTTATCGACCGCTTTCATCAGGCCGATATTGCCTTCCTGGATCAGATCGAGGAACTGCAGGCCGCGGTTGGTGTATTTCTTGGCGATGGAAATGACGAGGCGCAGGTTGGCCTCCACCATTTCCTTCTTCGCCACGCTGGCTTCGCGCTCGCCTTCACGCACCTGCTTGTAGATGCGCTTGAATTCCGAAATCGGCAGGCCGAATTCGGTGGCGATCGTGGCAACCTGCTCGCGGATCGGAGTGACTTCGCGGGCGCCGAGTTCGCCGAACTTGACCCAGCCCTTATGCGACTTCAGCTTGCCGACCTTGGCGAGCCATTTCGGGTCGAGTTCCTGGCCGTCGTAGTTCTTGAGGAATTCGTCGCGCGGAATCTTGTAGCTCTCGGCGCAGCGCAGCAGACGGCCTTCCAGCATCATCAGGCGCTTGTTGAGGCCGTACATATTCTCCACCAGCATCTCGATGCGGGTGTTGTTCAGGTGCACCGATTCCATCAGGTGCACCATCTCATGCTTCAGCTTGGCGTAGGACTTGTCCTTCTTGGCATCCATATCGGCATGCACAAGTGCGGCCTGCAGCCGCTCTTCCTGCGTCTTCTGCAGCTTCTTGTAATGCTTGGCGATGGCGTCGAAAGCCTCAAGCACCTGCGGCTTGAGCTGGGCTTCCATCGCGGCGAGCGACAGATTGGCTTCGTCTTCCTCGTCCAGCTCTTCCGGCGTGGTGACCATCTCACCTTCGCCAGCCGGGCCCTCANNGCGCCGTCTTCGCCTTCCTCGCCTTCAGTCATGCTGGCTGCGGCGTCTTCGGCGCCGCCGCCCAGCGTGGCTTCCAGATCGACCACGTCGCGCAGCAGGATCTTGCCGTCGACCAGATCGTCGCGCCATTTCACGATGGCCTGGATGGTCAGCGGGCTTTCGCAGATCGCGCCGATCATCTTCTCGCGGCCGGCTTCGATCCGCTTGGCGATGGCGATTTCGCCTTCGCGCGACAGCAGCTCAACCGAACCCATCTCGCGCAGATACATGCGCACCGGATCGTCGGTGCGGTCGACCTCAGCCTTGGCGGGTGCGGTGGCGACGTTGCCTTCACCGTCGGCCTCGGCCTCGGCCTCGCCTTCTTCCTTCTCGCCGGGCGCAGCCGCAGCGTCGTCCTGCTCTTCGGACTCAACTATGGTGATGCCCATCTCGGAGAGCATCGCCATGGTGTCTTCGATCTGCTCCGACGAGACATGCTCGGGCGGCAGGACGGCATTGATCTCGTCATAGGTGACGTAGCCGCGCTCCTTGGCCTTCGCCAGCATGCGCTTGATCGCCGCCATCGAGGCGTCGATCAACGGCGTGTCGACGGTCTCTTCTTTTTCGGGAGCTTCTGCGGTGTCAGGGGCCGCTGCCTGTTTCGCCATGCCGGTTCCTAACTCATCCTGTCTAAAAAACACGAAGCCGTCCTGTCAGGAGGACGGCCTCAATCCATATCCGATGCCGAAACCAGACTGCGTGCCGAGCCGACCTCTGCCTTGAGAGCGACGAAACGCTGCCATGCCTCGGGGTTGGTATTACTGGCAAGGTCCGCTTCGGCCGCTGCCAGTTCCTGTTCCAGTTCTGCCAACCGGTAGCGCTGCACCGCCTGCCACCACCCTCGCTCGACCTTGTCCGGCTCAGTATCCGGGCGCGCAAACGGTTCCAAAATCTTTCCGGCCTCGCCACTTACGAGGTCCAGCGCGGGTCCGAGTCCTCGCTGTCTCAAATGGGCAGCAAAGGCCTCGCCGTCAAGACCCGGATGGCGGGACGCTTCTTCTAGAATCCGGCTCTTGAGGCTGTCAAGCGGCCCAGTCTGGAAGGCCAGGGCGGCAAAGGCCTCGCCATGCTCCTCCAGCAGCCAGGGATGGGCCACCACGGCGGCCAGAAGGGCCTTTTCCGTTCTCTGCTGGCTATGTCCCGGAACCGGGCCTTTATCCCCTTCGGGCGGCCTGGCCCAGGGCGGGCTGCCGGGGCTGCCGTAAGCCGGGCGATTGGGGCGGGCATTCGGAGTCCAGGTGCGCGTCGGCGCAAATAACGTGCGCAAGCGGCTGCGGAAATGGTCGCGGTAATGGCTCTGAACGGCGGGATTCTTGATCTGGCCGGCCACGCCCCCCATCAGGGCTGCCTCCAGGGCGGCCCGGCGTTCGGGGGTATCCAGCGGCCGGTCCTGGGTTTCCTTGCGCCAAAGGATGTCGGCCATCGGCAGGGCGGCGGCCAATACCTCGTCCATACCCTTGCGGCCCTGGGCCTTCACCAGATCGTCCGGATCCTGCCCGCCGGGCAGGATGGCGAAGCGGAAGGATTTTCCCGGCTCGAGCAGGGGCAGGGCACGGTCGGCGGCGCGCATGGCGGCGCGGATACCGGCATTGTCGCCGTCAAAGCACAGGATCGGCTCGGCCGAGAGGCGCCACAGCAGGGCGATCTGGTCTTCGGTCAGTGCGGTGCCCAGCGGGGCCACGGCATGGTCGATGCCGGCCTGCGCCAGCGCGATCACGTCCATATAGCCCTCCACCACGATCACGGTGCCGCTCTCGCGGGCGGCTTCGCGGGCAATCGCGTGGTTGTAGAGATTGTGCCCCTTGTGGAAGAGCGGCGTCTCCGGCGAGTTGAGATACTTCGCCGGTGCGTCCGGATCGAGCGCGCGGCCGCCGAAAGCAATGATGCGGCCACGACGGTCGCCGATGGGAAACATCACGCGATGGCGGAAGCGGTCGTAGCTTGCGCCGCCATCTTCCGGCTTGATGAGAAGCCCACTTTCGATCAGCAGCGGCTCGGGAAGTCCGCGTGCCAGCAGCGCTTCTTTCAGCGCCGTGCGGCTTTGCGGCGCATAGCCCAGGCGAAACCGCTCGATGGTTTCGGGCTTCAGGCCGCGCTTCTGGATATAGGCGCGTCCTTCGCGGCCGGCATCGCCATGGAACTGCGCCTGATACCACTTGGCGGCTTCTTCCATCGCCTTGCCCAGCGTGGCGACCTGGTCGGCTTTCTCGCGATCCTCGGGCCGCACGCGCGGCACGTCGAGGCCGGCTTCACCCGCCAGCTGCTCGACGGCCTCGGGGAAGGCGAGGCCACCGTTGCGCATGGTGAAGCCGATCACGTCGCCATGGGCGCCGCAGCCGAAGCAGTGGAAGAAACCCTTGTCGTCGTTGACCGTGAATGACGGCGACTTCTCGTTATGGAACGGGCACAGCCCGGTGAATTCGCGGCCGCGCTTGATCAGCCGCACGGAGCGGCCGACGACGCCGGACAGCGGCACCCGGTTGCGGATTTCTTCGAGAAAGGAATCGGGAAACGCCATTCGACTTCCTGACCCCGGATTCTTGAGCGACTCGGGCCGACTCGGCCGACCTCAGCTCAGCAGGCCCTTCAGGATAGCCGCAGCCTTGGCGGAGTCCATCTGCCCGGTGTACTTGGCCTTCAGGATCGCCATGGCCTTGCCCATGTCCTTGATGCCCTGGGCACCGACTTCGGCGATGGCGGCCCTGGCGGCGGCCTCGATCTCGGCATCCGACAGCTGCTTGGGCAGATAGCTCTCGATAACCGCGATTTCTTCCTTTTCCTGGGCGGCCAGCTCCGGGCGGTTGCCCTGTTCATAGAGCGTGATCGACTCGCGGCGCTGCTTCACCATGGTCTGCAGCAGGCCCAGGATGGCGTCGTCGGGGATGCCGGTACGGTCGTCGCCGGAGGTGCGGGCGGCAATGTCGCGGTCTTTCAGCGCCGCCAGGATCAGCCGCAGCGTCGCGAGACGGCGGGCATCCTTGGCCTTCATGGCATCCTTGAGCGCCTGATTGAGCGTCTCGCGCAGCATCGCATGTCCCCCAGCGGTAACGGAATCGGAGTCGTTTTTGAAAGGCGCGCAGCATAGCCCAGACGCCTCGCAGGTGCAAAAGGAATAAATTATTGATTTTACTGCGCTTTTAGCGCTCCGGCCGGGGTTGACTGGGGCGGGCGTTTTGATATGGTCCGGCCTCGGTTGAAGCGGCGCCCGCCGCCGCCGCAATCATCGTTGAACAGCTGTGCCGTACCGCCGGATGCCCTCGCCTCCGGTGGTTTTTTGCGGCCTGAAGGCTGCCCAGACCGAGTTGATGGAGTTCCCCATGGCCGAGACCCCCGAATACGCCGCACCGCCCGGACCGGGCTATACGGCCGTCGTGGTGCTGGCCGATGGCCGCGTCTTCTGGGGCCACGGGCTAGGCGCCGAAGGCGACACGGTCGGCGAGGTCTGCTTCAACACCTCGATGACCGGCTACCAGGAAATCCTCACCGACCCGTCCTACGCCGGCCAGATCATCACCTTCACCTTCCCGCATATCGGCAATGTCGGCACCAACCCGGAAGACATCGAGACCCAGGGCATCGCCGCCCGTGGCCTGATCCTGCGCGCGCCGATCACCAGCCCGTCCAACTTCCGCAACAACAGCCATCTGAATGACTGGCTGAAGCTGCGTGGCCTGATCGGCGTGTCGGGCATCGACACCCGCGCGCTGACCCGTCGCATCCGCGACCAGGGCGCGCCGAACGGCGTGATCGCCCATCACAGGGACGGCAAGTTCGATCTCGCAGCCCTGCACGCCAAGGCCAGGACCTGGCCGGGCCTGGAAGGCATGGATCTCGCGGCCGAAGTGACCTGCCGCCAGACCTACACCTGGGACGAGACGCGCTGGCAGCTCGGCAAGGGCTACGGCAAGCTCGAGAATCCGAAATTCCACGTCGTCGCCATCGACTACGGCATCAAGCGCAACATCCTGCGCTGCCTGGCCGATATCGGCGCCAGGGTCACCGTCGTGCCGGGCAATGCCACGGCGGAAGACGTGATGCGCCACAAGCCTGACGGCGTGTTCCTCTCCAATGGCCCCGGCGACCCCGCGGCGACCGGCGAATATGCCGTACCGACGATCAAGGCGCTGGTCGACAGCGGCAAGCCGGTGTTCGGCATCTGCCTCGGCCACCAGATGCTGGCGCTCGCACTCGGCGGCAAAACCGGCAAGATGGAGCGCGGTCACCGCGGCGCCAATCATCCGGTGAAGGATCTCGAGACCGGTGTGGTCGAGATCACCAGCCAGAACCACGGCTTCTGCGTGATCGAGGAAAGCCTGCCGCAGAATGTGGTGCGCACGCATATCTCGCTGTTCGATGGCTCGAACGAAGGCCTCAAGCTGACCGGCAAGCCGGTCTTCTCGGTGCAGCATCACCCTGAAGCCTCGCCCGGCCCGCAGGACAGCCATTATCTGTTCAAACGCTTTGCAGAGTTGATGGAGCAGAAGCGCGGTTGATGCCGCGCTTGCTTCGCTCCCAGGTGAACCATGCCCAAACGTACTGACATCAAAAGCATCCTGATCATCGGCGCCGGTCCCATCGTGATCGGCCAGGCCTGCGAATTCGACTATTCCGGCACTCAGGCCTGCAAGGCGCTGAGGGAAGAGGGCTATCGCGTCATCCTGATCAACTCCAACCCGGCCACGATCATGACCGATCCGGGCCTGGCGGATGCGACCTATATCGAGCCAATCACGCCCGAGATCGTCGCCAAGGTGATCGAGAAGGAACGCCCCGACGCGCTGCTGCCCACCATGGGCGGCCAGACCGCGCTGAACACCGCGATGAAGCTGGACGAAATGGGCGTCCTGAAGAAATTCGGCGTCAAGATGATCGGCGCCACCCGCGAAGCCATCGAGATGGCGGAAGACCGCGAGCAGTTCCGCCAGGCGATGAACCGCCTGAAGCTGGACATGCCGCGCTCGGGCACCGCGCATACGCTGGACGAAGCGCGCGCGCTGCTGCCCACCGTGGGCCTGCCGGCCGTCATCCGGCCTTCCTTCACGCTGGCCGGCACCGGCGGCGGCATCGCCTATACGCGCGAGGAATTCGACGAGATCGTTACGCGTGGCCTCGATGCCTCGCCCACCACTGAAGTGCTGATCGACGAGTCGGTGCTCGGCTGGAAAGAATACGAGATGGAGGTTGTCCGCGACCGCAAGGACAACTGCATCATCATCTGCTCGATCGAGAATATCGATCCGATGGGCGTGCATACCGGCGACAGCGTCACCGTCGCGCCGGCGCTGACGCTCACCGACAAGGAATACCAGATCATGCGCGACGCCTCGATGGCGGTGCTGCGCGAGATCGGCGTCGAGACCGGCGGCTCGAATGTGCAGTTCGCCGTCAATCCGGCCGATGGCCGCATGGTCGTGATCGAGATGAATCCGCGCGTCTCTCGCTCTTCGGCCCTGGCCTCGAAGGCCACCGGCTTCCCGATTGCCAAGGTCGCCGCCAAGCTGGCGATCGGTTACACGCTGGATGAGCTGATGAACGACATCACCGGCGTGACGCCGGCCTCGTTCGAGCCGACCATCGACTACATCGTTACCAAGATGCCGCGCTTCACCTTCGAGAAGTTCCCCGGCACGGATCGCCTGCTGAACACCTCGATGAAGTCGGTCGGCGAAGCGATGTCGATGGGTCGCAGCTTCCAGGAAAGCATCCAGAAGGTGCTGCGTTCGATGGAGACCGGCCTGAACGGTTTCAACGAAGTGCAGATCGCCAATGCCGAAGATTCGGATGGCAAGGAAGCCATCGTGGCCGCGCTGGCGCGGCCGACGCCGGATCGCCTGCTGGTGATCGCGCAGGCCTTCCGTCATGGCCTGTCGAGCGCCGAAATCCACGCGGCCTGCAAATACGATCCTTGGTTCCTGGAGCAGATCGAAGAGATCGTCCGCACGGAAGAAGGCATCCGCAAGAACGGCCTGCCGAAGGATGCCGACGGGCTGCAGGCGCTGAAGCGCATGGGTTTCTCGGATGCGCGCCTGGCCGAGCTCACTCAGGCGAAGGAAGCCGAAGTTTCGGCCGCGCGCCGCAAGCTGGGCGTCGTGCCGGTATTTAAGCGCGTCGATACCTGCGCCGCCGAGTTCGACAGCACCACGCCATATTTTTATTCGACCTATGAATTCGGTCCCGAGGCCGAATGCGAGGCCCAGCCGCAGGACCGCACCAAGGTGATGATCCTCGGCGGCGGTCCGAACCGCATCGGCCAGGGCATCGAATTCGACTATTGCTGCGTCCATGCCGCCTATGCGCTGAAGGAAGCCGGCTTCGAGACCATCATGGTCAACTGCAATCCGGAAACCGTGTCGACCGATTACGACACCTCGGATCGCCTGTATTTCGAGCCGCTGACCGTGGAAGACGTGCTGGAAATCGTGCGCGTCGAACAGTCGAAGGGTACGCTGCTCGGTGTGATCGTGCAGTTTGGCGGCCAGACGCCGCTGAAGCTCGCCGCCGGGCTGGAAGCCGCGCAGGTGCCGATCCTCGGCACCTCGCCGGACGCCATCGACTTGGCCGAAGACCGCGAGCGTTTCCAGCAGCTGCTGCAGCAGCTCAAGCTGAAGCAGCCGGAAAACGGCATCGCGCGTTCGGAAGACGAGGCGCGTCAGGTGGTGGCCCGCATCGGTTATCCGGTCGTGATCCGGCCGTCCTATGTGCTGGGCGGCCGCGCCATGGAAATCGTGCGCAGCAATGCGCAGCTCGAACGCTATATGACCGAAGCCGTGAAGGTTTCGGGGTCGTCGCCGGTGCTGATCGACAGTTACCTGTCGGACGCCATCGAAGTCGATGTCGACTGCCTGGCCGATGCCGAGACGCAGTTCGTCGCCGGCGTGATGGAGCATATCGAAGAAGCCGGGATTCACTCAGGCGACAGCGCTTGTACCCTGCCGCCCTATAGTCTGGCGCCGGACATTATCGCCGATATCCGGCAGCAGACCGAGGCGCTGGCGCGGGCGCTGAAGGTCGTCGGCCTGATGAATGTGCAGTATGCGGTCAAGGACGGCGTGGTCTATATCCTTGAGGTCAATCCGCGTGCCTCGCGCACGGTGCCCTTCGTGGCCAAGGCCATCGGCCAGCCGCTCGCCAAGATCGCCTCGCGCGTGATGGCCGGCGAAAAACTTGCCAGCTTCAACCTGCATGAAAACGAAGTCGACCATATCGCCGTCAAGGAAGCGGTCTTCCCGTTTGCCCGCTTCCCCGGCGTCGACATCATCCTCGGCCCCGAAATGAAGTCGACCGGCGAGGTGATGGGCATCGACCACGATTTCGGCACCGCCTTTGCCAAGGCGCAGCTCGCCGCCGGCACCATCCTGCCGGCTGCCGGCGGTGTGTTCATCTCGGTCCGTGACGGCGACAAGCCGGGGCTGGTCGATTCGGCCCGCCGCCTGGTCGCCATGGGCTTCGAGATCGTCGCCACGTCGGGCACCGCGCGCTTCTTCGAGGAGCACGGTATCGCCGTCAAACGCGTGAACAAGGTGATGGAGGGTCGCCCGCATATCGTCGATGCGATGAAGAACGGCGACATCCAGCTGGTCTTCAATACCTCGGAAGGCGCTGCCTCGATCCGCGACAGTTTCGACCTTCGTCGCACCGCACTGATGAATAAAATCCCGTACTTCACCACCACGGCCGGCGCCAAGGCGGCCGTACGGGCGATCGAGGCGCTGCGGGCAGGAAGCCTTGCGGTCACCCCTCTGCAGGCTTACTTTTAACGGTCTGACAGGAAGGCAATGATGCAGAAGATTCCGATGACCGCGACCGGCTACCAGCGTCTGGAGGCCGAGCTGAAGAATTTAAAGTCGGTCGAACGACCGTCGGTGATCCGTGCGATCTCGGAAGCGCGTGAGCATGGCGACCTGTCCGAGAATGCCGAATATCATGCCGCCAAGGAGCGCCAGGGCTGGATCGAGACGCGCATCCTCGAGGTTGAGGACAAGCTCAGCCGCGCCGAGGTGATCGATGTTTCCAAGCTGTCGGGCGACAAGGTGAAATTCGGCGCCACCGTCGTGCTGGCGGATGAAGACACCGACGAGGAAAGCACCTACCAGATCGTCGGCGCCGACGAGGCCGACATCAAGGCGGGGCTGCTCTCGATCACCGCACCGCTGGCGCGGGCGCTGGTCGGCAAGTCGGCCGGAGAGAATGTCGAAGTCTCCACGCCAGGCGGCTCGAAGGGCTACGAGATCGTCTCGGTCGCCTTCAAGTAAGGCAACTGCCGCGGGGAGTCCGATGGATCGCGCGACCCTCGACAAGCTCTACAACAATCGCGCCGCCGTTCCGACGCATCCGCAGGATATCGCGCGCTGGGCCACCGAGAGTGCGCGGGCCCGCGCCGAACTGCCGCATCACGCCGATCTGGCCTATGGCCCGCATCCGCGCGAAATCCTCGATCTCTTCGGACTGGCGGCACCGGGCCGGCCGCTGCTGGTCTTCATCCATGGCGGCTACTGGCAGGCGATGAGCAAGGGCGACGCGTCGCAGATCGCCAACGGTTTCGTCTGCGACGGCCTGGCCAATGTGGCGCTGCTGAACTATCCGATCGGTCCCGAGGCCCGCATGGACCAGATCGTGGCTTCGATCCGTCGCGGCATCCTGTGGCTGTGGCAGCATGCCGCCGAGTATGGCTTCGACCGCGACCGCATCTATGTCAGCGGGCATTCGGCCGGCGGCCATCTGGCCGTCATGGCGCTGCTGACCGACTGGCCGGCGCTCGACAAGGCGGCACCTGCCGATCTGATCAAGGGCGTACTGTCGATCTCGGGTCTGTATGACCTGCAGCCGATCCGGCAATGCTATCTCAACGACAAGCTGGGCATGGACGAGGCTGAGGCGGCGCGCAATTCGCCGCAGGCCATTCTGCCGACCAATACGGCCAGCATGCCGCGATTGGTCTGCGCGGTGGGCGGTGCCGAGACGCCGGCCTTCCTGCAGCAGCAACACGACTTCGTGACCGGCTGGTCCTCGCATGGCGGACACGTGACCGCCATCACGGTACCCGATCGGCATCACTTCGATATTGTCGACCAGATGGCGCGGCCCGGTGCAATCCTGCAGACCGTGATGGCCGATATGCTGCGTCAGGGGGAAACATCATGAGCGGACCGAAGCGCGTTCTTCTGGTCGATGACGACAAGACCCTGCAGGGCCTGCTGGCCGAGCAGCTGGAAACCACGCGCGAATTCTCCACGCTGTGCGTCAACGATGCCGCTGCCGCATTGCAGGCGGCACCCGGCGAGCATTTCGATCTGGTGCTGCTGGATGTCGGCCTGCCGGATATGGACGGCCGCGATCTGTGCCGCGAATTGCGCAGCCAGGGCCTGCGCGCGCCGGTGATCATGCTGACGGCGGCCGATGGCGAGGCCGACACCATCATGGGGCTGGAGGCGGGCGCCAACGACTATATCACCAAGCCGTTCAAGCTCGGCGTGCTGATCGCGCGCATCCGCGCCCAGCTGCGCCAGTTCGAGCAGAGCGAGGATGCCGTCTTCACCATCGGGCCATACAGTTTCCGGCCCGCCAACAAGGTGCTACTCGACAACGAGAAGGCGGGCAAGAAGGTGCGGCTGACCGAGAAGGAAACCGCGATCCTGAAATACCTGCTGCGCGCCGGCACCAGGCCGGTGCCGCGCGAAACCCTGCTGGCCGAGGTCTGGGGCTACAATGCCGGCGTTTCCACCCATACGCTGGAGACGCATATCTATCGCCTGCGCCAGAAGATCGAGCGCGATCCCGGCGCCGCCCGCTTGCTGATCACCGATCCGGGCGGCTACCGCCTGCAGCCCTGATTACGGCAAGACACCTGATTTCCGGGAAGTGACTAGCGGCCGCCAAATCTGGGCGGCCGTTTTTCTGCCATCGCCACGCGGCCTTCGAGGAAATCTTCGGTGCGGAAGCTGGCGGCGGCGCGGTCGCGGGCGGCACGCTCGTCGAACAGGTTTGCTGCGATCTCGTTCAGGCTCTGCTTCATGCCGCGCACCGCCTGCGGCGCCAGGCCGCTTAGGGCCGTCGCCAGCGCTTGCGCGCGTTCGCTCAGCGCATCGGGTTCCACCAGCCAGTCGAGGAAGCCTGTGCGCAGCATTTCAGCGTCATCGAATGTTTCTGTGGCGAGGAACAGGCGCTTGGCCGGGCCCAGTCCCAGCCTTGTCACCGCGCGTTTCAGGCCATGCGGGTGATACTGGATGCCGAGCTTCGCTGGCGGAATGAAGCTGCGGATGCCGCGCGCGCCGAGACGGAAGTCGCAGGCCAGCGCCAGATCGGTGCCGCCGCCATAGACGCCGCCCTGCAGCACGCAGAGCGTGGGGAAGGGCAGGTTCTCCAATCGGTCGCCGACGCGTTCCAGCGGATTGTCGCGCCAGTCATGGCCGGCCACGGCTCCTAAATCCACGCCGGCGCAAAAGCTTTTGCCCTGCGCGCATAAGAGGAGTGTGCGGATATCGGACCGCCCGGCGAGGTCGATCAGGGCGGAATCCAGGGCCTCCAGATCGCGAATTTCCAAGGCATTATGCTTTTCCGGCCGGCAAAATGTGACGGTCGCCAAAGAACCTTGGATTTCGGCAATAAACGCTTGAGACATCCGTCTGTCCGCCCTTAATCTATTTCATGAATGATTTCCGCACAGACCTAGCCAGCCGGCAAGGTTCAGTCGGCACAGAAGGCGCTCCATCCCTCGACGCTGACGGGAAAAAGGAGGCCACGGTGGGGGTTGAAGATTTTTACGTGCGCTTCTGGGGCGTTCGCGGCAGCATCGCTGTCGGCTCGCCGGAAGTGATGCGCTATGGCGGCAACACCTCGGTCATCGAGGTGCGGTGCGGCTCGCATCTGCTTATCTTCGACACCGGCACCGGCGTGCGCGCGCTCGGTATTGCATTGAGCGATGCGAAAGAGCCGGTCGATGCCGATGTCTTCTTCACCCATACCCATTACGATCATGTCTGCGGCTTGCCGCATTTCTGCCCGGCTTTCGATCCGCGCAACACATTCCGCATCCATGCCGGCCATGTTACCGATAACGGCGGCATCAAGGGCGTGCTGAAGCAGATGATGTGCTCGCCGCTGTTCCCGGTGCCGCTGGAAATCTTCCAGGCCAATCTCAGTTTCCATGACTTCGAGCAGGGCGCCGTGCTGGAGCCGCATCCCGGCGTCAAGGTGCGCACCGGACCGCTGAGTCATCCAGATCTCGCCACCGGCTATCGCATCGAATTCCAGGGCAAGTCGATCTGCTACCTGACCGACACCGAACATCCGGCCGAAGGGCATGACGAGAATATCCTCAAGCTCATCAAGGGCGCCGACATCGTCATCTATGATTCGATGTATACCGAGGAGGAATATGCCTGCCGCAAGGGCTGGGGCCATTCCACCTGGCAGGCCGGCGCAAAACTCTGCGATGCGGCCGGGGTGAAGACCTTCGTCGTCTTCCACCACGATCCGGAACACGACGACGCCTTTATGGACAAGGTGGCTGCCGAGGTGGAGAAGGCACGCCCGGGCTCCATCGTGGCCCGCGAAGGCCTCGTGCTGCGGCCCTGATGACACGCTGCTGATGTCCGGCGTAAAACACTGGCGGCGGCTCCGCATGGGGCTGCAGACGTTGTTCGGCCTCCGCCGGCAAGGCTTTTTCATTCCTTATCGCTATGCCGACGGCGTGGCGCCGGTGCAGCCGGTCTATGCCGCGCTGGCCGAACGCTTTGCTGCCGCCGAGCCGGGTTTCCTCGACCTGCTGCGCGGTGCCGAAGGCTATGCCGAGGCGCTGCTGGCGATTGCTGCCGAAGCTGGCGGCGGACCGAAGTTCGACCAAGACTGGTTCCCGACGCTGGATGCCGTGGCGGCCTATACGCTGGTGCGGCAATCCGGGCCGAAGCGGATCGTCGAGGTCGGCTCGGGCCATTCCACGCGCTTCCTGGCGCGCGCCGTGCAGGATGCCGGACTTGCCACCGGGATCACCGCCATCGATCCACAGCCGCGTGCCGCGCTCACCGGCCTGCCGGTGCGGTTCCACAATGCAATCCTGCAGACGGCGGATCCGGCGATCTTCGCCGCGCTGGAGCCCGGTGATATCCTGTTCATCGATTCCAGCCATATCCTGATGCCCGGCACCGACGTCGACTGGCTGTTCAATCGCGTGCTGCCGGCGCTGCCGCCGGGTGTGCTGGTGCATATCCACGACATTTTCCTGCCCGACGACTATCCCGCCGGCTGGGCCTGGCGCGGCTATAACGAGCAGCAGGCGATCGGCCCGCTGCTGGCCGGCGGATTCCAGCCGGTCTTTTCCAGTCACTATGCGTGGACGCGGCTAAGTTCCGCCGTGCAGGGCGGCATCGTCGGCCGCCTGCCGCAGACGGCCGGTGCTTATCCCGCCAGCCTGTGGCTGATCCGGCCGAATTTGGTGCCGCCTGCTCCGCCTTGATGTGGCGCAGGATTTCCGCTAATATTCCTATAGTAAGAACAATTGTTCCGAATTCTGGTGCATGCGTCAGGTCTTGTGCTGTACCGCTGTTGGACATTGTGAATAGGGAAATCAGTGCCTTGGCACGGAATGCCAATAGTTTAACTGGCACCTAATTGGCTCTAACTGGCCTTAACGGGCTCAAACTGGTTTTAACTGGACGAAACTGGCTCCGAACGGGACAGAACTGGCCTTGAACGGGACGCAACAGGCTCGGCCGGGCCGCTCAGCGATAGGGATCGGCGGCGTCGCGCAGGCCGTCTCCGAAGAAGTTGAAGGCCAGCACCACCACGATCACCGGGATCGCCGGTGCCATCAGCCAGGGGTACAGCGCCACCACGTTGATGTTCTGGGCCTCGTTCAGCAGCACGCCCCAGGAGGTGATCGGCGGCCGCAGGCCGAGGCCGAGGAAGGACAGCGCGGTTTCGCCCAGGATCATCGACGGGATCGACAGCGTGGCCGAGGCGATCAGGTGGCTCATGAAACTGGGCAGCAGATGCCGGCCGATGATGCGGCTGGGCGAGGCGCCCATCAGCTGCGCCGCGGTGGCGAAATCTTCCTCGCGCAGGGCCAGTAGTTTCGAGCGCACGGCGCGGGCGAGGCCGGGCCAGTCGAGCAGGCCGAGGATGATGGTGATGCCGAAATAGACCAGGATCGGCGACCACGTCACCGGCAGGGCGGCGGACAGCGCCATCCAGAGCGGCAGTTCGGGCAGACTTCGGATCAGTTCGATCAGGCGCTGGATCACATTGTCGATCCAGCCGCCGTAATAGCCGGAAATACCGCCCAGCACGATGCCGATGATGAAACTGATGGCGATGCCGAACAGGCCGACGGTGAGCGAGATGCGCGTGCCGTAGACGACGCGGGAGAAGATATCGCGCCCCAGCCGGTCGGTGCCGACCAGATAGAAATCTCCGCCTTCGGCCGGGCAGACGACGTGAAAGCGCATCGTCACCAGGCCCATATACTCGTACTGGTCACCCTGGCAGAAGAAGCGCAGCTTGTGCACCTTGCTGAGGTCCGGTGCATATTCGCGCTTCAGCGTCTCGGTATTCATGCGGAACCGCATGCCGTAGACGAAGGGCCCGACGAACTCGCCTTCGTGGAACAGGTGGATCTCATGCGGCGGCGCATAGATGCCGCGCGGGTTGCGGGTCTGCAGGTTGTAGGGCGCGATGAATTCCGAGAACAGCGTCGAGGCGTAGATCAGCAGCAGGATGATGCCGCTCCACAGGCCGAGCCGGTGGCGCTTGAACTTCCACCACATCATCTGCCACTGCGAGGCGCGGTAATACTTCTCCTGGCCCGCCGTCATCTGCTCGATCGAATAGGGATCGAACGGCGTGGGATTGACCCAGTGTTCCGGACGGGCCGGCTTGGGAACGGGCGTCTCGCTCATGCTACTTGGCCTGCCCGCCGGTCAGCCGGATACGCGGATCGAGCAGCGCCAGCAGGACGTCGGATACCAGCATGCCGACCACGGTCAGCAGCGCCAGGAACATCAGGAACGAGCCGGCGAGATACTGGTCGAGCGACTGCAATGCGCCCAGCAGCATCGGACCGGCGGTCGGCAGGCTCATCACCACCGAGACGATCACCGAACCGGAAACCACCGACGGCAGCAGATTGCCGATATCCGAGATGAAAGGATTGAGCGCCATGCGGATCGGATATTTCACCAGCAGGCGCAGCGGCGGCAGGCCCTTGGCGCGCGCCGTGGTGACATACTGCTTCTGCAATTCGTCCAGCAGGTTGGCGCGCAGGCGGCGGATCATCGCCGCCGTGCCCGAGGTGCCGATCACGATCACAGGTACGATCATATGCACCATCATCGACCTGATCTTGTCCCAGTGCCAAGGCGCATCGATCAGTTCGGGATCGACCAGTCCGCCGATACTGACGCCGAACCAGATGTTGGAATAGTAGAGCATCACCAAAGCCAACAGGAAATTCGGCGTCGCCAAGCCGATATAGCCGAACAGGGTGAAGCCGTAGTCGCCCCAGGAATACTGCCGGGTCGCGGAGTATACGCCGATGGGGAAGGCGACGGCGTAAATGAACAGGATGGTGAAGACGTTGATGATTGCCGTCATCAGCAGGCGGTCGCCGATCAGTTCGCCGACCGGGCGGTTGTATTCGAACGACCAGCCCCAGTCGCCCTGCAGGATGCCGGAGAAACCGTTCGGACCGGGAATGAAGCCCATCCAGATCGCATACTGCTCCATGATCGAGCGATCCAGCGCATATTGCGTGCGCAGGAACTCGGCGCGCTCCATGGCGCTGGTTTCGCCCTGCGCGCGCAGCTCGGCGATCTGGTTCGACAGATAGTCGCCGGGCGGCAGCTTGATGATCAGGAAGATCAACAGGCTGATGATCAGCAGGGTAGGGATCATCAGCAGCGTTCGGCGCGCAAGATACATGAGCATGCTGGATATGCCTGCTTACTGGCCGAACCAGAAGGTTTCCGGCCGATACAGGCCGATGAAGGCGCCGGGGTCCCAGTTGAAGATGCCTTCCTTCGGAATGTTCTGCAGCTTCTTGCTGGCCACGATCGGCTGGAAGACGCCGGTCACGATGCCGATGGTAAAGGTCTGTTCGGCATGAATGCTGAGCATGCGATGCCAGATCCGGGCGCGCTCGGCCTTGTCGCCGGTTTCGAGCCAGGTGTGATACAGGTCGAACAGTTCCTGCGCCGCCGGCATGTCGACCGGTTCGCCGGACTGGTGGCCGGTCTCATACCACTGGCCCCATTTCGGCCATTGCAGACCGTATTGCGACGTGGGCGCCAGCTCGTTCGGTTTCATGTCGGCGGTCGGCAGGCCGTTCTCCAGACCCGACCAGACCGACATCATGGCCTCGCCGGAGAAGATGCGGTTGCGGACCACGTCGCGCTGGCTCGGTTTGGAAAACAGCTTGATGCCGATCTTGGCCCAGTTCTCGCCGATCAGTTCCAGCACGTCGGTCTGCTCGGTATCCTCGCCTGCGGTTTCCACGATGATCTCGGCCGGCCGGCCGTCGGGCAGCAGGCGCACGCCGCTGCCGTCCCGCCTGGTCAGGCCGATCTGATCGAGCAGCTTGTTGGCGGCGGCAGCATCGAATTGCGCATGGGCCGTCTGGTATTCCGGTTTGAACAGCGGGCTGTCCGGCATCACCGTGTTGTTCGACTCGATCGCNNGCATCGCGCATCAGGCCACGCCAGACCGGATCATTGGCATTGAGATTGGGGAAGAGCGCGATATGCGAGCCTTTTGCTGTGCGCCACAGCAGCGTCTTGTAGCCGGCACGCTTCTCGTTTTCCTTCAGGAAGGTGAAGTTGCTGAAATTCACGCTGCGGAACTGCAGGTCCGCTTCGCCCGCGCCCGCCTTGGCGGGAATCAGCTTGCCGTCGGCCTGGGTGAAGATGATCCGGTCGAGATAAGGCAGCTGGCGGCCATTGGTATCGATGCGGTGGTAATAGGGATTGCGCACCGCGACGAAGCGCACGGCGGGCGGCTTGGTCGTGATCGTCCAGGCATCCAGCAGCGGCAGATCGGGATTGTCGCCTTCCACCATGTTGTCGACACGGCTGTGCAGGGCGGCCCAGTTGGCGCGCTTTTCAGCCGTGACCATCGCGGCCAGCTTCTGCGGATCGGCGTAGCGCGCATGGAACTGCTTCAGGTAATGCGCCGGGCGGTAGAGGTTGAAAGCGGAGGAACCGGCGATGCGCGGCAGGAAGGACGGATTGCGCTTCGACCAGCTGTAACGCACGGTGGTGTCGTTGATGATCTCCACCTTCGGCTTCTCGCCGTCCACCAGCAGATCCTGCATCGGCCCCGCCGGGCTCAGTTCCTTGTTGTTGGCAACGTCTTCCCAGTAGTAACGGAAATCTTCCGTCGTGAAGGGATGGCCGTCCGACCAGCGGTGACCCTTGCGGAGATGGAAGGTGAAGACGCGGTCGTCCTCGACCTCGAATTTCTCCAGGATGTCGGGAACGAATTCGTATTTCTCGTCGTAGACGATCAGCCGGTTATAGGCGATCACATTGAGCAGGCGGGTTTCGCGCGCACGGCTGATCATGCTGCGCAGATCGCCGCCATGGCGGCCGAGTTCGCGCGGCGTGACCACCAGCGGCTGCTGCGGCAGGCGCTGCGCCACCGGCGGCAGCTTTCCGGCATTCACCTCCGCCTCCAGCATCGGCGTTTCCTGCAGATCGGGCAGCTGAGACTGTGCCCTGCCGTCGACAGATGCGAAGGCGGCGAGGATCGCCAAAAGCATGAAGGCGGAGCGAAGCGGCTGCATCATGCGACAAGATCCCGGAAATCGGCATTGGCGTCGGCGCGGACGAAATGGCCATGGCCAAGATCGATCATGCGCGGCCGCACGGTGCCGTCAATGGTGAAGGGGCGCGGCCATGCCGCCGGTTTGGACGCCTTGCCTTCCATCAGCAGATGCAGGTCGAGGCGACTGTTCGGATCCGGCTTTGGCACTGCGGCCAGCAGCGCCTTGGTGTAGGGATGAACCGGATTGTTGAAGAGGTGTTCGCGCGGCGCCAGTTCGACCAGGCGGCCGGCGCACATGACGGCGATGCGGTCGGCGACGTAGTCGACCACCGCCAGATTGTGCGAGACGAAGATGTAGGTCAGGCCCAGTTCGGATTTCAGATCCTTCAGCAGGTTGAGGATCTGCGCCTGGATCGACACATCGAGCGCGGAAACCGGTTCGTCGCAGATCAGCAGTTCGGGCTGCAGGGCAAGCGCGCGGGCGATGCCGATGCGCTGGCGCTGGCCGCCCGAGAAAGAGTGCGGATAGCGGCGCAGGAAGCGGGGATCGAGCCCGACCAGCGTCATCAGCTCTTTCACGCGTTCGAAACGCTCGTCGGCATCGCCGATCTTATGGATCACCAGCGGCTCGGACAGGATATCGAATACCGTCATGCGCGGATTGAGCGACGAGAACGGATCCTGGAAGATGAACTGCACCTGCCGGCGGTAGCGGAACAGGTCCTCATCCTCCAGTTTCAGCACATCGGCGCCCTTGAAGCGGATATTGCCGCTGTCGGGCGTGATGGCGCGCAGGATCAGCTTGCTGGTCGTGGTCTTGCCGCAGCCGGACTCGCCGACCAGCCCCAGGCATTCGCCGCGCTGTACCGAGAAGCTGACATCGTCGACGGCTATCACCGACGAGGCCGCGTTGGCCGGGCGGAACATGCCGCTCTTGCGCAAGGAGAAGCTCTTGCTGACATGCTCGACTTCCAGCAGCGTCTCGCCCGCGCGATCCTTGCCGGGTGCCTTGCTGCGCAGCAGGCCGCCGACCTCGCCCTTGATTTCGCGCAAGGGCACCAGCCGTTCGCCCGGCTTCATGTTGAAGCGCGGCACGGCATGCAGCAGCGCCTTCAGATAGGGATGCTTCGGACTGCCGAAGATGTCGTGCAGACCGCCACGTTCCATCGCCTGGCCGTGATACATCACGACGATCTCGTCGGCCATATTGGCCACCACACCGAGATCATGCGTGATCATCAGGATCGCCATGCCGAGTTCGGACTGCAGATCCTTCAGCAGTTTGAGGATCTGCGCCTGGATGGTGACGTCGAGCGCGGTGGTCGGTTCGTCGGCAATCAGCAATGCCGGGCGGCAGACCAGCGCCATGGCGATCATGGCGCGCTGGCGCAGGCCGCCGGACAGTTCGAAGGCATAGGTGCGCAGGGCGCGCTCCGGGTCCGGGAAGCCGACCAGGCGCAGCATCTCGGCGGTCAGTTCGCGCGCCTGATTGTCGTCGGCCTTGCGATGCAGCTTCAGCGCCTCGGAGATCTGGTCGCCGATGGTGTGCAGCGGGCTGAGCGAGGTCATCGGCTCCTGGAAGATGATCGAAATGCGGCCGCCCTGAAGCTGTCGCATGGCACTGCCACCGCGCGGCAGGGTCGCGATATCGATCTCGGCGCCGGGCTGCTGCGGATCGTGGAACAGGATCTGGCCGCCGGCGATCCGCGCCGGGCGCGGCAGGATGCCCATGATCGCCTGGCTGACCACCGACTTGCCCGAGCCGGACTCGCCCACCAGCGCAACCGTGCCGCCCTGCGGGATGCTGAAGCTGATGCCGTTCACGGCGCGGATCAGGCCTTCCGGCAGATCGAAATGCACCTGCAGGTCACGGACCTCAAGCACGTTGCGATTCAGCTCCGAAACGCTCACGGCTGGTTTCCTTCAACGCTGTGCAGGCGGCCGGCGTTCAGGCGAGAGGTTTCACTGATGGCGACGCCGTTCTGCCCGGCCGCGGCAAAAGCCCGTTCGACGAGGGACGGAAAACCAATCAAATTGCTGTCGACCCGCAAAGTTCCCCCTTCCGCCTCGATCACCAGCTGCAGCCAGCCTTCGCTGCGATCGCGACGTGTCGAATAGTAGCGCAGGGTCACGGCCTTAAGCGTCGGCCATGGCAGAGCCACCGTTCTTCCCCATCCCCGTCGGACCACCCCGGTCGTGTCGAGTTCGATCTCGATCTGCTGGCGCCAGGCTGTCACCGCGCCAAGCCACGCAAAGAGCAGGCTCAACCCGACCAGCACGGTAAAAATGACAGATTGAGGGGCTGCGAACAACACCAGTCCCATGCAGATAGCGAGCCCGCCTCCCGCCCGCAGGTAGTCGGGCCAGAGCCGGGAGAGGGGGTAATACAGGCGGGTCATGACGCCGGCGTGGCAGGCGAGGCAGCAGAAGCGCCCGGTGCGCCGATTTTCATGGCCGCGCCAGCATCAAGCCAGCGAACGGCGGGATGGCTGGCCGTGCAGGACAGGAATTCGGCGACGAAGGACCAGATCGTCTCGTCGTGGCGGAGGTGATGGGTCAGCAATCCGAGAGGCTGCATATCCTGCTCGCCTGCCCGCATGGCGCGCAAATGCGCGCAGGCCATGGCCAGACAGCGTTCTACGGCCGCGGCATTGTCGCCGCCGTGCCAGTCGATGGGGTCGATATGGGTGTTCAGGATGGCAAGGCCGGGCGCGGCCCAATGGCTGCTGCGGGCCTGGAAAGCCGATACGGCACGATATCCCAAAGCTGGCATGGCCGGCAGGCAATCGGGTGCCAGCCGGTTCCAGGGCGGGACAAAGATCCGCAATAGCCGGGCGTCGAACAGTCTCTCCAGAAGGGCATGACCGGCCTGCATATCGGCGAGCCGGGCGGCCAATATCCGATCTGCCGAAAATTCAGATTTCTTTTTTCCAGGGCCGGCGTGATTGTGGTGACTGTAGCCATGTTGCAGTGCGGCAATCTGCGGTTCAGGCTCCAGCCGCTCGGCCAGCGTCGGCTGGGCCTGTGCCGGGATGACAGCCAGTGCGAGCGGAATGCCTGCCGCCCGGTGCTGGCCGATCAAACGGTCCAGCGCCGGGGTCACGGTCACGGCATCATCATCGCGCCACCAGAAAAAGGCAGTCCGTCCGTCTGACGCCCAGTGGTCGAGTTCGTCGGTCAGCGCCCGCCAGCCGGCCGTCATCGCCGATGCTTTTCGATCTCGGCCCGGATGCAGCGGGCGGTTTCTTCGGCACCGTCGAGCCGGATCGCAGTGGGATCGGGTTTCGGCGAGGCCAATGCATGGTCGACAATCGCGGCAAGCGTCTGCGGCGTCATTTCCGGCTCGGGCAGCATATGCATCAGGCCGCGTTTGGCCAGCAGGGCGGCGCGCAACGCCTGCTCGGTTTCATTACCGCCGACAAAGGGCACCACGACGGCGCGGGTGCCGCCGCCCAGCGTTTCCATCATGGTGTTGTAGCCGGCCTTGCTGATCGACAGCAGGCAATGGTGCAGCATGCCGGGAAAGTCGGGGCGCACCGGCTCGATGATCACGCCGCGCGGCGCCTTCTCGCGCAGTGTGGTGATGTTATGCGGATTCTCCAGCGGGCTGACCAGAATGCGCCATGTCTTATCGCGCGCCATCGTCAGCGGCCGGGCTGCGATGGCGGCCTGAAACAGCGCCATGCCGACAGCGCCGCCGCCGGCCGAGACCAGTACTTCGTCGATGCCGGCTTCGGTATAGGGAATGACATGCTGTTCGGCGATATAGCCGGTGTAGATCAGCATATGACGGATTTTTTCCGCCATCGGGAAGGTGTTCTCGAAGGCAATCACCGAAGGATCGCCATGCACCAGGGCTGCATCGAAATATTCCTGCAGCCAGGTGATCGAGTCGACGTCATGCTGCGGCTTGCCGCGGTCGACGAGGATGTCGCGTACCGAACAGAAAATCAGCGGGCGGTTCGGCATGCCGCGCAGCATCTGCAGCAGCGGCATCATCTCGAACCGCATCTGCCGGCGCCCGAAAGGAAACAGTTCGGTGATCACCATGTCGGGTGCGAAGTTATTCACCACATCCTGCAGCATGGTGCTGCGGGTCGATTTCCATTCTTCGGTGACGACCTCGCCATTGATATCGAGCAGGATCTTGAAAGTGGCGTCGCGCGCCCGTGCCGGCGCAAGCTGGACAAAGCCGATACCGTCAATGCCATGCAATGTAGGATCGGGCAGGCCACCGGAGACCAGCAGCGGCGTGGCGCCCTGGCGCAACAGCGCACGGCAGATAGACGCGGCGCGATGCAGATGGCCGACGCCAAGCAGGTGCTGTACCCAGATCAGGACGCGCGGGCCGGCCATCATCGCTCCAGTGGAATATTCGCCGCCACCAGACTGGGGCGACCATCTTCTGTTATGCTAAATTCCTGCAGGCAATGCCAGTCGAGCTTGACCGGGGCACGGCCCAGCATCGGCCAGTCGAAAGCCAGTGCCAGTACGGCACGGATAACGCCTTTATGGGTGACCGCTCCGGCGTCGGCCGGCAGGCCGCGCAACCATGGCAACAGCCGCTGCTGCACCTGACGCGGACTTTCTCCACCGGGCGGCTGCAGATCCAGGCCGCGGTCTTCGTTGGCCGTGAAGGCACGGCCATACGCCTCGCGCAGTTCGGGCAATGTGCGGCCTTCGTACTGACCCCAATCCATTTCGATCAGTGCCGGCTCGATCTGGGGCTGCAGGCCCAGCAGTGCGGCAGTTTCCTGTGTCCGGCGCAGCGGACTGGCATACCACTGCCTGCCACGATAGGCCGCCGGCACGGTGCGGCCGGTGAGTGCGGCGCGGCCAGTTTCCGACAGCCCAATATCGGCACGCCCTTGCAGGCGGCCAGCGGCATTCCAGTCGGTGGCGCCGTGGCGCAGCAGGACAAGGCGGCGGGTCATGCCGGCAATTCCAGTTCGGCGAAGAGGACTTTCAGCCTCGCCTGCGCGGCAGCCACCGAAAGTTCCTGCCGCACGCGCACCGGTGCTGCTGCCGCCATGCGCCGTCTCTGATCTTGCTCGGCCAGCAGGTCGCTGATGGCATTCGCCATCGTGGCCGGCGCGTCATCTGGCGTCAGCCAGCCGGTGATGCCATGTTCGACAATATCGGGCACGCCGCGCGTGCGAACCGACAGGACCGGCAATCCGGCCGCCTGCGCTTCCAGCAGCGCCATGCCATAGGCTTCATTGACCGCCGGCCAGACATAGAGATCACTGGCCGCATACAGCGCAGCGAGTTGATCAGGCTCCATCTGGCCGGTAAGCGTGACCAGGCCTTGCTGCGGTTTGAAGGCGGCGGCAACCATTTCGCGTGCCGGGCCGTCGCCCACGACAATGCAGTGCCAGTTCGTGCCGTGCAGCAAGGGCAGGGTCTCGGCCAGACGGCGGAAAGACGCCAGCTTGTCGCCGTCCCGCATCATGCCCACAGCCAGCAGCCATGCCTTGTCTGCCGGCAGCCCGAACCGTGCCGCCAGAGCAATCCGATGCTGTTCACGCAGCGCCAGGGCAGCGGTAAAAGGATCGGGATCGATGAAAGGTGCAAAATACCGCACGCGTGCTTCGCCTGCGCGGCCGACCAGTCCCGGAATATCGTGGCGCGTGACCGCCAGCAGCAGGTCGGCCGCGGTGATGGCCCGTGCAGCCTGCGCATAGCCGGTGGCCCAGGTGCCTTCACGCCGGCGCGGCGCGTCCGAGGCCTCGGCAATCACATAGGGCAGGCCGAACCGCTGTTTCAGCGCCGGGCCGATGTAATCCACGGCCTTGTGATAGACGTGGTAGGTGAACAGCAGGTCGGGCTTCTCTGCCGGATTTTTCTGCCAGGCAGCCGCCAGTATCTCGATCTCGGCAGCAGCCGCATCCGCCGTGGCTGCTTCGCGCGCCGCATCGCCATCGCGATTGTAGCTGCGCAGATCGGACAGCAGGACCACCTCATGGCCGAGGCCGCGCAGTGCGGCGATGAACAGGCGGGCGACACGGCGGTCGCCGGACGGGGCCGGATGATCGGACGGCTTGAGCGGTGCATAGAAGCCGATCCGCATGCCCGGTCTCCGTTCAGGCCGCCAGGCCGAAGCGCCGCGCGAGTTCCGCGATGCCGCCTGTCATGCCGAATGTTTGACGCACTCTGGCCGACGCAGCCTTGCCCAGCCGTTCGCGCAAAACAGGATCGACGATCACGTGGTTGAGCGCCACCGCCAGTTCCCCGACATCTTCGCTGGGCACCAGCAGGCCGGTTTCGCCATCCACGATCAGTTCGGGAATCGCGGAAATTGTAGTGGCGACGCAGGGCAGGCCCTGGCTCTGCGCTTCCATCAGCACATTCGGCAGTCCGTCCATGTCGCCATCCTGATCGCGACGGCTGGCCAAGGCAAAGACATCTGCCGTGCGATAGGCCTCAATCACGGTTTCCTGCGTGGCCGAACCCTGCCAGGCGACGTGGTCGGCAATGCCGAGGGTCATGGCCTGCGCCCTCAGCCTGTCGAGCAGCGGTCCGCCGCCGATATGCGTGAAATGCCAGTGCAGGTCGGTGGGCAAACGCGCCAGCGCCTGCAGCAGGATGTCGTATCCCTTCTTTTCGACGGCGCGGCCGACCGACAGCAGGCGCACCGGATCCTGCGCGTCGCGGCCGTCACGACGCGGACGCCAGACCGGCGGCTCGGGGAAGCGCGAGAAATCGATGCCGTGATAGACCAGCGACACTCGTTCGGAATCGCTCAGGGCGGAAAGATGCGTGCAGTTATGCGCCGTGCAGGTTATGGCCCACTGGCAATCGGCGAGCTTTTCGCGCTTTTCCCAATCCGGTGTGATCCAGATGTCGCGGGCATGTGCCGAGGCCGTCCATGGGCATTGCAGGATCTGTGCGGCGTAACGCGCGACAGAGCCCGGCGTATGGATGAAATGGGCGTGCAGGTGGCGATAGCGCCCCGGCAGTTCGGCGGCCAGCACCATGGCCTGGCCGAAACGGCGGATCCGGTTGCTGGTACGATCGCGTTTGAAATCTTTCCACCAGAGCTGCAGGGCATGCCGGTAACCGGGCAGGCGTCGCGCACGCCACCAGCCACGCAGCACACGCAGCGGTTCCTGATACAGGTATTCCGGCAGATACAGAATCTGTGCGCGAATCTGGTCGTGCAGGCTGTGGCGCTTGCGGTCGGTGGGATGACGCAGCGACACGATCAGGATGTCCAGCCCGCGGGCTTCCAGTGCGGCGATTTCCTGCGCGATGAAGGTTTCCGACAGGCGTGGATAGCCTTTCAGAACGAACGCAACAGGCGCCGGGACGGAGGGCTGGGAGGACTCTGACATACGCGGGAAGCGGGAGCGGCCAATCAGCCGCGCAATTCGACCACGTTACCCGGCCGTTCGGCAAGCGGGCGAAGCCAGGGCTGAACCAGGCGGTCGACGTTGTCGAGGCCTTCGAGCAGGCCGGGGATCACGATCTGGGACGGCAGCGCCTGACGCGGCAGGTTGCGCAGGGCATTCGCTATCACTGCGGGGTCATACTGGCCATCATCTTCCAGCATGCGGATCAGGCCGAGTTCCTGTGCACGGCTGGCGCGGATGAACTGCTCCATGCGCGGGCGTTTGCGCGGCACGATAATGGCTCGCTTATCGAGCGACAGGATTTCGCAGAAGGTGTTGTAGCCGCCCATGGCCAGCACGCCGACGGCGTTCTGCACCAGATGTTCCATATGGGCATCGAAGGTGATGGCCTCGACACGCGACAGGCGCGAGACGCGGGTCAGGAATTCGCCGCGGCGGTCCTTCTGCATGAAGGGGCCAAGCACGATCAGTGCCGGGTAGGGCAGGATTTCGTTGCTCTCATAGGCACGCAGCACCCAGTCGATCAGGCCTTCGCCGTCGCCGCCGCCGCCGGGCGTGACCAGCAGGAAGGGCCGCTGGGTGATCTCAGGAAGCTGATGCTCAGGCTGCGCTTCGCCGGATGTGCGCGGCAGGTAGCCGGTATAGACCACCTTGCGGCGCACCTTCTCCGGCAGGGCGATGCCGGCCAGCGGATCGCAGAATTGCGGCAGGCCGTAGACCCAGATCTGGTCGAACAGATGCTTCAGGGCCGGCATGACGTTCTTGCGTTCCCATTCCGGCTTCAGCGCGCTGGGTTCGTCCATCACGTCGCGCAGGCCGAGGACAATACGGGTACCGCGTTCCTTCAGCATCTTCATGGTCGGCAGCACTTCGCCGCGCAGGCCGAGCGGTTCCTTGTCGACAATAAAGATGTCCGGGTCGAAGACGCGGGCGGTATGCTGGATGATCTCGGCCCTGATCTTCAGGGTCTCCTCGATATCCATCGGCAGGTTCAGCGAGGTATATTGGCCGTCGCGCAGCTTGATCACGCCGGGCACACGCACGAAGTCGACCCGGCTGCGGAAGTCGAAGCTGCCGATGATCGGCGAACCCGACATGATCAGCACCGACATATCGGGGTGGCGTTCCACCATGGCATGCGCAATGGTGCGGCACCGGCGCAAATGGCCGAGTCCGAATGTGTCGTGGCTGTAGATCAGCACACGGGTGCCGTCGCTACGCGATACCATGCTGGCTTCCCCCCTGACGGGAGCATCGGGGCAAACTGGAACTCAAACTCGGGCGGACTATGGCATACGGGGCCCGCTCAGGCCAAGCCCTGGTTCCAGCAAGCCCCTGACTTAAATGGTGATCCCGGGCACAGTCGGATCTAGCAAAAGATTGGCGGGTCGTGCTGGCGATTGGCTGGCCGGCTTCCTTCGGCTAAGGTCGAACCGGGGACCAGGGGCGCGGCGTGGAAAAAAATCTCTACGGCTTCATCGTAAAATACAGTCTGAAGCAGCAGGTTATCATTACCCTGCTTTCGATCGCGTCCTTCGTTCCATACTATTATTATCTCAGTATCCCGAAGGCGATTGTCAACGAGGGTATCCAGGGCAAGGATATTTCCTTCCCGGTGGATCTCTACGGCCTCGGCCTGTGGCAGATGGATCACACCACCTATCTGTTCTGGCTCTGCGGCGTATTCCTGCTTCTCGTCCTGGTGCAGCAGGGTTTCAAATACGCCATCAACTATTTCCAGGGTGTTGCCGGCGAGCGGATGTTGCGCCGCCTGCGCTACGAACTTTACGCCCATATCCTGCGCTTCCCGCTGCCCACCTTCCGGCGGACCAGCCAGGGCGAAATCATCCCGATGGTGATCGCCGAAGTCGAGCCGGTGGGTGGCTTTATCGGCGAAAGCTTTGCCCTCCCGGTCTTCCAGGGCGGCATGCTGCTGGTGATCTTCGGCTTTCTGCTGCTGCAGAATCCGCTGATGGCACTGGCCGCCGTCGCGCTCTATCCGATCCAGTTCTATTTCGTGCCGAAAATGCAGGCCAAGGTACGCGCGCTGGGCCGCGACCGGGTCAAGAACCAGCGGCGGCTGTCGGATCGCATCGGCGAAAGCATCAGTGGCATTACCGAATTGCATACGCATGACGTCTCGAACCGCATGCTGGCTGAATTCACCGGCCGTCTGAGCATCAGCTACTGGATCCGCGTCGAGATTTATCAGCGCAAGTTCATGATCAAGTTCCTGAACAACTTCATTCAGCAGCTTGGCCCGTTCTTCTTCTATGCCATTGGCGGCTATCTCGCGATCCGTGGGCAGATGGATGTCGGTACGGTGGTGGCGGCGGTGAATGCGCATAAGGAAATGGCCTCGCCGTGGAAAGAACTGTTGAATCACTACCAGCAGCGCGAGGACGTGAAGCTGAAATACGAGCAGGTGATCACGCAGTTTGCGCTGGATGACATGCGCGATCCGGCGGATCAGCTGGTTGAGCCGGAGCAGCCGGTGTCGCTGGCCGGGCCGGTTTCCATTACCAGTCTGGTGATGAATGACGACCAGGGGCAGCCGATCCTGGAGAATCTCAACCTTACATTGCCATGGCCGTCCCGCGTCGCCATCGTCGGCGACAATGGCCGCGACGAACTGCTCCAGCTGTTGGCGCGGCTGCACGACCCGACGCGCGGTCGCATCGCAATCAACGAGAAGAATTTGGCGGAGCTGCCCGAAACCGTCACCGGTCGCCGGCTCGCCTATGTCAGCGCCTCCAGCTATATCTTCAATACCTCACTGGGCGACAACCTGTTCATGGGCCTGCGGCATCGGCCGCTGATCGAACGTGAGCGACAGGCCGAACTGCTGGCGCGGTATGAAAGGGAACTCGCAGAGGCGCATACCTCGGGCAATTCCCCCTACGACATCGACGCTGACTGGACCGATTATGAAGCCGCCGGCGCCACCGGGCCGGACGGCCTCATTGCCGTTGCCATGCCGGTGCTCAAAGCGGCCAGCTTCGATGACGACGTTTACCAGCTTGGCATGCGTGGCACGGTCGACCCGAAACAGAAGCCGGACGTGGCCGAGCGCGTGCTGGCTGCTCGTCGGGCTTTCCGCGAGAAGCTGACGAATGGCGATCTGGCAGATCTTGTTGAGAGCTGGGACCCGGCCCGTTACAACAATAACGCCACGGTTGCCGAAAACCTGATGTTCGGGACCGCTCGCAACGGCGTCTATGAAGAAGACAATCTGGCGCGCGACCCGCATGTACTGCGAGTACTCGAAGAAGCTGGCCTCCGTCGGCGCTTTCTTGAGATCGGCTACGACGTTGCCGGCACGATGGTTGAACTGTTCGCCGATCTGCCGCCAGAGCACGAATTCTTCCAGCAGTTCAGCTTCATCTCGTCGGAAGACCTGCCGGACTATAAAGACCTGCTGCAGCGCGCTAAGCCCGAAACGCTGGAGCAGCTTCCCGAGGCCGATCGGGTTCGTCTGATGTCGCTGCCATTCAAGCTGGTGCTGGCACGGCATCGCCTTGGCCATTTCACCGATGCTGAACGCGATGCAGTACTGAAGGCGCGCAAGATCTTTGCCGATACCCTGCCGGAAGATCGCAGGGGCGCGATCGCCTTCTTCGATCCTGAGCAGTTCACGGTGTCGTCCAGTGTCGTCGACAATATCCTGTTCGGCCGCGTCGCCTATGGTCAGGCGCAGGCACAGGAGAAGATCGGCCGCGTAATCGCCGATGTCGTTGAGCAGCTCAAGCTGCGCGAACCGATCATCGCCGTCGGCCTGCTGTTCGAGGTCGGCATCGCCGGTGCGCGGCTGAATGCGGCGCAGCGTCAGAAACTCGCCATTGCACGCGCACTGGTAAAACGGCCCGACTGGATCATGCTGTCGGAGGCAACCGCGGCGCTCGACCCGCGCAGCCATGCTGCGGTGGTCAAGTCGGTGACCGAATTGCGCAAGGATGCCGGCCTGATCTGGTCGCTGCAGCGCGCAACGGACTGCGAGAATTTCGATATCGTGGTGGTGGTCGAGAACGGGCGTGTCACGCATACCGGCTCCTATGCCGAACTGTGCGAACGCAGCGATCGCTTCAAACAAATGCTGGCCCCGTCCTGATCATGCGGGTGATGGAGAGCGGATCATGAGCCTGATTGAAGAAGTCGAACTGCTGCGGCGGATTCCGCTATTCGCCAAGATCGAACCGTCGAAGCTGAAACTGCTGGC
>NZ_PEKV01000004.1:291387-395283 GCF_002796975.1 Ferrovibrio sp. | reverse complement strand
CCGCTGAAGGTGGCGCATCTGCGCCAGAACGATTTCGTCGGCGAAATTGCTATCCTTTGCGATGTACCGCGCACCGCGACAGTGACGGCAACGCAGGAAACCACGGTGCTGCGGATCGAGAAGGATCTGTTTTTCCGCCTGATCGCCGATTTCCCGCAGATCGCCATTGAGATCATGCGTGTCCTCGCCCAGCGTCTGGACCGCACCACAGCCGATCTGCGCGAGCTTTCTGCCAAGCTGAAGACCTGATGAGCCGACTGGATAGTTTCATCGCGCGCCTGTCCGCGCAGCGCGAATTGCTGAACTGGGCGATCGACTGGGTGAAGCATCGGGAGGGACCGGTGCTGGAGATCGGCCTGGGCAACGGCCGCACCTACGATCATCTTCGCACCGGGCTGGGCGCAGACCGTGTCTATGCTTTCGACCGCGCGGTGAATGCCAATCCGCTGTCGATTCCGCCGGCCGACCGGCTCATGCTGGGTGAATTCGGCGACAGTCTGCCGGCTTTCGCTGTGCGTCATCCAGGTGGTGCTGCCATGGTACATAGCGATGTCGGCCTGGGCGATCCGGAGGCCAATGCGCGTCAGGTCGTGCAGATGAGTAATTGGGTGCCGCCGCTGCTGGCGAAGGGTGCGCTGCTGCTCAGCGACCAGAAACTGACGCATCCCGACCTGCTGCTGCAGCCGGTGCCCGTCGCGATTCCCCCGGAGCGTTATTTTGTTTACCTGAAGGCTTGAGCAAACTCCCTGACTACGCGTCAATAGGCGTATGACTGCCGGGGCATGGCGGCAGCGATAACAGGGGGATTGCCGACCGATGTCGGACGCCAGGAAAAAGAAGATTGCCATTCTGGGCGGTGGCGTTGCTGCGCTGACCAGTGCCTTTTATCTCGCCTCGCGGCCCGGCGCCGCCGATACCTACGACATCACCGTCTATTCAATCGGCTGGCGTCTCGGCGGCAAATGTGCCACCGGCCGCAACCCGGATTTCGGGCAGCGCATCGAGGAGCACGGTATCCACGGTTTCCTCGGCTCGTACTACAACACCCTGGCGATGATGACTGAGTGTTACGACATGCTCGGTCGTCCGCCGGGCCAGCCGCTGGCCACCTTCCAGGAGGCATTCTATCCGGTCGACAGCATCCTGTGCTGGGAGTTCCGCAACTATGGCTGGGTGAACTGGCCGCTCCACCTGCCGCGCAATTCGCTGGAGCCGTGGGATCCGACGTCGATGCCGACGCTGGAACACTGGATTACCGCGATCGTCAATTTCCTCAATCATTTCGCCGACCGTCATCCGGCCGGTACGACGTTGATGGAAAATACCCAGCTGAAAGCCGCTGGCGCCATGCTGAAAGGCCTCAGCGCTCATATGGAGGCGATGACGCGCGGCGACGCTGGCCCATTGCAGAAGGCCATCGAGCAGTTCCTCGATGTCTTCAAGAAATCTGTAGAGAATCTGATCGTCAACAACGATCCGCTGCGTCATCTCTACATCACGATCGACTATTTTCTCACCATGCTGCGCGGCGTCCTGGCCGACGATGTGCTCAACAAGGGATTCGACTTCCTGGACGACGAGAATTTCTCGGACTGGTTTGCCCGCCATGGCGGCTCGATGCTGATGATCTCGTCGCCGCTCAGCCTCAACACGCCGAACCTGTCTTATCAGTATCCCGATGGCGACACGACACGGCCGCCCCGGATGGCGGCGGGCGCCTATCTGCACTGGACCCTGCGCGAATTCGCCTATCTCGGTTCCTTTGGCTGGCTGTTCGCCGCCGGCACAGGCGACACCGTGGTGGCGCCGCTGTACCAGGTGCTGAAGCGGCTCGGCGTGAAATTCGAGCTGTTTCACAAGGTGCGCGAAATCACCGCCACGCCGGACGGCAGGAGTGTGGATGAAGTGGTGTTCGATATTCAGGCCACGCTGAAGGATCCGGCCGCAGGCTACGAGCCGCTGATCGATCTGCCGCTCAAGGCCTACGGCGGCAAGACGCTGCCGGTCTGGCCGGACCGCCCGCTCTATGATCAGCTGGTCCAGGGCGAGGCGATGAAGGCCGCCAAGGTGGATATCGAAAGCTACTGGACGCCGTGGCAGCCGGTTGCCGAGAAGCGCCTCAAAGTTGGCAAGGATACTGATACGGTAATCTGCGCCATTTCCATCGGCGCGCTGCCGATCCTGGCGCCACAGCTGATGCAGGCCAATCCGAACTGGCCGCCGATGGTCGATAAGATCAAGACGGTGCAGACCCAGACGCTGCAGATCTGGATGAACCGCACGCTCAAGGATATGGGCCTGCCCTTCGAGTACCAGAACTATGACCGGTTGATCGGCGCCACCTTTGTCAATCCCATTGACGGCGTGGCCGATTTCACCGACCTGATCCCGGTCGAGGACTGGCCGGAAGACCATATGCCGAAGTCGCTGCTGTATTTCTCGGGTGCGGCACCGCAATACGACGCGCAGCCGCCATTCAGCGATCACGATTACCCCGTGCGCGAGAAGGCTCGCGTGAAGGCTCAGGCGCAGCAGTACCTGCAGGCCTGCATGGGCGCACTGTTGCCGAAGTCGACCACCAACGCCGTGAATCCGCCGGGCGATATGATCGGCTTCGATTTCGGCCAGTTGGTCTGCCCCTATGACGATGCCAAGACACTCGGCGTTGCCCGGCTGGGCCAGCAGTTCTGGAAGCCGAATATCGATCCGACCGAACGCTACGTCACCTCACCGCCGGGCAGCACCAAGTATCGCCTCAAGGCCTGGGATTCAGGCTTCGCCAATCTGGTGATCGCCGGCGACTGGATTTACACTGGCCTGAATGTCGGCAGCTTCGAGGGCGCCTGCATGGGTGGCAAGCTTGCGGTGCATGCGGTCGACCCGGCCGCGATGCCGCTCGACAAGGTCTATGGCTACCCGCTCAACATGGGGCCAAAAGCGGAGAATCTGTAATCCATGGGAAAAGCCGGGCCGCTCAATCTTCTGACTGATGTGCCCGGCCTGCTGGTCGGCCATGTTGCCGACGACAGCCGGCGCTCCGGTGTCACGGTCGTGCTGCCGGAGCAGCGCGCGGCCTGTTCGGTCGATGTGCGGGGTGGCGGCTCGGGCACGCGGGAAACCGACCTGCTGCGTCCGGAAGCCACCGTGCAGGCGGTGGATGCAGTCTGCCTCTCCGGCGGTTCGGCCTTCGGCCTCGATGCCGCCTCGGGCGTGATGCACTGGCTGGCCGAGCGCGGGCGCGGCGTGAATGTGCGCGGCCATATCGTGCCGATCGTGCCGGCCGCCATCCTGTTCGATCTCCATAACGGCGGCGACAAGGCCTGGGGGGCCGAGCCGCCGTATCGTGGCCTTGGCCTGCAGGCCTGCGATGCCGCTGCAACCGGCACATTTCCGCTCGGCAATGTCGGTGCCGGTTATGGTGCCACGGCCGGCCTGATCAAAGGCGGGCTGGGCAGTGCATCCTGGGTAGAGCAAGATGGGCTGGTGGTTGCCGCGATGGTGGCTGTCAACGCGGTCGGCAGCGTGCTAACGCCGGGAAATCGCAGCTTCTGGGCCGCACCCTGGGAACAGGACGGCGAATTCGGCGGCGTACCATTTGCTGCCGCCAATACTGCGCATGGAGGTATCGATCTCGGCCTCGCCGCCGAGTCCCGGGTCGCCAGGCCTGCCGAAGGCAGTCATACCTGCATCGGTGTGATTGCCACCAATGCGGTGCTCGACAAAACCAGTTTGCGTCACGTTTTAGCCATGGCGCATGACGGCCTGGCACGCGCCGTTCGACCGGTCCATACGCCGTTCGATGGCGATACGCTCTTTGCCCTCGCTACGGCGACGTGGCAGGATACATCGGGCGCTGACCGGTCCTGGCTGGTTGCCAGGGTAGGCAGCATAGCCGCCGACTGCGTTGCCCGTGCGGTGGCGCGGGGCGTCTGGGCCGCCGAACCGTTGGGGCAGCTTCAATCCGCCCGCACAGTATTGGCGGCGGCAACGAAATTCTGAAGGAGGGAAGTCATGCAGGGTTGGAAACTATTTGCGGTCGCACTGGGTGCGACGGCAGCATCGCTTGTCGGCGGCCAGGCCGTCGCGCAGGGCAAGAATTCACTGGTCATAGCCATGACGCTGGAACCGCCCGGCCTTGATCCGACGATTGCTCCGGCCGCCGCAATCGGCGAGGTGGTGCATTACAACATCTTCGAAGGCCTGACCAAGATTGCCGAGAATGCCGAGGTGCAGCCGCTGCTGGCCGACAGCTGGACGGTGTCGCCGGATATGAAGGTCTTCATCTTCAAGCTGAAGTCGGGCGTGAAGTTCAACGACGGCACGGCGTTCGATTCTGCCGACGTGAAGTTCTCATTCGAGAAGTATGCCGGTGAAAAGAGCACCAACAAGCGCAAGGCGGTATTCACCAATATTGCTTCGATTGCGACCCCCGATGCGCAGACCGTAACGATCACGCTGAAGAAGACCGATCCGACCTTCCTGTTCAGCCTGGGCGAGAACACCGCAGTGATCACTGCGCCGGAATCGAGCGACGGCAATGCCACCAAGCCGGTCGGCACTGGCCCTTACAAGCTGGAAAACTGGGTGAAGGGCGATTCCGTCACCCTGACCGCCACTGACACCTATCGCAATGCATCTGCTGTAAAGATGAAGACGGTGAAGATCCGTTTCATCGCCGATCAGGGCGCCATGGTGGCCGCGATGCGCGCGGGCGATATCGATGCGATCCCGGTCGGCATCACCGGCGAGAACTTCCGTGGCTTCGAGAAGGACAAGCGCTACAAGACGACGGTTGGCTCGACCGAAGGCGAGACCATGCTGATCATCAACAACAAGCGCAAACCCTTCGACGACGTGCGCGTGCGCCGGGCTTTGACCATGGCGATCGATCGTGCGGGCGTGCTGGAAGCGGCATCTGCGGGCTACGGCAAGCTGATCGGCAGCCATTTCCCGCCGCACGATCCTGCTTATGTCGACCTGACCAAGCAGTATCCGTATGACCCAGCCAAGGCCAAGGCACTGCTGAAGGAAGCCGGCGTCAACAACCTGGAAGTCACGCTGCGCCTGCCGCCGCCGGCCTATGCGCGTCAGGCAGGCGAAGTCATCCAGGCCATGCTGAGTCAGGTTGGCATCAACGCCAAGATCGAGAATGTCGAGTGGGCACAGTGGCTGGACGGCACCTTCAAGAACAAGAATTTCGACCTGACGGTGATCAGCCATGTCGAGCCGAACGATTTCGTGAAATACGCGGATCCGGACTATTACTTCCAGTATGACAGCAAGAAAGCGCAGGAACTGATCGCCAAGATCAACTCGACGCTGGACAAGGCCGAGCGGACCAAGGCTCTGCAGGATCTGCAGCACCTGCTGGCTGACGATGCGGTGAATGTCTATCTCTACAACCTGCCGCGCCTGGGCGTGTACAAGCCGGGCCTGACGGGCTTCTGGGTGAATGCGCCGATCTTCGTCAACGACCTGACGGCAGTCTCCTGGCAGTAAAGCCAGGAGGCATCCGCCTCAAAGAAAAAGCCCGGCTGGAAAGCCGGGCTTTTTTATTGTGCTCTGGAAGAGCGGCTTAACGGACGAAGACCTGAACCTCGTTGGCGGCAGCCTGGCCGCTGCTGCCGGCCGAGACATTGACGCGGCTGGTCGGCAGGCCCATATCGGCCAGCGAGCGCACCACGCGGTCGGCGTTGCGGCGAGCCTGGTTCTGGTTGCTGGCCGTCTGTGCCTGCGTGCCGCCGGCAGCGACAGCCACCACGTCGAACACGGCATTCGGCTTGCGGGCCAGCGCCTGCGACACGGCATTGTACAGTGCCTGCTGATAGGGCACGTCGGCGCGGTCGAAGCGGATCACCACCAGCGGCGTACGGCCACCTGCAGTGAACGGAGCAGAAGCGGCATCGGCGGCGGCAAACTGCTGCGCACCGGCATAGAAGTTGGCGCGGTTGCCGAGACCCGGACCGAGCAGCTCGCCCTGCTTGATGGCGGCCGACAGCGTGGTCAGGTTGGCGCGCTCGGCGCCGATATAGTTGGTCTGGCGCGCGACGTCGGTGCTCAGCTCGCCCAGCAGGCGATCAATCAGCACGACGGTCTTCGAGGTTTCGTCTTCCAGCACCGAAAGCTGGCGATGGTCTTCGTCGATGGCGCCCTGCAGGCTGTAGGTCGACTTGATCGACTGCAGCAGGTAGGTCGACATGGCGGAATCGGCGGCGACCTGGTTGGCCAGGTTGCTCAGGTTGCCGGCATCGGCCGCCATGCGGTCGAGATCGGTCTGCGCCTGGGTCCACTGGCTGACCAGAATCGGGTTGCCCGGCGTGGTACCCATCTGCAGGCGGGTCGAGACCGCCGCGACGGTGCCGTGATAGCGCTGCGAATTCTGGGTCGCGTTGGTGCGTACGGCCTGCAGCTGCTGGTTCCGCTGGGTGACCTGCTGCTGGAGCTGCGACAGCTCACCGCGCATCTGCTGCACCTTCTGGCCGACGAGAGTGCCGGTGGAAGTCGCCTGGGTTACGCCCGGGACGACGAAATTGGTGTTGCCCATGGCCGGCTGGGCCTGCGGGCCCGGGCTGAGAGTCGGATTCGGATTGGCCTCGGCGGCCGAAGCCGGGATCTGCTGGCGGGCGACGGGCTCGGTTCCGGCTGGATCGGCGGCAGTCAGCGAAGGCCACAGTTCGTCGTTGACGTATGAGCAGCCTGACAGCATCAGGGCGAGCGTAAGTGTGCTCGCCGAAGCCAGAATTCGGCGCCTTTGCGCCGGATTACGAACTGGATGTGCCATGCCGCGCGGTCTCGTGTTAATTGTTCTGACGTCTGCTGGCCTGGAAGGCCCCCCCCGCTGCATCGATCAGCCTGACGGGAACTGCCGCCGCGGACCTTCTGCAGACTGTGGCATTCTAGGGGTCGGCATACCTGCCCGCAAGCGTCATCTGCCAGTAGAATCCGAGGCTTGCACGGCAGGGCGGTATTCCGGGCTTGGTACTTGCGCGGCCCCGGTGAATTGAGTAGGTTCCGCCCCCGTCGCGGTACCGCGGCTTGCGCGCTCGTAGCTCAGCTGGATAGAGCACCAGACTACGAATCTGGGGGTCAGGAGTTCGAATCTCTTCGAGCGCACCAGTTTTTAAAAGGCCGGTCAGTCACTTAGTGACAGCCGGCCTTTTCATTTTACAGTGCCATAGCCTTTGTCTGGGACTTTTTGAAAATTCCACTCAATTCCTTCACAGGAATTGATCTGATAGCAGGTGTTTCGAGCTTCGGGTGAGGGGCAGGGTCAGTAATTGCGCTCGCTTCCTGCGCGGCAATCCTCAAAGCCTTTGACTCGCCAGTCCTGTTCCGAAGGCCCTTTCCGTTTAGCGTCCGGATTATCGAACTCGCTTTGCCGCGGCGAGAATCCTCGCATTCCATGCCCTTTCCCCTCAACAGCATGTCTTATTGTATGAGGCTGAGCCCTGCGGGCGACCTGCAGCTTCAGCAACCTGTCGCACAGTCCGACCTGAATTTTCCCAACCACCTCCTCAAAGCGTCATAGCCTGCTTGATCTTCAGGCCTTGCGCTTGGACAGGTCGGCCGGCAAATTGACAGTGCACTAACGTAAAACTAGTATGAATCAGCGCGTTGTGCGCGAAGTGGGGGCATGGGGAACCATTATAAAATAGCCGTTATTGGCTCCGGTCCGGCGGGGCTGGCTGCTGCCGCGCGGGCGGCCCGAAGGGGCGTCGCTCATGTGCTGTTGGAACGCGCGGACCATATTGCAGACACGCTATTCCGGTTTCAGAAAGGCAAGACTGTCATGGCAATGCCTGACATCCTGCCGCTGCGTTCGGATATCGCCTTTGGTATGGGCCGGCGCGAGGAAGTTCTCGGCAAGTGGAACGAGCATCTTTCCGATGGCATCAACCTCCGACTCGGAACCGATATTGCCAGTGTAAACGGTCAGCAGGGCGCCTTCCGGCTGACCACATCGGGGGGCGAGGTCGTCGAAGCCGAAACGGTTATTTTGGCCACAGGCCTGCAGGGCAATATCAACCGTTTGTCGGTGCCGGGTGCAGATTCGGCAATTATCCAGTATCAGCTCGACGACCCGAGCGAATACTTCGGCGAGACGATTGTCGTCATCGGCGCCGGAGATGCCGCCATCGAGAATGCAGTTGCGCTGGCGCAGCAGAATACCGTCATCATTGTGAACCGCAGCGGCGAATTCGCCCGCGCAAAGCCAGGTAATCTCGATCTGATCACTGCCGCGATCACGAAGGGGCAGGTCGAGTGCTATTTCAACGCTGCGCCCGTTTCTGTCGGCCCGGACTCGATCACGCTGCAGACGGCGCGCGGCGATGCAGAAATCCGTTGCGACCGCATCATCGCGCGGCTTGGTGCCAGTCCGCCCCGCCGCTTCCTGCAATCCTGCGGCGTAGTCTTTCCGTCAGATAGTGCTTCTGCTCTGCCGGAAGTCAGCAGCACCTACGAATCCAACGTACCTGGCCTGTATATTGTTGGCGCGCTCGGTGGCTATCCGTTGATAAAACAGGCGCTGAACCAGGGTTATGAAGTCGTGGAGCATATCCTCGGCCATCCGGTCGAGCCGGCCGACGAACAGGTTCTGCGCGAGAAATTCGCGGTTCTAGGCAGCATCGATGTCGGTGCAATGATCGACCGCATTCGCGCCCGGGTGCCGATCTTCTCGGGGCTGAATAGCTTGCTGCTGCGTGAATTGTTGCTCGATTCCACGGTTCATGTCCTCGATCCTGGCAGCGTCGTCTTTCGCAGCAATGATTACTCGAACAGCTTCTACACCATCGTCGACGGTACCGTGGACATTCAGGTTGACCCGGCGCGCGCCGTTACGCTTGGAAGCGGTGAGTATTTCGGCGAGATGGGGTTGATATCGGGACGCCGCCGCACGGCGACCGTAGTCGTACGAGACAGGTGCCTGCTCATAGAGACGCAACGGCGCACGATGCTGAAGCTCAGGGCGTCGGTGGACGAAGTCCGTGACGCCATGGATCGCATTGCGGTGATGCGACAGATCAGCAGCTATCTTGCTCCCGGATTGCGCCCCGACAAGCTGCAGCACCTCGCTGCCACGGCGGTCATCCGCCATTTCGGCGCGGGAGAAACCCTGTTCCGACAGGGAGAGGAAGGCGACAGCCTTCACATTATCCGCTCTGGATCCGTCACGGTTTCGGCAGCGATCGGCGGCCGTGAAGTCGTCATGACTTATCTTCCCGCCGGCAACTACGTTGGCGAAATGGCTCTTCTGGCGAATACCCGGCGCACGGCTACGGTGCGTGCGGCGGTGAAGACAGAGACGATCTGCATAGACGGTGCGGCTTTCAAGACGATGATTGCCGATGAGCCGGCTCTGCGTGCTGAGATGGAGCAGAGATTCAGCGAGCGGATCGCCCACAACGAGCGGATGGCCAATTCGCCACAGGCCGGCAGCGTCATAGAATTCCTGGTCGCGCAGGGGCTGGGCGAAGCCACCGATGTGCTGCTGATTGACGAGGCACTTTGTGTCCGGTGCGACAACTGCGAGAAGGCCTGTGCCGAAACGCATGGCGGCGTTTCGCGGCTTGATCGTGAGGCGGGCCCAAGAATGGCATCACTGCACATTCCTACGTCCTGCCGCCATTGCGAACATCCGCATTGCATGACCGAATGTCCGCCAGATGCGATCCGCCGCAGCCCGAATGGTGAGGTCTATATNNCGCAAAACTGCCGTGAAATGTGACATGTGCAAAGACCTGACCGCTGGCCCGGCCTGCGTGCGGGCCTGCCCGACGGGTGCCGCGTTGCGCGCAAGCCCCGAGCAGTTCATGTCACTCGCGGCACTAACGCAGTTCCGGTAAGTCATATGAAACAACCCGGGCAAAAAGTAGGGGTGGGACTCAGTCGCGGCGCAGTGATGGCAGCGCACGACTTCCTGTTTCTGAAAATCAGCTGCGCTGTCACGATCCTGGTTTTGGGGGTCTACGCCTGGCATAACCCGGCTGGCGGACCAAAAGGCGACACCTGGCTGGGATACACGCTCGGCATCGGCTCCGCGCTTGTGGTTTGCTGGCTGGCATATTTCGGCATCCGGAAGCGACGCTATGCCGCCGGCAGTGTCGATTTGCGCACTTGGCTGGCCGCGCATATATATCTTGGCGTCCTGGTAATCATCGTAGCCACGCTGCATAGCGGCTTCAGGCTGGGCCTCAATCTGCATGGGCTCGCATGGCTGCTTCTGGTGCTGACATGTATCAGTGGAGTATTCGGCCTGCAGGCCTACATCCGCTACCCACGGCTCATGGTTGCGAACAGGGGCGGCATCGCATTCGATGCGTTGCTGGGACAAATTGCCGACGCCGATCGTGAGATGCAGGCAACGGCCATGCCGATGGGAGATGATCTCAGTCGATCCGTCCATGCGGCCATCACCGGAACGACACTATCCGGGACGGCCTGGCAGAGACTGAGCGGCCGCTTTGCGGCCTGTCCGACCGCAAAGATGCGACAGACAGTAGAAACCATGTTGCGGTCGCCAAGTGTCGACGAAGTGCCGGCACTGCGTCAGTTGCTGGCGCAGGTGATCCGGAAGGAAGCATTGTTGGCCAGGGTGCGGCGAGAACTGCAGCTCCTTGCCTGGCTGCAGGTGTGGCTGTTCTTCCATATCCCACTAAGCTGCGCGTTGCTCGCGGCGATAACCGCCCATGTGACGGCGGTTATGTTCTTTCTCTGAGGTGCGCTGATGCGCGCGACTCTGATATTTCAAACCCGTCGTGGCGACCATGCAGTGCTGCGCCGCGAGAAAGTGGTCAAAACGGAAATTCTGCGGATCGGTCGTGGTGCGGATTGCGAGTTGTATCTGCCAGACCCCCGGCTTCTGCTGCTGCACGCCACGGTTCATCGGCGCCCCACCGGTTTTTGGATCGAAGCAGCTGGAGAGGCACTGATCGGAATCGGCGATGCCCAGCTGCAAACGGCGGCATTGCAGCCGGGGACTAAAATCAGGGTGGGGCCGTATTCCGTATCGGTGGAGGCGGTTGATGGCGGGAATATCAGCCTGACCGTCGAACTGGTCGACCGGCTCGGAGATGGTCTTGAACGCCTGCGCGGCAGTGCCAGCGCCAGTTTGCCAAAGCTGCTGCTAAGCCGCAGGCAATGGGCATGGGTGGCGACGTGCTGTGTTCTGCTGCTCGGACTGCTTGCGCCGCTGGCGCAATACTACCTTGTCTCATCCAAGACGCCGCCAACCGGGCGCGAACTGGCCCTGCGCCACGGCGTCACGCCTGGCTTCGACAGGCTGTGGCTGACCGGTCCAACCTCGTCTGCCCACAGTCGCTTTATCGGCAATTGTACGGCGTGCCATGCCTCGCCGTTTTCGCCGGTAGCCAATGCGTCGTGTCAGCAGTGCCATGGTGAAGTGCATCAGCATGCCGATCCGGCAATTCATCCGGCGGCCGATCTGGCCCAGCAGTCCTGCACCAGTTGCCATTTCGAGCACAAGGACAATGCCGGGCTCATGGCTGCCGGCAGCGGCACCTGTGTAGCCTGTCATGGCAGCGGAAAGACTGCCGTCACCGACTTCACGTCGGCCCATCCGTCATTCCGGGCCACTGTTCCTGACGGGAAGGGTAATATGGGCACCACGCGCGTGGCGTTGCATGGCGCGGGTCCTGCCCTCGAACATTCAGGTTTGAACTTTCCGCATGATCGGCATCTGAAGCCGAACCTTCGGACCCCTGCAGGAGAGATGGTGAACCTGGAATGCGGGTCGTGCCATCGTCGCGGCGTCGGCGACGCAGGTTTTGCACCGATACGGTTTTCCTCGGATTGCCAGGGATGCCACCAGCTTTCCTTTGATGCCGCTCTGCCACGGCGCAAACTACCGCACGCCGAGCCGGATGCCCTTCGCAGGTTCCTCGAAGACACCTATGTGGCTACCGTCGTAAGTGGCGAATATGCCGGGGCCGACCTGCCGGCGCGGGACGTCCGGCGGATTCCCGGCGGCCCATCTGCTATGGAAGTGCCTGAAAGACTAATGTTGCGGGACTGGGCCGTCGCTCGTGCCAGGGAGACCCTCAATAGCCGGCTGGTGCGAGGCCAGTGCGGCGAATGTCATACCGTAACTGACGCTCCGGCTGGCGCCTTCTCGGTTGCCCCTGTGCAGATGATGGACCGGTTCTTCCCGGCGGCGCGCTTCGACCATGGCCGTCACCGCGGCGTTGCTTGCGAAAGCTGCCACGCCGCCACGCAGTCATTCACGGCACGTGACGTATTGCTGCCGGATGTAGGCACCTGTCGAACCTGCCATGGCGGCGAGTCGTCATCGCAGAAGGTGCCTTCAACATGCTTGAGCTGTCATAGCTTCCACCACCAGTCGGCACCGTTGGCGGCTCAACGGCCCTGATGATGGGCCGATGGGTTAGAATTTGACGCGGATTTCAAACCGGATGCCCGCCGTGTCGGCATCTTCACTGCGCCAGGCCTGAATGACATCGGCCCTGAAGATCGTGGCCATCGACAGCGGAATCTGGTACCGCGCGCCTATGGCGTACTGATCGCCTTTAGCTGTGCGGCCGGGTTTGTTGTTGCCGCCAATGACCTGCGCCGAGGCCACTTCGACAACGACCTGCTGGTCGAGATTGAACAGATACTGAATCCCCACAGCGCCGCCATAGGTGTCGTTGGCGGTATCGTCGAGCTTCGGGAAACCAGTCAGGCCGTCGGTTTCGAAGTTGATGCCGACCGTCTTGAGGATACCGCCGGCGCCAAAATCGCGTGCCAGCGATTGTGGCCGGTCGCGACCGACGAAGAAGTTGGCATAGGGCACAAGAGTCAGCGGTTTGCTGGTGATGAGCGAGTTCTCCATCACCAGCAGATAGCCATCGGCAGTTTGCCGGTGGCCCAGTGCAGGCTTTTGGCCGAAATTCCAGACGCCACGTACGGAATTCGACAACCAACCGCCATAGCGTCGTGTGAATGCCAGCGTGGCATTGTGGTAGTCGAAATCGAAAGCGCTGCCGCGCCTGTCATGGGTGTAGCCGTAGCCGGCCTCCAGATAGCCTTCCTGCAGATCGGCGAAGGCAGCGACGCCGAAGATGCTGGCGCTGTTGTCGTCCTGGATGTTTCTCGCGGTCTCGCGAATAGCCTGAGTGGTGACTTTATCGCTGCCAGCAAAGAAAGTGAGGTCTATATTGCTGATGTCCAGTAACCGGCTGTTCCGTGCCGGAATCGTCATGGCGCCGCCAAGGAAGGCGTCTTCAAGCCACAAACCATTCTGGAAAAGCAGGGGCATCAGACCGAAAGCGATGGGAATATCGTACGCATTGTATTCCCCGGTTAAGCCGGCAGCCAAAGCGCCCAGATCTCCCTCAAAGAACAGCGTTTCTATATTCCCATCAACCTGAAGATCTCCCCGCTTGCGATCGTCACCGAAGAATTCGTAGCGGGTGAACTGTCCTTTGTTGCCCTTGTCGAAAGGACGGACGAACATGTGGATTCGTTCGGTCGACGTGAGCTTGAGGTCAACATCGACATTAAGTCGGGTTGCGACGAGGCCAGTTTCCGTATTGCCGTTGTCGTTCCACGCGACAGCCGTGCGCCAGTCGCCGTAGACCAGCAGTTGCGGTCGGGCGAGGTTCTTTTCGCCGAAGAGGTTAATGGAATCCGGGAGAGGCCCCTCCTGATACATTGGATGGCCGAGTTCCAACGGGGGGCGCGGACCGTTGACCCGGCTTTTGCCGCCGTAGATATCAATCTGGCTTTTGGTATCGTAGGGGCCGGCAGGATAGACGGGGTCACCGCTGAACTTGTCACGCTCGTAAGTTGTCGCCGTGGCTCCGGGTGACATGCTTGGCGGTGCCTGCTTTTCAGGATGATAGGCAGGTGCCCTGGTGGGCTCCGTCGTGGCTGGGTCGACACGACGCAGTGTTGGCGAGCCTCCGGTCTGAGCGATAAGCGGAGGAGTGTCGTGTTCCACCGGCTTTTCCTGCGGCAGGGGTGTGCGTCTCAGCGTCGAGGCGCGATGCCCGTCCAGGGAATCGGCCGCAAATGCAGTGCCAGCCGCAAAGCATGTCGGTGCCAGAAGCAGGCCAACGGCGATGACCGTGCGCCGCATCACACGTCTGGTGCTGTGCCGCATTCTCATTTGATCTCGAATGTCACCGCATAGGGATGAATATCGATCATCCACTCGTTGATACTTTGCTCCATGTCTCGCGTGGCGCCGACGAATTTCATGAAATAGATGGGCTCTGCGCGGCTGCGCATGCGCACCTGGAGCGTATAGCGACCGGGTTTAGTGATCTTGTTCGCGTCGACCTTGTAGCGGGCATCGCGCCAACCCAATGGCGGAAGGGAGCGGGATTCCATGCGAATGAACGGTGGATGATTGAGCACGGTCGTTGGTACGCCGGACGGGCGGATATGCGGAATTTGGTCAATGTCGAAGTTCACCGGAAGGTACATTTCCCTGTCCGTGCCCTTGACATTGGTGGTGAGAAACTTGCTCTGCAGATTGAACAGTTGGTCGTCCAGTTTGATTTTCCCGGCCGCGACCTCGAGCGAGTGAAGGTCTGCCATATCGCCATTTCCGTCGACATAGCCGCTCTCGAAGACACGTTTGCCGTCCGGATCAAGCAGGACGACGTTGAGCCAGATTTCGGGCTGGGCCCCGAGGGAGCCGGATGGAAGATTGTGACCGGTATCGACATTTGTCACGCGGTACCGGAACTTCAGTCTTTCTCCGAGCTTTGGCGGCGAGTCGAAGAACGGACCGTCGATGCGCGATCCATTTTCCATCACAGCGATGCGCGACTGTCGTTTGTCCTCCAACATAGCGACATTCTGATCGAGCACTTCACGCGCGGCAGTGCGGGATTCCTGAGTCTGCCAGGGGGCCGGAAAGGCTGGTGATGCAATTTCGCGACCGGCCAGTTTCTTTTCCCAGTCCGGCTTGCCCCATTCAGACCGGTAATCGAAGGCAAGCCATTCGCGGATTTCCCAGCGCAGGGATTTCGGATTGAACGGAAAGAGCCCAGGATGCGCGATCGGGTAGCCCGGGCCATGGAACATATGGTTCGAATGTTTCTGATCGGTGCTGCCCACGACCTTGCCGTTGACGATGGCAATCGGCCAGGTGTCGAACCCCTTGGCTTCGCCCGGAACCTTACCCATGTGGCATTCCTGGCACGTCACGCCGCTGCGCGCTGCGGGAGAGTCTCGATACTGATCCCAGACCACTTCCAGCTTGATACCAGGATGCACGGCGACCTGGTGGCAGGAGACGCAGAACTCCGACTTGCTGATCTGCTCGAATTTGACCACAGGACCGTGAATCGGACGGCCCGGCTGCCCGGGTTTGGTTGAGACGCCGTATTCATCTGGATCAGCGAGTACATTCGCCAGCTCATTGCCGGTTCCGGCATTGTAGATTGGCTTGTTTATATCGCCAGGAACGATCTGTCGTTCACCATTCACTTTTCCGAATTGGTCTTTCACGCGATGGCAGGTAATACAGGTCACGCCTTCGCGTGCGATGGCGGAGCGCTCCCACAGTGGTGTTTCGCGAGGCTCGCCGCGTTGCGTGCCGACCTGCTGATGGCAGCGGACGCAAAACGAGCCGATAGTACCCGAAGCCAAGGTATTGATGGCTTGCTCGAACTTGTGAAACATCGGCGAGATCGACGCATATGCATGATTTGAGGCAGACCATTCCGAAAACACCTTCGGATGGCAGGCCCCGCATTGCACGGCACTGGGATAGGACGTCGTAGCGAACAGATCGGCATGAGGATCGTCCGCTGCCTTGCCTGCCGTGGTGACGGACAGACAACCAGAAACCACCATTGCCATCACGGCCAGATCGACGTACCTCATCGGCGCCTTCTCAGAGAATGGGAAGCGACTTTTTCAGTTCCTGGATGGCCGAATCGAAAGCGGCAATGCTGTATCGGGCATCGTTCTCGACGCACTTGTAGACGCGTTCGAGCGCCGTTGCGGCCTTCTGATGTTGCGCGTCAGTGACCAGGTTCTGCTGACGCAGATGCGCCAGCATCGAGCCGAACGCCATCGTTACCTGTTCGGCGGTCTCGAAACTCCGGTACCCTGGTTTGCTGGCCAAGGCGAACAGGCGATCAAGCAACTGCTGCACCTGAGCCTTGCTGGGCTCCTGTTGCAGACGCGGTAGAGCACGGTTCACATCGGACCGGAGAGCACGTGCTGCTCCGGCCTGGTTTGAAGTTTGGCTGGCGGTCACTTCATGGAGACGCCCCAGATTCCGGGAGAGCTGGCTTGCCAGATCAGCATCCATGACCTCGGTGGCGATTTGCAGCAGCACCAGGCTGATATCCTGCAGGCGTGGCATACCTGGCGGCACGCTACCGTCCACAGCCCGTTCGAATTTCCGCTCTGTCATCGAGTGGTGGCAGGAATGACAATTGTAGAATACCAGTTCCGGGAACAGTCCTGGTTTATTGCGGCGCGAATCGCTCAGGCCATCCAGGAAGGTCGCAGCGGCAAGGGCCTGGCCAATCATCCATGTCTTGGCTGGACTGGAGACCTGCTTGCGCTTCCTGTAGTCGGCATCGACGCGGAAGTGTGCTGGCTGCGCGGAGGTGAAGGTGTCCAGTTCGAAGCGAAGGCGCGGGTGCCCGGCGCCCATGATGCGATGATCCAGCCAGCGTTCCGAGTTGCCCATATGGCAACTTAGGCAGCGTTCGCCACGGGCAACCGGATCGTCCATCGGGTACATGCCGCTGGCGACATTCTGAGCGTGGCTGCTGGCACCGGAAACATGCAGGCCTAACCACTGCTGCGCTCCACCGTGGCAAGTCTCGCAACTGACGCCGTCGGCGATCGAGAAGGCGCGTCCTCGTTGAGCCAACGGGACATTGTCTGCATGACAGTTCAGGCAGGCGGGCGCTTCGTGGGCATTGGGCAGCCCGAGGTTGCGGGCAATCTGCTTTGCCTGATCGGAAAGCAGGGTCTTGTAGGCATTAGCGTGTGGATCCTGCTTGATCCAGATCAGAAACTCGTTCTGCTGAATGGGCGAGTTGCGCCAGGGCTGGGCCGCCCCATGGCAGACCGAACTGCCGCAGGTTGTCGCGCCCAGATGCCCGGCTGCAGACGCGCCTGTGGTATCAGCCGCAGTCGCTGGGGCTGAACCAAATGAAATCAAGAAGGCAATTGCAACGATGGTTGCAAGCCAAGCCTTAGCGCCACACAGCCACCTCACGGTGAAGCCGGAACGCAATAACATACCCCCGCTCACAACGACGCCCCCCTCGCATCGCAATTCCAGATTGATCGTGAACGGACGCTAATAAAAACACAAGTGCGTTTTGTGATTGACGGTGTTGTTTCGGCAACTAAGCGAGGGGAGTTTGCCAGGCCCGCGGCGTCAGGCCTCGCGTAGACTAGTCTTCAGGCGCAAGTCATCCAAAGCTTCATGCGCTTGATACCTATGATGGCGGCGACGGGAAGCCAGAAGCTGTGAGAACCGGCGCTGCAGTCTTTAAGTATCGCCTCTACGCTCCTTATCGCTAAAGATGATGCGTAATTCTGAGTATGAATAGAATTTAGACTCAGTCGATTTGTCGAGTTTGGTACTGGTGAGGAGACGTTTGGGCCGTGGTCATTCTGGCCGAGATGGGTTCACTGTACCGAATGGCTAAAAGAGGACAGATCCTCGTCTGACGTATAAAAAAGCCCCTGCAAGAGCGTTGTCGCTCTTGCAGGGGCTTTGCTTAGGGAGCTCAGACTTAGTTTGCGGCAGCCGTCAGGTTGACCAACTTCCCCACGCTGTTGTTCCACGCCGTGGCGCACTGCGCGCCACACCGCTTCGCCCAGGCCGGCAGAACCGCCTTCACCATGGCTTCGCGCCGCAGTGCCTCGTCTTCTGCCGTGGGCGTGATCAGCTTCATGCTGCCCGTCTTGCCTTCGCTGCACTCTTTGCCGGTGTTGCAGTCAATGCCGAGCTGATGCTCCTTGTCGTTCAGCGCCCAGATATCATCCTCAAGCTTCTTGATATTGGTAGTGAGGAAGGACTGGACCTTGGGGTCGAGGCCATCCCACTTCTTCTTGTTCATGGTGAAGGCGATGCTGCCCCAGGTGATCGGCAGCGAATACACCGCCTTGGCGCCTTCGCCCCATTTCAGCTGATAGGCGCCGAGCGTGCCGACGATGCCGCAATCGATCACCCCGGTGACCAACGCCTGCTGCGTTTCGCCGATCGGCATCGGTACGCCAGAGCCACCGAAATACGAGACGAAATCAGCCTGCGTCGCGCTTGAGGTGCGGACCTTGCGGCCCTTCAGGCCGGCCAGGCCGCTGATCGGCTCGCGGCAGAACAGAACCTGAGCCTGATACGACCAGACGCCCAGCATCTTGAGGCCAAGTTCCTTGTCGTAATGTTCGGCCAGCACCGGGCGGAATGTGTCCGACACTTTGCGGAACAGCTCGTAGGACGGGCTCAGGCCCGCCAGATCAATGCCTTCGTTGATCGGCACGTCGCCGGCCATATGACCCAGGAACGGCGTGCTGCCATCGGCCACGTCACGCTGCACGAGGCGCAGCACCTCGGGGCCTTTCAGTCCGATTTCGTTGAAGGGTTTGAAATCGACCTTGATCTGGCCGCCGGACAGCTGCGGCACTTTCTCGGTCCAGAAGGGGCGTTCCAGCAGCTTGCTCTGCGTGGTGACGCTCAGGCCACCGATCAGCTTCAGTTGCGTGGCCGGCAGTTGCTGGGCCAAAGCGGGACTCGACAATGCGGCCGTCATAGCCAGGCCGATCAGCAGGTTTCGCATATCCTCTCCTCCATGGTTTAGCGCTCCTGAATCATCGTATACAATCTGAAGCGTGGCCGGCAATCGGAATCCGCTGGTCTGCATGTGCGCGCCTCCGGATTACAAGCATATTTAAGTGTAAACTATTGATTTTGAATAATGTTATTTTGAATAAACATTGGTCGGCAGATTTTCCGGCCGGTCCGTCATTAAGGTGATTGCGCCATTTATTGGATACCAGTATACAATCCTCATCAGCACAGGAGGGAAGCATGACTGCTGCCGACCGTCATTTGGACAAAACGAACCGCTATTTCGTGCGCTCAGCCGACGTGGCGCCCGAGCACATCACCTCTGTGGAAGGCGTGCTGGAGCAGGGCCATCTCGAAGTGCGCAAGATGATGGTGGGAGACGAGATTTTGCTGCTCGAAGTGCAGCGCGGCAAAGGCCTGATCGACCCGGTTCACAAGCACATGGACCATGAATCGATGGGCTATCTCATCAAGGGCCGCCTCAAGCTGGTGATCGGCGGCCAGGAATTCATTGCGGAAGCCGGATCGTCCTGGATGCATCCGGTCGGCGTCGAGCATTACAGCGAGGCGCTCGAAGACTGCCTGCAGATCGAGATCAAGTCGCCGCCGCGCAAGACCTGGAAGTAAGTCCGCCGTTACGCCCGATCCAGCCGGAGTAAATTGATCATGGCATCGTCTGCGACCTGGAAGAAACTCGAAGAAGCCCCCCTGACCGCCGAAAGCCTGCAGGCGGTGCTGAACAATGAGATTCCGGCACTCCGGATTCCGAATTTCGCCACCTCCGAGGAATGCGATGCTTTTGCCGACGCAGTGGAAGCGGTGGGCTACAAATTCTACAGCGTGGCGCGCAAGATCGGTTACATCGGCCTTGCCCAGTATGAATATCGCTGGGATCGCCCCAAGAGCGATTATTTCCGCGATGCCANNGGCCGCTACTATGCCGGCATCGCGCGTGTCGCCGGCGAAGGCGTCGACCTGCATGCCGACTGGGCGCCGCTGAATTCGCCGACCTACGATATCTCGCGCATCGACGGGCAGCTGGGCTGGAATTTCTACGCCCAGGAACTGGTCAGCGGCGGTGAGACGACGGTGCATAACGCGCCCTGGAGCCCGGACTGCGCGCCCGGCGAAATCCCCAAGAGCTACGGGCTCGATGCCGCAATCGTCGAAGGCGCGCCGAAATACACCTTCACGCCCAACAAGGGCGATGTCGTGATCTTCAACACGCGAAATCCCCACGAGATTGCCGGCGGCGTCGGCGGACCGGGACGGAACCGGATATCCATCGGTTCCTTCATCGGCCGGATGCCGAATCGCGACCTCGTCCTGTGGTCGTGAGGCAGATCATGAACAACAGTACCGACAGTCTTGGCTGGCGAGCGAAATTCGGCGTTCTGGTGCCATCGACCAACACCAGCGTGCAGCCGGAATTCGACGGCATGCGGGTTCCCGGCGTCACCAACCATATCAGCCGCATCGCCATCCCGAACATCGCCCTCAACAACGACGACGATTTCAACCGCCTGATCGAGCTGATCGCGGCGGCACAGATCCAGGCCGTCGATTCCGTAATGTCCTGCGAACCGGACCGGATCGTGCTGGGCATTTCGGCGGAGACCTTCTGGGACGGCTATGCCGCCTCGCTGCGGCTGAAGGCCGAGCTGGAGCAGCACACGAAACTGCCGGTGTCGATGGGATCGGATGCCTGCCGCCGTGCGCTGGACCTTTTCAATGCGAAGACCATTGCGGTGATTACGCCCTACCAGCCGGTGGGCGACCGCAATGTCGTGCGCTTCTTCGAGGAATACGGCTACAAGGTGGCCCGCATCGTCGGCTTGAAATGCGAGAGCCCAGTCAAGATCGCCCATGTCAGTGAGGCGCGGCTGAAAGAGGCGATTCTGGAGGTCAACCAGCCCGACGTGGATGCCATCATCCAGGTCGGTACCAACCTGGCGATGGCCCGGCTGGCGGGAATCGCGGAAACCTGGCTGTCGAAGCCGGTTATCGCCATCAATACTGCGATATACTGGGATGCATTGCGTGCCAGTGGAATCGAAGACCGGATCGAAGGCTGGGGCAGCCTGCTGTCACGCTACTAGGGGTGAAGCGGAAGGAATGACGCATGTTCCGACAGGGCGCGCCGCGCATGGCTAGCAGTGCAGTCGAGAAGGCCTATTCGGAAATCCGCGCGCGGATCATCAGTGGCGTGCTGCCGCAGGGCGCCCGGCTGATCGAGGAAGACCTGGCGGTCGATGTCGGGGTCAGCCGCACGCCGGTGCGCGAAGCGGTCCGCCGTCTGGCCCAGGAAGGCATGGTGGAGCTGACTCCCAATATCGGGGCCGTGGTCGCGAAGTGGTCGGTGGACGATCTGGTTCAGTTGTTTGATCTACGCGCGACGCTGGAAAGTTCGGTCGCAGCCCTTGCCGCCGAGCGGATCAGCGATGCCACGGTGGCGACGCTACGCACCTTGGCTAGAACCATGGAAGTGACGCTCAACGAAGGCGGCAGTCAATTCCTCGAGCGCATCGCCCAGCTGAACGACAATTTTCACAAGTCCATTCTCGCCGCGGCCGACAGCCCGCGCCTCAGCCGTCTGATGGGCCAACTGGTCGAACTGCCGATCGTGCTGCGGACCTTCAACTGCTATTCGGAAGATCAGCTGCGGCGCAGCCTGGGCCACCATATCGAACTGGTCGCGGCTTTTGAGGCGCGCGATCCAGCCTGGGCCGAAGCGGTGATGAAGGCGCATGTGCTGTCTGCCAAGCATGCCCTGGTAGCCGCGCAGCGGAAGCGCGAAGACCAGCCGCCGCTGGCAGCGAATGCCTGATGATTTTCAACCTGTGCGTTGAGTGACAAATGAAGCCGCTTTCAGATCTGATCGTTCTCGATTTCACACATATGCTCTCCGGGCCTTACGGCACCATGCTGCTGGCCGATCTGGGAGCGCAGACCATCAAGATCGAGCCTCCGGGCACCGGTGAGGGCACGCGCAAGCTGCTGGCCCGCGACCCGGAGAATTCCCGCGATGGCATGGGCGCCTATTTCCTGACGTTGGCGCGCAACAAGCGCAGCGTCTGCATCGACATGAAGTCGGAAGAGGGGCGGGCGGTGTTTTATCGCCTCGTCCGCAATGCTGATGTGATCGTGGAGAATTTCAGCCCCGGCGTCGCCAAGCGTATCGGCATCGACTACGAAACCGTGTCCGCCATCAATCCGCGCATCATCACCTGTTCGATCAGCGGTTTCGGCAATGACGGCCCCGGCAAGAACCGACCGGCTTTCGACATGGTCGCGCAGGGTATGGGCGGCGGCATGTCGCTGACCGGCGAAGCCGACGGTCGTCCGCTACGCGCCGGCATACCGATCGGCGATCTGGGCGGCGGCTTGCTGGGCGCCATCGGAATTCTGTCGGCCGTGCATGCCCGCGCGACCACCGGCCGCGGCCAGCATGTCGATATCTCGATGCTCGATGCCCAGATTTCGATGCTGAACTACATGGCGACCATGTATCTCCTGTCGGGCAAGAGCCCGGGCCGCGCTGGCAACGGGCATTTCGTCCATGTGCCCTACGACACCTATCGCACGGCCAGCCGCGACCTGATCATCGCTGTGATCACTGACAATTTCTGGACCGCGCTGGTCGACATGTTGGGCGATCCGGATCTCGCCGATCCGAAATTTGCCGGCCAGCCCGCCCGCCTGGCCGACAAGGATTTCATCAACGGCCGGCTACAGGAACATTTCATGCGGCATCCCTGCGAACACTGGCTCACCCTGCTGGAGCAGCGCCGCATCCCCTGTGCGCCGGTCAACGACCTGTCGCATGCGCTCAACGACGAGCAGGTGCGCGCCCGCAACATGGTGGTTTCGGTCGCGCTCGGTTCGGGCAAGGTTGTCGAAATGCCCGGCAACCCGGTGAAGATGAGCGACTATGCGGAAGAGTCCTATAGCTCGCCGCCGACGCTAGGTGCGGATACCGATGACGTGATGCAGACGCTTGGCGGCATGTCGTCGGCCGAAATCGCCGCGCTGCGCCAGCAGGGTGTGATTGCCTGACCCGCGGCGAGGCGATGGAGAAGCGGACATGCAGAATCGGGTAATCATCAACGAAGTTGGTCTGCGCGATGGCCTGCAGAACCATCCGAAGCGCCTCTCCGTAAAGGAGAAGCAGACGCTTTATCTGGCGCTGCGCAAGGCGGGCGTCGCGGATTTCGAGCTGACCAGCTTTGTCAGCCCCAAGGCCGTGCCTGCCATGGCGGATGCCGCGGAGCTGGTGGCCGCCATTCCGGCCGACCCGGCGGTGCATATCACGGCGCTGGTGCCGAACCGGCGCGGCTATGCCCGCGCTCGTGAAGCGGAAATGAAGGGAGTCGCCGTGGTGCTGTCCGCCACCGAAACCCTGAACCAGAAGAATATCGGCATGTCGCTGCAGACGGCGACCGATGAATGCATTGCCGTCATTCTCGCGGCGAAGCAGGACGGCATCTTCTGCCGCGCCTATATCGCCGCCGCCTGCGCCTGCCCCTATGAAGGGCGCACCGATCAGGCCGTCGTGCTGCATCTGGCGCAGAAAATGGTCGATGCCGGTGCGGACGAGATCGCGTTGGCCGATACGATCGGCGCCGGCAACCCGGCCCAGGTCGAGCGCCTGTTCGGCGCCGCGGTTGAGCAGTTCGGCGCGTCGCGGCTGGCCGCTCATTTTCACGACACCCGCGCCATGGGCCTCGCGCTCAGCTGGGTGGCGCTGAAATCCGGTGTCCGGAAATTCGACGCTTCTATCGGCGGGCTGGGTGGCTGCCCCTTCGCACCGGGCGCCTCGGGCAATCTGGCGACCGAAGATCTTGCGTTGATGCTGGAGCAAAGCGGTTACGAGACCGGGCTCTCGCTCGCGGGACTGGTCGATGCGGCGGCGCTGGCGCGTGAGATGCTTGGCGGTCAGGTCGGCGGTCGGGTTCTGCCCTGGTACAGCTCAGACCGGGCGCGCAAGGAGCGCGAGCGGGGCGCCGCATGATCGTCGAGATGCGTACCTACACGATCAGGGTCGGCGGCATGCCGGCTTTCCTGCGCCATTACGAACAGGAAGCCCTGCCTATCATCCGGCCGATCCTCGGCAACCTGCTGGGCTATTTCACCACGGATATCGGTGAGCTGAATCAGGTCGTCCATCTCTGGGGCTATGCCGATATGCTGGATCGCGCAACCCGGCGCGCCACGCTGAATGCGAATGCAGACTGGATCGCCTTCACGCCGAAGATATTGCCGCTGATCGAGCGCATGCAGAATCAGATTCTGCAGCCCACGGCATTCAGTCCAATCGGTAAGGGAGCAGCATGATGAGGATCGGACTGGTCGGCACCGCATTCCGGCGCGACAACCCCACCGCCATTCCGGCGGAACTGAAATCCGTGCTGGCAGCGGGCACCGACATCCGCATCTATCCGCCGCGCCTCGGCATGTTCCCGAACAATCCGCTTGATCTGGCGATTCAGGAGATCGGCTATCTGGATGCCGGCATTGCCGCGGCGCAGGATGGCTGCGACGCCGTCGTGCTCAACTCTGTTGGCGATTACGGCGTTGCCGCCCTGAAATCGGCGACGCGCAAGGCCGTGGTCGGCGCCGGCGATTGCGGCTTGCGGGTTGCTGCCTCCCTCGGGCGGCCTTTCAGTATCGTCACCATCTGGCCGGCCACCACCGCATTTCTCTACCGCAAGCTGCTCGTCGAATCCGGAATGACGGCGGAATGCCGCGATGTCCTGCATGTCGGAACCGACAGCGAGCAGTCGGCCCTGGGCAGCGAGGGCGATTATGTCGCCCGCATGCAGAAGGGCGATACCGACCTGCTGGGCCGCATCGTGAAGAGCTGCCGCGCGACGATCGACCGGGGCGCGGCAGCGATCCTGCTGGGCTGCACCTGCATGTCGCCCATCGCCGACAAGATCCAGGCCGCGCTGGATGTGCCCGTCGTTAACCCGCTGACAACGGCGGTGAAGCAGGCGGAATTGTTGGTGTCGCTCGGCCTGCGCCAGAGCAGCGTGAATTTTGCCGCCGCCAACCCGCAGCACGGAGGCGTGATCTCCGGCATGGCGGCGGCCGGTGCGGCACTGGCCGGGGCGGCAGACTGTGACTACTGCGTCGTTGGCGAAAGCGAGATGGCATGAACGGCCCTGAAGATATGATTGCAAAGCCCACGATGCTGATGCGAATCAGCATCTGGATGGCTCGCCTGGGCGGCGCTCTCATATTTCTGATGGCCTTTCCCATCACCATTGACGTGGTGACCCGCAAAATCTTCAGCATCTCCTTTCTGGAGAGCTACGAGATCAGCACATATATTTTTGCTATCGCCGTGCCGCTCGGCTTCGGCTATGCGCTGTTCGCCGGCGCGCATATCCGCATCGACGTGGTCTTTGCTCGTCTGAAGGGCGGTTCGCGAGCCGCGCTCGATATTCTCGGCCTGCTGCTGCTGACCGGCGTGGTCTGCGTGTTTTCCTGGCAAGCTCTCCGCACCGCCTATGAAAGCTTCAAAATGGGCGCGCGCTCGAACAGCACGCTTGGAACACCACTGGCCCTGCCGCAGTCGCTCTGGGCCGCGGGTCTCGCGCTGTTTGCGCTCATATGTCTGGTCGTCACCATCCGCGTGATCATCCTCGCCGCGCGCCGGCGCTACGACGCGGCCGAAGCCCTCACCAACGGTAAACAGATCGCGCCGCTGGAAGTGCGCACGGAGAGCGAGACCTGACATGCTGATCTCCGTTGCACTCTTCGTTCTCTTCCTGCTGGTCATCGCCGGTGTTCCCGTCGCCGCAATCCTGGGCGTCGTCGCGCTAGTAATTTCGGAATTCTTCGCTTTCTTCCCGCTGACGGCGGCGGTCGGCGAGGTCTCCTGGTCGGCTAGTTCGGAATTCACCCTGCTCGCCGTCCCCATGTTCATTCTGATGGGCGAAGTCCTGACCAAGTCGGGTATGACCGATCGCATGTATACGGCGCTGGATGCATGGTTCAATCGCCTGCCCGGCGGCGTCATGCATACCAACATCGCGGCGGCCACGATGTTTGCCGCTACCTCCGGCTCCAGTGTCGCCACGGCCGCCACCATCGGTACCGTGTCGCTGTCGAATATCGAACGCTACGGCTATAACCCGCGCCTTTTCCTCGGCAGCCTGGCGGCCGGCGGCACGCTTGGCATCCTGATCCCGCCCAGCATCAACATGGTGCTGTACGGCATGCTGGCGAATACCTCGGTCACCGACCTCTATATGGCCAGCTTCATTCCGGGCTTGGTGCTGGCTGGCATGTTCTCGCTGGCGATTTTCCTGGCCTGCGTGATCAAGCCGTCCTGGAGCGGACGCGTCCAGCGCTACACTTGGCAGGAGCGCATCCTGGGCCTGCGGCATCTGCTGCCGCCGCTGCTGCTGTTCCTCATCGTTGTCGGCACCATCTACGGGGGCATCGCCACGCCCAGCGAGGCGGCGGCCATGGGCGTGATTGCCGCCCTGGTGATCTCGCTGGCCGGTCGCGGCCTTACGGTCACCCGACTGATCGCTGCCTTCGAAGGCACGATGCGGACCACATGCATGATCATGCTGATCATCCTGACCGCCATGTTCCTAAATTTCTGTCTTGGCAGCCTTGGTGTGACAGACTCGGTGCTTGGCCTGGTGAAGGGCCTGGAGCTTGGGAAATACGAACTGCTTGCGATTCTGGTGGCAATTTATCTGGTGTTGGGCTGCTTCATGGACCCGATCTCCATGATGGTATCCACGGCACCCATTGTGATTCCACTGGTGGTCGCCGTCGGCTTCGACCCGGTCTGGTTCGGCGTGGTATTCATGATTCTCAGCGAGGCTGCGATGATCACGCCGCCCATCGGGGTCAATCTGTTCGTCGTGCAGTCGCTACGGAAATCCGGAGAGTTCCGTGATGTCGTGATCGGCAGTCTGCCGTTCCTGACCATGATATTGGCATTCATTCTGGTCATCACCATCTGGCCTAAAATCGTGCTTTGGCTTCCGGGGGTACTGGCGAAATGACGTCCGACGCATTGGAAAGCAACTACAAGAATGTCTTCGATGGCGCGAGCGGCTTCGGAAAGCGGCCGGCGATTCTGGTCATCGATTTTGTCCGCGCCTATACCACGCAGGGGTCGCCGCTCTATGCGCCCGCCGTCATCGACGCTGTGCGGGAAACCACCGGCCTGCTCAGGGCGGCGCGTCGCGCGAAGCTGCCGATCATTTTCACCCGCGTCGAATATCACCCCTCTGGCATCGACGGTGGCATCTTCGTGCGCAAGGTGCCGGCGCTTCGGATGCTGATTGCGGGGCAGCCGATGGGTGAACTGCATCCCGACCTGCAGGTGCAGCCGGACGAACTGGTTCTGGTGAAGAACTATGCCAGTGCTTTCTTTGGCACCACGCTGGCGGCGACGCTGACGGCGCAGGGCGTCGATACGGTGGTGATTACCGGCTGCTCGACCAGCGGCTGCGTGCGCGCCAGTGCGGTGGATGCCATGCAGCATGGATTCCGCGTGGTCTTGCCACGCGAATGCGTCGGCGACAGGCACCCGGCGCCGCATGAGGCCAATCTGTTCGACATCAATGCCAAATACGGCGATGTTTTGCCGTTAGCGGCGGTGCTGCAGTTGATCAATCAGATGTGATTCTGCCTGCGCGATCGCGAGCGGTGCATGGGGAGCGTAGCGGTTCTTCTCAGGGTTCGGATGGGTTCAGGCTCAGTGGTTGTACTTCCTTTGGGGCAGCAAAAATTATCGGGCGGCCTGCCGATTTAGGAACAAGCTGCATTGGGTATGGCCCCAGTATCCCGTGGCTGAAATTCCTTGCCGCGAATACTTCCCAAGCAAATAGCTCTTGCGAGCTTTTCTTTGGCGAGGCGACGATTTGGGCCAAGCCTAACGAGGCCTCAGCGATTTTTTGTCGAGTGGCTGGCGAAACGGCGACGGCCTCGGCCTGATTGTTAGTAGAGTTTAGCCAGATTTAGGGACCCAGTTCAGCGCGGTAATAAGGGTTTGCATCAGGCCAATGGCACCGGAAATGGGTTGGAATGCAGAAGCGGCACCGGCATCCACGTATAGTGACAGGTGAGCGTTCTTCGCGAGCGGACTGTCCGGGCCATCCGTGATGACGAGAACTCTGCGACCGCTCACATAAGCATCGAGCACGATGTCAACGACGGGCCGCGAATAGGGCGGGAAGGCGATCGCGACCAGAACATCGTCCGGGGCAATGGTCGCAATCTGTGGCCCCGCCATCCCACCAGCAAAATCCAACAGGCTGCTGGCGCGTTCCGAACGCGTCAGCGCATAGGCGAGATAGGCAGCGATCGGGCGTGAGCGGCGCAGGCCGGCGATATAGACATGCCGCGCATCCCGCAGCATTTCCACGGCCCTGGCGAGATTCGCCGTATCGCAATTTTTCAGCAAGTCGTTCAGCGCGGCGACATGGGCGGTGACACAGGTCTTCAGCAGATCGCCAATATTCGGCGGTGCCGGTCGCGCTGTTTCCTCCGAATAGACCCGCTCCCGCACTGTCGGTTCGCCCTCGATCAGGCGCTGCCGAAATACCCGCTGCAAATCCGAAAAACCGGAATAGCCGAATTCCTTGGCAAAGCGGATTAGGGTGGAGGGCTGGATTTCCAGGTCGGCGGCAATTTTGGCCGTGGTGTTCAGGGCGAAGCCGTTGGGCTCTTCCAGCGAGGCACGGGCAATACGCTGCAGATGCGGGCTCAAGCGGGCAAAACGATCCCGGATTCGCTGTCGGAGACCATCAAAGGTCTCTGAATCGGCAATGATCCGGGCGGGAGCCGGTGAACTGTTGTTGGTCGCGGAATCGCTCATGTCTTTGTGTTTACAACTTTTTCTCGGGCGACGTCATTATAGAAAAAAGAATATTCTCTCAAATAGAATAAATATTCATTGACTGTGATTGAATTTATATTCAACCTTCCCGAAACGGCATTCAATTGGATGCCGATAGGCCCGACAAGAGTGCCACCTGGGAGGAAAGACCATGTCTCAATCGAAAATCAGTCGCCGTCGTTTACTGACGTCTGCCGCCGCCGCGGCAGGCGGTGTGGGTTTCATGGGGCCGTGGGCGCATAACCGCGTCTATGCCCAGGCAACGGCTAAGCCGATCAAGATCGGCATCACGTCCGATGCCAGCGGTCAGTATGCCAATTCGGGCGCCGAGGACCGACGCGGCATGATGATGGCCATCGCCGAAGCCAACGCCAAAGGTGGCGTGCTCGGCCGCAAGATCGAAACTTTCCACCTTGATACCGAGACCACGCCGGCGACCGGTAGCCGCGTCGCCGAACGCATGATCACGCGCGAGAATTGCGGCTTCCTGATCGGCGCTATTCATTCCGGTGTCGCCAATGCCATCAGCCAGGTGGCCCAGAAATATGGCGTCATCTACCTGAACACGAATTCAAGCGCGCCGTCCGAAGCGGGCCAGAACTGCCACCGCGTTAAATTCGTCTGGGACGCCAACGGCTCCAATTTCTCCAAGGCGGCGGTGAAAGCAGCGGTCGAGAAATTTGGCAAAAAGTGGGTGCTGTTGACCAACGATTATGTCTGGGGGCATTCCACCGCAGCGGCCACCAAAAACTTGCTCAGGAATTATGGCGGGCAGATGGTGGAGGAAATCCTGGTGCCGCAGGGTACACGCGATTTCTCATCGCAACTGCTGAAAATCCAGCAGATCAATCCAGGCGTGGTGTCGGCCGCGATTGGCGGGGACGACCTGAAAGCGATGCGCCAGCAGATCGCCCAGTTGAAAATGGGCGACAAGCCGGCCTGGATCAACAACCAGCAGGACTGGGCCGATGTGTATGGCTTGCCGCTGGACAACCTCTTCGGCGTGTTCGGTACCACCTGGTATTACAATCTCGACCTGCCAGGTGTTTCTGATTTCGTGAAGCGGTACCAGGCCATGTATCCCGATACCTATATGAAAGTGCCGGGCAACGTCTTCTATAACGGCTACTGGGCGACGCGCGAATTGTTCGCCGCCATCGAGCGCGCGGGTTCAACCAACAACATCAAGGTGATCAAGCAGCTTGAGAATCTAAAGGTCTCGGCACGCGACCGCATGCAGCACCATGACGCTTGGATGGATCCCAACACACATCAGATGCAGCAGACGATCTATCTGGCGACTGCGAATGTCGGCACAAAGGATCCGGACGACATGTTCAAGATTCTCGGAAACAGTGCACCGAAGGATGTGATGGACGTCGACTCCGCGCCGGCCTGCAAGCTGGAAACCTATGAGGCAACGTCGACTTTCGACGCATAAAGCCTCCAGATGATGCGGGGACGTTACCGCACCGTTACCCGCATCATCTGAATGCCTGTTTTTGCCGTTAACAACGTGCTGCACATGACCAGTCTTGTTCCTCATATCGTCAATGGCCTGACTCTTGGTCTGTTGTTCGCCCTGATCGCCCTGGGCTTCACTCTCATTGTCGGAGTGATGGAGGTGATCAATCTGGCACATGGCTCTCTGTTTACACTGGGTGCCTATCTGGCCATGTCCACCATCGGCGCCAGCTGGTTTGCCGGGACGCCGTTCGGCATCTGGTGGCTCGAATTCCCGCTGAACGTCCGTTATTTCCTCGGGCTTGCGCTGGGGCCCGTACTGGCCGGTGCGGTTGGCATGCTGCTCGAACTCTGTCTGCGTCCCACCTATGGCAAGGCGCCGCTCTACGGCCTGTTGCTCACCTTCGGTGCGGCCATCGTGGTGGAAGAGGCTATCCGTCTTGTCTGGGGCACTGGCGAGCAAAGTATGCCTGTGCCGCAGATGATCAGTGGGGCCTTCCTGATGGGTGGGTTGATCTTCTCGACCTATAAATTCTACGCCGCAGGCTTTGCCATCGTTGCCATCCTGATGGTCTGGCTGTTCCTGGAACGCACACCATACGGTGCGATCATCAAGGCCGGTGCGCATGACAGCGAAATGGTGCGTGCGCTCGGCTACGACCTCGGCCGTCTGCGGTTGCTGGTCTTCGGTTTCGGCTCCGCGCTGGCAGGCATCGCCGGCATGGTCATGGCTCCGATCTGGGGTCTGCGTCCGCATCTCGGCATCGATGTCGTGATACCGGCGTTCCTGATTATCGTGATCGGCGGCGTCGGAAGTTTCTGGGGTGCGGTCGCGGCCGCCATCCTGGTCGGTCTGGCCACCGGCATCACCGGCGCCTATGCGCCCGCCTGGTCGCTGATGTCGATGTATATCCTGCTGATCGCGATCGTCGGTTTTCGTGCACGCGGCCTTCTGGGACGCAGAAGCGCGCTGGAGAACTGAATGCCATGATCACGTTGTCCGATATCCCGGCCCGCAGCCAAATGCCGCTCACGCTGCCCATGGGCATCTTCGTTGTTGTCATGGCAACTGCGCCGTTTTGGCTCGCGCGCGTTGGCCTCTATCAGTATCTCGGCGTCGAGATCGCCATCTGGGTCCTGTTCGCCATGGGATTCAACCTGCTGTTCGGCTATACCGGCCTGCATTCCTTCGGCCATGGTGCCTATCTCGGGATCGGTGCTTATGCCTTCGGTCTGTTCCAGCATCATGCGGCTATCAGTCTTTGGGGCGGTCTGTTCGCGGCCATTGCAGCGGCGTCTGTTGCCGGCGCCGTCGTCGGTGCTTTCCTGTCACACCGGCGCGGCATCTATTACGCGTTGCTGACCATCGGCTTTGGCCAGGTCTTCTGGTTCTCAGCGATGAAACTGCACTGGCTGACCGGCGGTGAAGACGGCCTGCTGAATATTCCCCGTCCGGACCTGGTAATCGGTCCCTGGCGTTTCGACCTGAACGACAATGCCGTTTTTTATTGGTTCGTTGCCGCCATCACGATAGCAGCCGTGCTGCTGATGTGGCGCGTTGTGAATGCTCCGGTTGGCCGCGTGCTGCAGGCGATCCGGCAGAATGAGACGCGCGCGCGTTTCGTCGGTTACGACGTCTGGCGCTGGAAATGGCTGGCCTTCACGATCTCGGCGGCCTTTGCCGGCCTTGCCGGCGGGCTATTCTCCATGGCGCAGCAGAGTGCCTATCCGGATGTGATGAGCCTGCACCAGTCCGGCATCATTGTGATGATGGTGCTGGTCGGTGGCGGTCTGGTGAGTTTCTGGGGCCCGGTACTGGGGGTTGTCCTCTATTTCGTTGCCCGCGATGTGCTGGGTGGCCTGACCGAAGCCTGGCTGCTCTGGTATGGCCTGCTCTTCGTCATCATGGTGATGGTGCGGCCGGAAGGCATGGCCGGCCTGCTGCACGTACTGCTTCGGCGCACGTCCGGGCAAGTCTCCACCGTCAAGCCGGAAAAAGCGTGATGGCACTCTTCGAGGCCAGGGGCATCCAGAAGCGGTTCGGCGCCCGCGTCGTGCTGGAGAATATTTCGCTAGCCATCGAGGCCGGCACGGTCCACGGCATCATGGGGCCGAATGGTGCCGGCAAGACCACCTGTTTTCATGTGCTGACCGGCCATCATCCACCGGACGCCGGCAGCATTCTCTTCGATGGCAATGATATCACCGGGCTGAAGCCGCATGTGATTGCGCGGATGGGAGTGTCCAGATCGTTCCAGATGATGAATCTGTTCGACGATGCAGTAGTGATCGAGAATGTGATGCTCGCTTTGCCGGCTTTCCGCGCCGTCAGCGGCAGTCCGTTGCGGGAAACCTTCGGCGATCGGCACCTGGTCGATCTGGCCCTTACAGTGCTCGATCAGGTCGGCCTTGCTGGCCGGGCCTGGGAAAAGGCCAAAGACCTGAGCTACGGCGACCGCCGCGCACTCGAGATCGCCGTCGCGCTGGCAGCCGAACCCCGCATCCTGTTTCTGGATGAACCCACGGCGGGTCTTGGCGCCCAGGCGACGCAGAATCTGATACGACTGATCCAGAAGCTGCGCCAGCACTACACCATCTGTGTCATCGAACATGACATGCGGTTCCTCTTCGAACTCGCCGATACCATATCGGTGGTGCATTGGGGCCAGGTCATTGTCGAGGGCACACCGGCGGGGCTCAAGGCCAACAAATGGGTCGCACGGTCGGCTCTGGGCGAGGTGGCCTGATGCTCAGTATCTCCGGCATCGAAACCTTCTATGGTGAGACCCAAGCGCTGTTCGGTGTCTCGCTCGATGTGGCGCCGGGCGAGGTTGTCGCGCTGCTTGGCCCCAATGGTGCGGGCAAGACCACTACCATCCGTTCCATTCTCGGCCTGTCGCCGCCGCGCAGCGGCCATATCCGTTTCGACGACCATGACATCACGCAGATGCCGACGCATCGTATCTCGCGGCTGGGGATTTCCTGGGTGCCGGACGACCGCCGGGTGTTCCCGACGCTGACCGGTGCCCGCAACCTGCGCCTCGGCACCCGCAGGACCCGGTTCCGCGCCTGGTGCCAGGACGAGATGTTCGGGATCTTCTCGGCGCTTGAGCATCTGATGCGGCGGGAATGCGAGAACATGTCTGGTGGCGAATTGCAGATGGTGGCCATCTCGCGCGCACTGCTGGGATCGCCCGGGTTGGTGTTGTTCGATGAGCCGAGCCAAGGGCTTGCGCCCAATATCGTGCAGGGCGTGATGCGCACGATCCGTCGCCTGCGGGATGAAGGGATTTCCGTGCTCGTGGTTGAGCAGAATGCATTGGCGGCGCTAGAGGTGTCAGATCGCGCCTATGTGATGGATCGCGGTCGCATCGCATATGAGGGTCGTGCGCAGGAGCTGCTGGAGAATCCGGTGCTGCGTCGCCGGATGATCGGAGTGTGAGCGATGGCGGCGATGCTTGAAGTGACTGCGCTGGAAAAGGTCTACACCAAGGGTGTTCTGAACCGGACTCCGACTTTCCGCCTGACCGCCGATTTCGGGATCGAACGACCGGCCGTGGTCGGCATGATGGGGCCGAATGGCTCGGGCAAGACCACCCTGTTCGAACTGATCACCGGTTCGAATGCGCCGACCTCGGGCGAGGTGAAGGTGCTGGGCCGCAATATCCATCGCGTGCGCACCGATCAGCGCGACCGCCTCGCCATCCATTATCACCAGTCCTACCAGGTGCGGCATTTCCGTTCCTGGATGCCGAATGCCATGATGCAGCCGGCCGGATCGGATTACCCCATGGTGCATCTGTTTGACGAGCCGCAGTTCAACACGCAGGACGGTTATATCGGCTTCATGCTCGATTTCTTCCGCCGCCTGCGCGCAGAAGGGCGGTTGGTGTTTCTCTGCGTTCATCCGAACGAGAAGTTTCATCTCGAAATCCTGCAAGAAATCTGCGAGCAGTTCATTTTTGTGCAGAAGGGCGTCGTGACGTCGATCCCCGATTTCGACGCCCTGATGGCATTCGAGCCGGCGCGCAGCTATCTCGGCGGCCTGCTGGCGGATCGCGCGGCATGAGCCTGTTCCAGCCCAGTCTCTACGCCGTGCCGGTTTCGACCGACGCCGTGAAAGCGGATTTTCCCGGCTTTACCTTCGATACCTATCGGGATCCGCCTGGGCAGGTCTGGGCTGATTTCGTACATGCCCATGACGAGTTCGTCGTCGTGGCGGCAGGACAGGTGGAAATCGAGGTCGGCGGCGCGCGCGCCTTGTGCCGTCCTGGCGATCTGGTGCGCATTCCCGCCGGTATGCGGCACACGCTGCGCACCGGCCCGGATGCGGGCAGCACCTGGCATTACGGCTATGGCTGGTTCGAGGTGCGCCATGGCTGAGGGCAAGCTGCGCGTTGCGCTGATCGGATGTGGGCTCATCAGCCTGTATCATCTCCGTGCATGGATGGCAGCCGGGGTGGACATCGTGGCGGTCTGCGATACCGACCGCGCCAAGGCAGAGGCGCGGGCCAAGGAATTCGGTGTCTCGCGAATCTATACCCAGGCCACCGACATGTTTTCCCATGGCGGCTTTGACGCCGTCGATATCGCGGCTTCGGTAGGCGCGCATGCGCCGATGACGCGGCTGGCCGCCAGCTTCGGCGTTCATGTCATGCTGCAGAAGCCGATGTGTCCCACGGTCGCCGAAGCAAAGTCGCTGGTTGCCGAGATCGGTGAGCGCGTCCGTTTCATGGTGCATGAGAATTACCGCTTTCGCCCGCATTATATGACGGTGCGGCGCTGGGTGGATGAAGGCCGCATCGGCAGGATCCGGCATGCCGCGATTTCCTGCCGCGGATCTGGGCTGTGCGAGCGCGACGGTACCGTGCCTTTCCTGATCGAACGGCAACCGTACCTGAAGTGGTTTCCCCGCAATCTCGTATTCGAGACGATGATCCATCATCTCGATGTGTTGCGCTGCCTGGTCGGGCCGCTACGCGTGGTGTCGGCCCGCCTGGGCCGTCTGGCGCAGGGCCTGCCCGGCGAGGATACCGCCGCCATTCTCATGGAAGGCGAAGACGGGCTGATCGCCACGGCCGATGGCAGCCTCTGCGCGCCCGGCTATCCGCAGTTGCATGGCGACCGTCTTGAACTGATTGGCACGCGCGGCACCATTGTCATGGAACTGAACCGTATATTTCTGGTCGGCCAGGAAGCCGAAACGGTCGAGGCCGTCGATCTGCTCGGCCGCTACCAGGAATGTTTCGATATTGCCATCCGCGCATTCATCGCCGGCATCCGCGATGGCACCCCGTTTGAAACCGACAGGCTCGACAATCTGGAGACACTGGAACTGATGGAGAGCGTCTACCGAGCCGCTGGAGTGGAGGTGCATCCATGAACATCCAGCCCGAAAGTCTTACGCCGCAGATCGAGCTGGAGCGCATTGACAGCCTGTTCAGCATTCGGGATCTGCGTGTATTCATTCCCGGCGGCTATGGTGCAATTGGCGAAGCCATTTCGGTCGCCATGGCACGGCTGGGGGCAACGGTCTGTATCGCCGGCCCCAACCTGTCGAAGGCGGAAAGTCTGGCTGGCCGCATTGTGGACACTGGTGGCGCGGCGCATGGTCTGGCGCTCGATGCCCGCAAGGAACAGTCGATTTCCGCTGCGGTGGAGCGAGCCATACAGTATATGGGCGGCGTCGATGTACTGGTGAACTGCGTTGGTATCCAGCGAGAGCAGACCATCCTCGAAGTGACTCCGGAAGCCTTCGACGAGGTCTACGCCACCAATATGCGCTCCGCCATGTTCCTGGGTCAGGCGGTCGCACGGGACCAGATCCGGCGCGGTCGGGGCGGTCGTCAGATTCATCTGCTGTCCGTCCGTTCGCAGCTCGCTTTGCGGGGCAGGGGCTATTCGGCCTACTGCGCCACCAAGGGCGCGCTGGTCATGCTGGTGAAGCAGCATGCCATGGAACTCGCATCCCACAACATCACCGTCAACGGTGTGGCGCCTACTTTCATTCAGTCGGACAGAATCCGTCCGCATCTGGATCGGCCGGCCTTCAAGAATTTCATTCTTGAGCGCAATCCGCTGGGCCGTATCGGCGAACCCATCGAAGTGGTTGGCCAGATCATCACCTTCGCCTCGGCGGCCGGCAGCTATATGACCGGGCAGGTCGTCTACATCGATGGCGGCGTCACTGCGTCGCAGTGACCGGTCCGGTCGTCGTCTTTTTCTCAAACTCAACGTCCAAAGGAAACCAGCCATGTCGGTTGACCAACCCCTCGCGCTGATCGGCGGCGAATTTCGCAAGGAAACCCGGAGTCCGTCGCTGCCGGTTGTGGATCCCTGCACGGAAGAGGTTCTCTGGCTGCAGCCGGCCTGCGGTCCTGCCGAGGCGGCCGAGGCACTGGGCCATGCGAGCAAGGCACTGGCGACCTGGTCGGCGGTGCACGGCTGGGAGCGCGGCAAGGTACTGCGGCGCATTGCACGCGAGATGGAAGCGCGTCGTCCGGCCATTGCCAGGGCGCTGTCGCTTGAGATCGGCCGCCCGATTTCGCAATCCGAAGGTGAGGTGAATGCCGCCATCGAGCAATTCGACTGGTTTGCCGGCGAGGCCGAGCGCCTGTTTGGTGAAACCATCCGTTCGCGTCAGGGCGGCCGTCTGATCGTCACGCCGGAGCCCGTCGGTATCGTCGCAGCTTTCTCGGCCTGGAATTTCCCGGTCAACCTGCCGGTACGCAAGATCGCGCCGGCATTGGCTGCTGGCTGTCCGGTGATCGTGCGGCCGTCGGAACAGGTGCCGATGACGACGACATTGATCGCGCAGGCCTGTGTGGCCGCCGGTGTACCGGCTGGCGTGGTACAGGTTCTGACCGGTCGGGCCAATGACATCGTGCCAAGCCTGATGGCGGCCGAAGAGGTGCGTAAAATCTCGCTGACCGGTTCCACGCAGGTCGGTAAGATGCTGCTGGCGCAGGCTGCGGAAACCGTGAAGCGCTGTTCGATGGAGTTGGGTGGTCATTCGCCTGTCGTTATCTGCGCCGATGCGGATGTCGATGCGGCGGCTGTGCAATGCGCCACCTTCAAGTTCCGCAATGCGGGTCAGGTCTGCATCGCGCCGAACCGCTTCTATGTCGAGGAAAGCGTGGCAGAGCGGTTCGTCGATCGCATGGTGGCCGAAGCACGCGCCCTGAAGCTGGGCGACAGCCGCGATCCCACCACCACGATGGGACCGCTCACCCTGGCCTCGGGCCGCAACAAGGTCGAGGGTCTGATCGCCGATGCCGTGCAACGGGGCGCGAAGATTCGTGCTGGCGGCCGGCGGCCCGATGGACGCAACAAGGGCTTCTTCCTCGAGCCGACGGTGCTCTCCGACGTGTCGGATGATGCCCGCATCATGATCGAAGAGCCTTTCGGTCCGGTGGCCCCTGTCGCGACCTTCCATAGTCTCGATGACGCCATCGCGCGCGCCAACAGCACGCCCTATGGCCTGGCGGCTTATGCCTTTACCGGCAGTTCCTCGAAGGCCGAGAAACTATCGGCCGGCTTGCGTGCCGGTATGGTCGGCATCAACTCTTTCCTGGTGGCACATGCAGAAGCGCCCTTCGGCGGCATCGGCCATTCCGGCATGGGACGCGAGGGTGGGCGTCAGGCGATTCAGGATTATCAGAATATCAAGCTCACCAACATGACCTGGGCCTGAACAGTGGCGTTCCGGAATCCGCTTCGCCAAATCTGGGGCATCGGCGGAAAAGTCCTGAACGGCTGGATTGCATTGCCATCGCCGCTTGCAGCGGAAGCCATGGCGCAAGCCGGCTGGGATAGCCTGACGATCGATATGCAGCACGGTACAGCTGATTATGCCGACCTGCTGACACTTCTGCCGATCATCGAGAAGGCGGGCGCAGCGCCGCTGGTGCGCGTGCCCTGGCTGGATGAAGCCATCATCATGCGGGCGCTGGATGCCGGGGCGCTAGGTATCATTGCACCGATGATAGAGTCTGCAGAAGATGCGCGCCGGCTGGTATCAGCCTGTTTGTATCCGCCACAAGGTACCCGCAGCTTCGGTCCGACTCGTGCGCGTTTGGCTCGCGGCGACACTTATGCTGATACGGCAAATGCCGAGGTGTTACCTATTGCGATGATCGAGACTCGTGCTGCAGTGGAGAGTATTGAATCTATCCTGGCGGTGCCGGGACTGGGCGGGATTTATGTCGGCCCCGCCGATCTTTCATTGTCCTACGGTTTTGCACCTGGATTTGATCGTGAGGAACCGGAGATTCTCAAGGTTCTCGATGACATCCTGGCCCACTGTATTAGCGCGGGATTGCCATGTGGGTTGCATTGTGGGTCTTCCATCTATGCAGCTCGCATGGCGCGACGCGGGTTTTCCTTATTAACGGTAAGCTCGGACGCTCGAGTCCTGGAAAGTGGCGCGAAGACGATAGTTTCTTCCTTTGGCTCTGCCTGTGGCGAATTCTGTTTGCCGGATACGAAAAATGTCGGAAAGAGTACAGCCTACTGATCCGCCGAACGTTCGAACACGCGGTTCAATTCTGACAGCCGGATAATTCGCCTGCATGAAAATACTTGGCTGGCAGATTCTTCGAAAAAGCCTCCACGGCGAAGCATCCTCAGGCCAGTAGCTTTGTCGAGCTGGTTTCGGCCAGTGATGCCGCAGCACGAAACGCTCCTGCCGCGCATACGCCCAGAGTCCAGCAGGGCATGGCCGGCCGGTGTATCGAGGGTTTCGACCCGCCGATTGAGCGTGCGGCCGAGGAACAGCGCGGGCTTGCCGCTTAAGGGTTCACTGCGCGCCACCGGCTGTCGTATTGGTGCGCACCGTGCCGGCGCTGGTATAGCCGGTATCGTGGAAGATGCGATGCCGCGCGATTGTGGATTTCAACCCGAATGGCAGCGCCTCATAGGTGCCGACCAGGTCGAGGAACCAGGTATCGCCACTTCCATCCAAGGGGAGTTCACGAGCAAGAGGGCGCATGCGACCGGCGGGGTGCCATGCGCGGCTGGCATTAACGGCATCGGAGAGAGGATCCAAGAGACTGGCTCAATAGAAAACACGTTGGCCAGAATCTACCCGCGCTTCGAAACAGTGTTACGCCGGGCACGGTCCGCCTTCTCCGATGTGGCCATCAACCCTGTCAGGATATTCGCAAAAGCTTCGACGGCAATCGGGCGGGCAGAACCACGGCGCGCATACAATCCCAATTCGCTGACAATCGGCTTGCGGCCGGCAAACAACGGGATGTGGACCAGCCGTCCCGTTTTCAGCTCATCCTCGATGCCGATGCGGGTCATGAAGGAGATGCCGACACCGTTTAGCACGAGCTGCTTCATCAAGGTGATGGAGCCGGCATCAACCAGCATGCGGCCGCGGACATCGGACTCGCTCAGAGTCGATATCAGCTGTTCGCGATTGGCGAAGTTGGCGCGCGGCAAGATCAGCTGGTGATCGCTGCAGTCGCGTAGCGTCAATGCAGCCTGCCTGGCCATCGGTGACTTCGCCAGCACGACGACACCCAGTTGCAGACGTACGGAGGCCAGTTTCTGCAAATCGGCGCGTGGCCGCACCTCAAAGGCCAGACCGAGGTGTGCGTTGCCGGCGGCGACGGCATCGGGGATATCCGCGGTCGGCATCACATCGACACCGACTGTAATGCGGGACCCTTGCAGTCCCAGTATCTTGATGGCGGACGGGACGATGTCCTGGCACAGGCCTTCAAGGGTTGCGATCTCGATATGGCCGGTGCGCAATCCTGCCAGTGCATCCAGCGCGGAGCGCGTCCGCTCAGCATCCTGCAGTACCGTCGTGACATGCTCGGCCAGGATCTCACCGGCGGCAGTCAGGCGCAGGCCGCCCGGCAGACGATCAAACAGGCGCGTGCCCAACTCGGTTTCCAGATTCAGGATCTGCCGGTTCACGGCCGATGAGGCAACATTCAGCCGGCGCGCAGCACCGCGGATCGATGCGGCGCTGCGCACGGCATCAAAATAGAGAATGGCTGAATCGTGAATGCGAAACCGGGTGCTCATCATGCTGCTCCGATCGCCTGATGCCGAAACGGCAACGCGACGCTCGAATACTTCTGCTATCGCGAATAACAAGGCAAGCAAATAATCCTTACTTCGTTTTTGTCGAACGCCGGTTCGGCAACAACCAGAAATCCAATCGCAAGGGGAGCGTGCGAGATGACGACGGCTGATTATTCTGTTTCCGACAGTGTTGGGCCCGCGGCCAGGAAAGCGCTTTGGGGTTCTGCGCTGGGCTATGCCATGGACGGCTTCGACCTGCTGATCCTCGGCTTCATGCTGAAGGCGATCTCGGCCGACCTGCAGCTCAATACGGCGCAGGCGGCATCGCTGGTGACGGCGACGCTGGGCGGCGCGGTCGTTGGCGGTCTGCTGTTCGGCATGCTGTCCGATCGCCTGGGTCGTGTGCGCGTGCTGACCTGGACGATCATACTGTTTGCCGTCTTCACCGGTCTGTGCGCCTTCGCCCAAGGCTACTGGGATTTGCTGATTTACCGCACCATCGCCGGCCTCGGGCTGGGCGGTGAATTCGGCATCGGCATGGCGCTGGTGGCGGAAGCCTGGCCGGCGTCGAAGCGCGCGCGTGCGTCGTCCTATGTCGGTATCGGCTGGCAGGTCGGCGTGCTGGCGGCGGCGCTGGCAACTCCGGTACTGCTGCCGGAAATCGGCTGGCGCGGCATGTTCCTGGTCGGCGTCTTCCCGGCCGTGGCTGCCTACATCATCCGCCGTGCGCTGCATGAACCCGATGTCTTTGTCGCCAACGTCAGGAAGTCGGGTGGCGCTTCGCCGCTGCGCCTGCTGGTGAAGGATTGGGAGACCACAAAATCCAGTATCGGTCTGGTCGTGCTCTGCTCGGTGCAGAATTTCGGCTACTACGGCGTAATGATCTGGTTGCCGAACTATCTGTCTTCGCGGTTCGGCTATGGCCTGACCCAGTCGGCGCTGTGGACGGCGACCACCATTGTCGGCATGGCCGTCGGCATCTGGGCTTTCGGTCAGATCGCGGATCGCCTCGGCCGTCGCCCCACTTTCCTGATGTATATGGTCGGCGCCGCCGTCATGGTCGTGGTCTATTCCAGGCTGACCGACGCCAGCGCGCTTTTGGTGGCTGGTCCGGTGATGGGCTTCTTCGTCAACGGCATGCTTGGCGGCTATGGCGCGCTGATGAGCGAGCTTTATCCCACCGCCGCGCGCGCCACGGCGCAGAATGTGCTGTTCAATATCGGCCGCGCGGTGGGCGGCTTCGGTCCGCTTACCGTGGGTGCGGTGGCGCTGGCCTATGGCTTCGAGATTGCTATCGCGCTGCTGGCCGTTCTCTATGTCATCGATATCGTGGCGCTGTGGCTGCTGATCCCCGAACGTCGCGGAGCAGAGCTGGAATGAACGCGATCTGCACGGCGGAACGGCTGGCGGATGTTGTCCGCAACGACTGGCTGAACGCCGAGTACAAGCATCTGGTCGTGCGCTGCTCCGGTCCTGCATCGTCGGCTCACCCAGGGCAGTTCTTCCAGTTGCTCTGCCCGCAGCCACCCGGTGAAGAGCCGTATCTGCGGCGCCCGATGAGCGTCTACGACGCCGATCCGGCTGCCGGGACCGTCAGCTTCCTGTACAAGGTGGCGGGTGCCGGCACCCGCGGCCTGGCTGGGCTCGGGACCGGCGATCGTCTCGATATCTTCGGGCCGCTGGGTGTTGGCTTCACGCTCGATCCCGCATGGAAGAGCATCGTCGTGGTCGGCCGCGGTGCCGGGCTGGCCACTCTGGCGCCGCTCGCGCGTGCCGCGCAGGCGGCGGGCATCAAGGTCACGGCCGTGCTGAGCGCCCGGCGACCGGAACTGCTGGTCTCGGTCGATGTCTTCCGCGGCTTCGGCGCCGAAGTTCTGACTGTGACCGATTCCGAAGGCACCAGCGGCCCGGCCCATGTCGAGCGCCTGCTGCGCGGCCTGATCGCTGCCGGAGGCTGCGATGCCTTTCTGACCTGCGGGTCCAGCCGCCTGATGCGGGTGCAGCAGCGTCTGGCCCGGGAATTCGATCTGCCAGGTCAGGTGGCGATGGAGCAGCAGATGGCCTGCGGTCTCGGCATGTGCTTCTGCTGCGTGCTGGATTTCAACAGGAACGGCGAGATCGTGCACAAGCGGGTCTGCTGCGACGGTCCCGTCTTCGACTTGATGGAGGCTTTGCCGTGACCGACCTTTCCGTCGAGATTGGCGGAGTGCGGCTTGCCAACCCGGTCATGCCGGCGTCCGGCACCTTTTCCGAAGAAATGGAAAAGGTGATCGACCTCAATCGGCTCGGCGCTTTTGTCACCAAGACGATCACCCGCGAAATCCGTGCCGGCAATCCGCTGCCGCGTGTGGCGGAAACCCGCAGCGGCATGCTGAACTCCATCGGCATCCCGTCGAAAGGCGTGGCGAGTTTCATCAAGGAGACGATGTCGCGTTATGCCGATTATCGCCCGCCGCTGGTGGTCAGTATCTCGGCGCCCACCGCCGAAGGGTTCGCCAGCCTCGCCGAGCAACTGACCCTGCCTGGCGTTGCCGCGATTGAGGCGAATATCTCCTGCCCGAATCTGGAAGAAGATGGCAAGGCTTTCGCCATGACGGCGTCCTCGACGGCCAACGTCGTGCAGAAGCTGCGTGCGGCCACCCGGCTGCCGCTCTGGGTCAAGCTGACTCCGAATACCGGCGACGTCGCTGGCGTGGCGCGCGCTGCCGAGAGCATGGGCGCCGATGCGCTGGTGGTGGCGAATACCATCCTGGCCATGTCGATCGATATCCATACTTTCCGGCCGCGGCTGGGCAATGTCATGGGCGGCCTGTCGGGTCCGGCGATCAAGCCCATCGTGCTACGTCAAGTTTATCAATGTGCCCAGGCGGTCGGCATTCCGATCGTCGGCTGCGGCGGCATCGCCACGGCGGAGGATGCCGTGGAGTATCTGCTGGCGGGCGCTTCCGCTGTGCAGGTCGGGACGGCGACCTTTGTGCAGCCCGGTGCGATGCTGCGGATCATCGATGGCATCGACCGTTTCTGCGAGAGCCGCAGCTTGCCGTCGGTCCGCGGTCTGATCGGCGCGGTTCTGAATGAGGAAGCCGACGTACCGGACCTCGCCTGGGTGGAGCCGGTGTCATGACCGCCTTCGATGCCCACGACCGCGCATTGGCCGAACAGCTGTTTGCCGATCTGCAGGCGGCCAGCGTCGATACGGTCGGCATCACGCGCGAAAGCTATGGACCGGGCGAGACGGCTGCGGCCAGGATCATCGCGGATTGCGCACGTCGCCACGGTCTCGAAGTGAGCTACGACGCGGCCGCCAATCTGACGGTGACGCTGCCGGGCAGGGATGCCGGACTGCCGTTCCTGGCCTGCGGGTCGCATCTCGATTCCGTACCGCAGGGCGGCAATTACGACGGCGCCGCCGGCATCATCGCCGGCCTGATGGCGCTGATTCGCTTTCGTCGCGATGGCCTGACGCCTGCGCGGCCGGTGAAACTTCTGGCACTGCGCGGCGAGGAAAGCGCTTGGTTCGGCAAGGCCTATACCGGCTCGCGCGCCCTGTTCGGCCGTCTGCTGCCCGCTGATCTGCAGGCGCAGAACGCTTTCAGCGGCCGCACCCTGGGCGAAGCGATGGCCGCCTGTGGTGCCGATATCGAGCAGCTCGCGGCCGGCGAACCCGTCGTGACCGCCAACCAGATGTCCGGCTGGCTGGAACTGCATATCGAGCAGGGGCCGATCCTGGTGGCAGAAGAGCTGCCGGTCGCCATCGTCACCGGTATCCGCGGCAATATCCGGCATCGCAACATCGCCTGTATCGGCGAGGCGGGTCATTCCGGCGCCGTACCGCGCAACCTGCGCCACGATGCGCTGTTCGCCACCGCCGAACTGATCACCCGCATGGATGCCTGTTGGAAAGAGATGCTCGACCGGGGCGAGGATCTGGTGCTCACCGCCGGCGTCATCGGCACGCTGCCGGAGGAGCACGCCATTTCCCGCATCCCCGGCCAGGTCGGCTTCAGTTTCGAGGCCCGCAGCCAGCATCAGGCCACCCTGCAGCGGGTGCATGACCGGCTGCAGGAAGAATGCAAAGCGATTGCCGCACAGCGTGGCGTGCGCTTCGAATTCGACGCCCTGCTGAAATCCAGTCCGGCGGAACTGAGCCGGGACTGGGTGGACTCGCTGGAGCGTATCGCAGCAGACATGAAGATTCCGGCACGAACCATGGCCAGCGGTGCCGGCCATGATGCCGCCGTGTTCGCCAATATGGGCGTACCCAGCGCCATGATCTTCGTGCGCAATCAGAACGGCTCGCACAATCCGCATGAAGCCATGGATATGGAAGATTTCTTTGCTGGCGCGTCGCTGCTGCATGCGGCCCTGGCGCAGGCCGCGCAATGAGCGCAGCCGTCGACATCACGATCCGCCGGCCGGATGACTGGCATGTGCATCTGCGCGATGGCGATATCCTGAAGGCGGTGCTGCCTTACACGGCCGCGCAGTTCGGCCGTGCCGTCGTGATGCCGAATCTGAAGCCGCCCGTCACCACCATCGCGCAGGCTGCCAGTTACCGCAGCCGTATTCAGGCCGCGATACCGGCGGGTCTCCGCTTCGAGCCGCTGATGACCTGCTACCTGACGGATGCAACCGATCCGGCCGAGATTGCGCGTGGTTTCTCGGAGCAGGTTTGGGTGGCGGCCAAGCTCTACCCGGCCGGCGCGACAACCAATTCCCATTTCGGCGTGACGGATATCTCACGCATCTATCCCGTGCTGGAAACCATGCAGCGCATCGGCATGCCGCTGCTGGTGCATGGCGAGGTTACTGACCGCGAGGTGGACATCTTCGATCGCGAGCAGGTGTTCATCGACCTGATCCTGTCGCGCCTGCTGCGCGATTTCCCGGAGCTCAAGGTCGTGTTGGAACATATCACCACGGCCCAGGCGGTGGATTTTGTCAGCCAGGCCTCCGGGCGCCTGGCGGCCACCATCACGCCGCATCATCTGATGATCAACCGCTCATCGATCTTCGAGGGCGGTGTGCGGCCGCATCTCTATTGCCTGCCGGTTGCCAAGCGCGAGCATCATCGTCTGGCGTTGCGCCTGGCGGCCACGTCGGGCGCGCCCCGCTTTTTCCTGGGGACTGATACCGCACCTCATCTGGCGCATACCAAGGAAGCGGCCTGCGGCTGCGCCGGTATCTTCAATGCGCCGACGGCGATGCAGAGCTACGCGCAGGTTTTCCATGAAGAGGGAGCGCTGGACAGGCTGGAGGCCTTCGCCTCCCTGAACGGCCCGCGTTTCTACGGTCTGCCGGCCAATGCGGACAGGCTTCGGCTGCGGTTGCAGCCAAAATCTTCGGAAACGTTGCCTGACCTGGCCGTGGGGGATGATCGCATCGCGGTCTTTGCCAGCGAGATGGCGACGTCCTGGCAGATTGAAACGCTGGCCGTCTGACGGCGTCTGAGCGGCATGCGTCTCTCTGTCAGAAAGACGGGCGATCTCTGCGCATTCGCAGGAAACAGCGCCTCGATGAGCCGTCTGATCCGGATGGTGGAGATGCGCGTGTCATCTGCCATTCGCAGCCGTCTTCATGGCACTGGCGTATCGGCGGCCGAGCTGGCCATGCTGCGTATTCTGCGCAAGGCACCGGCCTGTCGCCCCAGCGATATCGCTGAGGCCATGGGTGTCGGCCTGCCGACAGTCTCGAAGATTATGTACAGACTGCTGGCGCGTTCATGGGTGCGCCAGACTCCGGCGGCCACGGATCACAGATGCAAATACCTGCAGCTGACTGCGGATGGCCACCGGATGGTCGAGGAACTGGGTGCAGATGCTGATCTGGCGGGCGAGCATGTTTTTGCGAAGCTGAATGGAGAAGAGCAGCAGCAGCTGATGCGACTGCTGCTCAAGCTGGTCTGACAGTCACCTGCCCACGATCTGCCTCGGGCAGAAGGGTGGCGCCTGCCGGGTGAACAGTGATCTTCACTGTCGAGCCAATGCTCCGCGGCTGCGCCACATCGGCATTCACCACGAAGAACACGCCGGCAGGTGTGCGGATGCTGTATTCCATATGGCTGCCAAGATACGCGGCCTTGATGACTTCGCCGTCGAGACTGTCCTGACCGTCCGTTGCCATCGATATGGCCTCCGGTCGTATCGCAAGTTTGGCCGGGCCTGTGCCGAGACCGCGATGCGGCAGTCGCAATGACAGGTTTCCAATGCGGATATCGGCCATTCCGTCGCGGACGGCGGTGATCCCGGCATCGACGATATTGGAATCGCCGATGAAATCGGCCACGAACAGGCTGCTCGGCTGCTCGTATAATTCGCGGGGACTGCCGTCCTGCGCGATGATGGCATTCGCCATCACGATGACGCGGTCGGAGACGGCAAGCGCCTCTTCCTGATCGTGCGTCACATAGGCGACGGTCAGGTTCAGGCGCTGCTGCAGCTCGCGGATATCCTCGCGCACGCGGCGCCGCAGCTTGGCGTCGAGGTTGCTGAGCGGTTCGTCGAACAGCAGGACACGTGGCTCCAGCACCAGGGCGCGCGCGACGGCCACGCGCTGCTGCTGGCCGCCGGAAAGCTCGGACGGCAGGCGCTTCTCGAAGCCGCTCAATCCCATCAGGGCGAGCTTCTCGGCTGCCATCGCCTCAGCCTGCTTGCGCGGCAGGCCGCTGACGGTCGGGCCATAGGAGGCATTTTCCAGCACGCTCATATGCGGGAACAGCGCATAGGACTGAAACACCATGCTGACGCCGCGTTCGGCAGCCGACAGCCGCGTGACATCCTCGCCGCCGATCAGGATATGGCCTTCGCTCGCCATCTCCAGGCCGGCAATGAGGCGCAGGGTAGTGGTCTTGCCGCAGCCCGACGGCCCCAGCAGGGTCACCAGCGTGCCGGGCGCGATGGTGAAGGACACGGCATTCACCGCTGTGACCTCGCCATAGCGCTTCGATACCTGGCGGAACTCGACCGAGGCCGGACCGGACTGCGACATTGACCTGTATCCCTTACTTCGCCTGGCTGCCGACATCCTTCTCCCAGCGCTCGATCAGGCGCTTGCGTTCGGCCGCCGTGCCATATTTGGCGAAATCGTAATTGATCAGCTTGGTCGCTTCGAGACGCGGCGCCTTGGGCGGCAGCGGCGTATCGACGTTGGACGGCACCTGATAGGACTTGCCGCGCACCGCCAGTGCCTGGCCTTCGGCCGACAGCGCATATTCATACCACTTCCTGGCATTCTCCGGGTTACGCGCGCCTTTGATGATCGACATCGAACCGATCTCATAGCCGGTACCTTCGCAAGGCGCCTGTACGGCAACCGGGAAGCCTTCGACGGCTTCGGCGACGGCGTCATGCAGGAACATTACGCCGATCATGGTTTCGCCGCGCGCGGTGTTGCGCGCCGGCGCCGGGCCCGAGCGGGTATACTGGTTCACGCTGCCATGCAGCTGCTTCAGATAGGCGAAGGCCTGATCTTCGCCCATCAGCTGCACCAGCGTGGCGATCGCGGTGTAAGCCGTGCCCGAGGAAGACGGATTCGAGATCTGGATTTCGTCCTTGAACTCCGGTTTCAGCAGGTCTTTCCAGCATTGCGGTGCGGCGGCGCCTTTCTTCTTGGCTAACAGCTCGGTGTTGTAGGCAAAGCCAAGCAGGCCGGCATAAATGCCGACCGTGCGGTATTTCGACTGTTCGGCCTGCTGGCGTGCCCAGGGATGCAGCTTGGCCAGCGTCGGCGAGCGGTATTCTTCGCTCAGGTTCAGCTCGGCCATCTGCAGATGCGGGTCGCCGGTGCCGCCCCACCAGATGTCGCCCTTCGGGTTGCTGGCCTCGGCGCGGATCTGCGCGAAGGTTTCGCCTGAGCCTTTCTGCGTCATGGTCACCTTGACGCCGGTTTTCTTCTGGAACTCGTTGCTCATCAGCTGGCACCAGTCGATCAGCGCGCTGCAATAGACGGTCAGTTCACCGGCGGACTGTGCCTTGGCTTGCGGAGCGGCAAAGGCGGCGAGGCCCGCGACAGCTAGCGCGGGCAGAAGACGGACAGACATGGTTTCCTCCTGTTATGAAATCTTGGCGGGTTACTTGGGCAGGCTGGAGATTTCTTTCTCCCAGCGATCCAGAATGCGCTTGCGCTCGGATGCCTGGCCGTATCTGGCGAAGTCATAGTTGATCAGCTTCACCTCTTCCAGCTTCGGCGTGTTGGGTGGGATTGGCGCATCGACATTGCTGGGAATCTGGAAGCTCTTGGCCTTCACGCCGGTCGCCTGCGCAGCAGGCGTCAGCGCGAATTCATACCACGTCTTCGCATTTTTCAGGTTGCGGCTGCCCTTGATGATCGACATCGATCCGATCTCATAGCCGGTACCCTCGCAGGGCGCTACGGAGGTGACCGGCGCGCCGAGTTGGGCTTCGGCCACGGCAGCGAACATCCAGGTGATCGCGGTAACGGATTCGCCGCGCGCCACATTGGCCATCGGCGCCGCCCCCGAGCGCGGATACTGGTTGATGTTGGCATGCAGCGCCTTGAGATAGGCGAAGGCGGGCTCCTCGCCCATGATCTGGATCAGCGTCGCCAGCATCACGTAGGATGTACCCGAGGTCGTCGGGTTCGACATCTGCACTTCCTCGCGATAGGCCGGCTTCACCATATCCGACCAGCAGCGCGGGGCGGGCAGTTTGCGTTTGGCCAGCGCTTCGGTGTTCCACACGATACCCAGCGTGCCGGCATAGATACCGACACTGCGGTATTTCGAAATCTCGGCGGCACGCTGTGCCCAGGGATGCAGCTTGGACAGAGTGGGCGAGCGGTATTCCTCCAGCAGGCCGAGTTCAGCGGCCTGCAGATGGGAGTCGCTCGGGCCGCCCCACCAGACATCCGCCCGGGGATTGCCGGCTTCGGCACGGATCTGCGCAAAGGTTTCGCCTGTGCTCTTGGTGCTGACGGCGGCCTTGATCCCGGTGCTGCGCTCGAATTCGGCGCGCATGATCTCGCACCATTCCGCCAGCAGGCTGCAATACACAGTCACGTCGCCTTGCTGGGCGGCAGCGGGTTTGGCGGCGGAGACTGCCAGAACCGCAAGGACGGCGATCAGGCTGGTCTGGATCAGTTTCATGAAGCGCTCCTGCTGGGGATGTCAGGCGGTGGTCGGGATGGGAGTTGTGGCAATGCTGCGCCGGCCGATGCGGCGCTCGCCGACCGCCAGCTGGATCACGCCGATGGCAAGCACCATCACCAGGATCAGCACCGAAGAATAGGCAATCGCCAGACCGAGTTCACCGGCCTCGACGCGGCCGACGATATAGGCGGTGGCCATATTATACTGGGCGGTGACCAGGAAGATGATGGCGCTAACCGCCGTCATGGCGCGCACAAAGCTGTAGATCAGCGCCGCCGTAATGGCCGGTCGCAGCAGCGGCATGGTGATGCGGCGAAAGGTGCCGGCGGCACCGGCGCCCAGCGTCAGTGAGGCTTCATCCAGGCTTTTGTCGATCTGGCTCAGGGATGCGATGCCGGCCCGCACCCCGACCGGCATGTTCCGGAACACGAAGCAGATCACCAGAATGATGCCGGTGCCGGTGAGTTCCAGCGGCGGGACGTTGAAAGCCAGCACATAGGAAATGCCAATCACCGTGCCTGGGATGGCGAAACTGAGCATGGTGCCGAATTCAAAGGCGCGGCGGCCGGTGAACTGCTGGCGCGTCAGCAGATAGGCGGTCAGCACGCCGATACCGGCAGTCAGTGGCGCGGCGATGGCGGAAATCCACAGCGTGATACCGAAGGAACCCCAGGCCGAGCCGCTGAACAGCAGGCCGCTCGCACCCCACTCGATGGCGAAACCGGCGAGGTAATGCGACAGCGTGAAGCTGTGGTCGCGACCGACCGCCTTGACGAAACCGCCGAAGAAGATGGTGACGTAGATGACAACGGTGAACAGCGCCCAGGGCAGGGCCAATGCGTAGCTGAGGAGGCTGACATTGCGCGGCAGTGGCGCGGGCAGGCCGGAATCGCCCTTGCCGGTCACCGTGGTATAGGACTTGTTGCCGAGCCAGTGCTGCTGTGCCCAGAAGGCCAGCAGGGTGAAGACGAGCAGGATCATCGCAAGAATCGCGGCGCGGCTTTCGTCATGCGAGGCGCCGACGATGGCGAAGAAGATCTTGGTCGCCAGCACGTCGTAAGACCCGCCCAGAACCAGCGGATTGCCGAAATCCGCCAGGCTCTCGACGAAACCGAGCAGGAAGGCATTGGCGATGCCAGGGCGCAGCAGCGGCCATGTCACGGTGCGAAAGACGGCCCAGCGATTGGCGCGGAGTGTCTGGGCGGCTTCCTCCAGGGAGGGTGCAACGCCTTGCACCACGCCGATCAGCACCAGGAAGGCAATCGGCGTGAAGGCGAGCAGCTGTGCGATGGCGATGCCGGTGAAGCCGTAGATCCAGCGCGAGCGCGGGATATCGAACCAGTCCATCATCAGCGCGGTGACGGCACCGGACCGGCCGAACAGCAGGATCAGCGCCAGGCCGATCACGAAGGGCGGCGTGATGATCGGCAGCACGGTGAGGATGCGCAGGACGGGTTTGAACCGGAAGCCGGTGCGGACCGCGATCAGGGCGAAGGCGAGGCCGAGCAGCGTGGTGCCGGCGCCGACCACGATGGCGAGAAACAATGTGTTCCACGCCACGCCGCAGCGCAGCGGGCCAAGAATGCAGGCCAGACTCCAGATCGAGGCATCGAAGGTCTTGGCGATCATCTCCGTCATCGGTCCGGTAAAAGCCTGCAGCAGGACGACCAGAACCGGGAAGAAGACGAAAAGCGCGATCAGGGTGACGATCAGCGTGATGGCGCCGACCGTGAAGGCATCGCCGCGGCAGAAACCGCGCCGCGACAGGCCGCGGGCGAACAGCATCAGATGCGCGAAGCCGAGCAGCGCCGCGCCGGCGCCGAGCCCGCTCTGCTTTGTACTGGATACGGAGAGGATATGCTGCAGTGCATCCAGTGTCGGGCCGCGATGATCGATGGCGAAGCCCTGCGCCAGCAGCAAGGCAAGACCGAGCATTCCGCTGCAGGCCAGCAGGCGGCCATGCAGCGGCTGTTCCCGCGGCACGAAGAGGGCGGCGAAGGCGCCCAGCAGCGGCAGCGCCGGCAGCAGCAGCCATGGCTTTCCGTTCCAGATCTGCCAGATTGCCGGCGCCGAGGCGGGAGACGGGAAGCTGCCGAACCAGCCGGCTGAGAAAATACCGGCGCCGCCCAGCGCATACCAGGGAACCACCGCCAGGCCGGCAAGACCCAGGGCAATCCAGCCCCAGACGCCCTGTCCGGCCGACCGTCTGTCCGGCCCCTCTATCATCGTAGGAATCGTCATCGGCTCCCCTTTAAGGAAGACAGATTAGGGCGTCTGCGGAAAGATTGCAGTTTCTTTTCAATTTTGTGACGATGCCGGATCACGTCGGGCCAAATGGCCGGTTCTGGGAGGAACATCATGATCCGCCGTCGTCGTCTGCTTCTGGGCGCCCAATTCGTTTTGTCGATGCTGGGCGCTATGTCCGTTTCCGCCATTGCCCATGCGCAGACCGGCAAGGTCACGGTGGTGACCTCCTTCTCCAAGGACGTCACGACGCCGATCAAAACTGCTTTTGAGAAAGCCAATCCCGGCGCCACGCTGGATGTGCAGAACCGCAATACCAATGCCGGCGTGAAATACCTGCAGGAAACCAAGTCGAACAACCAGGTCGACCTGTTCTGGGCCTCGGCGCCCGATGCCTTCGAGGTGCTGAAATCCAGCCAGCTGCTGCAGGCCTACAAGCCGAAGGCGACCGGCATTCCGGAGAAGGTCGGTTCCTATCCGATCAACGATCCGCAGGGCTATTACATCGGTTTCGCGGCTTCGGGCTATGGCATCATGTGGAACACTCGCTACATGCAGGCCAAGAAGCTGCCTGAGCCGAAAGAGTGGGACGACCTGCTGAAGCCCGTCTATTTCGACCACACTGCCATCGCAGCGCCGTCACGCTCCGGCACCACGCATCTGACCGTCGAGACGATTCTGCAGGGCGAAGGGTGGGAAAAGGGCTGGCGCACGCTGCGCCTGATGGCCGGTAATTTCCGTCAGATCACCGAACGCAGCTTCGGCGTGCCGGAGGGCGTCAACAGCGGTCAGTTTGGCCTCGGCATTGTGATCGATTTCTTCGGCTTCTCGTCGGAAGCCTCCGGCTTCCCGGTGAAGTTCGCCTATCCGACCGTGACCACGCTGGTGCCGGCCAATGTCGCCATCGTCGCCAATGCGCCCAACACTGCCGGCGCGCAGGCTTTCGTCGAATTCCTGCTTTCGCCGACCGGCCAGGAAGTGCTGCTCGAACCGGGTATCCGTCGTCTGCCGGTCAATCCGGCGGTCTATGACAAGCCGGCGGCGAAAGGCCTGCCCAATCCGTTCAAGGACAAGACACTGGGTGCGCGCGTGAAATTCGACGTCGATGTATCGGAAAAGCGCACGGCTGCGGTGGACTCGCTCTACGACCAGACCATCACCTTCCAGCATGAAGCGCTGAAGGCGGCGACCAAGGCCGTGCATGACGCCGAGGCTAAGCTGGCCAAGAAAGATAACGCCCGGGGCCGCGCGCTGGTGAAGGAAGCACGCGATCTGATCGCCGCCATGCCGGTGACCGAAGCCGAAGTGGCCAGCGATGCCATCGCGAAAGCCTTCACCGGCAGCAAGCAGCCCGGTGCACGGCAGGCCGAGTTGGAGCAGCAGTGGGCCGCTTTCGCCAAGACGAACTACGCCAAGGCCAAGGATAAGGCGGAAGAGGCCGGCAAGCTGGCGCGCTGACCAGTCTTTCATAGCGACATGCAGGCTTCCGTGCTTCCCCGCCTGCGGCGGGCGGCCGGCAGCGCCACGGCCGGCCAGATTGTGGCCGCCCTGGCGATCGCCGCTTTCCTGCTGCTGTTTCTTGTCCTGCCGGTGGCGCAGGTGATGATCGCCGCCTTCCAGCCCAGGGGCGGCGGCGGCTTCACCCTGGTCAACTTCGTCGATTTCTTCAACACCGACTTGTTCATGCGGTCGTTCTGGAATTCGCTCTATGTCTCCGGCATGGCGGTGCTGGTTGCGTCTGTCATCAGCCTGCCGCTGGCTTATATCACCGCACGCTTTGAATTCCGCGGTGCGCTGCTCATCCAGACGCTGGGCGTGATACCGCTGATCATGCCGCCCTTCGTGGGCGCCGTGTCGATGCAGCTGCTGTTCGGCCGCAACGGCACGATCAACCTGCTGCTGCAGGATTATTTCGATATCACCATTCCTTTCATGGAAGGTCTGAACGGCGTCGTGCTGGTGCAGGCCATTCACTATTTCCCCTTCATCCTGATCAACCTCTCCACGGCGCTGGCCAATATCGACCGCAGCATGGAGGAGGCGGCCCAGAGCCTCGGCAGCAGCGGATTACGACTGTTCCGCCGCATCGTGTTTCCGCTCGCCATGCCGGGCTATATCGCCGGTGCAGCGCTGGTCTTCATCAAGGTGTTCGACGACCTGGCCACGCCGCTGCTGCTGAACGTGAAGGACATGCTGGCGCCACAGGCCTACCTTCGCGTCACCTCGATCGGCATCGCCGATCCGATGGGCTATGTGATTTCGGTGGTGTTGATCGTCTTCTCGCTGCTGTCCATGTCGGTATCGTCGCTGGCGCTGCGTGGCCGCGATTACGCCACCACCCAGCGCGGTGGTGGTGGACTGGATCGCCGCCGGCTGTCGCCAGTGCAGGCCGTGCTGGCTTATGGCATCGTGGTCTTCATCCTGCTGCTGGTGCTGTCGCCGCATATCGCGCTGACGCTGCTGTCGTTTGCTACGGTGTGGTCGTTCAGCCCGTTGCCGGATTCCTTCACGCTCGCGCATTATGGCAGGGTCTTTGCCGAGAGTGCGGGTTACATGAAGAATACCGTGCTGTATGCCGGTCTCGCAGCTGGCATCGACATCGTGCTGGGCATCGCCATTGCCTATCTGGTGCTGCGTACCAAGATGATCGGCCGGCAATGGCTGGATTATGGCGCCATGGCGGCACTGGCGGTGCCCGGCGTCGTGCTGGGCATTGGCTACCTGCGCAGCTTCTACGATATCACCCTGCCGGGCGGCGTGCCGCTCGCCACGCTCTGGATCGTCATCGTTCTGGCGCTCGCGGTGCGTCGGCTGCCCTATGCGTTGCGCGCCTGTACGGCGGCGCTGCAGCAGGTCAGCGTCGCGCTGGAGGAAGCCGGCGAGAATCTCGGTGCCACGAAATTGCGGGTGATCCGGCGCATCGTGGTGCCGCTGATGACCGGCGGCATCCTGGCCGGCTTCGTCACCAGCTTTGCCACGGCCGCGGTTGAGCTGTCTGCCACGCTCATGCTGGTGCAATCAAATGCCGACGCACCGCTGACTTACGGTCTCTATGTTTTCATGCAGTCGCCAGCCGGCCGCGGCCCTGGTGCAGCGCTTGGCATCATTGCCGTGATCCTGGTCGCCGGCTGCACATTGGTCTCGCATCTGCTGATCGAGCGGCATCGCCGCCGCTCCGGCGCCACCCGATAGGATCGTTTCATGTCGCTTGCGGACAGTTCGCTCGCCAAAGCCATCCAGCCGGTCTCCGTCACCGTCGACCGGGTTTCGCTCAGCTATGGCAATCATGCCGTATTGAAGGATGTCAGCCTGCAGGTGCAGCCGGGCGAGTTCTTCGCCTTCCTCGGCCCTTCGGGTTGCGGCAAGACCACGCTGCTGCGCCTGATCGCCGGCTTTGCCCATGCCCAGGACGGTCGCATCCTGATTGGTGAGCGCGATGTGACGGATCTGCGGCCGTGGCAGCGCGACGTCGGCCTGGTCTTCCAGAACTATGCGCTCTGGCCGCATATGACCGTGGCGCAGAATGTCGCCTTCGGTCTGGAGGAGCGGCGGCTGCCGTCGGCCGAGGTCAGAAAGCGGGTCGGCGATATGCTCGATCTTGTCGGGCTTTCTGCTCTCGCGGACCGCCGGCCCTCGCAGCTTTCGGGCGGTCAGCAACAGCGCGTTGCCCTGGCGCGCACCCTGGCGGTGCGTCCACGCGTCCTGCTGCTGGATGAACCGCTGTCTAATCTGGATGCCAAAATGCGGGTGCAGGTACGCCGCGAGCTGCGCGACCTGCAGCGCAGCCTCGGGATCACTGCGATCTTCGTGACGCACGACCAGGAAGAGGCTAACACGGTCTGCGACCGTATCGCGGTGATGAACAGCGGCGTGGTGCAGCAGGTGGCGACGCCAATGGAACTGTTTTCCCGGCCCGCCAACCTGTTCGTGGCGAATTTCCTGGGCACGGCGAATATCCTGGCGGGACAGGTCGATGGCGTCGTCTATCGGCTAGCCGGCGGGACCGTCATGCCGGTGCCTGCCGGCACGCAGCCCGGATCGAAACTGGTGTTACGGTCGCAGGATATCCTGCTGGTCACCGGAAATTCCGAGCCGGCGGCAGGCGGCATCCGGCTGAGCGGTCAGGTGCGCGACCGGGAATTCCTCGGCAATACCATGCGGTATACCGTGGGGACGGCTGCCGGCGACCTGCAGGTCGATGTGCTGATTACGGTGACTGCAATGCCGCAGTCTATCGGGGATGCAGTCGAGCTGGAACTGACACCACAGCGCGCGCTTTACCTGACGCATTGATCGCTAATTCTATGGTTTACTTTGCGCACCGTCCGAAATGAGCCGCAATTCAGAGCAGTGTTGTCGCCGGCCGGGCAGGCCTATCGCGGCACCGATCCGAGATGGATGGTGCCGGATGATTGAGGTTTTGCTGGCCCGCTGGCTGACGTGTATACCAACTTTTACAAAGGCTTAGCTATTCCTGTCGCTCGCAACGGCCCTACCTCTCGGCTGTGCCTGCAGATTTCGAGCGAATGATCACCTTTCGACATTGGTCGGGCAGGGAATCGGCCCTGCCGGTCCAAGCTTTTAGGAACGGCTCAACAGCAGATCAGTTGACCGCGCGAAGATGCCGCACGGGCCGGCCGGGGACCAGAGCTTCGGCGGCAGAGGCAATCGCGTCGGCATCTATGCCGTGGTGACGATACATATCGTCAACGGTGCCGGTCTGGCCGAAATGCTCCACGCCCAGCGCAGATACGGGATGGCCCTGCACCGAGCCAAGCCATGCCAGCGTGGCCGGATGACCGTCAATGACCGTCACGATACCGCAATGAGATGGAATAGTCGCAAATAGCCGCTCGATATGGCTGCGCGCCTGCATCATGCCGCGCCGGCGTGCGCGCTGCGCAGCGGACCAGCCGGCATTCAGGCGGTCGGCCGAGGTAATCGCCAGCACTGCCACATCGCGACGGTCTTCCGACAGCATCCCGGCAGCCTGGATCGCCTCCGGCGCCAATACGCCGGTATAGGCGATGGCGATCTCGGTATTCGGCGTCGGCGTGCGCAGCCAGTAGGCACCATCGACGACGTCCTGCTGCAGGTCCGTAGTCATCTCGCGCTTCGGCTGCTCCAGCGGGCGGGTGGAGAGGCGCAGATAGACTGAGCCGCCGGTCTCGTCGCGCAGCCAGGTGCGCTCATCCGGCTGCCCTTCGCCATCGCGCTGCAGGTAATCGAAGGCGAAACGCATGATCACGGACAGTTCGTCGACATAGGCCGGTTCGAACGAGGCCAGTCCGTCCTGCGCCATGCCGATCAGGGGCGTGGAGATCGACTGATGCGCGCCGCCTTCGGGCGCCAGCGTCACACCGGACGGCGTCGCTACCACCATGAACCGCGCATCCTGGTAGCAGGCGTAGTTCAACGCATCGAGGCCGCGGCAGATGAAGGGGTCATATAATGTGCCGATCGGCAACAGTCGCTCGCCGAACAGCGAATGCGACAGGCCAAGCGCCGAGAGCAGGGTGAACAGATTCATCTCGGCGATGCCGAGTTCGAGATGCTGGCCGTTGCGCGAGAACTCCCAGTTGAAGGTGGAGGGAATTCGCTCCTTCTTGAACAGGTCGGCCACGGCCTCCTGCGCGAACAGGCCGCGCCGGTTCACCCAGGCGCCGAGGTTCGTGGACACCGTCACGTCCGGCGCGGTGGTGACGATGCGGTCGGCCAGTGGCCCCGGCAGGCGCGCCAACTCGTGCATGATCAGGCCGAAGCCATGCTGGGTCGACATTTCCTCCTGATTCGGCGCCGGCAGCGTGGCTGGCACCTCCACGCGCGTCGAGGTCAGTCGACGCTGCTTCAGCCCATTATAGGGTGTGGCTCGGATGAAGCCTGTCAGCTCGGCTTCGGAATGCTGCATGGCCTCAAACTTGTCCCATTCGTGGCCGGGCCGGATGCCGAGTTCGGTCTGGAAGGCCTCCAGTTGTACCGGCGTCAGCATGCCGGCATGGTTGTCCTTGTGGCCGGCGAGCGGTAGGCCGAAGCCCTTTACGGTATAGGCCAAGAATACCACCGGCCGGTCGTGGTCGATGCCGTCGAAGGCTGCGATGAGCGAGGCGAGGTCATGGCCTGCCAAGTTGGTCATCAGTTCGGCCAGTTCGCGGTCGCTGCGGCTTTCGATCAGCTGCGTGACGTCACCCTGATCGCCAAGATCATCCAGCAGACGCTTGCGCCAGGCCGTACCGCCCTGGAAGGTCAGGGCGGAATACAATTGGTTGGGGCAGCAGTCGATCCAGTCGCGTAAGCGTTCGCCGCCAGGCTCCGTGAAGGCGGCCTCCAGCAACTGGCCGTATTTCAGCGTCACGATGTCCCAGCCGAAAGCACGGAACAGCGCCTCCAGCCGGTCATACAGGCCCTCGCGCACCACGGCGTCCAGGCTCTGGCGGTTATAGTCGATGATCCACCATGTGTTGCGCAGGCCGTGCTTCCAGCCTTCCAGCAGCGCCTCGAAGATATTGCCTTCATCCATCTCGGCATCGCCGATCAGCGAAATCATGCGGCCGGTCTCGATGTTGGCGGCCCAGCTATGCGCTTTCACATAGTCCTGTACCAGGCTGGCAAAGATGGTCTGCGATGCGCCAAGGCCGACCGAGCCGGTCGAGAAGTCGACATCCGCTGTGTCCTTTGTGCGCGAGGGATAAGACTGAACACCCTTATAGCCGCGGAAATTCTCCATCTTCTCCTGGCTCTGCCGGTCCATCAAATAATGGATGGCATGGAAGATCGGGCTGGCATGCGGTTTCACGGCGACGCGGTCATACGGTCGCAGCGAATGGAAATAGAGCGCAGTCATGATCGTGGCCAGCGAGGCGCTTGAGGCCTGGTGGCCGCCGACCTTCAGACCGTCGGTCTTTTCGCGCAGATGGTTGGCGTTGTGGATCATCCAGGTCGACAGCCAGAGAACCTTCTGTTCCAGGTCGCGGAGGATCTTCAGGTCGTCGAGACTGATGGTCGTCATGGTTTTCACCCTAGCCAAATATCCCGGACCCTAATCGGTTCCAGCGGACATAGCTTTGCAAACCATCCCGCCATATCTATAGTTTTCGCAAAATCTTTGCGTGTGAGGTGGGTTATGAGCAAAGAAGTTGTCGTGCTGGATCAGATCGACAAAAGAATCGTCAAGGCGCTGCAGGATAATGCGCGCCTTTCCAGCCAGGAACTATCCGCTCAGGTCGGCATCTCGGCCTCGCCCTGCTGGCGCCGGGTGAAGGCGCTGGAGGAGGCGGGGGTGATCACGAAATACGTCACCCTGGTCGATCCGGAAGCGCTCGGCCTGTCGATCAGCATCTTCACCAGCGTGTCGCTCGACAAGCAGATCGAGACAGCGCTGGAAACCTTCCAGAAAGCGGTGCGCAAGCGACCGGAAGTGATGGAATGCTATCTGATGACCGGCGATTTCGACTATCTGCTGCGCGTCGTCGTCGGCAGCCTGCATGACTACGAGCGTTTCCTGCTCGACCATCTGACGAGGATTCCCGGTGTTGCGAGCATCAAATCCAGCTTTGCGCTCAAGCAGGTGAAGTATACCACGGCGCTGCCGGTCGGCTGATTTCGCTCGTGTCTGGCGCGTACTGCGAGGATCGCGTGATCTCGTCGGTACCCGCATCGACCGATGATGTCTGCAGTGTGCCTGCGACCCGGCAGGTTACCGAATATTTAGCGGTGTCGTTCTGGCGAACACATCCATCCCTGCGGACAGGCTCACCTATCCCTTAGCATAGTGAAGCATGATGCGGTGGCGTCGTATTGTGCGGGGACGCTAATCGGAAGCATTTGAGACACCAGCACAATTAACGATTCTCTCTCGGCTATGATGGATGTGACGTAGTTGCCGCGTACATGCCGCGCCGCATACGAATTTCGTAGTGACTCGAAAATGCTCACTGATTCTGCGGCAATATATCCCATCATTTCCGAGTACCGCTCTTGCGGGTATCGGATTACCTTTCATGCAAACGGATTATCGGTGGGAAGACGACGATGGTTACGCAGCTTACCCAGAATGAACGCTTCCTGGGCCTGATCATTCTGATCGCGCTGGGATGCCTTGGCCTCGTGATGGCGGCGGCCGGACAGCATGACCCGATCGGCATGCATGGCTGGCTGGTTGTCGTCTGCTCTATCGTGATGATTTTCGTGCTGGCCAACGGCTACTTCGCACCCGAGCCGAGCGAAGCGCGGCTTGAGCATTACTACGACGATCCCAGCAAGGTCGGCATCGTGGTGGCGATGCTCTGGGCGATCTTTGGTATGTTCATCGGCGACTGGGTTGCCTGGCAGCTGGTCTATCCCGATCTCACCTTCGACGCGGCCTGGTCCAGCTTCGGTCGTATCCGTCCCGCCCACACCACCGGCGTGATCTTCGGCTTTGGCGGCAATGCGCTGATCGCAACGTCATTCCACGTTCTGCAGCGTACAACGCGGGCACGCCTGCCTGACCAGTTGAGCCCATGGTTCGTGCTGCTCGGCTACAACCTGTTCTGCCTGATCGCTATCAGCGGCTACTTCATGGGCATCACCCAGTCGAAGGAATATGCCGAACCGGAATGGTATGCCGATATCTGGCTGGTGATCGTGTGGGTTACCTATTTCCTGATCTACCTGCGCACGCTGGCGCGCCGTCGCGAGCCGCATATTTATGTGGCAAACTGGTATTACATGGCCTTCATCCTGGTGGTGGCGATCCTGCATATCGTCAACAACCTGGCCATGCCGATCGCCTGGAATCAGGCCAAAAGCTATTCAGCCTTTTCCGGTGTGCAGGATGCGATGACGCAATGGTGGTACGGTCATAACGCCGTCGCCTTCTTCCTGACCGCGGGCTTCCTCGGTATGATGTACTACTACATGCCCAAGCGAGCCGGCCGTCCGATCTTCTCGTATCGCCTGTCGATCATTAGCTTCTGGGGCATCACCTTCATGTATATGTGGGCGGGCTCGCACCATCTGCATTACACGGCGCTGCCGCACTGGGTGCAGACGCTGGGCATGACTTTCTCGGTGATGCTGCTGGTGCCCAGCTGGGCCTCGGCCACCAATGCGCTGCTGACGCTGAACGGTGCCTGGCACAAGGTGCGCGATGACGCCACTTTGCGCTTCATGATGATGGCGGCGATCTTTTATGGCCTCTCCACCTTCGAAGGTTCGTTCATGGCGATCCGCGCGGTGAATTCGCTGTCGCATTACACCGACTGGACGGTCGGCCACGTGCATGCCGGCGCGCTGGGCTGGGTGGCGCTGATCACCTTCGGCTCGATCTACGCCGTCGTGCCCTGGCTGTGGAAGCAGCCGCGCATGTACTCGCCCAAGCTGATCGAATGGCACTTCTGGCTCGCGATGGCCGGCACGCTGATCTATGTCTTCGCGATGTGGAACTCGGGCGTGATCCAGGGCTTGATGTGGCGCACGTACAACGAAAGCGGCACGCTGTCATACTCGTTCATCGACTCGCTGGTGGCGATGCATCCGTACTATTTTGCGCGCGCTTTCGGCGGCCTGCTGTTCCTGCTCGGCGCCATCATCGGATTCTACAATGTGTTGATGACCATCCGCATGGCGGCCAATGTCGAAACCGGCGATGAAGCCGTGATCGGCAATCCCGCCGCGGCCGGGGAGTAGGTCAGATGTCGATCTTCGGTCTGCATTACAAACTGGAACGCAGCGCCATCGGTTTCACGTTGGCCGTCATCGTGGCCGCCAGCATCGGCGGTCTGGTCGAGATCGCACCGCTGTTCACTATCGACGAGACGGTGGAGCCGGCACCCGATATGCGTGTTTACACCCCGCTGGAACTGGCCGGGCGCAACATCTACATCCGCGAAGGCTGCTATGCCTGTCATTCGCAGATGATTCGCACACTGCGAGACGAAGTGGAACGCTATGGACCATATTCGCTTGCGGTGGAGTCGAAATACGACCACCCGATGCTCTGGGGCTCCAAGCGCACTGGGCCTGATCTGGCTCGCGTCGGCAGCAAGTATTCCGATCAATGGCATGTGGCGCACCTGATCAATCCGCGCGACGTGGTGGTCGAGTCCAAGATGCCTCCCTATGGCTGGCTGATGCGCAACAAGCTTGAGCTGAACGACCTCGGTCTGCATCTGAAGGCAATGCGCAAAGTCGGCGTGCCCTACAGCGATGCGCAGATCGCCAATGCGGTGAAGGATGCTATCGGGCAGGCTTCGCCCGACAGCGATGAAGCGACTGGCGTATCCGAACGTTATGGCGAGGCGACCAACGTGCGCGCCTTTGACGGCTTGCCCGGCACGGTGACCGAGATGGATGCAGTGGTGGCGTATCTGCAGATACTCGGCCGCCTGACCGATGCGGCCCACAAGACGCCGATGAAGGCGGAGTAACACCATGTTCGACTTTGACCACGGCAGCATCGTCGCCTTCTCGAAATCCTTCGGGCTGTTCTACCTGATCGCCCTCTCGATCGGTGTGCTGATCTACGTCTACTGGCCCTCCAACAAGCAGCGCTTCGAGGACGCGGCCCGCAACATCATCCATGATGAGGACAAGCCATGTCGGTAGGCGAGCGCGATCCCTACACCGGTCATATGACGACCGGGCATGAATGGAACGGCATCAAGGAGCTGAACGCCCCGGTGCCGAAGGCGGTGCTGTTCTTCCTGGCTGCGACCTTCATCTTCGCGCTTGGCTACTGGATTCTGATGCCGGCCTGGCCGACAGGCGTCGCTTATACCAGAGGCCTGCTCGGCATCGATCAGCGTATGACCGTCGCGGAAAGCGTGGCGGCTGCGACGCGGGATCGCGCCGTCTGGGCGCAGAAGGTCATCGACGGCGACTATGCTGCCGTGCAGGCCGATGTCGCGCTCATGCGCACCGTGCGCCAGACCGGTCGCACGCTGTTCGGCGACAACTGCGCCGTCTGCCATGGCCAGCAAGGCCAGGGCGGCAAGGGCTATCCGGCGATTGCCAAGGCTCCCTGGCTGTGGGGCGGTGAGCCGGAAACAGTGGCCGAAACCATTCGCGTTGGCATCAATGCCGCGCATCCCGATACCCGCGTGTCTCAGATGATGGCTTTTGGTCGCGACAATATCCTGGAGCGTCCGGAGCTGCTCAAAGTCGCAGCCTATGTACATTCGCTGTCGCACAAGTCCGACGCACCTGCCGCCACGCTGAAGGACGGCAAGGCTGTGTTCGAGGCCAATTGCGTTGCCTGTCACGGCGACGATGCCAAGGGCAAGCGCGACGTCGGCGCACCTGACCTGACCGACAATTTCTGGATTTATGGCAGCGATCTGCAGGGCATCTACGAGACAATTTATAGGGGGCGTCAGGGCCAGATGCCGGGCTGGGAAAATCGCCTGTCGTCGCTGGAGCGCAAGATCCTGACGCTCTACCTGCTCGACCTGCGCCAGACCAGGAACTGAAGCATGACCGTGACGCGCAAAAAGCTGGCCATATATCTCGGCATCGCCGCTGCAGTATTGCTGCTGGTGCTGGCCAATGCGCACCTGGTCTATGTCGCCACCACATCGCAGCCCGGCTGCGTGGCCCATTTGAAGTCTTCCGGCGAAGCGACCGGAAACTTCCGGGCTGCGCGCTCGTCCTGCTGACGGAGAGATTGCCATGACGACGATTCCGGCCGTTGTTCCGCCGCTACCGCGCGAAAAAGCATACAGCCGCAACCTTGCGCCGGGCGTAGCGTTCGCTTGGCTGAGTGCCGGCTGGCGCGATCTCCGGGTCAAACCCAGCATCAGCCTTTTTTACGGCTTCGGCGTTTTCTTCGCTTCGTTGATCATCGTCGTCGGTCTGTTCCGGCTCGAACTCGATTACATCCTGTTCCCGGCGCTGGCTGGATTCATGGTGATCGGTCCGGCCCTGGCCGTCGGCCTGTATGAGAAAAGCCGCCGGCTCACCGCCGGCGAGCCGGTGATGTTCGGCGAGATCCTGTTCGTACAGGCGAAGGCCGGAGCGCAAATTCTATTCATAGGCGCCATTCTCTGCCTGCTAATGCTGACCTGGATGCGTGCCGCCGTGATCATCTATGCGTTGTTCTTCGGTCTCACCCCGTTCCCGGGACTGGAGCATATCGCGCCGATGCTGTTCACCACGCCGCTCGGCTGGGCTATGCTGATCGTGGGCGGTGCGGTTGGTGGGTTGTTCGCGGCGTTTTCGTTTGCCATCAGCGTCTTCTCGATCCCGATGCTGCTGAACGAGGATGTCGACGCCTTCACCGCGATGGGCACCAGCATGGTCTTGGTCTGGAACAATCTCGCTGTCATGCTGGCCTGGGGCGCTATCGTGCTGCTGCTGTTTCTGCTCAGCCTGATCACCGGCACGCTCGGCCTGGTGCTGGTCTTCCCGCTGGTCGGCCATGCCACCTGGCATGCCTACAAGGCAATCCGGCAACCGGTCAAAGAAGTCTAGAATGAGCTGCTGCCTGCCAGGGAATGTGCCAGAAAGACGGCCGCAGGAGACCGGCCAGGAATGGCTGGTGGGCCCTTCGCAGCAGGAAATCCTGCTGGCAAGTCATTCGATTGGTGATGGCCTGCAGCAGACTGAAGTCTCGGTTCCGACGATCCATTGCGGCGGCTGTATCCACACCATTGAGCAGGGCTTGAGCAGCCTGCCCGGCATTGCCCGGGCACGCGTCAATCTGTCGACTAAAAGGGTCACGGTGCAGTGGCGGCAGGCCTCGCCGCCACCGCTGTTCGCCACGCTGGATCGCCTTGGCTATCCTGCACATCTGTACGATCCTGGTGACAACGACAAAGACCCGGTGCTGACTCAGCTGCTGCGCGCACTGGCCATCTCGGGCTTCGCCGCCGGCAACGTGATGCTGTTCTCGATGTCGATCTGGGCCGGGGCCGATGCGGCCTCGCGCGACCTGTTCCACTGGCTGTCGGCGCTGGTGTCGATCCCGTCGGCGGCGTATTCGGGCCAGATCTTTTTCCGCTCGGCCTGGCAGGTGCTGCGCCGTGGCCAGGCCAACATGGACGTGCCGATCTCGATCGGCGTGCTGCTCGCCTTCGGCATGAGCATATACGACACCGTTACTCATGGCGAATACGCTTATTTCGATGCAGCCATCTCTTTGCTGTTCTTCCTGCTGATTGGCCGCGTGCTCGACCACATGATGCGCGAGCGTGCACGGCAGGCAGTGAAAGGCCTGGAGCGTATGGCGGCACGCGGCGCCGTGGTGCGCCGGGCTGATGGCAGTCACGATTATCTTCCGGTCAACGAACTGCAGCCCGGGATGCAGATCATTCTGGCCGCTGGCGAGCGCGTGCCGGTCGATGGTCGGGTGATCGCCGGTACCTCCGATATCGACTGCGCGCTGGTCAACGGTGAAAGCCAGCCGCAGGCTGCCGGTATCGGCACCGAACTGCAGGCCGGTACATTAAACCTGACCGCGCCGCTGACACTGCAGGCCACGACGACGGCACAGAATTCCTTTCTGGCCGAAATGCTGCGTCTGATGGAAGCTGCCGAGTCCGGCCGCGCCGGATATCGACGTATTGCCGATCGCGCCGCGCAGCTTTATGCCCCCGTCGTGCATACCGCTGCTTTCGTCAGCTTCGTCGGCTGGATGCTGGCGATGGGCGATGTGCATCGCGCCCTCACCATTGCAATTGCCGTCTTGATTATTACTTGCCCCTGTGCGTTGGCACTTGCCGTGCCAATGGTGCAGGTAGTCGCGGCGCGTCGGTTGTTCGAGGCCGGCATCATGGTCAAGGACGGCGCTGCACTGGAACGGCTCGATCAGATCGATACCGTGGTGTTCGACAAGACCGGCACGCTCACACTGGGGCAACTTACTCTTACCAATCGCACCGAGATAGATCCGCAGCATCTGGCTATTGCCGCTGCCATGGCCATGCATTCGCGGCATCCGCAGTCGCGCGCCATATCTGCTGCGACGGTAGGGGCCGCATTGCCATTTTCCCGTATCGAGGAACATCCCGGCCTTGGTCTGGAAGCCGAAGCGCTTGGCTGCGTCTATCGGCTGGGTCGCGCCGGCTGGGCGCTTGGTCAAGGGAACGAGGCCGCCGGCACCGTACTGGTGAAAGATGGCGTGCAGTTGGCGACCCTATGCTTTGACGATCGCCTGCGTCCCGACGCCAGGGATGTCGTGACCCAACTGCACCAGCGCGGCCTGCGCGTCGAGATTCTCTCGGGCGACCGGCTGGAGACTGTGGCGGCCATCGCGCAACAACTCGGTGTTGCCGAATATCAGGCTGCCATGCTGCCGGGTGGCAAGGCGGCGCGTCTGGCCGCATTGGCTGCCGAGGGCCGCAAGGTACTGATGGTCGGCGACGGACTGAATGATGCGCCGGCGCTTGCGGCTGCTCACGCGTCGATGGCGCCGGCCTCTGCTGCTGATATCGGGCGTAACGCCGCCGATTTCGTCTTTCTGCGCGACAGCCTGGCGGCGGTGCCGCTGGCTATGGATGTGGCGCGCCAAGCCGGAAAGCTGATCCGGCAGAATTTCGTGTTGTCGCTCGGCTATAATGCCATCGCACTGCCATTTGCCGTTGCCGGTTATATCACGCCTTTGATCGCCGCCCTGGTGATGTCCTCGTCGTCCATTATCGTGGTCGGCAATGCGCTGCGGCTGAACCCACTGCGTCGGGCGCTTCCCGCGCCCCAGGGCAATCTGCCGGACGCGCTGCCGGAAGGGGCGGAGTGATGGATGAGTTCTTCTATCTCGTACCGCTGTCGCTGGTGCTGGGCATCGCCGGCTTGGGCCTGTTCCTGTGGTCGCTGCGCAATGGCCAGTACCAGGATCTCGACGGTGCGGCTGAACGCATCCTCTACGACGAGGACAAGCCGGCCAGTTAATGTTGCTGCGCTGCACAATCGCTGGATCGCGAGAAGACGGCAGCCGGATAATTGACGTTAAATTGCAGCAGCTTCACAATCCCCGCCGCCGTGGCCAGCAGATGTGGCACGGCGAACAAAAAAATTAGCGGAGGACATAATGCAATTTACGAAACTGGCTGTCGCAGCGGCCGCAGCCGCCATGGTACTGGGCAGCCCCGCCTTCGCGCAGAACAGCGTGCTTCTGCCTGTGATCATCGAACTCTCGGGCGGTGGCGCCACGGTCGGCAACAACTGGAAAAATGGCGTTGAGCTTGCCGCAGCCGAAGTGAACGCTGCTGGTGGCATCCTTGGCAAGAAGGTCGAGATTCCGGCCGTCGATACCCAGACCAATCCGGGCGTGGCCCGTGCCGCGATCCAGCGCGCGCTGGACGACAAGCCGGTGGCGATTCTCGGCCCGATCTATTCCGGTTCGGTCAAGGCCAGCATGCAACTGACCGCCGATGCCGAAGTGCCGCAGATCATGGGTGGCGAGGCTGGCGACCTGACCGCGCAGGGCTCGAAATACATCTTCCGCACTTCGTTCGGCCAGAATATCTCGATGCCGAAGCTGGCCAACTATCTCCGCGATGGCGAAAAGGCCCAGTCGGTGGCGGTGGTGTTTGTGAACAACGACTTCGGCAAGGGCGGTCGCGACGCCATCATCAAGGAACTGAACAGCCGTAACATCAAGGTGGTAGCCGACCTTTCGACTGAAGCTGGCCAAGCCGACTTTGCCGCCGACGTGATCAAGCTGAAGAGTGCCAATGCCGATGCCGTATTCATTTACCTCAACGAGGAAGAGAGCGCGCGCTTCCTGCGCGAGGCCAAGAAGCAGGGTCTCAACAAGCCGATGATCGGCGAGACCACGCTGCTGGGCCAGAAGGTGATCGACTTGGCAGGCGATGCTGCAAACGGCGTGAAAGGTCATGTCGGCCTCACCGTCGATGCACCGATCCCGGCCGTGCAGGAATTCGGCAAGAAATTCCAGGCCAAGTTCAACTACAAGCCCGACCACAACGGCCTGAAGGGCTATATTTCGGTCTATATGGTGAAGGCGGCCGCCGAGAAGGCCGGCAAGCTGGATCCGAAGGCTATTGCCGCCGCCCTGCATGGCCTGACCATCACGCCGAACAAGGTGCCGGGCATCCTGATGGAAGCCAGCTGGGACAGTACCGGCGAGATCGACCGCATCAGCTTCCTGGCGGAAGTGAAGAACGGCAAGCAGGTAATCACCCAGACCCTGCCGAAGCTGAAGAACTGAAGTCTGGCGCTCCGGTCGTCGATCAGGTGACCGGAGCGTTTCTTACCGCGGCCTGCCGCGAGGAATGACAGGCATATGGCCGAAATACTCCAGCTGGTGATTGCGGGTCTGGCGACCGGCGCGATCTATGCGCTTGCGGCAATCGGCTTCACCCTGCTCTGGCAGACATCGCAGACGATCAATTTCGCCCAAGGTGAATTTGTCATGCTGCCGGCCTTCTTTGCGCTGGTGGCGATGAACTGGCTCGGCGGGCCGTTCTGGCTGTCCTGCCTTGTCGCTATCCTCGTCTCGATCCTGTTGCTCGGCATGGTCTTCAAGCTGATCGTGGTCGATCCGATGCTGAAGCAGGGCGTGCTACCGCTGGTGATCTCCACCATCGCGCTCGGCCTGCTGTTGCGTGAAGGCGCCAAGGATTTCTACAGCGCCGAGGCGCAGCCTTTCCCCTATATTTTCCCGGATCGTCAGATCAGCGTGCTTGGCGTGCAACTGTCGCTGTCGCAGATCGGCGTATTGCTGATCGCGCTGGCGGTGATTGCCGCTTTGCAGCTGTTCCTATCGCGCACCCGCACCGGCCGGCAGATGCAGGCCACCGCGCAGAATCCGACCGTGGCGCGCATCCTCGGCGTGCCGGTCGAGCGCATGATCATGTACACTTTCATCATCAATGCGGCACTGGCGGCCATGGCCTCGCTGCTGATCTCGCCGATCTATCTGGCGAAATTCTCCAACGGCGAACATCTCGGCCTGGCCGCTTTCGTTGCCGCCATCGTCGGTGGTTTCAACCAGGTGCGCGGCGCCATTGCCGGTGGATTACTGGTCGGCGTGATCGACAATCTGGCGGCGGCCTATGTCTCGACCGGCTATCGCCAGTCGGTACCGCTGATACTGCTGGTGCTGTTCATCCTGTTCCGGCCGCAGGGCCTGCTCGGCCGGCGTGAGGAGCGCGCGGTATGAGCCGTTCTTCGCTGTGCTGGTCGCTCGGCCTTATCCTGTTCGGGCTGGTTTTGGTATTCGCGCCGGTCAACCTGACCGACTACGGTCTGCCATACCCGGGGCTGAAGCGTTACGGCACCTATATCATGACGCTCTGGTTGGTGACGGCCATCGCCGCGATGGGTGTCAATCTGATCGTCGGCTATTCGGGACAGGAAACGCTGGCGCAAGCGGCTTTTCTCGGCATCGGTGCCTATACCGCGGCGCTGCTGACCAAGGCCGGCATTCCCTTCGGTCTGGCTTTTGCTGCCTCAGGGCTGCTCGCCTTCGTCGTCGGCATTCTGCTGGGCATACCGGCGCTGCGCGTGCAGAAGCACTATCTCGCTTTCGTTACACTGGCCTTCGCAGTGATGGCCTGGCTGGTTTTCCGTAACGAACAGTGGTTGACCGGCGGCGTGATGGGACTGTCGGGCATCAAGCGTCCTGTTGTGTTCGGCATCAACACGCGACCTTTCCTGAATTTCTACTGGTTCGTACTGGCGGTGATGGCGGTCATGGCCTTTTGCATGTGGTGGATGCTGCGCTCGCCATGGGGCCGTGCCTTTACGGCGTTGCGCGAAAATCCGGTGCGCGCCGAAAGCCTCGGCGTCGACGTCCGACTTTACAAGCTGCTGACCTTCGCCATTGGCTCGGCCTATGGCGGTTTCGCCGGCGCGCTCTATGCGCCGCTGGTGGAGTTCATCGATCCCAGCCCGTTTGCGCTCAGTCAGTCCTTCCTCTACCTGCTGATGGTGATCGTCGGTGGCGCCGGTTCTTTCCTGGGGCCGTTTGTCGGCGCAGCTATTGCCGTGCTGCTGCCGGAATGGCTACGCTTCACGGAAACCTGGTATCTGCTGATCTATGCCTTCCTGGTCATGGTGCTGATGGCCTTCTGCCCGGGTGGCGTCGTGGTGCTCGTGCTGCGTATCAAGGCCGTGCTACTGCCGCAGGCCGCTAAGGTGCGGCCATGACCAGCGTTCTGGATGTGAAAAGACTGTCTCGGTCTTTCGGTGGTCTGCAGGCTGTACGCAATGTCAGTTTCGATGTGCAGGAAGGCGAAATCCTCGGCATCATCGGACCCAACGGATCGGGGAAGTCGACGCTGTTCAATTGCATCCTCGGTCAACTGGTGCCGGATGAGGGCGAGGTACGGGTCGACGGCGACGTGGTGACTGGTCTGCGCCCGTCCGAACTCAATCGCCGTGGTGTCAGCCGGACTTTTCAATTGCTGCAGGTCTTTCCGGAGCTCAGCGTGCGTGAAAATCTGATCCTGGCCGCACAGGAGCATCGTGGCTCGCGGTTGAAGCGCCTGTTCGGGCCGCGCGATGCCGGGCTGACGCCAGACGCTAACCGCATGATCGAATTCTTTCGGCTTGGTCATCTGGCTGAGGAAAAAGCCGGTAGTTTGTCCTATGGCCAGCAGAAGCTGCTCGATGCCGCCATGGCTTTCATGGCTGGGCCGCGGCTGGTGCTGCTGGATGAACCGGCCGGCGGCGTCAATCTGACCATGCTGGCCAACCTGAAGGAGCGGTTGCAGGCGATCAACGCCGAAACCCGCGCCACCTTCGTGGTGATCGAGCATAATATGGAATTTGTCATGTCGCTGTGCACGCGGATTCTTGTGTTGGCTGAAGGCCGCCTGATCGCGGCCGGCAAGCCGGCCGAAATCCGCAGCAACCCGGATGTGATCGAGGCTTATCTTGGACACCAGGCCAACGATGAGTGATAGCATCCTGCAACTTGATGCCGTGGTGGGCGGCTACGGCAAGATGACCATCCTGAATGGCACCACGACCAGTATCCGCCGCGGCAGGATCACCACGGTGATCGGACCGAATGGCGCCGGCAAGTCGACCATGTTCAAGGCAATCTTCGGCCTGCTACCATTGCGGTCTGGCCGCATCCTGTTCGAGGGCAGGGATGTCACCGGCCATACGCCGCGCATGATGCTGGATGCTGGCGTTTGCTATGTGCCGCAGGGTCGCAATATCTTCCCCGAGCTGTCGGTGCGGCACAATCTTGAGCTCGGCGCCGTCGCGCTGAAGGACCAATCAGGTCTGCCCGATCGTGTCGCCGCGATGCTGAAGGGCTTTCCCATCCTGGCCGAGAAGGCGGACAGTCAGGCTTCTACCTTGTCGGGCGGGCAGCAGAAGCTGCTGGAAGTGGCACGCGGCCTGCTGCTCGATCCGAAGCTGATCCTGATCGACGAACCGTCCATCGGCCTGTCGCCGCTGATGGTGCAGGAGGTGTTCGGCATTCTGAAAGCATTGCGCGGCAAAGGCGTCACGATCCTGCTCATCGAGCAGAATGCCAAACAGGCGCTGCAGATGTCGGATTACGGCTTGGTACTGGAACTGGGGCAGACGCGAATCGAAGATACTGCGGCAAACATCCGCGCCGATCCGCGTATTGCACAGCTTTTCCTCGGCGGCGGATTGCAGCCGATCCGGTGACGCCGTTTCGAACCTTCAGCTGAACCATTGAGCCGAGCCGGTTTCCGAATTCCGGCATTGACTCCCAGGTAAATGTTCTATCAGTATAACAATAGGTGAGGTGCTAACGGAGGGGAACGGTGAAAGTAGTCGACGCGCGTATTCCGACGCCCCTGTATCACCAGATTTTCCTGATCCTGCGCGGCCAGATCGTCGAAGGTCGCCTGAAGCCCGGCGTCCAGGTGCCCGGTGAGGAGGAACTCGCCCGTCAGTTCAATGTCTCGCGCATCACGGCCCGGCGTGCGCTGGCGGAACTCGCCGCTGAAGGCCTGGTCACGCGCGGGCGCGGCAAGGGCACGCATGTCGCGGCCCACGATCACGAACCGCCACCGGTGCATGGCGGCGTGGAAGGCCTGATCGAGAATCTGATGGCAATGGGTCTGAAGACCCACGTCGAACTGCTCGATTTCAGCTATGAACCCGCTGCCCCGGACGTGGCTGCCGCACTGCGGATTGCACCGGGTGAGGAAGTGCAGCGCTCGGTGCGCGTGCGTTCGCTGGCCGATGGGCCGTTTTCCTATCTTATCACCTGTGTGCCCGCCGATATCGGTCGCAAATTCGGCCGCAAGGAATTGGGGCGCGAGCCTTTGCTCGGCCTGCTGGAGAAATCCGGGGTGGTGATCGACAGCGCCGACCAGACACTGTCCGCCACCCTGGCCGATACCCGCGTGGCGCCGGCACTGAAAACGGCCATCGGAGCGCCGCTTTTGCGCATCAGCCGCATCGTGCAGGATCGCAGCGGCCGGCCGGTGGAATACATTGTCGGGCTGTACCGCCCGGATCGCTACCAGTTCCGTATGAGCCTCGACCGCGTGCGCGGCGAGGATCGCAATACTTGGTCGGCCAGCGTGGCGCCGGCGACCGGGGAGTCCAGCGCTGCGCCACGATCCAAAAACAGGGAGAAGAAGTGATGATCAAGACACCGCGCGTATCCCGCAGACATTTTCTCGCCGGAACGGCCGCCGCTGCTGGCGTCGCCGGCTTCCCGGGCATCCTCAAGGCGCAGCCGCGCACCATCAAGGTCGGCGTGCTGCATCCGGTGACCGGTCCGATCGCCCCCTCGGGCCAGCAGTGTCGCCTCGGCGCCAAGCTCGCCATCGACACGATCAATGCCAATGGCGGTATTGCCTCGATGGGCGGCGCCAAGCTTGAGCCGATCTATGCCGACGCACAGTCCAAGCCTGATGTCGGTGCGGCCGAGGTCGAGAAGCTGAACGAAGCCGGCGTCTCTGCCATCATCGGGCCCTTTGCCTCGGGCATCGCGCTTGCCACCACGCAGGCGGCAGCCAAGCACAATATCCCGCATATCGTCGATGTCGGCGTGGTGGACCAGGTGGTGACCCGCGGCCTGACCAATACCTTCCGCTTTGGTCCCGGCCTGAGCAAGATCGTCGACTCGGCGATGGAAAACCTCGTCGCGCTCAACAATCAGGCCGGCAAGCCGGTCAAGACCGTGATGATCGTCCACGAAGAGTCCGCTTTCGGCGCCGGCATGGCCAAGACGCTGAACGAAAAGTTGCCGGCGCTGGGCTTCGAGGTACTGGAGACCATCCCGCACGCCAATCCGACGCGCGATTTCAACAACATCGCGCTGAAGGTGAAGGGCCGCAATCCGGACCTGCTGATCCCGTCGAACTACTATAACGAATTCGTGCTGCTGGCTCGCACATTGCGTCAGCAGAAGATTCGTCCGAAAGCGGTTTATGCCATTCTGGGCGGCGCGGCGTCGCAGTATCGTTTCGTGAAGGAATTCCCCGATGCGGCGGAATTCATCATGGACTGCAATCACTGGTTCGATCCGCGCAATCCGGTGGCGCTGGAACTGAAGAAAAAGGTGGAAGCCGAGAAGGCTTTCTTCTCCTACGAAGTGTTCCTCAACTATGAATGCGTGCGCCTGCTGGCCGATGCGTTGGAGCGTGCTAAGTCGACGGACCGTGCCGCCGTCACTCATGCGCTGGCTTCGTCGGGCTGGAGCAACCACTTCATGCCCTATGGCCCGACCAAGTTTGTCAACGGCCAGAATCAGGGGGCGGCGCCGGTGAACACCCAGATCCTGCAGAAAGACATCAAGGTGATCTTCCCGAAGGACTTCGCCAATGCCAAGCCGGTCTTCCCGGCACCGAAGGCCTGAGGCCTGTATCGCGGCGGAGCCGGGCGACCGGCTCCGCCATTCATTATTCAGCGTGACGGTATGCTTGAATTCTCCATCCTGTTGCCGGCGATCCTGAACGGCCTGACCATCGGCGCGATTTACGCCCTGATCGCGTTGGGCCTCACGCTGATCTACGGCGTTCTGCATATCATCAACTTCGCCCATGGCAGCCTGCTCATGCTGGCGCTCTATGGAGTATTCTTCCTGCACAGCCTGTTCGGTATCGATCCCTATCTGGCACTGCCGGTGGTCGGTATTGCTCTGTTCGGCATCGGCTACGGATTGCAGCGTTTCGTCATTGGCCATGCCGGCCACGGCAGGGATGAAAACATCCTGCTGGTCACGCTCGGCTTATCGGTGATCATCGAAAATCTCGCGCTCTACCTCTGGCGCGCCGACACTCGCACCATCGAAACGCCGTACTCCTTTGAAACCCTCGATTTCGGGATTGCCTTCATTGCTGTGCCGAAGGCCGTGGCTTTCGCCGGTGCACTGCTGGTGGCTGCGCTGCTCTGGTTGCTGATGACCCGCACCGATCTTGGCCGCGCCATTCGCGCGCTGGCCAAAGAGCGCCAGGGCGCCAAATTAGTTGGCATCAATGTCGAGCATATCTTCGCCATGTCATTCGGCATCGGCTGCGCCTGCCTCGGGGTTGCTGCCTGTCTGCTGCTGCCCAGTTTTTACGTCAGTCCGCAGGTCGGCCATGCCTTTGTGCTCGTGGCTTTCACCGTCGTGGTGCTCGGCGGTATGGGTAGCTTTGTCGGCGCGCTGCTCGGTGGCCTGATCATTGGCGTCACCGAAAGCCTCGGTGGCCTGTTCTTTGGCGAAAGCTTGGGCCAGCTCGGCATCTTCCTGATCTTTATCATCGTCCTGCTGTTCCGGCCGACCGGACTGCTGGGCCAGAAGGCCTGACATGCGCACGCCCACTCTTCGCACATTCTGGGCAATTTTGATTTTCGCGCTGGTGCTGCTGCCCCTGCCGCTACTGGTGCGGTCGGAATTCTGGCTCACCTGGGCCACGCTGGCGCTGTTCTATGCCTATCTCGGTCAGGCCTGGAATCTGCTGGGCGGCTATGGCGGGCAGTTTTCCTTCGGCCATGCGCTGTTCTTCGGCACCGGCGCTTATTGCACGGCGGTGCTGCAGATCCACGTCGGCGTCAATGCCTGGGCCGGCTTCGTGGTGGCGGCAGTGGCCGCCGGAATCGTCGGTGCTGCCACCGGCTGGCTAGTCTTCCGCTACGGCCTGCGTGGCTCATATTTTGCGCTGGTCACGCTCGCCTTCGCCGAAGTTTTCCGCATTCTCGCCAACAGCTTCGCCTTCACCGGCGCCGGCGTGGGCTTGCTGGTGCCGCTGATGCCCGGCGCTTGGCAGATGCAGTTTGAGACCAAGGCCGGCTTCTTCTGGTTGCTGCTGGTTTTGGTCATTGCCTGTCTGCTGTTGACCTGGTGGCTGCAGAATGCCCGCTTCGGTGCCCGCCTGATGGCCGTGCGCGAGAATGAAGATGCTGCCCGCGCACTCGGTGTCGATCCGTTCAATACCAAGTTGCTGGCCATCATCGCATCGGGCGCCATTGCGGGCTCGGCCGGTGCTGTTTATGTGCAGCTCTTCCTCTATATCGACCCGGGCATCGCTTACGGTCCGTCCATGTCGATCGAGGCGCTGCTGGTGCCGATCATTGGCGGGCTGGGCACCGTCTTCGGTCCGGTACTGGGGGCATTCGCGCTGCATACAATTGCTGAGATCGGGCGTCTGGTCTTTGGCGAGGCACCCGGCCTCAATCTGGTGCTCTATGGCGTATTGCTGGTGCTGATGGTGCTGTTCCTGCCCAACGGCCTGTTCGGGTTGGGGCGTTTCGGCTTCGGCCTGCGCCGCTATTTCAAGCGGGGAGGGGCCAATGCTTGAGGTCGCCAACCTCTCCAAACGCTTCGGTGGGCTGGTTGCGAGCAACAAGGTCAGCTTCACTGTACAGCCTGGCAGCATCTCGGCGCTGATCGGGCCGAACGGCGCCGGTAAGACCACCATCTTCGCGCAGATCTCCGGCTTCCACCGACCGGATGAGGGCGACATTCGTTTCGAAGGCGCTTCGCTGCTTGGCCTGACCCCGGAGCGGATCTGTATGCTGGGTGTCGCACGCACCTTCCAGATCGTGCAGCCCTTCGCCGGGCTGACGGTTCGCGAGAATATCGCCGTCGGCGCCCATCTGCATCGTGCCGGTCGTAAGGCGGCACTCGGTCACGCCGAAGCCGTGGCGCAGCGCGTCGGCCTCGGTCCGCAGCTCGATAAACCGGCGGCGGCGCTCACGGTAGCCGGCCGCAAGCGGCTGGAACTCGCCAAAGCATTGGCGACCGATCCCAAGCTGCTGTTGCTGGACGAGGTGATGGCCGGTCTCAATCCGGCCGAGATTGATGAGATCATCCCGATCATCCGCGGCATCCGCCAGTCCGGCGTCACCATTCTCCTGATCGAGCATGTGATGCGCGCGGTGATGAACCTGTCGGATCATGCCTGGGTGCTGAACAACGGCAGCCTGATCGCCAGCGGAACGCCAGCGCAGATTGCCGCCGATCCGCAGGTGATCGAGGCCTATCTTGGCCATGGCGCGGCCGAACGCATGCAGCAGGCCCGCATAGAGGCACAGCATGCTTGAAATACGCGGGCTGCATGCTGGCTATAACGAAGTGGAAGTGCTGCGCGGCATCGATCTCAATGTCGCGAAGGGCGAGATTGTCGCACTGCTGGGCGCCAATGGCGTCGGCAAATCGACGCTGAACAACACACTCTCTGGCATCTACCGGCCATTTGCCGGGCGGATTCAGTTTATGGGCCGCAATATCGCCGGCATGCGGAGCGACGCTATCGTCGATGCCGGCCTGATCCAGGTTCCGGAAGGACGCCGGGTTTTCCCGAACCTGACAGTGCAGGAGAATCTGGAGCTTGGCAGCTACCGGCGCGGTCGTGAGCAGCGCAGTCTGAACCTCGAAAGAGTCTATACGATCTTTCCGCGTTTGAAGGAGCGCATCGCGCAGCTGGCCGGCACGCTGTCTGGTGGAGAACAGCAGATGCTGGCGATCGGCCGCGGCCTGATGGCGCAGCCTGAACTTCTGGTGCTCGACGAGCCCTCGCTCGGCCTGTCGCCGCTGCTGGTCGAAGAAATGTTTGGCCTGATCCAGGCGCTGAACCGCGGTGGACTTTCGATCCTGCTGGTTGAGCAGAACGTGGTGCAGTCTCTGGCCATCGCGCATCGTGCTTTCGTGCTGGAACACGGCAGGATTGCGCTATCCGGTGTAGCGAGCGATTTGCTGAACGATCCGGGCCTGAAGGCCTCGTATCTGGGGGTGTGACATGGCGCAGAAACCCCCGATGACCTTGGCCGAGAAGCTGGTGGCGCGTGCCGCGGGGCTGGAGGTCGTGCGACCGGGCGAAGTGGTCACGGCGAAAGTGGATCTCGCCATGATGCACGATTCTGGCGGGCCCCGTCGCGTGGCCCCGATGCTGGAACGCCTGCAAGCCAGACTCTGGGATCCCGACAAGGTTGTCGTGATCTCGGACCACTACGTGCCGGCGGTGGATGCTGAAAGCGCAGGCATCCTCGACCTCACTCGCAAATGGGTGAAGGCCGCCGGTGTGACCAAATTCCACGACATGCAGGGCATCTGCCATGTCGTGCTGCCCGAGCGTGGCCATCTGCGTCCGGGTCTGTTCGTAGTCGGTGGCGACAGTCATTCGCCCACCGGCGGTGCTTTTGGTACCTACATGTTCGGTGTCGGCGCCACCGAGATGTGCGGAGTTCTGGTGACTGGTGAGATCTGGCTGCGCGTGCCCGAAACCATCCTGTTGCACTGGGCCGGCAAACTTGGTCCCGGCGTCGCGGCGAAAGATATGATCCTTGCCATGTGTGCGAGACTGGGCATGGATGGCGGCCGTTACCAGGCGATCCAGTATGCCGGCGACACGCTGGCTGGCTTAGCCATGCAGGAACGCATGACGCTGTCGAATATGGCAGCCGAACTTGGTGCCCAGACCGGCCTGATCGCGCCGGACGCTGTCACGCGCGACTATCTGCTCTCGGTTGGTGTCCCGGCCGGTGAGATCGATATCGCCACCTGGCAGAGCGATGCTGATGCGAAGGTGACCGAACGCCATGATTTCGATGCTGCAGCACTGTCGCCTATGGTGGCTGCGCCGCACAGCCCCGCCAACAGTGCCGCGGTCGCCGAACATAAGGGCGTGAGTGTCGATCAGGCCTACATCGGCGCCTGCACCGGCGCCAAGATCAATGACCTGCGCATGGCCGCAAGTGTGCTGAAGGGCCGTAAGGTGGCGAGCGGCACGCGACTGCTGATCGCACCGGCATCGGCGCGCACCACTGCGGAAGCCGCCGCCGACGGCACTCTGGCGACGCTTACCGAAGCCGGTGCCATCCTGCTCTCGTCGGGCTGCGGCGCCTGTGCCGGCTATGGCGCGGGCGTGCTGGCCGAGAACGAGACCTGCATCGCTTCGACGGCGCGCAATTTCAAGGGCCGCATGGGCGCGGGCTCGTCGAAAGTCTATCTCGGTTCACCCTATACCGTAGCTGCGGCGGCAGTGGCCGGCCATATCGTCGATCCCCGGGAGATGCTGTCATGAGCGCTGCATCGACCGGCCGGGTCTGGAAATTCGGTGACAATATCGACACCGATGTGCTGGCGCCGGGTCTCTATATGAAGGGGCCGTTGACCGAACTCGCAAAGCATTGTCTGGAGGCCGTCGAGCCGCGGTTTGCCAAAGAGGTGAAGCCCAGCGATATCGTGGTCGGTGGACGCAATTTCGGCATGGGCTCGTCGCGCGAACAGGCGGTGATGGTTTTGCGCGAATTGGGCGTGGGCGCCGTGGTGGCGCCGTCTTTTGCGGGCATCTTTTACCGTAACGCCCTTAATCTTGGCCTACTGGCACTGGTCTGTTCCGAGGCTGGCCAGATCCGTGCCGACGCCGTGCTGTCGGTCGATGCAGCCAATGCCGAATTGTGCGATCTCGATACCGGCAAGCGCTATGCCTGCGAACCGCTGCCGGCACATCTGCTGCAGATGATTGCTGATGGCGGCCTGTTGCCCAATCTGCAAAAGAAACTCAAAGTTCAACGCTCAAAGGAGGCGCAGGCATGACTGAGCTGCGCGCACGTCTGGACCGCGGCGACATCGTCGTGGCCCCTGGCGTCTACGATGGCCTGAGTGCGCTGGTCGCGACCCAGGCCGGTTTCGAGACGCTGTATCTCTCGGGCGCCAGCATCGCCTATACCCGTTTCGGCCGCTCCGACATTGGTCTGGTCTCGATGACAGAAGTGGCTGATACGCTCGGCACGATCTGCGAGCGGGTCGAAACGCCGATCATCGTCGATGCCGATACCGGTTTTGGCAATGCGCTCAACGTGCAGCGCACGGTGAAACTGTTTGAGCGCAATGGTGCCGCCGGCATTCAGCTGGAGGATCAGTCGACGCCCAAACGCTGCGGACATCTGGATGGCAAGACATTGGTCTCTGCGGCTGAGATGGTTGGCAAGATCAAGGCAGCTTTAGACGCGCGCGTCAGCGCTGACACCCTGATCGTGGCGCGCACTGACGCTATCGCCGTCGAAGGCATTGCGGCCGCCATGGAACGCGCCGACCGCTATGTCGAGGCCGGCTGCGACCTGCTGTTTATTGAGGCGCCACGGAGCGTGGACGAGATGCGCAGCATCATCAGCCGCTTCGGCAATCGCGTGCCGCTGATGGCCAATATGGTGGAAGGCGGCAAGACGCCGCTGCTGTCGTCTGCCGAGCTGGCGCAGATCGGTTATCGGCTGGCGATCTTCCCCGGTGGGCTGACGCGGGCGTTGGCGCATTGCATGCAAACTTATTTCGCATCGCTGCAACAACATGGTACGACTGCACCATTCCGCGACCGCATGCTGGATTTCTCGGCTCTCAATGCCCTGATCGGCACACCCGAACTGCTGCAAGAGGGCCGCAAATACGACCCGGCCAGCCATGAGGGTCGGTCATGATCGATCCGATCACACTTGCCGTTCTGAAAGGCCGGCTTGAGCAGGTTGCTGACGAGATGGACGCGACGCTATTCCGCTCGGCCTTCAACCCGATCATCGCCGAGGCACATGACGCCAGCCATGGTCTCTATCATGCCGTCACCGGCGAAACACTGGTGCAGGGCAAGTCCGGCCTGCCGATCTTCGTTGGCGCCATGGCTTTCGCCGTGAAGGCTGTGATCGACAAGGCTGTCCGCGACGGCAACCTGCAGGACGGCGACGTCTATATCTTCAACGACCCCTATGATGGCGGCACGCACCTGAGCGACTTCAAGCTGGTGCGACCATTCTTCCGCGACGGCAAGGTCTTCTGCTATCTGGCGTCTGTGGGTCACTGGCACGATGTCGGCGGCAATGTGCCGGGCAACTACAACCCGGTCGCCACCGAATGCTTCCAGGAAGGTATGGTGATCCCGCCGGTAAAGCTCTATGCCGCGGGCCAGCTGCGCCAGGACGTGGTTGACATCCTGCGTGCCAACACCCGTCTGCCGGACAGCCTCTATGGCGACATGAACGGCCAGGTCAATGCCTTGGATCTTGGCAACCGGCGCCTCAATGCGCTGCTGGACGAGTATACCGACGCCATCGTAGAAGAGGCCCTCGCCGAGCTGAAGAAGCGCGCCGCCCTGCAGTTCCGCAGCTTGATCCGCGACCTGCCGGACGGCCGTTATGCGGCGGAAGACTTCCTCGACAATGACGGCATCCGCGACGAGGCTTTGCGCATCGGCCTCGAGGTGGTAATCAAAGATGAGAGCCTGACGCTGGATTTCTCACGCACCTCGAATGCCTGTGCCGGTCCGGTGAATATCGCGCGCTCGACGGCGATTGCTGCCTGCTATGTGGCGATCAAGCATATCTTCCCCGATGTGCCGGCCAATTCCGGCGTGCTGGAGCCGGTGACGTTTGTCATCCCCGAGACCAGCCTGATCAGCGTCAGGGCGCCCAAGCCGGTCGGCGGCTATACCGAGACCATCCTGCGCGTGATCGACGTGATCTTTTCTGCCTTTGCACAGATCGCGCCTGATCGTGTCAATGGCTGCGCCTACGGCACGATCAATGCACTGTCGCTGGCGGGTCATCGCAAGGACGGCCGGCGCTGGGTGATGTTCAGCTTCTTCGGCGGCGGCCATGGCGGCCATCCGAACGGCGACGGCCTCAATCACGGCAATGCGCCGATCTCGATGGCGACCATCCCGCCGCTGGAGATTCTCGAAGCGGCCTATCCAGTGGCCTTCACCGAATGGAGCCTGCGTGCTGACAGCGGCGGCGCTGGTAAACATCGCGGCGGGCTGGGCGCGGTCTATGAAATCGAGTTGTTGGAGGAAGCGGCCGATCTCTTCCTGTTTGGCGAACGCGGCAAATATGCTCCCGCTGGCGTGCTGGGTGGTCAGGCAGCGCAGCGCAACCGCTTCACCTATCCCAAGGACGGCCAGCCAGCCGAACCTGGCATGGTGTCGAAGCTGCATGACGCCAAGCTGAAGAAGGGTGAGCGGATCCGGCTGGAGACGCCGGGCGGTGGCGGTTACGGCCCGCCGGCCGAACGCAAAGCCGACGCCATCGCAGAAGACCTGCGTCTGGGTTACGTCACCGAAGAGGGGGTTGCCCGCAACTATAAAAAGCCTGCCGCCACGAAGTAGGTATCGTAATACGAGAGAGGAAACGCTATGCGAAAGCTGATCACTGTCTTGCTGGGGCTGACATTGTTGCCTGTGGCTTCCTTGGCCCAGTCCTATCCGACCCGCCCAGTCACACTGGTCGTGCCGTATCCACCCGGTGGTACCACCGACATCGTTGCGCGTCTGGTGGCGCCGAAGATCGGCGAGTTGATCGGTCAGTCCATCGTAATCGAAAACCGGGCCGGTGCCGGTGGCACTATCGGTGCAGGCTTTGTGACCAAGGCAGAACCAGACGGATACACCCTGCTGCTCGGGACTCCGCCGGACCAGGTGACGGCACAGTTCCTCACCAAACAGATCGCTTATAATCCGGCGCGCGATTTTGCACCGATCTCGCTACTGGTGCGTGGCCCGAATGTGTTCGTCGTCAATCCCGGCGTGCCGGCCAAGACGCTGGCCGAATTTGGGGCACTGGCCAAACAGCAGCCGGGTAAGCTGAATTTCGCGTCCGCGGGCAAGGGCAATACCAGTCATCTTTCGGGTGAACTGTTCAAAGTACGCGCTGGTATCGATATCACCCACGTACCCTATCGTGGCAATGCGCCGGCTTCGCAAGATCTGGTGGCCGGCCATGTGCAGGCGCTGTTCGAGGCTCCGGCTGCATCGCTCGGGAATATCCGTGATGGTCGTGTGCGTCCGCTGGCCGTCACCTCGGGTCAACGGCTGAAGACGCTGCCGGATGTGCCGACTTTTGCCGAAGCCGGTGTGAATGGTGTTGAAGTCTATACCTGGTTCAGCATCCTGGCGCCCGCCAAAACGTCGTCGGACATTATTGCAAAGCTGAACAAGGCCGCGAGTGACGCGCTGGCCGATCCCAACATCCGCCACCGGCTGGAAGAGATGAGTTTCGAAGTGGTTGGCGGCGCTCCGGGCGTGCTGGGAAAATTCATCGCCGATGAGACCGTGAAATGGGAGAGAGTCATTAAAGATGCCAATATCACGACAGATTGAGGCAGGCCGTCTGGCTGTTGGCGTCGATGTCGGCGGCACATTCACGGACGTCTTTTTCCTCGACGAAGCCAGTGGGCGCATCGACATCGCCAAGGTGCCATCGACCCGTGGCGATCAGGCGACAGGCTTCATCGAAGGCCTGCGCTCGAAGGCCGAGGTCGGACAGATCGCGACCGTTGTGCATGGCACCACCGTGGGCACCAACGCGCTGCTGGAGCGCAAGGGCGCGCGGACCGGCATCATCACCACGCGCGGCTTCCGCGATGTGCTGGAAATGCGCCGCCGCGACCGTCCGACCACCTGGGGCCTCTGGGGTCAGTTCACCCCGGTGGTGCCACGCGACCTGCGGCTGGAGGTCGGCGAGCGCGTGCTGGCCGATGGCAGCATCCGTGAGGCGGTCGATGCCGAGGAAGTCAGGCAGGCCGCCCGTGAACTGCTGGCACGCGGTGCCGAATCTGTCGCTGTCGTGTTCATCAACGCCTATGCCAATCCCGACAACGAGCGGGTCGCGCTGGCGGCCGTGAAGGATGTCTGGCCGAATGCCCATGTCACGGCCTCCAGCGACATCCTGCCTGAAATCCGTGAATTCGAGCGTACCTCGACTGCGGCGCTGAATGCCTATCTGCAGCCTCCGGTGGGAAGCTACCTGCGCAAGCTGGAAAGCCGGCTGCAGGGCGATGGCTTCGCGGGCCAGCTTCTCATCGTGCAGTCCAACGGCGGCGTGATGAGCGTGGACAGTGCCGCCAGCCGCCCGGTGCGCACGGCGCTCTCCGGTCCTGCCGCCGGTGTGATCGCCTGCCAGCATATCGCCACCGCGGCCGGTTTCCCCAATGTCGTGACCTGCGACATGGGCGGCACCAGTTTCGACGTCTCGCTGATCGCCGATGGCGCGCCGGCCATGAGCGCGCAGACCGCCATCGATTTCGGCATGGTGGTGCGCGCGCCGATGGTCGAGATCACCACCATTGGTGCCGGCGGCGGCTCGATTGCCTGGATCGACCGTGGCGGCATTCTGCAGATCGGCCCGGAAAGCGCCGGCTCCGATCCCGGCCCGGTCGCCTATGGCGTGGGCAATGACCGGCCGACCGTGACCGATGCCAATGTGGTGATGGGGCGTATCGATGCCGAACGCCCGATCGGCGGCAAACTCAAGCGGCTCGATGTCGAGGCTGCCAGGGCCGCCATCGCCAAACACATCGCCGAACCGCTCGGCCTCGATGTCATGGCGGCGGCCGAAGCGATCATCAAGGTGGCCAATTCGCGCATGGCCGGCGCGATCCGTCTGGTGTCGATCGAACGCGGCCACAATCCGCGCGACTTCGCCGCCATGCCGTTCGGCGGCGGCGGTGCGCTGCATGTCGGCGCGCTGATCAAGGAGGTCGGTCTGGCTTCGGCGCTGGTGCCGCGCTTCCCCGGCGTCACTTCGGCGCTCGGCTGCGTGATTGCCGATATGCGGCATGATTTCGTCCGCACGGTGAACAAGACGCTGGACGATACCGATCCGGCTGTGCTCGACGGCGCCATTTCCGAGGCGGCCGGCGAGGGCATGCGCCTGCTGGATCAGGCCGGCATCAGCTTCGAGGGCCGCACGATCTCGGTCGAACTCGACATGTCCTATCTCGGCCAGACCCATACCGTCGCCGTGCCGCTGGAGGGCGATTTCAGTAAGCCGGCGAAGCTGACACGAGCCCAGATCAAGGTTGCATTTGAGGCCGCCTATGCCGCAGCCTTCGGCCGCGTGCTGGAAAAGATCAGCATCCGCGTGCTGAACCTGCGTGTCGCGGCTATCGGCCGGCGCAAGAAGTTCGATCTCAGCCTGCTTGCGCCGCCTGTCGAGGGCTCGCTGGAAGCGGCGAAGCGCACCACGCGCAAGGTCTGGATCGACGGAGCCTGGCATGAGGCCGGCATCTATCGCCGGCTGGAACTGCCGCTTGGCGCAGTGGTTCCCGGCCCCGCGATTCTTGAGCAGTCCGACACGACGATCCTGATCGAAGCCGATCTGGTCGGTGAGGTCGATAGATTCGGTAACCTGATCGTGAAGCGGAAAGCCTGATGAGCACCACCAAGCTGGACCTGAAGCGCAGTGCACTGCTGATCGTCGATCTGCAGAACGACTTCCTGCATGAGAAGGGTGCTTATGCCCGTGGTGGCGCCAATCTGCCGGGCGCAGCAGCGCTGATCGCCAGTATGAAATCGGTGGTCGATGCGATGCGCGCCGCTGGCGGCTGGATAGTTTCGACCCAGTTCACGCTTGTTCCGGGGCGGGACGGCGAACCACTGATCAGTCCGCATCTGCAGCAGTTGCGACCGTTTCTGCGCAAGGGCGACTTCCAGCCTGGCAGCTGGGGCCATGGACTGATTGACGAACTGGCGCCCGCTGATTTCGTGATCGAAAAGGTGGCCTATTCGGCTTTCTATATGACGCGGCTGGAATTCGTGCTGCGCAAGGTTGGCATCGACACGCTGCTGATCAGCGGCATCATTACCAATGGTGGTGTCGCCAGCACGCTGCGCGACGCTCATGTGCGCGACTTCCACGCGATGCTGCTGACCGACGGTTGTGCCGCTTTCAGCCGCGAAGCGCATGAGGCCAGCATCGCCTCGCTCGGCACCGTGGCGCCGAAACTGACCTGCGCCGAGGCCGCGACGCTGATCCGGGGCGCATGAGCGGGGTGTTGCCGGCCGCGGGCGTCGATTTCCCGCTGAGCGTACCGGTCCTGGTGATCGGCGGCGGTGCCTGTGGTCTGGTCGCCGCGCTGGCCGCGTATGATGCCGGTGCAGAGGTATTGGTGCTGGAGCGTGACCCGTCACCCAGCGGCTCCACCGCGATGTCGTCAGGGATGATTCCCGCAGCGGGCACGGCTTTGCAGGCGTTGCGCGGTGTGAACGATACGCCGGCGATCATGGCGGCGGATGTGCAGGCCAAGGCACATGGGGAGAATGATCCGGCCATGGTGGAGTCCATCTGTGCCGCCTCGGGGCCTGTAGTGGACTGGCTAGTGCAGCAGCATCATGTCCCGCTCATCCTGGTCGAAGGCTTTCTCTATCCCGGCCATAGTCGGGCGCGTATGCATGCGCCGGCCTCGCGCAGCGGTGCCGATCTGATCGCCGGCCTGCTGAGGGCAGCTAATACGGCTGCCATCGATGTCGTCTGCGATGCGACTGTCACGACGCTGTTTGCCGACACGGACGGCCGCGTAGCCGGTGTCGAGCTACAGCGACCGGATGGTTCTGCCGAGCGCATCGGCTGCGCTGCTCTGGTGCTGGCCTGTTCAGGCTTTGGCGGCAATGCCGAGTTGTTGGCGTGCCATATTCCGGAACTGAAGGGCGCAATGTATTATGGCCATACCGGGAACCGCGGCGATGCTTTGCTCTGGGGCGAGCAACTCGGCGCGGCGACGCAGCATCTCGGTGCCTATCAGGGCCATGGCTCGCTGGCGATGCCGCACGCCATCCTGATTTCCTGGGCGCTGATGATGGAGGGTGGCTTCCAGGTCAACGCCAATGGCGAGCGGTTCTCCTGCGAGCATGACGGTTATTCCGAGCAGGCGATGCGCGTCATCGCGCAGCCCGGCGCGATCGCCTGGAATATCTACGACGAACGCCTGCATCAACTCGGCCTCGAGTTCGAGGATTATCGCGATGCCATCAAGGGTGGTGCTATCCGCTCGGCTGACAGCGTTGAAAGGCTGGCCGAATTCTGCGGACTACCAGCGGCGGCGCTGGTTGCAACAGTAGCGGAAACGCAGACGCTGGCGGCAGGGCAGGGCAGCGACCGTTTCGGCCGCGACTTCACCGGCAGGCCGGCGCTGGCGGCGCCGTTCTATGCCGTGAAGGTGACCGGTGCGCTGTTCCATACACAAGGCGGTCTCCGGGTCGATACTGACGCCCGCGTGCTCCGCAGCGACGGCATGCCGCTGCCGAATCTGCTCGCTGGCGGCGGCGCAGCCTGTGGCCTTTCCGGTCAGGGACGCGACGGCTATCTCTCCGGCAATGGCCTGCTGACGGCGACCGTGCTCGGCGCCAAAGCTGGACGGACTGCTGCTGAACTTGTCAAATCAGGAGGCTGACATGCCGGTGATCCGTGTAACCCTGATCGAAGGCTATGACGAGGCGGTGCGTGATCGCCTGTTGGAGGGCTATAGCGCCGTAACGCGCACGGTGCTGGAAGCCGTCCCGGACGGCGTCACTGTCGCGATCGAGGAAGTGAAACAGAGCAATTACCGCCGCGGCAATCAACGGAAGCATCCCAAGGCACCCCCACCGCCGCCGGAGCAGATTGTGCGAGATTTCCTCGGTGCGATGGAACGTCGCGATCTGGCAGCCGCTAAGGCCATGCTGGCATCGGATTTCACCATGGTCTTTCCCGGCAGTACGACCTTCACGAAGCTGGAAGAGCTGATCGACTGGGCCCGGCCGCGTTACCAGCGCATTGGCAAGGTCTATGAGCGTTTCGATGCCGTGCCGGGTATGGAAAACGCCGTGGTCTATTGCTCCGGTACACTGGAAGGCGTATGGCCGGATGGCACGGCCTTCTCCGGTATCCGCTTCATTGATCGCTTCACGGTGCGTGGCGGACTGCTGGTCGATCAGAAAGTCTGGAACGATCTCGATGCGATACTCAGGCAGGCCTGACGGTAGGAAGCATGGATATTATCGGACGCGGTTTCATTTGGGACGACCTGAAGCTGGGTTACAAATTCCGGACTGCCGGCCGAACCATCACTGAGGCCGATCTGGTGAACTTCGTCGGCGTCAGTTGGATGAACGAGGAACTCTTCACCAATACGCAGGGCCGGGATAGTCGGGCCATTCGAGGCCATGTCATACCGGGCGTATGGTTTACGCCATTGCCGAGGGTCTGCTGACACCCAGCATGCAGGACACCGGTCTGGCCTTCCTCAATGCCACCGTCGATATCAAGGCGCCAACCTGTATTGGCGACACAGTGCATGTCGAATGCGAGGTGGTCGAATTGCGGCCAACCTCCAAGACGGATCGCGGCCTGGTCCGGACCATGAATCAGGTTGTTACTCATACCGGTACAGTTACGCTGACCTATAATCCTCTGCGGATGATGCGGCGCAGAGGGGATTGAACCCTCGCACCGCCTCCGCTTCTTTGCTATGCCGGAAGGGTAGGGGCGAATCGGCGCCCAAGCGTTCGGCATGGCATTGATTTCAACACATTCTGTCTCGCTGGCTGCAGCGGAAGCGACGCTGCACAGGGTTTTCGGCTTCGAGCGCTTCCGCGCTGGTCAGGCTGAGATCGTGCAGGCGCTGCTGGACGGGGAAGATGTGCTGGCGGTGATGCCGACCGGAAGTGGCAAGTCACTGTGCTATCAGCTGCCGGCGATTCTGCGTGATGGCCTCACCGTTGTAGTGTCGCCGCTGATTGCCCTGATGCGCGATCAGGTGCGGCAACTCCAGGGTTTTGGGGTTAATGCTGCCAGTCTCAACTCGGCCAATGACGAGGTGGAGAACCAGCGCGTCTATCGCGACCTGCGTGAGGGCAGCCTGCGGCTGCTCTATGTCGCACCTGAACGTCTGGTGCGATCCGACACGGTGGTGTTGCTCAAGCGCTCCGGCGCCAGCCTGCTGGCCATCGACGAGGCGCATTGCGTCTCGCAATGGGGCCATGATTTCCGCCCCGAATATCTGGCGCTGGGGCAGATCCGCGCCGAGCTGGGCAATATCACCACCATTGCGCTCACCGCGACGGCGGACGCGCCGACGCGGGCCGATATCGTGCAGAAACTGTTTTCTGACGAGCCCCGCACCTTCATCCGCAGTTTCGACCGTCCGAACCTGCATCTGATGATGCAGCCCAAGGCCAGCGCAAAGAAGCAAATCGGCGATTTCATCGGTGCGCGCCGCGGCGTGAGCGGCATCGTCTACTGCTCGTCGCGCAAACGGACCGAAGACCTGGCCGCAGGGCTGAATGCCATGGGTCATATCGCGCTGGCCTATCATGCCGGGATGGAGCAGCGGCTGCGAGACGCCAACCAGGATACTTTCCTGCGCGAGGATGGCGTGGTGATGGTGGCGACGGTGGCATTTGGCATGGGCATCGACAAACCGGACGTGCGTTACGTCTGCCATGCCGATATGCCCCGCAACGTCGAAGCCTATTACCAGGAGATCGGCCGCGCCGGCCGCGACGGTCTGCCGGCTGAGACGCTGACGCTCTATGGTCTCGACGACATGCGCCTGCGCAGGCTTCAGATTGAAGAAGGTGAATCCGCACCGGAGCGCAAACGCATCGAACGTCAGCGTTTCAATGCGCTGATCGCTCTGTGTGAATCGCCGCGGTGCCGCCGCCAGACCCTGTTGGCTTACTTTGGCGAAAGCTCCGAGCCTTGCGGGCATTGCGACCTCTGCCAGGACGGCGTGGCGCGGTTCGATGGCACGACGGAAGCGCAGAAGGCACTGTCGGCGATCGCACGCACGGGGCAGCGCTATGGCACCGAACATCTGGTGCAGATTCTGCTCGGCAACACAACAGATGCCATCCTGCGCAGCGAGCATGACCGACTGCCGACCTTCGGTGTTGGCAAGGATCGCGATGCCAACAGCTGGCGCTCAATCTTTCGCCAGCTTTACGGCGGCGGTTTGATCGAACTGGACATCGCGGGTTATGGCGGCTGGTTCATCACTGATGCCGGTCGCCTGGTGCTGCGCGGTCAGAGCAAAGTCGAGATGCGGCAGGAATCGCTGTCGGCAAAGCGCGACCGCAGCCGGCGCGGCAGTTCCTCCATGGCCGAGGCGGCGTTGCAGCCTTCCGATCAGCGCCTGCTGTCGGCGTTGAAGGATCTGCGGCGCCAGCTTGCCACCGAACTTCAGCAGCCGGCCTATGTGATCTTCTCCGACCGCACGCTGCTTGAACTGGCCGCGAAACGACCGACCAGTCTGTATCGTCTCACCGATATTCACGGCATCGGACAGGCCAAGCTGGAGCGTTTCGGACAGGCGTTCCTCGATGTCGTGCTGGCGCACGAAGACGATCGCGCGGCGTGACGATCCTGTGTAGCGGGGCTTCGCTGTTACGGGTTCCCTTAAGCGACTGAAAAGTCACAGGGGTATTGCGGCATTGTTGGCTCAATCCCACAACGGCGCGCAACCGGGCGCACTATATACAATGCTGGTGAAACGGATGAGAGAGGGATGCCATGAGACGCAATCTCGCCGCTGTTTCCGCCGTCGCATTGCTGTTGGCCTTGCCGCTTGTCGCTATCGCGCAGGATGCCAGCAAACCGACCGCCGGTAACAGGACAAAGTCAGATACGATTGTGCCGATTCCCGGAACAGGGACGGCGGAAGTGAAGGGCGCGCAGTTGATTGGCGCCGATGTGGTCAACACGACGAACGACAAGCTTGGCGACGTGGATGAGGTGCTGGTCACCACCGACGGCCGGGTCAATGCTGTCATCGTCGCGACCGGCGGCATTTTTGGGCTCGGCGAACGTAAGGTGGTGCTAGCCTGGGAGCGCCTGCGCTTCAGCAGCCAGGGAAGCGATCTCGTTGTCAAGACGGATGTCAGTCGCGAGACATTGAACGCCATGCCGGAATATCGCGACCCAAGTCGCGCATCCACCGATCAGCAGCCATCCATGCAGCGTGCGCCGGACACGCAGAATCGCGCCAACAATGATGCAGCCCCGCTGCCCGGACCGCTGGACACGACGCGGCCGATCCGCCCGGCGCCGCCCACTAACTAGGAGTACGGCGCCGCCAATCACAGGAAAGAAGCCCCCGTCCGGTGTAGTGGACGGGGCAAGTGGGTACTGGCGGGGGGAAAGGGAAACGGTTCAGCAGGTTTCGTTGCTGAAGAGGGAGACTGGCTGGCGCGAGCCATAGTTTGCGGTCAGGGCAGTCATCGCGCCTGATTTGCCATAACCGGCGCCGAGCTGGCTCTGTTTGGTGGCGCCGCGGATCACCGCGTTGAGCAGTTTCTGGTTGGCGTCGCGGGCCGTGCGGACAAGGATTTCGTTGCGCTTGCCGACAACCTGCATTTCCGTCAACAGCTTTTCCAGTTTCCGGCGCTCGTTTTCCGGTGCGCTGGCCAGCGCGTCCGGATGCTTGCGAAGCACCTTCTGCTTGTCACGCAGCAGGCCGGAGATGATGCGCTTCTGCTCGGTCGAACGCGCCAACCCGTCATAGGCAAAGCGCTCCAGCGCAGCGGTCTCTTCCTGCATCACATCCTTGAGCTGGATCACCAGGTCGCTGAGTTCCGCTACAGTAGGGGGCACGGCACCCTGGCCGATATTGTCCATCACGCGGGGGCGCGTATCGATACCCAGGCGCTGCGCTGCGCGCGGCGAGAGGGGCTGGCGGGCAGGCTGCTGCGATTTCTGGTTCACGGCTGAGCCTCCTGCATCTTGATCATCTGGTTGTAGACCATGTCGGCGATGCCGATACCGCGGCCCTTCGACATTACCTTGCCGTATTCGTCGTTCAGGAACGAACGCCATTTTCCTTCGGCCTGACCGCCACCCATCGGGCCGTCGGTCTTCACGCCGGCTGACATCGCTTCGAACATCTGCGACAGGAAGAAGGCTTCGAATTCCTGCGCGGTCTTGCGCGGATCGTCCTTCCCGTTGCCGAGCTTGTTCAGCTTGGCGCGGTCGGCCTGAGCCTGCTCGATACCGAAGCTTTTGATGGCAGATGCGTTGATGACTGTGGACATGGCGGCCTCACATCACCTGGATTTCAGCCTGCAGGGCGCCGGCGGCCTTGATTGCCTGCAGAATGGTGATCATGTCGCGCGGGCCGACGCCCAGCGCATTCAGGCCATCCACCAGTTCCTGCAGCGACACACCGCGCGGCAGAACGCCAAGGCGCCGTTGATTCTGGTCGTCAACCTGGATGTCGGTGCGCGGCACCACCACGGTCTGCGCACCGCCGGCGGCCGAACCTGGGATGGTGGGTGTGCCGGTGCCGGGCACGGCCTGCGTAATCGTGTCGAACACGAAGTTGCCCTGCGCGTTACGCACCGGCTGACCGTCCGGGCCGATACGCGGCACCTGTACGGAACCGGTCGCGGCCGAAGTGCCGGACAGGCCCGGGATGGCGGTAGAGGCCGGCGAGAAGGGCAGCGGCTGCGACACCTGCGGGGTTTCGGTGATGCGGACGGTGAGCGAGCCTTGGGCGATGGCAACTGTATCGATGCGTACATTCGGGCCCATCACGATGGTGCCGGAGCGTTCGTCGATCACCACGCGCGCCATCTGGTCGGTTTCGACCTGCAGCTGTTCGACCTCGGTCATGAAGCCGACGATGTCGCGGCGGAAGCGTTCCGGGATGTCGATATGTACGGTGGATGGATCCAGTGCACGCGCGGTCGGTACACCGGCCAGAGTGGAGACGGCCTGGCTGACGCGACGCGCAGTGGTCAAATCGGGATTCTTCAGGGAGAGACGCAGCACCGGCAGCGAGGTGAGTTCGAAACCGACCTCGCGTTCGACGATGGCGCCATTGGCAATGCGGCCCGAGGTGGGCGTGCCACGGGTAATCTGGGCGGCGGCGCCCTGGGCGCGGAAGCCGCTGATGGCGACGGCGCCCTGTGCCACGCTATAGACTTCGCCGTCAGCACCGAGCAGCGGCGTGACCAGCAGCGTGCCGCCCTGCAGGCTCTTGGCGTCGCCCATGGTGGAGATGGTGACGTCCAGGCGGCTGCCATGGCGGGCGAAGGGGGGCAGGGTAGCGGTGACCATCACCGCAGCGATATTGGCGGTACGGAAGGTGCCGGCATCGCGGATGTTGACACCGAAGCGCTCCAGCATCGCCTGCAGGCTCTGACGGGTGAACGGGGCATTGGTCAGGCTGTCGCCGGTGCCATCCAGACCGACCACGAGGCCGTAACCGACCAGCATGTTGTCGCGGATGCCTTCAAAATCGGCGATGTCCTTGATGCGAGAACCGGCCTGGGCCTGCAGCGGCAGAGCCAGCAGCGCCACCGCAAAGGTGGCCTGCAGCAGGCGACGGATCATATCCTTGGCAAAACGGTTCATCGTCATCTTCCTCTACGCAAAGCCGGCCATGCATGCCGGTTCTGTCGTGCCTTTCAATGCGATTGTCATGCCAATGGTTAACTATTTGAATAATATAAGAATTGGGGCGAAAAAGCGGCTCAGCCCGGCAAAAAATGCCGTCTTTACCCGGTCAGTCTTATCGGGCACCATGACGGCCATTAAGAGACATTGTTTCCCATGAGCATCGACAAAATCCGCGGTCCGGGCGGCGTTGCGCCCGGCAGTCCCAAACGTTCGGCTGGCAGCAGTTCTCCCGCCGGAGGGCCGAGCTTTGCCAGTATGTTGAAGGGGGCAGAGAAGCCTGCGGCTCAGGTTGGCCAGGCAGCCCCGGTCGCGGCTCTCGACGCCATGCTGACCATCCAGGCCGTGGATGAACAGGCCGGAGGCCGGCAGAACCGGCAGCGCGCCTATCAGCGCGGTTCGACCCTGCTGGATCGGTTGGATGAAATCCGCCATGGCCTGCTGATGGGCACCCTTCCGGCGGACCGCCTGCAGCGGCTGGCCCAGACGCTGCGCAGCGAAAGACTGATGGTGCAGGATCCGAAACTGGCCGAGGTCATGGCTGAGATCGAACTGCGTTGTGAGGTCGAGTTGGCCAAGCTCGGATTGTAATTTTATTACCCGGAAGCTGGGCTATTCATACTTCTGTCGTTAAATCAATAACTTACTCGCCAATCGACAGCCTTGCCCGGGGGCGGGCCGATTCATATACTCCCGCGCGCCGCGGCAGGGGTTCTGGAGTCGCCACGGCGCCTGGAGGGTCTCTTACATGGGTATCCAATTGAAGGCGAATTATCGGCCAACCGAGAGTGAGCCCTTCATGAACCCGCGCATGAAGGAATACTTCCGCCGCAAGCTGACGGCCTGGAAGGAAGACATTCTGCGGGAATCGAACCAGACGTTGCAGCATCTGCAGGAAGACACCTCGCAGGAGCCCGACATCGCCGATCGTGCCTCTACCGAGACCGACCGGTCGCTGGAGCTGCGCACGCGCGACCGCCAGCGCAAGCTGATCGCGAAGATCGACGCTGCCATGAAGCGGATCGATGACGGATCCTATGGCTATTGCGAAGAGACCGGTGAGCCGATCTCGCTCAAGCGCCTGGAAGCCCGCCCGATCGCGACGCTGTCGATCGAAGCGCAGGAGCGCCATGAACGTCGCGAGCGCACGCACAGGGATGATACCTGATTGCTTCGTGAAGCGCTGAACTGAAAAACGAAAAGGCCGGTCTTCTGACCGGCCTTTTGCGTTTTACTCTCTCGCCCTGGCTTTTTTGCCGCGGTCCGCATTCTGCGGTCCTTACGCACCTTCTGACGTGCCTGAATTTTCAGACTGGGCGAAGATCCTTCTGGTTTTTAGAAGGGGAAGAGGATGTCGTAGACCTGCTGGCCCCAGCGGCCCTGCTGCACATCGGTCAACTGACCGCGACCGCCGTAGGAGATGCGCGCTTCGGCCATCTGGGTATGCACGACCGTGTTGGTGGCGGTGATGTCTTCCGGTCGCACGATGCCCTGGATCATCAGTTCGCGTACTTCGTTGTTGACGCGCACTTCCTGGCGGCCCTGCACGACGAGGTTGCCGTTCGGCAGTACCTGCGTCACCAGCGCGGCGACATTCATGGTGATCTGCTCCTGCCGGTTCACCTGGCCTTTGCCTTGAACCTGCGAACTGGAATTCATCGTCACCATGTTTTCGGGATCGACATTACGGAAGATCTTGTTCAGCGCGGTGGGAGAGCCTTGAGCGGTCAGCACGCCGCCAGCGCCATCGCGGGCCGCTTCCCAGCCGAGGAAGTTCGGCAGGCCCTGGCCCTCGCTGTTGTCGCGCGACGTGGTCGTGTCGTTCTGCAGCGTCGCCTTTTCCTGGATGTTGATGTTCACCGTCAGGATGTCGCCCACCTTGGTGGCGCGAGGATCCTTGAAGAACTGACGCGCACCCGGGCGCCACAGCGAATTGGCATGACGCGGCGCCACTTCCGGCGACGGCATCGGCAGGCTGACCGGGCGGTAGTCGCGCTTTTCGGTCGGGTTGTCGATGCCGCTCAGCGACGGCGCGCTGCCGATATCGCCGAGCCGGCTAAGATTACCGCAGGCGCCAAGCGTCACGGCGAGGCCGGTGACAGCGGCGATCCGCAGCATGCGGGCGAGCGTGGGATGGGTGAAGTGGGTCATGACGGTAATCCTTCCGCTCGTCTCTTAGTTCGACGCAATGATGTTGGGGGCGGTGATGACCTGGACCAGGTTCATGCCGGTCACGGTCGCCTGAATGGTGCGCTTGCTCTGCAGGTTCATCACCTGCACCACGTCGCCGATGCTGCCCGATTCCATGGCGCGGCCGGTGGTGGTGATGGTGATGCCAGGGCCCTGGGCCATCATGGTGACAAGGCTGTTCCTGGCGATGGCTTCCGGCTTACCGATATCGTTGGTGCGGATCGGCATGCCGGCGGCCAGCGCGCGACGCGGCGTCTGACCGATCAGGTCGTCGAAGCGGTCGACATAGCCGGCGCCGTAGCGGTTGGCGGGCACCTGCAGCCATTCGACATCGCTGCGCGAGATCACATGGCCGGCGGCGATGCGGCTTTTCAGTACCGGGATCGCCTCCACGGTCTGAGCCCGGCCGCTGACCTTGATGCTGGCGGCGGCGCTGGCAACGGTGCCGTAGAAGCGGCCGCTGCGCGAGTCATAGCTGAAGTCGTCGACTTGGAAAGCGGCGGCGCTGGCCGGCACTTCGAGTTCGTTGCCCATGCCATGGAACATGATTTCCACCGGCCGGCCACCGTTGCGCTGCTTCACCATGTCGGCGATGCGACGGCTGATTTCGCGCTCGCCGATAATGCGTGTAGGTGCCGTGGCGCTGGCGACCTGGGTCTGCGCGGCAACCTGCTGCGGGACAGCGAGAGATGCAGCCAGCGTGGTGCAGGCGATGCCGGCGAGAAGGAGTGTGCGAAGCGAGGCCATGGTCGGTCTCCGTAATCCTAGGCGTTAGCGCAGACGGGTTGCGGTCTGCAGCATTTCATCCGAAGCGGTAATGATCTTCGAATTCATTTCGTAGGCGCGCTGCGCGGTGATCAGGTTGGTGATTTCCTGCACCGGATTGACGTTCGAGGTTTCGACGTAACCCTGGCGCAGCACACCGAAGCCCACCGCGTTGGGGTTACCCACCGTGGGCTGGCCCGAAGCAGCGGTTTCCAGGAACAGGTTGTCACCGGTCGCTTCCAGGCCGGCTTCATTCACGAAGCTGGCGAGCTGGATCTGGCCGAGCTGCTGGGTGTTGGTCTGGCCCGCGATGCGCGCCTCGACAATGCCGGTCGCATCGATGTTCACCGACAGCGCGCCCTGCGGCACGGTGATGGCCGGGTTCAGCAGATAGCCGTCGACGGTGACCATCTGGCCCTGCGCATTGATCTGGAACGAACCGGCGCGGGTGTAGGAAGTTTCGCCGGAGGGAAGTGTGACCTGGAAGTAGCCCTTGCCGCTGATCGCGAGATCGTAGGTATTGCCGGTGTTGTTCAGGTTGCCCTGTTCATTGATGCGGTACACACCAGCGGTGCGCACACCGACACCGACCTGGATGCCCGACGGCACGATCGTGTTCGCATCCGACGAGGTCGAGCCCGGGCGGCGCATGTTCTGATACAGCAGATCCTGGAATTCGGCACGCTGGCGCTTGAAGCCGGTCGTGCTCATGTTGGCGATATTGTTCGAGATGACTTCAACATTGAGCTGTTGAGCCATCATGCCGGTGGCACCGGTGCTGAGCGAACGCATGATCAGGTCTCCTGGTCCGTCAATTCATTAATTCGAGTTGCGGCCGAGCCGCTGGATGGCCATCTTCAGGCGGTCATTCTCGCCATCGATCAGGCTCTGCGTGCTCTGATACTGCCGCGTCAGTTCAATCATGTTGGTCATTTCAAGGATCGGCTCGACGTTCGAGGCTTCCACCATGCCCTGCACCAGCGTAGTGGTGGCCGGGGCCGGGATCGAATCCTGGGTGGTGGCGAAGAGGCCGTTGGCGGTCTTGCGCAGTTCCTGCTCGTTCTCGAAATGCACGAGGTCGATCTTGGCAACCTGCTGCTGGCCGACATTGATGGTGCCGTCGACCGAAACGGCCGGAATGCCCAGGCCATCAGGGATGACGATGTCGCGACCGCGGTTATCAAGCACCGGATGGCCGCCCGAGGTGACCAGGCGCCGGTCCGCATCCATCCGCAGGTGGCCGTCACGGGTGTAGCGGCGGCCCTGCGGCGTATCGACCGAGAGGTAGCCGCTGCCGTTGATGGCGAAATCGAAGGTGTTGCCGGTCTGCTCAAGCTTGCCGACGCGGAAATCGCGCAGCACGCCCCAGTCCTGAACGAAGCTGGTCTTCTGCTGCTGGGCCGGGCCCTTGAGGAATTCCTCGAACATCACCCGCTCGCCCTTGTAGGCGTTCGAGTTCATGTTCGCCATGTTGTTGGCGATCACGTCCATTTCACGCCGCATGGCCGAAAGGCGGGACAGGCCGATGTAAGTCGTGTTTTCCATGACACCGAAACTCGCGGTTAGCTGTTGCTGGCCATTCTGTTGCAGGCGGCGTGCCAGTTTATTTTTTGGCGGAAAACAGATGAAATACTTCGAATTTGGGCCGGCCGGGTGGTTTTTGACCAGTGCCGGCGGCGTCACGCCCGGCAAAAACTGCCGGGCGGTGACAAAGTGTTAACTGACGCCCCTTAGGAATGACGCTGGAGTGAACCGGATGCGCCGGCGAGTCCCGGCGCCAGGGATGTACAGGCATGAGTGACGAGACCGAAGGCCTTGAAGGCGAGGGTGGCGAAGGCGCACCCAAGAAGCGCGGCAAACGGGCCATAGTCATTATTGCGGCCGTCGTCGTGTTGCTGCTGCTCGTGGGCGGCGGTGGTGCCGCTTATTTCTTCCTGTTCGCCCATAAGCATGAAGAGGCCGAGGTGAAGCCCGAGGCCCCCAAGGTCACGGTCTTCTATGATCTGCCGGATATTCTGGTAAACTTGAATTCAACCGGTCGGCAGGCCTCCTATCTCAAGCTGAAGGTGTCGCTGGAGCATAACGATCCGCTCTCGACGCCGAAGCTGAACGAACTGCTGCCCCGCGTTGTCGATAACTTCCAGATCTATCTGCGCGAGTTGCGTCCGGACGATCTGGTCGGCTCGGCCGGTCTGTATCGTCTGAAAGAAGAGCTTTTGATCCGCGTCAATCAGGCGGTGGCCCCGCTGAAGATCAATGACGTGCTGTTCAAGGAAATGTTGATCCAGTGACCAGTCGAGGCGCGTATGGCGGATAATCCCGAAGACGGCGCAGCCTGGGCTGGCGGCGACGGCGGCGATGAAGCCGGCGGTTCCACCCGGATTCTGAATCAGGACGAAATCGACAGTCTGCTTGGCTTTGACGCCAGCGTCGAAGAGGATGCGGACAAGGCCGGCATACGCGCGATCATCAACAGCGCGCTGGTGTCCTATGAACGTCTGCCGATGCTCGAGGTGGTGTTCGACCGCCTTGTGCGCCTCATGACGACGTCTCTGCGCAACTTCACCTCGGACAACGTCGAAGTCTCGCTGGACAATATTACCTCGATCCGTTTCGGCGATTACCTCAACTCGATTCCGTTGCCGGCCATTCTCAGCGTGTTCCGCGCGGTGGAGTGGGATAACTACGGTCTACTCACCGTCGACAGCTCGCTCATCTATTCTATCGTCGATGTACTGCTCGGCGGTCGCCGCGGCACCGCGGCGATGCGTATCGAAGGTCGTCCGTATACGACCATCGAGCGCAACCTGGTCGAGCGCATGGTCAACGTGGTGCTCGACGACATGCGCGCCGCCTTCGAGCCGCTGGCGCCGGTCAACTTCTCTTACGATCGCATCGAAACCAATCCGCGCTTTGCCACCATCGCCCGTCCGGCCAATGCGGCAATTCTTGCCCGCCTGCGCGTGGACATGGAAGACCGCGGCGGTCGCCTTGAACTGCTGTTGCCCTATGCGACGCTGGAGCCGGTCCGCGAACTGCTGCTCCAGATGTTCATGGGCGAAAAGTTCGGCCGTGACTCGATCTGGGAAAACCACCTTGCGACCGAATTGTGGTCGACCGACGTGGAAATCGAAGCTGTGCTGGACGAACAGGTGATGACTCTCGGCCAGGTGATGAACCTGGAGGTGGGTAAAACCATTATGTTCAATGCTACACCAGAGTCCGTGATCATGATGCGTTGCGGCGGCATCTCGATGGTGGAAGGCCGGATGGGGCGCATGGGCAACAACATTGCCGTCAAGATCGACCGGACCCTGAAGAACCTGGGAGGTGTGTGATGACGCTGGCCCTGATGGTCGAAATCGTTGTCGCCGTATTGCTGCTTGTCACGCTCGCCATTTCGCTGGTGCTGAACCGGCGGCTCGGCAACCTGCGCGCCAACCAGGATGAGATGCGCCGCCTGATCGGTGATTTCGACAAGGCCCTGACCAAGGCGCGCCAGGGCCTGACTGAACTGAAGACGGCATCTGCCACGGCCGATACTGCGCATGAAGAACGCATGAAGCAGGCCAAGATCCTGCGCGATGAACTCGGCTTCATGATCGAAACCGGCGACCGTCTGGCGGATCGCCTGGCCGGTGAAGCCAGTGGTAACCGTGCCGCGCGGCAGGATCGTCCGGCCGCCGCCGAGCGCATGGTTTCCGATCGCGCCAGCATGGAACGCGTGATGGATCGCGTGACAACCGAACGCCCCGAGATGGCGCGTAATGGCGCAGGGGCACCAGTGACGCCTTTCCCGCCGAAGAAGCCGTCGATCGCGCCGGTGGCATCGGCCGGTGGCAACGGTCGCGATTTCAAGATCGAGCCGCGCTCTGAAGCCGAGCGCGAATTGTTGACGGCCCTAAGGCAGGCGCGATGAACACAGGTGGTCAAAGTCCGGTGACTGCAACCCGCCGCCCGCTGGCCGGACGTGTCCGGATTCTGCCGCTGACCATCTTGGGCGTTGCGCTGCTGCTGGGCCTGAAGGTCGGCGCACTCTGGGAGGGCAGGGCGGAGCTGTTCGTTACGCCGGCCGGGGCGCAGGGCGCAGGCCAGCCAACGCAACTGACCCCGACGCAACAGGCGCTGGCGCAGCAGGCCCAGGCGCAACGACAGATCCCGGCACAGCAGACCCCGGCTCAGCAGTCGCCGGCTCCCGCCCAGATGGCGCAGGCGGCCCCGCCCGCTGCAGTCCCCGCACCGGCACAGCAGCAGTCGGGCCAGCCGGCCGCGCGTCCGTCGTCCAGTATCCAGTCGCTGGCTGACAAGGATCCGACCACCTTCACCCGCGCCGAGATCGACTTGCTGGCCAACCTGGCGCAGCGTCGCGATCAGATCGAGCAGCGCGCCCGCGAAGTCGATTTGCGCGAAAGCCTGCTGGCGGCGGCGGAGAAGCGGCTGGATGAACGCATCGCCGAGATCAAGAAGCTGGAAGCCAGCGTCAAGCAAATCGTGCAGCAGTACGACAAGCAGGAAGAACAGAACCTGCAGGGCCTGGTGAAGGTCTACGAGAATATGAAGCCGAAAGATGCCGCCCGTATCTTCGAAAAGCTGGAGCCCAATGTGTTGCTCGGCGTGGTCGAACGCATGAAGGAAGCGAAGCTGGCGCTGGTGCTGGCCGACATGGCTCCAGCCACAGCCCAGGATCTCACCGTGCGCCTCGCAACGCGTAAGCAGATTCCGCCCAGCTTGCGCGCCGGCGTGGAGACCCAGTTGCAGCAGCCCGCCGCTGCTGCCGCCCCTGCCACCTCTCCGGCGCAGCGCGTCCCTGTTGCGCCTGCGCAGCCGCAAGGCAGCCAGCCCTCGGCCGGCGCGGCACCCGCCCGGCGACCGGCGGCAGGCGGCTGAAATACAGTTAATCAGAAGTTAATGCGTTGATCCGGCTGTAAAAAGCTGGTGTTGCTGCGCCTGCGATACCTGTTAAAATCGGCGTCGGACAAACAGTCCAGCGCGTCAGCCCAGAACCGGGTGGACGCCCCATCGTCACTGCCGCAGGAGGCGAGCAAGGATGGCTATCGATTTATCCGTACTTATCTCGGGCGCGTCGACGATGTCGTCGGCGACCATGTCGCCTATGGCGATGTACAAGAAGCTGCAGAAGCTCGCCGAAGAGAATTCCGGGGCCAGCGAAATAGAGCAGGCCAAGGAAAAGGCCGATGCGGCCACGCGTGAGATGGACAACGCCGCCATCCGGGTGCGCAACAGGCAGTACAAGATACAGAATGTGCAGGTTCAGGATGACGCGTTCTTTTATAAGAACCGTGCCGCCACTGCGACCACCGCTGACGAATTGATCAATGACGACCGCTTCCTGAGAGTGTTGGCGACTGCGAATGGCTTCGAAGACACGTATAACTTCGATCGTCAGCGGTTGCGCGACATTCTGACAAGCGATCTCAGCGATCCCAATTCGGTTGCCCGGACCGGCACGGTCAAGGAGCTTGAGCTCGCCCAGAAATACAATTTTGCGGCTACCGGCGATCAATACGATACCGACGGAAATCTGGTGACGATCACGGCTGACGGCAAGCTGGTCAATGACGGTAGCGGCGGCACGCCGCTACCCGCGTCGCTCGCCAAGCTGCGTGGGCTGGTCACCGATATAAATGGCAATGCGACGATTGAGGTTAGGCCGGATGATCCCGATATCGATGGGGATCTGATGCTTACCGCCGGCCCGTCGGGCAGCGACATCATCAATTATACCCGCAGCCAGACCAAGACGCTGTTGCGGGAAAAGGCTGCGCCGGACAAGTCGAGCGTCAGCGGCGCCTATGAATTCGAAGGCACCGAGTTCCAGAAGTTTCGCGAGCGCAAGGATATCCAGAAGGATATCGACTACTTCAAGGAAAATATCGGCTCGCTCAAGTCGGTCGACGAACTCTTTGAAAGCCAGAACCACCGCCTGCTGAAATTCATCCTTTCTGCCTACGATCTTGAAAGCGAAGCACAGTACCCGGGCAAGATCCGGAAGATTCTTGAAAGCGACCTGACCGACGTCGATTCGCTGGCCAACCGTTACAAGGATCCGCGCTTCCAGCAGATGACAAAGGATCTCAATTTCAATTTCATGGGCCTGACCAAGCTGCAGCTCGGCAGCACCATCCAGGATCTGACTACGCGTTACGAGCGGATTTCTTACGAAAAACATCTCGACGAGCAGGCACCCGGCGTGCGCGCTGCCATTGAGTTCGGCCGGCGCATCAAGGATGTGACCCAGACCCTTCAGTTGCTGGGCGACAACGTCCTGCGCGAAGTGGTGACGGTGGCCAACAACATCCCGAAGGAAATCGCCTATCAGGGAGTCGAAAGCCAGGTAACGGCGGTTGAGCGCAAGGTCGATCTGAATTCGCTGAAAGGCGACCAGAACGAGATCGAAAAGATGGTCATGCGCTACCTGACCTTCAAGGACACCGGTTTCACCAGCGCCAATTCCAAGAGCTACCTGACCGACCTGTTCGGCTAGGTTTCCCGCGGAATCTGCGCTAAGCATTGGCATGGTCATCGACTGGTCCATGCCGATTCTCGTTGTCGACGATCACCGCACCATGCAGGCGATTGTTGCCCATCAGCTGCGCGATCTCGGCTTTCTCAGCGTCGATACGGCAGGGGATGCTGTCACTGCGCTGATCATGCTGGCGCAACGGCGCTACCGCCTAATCCTGTCAGACTGGAACATGGAGCCGATGAGTGGCATCGCCCTGCTGGAAAACCTGCGGCGCGATCCGTCCTACGCCTCCACACCCTTCATCCTGATCACGGCCGAAACCCGGCCGGAGAATGTCCTGGAAGCCCGCCGCCTCGGTGTCGACGGTTATCTGGTGAAACCTTTCGACCGTGCCGGCCTGAAGGCGAAACTCGCGGCGGTGCTGGGGGCATTCTGAACCCGCCCCCAAGGGCGGCGATCCGGCCGATCTGGCCGTAAGAACAATCTGTTAACGGTATCGCCTTATCCTGCGAGGCTCTTATAATCCGCCTGCCGGGATAGCGAGTCCCTCACAGCGGATCGATGGACAGGCGCAGACAGGGAGTATGGCGAAAAGGCACGGCAGAGATGAGAGCAGGGTCGCCGGTCTTTTTGTGACCTGCGCCGTCGGTTTCGTCTTGTCCGTCGTGCAGCCCGGCACCGCCTTTGCGCAGCAGAGCAATACACCGCCGACCGGCGCGCAGCGGCCCGAGCCAGCTGCGACACAAGCGCCTGCGCCGCCAGCAGCAGCGCCTGCCATTCGACTGCGTGCCGGGGACCATCCTACCTATACGCGACTGGTGTTCGACTGGCCCGAGCGCGTCGACTTTACCGTGAACACCGACGGCCAGCAGGCGAGTGTACGTTTCGAGCGCAACGCTGCCATCGACATCGGCCGGCTGGCGCAGTTTCCACCGCGTGGCATCGGCGGTCTGGCCGTGCGTAACGAAGGTAACGCCAGCATCGTCAGTTTCACCATCAGCGATGGTGCCAGCATCAAGTCCTGGCGCGATGGTGCAAAGGTGGTGCTCGATGTGAATCGCGCGCCCGACGCGAAGCCGGTCGAGGCGAAAGCGCCTGAGCCGCCGAAGCCGGCGGAAGCCGCGCGTCCGGCACAGCCTCCGGCGCAAGTACCTGCGCCTGCCCAGGCACCGGCACCGCAGCGACTTGCCACCGGGCAACCCGCACCGCCGCCGACTGCGGCTCCCGCACCAGCCCAGCCGCCAGCAATGCAAATGCCGGCAACGCCTCCGCGCAGCACAACGGTTGCGCCACAGGCCAACACGGCGCCTGCTGCCGCATCTGTCACGCAACCGCCTGCCGCCGCCGCTACGCCGGGCAGTGGCGGCGTGCCGCTGGCGGCGCCGGTTGCCGGCGTTGGCACCGCGCCGCTCGGCACCTTCATGCCGGCTCCTGCGACCGACCGCCTGACCGGCGCGCCCTTGGTGCCGGCGGTGGATTCCACACGCACCGGCCCGCTGCTGAACTTCCCCTGGACGCGTCCGGTTGCCGTCAGCGCCTTCATGCGCAACGGCATGCTGTGGATCGTGTTCGATCGCGATGCGGTGGTCGATCTGCGGCCCATCACCACGCGCGACTGGGGGGGTGCCATCAACGGCATTGAGCAACTGCCGGTGCCGGGCATGACCGTTCTGCGCCTTAAAGTACCAAGCTCCACTACTGCCACTTTCGCCCGCCGCAATGCGGGCTGGCAGATCAGCATCAACACCGTGCAGCCCGAGCAACTCGTGGCGCGCGAGGCTGCGGCCGGTGCCGTACCGGAAGATCCCAATGCCCTGCGCAGCCGCCTGCCGGAAATCGACGTGCGGCGCCAGCTCGACGCCGACGGCGGCGCGAAACTGTTCTTTGCCGCCAACGATCCCGGCAATGAACTGAGCGTGCCCGATCCAGACACGGGCGACCGACTGATCGTCATTCCCTTTGCCGGCGCGAATGCCGGCGTGCCAAACCGGCGGGACTTCATCGAACTGAGTGTGCTGCCGAGTTTCCAAGGCTTCGCGGTCCAGCCCAATACCGACAACCTGATTATCAGCCGCTTTCCCCGCGGCGTCGAGATCGGCAATCCGAACGGTCTTTCGCTGTCGGCGCCGCGCGGCATCAATCCGCGCAGCGGCACCATCGACATCCTGCAGTTCAGCGAATGGCGCCGTGTCGAGGGCACGACCTATTCGGAGCAGGAGGAGAACTTGCTCCGTCGCGTCGGGCTGAGCGGCGCGAACCAGCGGCAGCCCGCGCGCATGGCGCTGGCAGAGTTCTATTCCGCCAACGACATGCAGCCAGAAGCGCTCGGCGTGCTGGCTCGGGCTCGCGCGGAGCAACCCGATCTCGAGCGCGACAAGCTGTATCGCGCACTGCGCGGCATCGCTTATCTGCGCATCGGCCGGCTGACCGATGCC
>NZ_PEKV01000004.1:265606-291304 GCF_002796975.1 Ferrovibrio sp. | reverse complement strand
GGCAGCGGCGACCGGCGCGCACGCGCGCTGGCCGAATTCGCCAAAACTGAAATGATGCTGAACCGCAAGCTGGTCAACACCCAGCAGGCCATCGAACGGCTCGACTCCCTACGCTTCGCCTGGCGCGGCGGGCCCTACGAGTTCAACCTGCTGCGGCGCCTGGGCGAGTTGCAGTTTGCCGTCGGCGATCTGCGCAGCGGCATCACCACATTCCGCCAGATTGTGAAGTATTTCCCGAAGTCGCCGGAAATGCCTCTGCTGTCGAAGCAGATGAGCGATGAATTCGCCAAGCTGTTCCTCGATGGCGGCGCGCAGTCGCTGCCGCCGCTGGTCGCTCTGGCCCTGTATTACGATTATCGCGAACTTACGCCGGTGGGGCCGGAAGGCGATGAGATCATCGGCAAGCTGGCTGATCGCCTGGTGTCGGTCGATCTGTTGAATCGCGCGGCCGAACTGCTGGAGCATCAGATCCAGTATCGCCTGCGCGGCGAAAGCCGTGCCCGCACCGGTGCCCGGCTGGCCGTAGTCTATCTGCTCGACCGCAATCCCGATGCGGCATTGAAGTCGCTGCAGGGGACAAATGCGCAGAACCTGCCGCCGGCCCTGCAGCAGGAGCGCCGCCTGCTGGAAGCGCGTGCGCTGGGCGATCTCGAACGTTTCCCGGAGGCGCTTAACCTGCTCGGCCAGGATCAGAGCCCGGATGCGCTGGCGCTGCGGGCCGAACTGCACTGGCGGGCCAAGGACTGGCTGGCCTTCGCGCGCGTGGCCGGTCTGCTGCTGGGCAATCGTGCGGCCGATCCCAGTCCGCTGCTGGCCGATGAGCGCAAGCTGGTGCTGCAACTCGCCGTCGCCTATGCGCTGAGCAACGACACGGCAGCCCTCGACGTTCTGCGCCGCAGTTACGAGCCGCGGCTGCGCGATACGCCAGACGCCGAGACCTTCAATGCCGTTGTGACGTCGGTGTCGCGCAATGCCAGCGATCCACGCCAGCTAGCCGCAACCATCGCGCAGGTCGGGCAGTATGAAGCCTTCATGAGCCGTTATCGTGACCGCGTTGCCAAGGGCGGTCTCAGCGCGATCAATTAAGCATCATCGGCCAGATGGCGGCGCTATCTGGTGACGAAGCTTTCCACCAGCGCGGCACAGACCAGGTTCCAGCCGTCCACTAGGACGAAGAAGATCAGCTTGAACGGCAGTGAGATCATCACCGGCGGCAGCATCATCATGCCCATCGACATCAGTACGCTGGCCACCACCATGTCGACCACGATGAATGGTATGAACAGCAGGAAGCCGATCTCGAAGGCGCGCTTCAGTTCACTGATCATGAACGCAGGCACCAGCACGCGCAGCGGAATCTGTTCGGCCGTGGCCGGGATCTGGGTACCGGCAAAGCCGGTGAAGAGCGCCAGATCCTTCTCACGCACATGATTGCGCATGAATTCATGGAACGGCGCAATCGAACGGTCGAAAGCGGCGCGTTCGTCAATCTGTTCCTCCATCAGCGGCTGGATGCCATCGTTATAGGCGCGCTCCAGATAGGGCTGCATGATGAAGAAGGTCAGGAACAGCGCCAGGCTCATCAGCACGGTATTCGGTGGCGTGCTCTGCGTGCCCATGGCGCTGCGCAGGATCGACAGCACCACGACAATGCGGACGAAGCTGGTGACGACCACCAGGATCGACGGCGCCAGCGCCAGTACCGTGGTCAGTGCGACCAGCTGGATCACCCGGCCGGTGATCGTGCCACCCTGGCCAAGGTCGATATTCACCGACTGCGCAAACAGCGAGGTCGGCATCATCATCAGCAACGCTGCCAGCCCGAGGCCAAGGGACAGGGGCAGGGCACGCCGACAATCCGATCGCAGGGCGGCAAGCTTCTCTCGCATGCCAAGATGCATTTTCGCGCGCATCAGCGGTCCTGTCCGCTCTTGGGGGCATCGCGGCCGGGTACACGCAAGGTGGGCCAGCCGCCGGATTCTTCCACGGGCTGCGACGAGCGGCGCACCATCGTGCCGCCGGGTGTCATGTCGTTGCGGTCGTCCGGCTGCGGCATAGGGATATTGCTTTCGATCACGAGGTCGCCATGCGTTCCGACCAGCAGCAGGTGTTCGGTGTCGTCGCGCCGCACCAGCACCAGCCGGCGGGTGCCGTCGACCGGCATGCTGTCAACCACGCCGATACGCTGACCGGGTCGCCATTTGGTACCGCGCGCCGTGGCGCCGGACAGTGCGCGGGCCCCATAATAGAACAGTGCCAGCAGCAGCAGCAGGGCGCCAAAGGCGAGAGCGACTTGGGTGAAATCGATACTGTCCATACCGGCCTGTCCGTGATTGGGCGCTACTCTGGTAGTCGGTGCCGAGTCGGGTCAAGCCGATAGGCTGGCGGCTCAGCGGCCAGGCTCGCGGCCCTGGGTGCGATAGATATAACTGAGAATCTCCGCCACTGCGGCGAAGGCTTCCACCGGGATCAGGGCATCGATATCCAGCTTGGACAGGATTTCGACCAGGTCGGAATCCTTGTGCACGGTGATGCCGTTATCGAGGGCGATTCTGAGTATCTGGTCGGCGATAAATCCCTCGCCGGTGGCCACGATGCGGGGCGCATCTTCCTTTTCCGCGTCATAGCGCAGCGCGACCGCTTTCTGTTTTGGCGGTTTTCTGGATTTTTCGAGTGATTCCTTGGCCAAGACGCGTCTGACTCGGTGGTTGAAAAGTAACGACCTGCGGCATCCTATCACGGTCAGGGGTTAACCGAATCTTTAGACACCGGAGTCAGCCTGCGGGCCAATGGAAAAGTTCTCCCGCAGCCCTCTTCGGTCGGCGGAAGGACGAGGTTTTAAGGTTCGGCATGGATCTCGACAAGATCAGTCTGGTGAAGGCGATTACCCGGCGCATGGACTGGCTGGGCGAGCGTCAGCGCGTGCTGGCAGAAAATGTCGCCAATGCCGATACCCCGGGTTACAAGCCCAAGGATCTCAAGCAGGTCAGCTTCAGCGAGTTGGTCCATGGCAGCCAGCTCTCCGGCGGCGTTGCCGCCACGCAGCCGGGCCATTTCCGCGGCCTGTCCGGACGTGCTAGCGATCACTGGCGTAGCAGTACTGCCAAGGGCTACGAGACGTCGCCGAATGGCAATTCGGTCAATCTCGAGCAGCAGATGATGAATGTGGCCGAGACGCAGGCCGAACACGGATTGATGACCAACCTCTATCGCAAGCAGGTCGGTATGCTGCGCAAGGCGTTGGGCAACCGCCAGGGCTGAGGCCAAGAGCTGAGCCAGGGCAACTGGATAGCGACGGAGACGGCGCATGGAACTTAAGAACGCAATGCAGATTTCGGCCTCGGGCATGCGCGCCCAGGGCGAGCGTCTCAAGACCATTGCCGAAAACCTCGCCAACTCGGACTCGCTCGGCAAGACGCCGGGTTCCGATCCCTATCGCCGCAAGGTCGTCTCCTTCAAGTCGGAACTCGACCGCGCGCTGGGCGCCAACTTGGTCAAGGCGCAGAAGCCGCAGCAGGATCGTTCGGATTTCGAGCTGAAATACGATCCGGGCCATCCGGCCGCCAATGCCGACGGCTATGTGAAGATGCCGAACGTGAAGTCGGTGATCGAAATGGCCGACATGCGCGAAGCGCAGCGGACTTACGAAGCCAATCTGAACGTGATCGATTCAGCCAAGGCGATGCTGAACCGCACGGTCGATCTGCTGCGCAACTGAACCATCTGACAGGGACTTGAGTCATGGCTGATTTACGCATTGCCGATACGCTGGGCCTGGGCAAGGTTCTGGGTGGCGGAGCCGAGATCGGCAAGGCCAAGGGCGGTGGCGGCTTTGGTGAAATGCTCACCGAAGCGCTGCAGGACACCGTCAATGCCCAGAAGACAGCCGAGGCGACCTCGGCCAAGGCGGTCAACGGCAAAGCGGACGTGACCGAAGTGGTGACAGCGGTGACCAATGCCGAAGTTGCGCTGGATACGGTGGTGGCGGTTCGCGACCGCGTCATCAGCGCCTATCAGGAAATCATGCGCATGCCGCTCTGATCTGCCGGCGAGTTTCCGGCAGATCGGCATAATAATCGGTCTCCTGCCCGGGGCTGGGCTGGGGTAATCGCGCACAATCGGGTAAGATCGGCCGCGGAGACCGAATCGATGACGGCCGTCGAAGTCACAGATGTTATGCGCGAAGCCATCTGGGTGCTGCTGAAGGTGGCTGGGCCGGCCATGCTCGTCAGCCTGACTGTCGGCATGGTCATCGCGCTGTTCCAGGCCGTGACGCAGCTGCAGGAACCGACCCTGACCTTCGTTCCGAAAATCGTCGCCATCTTTGGTGCCCTGATCCTCACCATGCCGTTCATGATCGGCACCATGGTGACCTTCATGGAACAGCTGGCGCAGAAGATCGCCGGCCTGGAGTAACGACGGGTGCTGCAGGAGCTTGTCGCCGGCAACGCCTACGCCTTCCTGCTGGTTTTCAGCCGCTTCGGTTCTGCCATGATGTCGTTGCCCGGCGTCGGTGAGAATGCGATCCCGGCGCGCTTCCGTCTCAGCGTGGCCCTCCTGATCTCCGCGCTGATCGTGCCGGTCGTTGGGCCGACGCTGCCGCCGTTGCCGGCGCAGCCGATGCATCTTGCCTTCCTGATCGTCACCGAAGTCGGTTTCGGCCTTGCACTGGGCGTCATGATCCGCCTGATGATGTCGGCCATGCATGTGGCGGGTACGGTGATCGCCCTGCAGGCCGGCCTGGCCTCGGCCATGCTCTTCGATCCGAACCAGGGCGGCCAGACCGCCGTGGTCTCCAGTGCGCTGGTGTTCATGGGCATTGCGCTGGTGTTCGTCACCGATCTGCATCTGCTGGGATTACAGGCCGCTTACGACAGCTATACGTTGTTTCCGCCGATGCAGGCGCCGGCCTTCGGCGATTTCGCCAATTCGGCCGTCCGTCTGGTCAATGACGGCTTCGCCCTCGGCATACGTCTGGCGGCGCCGTTCATCGTCTACGGCATCGTTTTCAATGTGGCGCTCGGGTTGCTGAACCGCCTGATGCCGTCGCTGCAGATCTTCTTCATCATGCAGGCGCCGCAGATTGCCACGTCGCTGGTCGTGCTGGGCCTGTCGCTCGCCGCGATCGGCCTTGCGTTCACTGGCCATGTCGAGGAACACATCGCCCAGTTCCTCGTAAGGCGCTAGGAGGAAGGGCATGTCGGAAGACGCTGACCCAGATTCCAAAACCGAAGACCCTTCCGGGAAACGGCTGCACGACGCAGCCGAGAAGGGCAATGTCGCCAAGTCGCAGGAAATCGGCTACTGGTTCACCTTCTTGGCAGCCAGTATCGCGCTCTGGATGCTGGCAGACTCGCTGAGCGAACGGGTGGTCGCCTCGACCAAGATATTCTTGGCGCAGCCGCATCTGATCCCGGTCGATCCCAGTCATCTGGCACGCATCGGCGTTGACCTGGCCGTCAGTATCGGCCTCGCGCTCAGCCCGGTGATCGGACTGTTTGTGATCGCCAGCGTGGCCGCCAGTCTGCTGCAGAACCCGTTTCAGGTCAGTCTCGAACGCATCAAGCCGAATTTTGCCAAACTGTCGCCCATGGCCGGCCTCAAGCGCATGATCGGCGTGCAGAATCTGGTCGAGTTCGTCAAGAACCTCATCAAGGTCTCGGTGATCGGCGGCATCCTGTTCGTCATCCTGATCCCCGAACTGGACGAGCTTGAGGTTCTGATCGACCTCGATCTGAGCGTGGTGATGCCGCTCTGCCTCAAGATCGTTGCCAAGCTGGTTGGCGCGCTGCTCGGCATCATGTTCATCGTCGCGGTCGCCGACTATCTGTACCAGCGCTACAACTTCATGAAGAACCTCCGCATGACCAAGCAGGAGGTCAAGGAAGAATACAAGGAGATCGAAGGCGATCCGCATATCAAGGCACGCCTGCGTCAGTTGCGTATGCAGCGTTCGCGCCAGCGCATGATGGCCGCCGTGCCGCAGGCCAGTGTCGTGGTCACCAACCCGACCCATTTCGCAGTGGCGCTGAAATACGAGCAGGGCCAGTCCGAAGCGCCGATCGTGGTGGCCAAGGGTGCCGACAACATCGCCTTCCGGATTCGCGAGATTGCCACCAAGAATGAGATCCCGATCATCGAGAATCCGCCGCTGGCGCGCGCGCTGTACAAGGTGGATCTGGACCAGGAAATTCCGGTCGAACATTTCCGCGCCGTCGCCGAAGTGATCTCCTACATCATGAAACTGAAGGATGGCATCCAGACCAAATACGACCCCAAGGTCGAAACGGTCGAGGAATGATGCTGCCATGGCGCTGAGCTTTGCCTCGCTGATCGGATCGCCGCGCCGTCGCGCTGCCTGGCTGCTGGCCGAGGCGAGCCCGTTTGCCCGCGCCCTCACCCGTGGCCACGAATTGCTGGCCGACAACACGGCCTATCGCGTATTGGCCGCGCGGCTCGGCGACGAGGGCGGCCATTCTCCCGATGCCCTGCTGGGCCGGGAAATCGCCAATGCCGAGATTATTGCGCGGCTGCAGAGTTTGCTGCCGCTTGGCAGGGCAGTGCAGGAAGATATCGCCGTCCATGTCGATGGTGGTGCGATCTCGCTCCGGGTCACCGCCATGCTCGCGCCGGTCTCAGTCTCGGGGCGCGGCAATTGGGTGATCTGGGACATCCAGGAAGTCGCCGACAATGCCGCCGCGCTGGTGGCGGTGCGTCAGCAGCGCGACGAATTGGCCGCCTTCATCGACAACGCACCGGTCGGCCTCTATTCGGTGGCGCCCGACGGGCGTTTCCTGTTTGCCAACCGTACCTTCGCGGCCTGGCTCGGCGGTTTGCCTGAACAACTGGTCGGCAGCGACCTGCTGCTGTCTGACGTGTTGAACCACGGCGAGGCGCGCGAGAACGAGACGATGACGCCAGACTGGCCAGGCGGGGAGGCCAAGCTGCGGCCGCTGCCGGCCGAAGGCGCCGAACCGGATCACGCCGCGCGTTTGCGTCTGGTCAGCGTCAGCCAGACGGTCGTGCCGGATGTCGACGGCAAACCGCTGCGCTACAGCGCAGTGGTGCACGATCTCGGGCTCGAACTGCGTCAGCGCGGCACGCTGCGCCCGGTGGAAGCCGAGTTCCGCCGCTTCTTCGATCAGGCGCCGATCGGTATCCTGGTACTCGATTCCGCCGGCACGATCCGCGAGGCCAATGCTGCTTTCGCCCAGCTCTGCGGCCGCGACGACTGGCTGGGCCAGCGGCTTGCCGCGCTGGTGCGCGAAGAAGATGCACTGGCGCTGGCGCGTCATCTGGTGGCACTGCGGCGCGGCGAAATCTTCAGCCGCGCGCTGGAAGTGCGGCTGGCCGGCCCACGCGAGCGCGTCGTCGAAGTCTTTGCCGCATCGTCCGCCGAACGTGAGGATGGCCAGTCGGCCCAGCTTGTCTACCTGGTCGACACGACAGACCAGCGCAATCTGCAGACCCAGTTCCATCAGAGTCAGAAGATGCAGGCTGTGGGGCAGCTTGCCGGCGGTATCGCGCACGACTTCAACAATCTTCTGACGGCGATGATCGGTTTCTGCGACCTGCTGCTGCAGCGCCATCAGCCGGGCGACCAGTCCTTCGCCGATATCATGCAGATCAAGCAGAATGCCAGCCGTGCCGCCAATCTGGTGCGGCAGCTGCTGGCCTTCTCGCGCCAGCAGACGCTGGTGCCCAAGGTGCTGGATATCACCGACGTGCTGGCCGATCTGCGTAACCTGATCGGCCGCCTGATCGGCGAGACCATCACGTTGAAGATGGTGCATGGCCGCGATCTCGGCCTGATCAAGGTGGATCAGGGCCAGCTCGAACAGGTGATCATCAATCTCGCGGTGAACGCACGTGATGCCATGGTCGACGGCGGCGAGCTGAAGATACGCACGCTCAATCATTCGGTCGAGCAGCCGACCGAACTTGGCGCCGAAATTGTTCCGGCCGGCGATTATGTGCTGGTCGAGGTGAGCGATACCGGTCATGGCATTGCGCCGGAAAACATGGCGAAGATCTTCGATCCCTTCTTCACCACCAAGGCGGTCGGAGCCGGCACCGGCCTCGGGCTCTCGACGGTCTACGGCATCATCAAGCAGACCGGTGGCTTCATTCATGTCGAAAGCATGCCCGGCGAGGGGGCCTGTTTCCGGCTTTACCTGCCGCGCCATCGGCCGAACGGCGAGGATCTCTCGGCCGGCCGCGACGATGCCCGGCCCGACAGCCGCGATCTGACCGGCCAGGGTCTGGTCCTGCTGGTCGAGGACGAGGATGCCGTCCGGGCCTTTGCCGCCCGCGCGCTACGTAACAAGGGTTACACTGTGATCGAGGCTGCCTCGGGCGAGCAGGCGCTGGCGCTCCCGCCCGAGCAGCTCGACCGGGTCGAGTTGCTGATCTCGGATGTCGTGATGCCCAATCTGGACGGCCCCAGCCTGGCCGCCCAGCTGCGCAGCCGCCGTCCCGACCTCAAAATCCTGTTTATCTCCGGTTACGCCGAGGACAGTTTACGCAACAATATGGCGAAATCGGCCGATGTGAACTTCCTGCCGAAGCCGTTCTCCCTCAGCCAGCTGGCGGGGAAGGTGAAGGAAGTGATGGACGGCACGGCCTGAAAAACCGCCGTTCGCGGCCAATGAAACCCCTGATCGTATCGACCGGGTCAAATCGTTAACGCCGTACCCGGACTGATTGCGCGAATTTTCGTGGAAAGTCCCGGGAATTCATTGGTTTTTGTCAACTTTTAATGCAAAGCTGCGGTGGGGCAGAATCGTCGTAGGGTTGCGGCGAGCGCAGGCGCAATCCGATGCCAGTATGGCGTCGGCTGACAAGGTTGGGGACTTGGGGTGGTGACGAGCGTCAGCTCCTATTCGGCAGCGCAAATCGCGGGTCTGACGACGACCGCGGTTGACGGGCTGACCACGTCCGACATCCAGTCGCTCAAATCGACCCAGATTGCCGCGCTGTCGCAGGCCGCCATTGAATCGCTCGATACCACCCAGATCGATGCGCTGAAGTCTGCGCAGGTCAAAGCCCTGACGCCGACCCAGCTGGGTTATTTCACCACCTCGCAGCTTGTCTTCGACGCCGCGCAGATTGCCGTCCTGTCCGGCGCGCAGTTGCAGGCTTTCGACACGACCAGCCTGAATCATCTGAACAGCACGCAGATAGGCGCGCTGAAGGCCAGCCAGATCCAGGGCTTGACCACTACGCAGATCGCCGGCTTCCGCGAAACAGATATTGCCGAACTGACCGCTACCCAGATCAAGGCCCTGTCCACCACACAGGTGGCGGCGCTTGAAACCTCTGACCTGAATGCGCTGAGTACTGCGCAATTCCAGGCGCTGACGGCAAGCCAGATCGCCGTCCTGAGTACGACGCAGATCGGGTCGCTGAAGGCCACGCTGGTCGGCAGCCTGACATCGACGCAGGTACGGGGACTTACGGTCAGCCAGATCGGTCGCCTGAATGAAACCCAGGCCGGTGTTCTCGCCAGTTCATCCATCGCCGCCCTCTCCAGCACCCAGATACAGGCGCTCAGCACCACCAACCTGAACGCGCTCGATACCGCGCAGATCCAGGCGCTGAAATCCAGTCAGGTTGCTGCGCTGACCGCGGCACAGATCGCGAGCCTTCGTACCACCGACATCGCTGAACTGGGCGCAACGCAGCTCAAGGCGCTGACGCCGGTACAGTTGCAGTCGCTGAGCACGACCAATCTCAATCACCTCGATACGACGCAGGTTCAGTCGCTGTCGTCCAGGGTAGCTCTGCTGAGCACGACTCAGATTGCCGGTCTCCGCACGACCGACATCGGCGAATTCAATTCGACGCAGCTGAAAGCGCTGACTCAGGCGCAGATCAGATCTCTCGCAACAACCAATGTTAATGCGCTGTCCGATGCGCAGTCGCAGGCGTTGGCGACTGCGCAGATTCGTGCGCTGACCGCCACGCAGATCGCAGCACTGGATGTCACCGCGGTCGCTGCGCTGAATTTAACGCAAATCAAGGCGTTGTCGGGAGAGCAGCTGCGCGCCCTGACGACGACAAATCTGAATTCGCTCAGCACCGCGCAGGCGCAGGCCCTGTCCGCGAGCCAGATTGGCGAATTCAGCACGACACAGATCGTGGCACTTGGCACCGGCGATATCCGCGATTTGACGGTGACCCAGATCAAGGGGCTCACGGCCGCACAGATTTCGGCGCTTGAAACCACCGATCTCAATACATTAAGCACCGCGCAGATCCAGGCGCTGAGCGACGATCAGTTCGGTGCATTGACCGCGACCCAGATCAATACACTAACCACGACGGCGCTCGGCGTCCTGACGGCATCGCAGGCCAAGGGATTTGCCCCGAACCAGCTTGACGCATTCAGCGAAACCCAGATCGGCGCGCTGACCAGTTCAGCGATCGGCGGCTTTACGGCGACGCAGTTGAAGTCGCTCAGCACCACCAACCTGAATGCGCTCGATGCCGAACAGATCGGCGGATTGTCGGGTGCCCAGGTAAAGATCCTGACCGCCACGCAGATAGCCGGGCTGCGCACCACCGATATCGCCGAACTGAACGTGACGCAGATTAAGGCGTTGAGTGCGGCGCAACTGCGCGCGCTGACGACGACAAGCCTGAATGCCCTTAATACGACCCAAATGCAGGCACTGTCGGCCATGCAGGCCGGTTCCCTCAGCCAGGAGCAGATTGAAGGCTTGCGCACCGAAGATGTCGGTGAGTTTGGGGCCACGCTGCTCAAGGCATTCAAGTCGACCCAACTGCAGTCGCTGACCACCACAAATCTGAACGCACTCGACGCGACTCAATTGCAGACCCTGCGCGGCCAGCAGATATCGCAGCTGAGCACGACGCAGATCGCAAACCTGCGCACCACCGATATCGCCGAACTGAATGCGACGCATATCAAGGGTTTGACGTCGACGCAGATGCTGGCGCTCAGCACGACGAACCTGAATGCGCTAAACGCGGCGCAGGTCCAGGCATTGACGGCGCGACATGTCAGAGGGTTGACGGCCACGCAGCTGTCCAGCTTCACGACGAGCGATATCGGTGAACTGACCACGGCGCAGGTCCGGTCGTTGACCTCCACGCAGTTGCGTGGCTTAAGCACGACGAACCTGAATGCGCTGAATACGGCGCAGGCCCAGGTGCTGACCGCCGCGCAGCTCAAAGCACTGACCACGACGCAGGTCCGGGATCTGCGGACCACCGATTTCGGTGAATTCACCGTCACCCAGATCAAGGCGCTGGGCACGACGCAGATTGCCGCACTCGAGGCGACCGACATCAACGCCTTGAATGCCGCACAGCTGCAAAGCCTGACGCGGAATCAGATTAAAGTACTCAGCCTGACCCAGCTCAGCCTGTTCAATGCGACGCAGGTCAAGACGCTGACGACGCAGCAGCTTGCCGCAATGACCACCGCGCAGCGCAATGCGCTCGGCACCGCGGCGATTGCCGGCCTGGACACGACGCAGATCCACGCGCTGACCACCGCGCAGATCGCGGCGCTGAATGAGACCCAGGTCGGCAGCCTGAGCACGACGGCGCTCTCGGCCTTTGCCTCCACGCAGCTGGCTGCGCTGACCACTTCGGCCCTGAACGCGCTCAGCTCCACCCAGATTCAGGTGCTGACGCCGCAACAGCTGGCCGGCCTGACCAAGACGCAGATTGTCGGGCTGCGTTCCACCGATCTGGGCGAACTGACCACCACGCAGATTGCCGGCCTGACCACGACGCAGGTCGCGGCGCTTGAGCCGGTCGATCTGAGCGGTCTGACCACCACGCAGGCTGGCGCGCTGACCGGAACTCAGGCTGCCGGTCTTGGCACGACGGCTCTGGCGGCACTGTCCGGCACGCAGGTTGGCGCGCTGACCACCACGGTCCTGAATGCGCTGAATACAACGCAGATCCAGGCCCTGACCACGACGCAGATCGGCGCGCTGACCACGACGCAGATCGGTGCGCTCGATGCGGATGCGATCGGTGCGCTGAACGCCACGCAGCTCAAGGCGCTGACCACGGCGCAGATCGGTGCGCTGACGCCGGCGCAGATCGGCGCCCTGTCGACCACCGCGATTGCCTCGCTCGCCACCACGCAGGTGGCCGCGCTCAGCACGACCAACCTGAATGCGCTGAATACGACGCAGGCGCAGGCGTTGACCGCCACGCAGATCGGGGCGCTGACCACCACCCAGGTCGCCGGCCTGCAGGTCGGCGATATCGGCGAATTCAGCACCACGCAGGTGCAGGCGCTGACCGCGACGCAGGTCCAGGCGCTCGCCTCCACGCAGGTGCAGGCGCTGACCGCAACTCAGATTGCCGGGCTGCGCAGCACCGATATTGCCGAACTTGGCACTGCCCAGATTCAGGCGCTCAATACCACACAGGTCGCCGCGCTGACCGAAACCCAGGCCGCAGGCCTGTCGACGACGGCGCTTAAGGCGCTGACGACGACGCAGATCGCGGCGCTCAGCACGTCGGCGCTGAATGCGCTGTCGAGCACGCAGGTGCAGGTGCTGTCGGCCGCCCAGGTGCAGGCGCTGACCACCACGCAGATCGATGGTCTGCGCAGTGGCGATATCGCCGAACTGGGCGTCACCCAGCTCAAGGCGCTGACCGCGACGCAGATCGGCAAGTTGGACGAAGGCCAGGTCGGCGGTCTGACCGGCACGGCGCTGGATGCCCTGACCGGTACGCAGGTCGCGGCGCTGACCACCGGTGCGTTGAACGCGCTCACCACCTCGCAGGTACAATCGCTATCGACGGCGCAGATTCAGGCGCTGACGGCAACACAGCTCGAAAGCCTGCGCGCCAGCGATATCGGCGAGCTGGGCGCGACGCAGATCCGCGCGCTGACCGCCACGCAGATCGCCAGCCTGACCGAAACCCAGATTGCCGGCCTGACCACGACGGCCGTGGCGGCGCTGACCACCGAACAGATCGCAGCGCTCAGCACCACCGCCCTGAACGCCTTCAGTACGGCGCAGGCGCAGACGCTGACCGCCGAGCAGGTCGCGGTGCTGACCGCGACGCAGATCGATGGCCTGCGCAGTACCGATCTCGCCGAACTGGGCACCACCCAGATCGGTGCGCTGACCGCCACGCAGATCGGCCAGTTCGACACGGCCGACCTCAATACGCTGAGCAGCACGCAGGTGGCGGCACTCAGCACCACGGCCTTGAATGCGCTGTCGACGACGCAGACCCAGACGCTGAGCACTGGGCAGATCGCGGCGCTGACTACGACGCAGATCGCCGGCCTGCGCACCGCCGATATCGCCGAGCTGGCGACCACACAGGTCCAGGCGCTGACGGCCGCGCAGGTGCAGGCGCTGACCTCGGAGCAGATCGCGGCGCTGGGCGCGACGCAGATCGCCGGGCTGCGCGCCGAGGATATCGCCGAGCTGGGCACCACGCAGATCGCCGCGCTGACCACCACGCAGCTTGGCCTGCTGGATGAAACCCAGATCGCCGGCCTGACCACCGGGCAGGTCGCGGCGCTGACCACCACGCAGATCGCGGCGCTCAGCACCACCGCGCTGAATGCCTTCAGCACGACGCAGGCGCAGGCGCTGACCTCCGATCAGGTTGCCGCACTGACCGGCACGCAGATCGCCGGCCTGCGTTCGACCGATATTGCCGAACTCGGCACGGCGCAGATCCGCGCGCTGACGACGACGCAGGTTGCCGGGCTGAGCGAAGACCAGGTCGGTGCGCTGGCTGGCACTGCCGTGGCGGCACTCGCCGGCACGCAGGTCGCGGCACTGACCACGACGAATGTGAATGCCCTGAGTCAAACTCAGGTGCAGGCGCTGGCGGGCAGCCAGATTGCGGCGCTGACCACGACGCAGATCGCCGGCCTGCGTACCGGCGACATCGCCGAGCTGGACACCACGCAGATTGCGGCCCTGACCACGACGCAGATCCGCGCGCTCGACACGACCAATCTGGGTGCGCTGTCGACGGCGCAGGCGCAGGCGCTGACCTCCGAACAGGTCGCGGCGCTGACCACGACGCAGATCGCCGGGCTTCAGACTGGCGATATCGCCGAATTCGGCACGGCCCAGCTGCAGGCGCTGACCACCACGCAGATTGGCGTGCTGGATGAAACCCAGGCCGGCGCGCTGAGCACGACGGCGCTGGCTGCACTGTCCGGCACGCAGATCGCGGCCCTGACCACCACGGCGCTGAACGCCCTGACGACCGATCAGATCCAGTCGCTGTCGGGCGGGCAGATCGCCGCCCTGACCACGACACAGATTTCCAGCCTGCGCATCACCGATATCGGCGAACTGGATACCGACCAGGTCGCGGCGCTGAGCGCGACGCAGCTGCAGGCGCTGGGCACCACCAATCTGAATGCGCTGAACACGACGCAGGCGCAGGCGCTGACCACGTCGCAGATCCAGGCACTGTCGACCACGCAGATCGCCAACCTGGGCACTGCCGACATCGCCGACCTGACCACCGGGCAGATTGCTGCGCTGACCACGGCGCAGGTGCAGGCGCTCGGCACCAATGTGAATGCCTTCGATACGACCCAGGCGCAGGCGCTGTCGACCACGCAGCTCGCCGCGCTGACCACGGCGCAGATCGTGGGCCTGCGCGGCACCGATATCGCCGAGCTGACCACCACGCAGTTGCAGGCGCTGACCACCACGCAGATCGGCGCGCTGACGGCAACCCAGGTTTCCGGTCTTGCCACCACGGCGGTGGCTGCGCTGGCTGACACCCAGATTGCCGCCCTGACGACCTCGGCCCTGAACGCGCTCAATACGGATCAGGTGCGGGCGCTGACCACCACGCAGATCGATGCTCTGACGACGACGCAGATCGCCGGCCTGCGCACCACGGATATCGCCGAACTGGGCGCCGAGCAGGTCTCGGTGCTGGCGGCGACGCAGTTGCAGGCGCTGGGTACTGCCAACCTGAATGCGCTGAATGCGACACAGGTGCAGGCACTGTCGACCACGCAGATCGTCGCGCTGACCACATCGCAGATCGCCGGGCTTCAGACCGGCGATATCGCTGAACTGACCGCCACGCAGGTCGCGGCGCTGAGCGCGACGCAGCTGCAGGCGCTGGGCACCACCAATCTGAATGCGCTGAACACCACGCAGGCGCAGGCGCTCACCACCTCGCAGATCCAGGCGCTGTCGACCACGCAGATCGCCAATCTGGGCGCCGGCGACATTGCCGACCTGACCACCGAGCAGATTGCCGCGCTGACCACAGCGCAGGTGCAGGCGCTCGGCACCAGTGTGAATGCCTTCGATACGACCCAGGCACAGGCGCTGACGACCACGCAGATCGGCGCGCTGACCAATACGCAGGTCGCTGGCCTGCGCGGCACCGATATCGCCGAGCTTACCACCACACAGCTGCGCGCGCTCACCACGTCGCAGATCGGTGCGCTGACCGAGACCCAGGTCTCGGGCCTGGCCACCACGGCGCTGACCGCGCTGGCCGGTACGCAAATCGCGGCGTTGACCACCTCGGCTCTGAATGCCCTGAGCCAGACCCAGACGCAGGCGCTGACCACCACGCAGATCGATGCGCTGACNNGGCACGAACAACCTGAACGCCCTGACCGCCACGCAGGTGCAGGCGCTGAGCACGACGCAGATCGTCGCGCTGAGCACGACGCAGATCGCCGGCCTGCGCACCACCGATATCGCCGAGCTGACTGCGACGCAGATTGCCGCGCTGACCACGGCACAGTTGCGCGCCCTCAGCACGGCCAGCCTGAATGCATTCAACACGACCCAGGCGCAGGCGCTGAGCGCCACGCAGGTGGCCGCACTGACCACGACGCAGATTGCCGGGCTTCAGACGGGCGATATTGCCGAACTGACCGCCACGCAGATCGGCGCGCTGACCACCGCGCAGGTCCAGGCGCTCAGCACCGCGAACCTGAACGCGCTGAACACGACACAGGCGCAGGCCCTGGGCACCGCGCAGATCGCCGCGTTGACCACGACGCAGGTTGCGAGCCTGCGCAGCACGGATATCGCCGAGCTGACCACCACGCAGCTGCGTGCATTCACCACCGCGCAGATCGGCGCGCTGAATGCCGCACAGGTTGGCGCGCTGACCACAACTGCCGTGGGCGCACTGGCCGCCACGCAGGTGGCGGCCCTCACCACCGCGGCATTGAACGCCCTGACCACCAGCCAGGTGCAGGCGCTCAACTCGACCCAGGTCGCCGCCCTGACCACGACGCAGATTGCCGGGCTGCGCACCACCGATATCGCCGAACTGGATACCGATCAGGTTTCGGCTCTGACCTCGGCGCAGGTGCAGGCGCTCGGCACCGGCAACCTCAATGCCCTGAACACGACGCAGGCGCAGTCGCTGACCACGTCGCAGATCGCCGCCCTGACCACCAGCCAGGTGGCCAACCTGCGCACCACCGACATCGCCGAACTGACCACCACGCAGTTGCGCGCGCTGACCACCACCCAGGTCGGCGTGCTGAGTGCGGTCCAGGTTGGCGTCCTGACACCGACGACCGTGNNGCCCTGAATGCCAACCAGGTTTCGGCGCTGGGCACCGACCAGGTCGCGGCACTCACCACGACGCAGATCGCCGGCCTGCGCAGTACCGATATTGCCGAATTCAGCACCACGCAGATCCGCGCGTTGACCACGGCGCAGATCCAGGCGCTCGGCACGGCCAACCTGAATACGCTGTCGACGGCGCAAACCCAGGCACTGGCTTCCACGCAGGTCGCGGCATTGACCACGACGCAGATCGCGGCTCTGCGCACCACCGATATCGCCGAACTCGGCACCACGCAGGTCGCGGCTCTGACCACCACGCAGCTGCGTGCGCTGAGCAGCGCCAATCTGAATGCGCTGGTCACCACGCAGGTGCAGGCGCTGACCACGGATCAGGTCGGCGCGCTGACCACCGCGCAGATCGCGGCGCTTCGCACCGGCGACATCGCCGAGCTCGGCACCACGCAGGTGGCCGCCCTGACCACGGCGCAGATCGCCGTGCTGGGCACCGCGCAGATCGGCGCGCTGAATGCCACGCAGGTGGCGGCGCTTGAGACCGGCGATCTGAATGCCTTTACCACCACGCAGACGCGGGCGCTCAGCACCGCGCAGATCCGGGCACTGACCACGACGCAGATCGGCGGCCTGCGCAGCACCGATATCGGCGAACTGACCACCACGCAGGTGGTGGCGCTGACCACGGCGCAGATCCAGGCGCTCGGCAGCACCGGCTTCAATGCCCTGTCGGCGACGCAGGTGGCGGCGCTGAACAGCACGCAGCTCGGTGCGCTGACCACCACCCAGCTCGGCGGTCTCAGCTCCAGCGACATCGCGGAGCTCGGCACGACCCAGATCAAGGGCCTGACCACCACCGCGATCGCCGGCCTCACCACCACCAACCTGAATGCGCTGACCACGACGCAGACGCAGGCGCTGACCACCACGCAGGTCGCGGCGCTGACCACGACTCAGATCGGCGGGCTCCGGACCACCGATATCGGCGAATTCACCACCACGCAGGTGAAGGCGCTGACCTCGGCGCAGATCGGCGCGCTGGGTACCAGCAACTTCAATGCGCTGAACACCACCCAGGTGCAGGCACTGGCCAATTCGCAGATCGCCGCGCTGACCACGTCGCAGATTGCCAACCTGCGCACCACCGATATCGGCGAACTGGATACCGACCAGATTGCCGCGCTCACCACCACCCAGCTGCAGACGCTCAGCACCACGAACCTGAATGCGCTGGATAACCAGCAGGCCCGGTCGCTGAGTTCAACCCAGATCCGCGCGCTGACCACGACGCAGATCGCCGGTCTGCGCGCGACCGATGTGGACGAACTCCACCACATGCAGATTCAGGCCTTCACCACGACGCAGATCTCCGCGATCTCCGTTACGGCGATCCCCGGCCTGGGCATTAACGACATCATCGGCCTCAGCCCGGCCCAGGCACAGGCCTTCACGCAGCAGCAGGTGGGCGCGATGCATTGGGCGCAATACTGGGCCTGGCTGCGGGCGCTGTAAGCACTCCGGCGCTGCGTCGTCGTTGCTTTTCCTGATTGATTGACTGCTTGTTTTCGCTACCATATGGCGAAATCGCACCTCGTTTGCTTTGCTATTTCAGCCATTTCGACCCGCTGGAGCGGGCGGGAGGGCAGGGCGGCGGCATGTCCGGTGGGGAATCGCCTGTGCCCGAACAGACCGGAACAGGCTGGCGTTCTACTGGGAACATCTCGGGAATATTCCATAAATATCAAGCACCTGTAGGGCACTGCATTTTCTTCTGGACAATGGCAACGATATGAGAACATATGGGGTCAGAACGGCGTATAATTGCAATTCACCGGCCCCCATGAAAGGATGCCCGCAAATGTCGTCCCCCTCACTTCGCGTCGTGGAAAAAGAGAACATGGATAAGGGTAAGGCTCTGGAAGCTGCGCTCTCGCAGATCGAGCGCAATTTCGGCAAGGGCTCGGTGATGAAGCTCGGCCAGCGCCAGAGCATGGAGATCGAGGCGATCTCCACCGGTTCACTCGGCCTGGATATCGCGCTCGGCATCGGCGGCCTGCCCAAGGGCCGTATCGTTGAAGTCTACGGTCCGGAAAGCTCGGGCAAGACCACCATCGCACTCCATGTCGTGGCCGAGGCCCAGAAGAAGGGCGGTACCTGCGCCTTCGTCGACGCCGAACACGCGCTCGACCCGTCCTATGCCCGCAAGCTCGGCGTCAACATCGAAGAGCTGCTGATCTCGCAGCCCGATACCGGTGAGCAGGCGCTGGAAATCGCCGACACCCTGGTGCGCTCCGGCGCCATCGACGTGCTGGTCATCGACTCGGTCGCCGCCCTGGTGCCGCAGGCCGAACTCGAAGGCGAGATGGGCGATACCCATGTGGGCCTGCAGGCCCGCCTGATGAGCCAGGCCTTGCGCAAGCTGACCGCCTCGATCTCCAAGTCGAACTGCATGGTCATCTTCATCAACCAGATCCGCATGAAGATCGGCGTGATGTTCGGCAGCCCGGAAACCACCACCGGCGGCAACGCGCTGAAATTCTATGCTTCGGTCCGCCTCGACATCCGCCGCATCGGCGCGATCAAGATCCGCGACGAGGTGGTGGGCAACCAGACCCGCGTGAAGGTGGTGAAGAACAAGGTTTCGCCCCCGTTCAAGGTGGTCGACTTCGACATCATGTATGGCGAAGGCGTGTCCAAGACCGGCGAACTGATCGACCTAGGCGTGAAAGCCAATGTGGTCGAGAAGTCGGGCTCCTGGCTCTCCTTCGACAGCCAGCGCATCGGTCAGGGCCGCGAGGCCGCCAAGACCTTCCTCAAGGAAAACCCGGAAGTGGCCAATCGTATCGAAGCCGCGATCAAAGCCAATACCGGCCTGGTCGCCGCCGCCATCGATGCCGGCCCGGAAGGCAAGGACGACGACGACGCCGAGTAAAAGTTTCGCCCTGCTCAACGCCGGTAAACCACGGCGCCTGAGTTAATTCTCCTCCATGGGCAAAGCCCCGGCAGCGGACCTCGCTGCCGGGGTTTCTTTTTTTGGAGCGGGGAGGGGCGTAAAGTTCCCTAGGCTATTCTGTCGACAGGGATTGATTGCGACGAAGCCGCGTGATGCGGCGCATTGCCCATCCCTGATACAGGGCTCCGCAGGCATACAGCAAAAAAATCCCAGCAAGAGGCATCGCGCCGGGCGGGCTGCGCCAGATCACCGCCACAAGAACCAATGCCGCGCCAGCCAGCAGCAGGATACCGAGCACCAGCCATCCCACCATCTCAATCAGGACCATGCGGCGGCGCCATGGCGATGCATCGGGCGGTTCCAGGCGGCTTGCAGTGCGGGATTCGCGCCGCATGACATGGACTGACAATGCCGCCGCCATGAATGCTCCAATCAATGCGATGGCCGTGGTAATTCGGCCCCCCACGATCAGATGCCATGGCGTTCCCTGCAATGCCGTAGCCTGGTCCATCAGCATGATGGGGAAGTTGAACAGTCCATGGAATACAATGGCGAGGACAACACCCATAACTGGCCAGATGATCCTGCGCCGCATTTCATAGAGTGCGAGGCCGCCACCGATCATGACGCCATGGAAAATATGCGACGGGACACTCAGCAACGCGCGGATGAATGCCGTGCCGAACTGGTTCTCGGCTTTCATGATGTAGGCGATGTTTTCCAGGGCCGCAAATCCGCCGGCGACGGCCGCGCCGATTACGATGAAATCATGCGGGAAGCAGCGGTCGATGCTCCGGCGGGCAATAACAAAAATCACCGCCAGTTTCGCAAGTTCTTCGGGGATTGCCGCACCTGCAAATGCCCTGATCCAGGCTCCGGTGACGGGAGCGCCGCGGAAAGCATCAAGGCCGGCCAGCGTGACGGCAGCGACAACCAGCAGGGCGCTGCAGGCACCGACGAAGAAGGCTTCCCAGGCCAGGCCGGCCGCCATTCTTTCGTGGTCGCGCGACCGGAACCAGAAGGTCGTCAGGATCGCCGGTATGACTGCAACGGCAAGGATCAGAAAGCTCTGCATCATTGTGCCGTCTGCCGTTTGGCTCCTGACGCCGGTCAGCCTTTCGTGGCGCCAGCGATGATGATGATGAATACTGCAGCGGTGAGGGCGCCACCAAGGATGGCGCCGAAGATCGAGACGCCGCCGGCGCGCCGAATCAGGTCATCGCGCGACTGCGGCGACAGGTCGATGCGTTTCTCGATCCGCGTGACGCGCTGACGGGCGTAGTAGAAATAAACCGGGTTGGCCATCACGGATATTGCGATGGCGATGCCTGTATTGCCCGACATGCTGAAACTCGGGAACAGCAGCGCGATCACAATCGGGGTGACGAGAAGCACGGCGCCGTACAGATACATGCGGCGATAAAAGAACCAGGCGATGGGGAAAAACATTGCAGCGAAGTTCATGCGGTCGAAATAGCCCACCGACCGCCTCGCGCCGTGACGATTATTCGTCCAGTCGCGATCCTCGTAGTAAAAAAGCAGGAATCTTTCGGCGTTGCGCCCGAAGAACAGTCGCAGGAGCCGTTCCATGCTGCGGTCGGTTTCAGCCGCAGGGGCCGCCTCGGCGACCGTTGCCCCGGTCGTCGTCGTCTCGGTCATGTCCGTCAAAGCTTTCCCCCGTGCTTCTCCCTGCGTTGCATTTGTAGCACACCGGAACTGCGCGCATAACGTGTACCTTTTTGCTGATAGGCAAGGTTGTCTTCCGGACCTCGGGCGCTATCTGACAGGGGAGAAGTTCTCTCCTTCATGGATCCCGGTATCGCCCACGCGATACCGGGTTTTTTGTGCCCTTGATCCGGCCGGGCAGTACCCTAAATGTTCCTGTCCGGGGCCTGCTGCCCGACTGGTCGGATAAGTCTCTGATCGGGCAGGGGGAAGCGGCAGGTAAGCCGGATGACGGGTTCGATAAGCTCGGAATAAGCACGGAATAAGCATCAAATAAGGAAAAATAAGACCGCTATAAGCCTGAACAAGCCTCGGACAAGACCCGACAAGACGCATCGGGGCATCCTGTCGGACCACCGCAATTCCCTATCCGGACAGGCACTTACCCCACCTTCCGTTGGCTGGACAGGGGCGGGAGGGGACGTTAAGACAGGTCGCTTGCCGGATGGGGTCCGGCTCGTGACAATCTGACCAGCAAATGACAATGGCGCCCTGCCAAAGTTGGACCGGGCGCCGCCGACCAGGGGTTGAAGTCCATGTCCTCCGCCAGCGATGTCCGCCAGGCCTTCCTCGATTACTTTGCCAAAAACGGGCATAGCGTGGTCGAGTCTTCGCCGCTGGTGCCGCGTAACGACCCGACCCTGATGTTCACCAACGCGGGCATGGTGCAGTTCAAGAATGTCTTCACCGGCCAGGAGAAGCGCCCCTATACGCGTGCCACCACCTCGCAGAAATGCGTGCGCGCCGGCGGCAAGCATAACGACCTCGACAATGTGGGCTACACCGCGCGGCATCACACCTTCTTCGAGATGCTTGGCAATTTCTCCTTCGGCGATTACTTCAAGGACGATGCGATCCCGCTGGCCTGGAACCTGATCACCAGGGATTACGGCCTGCCGAAAGAGAAGCTCTGGGTCACCGTCTATCACGACGACGACCAGGCCTTTAACATCTGGAAAAAGATCGGCGTGCCGGAAGATCGCATCGTGCGTATCGCCACGTCCGACAACTTCTGGGCCATGGGCGATACCGGTCCCTGCGGTCCCTGTTCGGAAATCTTCTACGACCACGGCGACAAGATTTTCGGCGGCCCGCCGGGCAGCTCGGATGCCGATGGCGACCGCTATATCGAGATCTGGAATCTCGTCTTCATGCAGTTCGAGCAGGTGACGAAGGAGCAGCGCGTCAGCCTGCCCAAGCCCTCCATCGACACCGGCATGGGCCTGGAGCGCATCACCGCCGTGATGCAGGGCAAGCACGACAATTACGATATCGATCTCATGCGCGCGCTGATCGAAGCCTCGGCCGATGCCTCCGGCACCGATGCGGACGGCCCACATAAGGTGAGCCATCGCGTGGTGGCCGACCATCTGCGGTCGTCCTGCTTCCTGATCGCCGATGGCGTGTTGCCGTCGAACGAGGGCCGCGGCTATGTGCTGCGCCGGATCATGCGCCGCGCCATGCGCCATGCCCAGCTGATGGGCTGCAAGGACCCGCTGATGTACCGGCTGGTGCCGGCGCTGGTGTCGGAGATGGGCCGCGCCTATCCCGAACTCGGCCGCGCCGAAGCGCTGATCGCCGAGACGCTGAAACTGGAAGAGACCCGTTTCAAGCAGACGCTGGATCGCGGCCTCAGGCTGCTCGACGAAGCGACCGGCAGCATGAGCAAGGGTGACCGCCTGCCGGGCGAGACCGCGTTCAGGCTCTACGACACCTTTGGTTTCCCGCTCGACCTGACACAGGATGCGCTGCGTCCGCGCGGCATCGAGGTCGATCTCGACGGCTTCCAGACCGCCATGGCGGCGCAGAAGGCGGAAGCGCGCAAGGCCTGGGCCGGCTCGGGCGAAGCCGCGACCGAGAAGGTCTGGTTCGAGATCAAAGAGGAAAAAGGCGCCACCGAATTCCTCGGCTACGACACGCAAGTCGCCGAAGGCCGCATCGACGCCATCGTGGTCGGCGGCCAGCCGGTAAATGAAGCGAAGACCGGCAGCGAAGTTGCCGTCGTGCTGAACCAGACGCCGTTCTACGGCGAGTCCGGCGGCCAGCAGGGCGACAGCGGCATCATTACGACCGCTGGCGGCGCCAAGGTCGAGATCAGCGACACGCAGAAGAAGCTCGGCGCGCTGCATGCCCATCTCGGCAAGGTGGTCGCGGGCACGCTGACTGTTGGCGACATGGCGATCCTCACCGTGGATGCCACGCGTCGCGGTGCGATTGCCTCCAATCACTCCGCCACGCATCTGCTGCATGCCGCCCTGCGTCGCAAGCTGGGCGACCACGTCACGCAGAAGGGCTCGCTGGTGTCGCCGGATCGTTTCCGCTTCGACATCAGCCATCCCAAGCCGATTTCGGCCGACGAGATGCAGGCGGTCGAGGCCGAGGTCAACGCGATGATCCGGCAGAACGATGCCGTCACCACGCGGCTGATGACGCCGGATGAAGCCATCAAGGCCGGCGCCATGGCGCTGTTCGGCGAGAAGTATGGCGACGAAGTGCGCGTGCTCTCGATGGGCAAGCTCGACGACGGCAAGGACTACTCGACCGAACTCTGCGGCGGTACGCATGTGAAGCGCACCGGCGATATCGCGCTGTTCAAGATCGTCGGCGAGGGCGCGGTCGCGGCCGGCGTTCGTCGTGTCGAGGCGCTGACCGGCGAAGCGGCGCGGCATTACTTCCTCGAACAGGAAGGCATGCTGCAGGCCGCAGCCGATGCACTGAAGGCGCAGCCAAAGGATGTGCCGCAGCGTATCGCGTCGCTCATGGAAGAGCGCCGCAAGCTGGAGCGCGAACTGTCGGACCTGCGCAGGCAGCTGGCGACCGGCGGCGGTTCGGGCGGGCCCCAGGTGAAGGATGTGAACGGCGTGAAATATGCCGCACGCAGCCTCGACGGCGTGCCGGCCAAGGACCTGCGCGGCATGGTCGATGCCATCAAGAAAGAAATCGGCTCCGGCGTCGTCGCGCTGACTTCGGTCGCTGACGGCAAGGTCTCGGTGGTGGTGGGCGTGTCGAACGACCTGACCGCGAAGATCAATGCAGCCGAACTGGTGAAGATCGCGACCCCTCTTATTGGTGGACAAGGCGGCGGTGGCCGGCCTGACTTTGCGCAGGGCGGCGGTGCCGATCCCGCCGGCGCAGAGAAGGCGCTGGACGCGATTGCCGCAGAGATCGGCAAGGCCGCTTAAAAAGAAAAAGGGCCGCGGTGACGCGGCCCTTCTCGTCGGCAGGAAAGAACTGGCAGCTTACGCCGCCAGCGCCTTCTTCAGGTTCTCGTCGATCTTGTCGAGGAACTTCTGGGTCGTCAGCCAGGGCTGGTCCTTCGAGATCAGGATCGCAAGATCCTTGGTCATGAAGCCGGCTTCGACGGTCGAGACGCAGACCTTTTCCAGCGTATGGGCGAACTTGTCCAGATCGGCATTGTTGTCCAGCTTGGCGCGATGCATCAGGCCGCGCGTCCAGGCGAAGATCGAGGCGATCGGGTTGGTCGAGGTCTCGCGACCGGCCTGATGCTCGCGATAGTGGCGCGTCACCGTGCCATGAGCGGCTTCGGCTTCGACGGTCTTGCCATCGGGGGTCATCAGCACGGAGGTCATCAGACCCAGCGAGCCGTAACCCTGCGCCACCACGTCGGACTGCACGTCGCCGTCGTAGTTCTTGCAGGCCCAGACGAACTTGCCCGACCACTTGATCGCGCAGGCGACCATGTCGTCGATCAGGCGATGTTCGTAGGTGATGCCGGCGGACTTGAACTTGTCGGCGAACTCCTTCTCGAAGACCTCTTCGAACAGATCCTTGAAGCGGCCGTCATAGGCCTTGAGGATCGTGTTCTTGGTCGACAGATACAGCGGCCAGCCGCGCACCAGCGAATAGTTCATGCTGGAACGCGCGAAGTCGCGGATCGAGTCATCCAGGTTGTACATCGCCATGGCGACGCCCGAACCCGGCGACTTGAAGACTTCCTTCTCGATCACCTTGCCGTCTTCGCCGACGAACTTGATGGTCAGCGTGCCCTTGCCGGGGAACCTGAAGTCGGTGGCGCGATACTGGTCGCCGAAGGCATGGCGGCCGACCACGATCGGGTCGTTCCAGTGCGGCACCAGGCGCGGCACGTTCTTGCAGATGATCGGCTCGCGGAAGATCGTGCCGCCGATGATGTTGCGGATCGTGCCGTTCGGCGACTTCCACATTTCCTTCAGCTTGAACTCGGTGACGCGCTGTTCGTCCGGCGTGATGGTGGCGCATTTGACGCCGACGCCGTGCTTCAGGATGGCCTGTGCGCTGTCGATGGTGACCTGGTCGTTGGTCTGGTCGCGGTATTCGACGCCGAGATCGTAGTAGAGCAGATCCACATCCAGATACGGCAGGATCAGCTTCTCCTTGATGAACTTCCAGATGATGCGGGTCATCTCGTCGCCGTCGAGCTCGACGACCGGATTTTTGACCTTGATCTTCGCCATAAAAGGCTCCCTCCACAGGCTC
>NZ_PEKV01000004.1:91123-265596 GCF_002796975.1 Ferrovibrio sp. | reverse complement strand
CGGGCCCTCGGAATGCTCAGATCTTACTTGTGCGGGCCGCGTGTTCCGGCGGCGGTTCCGCCAGCAGGGCGGCAATCACCGCTTCGGCATCCTCCACCACGGTATAAAGCGTGGTGGCGGTGCGGCGGGCGAAGCCGCGCTCGATCACGGTTTCGATCAGCGCCATCAGCGGATGCCAGTAGTCTTCGGTATTGACCACGATGACAGGCTTGTCGTGCAGCTTGAGCTGCCGCCAGGTGATGATCTCGAAGAACTCATCCAGCGTGCCCAACCCGCCGGGCAGGGCGATGAAGGCATCCGACATCTCGACCATCATGCGCTTGCGCGTATGCATGCTGTCGACGACATGCAGTTCGGTCAGGCCGGTATGGCCGACTTCCCAGTCATGCAGGTGGTTGGGGATGATGCCGACGACTTCGCCGCCGCCCTTCATGACGGCATCGGCCACCACGCCCATCAGGCCGATGCGGCCGCCGCCATAGATCAGGCGGATGCCGTTCTCGGCCAGGCGCTGGCCGAGAATCTGGGCCTGGGCCGTGTAGACGTTGCTCTCGCCGAGGCTCGAGCCGCAATAGACGCAGACGGAGCGAATGGCGCTCATCGACTAATCCGGGAAAAAGGTGAGGCGGGATGTCTTTGGGGTGGGGATGGGTAACTGATTCCGCCTAGGGATGCCAGTCAAAATGGCCGGAAAAAAGGCGGGCTCCGCCTGAGCTACGACGGCAGTAACCGCGACATGGCCAGCGGTTTTAAATTTTTCGTGAGGGCGTAAGGACTTGTCGTTCCTTCGCGCGTCGCCGGTATAGAGTGAATCGCCCGTTCCAGCAAACGGGTTTCAACGAGGGGATAATAGGAATGGCTACTTGGCATAAGGCGCTCCTGGCGGCAGCGCTGGGTCTCACGATGGTATCGGTTGGCGGTCTGGCCGTTGCCCAGTCGGCAGACGATCACATCAAGGCCCGCAAGGACGGCTTCCAGGTGTTCCGCACATCCGCGGGCGCCATCAAGAAGGTGGTCGATGACAGTGCCGCGCCAGCGGGTGCCGTGGCGCCGGCCGAAGCGATTGCCCAGCAGGCGGCCAGGCAGCTGCAGCATTTCCCGCCCGGTTCCGACCAGGGCAAGACCAAGGCCAAGCCGGAAATCTGGGCTAACTGGGCGCAGTTCGAGGCCAACATGAAGGATCTCGAGATGAAGGCCACCGCGGTCGCCGCCGCCGGCAAGGCGGGCGATGCCGCGGCGCTGAAGGCTGCCTTCGGTGCCATGGGCGGCGCCTGCGGCACCTGCCACAAGGCGTTCCGTGCCGACTGATCGGCGGTCTGTCTGATTGTGAAAAAGGCGCGGCCCGGCTGCGCCTTTTTTATTTCACCGGCTTTATTTCACCAGGGCGATACCGCCAAAGACGACAGCGGCGCAGACGGCAAGGATCGCCAGCGCCAGCAGCGGATGACCGCCCTGCGCCTCAAGCGTAGCCGGTGCGGTCTTGCGGCCGGTGATCATCGGGGTGACGAGATTCTCGCGCTTGATCGTCAGGTAGAACACGCTCGACAGCAGATGGATTGCGATCACCGCCAGCAGCACCCAGATCGTCCGCCGATGAATGCTGCCGAGCAGGGCCGCCGTGCTGCCCGAGACCTTGGAGAATAGCGGCCCGTCGGTGACGATGTCGTCGCTGGTGAACAGACCGGTGCCGGCCTGCAGCGCCAGCAGGCCCAGCATGGCCAGCACAGCCCAGCCGCCGACTGGATTATGGCCGACGTAATTCGGGCCCGGACGGCCGAACAACGTGCCCAGATAGCGCAGCCCGGCCATCGGTCCGGCAACGAATCCGCTGAAGCGGGCATAGCGGTTGCCGGTGAAGCCCCAGACGAGGCGAAACAGCACCAGCGACAGCACGGCCTGGCCCAGCGTCATATGCAGGTCCAGCTTGCCGGTCCAGCCGGTCCAGACCATGGCGATCACCAACAACACCAGCGTCCAGTGGAACAGCCGGGTCGGCAGATCCCAGACCTTAACAGTGGCTGAACCAGACGCGGTGCGGGGCGTTTGTATGATCATCGGCAGAGTTTCCAGGGGCTTTTGCAGTGCAATCGTAAGGATTTGCAAACATTGGACAAGTTAGAGGTGTTGCGGCCTCCGAGGCGAGGACTTAATCTCACACGTCGTTCACAATATAGCTAACCGGGACAATCGGGTGCGCGGAAGTCGTTTCTTCTTCATCCTTCTTGCTGCAGCGGTCCTGGGTATCCTGGCCGTCATCTTCTTTGGGGCCGACCCCAACAAGCGGGGCATGACGCCAACCGCCAACATCCCGCCGCCGCCTGTGCCGGCTGCCCCTGTCGCACCGTCGCCTGACAGCGTAGCCAAGGCCCCGCCCAGCTTCGATGTCGTCCGCATCAGTCGCAACTGCACCTCCGTGTTTGCCGGCCGCGCCATGGCCGGCTCGGTCGTGGTGGTAAAGACCGGCCAGCGTGAACTTGGCCGTGTCACGGCCGATACGCGCGGCGAATGGGTGCTGGTGCCCGATCTGCCGCTGGAACGCGGCAACCAGGAATTCACGCTGGAATCGCAGATGCAGGGCCAGGAGCCGATCAAGGCCGAGGCCAATGTCGTCGCCGTCGTACCGGAATGCCAGCCGGGCGAAGGCGGTGAGCAGGCGATCGCGGTGCTGACGCCGCTGAAGGGCGCGAGCCGCCTGCTGCAGCGGCCAGACGGCCCGCTCGATCCGGCCCGCAAGGGGCTGGCGCTGGATGCCATCGAATACGATCAGGCCGGCAACCTGATTCTGTCGGGTCGTTCCCAGCCGGGCTCCACCGTGCAGGTCTATCTGAACAACGAACCGATCGGCGTTGCGACTGCCGATGACAAGGGCACCTGGCGCCTGCGGCCCGACAAGGCCGTCGATCCGGGTATCTATTCGCTGCGCGTCGATCAGGTCGAACAGGCGGGCGGCAAGGTGGCCTCGCGCCTCGAAATGCCGTTCAGCCGGGCCCGGCCCGAAGACGTCAAATTCGATGCCAGCGGCAACAGCGTCATCGTGCAGCCGGGCAACAGCCTTTGGCGTATCGCGCGCCAGGTTTACGGCCTGGGCCCGCGCTATACCGAGATTTACAAGGCCAACCAGGCCCAGATCACCGACCCGGACATGATCTATCCTGGCCAGGTTTTTGCCGTGCCGGGGCAGCATAACGGTCAGGCCGTCCCCAAGGCGAATTAAAGGTTTCAGACCTCATCTTCCTGGCCGCAGGCCGGAAGATGAGGGTCTTACCGTGCCGCCCACGGCGCGCTACACTCGTCCCATGATCGTCAACTCTGATTGCGCCGGCTGGGCCGTCCGCGAGGCTGCGAAGCCCGCCAGGCGCGAGGACCAATTCTGTGAGCATAGATTCTTCCGTTACCCGGCCGGGCGCCGGCGCGGCCGGAGCGTCGGCTGCGCCTGATCCGGCGCCGGTCTACGCTGCCATCGACCTCGGAACCAACAACTGCCGCCTGCTGATCGCGCGGCCGGTGCGTAGCGGTTTCCGGGTGATCGAGGCATTTTCCCGTATCGTGCGGCTGGGCGAGGGTCTCAGCAATTCGGGTCGCCTGTCGGATGCCGCGATGGCACGCACCATCGAGGCGCTGAAAATCTGCTCCGAGAAGATGGCGCGCCGCAGCGTGTCGTCGGCCCGCGCGGTTGCCACCGAGGCCTGCCGTCGCGCCGCCAACGGCGCCGAGTTCCTGCATGACGTGAAGGCTGCCACCGGCATCAGTCTGGATATCATCTCGACTGCCGAAGAGGCGCGGCTGGCACTGAACGGCTGCTCGCCGCTGCTGGAGCCGCCGCATCGCGAGGCCATCGTTTTCGATATCGGCGGCGGCTCGACTGAAATCCTCTGGGCGCGACTGCTCGGCGGCGGCCGCACTGATGTGATCGACTGGATTTCGCTGCCCTTCGGCGTGGTCAACCTGACCGAGCGCTTCGGCCCCGGCGATGTGCAGAGCGGCAGCTATGCGCAGATGATCGATCTGGTGGCGGATGCGCTGCGGCCGTTCGAGGAAAAACATCGCCTGTCGCAGAAGCTGCAGTCGGGCCAGATCCAGGTGCTCGGAACCTCGGGCACCGTCACCACGCTGGCCGGCGTGCATCTCAACCTGCCGCGCTACGAGCGTCGCTATGTCGACGGCTGCTGGCTCGAATTCCCCGTCGTAATCGAACAGTCGCGGCGGCTTGCCTCGATCAGCGTACCTGAGCGCGCCCTGCATCCCTGCATCGGCGAGGAGCGCGCCGATCTGGTGGTAGCCGGCTGCGCGATCCTCGAAGCGCTGTATCGCTTCTGGCCGGCCACACGGCTGCGCGTGGCAGATCGCGGCGTGCGCGAAGGCGTGTTGGTCGAACTGATGGGGCAGCGCCGGCAGGTGAATGGCGGAGGCCGGCGATGACCAAGCAGCCACCGCGCAAAGCCGGAGCCAAGGTAAGGGTGAAGACCGCGCGTGGCCGCACGGTTGGCCAGGCGAAATGGCTGCGGCGCCAGCTCAATGATCCTTACGTGGCCGCAGCCAAGACCGAAGGCTGGCGCAGCCGTGCCGCCTACAAGCTGATCGAACTGGATGACAAGTACAAACTGCTGAAGCCGGGCATGCGGGTGGTCGATCTGGGTGCGGCGCCCGGCGGCTGGACGCAGGTGGCGGTGAAGCGCGTGAAGTCCGACGCCAGCAAGGGCGGCTTCGTCCTGGGCGTCGACATCAACCCGGTCGACCCCATCGTCGGTGCTTTGCTGATGCAGCAGGATTTCCTGGCTGAGGGCGCTGATGCGAAGGTGATCGAGGCGATGGGCGGCAAAGCCGATTTCGTCTTCTCTGACATGGCGGCGCCGGCCACCGGGCATCGCCAGACCGACCATATCCGGATCATGCTGCTGTGCGAGGTGGCGCTGGATTTCGCCATCCGTGTGCTCAATCCCGGCGGCGGTTTCCTGGCCAAGGTGCTGCGCGGTGGCACCGAGAATGAATTGCTTGCCACCATGAAGCGGGATTTCCGCACCGTACGGCATGTCAAACCGCCGGCCTCCCGCGCGGATTCGGCGGAGTCTTACGTGATCGCCACCGGCTTCCGCGGCTAAGCACTTCAGAACGCTGATTTTCTTGAGGCTGGACCGACCCGGAAAGACGGTCTATATCCTGCGCGGCAAGGATACCCTCTCCCAGTCAGGAGCCGCCTTGCCAATGACCGCGCCGGAGCATTCCGAGCCCGCGGTGGACCCGGCATACCTTGCCGCCACCCCCTTCATCGACAGCGATCATGCGGCCGTGCGCGCTCTGGCGCGCGAAGCTGCGGGGGATGAAACGGATCCCAAGGCCAAGGCGATCAGGCTCTATTACGCGATCCGCGACCGTTTCCTCTACGACCCCTACAGTGTTGAAGTCAGCCAGGATGGCCTGTGCGCCTCGGGTGTGATCGAACGCGGCAAGGGCTTCTGCGTCAACAAGGCAATCCTGCTGGCCGCGGCTGCGCGCGCCGAAGGTATTCCAGCGCGTATCGGCCTGGCCGATGTGAAGAACCATCTGGCCACCGAACGCCTGCGCCAGCAGATGGGCACCGATATTTTCTATTTCCATGGCTTCACCGAGCTCTATATCGAGGGCAAATGGGTGAAGGCGACGCCGGCTTTCAACCTCGCGCTCTGCGAGAAATTCCGCGTGCTGCCGCTCGACTTCGACGGCGAGACCGATTCGATCTTCCATCCCTTCGATGCCGATAACCGACGGCATATGGAATATGTCGCCGACCGCGGCAGCTTTGCCGACATGCCGTTCGCCGAATGGCGCGAGGCGATGCTGAAACACTATCCCTATCTGATGACCGATAAGAAGGAGTCCGGTGGCGACTTTGCCGCCGAGGCCGCCGCCGAAGCCACCCATAAGCCCCAGAACAAGACCCCGTAAGGAGCCACCCGATGCAGTTCCGTGAAGCCTATACATTCGACGACGTGCTGCTTGAGCCGGCCGCCTCCAGCGTGCTGCCGACCGAAGTCGAAACCCGTACGCGGATCACGCGCAGCATCGAACTCGGCATCCCGCTGATCTCGGCGGCGATGGACACCGTCACCGAAGCCAAGATGGCGATCGCCATGGCGCAGGCCGGCGGCATTGGCGTTCTGCACAAGAACATGACCATCGAGGAACAGGCCCGCGAAGTCACTGCTGTGAAGAAATTCGAAAGCGGCATGGTGGTCAACCCGCTGACCATCGAGCCGAATGCGACGCTGGCCGATGCGCTGGCGCTGATGGAGCGCTACGGCATCCACGGCATTCCGGTCACCGAAGGGCAGGGCGGCAAGCTGGTCGGCATTCTGACCAACCGCGACGTGCGTTTCGCCAGCAACATGCAGCAGCCAGTACACGAGCTGATGACGAAGGACCGCCTGATCACGGTGCGCGAGGGTGTGTCCAGCGCCGAGGCCAAGAAGCTGCTGCACCAGCATCGCATCGAGAAGCTGCTGGTGGTGGATGAAGCATACAGCTGTGTCGGCCTGATCACGGTGAAGGATATCGAAAAGGCCCGCCTGCATCCGAATGCCAGCAAGGATGAACAGGGCCGCCTGCGCTGCGCGGCCGCGGTTTCCACTGGCGCCGACGGCCTGGAACGCGCCCAGGCACTGATCGATGCCGGCGTCGATATCGTGATCGTCGATACCGCGCATGGCCATTCCAGCCGCGTGCTGGAGACCATCCAGGCGATCAAGAAGCGTTCGAACCTGACCCAGGTGATTGGCGGCAATGTCGCCACCGCCGAAGGCACCAAGGCACTGATCGATGCCGGCGTGGATGCCGTGAAGGTCGGCATCGGCCCGGGCTCGATCTGCACCACGCGTATCGTCGCCGGTGTCGGCGTGCCGCAGCTCACGGCTGTTTCCGATGCGGTGGCCGTCGCCAACAAGGCCGGCGTGCCGGTGATCGCCGATGGTGGCATCAAATTCTCGGGCGATCTGGCCAAGGCGATTGCCGCCGGTGCCAGCGCCTGCATGATCGGCTCGCTGCTGGCCGGCACCGATGAAGCGCCCGGCGAGGTCTTCCTCTATCAGGGCCGCTCATACAAATCCTATCGCGGCATGGGCTCGCTCGGCGCCATGGGCCGCGGCTCGGCCGACCGCTACTTCCAGCAGGAAGTGGGCGACAAGCTGAAGCTGGTGCCGGAAGGCATCGAAGGCCGCGTCGCCTACAAGGGTCCGGTTGGTACCATCGTGCATCAGCTGGTCGGCGGCCTGCGCGCCGCCATGGGCTATACCGGCAATGCCAACCTGGAGCAGATGCGTACCAACTGCCGCTTCCTGCGCATCACCTCGGCCGGCCTGCGCGAAAGCCATGTGCACGATGTGGCGATCACCCGCGAAGCGCCGAACTACCGGCAGGAGTCGTAACGCACTATGACCCCTGCGGCGCGGCTCGCCGCCAGCATCGAGATCATCGCCGAGATTTTACAGCGCGCCGCTGCCGCCGACCGTGTGGTCACCGAATGGCAGCGGCGCAGCCGTTTTGCCGGCGCCAAGGATCGGCGCGCGATCACCGACAGCGTCTATGCCGTGCTGCGCGAGCAGGGCATGCGGCGCTGGCGTGTGGTTCAGGCTGGCGCCGAACTGACGCCGCGGCTGCTGGTCTTTGCCGATGCGGCGACGCCGCTGCATGTCTGGCGCGATCTCTGCGGCAGCGGCACCTATGCGCCGCCGGCGCTCGACGAGACCGAGATTGCCGCGCTGTCGAAACTGCCGAGCGACGAAGATGCACCGCTCTGGGCGCGCGCCAACCTCCCGCCGGAAGTGGCCGACATGGTGCAGGCCACCTTCGGTGCCGATACCGAAATGGAACTGGCGGCGCTGAACGGCCGAGCACCGCTGGATCTGCGCGTGAACATGCTGCAGGGTAACCGCGAAATGGTGCTGGAGCAGCTGCGTGCCGACGGCATCGCCGCGGCTTTCACGCCGATGTCGCCGCTGGGCATTCGCATCCCCGAGCGCGTGCGGCTGGATATGAATTCTTTATACCGCGACGGCCTGATCGAACCGCAGGACGAGGCCGCACAGCTTGCCGGCCTGCTAGTCGATGCGCGACCGGATGAGACCGTCGTCGATCTCTGCGCCGGCGCCGGTGGCAAGACGCTGCTGCTGGCTGCCGCCATGCGCAATCAGGGCGTGCTGCATGCCTGCGACAACGATCCGCGCCGGCTTGCGCGGCTCAGCCCGCGACTGGAACGCGCGCATGCTCGCAACATCGTGATCCGCGATGCCGATGCGATGCCGGAGCTTTTGCGCGAGCTGGAAGGCAAGGCGGATCGCGTGTTGCTCGACGTGCCGTGTTCGGGCAGCGGCACCTGGCGGCGCAATCCCGAAGCACGCTGGCGCTACGATCCCGCCAGCCTTGACGAGGTTCTGCGCCGTCAGCGCGGGCTGCTCAGCGACGGTGCGAAATTGGTGCGGCCGGGCGGGCGGCTGGTCTATGCGACCTGTTCGATCCTGCCGGCCGAGAATGGGGATCAGGCCGACTGGTTCCTGGCGCATCACGCCGAGTTTACGGCGCTGCCTCTGGCTGAGGCCTGGCCGGCGGGTGTAACCGATCAGCGTATCCGGTCGGGCCATCGCCTGGTGCTGACGCCATATCGGCACGGCACCGACGGGTTCTTCGCCACCGCTTTTGTGAGGCGGTCATGACCCCCCGGATATACCGGCTTTCCGCGGCCTCCCGCCTTATGCCCGCCATGTGGGACAGTGGCCCCGTCCAGCCGGTCCGGCGTATACTGGCGGGCATCCGGTCAAAGGAGCCCGCCATGACCAATCCGAGCAAGCTATTCCGCATTTCCACTGCCGCTTTCTGCCTGCTGGCTGCGCTGAGCGTCGCCATGCCGCGGACCGTTGTTGCCATGGGCAGCAGCGATCCCTCGGCCGGCGCACCCAAGGCGGCCGATCCCAATTTCGCCGACGGCAAGAAGGCCATCGACGCCAAGGATTGGCCGAAAGCCGTCGATCTGTTCCAGAAGGTCGTGGCGAAGGATGAGAAAAATGCCGATGCCTTCAACTGGCTCGGCTATGCCTTGCGCAACCAAGGCGACTATCCGAAGGCCTTTGCGGCTTACGAGAAGGCGTTGAGCATCGATCCGCGTCACAAGGGCGCACATGAATATATCGGTGAGGCCTATCTGAAGGTCAACGATGTGGCCAAGGCAGAGGAACACCTCAAGCGCCTCGACAGCATCTGCACCTTCGGCTGTGCGGAACTGACGGAACTGAAAACCAAGATCGCGGCCTACAAGGCCGCCAAGCCCAGCTAACTTTCAAAGCACAGGAGTTCGGTAACGCCTATGGCGGAGCGCATTCTTATTATCGATTTCGGATCGCAGGTGACCCAGCTGATCGCACGCCGTGTGCGCGAAGCTGGTGTGTATTGCGAGATCGTGCCCTTCCAGAAGGCGGACAAGTGCCTTGATCTCGTCAACGACCACGGCACGCTGAAGGGGATCATCTTCTCCGGCGGGCCGGCGTCGACAACGGAGGAATTCTCGCCGCGCGCGCCGGAAGGTGCGTTCAGGCTGGGCCTGCCGATCTTCGGCATCTGCTATGGCGAACAGACCATCTGCATGCAACTCGGCGGCAGTGTCGAGACCGGCCATCACCGTGAATTCGGCCGCGCCTTCCTCGAGATCAAGGACGACTGCGACCTGTTCGACGGCGTCTGGGCCAAGGGTGAGAAGCACCAGGTCTGGATGAGCCACGGCGACAAGATCACCGAAATCCCGACCGGCTTCCGCGCCGTCGGCGTCAGCGACGGCTCGCCCTTTGCCGCCATCGCCGACGACGTGCGCAAGATCTACGCCGTGCAGTTCCACCCCGAAGTGATGCACACGCTGGACGGCGCCAAGCTGCTGCGCAATTTCGTGCGCAAGGTGGCGGGCTGCTCCGGCGAGTGGACCATGAAGGGCTTCCGCAACGAGGCCATCGCCAAAATCCGCGAACAGGTCGGCAAGGGCCGCGTGATCTGCGGCCTGTCCGGCGGCGTCGACAGTTCGGTTGCGGCCGTGCTGATCCATGAAGCCATCGGCGACCAGCTCACCTGCGTCTTCGTCGACCACGGCCTGCTGCGCAAGGGCGAGGGCGAAGAGGTCGTGCGGCTGTTCCGCGACTATTACAACATCCCGCTGATCCATAAGGATGCTTCGGACCTCTTCCTCGGCAAGCTGGCGGGCGTCAGCGACCCGGAGACCAAGCGCAAGACCATCGGCGGCCTGTTCATCGATGTGTTCGAAGAGGAAGCGAAGAAGATCGGCGGCGCGCAGTTCCTGGCCCAGGGCACGCTCTATCCGGACGTGATCGAAAGCATCAGCTTCTCCGGCGGCCCCAGCGTGACCATCAAGTCGCACCATAATGTGGGCGGGCTGCCGGCACGCATGAACATGAAGCTGGTCGAGCCGCTGCGCGAGCTGTTCAAGGACGAAGTCCGCATGCTCGGCCGCGAACTCGGCCTGCCGGAAAGCCTCGTGGGCCGGCATCCTTTCCCGGGCCCGGGGCTGGCGATCCGCATTCCGGGCGATATCACGCGCGAGAAGCTCGACCTGCTGCGCGAGGTGGATGCTGTCTATCTCGACGAGATTCGCCGCTCGGGTCTGTATGACAAGATCTGGCAGGCCTTCGCCGTGCTGCTGCCGGTGCGCACCGTCGGCGTGATGGGCGATGGCCGCACCTACGATCAGGCCTGTGCCCTGCGCGCGGTGACTTCGACCGATGGTATGACGGCGGATTACTACCCGTTCGAGCACGACTTCCTCGGCCGCGTCGCCACCCGCATCATCAACGAGGTGCGCGGCATCAACCGCGTGACTTACGACATCACCTCGAAGCCGCCCGGCACCATCGAGTGGGAATAAGCGGCCAAGCATAGTCGGTTTTATCAGTTAGTGCAGACCCCATGATTCGCCTCGATAACGTCAGCAAGCAGCACGGCCATCAGATTCTGTTCATCGATGCGTCGATGGGCCTCCAGAAGGGTGAGAAGGCGGGATTGGTCGGGCCGAATGGTGCCGGCAAGTCGACGCTGTTCCGCATGATCGTCGGCGAGGAAAAGCCCGACGATGGCCAGGTGTCGATCGATACCGGCATGACCATCGGCTATTTCAACCAGGATGTCGGCGAGATGTCGGGCCAGAGCGCGGTCGCGGCCGTCATGGATGGCGTCGGGCCGGTCAGCGCGCTGGCCGCCGAGATGGCCGAGCTCGAAGCGGCGATGGTCGACCCGGACCGGGCCGATGAGATGGACGCCATCATTGAGCGCTATGGCGAAGTGCAGGGCCGCTTCCAGGAGCTGGACGGCTATGCACTGGACGCCAGGGCGCGCGAGGTGCTGGCGGGCCTGAGCTTCAGTCCGGAGCGCATGGACGGCGATGTGGGGTTGCTGTCGGGCGGCTGGAAGATGCGCGTGGCGCTGGCCCGGATTCTGCTGATGCGCCCGGACGGCATGCTGCTCGACGAACCGAGCAACCATCTCGATCTCGAAAGCCTGATCTGGCTCGAAGCGTTCCTCAAGAATTACGAGGGTGCGCTGCTGATGACCTCGCATGACCGCGAGTTCATGAACCGCATCGTCGGCAAGATCATCGAGATCGACGGCGGCACGCTCACCACCTATTCCGGCAATTACGATTTCTATGATCAGCAGCGCGCGCTGAACGAGAAACAGCGCCAGGCGCAGTTCGAGCGCCAGCAGGCCATGCTGGCCAAGGAAATCAAGTTTATCGAACGCTTCAAGGCGCGCGCTTCGCACGCCGCGCAGGTGCAGAGCCGGGTGAAGAAGCTCGACAAGATCGAAAAGATCGAACCGCCGCGCCGGCGGCAATCCGTGCAGTTCGAATTCCGCAACCCGCCACGTTCGGGTGAGGATGTGGCGAACTTCCGCGACGTGCACAAGGGCTATGGCAGCCAGTCGATCTATACCGGGCTGGATTTCCAGGTGCGGCGTACGGAACGCTGGTGCGTGCTGGGTGCCAACGGTGCCGGCAAATCCACGCTGCTGAAGCTGATCGCCGGCGATACCAAACCGGACCAGGGCACGGTCAATCTCGGCAGCAGCGTGAAGATGGGCTATTTCGCCCAGCATTCGATGGACCTGCTGGACGGCGACGACACGGTGTTCGAAACCCTCGACAAGGCCTTCCCGCAGGCAGGCCAGGGCACGCTGCGGACTCTGGCCGGCTGTTTCGGTTTCTCCGGCGACGACGTCGAGAAGACCTGCCGCGTGCTGTCGGGCGGCGAGAAGGCGCGTCTGGTCATGGCCATGATGCTGTTCGATCCGCCGAACTTCCTGGTGCTCGACGAACCGACCAACCATCTCGACATGGCGACCAAAGAGATGCTGGTGACGGCCCTGGCGGATTTCGAGGGCACCATGCTGTTCGTGTCGCATGACCGCCATTTCCTCGCCGCGCTGTCGAACCGCGTGCTGGAACTGACGCCCGAGGGCGTGCACCAGTTCACCGGCGGCTACACGGAATATGTGGCCCGTACCGGCCAGGAAGCGCCGGGGCTGCATCCGGGCGGTTGATGGGGTTCGCTGCATCGCGCCCGGAACAGGCAGCCATCGCAGCGGTGGCACGCCGGTATAGTGCGCCCTGGGACGGACGGTATCTGGTACTCGGGGGCCGCCAGGTTGCACTTCAGATCGTCGCGCTCCGTCAGAAAGCCACGCGAGACGACAGACCGAGGCTGCGGTTCGACAGGGTGGTTTTGCGCCTGTTCGCGGACCTGCGGGCAGCAGTGTCGGATATCATTGCACCGGATCAGACTGTCATCGTCACCGTGACGGCGCCGGTGCGCCTGGGCGGTAAAACGGCCGCGGCGATTGCCGACAGGATTTGTGATGGTCTGGGGCGCGGCGATGTACGCACCACGATTCATGGGAATCAGGTTCGCCTGCGGCGCATTGCGGACGTGCCGAAGCCGATGCCGAGGCTGATCGGCTTCGTGCATAACGCGGAGACCGATCCCGGCCCGATTCTGGATTTGACGCAGAGCTTCGTTCACGGGATCGGCGAAGTGGCGCGCAAACGCGTGTCCCGGCCATCCACGCGCGAGCGCTGGCTTGTCCTCACCAACCAGAATGGCCATCTGCACGCGGAAACCTACCGGCGCATCTGGGAGCAGATCGCCCTGCCGTTGGGTTTCACCAAAATCCTGATTGTGCTGCCTGAGGGGGAAGTTGAAGAGCTGACCGTCTGAAGCATATCAGGCCTTCGCCGGCACCCGCGCCACCACCTTGAGTTCGACGTCGAAGCCGGCCAGCCAGTTCACACCGATCGCCGTCCAGGTCGGCCAGGGCGCTGCGCCGAGTTCCTGCGCGCGGATGGCCATGAAGGTCTCGAACTGTTTCTCCGGATCGGTGTGAAAGCTGATCACGTCAATCACGTCGTCGAAGCTGGCGCCTGCCGCCGCCAGCACGGCGTTCAGGTTGTCGAAGGCGAGTTTGACCTGTTTTGCGTAATCCGGTTCGGGCAACCCGTCCCCGCGGCTGCCAACCTGGCCCGAGACGAAAAGCAGGTCGCCGGAGCGGATCGCGGCGGAATACTGGTGCTGGTCATACAGCGCATGCCGGTTGGCGGGGAAGATGGCGTCGCGTTTGGTCATGTCAGGGCTCCTGTGTCGACTACGGACCTGAAGATAGCGGCGCAACATTCCGTAGATTAGACGTTGAAATCGGTATGGGGTGATGCAAAATCACCAGTAATGATCCGGCCATCTTTCAATGACCTGTCCGCCTTCGTGGCGGTCGCCACACATCACAGCTTCCGCCGCGCGGCCGATGAACTCGGCACGGCGCCGTCCACGCTGAGCCATGCCATGCGGGCGCTGGAGGAGCGGCTGGGCGTGCGGCTGCTGAACCGCACGACGCGCAGCGTCTCGCCGACCGAGGCCGGCTTCCGGCTGCTGGAGCGGCTGCAGCCGGCGCTGGCCTCGCTGGATGAGGCACTGGACAGCGTCGCGGCGTTTCAGGGCAGCAACGGGAAGGTAGCCGGCACCGTCCGGATCAACGCGCCGCCGCTCGGTGTCGCCATGCTGATCCGCGACGTGCTGCCGCACATGGCCGAGCGGTTTCCCGATGTCACCGTGGATCTCGTCGCCGAGGGCCGGCTGGTCGATATCGTCGCCGGCGGTTTCGATGCCGGCCTGCGCCTGGGAGATACAGTCCCGCGCGACATGATCGCCGTGCGTTTCGGCCGGCCGGTGGGTTTCGTCTGCGTGGCTTCGCCGGACTATCTTAAACGCGCTGGCATTCCGAAGGCGCCCGACGATCTGATGCGGCATCGCTGCATCCGGCATCGCCTGCCGGGCGGCAAGCTCTATCGCTGGGAGTTCGCGCGCGGCAGGCAGACGCTGGCGATCGATCCGCCCGGCACAGTTATTCTCGATGATGATCGGCTGATGGCAGAAGCGGCGATCCAGGGGCTTGGCATCGCCTATGTGGCGGATGCCGCCGTCACCGCCGCACTGAAGGCGAAGCAACTGCGCCAGGTAATGCCGGACTGGATGCCGGCAGCAGAAGCGCTCGCCATGTATTATCCCGGGCATCGCGCCGTGCCGCCGGCCCTGCGCGCGTTTCTGGATGTGGTGAAGGAAACCGGCAAGGGCAGGAGCAGGTGATGGCTGCAAAAGAAACGACACCCGCGCAACTGATCGACGCGAAGATCAAAGATCTCGGCGACTGGCGCGGCGAGACGCTGGCGCAGGTCCGTGCGCTGATCAAGGCGGCGCTGCCCGATGTAGTCGAGACGGTGAAGTGGCGCGGTGTGCCGGTCTGGGAGCACAACGGCATCCTCTGCACCGGCGAGACCTACAAGGCCGTCGTCAAGCTGACCTTCATGAAGGGCGCGAAAGTCAAAGACCCGAAGGGCCTGTTCAACGCCAGCCTGGAAGGCAACGCCCGCCGTGCCATCGACATTCATGAAGGCGAGAAGATCAGCGCGACGGCATTCAAGGCATTGGTGCGTGCCGCCGCCGCGCTGAACAGGAAGGCCTAGCTTCCCTTCGCTGCGGCTTCCAGCGCGGCGATATCGATCTTCACCATCTTCAGCATGGCTTCGGTGACGCGCTTGGCCACGGCCTTGTCCGGGCCGCGCGTCAGCTCGCCCAGCAGTTTCGGCTGAATCTGCCAGGCAAGGCCCCAGCGATCACGCAGCCAGCCGCATTGTTCGTACTGGCCGTCCTTGCCCAGCGCTTCCCACAGCCGGTCAATCTCGGCCTGGGTGTCGCATTCGATCATGATTGAAACGCAGTGATTGAACGCACCGGGCCGTCCGGCCGCCTGGAACGCCATGTAGCGCTGGTCGCCGAGGGTGAAGCCGGCGATCTTCACGCTGTCGGGCGGACCGCTGGGCGATTCAGCGGGCAGCGCCGAGCCCCAGTCGAGTGATGAGCCGGGGATCAGGGATGTGTAGAGGCGGAGCGCGGCCTCCATGTCCTTGTCGAACCACAGACACTGCGTAACCTGCATTGGATGTTCCTTTCGCCAGAGTCCATCCAAGGACGTGCGCGGGAGCCCGGTTCCGACAGGTGCCTGAAAATAATCTGCGGGACTATAAATTAGTATTGACTAATCAATAAGTGATGACTAATGTGATGTCCATGAACGCCGAACCTATCGATATCTCCGCCGTGATGCGCGCGCTCGCCGATCCCACCCGCCGGGCGGTGTTCGAGCGCGTGGCCGGGGGCAAGGAAATCACCGTCGCCGAACTGACCAAGGGGAGCGGCGTCACCCAGGGCGCCATCTCGCAGCATCTGAAGTCGCTGAAGCAGGCCGGCCTGGTGATCGAACGGCCCGAGGGCCGCAACGTTTACTACCGGGCGCAGCCGGAAGGGCTGACGCCGCTGGCCGACTGGATGAACCATTACAGCGCCTTCTGGCGCGACAACTTCGACAGGCTGCGTGCCGTACTCAGGGAAATCGATCCATGAACAACATCGCCGTGAAATCCGACATGCAGTCCACCGACGCCACTTCCATCGTCATCGACGAAGTTTTCCCGCATGGCGCCGAGGTGCTGTGGAAAGCGATTACCAACGGCGACCTGATGGGGCGCTGGATGATGAAGCCGACCGGCTTCGAACCGGTGGTGGGCAACCGCTTCACCTTCCAGACCACGCCGGCCGGCGCCTGGGACGGCTTCATCCGCTGCGAAGTGCTGGAAGTGCTGCCGCTCGAACGCTTCGCCTTTGCCTGGCGCGGTGGCGATGAGGGCAATGTCGGTTACGGTTCGAAACTCGACACCGTCGTGACTTTCACCTTGCGCCGCGTGCAGACCGGCACACGGCTGCGCATGGAGCATTCCGGCTTCGTGCTGCCGAAGAACGACACGGCCTACACCAATATGGGCAAGGGCTGGGTCAAATGTGTCCAAACTCTCAGCACCGTGGCTGCCGAGCAGAACTGAGTTAACCCACCCGATCTGAACTGTTCCGCCGCTGGCATCCAGCGGACAGGACAACTGCGCCCAACGGAGTCCATGATGACCAAGCCTTATACTGGCGGCTGCATGTGCGGCGCTGTCCGCTATGAAATCCCGACCGAGCCGGTGTTTTCCAACCACTGCCAGTGCCGTCAGTGCCAGCATAAGAGCGGCACCGGTCATGGGTCTTACCTGAGTTTTGTCGGCCGCCAGGATGTACAGCTGAGCGGCAAGGCGACGACCTGGGATATGGTCGCCGACAGCGGCAAGGTGAAGACACGCAGCTTCTGCCCCACCTGCGGTTCGCCGGTCTACCAGACCTATCCGGCGATGCCGGATGTCATCACCGTCCATGCCGCCAGCCTGGATGAACCGGAGCGGTTCCAGCCGCAGGTGGTGACCTATGCCAGCCGCGGCCATGGCTGGGACCAGCTTGATCCGGCTTTGACCAAATTCGAGAAAATGCCGCCATCTTCATAATATTTCGGCCTGCGATGTCGGATGGCATGCCACCGGCACGTCTTTACACCAGCGCCTGATCAGGAACGGAGACGAGGGATGACCAAGCTGCAGTCACACTACAGGTGGGTGATCGTGGCGGCAGGCGGCCTGCTCAGCTGCGTGGCCATCGGCGCGATGTTTTCGCTGCCGGTTTTCCTGCAGCCGATCTCGCATGACACCGGCTGGTCGGTGGCCGGCATCTCCACGGCGATGACCATCGCCTTCCTCGCCATGGCGCTGGGCAGCATGGTCTGGGGTAACCTGTCGGATCGATACGGCCCGCGTGTCGTGGTGCTGTCGGGTTCCGTCATTCTTGCCGCCGGTCTGGCGCTGGCCAGCCATGCCTCGTCGCTGCTCATGTTCCAGATGGTGTTCGGACTCATCGTCGGCGGCGGCACGGCGGGGATCTTCGCGCCGATGATGGCGGCGGTCACGGGCTGGTTCGACACGCATCGCAGCCTCGCCGTCTCGCTGGTTTCGGCCGGCATGGGCGTCGCGCCGATGACCATGTCGCCGCTGGCCGGCTGGCTGGTGACGACTTACGACTGGCGCAGTGCCATGCTGATGATCGCCGTATTGGCCGCCGTGCTGATGATTCCCGCCGCGCTGCTGGTGCGCCGCGCGCCGGCGCTGCAAAGCCCCGCATCCAAAACGACGGAAGACAACGGCGCGGCTGATGGCGACCTGACGCTCGGCCAGGTGCTGCGTTCGCCGGCCTTCATCATCCTGCTGGCCACCAACTTCTTCTGCTGCGCGACTCATGCCGGCCCGATCTTCCACACCGTCAGCTATGCCGTCACCTGCGGCATTCCGCTGCTGACCGCCGTGTCGATCTACAGCGTCGAAGGCCTTGCGGGCCTCGCCGGCCGTCTTGGCTTCGGCATCATGGGCGACCGCTTCGGCGCCAAGCGCGTGCTGGTGCTCGGTCTGCTGGTGCAGGCTTTCGCCGCCCTGGGCTTCCTGGTCGCGCGCGATCTCGGCACCTTCTATGCGGTGGCCGCCCTGTTCGGCTTCATCTATGCCGGCGTGATGCCGCTCTATTCGGTGATCGCGCGCGAGAATTTCCCGCTGCATATGATGGGCACGGTGATCGGCGGCATCGCCATGGCCGGCAGCCTTGGCATGTCGACCGGGCCGCTGGTGGGTGGCCTGATCTTCGACCTGTTCGATGGCTACCGCTGGCTCTATGTCGGCGCCTGGGCCATGGGGTTGGGCGCGGTGCTGATCGCCCTGACCTTCCGGCCGCTGCGTCGTCCTCAGGTGGTGGCTGCCACGGCCTGAAATCCGCAAGTTATCAACAGGGCCGGCCGGTCTGAAACCCGCGCCGGCCCTGCATTTTTACCCCCTGTGCTGCTATAAGCCTGCCCGGGACGGGTGCGCCGACTCGGCGACCTGACGCAGACGCAAGCAGGGAACCGCGACCATGGCCGCCATCAAGAAAATCCTCCTTCTCGGCTCGGGCGAACTCGGCCGCGAATTCGTGATCTCGGCCAAGCGGCTCGGCGCTCATGTGGTCGCCTGCGATGCCTATGCCGGGGCACCCGCCATGCAGGTGGCCGATGAGTTCGAGGTCTTCTCCATGCTGGATGGTGCCGCGCTCGGTGCGGCCATCGACAAGCACAAGCCCGACTTCATCGTGCCGGAAGTGGAGGCGATCCGCACCGAGGTGCTGAAGGACTACGAAGATCGCGGCCAGAATGTGGTGCCCTCGGCGCGCGCCACGCTGATGACCATGAACCGCGACCGTATCCGCGACGTTGCCGCCAATGAACTCAGCCTGCCGACCTCGAAATTCCTCTATGCCGAAAGCCTGGAGGAAATACGCGACGCTGTCGCCAAGGTCGGCATTCCCTGCGTGGTAAAGCCGGTGATGTCGTCCTCGGGCAAGGGCCAGAGTACGGTGAAGGGGCCGGGCGATATCGACAAGGCCTGGGACTATGCCGTGGCCGGCATGCGCGGCGACCGCAAGCGCGTGATCGTCGAGGCCTTCATCGACTTCGACTACGAGATCACGCTGCTGACCATCCGCACGCGCCAGGGCGTGATCTTCTGCCCGCCGATCGGCCACCGGCAGGAGCGCGGCGACTATATGGAAAGCTGGCAGCCGACACCGATGTCGGATAAGGCGATTGCGGAAGCGCAGCGCCAGGCCAAGGCGGTGGTCGACAATCTCGGCGGCTACGGCATTTTCGGCGTCGAATTCTTCATCAAGGATGATGAAGTGATCTTCTCCGAACTGTCGCCGCGCCCGCATGACACCGGCATGGTGACGATGATCTCGCAGAACCTGACCGAGTTCGACCTGCATGCCCGCGCCATTCTCGGCCTGCCGATCCCCAGCATCACCCAGCATGGCCCGGCCGCCTCGGCGGTGATCCTGGCCGACCGCGACAGCACCGATTTCAGCGTGGATGGCCTGGCCGATGCGCTGGGCTCTGCACCTGCCGGAATCGACATCGACTTGCGCATTTTCAACAAACCGACCACGCGGCCCTATCGCCGCATGGGCGTGGCGCTGGCGCTGGCGAAAAACGGCGACACCGACACGGCGCGCAAGGCGGCGAAGGCGGCGGCGGATAGGGTGAAGATCAAGTATAATGGTTAATATTCAGAAGAACTCTTTAGGACGCCTCACATGAGAGATTTGCTGAGTAAAGCAGATTTTGAAGTTCATTTGAGGAAGATGTGGGCGGATAGGGGGTTCCCAATTGAGAATGGAGAGCGTGTCGGAGTCGCGATAAGCGATCTTGTTGCGCATTCGATGCAGAGAAATAATGCTTTATCTCTTCCTTCGCTTGATCTTTGGATTTCTATTTTTGATGAGTGCCTGAGCTGGTTCATCAGTTTAAACACTCTTGTGTATGCAAAGAGAGATAAAACCGGGGAGATGACGGATTTTGAGAAATCCGTCACTTTAATATTATGCAAGATCATCGCGGATGGGACTGCAATACGTCACCTAATTTTATTAGGCTTTGATACAGCTTCTCGATCACTTCTGAGGTCTGTTTCAGAATATATGGAAGTTCTGGTGGCATTGCTTCATAAGCCAGAGTTTTCGGAAGACTTCATCAAGAGCAATACCCCGGAAGGTGCTGAAGAATTCTGGAGAGCGTATCTGCGGGGAGGAAAGATTCGTAAAAGGGTTACTCTCGCTTGGCGAGATTTTTTTGATGGACATGAGGATACTGCGGAGTGGTTTGGAAATTGGGGGCGCAGTTCTCATGTGATACTATCAGGGCTGACGCATCCAAGTTTTGCCGGTGGATTCTTTACTACATTAACCCCTAAAGAAAAGCATGTTGATGAAAACTGGTTGGGCATTTGGGGTGACAAATCAGTTCTGTCAGTCGACACGGTTTATATTTTTCTTAAATTCGCATTCCCCGTGTTGCTTTTAAGTCGTCAATTTCCTTTCGAAGGATTCGATGGTAGTTTGGCCATGCCGATTTTATACGACGAGACCGATGAATTTCATCGCCATGTTCGTATTGGTCGAGACATCTTGGCGAGCGTTGTCTTGTCATTATCGACTGATGAGAATATGCGGCATGTTTTTCCCGAGGCTGATTGGTCTTTTCTTCCTGATGATGCCGACTAACTCGAGAATGGGGCTTATTATTAAGATTAAGCCCAGTTGTCTCGGCTGATTGCCAAGCGGAACAGGGCTTTAGCCGGGCCTGAGATTTCCCCGGTTTTCCTGTCACACGGGCGTATCATCCTTCGTCTTTGCGTATGAACGGGCAGGGCCCTCGACCAGTAAAAGGGCGCGCCTGCCGCCTACCATGGCAACGAAGGACACCACCATGAAAATCGTCGTTATCGGCGGCAGCGGCCTGATCGGCTCCAAGCTGGTCGCCAAACTGCGCCACAAGGGCCATGAGGTGATCGCCGCATCGCCCTCCACCGGGATCAACGCCGTCACCGGCGAAGGGCTCGCCACTGCGCTTGCCGGCGCGCAGGTCGTGGTCGATGTGGCGAATTCGCCGTCGTTCGAGGACAGGGCGGTGCTGGAATTCTTCCAGGCCTCGAGCTGCAATCTGCTGGCGGCGGCAACGGCCGCCGGTGTTGCGCATTATGTTGCGCTGTCAGTCGTCGGTACGGAACGGCTGCTCGACAGCGGCTATTTCCGCGCCAAGATGGTGCAGGAAGACCTGATCAAGGCTGGCAAGGTGCCCTATACGATCCTGCGCGCCACGCAGTTCTTCGAATTCATGGGCGGCATTGCCCAGGCAGGCACGCAGGGCGATACCGTACGCCTGACATCGGCACTGATGCAGCCGATCGTCTCGGACGATGTGGCCGAGGCGCTGGCCGACGTAGCTGTGGCCGAGCCGATCAACGACATTGCTGAAGTGGCCGGCCCCGAGCGTCGCTCAATGAGCGAACTGGTACAGCAGGCGCTGACGGCCGCGAAGGATTCGCGCCAGATCGTCGTTGATGTGGCCGCACCCTATTTCGGTGTGCTGCTGAACGACCAGTCGCTCACACCCGGCGCCGGCGCCCGTATCATGCCGACGCGCTTCGGCGACTGGCTCGCACAGTCGGCGCAGCGCTAGATCCGGAGGCGGTCATGTTCGCATCTTTGTGTATCGCTCTGGCGATATTGCTTGGCATCGCCATGGAAGCCAATGGCGTATTCATGCTGGTGGCGCCGGAAGCCTGGTATTTTATCGTGCCGGGCGTGACGGCAACCGGGCCGTTCAATCAGCATTTCCTCCGCGATATCGGGCTGATTTTCCTTTTCCTCGGCAGCGCCATGCTGATCGGTGCCGCACGGCCGCATCTGCGCGTGCTGATGTGGGGCGCGGCGGCGGTCTGGCTCTGGGGCCATGCCCTGTTCCATTTGTGGGAAGTGGCCGTCGGCATTTGCGGGCCGTCGGTGATCGTTCAGGATTTCCCCGCCGTGACACTGCCGGCAATCATTGCTGCCGCGCTCACCCTCTGGGCCATACGGGAGCGCGCCACCAGATAGTACCTGTCTTGACCTTTGCGGCAGCTTTGCTTCTATAGGGTGCCGCAGAGGAGATATGTCATGCCCATCAGCCACCACAATCCCGACGGCCTGTCGAAGCCGACCGGCTACACGCATGTCACAGCAGTGCGCGCCGGCCGGCATGTGCATATCTCCGGCCAGGTGGCGCTCGATGCCGAGGGCAACGTGGTTGGCAAAGGCGATATTGGGAAGCAGGCCGAGCAGGTATTCAGGAATCTGGAGATCGCGCTGGCCGCAGTCGGCCTGGGCTTCCCGCATGTCTTCAAGATGGTGACTTATGTGGTCGGGCTCAAACCGGAACTGCTGCCACCGGTGCGCGCGGCGCGGGCGAAGCGTTTCGGCGACGGGCCGTTTCCGGCCAGCACGCTGGTTGGCGTGACCGCACTGGTCAATCCCGACCTGCTGATCGAAGTGGAAGTGATCGCCGCACTCGACGATCCTGATGACCCGCCCGGTCCCTGAGGCGGGCTGACCTAGTACCGCAGCTTCGGATACCAGTCGGTGCCGCGCCCGCCCGGCGTGAGGTCGAGCACCGGCCACAGCACGCCGAGATCGGGTGCGTCGCGCGGATCCTGTCCGGGATCGGCCATTTCCTTTGTCATCTCGCTGGCCCAGAACAGCCGCACTTTGTCGCCATCGCGCTTATAGACTGTCAGCGCAGGATATTCGTAGCCGTCGCGCAGCAGGCCAAGATCGTTGGCATACTCGTCGCCAACGGTCTGGATGAAATCGAGGTCGCGCCAGCCGCGTTCCTGCGCAAACAGGAACTGGCGCTCGACCTTGCTGCGGCCGAGGATTTTCAGCGCCACGCGCTGCTTGATGTCCATCGCATTTCCGTTGAGCGAGCCGAGCAGGTTGGTGCACATCGGGCAGGGCCGGTCGCGTTCGGGCCCATACATCCAGAAATAAGTCACCAGCGTGTCCTTGTCGCCGAACAGCTCGGTCAGCCCGACTTCGAAACCGTTCTCGTCCCTGAAGCGGTAATCTTTTTCGATCACCGGGCCGGGCGGCAGGGCGCGGCGCTGCTCCGCCAGCCGCGTCATGTGGCGGCGGAATTCGATCTCCTCGGCCAGCAGATTTTCGCGCGCGGCGTGATAGGCATCGGACTCGCCGGGAAAGGGTGTCTTTGCCAGTTTAGCCAGTTCGGTGGCCGGGATGAGCCTGTCCATGTCGCATCTCCTGCAGAATGTCGCAGGATAAACCCGCACCGTGTTGTCAGGTTCCTCGGGCTCGATTGACTGGCGGTGCGAAAAGCAAGGATCGTGTATAAAAAGGCTGAGGAATGCGAATCGGGCTACAAATGCAATTGGACAGACCGGTCTTTATCGGCGGAACGGGGCGTTCCGGCACCTCGATCATGGCGAAGCTGCTCAACACCCATGCCGATTTCTGCCTGCCGGGCCATGAGAACAAGCTGATCGTCGAGCATGGCGGCCTCAGGGACATCGTGGACCGCCTGAGTGGCCGGTACGACATCACCCGGTTTCACTTCATCATCCAGGACTTCCTGTCGCGCGCGCAGCAGATGCAGCAGTTCGGCTTTCCGGTCGCGGAACTGAACCAGCGCCTCAACCAGCTGCGCAAGGAGCGTAAGCTCGGCTTCCAGCAGGCCTTCGAGATCGTCCAGCGCGAGAATCCCACCATTCCCGGCTCGATCCATGCCATCGGGCAGGGCTTCGGCATCGAGCATTACATCACCTGCACCAAAGCCTTCCTGCTGCGGATCGCGGCGCATATAGCGCCGGATGGCATTGTCGATAGCCATGGCTTGCTCAAGCCGTTCTTCATGGCGAAGACCTTCACACGCGAAGCGATACTTGCCGAATGTCGGCGATTCCTCGATGAACTGTATGCGCAGCCGGTGAGCGCAGCCAAGGCATCGCGCTGGGTCGACGATACGCCGCTGAACTTCGTCAACTTCGATTTTCTGCACGAGCTGTATCCGAAGATGAAGTTCATCCACATGATCCGCGATCCGCGCGATGTGGCGTCGTCCTTCACCAGCCAGCCGTGGTTCCCATCCGATCAGCCGCTGGCCATATCGGTCTGTGCCGCCATGATCCGCAGCTACCGTGCATTGAAGGACAGCGTTCCGGCCGACAGCCTGCTGGAAGTACGGCTCGAAGACCTCGTGCATAAAACCGACGAGACCGTGGTCGCGGTCGCTGCATTCCTGGAGGTCGAGAACCGCTTCAACACGGCCATGGTGTCGCTGGACAAGGCGAATATCGGGCGCAGCAGGGATTTCGATCCGACGCTCACCGAGGCGGTGAACCGCGAACTGGGCGACTGGATGCGCCTGCAGGGTTATCTGGAGTAAACCGCATGTCTGTCACCATCTACGGCATCAGGAACTGCGACACCATGAAGAAGGCCCTCACCTGGCTGAACGACCATGGCGTGAAGCACGAGTTCCACGACTACAAAGCCAGTGCCATCGACAGGGCGCATCTGGAAAGCTGGTGCAAAGCGCTGGGCTGGGAAACGGTGCTGAACCGTGCCGGCACCACCTTCCGCAAACTGCCCGAGTCCGACCGCGAGAACCTCACCGAGAAGAAGGCAATTGCGCTGATGCTGGCGCAGCCCTCGATGATCAAGCGACCGATGCTGGAATACGGTGGCGGCAGGGTGATGGCCGGTTTCAAGCCCGATCTCTATGCAACAGCGCTGAAACGTTAAATTCCCATATCGGGGCCGCGGTCTTCGAAAAAGCGCTGCGATCGACGGAACTGCGGTATTCTGCTTCGATCTGCGGTCGCATGTTGCCGTGGCCTGGGAGGATACCGTGGCATTCCACGTGCCGGTCGAAATCGACAGCCGGGATGCGCGGGCGCAGTTCACGCGCCTGGCGCCGGAGCAGGCCGTGGCCAATCCGGATTGTCGGCTGGCCATCGACCTGTGGCAGGCGAAACGTGCCGGCCGCGCCATGCCGGCGCGCGCCGATTTCGACCCGGTCGAACTGAAACCGATCCTGCCACGCCTGATCCTGATCGAGGTGATCGAGGATCCGCCCGACTTTCGCTACCGGCTGGCCGGCACGATGAGCCGCGACCTGCGCGGCGTGGAAGTGACCGGTCATTCGGTGCTTGAACTTGTGCCGCAGCAGCATGGCCTGCGGCTGTGGAACGACCTCTGCGAGATGCAGCGTGAGCGTAGCCTGCAGTATGTGCAGATCAGCGTGATTGCCAGCAGCGGCGAGCCGATGTCCTATCGCGTGCTGCGCCTGCCGCTGGGGGGCGACGGCGAAACCATGGACATGGTGATGGTGGTGCAGGATTACGGCAACTCGCTGCCGCTGCTGCGCAAGTATTTCGACGATGCCCGCGGCGGCGGGCGCTAGACATTTGCCGGCGGGCACCTAGGTATTGGCGGGCGTATGGGCAGTGCGGAAGGCACTGCCTGCCGTCCCGCCTTTCGGAGTACTCATCCCATGTCATTCTCGATGTATCAGGCCTCGGTGCCGGTCTTTACCCGCAGCCTGAAGATGCTGTCCAACCTGCTGACCAAGGCCGAGGCGCATGCCAAAGCGAATGGGTTGAAGCCGGAAGACCTGGTGGAGGCGCGGCTGGCGCCGGATATGTATCACCTGACCCGCCAGATCCAGGCGGCGGCCGATGCGGCCAAATTCGGCGCGGCGCGCCCAGCCGGCGTCACGCCGCCGAGCCATCCCGATACGGAGACGAGTTTTGCCGACCTGCAGGCGCGCATTACGTCCGTGCTGGAGTTCATCAACGGCATCGGCGAGGCGGCTTTCGCCGGTTCCGAAACCCGCGACGTGGCGCTGAAGACCGGCAGCGGGGAACTGAAATTCAACGGGCAGGATTATCTGCTGTCTTTCGCGCTGCCGAATTTCTTTTTCCACGCGGTCACGGCTTACGACATCCTGCGCCACAAAGGCCTGCCGCTGGTGAAGCGGGATTATCTGAATATCGGCTAAGCGCCAAAAAAATGGGATGCCGGGTCAAGCCCGGCATGACGGAGTATTTCTAATCGTCATTCCCGCGAAAGCGGGAATCCCATTTCTTACCGCGCCAGCCCCTCTCTGAAGCTCCGGTAAAACGGTTGCCAGTCGAGCGCCGCCCTGGCGCGCGTGTTGCGCAGGCGGAACGAGGGGAAGCCGGCCGCGCCGCCGGACGCCGGTTCCGGTTGGCCGAGGCTGGCGGCGATGAAGCCGAAGACCTCGCGCCACTGTGCCGGCATATCGTCGCAGACGATCAGCGTCTGGCGCGACGGCCATCTGTCCACCGTGGCGACGGTTGCCGCCGCCATGTCGGCGATATGCACCAGCGAGACATAGTCGCTGCCGTCGCCCGGCATCTTCAGCTTGCCGCTTGCTGCCCCGGCGAACCAGCGTTCGTCGAAGCCGGTGCCCGGTCCGTAGAACAACCCGCCGCGCAGGATGATCCAGTCGAGCCCTGACGCGCGAATGGTGGCTTCCATCGCTTCGGCGGCATCCATCGCTTTACTTGCGACGGTTTCGCCTGGTGGCACATAGCGGTGATCCTCGTCCGACCATGCGTCGCTGCCCGAGGCATTCAGGAAGCTGATGCTCTGCTGGATCGCGCGAGCCACGCCGGCCTGATTGCTGGCAGCGACGAAATTCGGTGCGCCTTCCACCCGCAATTTATCGTTGGCGGTAAAGTCGCCGCGACCGCTTGGGCCGGGCAGGGAGGTGGCGAGGTTGATGGCGATGTCGCAGCCCGCAAAAGCTGCTGCCATTGAGGCCGTGTCGAAGATATCGCCGATGCAAATCTCCGCACCGCTGTCGCGTGCGATCCCGGCAGCTTCCGGCCGGCGCACCACGGCGCGCACCTTGTGGCTGGCCGCGATCAGGCGCGGAATCAGATGGCGTGCATAGACGCCGTTGCCGCCAAGTACTGCGATAGACTGCGCCATGGTTTCCTCCCGTGCTGGGAGGCTGAGCCTAAGCCGGCGACGCGGCGGCGCTCAAGACTGTCGTAACGTCACTTGCCGTCGAAGCGGCGGGCGAAGATGACACGGGGTTCTTCCTCGTAACCCAGGGCATCGTAAAAGGCGCGCACCTTGTCGTTTTCCGGCCGCACCATCAGCATCACCTTGGGCACGCCGCGATCCTGCAGCCATTTTTCGGCGGCAGCCACCATGGCGCGGCCAAGGCCACCTTTCTGCAGGGTGGGATCGACGGCAAGATAGTAGAGCCAGCCGCGATGGCCGTCATGGCCGGTCATCACGCTGGCAATGACTTTCCCGTCGCGCTCGCCAACCAGAATGGTCGATTCAGGTTTACCTATGCAGAAGCTGATATCGCTGTCCGGATCGTTCCACGGCCGGGTCAGGTCGCAGGCCTGCCACAGCCCAATCACGGCACTGCGGTCGCGCTCCTCGAAAGTGCGAATCTCCATCAGTGTTCCGCCTGGGCCGAGCGGATCGCCTCGACGCGAATTTCCTCGGTCAGGCGGGCCTTATAAGCCGCGAATTCCGGCGAGGTCTTCATCGTGTAATGGCGCGGATGCGGCAGGTCGATGGCGATATCGCATTTCACCTTGCCGGGCCGCGCCGTCATCACCAGCACGCGGTTGGCCATGAAGATGGCTTCGTCGATATCGTGGGTGACGAACAGCACGGTCTTCTTCGCCGCTTCCCAGATGCCGAGCAGCAGCTCCTGCATCAATGCGCGGGTCTGGTTGTCGAGCGCGCCGAAGGGCTCGTCCAGCAGCATGATCTTCGGGTCGTTGGCCAGCGCACGTGCCAGCGCCGTGCGCTGCTGCATGCCGCCTGACAGTTGCTTGGGGAAGTGGTTCTCGAACCCCCGCAGGCCGACCTGGTTGATGAAATGGTCAGCGATCTCGGCCTGTTGCCTGTCCGGTACGTTCTTTTCGCGCAGGCCGAAGCAGATGTTTTCCCGTACGGTCAGCCACGGAAACAGCGTGTAGCTCTGGAACACCATGCCGCGATCCGGGCCCGGCTCGCGCACCGCCTGGCCATCCAGCAATACCTGGCCCGTCGTGGGCTGATCCAGACCGGCAACGATGCGCAGTAGCGTGCTTTTGCCGCAACCGGACGGCCCGAGGATGGTGATGAAGTCGTTGTCTTCGACGCTCAAATTCGTCGGTTCCAGCGCACGGGTCGGTTCACCGCCGCGCACACCCGGGAAAACCCGGCTGACATTCTCGATGCGAAGCTTGCTCACTTGATGAAATACCAGGGATAGAGGCGCGCGTTGGCCTGCTTGAACAGGAAATCGGAAATGAGTCCGATCAGGCCGATGATGAAGATGCCGAAGATCATCTGTCCGGTATCGAGCAGGCGCTGGCTGTCCATGATCATATGGCCGATGCCGCTCTGCGCGCCGATCAGTTCGGCGACGATCACATAGGTCCAGGCCCAGCCCAGCACCAGGCGCAGTGTTTCCGCAATCTGAGGGGCAGCCCCGGGCAACAGCACGCGCAGCACGATGCCGGCGCGTTTGGCGCCCAGTGTCTTGGAGGCCTCGACCAGGTCGATGCGGCTGCCGCCGACGATGACGGCGACCATCAGCACGATCTGGAAGAAGGAACCGATGATGATGACCGCCAGCTTCTGCGCTTCGCCGACGCCGGCCCACAGGATCAGCAGCGGGATGAAGGCGGAGGCGGGCAGGTAGCGGGCGAAGGAGATGAAAGGCTCGAAGAAGGCTTCGACGCTCTTGAAGGCGCCCATCAGGATGCCGAGCGGCACGGCGAAGACCGCGGCGATCACAAAGCCGCCGACCACGCGCCAGATGGTGACGCCGACATCGCCGGCGAAACCATATTCGGTGAAGAGCTCCACACCGGATTTCGCCGCCTTGAGCGGATCGGCCAGAAACAGCGGCGGCACGATGCCGCCCAGCGTGATCCCGGCCCAGCCGGCGAGGAACACCACGAAAAAGAGAATCCCCAGGGCGGTGCGCCGCCCCGGGGAAACAGGCTTAAGCGGATCGAACACTAAAGCAGGCTCACTTGATAAAGCTGTCGTCGACCAGAGCCTTGAGGTCCGGGATCTTCTTGATCACGCCGGATTCAAGCTGGATGTCGGCGGCTTCCTTCATGAAGGCCTGCAGATCGCCCTTGAAATAGGCCTGGTTGGCGGCCTTGTCCTGCCAGGCGATGAACGAGGCCGACTTGGCGAAATCCGGGCCGGTCTGCTTCACCTTGGCACCCATGATCTCGTAGGACTTGTCGGGCTGGGTCTTGATCATCGCCAGCGCGTCGAAATAGCCGTCAACCACACCCTGCACGGTCTTGCGGTTCTTCTTGATGAAGTCGGGCTGGAAAGCAACCATGTCGACCACCACCGGATATTCGATCGTGGTGTGCAGGATCTTGCCCTTGTCCGGCGCATTGCGGATCGACGACAGATACGGCTCATAGGTCGAGGCGGCATCATACTGGCCGGCCACGAAAGCCTGTGCGGCCGGATTCGGTGCCAGTGTGGCCATCTGCACGTCCTTCGGGCCCATGCCGTTCCGATGCAGCATTACCATCAGCACGAAATACGGCGTGGTGCCGGCGCCATCGACGGCGATGGTCTTGCCCTTCAGTTCCTTGATGCTGTTGATGTTGTTGCGCACGGCCACGCCGTCGCCGCCCTTCGACTTGTCGAGCAGCAGCACCTGGGTCAGCGGAATGCCGGCCGAAGTCCAGGCCACATAGGTGTCGACCGTGGTGGCAACCGCCTGCGTCGCGCCGGCGGCCACCGTCAGGTGACGGTCCTTCTGCGGGATGAACTTGATCTCGACATCCACGCCGTGCTTCTTGAACAGGCCGGCTTCGGCAGCCAGCGTCAGCGGCGCAAAGCCGGTCCAGCCGCTCATGCCCAGCACGACCTTCGGCATATTCTGCGCCATGGCAGGTGCCGCGAAAAGGGCGGCTGCCGCAGCAACGCCCGCAATCCAAGTCTTCGTCATATCCTAAAACCCCCGCTCTAGGTCTGAGCGAACAGCCGTCATGGCCATTCGCAGCTGCACAATCTAAGACCCTGCCGCGAAAGCCGGCAAGTCAAATATGCATGTATAGACAAGTGAAGTTCGCCGCCGTACCGTGCTAGGATCGAACTGCCCAGAAAACAGGCCCATAGACGACAGGAGTGCATCCATGTCCTGCCGATTGCTGCCCGGGAAACTGTCGCTGTCAGAGATCGCCGCGCTGTATCGCGGCGGCCGGATGACTGTGACCCTGGAACCGGCGGCAGTACGCCCGGCTGTGGATAAATCCGCCGCGCTGGTGGCAGCCGCGGCTGCCGGCGATGCGCCGGTCTACGGCATCAATACCGGTTTCGGCAAACTCGCCAAGGTGCGCATTCCGCCCGATCAGGTGGCGGAACTGCAGCGCCGGCTGGTGCTCAGTCATGCGGTCGGCACCGGGCCGCTGCTGCCCGATGCCGTGGTGCGCCTGATCCTGCTGCTCAAGATCAACAGCCTCGCGCAGGGCTTCTCCGGCGTGCAGTGGACCACCATTGCCGCGCTGCAGGCATTGCTGAATGCCGATGTGCTGCCCTGCATTCCAGCGCAAGGGTCGGTCGGCGCTTCGGGCGATCTGGCGCCGCTGGCACATCTGGTGCTGCCGCTGCTCGGCGAGGGCAGTGTGCGCATCGGCGGCGTGGAGATGTGCGCCCTCGACGGCCTGAAGCAGGCCGGCCTTGCGCCGCTCACGCTCGGCGCCAAGGAAGGCCTGGCCCTGCTCAACGGCACACAGGTTTCCACCGCGCTCGCGCTGGCCGGATTGTTTGCCACGGAAGACGTGATCGCGGCAGCGCTGGTTTGCGGTGCGCTCAGCACCGATGCCGCCGCCGGCAGCGACACGCCCTTCGATCCCCGCATCCATGCCGCGCGCGGTCAGCCCGGCCAGATCGCGGTGGCCGATCTGCTGCTGCATCTGCTGGAAGGTTCGGCGATCCGCGCCTCGCACCGCCAGGGCGACGAACGCGTGCAGGATCCGTATTGCCTGCGCTGCCAGCCGCAGGTGATGGGCGCGGTGCTGGATATGCTGCGCAATGTGGCCGTTACGCTGGGGATCGAATCCAACGGTGTTTCCGATAATCCGCTGGTGTTCGACGACGGTGCGATTCTGTCGGGCGGCAACTTCCATGCCGAACCGGTGGCCTTTGCCGCCGACATGATCGCGATCGCGTTGGCCGAGACCGGCAATATCTCGGAGCGCCGCATCTCGCTGCTGGTCGATCCGGTGCTCAGTGGGCTGCCTGCTTTCCTCGCCCCAGATCCTGGCATCAATTCCGGTTTCATGATCGCGCAGGTGACGGCGGCGGCGCTGGCCTCCGAGAATAAGCAGCGTGCCCATCCGGCCAGCATCGATACGATCCCGACTTCGGCCAATCAGGAGGATCATGTCTCGATGGCGGCGCATGCCGGCTATCGCCTGCTGGCCATGGCCGAGAATGCCGCCGGCATCGTTGCGGTCGAATGGCTTTGTGCCGCGCAGGGCGTGGATCTGCGCGCGCCGCTGGTGACCTCCGACAAACTGCTGGCGGCGCAGGCGCTGCTGCGGGCTCAGGTGTCGTTCATGGCGCAGGATCGCTATCTCGCGCCCGATCTGGCTGCAGCCAAGGCTTTGGTGCGGTCGGGCGAGTTGCGCCGCCTGCTGCCCGCTGCGCTGCTGTACTGAGCGTTACTTCGGCAGGTCTTTCGACGTCGCGCGGCAGAAGGCCAGTGTCACGCCGAACAGGATGAAGGCGCCGATTACGGCGACCAGGAACAGGGCTTGTGCGAGCGGCATGGGAGACTCCGTGTTTGTCGCCGGATACTCCCTGAAGTCTAAATCGCTCTCTGTCGCGCAACCTTGATCTCGATCAATCGTTCCGACTCGCTGAAGCTCTGATTCGCCGCGCAAATCAAGCCTGTTCTGCCGCCGTTGCGGCTTGTTTGCCGGCGGGGATATGAGTAACTGCTTTCACCCGCTGCGGATCGTCCGATTCTGTATGGCGGGTACGATCCGCAGAAACTGGAGGGGAATATGAACAAGGCTGATCTGATCGAAATCGTGCGCGAAACCACCGGCGCCACCAAGGCTGCGTCGGGCGAGGCGGTCGATGCGGTGTTCGAGGCGATGGCGAAAGCGCTGAAGAAGGAAGGCAGCTTCACCATCGTCGGCTTCGGCACCTTCAAGGTTTCCAAACGCGCCGCGCGCAAGGGCCGCAATCCGCAGACCGGCGAAGCGATCAAGATCGCAGCCAGCAAGTCGGTACGCTTCAAGGCGTCGACCGCACTGAAGGGCCGGCTGTAAGACTTCGCGCAGACGCGCAAAGCATAAGGCCCGCCTTCCGGCGGGCCTTTTCTTTATCTTCTCGTCATCCCCGCGAAAGCGGGGATCCAGTCCACCCACTGGGTTCCCGCCTTCGCGGGAACGACGAAGAATATTTACCCCATATGCAGCTTGAAGAAGGCCACGGCTTTGCCGAAGCCGTCTTCCGCCTGCTCCTTGCGATAGCTCGGGCGGTAGTCGGCATGGAAGGCATGCGGCGTGTCGGGATAGACGTAGAAGGTGTTGAACTTCTTGTTGGCGTCCAGCGCCGCCTTCATCTGTTCCACGGTGGCGACCGGAATGCCCTGGTCGGCGCCGCCGTAAAGACCCAGCACCGGCGCTTTCAGATCCTTCACCAGATCGATCGGATGCTTCGGCGTCAGTTCGGTCGAATTGCCGACCAGTCGGCCATACCAGGCCACGCCGGCCTTCACCTTCGGATTATGCGCTGCATAGAGCCAGGTGATGCGGCCGCCCCAGCAGAAACCGGTGATGCCCAACTTGTTCGGGTTGCCGCCGTTCCTGGCGGCCCAGGCGGCGGTGGCGTCCAGATCGGCCATCACCTGCTTGTCCGGTACCTTGCCGGCAACGGCGACGGCGCCCTGCATGTCGGTCACCTTGCTCATGTCGGCCTGGCGTGCATAGAGGTCGCCGGCGATCGCCTGGAAACCCTGCTTGGCGAAGCGGCGGCAGGTATCCTTGATGTATTCGTGCACGCCGAAGATTTCCTGCACCACCAGGATGGTGGGGAAGGGACCGGCGCCCGAAGGCTGGGCGCGATAGGCCTTCATCGTGCCGCCCGGCACCGGGATGTCGACCTCGCCCGCGGTCAGCCCGGTGGTGTCGGTCTTGATGGCGGTCTGGGCCATCACCGGACCGGCAGCGACGGTAAAGCCGGTGATCAGGCTGGTGGCCATGAAGCCGCGGCGGGAGAAGTCCACCTTCGGCATGAGACTGAGCAGATCGGCATTCATCGGGTTTTCTCCGGTTGCAGGATGCCGCAGGATAGCGGCAGCACTGCACCAGACCCTGATAAAAATTGCGTGAGAAAGCGCGGCTAGTTCAGCAGGCGCCAGAGCAGGGCGATGCCGGCGAAGATCGCCAGCCAGATCGCGGCAAAGGCCAGTATCCGTGTGTTTTTCCACGGTAACCGAAGCGCAGCCGGCAGAATCAGCAAGGCTGCCATCAGGATGGCGGCCAGCTGTAACCAATCCGAACCAGTCATGGGGGAAAGCGGGTGGCGATTACTTCGCCGACGAAACCTTCGCCCCGCTCGGGCGCTGGCACTGGCGATAGAGCCGCTCGGCTTCCGGCTCCTTGAACGACAGGAAGCGTATCTCCAGGCCGCTGACCACCTTGTAGGAGGGATTCTCCTGTGCGCCCGGGCCGGCATATTTCGCCGGCGTAACATGCACCACCGACATCACGCGGTCGGAGCTGATGCGCATCTCGGTGCGGCGACCATCGGCGAAGTTCTCGGTCGCGCAGACACGGCCAAGCTGGCTATCGAAGGTTTTCACCCGGTCGTAATGCGGATCGAGATTGAATTCAGGCACCGCGTTGTTACTGGCAGCCAGCAGCGCCGGGCGGTACTTGTGGAATTCCGCCGTGGCCAGCACGACGCTGCCATAGGGGAAGAAGAGTTCCAGGTTGTCGAGCCGGGCGTGGTCGCCCATGCGGCCGTCCACCACCGGCATCTCGATGATGCGCGTGGCCGACATGCGGGCGACGTCGTCGTTCAGCCGGATCATGCCGCTGCTGCCGCCGCGCTCCTTGGCGCGTTCGATCTCGAAGGGAATCAGGGCAGTCGGCTTGGCGCCCTTCTTCGATTGGGCGGAAGCGACTCCGGCAGCACTGGCGCAGATCACAACCGTGATCGCCGCAATCCAAAATCGACGCATCGAACTTCCCCCTCAGCGACGCCTTATGGCGAAACGGGCCGCAGCCCTCGGTGGCGAATGCGGGCAGAGATTAGGCGATTTCGTCAGACTTGCCAAGAGTCTAAGTATTATCAAATGGTTACCTTAAAAATTGGGAGTCTTCCGGGCTTTGCTATCGCCGGGCGATCCGGGTAATGTGCGCGCTGTTTTCGGTTCGCCTGCGAACCGGATGTGGCGATTCGTGTCTGCGGAGTAGGGGCTTGGCCAATTTTATCGAGGAAGTCGACGAGGAAGTCCGCCGCGACAAGGCGGAAAAGTTCTGGAAACGCTGGAGCCCCGTCATCTTCGGCCTGGTGTTTGTGATCCTGGCCGGTGTCGCCGGGTATGAATTGTGGAAGGGCTGGCAGGCCGAGAAGATCGCCGCCGCCGGCGCCCGCTTCAGCAGCGCGCTTACCATGGCCCAGTCCGGCAAGCCGGCCGATGCCGCCACCGCCTTTGCCGATCTTTCCAAGGGCGGTGCCGACGGTTACGCGCAGCTCGCGCGGTTCCAGCAGGCCGCCAACCTGGTCGAAGCCAAGGACATCGCCGGCGCGGTCGCCGTTTACGACGCTATTGCCGCCGACAGCAGCAATGCGCCGCGCTTCCGCGACCTCGCCCGTTATCTCGCCGTCTTCCATGGCCTCGGCACGCTGGCGCCCGACCAGGTGAAGCAGCGCCTGGCCGGCATCACCAGCGACAGCCCCTGGTCCTACAATGCGCGCGAACTGAATGCCGTGGCCGAACTCAAGGCCGGCAATACCGAAGAGGCGCGCCGCCAGCTCACCGCGCTGGCCGACGATCCGCTGGTGCCGACCGGCCTGCGTGGCCGCGCCACCGAGTTGCTGGCCGCGCTCGGCGGTCCGGTCCAGTAAAACGACGCATCGGGGCAGCTCAATGATCGGCCAGGTGACCATACGGACCAAGCAGCGTCTCGCCATCCTCGCGGTCGTGGCGCTCGGCCTTGCGGGCTGCGAGACCATCGGCAGCTGGTTCGACAACGAACAGAAGATCGAGGCGACCGGTGAACGCATCTCGGTGCTGGCGTTCGACAGTCAGCTCGATCCCGATCCGCAGCTGGCCGAAACGCCGGTGGCTTTGCCCAAGCCGTGGCGCAATCCCGACTGGCCGCAGGCCGGCGGCTATCCTGGCCATGCGATGCAGCATCTTGAACTCGGCGACAAGCTGCGCACCGCCTGGACTGCCGATCTTGGCGAAGAGGCCGATGAAGAACAGAAGATCCTGGCCCAGCCGGTGATCGCCGGCGGCCGCGTCTTTGCCATGGATGCCGCCGCCCATATCAGCGCCTTCGATGCCAAAACCGGCAAGCGGCTGTGGCGCGTCGACCTCACGCCGCGCCGCGAGGAAAGCGGCGCCACCGGCGGCGGGCTGGCCTGGCATGCCGACAGGCTGTTCGTCGCCACCGGCTACGGCGATGTCGTGGCGCTCGAGCCGTCCACCGGCCGCGCCTACTGGGCGACGCAGCTGAAGCAGCCGATCCGCGGCGCGCCGACTGCCGATGCCGGCCGCGTCTTCGTCATCACCCAGGACAACCAGATCCATGCGCTCGACATCGAGCGCGGCGCCGAACTGTGGACCCATGCCGGCATCGCCGAACCGGCCGGTTTCCTCGGCGCCGCCAATCCGGCGGTCGAGGGCAACACCGTGGTGGCGCCGTATTCGTCGGGCGAAATCCTCGCGCTGCGCGCCGATACCGGCACCGTCGCCTGGGGCGAGCAGCTGGTGCGCGCCAGCGGCCGTTTCAGCCAGGCCGGCGCGCTGAACGACATCAACGGCCGCCCGGTGATCGACCGCGGCCGCGTCTACGCCGTCAGTCAGTCGGGCCGCTTCGTGGCGCTCGATCTGCGCACCGGCGAACGCATCTGGGAGCGCGTGATCCCCAGCATCCAGACGCCCTGGATCGCCGGCGATTTCATCTATGCCATCACCATCGATTCCGAAATCCTCTGCCTGTCGCGCCGCGACGGCAAGGTGAAGTGGATCCGCCAGCTGCGCCGCTATCTCGATCCCAAGGCACGCACCAACAAGGGCGTGATCACCTGGTGGGGCCCGGTGCTGGCCGGCGACCGCCTGCTGGTTGCCTCCAGCGACGAACGCATGCTGGCCATCTCGCCCTATACCGGCGATCTGATCGGCGCGATGGAGCTTTCCGACAAGGCTGCGCTGCAGCCGGTCGTGGCTGACGGCACTGTTTATATCGTGACGGAAGATGCGCAACTGACAGCATTACGCTGATCGGGCGCCGCTGAAAGAAGATCATGTCTGCTAAAGTAGCCATCGTCGGCCGGCCCAACGTCGGCAAGTCGACGCTGTTCAATCGTCTGGTCGGCAAGCGGCTCGCCATTGTCGACGACACGCCGGGCGTGACGCGCGACCGGCGCGAAGGCGCCGCCATGCTGGGCGATCTGGAATTCACCGCCGTCGACACCGCCGGCCTGGAAGACTCCGACGTCGAGAGCATGACCGGCCGCATGCGCCTGCAGACCGAAGCAGCGGTGCAGGAAGCCGATGCGGTGCTGTTCGTGATCGACGGCCGCGCCGGCGTCACGCCGCTCGACTCCCACTTCGCCAACTGGCTGCGCAAGCAGAAGACGCCGGTGATCCTGGTGGCCAACAAATGCGAGGGCGGCGCCGGCAAGAGCGGCGTGGGCGAGGCTTATGCGCTGGGACTGGGCGATCCGCTGCCCGTCTCTGCCGAACATGGCGAGGGCATGTACGATCTGGCCGTGGCGCTGATCGAGCATATCGGCGGCCGCAGCGGCGGTGCTCTCGGCGACGACGGCGACGAACTCGATCTCGTCGAGGTCGATATCGATCTCGATCCCGAGAATGAAACGCCGCTGATCGACGATCCGAGCAAGCCGATCCAGCTTGCCATCGTCGGCCGGCCGAACGCGGGCAAGTCGACCCTGGTGAATGCACTGATCGGCAGTGACCGGCTGCTGACCGGACCGGAGCCGGGCCTGACGCGCGACGCCATCGCGATTCAGTGGGAATACGACGGCCGCAAGGTGAAGCTGGTCGATACCGCCGGCATGCGGCGCAAGGCGCGCGTCGAGCAGAAGCTGGAAAAGCTGTCGGTGGCTGACTCCCTGCGCACCATTCGTCTGGCGCAGGTTGTCGTGCTGGTGCTGGATGGCGCACTGGGCTTCGACAAGCAGGATCTCACCATCGCCGACCACGTCCTGCAGGAAGGCCGTTCGCTGGTCATCGCCATCAACAAATGGGATGCGGTAGAAGATCGCGCGCTGGCGCTGAAGGAGATCGAGGACCGGCTGGAGCGTTCGCTGCCGCAGGCGCGCGGCGTTCCTGTCGTCACGCTGTCGGCGCTGACCGGCCGGCATCTCGACCGCCTGCTGCCCGCCGTGATGCAGCAGTACCATCGCTGGAACACCCGCATCCCGACCTCGCGGCTCAATCGCTGGCTGAGCGAGATGACCCAGCGCAATGCGCCGCCGCTGGCCGGCGGGCGCAGCGTGAATATCCGGTATGCCACGCAAGTGAAGGCACGGCCGCCGACGGTGGCGCTGTTTGCCCCGCGCGCCGAATACATCCCGGAATCCTATCTGCGCTACCTGATCAACGGGTTGCGCGAGCATTTCAACCTGCAGGGCGTGCCGGTGCGCATGCATCTGCGCAAGGGCAAGAATCCCTTCGTCGACAAAGACGATTAAACCAGCAGCAATCCGCACCACGCCGCCACGGCCACCAGCACCAGACCCGGAATGACGCGCAGCGCATAACCGGCGCCGCCGCCGATCCAGGCGAAGACCGCCTTGCTGATCGAATTGGTGCTGAAGGCGGCGAGGATCGGCAGCGCCGCCGCCTGCGGTTCGATCTGCAGTGACGCCACCGAAATGGCCGGTGCATGCGTGTCGGCGAAGCCGGCGAGCATGGCCGCCACCAGCACGCCGGCATCGCCATAGACATGCTGCAGCGCCGCCGAGGCAAACAGCATGATCGCCAGGATACCGGCGAAAACCAGCGCGCCGCTCAGCCGGAAGGCGCGGCCGGGCGGTTTCCCGCTCTCATGCGCCTCGCGCAGCGCGGCGATGGTGAAGATCGCGCCATAGGCCAGTGCGGCGATGCCGGCCAGCGCGAGCGGGATCGCGAGTTGACGCAGCACTGGCAGGCTGGTGGCGGCCAGCACCAGCGCCATCTGCCCCACGGTCGCCACCGTGGACAGCACGGCGCCGGCGACGGCGGCGCTGCGGTCGCGCTCGGCCTTGCGCGCGCGCTGGCCCATCGCGCCGATGGTGGCGGTGCTGGAGATGAAGCCGCCGGCGAAACCTGCCAGCACCATGCCGTATTTCGCGCCGAACAGGCGGATGGCGATATAGCCGATGGCGCCGATCGCCATCACCAGGATCACCACGATCCAGAGTTTCGCCGGGTTGAAGGCGGCGAAAGGCCCCATCGCCTGGTTGGGCAGCAATGGCAGGATCACCAGCGTCGATGCCGCAAAGATCAGCGCATCGCGCAATTCGCCGGTGGTCAGCACATGGCGCACGAAGGCATGCATCGGCCTGCGCGCTGCGAGCAATACCGCAGTGGTGACGCCGACACCGGCCGCCAGCGCCGGATGCTCAAGGCAGAGCCCGCCCAGCAGCACCGTCAGCACCAGCGCGATCTCGGAGGTGAGGCCGTAAGTCCGGTCGGCATCGCGCGCTTCCGCTGCCGCGTCGGTTTCACCGGCGGCGGGCGGCGCGGCCATCTGGCGGTAATAGGCCACAGCGCAGAACAGCGCGGTGATACCCACCACCATTGCCAGAAGCAGATCGCCGCCGATGGTCTGGCCGGTGGCGCCGGCGAGCGCGGCCAGGGTGAAGGTGCGGATGCCGGCGGGCGAGCGCGCGCCCTTGCGGCGTTCGCGTTCGGCCCCGATCAGCAGGCCGATGCCCAGCGCCGTGACGAAATGGATGACCTCCGGGTCGATCATGCAGCTTTCCCTGCGGAATGGTTGACAGTGCAACGGCGCCGGCCGAGCGTTCGTTCTAACATCACACCGGGGAGAAGGCCATGATGCTCGACTGGAACGACTACCGCCGCCAGCTCAAAACCACGATGGGCGACCTGGGCAAGCTCAGCCCCGGCACGATGGACGGCTATCGCACCATCGCCACCGCCTATAAGGACAGCGGCCATCTCGATGCGAAAACGCGCGAACTGATGTCGATTGCGGTCGGCGTGGCCCTGCGCTGCGACGGTTGCATCACCGTGCATACCGACGCGGCGATCCGCCATGGCGCGACGAAGGACGAGATCGCCGAGGCCTGCAACGTGGCGATCTCGATCAGCGCCGGTGCGGCGCTGGTCTATTCCGCTCGCGCGCTCGACGCGGTGGCGCAGCATCCGACGGTGCAGGCGGCGAAGGCCGGAGAGTAAGTAAGACCCTCGACCCGCAATGGGCGCCCGCGAAGCGGGAGGGTGAGGGTGGTGAGAAAGAAGAAACGAGAGAAGGGGGCATCGCATGAGTCTGATCGCGACTATCGCCGTTGCGCTGGTGGCAGTTCTGCATGTCTGGATCCTGGTGCTGGAGATGTTTCTCTGGACGCAGCCGGCCGGATTGAAAGCTTTCCGCCAGACACCCGAGAAAGCGCGCGACACGGCAGTGCTTGCTGCCAACCAGGGGCTCTATAACGGTTTCCTTACGGCAGGACTGATCTTCGGCCTGCTGTATCCGGCAGAACCCGCCGCGCTGCATATCAAGAGCTTCTTCCTGGTCTGCGTGGCGGTGGCCGGCGTGTATGGCGCAGCGACGGCGGCGAAGAAGATTCTCTATATCCAGACCGTACCGGCCGCGATTGCGCTGGCGCTGCTGTGGCTTAGCTAACATCGTCGTCCCCGCGAAAGCGGGGACCCAGAACAACGGCTCGACTGGGTCCCCGCTTTCGCGGGGACGACGAGTTCTAATATACGTCACCCTCGGGCTTGACCCGAGGGTCCCATTTTCTCAGCCAAATACTTCGGCCACCGCCGAAGCATTCGCCGCCCACCGCCTGCCATACTCCGGCCTGTACAGAATCAAAAAACACCGGAGTTTCCCCGATATGTCTTTCCCCGTCGCCTTGCCGTTCGAGCCCGTGCTGCTGCTTTGGGTCGGCGCAGTCTTCCTGTTGGCCGGCACAGTGAAGGGCACCATCGGGCTTGGCCTGCCCAGCATCTCGCTCGGGCTGCTGGCGGCCACGATGGATATCAAACTGGCGATGATCCTGCTGCTGGCGCCGAATGTGGTCACCAACCTGTGGCAGGCCTTCACCGGCGGCCATTTCAGGATGCTGCTGAAACGGCTCTGGCTGTTTCTGCTCTGCGCCGCCGTGGCGATCTGGCTCGGCAGCGCGGCGCTCGATCTGGTCGATGCGAAGGCGCTCGGCGCGCTGCTCGGGCTTCTGCTGGCGGTCTATGCACTGCTCGGCCTGCTGCGGCCGCCGCTCAGCCTGTCGCCGCGCCACGAAATCTGGGCCGGGCCTCTCGTGGGCGGACTCAACGGCGTGCTCACCGGCCTGACCGGCAGCTTCGTGGTGCCCGGCGTACCCTATCTGCAGGCGCTCGGGTTCACGCGCGACCAGCTGGTGCAGGCGATGGGCATGCTGTTCATGGCCTCGACGCTCGGCCTCGGTGTCAGCCTCGGCGGACGCAGCATGCTGAGCGTCGACCTGCTTGTGCTCTCGGGCATCTGCGTGCTGCCGGCTTTGCTGGGCATGAGCCTCGGCCGCCGGCTGCGCGACCGCCTGTCGGAAACCGGCTTCAAGAAAGTGTTCTACGGATCGCTGCTGCTGCTTGGCGGCTATATCGTGGCGCGGTGGATCGTTCAGTAATAGCGCGAGATCGCCGGCCGTACCGGTGCAGCCGGGCGCGCGTCGGCCGCATCATGGCTGCGCTCGCGCAGCACCTGGCAGACCTGGATACGGAACCAGGAGAAAAACTCGGCATGCCCGGCCTTCTTTGCCAAGGCGTGCTGGCGGTCGCGCGACCAGAGCCGCACGGCATCCTCTGACTCGTATTCCACCAGCGTGACGCGCTCGCCATCGGGGGCGGTATAGGCCTTGTGCGAGACATAGCCGGGCACGGCCATGGCCAGCGGGCCAATCTGTTGCGCCATGGTGGCGTAGGCGTCGGTGGCTTCGGGCCGCAGGCGGCTGCGGAAGGCGACAAGGATCATGGCGGGGCTCGTTTCTTGTTGGGATGTCGATGCCTGGGGAGGCGATGCGCGCCATCTTGCATCCCGCCATATATCCCGTAAAATGAATAATACTGATCAATATAATCTCAAAACGAGATATATCCATGGACCTGACCGACCTGCATGTCTTTCGTACAGTTGTAGAAGCTGGCGGCGTCACGGCCGCCGCCAACAAGCTGCATCGCGTGCAGTCGAATGTGACGGCGCGCATCCAGAAATTGGAAGAGGATCTCGGCACGCCGCTGTTCACGCGTGCGGGCAAGCGGCTGCAGATCACGCCAGCCGGCCGCACCTTGCTGGACTATGCGCATCGCCTGCTGGCGCTGGCCGAAGAAGCGCGCGCGGCATTGCAGACTGACGCGCCGCCGCGCGGCCTGCTCACACTGGGCACGATGGAAAGCACCGCCGGCGTGCGCCTGCCCGGGCCGCTGGCCGAATATCATCGCAAGTATCCGGACGTGCGCGTCGAACTGCATACCGGTTCACCGCGCGAGCTGATGGCGAAAGTGCTGGCAGGCGAGAGCGATGCGGCGATGGTGACCGAGCCAGTGAGTGAGCCGCGCCTCGCCACCCTGCCGGTGTTCGACGAGGAACTGGTGCTGGTGACGGCCGCGGATCATCCGCCGGTGAAAAAACCGGGCGATATCCGTGGCGAAGCCAGCGTGCTGGTGTTCCATCCCGGCTGTCCGCATCGCGAGCGGCTGGAGCGCTGGTTCGGCCAGGGCGGCCGCGAGATCGCGCGCACGGTGGAACTGGCGTCGTATCATGTGATGCTCGGCTGCGTGGCAGCCGGCATGGGATCGGCGCTGATGCCGCGCAGCGTGCTGGAGGGCTATGTCGGGCGCAGCAAGCTGCGCGAACACAAACTGCCGGCGCCGTTCCAGCGCGCGAAGACGCTCTTGGTGTGGCGCAGGGACCAGCCGCAGGCGAAGGTGTCAGCGCTGGCGGAGATATTGAAGAAGGGTGGGAAGAGGGTGGCGTAATTGCGGCGAGCACAACGAGCCACAATCGCCGCTACCCTGTAAACCACCATCCTCAGGACAGGCCCGAGGATGGCGATCTGCTGTCCAGCCGTTACGCTGCTGCCTTTGCTGCAGCCGCCACCCGTTCGGCCCGTGCCAGAACTTCAGGCGCATGATCGGCGTGGGTGACGATCAGCGGTTCGTCGCGTTCGACCCCGGCCAGTACGATCTGCGCCAGCCTGTCGGCCGGCATCGGGTCGGCCATCAGCTTCTCGAAAGCGGCCTTGATCCTGTCGCGCATCTCAGGCGGTGTGCGCGAGATAACGGTGAGGTCTGCCGGGCGGTTGCGCTCCGAGTGCATGATCTGACTCTGCACGCCGCCCGGACAGACGACCGAAACGCGGATATGCGGCGCCATATACTGCAATTCGGTGGCCAGCGATTCCGACATACCGACCACGGCATGCTTGGCGGCCACATAGGGCGACAGGAAAGGCGGCGAGGTGACGCCCGCTACCGACGAGGTGTTGACCACATGCGCGGGTCGGCCCGGCTGCATCAGCATGGCCGGCACGAAGGCGCGGATGCCGTTGGCGACGCCGAAGACATTGACGTTGAACACCCATTGCCAGTCCTGCGGCTGGCTCAGCCATTGCGGCCCGAGCGAGCCACCGACGCCGGCATTGTTGACCAGCAGATCGATGCGATTGCAGCGCGACAGGATTTCGCTGGCGGCGGCCTGCATGGCCTCCGCATCGCTGACATCGCAGACCAGCGCCTCGACTTTCGCACCCTCGGCGCGCAACTGTTCAGCCGTCGCATCCAGCGCCGGCTGTTCGACATCCAGCAGCGCGAGATGCAGCCCGCGCCCGGCCAGCGCGCGGGCCAGCGCCTTGCCGATGCCGCTGGCGCCGCCGGTGATGACGGCCACCTGGTCTGGCATGAGTTTCATGATCCTGGTCCTTTTTCGTATTTCTATTCAGTGATGTCGCCGGGCAGTATGGCGGTGAAGCGGCCGAGCAGGGAGGACAGCTGTGCGATGTCCCTGTCGCTCCAGCCGGCTCTGAATAGATCGGTCGCCATGCGACGGAATGTGGCTTCGGCTTCGGCAATGCGCGTGCGGCCGGTCCGGGTCAGCGTCACATAGGCCACACGGGCATCGCGCGGATCGGCCTCGCGCTTCACCAGGCCGGACTTTTCCAGCGGCAGGGCCATGCGCGTGATGGTGGACTGGCTGGTATGCAGCCGGTTGGCAAGATCGACGCGGCGCAGCCGCTGCAGCGGCGCGCGCGACAGCTGCAGCAGGAACAGCAGCTCGTTCAGCGCCAGGCCATGCACGGACCCCAGCTCGGGGCTGAAGCGGGCGTCGAGCCAGGCAGCGCTGCGAAACAGCCGCAGCAGAGCGGAAAAGGCGGGGTCATCCTTGGGCATGCGGCCGGATATATGCCGATATACTTCCGGACGCAAGGATTATTATTGTGCAGGCTGGGCCGGCTGGGATGATGGGAGGCTGGCATGTGGCGGCACTGATGCCGGGCAGCTACCCACAATCGTCATGCCTGGGCTTGTCCCGGGCATCCATCTCCATTGCTGCCTGGTCATGGCCGCGCCGGAAGGGGAATGGATCCTCGGGTCAAGCCCGAGGATGACGGTCTTTGGGTGGTTTGGTGCCGCAGCTAAAACTGCCGCTTCAACTTCTCCAAATCCCTCTTCACCCACTCCTCATCCCGCGTCCGCGTCGCGTCATCCATGCCGGGCTGGCGGAACAGCGTGAAGATCACTTCGGTGCTGTCGCCATTCGCAATCGCGCGCATCGGCACGATCACCACGCTGCCATCGGGCAAGGTCACGCGGTGGTCCAGAATCCCGAAGGCGTTCGGCGGGGTGAATACAATTGTCACCAGGCCGACGCCGTCCTGTTGCGCGGTCCAGGCGCCGGTCGCCGCATCGAACTGCATCGCGCCAAGCCCGCTGGCCCAGTGCTTCCAGTTCTCCGGATCGGCCAGAAAGGCATTCACCAGCTCGAAGGGCTGCGGGATCGAGACCGAAAGGTGCTTGCAGGGCAGGGCTGACATGTGGCGCGTCCTCCGCTTGCCGGAATGTCGAGTTCGTGATATGTTCTCATAAGACGGACCGCCTGTCGAGGCATTCTCGCGGCGGCCCACCACCGCATACAGATGTATGTTCAAACTCCGAAAACCAGCAGTCGAAAAACACGCGAAACCGCTAAGTCCGCTTAAAATAAGCACTAAATAAGCCAATATAAGCATCCTATAAGATGAAATAAGCACGCTGTAAGCCGCTCCAGGACGCTCCCAAGATCGGCCAGACGCTCCTTTAAGGCCGGAGTTATGTTGGACTCTCAACTTGTTATGGGCGGAACGGCCGTTATATTCCGCCCGCACGCCAAAACGCCGCAGATCAATGACCGCCACGACCGCCACCACTGCCGTCAATTCGCTGGGCTTTGCCAAAGCCCCGGCGGACACGCGCGTGGTCGTCGCCATGTCGGGCGGGGTCGATTCCTCCGTGGTCGCCGGGCTGCTCAAGCGCCAGGGCTATGACGTCATCGGCATTACGCTGCAGCTCTATGACCACGGCGCGGCGATTGCGAAAAAAGGCGCCTGCTGCGCCGGCCAGGATATCCACGACGCGCGCATGGTGTCCGAGCGGCTGAACATTCCGCATTACGTGCTGGATTACGAAAGCCGCTTCCGCCAAGCGGTGATCGACGAATTCGCCGACTCATATGTGCGTGGCGAGACGCCGATCCCCTGCATCCGCTGCAACCAGCGCGTCAAGTTCCGCGACCTGCTGGAGACCGCGCGCGATCTCGAGGCCGACTGCCTCGCCACCGGCCATTATGTGCAGCGCGTGGTCGGTGAGGATGGCCGCGGGCAGTTGCTGCGCGGCAGCGATCCGCGCCGCGACCAGAGCTATTTCCTCTACACCACGACGCAGGAGCAGCTCGATTTCCTGCGCTTCCCGCTGGGCCATCTGGAAAAGCCCGACGTGCGCAAGCTGGCGGAAGAATTCGGGCTCATCGTCGCCGACAAGCCGGACAGCCAGGATATCTGCTTCGTGCCCAATGGCGACTATGCGTCGGTGGTCAGCAAGCTGCGGCCCGAAGCGGCCGAGCCGGGCGAGATCCTGCATGTCGACGGCAGCGTGCTGGGCAAGCATGACGGCGTGATCCATTTCACGGTCGGTCAGCGCAAGGGGCTTGGTATCGCCGCCGCCGAACCGCTTTACGTGGTGAGGCTCGATGCCGCCACGCGCCGCGTCGTGGTCGGCCCGCGCGAGGCGCTGGCGCGCAAGGTCGTGGCCCTGCGTGAACTGAACTGGCTGTCGGGCCCGATCCCGGCTGAAGGACTGGATGTGACCGTGAAGCTGCGGTCGGCGCAGCCGGCGGTCGCGGCGCGGATTTTCGCGGCCAGCGAAAAGGCGACCGCCCGCCTTGAACTCTATTCGGCCGAATACGGCGTCGCACCCGGTCAGGCCGGTGTGGTCTACGCCGGCGACCGCCTGCTCGGCGGCGGCTGGATCGCGCGTGCCGAGGGCGTTGAAGGCGCCGGATTAGCGGCCTGAAAACAAGGGCTTGCGGCCCGCTTGACAGAATCGGGCCGGCCCCGTATTTCATGCGCCTCCCGGGCTTCCCGGGGTCTTTAGTGTGGCTGGATAGCTCAGTTGGTAGAGCAAGGGACTCATAAGCCCTGGGTCGGCGGTTCAAATCCGCCTCCAGCCACCACTAAACCTCCCTTCATTCGATCCGGTACGCATCTTGCTACGTGACAGGGACCAGTTCCCGTCCGGTACCCAATGCTGATGTCCGTCGCCACCCCTACCATTCGCCTGCTTCTGATCGACGAAAATCCCGATCGCGCCGTCGTGCTGGCCGCGGCGCTGCAGGGCGAGGGCTATACGCTGGTGGCGCAGCTGACGCCCGGCGAGGTCTCGGCCAAGCGTGTGCAGGAGATCGCGCCCGACGTGATCATCGTCGACATGGAAAGCCCGTCGCGCGACACCATCGACAGCATGCGCCAGATCAACGCCGACCAGCCGCGTCCGATCGTGATGTTCGTCGATGAATCCGACGACGGCATGATCCGCGACGCCATGCAGGCCGGGGTTTCCGCCTATGTGATCGACGGTATGAATCCGAAGCGGGTGAAGCCGGTCATCGATGTTGCCGTTGCGCGCTTCCGCGAATTCCAGGCGCTGCGCGACGAGCTGAAAAAGACCAAGGCGACGCTGTCGGAGCGCAAGCTGATCGAGCGCGCCAAGGGGCTTCTCATGCGCGAACGCCAGCTCAGCGAAGATGAGGCGCATGCCGCCCTGCGCAAGCTGGCGATGGATCGCCAGCAGCGTCTGGTCGAGGTGGCGGAGGCGCTGCTCGCCTTTGCCGACGTGCTGAAGAAGAAGTAGGCAGTCCGCCGCGGCATCCGCCTGAAATTTGTGCAGTGCAGTGAAGCTGCCGCGGTTTTTCCGACTATCTGTGCAGCCAGAGGCTGGCACACTTCCTGCTAATTAAAGATCGAGCTTCCCGCTGCAATGGCGCAGCGGGATCGACCGGATCCTCCAAGCAGGGCCTCCCCAGGCTTGTCTCAGAGGCGACCGGTCCCGGACCGGACAATGGCGTCCCGCGATGTGGCCTCTTCACAGGGCCGATGTCGAGGGACGCTTTTTTATTGGCCGCAGCAGGCGGAAGGACCAGTGCATGCAGACCACGACGCTCACGGCCATGCGGATCGGTTTCATCGCACTGACCGACTGCGCGCCGCTGATCGTGGCGAAGGAGAAGGGCTTCTTCGAACGGCATGGGCTCGACGTCACGCTGCAGCGCGAACCCAGCTGGGCCAACCTGCGCGACAAGGTGGCGCTCGGTGCGCTGGATGCAGCCCACATGCTGGCACCGATGCCGCTCGCTGCCACGCTGGGCGCCGGCGGCTGGAAACAGCAGCAGATCACGTCGTTTGCGCTCAACCTGAACGGCAATGCCGTCACCATCTCGACGCGCCTGTGGAACCGTCTGGCCGATGCCGAGCCGGCACTGGTGCAGGATCGTCACGAAGCCGGCAATGCCCTGCGCCGCCTGATCGCCGCCGACCGCAAGGCGGGACGGCCGCAGCTCACCTTCGCCACCGTGTTCAACTATTCCTCGCACCAGATCCAGCTGCGCTACTGGCTGGCTTCGGCCGGCATCGATCCGGATCGCGACGTGCAGCTGGTGATCGTGCCGCCGCCGCAGATGACGGATCGCCTGGCACTCGGCGAGATCGACGGCTTCTGCGTCGGCGATCCGTGGAATTCGCTCGCTGTGCTGCGCGGCGTCGGCCGCATCCTGATCACCGGCTATGAAATCTGGAACAACCGCATCGAAAAGGTGATCGGCACCAATCGCGACTGGGTCGAGCGCAACCCGCTCACTCACAAACAGATGCTGATGGCGCTGCTTGAGGCTGCCGCATGGCTCGACCGGCCGGAGAACCGTCTGGAAGGCGTCGAGATCATGGCCAAGCCCGACTATATCGGGCCGGAAGCAGTTGAAGCGATCCGCCTCGGCATGCTCGGCATGCTGCGTTACGGCCTCGATGTCAGCCCGGAGCAGATACCGGATTTCTTCGTCTTCGGCCGCTACAGCGCAAACTTCCCCTGGCGCAGCCAGGCCGACTGGTACTTGACCGAGATGCGGCGCTGGAAGCTGATCGATCCCGCCACCGATATCGCGGCGGTCGCGGACTGCGTCTACCGCACGGATCTCTACCGCGAGGCAGCCGCCGCACTCGGCAAGCCGTTTCCGCTGATCGACCGCAAGCCGGAGGGCCTGCATGCCGGTCCCTGGACGCTGGCGCAGGCCAGCGCGCCGATCCCGATGGGCGCCGATCTGTTCTTCGACGGGTCTTACGTGTCCTCGGCGCGGCCGGTGGCGCACGCAGATGTCAGTACGGCCGCCGCACCGACGGATCGGACCATAGCATGGGAGGACGTCGCCGGTCGCGACGCAGTGGGGAGTAAGAGCAGTGGCTGAGAGATTACTCATCGTCGGTAATGGCATGGCACCGGGGCGGATGCTGGAGCATCTGCTGGAGAAAGCGCCGGGCCGCTACGACATCACCATCTTCAATGCCGAGCCACGTGTGAACTACGACCGCATCATGCTGTCGCCGGTGCTGTCGGGTGAGAAGAACTACGAGCAGATCGTTATTCATGGCGACGGCTGGTACATCAAGAACGGCATTACCCTGCACAAGGGCACCAAGGTGGTCGGCATCGACCGCGCAGCCAAAACCATCAGCACCGACAACGGCCTGGTCGAAAGCTACGACAAGCTGGTGATCGCCACCGGCTCGGTGCCTTTCATCATTCCGGTGCCGGGCCATAATCTGCCCGGTGTGCTGAGCTACCGCGATCTCGACGATGTCGATGCGATGATCCTGGCGTCGAAAGCGCGCGGCAATGCGGTAGTGATCGGCGGCGGGCTGCTCGGGCTGGAAGCCGCTGCGGGTTTGGCCGAACAGGGCATGGATGTCACTGTCGTGCATCTGATGCCGACGCTGATGGAGCGCCAGCTGGATGCCAATGCCGGCTATCTGCTGAAGAAGGAAATCGAGAGCCGCGGCATCAAGGTGATCACCGGCGCCAATACCAAGGCGATTCTCGGCAGCAATCGCGTCGAAGGCGTGCAACTGGAAGACGGCACGGTGATTCCGGCCGCGCTGGTGGTGATGGCGGTCGGTATCCGGCCGAATGGCTGGCTCGGCAAGGAAGCCGGTCTGACAGTGAACCGCGGCATCGTGGTCGATGACCAGATGCGTACGTCCGATCCCGACATTTTCTCTCTGGGCGAATGCGTCGAGCACCGCGGTGCCACCTATGGTCTGGTCGCGCCGCTTTACGAGATGGCCGGCGTGCTGGCCAAAACGCTGATCGACGAACCGGCCGCCTATAACGGCTCGGTCACCGCCACCAAGCTGAAGGTCACCGGCATCAGCCTGTTCTCGGCCGGAGATTTCGCCGAGGCGAAGGATCGCGAGGAGATTGTGCTGCGCGATGCCGCCCGCGGCGTCTACAAGCGGCTGGTGCTGCAGGATGGCAAGATCATCGGCACCGTGCTTTACGGCGATGTGGAAGACGGCGCCTGGTTCTTCCAATTGCTGCGCGAAGGCGCCGACATCACCGAGATGCGCCAGACGCTGATCTACGGGCAGGGTTATGCCGGTGGCGCCAAGCTGGATCCGATGGCGGCCATCGCCGCCTTGCCGGATGACGCGGAGATCTGCGGCTGCAACGGCGTGTGCAAGGGCAAGATCACCGGCGCGATCACGGCCAATGGCCTGACCAACCTTGAGGAAGTGCGCGCTGTTACCAAAGCCTCCGCTTCCTGCGGTTCCTGCACCGGCCTGGTCGAGAAGCTGATCGGGCTTACGCTCGGCGACTCTTACGCGCCGAAGACCAGCAAGGCGGCCTGCGGCTGTACCGATCTCGGCCATGACGATATCCGCCGGCTGATCGTGGCCAAGGAGCTGAAGTCGATCCCGGCGGTGATGCAGGAGCTGGAGTGGAAAACCTCCTGCGGCTGCAGCAAATGCCGCCCGGCGCTGAACTACTATCTGCTCGCCACCTGGCCCGGTGACTATGTCGACGACAACCAGTCGCGTTATATCAACGAACGCGCGCATGCCAACATCCAGAAGGACGGCACCTATTCGGTGATCCCGCGCATGTGGGGCGGCATGACCAGCGCCGCCGAACTGCGCGCCATCGCCGACGTGGCCGACAAGTTCAATATCCCTTCTGTAAAGGTGACCGGCGGGCAGCGTATCGACCTGCTGGGCGTGAAGAAGGAAGACCTGCCCGGCGTCTGGGCCGATCTCAATGCCGCCGGCATGGTTTCGGGCCATGCCTATGCCAAGGGTTTGCGCACGGTGAAAACCTGTGTCGGCAGCGAATGGTGCCGTTTCGGTACGCAGGATTCGACCGGGCTCGGCATCAAACTGGAGAAATTCACCTGGGGCAGTTGGACGCCGCACAAGGTGAAACTCGCGGTCTCAGGCTGTCCGCGCAATTGCGCCGAAGCGACAGTGAAAGACATCGGCATCGTCTGCATCGACTCTGGCTACGAGTTTCATATCGGCGGCGCCGCCGGGATGGAGGTGAAAGCCACGGTTCTGTTATGCAGGCTGGAGACCGAGGAAGAGGTGCTGGAATATACCGGTGCCCTTATGCAGCTCTATCGCGAGCAGGCGCATTACCTCGACCGCATCCACAAATGGCTGCACCGCGTCGGCCTCGACACGGTGAAAAAACAGATCGTCGAGGACCACGAGCGCCGCCGCGCCCTGTTCGCCCGCTTCGTACATGCGCAGAAGTTCGCGCAGATCGATCCCTGGGCCGAGCGCGTCAACGGTGCCTTCGGGCATGAATTCAAGCCGCTGGCCGATCTGCGGCTGGCCAGCGCGGCTGAATGAGGAGTATTGCGATGAACACCACCGACTGGCTCGAGATCGGCAGGCTGGACGATATCCCGAAGCGCGGCGCGCGCGTGGTGAAGACTGCGCGTGGCGATATCGCCATCTTCCGCACCATGGACGATCAGGTCTTCGCGCTTGACGACAAATGCCCGCATAAGGGCGGGCCGCTGTCGCAGGGCATCGTTCAGGGCGAGTCCGTGACCTGCCCTTTACATAACTGGGTGATCAGTCTGAAAACCGGCGAAGCTCAGGGCGCCGACCAAGGTTGCACCCGGACCATCGCGGTGCGGCTGCAGGATGGCCGCATCCAGCTATCCTGGCCGGCCGTCCCCGCTGTCAAAGCGGCATGACATGACGGAAACCCGCAGCATTCTGCCTGCACCGCAGCGCATCGGTCCGCTTGCCAAACTGCCGGTCTTTCTCGACCTGCAGGGCAGGCGCGTCGTTGTGGTTGGCGATACGCCGGCTGCCGCCTGGAAGGCGGAACTTCTGGCGGCGGCCGGCGCGGATGTGGTGTGTATCGCACGCGGCTGGCGGGCCGAGGATCTGACCGGCGCCACGCTGGTCGTGATTGATGCGGCGGATGCGGCCGAGGCCGCTGCGTTCCGTGCGGCGGCGAAAGCGGCCGGTGCGATCTGCTCGGCCATCGACAAGCCGGATCATTGCGACGTGCAATTCGGCGCTATCGTCAACCGCTCACCGGTGGTGATCGGCATTTCCACCGATGGTGCGGCGCCCATTCTGGCGCAGGCGATCCGCCGTCGCATCGAAACGCTGCTGCCGGCCTCGCTCGGCGCCTGGGCGTCGGTGGCCAAACGCATTCGCAAGAAGATGGCCGAACGGCTGCCGGCTGGCGGTCTGCGCCGCGCTTTCTGGGAACGCTTTGCTGAGCGTGCCTTTATCGAACCGACCGTGCCGACCGATATCGAGATCGCACCGATGAAATCTGCAGGCGGCCATGTCACGCTGGTGGGTGCCGGTCCGGGCGATGCCGAACTGCTGACGCTGAAAGCGATGCGCGCGCTGCAATCGGCCGATGTGATCCTGTTCGACGATCTGGTATCGGATGAAGTGCTGGAACTCGCGCGCCGCGAGGCCAGGCGCATGATGGTGGGCAAGCGCGGCGGCCGGGTGAGTTGCCAACAGGAAGACATCAACGCGCTGATGATCAAGCTGGCACGCCAGGGCAAACGCGTCGTGCGGTTGAAGTCCGGCGATCCGATGGTGTTCGGCCGTGCCGGCGAGGAGATTGCAGCGTTAGAGTCCGCCGGTATTCCGGTCGCTGTCGTCCCTGGCATTACGGCGGCGCTGGCTGCGGCCAGCAGCCTCGGCGTGTCGCTCACCCATCGCGATACGGCGCATTCGGTACGCTTCGTCACCGGTCATTCGCGACAGGGCGCGCTGCCCGACGACCTTGACTGGCGTGGGTTGGCGGACGCGGAAACGTCGCTGATGGTCTATATGGGCGGTCGCACCGGCGGCGCCTTTGCGGCGCGCCTGATGCGGGAGGGCCTGCCGGCGTCGACGCCGGTGGTGGCTGTCAGCGCCGTGTCGCGCCGCGATGAGGTGCGCTGGACCGGGCTACTCTCGGAGCTTGGCGATGCGCTGTTGCGGATGGGTGTCGAACAACCGGTGCTGGTCGGGATCGGGCAGGTGTTTGCTACCGCGCGCGTTGCTGCGGGCAGCATTGAAAAGGTCGCCTAGTTACAGCAGCGGCCCTTCGACGAAGATGCGGCCTTTGCCGTCTTCCACTTCGATCACATAGACATCGGGATCGCGTTTCACGGCCTTCTCGATAGCCGCCTCGGCATCGGCCTCTGCAATCGCGCCACCACCCTGACGCAGCCAGCCGGGCCGGCCTTCGGCATCGCGCGCCTGGCTTAACAGCAGGGCCTCTCGCGGTCCGAGCGCAATCTTCAGCAGCACCGTGCCGGAATCGGGATCGCCCTTGCGCCGGATATAGGCGGGGATCGCTTCCAGGTCGTAGCGACGCAGGATGGCCTGCACCAGCAGCCGGGCTTTCAGGCGAGGTTCGGTCATGGCCTCAGGCTGCACCAGCTGGAGAAATTATTCCACCGGTTCGCTTCGAAGCGCCTCGTCGCGCGCCTTGATGCGCTCGCGGTGCAGCACGTAGAGTCCGCTGCCCACCACAATGACGATGCCGGCAAAGGCGAGTGTGTTGGGGATATCGCCCCAGACCAGGTAGCCCGCACCCAACGCCCAGATCAGGCCGGTATAGCGGAAGGGGCTGATGGTGGCGATGTCGCCATGGCGGAAGGCATCGACGATCAGCAGATATCCGACGATCAGGAACAGGCTGGCGCCGCCGAGCAGCAGCATCTCGCGCCAGCCGACCGCCACCCAGCCCTCGAAGGCCGAGAGCGCCAGCGCGCCGACCAGAACGAAGATCGCATTGGCCAGCGCCACCGCCAGCGAGGACACAGTCTTGTCGATCCGCCGCGTGCTGAGGTCACGGGCGACGATGAAGATCGTGGATGCGAGCGCCACCAGCGCATAGGCGTTAAAACCTTCTGCGCGCGGCTGCACGATCAGCGTAACGCCGACGAAGCCGAAGACGACGGCTGTCCAGCGTCGCCAGCCGACGGGGATATGCAGGAAGATGGCAACCACTGCGGTGAGCAGCAGCGGCGTGCTCATGTTGATCGCCGTAACATTGCCGATCGGCATATGGAACAGCGCGATCAGATAAAGGATCGTGGCCACCACATCGATGGCGCTGCGGGTTATCACCGCACGATCCATGCAGCGGCGCAGTTGTGCGGCCTGGCCGGTCGCCAGCAACAGCAGGAGCAGCAGCGCGGCGGTCAGCACATTGCGCGTCGAGATCAGCTGGCCGGTCGGCACGGTGGTGCTGGCCAGCTTGATCAGCGAATCATTGGTGACGAAGGCGGCCATGCCGAGCACCATCGAGGTGATGCCGCGACGGGTGCCGGTACCGAACAGGCGGGAATAAAAGGGCGTGGGGGGCACGGGGATGACGACAGACACGAAATGAGGGGAGAAGGCGGCGAAAGCGGTGTTGTGCTTTTGATTTCCTTGATCAGGCACACTACCTTTTATTCACCCCGCCGCAAGGCAGGTCGCCGCAGGGCAGGGCTGAGCGAAACGCAGGTCTCTGCCTTCCAGGGGCGCTGCAACATACTTCGGAGGATGCCATGTGGTTCCAGGCGCCACGCCATAAAGTCGAGATGCCGCCGCGCGACCGCGCGCTGCCCGGCCGGGCCGAGGTCATGCCGGTACCGGCAAAGCATGATGTGAATGGCAATCCGCTGAAGGGGCCGTTCCCCGAAGGCATGGAGGTTGCGGTTTTCGGCCTCGGCTGCTTCTGGGGTGCCGAGCGCAAATTCTGGCAGGCCGGGCCCGGCGTCTACAGCACGTCGGTCGGCTATACCGGCGGCTACACGCCCAATCCGACCTATGAAGAGGTCTGTTCCGGCCTGACCGGCCACAATGAAGTGGTGCAGGTGGTTTTCGATCCGAAGCTGATCAGCTACAGCGAACTGCTCAAGCTGTTCTGGGAGAGTCACGATCCCACCCATGGCATGCGTCAGGGCAACGACGTCGGCACGCAGTACCGCTCGGGCATCTATGTCACCACGCCGGCGCAGAAGCAGGCGGCCGAGGCCTCGCGCGATGCCTATCAGGCGGCACTGACTAAAGCGAAGCGGGCCAAGATCACCACCGAGATCATCGCCGCGCCGGATTTCTATTATGCCGAGGACTATCACCAGCAGTATCTGGCCAAGAATCCCAACGGATACTGCGGGTTAGGGGGTACTGGCGTGTCCTGCCCGATCGGCTTGGGTGTCGCGCCGTAAGTTTTTCTTAACTTTTGGCTATCTGCCGGATATATTTCCGGCATGGACGAGTTAGACCAGAAAATTATATGGCATATTCAGCATTTCGGCCGTAGTTCGTATGCCGAGATCGGCGGAGCTGTCGGTCTCTCGGTCTCGGCGGTGAACGAGCGGCTGAAAAAGCTGGAAAAGCAGGGTGTGATTGCCGGCTGGACGGCGCGGATCGACCCGCTGGCGGCCGGCAACGGCGTGCTCGCCTTCGTCTATGTACTGATCGAGCGGCCGGAACACGAGGCGGCCTTCCATGCGCTGGTGCGCGACGAGCCGGCGATCCAGGAATGCCACCATGTCGCCAGCGACTGGTCGTATCTGCTGAAGGTGCGGACGGCGAGCCTGCTGGCGCTGGAGGAACTGGTGGCGCGCAAGATCAAGGCGCTGCCGGGCATCCCGCGCAGCCAGAGCATCATCGTGATGTCGACCGCCAAGGAAACCGCCGCGGTGCCGGTGCATCTGTCGCAGCCAACATGATACCGGAGGCGGATCTGTTCCTGCGCGGCATCCTGCTCGGGCTTGCCGTGGCAGCACCCGTGGGGCCGATCGGCGTGCTGTGTATCCAGCGCAGCCTCGCTGGCGGATTCTGGACCGGATTCAGCGGCGGAATCGGTACGGCAGTCGCCGATGCGCTTTATGCCGCGCTGGCTGCTGCCGGTTTCGCCGTGCTGCTCGGCGGAAATCTCGGCACGGCCGGTCCGGTGCCGGTTCAGCAGATTCTGCAATGGGGCGGAGCGCTGTTCATCGCCTGGCTCGGCTGGCGCACTTTTTCGTCGGCACAGGCGACGGAAGATGCTGCGAATGCGCCCAATCAAGAGCAATTCGGCCAGGGAAGTCCGCTGCGGCTGTTCGCCGTCACCTTTGCGCTGACCATGAGCAACCCGGCGACAATTCTTTCTTTCGCGGCACTGTTCGCCGGCCTGGGTCTCGCGGCCGATCCCAGCCTCGCCGCGGCGACCAGTGCGGTTGCCGGAGTTTTCATCGGTTCGCTGCTGTGGTGGGCACTGCTGAGTGGCGGAATCGCCGCGCTGCGGCATCGCGTGGGTGCAGAAATGCGCCGCGGGATCAACCGCATTGCGGGCCTGATCCTGATCCTGTTCGCAATCGCACTCGTCATTTAGCCGACCCTTGTCTCGCTTCGCCTGAATCGGCAAGCTGCCTCCCAGTCTGGCGCAACGAGGCGCCCATTGAGGGGAGACGAATCTGATGATGATGATGCGATGGAAAACGCTGACCGCGGCTGTCGCGCTGTCGGCCGGCCTGATGGCGGGTCCGGTACTGGCGCAGGAGCTCAAGATCGGACTGTCGGCCGAGCCGAGCGCGCTCGATCCGCATTACCACAATCTCGGTCCGAACAATCAGATCGCCTATACGATCTTCGACACGCTGATCCTGCAGGATGAGAACCAGAAGCTGGTGCCGGGTCTGGCCGAGAGCTGGAAGCCGATCAACGAAACCACCTGGGAATTCAAGCTGCGCAAGGGCGTGAAATTCCATGACGGTACGCCGTTTAATGCCGCCGACGTGGTGTTCTCGATCAACCGCCCGGCCAAGGTGCCGAACAGTCCGTCGTCGATGATCATCTTCACGCGCTCGATCGCCGAAATGAAGGTGGTGGACGATTACACGATTCATTTCGTCACCAAGGCGCCGTATCCGCTGCTGCCGACCGATCTCAGCCGTGTCGCCATCATGTCGGCCGAGGCCGCCAAGAGCGGCGTCGCCGAAGGCATGACCACCGAGGCCCTGTCGAAGGGCGAGGGCCTGGTTGGCACCGGTCCGTACAAGTATGTCGAATGGGTGCGCGGCAACCGGCTGGTGGTCGAAGCCAACAAAACCTACTGGGGCGGCAAGCCGAACTGGGAGAAGGTGACTTACCGTCCGATGTCGAACGATGCCGCGCGCGTTGCCGCCTTGCTGTCGGGCGATGTCGACATGGTCGAGAATCCGCCGCCGGCCGATCTCAAGAAGCTGCGCGCCAATCCGAATGTGAAGATCAGCCAGGCCGTTTCGAACCGCCTGATCTACATCCATCTCGACAGCTTCTCGGATCCGACCACCGTCGGCATCCCGGACGCGAACGGCAAGAACCCGCTGAAGGATGTGCGCGTGCGCAAGGCGCTGTCGATGGCCATCAACCGGCAGGCGATCGCCGATCGCGTCATGGAAGGCCTCGGCCAGCCGACTGGCGACTTCCTGCCTTATCCCATGTTCGGTACCCGCAAGGATGCCAAGCCGGACAAGTACGACCCGGATCAGGCAAAGAAGCTGCTGGCGGAAGCCGGGTATCCGAACGGCTTCTCGATCACGCTCGGTACGCCGAACGACCGCTATATCAACGACGCGGAAATCTCGCAGGCGGTGGCCTCGCAATGGACCCGCATCGGGGTGAAGACCAAGGTTGAAGCCGTGACCAAGACCGTATTCTTCAAGAACCGCGACTCCCATGCCTATTCAGCTTATCTCGCGGGCTGGGGTGCCGGCACCGGCGAGATGTCGGATCCGTTGCGTGCGCTGGTCGCCACGCCCAACAAGGACAAGGGCATGGGCACCACCAACAAGGGCCGCTATTCCAATCCGAAGATGGATGCGGTGCTGGAAGAAGCGCTGAAGACCGTGGACGATACCAAGCGCGAGGCCCTGCTGCAGCAGGCCTCGAAAATGGCACTCGACGATCAGGCGCTGATCCCGATCCATATCGAAGTGACGCCCTGGGCCACCCGCAAGGGCCTGAGCTACAAGGCGCGCGCCGATCAGTACACCTTTGCCAATGGCGTGACGCGCAACTGATCGCGGTCACATCGTAGACAGAAACGCCGCGGCAGCAATGCCGCGGCGTTTTCTTTTCCGGCGGCCTTTAAGTGAGGAACTGTTCGTTCAGAATGCGCTCTTCGAGGCCATGGCCGGCATCGAACAGCAGACGCAGGCTGATCTCCGGCGCCTCGGCGATCTCCACGCTGGCTACCTTGCGCACTTCGTCGAAATCCGCCGTAGCCGAAACCGGGCGTTTGTCGGTTTCCAGCACCTCGATCTTCACCGTGGCCGAGCGGCCGAGCAGGGCGCCGCGCCAGCGTCGCGGGCGGAAGGCGCTGATCGGTGTCAGCGCCAGCACGCCGGCTGAGAGTGGCAGAACCGGGCCATGGGCGGAGAGGTTGTAGGCGGTGGAGCCCGCCGGCGTCGCCACCATGGCGCCGTCGCAGACCAGTTCGGGCACTCGCACGGTGCCGTCGATCGAGATACGCAGCTTGGCGCTCTGGCGGGTCTGGCGCAGCAGCGCCACCTCGTTGATCGCCAGCGCCTCATGGCTGGTGCCTGTCACGCTGACGGCGCGCATGCGCAACGGGTGCAGCCGGGCCGACTGCGCATCCGCCAGCCGTTCGGGCAGGCCGTCTTCGCTGTATTCGTTCATCAGGAAGCCGACGGTGCCCTGGTTCATCCCATAGATCGGGATGTCGGCCATCATATGCTGGTGCAGGGTCTGCAGCATGAAGCCATCGCCGCCCAGTGCCACGATCACCTCGGCTTTCTTGGCCGGACAGTCGCCGTAGCGGGAGGCCAGCCGTTCGCGCGCCGCCTCGGCGGTATCGCCTCTGGCCGCGACAAAGGCGATCTTGCTAACATGCGTCATTCGAATACGTGCCCGGCCTGGAGGGGGGTAAAATCCCGGCCAGTATAACCAGTGACACGGGGGGCGGAAGCCCCGGACTGCACGTCGGGGACGGGGAACTGGGGGAGAGAATGGCAAATCGAAACGCGATACGGCGCATCATGCTGGCGGCAGGGTTTGCGATCCTGCTGCTGCCGGCCACCATGTGGTCGTTTGGGGCGGCGGCCGAGAACGACCGCCATGCCGGCTACTACTATCCGCCGATCACCTCGCGCGAGGTCTACAAGGCGCGTGCCGTGGTGATGCCCGAGGCGAGCAGCGATCTGCGGCTCAATTTCATCACCGGATTGGCCTACCAGCAAAATCAGCGGCCCTATCCGCCCAGCTTCGTGATGTTTGCCAAAGGCGAGCAGTTCGAACGGCTGATCATCGTTGGCATCGGCAGCAACGGCTTCCGCGGCATCTACCAGGCGCGCGCCGTGCTGGCGCAGATGACCAGCATCGCGCGCACCAGCCCGATCTTCCGTGAAAATAATGTACAGGACATGTTTACCTTCCTCGATCTGGCGCGCATGCTGGGTTTCGACGAACTGACCATTTCCGATGGGCAGAACTTTGCGCATCGGATTGCACTGAAATAATCAAGCAGAGGGTGTGATGATGAGTCTGGATTGGCGACAGCTGACGGCGGCGGCGATTCTGGCAGCTGGCGTGGCTACTGGCGTGCAGGCGCAGGAACTGCGGATCGGGCTTTCGACGGACCTGAATTCGCTCGACCCGCATTACTTCAACCTGACGGTCAACAACCAGATCGCTTATACGATCTTCAACACGCTGATTCAGCAGGACGAGACGCAGCAGCTGACGCCCAGCCTGGCCGAGAGCTGGCGGGCGATCAACGAGACGACCTGGGAGTTCAAGCTGCGCCGCGGTGTGAAATTCCACGACGGCTCGCCGTTCACCGCCGCCGACGTCGTCTTCTCGATGGCGCGTCCGGCCAAGGTGCCGAACAGCCCATCACCCTTCACGCTGTTCACCCGCACCGCCAGCGAAGTAAAGGCGATCGACGACTTCACCGTGCACTTCATCACCAAGGTGCCGACGCCGCTGCTGCCCAACGATCTCAGCCGCGTGGCGATCATGTCGGCGAAGGCTGCCAAGGCCGATGTCGCCGAGGGCATGACCACGGAGGCACTGAATCATGGCCAGGGTCTGGTCGGCACGGGTCCGTATAAATTCGCGGAATGGACGCGTGGCAATCGGCTGGTGCTGGTGGCGAACCCGGATTACTGGGGCGGCAAGCCGAAGTGGCAGCAGGTCATCTACCGCCCGATGTCAAATGATGCGGCCCGCGTCGCTGCATTGCTGGCCGGCGATGTCGACATGATCGAGAATCCGCCGCCAGCCGATATGAAGAAGCTGCGCGACAATCCGAATGTGAAGATCAGCGACACGGTCTCGAACCGGCTGATCTACATCTCGCTCGACCAGAGCGAGCCGACCGCCGGTATTCCGGATGCAGATGGCAAGAATCCCCTGAAGGATGTGCGCGTGCGCAAGGCGCTCTCCATGGCGATCAATCGCGACGCGATTACCAGCCGCATCATGGAAGGCCTGGGCACGCCCGCCGGCGATTTCCTGCCCAGCCCGATGTTCGGCACCCGCAAGGACGCCAAGCCCGAGACCTATAATCCGGATGCGGCAAAGAAGCTGCTGGCCGATGCCGGCTATCCGAACGGCTTCTCGATCACGCTGGGCTCACCCAACAACCGCTACATCAACGATGCCGAAGTGGCGCAGGCAGTGGCGTCGCAATGGACGCGCATCGGCGTGAAGACCAAGGTGGAAGCGGTGAATGCTACGGTCTTCTTCAAGAACCGCGACCAGTATAAGTATTCCGCTGGCCTGGTCGGTTGGGCAGCTGGCACCGGCGAGATGTCGAACCCGCTACGCTCCATCGTGGCCACGATGAATCGCGACAAGGGGTTCGGCGCCGCCAACAAGACGCGCTATTCCAATCCGAAGCTCGATGCCATCATCGAACAGGCGATCACGACGGTGGACAATGCCAAGCGCGAGGCGTTGTTGCAGCAGAGCTCGAAGATGGCGCTGGATGACCAGGCGCTGATTCCGTTGCATACGGAAGTGACCAGCTGGGGCCTGCGCAAGGGCTTCAGCTACAAGGCACGCGCCGACCAGTACACGCTGGCCAACGGCGTGAGCAAAGACTAAGCGTCAACCGCCCGTCACGCTCATATGCCGCGGCACCGCGGTGGGAGCGTGACGGCGGTCGATGATGAAGTCGTGGCCCTTGGGCTTGCGCGCAATGGCGGCGCGGATCGCGTCTTCCAGCAGATCATCGCTCTGTGATGCGCGCAGGGGGCCGCGCAGATCGGCGGCATCATTCTGGCCCAGGCACATATACAGCGTGCCGGTGCAGGTCAATCGCACGCGATTGCAGCTTTCGCAGAAGTTATGCGTCAGCGGCGTGATGAAACCGAGGCGTCGCCCGGTTTCGGCGACGGTGTAATAGCGCGCCGGCCCGCCGGTCTTGTAATCGGTCTCTTCCAGTGTCCATTTACGCTGGATCTGGGCGCGCGCCATCGACAACGGCATATACTGGTCTATGCGGGCCTCTTCGCCGATCTCGCCCATCGGCATCACTTCGATGAAGACGAGGTCGAAGCCTTCGGCGCCGCACCAGGCGATCAGGTCGTTGAATTCCATGTCGTTGACGCCGCGCAGCGCGACGGCATTGATCTTGACCTGCAGGCCGGCTTGTTTTGCTGCCTGCAATCCGGCCATCACTTTGTCGAGCTTGCCCCAGCGGGTCAGCTCGGTGAATTTTTCTGCATCCAGCGTGTCGAGAGAGACGTTGATGCGCTTCACACCGGCGGCAGCAAGACCGTCGGCGTATTTCTCCAGCTGGCTGCCATTGGTGGTCAGCGTCAGTTCGTCCAGCGCGCCGGTCTTCAGGTGGCGGCCCAGGCTGTCGATCAGCGTCATGATGCCGCGCCGCACCAGCGGCTCGCCGCCGGTCAGGCGCAGCTTGCGGACGCCCATGCGAACGAAAGCCGAGCAGAGTCGGTCGAGTTCTTCCAGACTGAGCAGATCGGCTTTGGGCAGGAAAGTCATGTCTTCCGCCATGCAGTAGACACAACGGAAGTCGCAGCGGTCGGTGACCGATACGCGAAGGTAGGAAATCGAACGGCCGAAAGGATCGATCATGAGGCACTGCTGCTTCGGGCCCACCGCCCGGCTGATGACTTAAGATAGTGGGCCGACAGGGCAGGGGCAACCCTACGGAAAGCTGGGGAAAAGCCGTGATTCCGCGTGTTTTCAGCCCTGCAGAGGCAGCCGCACTTCCAATACGTCGGACCCTGCGGCACCAACCGGATGGAAGCCGAGTTCGGAGGCCAGGGCGCGCATGGCCTGGTTCTCGCGCAGGATGTCGCCGACGATCTCGCGCGTGCCGCGCTGCCGGCAATAGGCGATGATTTTCCGCATCAGAGCCTCGCCCAGGCCCTGGCCCTTCATGTCGGTGCGCACCAGCACGGCGAATTCGGCGCGCAGGTTGTCGGGATCGGTAATGGCCCGCACCACGCCCAATGTTTCTGAATGCTGGGTCTCGCTGCGATCGTCGACCGAGCGCGTTGCGATGAAGGCCATCTCGCGTTCGTAGTCGATCTGGGTAAAACGCGCCATCTCGGTATGCGGCAACTGGCGCAGCGGCGAGAAGAAGCGCAGGCGGAAATCCTCGGCCGAAACCCTGTGTACGAAATCCTCATGCGCCGGCTCGTCTTCCGGCCGCACCGGACGCAGCAGCACGGTCTCGCCGCTGCGGAGGGTGAAGTTTTCTTCCAGTCCGCTCGGATAGGGGCGGATCGCCAGCCGGTCATGGCCCACCACGGCGCTTGGCCGGATCACCATGCGGGCATCCAGGGCCAGCATGCCCTGATCGTCGGCATAGAGCGGGTTTATGTCGCATTCGGCGATCTCGGCATGGTCGGAAATCATCTGCGCCACGCGGATCAGCAAGGCGGCCAGCGCATTGCGGTCGACCGGCGGGAAGTCGCGATAGCCGGCCATCAGGCGGCTCACCTTGGTGCGGTCGATCAGGTCGAGCGCCAGATGCATGTTCAGTGGCGGCAGGGCCACGGCGCGGTCGCCGATCACCTCGACGCCGACGCCACCCTGGCCGAACATGATGGCGGGACCGAAGATCGGATCGGTCAGCGCACCGACGATCAACTCATGTGCGCGCGGCCGGCGAATCATTGCCTGAATGGCAAAGCCGTCGATGCGTGCGTCGGGTCGGCGTTCGCGCACGCGGGTCAGCATGGCCTCGGCGGCGGTGACCAGCTCGGCCTCGCTGCTCAAATTCAGAGCCACGCCGCCGACATCGGATTTATGCGTGATATCGGGCGACAGGATCTTGAGCGCCACCGGATAGCTGATGCGATGTGCCGCCACTGCCGCAGAGGCCGGATCGGCAGCGGCCTCGGTCGCCACCGCCGGAATGCCATAGGCAGCGAGAATCCGCTTGCCTTCGATCTCGTTCAGCATGCTGCGGCCTTCGGCCAGCGCGGTGCCGATCACTGCGCGCACGGATGCATGGTCGGGTGCGAAATCCTCCGGCAGCTCAGCCGGAATTTCCATCAGGTTCTTCGTATTGCGGCGATAGTTCACCATATGCATGAAGGCGCGCGCTGCTGCATCGGGGGTCTCGTAAGAGACCAGCCCGGCTTCGGCAAAGGCGCGCCGTGCCGCTTGTACGGCTTCGCCACCCGACCAGCAGGTCAGAACATTTTTCGGTGAGTTGCGCGCCGCCGCAATCACCGCCTGCGCCGGTTCCAGCGATGGCACGATGGCGGTCGGCGCATGCATCACCAGCACGGCATCCACATTCGTATCGGCCAGCACGATCTTCAGCGCATCGGTGTAACGCTGGCTCGGCGCGTCGCCGATGATGTCGACCGGATTGCCATGCGACCAGGTCGGCGGCAGCACCTTATCCAGTGCCGCCAGCGTTTCTGACTGCAGATCGGCAAGCATGCCGCCGCGTTCGATCAGTTCGTCCACCGCCATCACGCCGGGTCCGCCGCCGTTGGTGATGATGGCCAGCCGCTCGCCGGGCAGGCGGCGGCTGCGCGCCAGCGTCTCAACGGTATCGAACAGTTCCTCGACGCCATCGACACGCAGGATGCCGGCGCGGCTGAGCGCTGCGGTATAGACATCGTCGCCGCCGGCCAGTGCGCCGGTATGCGAGGCGGCGGCCTGGGCGGCGCGGGCATTGCGGCCGGATTTCACCGCCACGATTGGTTTGTTGCGCGCCGCCGCGCGCGCCGCCGACATGAACTTGCGCGCATTCTTGACGGACTCGATGTAGAGCAGGATTGCGCGCGTCTGCGGATCGGAAGCGAGATAGTCGATGATGTCGCCGAAATCGACGTCGGCAGAATCGCCGACCGAGAGGAAATGGCTGAAGCCGATGCCATGCTGCCTGGCCCAGTCGAGCACGATAGTGCAGAGCGCACCCGACTGGCTGACGAAGGCCAGCTGGCCGGGCTGCGCTTCGGTGTGGGCGAAGCTGGCATTCAGCTTCAGGCCGGGAATCATCGTGCCGATGCCATTGGGGCCGAGGATGCGCAGCAGATGGGGCTTGGCGGCATCCAGCATGGCTTGCTGCAGGGTACGGCCGTCCGGTGCCATCTGCGTCGACAGGCCTGCGGTCAGCACCACGGCGGCGCGGCAGCCGATTTCGCCCAGCGCGGCGATCTGCCCCGGCACAGCCGCCGGCGGCACGACGATGACGGCAAGGTCGGGAGTGCCGGGCAGGGCGCGCACGTCCGCGTAGCAGGGCAGGCCCTCCAGCGTGCGGTATTTCGGATTGACCGGCCAGACCGGTCCGGCGAAGCCGCCGCGGATCAGGTTGGCGAGTACGACGTTGCCGACGCGGGCCGGCTGGCCCGAGGCGCCGATCACGGCGACCGACTTCGGCGCGAAGAGTTTGTCGAGGTTACGGACGGTCATGCCGGACACTATAGCGGATCAATGACGTGCAGTTGATGGACGAGATACCGAAAGGGAGCCGACGGGAGTCTGCCTGGCGGAGGGGTACGATCACGTCTGCGCGACCGCGTCAGCGGCGAAGCTGGCGGCTCGGTTAATAAGCGGTATACGCCGGGCCGGCACTTTCTGCTTTCTTTTAGGCCATTTCCGCAGGGTTTCTTGACGGGGCGGCGGAAGCGGGATAGCCCTTTTCGGGTGTCAACCTGATATGGAGGGAGGGGACGTTACAACCCCTCCAGATGCTGTGCCGCTCATCATTACGCTCAAGGCAGGTGAGAAATTCATACTAAATCGTGCGGTGCTCAGCCTTTCCAAATCGGCCAGCATCGTTATCGAAAATAAAGCATCATTTCTGCGTGAAAAGCACATAATGAAGCCGGAAGATGTCGATACCGGTGCCAAGAGAATCTACTTCTACTGCCAGTTGGCATATCTTTGGGACGAGCAGTACGACGAATACTACGCAAAGGCTAAAGATGCCTGTATGGAGTTCGTTAAGGCTGCACCGAGTACACATGCCCTGATCGGCAACATTGGCGCGGCTCTGGCTCAGAAGGACTACTTCAAGCTCCTGAAGCTTGCCCGCCGGCTGATCGAGGTGGAGAGGAGATTGATCGATGTCGGGAAGAAACCCGTATCTGACAGCGCAGAACGCCCTTGAATCGCCGAGGCAGCTGGAATACCGGCTGTTCTCTTCGGTGACGCGCGCGCTGATGGACGTCCGCTCGTTGATGCAGAGCAAGAATCCGGCTGACGTCGCCAAGATCGCTTCGGCGATCGGCTGGAACCGCGACGTCTGGAATCACCTGATGCCGGAAGTGCTGGACGAGGCCAACCTGTTGCCGAAGGAGACCAAGGTCTCGCTCATCAACATCTGCCTCTTCGTCAATAAGCATACGGATCGGATCAGCCTGGGCCAGGCGACCGATCTCGGCCCGCTGATCGACATCAACCGCAATATCATGGACGGCCTGCGGTAAGTCCGACCGCGGTTTCGGGCTAGCCGGGGCGTAATTCGTGCTAGTATTCGGGCCGGTCTTCGCCACCGGCCGGACGTATTTACCTTCGATAAACCTTAATATGCGACCAAGACGGTGGTTCGAAACGACCGATTCGCAGAACAAGGGGGATACCCATGGCGATGAACGAAGAAGAGCAGAGCAAGGTTACGCGCGAGTCCTTCGTCGCGACCTGGGAAGCTCTCGTCAATGGCGGCGTGAGCCGTGAAATTGTCGCCGCAATCGCGATGAGCATGGCGCTGGCGGAACTGACCTCCCTGTTCGGCAAGGCCGTCACCGCGCATGGCTTGGAAAAGCTGCCCGATACCATCCGTTCGGGCGCCTTCGACACTAGGAAGTAATCCCAAGGATTCAGTCCGGCCCGCGAAACGGCGGCCGGGCAACAAAAAACCGGCCAGTGGCCGGTTTTTTCGTATCTGCGGTGGTGTGTGTTCAGACCTTGATGTCGAGCAGCTTGCCGCTGCCCGGCGGGACCGGCGCCGAGGCGACCGACTGGATCGCCTTCACGTTCTCCAGGCCAGCACTGACAGCCTGCAGTACATTCAGCTGCGCAGACTGTGCGGAGCGAAGCCCCGCGAATGCCATCTGCTGTTTAACGCCAGAAACTTCCATGATGGAATACTGCTCCAGGAATTCTTCCTGCGGCCAGTTTAGCGAAACGGACCGGACAGACAAGAGCAGAGCTTGGTTAACGGGGCTGAATTTGGGGTTAAAAAACTGTAATGCCTCCGGCTTTGCCGCTAAATTGGTTTCAAATGAAACGAAATAGGGCCTGCGGGGAGGGTATATGACGGGTTTTGCCGCGCCGTCCTTTGGCTATGCGCCGCTCCGAACCGGACCCGGCGGCACCGAAACCTGCCGTGTCGCCATCGTCGGCGGCGGTCCGGTCGGCCTGACCATGGCGCTGGATCTGGCCCGTCAGGGCATCGGCTGTATCCTGCTGGACGAGGAAGACAGCGTCAGTGTGGGAAGCCGGGCGATCTGCTACGCCAAACGTACGCTGGAGATCTGGGACCGGCTGGGGGTGGGCGGGCGCATGCTGGCCAAGGGCGTCACCTGGCGACTCGGCAAGGTGTTTCACGGCGATCACCAGCGCTACAGCTTCGACCTGCTGCCCGACAGCGGTCACCAGTTCCCCGCCTTCATCAATCTGCAGCAATATTATGCCGAGCTTTATCTGGTCGAAGCGGCGCGCCAGCAGCCGCTGATCGAACTGCGCTGGAAGCATCGCGTCAGCGATGTCATTCCCGGCAACGACAATGTCCGCCTCACGGTGACGACACCGGATGGCGACTACACCTTGCTGGCTGATCATGTGCTGGCGGCTGACGGTGCGCGCTCCACCATCCGTCGCAAGCTCGGCCTGGATTTCAAGGGACAGGTCTTCGAAGACCGCTTTCTCATTGCCGATGTGAAGATGAAAGCTGACTTCCCGGTCGAACGCTGGTTCTGGTTCGACCCGCCGTTTCATAGCGGCGGTTCGGCGCTGCTGCACAGCCAGCCAGACGATGTCTGGCGTATCGATCTTCAACTCGGCTGGCAGGCCGATCCGGAGGCCGAACGCCAACCGGAACACGTGATTCCGCGCCTGCAGGCAATGCTGGGCAAGGACACGAAGTTCGAACTGGAATGGGTCAGTATCTATACTTTCCAGTGCCGTCGACTGGAACGCTTCCGCCACGGCCGCGTGATCTTCATTGGCGACTCTGCGCATCAGGTCTCGCCGTTTGGCGCGCGCGGCGCCAATTCCGGCGTGCAGGATGCCGACAACCTCGCCTGGAAGCTGGCGCATGTGCTGCGCGACGAAGCGCCCGATGCGCTGCTCGATACCTACGACAGCGAACGCAGCGCGGCGGCGGATGAAAACATCCTGAATTCCACGCGCAGCACCGATTTCATCTCGCCCAAGGGCACGACGGCAAAGGCGCTGCGCGATGCCGTGCTCGATCTCGCTGCCGAGTATCCTTTTGCGCGCCGGCTGGTGAATTCGGGCCGGCTTTCATTGCCGAGCAGCTACCGCGACACGCCACTGTCGACCCCGGATCGCGATACCTTCGAGGCTGGGCCGCCGCCGGGCGCGCCGGCCATCGACGCGCCTCTGGGCGGGGGAGTCTGGCTGCTCGGCCAGTGCAGCGACGGTTTCACATTGCTGGCTTTCGGCCCAGAGTCCGGCCTTGGGGCAGATCTGCCCCCGGCGCTACCGGAGCGTATCGCCCTCCGTCGGCTGCCGGCCGACGGTGTGGCCGCCCAGCGCTACGGTGCCGTGCCGGGCAGCGCCTATCTTCTGCGCCCAGACCAGTATGTCGCCGCCCGCTGGCATCGACCGTCAAGTCAAGACATTTCAATGGCTTATGATCGGGCGCTGGCGTGGTCGGCCTGACGCCGACGCTTGACACCATTGGGCCGGGCCTTATGACTTGCGCGGCTTTTCGCCGCTGTTTCGGCGTTATTCCTCTCTACGGTCCCACCAGCAGGAGTCTTCCATCATGAGCCGTGCGTTCTTGTTCCCCGGCCAGGGCAGCCAGGCCGTCGGCATGGGCAAGGATCTTGCCGAGGCTTTCGCCACGGCCCGCCAGCTATTCGAGGAAGTGGACGACGCGTTGTCGGAGAAGCTGTCCAAGCTGATGTTCGAAGGGCCGGAAGCCGATCTTACGCTGACCGAGAATGCTCAGCCCGCACTGATGGCCGCCAGCATGGCGGTGGTGCGTGTGGCCGAGAAAGAGTTCGGCGTCGATCTCGCCGCCAAGGGCGCATATGCCGCCGGTCATTCGCTGGGTGAATATTCCGCGCTCTGCGCCATGGGCGCGCTCAGCGTGGGCGACACCGCGCGCCTGCTGAAGCTGCGCGGCCAGTCGATGCAGAAGGCCGTGCCGGTGGGTACCGGCGCGATGGCTGCTTTGCTGGGCGCCGAACTTGAGCTGGCGCAACAGGTGGTGGCCGAGGCCGCGCAGGGTGAAATTCTGGGCTGCGCCAACGACAATGGCGGCGGCCAGGTGGTGATCTCGGGTCAGAAGTCGGCTGTCGAGCGTGCCATCGAGGTTTCCAAGACCAAGGGCGTGAAGCGCGGTATGCTGCTGCCGGTCAGCGCGCCGTTCCATTGCGCGATGATGCAGCCGGCGGCCGACGCGATGGCCGAGGCGCTGGCGAATGTGGCGATGACTGCGCCGAAACTGCCGGTGGTTTCCAATGTTACGGCTAGGGGCGAGTCCAACCCCGATGACATCAAGAAGCTGTTGGTGCAGCAGGTGACTGGTCTGGTGCGCTGGCGCGAAGGCGTGCAGTGGTTGAAAAGTCAGGGTGTGGCGCAGGTGGTCGAGCTTGGCTCGGGCAAGGTGCTGGCCGGCCTGGTCAAGCGCATCGACAAGGAAATCGAACCGCTCAGCATCAACACGCCGGCCGAGCTGGAAGCCTGGGCCTGGTCTCTCTGAAACTTGGGTCTCTGAGATAGGAAAACGCACATGTTCGACCTGACCGGCAAATTCGCTCTCGTCACCGGCGCCACCGGCGGTATCGGCGGTGCCGTCGCCGAAGCCCTGCACAAGCAGGGCGCCACCGTGGCGCTGTCGGGCACCCGCGAAGCCGTGCTGCAGGAACTGGCTGGCAAGCTGGGCAGCCGCGCGCATGTCGTGCCCTGCAACCTGGCCGACGCCGAAGCCGTGAACGGCCTGATCGGCAAGGCCGAGGCCGCCATGGGCCAGGTGGACATCCTCGTCAACAATGCCGGCATCACCCGCGACGGGCTCGCCATGCGCATGAAGGATGAGGACTGGCAGACCGTGCTGGACGTCAACCTCAGCGCCGCTTTCCGGCTCGCCCGCGCTTCGCTGAGGGGCATGATGAAGCGTCGCTGGGGCCGCATCATTTCCATCACCTCCGTGGTGGGCGCGACCGGCAATCCGGGCCAGCTCAACTATGCCGCCGCCAAGGCCGGCCTGACCGGCATGACCAAGTCGCTGGCCCAGGAAGTGGCCTCGCGCAACATCACCGCCAATTGCGTCGCCCCCGGCTTCATCCAGACCGCCATGACCGATGTGCTGACCGATCAGCAGAAGGAAATGATTTCGCAGAAGATTCCGGCCGGTCGACTCGGCCAGAGCTCGGAAATCGCTGCGGCCGTGCTTTATCTCGCCTCGGAGGAAGCGGCCTACGTGACCGGACAGACCTTGCATGTTAACGGCGGTATGGCCATGATTTCCTAAGGAAATCTGGCACCGAATCAGCCGTTCCGGATGGTCTGGAACGGCTTGGAAGCGTGGGGTTTCTATGCTACAGGAGCCCCACCTGCCGGTCGCCGCTTTAACGGCTGGCGCAGGCAGTCACAACCACAGGGATTTATGAAATGAGCGACATTGCTGAGCGCGTTAAGAAGATTGTCGTCGAGCATCTCGGCGTCGAAGAAGAGAAGGTCACCGAAGCTGCAAGCTTCATCGATGACCTGGGCGCGGACAGCCTGGATACGGTCGAACTGGTGATGGCGTTCGAAGAAGAGTTCGGCGTCGAAATCCCGGACGATGCGGCCGAGAAGATCCTGACCGTCAAGGACGCGATCGACTTCATCAAGGAGCGTTCGGCGTCGTAATCGGCTGACGCCGCTCGCGATCCCAGCTTTTTCCGTTTGGTCACGAAAGGTACCGCTATGCGTCGTGTCGTCGTCACCGGCCTCGGCCTGGTCACGCCACTCGCCTGCGGCGTAGAGGCAACTTGGCAGCGTCTGATCAACGGTGAATCCGGCCTCGGCCCGATCACCCGTTTCGATGCTTCCGAGATGTCCGCGAAGATCGCCGGTCAGGTTCCGCTCAAGGCGGACTTCCCTGATCGTGCCGATGCCTTCGATCCCGACGAATGGATGGAGGCGAAGGACCGCAAGCGCGTCGACGATTTCATCGTTTTCGGGCTGGCAGCAGCCAAGCAGGCGGTGAAGGATTCCGGTTGGGTGCCGGCCGATGAAGAGCAGCGCTGCCGTACTGGCGTGCTGATCGGTTCCGGCATCGGCGGCCTCAACGGCATCGAGGAAGCGGCGCTCCTGCTCAAGGAAAAAGGCCCCCGCCGCATCAGCCCGTTCTTTGTGCCGGGCCGCCTGATCAACCTGGTATCTGGCCATGTCTCGATCGAATATGGCTTCAAGGGGCCGAACCACGCAGTGGTGACGGCCTGTTCGACCGGCGCGCATGCCATCGGCGATGCAGCCCGGCTGATTATGCTCGATGATGCCGATGTGATGGTGGCCGGCGGTGCCGAAGCCACTATCGGCCCGCTCGGCGTGGCCGGCTTCTGCGCCTCGCGTGCACTCTCCACCGGCTTCAACGACAATCCGACCAAGGGCTCGCGCCCCTGGGACAAGGGCCGCGATGGCTTTGTGATGGGCGAGGGTGCCGGCGTTGTCGTGCTCGAGGAACTCGAGCATGCCAAGGCGCGCGGCGCCAAGATCTATGCCGAAGTGGTCGGCTATGGCCTGTCGGGCGATGCCTACCACATCACTGCACCGCATGAGAGCGGCGACGGTGCGTTCCGCTGCATGCAGATGGCGCTGAAGCGTGCCGGCATGCAGCCGAGCGATATTGATTACATCAACGCGCACGGCACCTCGACGCCGCTGGGCGACGAGATCGAACTCGGCGCCGTGAAGCGCCTGTTCGGCAATGCGATGGGCAACCTGTCGATGTCGTCGACCAAGTCGGCCATCGGTCACCTGCTCGGTGCTGCCGGTGCGGTGGAAGCGATCTTCTCCACGTTGGCGATCAAGACCGGCATCTGCCCGCCGACGCTGAATCTGGATGACCCCAGCGATGTCGCTGTCGGTCTTGACCTGGTGCCGCACAAGGCCAAGCAGCGCGATGTCCGCGCGGCGCTGTCGAATTCCTTCGGGTTCGGCGGCACCAATGCGTCGCTCGTGCTGAAGCGGTACGACGCCTAACGTCCCCGATGAAAAAACTTTTGAGTAAGCTGCCGGTCATCGCGCTGGCGCTGCTCATCAGCTTTACCGGCCTCTACGAATGGTTCGAGAGCTGGATCGATCATGCCGGTCCGCTGGAGCAGGAGACCGTGCTGCTGATCCCGCGCGGCACCGGCACGCACGGCATCGCCCAGAAGCTGGCCGAAACGCATGTGATCAGCAACGCCCGGCTGTTCGATATGGCGGTGTGGGAAAACGATCTGATCGGCAAGCTGAAGGCCGGTGAATACCAGTTCGGAGCGCATGAGACGCCGCGCCAGGTGATGGAAAAGCTGGCCGTCGGCAAGGTGCTGATCCGGCGCGTCACCGTGCCGGAGGGCGAATTGACCGTAACGATCCGCAAGCTGGTGGAAGCAGCTGAGGTGATGACCGGCAACTGGCCCTCGGTGCGGGTACCGGAAGGCAGCCTGCTGCCCGAGACCTATCATTATGTCTATGGCGACAGCCGCGGCGAAATGGTGGGGCGCATGCACAAGGCGCGCGAAGACCTGCTGGCCGAACTATGGCCGAAACGCGCCGGCAATCTGCCGATCGCCACGCAGGAGCAGGCGGTCATTCTGGCCTCCATCGTGGAAGCTGAAACGCCGGTGCCGGCCGAGCGTCCGCGTGTGGCTGGCGTCTATCTCAATCGCCTGAAGCGCAACATGAAGCTGCAGGCCGATCCGACGGTGGCCTATGGCATCACCGGCGGCGCGCGCGTACTGGAACGGCCGCTGACCTTGAGCGACCTGTCGCGGCCGAGCGCGTGGAATACCTACACCATCGATGGCCTGCCGCCGACGCCGATCAATCATCCCGGCCGCGCCAGCATTGCCGCGGTGCTGCAGCCGGAAAGCCACGACTTCCTGTATTTCGTCGCCGACGGTAAGGGCGGGCACGTCTTTGCCCGCACTTACGACGAGCATCTGAAGAATGTGGCGGCCTATCGCGCGACGCAGCGGCGCTAGCTGCGGCTTCAGCTCTTGGCCGGGCTGCGGCGCAGGATCCAGTCGAGCAGCGGATAGGGCAGCAGGCCGAGCAGCCGCACCATCGCCAGCATCGGCCAGGGGAAGGCGATACGGCCCTTATCCCTGACCAGTCCATCCGCAATGATGCGCGCGGCGCGTTGTTCGTCCATCAGGAAGGGCATCGGGAATCTGTTGCGTGCAGTCATGCGCGTGGTCACGAAGCCTGGGCAGATCGCCGAGACACGTACGCCCTCGCGCGCCAGCCGGCCGCGCAGTTCCTCGGCATAGGCGCGGGCGAAATGCTTGGTGGCGGAATAGGGCACGGCGCCCGGCATGGCGAGGAAGCCGGCAATCGAGGCGACGATGGCGATTTGGCCGCTGCGCTGCTGCACCATGACCGGGATCGCAGGGTTTACCGTGTTCAGCACGCCGTCGATATTCACGCTGGTGATCGAGCGGACATAAGCATCGAAGGCGTCCCAGTCCTTGAAGCCGCCGGAGACGCCGGCATTGGCAATCACCAGGTCGAGGCGCGATCTCGCCGCGATCTTTTCGATGAAGATCTGCATGGCAGCCTGGTCGGTGACCGGCACCGTCTCCGCTTCCACGGTCGCGCCGCGCTGGCGGCAGGCTTCAGCGACGGCAGCCAGACGAGTCGCATCGCGCCCGGTCAGCGCCAGCAGCACGCCGGGGCGGGCGTAAAGCTCGGCCAGCGCCTGGCCGATTCCGCTGGATGCGCCGGTAATGACGATTCCCGAAAGCTCTGTCTGTCCCATGACGTAGCCTCGACCCCCTGAGCGTTTTTCACTATAGTGCGGCGCACCGTAGCATTTTCGGGGGAATCGTGTCGCTTGTCAGCATGACTGGCTTCGCCCGCGTCGACGGACGCGCCGGCAACAAGGCCTGGATCTGGGAACTCAAGTCGGTCAATGGCCGCGGCCTTGAACTGCGTTTCCGCCTGCCGCCGGGCTTCGACAGCATCGAGGCTGAATTGCGCAGCCTTGCGCAGGCCAAACTGGTGCGCGGCAACGTCAATCTCAATCTGCAGCTGGCTGAAAGCGCAGAGGCCGCGCCGAGTTATCGGCTGAACGAGGCGTTGCTCGAACAGTTGCTTGCGATGGCGGGCAGGCTGGAAGCGCGTGGCGTCGGCGCACCGCGGCTGGACGGCCTGCTGGCCGTGCGCGGCGTGGTCGAGCCGGTCGGCATGGTCGACGACGAAGCCGCACGCGAGACGCTGGAAACTGCAGTGAAGCAGAGTTTCGTCGAGGCGCTCGACAAGCTGGTGCAGAGCCGCAATGCCGAAGGCGCCAAGCTGGCTGAGGTGCTGGGCGGGCAGTTCAATGAGATCGCTGCGCTGACCAAGCGCGCCGGCGAGGTGGAAGCCGTGCGGCCGGAAGGTCTGCGCAAGCGTCTGCAGACGCAGTTGGCCGAACTGCTGGCGCAGAACCCGCCGGTGGCGGAAGAGCGCCTGGCGCAGGAACTGGCACTGCAGGTGACGCGGCTGGATGTGCGCGAGGAACTGGATCGCCTGCGGGCGCATGTCGCCAGCGCGCAAGGATTGCTGAAAGGCGATGCCAAGGGTGTTGGCCGCAAGCTCGACTTCCTGATGCAGGAATTCAACCGCGAGGCCAACACGCTCTGTTCCAAGGCTTTCGATGCCGGACTCACCGCTATTGGCCTCGACCTGAAGCTGGTGATCGACCGTTTGCGCGAGCAGGCCCAAAATGTTGAGTAAAGCGTATGTCGAGTAAACCGACTGCTATCGCCCGCCGTGGCCTGATGCTGGTGTTATCCTCACCTTCGGGTGCGGGCAAGACCACGATCTCGCGCCGCCTGCTGGAAATGGATTCCGACCTGCACCTGTCGATCTCGGTGACGACACGCGCGCGCCGGCCGGGCGAGGTGGATGGCACGCATTATCACTTCATCAGTTCGGAAGATTTCGGCCTGATGATGAACCGTCAGGAACTGCTCGAGCATGCCAAGGTGTTCGACTACTATTACGGCACCCCGCGCGAGCAGGTGGAAAAGCGGCTGTCGGCCGGACAGGACATCCTGTTCGACATCGACTGGCAGGGCACGCAGCAGCTGCGCCAGCGTGCGCGCGACGATCTGGTCAGCATCTTCATCCTGCCGCCCTCGACCCGCGACCTGGAGAAGCGCCTGCATACCCGTGCCCAGGATTCCGCAGAGATCGTCGCCAAGCGCATGTCGAAGGCGGCCGACGAGATCAGTCACTGGGCAGAATACGATTACGTCGTGATCAACGAAAATGTCGAGCAGTGTCTCGCCGAGGTTTACGCCATCCTGCGGGCCGAGCGACTGAAGCGCGCGCGCGGCGTCGGCTTGGTCGATTTCGTCAAGACACTACGCGAAGGCCGCTAGTTAGAGCAATCTGGCGAGTGCGCAGAATTCTTCGATCGACAAGGTTTCGGCGCGGCGGGTCGGATCGATGCCGGCCTGTTGCAGTTTCGTATCCGCATCCGGCCATAGACTCTTCAGGGCTGCGCGCAGCATCTTGCGACGCTGGTTGAAGGCCGCCGCCGTCACGCGTTCCAGCTTCGGCCATTCGGCCTCGGCCAGCGGCTTTGCACGCGGTGTCAGTTCCACGATGGTGGATGTCACCTTGGGTGCCGGCACGAAAGCCTGCGGCCCGATATCGAACAGCAGCCGCACGTCCGCGCGCCACTGCGCTGCCACTGCCAGCCGGCCATAGGTCTTGCCGCCGGGCTTCGCCGCCAGCCGCTCGGCGACTTCCTTCTGCACCAGCACGGTGATACGGGTGAAATTCCCGGCTTTCGCGAGCCAGCCGAGCAGCAGCGGTGTGGCGATATTGTAGGGCAGGTTGGCCACCACCTGCCACGGCGCAGGCGCGAGCGCAGCGAAATCGGTTTCCAGTGCATCGCCGGCATGCACAGTCAGGCGGCCATCCGCGGCAGCAATCACATCCTGCAAGGCGTTGATGCAACGGTCGTCACGCTCGACGGCGACCACTTTCTGCGCACCTTCCAGCAACAGGGCGCGGGTCAACCCGCCGGGGCCGGGGCCGATCTCGATCACGGTGGCATCTGTCCACGGCATGGCGGCGCGGGCGATCTTGCGGGTCAGATTGAGATCGAGCAGGAAATTCTGGCCGAGCGATTTGCGCGCAGCCAGCTCATGCTGCGCAATCACCTCGCGCAGCGGCGGCAGCGCTTCAACCGACATGAGCGCGGTGCGCAGCCATCGTCGCCGCCATTTTCAGCGCGGCGATCAGGCTGTCGGGTTTGGCGATGCCCTGGCCGGCGATGTCGAAAGCCGTGCCGTGGTCGGGCGAGGTACGGATGATCGGCAGCCCGAGCGTGACATTCACGCCGCTGTCAAAATCCAGGGTCTTGATCGGGATCAGCGCCTGGTCGTGATACATGCAGATCGCGGCATCATAGGTCTGCCGCGCCTCGGCATGGAACATGGTATCGGGCGGCAGCGGCCCGCGCGCATCGATGCCCATGCGGCGCAGGCGTTCGACCGCCGGTGCCACGATGGCGGCATCTTCCTTGCCCATGCCGCCGCTTTCGCCGGCATGCGGGTTCAGTCCGGCCAGCGCCAGCCGCGGCCTGGCAATACCGAACTTGTCGCGCAGATCTTCTGCCGTGATGCGTGTGGTTTCCACGATCAGGTCGGTGTCCAGCAAGTCGATGGCGCGCTTCAGGGCAACGTGAATCGTCACAGGAACCACGCGCAGCCGCTCAGACGCCAGCATCATCACCGGGCGGGACACGTCGCAGAGTGCGGCAAGGAATTCGGTATGACCGGGATGGCTGAAACCGGCATCGTAAAGTGCGGCTTTGTGGATCGGATTGGTGACCATGGCCGCCGCCGTGCCGTTGCGGCAGAGCGTCACCGCCAGTTCGATAGCGTGCAGCACGGCCGGCGCATTGCGGCGATCGGGAATGCCGGGTTGCGGCGCAGTGGGCAGCGGCACCGGCAGCACCGGCAGCGCGTGGTCGAACAGGTCCGGCGCCTCGGCCGGCTCCGTCACGGCCCGCACCGGCACGGCCCAGCCATGGCGGCTGGCGAGTGCTGCGAGCCGCTCGGGATCATCGAGCATCAGGAAGGGGGCCAGGCCGCTGTCGCGCCGACGCAGCCAGGCCTGCAGGGCGATCTCGCCGCCGATGCCGGCCGGCTCGCCCATCGTCACCGCGATGGGCAGCGATGGCTTAGCGGAATTCGCCTTATCGGAATTCGATCGTGGCATCGCGCCGTAATTCGCGGATATAGCGCTGCGCCATCAGTTCTGCGCGGCGTGCCAGCAGGCTCTGTCGCACTTCGTTGCGGTTCAGGCCGGCGGCCTCCTGCTTGGCGCAGAGCGTGAAGATATGCACAGCGCGCGACGCCCGCACCGGCTCCGACGTCTGGTTGATCTCCAGCGGTGTGACCGCCTGGCGGAAGCTTTCCGGCAGATCGCCCATGCGCAGGGTGCCCAGGCTGCCTGAGCCGGGAGCTTCGAAGCGCCCGGCCACGGTTTCGACATCGTCGCAGGTCTTGATCTCGCCACGGGCTTGGCGTGCCTTGGCGATGGCCGCATCTACCTCTGCCTGCGGCGCGTCGGCGGCGAGCGGGATCAGCAGCTGCTTCAGTGTCACTCGGTTTTCCTCGACGCCGGGCATGGCAATGCGTCGGCGGTCGCGTAGAGCGACGATCTGCCAGCCGCCGACCGTGCGGATCGGATCGGAAAGTTTGCCCTTGTCGAGCTTGGCAACGACGGCTTCGACCTCTTCGTTCAGCGTGCCTCGCTGCACCCAGCCGACATCGCCGCCGTTGACGGAGGTGGTGCCGCGGCTGAACTGCCGGGCCAGGGCAGGGAAATTGGCGCCGCCGCGAAGCTGCTCGATAATGCGCAGCGCCAGCTGGCGCTGCGGTTCTTCCTGATCCGGACTATCGACCGGGACCAGGATTTCCGAGATCAGATCCTCGGTCTGGCCGGCATTGGCCCGCAGCTTGGCAACCGCTTCGTCGATTTCCTGTTCGGTGACGGCGGACTGGGCGCCGGTACGGCCGCGGACCATGCGACCCCAGGTCAGTTCGGTGCGGATCTGACTGGTGACGGCGGCCGGGTCGATGCCGCCGCGGCGCATGAATTCGTCAAAACGGCCTGGCGGGATATTCATCTGACGCTCGACAGCGCTAATTGCCGTATCGACATCCTGCTGGGACAGCGAGATGCCGCGCCGTTTGGCTTCCTGCATCTGCAGCCGGTCGTCGATCAGCGAACGTAGCGCCTGTTCGCGAACGGCACGCAGGATTTCCGGATTGTTGTCCGGCAGGCGGGTGGTGGCCATAATGATGCGCATGCGTTCGTTCAGATCGCGCTGCGAAACCACTTCATCGTTGACCAGGGCGACAATGCGCTGCTGGTCCTGCGCATGAAGCGGAGCTGCGGCGAGGCAGGCGAGCAGGAGAGTGAGAGCGATCAGACGTTGCATGGGCAGGCTCAGTTGAACGATGCGATCCTGAAGCGGACGCCAATTACGGTATCCGGCTGGATATCGCGATTGACCGTGAAGGTTCGCTCAGCGAACAGAATGATGTCGAAACATTCGTCAGTATAGCGCAAGCCGAGGAAATTCAGCAAAGAGCCGTCTTCCCTCAGGTCGCGGGTGTGGCGGATTTCCGTGGCCCAGTACTTGGTCAACTGCATGCGGACGGTCGCGGAAACGGCTTCCTGGCGCTCATTCTGGCGCAAATAGTCGGTGTTCACGAGATCCGCGTAGGAAATGGTAACATTGTTGATGGAGGAGCCAAGGGTGGTGCCAAGTTCATGGCGGCGCACATCCAGGTTGCCGTTCTGGGCAAGGCGGACGCGGTCGACCAGTTGGACGTAGCGGCCTGGAGAAACGGTCAGACGGCCGACATAATCGGAGAACTGGTCGCGCAGGCCCGAGGCTTCAGTGAAGGTGTCGTCGGATTTCGCGCGCAACGACTGGCCGGCCAGGAATTCGACATGGCCGCCAGTTTCGCCATAGGCGGCCATACGTATGCCGTAGTTCAGCTTCGGCCCGCCATCCCAGCGGTCGTAGCCGGGGAAACGGCTGAGCGAGAAGAGATTGGTTTCGTCGAATTCGAAGCTGACCGAATCTTCGTTCGGGATATCGCTGCGATTGCCGCCATAAGGGCTGATGACGCCCATGACGATCGGTTCGATCAACTGCCGCATCCTGCCGGCATCGCGCACCATCGGGTAACGCCAGTCCAGCGCCACCGCCGGCAGCACGCGGCCGGTCAGGTTCGCGCCATCGGTCGAACCCGGTACCAGGCTCTGGCTGACATTGTCGGACCAGTAGCCATCGGCACGCACCATGGCGGTGGCAGTGAAGACCTCGCCGCTCGGAGCGTAGTAAGGCTGCGACCAGGACACTGTTGATGTCAGGCGACGCATGTCGGGGCCTTCGCTGCGCGACAGCGACACCATGTTGGCATCCAGTCCCCAGCGGCCGCCGTAGTCGCCCGGCTCGAAGATGGCGGAATAGTCCATCACCGGGACTGCAATCGGCACGGTGCCGTTGCGCACACGCTCCAGCGTGTTCTGGAAGGCGAAGGCATTCACGCTGGCAAAATGACGGTTATTGATTGCTTCACCGTAAACGCGGCTGACCAGAGTATTGGTGTTTGGGCGGTCCTGGATCGAATAACGGTTCAGGTAGGTGTCGTCCGTTGAGCGCAGGATATTTGCGCCATAGGTCACGTCGTCGGTCGCGCGGAACGCGGCATTGGCCCGGATATGACCGCGCATCTCGCCGGAGGTGTTTTCATCTGCAGCGCTGCCGTCGACCTGGATTTCCCCTGTGGCAAAACGCTGGCGATAATCCGCGCCAAGGAATGGGCCCTGCCGCGTCGAATATTGCGGCAGCAGAGTCAGATCGCTGGTGTTGTCGATGGCGAAGAAATACGGCATCTGCACAGCGCTCTGGAAGAATGCGCTGCTGGTATAGCGCGGCGGCAGGAAGCCGCTGCGCCGGTTCACAGTTGGATCTGGATGACTGAAATACGGCGAGTACAGGACAGGAATACCGAACAGTTCGAAGACCGCATCGCGATATTTGATTTCCTGTTCGGCTTCGTTGTGCTCGACTTCACGGCCCTTGACCTGCCACAGCGGGGCCCGCGTCGGGTCGCTCTCGCATAGCGCGCAAGTGGTGTAGACCGCCTTCTTCATGATAGTGCGGTTACCGTCGCGACGCTCGGCCCGGACGGCGGCGCCGCGCGACATATCGCTGAGCAGGAAGGAGATGTCGCGGATGAAACCGTTCCGCATCCCGTCGGTCAGCTCCAGATAGTCGGCAAAGAACACGGTGCCGTTTTCTTCCAGCAGCGAGACATTGCCGCTCGCAGTCACCTTGTCGTCGCGCTCGCTGTAGCTGACCATATCGGCCAGCAGCGTGCGACCGCCCTGCGACAACTCGACCTTGCCCTCGGCTTTGATGAGGCCGAGATTCTGGTCGTAGTTCAACTGGTCGGCCGTCACCAGCACAGGCGCATTCGAACCGGTGGCGGTTGAAGCGCCGCCTGCGGGAGGTTGCGGTTGCGGCTGAATCTGGGCCTGGCTCTGTGCGGCATAAGTCAGCAGCAATGCTACGATCGCCGCCTGCAGCAGTCCCCCCTTTCGTGCGCTCATCCGTCCTCCAGATGGAACAGCAGCGAAATACCCAGCATCACGAAGACGACTGTGGGCGCCCAGGCGGCCAGCGGCACGGGCAAAGTGCCGTTGAGTCCGAAGGGCTGCATCAGTTCGACCGTGAAATACAGCAGGAAGCCAGCGGCGACACCTCCGGCCAGCATGGCACCGATGCCGCCGCGCCGCGTCAGGCGCAGGCTGAAGCTGGCAGCGATCAGCAGCATGGCGCAGAGCAGGATCGGCGAGGCAAGGAGGGTATAGAAATGCAGCCGATGCCGCATGGCCGAGAAGCCGGCATTTTCCAGGGTGCCGATAAAGGACGGCAACTCCCAGAAGGAGATTGTTGCCGGCGAGGCGAAGCTTTCCTGGATGCGGTCGAAGGTCAGCGTGGTCGGGACCGTCAGATGCTCGTGGCGTTCTGCAGCGCGGTCGGGATAGCTGACGACGGCATTCTGCAGCTGCCACTGGCCGGGTTCGAGCATGGCCACGGCGGCATCGATTCTTTTTACGAATGTGTCGCGGCCTTCATAGTAGAACAGGATCGCATCGCGCAGTTCGACGCCCTGCTGCGCCACGCGTAGCGCATGCACCACGACCTGGCCATTGGCATCGGCCTCACGCAGCCACAAGCCGCCAGACGACACCGCCAGCATGCTGGTACGGCCGCGCATCACCTTGGCATCGATATTTTCGTAGCGTGCCAGCATGGCGGCGCTGAGCGGGTTGTAGACCGTGACCAGGAAAACCCCGAGCAGCAGCGAAAGCGCAATGCCAGGGAAGAGGAATTGCCAGACCGAAACGCCGGCCGCACGGCTCACGGTCAGTTCCTGCGAGCGAGTCAGGCGGCTGAGCGCCAGCATGCCGCCGAACAGCACGGCGAAGGGGAACAGCTTGGTCATCAGGGAAGGCAGCTTGAGGATCGACATCTCAAGCACCAGACCAAGCGAGGCATCGGCCCGGCCGCTGGCCCGGCGCAGGAGTTCGACGGTGTCGAAGCTGAAGGCCAGCACGGCGAGCACGATCAGAACGGTAAGGATCGCCGCAAAGAAGTGGCGGCCGAAATAGAGTGAAAGCGTCAGCGACTGGCGCATCAGGCGGTCCGCAGCCGGCGCACCGGTTCACGCAGCGCGTAGATGGCCGCTGCAATCGTCATGACGGGAACCAGATACATCAGCGGCACCAGCGCCAGGGTTTTAACCGAGAGCTGGGTGACACTGAGGCTGAGAACCTGCACCAGGATGGCGATGGTGGAGCCGAGGATCAGGCGCTGGCCGTGGCCGCGGCGGTTGAATTCGCCGCCGATCACACTGGCAATCGCAATCAGGATCAGTGCCGGCGCATAAAGCGGCGTGGCGAGCCGGCGGTGCCCTTCGACGATCAGCTTGCCATACTGGTTCACGTCGTCGGGATTGCTCATGTCGGGATTGAACAGCTCGTGCAGGAAGCGCTCGGATGGTTCACGCCAGCCCTGGCCTTCCTTGTTGGCATAACTGTCGAGATCTAGACTGTAGTTGTCGAAATACAGCAGCGAGAGCGACTTGTGCTCGGCGTCGACCTGCTGGCGGTTGCCGTTCACCATATAGAGTCGCGGACCCTGCGGCGTGCGCACCAGCGTGGCACGTTCGGCCAGCATGGTTACCGGACTGGCGGGATTTCGGTTGTCATGCACCAGCACGCCCAGCATATCGCCGTTGCTGTCGCGCTCGCGGATGTAGACGGTCAGGTTGCTCGAGGGCGTGTTGAACACGCCTTCCAGCAGCGCCATGCCGGCCAGGTCGTTGCGGAACTCGTATTGCGTGGCGCGCAGCGTGCGCGAGCCGAGCGGCATCAGGTAGAGCATGATTACATACATTGCGACCATGACGCCGGCAGAGATGTAGAGCGCCGGACGAGCCAGCGAGAGGCGGCTGAAACCGGCGGCCGACAGCACCACCATCTCGGAATCGCTGGACAGCCGGTGGAAAGCATAGAGCGCGGCGCAGAAGCCGGCGACCGGCAGGATGATGGCAACGATGCTGGGCAGGACCAGTACAGTCAGGTAGAGGAAATCGTCGAAGGCGAGGTTGTTGTTGACGATGCGGTCGATGAAGCGGAGCGACTGCGTCAGCCAGATCACCCCGGTGAGGGTGAGGGTGGCAAAACCGAGCGGCCAGGCGATCTGGCGCATGATGTAAAGGACGACCCCGCGCATGGCGCGCAGTATAGCGATTCCGCCCCCTGCCGCCACAGCCCCGGCTCGAAAAGAACGACTTGGTTCACAAGGCAGATTCGGCGATTCGCCGGGTCCGTGCCGATTGATCGGCCAAGGTCCGGGCCGCTATAGTCCTTGGCCGGTCCTTCACGCATTTCCGCCCGGATTGGAGCATCATGAAAATCGAGATCGTCGACAGCAAAACCCCGAAACGCGGCAGCCTCGTCCTGGTGGTGGGCGAAGGCCGCCAGCTCGGTCCGTTCGGCCAGCAGGTCGACAAGGCCTGCGGCGGCGCGCTGGGCAAAGCCATGGCTGCCGCGGTGCGGTTTTCCGGCGGCAAGGGGCAGTGGCTCGAAGTGCTGGTGCCAGGTAACGGTCTTGGCCGCGTCCTGCTGGTCGGTCTGGGCAAGACCACCGAGGTGAAGGCGACCGCCTATGAGACGGTGGGCGCCGATGCCGTAAAGCGTCTGGCGACTGCGGGCGAGTCCGACTTGGCGATCGCTGCCGAAGTGCTGAAGGGCACCATGCTGCCGGCCGCCGAGGCTGCGGCGCGCGCCGCCCTTGGCGCCCGGCTCGGCGGCTACCGCTTCGACAAGTATCGCACCAGGATGAAGGATCGCGAGAAGCCGACCCTGAAATCGGTCAGCGTGCTGACCCAGGCGGCACCGGCAGCGAAAAAGCTGCATGCCCCGCTCGACAAGCTGGCCGCTGGCGTGGAAATCACCCGCAACCTGGTCACCGAGCCGGCCAATATCATCTATCCGGAAAGCATGGCGGCCGAATGCCGCAAGCTGACCAAACTCGGCATCAAGGTCGAGGTGCTGGGCGAGCGCGAGATGAAGAAGCTCGGCATGGGCGCGCTGCTCGGCGTCGGCCAGGGCTCGGAGCGCGAATCCAAGCTGGTCGTCATGCAGTGGAATGGCGGCAAGAAGGGCACCAAGCCGGTCAGCTTCGTCGGCAAGGGCGTCTGCTTCGACACCGGCGGTATTTCGATCAAGCCGGCCGGCGGCATGGAAGAGATGAAATGGGATATGGCCGGCGCCGGCGCCGTGGTCGGCACCATGGCGGCGCTAGCCGGCCGCAAGGCCAAGGTGAATGCCGTCGGCGTCGTGGCGCTGGTGGAGAACATGCCGTCGGGCACCGCGCAGCGCCCGGGCGACGTGGTCACGTCGATGTCGGGCCAGACCATTGAGGTGCTGAACACCGATGCCGAAGGTCGCCTGATCCTGTGTGACGCCATGTGGTACACACAGCAGCGTTTCAAGCCGCAGTTCATGGTCGACCTCGCCACGCTGACCGGTGCGATCATCATCTCGCTGGGCCATGAGCATGCCGGTCTGTTCTCGAACAACGACCGCCTGTCGGAGCAGCTGGCTGCCGCCGGCAAGTCGGAAGACGAACTGCTGTGGCGCATGCCGCTGTCAGACGCCTACGATGAAGGCCTGAAGTCGCCGATCGCCGACATGCAGAATATCGCCGGGCCTGGTTTCGGTGCCGGCTCGATCACCGCGGCGCAGTTCCTGCAACGCTTTGTGATCGACAAGACACCCTGGGCGCATCTGGATATCGCCGGCGTGGCCTGGAGCAAGAAGGACAAGCCGACGGTGCCGAAGGGCGCCACCGGCTTCGGTGTCCGCCTGCTCAACCGCCTCGTCGCCGACCATTACGAGGATCGGTGATCCATGCCTCCCTTTGTCACCCTCGGGCTTGACCCGAGGGTCCCATTTAATGGGATGCCCGGGTCAAGCCCGGGCATGACAAGTGAGGGGAGGTGCCTCCATGTCTGAAATGCTGTTTTATCATCTGACCCGGCGGCGCCTGGAACAGGTGCTGCCGGAGCTTTTGGAAAAGACGCTGCAGCGCGGCTGGAAAGCGGTGGTCAAGGGCGGCTCGGAAGAACGCCTGCAGCAGATCAACGGCGAGCTGTGGACCTATGGCCGCAATAGCTTCCTGCCGCATGGCCTGAAAACCGACGGTTTCACCGACAGGCAGCCGATCTATCTCACCATCGAGGACGAGCGGCCGAATGAAGCCGATGTGCTGTTTCTGGTCGACGGCGCCGATGCCGCGGATTTCGCGGCCTATGCTCGTGTCTGCGACCTGTTCGACGGCAATGACGACGAGGCGGTGCAGGCAGCGCGCGAAAGATGGAAGCGCGCGAAAGATGCCGGCCACAAACTGACCTACTGGCAGCAGAGCGAAGACACCGGCGGGTGGGTCAAGAAGGCCGAAGGGTAAGTAAGACCCTCACCCCAACCCTCTCCCGCAAGCGGGAGAGGGAGGGCCCCGCCGCGAAGCGGTGGGAGGGTGAGGGTGGCTACGCCGCCTCAGCCTGCGCGTCTTCCAGCTTCGCCTGCGCGTCGAGCCAGGCTTCTTCCGCAACTTCCAGCTTTTTCACCAGCTCGCCGTGCTGCTTCTGCAGTTCGGCCTGCTTGGCGGCACTCATCTTGGTGTAGGTGTCGGGATCGGCCAGCGTCGCATCCAGCCGCATCTTCTCGGCATTGAGTTTCGCCATCGCCTTTTCGGCGGTCTGCACGGCGATGCGCAACGGTGCCAGCGCCTGACGCGCGGCGGCGGCTGCCTTGCGATCGGCCTTGCGATCGTTGGCGGATGTATCCACGACCTTGCCGCCGGATTTCAGCGCGGTCTGCGCGGCGCGGCGGCGATCAGCCAGCAGTTTGGCGTAATCGTCGAGATCGCCGTCGAAATCCTTCACCGTGCCGTCGCCGACCAGCCAGAAGCGATCCGCGCAGGCCTCGGCCATATGGCGATCATGGCTGACCAGAATGACGGCACCCTTGAACTCGTTCACCGCTTGGACCAGCGCGTCGCGCGTGTCCATGTCGAGATGGTTGGTCGGTTCGTCGAGGATCAGCAGATGCGGCGCGTGATGCGTCACCATGGCAAACAGCAGCCGCGCGCGTTCGCCGCCTGACAGTTTGCCGGCCGCGGTCTGCGCCTTGTCGCGCACCAGGCCGAAGCTGCCCAGCTTGGTACGCAGCTGTTCGATGGTCGCGGTTTTCAGCAGGTCCTGCATATGCTCGACCGGCGTGCGGTTCTCGTCCAGCACGTCGTCCTGGTCCTGCGCGAAATAGCCGATGCGCAGCTTACCGCTCTTCTGCAGCTTGCCGCCCTGCGGCTTGAGTGTGCCGGCGAGGATCTTGGCCAGCGTCGACTTGCCGTTGCCGTTGGCGCCCAGCATGGCGATGCGGTCTTCCATGTCGATGCGCAGATCGAGGTTGCGCAGCACCGGCTTATCAGTTGTGTAGCCCGCCGTGAGGTGATCCAGCACGATCAGCGGCGGCGGCAGTTCTTCCGGATCTGGCAGGCGGAAGATCACGGTGGGATCTTCGATGGCAGCGACGATCGGCTGCATCTTGGCCAGCATCTTGATGCGGCTCTGCGCCTGGCGCGCCTTAGACGCCGAAGCGCGGAAACGCGCGACGAAGGCTTCCATATGCTTGCGCTGCTCGGCCTGGCGCGTCGCGAATGCCGTCTGCTGCTCCATGCGCAGGCGGCGCTCGGTCTCGAAGGTGTCGTAGTTGCCGCGATAGAGAACGAGTTTGCAGTTGTCGATGTGCAGGATGTGTTCGATCGCGCTGTTCAGGAAATGCCGGTCATGGCTGATCAGCAGGAAGGTGCGCGGATAGGTCTTCAGGTAGCTTTCGAGCCAGAGCGAGGCTTCAAGGTCGAGATGGTTGGTCGGTTCATCCAGCAGCAGGAGATCCGGCTGGGCGAACAGACAGCCGGCCAGTGCCGCGCGCATGCGCCAGCCACCCGAGAATGATTCCAGCGGACGGTTCTGCATGTCTTCGTCGAAGCCGAGGCCGGCGAGAATCACGGCCGCGCGCGCCGGCGCGGTATGCGCGTCGATCTCGGCCAGCCGCATATGCACGGCGGCGATGCGCTCGGCATCTTCCATGCTGGAGGAATTCTCCAGCTCGTCGGCCTCGATCAGCAGCGCCTCGCGCTCGGTATCAGCGGCCAGCACATAGGCGATGGGCGACTGCTCGCCGCCGGGAGGTTCCTGCGGCAGCTTGGCGATCCTGCAGTCGTTGGGCAGTTCGACGCTGCCGGTTTCGGTCTGCAGCTCGCCGGTGATGATCTTGAACAGCGTCGATTTGCCGGTGCCGTTGCGCCCGACCAGGCCGACCTTGTGCCCGGCCGGAATCACGGCCGAGACATGATCGAGCAGCACACGGCCGGCAATGCGGTAGGTCAGGTCGCGAAAGGCAAGCATTTTTAACTACTTAAGTCTGGGGTCTGGGTCGGTTTTGCGGGATTTGGCCGGACGGCAACGGTTGCAGCCTATCGGCGGAGCCTCTATATACCCGCCACCGATTTTTAGCCAATACACACTGCACAGGATTTAGGGGACTTCTCATCATGGCGCTCGAACGCACTTTCTCGATCATCAAGCCCGACGCGACCCGCCGCAACCTGACCGGCGCGATCAACGCCAAGATCGAGGCCGCCGGCCTGCGGATCGTGGCGCAGAAGCGTATCCACATGAGCAAGGCTCAGGCCGAGAGCTTCTACGGCGTGCACAGCGCCCGTCCGTTCTTCAACGACCTGGTCTCGTTCATGATCTCGGGCCCGGTCGTCGTGCAGGTGCTGGAAGGCGAGGGCGCCATTGCCAAGTACCGCGACGTTATGGGCGCGACCAACCCGGCGAATGCCGCGGCCGGCACCATCCGCAAGGACTTCGCCGAGAGCATCGAAGCCAACTCGGTGCACGGTTCGGACGCCGCTGAAACCGCCGCCGTCGAGATCGCCTACTTCTTCGCCGGCACCGAGATCGTCGGCTAAAGACATCCTTTCCGCTCCGGCGGACTGAACGAGGCCCGGCAGCAATGCCGGGCCTTTTTCGTTGGAGGGTGACGCGTGGGAGCGGGGACTGTCGTCGCGACCCCACTCATCTCGCCCCCCAAAGTTCGTCATCCTCGGGCTTGACCCGAGGATCCATCTGCCGGCGCCGCACCGCGAACCGTTGGGATAAGCCGCCAAAACCACCCCGGCGGGGCAGGTACAAGCCAGAATCCCGAGATATCAATATCTTATATCGGCCAGCGAACACCTTAGACCGGCTTATTCGATGCTTATTCTGGCTTATTTTTGCTTATTTGACTCTTATTCCATCCTTATTCTGGCTTGTCGCAGCCTTATCCGCCCCCTGGCCGGCACCTGTTTCGCGATGCTTCATTCCGCTTCGTTTCGCTTCGTTGGTGTTCGTAGCGCTTCGTTTGATGCTCGTTTGTGTTCGCGCGTGTTCGTGGCGCTTCGTACCGGTTCGTACTGCTTAGCGGGTGTTCGTTCTGGTTCTTGTTGTCCAGACGGCAAACTAATCCTGCGCCGCGCCCTGGGGCGGGCGTATGAACACATCCGTATTCACGATGTCCAGGTCGCCGTGCGCTGAAAAAAATGCGGCTTGAGAATGAGAACATAAAGGGTACAATGTAGCGGTCGCAAAGTCAAGCTTTCGCCTTCAGGGGTGGCCGAGGGGAGGCGCACATGAAAGTCGGGATGGTTCAGCGCATGGCAACCCATGCAGTTGGCGCCGGCACTGTTGTAATTTTTGACAACGGTAAGCCTTCGTGTTGTATTAGAGAACAACATGAAGGCTGAACTGATCTTCCGGCAGCGTGCGCAGCTTGATGACACCAGCCTCGCGGAACTCGTGATCTGGCAGGTGCCGCGCCCTCTGGCCGGATCGGCGCATCATTTCAAATACAGTCTTGCTTATGTCGAGAATGAGGTTTGCGTGATCCGGTATGACAATGAGGTCGGCAAGGGCGATCACCGGCATATTGGCCGCAAGGAAATGCCGTATGCTTTTGTCGATATGGATCAGATGATGGTCGATTTCTGGACCGATGTCGCTGGGTGGAGGCGGGAATGAAGACGGTGATCATTGATGTCGCGCCTCTCGATGCGGTGAAGCGTCGCATGGCCGCTGCTTTCAAAGGCAAGGCGCGCGGCGCGTATATCACCTTTCCTACCCATGAACTGATGTGGAAAATCCTCACGCCGAAACGCTGGGCGATCCTGAAGGCGATGACCGGCGCAGGTGCGCTAGGCGTGCGCGAAATCGCCCGGCTGGTGAAGCGCGATGTGAAAGGCGTGCATACCGATCTGCAGGCACTGGCGAAAGCCGGCGTCATCGACCGCGCCGAGACGAAATACGTCTTCCCCTATGACGCGATCCACGTCGACTTCGTGCTGAAGGCGGCGTGACATAATCGTTGATTAATTCACCGGAGTAGGGGCGATGTCTCGCGTCTTAACCGCCGGGACAATTTGGTTAAATTGATCCGCCGACATTCCTAATTGCGAGGAAACTAGCTGAAGCATAGTGCGAAGTGCTAGTGCGGTTTCTCGCACTGAAGCATGTCGTGCATGAATGAACTCTGGGATAGACGAAACGGGAATAGATTGCGGAAGCGAAGAAATCACTCGATGAGTGCTGCGCAATTGATAATGGCAATTGGGCCATAGAGGAAATGCGGAATCTCCTGGTTGGAGAAGATTAGTCAAATCTAGCGTTGCCTCTATCTGAGCCGATAGCTCGACCATAGAAGACCAAGAGTGCTCCGCGGTGTCTTCGGTGACGACTGTATTGGTAAACCGATACATAGAATTATAGACGGGTAAAAACTGTACGAAAATGGAAGTCAATCGCGCATTTTGCTCGTTCTTACGATCATCAAGGTCATGCTGGCGCTGAAGATTGACCTGCCTTTGAGCTGCCTTGAGGGCGCCATCAACTGCTATGGCTGCGCCGAGTGCAGCTCCTAGGACAGTGGCAATAGTAGTAAGCAATGTCTGAACTGCTGCATCGTTCAGATGCACTAAGCCGCCCGCGTGTGCCGCCATAATCCCTAGGGCCAGCCCAAAGAGGATGGAAACTCCTGCGAGCAGGATGTCGAGCCACTTCATGTTTAACATGCTGGCGTGGCTAATGGATTGTGTCTAGAGCCAAACGGCAATGGACCCTCGGGTCAAGCCCGAGGGTGACGATTAGGGAGGTGGCGCAATCGGCGCCGTGCCTGCGGCAGCATGATCGCCGCCGCACCTGACGCCACGCGTCAGTTCTTAACTCTTACCCTTTGCCCCTCGATCACCAGCCGCCCCTCGGTCAGCAGCCTGAGCGCCTGCGGATAGAGCGCATGCTCCTGTTCCAGCACGGCTGCCGCGAGGCTCTCGGCCGTCGCATCCTGCGGCACCGGCACGGCGGCCTGCAGGATAATCGGCCCGGCATCCACTTCGGGGCTGACGAAATGCACGGTGCAGCCGCTGAAGCGCGCGCCGCTTTCGATCACGCGGGCGTGCACATCGGTGCCGCGAAACGCCGGCAGCAGCGAGGGATGGATGTTGATCATGCGGCCATACCAGGCCTGCACGAACTCCGTGGTCAGCAGCCGCATGAAGCCGGCGAGGCAGATATACTCGATACCCTTCGCCTTGAGCAGCGCATCCATCTCGGCATCGAACACCGCGCGTTCCTTGCCGCGGCTTTCGATCAAGGCGGTTTCGATGCCGGCGGCTTTCGCGATCTCCAGGCCTTCGGCTTCCGCCTTATTGCTTAGCACCAGCGCGATGCGGGCGGGATGATCGGCAGCCAGCGTGGACTCGATCAGGGCGCGCAGGTTGGTGCCGCGCCCCGAGATCAGCACAGCCACCGCACGCTTCACCGCAGTCATAGTGAGATCAGTTCCAGGCCGTGTCGCAGTTGCGCATGCTGACCATCGGCTCGGCCGTGCTGTCCTGCTGCGCTTCGATGACGCCAAGGCGCGACACTGTTTCACCAGCCGTCTTCAGCTTGGCGATCACGGTGTCGGCCTTTTCCTTCGCCGCCACCACGACGAGCCCGATGCCGCAATTGAAGGCGCGCGCCATCTCGGCATCGTCGATCTTCCCGGCGCTCTTCAGCCATTTGAAAATCGGCGGCAGTTGCCACCCGCCCGCGTCGATGATCGCATCGGTGCCGTCGGGCAGCACGCGCGGAATGTTGTCGACCAGGCCGCCGCCGGTGATATGCGCCATCGCCTTGATCAGGCCCTCGCGCACCAGCGGCATGCAACTTTTCACATAGATGCGCGTTGGCACCATGAGAATTTCCGCCAGCGGCTTCGTCGTGTCGAAGGGGGCGGGGGACTCGAAAGAGAGGTCGTTATCGGCAATCACCTTGCGCACCAGCGAAAAGCCGTTGGAATGCACGCCAGACGAGGCCAGCCCGAGCAGCACGTCGCCCGGCTTCACATCGCGCGGCAGCAGCCGGCCGCGTTCGGCCGCACCCACGGCGAAACCGGCAAGGTCGTAATCCTTCGCGGCATACATGCCGGGCATCTCGGCGGTCTCGCCGCCGGTCAGCGCACAGCCGGCCTGGCGGCAGCCTTCGGCGATACCGGCCACCACGCGGCGGGCGACCTCGACTTCGAGTTTGCCGGTGGCATAGTAGTCGAGGAAGAACAGCGGTTCGGCGCCCTGCACCAGAATGTCGTTCACCACCATCGCGACGAGATCGACGCCCACGCCGTCATGCCGGCCGGTCTCGATGGCGATCTTCAGCTTGGTGCCGACGCCGTCGGTCGACGAGACCAGGATCGGATCGGAGAAGCCGGCAGCCTTGAGGTCGAACAGCGCGCCGAAACCGCCGAGGCTGGCATCGGCGCCCTTGCGGCGGGTGGAAGCGGCGAGCGGCTTGATCGCATCGACCAGGGCCTCGCCAGCGTCGATATCGACACCGGCGGCCTTATAAAGCGGCGACGTGTTGATGATGGCCTCCACGGCGGGTAGACTGAATGGCGTCTGCTAATGGTGGCAACATACTTATTCCCCCTGTGTTTGCAATGCTTCTCCGTCGCCCGCTAAGGGCCTGTTCTGCTGCGGTTTTTGCCACTTTCCTGGCTTTCGGGGCGGGGGGGCATGCGCATGCGCAAAACCAGTCTCTGGCGACTCCATCCGCCCGCCCTGCCAACCCCTTCGGCGTGTCCGGGGTCAGCGTCGATGCCAGCGCCGACAGCGCCGCCGCCGCCCGGCCGATCGCGGTCGCCGATGGCCAGCGCCGCGCCTTTTCGACCCTGCTGCGCCGCCTGACGCTGCCCGATGACCATGGACGGCTTCCCCGTCCGTCTGAGGCATTGCTCAACGAAGTGGTGGCCGGTTTCGGCATCGATGAGGAACGCACGTCTGCGACGCGTTACATCGGCAAGATCAGCGTGCAGTTCCGCGCCGATGCGATCCGCCGCCTGCTGCAGGACAACCGGCTGCCGTATTCGGAGACGACGAGCCGCCCGGTGCTGCTGGTGCCGGTCTGGCAGTCCAACGAGGGCGCGCGTATCTGGGAAGCCGACAATCCCTGGCGCGAGGCCTGGCTGCGCCGGCCGGATACCGAGGGCGGCCTTGTGCCGCTCAGCGTCGCGCCGCCCATGCCAAACGGCGGTCCGTCGCTGGAACGCCTGTTCGGCAATCCCGACGAGTTGCGCAACCTGATGCGGCAGGGCGGTTTCGACGACGCACTGCTGGTGGTGGCGACATTGCAAAGCGCCGAAGTGGGCAATACGCGGGTCGAGATCCAGATCCAGCATCAGGGCCAGGCGGCATTCCTCGGCACGACGGAAGCCTTCACCGCCACCGGCGGCACGCAGGAAGAGACGCTGCTGTCGGCCGCCATCGAGATCGGCCGCCGCATCGAGACGCGCTGGAAATACGCCTCGGTGATCGACCTGGAGAAGCAGGGCCAGCTCAGCGTCGCCGCCGCCTTCAACGGCCTGGCGGAATGGACCAGGCTGCGCGCGGCGCTCGCCGGCGTGCCGATCGTGCGCAAGGTGGATGTGCTGCAGGTGTCGCATCGCGATGCGCAGATCCTGCTCGACTATTACGGCGAACCCGGCCAGCTCAGCATCGCGCTGGCCCAGCGCAATGTCGTGCTGCAGCAGCGCGACGGCTTCTGGGAAATGCGGAGCCGCCAGCCGTGACCCGCCGCCAGCAGATGATCGCCTGGGTGGCGATCATTACAGTGACGGTCGCGCTGCTGGTGCTGCTGCGTGACATGCTGCTGCCGTTTGTCGCCGGCATGGCGATCGCCTATTTCCTCGATCCGGCCGCCGACTGGATGGAGCGGCGCGGGGTGCGGCGCTGGATCTCCACGCTGCTGATCATCCTGCTGTTCTTCGTCACCGCCATCCTGATCGTGGTGCTGCTGGTGCCGCTGGTGTCGGACCAGTTCGCCAAATTCATGGATCACCTGCCGAACTACATCGCCTTCTTCAACGAGCGGATCTGGCCCTCGCTGGAAGTCTGGGCCGGACGCTTCGGCATCGATCTCGTGGCGATCGATCCGAAGACTGCGCTGGTGGGCAATGGCGAGCAGGTGATGAAGGTGGTGGGCGGCGTGCTGACCGGCCTGCTCGGCGGCGGTCAGGCGATCTTCAACGTGCTGTCGCTGCTGGTGATCACGCCGGTGGTCGGCTTCTACCTGCTGCGCGACTGGGACCAGATGGTGACGCGTATCGACGACTACCTGCCGCTCGATCATGCCGAGACGATCCGCGAGCAGGCGCGCGAGATCGACAGGGTGCTGGCCGGTTTCGTGCGCGGCCAGATGCTGGTCTGCCTGTTCCTCGCCGCTTTCTACGGCCTCGGGCTTACGCTGTGCGGGCTGCAGTTCGGCCTGTTCATCGGCGTCACCGCCGGCATGATCTCGTTCATTCCTTACGTGGGCACGACCCTGGGCTTCGTCGTCGGCATCGGCGTGGCGATTGCGCAGTTCTGGAATGAGCCGGTCTGGATCGCCGTCGTCGCCGGCGTGTTCGTGCTCGGCCAGATGATCGAAGGCAATGTGCTGCATCCGGTGCTGATCGGCGACCGCGTCGGCCTGCATCCGGTCTGGATCATGTTCGCGCTGCTGGCCGGCGGCAGCCTGTTCGGCTTTGTCGGTATCCTCATTTCGGTGCCGCTGTTTGCCGTGATCGGCGTGCTGGCGCGGTTTGCGCTGGAGCGCTATCGCCACAGCTATCTCTACCGCCCCGGCGCCCCGCCGAAAAAGACCGAGTAATTTTCGATGGTGCGGAATCAGCTGAGCCTCGGCCTCGCTTTGCCGACCTCATGGGCGCGCGAGGATTTCCTCGAAGTGCCGGGCAATGCTGCAGCGCTCGCCGCCGCCGAAGGTGAAGCGCAGCCCGCGCTCGCGCTCTACGGACCGCCGGGCAGCGGCAAGACGCATCTGGCGCGGATCTGGACGGCAAACCACGCCGCCCGCCTGATCGGCCCGGCCGATCTGTCTTCTGCGGCCGTCGATCAGCTGGCGCAGCAGCCGCTGGCCGTCGATGACGCAGATCGCACCGCCGACCCGGTCGCGCTGTTCCATCTGGTCAATCTGATGCGCGAACGCCGCCATGCTTTGCTGCTGACGGGTTCGGCCGCGCCGGCGCATTGGAGTTACACTTTGCCCGACCTGATGTCGCGGCTGAAGGCCATGCCGGCCGAACGCATCGCCGAACCCGACGACACGCTGCTCTCGGCCGTTCTGGTGAAACTGTTTGCCGATCGCCAGCTTCAGGTGAGCGAGGACGTCGTGAAGTATCTGGCCGCCCGCATCGAACGTTCCTGTCGCGCGGCGCGCGAATGGGTGGCGGTGCTGGACGCCGCCGCGCTGGCCGAGAACCGCGCCGTCACCGTGGCGCTGGCAAGACGGTTGCTCGAAGAGAACCAGGCGAGCGACTAGTCCTCGCGCTTCTTGCCGTCAAACTCCCGGGCAATCCGCTCGGCGTCTTTCTGCTGCTTCTCGCGCTCGCCCTTGGTCTGGCCGAAGCGGACGCGGTTTTCGGCGGCCTGTTCCCTGGCGGCCTTGCGCTGCAGCACCTTGCGCGCTTTGTTGAGGCTGACGACGTCGGCCATTACGCTTCAATCCTTGCCGGTGCACTGAAGGCATAGCCGCGACCGTAGATCATCCGGATCGGCGCCTCGATCTGCGCATAGTCCTTGATCTTGCGGCGCAGGCGGTTGACCACCGCATCGAGATGGCGGTTGTCCCAGCTGGTCTGCGGTCGTGCCAGCAGCGTGGCCAGTTCCTCGCGCGAGCAGGGCTGGCCGCCCTTTTCCAGCAGCGCACCGATGAAGGCGAGTTCCGTCGCCGTCAGTTTCACCTCGGTGCGGTTCGGCGCGACCAGATTCCAGGTCGAACGGTTCAGCAGCCAGGTATCGGGCTCCTGGCCCACCGTGCGGGTCTGCGGATCCTGCAGCCGGCGCATCAGGCTTTGCACGGTCGCCTCGATCTCGCGCAGCGACGAATGCTTCACCAGATAGATATCGGCGCCGCTCTCGAAACCGCGGATGCGGTCGTCGGCCTCGCCCAGCGCGGTCAGCATGATGATGCCGCAGTCGGATTTGGCGCGGATTTCCTTCGCCAGCTCGAAGCCGTTGCCGTCGGGCAGGCCGATATCGAGGATCAGGATGGCCGGCGGTGCCGTATCGAAAGCAGCCCGCAGCTCGCGCGCGGAACCGACGCCGTCGACCGCGAAGCCGCGCATCGCCAGGTATTCAACCAGGTCGCTGCGCAGCGACGGCTCGTCCTCGACAACCAGAATCCGGTGGTTCACGCGACCTCCATACTCACATCCGGCACCACGCCCGGCAGCGGCAGGCGGATGGTGGCGACGGTGCCGCTGCCGCGCCCGGCCCGCAGGCTGAGAATGCCGTTATGATACTCCAGCAGGCGGCGGGTGTTGTAGAGCCCGATGCCGGTGCCGGTGGCCGGGGTGGTATTGGAGGCACGGAAGAAGCGGCGGCCGATCAGCGCGGCTTCAGCTTCCGGGATGCCGATGCCGCGGTCGGTGACGGTGATGACGATGGCGTTGTCCTCAGCGCGGGCGGCGATATCCACCGGGCTGCCGTCGGTGGTGTATTTCAGCGCATTGTCGATCAGGTTGATCAGGACGGTGCACAGCATTTCCGGGTCGCCCCAGTAGAAGGACAGGTTCGGCTGCACGGTGAAGCGCAGCCGCAGGTCGAGTTCGAGTCCGGCGAAATGCTTGCGCACGCGGTCCAGCAGGCTGGCGATGTCGATACGCTCGGTCTGCAGCACGTTGAGGTCGCGGCGCTCGACATCGAGGAAGCGGTCGATCAGCTGCACCAGCCGGCGCACCGCGTCGCGGATGCTGTCGAGCCGGCGGCTGACCGTCTCGGGCGGCCGATCCAGTACCACGTCGATCATCTCGGCGGCCCGGTCCACCACGGCCAGCGGCGTGCGGAATTCATGCGTCACCATGCGCAGCAGCTGCTTCTGCTCTTCATGCAGAGCCTTGGCAGTGTCCAGGCTGGACGACAGCTGGTTCTGCAATTCGCGACGCTGGGTCACCTCGCGCGACAGATCGTCGTTCTTCTGCCGCAGGTCGCGGGACAGCCGCACACCCACCATGAGCAGCAGCAGCAGGAACAGCCCGGTCATGAAAATGTTGAAGTAGAAGAAATACCAGGCCTGCTGTCCCGGATGCACCAGCGCGACCTGGTCGTCCATATAGTTGATGGCGATGAAGCTGCGGAGCGAAAGCGCGACGACATCGCTGAGCAGGACGCCGATCATGGTCCAGCGCAGCAGGCGCGGCTGGATGCGGTCCTGCAGCAGTGTCCAGCACATGAAGAAAAGCAGGACGGTGGTGATGCCGTTGCTGGCCAGGATGCGGATGGCGACGTTTTCCGGGGCCAGTGCCAGCGCGACCGGCCAGAAGGCCACGATGAAAATCACCGTGCCGATGATCAGGGGCGGATTGCCGCGCTGGTTGAGGAAGCGCGCCAGACCATGGGCGACGAGGGCGGCGCCGCAATGGATCAGGTAATTCAGCGTGATGATGGTGACGGCGGGCGGCAGGGGCATGATGTCGCGCGCGCCCTGAATCAGCATGCCGCCGGCAACGCTGAGGAAGCCAGCCGCGATGAAGCGCAGCTCGAACAGATGTCGCTGCGTCAGCCAGACCAGGATCCAGATGAGGCCCTGCAGCGAGATGGTGACGGTCACCATCAGCAGGGTGGTGTTCAGATTCAACATGGCAACGCCATGGTACCCGACCGGCCGCGCGATTCCAGTGCTGCCGATGGCCGGGCTCTCTCAGCCGACCAGCTGCGCCGGCACCACGAAGCTGGCGAGGAACCCGGATTTCGGCGCCACCTGACCCCAATTCTTGGCGTTGAAGGTCAGTTCGGCCAGGCCACCGGTCGGATATTTGTCGCTCAGGCGGTCCAGCGCATCGCCGGCGCTCGATCCGGTCAGGTCGCCGGCGAACTCCTCCAGGCCGGGATTGTGGCCGATCAGCAGCAGTTCGCGGGTCGTCGCCGGCGCCGCGCGCACCAGCGCCAGCAGCGTGGCGCTCTCGGCCAGATACAGCCGCGGCTCGAAGCGGGCGCGCGGCTCGCCCGGCACCTTCGGCGGGGCATCGCCGGAGAGACGCTTTTCCAGCCGCTCCCAGGTCTGACGGGTGCGCGTGGCGGGCGAGCAGAGCACCAGATCGGGATTGATCGCCCGTTCGCCCATATGGCGTGCCAGTGCCCGGCAGGCCTTCTTGCCACGGGGGCTGAGCGGCCTGGCAAAATCGTCCAGCTCCGGGTCGTCCCAGGCGGACTTGGCGTGGCGCAAAAGCCAGAGGCGGAGCATGGGCTTATCCCTCATTTCGGCGATCCGACCGGGTTGTCGCCGCTTTGACATAAACGGTGGTTAGACCTATACCCGAAGGCGTCGACCGGGCCCAAGCCCGCCAAGGCGTCCGGCAACGACAGAGGCGTCAAACCATGCACAAGACTGCGGAATCCGTCCGAATCGGAGCGAACGAGCCGGCCACAGCGCCGTCCGCCGAGGGCGCGGCCGTCCTGCCGGGCCGTCCGCTGATCGCGCTGGGCCCGCGCGAGCGGTTCATCAACCGCGAACTGTCGTGGCTGGCCTTCAATCTGCGTGTCATGGAAGAGGCCAACAACAAGCGCTACCCGCTGCTGGAACGGCTGCGCTTCCTGTCGATCTCGGCCAACAATCTCGATGAATTCTTCATGGTTCGCGTCGCCGGCCTGTATGGCCAGATCCGCGCCGGGATCGAGGAAATCAGCCAGGATGGACTCAGCCCGGCGCAGCAGCTGACACAGATCAACGAAGCCGCCTCCGACCTGATGAAGAAGCAGCAGGCCTGCTGGAAAGGCCTGACCCGCGAACTGGCGCAGGCCGGCATCCATGTCATGGAGCCCGACCAGCTGTCCGCCGACGACCGGCGCTGGCTGGAGGACTATTTCCTCGGTCATGTCTTCCCCGTGCTGACGCCGCTGGCGATCGATCCGGCGCATCCGTTCCCGTTTATTCCGAATCTCGGTTTCGCAATGGTGATGCAAATGCGACGGATTCGTGACGGTCGCAGCCTGAATGCGCTGCTGCCGCTGCCGAGTCAGGTCGACCGCTTCACCCGGCTGCCGGGTGAGGGCATCCGTTTCCTGTCGCTGGAAAACCTGGTCGGCCTGTTCCTGAACAAGCTGTTCCCGGGCTATGAAATCCTCGGCTCCGGCCTGTTTCGCATCACGCGCGACAGCGATATCGAAATCGAGGAAGAGGCCGAAGATCTGGTGCGCCTGTTCGAGACGGCGCTGAAGCGCCGCCGGCGCGGCAACGTGATCCGCCTGAAAATCAATGCCGAGATGCCGGAAGACCTGCGCAAGTTCGTCTGCGAGGAGCTGGAGGTCAGTCCGCAGGCACTGACGGTGGTCGACGGCATCCTCGGCCTGGCCGATACCAAGCGGCTGATTGTCGACGACCTGCCGGAACTGAAATTCCCCGCTTTCACGCCGCGCTTTCCCGAGCGCATCCGCGATTACGGCGGCGACTGCTTCGCCGCGATCCGTGCCAAGGATCTGGTGGTGCATCACCCGTACGAAAGCTTCGACGTGGTGGTGCAGTTCCTGCGCCAGGCCGCGGCCGATCCCAACGTGGTGGCGATCAAGCAGACGCTGTATCGCACCTCGGACGACAGCCCGATCGTGCGCGCCCTGATCGAGGCGGCAGAGGCCGGCAAGTCGGTGACCGCGCTGGTCGAACTGAAGGCCCGCTTCGATGAGGCCGCCAACATCAAATGGGCGCGCGACCTGGAGCGTGTCGGGGTGCAGGTGGTCTACGGCTTTATCGAGCTGAAGACGCACGCCAAGATTTCGCTGGTGGTGCGGCGCGAGAGCGGCCAGCTCAACACTTATGTGCATTTCGGCACCGGCAACTATCACCCGTATACGGCGCGCGTTTACACCGATTGCAGCTTCTTCACCGACGACAACGATCTCGGTCACGACGCCACTTATCTTTTCAACTTCCTGACCGGTTATGCCGCGCCGGAGAATCTGAAGAAGGTGGCGATCTCGCCCTATACGCTGCGACCGCGTCTGCTGGAACTGATTGCCGAGGAAATCAAGCATGCCGAGGCCGGCCGGCCGGCGGCGATCTGGGCCAAGATGAACAGCGTGGTCGATCCCACGGTGATCGATGCGCTGTATCAGGCGAGCCAGGCTGGCGTGCAGGTTGATCTGATCGTGCGCGGCATCTGCTGCCTGCGGCCGGGTGTGAAGGGGCTCAGCGAGAATATTCGCGTGCGCAGCCTGATCGGGCGTTTCCTTGAGCATTCGCGCATCGTCTGCTTCGGCAACGGCCATGGCCTGCCGTCGCCGGAAGCCAAAGTGTTCATCTCTTCGGCCGACTGGATGCCGCGGAACTTCGATCGCCGCGTGGAAGTTCTGATCCCGATCGAGACCCAGACCGTGCATGAGCAGATCCTCGACCAGATCATGGTCGCGAACCTGAAAGACCAGGCGCAGAGCTGGTATCTCGGCGCGGACGATACGTATCATCGCGCCTCCAGCGATCCCGATGCCTTCAGCGCGCATACCTATTTCATGACCAATCCCAGCCTGTCGGGTCGCGGCAAGGCGCTCAAGAAGGCCGCAGCGGCGCCGCGGCTGCAGTGGAAAGCCGGATAGGAGTCTCGTGGCCGTCGCGCAATCGCTTGCCAAGTCCGCCGCGCCGGCTGCCACGCCGCTGCCGCTCGGCGTCATCGATATCGGTTCCAATTCCGTGCGTCTGGTGGTGTTCAGCGATCCGCTGCGCATGCCCACCGGCATGTTCAATGAAAAGGTGCTGTGCGGGTTGGGCCGCGGCATGGGGCAGACCGGCGCGCTGGATGCCGATGGCGCCAAGCAGGCATTGAGCGCGATCCGGCGTTTCGTTGCGCTGGCGCGGCGCATGAATGTGCGCGCGCTGCAGATCGTGGCGACGGCCGCCGTGCGCGATGCCGCCAATGGCGCCAACTTCGTCGGCCAGATCGAGCGCGAGACTGGCGAGACGGTGCGCGTGCTGAGCGGGCAGGAAGAGGCGACCTATTCGGCCTATGGCGTATTGTCGGGTATTCCAGATGCCTGCGGCGTGATGGGCGATCTCGGCGGCGGCAGCCTCGAACTGGTGGCGCTGGACGGCCACAAGCTGGGCGACAGCGTCACGCTGCCGCTCGGGCCGCTGCGCATCGCCAATCTCGACTCTTATCCGGTCGTGAAAGCCTATATCGATGAGAAGCTGGCCGATGTGCCCTGGCTGAAAAAGTGGAAGGGCAAGTCGCTCTATGCCGTCGGCGGTTCGTGGCGCGCAATTGCCCGCGTGCATATGGCGCAGATGCACAGCCCGCTGCATATCATTCACCAGTATACGCTGCAGCGCGGCGAAGCCGCCGATTTCACTCGGCTGCTGGCCAAGCAGAGCAAGGAATCGCTGACCCGCGTCGAAGGCGTGCCACGCAAGCGTCAGGACTCGCTGCCGCTGGCTGCGCTGGTGATGCGCCGGCTGCTGAAGATTCTTGAGCCGAAAGATGTGGTGTTCTCGGCCAATGGCCTGCGCGAGGGTCTGGCCTATGCGCTGCTCGATGAACGCCAGCGCAGCGAGGATCCGCTGCTGGCGACCTGCCGGCACATGGCCGAGCGCGAGAACCGCTTTGGCGACCATGGACTGGAAATCGACCGCTTCATTGCGCCGCTGTTCGAGCGCGACACGCGCGAGCGCCAGCGTATCCGCTTTGCCGCCGCCATCCTGGCCGATACCGGCTGGCGCGTGCATCCCGACTATCGCGGCGAGCAGTCGCTCGGCACTATCCTGCATGCGCCGTTCGGTGCGATCACGCAGGCGGAACGCGCTCTTTTGGCGCTGGCCGTCTACACCCGTTACACCGGCACCGCCAGCGATCCCATTGCGGCGCCGGCCTGGCAACTGCTGAATGCCGAAGAGATCGATTACGCCCAGCGCGTGGGCCAGGCGCTGCGTCTGGCGCAGACGCTGTCGGCCGGCGTGCCCGGCGTGCTGGCCGAATGCAGGCTGCGGCCGAACGGCAACAGCTTGTTATTGGAGCTGCCGGCGCAGCATGCAGCGCTGAGCGGCGAAGTCGTAGAGCGTCGCGTCGAGGCACTCGGCAAGGCCTTCAACCGCGCCGCAGAAGTGCGTGTGCTGAAGGGGCGATAGCGCACACACTGTCGTCGCTCCCGCGAAAGCGGGAGCCCAGTGGGGCTGTAGGCTGGATCCCCGCTTTCGCGGGGATGACGAATTGGTGGATTCGTTCGTCTTACGTCTTCAGCGCGACCAGCTTGATCTTGTGGCCCTGGGCGGCGAGCGCGATTTCGCCGCGCTTCAGCCGTAGCGCGTCCTCGCCGAACAGCTCGCGGCGCCAGCCCTGCATGGCCGGCACATTGGCATTGTCGTCGGCGGCGATCTTGTCGAGGTCGGAAGAATTGGCCAGCAGCTTCTGCGCCACATCGTGGTCGTCGCATTTCAGCTTGAGCAGCACCTTGAGCAGCTCGACCAGAGGCCCGATGCCGCGCGGCAGATCGGGCTCGCGTTCCAGCACCGGCCAGGTGTCTTTCGGGCTGGCCAGTTTGGCGGTGATGGCGGCCAGCAGGCCCTGGCCCATCTTGCCTTCGGCAAAGCCCTTCGACAGGCCGCGCATGCGCTCCAGATCGTCGGCCGATTTCGGCGGATGCGCGGCAATCTCCATCATGGTCTCGTCGCGCACGATACGCTGGCGCGGGATGTCCCGGGCACGCGCTTCCACTTCGCGCCAGGCGGCGGCGGCCTGCAGCACGGCGAGGTATTCGCCCTTGGCAGTGCGCGGCTTCAGCCGGCGCCAGGCATTGTCGGGCGGCGTTTCATAGGTTTCGGGATCGGCCAGCAGGGCCATTTCCTCGCTCAGCCAGTCGGCGCGGCCGGTCTTGACCAGCTTGGCATTGAGCTTCTCGTAGATCTTGCGCAGGTAGGTCACGTCGCCGAGCGCATAGCGCACCTGCTTCTCGGTCAGCGGCCGGCGCGCCCAGTCGGTGAAGCGCGAGGATTTGTCGACCTGCGCCCCGGCCAGCTTGGCCACCAGCTGCTCGTAAGAGACCTGGTCGCCGAAGCCGCAGACCATGGCGGCGACCTGGCTGTCGAACAGCGGGGCAGGAACCTCACCCATCAGCTTGCAGAAGATTTCCAGATCCTGCCGGGCGGCATGGAACACCTTCAGCACCGCGCGGTTGCGCAGCAGTTCCAGCAGCGGGTCGAGCGACAGGCCCTCGGCCAGCGGGTCGATCACCCGGGCTTCGTCCGGCCCGGCCAGCTGGATCAGGCAGACCTTGGGCCAGTAGGTGGTCTCGCGCATGAACTCGGTGTCCACAGTGACGTAGTCGACTGTGGCCAGGGGGGCGCAGAAACGGGCGAGTTCTTCGGTGGTAGTGATCGGGGAGAGGTTTTCACGCATGGTTCCGCTTTAGCATGCCGTTTTGGCCGGCCCAACCCTGCCGGGCCGGGCCGGGCTGGATTTTACGGGTAAAAGCGAGTGAAATTCCGACCCCATCGGTCTTGACTTTCGCAGCCCAAACGGGCCTGTTCCCCCTTTGATTTCCCTAGAGATTTTCAACGGATTTGGCGATGTCCCGTTACCGCACCCATACCTGTGGCCAGCTTCGTCCCGAGCATGTCGGCACCGAGGTCAAACTCGCCGGCTGGGTCCATCGCAAGCGCGACCACGGCAACCTGCTGTTCATCGACCTGCGCGACCATTACGGCATCACGCAGATCGTCGCCGAAAGCGGTTCGACCGCCTTCAAACAGATGGAAGGCCTGCGTTCGGAATATGTGATCAGTGCGGTGGGCAAGGTGGTGGCCCGCACCGGTGATACCGTGAACCCGAACCTGCCGACCGGCAGTGTGGAAGTGGTGGTCTCGACCATCGAAGTGCTGGGCGAGGCGGCCGAGCTGCCGATGCCGGTGTTCGGCGAACAGGAATATCCGGAAGACATCCGCCTCAAGTATCGCTTCCTCGACCTGCGTCGCGAGCGGCTGCACAACAACATCATCCTGCGCAGCAAGGTGATCTCCTCGATCCGTCGCCGCATGACCGATCAGGGCTTCATGGAATTCCAGACCCCGATCCTGACCGCGTCGTCGCCGGAAGGCGCGCGCGACTTCCTGGTGCCGAGCCGCCTGCATCCGGGCCGCTTCTACGCGCTGCCGCAGGCGCCGCAGCAGTTCAAGCAGCTGATCATGGTGTCGGGCTTCGACCGCTATTTCCAGATCGCGCCCTGCTTCCGCGACGAAGACGCCCGCAAGGATCGTTCGCCCGGCGAATTCTACCAGCTCGACGTCGAGATGAGCTTCGTCGAGCAGGATGACGTATTCAACGCCGTCGGCCCGGTGATCCATGGCGTGTTCCAGGAATTCGCCAACGGCCGCGACTGCGGCCCTGCCGAATTCCCGCGTATCCCGTATCGTGAGTCGATGCTGAAATACGGCTCCGACAAGCCGGACCTGCGCAATCCGATCATCCTGGCCGATGTGACCGAAGTGTTCCGCGGCTCGGGCTTTGGCGTGTTTGCGCGCAACATCGAAAACGGTGCGGTTGTGCGCGGCATTCCGGCGCCGGGCGCGGCCAATCGCCCGCGCAGCTTCTTCGACAAGACGAACGACTGGGCGCGCCAGGAAGGTGCGGCCGGCCTCGGCTACATAATCTTCGACAACGGCGAAGCGAAAGGCCCGATCGCGAAGTTCCTCGATGCCGACCGCGTGGCGCTGCTGAAAAAGCTGGGCAACGTGAAGGACGGCGATGCGATCTTCTTCGCCTGCGACAAGGAGCTTCCGGCGGCAAAACTCGCCGGTCAGGCGCGTATCCGCATCGGCGACGAACTGGATATCTGCGAGAAGAACGTCTTCAAGTTCTGCTGGATCGTCGACTTCCCGATGTTCGAGTATAATGAGGACGAGAAGAAGGTCGATTTCAGTCACAATCCCTTCTCGATGCCGCAGGGCGGTCTCGAAGCGCTCAACACGCAGGATCCGCTGACCATCAACGCCTATCAGTACGACATCGTCTGCAACGGCGTGGAACTGTCGTCGGGCGCGATCCGCAATCACAAGCCCGAGATCATGTACAAGGCCTTCGAGATCGCCGGTTACGGCCCCGAGGTCGTGGAAGGCAAGTTCGGCGGCATGCTGAATGCGTTCAAGTATGGCGCCCCGCCGCATGGTGGTATCGCGCCGGGCATCGACCGCATCGTCATGCTGCTGGCCGATGAGCCGAATATCCGCGAGATCGTGCTGTTCCCGATGAACCAGCAGGCCCAGGATCTGATGATGCAGGCCCCGAGCGAGGTGGCGATGAAGCAGCTGCGCGAGCTGCACATCCGCGTCCACGCGCCGGAGCTGGACAAGAAACCTTCGTGACCTGACGGCAGGCGGCCATGCTCGACGCGCTCGATTATGTCCGTTTTGCCATCACGCTGTTTTCGATTCTGGATCCCTTCGCGGCGATCCCGCTTTTCCTGATGCTGACGGCTGACCGCAGTCGGCCCGAGCGCCGCACCACGGCGCGCACAGCCGCCCTTGCAGTTTTCATCATCCTGGTGGTGGCCGGTTTCTCGGGCGACCTGATCCTGCGCCTGCTTGGCGCCAGCCTGCCGGCTTTTCAGGTCGGCGGCGGCATCGTGCTGTTCCTGATGTCGCTCAGCATGATCAATGCGCAGATGAGCCTGCAGCAGCACACGCCGGAAGAGCATGCCGAGGCGACCGACAAATCGGCTGACGAGCGTTCCGCCGTCGGCGTGGTGCCGATCGCCATGCCGCTGCTGGTCGGTCCGGGTTCCATCTCCGCGACGATTATTTACATGGAGCGCGGGGCAGGTTGGGAACATAAATCCCTGAGCGTGGCCGTTCTGGCCTTGATTTGCATGGCGATCTGGATCGTTCTGCAACTGGCGCGGCCGATCGGCGACCGGCTTGGCCGCACCGGGATCAACATCCTCAACCGCATTTTCGGCTTGCTGCTGGCCGCGGTTGCGGTTCAAATCTTTGCCAATGGCCTGCGGGGACTGTTTCCGGCCCTGGGCTAATAACGCAGAAACGAGCGCCTCCGATGCTGGACAAAGAAGCTGAGACCTTCCTCGCTGCCGTCAGGGCGGCCAACCGGCCGGAATATTCCACTATCGGCGCGGCAGGTGCGCGGCAGCTCTATAAGGAAACCCGCGGCGCGGTGACGCCCGAGGCACCGGAGATGTCGGAAATCGACAATATCGCCGCGCCCGGCCCGCATGGCCCGATCCCGCTGCGCTACTACCGTCCTGCCGGTGTCGACAGGAAGGAGCCGATCCCGGTACTCGTCTTCTATCATGGCGGCGGCTGGGTGATCGGCGATCTCGACACCCATGACGTGGCCTGCCGTCTGCTCGCGAATGAGTCGCGCTGCGCCGTGGTCTCGGTCGACTATCGCATGGGGCCCGAGCATAAATTCCCCGCCGCCGTGGAAGACGCCTATGCCGCTGCGCATTGGGTGGCGGGCGAGGCGACGGCCTTGCGCGTCGATGCCTCCAAGCTGGCGGTCGGCGGCGATAGTGCCGGTGGCAATCTCGCTGCCGTGGTGGCGCTGATGGCGCGCGGCAAGCGCAAGGATGGCGACGAGACCGCACCGAAGATCGGCTATCAGTTGCTGATCTATCCGGCCACCGACATGGCGATGACGACGGAGTCGCACAGGAAGTTCGCCAAGGACCATCTGCTGACGCGCGCTGCGATGGACTGGTTCCAGGAGCAGTATCTGAACGGCACGGCCGACCGCGAGGACTGGCGTGCCTCGCCGCTGCGCGCGAAAAGCCTGGCCGGCCTGCCGCCGGCCTATGTGCTGGTGGCGGGGAACGATCCGCTGCGCGACGAGGGCGAGGCCTATGCCGAGGCGCTGAAGAAGGCCGGCGTGCCCGTGGCCTTCCGCGAATTCCCCGGCCAGGTCCACGGCTTCGTCGTGCTCGGCAAGGTGATGCCGCAGGCCGGCCAGGCGATTGCCGAAATGGGCACGGCGCTCAAGCTGGCGTTCGGGCAGGGGTGAGATTCGGGGCAGCTACTGCCGCCCCATCACCAGCACCCATTGCTGCCTCCGCAAGTCCATCGCATCGGCGCGCGTATCGGCGCCCATCTCGCTGACATTCGGATCGAGCAAATTTCTGCGATGGCCGTCGCTGTTGAGCCAGGCCTGTACGACGGCTGCCGCATCGCAGGGACAGAGCGCGAGATTTTCCGACAGACGACGGAAGGTGTAGCCGACGCGCTGCGCGCGCAGCCGCAGATCGCTGCCGTCGCAGCCTTCATGCGCCAGCCTGCGGCAGCTTTGCAGGTCGGTTGCATGCATTTCGGCCGCAGTTGCCAGCCGTGCATTCCACTGCAGCGGCGCGAGATTATGTGCGGCGCGTGCCGCATTCACATGGAACAGGATGTCGGCCTGCCAGACCGACTCCATTGCTGCGATAGCGGGAATGTGGCCGAAAAGCGGCAGCGCGAGCGCAATGACGTGAAGATGAGCACGCCAGCGGCCTTGAAGGCGGTGCGGAGAATTCCGATCTGTCAGGCACGATATCATAAATGGAGGCTAGACGAGCGATGATCGACGCGAAATCCCTGCTGGACCAGTTTCTCGGTGGGAAAACGATGCAGGGCGGCAGTCGTGCCGGTGCCAATCTCGGCAATGTCGGCGAACTGGCGAAACGCGGCATCGACTCTCTGGGCGGCGGCAAGGGGCTGGCAGTCGGCGGGCTGTTCGGCTTGATCCTCGCCAACAAGAAGGCGCGCAACATGGCCGGCAATGTCGCCCTTTATGGCGGGGCGGCAGCACTGGGTCTGCTGGCCTGGCGTGCCTATCGCAATTATCAGGAAGGCCAGAAGCCGGCCAGCGCGCCGGTGGCACAGCAAGCCGATATTGCCAATGTCGAGCCGCAGTATCTGCCCTCTGCGGCGCCGGCCAGCAACGGCCAGCCGTTTGAACTGGCGCTGGTGCAGGCGATGGTGGCGGCGGCCAAAGCCGACGGCCATATCGATACGCAGGAGCAGCAGCGCCTGTTCGCCGAGATCGAACGCCTGCAGCTGGATGCCGAGACGAAGGGCGCGGTATTCGATCTGCTGTCGAAGCCGATCACGCTGGAGGCCGTCGGAGCGAGTGCCGCGAACGAGGAACAGGCGGCCGAACTGTATCTCGCCTCGCGCATCGCTATCGATCCCGACCACGCTGACGAACGTGCCTATCTGAAAAACCTTGTGCAGAAGCTGCAGTTGCCGGCCGAACTGGTGGCACATCTGGACCGCCAGGTGGAGGCCTCTTTGGCTCAGGCCAGGGCCGCTTAGGTTACCACAATGTAATGTGAGGTTGTCGGACTGTAACCTGCCGCTTTTTCGGGAACGGCCTATCTTGGGTCTTACAGGGCGCGGCCCGCCCCGCTGATCTGATCAGCAGGCCGGCCCTGCAGAGTTTAGAGTTAGTGTGTTTCCTCCCTGATTACAGACTTGCCCCTGCCGGAAACGGCGGGGGCTTTTTTTATGTCTGTATCAGTTGCGAGGTTCAGGCGCGCAGGTAGTTGGCCAGGCCGAAGCCGGAGCCGCCGCCACCCATCAGGCCGAGCAGGTAGGACGTGTTGTTGGCGCGCTGCAGCTGCTGCAGCATGTATTTGCTGTAGGCGCCCTGCGTGTTGTAGGGATCGTTCGCCTTGAGCTTGCTGCTGTCTGTCGTCTTGTTGTCGGTCTTCTTGGTATCCTTGGCGGCGGGATCGGCCGGGATGGCAGAGGCCGGCAGATACTGTTTCAGCTCGGCGAAAGCGGCGCGCTGCTCGTTGGTGGTGTAGCTGCGCGTCTCGTCAAACACGATGGCATTCAGCTCCTCGCGGCTCAGGCCCGAGAAAGGATTGGTCTTGTCCCAGCCATTGGTGAAGCGCGTGGCCAGACGGGCACGGGCCTGTGCCTCGCTGCTGGCACCGGCGACGCTCTCGTTGTTGGCGCGCATCTTCTCGTCGAAGCTCAGCGTCTTGACCGACTTGGCCAGCACGGCTTTTTCCAGCACGTCGCGCTGGGCCAGCGCCGTGCGGCGCTCGTTGACCGTATAGTCGCCGGTATCGTTGGCGATGATGGCGGTCAGTTCGTCGCGCGTCTTGCCTTCCAGCGGGTTCTTCACCTTGCCGCCGCCATTGAGAAATTCGGTGGCCTTCTTCGCAGCCGCGTTGCGCTCGGCGGTGTTGGATTTCGGTACTTCGGCGTCGTTCACCTTCTTGTCGAATTCCGACCTCGGCGTCAGGTCGTCCATGATGCGGGCATGGTCCTGGCGGGCGAATTCGCTCCAGGCGGCGCGGCGTTCATTGACGGTGTATTTGCCGTCCTTGTCGATGATCGCGGCGGCGAGCTCGGACGGTGTCTTGCCGCGGAAGGGATTGGCCGCCTTGCCGTCGAAGAAATCACTCGCCTGCTGGGCGGCCAGTTTGCGGGTGGTGTCGGCGGATTCATCGCCGGTCAGCCCCGGGGGGACCGCCTTGTCGGCTTCCTCGGCCTGCTTGGCACTCTTGAGGAAAATGGCCGACAGCACCTGCTTCAGTTTCTCGGTGACCTGGGCTTCCTCATCCAGCATCTCGGCGACGCTGGCGGCCTGCTGGGCCAGGGCCTGCAGGGCGGCGGGCGAGAGCGTCACTTCCACGCCGACATCCTGGCGCAGATCGGTCGCGGCCATCGTGGGCTTCGGCGTCGTCGTACTGCCGGGTGGCGGCGTCTCGGTCGGCTTCACGGTGCCGGGATAGATCGTGCTGCTGTAAGCGGTGTTGATCGTGGTCATGGTGCGTGTCCTTTTCAGGACACGGACTTGCAAGGCGCGCGCCAGCTTGGGGTTGGATTAAGCTATTGGTATTTCGCAAGATTCTCCGGACCCAGAGAGGCGATTTCTGCCGCCCCGGCAGGATTTGCCGGGGTTGCTCCAACCCTCCCGTGTCATCCCCGGGACAAGCCCGGCCATGACACATCTGTGAGTGCTCCGAAAAGAAAAAGCCCCGGCCGCCTTTCGGAGGCCGGGGCTGCTCCCTGGAGGAGGAGCCTAGTAACTTACGAACAACCGGTCGTGCCGCCGCAGCTGTCGCATTTCAGGCAGGTGCCGTTGCGCACCAGGGTAAAGTTGCCGCATTCAGGGCAGCTGTCGCCCTCGTAGCCTTTCATCCTCGCCTGCGCGATGCGTTCCATGCGGACATTGCCGCCGGACGGCATGACGCTGACGGGGACGTCCATCTCGACATGGGTATGGGTGTCGGCGGTGACATGCATCACCGGACCGTCGGTGCCGGTCGCCTGCATCTCCATCGAGCGGTTCTGCGCGCCGCCTTTCAGGACATAGAGGTTGGAGCGGATATAGCCGTTGGAAGCGACCTTGATGATCTCTTCCTCCACCTTCACCTTGGCCGGCGCTTCCTTGGCCCCCAGCGTATCGTGCCGCAGATCGTCGGGCTGCACATGCGCGAGGTCGGTACGGCCGAGATAGCTGACGGCCAGTTCGCGGAACACATAGTCGAGGATCGAGGTCGACATCTTGATGACGTCGTTGCCTTCCACCATGCCCGAGGGTTCGAAGCGGGTGAAGGTGAAGGCCTCGACGAATTCCTCCAGCGGCACGCCATATTGCAGCCCGATGGAAATCGCGATGGCGAAGTTGTTCATCAGGCTGCGGAAGGCGGCGCCTTCCTTGTGCATGTCGATGAAGATTTCACCCAGCTTGCCTTCGTCATATTCGCCGGTCCGCAGATAGACCTTGTGCCCGCCGACGATGGCTTTCTGGGTATAGCCCTTGCGGCGCTGCGGCAGCTTCTGGCGGCCGGCGGCGATAATCTTCTCGACGATGCGCTCGGCGACGATCTGCGCGCGCGCTGCAGCCGGCGCTTCGGCCACCTGATCCGCAATGGCTTCCTCTGCCGTGTCATCCTCCAGCGCCTGGGTCTGCAGCGGCTGCGAGAGCTTCGAACCGTCGCGATAGAGCGCGATGGCCTTGCAGCCCAGTTTCCACGACAGCATGTAGGCGGTCTTGCAATCCTCAACGGTCGCCAGGTTCGGCATGTTGATGGTCTTGGAGATCGCGCCGGTGATGAAGGGCTGCGCCGCCGCCATGATGCGGATATGGCTCTCGGCCGAGAGGAAACGCTTGCCGTCCTTGCCGCAGGGATTGGCGCAGTCGAAGACCGACAGATGCATGTCCTTCAGATGCGGCGCGCCTTCCACCGTCATCGCGCCGCAGCAATGCAGGTTGGCGGCGGCGATATCTTCGGCTGAGAAGCCGAGCGCGGTCAGCAGGTCGAAGGCCGGATCGTCCAGCTGCGCATCGGTGAAACCGAGCGTCTTGCAGACATCGGTACCGAGCGTCCAGCGGTTCAGCACGAACTTGATGTCGAAGGCTCCACGCAGGCCGGATTCGACTTTGGCAATCGCCGCAGCCGACAGGCCTTTTTCGGCCAGCGTTTCATGATTCACGCCCGGCGCATCCGCCAGCGTGCCGTGGCCGACGGCATAGTCGATGATCTGTTTGATCTGGCCGTCGTTGTAGCCAAGATTCTTCAGGGCGAGCGGCACGGTCCGGTTGATGATCTTGAAATAACCACCGCCAGCCAGCTTCTTGAACTTCACCAGCGCGAAGTCGGGTTCGATGCCGGTGGTGTCGCAATCCATCACCAGGCCGATCGTGCCGGTCGGCGCGATCACGCTGACCTGCGCATTGCGGAAGCCATGCTGCTCGCCCAGTTCCAGCGCGCGGTCCCAGGCCGTTTCGGCGGCGGTCAGCAGCGCACCATCCGGGCAGCTGGCGTGGTCGAGCGGCACTGGCGCGGTCGACAGGCCCTCATAGCCGAAATGATCGCCCTGCGCTGCGCGGCGATGGTTGCGGATCACGCGCAGCATATTCTCGGCATTCGGCGCATAGCCGGGGAAGGCGCCAAGCTCGCCGGCCATCTCGGCCGAGGTGGCGTAGGACACGCCGGTCATCAGCGCGGTGATCGCGCCGCAGAGGGCGCGGCCGGCGTCGGAGTCGTAGGAATAGCCGCAGGACATCAGCAGCGCGCCGAGATTGGCATAGCCCAGGCCCAGCGTGCGGAACTTGTAGGAAAGCTCGGCGATCTCCTTGCTCGGGAACTGCGCCATCAGCACGCTGATCTCCAGCACGATGGTCCAGAGCCGCGTGGCATGTTCAAACGCCGTCGTGTCGAATTTCCCGTCGGCCTGACGGAAGCACATCAGGTTCATCGAGGCCAGGTTGCAGGCCGTGTCGTCGAGGAACATGTATTCCGAACACGGGTTCGACGCGTTGATGCGGCCGTCGGCCGGGCAGGTATGCCAGTCGTTGATGCTGGTGTCGAACTGGATGCCGGGATCGGCCGAGGCCCAGGCGGCATAGCCGACCTGTTCCCAGAGCTGGCGTGCCTTCAGTGTCTTCGACACCTTGCCGTCGCCGCGTCGCGTCAGGTTCCAGTCGGCATTGCTCTCGACAGCGCTCAGGAAGCCGTCGGTGACGCGCACCGAATTGTTGGAATTCTGGCCGGCCACCGTGAGATAGGCTTCCGAATCCCAGTCGGTGTCATAGGCGGTGAAATCGATCTCGGTATAGCCCTGTTTGGCAAACTGCACGACGCGCTGGATGTAGTTCTCCGGGATCATCGTCTTGCGGGCGGCGAGGATCTCCTTGCGCAGCTGCGTATTCTTTTTCGCATCGAAGCGGGCATCGCCGCTGCCCAGCTGGCAGGCCGCCATGATGGCGCCGAGATGCTTCTGCGACAGCTTCGAGCCGGCCACGAGAGCCGCGACCTTCTGCTCTTCCTTCACCTTCCAGTCGATGAACTGCTCGATATCGGGATGGTCGATATCGCAGATCACCATCTTGGCGGCGCGGCGCGTGGTGCCACCCGACTTGATCGCGCCGGCGGCGCGGTCGCCGATCTTGAGGAAGCTCATCAGGCCCGACGACTTGCCGCCGCCCGACAGCCTTTCGTTTTCGCCGCGCAGCTTCGAGAAGTTGCTGCCGGTGCCCGAGCCGTATTTGAACAGGCGCGCTTCGCGCACCCACAGGTCCATGATGCCGCCCTCGTTGACGAGGTCGTCCTGCACCGACTGGATGAAGCAGGCATGCGGCTGCGGATGTTCATAGGCCGAGGCCGACTTGGTCAGCTGGCCGGTCTTGAAATCCACGTAATGATGGCCCTGCGCCGGACCGTCGATGCCATAGGCCCAATGCAGCCCGGTGTTGAACCACTGTGGCGAGTTGGGCGCGGCGATCTGCGCCGCCAGCATGAAGCGCATCTCATCAAAAAAGGCGCTGGCATCTTCGCTGCTGTCGAAATAGCCGCCCTTCCAGCCCCAGTAGGCCCAGGTGCCGGCAAGGCGATCAAAGACTTCCTTGCCGCTGGTCTCCTGCGTGAAGCGATCCTTCTCGGGCAAGACGGCGAGTACTTCGGTATCGGCTTCGCGGCGCCACAGGAAATCGGGAACGTCCGACTCTTCGACCGCCTTCAGCGCGACAGGAACGCCGGCGCGGCGGAAATATTTCTGCGCCAGCACGTCGGCAGCGACCTGGCTCCAGCCGGTGGGCACTTCCAGATTGTCGAGGCGGAAGACGACGCTGCCGTCCGGGTTGCGGATTTCGCTGGTGGTGCTTTTCCACTCCAGCCCGGCATAGGCATCCTGGCCCGCAACCGTGAAATGACGCTCAATACGCATGGCTCTCCGCCCCCGACCTGACAGCAAATGAAATCAAACTGTTGTGTTCTGATTGGCCCTTGGATAAACGGGCAGAAACCCAATATCTGGTAACCGGCAGACCGCAACGAGGGCTAAATCTAGGGAGGCCGGCAGAGTCGCTCCAAACTGAATTTGTTACTTAATTTGGGGGCGGTCTATTTTCGTTCCCTTGACTGGATTCCGCCATAATTAGGCGTATGAGTATGACTCGTTGAGTTTGTCGGGATTCGCCCATGCGCCGCCTTCTGATTGCCCCNNCTGCCGACCGGCACGCCGGCCGAACAGCAGCGCGCCGCCGAACTGCGCCAGCGCGCGCCGTCGGCCGGGCCGCGCTTCCGCGGCGCCGTGGTGAAGGCGGCCAGCACCAGCTACACCCGGACCGAACTGGAGGCACTGGATACCTATTTCGCCAGCGGCGAGGGCCAGCGGCTGCTGACCACCGCGATCACCCGCGCCGTGCTGGGCGTCAGCACCAAGGGCGGAGTGAAGAGCAGCGACATCCTGCGCGCCGAGGATCTGCCCAGGGACAACCCGGCGCTGCAGGCTGCCGCCGCCAAATATCCCGGCTTCGAGAAGCTGGCCCAGGCCGAGCTGCAGCGCGAATTCGCGCAGGAAATCGCGCTGATCACCGCGCGTTAGACGATGCGGGCCGGGCAGGGCGGGGCTTGCTCCGAACGCCCCGTAATGCCATATTCCGGCAGGTTTTTCGGCCGGATTCCCGGCCTGAGGGTGGCGTTTCCATGAGCCTGTTCGGCACCAAGCTATTCACCTGGTGGAAGGGCGAACTCGTCGGCAAGGACGCGTTCGGTAACCAGTATTTCTGCGCCAAGAGCGGCAGAACCCGGCGCTGGGTGATCTACAGCGGCAAGGCCGAGGCCTCGAAGGTGCCGCCGGAATGGCATGCCTGGCTGCACTACACCTCCGACGAAGCCCCGATCCACGGCGTCGAACACAAGTCGTGGGAGAAGGAGCATCTGCCGAACCTGAGCGGCACGCCCTACGCCTATCGTCCGCAGGGCAGCGTCGCCAAGGGTGGCCAGCGCGCCGCCGCCACCGGCGACTACCAGGCCTGGCAGCCGGAATAACGGCGGAGCACGCGGCATCATGAACGGCAATCTGGTCGAGACCCTGATCGGCGCAGTCGTGCTGCTGGTCGCCGGCTTTTTCCTCGCATTCGCCTATACCACCGGTGGCGTCGGCGGTGGCCGCGTTACCGGCTATGAACTGCAGGCGCGTTTCAACCGCGCCGACGGTCTGGTCAACGGTGGCGACGTGCGCCTGAGCGGCATCAAGATCGGCACCGTCACCAAACAGGCGCTCGATCCCAAGACCTACGACGCCATCGTCACCTTCAGTGTCGACAGCCGCTACCAGCTGCCGGAAGACTCTGCCGTGAAGATCGCGTCCGAAGGCCTGCTCGGCGGCAACTTCATCTCGGTCGAGCCGGGCGGCAGCGATGCCATGCTGAAGCCGGGCGCGGAAGTGAAGTTCACGCAGGGCTCCGTCAACCTGATGGACCTGATCGGCCAGGCGATCTTCAGCGCCACCGGCGCCGGCGGCAATGGCAAGGATAAGCCGGCCGGCGAAACCGAACTCAGCCCGTTGCCCAAGGCCAACTGATCAGTGCTGCGTTTCGCCATATGGGGCGTTGCGTTGCTGCTCGGTGTATCCACCGCGCAGGCACAGGAGCCGCAGCCGTCGCAGCATTATCCGTCCAATCCGATGCCGATTGCCGTGCTGCAGGGGCTGGATAAGATCACCGCCCGCATCTACACCTTCGAGGCGCCCGTCGACCAGACCATCGGCTTCGGCACGCTGAAGGTGACCGTGAAATCCTGCCGCAAGCGACCGCCGGAATACCCGCCGGAAAGCGCCGCCTTTCTCGAAATCGTCGAGCAGCGGCCCGAGCAGCAGCCGAATGCGCTGTTTGAGGGCTGGATGTTCGCCTCCAGCCCGGGCCTCAACCCGCTGGAGCACGCCGTCTATGACGTCTGGCTGATCGACTGCAGGACCAGCCCCGGCGGCGCATCCGGCGCCAGGCCGTAGAAGTCGGCCTGACGCGGCAGCGCGTCGAACAGCAGATCCAGATACGCGTCACGTTTCACTTCCACGGCACCGAACTGCTTCAGGTGGTCGGTGACGAACTGCGTATCGAGCAGCGTGAAGCCGCCGGCGATCAGCCGCCCGACCAGATGTACCAAGGCGACCTTTGAGGCATCGGTGGCGCGGCTGAACATGCTCTCGCCAAAGAAAGCCGCGCCCAGCTTCACACCATATAGTCCGCCGACCATCGCGCCACTGGCATCGAAACATTCCACGCTGTGGGCGAAGCCGAGCTTGTGCAGTTCGGTATAGGCCTCGCGGATCGTGGCATTGATCCAGGTGCTGTTGCGCTGCGGATGCGGTGTCGGTTCGGCGCAGGCGGCCATCACGCCGGCAAAGTCGCTGTCGATGCGAACAGTGAAAGCGCCGCCGCGGATCTTGCGCGCCAGCTTGTGCGGGACGTGAAAATCATTGAGCGGTAGGATACCGCGTTTGGTGGGGTAGACCCAGAAATAGCCCGGATCGTCGGCGCTGTCGGCCATCGGGAAATAACCGCGGGCATAAGCCTGCAGCAGCAGTTCCGGCGTCAACGGTTCGGGGCGTGCGCTCATGCTCTGAAAGCTAGCACGCGCGCTGCCGGGATCAATTCGGCCAGCTTAATTTTGTCTGGCGATGAATTCTTCGAGCCAGTGGATGTCGTAGGCGCCGTTGACGAAGTCGGGCTCGTTGATCAGCGCCAGATGCAGCGGGATCGTGGTTTCCAGACCGCCGATTACATATTCCTCCAGCGATCGGCGCAGGCGCATCAGGCATTCGTTGCGGCTGGTGCCATGCACGATCAGCTTGCCGATCAGCGAGTCATAATGCGGCGGAATCTGGTAGCCGGTGTACAGCGCAGAGTCGACGCGCACGCCGAGGCCGCCGGGCACATGGTAATCAGTGACGCGGCCGGGTGAGGGCGCGAAGGTGCGCGGGTTCTCGGCGTTGATGCGGCATTCGATGGCGTGGCCGGCGAACTTGATGTCGTCCTGCGTGTAACCCAACGGTGCGCCGTTGGCGATGCGCAGCTGCTCGCGTACCAGATCGAGGCCGGTGATGGCTTCGGTCACCGGATGCTCCACCTGCAGGCGGGTGTTCATCTCGATGAAATAGAATTCGCCGTTCTCGAACAGGAATTCGATGGTGCCGGCGCCGCGATAGTTCAGCTTGGCGATCGCCTTGGCGGCGATGTCGCCGATCACCTTGCGCTGGCCGTCATTCAGCGCAGGAGAACGCGCCTCTTCGAGAACCTTCTGGTGGCGGCGCTGCAGCGAGCAGTCGCGCTCGCCCAGATGTACCGCATTGCCCTGGCCATCGCCAAAGATCTGGATCTCGATATGGCGCGGGCGGGCGAGATACTTCTCGACGTAAACCTGATCGTTACCGAACGCGTTGCGCGCCTCGGTGCGGGCCGCCATCAGCGCGGGGCCGAATTCAGCCGGCGAACGCACCACTTTCATGCCGCGACCGCCACCACCGGCAGTGGCCTTGATCAGCACCGGATAGCCCATGTCGGCGGCGAGCTTGAGGCCCTGTTCCTCGGTTTCCACCGCGCCCTTCGAGCCGGGCACGACCGGGATTCCGAGATCGCGCGCCGCTTCCTTGGCGGTGATCTTGTCGCCCATCAGCTTGATGTGTTCGGACGTGGGTCCGATGAAGGTGATGCCATGCGCTTCGACGATCTCGGCGAATTTGGCATTCTCCGACAGGAAGCCGTAGCCGGGATGGATCGCATCGGCGCCGGTGATCTCCGCGGCCGAGATGATCGCCGGGATATTCAGATAGCTCTGCGGCGACGGTGGCGGACCGATGCAGACGGACTCATCGGCGATGCGCACATGCATGGCATCGGCATCGGCCGTGGAATGCACCGCGACCGTGCGGATACCCATCTCGCGGCAGGCGCGGTGGATGCGGAGCGCGATCTCGCCACGGTTGGCGATCAGCACCTTGTCAAACATGTGCGGGGCCCGCCGGTTGTTACTCGATGATCAGGAGCGGCTGGCCGAATTCGACCGGCTGCTGGTTCTCGATCAGGATGCGCGCGATGCGACCGCCCTTTGGCGCCGTGATCGGGTTCATCGTCTTCATGGCTTCGACGATCAGCACCGTCTGGCCGGCCGTGACGCTGTCGCCGACCTTGACGAAGGTGGCGGCACCCGGCTCCGGCGCGGTGTAGACGGTGCCCACCATCGGCGACTTCACGGCGCCCGGATGGCTGGCTTCATCGCTGGCGGCCGGCGCACCACCGGTGGCGGCAACAGCAGCGGCAGCGGCGGCAGCCGCAACGGGTGCGGCGGCATAGATCGGGGTGCCGCCCTTGGTGACGCGCACTTTCAGCGGGCCTTCGTTCCACTCGATCTCGGTCAGGCCGGTCTCGTTCAGCAGGTCGGCGAGATCGCGGATCATCTGCTGGTCGATGCGGCTGTCAGACTTTTTGTCCTTGGGCGCGGCCATGCGCTACTCCTGTGGTCTTTAGAAACGGATATGGTTCAGACGATATCGGCCAGCGCTTCGAGCGCCAGCACGTAACCCTTCGGCCCGAAGCCGCAGATCATCCCCTTCGCTGCCAGCGAGATATAGGAATGATGGCGGAAGTTTTCACGCCGGTGAATGTTCGACAGATGCACCTCGACGCAGGGTGTCTCGGCGGCATTCAGCGCATCGAGCAGGGCGACCGAGGTATGGGTATAGGCACCCGCATTCAACACGATGCCGGCGGCTTTGGTCCGGGCCTGCTGGATCCACGTGACCAGCTCGCCTTCCAGGTTGCTCTGGCGGAAGTCGACGGCGAGCCCCAGGCGGGTGCCGGCCTTGTGGCAGAGCTTTTCGACATCGGCCAGCGTATCGCGGCCATAAATTTCCGGCTGGCGCAGGCCGAGCATGTTCAGGTTCGGGCCGTTCAGCACGTAGATCACCGGCTTGCCCGCTTTCGAAGCCTGCCTGCCGTCTTTCGCTGCCAATTTCCGTGCTTTTGCCATGCGAGTCCCAAGGGTGCCGCAACCAGACCGCCTGCCGTACACCATCGGCTCAGACGGGGCAACCCGTTGATCCTTCCGGGGGATTTTCCCGCGTGACCGCAACGGCGCGGGTAAGAAAGCATCCACAGATCAACGGTTTAGTGTTCCGGATATGTTTCACGTGAAACATAGGCGCCCCGGTATGAGCGGCTTATTCCGTGCTTATCCCGTGCTTATTTCGGCTGATACGACTCTTATTTTTTGCTTATACGAGGCTTAGTTTGGGCTGATCTGGCGCCTATTCCGCCCGAGTTTGAATTTTTCCAATTCTGTCAATCACTTATTGTCTTTTCAGATAGGAACGAGGCTGGATTTGGCAAGGGCTGCCGATTGCCAATCCGGGGCGCCCCGCGTTAAGCCGGGAGCATGACCGACCAGACCCGTACCTCCGACGACATGTCTTCTTCTGGCCCACGCCTGCATGCCGAGATCAATCCCGTCACGCCGTTCCAGCAGAACTGCTCGCTGATCTGGTGTTCGGAGACCATGCGCGGCGCGCTGGTTGATGCCGGTGGTGAGCCGGACAAGCTGCTGGCAGCGGTAAAGCGCCGTGGTGTGACGCTGGAGAAGCTGCTGGTGACGCATGGCCATCTCGACCATGCCGGCGCGGTGATGGAAATCGCCGAGCAACTGAAGCTGCCCATTGAGGGGCCGCATGAGGATGACAAATTCTGGATCGACGGCATGCCGGCGGCGGCGCAGCAGTATGGCTTTCCGCCAAGCCGCAGTTTCACGCCGGACCGCTGGCTGAAGGATGGCGACACCGTCACGGTCGGCAATCTGGTGCTCGACGTCCTTCACTGTCCGGGCCATACGCCGGGGCATGTGGTGTTCTACCACGTGCCGTCACAGGCCGCGTTAGTTGGCGATGTGCTGTTCCAGGGTTCGATCGGGCGGACGGATTTTCCCAAGGGCAACCATGCCGACCTGATCCACTCGATCCGCGAGAAGCTGTTCCCGCTCGGCGATGGCATCACCTTTGTACCCGGCCACGGGCCACTCTCCACGTTTGGGCAGGAGCGCGCGAATAATCCGTTTGTGTCGGATCGGGCAGTGGGGCAGGGGTTATAAACCCTCGTTCCCGCGAAAGCGGGAACCCAGAAGAAAAATGGAGTGTCATGCCCGGACTTGTCCCGGGCATCCACGCGTTTTTTTGAGGATGTAAGACGTGGATGGCCGGGACGAGCCCGGCCATGACATGGTGGGGGATGGTTAAGCAGGCGGCTTATACTTCACCACCGTCTGATCGATCTTCCCGAAGATCGACTGGCCCTTGGCATCGGTCATTTCCATTTCGATGCGGTCGCCGAATTTCATGAAGGGCGTCTTCGGCTTGCCGTCGTTGATCGTCTCGATCATGCGGATCTCGGCGAGACAGGAGAAACCTTTCGAGGCATCCCTGTTCGACACCGTGCCGCTGCCGACGATGCAGCCGGCGCGCAGCCGTCGCGTCTTCGCCGCATGCGCAACGAGATCGGCCAGCGAGAACTGCATGTCAGCACCGGCATCCGGCGCACCGAACTGTTTGCCGTTCAGGACGCTGACCAGCGGGCGCATCACCTTGTTGTCCTTCCAGGCATCGCCCAGTTCATCGGGCGTGACGGCCACGGGCGCGAAAGCTGTCGACGGCTTGCCGTGGAAGAAACCGAAACCCTTGGCCAGTTCGCCGGGGATCAGGTTGCGTAAAGAGACGTCGTTCACCAGCATCAGCAGGCGGATATGTTTCGCCGCTTCCGCGCTGCTGGCTGCCATCGGTACGTCGCCAGTGATCGCAGCCACTTCGCCCTCGAAATCGATGCCATAGGCTTCGTCGGCCACTTCGATATCGGCCGTCGGCGGCAGGAAATCATCCGAACCACCCTGGTACATCAGCGGGTCGTGCAGGAATTCCGGTGGCATCACGGCATTGCGCGCCTTGCGCACCAGTTCGACGTGATTGAGATAGGCTGAGCCGTCGCACCACTGATAGGCACGCGGCAGCGGCGCATGCAGCTTGTCAGGATCGTAAGCGATGGCACCCGCGGCTTCGCCCTTGTTCAGCGCATCGGAAACGGCCTGCAGTTTCGGTGCCATCGTGGTCCAGCTATCGAGTGCCATCTGCATGGTGGGGCAGAGGCCGTCGACCGGCAGCATGGTCTTCAGGTCGCGGCTGACAACAACAAGGCGGCCATCGCGGCCATGCCGCAGCGAGGCGAGTTTCATATGTGGAGTCTCCTACGGTTCAATTTCGTCGTCCCCGCGAAAGCGGGGACCCAGCTTATAGAATGACTGGGTTCCCGCTTTCGCGGGAACGACGAGAGTGGGGATGCTACTCCGCAGCCTGCCTGAAACCGTCAGGATTCCAGGTCGCGGCATAGCCCTTGAACTCAATGCCGTCGGCAGCCGTGCCGACATCGAGCGCGTCGCGGGTATCCAGCATCACGGCGACCTCGTCGGTCTCTTTCTTCGTTGCCTTGGCGCCGGCTGCGAAAGCCTTCGGATGCGGGCCATGGGTGAAGCCGCAGGGATGCAGGCTGATCATGCCGGGATGGATGTTGTCGCGGCTGAAGAAGCTGCCCTTGTGATAGAAGATGACTTCGTCATAGTCGTCGTTGTTGTGGAAGAACGGCACTTTCAGCGCCTCCGGATCGCTTTCGATCGGGCGTGGCACGAAGGTACAGACGACGAAGCGCGAAGCCAGGAAGGTGGTATGCGCGCTGGGCGGCAGATGATAGCGGTGGCTCATCAGCGGGCGGATGTCGCGCCAGTTCAGCTTCACCACGGTGAGGTCACCCTTCCAGCCCACGACGTCGAGCGGATTGAACGGATAGGTGACGGTGGAAAGCTGGCCGCGCCGCTTGATCACGATGCGCCACTGCCGCGGTGTCTTCTGCTGCGCCAGGAAAGCCTCGTCCAGTTTCGGAATCTGCAGCACGCCGGGATCGAAGATGGCATGCGGCCCGACCAGGCCCTTGTCGGGCAGGCGGTAGCTGTCGTTGGTCGCCTCGATCAGCAGGAGTTTGCTCAACGTCTTCGGCTCCAGCCGCCACATCGTGCCGCGTGGCAGCATGATGTAGTCGCCTTCGTTGTAGGTGATATGGCCGAAGTCGCAGAACAGCGAGCCTTCGCCGTCATGGACGAAGATCAGCTCGTCGCCGTCGCCGTTGCGCACCAGATGATCCATCGCCCTGTCCATTGCCAGATGGCGATACTGGCAATGCGGATTGCTCAGCAGCGTGCGCGCCTTCCAGACGCAGTCGACGGTATCGGCGAATTTTGCCGTGTCGAAGGCGCGGGGTTTGAGCGGTCCTTCCCAGTCGATCCAGCCGGTTGGCGGATTCTGGTGATAGAGATGCGCGGCCGGGCCGAAGAAGCCCTCCTTGCTCATCTCGCGTTCGTAAGTGCCCTCGGGGAGCGCGACATGGGCCTGTTTCGCCGCAACGCCCTCGGCGTGGCTCATCGGGATCCAGTTCTTTGTCATGACGCGTCTCCTCCGTAACTCTCTTAATTCGCCTTCAGCACGCCGCGACGGATCTGGTCGAGTTCGATTGATTCGAACAGCGCCTTGAAGTTGCCTTCGCCGAAGCCGTCGTTGCCCTTGCGCTGGATGATCTCGTAGAAGATCGGCCCGATCACGTTATCGGTGAAGATCTGCAGGAGAAGCCCCTGGCCCTTGGTCGGCGCGCCGTCGATCAGGATCTGCAGTTCCTTCAGGCGGGCGACATCCTCGCCATGGCCGGGCAGGCGGTCGTTGATCTGGTCGAAGTAGGTGTCGTTGGTCGACTGGAAGGGCAGGTCGCGACTGCGCAGTGCGCTCACCGTACCGTAGATATCGTCGGTGCCCATCGCCACATGCTGGATGCCCTCGCCGTGATAGGCATTCAGGTATTCGGCGATCTGCGACTTGTCGTCCGAGCTTTCGTTGATCGGGATGCGGATCTTGCCGCAGGGGCTGGTCATCGCCTTCGATTTCAGGCCGGTCAGCTTGCCCTCGATGTCGAAATACTTGATCTCGCGGAAATTGAAGAGGCGTTCGTAGAACTCGGCCCACTCGCCCATGCGGCCGCGATGCACGTTGTGGGTCAGGTGATCGACGTAGGTGAGGCCGACGCCCTTGGGGTTGCGCTCGGTTCCCTCGATGGGCACGAAGTCGACATCGTAGATCGTGCCGCGCGCGCCATAGCGGTCGACGAGGTAGATCAGGCTGTCGCCGATGCCCTTGATCGCCGGGATATTCAGTTCCATCGGGCCGGCCTGCGCCTCGACGCCCCAGGCACCGAGTTCGACGGCGCGCTTATAGGCCTTGGGCGCATCCTTGACGCGGAAGGCCATGGCGCAGATCGAGGGGCCGTGGATGCGGGCAAAGCTCTGCGCAAAGCTGGCCGGCTCGGCATTGAGGATGAAGTTGACATCGCCCTGGCGGTAGAGCGTCACGTTCTTGGAACGATGGCGGGCGACGGCCTGGAAGCCCATACGCTCGAACAGGGCCGCCAGCCTGGCAGGTTCCGGCGCGGCATATTCGATGAACTCGAAACCATCGGTCTGCATCGGATTGTCGAAAAGATCGGCCATGGAACGTATCCTCCCGGGCACGGAATCGATGTTGCGGTTGGACTGTATATTAGTTACAATTGAAACTAAATTCAAGGCCACCGACGAAGCGTGGCCGCGTTGAAGCAGGGGACATGGCTAAAACCACACTGCATCTGGAGAAATTCCTGCCTTACCGGCTGTCGGTGGTGACCAACCGCATCTCCGGCGCGCTGTCGCGCCACTATGCAGACCGTTTCGGCATCGGCATTCCCGAATGGCGGGTGATCGCCAATCTCGGTCGCCATCCCGGCATCACGGCGAATGACGTGGTCGAGCAGTCGGCGATGGACAAGGTGACGGTGAGCCGCGCCGTGGCGGCGCTGGAAAGCAAAGGCTTGCTGGCGCGCAAGCGCGACATCAATGACAAGCGCAAGTCGCGGCTGACGCTGTCGGCGAAAGGTCAGGCGGTCCATGCCGAGATCGCGCCGCTGGCGCTGGGCTTCGAGCGCGACCTGCTGACGGCGCTGTCGCCGGACGAAGTCGCGCAGCTCGAACGCATCATCGACAAGCTGAACGGCAAGATGGACAGTTTGTAAGGCTGTCTCTACTCGGTCGAAACCGGCGGTGTGACCTGCTTCTGCTGCTGGGCGGCGACCTTGGCCTCGAAATTCGCCTTGCCGCGGCGGTGCACGAAGAACAGCACCGTGCCGACCACCGCGAAGATGCCCAGCATGATCAGGCCGAAATCCTTGGCGATGTTGCCGAGCATCGCCTCGAAGGCGACGCCGAGCAGGTAGCCGGCCCAGGAAAACACGTTGGCCCACAGGCCGGCGGCGATGAAATTCAACCCGGCGAAGCGCGGCCAGGAAATCAGGCTCATGCCCATGGCCAGCGAGGAGAAATTGCGTACGCCGTAGATGAAGCGGAAGCTGAGAATGAAGCCGACATGGTATTTGTGCAGCATGTCGAGTGCGACGTTGACGCCGCCCTGCAGGCGCGGGAAGCGCTTGAGCAGTTTGTGGCCCCATTTGCGGCCGATCCAGAAATAGAGCTGATCGCCGCAGAAACTGCCGACCCAGGCCGCGACGATCAGCCAGTGAATATGGAGCAGGCCCTGGCTGGCGGCGGCGCCGGCGAAGATGACGAAGGTCTCGCCTTCCAGAAAGGTCCAGATGAAGGTGAGAATGTAGAACCACTCACGATACTGCTGGATGAGGGCGTAAATATCGATGTCCACGGTCGCTCGGCCTCGCGCGGTCAGATCAGGCCGGCGAGCGGCGAGGAGGGATCGGCATAGAGTTTCTTCGGCATGCGGCCGGCCTGGTAGGCCAGCCGGCCGGCTTCGATTGCCAGCTTCATGGCGCGCGCCATGCGGATCGGATCCTTGGCCTCGGCAATGGCGGTGTTCATCAGTACGCCGTCGCAGCCCAGTTCCATGGCCACGGCGGCATCGGAGGCAGTGCCGACGCCCGCATCGACCAGCACCGGCACTTTGGCATTCTCGATGATGATGCGGATGGTGACCGGGTTCTGCAGGCCCAGCCCCGAACCGATCGGCGCGGCCAGCGGCATGATCGCGCAGGCGCCGAGGTCTTCCAGCTTCTTGGCCGCGATCGGATCGTCGGCGCAGTAAACCATGACGTCGAAACCGTCCTTGACCAGCGCCTTGGTGGCTTCCAGCGTGGCTTCCATATCGGGGTACAGCGTCTTCTGGTCGCCCAGCACTTCAAGCTTGACCAGCTTCCAGCCGCCGGCTTCGCGCGCCAGCCGCAGCGTGCGGACAGCATCGTCGGCAGTAAAACAGCCGGCGGTGTTGGGCAGGTAGGTGTATTTCTTCGGGTCGACGTAATCGACCAGCATCGGCTTGTTGCGGTCGGTGACATTCACGCGCCGCACCGCCACCGTGACGATCTCGGCGCCGGAGGCCTCGATGGCCAGCCTGGTCTCTTCGAAATCCTTGTACTTGCCGGTGCCCACGAGAAGCCGCGAACGGAAGCGCTGGCCGGCCACCTCGAAGTAGTCATCGTTGCCGAGTGGCGCGTTGCCGCCGCCGATGAAATGCACGATCTCGATCTTGTCGCCGTCGTTCAGGCCGGTGGCGGTATAGGCGGAGCGCGGCACGATCTCGCGGTTCAGTTCGATGGCGATCTTGCGCGCATCAAGTTCGAGCGAGGACAGCAGTTCGGCCACCGTGCCTGCGCCGGTCATGTCCCGCATCTCGCCGTTAATCGTCAGGCGCATCTCGACTTTACCCTACTGGCCCCCAAAAACACCCGGCCCTCCGGCCAAGGTCTGTGCCTGGCGCCGGCTCGGCCCCAATCCTCGCCGCCTGCTCCGGCAGCCCCCTTCAGATGGGAGTGTCGCGGAGCGCAGACAATAGAGCGCGGTATGCTGCCGCGGCAACCCTTTCGGGTGAGCGCGGAGACCCATCAAGGCTTTGTAACATAACGGCGACTGGGCTAGAATCCCGATCAGGAGGAGGCAAGCATGCTGCTGTACGGCTATTTCCGGTCTTCGGCCGCCTATCGGGTCCGGATTGCGCTCAATCTCAAGGGCCTCGCCTACGACCAGACCTTTGTCCATCTTGCCAAGCTGGAACAGCTTGCTGAGAGCTTTGCAGCGATCAATCCGCAAAAACTGCTGCCCGTCCTGAAGCCGGACAACGACGGTCCGCTGCTGACCCAGTCGCTGGCGATCATCGAATATCTGGAAGAAACCCATCCGCAGCCGGCGCTGCTGCCGAAAGACCCGCTGAAGCGCGCCCGGGTGCGCGCACTGGCGCTCGCCGTGGCCTGCGAAATCCACCCGATCAACAATCCCCGCGTGCTGCGCTACCTGACCGGCAAGCTGGGTGTCAGCGAAGCGCAGAGGGACGACTGGTATCGTCACTGGGTCGAGGAAGGCCTGCAGGCGATCGAGCAGATGCTGGTCTCCAGTCCGCAGACCGGCCGTTTCTGCCATGGCGACACGCCGACGCTGGCCGATCTCTGCCTGGTGCCGCAGGTCGCCAACGGGCGGCGCTTCAAGGCCGACCTGTCGGGCTGCCCCACAGTGGTGCGCATCGATGCCGAATGCCAGAAGCTGAAAGCCTTCGCCGATGCGGCGCCGGCCAACCAGCCGGATGCCGAATAACCGGATGACATCACGCCCCGCCAGCCGCCGCTTCGGCGCCTGCATCGGCGCAGCGATGGTATTTGCAGCCCTGATGTCCGATGCGGCGCCAGCCGGGGCGCAGAGTTCAGCTGTTCCGGAGAATACCAGCCTGCTGCGCATCGGCACCGGCGGCCAGTCCGGGACGTATTTTCCCATCGGCAGCCTGATCGCCCGGGCTGTCAGCGACATGCCGGTCGGTCCCGGCTGTGCGGTGGCGGATGCGCGCGATGGCCGCTGCGGCGTGCCGGGCCTGGTCGCGGTGGCGCAGACCTCGAACGGTTCGGTCGCCAATGCCGTCGGCCTGCAGAACGGCGAGATCGAAATGGCGCTGGTGCAGGCCGATGTCGCCGACTGGGCCTTCAACGCACAGGAAATCTTCGCCGGCAAGGGTAAGCACGACCGCCTCCGTTTTGTCGCCCACCTGTATTCCGAGGCTATGCATGTCGTCGTGCGGCGCGAGGCCCGCATCAGCGTCGTCAGCGACCTGCGCGGCCGCACGGTGGCGATGGACGAGCCGGGCTCGGGCACGCTGGTGCATGTGCGCAACCTGCTGGGGGCCTATCGCCTGTCGGAAACCGATCTGCGCCCGGTCTATATCAAGCCCGACCTGGCGCTGCCGCGCCTGCTGATCGGCCAGCTCGATGCGTTTTTCATCGTTGCCGGCTGGCCGACCAAAGCGGTGAGCGACACGCTGGCCAGCGGGCAGGCCAGTCTGGTTGGCATCGACGCCGATGCGGCAAACCGCCTGGTGCGGCAGAATCCCTTCCTCAGCTATGGGCAGATACCCGCCGGCACCTATCCGGGGCAGCCTGCTGTGTCGACACTGATGGTGGGGGCGCAGTTGCTCGTGCGCGCCGATCTGGCCGACGAACGCGTCTATGCTGTGCTGGAGGCATTGTGGAATCCCCGCGGTCAGGCCCTGCTCAGTGCCGGCCATCCACGCGGCACGGATGTCCGTTTCGCCGATGCCCTGACAGGCCGCACCCTGCCGCTGCATTCCGGCGCCGAGCGTTTCTATCGCGCCCACGGCAGCCTGGCCAACTGAGCGCATCTGCATGCTTGGCCGTCGCCAGATCACTTTCATCATCGTGCTTGTCGTGCTGGGCGCGCTCGGCGTTGCACTCTATGTGCAGAATGCCCTGACTTCGGTGGCGCGTGACCTGCCTGTCACCCTGCTCGATCAGGAACGCGATGCCGAGACCATGATCCGCGAGGTGGCCAATCTCGCCTGGGCCATAGAGGCCTGGCAGCATGATCCGCAGGGCGATAGCCGGGCACGCGTGGTGGCGCATCTGATTTCGGCGCGCGCCCGCGCCGACGCGCTGCGTGCCAACTACAATCTCGATAACATGGTGGGCGCGGCCGGCATGCACGCGGTGGCCAGCCCGGCCTTGCAGGACCTCGGGCGCTGGCTCGATGAGGGCGTGCCGGGCCAGCCGGCCGGCTCGCCGGCGGTGCTGGCGCTGATGCAGGCGCGGGTGCGCGATGCCGAATTCCGGCTGATCGCGCTGCTGGACCAGTCGCGCGGCACGGCGCGCGAGATGCTGCTGAACCAGGAACGCCGGCTCGACCGCTTTGCCGATGGCGTCGGCCTTCTCACGGCTTTCATCGCCATGCTGGTGATCGGCCTGCTGGTGCTGCTGTTCCGTGAGCGCCGCGTGGTCGACCTGAAGGAGCAGGCCGAGCTGACGGCGCTGGCCGCCAAGCGTTCGGCCGAGGAAGCCAACCGCGCCAAGTCGGAATTCCTCGCCAATATGAGCCACGAGCTGCGCACGCCGCTGAATGCCATCATCGGCTTCTCGTCGATCATCCGCAACGAGATGCTGGGCAAGGTGAGTATCCCGCGCTATCGCGAATATGCCGGCGACATCCATGCCAGCGGCGAACATCTGCTGGCCATCATCAACGATATCCTCGATCTGTCGAAGGTGGAGGCAGGCAAATACGAGCTGGCCGAGCAGGATTTCGATGCAGACGAGATCATGACGGCAGCGTTGCGTCTGGTGCGCGAGAAGGTCGAACGCAGCGATATCGATCTGAAGGTCAATCCGCCGAATACAGTGGTGCAGTTGAGCGCAGATCGCCGTGCGCTGCTGCAGGTGCTGATCAACCTGCTGGCCAATGCGCTGAAATTCACCGAGCGCGGCCGTATCACATTGTCGGGCGAGATGACCGACGGCGGCGGCTTTGTCTATACGGTGGCCGATACCGGCATCGGCATGACGCCGGCGCAGATCAAGATCGCGCTGCAGCCCTTCGGTCAGATCCAGAATGCACTGACGCGCGCGCAGTCGGGCACCGGACTGGGGCTGCCGTTGAGCGACCGCATGGTGCGCATGCATGGCGGCTGGCTGGAAATCCAGAGCACGCCAGGCCAGGGCACGCGCGTCAGCGTGCATCTGCCGCCGAGCCGTGTGATCGGCGGCGGCTTCCAGGCCGCGGCGAACGAGAAGTAGGCGGCTACCCGCCCAGCGCCACCAGCGCCTCGGGCAGTTCCGAGAAATGGTCGATCAGCCGGTCGCCGCCGAGATCCTTTGCCGGAATCTGCGTATATCCGAAGCTGACCACCACGCAGGGCAGGCCGGCGGCCTTGGCCGCATTCACGTCGTTGGCGGAATCCCCTACCATCGCGGCCCAGGCGAACTCCGTGCCGAGTTTATCGAGTGTGCCACGGATATGGCCGGGATCGGGCTTGCGCACCAGCAGGCTGTCGCCGCCCACCACGGCGCCGAAGAAGCCGCTCAGGCCAAGCTGGTCGAGCAGGCTGCGGCTCAGGGCTTCGGGCTTGTTGGTGCAGACCGCGAGCGCATAGCCCTGCTCGGCCAGCGCAGCGAGGCAAGTGGCGACGCCGGGAAACGGCCGGCTGGTCTCGGCGATATGGCGGCCGTAATAGATCATGAAATCGTTGAATGCGGCCTCGAACGCGGCCGGGTCGGGCATCCCGCCACTGGCTCTGAAACCCTTCTCGATCAGGGCGCGGGCACCGTCGCCCACCATGCTGCGCACCGACTCAAGCCCGATGGCTGGCCGTCCGGCCTGGGTCAGCGCATAGTCGGTGGCGGCGGCAAGGTCCGGCGCGGTATCCACCAGCGTGCCGTCGAGATCGAACAGAATTGCCTTGTGAGTCATGGTGTTACAATTCGAAAGACCCTGAAACAGACGGAAAGACGATTTGATTTCCGTTGCCTAGGGCGGCTATGACACTGTCCGCCGCGCCGAAAGGCGGCGAATCGCGTTTTTGTACACGGAAGCAAAGCATGGCGAAACGGCCAGTAGCAGTCATCATTCTGGCAGCAGGCCAGGGCACGCGCATGAAGTCGGCGCTGCCCAAGGTGCTGCACCCGGTGGCCGGCCGCGCGATGCTGGGCCATGTGCTGGACGCTGCGGCCACGCTGAAGCCTGATCGTATCGTGGTCGTCACCGGCAAGGGGCAGGAGGCCGTCGCTGCCGCTGCCCAGCCGGCGAAGATCGCGATCCAGCATCCGGCGCGGGGCACCGGCCATGCCGTGATGGCGGCGCTGCCGGCACTCAAGGGTTTCAAGGGCGATGTCATTGTGCTGTTCGGCGATACGCCGCTGCTGACGCCAGATCTGGTGAAAAACCTGCTGGCGGCGCGGCGTGGCAGGGGCGATCCGGCTGCCGTGATCGTCGGCTTCCGCCCGGCCGATCCGGCCGCCTATGGCCGTTTGATCGTCGACGCGACGGGTAAGTTGCTCAAGATCGTCGAATTCAAGAATGCGTCCGCGGATGAGCGCGCCGTGCGGCTGTGCAATGCCGGGTTGGTGGCCTTCGATGGCGCGCGTCTGCCGGCTTTGCTCAGGAAGCTGACCGACAGGAACGCGCAGGGCGAATTCCTGCTCACCGATACGGTTGAGCATGCCAGTGCGAAAGGCTGGACCTGCCGCGTGGTGGAGGCCGATCCGGTCGAGGTGATGGGCATCAACAATCGCGCCGAACTCAGCGTCGCCGAAGCGGCGATGCAGCAGCGCCTGCGCGTGGCCGCCATGGCCGGCGGCGTGACCATGACCGCACCGGAGACGGTTTTCCTGCGCAAGGACACGCAGTTCGGTCGCGACGTCACCATCGAGCCCTTCGTGGTCTTCGGCCCAAAGGTGAGTGTGGGCGACAATGTCGTGATCCGCAGCCACAGCCATATCGAGGGTGCGACGATTGCCGCGGGTGCCACCATCGGGCCTTATGCGCGTCTGCGTCCGGGTGCGAAGATCGCAGAAGACGCACATATCGGCAATTTCGTCGAGATCAAGAATGCGGCCATCGAACGTGGGGCCAAGGTCAATCACCTGACCTATATCGGCGATGCCCGCGTGGGATCGAAGGCCAATATCGGCGCCGGCACCATCACCTGCAATTACGACGGCTTCGACAAGCACCATACCGATATCGGCGCGGGGGCCTTCATCGGGTCGAATGTAGCCCTGGTCGCACCAGTGAAAATCGGCGATGGCGCCATTGTCGCGGCCGGCAGTGTGATTACCCGCAATGTCCCGGCCGACGCAATCAGCCTCGGCCGCGGCCGTCAGGAAGATAAACCGGGCAAGGCAGCCGCCTTCCGCCGCATCAAGACGGCAGCCCGCAAGAAGAAGTAAGGAGTTTCCAGCATGTGTGGAATTGTCGGTGTCGTCGGCACGCGAGATGTCGTTCCTCTGCTCGTCGACGGCCTGAAGCGGCTGGAATATCGCGGCTATGACTCGGCCGGTGTTGCCACGCTGGTGAAGAATGGCACGCTGGAGCGCCGTCGCGCCGAGGGCAAGATCGTCAACCTGCAGCAGCGTCTCCAGGATGAGCCGCTGCAGGGTCTGATCGGCATTGCGCATACGCGCTGGGCCACGCATGGCGTGCCAAACGAATCCAATGCGCATCCGCATGCCACCGAGCGCGTCGCGTTGGTGCATAACGGCATCATCGAGAATTACCGCGAACTGGGCGAGGAGCTGGTTGCCAAGGGGCACGAGTTCCAGAGCCAGACCGATACCGAAGTGGCGTTGCGCCTGATCGACCAGTATCTGGTCGAAGGGCTGAAACCGGAAGACGCCGTGAAGACCGCGCTGGGTCGTCTGCGTGGCGCTTTTGCGCTGGCCATCCTGTTCCATGGCGAGACCGACCTGCTGATCGGCGCACGTCGCGGTGCGCCGTTGGCCGTCGGTTTCGGTAATGGCGAGATGTATCTCGGCTCGGATGCCCTGGCGCTGGCGCCGCTGACCGACAGGATCGCCTATCTCGACGAGGGCGACTGGGTGGTGCTGAGCCGTGATGGCGCGCGTTTCTTCGACGCCGACAACAGGCAGGTCCAGCGCACCGTTCGGCCGACCGCGATCAGCGGCGCGATGATCGGCAAGGGCAACTACCGCCATTACATGCTCAAGGAAATCTACGAGCAGCCGGCGGTGATGGGCGACACCATCAACACCGTGGTCAGTCCAGCCGATCGCTGGGTGCATCTGCCCGATCTCGGCATTGATCTGGCGAAGATCAGCCGCATCACCATCGTGGCCTGCGGCACCTCGTATTATTCCGGCCTGGTGGCGAAATACTGGCTCGAACGCTATGCCCGCATCGGCGTCGAGGTCGATGTCGCGTCCGAATTCCGCTATCGCGAGGCGCCGGTCGACCCCAACAGCCTGTCGATCTTCATTTCGCAGTCGGGCGAGACGGCCGACACGCTGGCTGCCTTGCGCTATGTGAGAGCCAATGGCGGTCGCACGCTGGTGATCGTCAACGTGCCTGAAAGCAGCATGGCACGTGAAGCCGATGGCGTACTGCCGACCAAAGCCGGTCCCGAGATCGGCGTCGCGTCCACGAAAGCCTTCACCTGCCAGCTGGTGACGCTGGCCGCCTTCAGCCTGGCAGTCGCCCGTGCCCGCAAGGCCCTGAGCGAGGCGGAAAGCGCCAAGCTGATGGCCGCGCTGATGGAAGTGCCGGCTCAGGCCGCCGAGGTGCTGAACCACGACGAGGAGCTGCAGGCGCTCGCCGAGAAGATCATGGATGCGCGCGATGTGCTGTATATCGGCCGCGGCCCATGCTTCCCGCTGGCGCTGGAAGGGGCACTGAAGCTGAAGGAAATCTCCTATATCCATGCCGAAGGCTATGCCGCCGGCGAACTGAAGCACGGTCCGATCGCGCTGATCGACGAACAGGTGCCGGTGATCGTGATTGCGCCGAGCGACGCGCTATTCGAAAAGACAATTTCCAACATGCAGGAAGTGATGGCGCGCGGCGGCAAGGTGATCTTCATGTCGGACAAGACCGGCCTGTCGCATGTCGATGAGCGCACCTTCGCCACCGTGGTTCTGCCGCAGGTCGAACCCTTCGTGGCGCCGATCCTCTATGCCATTCCGGTCCAGCTGCTGGCCTATCATGTCGCCGTGCTGAAGGGCACCGATGTCGATCAGCCGCGCAACCTCGCGAAATCCGTCACTGTTGAATAAGGAGATATGGCTGGATGAGTACCGTTGAACGTGGGTTGATGCCGTTCCGTATCAGCATCTGCGGTGTGGCCGAACTGCATGAATTCGCCGGTAATGTCAGCCATATCCTCGGCATCCTGGACCCCGGTACGCCGCAGCCGGAAGGTTATGTGCATCATCCGAAGGCGCTGCGCGACGAATTCCGCTTCTATGATATTGTTACGGAAGAAAGCAGCCGCGCGCTGCCCACCGAGGCCGATGTCACCGACATCCTGAAAGTGGGCGAGAAGCTGGCGGCCCAACCGGTGCAGCATCTGCTGGTGCATTGCTACGCCGGCGTGTCGCGCTCGACCGCCTCGGCCGTCACGCTGATGGCCCAGCGCAATCCGGCCCGCGCTGCCGATATCTTTGCGGCATTGGGTGATATCCGGCCCAGGGCCTGGCCCAATACGGTCATGATCGGCCATGCCGACCGCCTGCTGGGCCTGGGCGGCACGCTTGTCGAAGCGCTCCGGCTGCACCACATTGCGGTAGCCCACCGCTATCCCGAGGTTCGGACCTTGATCTCCAGCGTGGGGCGCGGGCATGAGTTGCCGGCGGAATATCACGCAAAAGGATCGGTCCCGGATGAGCCAGTATGATTTTGACCTTTTCGTAATCGGCGGCGGTTCGGGCGGCGTACGCGCCGGGCGTATCTCGGGCGGTTACGGCGCTCGGGTCGCGGTGGCCGAGGAATACCGCTACGGCGGCACCTGCGTGATCCGCGGCTGCGTACCGAAGAAGCTGCTGGTCTATGGATCGCAATTCGCGCATGACTTCGAGGATGCCGCCGGCTTCGGCTGGACGGTCGGCGAGACCAGGTTCGACTGGGCAACGATGATTGCCAACAAGGACAAGGAAATTGCCCGGCTGGAAGGCATCTATCGCAAGCTGTTCGAGAATGCTGGCGCCAGGACCTTCGATGGCCGCGCCACCCTGAAGGATGCGCATACCGTCCTGATTGGCGACAAGAGCGTCACCGCCGACAAGATCCTGATCGCCACCGGCGGTCATCCTGTGAAGCCGGCCGTTCCAGGTGCCGAGCTGATGATCACCTCGAACGAGGCCTTCCATCTCAAGGAGCAGCCGAAGCGGATCGTCATCGTCGGCGGCGGCTATATCGCGCTGGAATTCGCTGGCATCTTCAACGGTTTCGGTTCCAGGGTGACGCTGCTCTATCGCGGCGAGCAGATACTGCGCGGCTTCGACGAGGATATCCGCAGCCATCTGGCCGGCGAGATCGGGAAATCTGGCATCGACCTGCGCTGCAAGACCGATCTGACGAAGATCGAGAAAACGAAAGACGGCGCCCTGCTGGTGCATCTGACCGATGGCAGCACACTGGAAGTCGATGCCGTGCTGGCTGCCACCGGTCGCAAGCCCAATACCGGTGGATTGGGCCTCGAAGTGGTTGGCGTCAGGACCGATGCCGAAGGCGCCGTGGTGGTGAACGAATATTCGCGCAGCAGCGTGGAGAATGTCTACGCGGTGGGCGACGTCACCAACCGCATCAACCTCACGCCGGTGGCGATCCGCGAAGGCCATTGCTTCGCCGACACGGTGTTCGGCAAGAAGCCGCGCTCGCCCGATCATGCCGACGTGCCGGCGGCCGTGTTCAGCCAGCCGCCGGTCGGCACGATTGGTCTCAGCGAGACCGATGCGCGCGCCAAATACGGTGAGGTCGATGTCTACCGCACCAGCTTCCGCCCGTTGAAGGCGACAATTTCGGGCCGCGACGAGCGCGTGATGATGAAGCTGGTGGTGGACGCCAAAACGGACCGCGTGGTCGGGGCGCATATGGTGGGCGAAGACGCCGGCGAAATCATGCAGGGGCTGGCGATTGCCATCAAGGCCGGCGCGAAGAAAGCCGATTTCGACGCCACCATCGGCATTCATCCCACGGCGGCGGAGGAATTCGTCACCATGCGCGAGAAAGTGAAGGCCTGATATGACCGTGCGCGCCGATGCGAGGATCACCCTGATCCTGGGCGGCGCGCGGTCGGGGAAGTCGCGTCTGGCCGAACAACTGGCCGAAAAGCGCCCGGGCCGGCTGGTCTATATCGCCACCGCCGAAGCCTGGGACGACGAGATGAAGGCGCGGATCGCTGAACACAAATCCCGTCGGGACGACCGCTGGCATAGTATCGAGGCGCCGATTGCCGTGGCCGAAGTGCTGCGCGCGCTGCCGCCGGATACCGGCGCCGTGCTGGTCGACTGCCTCACGCTCTGGCTGTCCAACCTGATGCATGCCGGCCGCGATCTCGGCGCCGAGATCGCCGGGTTGCTGACGGCGGTGAATGCCGTGAAGTTCCCGGTTCTGCTGGTGTCGAACGAAGTGGGGCTGGGCATCGTGCCTGACAATAAACTCGCGCGCGATTTCCGCGATGCACAGGGCCGCCTCAACCAGGCTGTCGCCGCCGCGGCCGATCATGCGATTTTCATGGCTGCGGGATTGCCGCTCGTGCTGAAATAGCACGATGAAACAAGCTCGCGCGCTGATGTTCCAGGGCACCGGCTCCGATGTCGGCAAGTCGGTGCTCTGCGCCGGCGTGATCCGCACGTTGGTGAAGCGTGGCCATCGTGTGCTGCCCTTCAAGCCGCAGAATATGTCGAACAATGCCGCCGTCACGGCGGATGGCGGCGAGATCGGCCGTGCCCAGGCCTTGCAGGCCCGCGCAGCAAACGTGCCGGCCAGCGTGCATATGAACCCCGTGCTGCTGAAGCCGCAGGGCGACCGCACTGCACAGATCGTGGTGCAGGGCAAGGTTTATGCGCAGGCCGACGGGCGCAGCTATCTCAACCGCAAGGCCGAACTCTGGCCTTTCGTGGCCGAGAGCTATGCCAGGCTGAAAGCAGATGCCGATTTCGTCATCGTCGAAGGCGCGGGTTCGCCGGCCGAGGTCAATCTGCGCGCCAACGATATCGCCAATATGGGGTTTGCCACCCGCGCCGATGTGCCGGTCGTGCTGGTCGGCGACATCAACCGCGGCGGTGTGATCGCCTCGCTGGTGGGAACGTCGGTGCTGCTGGAGCCGGAAGAACTGGCAATGATTGTCGGCTATGTGATCAACAAGTTCCGCGGCGATGTCAGCCTGTTCGACGACGGGCTGAAGATCATTACGCAGCGCACCGGCTGGCAAAGCTTCGGCGTGCTGCCCTTCCTGTCCGAAGTGGCGCGTCTACCAGCGGAAGACGCCGTGGTGCTGGATGATCCACAGGCCGAGACGGGCGAGATCGTGATTGCCGTGCCGCTGCTGAAGCAGATCGCCAATTTCGACGACTTCGATCCGCTCAAGCAGGAGCCGGGCGTGCGCCTGGTTTTCGTACCCCCGGGCCAGACATTGCCCACCGAGGCGGCGCTGGTGATCCTGCCGGGCTCGAAGGCCACGATCTCCGATTTAAAATTCCTGCGCGCACAGGGCTGGGATGTCGATCTGGTCGCGCATCTGCGGCGCGGTGGGCGTGTACTCGGCATCTGCGGCGGTTACCAGATGCTGGGCCGCAGCATTGCCGATCCACAGGGCGTCGAAGGCGCAGCCGAAACGGTCGAGGGGCTGGGGTTGCTCGCCGTGGATACCGTGCTGGCCGGCGCCAAGACGCTGACTGAAACCGATGGCTTCGAGCGTTCCACCGGCGAGGCGGTGCGCGGCTACGAAATGCATGTCGGCGACACGCAGGGCGAAGATACTGCGCGGCCGTTGCTGCGCCTGTCCGGCCACCATGATGGTGCGGTCTCCGCCGATGACCGCATCGCCGGCTGTTATCTGCACGGGTTGTTCGCCAGCGATGCTTTCCGGGCCGCTTACCTGTCGCAGCTTACCGGCCGCAACATGGCGGTGCGCAATTACGAGGCCGGCGTGGACACCGCACTGGATGCATTGGCGGCCGGCATCGAGCAGCATCTCGACGTTGACGGCCTGATTAAAGCAGCGCGATAAGGGCGCCTGCCAGCGTGGCGCCGAACAGCAGCAGCCCGGCAATTGCATAAAGCCTGAGGGCGCGACGGATATCGGCCGCTGAGGCATCGCTGCGGCCATCACCCATCCAGTGATCGTCCACCATACCTTCGGCATAGCGGCGCGGCCCGGCCAGTTTCAGCCCCAGTGCGCCGGCCATCGCCGCTTCGGGCCAGCCGGCATTGGGTGAACGATGCCGGCCGGCATCGCGTTCGACGGTGGTAAAGGCGTTGGTTGCCGAGGCGCCGGGCAGGATCGCGGCGGCAACGATCAACAACAGGGCCGAAAGCCGCGAGGCCGGCAGGTTGACCAGATCGTCGAGCCGCGCGGCAGCCCAGCCGAAGGCACGATAGCGGTCGGATCTGTGGCCGATCATGCTGTCGGCAGTGTTGATCGCCTTGTAGAGCGCGATGCCGGGCAGGCCGCCGATGGCGAGCCAGAAAGCAGGCGCCACCACACCATCGGAGAAATTCTCAGCCAGGCTCTCGATGGCAGCACGGCTGACGCCAGCTTCATCCAGGCTTTCCGGGTCGCGACCGACGATCATCGCCACAGCCGCGCGACCGCCGTCGATGCCGTCCCGCTCCAGGCCGCGCGCCACGGCGATCACATGGTTCCACAGATTGCGCGAGGCCAGCAGGCTGGCGGCGAGCACGGCTTCGAGGATCCATGCATCGGCCGGCAGCAGGCTGTGAAGGACGGTGCGGATCACACTGACGACATACCAGACCGCGACCAGCAGCACGACCAGCGCGACAATGCCGCCGAGGCGGCGCAGCAGGTTGGAGCGGGCCGGATTGTTGAGATGGCGTTCCAGCAGCCCGATCAGCGCGCCGATCCACACCACCGGATGACGGATTGCACGATGCAGTGCATCGGGCCAGCCGAGCAGGGCTTCGAGGCCAAGCGCGACAACAAGAATCCAGAGGTTGATTGCAGCCGGGTACACCGTAAGATCGCCGCCGATGACAGATGACCCTACCATGGGCGCTCCGGTAGCTTCCGGTCAACCTACGCACGCCATGTCACATGGCGGCGATCTCAGCACCCTGCGCCAGGCTTACGCAGGCGACTGGATCGATCTCAGCACCGGCATCAATCCGTTTGCATGGCCGATCCCGCAGCTGCCGTCCGATTCATGGACGCGGCTGCCCGGCCAGGACGACATGGATGCGCTGCTGCAGGCGGCGCGGCAGGCCTATGGCGCGCCCAGCGGAGAAGCGGCCGGCATCGTCGCCGTGCCCGGCACGCAGGCGGCGATCCAGCTGCTGCCGCGCTTGTTCGCGCGCCCCGATGGCGTGCCGGTGCGGATCGGCATTCTCGGTCCGACCTATGGCGAGCATGCGCATGTCTGGCGCTCAATGGGGCATGTCGTGGTCGAGATCGACGGTGTGCCGGGCAGCCTGCAGGGGCTGGATATCCTGCTGGCAGTGAACCCGAACAATCCGGACGGTCGTGGGTTGGGTCTGCCACTGCTGCGGCGCTGGCATGCCGAACTCGCCGCGCGCGGCGGCTGGCTCATCCTGGACGAGGCCTTTGCCGATGTGGCGCCGGAAGTCTCGCTTTGCATTGATGCCGGCAAGCCCGGCCTGGTGATCCTGCGCAGCTTCGGCAAGTTCTTTGGCCTCGCCGGGTTGCGGCTGGGTTTCGTGCTGGGGCCCGGGATGGTTACCGAGGCGATCCGTATCGCGGCCGGCCCCTGGGCGGTCAGCGGCCCGGCATTGCAGATCGGCACGGCCGCGTTGCTGGATATCGACTGGCAGGCACGGATGCGCGAAGACCTGCGCGCCCGCGCGCGCCGCTTCGACCAGATGATGCGCGATCGCGGTATCCATGTGCTGGGTGGCACCTCACTGTTCCGGCTCGCCAAGATCACCGATGCCGCCGGCTTTGCCGCTGCGCTGCGCGGGCAGGGTATCCATGTGCGCGTGTTCGACACTCAGCCGCAGTGGATGCGGTTCGGCCTGCCGGCCGACGAGGCGGAATTCTGGCGGCGCTTCGACGCCGCGCTCAATTCCTAGAAACGATCGTCCGCTTGTAGAGCAGGCTGGCGGCGATGACGAAGACGCTGACCAGCGCGATCAGCAGCGTGGAAATTGCGTTGATCTCGGGCGAGACGCCCAGCCGCACGGCCGAGTAGACCCGCACCGGCAGGGTCGTGGCGCCGGGTCCGTTGACGAAGGAGGCCAGCACCACGTCGTCCAGCGACAGGGTGAAGGCCAGCAGCCAGCCGGCGACCAGCGCCGGCAGCAAAGCCGGTACGGTGACCAGCAGGAAGGCGCGTACCGGTCCGGCACCGAGGTCGCGCGCGGCAGCTTCGAGATCCGGATCGAGGCCGACCAGCTTGGCCTGCACGATCACCAGCACGAAGGCGGCGCCCAAAGTGGCATGGGTGAACATCACCGTCAGCAGTCCGCGTTCGATATCCAGCGACACGAACAACAGGAGGGTGGCGACGCCGAGGATCACTTCGGGCAGCACCATCGGCGCCAGCATCAGGCCGGCGAGCACCTGCCTGCCGGGGAAACGGCCGAGCCGGGTGAAGGCCAGCGCGCCGAGCGTGCCGACCAGCGTGGCCAGCGTGGCGGCGGCGGCGCCGATCTGCAGCGAATGCAGAGCCGCTTCCAGATAGGCCGAACTGGAAAACAGCACGCGATACCAGTGCAGCGAAAAGCCGCCCCAGACCGTGACCAGCTTGGAAGCATTGAAGGAAAAAACGACTACCAGCAGGATCGGCAGGTAGAGGAAGGCGAGGCCGAAGGCCAGCGTGGCGATATTGACGCGACTCAGCTTCATCGCGACGCCTTGCCGAGTTCCAGCCGCTGCAAGGTCATCGCCGGCACCAGCAGCAGCAGGGTGAGCACGACTGCCAGCGCGCTGGCCAGCGGCCAGTCGCGGTTGGAGAAGAATTCGGTCCACAGCGTCTGGCCCAGCATGATGGTGGCCGAGCCACCGAGCAGGTCGGGGATGACAAACTCGCCCGCCATCGGGATGAAGACCATCAGGCCGGCAGCGAGAATGCCCGGCCGCGCCAGCGGCACGGTGACCAGCCAGAAGGCGCGGATCGGCGTGGCGCCGAGGTCGATGGCGGCTTCGGTCAGGCGCGGCGATTGGCCGGCGAGGCTGGCATAGATCGGCAGGATGGCAAACGGCAGGTAGCTGTAGGTCATGCCCAGCACGACGCCGAAACCGGTATTGACCATGATGAGCGGCGCGTCGATCACGCCGAGCCAGAGCAGTGCGGCATTGATCAGGCCTTCCGGCTTCAGCAGCGCGATCCAGGCATAGACGCGGATCAGGAACGAGGTCCAGAACGGCAGGATGATCAGCGTCAGCAGCAGCGGCTGCCAGCCGCGCGGCGCCTGCGTCACTGCACGCGCGATGGCAAGGCCGATGATCAGACAGCATAGTGTGGCAAGGCCGGCATAGAGCAGGCTGTTGCTGACGGCCCGCAGGTACAGCACATCCTCCAGCAGCAGGCTGTAATTGATCAGACTGGCGGCCAGCGCGCCATCCTGAAACAGCGGCGTATAGGGCGGTTGTGCCAGCTGCGCCTCGGCGAAACTGATCTTGAGGATCAGCAGCAGCGGCACGATCACGAACACCGCCGTCCACAGCAGCGGCAGAGAGAGAAGACCAAGGCGGCGGGCCGTCACTCCTGACCTCGCAGCGGCACCAGCGCATCAGCGTCCCAGCAGAGCCAGACCTGCTGGTCGAGTTCGAGCAGCGGTTCATGCAGCGCATTGAGCTGCGAGGCCTTCAGCACCTGACCGTCATCCAGCCGGACCGAAATTCCGGTCTTGTCGCCGATATAGTCGATATCTGTGATGGTGCCCGTTGCGATATTGGGTGCGACATTCGCCACGGCTTCTAGCGGTTCGCGCGAAATCTCGATCTGCTCCGGCCGCAGCGACAGTTCCTGCCGGCCATTGCGGGTTGAGCGTTCGGGATCGGCGCTGTAATGCAGCCGCAGAATACCGCTGCGCGCCGAGACCAGACCGCCGCTGCCGCTTTCCACTGCTGCATTGAACAGGTTGGTGTCAGCCATCAGGCTGGCGACGAAACGGTCGATCGGCCGGTCATAGATCCGGCGCGGTGCATCCAGCTGGCGGAAGCGGCCATGGTCCATCACTGCGATACGGTCGGCCAGTGCCATGGCCTCGTCGTTGTCATGGGTGACGAAAACAAAGGCGATTCCGGTCTGGCGGTTGAGTTTGCGCAACTCGGCCTGGGTCTGCTGGCGCAGGCGTTTATCCAGCGCGCCAAGCGGTTCATCCAGCAGCAGGATACGCGGACGCTTCACCAGCGCGCGGGCGAGGGCGACGCGCTGCTGCTGGCCGCCCGACAACTGATGCGGCTTGCGTGTGGCGAAACTGGCGATCTCCAGCATCGCCATGACCTCTGCCGTGCGCGCGGAAACTTCGGAGGCCGGCAGGCCCTCGCGGCGCAGGCCGAAGGCGATGTTGTCGCGGACATTCAAATGTGGAAACAGCGCATAGGACTGGAACATCATGTTGACCGGTCGCTGATGCGGCGGCAAAGCCGTGATGTCGCGGCCATCCAGCAGGATATGGCCGCTGTCCGGCGTCTCCAGTCCGGCAATCATGCGCAACAGGGTGGATTTGCCGCAGCCCGAAGGACCGAGCAGAACAATCGATTCGCCGTTCTCGACACTCAGGTCGAGAGTGTTGACCACAGGTTCGGCGCCGTAGGATTTACAGACACCGGCAAGCTGGAGCAGGGGCACCCTAGTTGCCGCCCTTGATACGGGTCCAGGTGCGGCTGATCGTGCGCTGTTCCGCCTGTGTCGACGGCACGACGGTATAGAGGTTTTTCAGCGCCTCGGCTGGCGGGAATACGTCCTTGTCGGCCGTGGCCTCTTTTGACACCAGCGGCAGCGAGTCAGGAATGGCGTTCGGGTACTGCACGGCATTGGTGATCTTCGCCATTGTCTTGGGCTGCAGCACATAGTTGATGAAGGCATGGGCGTTGTCGGGATTCGGCGCATCGGCCGGGATCACCATCACGTCGAACCACTGCTGCGCGCCCTCCTTTGGCAGCAGATACTGCACGCGCACGCCCTTCTTGGCCTCTTCGGCGCGGGTGCGCGCCTGCAGGATGTCGCCCGAGAAACCGTAGGCGAGACAGGCGTCGCCGTTGGCCAGATCGTTGATGTACTGCGAAGAATGGAACTTGCGGATATAGGGCCGCACTTTCATCAGCACGGCTTCGGCCTTACTGATGCTGGCGGCGTCTTTCGCGTTCGGATCGAGGCCAAGATACTTCAGCGCGGCGGGCAGGATCTCATCTGGTGCATCCAGCATCACCACGCCGCAATCGGCGAATTTCGACACCACTTCGGGATCGAACAGCATGCGTAACGAATAGGAGGGCGGGTTGGGCATACGCTGCCTGATCTTGTCGGGGTTCAGCCCGATGCCGCTGGTGCCCCAGAGATAGATCGCGGCATGCCGGTTGCCGGCATCGTATTTGGCCAGACGCTCCATCTGCGCCACATCGAGTCTGGACAGGTTGGGGATCTTCGTCTTGTCGAGGGGACGCAGCAGCTTCGCCTGCACCTGACGCGCCATGTAGTACTGCGTCGGCACCACGACGTCATAGCCGCTTTTGCCAGCCAGCAGTTTGGCCTCCAGCGTGTCGTTACTGTCATAGACGTCGTAGCGCACCTTGATGCCGGTCTCGGTCTCGAAATCCTTCAGCACCTGCGGATCGACATAGTCCGACCAATTGTAGACGTTGACGACCTTCTCCTGGGCCCGGGCTTCGTGAATGCTGGCGCTAAAGGACATGACGGCCAGCAGGGCGGCGAGGAGGGGCAGGCGAGACAGGCTCATAATACAGCGGCTCCGGTTTCGGTTGCCGGATTATGACAATCCGTCCATGGCCGGGCAACGCCGGGATTCCGATCCATTCCGCCGGTAACCCTTTGCGGATTGTCATCAAGGCTTCACCGCTGTCTCCGACTTATCCCCAGCCTTTCATCGTGCTGTCACCGAATCGCGATGAAATAGGGAATCGGTGATTCAGCCCGGTCATACGGCCCAGTTGCCTGGCGACCTGGTGCGAGGGGGAGAAAGAATGGCATGCGTATTCTGATCGTCTCGGATGCCTGGCATCCGCAGGTCAACGGCGTGGTGCGGACGCTGACCAAGACCCGCGAGGTGCTGGAAAAGCGCGATAATGTGGTCGAGGTGATCGGTCCCGGCGAGTTCCGCCGCGTACCATGCCCGACCTATCCCGAGATCGAACTGTCGATCCTGCCTTATCGCAAGCTGGTGAAACTGATCCAAGCCTTCGCACCGGATGCGATCCATATCGCCACCGAGGGGCCGCTCGGGATGGCGGCGCGCAAATACTGCAAGCGCTACGACCTGATCTTCACCACCGCCTACCACACCAAATTTCCCGAATACGTGCAGGAGCGGACCGGCATTCCGCTCAGCTGGAGCTACGCCTTCATGCGCTGGTTCCACAATGGCGGTGCCGGCATGATGGTGGCGACCGACAGCCTGGCGCAGAGCCTGACCGACCGCGGATTCAAGAATTTGCGCATCTGGTCGCGCGGCGTCGATGTCGAACGCTTCAAGCCACGTCGGAAAGACATCCTCGACCTGCCGCGCCCGATCTACCTCTATGCCGGCCGCGTCGTGGTCGACAAGAATGTCGAGGCCTTCCTCAAACTCAAACTGGATGGCACCAAGCTGGTGGTCGGCATCGGCCCCGATCTGGAAGGCTATCGCGCGAAATATCCCGAAGCGGTGTTCGCCGGCTATCTGGAGAACGGGCATCTCGCCAGCTATTTCTCGGCCGCCGATGTCTTCGTCTTCCCCAGCCTGACCGACACTTTCGGTCTGGTGGTGATCGAGGCGCTGGCCTCCGGCGTGCCGGTCGCGGCCTATCCCGTCACCGGACCGATCGACATCATCGGGCCGCATCCCGAAGTCGGTGCGCTCGACGACGACCTGGAGGTTGCGATCAGGGGTGCGCTGGGCAAGTCACCGGAAGCCTGCCGCGACCTCGCGCTGCAGTATTCCTGGGATGCGTGTACGGACCAATTTTTGCGGAATCTGGTGCCGCTGGAACATCCGGTGCCGCGGGCTTCCGTTACGTCAGCCGCGAAAGCTGCCTGATCACAAATCATTCATCCAGATAGTTGCCTTGTGTGCGGGCGCCAGCTTCCCTCTTGCGACCCGTACGGCAAGCTATAGAACTGTGCCTCCTCGCGCAGAGCGAGTAAAATTGCACGGTCTCAATTCTGAACTTGAGTTTGTACGAACAGTCGCGCATTGACTGCGCGCAATTTGACGTCCGCGGGGAAGCTGAATGTCATATTCCGCGATTAACTCATCGACGTTGCTGCAGAGACTGTATCTCGCGGCGGCCGATGACCAGAATTTGGCGCCGTTTCTGAGCGAGTTTGCGCTTGCCTACAATGCGAGCCTCGCCACGATTGCGACCATGGAGGGCCCGTCGCGCCGCGATGGCCTGCGCGTTTCCGGCTGCGCCAATGAATCCGAAGAGGCGCCGCGCCTGCCGGAATACTATGCGGTGCGCAGCCCGTTCCGTCCGATCATGATGTTGAAAAGCAATCTCGGCCGCGTGCTGACATCCAGCAGCATGCTGTCGCCCGAACGCCAGGCCCGCGACCAGTTCATCAACGAGTTCCTGCGCCCGGCGGGCCATCAGTATCTCGCCACCGGAATCTTTGCCCAGGACGGCGACCGCTTCAATTACTTCGTACTCAATCGCGGCGACCGCTTCGGCGAGTTCGATGACGATGCCGTTGCCGGCCTGAGCGATATGGTTCCGCATCTCCAGACCATGTTCCAGCTGCGCGGCACGATGATCGCGCGCGACCGGCATCTCGATTTCTTCAATGCCTCGATGGCAGAGCGCGGTGTCGGTCTGGTCGTGCTCGACCGCAGCGGCCGTGTACAGTCGATGAATGAGATCGCCTCGTCGATCCTCTGCGACAACGACGGACTGGTGCTTGCGGGCGGGTCGCTGGCCGCCGTCGATGCCGACGACAACCGGAAACTGCAGCATGAGATGTTCTCGCTGCTGAACAGCCCGATCCTGTCGCGGCCGGGCGCCAATGTATTCGTGCGGCGCCGGGCCGGCGGCCGGCCTTACCGGCTGCAGATCATGCCGCTGTCGCTGCGCAAATACTATTTCGCCGGCGATGGCGTGGAACTGGCGATCCAGATTTTCAGCGAGCCGGTGGCAGAGAGCGGCGTCGACGCCGATTTGGCCNNGCAGGACATCCGGTCAAGCGGGTGGCGCAAATGCTGGGCAACAGCGTCAACACCATCCGCGTGCACCGGCGCAACCTGTATCGCAAGCTCGGCGTGGCGCGGCATTACGATCTGGTGCGCCTGCTCGGTCATGGTTTGGGGAATTAGGCGGGAACTGCACGGCCAGGGTCTGCATGCAGCACGGCAGGGGTCCGCAATCCTGCCGACGGATTGCGGCGTCGCATCAATCTTGTTTTTCGCCTGGAAAAATGCTAATATTCCTAATATGAGAACAAGTGTTCGCATACATGAGTATGCGCATCGAAGTTCATTCAACGCCGATACCTGCTGCTGTTGGATATCGTAGATAAGAAAATCAATGCCTTGCGCATATTCGCAAGAAGTTATGCGGGATTCAACGGGACAGAACGGGACGAAACAGGACGAAACGGGATGGAACTGGCCTTGAACAGGACGGAACTGGCCTCGAGTGGGGCGGAACTGGCCCCAACAGAGAGATGGCGAGCTGATATCAGCGGCAGCGATACCACCTGATATGCGATCAGTAAGATCGAAGCCGAACAGCCCGACCAGCTTCGAACCGTAGAGGCGGAAACGATATCCTCGCGCGCGCCGATCTTGTCGGGGATCGGCAGATTGCCGGGCCCGGGAAAGTGGCGCAGGGCCGGCCGTGGCCGGGCCATTTGGTCCAATGGTTCTGCGGCTTGCGGGTGGCGGTATCCCCCCGCTAGGGTTCCTGCCAACTCATATATCAGTTGGAGGAAAGCCCGATGGCCGCCGAAATCCTGCAGACCACCGCCATGCCGCCGGCCATCCAGAAGGTGCTGGACGGCAGCTACACCGTGCACAAGCTGTGGGAAGCCAAGGATAAGGCGGCTTTGCTGAAGGAGATCGCGCCGCGCGTGCGCGGCATGGCCACCTCGGGCGGCGCGGGCGCGAGCCGCGAGCTGATCGAGGCACTGCCCAAGCTCGAAGTGATCTCCAGCTTCGGTGTCGGCTATGATTCCATCGACATCGGCTGCGCCAGGGAGCGCGGCGTCACCGTCACCAATACGCCNNCGCTGGCCGAAGGACAAGTTCCCGCTCACCGACAAGCTGGGCGGCCGCATCATGGGCATCGTCGGCGCCGGCCGCATCGGCCAGGCGATCGCAAAACGCGCCGAAGCCTTCGGCCTGCAGATCGCCTATTTCGGTCCGCGCAAGAAGGCGGAACTGTCCTGGCGCTACTACGACAACCTCGTCGCCATGGCGAAGGATGTCGACATTCTTATGATCTCCTGCCCGGGCGGCAAGGAAACCAACCAGCTGGTGAATGCCGCGGTGATCGATGCGCTGGGCGCCGATGGTTATATCGTCAATATCGCACGCGGCAGCGTGGTGGAGGAACCGGCGCTGGTGAAGGCGCTGGTGGAGAAGAAGATCGCCGGTGCGGGGCTCGATGTGTTTGCCGACGAACCGAATGTGCCGGAGGCGCTGTGGTCGCTCAACACGGTGGCGCTGGCGCCGCATGTCGGTTCAGGCACGCATGAAACGCGCCAGGCGATGGGCGATCTGATGCTGAAAAACCTGGAAGCCTGGTTCGCCGGCAAGCCGGTGCTGACGAAAGTAGTTTGAGGCGGGTGTCAGCTCTCGCTGCTGTCGAAGCTGCTCTTGGGGCTGCCCAGCCCCATCATGCGGTTCTTGTTGCCCAGCATGATCTTTTGCAGCATTTCCATCGCCATCATTTTCATACTCTGGTCGACGAGGCGGCGCTGCTCGTCCAGCTGCGCCTGCACGGCGGAATTGCCATAAGGCGCATTGGCAGCCAGTGCTGAAGACTGGCCGTCCAGCGGCACGGTCTCCAGGCCCTGCGACCTGCTGTCCAGCTTGGCATTGAAGAAGGCGTAGATCTCGCCCAGCGTGCGCGGATTGCCGTCGGTGCCATAGAACACGCCCTTGTTGGCGGATGCTGCGTCGGGCAGCAGCGCAGCGGCGCTCTGGGTCGGGTTTTCCTTCAGCGCACCGAGGAATTTGGTGGCGCCGCCGGGGCCCAGAAAATGGCCGAGATAGAGGTCGACCTTTTTCACATCGACGCCGAATTCGCGGGCCAGAACCTGCTGGTTGCTGCGGGCATATTCGGCCGCCATGGCCGAGGCGATGCGCGGATCGTCGCGCAGGGCCAGAATCTCGCGGCGCGCGTCCGGATCGTTCACGTGCGGCCGGCCGTCGCTGCCGGTGGTGATCTTCTGCGCAAAATCGGCCAGGCCATGCCTGGCGCCGTGATCGCGCACGGTTTCCAGCCAGGTGCTGTCGATGAACTGGAACAGGCCGCGCGCCGAACTGCTCTTGGCCTGGGCATCGGCCTTGAAGCCGCTTTCCTGTCCGGCCTGGGCGACGAGATAGGCAAAGTCCACGCCGGTGCGGCTGCTGGCCTGCTTGAGCGTGCTGAGCAGTTCGTAGCTCACCTGATGGCCGCCGACACGGTAGCTATCGGTGGCGGAATGGGCGGCAGGGCGGAACGGCGAAACAGGAGCCATGGGTGACGCAAACCTGATTGGGACAGGATTATCCTATAGCGGGAGAGGGGAAAGATTCAGTTAATACCCGTGCAATACACTATCCCCTTGTTTGGAAACGGATTTACAGGCAAACAGGCGGTATGAGCGAAGCTTGGGCAGCGGTGGCCGACCGGTTCGACTGGTCGCGGATCGACTGGGCCGTCGATGGCCCCTGGTTCGCCTTGCTGCTGTTGCTGGTCGGCGGCATCGTCCTGCCAGCCGGATTCTATGCGCTGCTCGACCGCTGGGCGGCGTCGCGGCTGCGCATCGACAGTATCGCGCTCGCCACCCGCTATGGCGGCTATATGAATTCCTGGGCGGTGTTTGGCCGGCATGCCAGCGAGTATCGCGACCTGCGTCCGCTGTTCCCCGAGGCGCAGGCCGCCGAGTTGGCGCGTTTCCATGACGGCACTGCCTGCATCGCCGTGCGCTTTCGCAGCTCAGAGGCCGCCGCAGCCGCAGCCGAGCAGCGTTTTGGCAGTTTTGCCTCTGCCGGTGTCGAATATGCCGATGCCGGCGTGTCGTTCCAGACCGAGGCCAGCAGCGAGAAGAAGGGCTATGCGCGCGGCCAGTGGCTGGTGATCGGCGATACGCTGTTTGCTTTCTATGGGCCGGACAGTGCCGCGCTGGCGCGCCGTCGCCATGCCGTCCCTGCATTGCGTGCGCGCCGCTTTCCCGGTCCGCTGCGCCTGGTGCACAGCCGCGCCGGTCATGGTGCGGCAATGCTGGTCTGGCTTGGGCTGCTGCTGGCGGGAGCCGGGCATTTCATAGAAACAGCAGCACGACGCGAGGCAGCGCATGCTCCGATCGCCACGGCCGAGTTGCGCATGCGGCTCTCGGCACTGGATGCCGGCGGTCAGCGTGTTGCCGTCGCCCTGCGGCCGGGCGGCATGATGATTTCCGGGCATGGCGAGGATCTGCGCCAGCGCGATCTCGGCCTGCTGGCCGGGCGTGACTGGCTCACCGGCTTCGATCTTACCTTCGACCGCGAAAGCGGCATCGTCACGGCATTGCCGCTGGTCGGCCGCAGCGGCGAGGCCGAGCGGCTGGGCGCTGCACCGCCACCGCCAAAACGCTGGCACAACAATACGCTGCTGATCGATGGCGATGATGCGCTGCTGGTTGCAGTGCGCGATGCCGTAACGGAAGCCGGCTGGATCTGGCAGTTGCGGCTGGCGCCGCCGTTGCCGCGTGTCGACCGCTCTTGGCTCGGTTTCGGCGACTGACCTATACTGCTCCGCACGACAAAGCGGAGGAATATGATGCGCAAGGGCTACAAGGCCATGCTTGACGAAGCCATGCAGGCCATCGTCACGCTCACACCTGAACAGGCGATTGAGCACCTGAACAAGCCGGATGTGGTGTTTGTCGACATCCGCGACCCGCGCGAACTGGAACGCGATGGCATGATTCCGGGCGCCTTCCACGCCACGCGCGGCATGCTGGAATTCTGGATCGATCCGGAAAGCCCGTATCACAAGCCGGTCTTCGCCGAGGACAAGCGTTTCATTTTCTATTGCGCCGGAGGCCTGCGCTCGGCGCTCGCCACCAAGACGGCGCAGGATATGGGGCTGGAAAAGATCGCGCATATCCATGGCGGCCTTGCCGAATGGAAGAAGGCCGGCCTGCCGGTGAATGAATGGAAGCCGAAGGAAAAGAAATGACCGGGAGCAGTCAGGGCCCTCTCTCTGGCCTGAAAGTCATCGAGATGCCGGCCATCGGTCCGGTGCCGTTCTGCGGCATGCTGCTGGCCGATCTGGGCGCCGATGTGCTGCGCCTCGACCGCATGGGTGAGGTTGACCTCGGCCTGCCGGTCGAGCCGAAATACGAACTGCTCGGCCGTGGCAAGCGCTCCCTGGCGCTCGACCTGAAGGATCCGCAGGCGATTGCGCTGGTGCTCGACCTGATGGCCAAGGCCGATGTGGTGATCGAAGGCTTCCGCCCCGGCGTGATGGAGCGGCTGGGTCTCGGCCCCGATGCCGCGCTGGCAAAGAATCCGAAACTGGTTTACGGCCGCATGACCGGCTGGGGCCAGGAAGGCCCGATGGCGATGGCGGCCGGGCACGACATCAACTACATCGCGCTGACCGGCGCGCTGCATGCCATTGGGCGCAAGGACGGCAAACCGGTGCCGCCGCTCAATCTCGTGGGTGATTTCGGCGGCGGTTCGCTCTATCTCGCCATGGGCATTCTCGCAGCGCTTTATGAGCGCCAGCAGTCCGGCAAGGGTCAGGTGATCGACGCGGCCATGGTGGATGGTGCAGCCTCGCTGATGACGCTGTTCTACGGTCTGAAGGGTGCCGGCATGTGGAGCGATCAGCGCGGCGCGAATATGCTCGACAGCGGCGCGCCATGGTACGATACCTACGAATGCCGCGATGGCGGGCATGTTGCCATCGGCTCCATCGAAGGAAAATTCTATGCCGAGCTGATTGAAAAGCTCGGCATTGATCCCGCCATCCTGCCCAAGCAGCATGACCGGAGGCACTGGCCGTCCCTGCGCGCCGCCATCGCTGCGGCCTTCCGCACCAAAAGCCGCGACGAGTGGTGTGCGATCATGGAGGGCAGCGACATCTGCTTCGCGCCGGTGCTGGGCCTCGACGAAGCGCCGCGGCATCCGCATATGGCGGCGCGCGGGACTTTCGCATCGCCCGATGGTGTGGTGCAGCCGGCACCTGCACCGCGCTTCTCGCGCACGCCGGGCAGCATCGCCCGCAAGCCGCCCACGCGCGGCGAAGGCGGCGAGCAGGCGCTGGCCGAGTGGGGCGTGGCACGCAAGCCCGCGGCAGCCGAATAGCTGGAACAGCCTGCCTGATGGCGCTATGTGTTGAGCGCTGAATTTTACAAGGGAGTGAGACGATGGATTTCGGCATCAAGGGTCGCAACGCATTGGTCTGCGCTGCGAGCAAAGGCCTCGGTTTGGGCTGCGCGCTGGCACTGGCGAAAGAGGGCGTCAACGTGACGATTACCGCGCGCGGTGCCGAGACGCTGGAAGCCGCCGCGAAGAAGATCCGCGAGGCCGCGCCAGGCGTGACGGTGAAGATGGTCGCCGGCGACATTACCACCGAAGCCGGTCGTAACGAGGCGCTGAATGCTGCCGGCGAAATCGACATCCTGATCAACAACGCGGGTGGTCCGCCGCCGGGCGATTTCCGCGACTGGGACCGCGAGCACTGGATCAAGGCGGTGGATGGCAACATGATCACGCCGATCCTGCTGGCCAAGGCGGTGGTCGACAAGATGGCGGCACGCAAGTTCGGCCGCATCGTCAATATCACCTCCAGCGCCGTGAAGGCGCCGATCCCAGTGCTCGGCCTGTCGAACGGCGCGCGCTCGGGCCTGCATGGCTTCATGGCCGGCATGTCGCGTCAGGTGGCGAAGGATGGCATCACCATCAACAATCTGCTGCCGGGCCGTTTCCTGACCGACCGGCTGAAGCAGACCATCGGCGCTGCCAGCAAGAAGCAGGGCGACGAGCTGGAAGCCGAGATCGTCAAGCAGGCGACCACCATTCCGGCCGGTCGTTTCGGCACGGCGGAAGAGTTCGGCCAGGTCTGCGCCTTCCTCTGTTCGGCGCAGGCAGCGTATTTCACCGGCCAGAACGTGCTGCTGGACGGCGGCAATTATCCGGGCAGTTTCTAAAGGAACCATCGTCATCCCCGCGAAGGCGGGGATCCAGACAAAGGTCAGACTGGGTTCCCGCTTTCGCGGGAACGACGAATAAGGATAGGGGCCGTCTGGCCCCCTTTTCTTTGTCCTTGTTATCATTAGACCAGTCTATATAATTTCGCGCATGGGTAAGACTGCGACTCTGCTTCCGGTAAAAAAGCCGGCCACCACGCGCGAACGCTTCGTTGCCATGACGGCGAAACTGATGTCGCGGCGTGGGTATGCGGCCACGGGACTGAACGAGATTGTCGAGAAAAGCGGTGCGCCGAAGGGCTCGCTCTATCACTTCTTTCCCAGGGGCAAGGAGCAGCTGGCGGCTGCTGCGGTCGACTGGTCGGCCGAATGCTTCAGCCACACGCTGGACGAGGCTATCGAACGCACCGGCTCGGCGGCCGACGCGGTGCAGGCGCTGTCGATGCAGTTCGCCATCTGGCTGGAGGAGTCCGCCTTTCGCGACGGCTCGCCGCTCACCATCGTGGCCGTCGAGACCGGTGCCTTCAGCGAGCCGCTGCGGCTCGCCTGCCAGCGCGGCTACCAGTCGGCGGTCGATGCGCTGGCCGACAAGTTGCGCCGCGATGGCAAGCCGGCCAGAGAGGCCAGCGATCTCGCACTCTGGGCGCTGGCCTCGCTGGAAGGTGCCATCATCCTGTCGCGCACCCAGCATTCCACTGAGTCGCTACGCCGCATCGGCAAGCTACTGCAAAGGGCACTGAAATGAGCAACAGCGTTCCGAAGAGCCAGCTTTCCCGCGAGATGATGGAGCAGGCCATCGCGATCAGTCCTTTCACCAACTGGGTGGGGACGAAGCTGCTCGATTTCGGTCCCGGCCGGGTGAAGATCTCGGCCGCGATCCGCAAGGAGATGACGCAGCACCATGGCTTCGCGCATGGGGCCATCGTCGGCTACATGGCCGACACGGTCTGCGCCTGGGCGGCGGCGTCTGTCGTAGGCGATGTGGTGACGGCGGAATACAAGCTCAATCTGCTGGCGCCGGCCATCGGCGAGGAACTGACGGCGGTGGGCGAGGTGATCAAGGCCGGCGGGCGCCAGGTGGTGACGCGCGCCGATGTCTATGCGGTGAAGGACGGCACCGAGAAGATCGTCGCCACGGCACTGGCGACGATCGCAAGGGTGTAATGTTCCACTAAGGTCGTCATGCCCGGGCTTGACCCGGGCATCCCATTTTTAAATGGGATCCGCGGATCAAGTCCGCGGATGACAGCAGAAGGTGGTCTTACGCTGCCGGCTTGTCCTTCTCACTCACCGGATGGCTGGCGCGGAAGCCGACCTGCAGTCGGTTCCATACATTGATCGCACCGATCAGCAGGGTGAGCTGCACCTGCTCGGCATCCGAGAACTGCGCTTTCACCAGTTCGTAATCGGCATCCGGCGCACCGGTCTGTGCCACCAGGGTCAGCGCCTCGGTCCAGGCCAGGGCGGCGCGTTCGCGGTCGCTGTAGAGCGGGCTCTCGCGCCAGGCGTTCAGCATGTACAGGCGCATCTCACTGTCGCCATGCTTGCGGGCGTCGGTGGTGTGCATATGGATGCAGAAGGCGCAGCCGTTGATCTGCGAGGCGCGCAGCTTCACCAGATGGCGCAGGCTCTCTTCCAGGCCGCTTTTCGCGATGCTGGCTTCCAGGGCCATCATCGCCTTCACGCCTTCGGGGGCCAGCTTGATATGGTCGTTCAGTCGGGGGAGCATGAGTCTCTCCTGTGAGGGTTTCGCTGCATAGACGTGGCAGGAGGGCCAGCTGTGACAGGGACGGCAGAAATCAATCGGCTGCGACCGAAAAGCGCAGGCTTTCCCCCCTCGTATTAAGGATGGCGCGTTAAGGTTTGGCGGCGGGCCGCTATCGGGCCATCGAGGCCGTTGTGGACCGCCGGGGGCGGCGTTACACTCCATCGCTTTCCAGTGCCAACGAGGCCTGTTTTATGAGCTGGGAAGCTGAAGTCGCCGAGTTGCGGCGACGTGAAGAGATGGCCCGCCAGATGGGCGGGGCCGAGAAGATCAAACGCCAGCATGACGGTGGCAAGCTGACGGTGCGTGAGCGCATCGAACGGCTGCTCGATTCCGGCTCTTTCCACGAGGTCGGTGCGATTGCCGGGCGCGGCCGCTACGGCGTCACCGGCGAGCTGGAAGAGTTCAGCCCGACCAATTTCGTTTTCGGCCGCGGCAGGATTGACGGCCGCCCGATGGTGGTGGGCGGCGACGACTTTACCGTGCGCGGCGGGGCTGCGGATGCGTCGATCTGGCAGAAGCAGGTGCATGCCGAGCAGATGGCACGCGAACTGCGCATCCCGATGGTGCGTCTGGTCGACGGCACCGGCGGGGGCGGTTCGGTCAAGTCGCTCGAGATGGAAGGCCGGACCTACGTTCCGCTGATGCCTGGCTGGGAGCATGTCGTCGCCAATCTCTCCACCGTGCCGGTCGTGGCACTGGCGCTCGGCTCTGTGGCCGGCCTTGGTGCCGCGCGGACGGTCAGCAGTCATTTCTCGGTGATGGTGGAGGGCATTTCGCAGATGTTCATCGCCGGGCCGCCGGTGGTGGCGCGCACCGGCGTCGAGATGACCAAGGAAGAACTCGGCGGCACCGAGATCCATGAGCGCGCCGGCGCCATCGATCTGGCGGTGGCCAGCGAGGAAGAGGCCTTCGCCGCCGCGCGCCGTTTCCTGTCTTATCTGCCGCAATCGGTCTACGATCTGCCGCAGCGCATTGAACCGCAGGACGATCCGCAGCGCCGCGAGGAGAAGCTGCTTTCCATCGTGCCGCGCGACCGCCGCCGTGTGTACAAGACCCGCGACATCGTCAATGCCACAGTGGATGCCGACAGCTTCATGGAGATGGGGCGGCTCTATGGCCGTTCGGTGATCACCGGGCTGGCGCGGCTGGATGGCTGGCCGGTCGTCATTCTGGCCAGCGATCCCTATCACTATGGCGGCGGCTGGACGGCGGATGCCGCGCACAAGATCACGCGTTTTGTCGATCTGGCTGAGACCTTCCATCTGCCGGTCGTGCATTTCGTCGACATTCCGGGTTTCCTGATCGGCCCGGAAGCCGAGCAGAGCGGCACCATCCGTCATGGCGCCCGCGCGCTCACGGCGGTTTATCAGGCCACCGTACCCTGGTGCTCGATCATCATGCGCAAGGCCTTCGGCGTCGCCGGTGCGGGCCATTCCAATCACACGCGGCTGCGCTATCGTTATGCTTGGCCGTCGGGCGACTGGGGCAGCCTGCCGCTGGAAGGCGGTATCGAGGCAGCCTACCGCGCCGACCTCGACAAGGCGGAAGACCGTGAGGCGTTGCTGAAAGAGATCGAGGCGCGCCTGAACCAGGTGCGATCGCCGTTCCGCACCGCGGAAGCCTTCCTGGTCGAGGAGATCATCGACCCGCGCGACACCCGTCCGCTGCTGTGTGAATTCGCCAATCTCGCCGCGCCGCTGCGCACGGCGGGCCCTCCTAGCTTTGGGTACAGACCATGAGTGACATTTCCGATATCCCACCCAATCTACCAAACGAGAAGAAGCCGGCGCCGAAGTCGATCGTTCTCACTTCGCATCCGAGCACCAATGTCGGTGCCAAGCCGCTGCCGATCGAATGGGGCGCCGCCGATCCGCAGCAGCGCGGACCGATTGTCGCGACGCTGAAGAATCCCGGTGGCAAGAATGCCGTGGGCACGCATTCCGGTGCCTATTCGCTCTATCGCGCGCTCGCGGTGGCGGCCGGCCAGCTCAAGGCCGAGCACAAGCCCGACCTGACCAATACCGCGCCGGCCGAGCCGCTCGGCCCGTTCCCGCAATGGGCCGATCCGGAAAAGATCGTCTCGCTCGATCCCTGGGGGCATATCACCAGCCAGGTTTTCGGCGCGCAGATCAATGCCGGCTGGGACATCCGCCCGACCATCGCCGTGACCAAGGCGCATATCAACATGCCCGAGCTGCACGATGCCGTGCGCGCTGGTCGCATCAAGCCCGATGGCAACATCCTTGCCGCCAATGGCGATGTGAAGGTGACCAAGGTGGCGGTCGAGCCGGTCTGGTATCTGCCCGGCGTGGCCAGGCGTTTCAAGATCAGCGAGACCGAACTGCGACGTGGCCTGTTCGAGCAGACCGGCGGTATGTTCCCCGAACTGGTGACGCGCGGCGACCTGAAGGTCTTCCTGCCACCCATCGGCGGCATGACTGTCTATCTGTTCGGCGACGTCGCCAAACTGGGCAAGCCTCAGACCAAGATCGCCTGCCGCATCCACGACGAATGCAACGGCTCGGATGTGTTCGGCTCGGATATCTGCACCTGCCGGCCATATCTGGCGCACGGGATCGAGGTCTGCATCGAAGAGGCCCAGCAGGGCGGCGTGGGCGTGATCGTCTATAACCGCAAGGAAGGCCGCGCACTCGGCGAAGTGACCAAGTTCTTAGTCTACAACGCACGCAAGCGGCAGGAGATGGGCGACCGCGCCGAAACCTATTTCCAGCGCACCGAATGCGTCGCCGGCGTGCAGGACATGCGCTTCCAGGAGTTGATGCCCGACATCCTGCACTGGCTCGGCATCAGCCGCATCGACCGGCTGGTTTCGATGAGCAACATGAAGTTCGAGCCTATAGTGTCCAGCGGCATCCAGGTGGTCGAGCGCGTGCCGATCCCGGACGAACTGATCCCGGCCGATGCCAGGGTGGAGATGGACGCCAAGAAGGCGGCCGGTTACTTCACCGACAAGGTGCCGGACGAAGACGAGTTGAAAAAAGCCAAGGGCCGCGGTCTGGAGGAGTAGTACCAGTGAGTAATCTGCACGATCCGGCCCAGGCGGTTGCCTGGCTGCGCACCACCAAGGCTGTCCGCGAGCGCTGCCATGCCATGTTCGGCCTGGCCGAGCGCGACGCGATGCCGAATTTTGAGCTGCATCTTTCAGCGCTGCCGGCGGCGGCCGACTATGTGGCCGAGACGATCAGGCAGAACTATCCCACGCTGCAGATTCCCTATCATGCGCGTTGGCGGCATTTCGCCGCCAACGGCATCGACCGCTGGGGCCAGTTGGTTGGAAGCCTCGGCGGCCTCGACCGAGACGAGATCGCCCGCATCCGCTTCGATCTCTGCGTGACCAGCGTGCTGCTGGACGCCGGTTCCGGCCCGCAGTGGAAGTATGACGAAGACGGCCGCACGGTCACGCGCTCGGAAGGTCTGGCGGTCGCCAGCCTGCATGCTTTCCAGGCCGGGCTGTTCTCGGGCGACAAGTCGAAGCCTTTGCGCGCCGATGCCGCCGGGCTGCTGCCGCTGGCGCCCAACGCCATTGCGCACGCCTTCCAGGTCTCGGATAGCAATCCGCTAGTGGGCGTGGAGGGACGGGCAGCTCTGATGCGCAACCTGGGCCAGGCGCTGAAAAACCGGCCCGACCTGTTCGGCAGCGATGCCCGTATCGGCGGTCTGTACGACTACCTGCTAGCCAATGCAGTGAAGGACGGCAAGCTGCCGGCGACGGCCATTCTCGCCGCCGTGCTGGAGGGCCTTGGCCAGATCTGGCCGTCCCGTATCACGCTGGGTGGGGCCAATCTTGGCGACGTCTGGCGCCATCGCGGCCTGATGAGCGATGATCTCACTTCCGGCCTGATCCCCTTCCACAAGCTGTCGCAGTGGCTGACCTATTCGCTGGTGGAAGTCTTCGAGGATGCCGGGATCACGGTCACCGGTCTGGATGAACTGACCGGCCTGCCGGAATACCGCAACGGCGGCCTGTTCATCGATCTGGGTGTGCTGGTGGTGCGCCATGACGCCCTGAAGAAATTTCCCATCCCCGTCGAGGACGAGGCCGTGGTGGAGTGGCGGGCGCTGACCCTGGCACTGCTGGACCATATTGCCGGTCCGGTGCGGGAACGGCTCGGTAAGACGGCGGCCGAGATGCCGCTGGCCCGCATTCTGGAGGGCGGCACCTGGGCTGCCGGGCGCCGGATTGCGAAGGAGAAGCGCGCCGATGGTGGTCCGCCTCTGATCATCGCCAGCGACGGTACGGTTTTCTGATTTCATTCTCGGGGGAGAGTTACCGATGAACGCGTTTCCCAATGCCACCGTGGTCATGCATCCGCTGGTGCAGCACAAGCTGACCCTCCTGCGCCGCAAGGAGGTCTCGACCGCCGAATTCCGCCGCCTGGTGCGCGAGGTCAGTCTGCTGCTGGCCTATGAGGTCACCCGCGACCTGCCGCTGGAGAAGGTCGATATCGAGACGCCGCTGGAGCATATGAAGGCCCCGCTGCTGTCGGGCAAGAAGCTCTGCTTCGTCTCTATCCTGCGCGCCGGCAACGGCATCCTGGATGGCATGCTCGACCTGGTGCCGTCGGCCCGTGTCGGTCATGTCGGCCTCTACCGCGATCCCGAGACGCTGGTGCCGGTGGAATATTACCTCAAGCTGCCCGACGACGTGGCGCAGCGCCTGGTGATCGTGGTCGATCCGATGCTGGCGACCGGCCACTCCGCCGCCGCCGCGGTTACCCGGCTGAAGGAAGCCGGTGCCCAGCAGATCAAGTTCGTCTGCCTGCTGACCGTGCCCGAGGGGCTGCGGGTAATGCAGGAGGCCCATCCCGATGTGATGGTCTACACCTGTGCGGTCGACCGACAGCTGGACGACCATGGCTATATCCGCCCGGGCCTCGGCGATGCCGGCGACCGCATCTACGGCACCAAATAGCCGGAAATAGCGGGCGGCTTCGTAGCCGCCGTCACAGCCATCTGGCCGAGCATCCGGCATAGTCGGGGCAATCCGACAACCCGAGGTGCCGTGTCATGGCTGCCATGCTTATTCGCCGCGCGCTGCGCGTTTCTCTGACTCTCACCGTTGCCGTTGCTGCCGGCCTCGCCGCTTCGGCCTGGGCCGGGCAGGCGCTGGCTGCCTCCGACCTGAATGGCGGCCAGACCGCCGCCACGGCGATTGCTGCCGTCCGCGCCGCGCCGCGCGTGGTGGGGCAGGAGAGTCGCCGCGACCTGCCGATCGTGCTGGGCAACCGGCTGGTCAGCGGCCCGGGTTCGGGGCTCAAGTTCACCCTCGACGACCGTTCCACGGTCATCATCGGCCCCAACAGCGCCATCACGGTGGACGAGTTCGCCGCCGACCGTGTGGTGCTGCGGGTCGAGCGCGGCAGTTTCCACCTCGATTCCGCCAATCCCGGGAATGTCTATGTCGTGCTGCCGGGCGGTACCGTGTCGGTGAAGGCCGCCACCGTGGCCGGCCGCATCCTGCCCGACTGCGCCGAAGTGGCACTGCTGAGCGTCGGCCGCGCGGACGTCGCCGCGCCCGGGGGCGCCAGTGTGCGTCTGGACAAGATCGGCGACTTCACCCGCCTGACCGGCTACGCCCCGCCGAGCCAGCCGGCGCAGCTGCCGCCCCAGCGCCTGCAGGATTTCGTCGGCCTCACCAGCCAGATCGCGGCGCGCTGAAGCCTCGCGGCGGCGATAGACTCGGCCTTGATGTCGCACCGCGACGAGCCGTCGTAGCGCTCAAATCCTGCCGCGCGTCGCTTCCCGCACTGCTTACCAAATTTTTATCGGCCGTCGCCGGCGTTGCCGTGCAAAAGCCGGAGAGAGCAGAGAAAGCCGCAAGCCATGCGGCTTTCTTGCACTCGTCTGTCACGTCGGCGTAGCGCTGCTGTGACACGCAGAACACGGTGCCGGCAAAAAATTTTTGGGCAGGGGCAATTTCCTATTGCAATGGGGGGGAGATGTTGTAAATACCGCTTCAACGACGCACCCGCACGTGCCGATGGCCCCTGGCAGGTTATGCAACGACGAACGCGTCCTTTTTGGTCGCACAGCTTGAAAGGCTGTGCCGGTTTAAAGCCGGTCCGAGAGGGAGGTTTCGATGCTTGCAGCCGCTGGCCGCACCAATACCCGTCTGCGACGTTCCGCCGCAAAACCCCGTGTTGAGCCCGGTCAGCTGACCCCGAAGCTCCAGCGTTTCCTGGCGGAAGCCAAGGACACCGAACCCTTCGTGGTCGTCGACATCGACGTCGTCGAGCAGAACTACCGCGAACTGCGCCGCCTGCTGCCGCTGGCCAAGGTCTACTACGCTATCAAGGCAAACCCGGCCCCGGAAATCCTGCGCCGCCTGCGTACGCTCGGCTCGAGTTTCGACACCGCCTCGGCCAACGAAATCCGGCAGTGCATGGACCAGGGCGTCAGCCCGGACCGCATTTCCTTCGGCAACACCATCAAGAAGAAGCGCGACATCGCCTGGGCTTTCGAGCAGGGCGTGCGCCTGTATGCCTTCGACTCGCTCTGCGAACTGGAGAAGCTGGCCGAACTGGCGCCGGGCTCGCAGGTCTTCTGCCGCGTGCTGATGGAATGCGAAGGTGCCGAATGGCCGCTGTCGAAGAAATTCGGCTGCGCTCCCCGCATGGCCGCCGACCTGCTGGTCAAGGCGCGCGAGCTGGGGCTGGACCCCTATGGCATTTCCTTCCATGTCGGCTCGCAGCAGACCGACCTTAACCAGTGGGACAAGGCGGTTGCCCAGGTTTCGCAGATGTTCAGCGTGCTGCAGCAGCACGACGTCGACCTGCGCATGGTCAATCTCGGCGGCGGCTTCCCGGCGAAGTACCGCACCGATATCCCGATGCTGGAAGCCTATGCCCAGGCGATCAGCGACGCGATGACCAAGCATTTCGGCAACAAGATCCCCGAGATGATCATCGAGCCGGGCCGCGGCCTGGTGGGTGACGCCGGCGTGATCCAGGCTGAGGTCGTGCTGATTTCCGAGAAGGACTACGACGACGACCGTCGCTGGGTCTATCTCGACATCGGCAAGTTCTCCGGCCTGGCCGAGACCATGGACGAGGCGATCAAGTACCGCATCCTGACCCCGCGCGATGGCGGCCCGACCGGCCGTGTGTCGCTCGCCGGCCCGAGCTGCGACAGCGCCGACATCCTGTATGAGAAGGCCGAGTATCAGATGCCGCTGGCGCTGGAAGTTGGCGACAAGATCCAGATACTGTCCACCGGCGCCTATACGACGACGTATTCGTCGGTCGGCTTCAACGGCTTTCCGCCGCTGAAGAGCTACTGCATCTGAGCAGGCTGTTTCCGACGGTTTCGTGGGTTCGAAAGGGCCGGTCGCGCAAGCGGCCGGCCTTTTTTCGTGATTTTTGCTACCTGAGTGCGCATAACGCACGGCAGACACCCTACTGCTGCTTATCTAAATCCCGTCAGGATCAGTGAAATTGCCGATTTCCTGTTGCGGCCGGGACCGGCCTGTGTGACAAATTTTGCGCTCGAAAAACGCGCATAAAGATAAGAATCGGCTTAACAGGTCGGGAGCTTGGTTCGGATGCAGTGGTTGTATCATCGGAACCTGAGCTTGCCAAATCGGTTCGGCCCTCGGGCATCGCGAACAGGGGGAGAGCGGTGACACAGCCGCCATTCGGTGAAGACAGGTTCATGGCGGCGCTGGCCCGCCATCGCGATGCCGTGGACGAGTCCCCCGAAGCCGTCGTTACCGAAAACCACCTGCTGCATGCCGCCCTCGACACGATGGGCGAGGGTTTCGCGGTCTGGGATGCCGGCCCCAATCTGGTGCAGTTCAACCGCCGTCTGCCGGATCTGTTCGGCCTGCCTGTCGATCTGCTGCGGCCGGGCCTGCCGGCGAAGGAATTCCTCGGGCTGCTGGTCTCGCGCGGCGTGCTGACGATCCGGGCCGAAGAGGCTTCCGCCTGGATCAATGCCTATATCGACGCCTCGACTCGCGCCGACCGCAAGCAGGAAGTGCGGCTGACCGACGGTACCTGGCTGAATTTCGACTGGCGCCGACTGCCCAGCGCTGACGGCAGCATCGGCTATGTCTCGGTCTTCACCGACATCACGGTGCGCAAGCGGGCGCAGATCCGTCTGCGGCAGGCCGAAGCCAAATATCGCCAGATTTTCGACAACGTGCATGAAGGCATCGTGCAGGTGACGCCGGAAGGCCGCGTGCTGGCGATCAACCGGGCCGGTGCCGCCATCTTCGGCTTCTCCTCGCCGGAAGAGATGCTCGCCACCGTGACCCGCGCCGGCGAACAGCTCTATGTCAATCCCGAACGTCGCAAGGAACTGCTCAAGCAGCTTGAGCGGCACGGCCTGGCACGCGACTTCCGTTCCGAGATGCGCCGGCATGACGGCGCCACCGTCTGGGTTTCCAAGACGCTGCGCCGCGTCACCGACGAGACCGGCAACCTGGTGATGATCGAGGGCATGTTCCGCGATGTCAGCCTGCAGCGCCGCAACGAGCAGCAGCTGATGCTGGCCAAGGAGCAGGCCGAAGAGGCCAACCGCGCCAAGTCCGACTTCCTTGCCAACATGAGCCACGAGCTACGCACGCCGCTCAATGCCATCCTCGGTTTCAGCCAGGTGCTGATGGATGAGATGATGGGGCCTCTTGGCAATGCGAAGTACCGCGAATACTGCCGCGACATCGTGCTGAGCGGCGAGCATCTGCTGGCGCTGATCAACGACATTCTGGATATGGCCAAGGTGGAATCCGGCAAGATGTCGCTGGACGAGGAATGGGTCGACCTGAACGAAAACCTGGAGGCTGCGTTGCTGCTGGTGCGTGAGCGTGCCGCCAACAGCCGCATCACCATGACCAAGAAAGTGCCAGATCCGGCGCCGGCTTTGTGGGGCGATATGCGCCGCCTGCGTCAGGTCTGGATCAACCTTGTCAGCAATGCGGTCAAGTTCACACCGCAGGGCGGCAGTGTCGAGCTCCGCTGTGAATTACTGGCCGATGGTCGGCTGGAAGTGGCCGTCACCGATACCGGTATCGGCATCGCGGAGGAAGATATCGAACGCGTGCAGCAGCCGTTCAGCCAGGTGGCCAATGCGCTGTCGCGCAGTCATGAAGGCACCGGCCTCGGTCTGTCGCTGTCCCGCAGCCTGGTCGAACTGCATGGCGGTGAGCTGTTTATCGCAAGCCGGCTGGGCGAGGGCACCACGGTCAGCGTCACCCTGCCGCCCGAGCGTCATCGTCCCGGTCCTCTTGCAGGGGGGCCGCTAGCGGGGCTGCAGAACCAGTTTGCCGGCGGCTTTGCGGTTGGCGAGCTGTCGCAGGGCAGCGGCAGCTTCATCAAGCCGGTAGACTCTGGCGATCAGCGGCCGACCTCCCTCGCTGCCGACTAGCCACTCCTTCATGCCATGATCCAGAGCTTTGGCGGCGGCCGGTACGCGGCGCGCCTGCTCACCAGCGCGCACGCCGATCAGTTCTGCTTCCCGGAGCAGCAGGCGGTTGGCGGGCAGGCGCGGAATCGCGCCCCCGGCAAAGCCGATCACCAGCCAGCGGCCGCCCGGCTTGAGTGCGCGCCACGCCGTGCTGGAAACCTCGCCACCCACCGGATCGAACACCACGTCAGCCTGCACGGATTTCTCCCAGCCTTCCGCGGCAGGGTCGATGCACAGCGCCGCGCCGGCTTTCTGCGCGGCGGCGCGCTTTTCCGCTGACGAAGCAACCGCAATCACCTGCGCGCCGCTCCGCGTCCCTAAAGTGACGGCCGCGAGGCCGGTGCCGCCACCGGCGCCCAGCACCAGCAGTGTCTCGCCGGGCCTCAACCTGCCGCGCCAGAGCAGCGCGATCCAGGCCGTGCTGGCGCAGACGGGAAAGCCAGCAGCCTCCTCCCAGCTCCAATCCGCCGGCTTGGGCCACAATGCGGCGGCAGGCGCGACCAACTCTTCGGCATAACTGCTGGCGGCGCGCAGCAGTACGGCATCGCCGGTGCGCCAACCCGTCACGTCGGGCGCTGTCTCGATGATTTCTCCAGCAGCCTCGAAGCCCGGCACGAAGGGCAGCGGCGGCTTGTGTTGGTATTGACCGGCCACCTGCAGGAGATCCGGGAAATTGACGCCGACGGTGCGGACGCCGATGCGTACCTCGCCAGCCTTTAGCGGCTGGCGCGGCAGTTCGGCCAGTTCGAGCGCCTCCGGCGGACCAAGGCGGCGAACCAGCATGGCGCGGTAGGCCTCGGTCACGGCTGTTCCTTTGGATGGATACTGCGCCAGCCCAGCGTCAGCGTGACGATGAGGATAGCGCCGCCGATCCAGTAGGGCACATTGATGCCGATGCGGTCGAACAACCAGCCGCCCCAGAGCGGTCCGAAGGTACGGCCAAGCGCAGCCAGAGATTCCATGGTGCCCAGCGCGATGCCCTGCTGCGTCGCCTCGGTGCTGCGCGAGGCCAGGCTATTGATCGTGGGGCCAATCATCGCAACGCCAGTTGCCGTCAGAACAATCGAGAAGGCCATCGTTGGCGTGGAGACGATCCAGTGCGCCATCGCGGTGCCGGCGGCCAGGTTGATCATGCCCATCGTCAGCAGTTTGCGCTCGCCGAACAGCCGGGTCAGCGGTCCGATCAGGAAGCCCTGCATCGAAAGCACGATGGTGCCGATGAAGGTGAAGGCGATGCCGACTTCATAGGCATGCCAGTCCAGCCGCGCGGCGGAAAAGAGCGGAAACAGCACTTCGATCTGAGAGAAGACGAAATTGATGCTGAAGTTGATCGCGATTAATGCCACCACCACGCGGTTGAGCTGCCGCAGCGGTGCGAAGGGATTGCGCCATAGCGCCAGTCCGGCCAGCGTATGCGAGGCATTGGGGCGGGTTTCGCGGACCGTAAAAATGGCCAGCAGCAGAGCGATCCCCGAACTGGTGGCGGCAGCCAGGGCCGGCAGGGTGTAATTCGGGTGCTGCGGATCCGGGCCGACCAGCAAGCCGCCGATCAGCGGGCCCAGGATCATGCCTATACCAAAGGCACCGCCGATCAGGCCCATGCCGCGAGCACGCTGTTCGGGCGGGGTGCTGTCAGCAATGATCGCACGGGCAATCGATATCTTGCCACTGCCGATGCCGGCGACGGTGCGGGCCAGGAAAATGGTCAACAGGCTGTCGGCAAACGCCAGCCAGATATAACCGATGACCGTGAGCGCCATGCAGGCGAGGAAGACCGGCCGGCGGCCCATGCGATCCGACAGACCGCCGAGCGGCGTGGCAGACAGGAACTGGGCAATGGAAAAGACCGCTGCCAGCATGGCAATCGTGACGGGCGAAGCACCGAAACTGGTTGCGTAGAACGGCAGCAGCGGCAGGATCAGCCCAAAGCCGATCAGGTCGATCACGACGGTAAGCAGCAGGACCGGCAGCATTCAGGGAAACTCGCGAAAAAGACTGGAGAAACCTGTGTGACAAGGCGGCTTTTGCCGGCCATCCGGCATTGCCCCTGGAGGCCGGGTCCGCTACTTTCCGCGCGTTTTCCGGCCATTTGCAGGGCGAGATATGAAGGTTAAGGGCGTAGCCTACCGCACAATCTGGGTCAACGGCGACGGCTGGTCGGTCGGCATCATCGATCAGACCAGGCTGCCGCATGCCTTCGTCACCACCAACCTCACCACCTGGGAAGAGGCGGCCCATGCCATCAAGGCGATGATCGTGCGGGGCGCCCCGCTGATTGGCGCCACTGGCGCCTATGGGCTGGCGCTGGCCATGCGGGCCGATCCTTCGGATGCCATGCTGGAAAAGGCCTACACGGTCATCAACGAGACGCGACCGACCGCAATCAACCTGAAATGGGCACTGGATCGCGTGCGCAACGCGATCCATAACCAGCCCGCCGCCAACCGCGCAGCCGTGGCCTATCAGGTCGCCGCCGAGATTGCCGACGACGATGTCGCCACCTGTTCCTCCATCGGCGATCACGGCCTGAAGATCATCGACGCACTCTATGAAAAGGCCGGGCGCAAACGCACCATCAATATTCTTACCCACTGCAATGCCGGCTGGCTCGCCACGGTGGACTGGGGAACCGCGATTGCGCCGATCTACAAGGCGCATGATGCCGGCATCCCCGTGCATGTCTGGGTCGATGAAACTCGTCCGCGCAACCAGGGCGCGTCGCTCACTGCCTGGGAGCTGAACAGCCATGGCGTACCGCATACCGTGATCGTCGACAATGCTGGCGGCCATTTGATGCAGCATGGCCATGTCGATATGTGTATTGTCGGCACGGATCGCACCACGCGCGCGGGCGATGTCTGCAACAAGATCGGCACTTATCTGAAGGCGCTGGCCGCACATGACAATGGCGTGCCTTTCTACGTGGCGCTGCCGCACTCCACTATCGACTGGACGATCCGCGACGGCGTGAAGGAAATCCCCATCGAGGAACGTGCGCAGGAAGAGGTCACGGTGATGAGCGGTCGCACCTCCGATGGCGAGATCGTGCCGGTCACCATTACGCCGGAAGGCAGCAAGGCCGCCAATTTCGGCTTCGATGTCACGCCTGCGCGGCTTATGACAGGCCTGATCACCGAGCGCGGCGTCTGCGCCGCCAGCGAGGCCGGTTTGATGAAACTGTATCCCGAGTTTGCGTAGTTCTGTTTCCGTCGCTCCCGCGAAAGCGGGAGCCCAGTCCTTCCATCACTGGATTCCCGCTTTCGCGGGAATGACGAGTTAAAAAAATTGGACTTTGAAAGTACAGGAACTGCCCCATGAAGAATCTCTGGTCCGACCGCGATGCCAAGACGGCGATTGCCCATTACGCCAAGCAGGGCGTGAACAAGGATCTGGCGCTTCGGACATACACGACGCGCCTGCTCGGCGGCGTGCCGGACTTGGTGCAGCATGGCGGCGGCAACACTTCGGTGAAGACCACGATGCCCGATCCGCTCGGCAAGCCGGTCGATGTGCTCTGTGTGAAAGGCTCGGGCTGGGATATGGCGGTGATCGAGCCGCCGGGACTGCCCGCCGTGCGGCTGCAGCCGCTGCAGGAGCTGATCGCCCTGAAGCAGCTGACCGACGAAGACATGGTCAACATCCAGCGTTGCAACCTGCTGGACAGCACCTCACCCAATCCGTCGGTGGAAACGCTGTTCCATGCTTTCCTGCCGCACAAGTTCATCGACCATACCCATGCCTCCGCCGTGCTGGCGATCACCGACCAGCCGGATGGCGCAGAGATCTGCCGCAAGCTCTATGGAAAGCGAGTCGCGCTGGTGGACTACGAAATGCCGGGCTTCGGCCTTGCCAAGAAAGCTGCCGCCGCTTTCAAGGCCAATCCGCAGGCGCAGGGCCTGATCCTGCTCAAGCATGGCATCTTCACCTTCGCCGAGACGGCGAAGGAGGCCTATGACCTGATGATCGAGTTCGTTTCGAAAGCAGAGAGGCATCTTGCCAAGGGCAAGAAGACCGTCTTCACGCCGGCACGCGCGCTGCCCAAGAAGCTGGCAACTGCCGAAGACGTGCTGCCGATCCTGCGCGGCCTGCTCAGCATTCCGGGCAACGACGACGGTGCCGTTACGCGCTGGGTCTTCAACCTGCGCAACAGCGATGAGATTCAGGCCTTCGCACGCGGCAAGGATGTGATGCGCTACAGCCAGGCCGGCACGGTGACGCCGGATCACGTGATCCGTACCAAGCCCTGGCCGCTGGTGCTGCCGGCGGCCGAAGCCGGCAAGCTGGAGGCCTTCAAGGCGGAAGCGCAGAAGGCGGTCGAGACTTACATCAAGAAGTACAAGGCCTATTTCGAGCGACACAATGCCAAGGCAGTGCCGAAGAAGATCATCCTCGATCCTATGCCGCGCGCGCTGCTCATTCCCGGCCTCGGTCTGGTCGGGGTGGGCAAGACCCGCAAGGATGCGGTGATCGCTGGCGATGTCGCCGAAATGGCGGTCAGCATCATCACCAAGGCTGAAGCCATCGGCCGGTTCACCAGCATCAAGGAGCGCGACATCTTCGATGTCGAATACTGGTCGCTGGAACAGGCCAAGCTGGGCAAGGGCGGCGAGAAGCCGCTGTCGCGCCAGGTTGTAATCGTTACCGGCGGAGCAGGGGCGATTGGCGCTGCCACGGCGAAGGCGATGGCGGCCGAAGGCGCCGAAGTTGCCGTCTTCGATCTCGATGGCGCCAAGGCCGCTGAAGTGGCCGGGAAACTCGGCGGCATTGGTGTGGCCTGTGACGTTACCGACCCGAAGGCGGTACAGGCGGCGTTTGCCAAAGTCGTGCAGCATTTCGGCGGCGTCGATATCGTTGTTTCCAATGCCGGCAATGCCTGGGGTGGCAAGATCGGCGAGGTCTCCGACGAATTGTTGCGCAAGTCGTTCGAGCTGAACTTCTTCAGTCATCAATATGTGGCGCAGGCCGCAACGAAGGTGATGCTGGCGCAGAAAACCGGTGGCTGCCTGCTGTTCAATGCTTCCAAGCAGGCGGTCAATCCCGGCCCGGATTTCGGCCCCTATGGTTTGCCCAAGGCAGCGACGCTGTTCCTGTCGCGGCAGTATGCGCTGGACTACGGCGCGCAAGGCATCCGCTCTTCCGCCGTGAACGCCGACCGCATCCGCTCAGGACTGCTGACCGACGAGATGGTGGCCAAGCGCTCGAAGGCTCGTGGGGTCAGCGAGAAGGACTACATGTCAGGCAACCTGCTGGGGCGCGAAGTGAAAGCAGCCGACGTGGCGCAGGCCTTTGTGCAGCTGGCTGTCGCAGCCAAGACCACGGCGGCCGTTGCTACAGTGGATGGCGGCAATATCGCGGCAGCCTTGCGGTGAGCCAGCGTACCGCACCGGGCTGGCTACAGCCCGCCACTGAATACGGGCCGCTGGCGCTGTTCTTCGTGGTCTATCTCAGCCAGGGGCTGATGCCGGCGACGGCGGCCTTGCTGGCGGCCACGGTCGTGGGCCTGGTGTTGTCGTGGTTCTTCCTGCGTCGCCTGCCGTGGCTGGCGGTTGTGGCTGCAGCCGGCGTCGGCATCTTCGGCGGTCTGACATTGTGGCTGCAGGACGACAGCTTCATCAAAATGAAGCCGACCATCGTGAATGCTATCTTCGCGGTGGTTCTGCTTGGCGGCCTGGCAGTGAACAAGCTTCCGTTGCAAAAAGTGCTCGGCAAGTCGATCACGGTGGATGAGGCCGGCTGGCGCGCGCTCTCCTTGCGCTGGGGGCTGTTCTTCATCCTGCTGGCGGCGCTGAACGAAGCGGTCTGGCGTACACAGAGCGAAGAGTTCTGGGTCACCTTCAAGGTTTTCGGGCTGATCGGCCTGACCGTGCTGTTCTCAGTCTCACAGCTGCCGCTGATCCGCCGGCACTGGACCGGGGATTGATCTTCAGATTTCCAGCCTGGCCAGCACCTGGCCTTCCTTGACGCTGTCGCCCTCGGCGACGGTCAGGGCGCCCAGCTTGCCCGCCTTGGGCGCCTCGACGGGAATCTCCATTTTCATCGATTCAAGGATCATCACGACGTCACCGGCGGCTAGGCTGGCGCCGGGCGCCGCCTCCAGCTTCCAGACTTTGCCGGTCACTTCGGCCTTGATGTCGATCACAGGCATGATTCCTCCTTGTTTTAACCAAGTTTCTACCTTGGCCGGTCATCTTGGATAAGCCTAAAATGGGGGCGAACGGGCCTTCAGAAGGAATGTCCATGACCTGCCGTAACGTCATTGCGCTATTGCTTGCTGCCGGCCTGCTGGCCGGCTGCGAGGGTTTCAAGCGCGGCAACTACGAACTGCAGAGGCAGCTCGGCATGTATCCGGTCGATCCGCCGCGCGAGGAAACACCGCTGCCGCCGCCCGGCACCGTGGCGCAGGCCAGCTGGGCCGCGCAGCGCGCGGCCACCAGCGAAGGGCGCAACCAGAGCAACACCACCCCGGTCAATTATCAGGATGCCGAGAGGCTGGCGGCCGAGGCTGACCGCGTCGCGGCGGCAAAAGCGCCGTCGCCGGCTGACAAGCCGCCGGCGCCTGCACCGCGCAGCCCGGCGGGGCGTGCCGCGCCTGCGACCAGTTTCACCGCCCCCCCGTCAACGCCTGTTGCGGGGCCGACAGTGGTCGCCAGCGCGCCGGGACTGCCGGCCGGCTATACACCATCGCCGGCTGCTGTGGACGATCCCGCCAGGGCGCAGGAGCTGCAGAAGCTGGCTGCTGCCACCGGTGCCGCGCCGACGCCGCCTGAAATGGCGGGCAGTATGAAGGATATGACTTCTGTCGTGGCGCCGGGCTGGCGGGCGCATCTTGCCTCGCATCGCACGGAATCTGCCGCGATCAACGAATGGCAGGAATTGCTCAAGGGCAATCCATCGCTGTATGGCCAGTATGATCCGCTGGTCGAATGGGTGGATACGCCCAGCCGCGGCGCCTTTGCACGGCTGGTGCTGGTCGGCTTTGCCGAGCGCAAGGATGCCGATGCGGCCTGCGCAAAAATTCGCTCCTCGACGCGCTACTGCGCCAGTGTGAGGAACTAAGTGCTGCTCAGTGCGGTTGGGCAGTGCTGCCTGCGCCCGGCTTGACTGGCAGTTGCGGGCGCGGAAATTTCCCCACGATCTTCTTTAATCCGGCCAGCATTTCCATCATTCCGTCCGGGCTGGTCTGGCCCTGATCGGCGGCGCAGACCAGCCGTAGGACCGCCTGATGCGTGGCAATTGCCTGGGCGTTGTAAAGTCCGGCGGCATGCAGACGGTAGAGCAGTTCACACATGCTGTCGGCGGCGTCGGTCACCAGCGGCGCATTGAAGGTGCCGCCGAGATCCCGGATCTGCATGGCAAGGCCGTAAGCTGCCTGCAGAGCCTCCGGGATGCTGCCCGGCAGTTCGTCCAGGATCTGATCCAGCTGCTGCAGGGCATCGCTGACCCAGCCGTGATAGCGGTTCCGCTCGGCCTGCAGGAAAGCATCGGCAGCCTTCAGTGCCGCGGCGGCCGGCTTGCCGCCTTCGCGCAGCGCCAGCATCGAGAAGCGGGACTTGATCTTGAGAATCTGGACATCGGCGGGCTGTGAGGCCGGTGCGGCGTCGGTTTCGCCGCCGTTCGACGGATTGCTCATCACAGCCTCAATGAGCCAGCGCCGGGGCTCGGACCGGAGCAGCGGCAGGATGCGACGCCGGCATCTTACCAGGCGCACCGCCACGGCGGTCAGCATCGCCCAGCATCGGACCTTCCTTGAACCGGCGATCCGGTCCGATATAGACCGGCGACAGCACGAAGGGACGCGGATCTTCCGCGATCCAGAGCAGGCGATCGTAGATCATCTTCGGCGAGAGCGGCTTGGCGAGCACCAGATTGGCGCCGCAGTCGCGTGCGCGCTCGACATTCTGCGCCTGGGCGTGGCTGGTCAGCACGATCACCGGTGTATGGCGATTGGGATTATGATTGTCGCCGCGGATGTGCTTCACCAGGGCGAAGCCATCGAGCTGCGGCAGGTTCCAGTCGCAGATCAGCAGGTCGGTCATTTCGGCACGGCTGCGCGCCAGCGCATCATCGCCGTTACCGGTAACAGCTATATGCTGCGCGCCAAGGGCATGCAGGATGCCGTGCAGGATGCTCTGGAAGTAGCTGTTGCCATCCGCGACCAGGAAGCGAAGGCTTTGCAGGTTCAGGGCCGGTTTCGTCATGATTGCTCCGGGGAGGGCGCGTGGACGTGGACTGGCAGCGACGGGTGTGACTCGCCTCTTCGGGCTATTTCTAGTCGTATCATCCCAAACTCGAAAACCCTTCTCAAGAGAATATCTGTTTAGGGTTGTGTTTGTGAGTCTGTAATAAACGCTAATGTGTAGATTAAAGCAGGATAGAAAGCCGCGGTATATCAACCGCTTACGGGTATTTGGACCGAAGCAGGCAAAGAAAAAGGCCGGGCATCGCCCGGCCTTATCCACAGAAGAGTTGGTTAGATTTTCTACCGCAGGGTCAGGCGGCGTCGGCAGCGCGCGATGCACGCTTACGATCATTCGGGTCGAGCAGTTTCTTGCGGATGCGCACGCTCTTCGGCGTCACTTCCACCAGTTCATCGTCGCCGATGTAGCTGATCGCCTGCTCCAGCGTCATCTTGCGCGGCGGGGTGAGGCGCACAGCCTCGTCCTTGCCGGATGCGCGCATGTTGGTCAGCTGCTTGGCCTTCATCGGATTGACTTCGAGGTCGTTGTCGCGGCTGTTTTCGCCGATGATCATGCCTTCATAGACCGGCGTGCCCGGATCGACGAACAGGGTGCCGCGCTCTTCGATATACCACAGTGCATAGGCGACGGTTTCGCCGGTGCCGTTGGCGATCAGCACGCCGTTGCGGCGGCCCGGAATGGTGCCGCGATGCGCGCCATAGCCATGGAACAGCTTGTTCATGATGCCGGTGCCGCGCGTGTCGGTCAGGAACTCGCCGTGATAGCCGATCAGGCCGCGCGAGGGGGCATGGAAGGTGATGCGGGTCTTGCCGCCGCCCGACGGACGCATGTCGCGCAACTCGGCCTTGCGCAGCGACATCTTTTCCACGACCACGCCGGTAAAGGCGTCGTCGACATCGACATGCACTTCCTCGATCGGCTCCAGCAGGTTGCCCTGCTCGTCCTTCTGAAACAGCACGCGCGGACGGCTGATCGATAACTCGAAGCCTTCGCGACGCATCACTTCGACCAGTACGCCAAGCTGCAGTTCGCCGCGGCCGGCGACCTGGAAGGCATCCTTCTCTTCGGTTTCGCGGATATGGATGGCGACGTTGCCTTCGGCTTCGCGCAGCAGACGGTCGCGGATCACGCGGCTCTGCACCTTGCTGCCTTCCTTGCCGGCAAAGGGCGAGTTGTTGACCGAGAAGGTCATGGCCAGCGTCGGCGGATCGATTGGATTGGCCGGCACCGGCTCGGTGACAGCGGGTTCGCAGATGGTGTCGGCCACCGTTGTGGTGGTCAGGCCGGCAATGGCGACGATGTCGCCAGCATCGGCTTCTTCCACCGGCACGCGTTCAATGCCACGGAAGGCCAGCAGCTTGGTGACGCGGCCCACTTCGATCTCACTGCCATCGGCGCGCAGCGAATGGATCGGAGTGTTGACCTTCAGCTTGCCCGAATAGATGCGGCCCGTAAGGATGCGGCCGAGGAAATTGTCGGCTTCCAGCGTGGTGACCAGCATGCGGAACGGCTTGTCGAGTTCCACCGTCGGCGCGGGCACATGGCGCACGACTAGGTCGAACAGCGGGGCCAGATCCTTACGCGGGCCTTCCAGGCTGTCATCGGCCCAGCCGCTGCGGCCCGAGGCGAACATGCAGGGGAAGTCCAGCTGCTCTTCGGTCGCGTCCAGCGCCGCGAACAGGTCGAAGACCTCGGAATGCACTTCGACTGGACGGGCATCCTGGCGGTCGACCTTGTTGATGACGACGATCGGCCGCATGCCGAGGCCGAGCGCCTTGCCCAGCACGAACTTGGTCTGCGGCAGCGGGCCTTCGGCGGCGTCCACCAGCAGCACCACGCCATCCACCATCGACAGGATGCGTTCGACTTCGCCGCCGAAATCGGCGTGGCCGGGGGTGTCGACGATGTTGACTCGGGTGCCGTGCCATTCGACCGAGGTGCACTTGGCGAGAATGGTGATGCCGCGCTCGCGCTCCAGGTCGTTGCTGTCCATGACGCGCTCGGCGACCTGCTGGTTCTCGCGGAACGAGCCGGACTGGCGCAGCAGGGCGTCAACCAGGGTGGTCTTGCCATGGTCGACGTGGGCAATGATGGCGATATTGCGGATTTCCATGCGGCTTACACAAAAGGCCCGGTCGTCCACTGGGGCGGTCGGGCGCGATTCCTTTAGATTTCAGCTAGGGTTGGGCGGGTATATACGGCCCGGACCCGATTGTGACAAGTGTAGATTTGTTGCGCCGCAATGACGGCGGCGCAGGGATGCCATGCATAACCGGGAGTGCCGGATTATCCCTTTCCTACCCGCAGCTTAGTCTGTCTGGCCGGCATCTGCGCCAGCTGCACCGTTTTGGCTGTTTCGGCCGCCAGCCAGGCGGTGAAAGCCTGCAGCCGCAGATCCCGCGACAGCGCCGCCGGCCAGCGTGCCAGATGCACCTTGCTGGACGGCAGCGCCCAGCCCTCGCCGAGCGGGCGCACCAGCCGGCCATCCTGCAGGGCGTCATGCACCAGCAGGGAGCGTCCCAGCGCCACGCCGCCGCCTTCCAGCGCCGCCGCAATCGCCAGGCCGATCTCCTCGAAACGCAGGCGCGGCTTCGGTTTGGCATTGAGGCCCAGCAGGCGGAACCAGGTGCTCCATTCCCATTCTGCGCCCTGGCCGTTCTCGGCCGACTTATAGAGCAAAGGCAGTTCGGTCAGCTTCGTCGGGTCACGCAATGGCTTTTTGGCGATCGACGGCGCGCAGACCGGGAAGATCTGCTCGCGGAACAGCAGTGTCTGTGTACTGCTGTTGCGCGCCTCTTCCGGCTTCACCCAGTGGATACGCAGGTCGAGGTCGCCGCCACGCGCCTCGGCCTGGGCTCGCGTGGTGAAGATTGCCAACTCGATCTCGATGCCGGGATGCCGGCGGCTGAACTCGGGCAGGCGGCGCACCAGCCAGTGCTGCGCCAGTGCCGCACTCAGTCCGACACGCAGTCGTGCCGGACGTGCCGCGCTGCGGCTGCGTTGGCGTAAGCCGGACATGCTCTCGAAGATGTTGCCAAGGCCTTCGGCAAGAGCGGCGCCGGCCGATGTCGGCGTCACCCCGGCGCGCGAGGTGCGCTCGACCTACTGCTCCATGGTATACGGCAAGCAGTTGACCGCCGATCTCGGCAGTAAGGAGATGGTGCCGGTCGTGCAGCGTGATTTCCGGTCGGCCGGTTTGCCACCGCGTGACGTCGCTATGCTGATCTATGCCGAGAAAGTGGCCCGCGATGCTTCGCAGGTGACACCGGCAGATGTCGACGCCCTGCGCACAGCCGGTTTCACAGATGCAAATATTTCCGAAATCGCGCTCTGCACCGCCTTCCGCTGCTTCATCGGGCGGTTCTTCGATGCAGTGGGGCGGGACCGGAGGCAGCCTTCCTCAATGACGATCCGACCTGGCGCGCCGCGCTGGCGGTGGGTAAGCCGGCCTGAAGATTCTCGTAGCCGGCCGGATTTAAGACCCGGCAGGCGAGAAATCGAAATGACGGTCAGACCAGGATATTGGCGACCAGACCGGTCTGCTCGCCTTTCTTGTTGATTTCATCTTTGAACTTCTTCTCCAGAAGTTCGCGGAACTCGTCCTCGATCGCCTTGCGCTCTTCCTCCGACAGCGACGCCAGCGACTTCTCGTCCAGGCCTTTGCTTTCGAGGAACTGCTTACGGATGCGCTCGGGCACCGACAGCTTGGCGTAATCGAGGAACTGCTCGCGCGCATCCTTGGCCAGTTCCGGCGGGGCAGCGCCCAACGCAGACGCCCCCTGTTTGGAGGACTCTTCCTGACCTTTGGCGTAATCCGCCGGCTTGACGCCGCCGGCCTGGTTGATGCCGTAGTAGGGATTGGTGAAATAGTTCGAAATTGCGGAGGTCATGTCGCTCCTCAGGCAACCAGATTGACCAGGCCACCCGACGTTTTGCCGGTCATTGCCCGCACATGATCTTCCGTTTTCTTGCGGAGGGTTTCTTCGAGCTGGCTGCGTTGCTGCGCATCCATATCGGCCGCATTCTGGGCCACTGGCTGCTCGTCGAACCAGGCCAGCCGCATTTTGCTGGCGTCTTCAATCTTGGCGAAGTCGAGGAGCTGCTGCTGATCCTTGCTGAGAACCAGCGGCTTCAGCTCGCTGGTCTGCTCCGGCGGCGGCTCAGGGGCAAAGATGCTGCTGACGGCATCAATGGCCTTGGTCGCGGCCATGCCGCCCAGCATTGCAAGCGGATTGAACCCGCCGATCGCACCCAACATGGAATGTCTCCTCGTCCTCTGCAGACTGAGAAGCAATCGACATGCCATGCGTGACTACCGGTGATCCGCGGCGAATACTGCGGATTACAGCGAAATCACATTGCTGCGGGATATGGTGAACGGCCGTTAACCGGAAAGTTTTGCCGGGCAATGCCGGACAGGCGGCGAGAGTTGCCGCGTCATGCCGCCGCCTCGATCACCCGGATTTCCGGCGTCACGCTGCGCCAGTCGCCGTGCCAAGGGCCAGGTTCGGCGCGGCGCTGCCAGAACTGGCAGACAAACAGCAAATCGGGTTCGCCGTCAGCCGTGCCGCTCGTCAATGGCATGATCAGGCGATAGGTGATGGCATTCACGAAATCGCCCTTGTCGTGATACAGGCTGGAAGAATAGACCGGTCGGCGCTGGCCCAGCGCCACACGATTCATCTGCCGCACATAGTCGTGGTAGTCGGCGGGCACGACGTCGTTGAGAAATCGCCCGGTCAGTTCGCGACCGGTGTAGCGGGCAATGTCGGTGCCGGTGAGGCGAAAGCGGTAGCGGTCGGTGCCGTCCTGGATCACGCGTTCGATCAGCAGGATGTTGGGCAGCAAAGCCGGAAAATCGATCGGATCGATGGTGGCGCGGGCAGGCACACTGTTACCGCTGCGGCGCGCGAACCAGTAGTCTGCCAGCCGGCGCAGCCGTTCATCGGGCAGTCCGGCAATCGTACCGGCCGAAACCTCCAAAGTGCTGTGCGGCAGTTGCGTAAAAATCTGCATACGGCGCAGCCCGGTTCAAGCTAACGATCAATATGCCCCAGATCGCGGCCGGGATCGAGGCGGTCGCGTACCAGCTGCTTCAGCGTCTTCGCATCGGGAAACCCGCCGTCGCGCTTGCGGTCCCAGATCGTCTCGCCGTCATAGGCGATGGTGAAGGTGCCGCCGGTGGAGGGCGTCAGCGCCACTTCGGCGAGATCCTCGGTGAATGTGGACAGCAGTTCCTGCGCCATCCAGGCGGCGCGCAGCAGCCACTGACACTGCGTGCAGTAGGTGATGACGATG
>NZ_PEKV01000004.1:82325-91104 GCF_002796975.1 Ferrovibrio sp. | reverse complement strand
TTCGAAACGCTCCTCGTCGCGCCGGCGCACATCGGCCATCACCTCAGCCACCTGGTCCTCCGGCACATCCAGATCGCGCAGCACGGCGCCGCTGAGCGCCAGGGCCGATTCAAAGGTTTCGCGGATCTGGTAGTCCACGCCGGCCTGGATCAGGTCGAGCGCATGGCCGCGGTCATAGGCGCGCACATAAAGCTTGGCGAGCGGAAATGCCCGACGCACCATGTGGGCGATCCGCGTGGCGGCGCCATTGTGGTTGTCAACGCAGACGATGATGGCGCGGGCAGTTGCTGCCCCGGAGGCATGCAGAATGTCGAGCCGCGTGCCTTCGCCGTAATAGATCTTGAAGCCGAAGGTGCTGGCGGCCTGGATCATCTCGATATCGTTCTCGATGATCGTGAGATTGAAGCCGCGCGCCAGCAGTCCCTGGCAGGCGATATGCGAAAAGCGGCCGAAACCGATCATCAGGATATCGCCGCTCAGTTCGCTGACGGGCTCTACGCCATCCATCGATATCGTTGCGGCCGGCGCCGGCATGGCGCGCCGGACCAGGGTAGCGATCAGCGGCGTCAGTGCCATGGAGAGGATCACGGTGGCGGTGAAAACTGCATTGTCATGTATTGTGAAGATGCCGCCGGCCAGCGCGGCCGCATACAGCACAAAGGCGAATTCGCCACCCTGGGCGAACAGGGTGACGCGGCCAAGGCCGTCGCGCCAGCTGGAACCGAACAGGCGGGCAACCAGAAAGATGCCGAACGATTTCACCAGGGTGAAGGCGATCACGGCCGCCGCGATCAGCACCCAGTCGCGTGCCACCACACCCAGGTCGAGCGACATGCCGATGGCGATGAAGAAGATGCCGAGCAGGATGCCGCGGAAAGGTTCGATATCGGCCTCGAGCTGATGACGGAAACTCGATTCCGACAGCAGAACACCCGCGAGGAAAGCCCCCATGGCCATGGAAAGTCCACCAACCTCCATGAGCAACGCCGCGCCCAGCACCACCAACAGCGCGGCGGCTGTCATCACCTCGCGCGCATGCGACTGCGCCAGAATGCGGAACATCGGATTGAGCAGCCAGCGGCCTGCAGCGATCAGTCCGGCAATCGCGGCGAGTGCAATCGCGATGGCAACCCAGCGCGGTTCGCCGTTGTCAGCAGCCGTCGGCGCAATCACGGCGACAATGGCGAGCAGGGGCACGATGGCGAGGTCTTCCAGCAGCAGGATCGAGACCGCCTTCTGGCCCTGCGGTGTCGAAGTATCGCCACGCTCGTCCAGCATCTGCATCACCACGGCGGTGGACGACAGCACAAAGCCCATGCCGGCAATGAAGGCGACCGGCGCTTTAAGGCCGGCCAGCATGCCGATGCCGGTCAGTAGCAGGCCGCAGGTGACAACCTGGGCGACGCCAAGGCCGAAGATTTCACGGCGCAGGTTCCATAGCCGAGACGGCTGCATTTCCAGGCCGATGACGAACAGCAGCATGATCACGCCGAGTTCGGCGGTGTGCAGAATGGTCTGCGGATCGGAAATCAGGCGGAGTCCGAAGGGGCCGATGGCAATGCCAGCGGCGAAATAGGCCAGCACCGAGCCCAGGCCGAGCCGGCGAAACAGAGGGACGGCCAGCACGCCGGCGCCGAGCAGGGCGACCAGCTGGACCAGGTCAATTCCGTGGTTTTCCGCCGCCATTTCTATTCCTGCCGAATCTGGATCACGCTCTGCGCACCTTGGCTTGGGCGGCGAGAGGTCGCAACCCCTGAATAACGCCGGCCTGGGGGCATAAAATATGATGACTATCATCATATTTTATGGTGTGATCCTGCCATGAAGACTCAAAAAGCTGCTCAGCCCGAAGCTCCCAAATCGGAGACAAAAGGCGAGGCGACCCGCCGGGCCATTCTGTCCGTCGCCGCCCGCATCATCCGCGAACGCGGCCCGGACCGGATCGGGGTGGCGGAAGTGATGCGCGAGGCCGGGCTGACCCATGGCGGCTTTTATGCGCATTTCGCCTCGCGTGACGCACTGGTGGCCGAGGCGATCCGCATCATGTTCGATGGCGGGCGGCAGAAATTCACGGCGCGGATCGGCACGAAAACCGGCCCGGATGCGCTGAAGGCCTGGATCGACAACTATGTGTCGCGCGACCACCGCGACAATCCTGGCGGTGGCTGCGCCATGGCAGCGTTGATTTCGGATATGGCCCGGCTCGAACCTGCGGCGCGCGCAGCTTTCGACGAGGGCATCCGCGGCATCGCCAGCCGGCTATCGGCACATCTGCCAGCGAATACGGAAGAACATGCGGTCTGTTCGCTGATGGCGGAGATGGCTGGCGCGGTTGCGCTGGCGCGCGCCGTCAGCGACCAGCAGCTGTCGGACCGCATCCTGAAAACTTCGCGCGCGGCGCTCAAGGCCCGCATCGACCACATAGGGCAGGCATGAATACCCAGGCGACGATCCAGAAACCGCCGATTGGTCGCGAAATGCTGCTCACGGCGCCGATCCTGCCGACGCTACTGAAGCTCAGCGCGCCGACCACCGTAGCAATGCTGGCCATCGCGCTGGTGGCGATCGCCGAAACCGCCTATGTCGGCGTGCTCGGCGTCGAGGCTCTGGCGGCCATGGCCCTGACTTTTCCGATGATCATGCTGATGCAGATGGTCTCGGCGGGGGCGATGGGCGGTGGCGTATCGTCGGCGATTGCGCGTGCCGTTGGCGCCGGCGATTTGGCCCGGGCCAATACATTGGCCTTGCATGCCATCATCATCGCAGTGGTTGCTGCGGCAATCTTCACGGCTTTCTTCTGGCTGCTCGGTCCGGTGATATACCGGCTGCTGGGTGGGCAGGGTGTGGCGCTTGAGCTTGCCATCCTCTATTCCAACACCGTGTTCACCGGTGCGCTGGGCATCTGGTTGTTCAATACGCTGTCGTCGGTGCTGCGCGGCACCGGCAACATGAACGCGCCTTCGGTGGTGGCGTTGGTCGCCGCAGCCGTTCAAATCGTCGTCGGTGGTATACTCGGGCTTGGACTTGGCCCGGTGCCGCAGTTCGGCGTGATCGGTATCGGGCTTGGCCAGGTGATCGCCTTCGGTCTGGGGAGTGTCTATCTCTTCATCCATCTGTGCCGACCCGACGCCCGCCTGCGGCTCCGCCTTGCCGGATTCAAAACCGACCGAGCGATGTTTGCCGATATCCTGCGTGTTGGCGCACTGGCCAGCCTGTCCTCGCTCCAGACAGTGCTCACCGTGCTGATTTTCACCGGCCTGGTGGCACGATTCGGCACTGTTGCACTGGCCGGCTATGGCATCGGCGCGCGGCTGGAATTCCTGCTGGTGCCGATCGCCTTTTCGGTCGGGGTCGCCAGCGTGCCGATGGTCGGGATGGCAGTCGGTGCACAGAACATCCTGCGCGCCCGCAAGGTTGCCTGGACCGCGGGTAGTGTTGCGGCCGTTGGGCTCGGCGTCGTCGGGCTCGTGGTGGTAGTGGCACCAGACCTGTGGTCGGGGCTTTTCACCAGCGACGAAGCCGTGATTGCTGCCGCGCGACAATATCTGACGTCCGCCGGTTTCGGCTTTCCCTTCTTCGGCTTCGGACTGTGTCTGTATTTCGCTTCGCAGGGCGCTGGCAAGGTACTCGGCCCCGTGCTGGGCGGCACCATCCGCCTCATACTGGTGGCGCTGGGCGGCTGGTGGCTGACGACCGCAGCAGCGCCGGTGTGGATGTTATTCGCGCTGGCCGGTGGCGCCATGGTTATCTATGGCATTGCCACCGGCCTGATGGTCAAGGCGACACGCTGGAACTAAAGCGTTTTGCCGAGTTTGTCCGCAACATCGGCTGGAATGAAGCCTGCCTCGCGAACCGCCTTGCGGAGTTCCTTTTCCGATACGCCGAGACGCTCGGTCCAGTATTCCACTTCGCCGTCGTCGCTCAGGTTTACACGACTGTGCTTCTTCAGGATTTTTTCGCGTGCCTTGTTGGCGGATTTGGCGCCGGCTTCGCTGCGTAGTGAGGGCGTCGATGCTGTCGGCTGGGTCAGCGCTACCGGATCGCTGGCCGGGAAACTGCCGCGCAGCGCCTCGTCCAGCTCTGCTTCCTTGTCCAGTTCGTTGCGATCCTCGCGGCGTGCTTCTCTGATCTGCTCCTTGTGGGGAGCGCGATCGACCTTTTTAGCGCTAGCCATGGCGTGGCCTCCTTGCTGGGTTCGCATGGAAAACAGTTCAGGCCGCAGCCAAGTTCCGGGATTTATGCGGAACTAACAGGGGAGTCGGATCGTCTGGAAATCGGGGCAAATCCGGACAAGGCAGGTCATTCACATGAAACTTTTCGAATGTCTGGCCTGCGGCCAGCCGCTGTATTTCGAGAATACCGCCTGTGAAAGCTGCGGGCGTCGCCTTGGCTTCCTTCCCGATTCCGGTGTTCTAAGCGCCCTGGAACCAGTGCAGCGCGTCGATGGTGTCGAGGCATGGCTGGCGCTGGCGGCGCCGGAGCGGCAATACCGCTTCTGCCGCAACGTCGCGTATGATGCCTGCAACTGGCTGGTGCCGGCGGAGGTTGACGGCGCGTCGGTCGATCCCGAGCCTTACTGCCTGGCCTGTGCACATAATCGCACAGTGCCGGACCTTTCCGTGCCGGAGAACACCACCAACTGGCGCCGTATCGAAAGCGCCAAACATCGCCTGTTTCATGGGCTGCTGCGGCTCGATCTGCCGCACGAGACGCGCGACGAAGATACTGAGGAAGGATTGGCTTTCGATTTCCTGGCCGATCCGCCAGATCCTTCAGCGCCGCGCATCGTCACCGGTCATGACAACGGGCTGATCACCATCAGTCTGATAGAAGCCGACGATGCAGCGCGTGAACGTATCCGCGTGCAGATGCACGAACCCTATCGCACGCTGCTGGGGCATTTCCGTCATGAGATCGGGCATTACTACTGGGAGCGACTGGTCCGCCGCACCGGCGACAACAGCGAGACGATGGCGACCTTCCGCAACCTGTTCGGCGATGAAAGACAGGATTACGGGGAAGCGCTGAAGAAACATTACGATGCCGGCCCGGCGGTCGGCTGGCAGGAAGGCTATGTCAGTGCCTATGCCGCTGTGCATCCCTGGGAGGATTTCGCTGAAACCTGGGCACATTACATGCATATCGTCGATACGCTGGAGACTGCAGGCGCTTTCGGCCTGCGGGTGAAGCCACGCATTAGTCGCGGCGAGGAACTGGGCGCGCGGATTGATTTCGACCCCTATCATGCCGATGCGGTCGAGCAACTGATCGAGGCCTTCCTGCCGGTCACCTTCGCGGTGAACAGCCTGAACCGCTCGATGGGTCAGCAGGATTTCTATCCCTTCGTGCTCAGCCCGGCGGCGATTTCCAAGCTCGACTTCATCCACCAGCTCTGCCGCCGGGCCCGCGAGGGACGGCCAGAGGCGCGACAGGGTGCCCAGCACGAAACCGCGCCGCTGCAGCAGGCAAGCCAGCCGCAGATTGAGACTGTCGCAGAGGACGACGTGACGGAGCAGACTGCCGCACTGCTGACCGTTGCGTCCCAGCTTGCCCTCAATCCAGTATCCTGACGCGGCAGCGCCCGGTTAACTGTCCGGCGCACCGTGGTAATAAAAAGCGGAGAGAACGCGATCTACTGTCTCGCCGTCATCAGCCAGCGGACAATGCGCGTATTCCATATCGGCAAAGTTGAAGCGGAAAGGGATATTGACCTTGCCGTAGAAATGCCGGGTAACGCCGGTATCTGCGACCTGCCGTCGTACGCTGACGATACGAGCTTCGCTTTCATCCGGGGTTTTATGCAGGTTCACGCTGGTATCGATATAGCGATTCATCAGCGGTACGGGCGCTGCGCGTAGCACCATCTCTCCGGCAACCCGCACCAGGAAGCGCGTACTGTCGACGCCGCGTTCCACCTGCACCAGTACCAGATGGCTGAGCAGATGGGGAATCGCCATCGGGTCGAAGTCGCTTCGCGCCGGCAGGCGGTCGGCAGGATGGATCGCGCGCATATAGGTCAGGAAATCGCGAAGCACCCGGCTGCCGGCCGCTGCCAGTGCGGCATCAATCGCTACAAGGTTAGGGTGTGGAGCCAAGCGGGTCAGCCGATGACGGACTCGAGAGCCTTATAGTAGATGATCGAGACGATATGGTCGACGGTAACGCCGTCCTCGGCGAGCGGGCAGTGGGCGTACTCAACCTCGGCATAGTCGAGCGAGAAGCGCATGCGCGGCTGACCGCGCCGATAGATCATGCAGCCATTCTCCACCACGCTATGCCGGCTTTCGATGGGGAAACGCGCCGTGGGCTCGGTGGTATTGGCGATCTCGTCCAGGAAACGGCCGATCAGTGGCATACGCAAGGCCTGCACAACTTCCTCGCCGGCCACCTTGATGCGGAATCGGGGGAGGGTAGCGCCGGGCTGGCGCACCACCTCGGCCAGCACCAGATTTGGCAGCAGGCGGGGAATGGCGGCGGGATCGAAGGCCGTGCGGGCCGGCAGCGCCTCGGACGGATGGATGCCGATATAATAGTCGAGGAAATCGCGGACCCGCGCATGCTGCGCCTGACGTCGCGCGGCATGGCCCGCATCCAGATTGACCTGGGGCGGACGAAGCAGGGGGGTAAGATGACGTGCGGGACTGAAGGTCATGACGGCGCCTTTGCTCCAGCGAAGGCGCGCTGTCTATCAGGGAATGTTGCGCTGCACCATAGCCGTCGTCACAACGCAGCTATGCAGTGAAGATGATCCTGCCCGAGGTTCGGGCAGGGGATATAATTGTATTTACAAACAATCACGCCGGAAATGCGGCGCCACCGGTCTTTACCCGCTGGAGCAGGCGCTCCATGAAGGCCTCGCATAGACCAATCTGACTGAGTTCAATGAATTCGTTCGGCTTATGCGCCTGTTCGATATTGCCCGGGCCGCAGACGATGGTGGGGATGCCCAGTTCGGAGAACAGGCCGGCTTCCGTGCCGAAGGCGACCTTCTGCACGCGGTTTGCGCCGGTCAGTGCCTTGGCCAGTTCCACAACGCCGGCGCGGTCGTCAGTCGAAAGACCGGGGAAGGCCGAGATCTGCGTGAAGGTGAAGCCGCAATTCGGGTCAATTGCCTTCAATTCCGGCTCCAGCTTGTTCTTGGCATAGGCCACGACCTCGGTGAAGAGCGCATCGACGTCGTCCTGCGGCAGGTAGCGGATCTCCCACAGGAAGCTGCAATCCTTCGGCACGATGTTCAGCGCCGTGCCACCACTCACCGTGCCGGTATGCAGCGAGGTGTAGGGCGGGGCGAATTCGGAATCGAACGGGCCGTTATCACGCTTCTTGCGTGCCAGCCCCTTGATGAAGGCGATCAGTTCGGCGGCGGCTTCCACCGCATTGGCGCCCTGATGAGTGAGCGAAGAATGGCACTCGAAGCCACGCACGTCGACGCGCCAGCTTTTCTTGCCTTTGTGCTGGGCGATCACCTGCATCTCGGTCGGTTCACCGACGATGCAGGCTTTCGGTTTCACCGGCATCTCGCGCAGTACCTCGATCAGCCGCTTTGCCCCCAGGCAGCCGACTTCCTCGTCATAGGTGAAGGCATAGTGGATCGGAGTTTCCAGCTTCTGTGCCAGGAATTTCGGCGCATAGCTAAGCGCGACCGCGACAAAGCTCTTCATATCCGACGTACCGCGGCCGAACAGCCTGCCGTCCTTTTCGGTGATCCTGAACGGGTCGGTGTCCCATTCCTGGCCGTCGATCGGCACCACGTCGGTATGACCGGACAGCACGATGCCCGGCTTGTCCTGCGGGCCGAGCGTCGCATAGAGGTTGGCTTTTTTGCCGGTTGCGTCATGCACCAGCGTAGCCTCCACGCCAAGCGATTTCAGGTGGTCGCGGATCCAGTGGATCAGGTCGAGGTTGGAATCGCGGCTGACTGTCGGCATCTCGATCAGTTGCTTGACCATCGCGAGCGCTTCGGGGGAGGGCTTCGTCATCGGGAGTTACCTTTACTTACTAATTTCGTCATGCCCGGGCTTGTCCCGGGCATCCACGCCAATGAGTATTAACTCGACTGCAGGCTCTTGATCTGGGCGTCGAGATCGTCAGCGATGAAGGACTGCACGATCTCGTCGATGCTGGCATCGACGGTGAAGCCCATCGCCTTGGCACGTTCCGATGCGGTCGCGCCCGGCCAGCCATCGACAATCTTCTGGATCGCGGCATCAGGTGTCCAATGAATAGCCCCGACCTTGCGGTTCGCCCCCTTCAGTGACGGCGTGGCACGCTCGACGGCCGCCGCCATTTCGCCGGCGGTGACACGGATGCCGGACAGCAGCAGCGCGCGGTCCTTGCCGAACTTATCCGCCGGCAGGTCATGTGCGCGGATGAAAGCGTCGATGGTATGACGCGGCGACAGGCAGGCCATCGGGCTATCCGGGCGCACCGGGCAGACCGCATCGACGCCGGACAGCGGTTCGCGGATCATCGAGCTGGCCCAGGTCGAGGCCGCCTTGTTCGGCTTGCCCGGCCGCACCATGATGGTCGGCAGGCGGATGCTGCGGCCGTCGACGAAGCCCTTGCGGCTGTAGTCGTTGATCAGCAATTCGCCGCTCAGCTTCTGCACGCCGTAGGAGGTGGTCGGGCGCTGCGCGGTCTGGTCGGTCACGGTCTTGGGCAGGTCGTCGCCGCCATAGACGGCCACCGACGAGGCGAAGACCATGCGCGGCGTATGCGTGGTGATGGCGCGGCAGGCTTCCAGGACGTGGCGCGTGCCTTCCAGGTTGACGCGATAGCC
>NZ_PEKV01000004.1:987-82224 GCF_002796975.1 Ferrovibrio sp. | reverse complement strand
AGCAATTCAGCAGCCAGTTTCTGGCCGATAAAGCCGGCACCGCCGGTAATGACGACATTGAGCATGGATGACCCCAGAAAGACCCTTCGGGAGCATCCACGCTAACCAGCCTGCATCGCTGAGACAAGCGGTGCAGGCTGTGTCGTGAATGGTTCGGCTGGTCTTAGTGACGCGGCGACGGAGATGGGGGCGGCATCTCGTCGCGCTTCTGCTTGGAGCCGTGGCGCAGCATGCGCTCGGCAAATTCCTGGCGCTGTTCCGGCGTCATGGCATCGGCAGCCGCAAGCATGCCGGCCTGCATGCCGGCCTGCAGCTGGTCGAGCCGGCGGCGGTGCTCGTCCAGCACGGCGGCCAGGCGGTTATGGTCATAGGGCTTGGCGCCCAGCGCTGCCGAAAGATCGCGGCGCATTTGATGATGCGAAACATTGCCGCCCTTGCGGCCTTCCTCGAAGGCCTGGCGGAAGGCCTGCCGGGCATTGTCAGGCAAGCGGCGCGCCACCTGGTCCTCGATCTGCCAGCCGCGGCGTTCAGCGAATTCGCGATACTTGAAATAACGCACCGCACCGAACCCGGCGAAACCGAGGTTGATCGCCACCGAGGCGATCAGCGCGACAGCGAGCCAGCGGTTGACCCTGGACTTGGCGGGAGGTGGGGTGACGGTCTCGGACATGGCTTTAGTCCTCACTCAGGAATGGCGTGGCAGATGCAATCTGCACGGTGACGAGGTCGGCCTCCTGCGCATCGAGCAGGCCGAAATTGACGAAGCCGGCGCTGACACCGATCGTCAGCGCAAGGGCCAGCGCAGCAAACTGCGGCATGCGGCGGCCGGTCGGGAACAGCAGCGCGAGTGCTTCGGTCACCTGGGCACGCCAGTCGGTGGCGGGCGCGGCGATCGCCGGCGGCAGGTTGGCGACCTGCGCCAGCACGTGTTGGCGTAGAGCATCGCTCGGCTCGATCTCGGGCAGGTTGGCGCGCAGCAGTTGGGCATCCACCGCGGCAGCGCGACGCTGCGCTTCGCGGGCATCGGAACGGGCGGCAAGAAATCCGGTGGCGGCGGCCTGTTCATTCTGTGGCCAGCGGTCGAGATCGGCGCCATGGGCATCGAGCAGATCGAGGAAGCGTTCGAGGTTCATGGTGTTACTCCCCAGGAGCATTTGGCGGACCGAGCGCGGAGCGCAGGTCGTCGCGCAGCGTGCGTTTGGCGCGGATCAGCAGGGATTCCAGAGCGCCGACGCTGATATCCAGCGCCTTCGCGGCGTCGATATTGCTTTCGCCCTCCCAGAAGCAGAGCAGAATGGCGGCGCGCTGCCGTTCGGGCAGCTTGTGCAGCGCCAGCGCCACGCGGTCGCTGGTCTCAGTCGCCAGCCGGTCTTCATAGGGCGTGGCGCGATCCTCATCGACAATCTCGACCTGGTCGTCCAGCGCGGCCATGCCCGGCCGGCGCTTGCGGTCGATGCACAGATTGACCACCACGCGGTTCAGCCAGGTCTTGAAGCTGGCACCACCATCGGCGCGCCAGCGTGCGGCATGCCGCCAGACGCGCAGGAAGGCTTCCTGCGCCACCTCTTCGGCATCGTTGCGGTTGAACAGCACGCGATAGGCCACGGTGACGGCATGGCGCAGGTATTTGTCGACCAGCAGGCGATAGGCCGCATGGTCGCCGCGTGCGACCCGGTGCATCAGTGCGGTATCGATATCGCTCATGCTGCGGTCAGCCGGGATGGTTTCCAGCCGGGGCAGGGCGAGAGAGGCGAACATGCGGCGATGTCCTGCTCATCGTTGATCTCGATACCCTACACGGCGTCATGGCTGGATTCCTGCGCGGCAAAAGCGGCGGAATTCAGGCCGAAAAAGCAATATCGGCAGGGACAGGAGGTCGGATCAGGCCCTGCCGGCGGCTTCCAGGGCCTTCAGCTCTTCGGTCAGGCGGGCGATTTCGGCGCCGACCGCTTTGGCCATGTCCGGTGCATCCCAGTCGCGGTACTGGCCCTGCTTGTAAGCCAGGGCATTGCGGTAATACAGATAGGCATTCAGGCGGCAGCGCACGTAGTTGTTCTGCGTCTTGATCACTTTGCCGGGGCTGCCCACCACCACCGAATTGTCGGGGACCACTGTTCCCTCTTTAAGGAACGTGTGCCCGCCGATGATGCAGTTGTTGCCGATCACGCAGCCGTCCATGATCGTCGAGCCGATGCCGATCAGGCAGTTGTCGCCAATCGTGCAGCCATGGATCGTGCAGTGATGCGTGACCGAGCAATGCGCACCCACATAGGTGCCGGTCTGGCTGCCGACATGCAGCATCGAGAAATCCTGCACATTGGTGTAGGCGCCGATGACGATTTCGTAATTTTCGGCCCGCGCGGCCACATTGATCCAGACCGAGCTGCCTTCTTCCAGCCGCACCTTGCCGTAGATCTGCGCGGTATCGTGGATATAGGCGGGATTGTTCAGCACCACGTCGGGGCCGTAAACGGGCATCGCTTCCTCCATCTCTGCCCGGCGACCTTAGCCAACCGGGCGAGACGGAGGAAGAGGGGGCTGTGACAGCCCGGCTGGACTGTTACTTCGTTGCGTCCTTGAGGTAAGCGATCAGGTCGGCGACTTCGGTTTCCCGCTTGATGCCGGGAAAGACCATCTTGTTGCCCTTGATGAAGGACTTCGGGTCGGCGAGATATTGCGCGATAGTTTCGTCATTCCAGGTGACGCCGGAATTCTTCATCGCGTCGGAATATTTGTACCCCTCGGCGGTCCCCGCCTTGCGGCCGAACAGGCCCTTCAACGAGGGGCCGACGGCATGTTTGCCGGCATCGAGTTGATGGCAGGCGCGGCATTTGGCGAAAGTCTTGCGGCCTTCCTCCGGGTTGCCGGCGGCCTGGGCGCTGCTGACAGTCAAGGTCAGGGACAGGAGGGCGAGGGCGGAGAGAACGACTCGCAGCATCTGGGAGGCTCCTTAAATATCGGCGTTTTTTGTGTCTGGCAGATCGAATTGTGCTCGGACGGACCGGGAATCCGGCCTGCCAAAAAAATAGCACAGCGACTCGCTCGAACAACCGTGGCGCCTTGTCGCATTTACCACCGCTTAACAGGGCGGCTGCTTAACTGCCCCGCCTGAGTACAGGAGAGCGGTTTCGATGAATATGATGGCCAATCCGGGGACGGTCCGGCTGCAGACAATGGTGGCGGCGGGCGGCGAAGTGTTGAAGATCCAGCAGGATCTGGCAGCCAAGCGCAGCAACTTGGTGGCCGAACTATTGCGCGGCGAGGAGGATTTCTTCGAGCAGCAGCATTACCCCGCTGGCGACGTATTCGATCCGCAGACCGGCGCGCAGTATTACTATCATGCCCATCGCAACGACGGCCGCGAGCATGGCCACTTCCACATCTTCCAGCGCCCGCAGTTTCTGGGAGAACAGTTCGAGCCTGCCCGCTATGTGAAGACAGGCGTCGGTCGCTGTTCACCGAAGCAGAAGGTCGGCGAACACTGGCCGCGCGGTGAACAGGCGCTCGCCCATATCGTCGGCGTGGCGATGGACCATTATGGCCAGCCGATCCGGCTGTTCACCGTCAATCGCTGGGTGACCGACGAAACCTGGTTTGCTGCGCGCGACGTGATCGCCATGCTGGAACGTTTCGAATTGCGCCACACCTGGCCGTCGTCGCCGGTCAACCGCTGGCTCAACGGCCTGTTGCGCCTGTTTCAGCCCGAAATCATCGATCTGATCCGCCGCCGCGACGATGCCGTAGAAGCTCGCGGTCGCGCCAATCCGCGCGGCGATGCGCTGGAAGACCGCAGCCTGGAAGTGACCGCCTCGATCGATATTTCGGTGGAGCGCCAACTGCGCCAGCTGCGCCGCTCTCTCGCCGCTTAGGGCAGGTAGCCGCGTTACGGTAGATAGCCGAGGCCGCGCCATTCGGCGTAGGACTTGCGGAAGCCGTGAAATGACTCCCACACCTTCTTGAATTCCGGGTTGGCGGCACTTTCTTCCTTCACCACCTGGATCCACGAGGATTTCAGCGCATCTATCACCGGCTTGGGCAGGGTATGGACCTTGACCCCGCGCTGGCGGATTTCCTGCAACGCCTGAACCTGCTGTACTTCGCCTTCTGCCAGGCTTTCGCGGATATTGTCGCCGCAGGCATTGTTGATCGTGGCGCGCTGGGCATCAGTCATGCCCTCCCACACCTTGGTGTTGATCAGCATGGTGATCAGCGAACTCTGCTGATGCCAGCCGGGGAAGTAATAGTGGCTGGCGGCCTTGTCGAAACCGTATCGCACGTCGACGAAGGGCAGGGAGAATTCGGCTGCATCGATACTGCCGGTCTGCAGGGCCTGGAAAGTATCGCCGCCATTCAGCGCCACGGTCTCGACGCCCAGCCGGCTGATCACCTTGGCGCCGATGCCCATGAAGCGCATCCGCAGGCCCTTGAGATCTTCCACCGTATTGACCTCCCGGCGGAACCAGCCACCTGATTCCGGCGGCAGCACGGTGCAGACGATCGGCTTGATGTTGAAGCGGGCGAATGTGCCGTCCATCAGTTCCTGGCCGCCGCCATANNACCGAATCGCGCTGGGCAAAGAAATTCGGCGAGGACCAGACGGCATCGATCTCACCATTCGACACCTTGTCGAACAGCTCGGCATTCGGCGCCAGCACATTGGGCTCGAACAGCTTGACTTCGATATTGCTGTCGGAGGCGATCTGCAGCTTCTGGACCATTGTGACTGCCATCGTGCCGATTTGCGGCGCTGATGTAGGCGCTGCACTGGCCATGCGGAGGGTGATGCGCCTGCCTGGAGCCTCGACGACGGCGGGGGCAGCCGTCTGCGCGGTATCGGGTTCTTTGATGGCACGCGCTTCAGGCACCTGCATCGCGCGGTCGAGCGAGACTGCGCCGATGCCGATCAGAATGCCCAATACGAGAGCCAGGCCAGCCACTGTGACCAGACGCGCCAAGCTGCAATCCCTTTATTCCGCGGCGGACCCACCCACCGGTTTCTGCCGGCGCCACAATAGGCGCAAGCCTATGGGCCGTCTACGTATTCAGGCAGTAACCTAATTCTTCGGAAACTCGCCTGGGACGGGCCACCTTGACCTTAGTTACAGTTGTAACTAAACAGGACGCAAGGCAAAATGCCATACTGAACATATCGTCTGGGAGGACGCATCGTGCCAGTCAAATTAACCCGTCTGATCGGCAAATGGGCGCCGGCCGCACTAGCCGTTTCGCTTTTCGCAACCGCAGCATTTCCGACGATGGCGCAGGAAATCGAGCTCAAGATGAGCCATTTTCTTCCGCCCGGCCATGGCATGCATCGCGACTGGTTTGTGCCCTGGGGCGAAGAACTGGCCAAGCGCACCAACGGCAAGGTCAAACTGACCATCTTCCCGGCGGGGAGCGCCTTCGGCAATCCGGCGCGCCAGCTTGAGCAGGCGGTGAGCGGTGTGGTGGATATCGCGCATGGCCTGCGCGGCGTGCCGGCCGGCCGTTTCAACCGCATGGGCATCATCGAATTCCCGTTCCTGGTCGAAACGGCGAATGCCGCCAGCCGTACGCTGTGGGAGATGTATCCCAAGCATTTCGCGAAGGAATTCCCCGATACGGTAAAAGTGCTGGGTCTGCATGCGCATAACGCCGGCCTGATCCATACGCGCGAGAAGCAGGTCAAAACCATGGATGACCTGAAAGGGCTGCGTATCCGTTCCCCCAGCCCGCAGATCAACGCCATGCTGCAGCAGCTGGGTGCCACGCCGGTCGGCCTGCCGCCGGGCGACGTCTACGAGAACCTGCAGCGCGGCGTGATCGATGGCGCGGTTTTCCCGTGGGATCCGATCAACTCCTTCCGTCTCTTCGAGGTGACCAAGTACCACCTCGATGCACGTTCCTATACGGCCAGCTTCTATTTCGTGATGAACAAGCGGAAATACGACAGCCTGCCGGCCGACGTGAAAAAAGCGATCGACGATACCACGGGGTCTGCGCTGACCGAGCGCTTCGGCGACTGGTGGAACCAGTGGGATGCGCCGGGTCTTGAGGCGGCGACCAAGAAGGGTAACACGATGACGTCGCTGAGCGCCGCAGAACGTGCGCGCTGGCGCGATACGCTGAAGCCGACCACCGAGAAGCTGCTCACCGATCTGGAAGGCCAGGGCGTGAAGGATGCCCGCGCCATCTATGCCGAGATGCAGCAGCGCATTGCCAAATATGAAGGCGCCAAAAAGTAATCAGCGCCGATCCTGTACGATCCCGCCGCCTGTCAGGCGGCGGGATATTTTTGTAGTCCCATATTTATCCCGGCGGACCTGTCGATGATCGCTCTTTACCGTCTGGCGGAACGGGCTGCGTCCTGGGCCGGCAAGATCGGCGCTTTTTGCGCGCTGCTGGCCGGTCTCTTCACCTGCCTCGACATCGCAATCCGCAATTTCGGCGGGCAGGGCATTCTCGGCACGGTGGATATCACGCAGCTGATGATCGTCGGCTGCGCCTTCCTCACCATTCCCTATGGCTTCATGAGCGACAGCCATGTCGCGGTCGATATCGTCACCACTCGGTTGCCGTTACGTGCTCGCGCGCTTTGCCGCGCCTTCTCGGCGTTGTTGGGTGGCGCGCTGATGCTGGCCATCGGCTGGTTCGGCATCGGCCAGGCGCAGACGGTTGCCATGATGGGCGACAAATCGCAAACCATCGCATTGCCGATGATCTGGTTCTGGTATCCGCTGCTTGCCGGTGCCTTCTTCACGGTCGCACTGATTGTGCTGATCGTGCTGCGCCATCTGGCGGTCGTATTCACCGGCCGCGAGGTCATCGCGCCGATGGAACAGCAGGCGGAGGTGCTGTGATGTCTGCCGCCTGGCTTGGTGTGATCGGCTTCGGCGTCGTGCTGCTGCTGATGTTCGTGCAGGTGCCTGTTGCGGTGGCGATGGGCGTTGTCGGTGCGGCCGGCTTCTTCTGGTTGCAGGGTTGGGACGGACTGGCCTATGTGATGGGTTCGTCGCCGTTTGAATCCGTCATTCCCTATAGCCTCTCCATCGTGCCGCTGTTTGTGATGATGGGCGTGTTCGCCACCTACGCCGGGCTCTCGCGGCAGCTCTATGACGCGGCCTATGCTTTCGTTGGCCACTATCGCGGCGGGCTGGCGCTGGCCACCATCGGCGCCTGCGCGGCCTTCGGCTCGATCTGTGGCTCTGCGATTGCCACCGCTGCTACCATGTGCCGCGTGGCGCTGCCCGAGATGCGTCGGCACGGTTATGCCGACAGTCTTGCTTCAGCTACCATCGCAGCCGGCGGCACACTCGGGATTCTAATCCCGCCCTCAATCATCCTGCTGATCTATGCGCTGCTCACCGAACAGTCGCTCGGTAAACTCTACGTCGCAGCCCTGCTGCCCGGCCTGCTGGGGACTGGCCTTTACATGCTGGCAATCACGGTCGCAACGCGGTTCAATCCTGCCATCGGCCCGGCAGGCGAACGCATGCCCTGGTCGCAGCGTCGCCGTACACTGAAAACAGTCTGGCCGGTCTTCCTGCTGTTCACCATCGTGATCGGTGGCATGTTCATCGGGGTCTTCTCGCCCAATGAAGCGGCGTCGGTTGGCGCAGTCGGTGCATTGCTGTTTGCGCTGGTCAGCCGTTCGATGACGCTTGGTCGTTTCCGCGACTCGCTTCGCGAGACCGCGGCGACCAGCGCCATGATCTTCCTGATCCTGATCGGTGCCGGCCTGTTCAACTTCTTCCTCGAAGTGACCAATGCGCCGCAATTCGTGGTGCAGCAGATCCAGGCACTGAATCTCAACCCCGTGCTGTTCCTCATTCTGCTGACCGGCTTCTACGTCATCCTCGGTGCGCTGATGGATGACCTGGCGATGATGCTGCTGACGCTGCCCTTCGTTTTTCCGCTGGTGCAGGCGCTCGGCATCGATCCGGTGTGGTTCGGCATCTACATGGTCACCATCGTCGAGATCGGCATGATCGTGCCGCCGGTCGGCATGAACCTGTTTGTCATCCAGGGTGTCGGCAACGTGAAGCTGGAAACCGTGATCCGCGGCATCCTGCCCTTCGTGCTGGCCGATCTGGTGCGCGTCGGCCTGCTGATCGGCTTCCCGGCGATAGCGCTCTGGCTGCCCAGTCTTATGGATTGACCGGCTTCTTCGGCGGCACGACGCCGTAGTCTCTGATCCAGCCGAGACTGTCCACCGTGCTGCCGGCAGGACGATATTCGCAGCCGATCCAGCCGTCATAGCCGAGCCGGTCGAAGGTCTCGAAAATATGGCGGTACTCGATTTCGCCATTGCCCGGTTCCCGGCGGTCGGGTGGGTTGGCGATCTGAACATGGCCGATCCAGGGCATCTGCCGCTCGATGCGTTTGGTGAGATCGCCATGCGTGATTTGCGCATGATAAACGTCGAATTGCAGACGCAGGTTGGGGGCGCCGATATCGGCGATCACCTTCTCGGCGAAATCGAAATCGCTGAGGAAGAAGCCCGGATTGTCGCGCTGGTTGAGTGGCTCGAGCATCAGTATGAGACCCAATCCCGAAGCCTGCTCCGCCGCCCAGGCAAGGTTATCCATGAAGCAGGCTTCCATGGTGCGACGGTCGACACCGGCCGGCTGCATGCCGGCCACCACATGGATACGTGGGCAGTTATAGGCTTCGGCATATTCGAAGGCGCGGGCCATGGCGGCGCGGAAATCCTGCCGCCGGTTGGGCAGGGCAGCCAGTCCGCGCTCACCCTTGGCCCAGTCGCCGGCCGGGGTGTTGAACAGCGCCACCTGCAGTCCGGCGGCCTTCACGGCCGAAGCGATGGCGGCGGCCGAATGATCGTAGGGGAACATGAACTCCACCGCCTGAAAGCCCTGGTCGGCAGCGGCGGCAAAACGGTCGAGGAAGGGCTCATCCTGGAACAGGAAGCTGAGGTTGGCGGCAAAGCGCGGCATGGTTTCCCCCCTCGGATGATGCCCCTGGACGGGCGGTATAGCCGACCTGTCATCGGGCATCGGTTTTCCCAGACTGTCATTTCTGCTAACTGTTCGGCAAGGCTTCTTCTTTCGCGTTTCAGGGACATATGGCCGACGGAAAGCTGCAGGCAGGACGGGATGGACGGACGCTTCGGTTCCGCCTGACAGGCGACTGGACGCTGGCGCATGCCAGTGCGCTGCTCGCCCGGCTGGGCGGCCTGGCGACGGCCGGGCTGCTGCGCGACCATCTCCGCGACGGCGGCGAGCAACATGCCAGGCTCGATACCGGGAACCTGAACCGGCTCGACACCGCCGGGGCTTTACTGCTCGCCCGTCTGCACCGCCAGTTGGAGGATCAGGGCTTTTCGGTGGAATGGCCCGAACCGCGGCATGAGCATCGCGCGCTGGTCGATTATGCGCGCGGCTGCGGCGAAGCGGTCACGGTCTGGCCCAGGATCGACGGCGGCTTTGCGGGCTTTGTGCGGCATCTGGGCTGGCTTACCATGTTCTTCGCGCGCGAGGCGCGCCGTTTCACATCCTTTATCGGCGAAGTGACCGAGACCGCGATTCTCACCGCTTTCCGGCCGGGGCAGATGCGCTTCACCTCCATGGTCCATCACATGGAGGAGACCGGGCTCAAGGCGCTGCCCATCGTCGGGCTGCTGTCCTTCCTGATCGGCATGGTCATGGCCTATCAGGGTGCCAGCCAGCTGCAGAAATTTGGCGCACAGCTTTTTGTCGTCGACCTGATCGGCATCTCGGTGCTGCGCGAACTCGGCGTGCTGCTCACCTCGATCCTGATCGCCGGCCGCTCCGGCAGTGCCTTCACCGCCCAGATCGGCACCATGAAGGTGAACGAGGAAGTCGCGGCGATGCGCACGCTCGGGCTCGACCCGGTGGTGGTGCTGGTGCTGCCGCGCATGTTCGCGCTGATTTTGACATTGCCGGCGCTGACCTTCTTCGCCGACATCATGGGGTTGGCCGGCGGTGCGCTGATGGCCTGGAGCACGCTCGGCATCAACCCGGATCTGTTTTTCGGTCGCCTGCATGATGCGGTCGGCCTGCGCACCTTTGTGGTCGGCATCGTCAAGGCGCCGGTCTTCGCTGCCCTGATCGCGCTGGTCGGCTGCTACGAAGGCCTGCGGGTGAAACGCGATGCCGAAAGCGTCGGCCGGCTGACGACGCGGTCGGTGGTGCAGTCGATTTTCCTGGTGATCGTGTTCGATGCGTTGTTTTCCATCATGTTCAATTTTCTTGGAATCTGAGCATGGCCGAGAACACACTGCAGGATGTCGTGATCAGCGTGCGCGGGCTGGTGAACCGGTTCGACGACAATGTGATCCACCAGGACCTCGATCTCGACGTCTATCGCGGCGAGGTGATCGGCGTGGTCGGCGGATCCGGCACTGGCAAGTCGGTCCTGCTGCGGACCATCATTGGCCTCAATCATCCCGTCACCGGCAGCATCCGGCTGCTGGGCACTGACATGATCAACGGCAGTCCGGAAGACCTGCGCGCGGTGCGCCAGCGTTTCGGTGTGCTGTTCCAGGATGGTGCGTTGTTTTCCTCGCTGACGGTGGCGCAGAATATCCAGGTGCCGCTGAAGGAATTCTACGATCTGCCGCAGGACCTGCTGGACGAGATCGTGGCTGCGAAGCTGTTTATGGTCGGGCTATCGCCTGATGCCGGTGCGAAATATCCGGCCGAACTGTCGGGTGGCATGCGCAAGCGGGCGGGGCTGGCGCGTGCGCTGGCGCTCGATCCCGAGGTCGTGTTCTTCGACGAACCGACCGCCGGACTTGACCCGATCGGCGCGGCGGCTTTCGACCAGCTGGTGCGCGACCTGCAGCGCGCGCTCGGTCTGACGGTATTCATGGTGACGCATGATCTCGACTCGCTGCATGCCATTTGCGACCGTATCGCCGTGCTGGCCGAGAAGAAGGTGCTGCTGACCGGACCGATGGATGTCATGCTGAAGGCGCAGCATCCCTGGCTGGTCGAGTATTTCCATGGGCCGCGGGCCCGGGCTGCCGCCATCACGGCGACGCTGGACGAGAGGATGTGAGATGGAAACGCGGGCGCATCATCTGCTGATCGGCAGCTTCATGCTGGCCTTCCTGGTACTCATCGTCGCCTTTGCGCTCTGGCTGGCGAAGACCGAGGTCGACCGCGAAGTCGGGCGCTACAATATCTATTTCAGCGGCTCGGTCGCCGGCCTCGGTGTCGGCGGCGATGTGCGCTTCAACGGTATCAAGGTCGGCAGCGTCTCGCAGATCCTGATCGACCGCGTGGATACCAGCCGCGTGCGCGTCATCGCGGAAGTCGCCGGAGATACGCCGATCAAGGAAGATTCGGAAGCCACGCTGCAGCTGCAGGGCATCACCGGCGTGTCGTTTGTGCAGATTTCGCCGGGCAGCCGCGAGGCGGCGATCCTGCCGGTGGTGGCCGGCCGTGACATGTCGAAATACCCGACCATCCGCTCGCGCACCTCGGCCATCGAGGCGCTGTTCGAGGCCGCTCCCGATCTGGTCACGCGCGCTGCGCAGGTGTTGAGTGACGAGAATCTGCAGAATCTCGGCGGCTTCATTGCCGACCTGCGTTCGCTGTCGCAGACCCTGGTGCAGCGCCAGGATGCGATTGCCGGTGCGGTCGACAGCTTCTCCAAGACCAGCACCGACATCGCCAAGGCGGCCGCCGCCGCCGAGCAGATCGCCGCCAAGCTGGATCGCGTGATGGACCAGGCCGAGGGCACGCTGAAGACCACCAACCGCTTGCTGGAAGGCGATGCCACGGCGGCGGCGCAGGATGCACGCAAGGCGATGGCGCAGCTCAACGAGGTGCTCGCCATGGCCACGGTGATCATGGAAGAGAATCGCGTGCCGCTGAACGCCATGACCAGCGATGGTTTCGGCGAATTCCGCCGCCTGATGGCGGAAACCCGCCTGCTGGTCTCCAGCCTGGCGCGGGTGGCACAGCGGCTGGAGGATAATCCGAGCGCGGTGCTGTTCGGGAACCGCGATGCCGAATACCGCAATGAAGGGGGGAGTGGACGCCGATGAGCAATACCACCAGACGCAGCCTGCTGCTGGCCGCTGCCGCTTTACCCTTGGCTGACTGTGGCGGCCTGATCCCGCAGGCGCCACCGTCCAACATCTATAACCTTTCACCCAAGACGACCTTCCCGGAAAGTCTGCCGCGCGTCGACTGGCAGCTGGTGGTGGAGGAGCCTTACGCGGCCGGCGGCCTGGATAGCCACAAGATCGCGATCTACACCAATCCTTACGAGGTGAAATATTACGCCGAAGCCCGCTGGGCCGAGCGGGCGCCGCGCATGGTGCAGACCCTGCTGGTCGAGAGTTTCGAAAATACTGGCAAGATCGTCGCCGTCGGTCGCCAGTCGGTCGGTCTGCGCTCGGATTTCAACCTGAAAAGCGACCTGCGCGAATTCCAGGCCATGCTGAAAGACGGCCAGACCGCGCCGGAAGTGGTGATCGTCCTGCAGGCGAAGATGATCGCCCAGCCGCGCCAGCAGATCGTGGCGTCAGCCACCTTCGAGCGGCGCGCCACGGCGAAGTCGGCGGGGATTCTGGACGTGGTCGAAGCCTTCGATGACGCGCTGGGCAAGATCCTGCGCGACACTGTCGCCTGGGCGATGACGGCGGCGAAGAAGCAGAACTAGCGGCCGCTGCGCAGTTCCACGATCGGCTTCGACATCACCGCTTCCATGTCCCAGGGGAACAGGATCCAGGTGTCCTGGCTCACTTCGGTGATGTAGCTGTCGACCATCGGCCGGCCTGAGGGCTTGGCATAGATGGTGGCGAAATGCGCCTTGGGCAGCAGCTGGCGCACGGCCTTGGCGGTGATGCCGGTATCGACCAGGTCGTCGATGATCAGCCAGCCTTCGCCCTGGTCGGGCATGGCGGCAGTAGCATCCTTCAGCACATTCACCTTGGTGCCGCGTTCCAGCTCGTTGTAGGTGGAGCAGGAGATCGTCTCGATCACGCGCACGTTCAGCTCGCGTGCCACGATGGCGGCGGGCACCATGCCGCCGCGGGTGATCGCCACCACGCCTTTGTAGATCGTGCCGTTGTCGAGCAGACGCCAGGCCAGCGCCTTGCAGTGACGGTGCAACTCCTCCCAGGAGACGGGGAAGAATTTGGTATAGCTGTGGCTCTCGGTCATGCTGCGGGTTCCGTGACTAGGCTGTCGTTGCCTGGCGATAGGTTTCGATGGGGCCGCGGATACGCTCCGGGATTTCCACCGATTTCAAAATCTTCTCATCGACGATGCAGGAGATATGTGCCGCCGTGAAGCAGACTTCACCGGCCGCGTTGCGTCCCTTGAAATCGTAGGTGATGGTGGAGCGGCTCAGCTTTTCCACGCGCAGCTCTACCGTGAAGGGCTCGCCGCCCTTCAGGGCGCGCTGGAAATCCAGCTTGGTGCTGACGGTGGGCGAGCCGTAGCCGAGTTCCTTGTGCAGGCGAAGGAAGCTGAAACCGATCACGTCGCGCCAGAAGGCCTCCAGCGTTTCCATCACATAGTCGAGGAACTGCGTGGTGTAGACCATGCCGGCAGGGTCGCATTCGCCCCATTGCACGATACGGGGGCAGGAAAACGGGCGGTCGGGGCTGAACTTGGCTGAATCGGTCATGGCCGGATGATACGGAGCCGGCCCCCAAAAAAGAAGAGCCTGAAAAAAGGGCGTCCGAAGGGGATTCGGACGCCCGGATCAGTCTGGGAGGGAACTGGGACCGCCTTAAGGGCGGACGTATTCGAAGTCGGTCGGCTGGTTGTTGATGCCGCGGGCGGGGGGGGCGATCCAGCCGGCATATTTACCGATCTCGGTCACCGGCTTCATCAGGCTGATCACATAGAGGCGGTCGTCTTCGGTCGGCAGCCAGTCGTGATGCCTGGCGTCCCATTCGGCCTGGCTGACGATCTTGCCTTCGGGGCTGACCTTCAGTTCGGCGAACTGGCCGATCTGGCGGTTGAAGGCGCGATGCGGCAGCGTCAACTCGAAGTCGATGCCATGGCGTTTGATGATCTGGTTCCAGCGCATCACGCCGCGGGCGCAGTCGGCGACATAGTCATCGCGCAGGCGTTCGTTGAGCGCGGTCAGGGCCGAGGCTTCGACTTCGCGGAAACCATCGCCATGCGCTTCCAGCACTTTATACGACGCGTCGGTCAGCTTGTGGTCGTCGCCGATGCGGTTCTCGTCGAAGCGGCCCTTGATGCCCATCGTGTAGTAGTTGGCGGCATTGGTGGAGATCTCAGAACCGAACAGATCGACCGATACCGAGAAGTGGAAGTTGAGATACTTCTGCAGCGTGGGCAGGTCGACCGCACCGTGCTTGCGCACGTCGTCGGTCTTAAAATCGCGCATGATCTCGCAGGTGCGCTGGATCACGCGGCTGATGCCGGTTTCGCCGACGAACATGTGATGCGCTTCTTCGGTCAGCATGAAGCGGCAGGTGCGGGACAGCGGATCGAAACCGCTCTCGGCCAGCGAGGCCAGCTGGAACTTGCCGTCGCGATCCGTGAAGAAGGTGAACATGAAGAAGCTGAGCCAGTCCGGCGTCGCCTCGTTGAAAGCGCCGAGGATGCGCGGCTTGTCGTCGTCGCCCGAGCGGCGCTGCAGCAGGGCTTCGGCTTCCTCGCGGCCATCGCGGCCGAAATAGGCATCAAGCAGATAGACCATGGCCCAGAGATGGCGGCCTTCCTCCACATTGACCTGGAAGAGGTTACGCATGTCATAGAGCGACGGGCAGGTCTGGCCGAGCAGGCGCTGCTGCTCCACCGAAGCCGGCTCGGTATCGCCCTGGGTGACGATCAGGCGGCGCAGCACGCCGCGATATTCGCCGGGCACTTCCTGCCAGGCGGCTTCGCCCTTGTGGTCGCCGAAATTGACCTTGCGGTCGGCTTCCGGCTCGGCGAGGAAAATGCCCCAGCGATAGTCGGGCATCTTCACATAGTCGAAATGCGCCCAGCCCTGGCTGTCGACGCTGATCGCGGTGCGTAGATAGGCCTCGCGCGCCTGGAAACCGGCCGGGCCCATATCGCCCCACCAGTCGAGGAATTTCGGTTGCCATTCTTCCAGCGCGCGCTGCAGGCGGCGGTTGTCGGAGAGATTGACGTTGTTGGGGATGCGAGAATTGTAGTCGATCGCCATGGTGCTTCTCCCTGACTCGATTAAACGCGTTTGCGGTCGTAGCCGGCGCGCTGACCGGTGCCGTAGAGCTTGAGCGCACCTTGATCGCCAACGGCGTTCGGGCGCTGGAAAATCCAGTTCTGCCACGCCGTCAGCCGACCGAAGATCTTGGTTTCCATCGTCTCGGGACCGCCAAAGCGCAATGAGGCTTCCATGCCGGTGAGGGCGTCGGGCGAGAAGGCGGCGCGCTCCTCGATGGCGATGCGCACTTCGTCTTCCCAGTCGATGTCGTCCGGCGTGAAGGTGACAAGGCCGACCTCGTCGGCGGCTTCGGCATCCAGGTCGTTGCCGATCAGCTTCTTCATTGCATCGGTGCGCGACGGATCGTCGAGATTGCGGCTGGCGATACGGCTCAGGCCGTTGCCCATCGGATAGGCGCCGAAATTCATCGACGTCATGCGCACAGTCGCTGCCGGGCGGTTGTCGCCTTCCATCTGGCCGTCCAGCATATACGAGCGGTCGCTTGCCACGACAAGTTCGAGCAGCGTGCCGGTGAAACAGGAGCCCGGCTCGATCAGCGCGAAGGTGGAACGCGACGACACGTCGATGCGCTTGAACACCCGCTTGAGGAACAGGCGGATCTCGCGTACCAGCCAGTGGGCCTTGTGCTGTTCCAGCGCGGCGTCATAAGCCGCGACCTTGTCGGCATCGCCCTCGGTGCGGAACACCCACATGCCGGTGGTTTCTTCGTTGGTGCGCAGATGCAGGATCAGGTCGTCCAGTTCGCGCGCCAGCGCCAGCGACCAGAACTTGTCGCCCTGCGCCTGGATCGCCTCGACGGAAGCGGGCGGGGCTTCCTTCGGGCCATGCACGGTGATCTCGCAGATGCCCTTGGCGCGATCCAGCTTGGCCTCGACATGGCTGTAGCTGATCCTGTCGCCATCGATCTTGCGCTCCAGCTTTGACAGCGCAATGCCCTGGGCGTCAGTGGGGCGGTCGGACTTGGCAGCGAACTTCTGCGCGGTTTCCTTCATCGCATCCGCCAGCTTGGTGCGCGGCACGACCTCGTCGACCAGGCGCCAGTCGACGGCGCGTTTGCCCTTGATGCCTTCCTCGATGGTGCAGAAGAAGTCGGCGCGGTCGCGGCGCACCATGCGCTTGTCGACCAGCCGGGTAAGACCACCGGTACCGGGCAGCACGGCGAGCAGCGGCACTTCCGGCAGCGAAACCGAGGTGTTGCCGTCATCGGCCATCAGGATGTAGTCGGCGGCGAGCGCCAGTTCGTAGCCGCCACCAGCGCAGGGGCCATTCACGGCGGCGATATAGGTCTGCTTCGACTCATGCGTGGCATCTTCGATGCCGTTGCGGGTCTCGTTGGTGAATTTGCAGAAGTTCACCTTCCAGCCATGCGCCGACTGGTTGAGCATGCGGATATTGGCGCCGGCGCAGAAGATGCGCTCCTTGGCGGAGGTGAGGATGACCGAGCGCACTTCGGGATGCTCGAAGCGCAGGCGCTGCACGGCATCATGCAGTTCGATATCGACGCCGAGATCGTAGGAATTCAGCTTCAGCTCATAGCCGGGGCGGAGGCCACCGTCTTCGCGCACATCCATCGCCAGCGTGGCGACGGCGCCGTCGAGACTCAGCTTCCAGTGCTTGTACTGGCTCGGCTCGGTGCGGAAATCGACCGGCGCGTGGCTGCCGTTGATCTGTTCGGCCATTGGGGCAATCCTCCCTGAAACTGTATGTGCATTATAATGCAGTTTCGGGTCGATGCAAGAATTATCTTGCAGCTACTGCCTTACTCAGTGGCCTCTCATTCGGCTGCTTCTCTGGCCAGCCATGCCGGATGGGCGCGCAAAGCCGTCGCCAAATCGGCGGCAGCCTGGGTCACGGCCTTGCCGGCTGTGTCGAAACTCATGTCGGCGCGGGTATAGAGCGCCTCCCGCTGAGCCAGGATGCGCTTCAGGTCAGCCATGGCTTCGGACTGGCCGGCAATGGGCCGCATGTCGCCCTGCGCCACCACGCGACCCATATGTTCCTCGGGCGAAGCCTTCAGCCAGATGGTGAAACAGTGCGACAGCAGATGCGCATAGGTCGCCGGTTCGGACGGCAGACTGCCGCCGGTGGCGATCACCTTCGGCGCAGGATCGGCGGTGACGCGCTCCAGCGCGCGGCGCTCGAAGCGGCGATAGGCCGCCTGGCCGTAAAGATCGAAAATCTCATTCAGCGACAGCCCGGCCTCGATCTCGATTTCCTTGGCCATTTCGATGAATTGCAGGCCGAAAGCCTGCGCCAGCAGTTGGCCCAGCGTGGTCTTGCCGGCGCCGCGCAGGCCGATCAGCGCGATATGGCGCTTCACGCTGGCGGCCACGCCGAAACGGTCGCGCACGAAACCCTGCAGTTCCTGCAGTTGCTCGGGCGAAAGATCTTCGATCTGGCGCAACAGCAAAGCCTGATCGACGCCGAGCGGGGCGCGGTCGCCGAGGAAATCGGTGATCGGCAGATCCATGGCGCGCGCGATCTGGCGCAGCAGCAGGATCGAGATATTGCCGGCCCCACCTTCAAGCTGCGCCAGATAGCGTTCGGAAACGCCGGAATCCTTTGCCAGAATCTTGCGGCTCATGCCGCGGCGGGCACGGGCATTGCGAACGCGCTCGCCCACTGTCTGCAGAAAGGCGGTATCTTCGGGGGCGGTTTTGTCCCGTGTCTCGCTCATGAAGTGCATTATAGTGCAATTTCTTCTGGAGCGCCAGCGAATGATGCGTTATAGTTCGGGCTCACTACCAATTTGAAGCGTTGAGGAGCTGTTCATGCAGGTATCCATTCTGGTCGGCACCATGACCGGCACGGCTGAGCTGGTGGCGGGCGACGTCAAGAAGGCGCTGGAAGGCAAGGGCCACAGCGTCGACATCCTGCTGATGGACAACCTGAAGGCCGACGTGTTCCAGCGTCCCGGCGCCTTCCTCATTGTCACCTCGACCTATGGCCAGGGCGATGTGCCGGACAATGCGCGCGACTTCATCGCCGACCTGCTGGCAGTGCGCCCCGATCTCAGCGGCAAATATATCGGCGTGATCGGCCTGGGCGACACCACCTATCAGGACACTTTCAATCATGGCGGCAAGCAGTTCGAGGATGCGCTGCGCAGCCTGAAGGCCACCATGATCGGCGACCGCATGCAGCATAACGCCTCGGGCGGTTCGCTGCCGGAAGAAGACGGCGTTGTCTGGGCATTGGAATGGGCCGAGCAGGTCGCACCGCTGGCCAAGGCTGCGTAACCGCCTGCTTCCATAGCGGGCGGCATAACAAACAAAATTTTCCGGGAGGATCCCATGCCGCGCTTTCTGGAGCTGCCGCGGCGGTATAACGCCGCGACCCATTTCATCGATCGTCATATCGCTGAAGGGCGCGGCGGCAAGACCGCCTTCATCGACGACAAGGGCAGCTACACCTATGCCGAGCTGGCGGCGCGCGTGAACCGTGCCGGTAACCTGCTGAAGGCGCAGGGCGTGAAGCCAGAGCAGCGCGTGCTGCTGGCGATGCTGGACAGCATCGACTTCCCGACGATGTTCTGGGGCGCGATCAAGATCGGCGCCGTGCCGGTGCCGGTGAACACGTTGCTCACCACGCCGGATTACGACTTCATGCTGCGCGACAGCCGCGCCGTCGTGCTGTGTGTGTCGGATGCGCTGATGGAGCGCTTCCGCCCGATCATTTCCGGCCAGCCCTATCTGGAAAAGGTGCTGATCTCCGGCCAGGTGCCGCCGACAGTCGCGCCGCTCGCCAAGCTGCTGGAGGAACAGTCCGACCAGCTTGAAACGGCTGCGACGACGCCGGACGATATCGGCTTCTGGCTGTATTCGTCGGGCTCGACCGGTTCGCCCAAAGGCACCATGCATCTGCACAGCGACATCGTGCATACCTGCGTGCTCTATGCCGAAGAGGTGCTGGGTATCCAGGAAAACGACGTCGTCTTCTCGGCGGCGAAACTGTTCTTCGCCTATGGCATGGGCAATGCCATGACCTTCCCGCTGCATGTCGGCGCCACCGGCGTGCTGATGGCCGAGCGGCCGACGCCACAGGCAGTGATGAAGCGGCTCAAGGATCATCAGGCCACCATCTTCTACGGCGTACCGACGCTGTATGCGGGCATCCTCGCCGATCAGAACATCGGCAAGGACAGCGGCTCGGCAAAGCTGCGCCGTTGCGTGTCGGCGGGTGAGGCGCTGCCGGAAGATATCGGCAAACGCTGGGAAAAGACCTTCGGCGTCGAAATCCTCGACGGCATCGGCTCGACCGAGATGCTGCATATTTTCCTGTCGAACCGTCCCGGCGCAGTGCGCTACGGCACCACCGGCAAGGCCGTACCGGGTTACGATCTGCGCGTGGTCGGCGATGACGGCAAGGATGTCGCGCCGGGCGAGATCGGCGAGCTGCTGGTCAGCGGGCCGAGCTGCGCCGTTGCCTACTGGAACAACCGCACGAAAAGTCTTGCGACTTTCCACGGGCCATGGACGCGTACCGGCGACAAATACATCTGCGACAAGGATGGCTACTACACCTATGGCGGTCGCAGCGACGACATGCTGAAGGTCAGCGGCATCTGGGTCTCGCCGTTCGAGGTCGAGTCTGCACTGCTGGCGCATCCCAAGGTGCTGGAAGCCGCCGTGGTGGCGCATGCCGATACCGATGAGCTGGTGAAGCCCAAGGCCTATGTGGTGCTAAAAGCGGAGTTCACGGCGGAAGAAGCACTGATCGGCGAGCTGCAGATGTTCGTGAAAGACCGTCTCGCGCCGTACAAATATCCGCGCTGGATCGAATTCGTGCCCGAGCTGCCAAAGACGGCGACCGGAAAGATCCAGCGCTTCAAGCTGCGCGCCTGATCGGCATGGCCGGAGTTCAGTTTGTCGACACGCCGGCGGGCCGCATCGAGTATCGCTGGGCAGGTTCCGCGCTTCGGGATGCTGCGCTGCCGGTGCTGGTCTTCCTGCATGAAGGCCTGGGTTGCGTCACGCTGTGGAAGGACTTCCCGGATCAGGTGGCGCAGGCGACCGGTCTGCCGGCGCTGGTCTACAGCCGCATCGGCTATGGTGGTTCGAGCGCTTGCGCCTTGCCGCGACCGATCACCTACATGCATGACGAAGGCGAAGCGGGACTGCCCGATCTTCTTGCCGCCCTTGGCATCCAGTCGCATATCCTGATCGGCCATTCCGATGGCGCATCCATCTCGCTGATCTATGCGGGCGCAAAAGAGCGCGACGGATTGCAGGGCGTCGCCGTGATGGCGCCGCATGTCTTCTGCGAAGACGTTTCCGTCCGCTCGATCCGCGCCGCCGACAAAGCCTATGCCGAGGGTGACCTGAAGGCGCGGCTGGCGAAGTATCATGGCGACAATGTCGACTGTGCGTTCCGCGGCTGGTGCGACTCCTGGCTCAACCCGGAGTTCCACCACTGGAATATCGAAGCCTATGTCGACCGCATCAAAGTGCCGGTGGTGGTAATCCAGGGCGAAGACGACGAATACGGTACGGCTGCCCAGGTCGAGAGCATTCGCCAGAGGACGGCGGCTGAAACCCTGCTGATTCCCGGCTGCGGTCATTCGCCGCAGCGCGACCAGCCCGCTGCAACGCTGAAGGCGCTGACCGGCTTCATCCACAGCCTTGGGTTTTGATCGCCCGGCTTTTCTGGCGATAAACGCACAGCGATGTGACGGGAATACGCATTCCCGTGGAAAAGAGGGCGTTCCTTTGCCACTGCAATATGGCATGCTGAACTGGTTATGACTGACAACACCTCCCCAGCGATTCCCGCGGCAAGGCGGATTCTCGTCGTCGACGATCATCTCGACTTCGGCAACTTCGTGCGGCGCGTGGCTGAGAAGGAGGGCTTTCACGTCGATCTGGTCGACACCGCGGCCTCCTTCCGCGACGCTTACCGCCAGGCGCAGCCGGCCATCGTCTGCCTCGATATCGTGATGCCGGAAGAAGATGGCATCGAACTGATCCAGTGGCTGATCGGGCAGCAGTGCAAGGCGGCGATCTATGTGATCACCGGCCATAACCCGTCCTATGCACGGGCGGCACTCGAAATCGGCCGCAGCCAGGGGCTGAACATCGCCGGCGTGCTGCAGAAGCCGGTCTCGCTCATCACCCTGCGCGACGTGCTGTCGGCGGCCGGTGAGGGCCGCACGGCCATAGCTGCGGACTAATAGGGCAGCCGACTAATTCCTGACGGCAGGCAGTAAAGCTTCGATCTTCGCCAAGAGGCGCGGCATGTCGACCGGCTTGGTATCATAGTCGGAACAGCCGGCCTCCAGGCTGCGCTCGCGGTCGGTCGCCAGCGCATGCGCGGTCAGCGCGATCACCGGCATGCGTGAGGTCGCCGGGATATGCTTCAGCCGCCGGGTGGTTTCCAGCCCGTCGATGCCGTCGCCCAGGCCGATATCCATCAGCACCAGATCGGGCAGTTCGCGCTGTGCGATGTCGAGTGCGGCTTCGCCGGTTTCGGCGTAGCACAGCGTATAACCGCGATTCTGCAGGCGGCGGCCCAGCATGTCGCGGTTGTGGGGATTGTCTTCGACGATCAGCAGCTTGGTCATGGCGTCAGTCCGCGGCTACGGCAGGTGCGGTGTCGGCGATATGGGCAGGCAGGCGGATGGCGAACAGCGAGCCCCGGCCGGCCGCCGAGTCCAGGATGATGTCGCCGCCGAGCAGGCGGATCAGGCGGCGGCTCAGCGCAAGCCCTAAGCCGGTGCCGCCATGATGACGCGCAGTGTTGCTGTCGCCGCGATGGAAATCCTCGAAGACGGCGGCGTGGTATTCCGGTGCAATGCCGACGCCGGTATCGCGCACCGCGATCTCGACCCACTCGGCGCCGTTGTGCCGGTAACCGCGCGTGGTCAGCGCGATCTCGCCGTCCTTGGTGAATTTGCCGGCATTGCTGAGCAGATTGATGATGGCCTGCCGCAGCTTGGTGACGTCGGTGTCGACAAAGGTCAGCGTGCTGTCGAGTTCGATCGCCAGCTTGTTGCCGTTCTGCGTGACCTGACGGCGGCAGACCGCCAGCGAGTCATCGATCAACTCGCTCAGGCGCACGCGGTCGACGGCGATTTCCATTTTGCCGGCCTCGATCTTGGCCAGATCGAGGATATCGTTGATCAGCGCCAGGATATGCCTGCCTGACGAGCGGATGATCTCCAGATCGCCCTGGCCGTCCTTCTGGCCTTTCGCCTCGGATTCCTCGATCAGCAGCTCGCTGTAGCCGATCACGGCATTCAGCGGCGTGCGCAGTTCGTGGCTCATGCTGGCGAGGAAATCGGTCTTGGCGTTGCTGGCGCGTTCGGCGCTCTGCTTGGCCTTCAGCAGTTCGATGGTGCGTTCGGCCACCATCGCTTCCAGCTTCTCGTTCATGTGGCGCAGCCGCAACGCCTCGGCCTGGGCGCGATTGGCCAGCGTCTCGTCGAACATTGCTGCGACCAGGGCGAGGAACAGGATGCCGAAGGAGGCCGATGCCACCGCGATGGCGAGGATTTCGGAGGAAACGCCTTCGGCCGGTGTCAGCGCGCCATGCAGCGGCGTGTAGCTGGCCGCCGCCATGCCGGTGTAATGCATGCCGGCGACGGCAATGGTCATCAGCACCGAGGCGATGAGCTTGGACCGCAGCGTGCGCGAATTGAACGAGAGCCACAGCGCTGCCACCGAAGCGGCGATGCCGATCGCCACCGACAGTGACACCAGGTTCCAGTCCCACTGGATCAGGGCGCCCATCTGCATCGCATCCATGCCGGTATAGTGCATGGCGCTGACGCCGAGGCCGGTGACGGTGCCGGCGATCGGCAGGCTCCAGCGGCTGTCGGGCCGGATGGCGACGATGGCGAGGCCGAGCGCCACCACCGCCACCGAGACCAGGAAGGACACGATCGTCATGCCCGGTGCGTAGCGCACCGGCATGCCCATATCGAAAGACAGCATGGCAACGAAATGCATGGCCCAGATGCCGCCGCCCAGCGCGATGGCGGCGCCAAACAGCCAGCCGGTGCGGGTGCGGCCGGTGCTGGTCTGGAAACGGCCGGCCAGGGTGAGGGCGGTGAAGCCGGCGAAGAAGATTACCGCCAGGCTGAGCAGAATCAGGCCGGGCTGATAGGTCTCGCGCAGCGGGTCTGCCAAGTAGGGCATTGAATCATTTGCCAGCTTTGAGGTGTCAGCTTCCCGCTGAATACCCCAGCTTCGGGCTGGCATGCACGTTTTTTGTCCGTAACTGGATGGAAAACCCTCTCCGGACAGGGATTTCGATGAGGTATATGTGATTTTTACTCTGCGTTGCAGTCGCAACAAGCCGGTGCTACATATCGTTTGCAAGTCATTCGCAGAAACACCTTCCAGGAGCCATTTATGCTCGCTCGCTTCGTTACCGCTTCGCTTTCCCGACGCTTACTGCTGCTCGGCTTCGCTGCCGGCGCCACGGTCATCCTGCCCCAGGTAGCTGCCGCGCAGGACAAGGTCGTGAATCTGTATTCCTCGCGCCACTACGACACCGACGAGGCGCTGTACGAGAATTTCACCAAGCAGACCGGCATCAAGATCAACCGCATCGAGGCGAGCGAGGATGCGCTGCTGCAGCGCATGCGCGCCGAGGGTGACAAGAGTCCGGCCGACGTGCTGATTACCGTGGATGCCGGCCGCCTGTGGCGCGCGCAGCAGAACGGCCTGCTGCAGCCGATCAGGAACGCCACGCTGGAGAAGGCGATCCCCGCCAATCTACGCGAGCCCGAAGGCCACTGGTTCGGCTTCTCCAAGCGTGCCCGTGTCTTCGTGGTCAACAAGGACAAGGTGAAGCCGGGCGATCTCGCCCGCTACGAGGATCTCGCCGATCCGAAATGGAAGGGCCGCCTGCTGATCCGTTCCTCCACCAACGTGTATAACCAGTCGCTGGTCGGCTCGATGATCGCCACGCTCGGCGCGCAGGCGACCGAAATCTGGGCCAGGCATGTGGTTGCCAACCTGGCGCGTGCGCCGAAGGGCGGCGACACCGACCAGCTCAAGGCAGTCGCAGCCGGCGAAGGCGATGTGGCGGTGTCGAACACCTACTACTTCGCGCGCCTGATCAACTCGTCCAAGGCGGACGAGAAGGACGTGGCCTCCAGGCTGGCGGTGATCTTCCCGAACCAGGGCGACCGTGGCACCCATGTGAACATCTCCGGTGCCGGCGTGGCCAGGCATTCGCCGAACAAGGCGAATGCCATCAGGTTCCTCGAATACCTGGCCTCGCCCGAGGCACAGAATTACTTCGCCAAGGGTAATTACGAGTATCCGGTGGTGGCCGGCGTGCCGCTGCACCCGGTGATCCAGGCCTGGGGCAACTTCAAGGAAGATCAGATCAGCGCCGCTGTCTTCGGCCGCAACAACGAAGAAGCGCTCAAGCTGATGGACAGGGCTGGTTGGAAGTAATTGGCCGGCTGGACGTAACAGCCGGAGATACCGACGACACGAAGGGCGGGGAAAACCCCGCCCTTTTTGTGCCTGCAGCACCCGGCGATTAGACTGGAAGAAAATTTAGTCCGTAGCAGTCAGCTTGCGCAGGGCCGCGGTCACCACGGCGTTGCGCTGATCCATCTTCTGCAGATGCTGCAGCAGCACGGCGCGCAGCGAGTCTGCATCGCTGGTTTCCAGCGGCGTCCAGAAGCGGCGGCTGGGGCGGAAGAAGCCCACTTCGTCCAGAAAGGACACGCCGAAGTAATAGGCCTCGGCCGGACTCGTATAAGGCTCGTCGTCGAAACGGCCGTCTGAGCGGATCGAGATATTGAGCGAACGTGCGACCATGACGGTGAGTTCGGCGGTTGCACGCGCCTGCTGCTCTGCCGTCATATACGGCCAGGTACGGCGCAGCAGGCGGGCGACGTCATAGGCATGATGGTTGTTCTGCTTGCCCTGGTCGCGCCAGCCATAGGGATAGCGGTCGGCGCGCATGGCAAACAGCGTATCGGCCAGTTCGCGCATATGCGGCGGGTCGTCCGAGCGGTAACTGATGGCATGGAAAGTGATGCTGAGATCGTTGGTTTTCTTCAGCTCGCCGTCGATCGTGTACCAGGCACCCCAGAAGCCGGTTTCCGGATTCTGTGCCTTGTTGTCGAGGAAATCCTGCAGCGTGGCGGCCAGTTTCTTCACCGGCGTGCCGTCGGGCAGCAGTGCGGCGACCTTCGGCTTGAACAGGATCTGCGCCAAGCTGGTGATCGCGTAGTTGAGTTCCTTGCGGTTGTCGACCCCGGTTGCCTTGACGTCCGAGATCAGCAGGCTGTCCAGATAGCTGCGCATTTTTTCCGGCGTATTGACCGGTTCGAAGAAGCGCAGCGGATGCGGCGGGCGTTTCCCGGCCTCCACCAGTTCCTTCATCGGATCGACGCTGGCATCGAGCCGCAGATACCAGGCTTTGTAGCAGCCACCCCAGGAGCCATCCTCGGCCGACTGCTCGTAGGCATAATCCTGGTTCGGCTGGCTCAGCGTCGCACGCAGGTCGTCCAGTCGGGCGCGCACGGCCGCGGCGTCATTGGTGTAGTTCATCAGGTCGCGCGCTTCGCCCAGGATCTGCGTCGAGCAGATCGGTTCATGGCCGGTGCTGTGCATGTCCATGACATGGCGGCGCAAATCCTGGATCTCGTCGCGGAACCGGCCGTTCATCTCGCGCTTGAACGGAGATTCCGGGATGAAATTCGGAATCTGGCGAGGGTGGAGCGTGGTCTGCTGGCTGACGGTCATGATCGGTATGGCGCTCCGTTCCGGCAAAGCGACCGGCGCCGGGAACAATACTGGGGCGCCGGTCGCTGCGGACTGCAGCGCCGAGCGTGTGAGCCTGAGCGGATCAGGCGCGGCGGGCGAGCACCATGAAGCATGGCACCGGCTGCCCCATCTCTTCGCGGCCGTGCGTCTGATCGAAGCGCAGAAGGCTGAAGCCGGCCTGCTCCAGCGCCTGTTTCACGTAGGCCTCATCATGCTGGTAACGCCCGGTCGGGCCAAGGCGATAGCCCTCCGCGACATGCATGCCTTCCGGCATCGCCTCGACCGTGAAGCCGAACACGCCTTGCGGGGTCATCTTCGCTGCGAGCGCCGTGAAGCTCGGCGTCAGCGCGCCGAAATAGCAGAACACGTCGGCTGCCACCGAAACGTCGTAACGGTCGCTTGTCTTGGCGAGGAACACGCCCAGTTCGGTTTCGTGCAGGGAGTCGTAAATCTTGCGGGCGCGCGCCTTCTCCAGCATGCCACCGCTCAGATCGACGCCGACCAGCGACTTTGCCGTCGGACGCAGGAAGGGTGCGCAGAGTCCGGTGCCGCAGCCGGCATCCAGCACCGACAGGCCAGTGCGGCCCGGCATTTCATCCTTGATCGCGGTGCAGAGCAGTTCAGGCACGCGATAGCCGAGGCCACCCAACACAGTCTCGAAATCGGCGGCGAACCGGTCGAAGGTCTCGCGCACATAGGTATCGCCGGCGCGCTCCGGCACCTGGCCACCGAGCACGGCCGAGGCCATATGCTGCGCCACCGGGTCGTCCGGGAAAGCAGCTTTCCATTGCGCGGCATGCTCACGCGCCTTGGCTTCGTCGCCGCTGCGCATCAGGCCGTAGAGCATTTCGCCCATGTGATACTGGAAGATCGTGTTGTCGGGCAAAGCATTGAGGGCAAGCAGGGCAACCTGCACGCCTTCGGCAAAACGGCCGAGCTTGTACAGTGACATCGAGACGTTGCGCAGGGCGTCGGGCTGATGAGGGTCCAGCTTCAGCGCAGCGAAGCCGGCTTCCAGCGCCTCGAGATGTTTCTCCTGCGCCGCCAACATGCCGCTGAGGTTGACATATGCACCGGTATAGTTGGGCTGTAGCGCGATGGCGCGGCGATAGCTGGCTTCCGCTTCCTGCAGCTTGCCGCTTTCCCGCAGGGCGTTGCCCAGGCTGAAATGGCTCGGCGCGTAATTGGGGTCGAGAGTGATCGCCGCATTGTAAGCGGCAATCGCCATGGCGACATCGCCCAGCTGCTTCAGGGCCACGCCGTGATTGAAATGCAGCAGCGCATAGCCGGGATGGAACTTCAGGCCTTCGCGATAGGCCTGCGCCGCCTGGCTCGGACGACCGTGGCGCAGATAGGTATTGCCCAGATGCACATGGCCTTCAGGAGCCTGCGGCATGATGCCGACGGTACGCTTGAAAGCCTGGATAGCCGGCTTGAACTCGTTGCGCGAGGCATGAACCTGGCCAAGACGGAACCACGCTTCGGCATGCTTCGGCGTGCGCTTCAGCACATCCTGCAGCATCTGCTGGGCGGCATCGAGATTACCTTGATTGGCAATGGCCACTGCCGCTGCCACCGGGTCGGTACCAACCCCGGCCTGCTGCATAAGCATGTCACTGACTGGATTACTCATGATCTCGAACCCTGCAACTGTTGCGTGATCGGCGGATGTCGCCGGGAGGCCACCTCAGGCCGAATCGCCCGGACGAGATCGCGCCACCACCCTATGCAGCCAGATTACGGGAATCAGGCTCACCGCCACAATGATCAGGGAGCCGGTGGAAGCCTCGGCCAGACGCTCGTCACTGGCCAGTTGGTAAACCCGGACGGCCAAGGTGTCGAAATCGAACGGCCGCACGATCAGGGTGGCTGGCAGTTCTTTCAGAACGTCGACGAAAATCAGCAGGGCGGCGGTCAGCAGGCTGCCGCGCAGCAGCGGAGCATGAACACGGCGTACGACGCCCAGCGGCGTTTCGCCCAGCACGCGGGCGGCCTGATCAAGGCTTGGCCGTATGCGGTGCAGCCCGCCATCCACCGCGTTGAAGGCCACCGCCAGGAAGCGCACCAGATAGGCATAGAACAATGCCGCGACCGTGCCGCTCAGCAGCAGGCCGGAGGAAATGCCGAACAGCTTTTCCAGCCAGTGGTCGATCACATGATCGAACGCGGCGAGGGGCAGCAACACCCCGATGGCGATCACCGAACCCGGTACGGCATAGCCCATGGTCGCGAGACGGATCAGCCAGTTGGCGGCACGATTGCTGGTGATGCGATGCATGTAGGCGAGGCCGAGCGCTACCACGATCAGCAAAACTGCGGAAACGCTGGCGAGGATAAAACTGTTGGCCGTGAAACCGGCGAGCCGGCCAAAGCTGAAGCCGTCGCCTTCCTCCCACGCCAGATGCACCAGCCAGCCGCCCGGCAGCAGGAAGCCGAGCAGGATCGGCAACAGGCAGGCCAGAATCGCCAGCGTCGCCTGCAGCGGCGGCAGCGGGCGCAGCGGCAGCGGTCGCGTGCGTGCCGATGTATGGTGGAAGCGCTTGGCCTGCCGGCTGGCGCGCTCCAGCATGACCGCGGCAAGCACGAAGATCAGCAGTACGGCGGCCAGTTGCGCTGCGGCCGTCACGTCGCCCATGCCGAACCAGGTGCGATAGATCGCAGTGGTGAAGGTTGGGACGCCGAGCCAGCTGACGGCGCCGAAATCGGCCAGCGTTTCCATCAGCACCAGCGCCACGCCGCCGGCGATCATCGGCCGCGCCAGTGGCAGGGCGATGCGCCAGAAGCGCGTCCACGGTCCGAGGCCGAGCGTGCGGCCCACTTCCAGCACGCAGACCGACTGATCGAGGAAGGCGGCGCGCGTCAGCATGAAGACGTAAGGGTAGAAGCCGAAGATGAAGAGCGCGATGGCGCCCTGCAGCGACATGAAGTCGGGGAACCAGTAGTCGCCGCGCTGCCAGCCGAAGGTTTCGCGCAGTGTGGTTTGCACAGGTCCGGCAAACTGAAGCAGGTCGCTGTAGACGAAGGCGCTGACATAAGCTGGCATGGCAAGCGGCAGGAACAGCGCCCAGGACAGCAGGCGCCGGCCGGGGAATTCCGTCATCGTCACCAGCCAGGCGCAACCGGTGCCGATGGCCATCGCACCCAGCCCGACGCCGACCATCAGCAGCACCGTATTGCGCAGCATCTCGGGCAATACCGTCGAGACCAGATGCTGCCAGACATCGGGCGCCGGCCGGCCGAGGTTGACCAGGATGGCCAGGATCGGCGCAGCAATCACCAGGGCGACGAGCGCAGCGAACGCCAGCCAGGTCGCCGTCTGGCGGTTGCGCAGCAGCGGGGCGGTCACGGGGGATGGGGCGGCGGTGTCGGTCACCGCCCTGCTTTAAGCCATATGCGATCCGTTCGCAAATGTTGGGGCACTGGGCCGGGCTGGTGTTGCCGGCCGGGCGGCGCATCACATAGGATACAGCCGAGCAGGAGGGGGCGATGGCCGATAACAGCCGGTTCGTTCGCATGGCTCAGGGCAAGCCGTCGGATGCGCAATTGCGCTATCTGCGTCGAGGCCTGCGCCAGCCGGGTGGAAAACTGCCGCTGTTCGATGAGCACGGCCAGCAGATCAGCGCCCATACCATCGAATCCTGCATCAAGGCCGGTTGGGCCGAACCCTGGTTCGAGAATCCGATCAAGCCCGACTGGCTGGTCTGCAAGCTGACTCCCACGGGCCGCGCGCTGTTCGACATCAGGCATTGAGCATGTTTTTCGGTTTTTCCCGTCGCGCCCGCTTGCTGGCGCTGTCGGTTTCCGTTTTCGCCCTGCTGCTGACCGCTGACGCCGTCGCGCGGCCCAGCGACCGTTTCTCCACGCCGCAGGCGCCTCCTTCCGTGGCACCCGTCGACGATCTGCCCGCCCTGCTGCGGCGGGCCGAGGCAGGCAATGCCGAGGCCCAGTATCAGGTCGGCGTGATCCATCAGTTTTCGCTCGGCGTGCCGCGCGACGATGCGGCTGCCCGCGGCTGGTTTGCCAAGGCTGCGGCGCAGGATCATCCGCGTGCCCTCGGCAGCCTGGGCTATATGCTGATAGCCGGTGCCGGCGGTCCGCCCGATGCTGCAGGTGCCGAACGGGCGTTGCGGCGTGCCGGCGAACTGGGTGAAGCAACCGCCTGGGCCAATCTGGCCGAACTGATCCTGCAGAGCCGCCCGGCAGAGGCAAAAGAGGCCATGGCGTTGCTGGAGCGTGCCGTCGCTGCAGGTGCCGTCAATGCGCGCTACCGGCTCGGGCGCCTGCTGACCGAAGGCGAGGTCGTGCCGGCCGATCCGTCGCGTGGTCGGAAACTGCTGGAGAGCGCCGCCGAGGATGGCAACCCGTTTGCCGATGCCTATCTGGCGTATGTCGTCCTCGAGGCACGCGATGAGGCGCAGGCGGCACGTGGCTTTGCCTGGGCGCGCCGCGCCGCTGCGGCTGAGCTGGCGGCCGGGCTCAACGAACTTGGGCGCTATTATATGGCCGGTTTCGGCACGCCGCGCGATCCGAGCCGCGCTGCGACTGCTTTTGCCGCCGCGGCTGCGCAGGGCGAGCCGAGCGGCTGGTACAATCTCGCGCTGCTGCATAGCGGTCCGCAGTACGGCCTTCTCAACCTGGCGCAGGCGCGTCAGGACGCGATCCGCGCCGCCGATATGGGGCATATCCCTGCCGCTGCGCTTGCCGGGCAGATGCTGTTCAAGGCCGAGGGCGGTCCGCGCGACCGTGCCGGCGCACTGCCTTATCTGCGGCGCGCCGCCGAGGGCGGTATCGACAACGCGCAGAACCTGCTGGCCAGCATTCTGTTCAATGGCGAGGGCGTACCGGCGGACCAGACGGCGGCGATGGACTGGTGGGAAAAAGCCGCCGCGCAGGGGCATGGCGCCGCCGTGAACAATTTTGCCACTTATCTGGCCACCGGACGCGGTCGCCCGGCGGACCCGGCACGGGCGCAGAAGCTGATCGCGGCCCAGGCCGAGGCGGGTTATGCACCGTCGCAGTTCCGCTGGGGGCTGTGGCAGGAACTGGGCTGGCAGGGCACCAGGAAGGATCTGCCGGCGGCGATCGGCTGGTTCCGCCGCGCGGCCGAGAACGGTCATGCCTCGGGCGCTTTCAAATACGCCGCCTATCTGGAGGCCGGCGAGGGTATCGCGGCCGATCTGCCGGCTGCCCGGCACTGGTATGGCGTCGGGGCGGACGGCGGCAATGCGGACGCCCAGTTCCAGCTGGCCCGGATGCTGGAGGCCGGGGAGGGCGGTGCGGCCGATCCGGCCGCGGCGCGGCGCTGGCTCGAACGGGCGGCCCTGCAGGGGCATCCCGAGGCGCTGTTCGTGCTCGGCGACCTGACCTATCGCGGCGAGGCCAATATCAGCGGGGGCCGGCCGGCCGATCCCGTCCGGGGCTGGGCCTATCTGCGGCTGGCCGAGGAGTTCGGCATGACCGAGGCCGCCGGGAACCGTCGTTACATCGAAAGCCGGCTGCTGCCGTCAGAACTGGCCCGGGCGGCGGCGACGGCGCAGCAGCTCGCTGCGGGCATCCGCCGCGAGCGGGAGGATGAATGATGATGCCCTTGATTCTGGCCGCCCTAGCCTGGGTGCTGCTGCATGTCGTGGTGGCCGGTCCGCTGCGGCCGGGACTGGTCCGTCGGCTTGGCCTGCCGGCCTACCGGGGGTTGTTCTCGGTCCTGAGTGCCGTGGCGCTCGCCGCCCTGATCTGGACCTATGTCCGGGCGCCGTATGTCGAATTCTGGCCGGCCAGTTCGACCCTGGCCCTGGTCCCGCTGCTGGTCATGCCGGTGGCCGTGCTGCTGCTGGTCGGCAGCCTGCGTCCCAGCAACCCGACCATGGCCGGACCGGACATGGTCCTGAAAGGCGAGCTGCCGGTGCGGGGCTTCACCAAGATCACCCGCCATCCGATGCTCTGGGCGTTCAGCCTGTGGGCTGGGACTCACATGGTGGCCAACGGGGACGTGGCGCATTGGCTGCTGGCCGGCGCGATCCTGGTGACAGCCGTGAATGGCATGTTTTCCATCGATCGCAAGCGTGCAGCACAATTCGGCGAGCAGTGGCAAGTATTTAGACAGAAAACCTCAATCTGGCCGCTGCAGGCGGTTGTGCAGGGTAAAGTGCGGCTGAAGTGGTCGGATATCGGAATCGTCAATCTTGTAATATCCGCAGTTGTTTATGCAGTGTTCTTGTATGGACATGAGAAGCTTCTTGGGGTACCGGTATTTCATCCATGACCTCAGAAAGTTAAATTACAGATCATGAAAGCATAAATAATATCAATATATTATATTTCTTAAATAATCTGAATTGTGAGATCTGATGGCGCGGCGCGCGGCAGGACGGTTTATTGGCTGGTTCAGGCCCACCAGAGGACCCGGCGATGCCAGCCTGCAGGAGCAGTTATACGCCGCGATCCGCAAGGCGGTGCTGGCCGGGGAATGGTCGCCTGGCGAACGTCTGGCCTCCAGCCGAACACTGGCCACCGAACTGGGGCTCGGCCGCAACACCGTGATGGCCGCCCTCGAACGTCTGGTGGCGGAGGGTTACCTGGAAAGCCGGCGCGGCGCCGGGCTGTTCGTCGCCGCCGACCTGCCCCCGGAAGGCATCGGCGACACGGTCGCCAGACCGGCCGAACCGGTCCTCTCCCGCCGCTCCGACCGGTTCGGCCGGATACACGCGGAAGGCGAGTCTTTCCCCGGCCAGTTTCCGGCGAAGCCCTTCGCGACCGGGCCGCTGGCACTGGATGAATTCCCGCTCGACCTGTGGCGGCGGCTGACCGCCCAGACCCTGCGCGGCCGGGACAGCCTGCGTCTGCTGGCCAACGGGCCGGCGCAGGGACTGCAAGACCTGCGGCAGAATTTGTCAGGTTACCTGACAAATTCCCGCGGCGTCGCCTGCACGCCGGAGACCATCGTCATCGTCTCCGGCGCCCAGCAGGCGCTCGATCTGATCGGCCGGCTGCTGCTCGATCCGGGTGATGCCGTGGCGGTGGAAGACCCCGGCTATGTCGGCCTGCGCGAGGCGCTGGCCGGGGTGGGGGCCAAGCTGCATCCGGTCCCGGTCGATGCCCAGGGCTTCGACCCGGCCGCCTTGGCCCGGCTGCAGCCGACGCCCAAGCTGGTGATGCTGACCCCCTCGCACCAGTTCCCGCTCGGCATGACACTTCCTCTGGCGCGACGGCTGGCCCTGCTGGCGGAAGCGCGCGCCCGCCGCCTTTGGATCGTCGAGGACGATTACGACTGCGAGTTCCGCTATGGCGGTCCGCCGTTGCAGGCCCTGCAGGGGCTGGATGGCGGCGAACGCGTGCTCTATGTTGGCACCTTCAGCAAGGTGCTGTTCCCCGGCCTGCGGCTTGGCTATGTCGTTTTGCCCCCGGCGCTGGTGGAGGGTTTCCTGCGGCTGAAGGCGACGGCGGACGGTTTCGCACCGCCGGCCTCGCAGGCGGTGCTGGCGCGCTTCATCGCCGAAGGCCATCTCGCCCAGCATGTGCGGCGCATGCGGGTGCTGTACCGCAAGCGCCGTGCCGCCCTGCTGGATAGTCTACAACGCCACGCCGCCGACCTGTTCGAGATCGGCGCCACCGAGGCCGGCCTGCACCTGGCGGTGGGCTTCCGCGATGGCCGCGATGACCGTGCCGCCGCTGACGCTGTTCGGGCGGCGGGCCTGAGCGCGATGCCGCTGTCGCGCTATGCCATCGCCCGGCCGGTCAGCGGGCTCGTATTGGGCTTTGCCGCTTTCCCGGAAGACGAGCTGGAGGCCGCGGTTCAGCGGCTGGTCAAAGCCCTGAGGTAGTCCGGGAAGGCCACGCTGGCGGCCAGCTGCGGATCGGGCACCGGGGCCGCGAAACCCTGCGCGAAAGGCAGCACACCGGCCCAGGCCGGAACCGCCATATCCTCCGCGTCGTCCTTCGGCGGACCGCTGCGGATCTTGGCCGAGGCCTCGGTCAGCGGCAGGCGCAGCACCATGGTACCCTTCATCTCCTGCCGGTTCGGCGCGCGGATATCCGCCCAGCGGCCGGGTGCGACGCGTTCGGTGAAAGCTTCCAGCGCCGCCATCTTGTGGTCGTCGGGGATCTTCTCGAACACCCCCATCGCCACCACCGAGCGATAATTCATCGAATGATGGAAAGCCGAGCGCGCCAGCACGAGACCATCCAGCAGCGTGACCGCGACGCTGGCCGGGATGCCGGCAGCCAGTGCTATGGCCATGCGGCTTCTGGTCGAGCCATGGATGTAGAGGTAGTCGCCCTCGCGCCAGTAGGCGGTCGGGATCACCAATGGCTGGCCGTCCTGCACGAAGGCGACGTGGCAGACATAGCCGGCATCGAGGATCGCATGCAGCGTGGCGGCATCGTAATGGCCGCGGTCGCCAACACGCACGACGCGGCTGCGCCGGCTGGGGGCAGGGGTCGGTTTGGGGGTAACCTGGTTCATCTGGAACTCCTTGTCTGCCAATGGGATAGCTTCCATCAGGCCCTAGGATAAGCGCCAGATTTCGTAATAGTGATGGAGCCAGAATGACTGGGGCAGTGTTTGCGCCTCCGGCAGCGGTATGCTACAGGCCAGCACTGCATAATTGTCCGCCGGAACCAGAGCCCGGACGGGCGGCGTTTTTCATCTCTCGGAGTTCGATGCGGTGTGGGACAACCTGCTGATGCTGGGCAAGGGCATTGTGGCAGGGTTCATCATCGCTGCGCCGGTCGGTCCGGTAGGGGTGCTTTGCGTGCAGCGGACGCTGCACCAGGGCCGCATCGCCGGCCTGATGTCTGGCCTTGGCGCCGCCATCGCGGACGCGGCCTATGGCTGCGTCGCCGCTTTCGGCCTCAGCCTGGTTTCGAACTGGCTGCAGGCGCATGAAGCGACATTCCGTCTCTGCGGCGGTCTGTTTCTGCTGTTCATGGCCTGGCGTATGCTGCGCGCCGCGCTGCATCCCGAACCTGCCGTCTCCGCCGCGCGCACCTATAACGAGCGGCCGATCGCCTGCTTCGCGTCCACCTTCATTCTTACCGCCACCAATCCGATCACCATCGTTGCCTTTCTCGGCATTTTCGCCTTTTTCGGCATCGGCGCTTTCGGGCTCTCGAACGCGATGGCCCTGTGGCTGGTGCTTGGCGTTTTCGCCGGCTCGTCGGTCTGGTGGCTGTCGCTGGCCGGTCTGGCCGGGGCCTTCCGCGAACGGCTTGGCAATGGCGGCCTGAAATGGATCAATGGGACTTCCGGTTTGCTGATGCTCAGCTTCGGTTTGTATGGCATTGGCAGTTTTTTACTGAGGTAAAGACAGCAGCATGACGAGTCAGCATCTGGAACTGCCCCCGATCGAAGTGATGCCGAAGGATCTGTCGGCCTATCGCGCCGGCAATCGCGGCGTCGATTACGTACATACCTTCGACTCAGGCCGACCGGGCCCGCATGTGGTCGTGAATGGCCTGACGCATGGCAACGAATTCTGCGGCATGGTGGCGGTCACCCATCTGTTCGAGCAGGGCATTCGCCCGCTGCGCGGCAAGCTGACCCTGGCATTTGCGAATGTGGATGCCTATCACAACTTCGATCCGGCCAGGCCGTTCGAGTCCCGCTATGTCGAACGCGACTTCAACCGCGTCTGGGATGTCGACACACTGGAAGGGCCGGATGCCACCGTGGATGTGAAGCGCGCCCGTGCGCTGAGGCATATCTATGCCGAGGCCGACGGCCTGCTCGATCTGCATTCCACCTCCTATGCCGTGCCGTCGATGCTGATCTACGAGCCGCATGCCAAGCTCGATCCGCTGGTGCGCCACCTGCACGCACCGCTGCATCACGTCATCCTGCCGGGCGTGAAGCATTCCGGCCGGCCGCTGATCCAGTACGGCGCTTTCGGCAATCCTGACGCGAGTCCGCTCGCAGTGGTGGTGGAGTGTGGCCAGCATTTTGCGCGCAGCAGCGGCGAGATCGCCATTGCCGTCGCCATGCGCTTCCTCGACTTCTATGGGCTGATCCCGGCCGATCTTGCGGCGCAATACAAAGCCGAAGCCGGTGCGCCGAAGCGCTATGAAGTGACTGACGCAATGGTCGCCAGGACCGATCATTTCCGCTTTGCCGGCGATTTCATCGGCTTTGAAGAGCTGCCCGCCGGTACCTTGATCGCCACCGATGACGGCGAGGAACTGCGTGCACCCGACGGAGGCTGCACGCTGGTGATGCCGGCTCGCCGGATCGTGAAGGGCAGGGACGCTGTGCTGCTGGCCAGGAGACTCTCCTAGGCCGCTATCATAAGCACACCCGCATTTACCATGTCGTGCGGTGGCCGGAATGTGAACCATTCCGGCGCAGATTGGTCCATTTCCGCACCGCGTTAATCCCGCTTGCAGATGCCTTAAGGGCAGGCACGGGGCCGGTTTTTTGGCTCTGGCGTTTCTACAGTAGCTGTAGACGTATATACGTCCTGCCGCCTATGATCCGCCCAGCGCTGCAGGCACCGCGGGGGCGGGCCTGTCAGCATACGGCCTGAAAAATACAGGTCGATGTCATTCGTTGGGAGAAGGAATAGGGGACGATGCAAAGCAAGTTCTTCAAGGCGTCGCTGGTTGCAGCGGTTGCCACGGTCGCTCTGCTCGGCGCGCAGCCGAGTTCGGCCAAGACGTTCAAGTGGGGCAATGACGGCGACGTCAGTTCGATGGATCCGTACGCCCGCAATGAGACGTTCCTGCTCACCTTCATGGCCAACGTCTACGAGCCGATCGTGCGCCGCGATCGCAACCTGAAGCTCGAGCCGTCGCTGGCGACGAAGTGGGAAAACAAGAGCCCGACCCTGTGGCGCTTCGAACTGCGCCAGGGCGTGAAGTTCGCCGGTGGCGAGGCCTTTACTGCCGACGACGTGGTGTTCTCCTACAATCGCGCGATGGGCAAGGGCTCGAACCTCGGCGGCAACTTCACTTCGGTGAAGGAAGTGCGCAAGGTCAGCGACTTCGTCGTCGAGATCGACACCAAGTATCCGGATCCGCTGCTGGCCGACAAGCTGGCGCTGATCGGTATCATGTCGAAGGCCTGGGCCGAGAAGAACAACGCCCAGTTTGCTGCCGACATGACGAAGAACGAAGAGAACTTCGCTACCCGTAACTCGAACGGCACCGGTCCCTTCGTCGTGAAGACCCGCGAGCCGGACGTGCGTACGGTTCTCGAGCCGAACAAGGGCTGGTGGGACAAACCGGAACATAACCTCACCGAGGTGATCTTCCAGCGCATCGCCAACGACGCCACCCGCGTCGCCGCCCTGCTGTCGGGTGAGATCGACATGATCTACACCGTGCCGCCGCAGGACGTGGAGCGTATCCGCAAGACCGCCGGTCGCCGCATCATCGAAGGCCCGGAAACCCGCATCGTCTTCCTCGGCTTCAACCAGCAGCTCAACGAGCTGCCGGATTCGAACGTCAAGGGCAAGAACCCCTTCAAGGACAAGAAGGTCCGCGAAGCGTTCTATCGCGCCATCGATATCGAGGCGATCAAGCGCACTGTCATGCGTGGCCAGTCGCGCCCCAGCGCCCTGATGGTGGGCCAGGGCCTGAACGGTTACGACAAGGAACTCGACGTGCGTCCGAAGTACGATCCGGCGCTGTCGAAGAAGCTGCTGGCCGATGCCGGTTATCCGAACGGCTTCGAAGTCGGCATGGACTGCCCGAACGATCGCTACGTCAACGACGAAGCGATCTGCCAGGCGTCGGTTGCCATGCTGGCGAAGGTCGGCATCAAGGTGAACCTGCTGGCCCAGACCCGTTCGAAGTATTTCGCGAAGATCCTGCGCACCGCGTCGGATATCGAGAAGTCGCCGAATACCAGCTTCTACATGCTGGGCTGGTCGCCGGCCGCGACCTACGACGTTCATAACGTCTTCGAGTCGCTGATCCAGACCCCGAGTGCGAAGACCAAGAAGGGCCTGTTCAACGCGGGTGGCTATTCGAACGCGAAGGTCGACGAACTGTCTGACAAGATGGAGCAGGAGACCGACAAGACGAAGCGCGACGCGATGATCAAGGAGGCCACCAAGGCTTACCTCGACGACTTCGGCTACATCCCGCTGCATCAGCAGTTCGTGGTGTGGGCCGCGAAGGACAATGTCGATCTCGTGCAGCCGGCGGACAACTACTTCCCGCTGCGCTTCGTCAAGATCAAGTAAGTCTGTTCTCTCATAACGGACGGCCCGGGCTTCCGCCCGGGCCGCGCCGTTAGGGATACTGCCCCAATGATTGCTTTTATTGTACGCCGCCTCGTGCAGGCCGCGCTGGTGATGCTGGCGGTTGCCTTCGTCTCCTTCGCGATGTTCAATTTCGTTGGCGACCCGGTGGCCAACATCGTCGGTCAGGACACGCCGGCCGACCAGATCGTCGAGCTCCGCAAGAGCCTGGGCATCGACGATCCCATGCCGGTGCGCTTCGGCCGCTTCGTGGTCAATGCCGTGCAGGGCAAGTTCGGTCTGAGCTACCGGACCACCGAGCCGGTCGGCCGTATGATCGCCGATCGTCTGCCTGCCACGCTGGAACTCAGTCTGGTCGCCGCCATCTTCGCGCTCGTCGCCGGCATCCCGATGGGTGTGTTCGCCGGCCTGTATCCGAACAGCTGGCTGTCGCGCACCATGATGACGGTGTCGCTGATCGGCGTTTCGCTGCCCACTTTCCTGATCGGCATCCTGCTGATCTACATCTTCGCGGTGATCCTCGGCTGGTTACCGTCGTTCGGTCGCGGCGATACGATCAAACTCGGATTCTGGTCGACCGGCCTGCTCACCGTCAGCGGCCTGAAAGCGATCATCCTGCCTTCGATCACGCTCGGCCTGTTCCAGCTCACGCTGATCATGCGGCTGGTGCGATCCGAGATGCTGGAGGTGCTGCGCACCGACTACATCAAGTTCGCCCGCGCCCGCGGCCTGTCCAATCGCGCCGTCCATTTCGGCCATGCGCTGAAGAACACGCTGGTGCCGGTGATCACCATTACCGGTCTGCAGCTGGGCGCCATCATCGCCTTCGCCATCATCACCGAGACCGTGTTCTCCTGGCCCGGCGTCGGCCTGCTGTTCCTGCAGTCGGTCGTCTATGCCGACATTCCGGTGATGTCCACCTATCTCGTCATGATCGGTTTTGTGTTCGTGGTGATCAATCTTATCGTCGACATGCTGTATTTCGTGGTCGATCCGCGCCTGCGCGCGCAGGGCCGTACATCGGGGAGCAAGTGATGAGCCTGCTTGCCGAATACTGGCGCCGCGCGCGCGACAGCGACATCTGGTACAGCTTTACCCGCAACAAGCTGGTGATGGTGTCAGCCGCGATCACCGCGATCTTCTTCATTTCGGCTTATGGCGCGCCGCTGCTGGCGCCGCATAACCCGTTCGATCTTGCCTCGCTCGATCTGTCCGACGGCTTCAAGCCGCCGGTCTGGGAAGAGGGTGGCGAGGCGAAATTCCTGTTCGGCACCGACGACCAGGGCCGCGATATTCTTTCGACCATCATGTATGGCTCGCGCACCTCGCTCAGCGTCGGCTTCCTCGCCGTGATTTTTGCGATGACGCTGGGCATCGCGCTCGGCCTGATCGCCGGCTACATGGGCGGCGCGATCGATGCCTTCATTATGCGTGTGGCAGACGTTCAGCTGTCCTTCCCTGCAATTCTGATCGCAATGCTGGTCGATGGCGTCACCCGCGGCCTGCTCGGCGCCGACAAGCACAGTCAGGCCGCGATCACCGTGCTGATCGTCTCCATCGGCCTCAGCTACTGGGTACAGTATGCCCGCACCGTGCGCGGTCAGGTGCTGGTGGAAAAGAACAAGGAATATGTGCAGGCGGCCCGCGTGATCGGCCTGCCCGGGCCGCTGATCGCGCTGCGCCATGTGCTGCCCAATGTGCTTGGCCCGGTGCTGGTGATCGCCACCATCAACCTGGCGCTTGCGGTGATCACCGAAGCTACGCTGAGTTTCCTCGGCGTCGGCCTGCCGCCGACCCAGCCGTCGCTCGGTACCCTGATCAATACCGGCCAGCAGTTCCTCCTGTCGGGCGAATGGTGGATCACCATCTTCCCCGGCGCGGCGCTTGCCATTCTCGTCCTGTCGGTCAATCTGCTGGGGGACTGGCTGCGCGATGCTCTCAATCCGAAGCTCCGGTAATTTGTGATGACCAGCCCGAAGCTGCTTGAAGTGAAGAATCTGCGGGTCGAGTTTCCGACCCGGCGCGGCACTCTTGTCGCGGTCGATGACGTATCGCTCGAAATCGCTGCCGGCGAAGTGCTCGGCGTGGTGGGCGAGTCCGGCGCCGGCAAGTCGATGACCGGTGCGGCGATCATCGGCCTGCTTGAACCGCCCGGGCGCATTGCGTCCGGCGAGATCCGTCTCGAAGGCCGTCGCATCGACAATCTGCCGTATCATGAGATGCGCCGCATTCGTGGTCGCCAGATCGGTGCGATCTTCCAGGATCCGCTGACCAGCCTGAACCCGCTTTACAAGGTGGGCGACCAGCTGATCGAAACGATCCAGACGCATCTGCCGCTGACCCATGCGCAGGCGCGCGACCGTGCGGTGAAACTGCTTGAGGATGTCGGCATCCCCTCGGCAGCCGAACGCATCACCCACTATCCGCATCAGTTCTCGGGCGGCATGCGCCAGCGCGTCGTGATCGCGCTTGCGCTGGCTGCCGAGCCGAAGCTGATCATCGCCGACGAGCCGACCACGGCACTCGATGTGTCGATCCAGGCGCAGATCATCCAGTTGCTCAGGCGGCTGTGTCGCGAACACGGCACCGCGGTGATGCTGGTGACGCACGACATGGGCGTGATCGCCGAAACCGCCGACCGCGTCGCCGTGATGTATGCCGGCCGTATCGCCGAGATCGGCCCGGTGCAGGATGTGATCAAGCGCCCGCATCATCCCTATACCGTCGGCCTGATGGGCGCGATCCCGGCGATGGGCCACAAGGCCGAGCGCCTGACCCAGATCGACGGCTCGATGCCGCGCCTGAATGCCATCCCGAAGGGCTGTGCTTTCAATCCGCGCTGTCCGAAGGTGTTCGACCGCTGCCGCGTCGAGCGGCCCGACCCGATGCCGGCCGGCAACAGCAACGCCGCCTGCTGGCTGGTCGCGAAGGAGCCGGCACATGTCTAAGACTCCGATGCTCTCTGTGACCAACCTGAAGCGGGTCTTCGACGTGTCGGCGCCCTGGCTGAACCGCATGCTGGAAGGCAAGGGCCGCAGCATCGTGCGCGCCGTCGACGGCGTGAATTTCTCGATCGACAAGGGTGAGACTTTCAGCCTGGTCGGCGAGTCCGGCTGCGGCAAGTCGACCGTGGCACGCCTGATCGTCGGCCTGTATGAGCCGAGCGACGGCTCGATCAATTTCGAGGGCGTCGAGATCGGCCAGGCCGCGACGCGTGCGAAGCATCCCGAGATCCAGGGTCGTATGCAGATGATCTTCCAGGATCCGTATGCCTCGCTCAACCCGCGCTGGCGCGTCGGCGATATCGTCGCCGAGCCGCTACGCTTCCGCCGCCTGCTCAAGAGCCGCGCCGAGATTCAGACGCGTGTCGGCGAATTGCTGGCCCAGGTCGGCCTGTCGCCGCTGGATGCGCGCAAGTATCCGCATGAATTCTCCGGCGGTCAGCGCCAGCGCATCTCGATCGCCCGCGCGCTTGCCGGCGAGCCGGAATTCCTGGTCTGCGACGAGCCGACTTCCGCATTGGATGTGTCGGTGCAGGCGCAGATCCTGAATCTGATGAAGGAACTGCAGCGCAAGCTGAACCTCACGTATCTTTTCATCAGCCACAATCTTGCCGTCGTCTATCACGTCTCGGACAAGGTCGGCGTGATGTATCTCGGTCGCCTGGTCGAATGGGCCGACACCCAGACGCTGTTCGAACGGCCGCTGCATCCCTATACACGCATGCTGCTGGATGCGATCCCCGACCTCGACATGACCGGCCGGGCGCGTACGCCGGTGGCCGGCGAGGTGCCGAGCCCGCTCAATCCGCCGCCGGGCTGCAGCTTCCATCCGCGCTGCCCGCTGGCCAACGAGCGCTGCAGGCGCGAAGTGCCCAAGGCGCTGCCGGTCGAGGGCGGCGCCGTGGCCTGCCATGCGGTCGAGGAAAACCGCCTGCCGCCGTGGAAGACCCAGGCTGCTGCCTAAAGCCTGATTCGCCGCATAACCGGGATGTAAACCGGGGGCATGCGACGGCATGCCACCTTGCCTCGGCGCGTCCGGCTGCCTAAAGTCATAGTCAGTAGATCATCTGCACTTCCGATAAAGACGGGTCGATGCTGCCGGGGGATAAGCGGCACGGCCATAACCAAGGAGGCCGCGCGATGAGTTACCGCGATATCGTGGTCCATCTTACGCTTGATCCGCGCAATGCTGCGCGCACGCAGATCGCCATCGGCATGGCGCGCCGTTTCGGCGCGCGCATCAGCGGGCTCTATACGGTGCCGCCGCCGAACGTGCCCTACTATATGGGCGAGTATATTCCCACCGAACTGATCCAGAAACAGATGGACGAGGCGCAGAAAGCCTCGGTCGGCGCCAAGGAGGATTTCCTCTCCACCTGCGCCAGTGCCGGCATCGAGCATCGCTGGCTCAGCAGCGACCTCGCGCCGGTGGAAGCCCTGCGCCTGGCGGCGCGCTGCAGCGACATCGCCATCGTCGGCCAGCCCGATCCCAATCCGAGCGATCCGGCCTCGATCCCCTATGGTACGGATGTGCTGCCGCATGAACTGGCTTTGCAGGCCGGCCGGCCGATCCTGGCGGTGCCCTATGCCGGCAGCGCAGCGGACCTCGGTCGCCGCATCCTGGTGGCCTGGAATGGCAAACGCGAAGCAGCGCGCGCGCTGCATGACGCCATGCCGCTGCTGCGCGGTGCCGAGGTGGTGCACCTGATCACGCTCGGTCCGGAGCGCAAGGGGCGTGCGGCGCTGGCGGAAATCGCCGACCATCTGCAGCGCCACGGCCTGCGTCTGGAAAGTGCGGTGATCGCCGCCAACGGCACCAAGGTGGGGCAGGCGCTGCTGAACGAGGCCAAATCACGCGGCTGCGACATGATGGTGATGGGCGCCTTCGGCCATTCGCGCCTGCGCGAGATGGTATTCGGCGGCGTGACCGAAACCGTGCTGGGCAACATGACGCTGCCCGTTCTGCTGAGCAACTAGCCCGGCAGGCCAGTCGCTGCCGGCTGCGCCTCACCGACGATCACGCGGTTGCGTCCGGCGCGCTTGGCGGCATACATGGCACGGTCGGCCTGGTTGACCAGCTCGTCCCAGTTGCCGCCATGCTCGCCGAGGCTGGCGACGCCGATGCTCACTTTCATCGACAGGCGATGTCCGCCGGCCTCGACCGCCAGATTGGCGACCGACTGGCGGATGCGTTCGGCCAGCTGCGCCGCGCCACCGACCGCCGTGCTGGGCAGCAGGGCGCAGAATTCCTCGCCGCCGAGCCGGCCGAATACATCCTCGCGGCGCAGGCAGCGCCGCACGGCGCCGGCGAACTGACGCAAGGCGGTATCGCCAGCGGCATGGCCATACTGGTCGTTGACCAGCTTGAAATGGTCGATATCGAGCAGCAGCAGGCTGAGCGGCAGATCATGGCGCCGGCTGCGCGCCAGTTCGTCCTCCGCCACTTCCTCCATGGCGCGGCGGGTCAGCGCCTCGGTCAGCACGTCGCGGCGGGCGGATTCCTTCAACCGTGTCGCGATCGTCTGGTTGACCAGCAGGACCACGCCGAACACCACCATGATCGACAGCAGCATCGGAATCAGAAACAGCCAGCCGAAGAAGGGAACCTGCGCCAGGGGTTTCTCGACCGGCGGCAGGCTGAACACCGTTGTAGCGAGCACCAGGTAGTAGATGGCCTGCGCGCCCAGCGCCGTACTGGTGAAAAATTGTGAAAATCGCGTGCCGGGCTCCACCTCGCGCAGCAGGCTGTAGATGCGCAGGCCGGCCATCAGCGCGAAGACGCCGAGCAGGAAGATAATGCGACCGCGCGAATTTTCGGTGCCGACAAAATAAGCCGCGCCAACAGCGGTGATGGTGAGGATGACGAGGCCGAGACGATAGCCCGGGCGGCGGCCGAAGAAGGCGTCGATGCCCCACCAGGTGATGGCCAGGCCGGCAACGATCGCGACATTGCTGACAACAAGCGTCGCCGAAGGGAGGGAGCGGCTGAGCAGGAAGGAGCCCATGACGCCAACCGCCACCAGCAGCGCGCCGCCAGCCCAGAAGCCGATGCCACGCATGTCACGATGGATCAGCCAGAGAGCGGTGAGGATGCCGCCCTGTAGACACACCACCAGAACGGTGACAAATGCGACGGTGGGTGTATCGAGAGTCATGGCTACAGTGAAAGCGGACGAATGGGCAATCTTGCACTGTCGGCTCGCTAAAAAGCAATGTCGCACGGCCGGCGCGGTGGCATTTGTCCGGGCAAGGCCCTATTTTTCTCCGGCTTGCAAGGAATTCCGCGCCGCATGCTGCTGTCCGCCGACCAGACCCTGCTGATTGCCATCGATATCCAGGAGCGCCTGCTGCCGGCGATCCACGACGGCGCACGCGTGCAGCGCAATGCCGAAATCCTGCTGCAGGCGGCGAATATTTTGCGGATTCCCGCCCTGCTGACTGAGCAATATCCCAGGGGACTGGGGCGGACCGTGCCGCAGATCCGCGCGGCGGCTGGCGACAGCCCGATGCTGGAGAAGATGCATTTCTCCGCCTGGGGCGATGACGCCATTCGCGCGCATATCGAAGGTGTGCAGCGACCGGCGGTCGTAATTCTGGGTGTCGAGGCACATGTCTGCGTTCTGCAGACTGCGCTCGACATGGCCGCCAGCGGCCGTCGTGTGGCGGTGATCGCCGATGCGGTCTCCTCCCGTCATCCCGACAGCGCAAGGGTGGCGTGCGACCGCATGGCAGCAGCAGGTATTGCCCTCGCCACCACCGAGATGTGCATTTTCGAATGGCTGGGCACGGCATCGCATCCCGCCTTCAAGACCTTGTCGGCTTTGATCAAGTAGCCGCGATGCTGAAAGGACTATTTCATGCGTGAGCCGCTGGTGCTGATTCCCGGCCTGCTTCTGACCGACGATTTCTGGCGCGAGCAGATCGCGCGTCTTTCTGAAGTAGCACAGTGCATTGTACCTACGAGCCACTTCCGCATGGACAGTTTCACCGACATGGCGCGCCTGATTCTGGACGAGGCGCCGGAGCGGTTTGCGCTTTGCGGCCTCTCCATGGGTGGCTATGTCGCACAGGAGATCATGCGGCAGGCGCCGCAGCGGGTGACGCGTATCTGCCTGATGGACACCTCCAGCCGGGCCGATACGCCGGAGCAGACCGAACGCCGCCGGGCGCTGATCAACCTCGGCAAAATTGGCAATTTCAAGGGCGTGACACCGCGTCTGCTGCCGCTGCTGCTGCATCCGGACAATCAGGCGAACAAACCGATTGTCGACCGGCTGATGAAGATGGCGGCCGAGATCGGCAGCGACGGCTTCACCAACCAGCAGACCGCCATCATCAACCGGCCGGACGGCCGCCCCGACCTGAAGAACTACAAGGTGCCGGCGCTGGTGCTGTGCGGCCGGCAGGATGCGCTGACGCCGCTGGAACTGCATGACGAGATGGCGTCGCTGATTCCCAACGCTGTGCAGGTGGTGCTGGAGCATTGCGGCCATCTGCCGCCGATGGAGCAGCCTGACGAGACGGCCGCGGCATTACGAACGTGGCTCGCTGCCTAGGCTGAGCGCTCGAGCAACGCGTCGCTGAGCGGCGCGATTCCGATGCGGTTGCCGCCATCGGTCTTGGCGCGATAGAGCGCCATCTGGGCGCGCTGCACCATTTCAACCCAGTCGTCGCTGTGCAGGCCGAAGGCGGCAATGCCGAAACTGGCAGTCAGCGATAGATTCCCGCCATCCGCTTCGATGGCAGTGGCGGCGATTTCCTGCCGCAGCCGTTCAGCCATCTGCTGTGCGCCCGCCATCCGCGTGCTGGGCAGCAGCAGCGCAAAGCCAGAATGATCCAGCCGGGCGATGAAATCCTCCTGCCGCAAGCTGGCAGTGGCCAGCGCCGCGATACGCCGCAGCACCATATCGCCGGTATCGTAGCCATGTGTGCTGTTCACGGCATCGAAATGGTCGAGTTCCATTACCACCACCGAGAGGCCATAGGCATGACGCTTGGCCCGGGCGACTTCCTTGCGGCCCAGATCGTCGAGCAGGCCGCGGTTGATCAGGCCGGTGAGGGGATCGGTTTGCGCGCCGGCCTGCAGGCGCTGTTGCAGGCGCTGGTTCAGCATCAGGATGCAGGCGGCAGCCGCCAGCAGTGAGGCGATGGTCGGCAGCACGAAGATGCCGGCCCCCAGCGGCCCGCCGCCGAAATCGCTGGGCTGTAGCGCACCGGTTGCGGCTGCCACAGCGCGCAGCAGGTTGAGCATGCCCAGCGCGCCGAACAGCATGCCGATGAAAGCCTGGGTCTGCACGAGGCCGATCTCGATCCGGTACAGCATGGTCCAGGTGATCAGGCCGCAGAGCAAAGCGATTGTGCCGGCCGTAAGAGTGACGCGGACAACGATATCCGGTTGCGCCAGCAGGAACCATGAAAACGCGGCGACATAGGCAAGAAGACCGATGCCGGCCGGATGGTAGGGCACCGGACGGAAGCGGGAGCGCAGAAAACCGCACCACATCAGCAGATAGCTGACGACGAGGATGATGTTGCCGAACAGCGCTACATAGGGCTCTTCCTGCGGCACGCGCATCATCAGCACCGAAACGCCGGTGGCGAACAGCACATTGGCCAGCGCCCAGGTCGCCGGGCCTTCCTCGCGCGGATGTACGATGCTGACCCAGATCCCGACGAGGACGTTGATGCCGAGCAGTGCGAGCGTCACCAGGGCGATAACCGGCAGGTCGTCGGCCCTGATGACGTCCGGCATGGGCTAGACGTCGATATCGGTGGCGAAGGCGGCGCGTTCCTGGATGAACTGGAAGCGCAGTTCCGGCTTGCGGCCCATCAGGCGTTCGACCAGGTCGTCCGCCTCGCGGGCTTCTTCCACCGGCACCTGCACGCGCAGCAGGACGCGGTTCTGCCGGTTCATGGTGGTTTCCTTCAGCTGGCCCGGCGGCATTTCGCCCAGGCCCTTGAAGCGGCTGATCTCTACCTTGCGCGTGCCGAAATGCTGCTTGATCAGCTTGTCCTTGTCGGCATCGTCCATCGCGTAGAAGGTTTTGCCGCCAGCGGAGAGGCGATAGAGCGGGGGCTGCGCCAGATAGAGATGGCCATGCTCGATCAGCTTCGGCATCTCGCGGAAGAAGAAGGTCATCAGCAGCGAGGCGATATGCGCGCCGTCGACATCGGCATCGGTCATGATGATGACCTTGTCGTAACGCAGGTCTTCCTCGCGATACTTGCCGCCGGTGCCGCAGCCCAGCGCCTGCATCAGGTCGGCCAGTTCCTGGTTGGCGGCCAGCTTGCCCGAGCCCGCTGATGCCACGTTCAAGATTTTACCACGGAGAGGCAGCACGGCCTGGGTGCGGCGGTCGCGCGCCTGTTTGGCCGAACCGCCGGCCGAGTCACCCTCGACGATGAAGATTTCCGAACCGTTCGCAGCCTCGTCGGAGCAATCCGCCAGCTTGCCCGGAAGGCGCAGTTTGCGGGTCGCCGACTTGCGGTTGACTTCCTTTTCGGCGCGGCGGCGCAGCCGGTCTTCGGCGCGCTCGATCAGGCGGGTCAGCAGTGCGTTGGCGTGCTGCGGCGCGCCGGCCAGCCAATGGTCGAAATGGTCCTTGATCGCCGTCTCGACCAGCTTCGTGGCTTCCACAGTGACCAGCTTGTCCTTGGTCTGGCCCTGGAACTGCGGATCCTTGATGAACAGCGACAGCATGGCAGCGCCGGCGCCGAGGATATCGTCGGCGGTGATCTGCGCGGCCTTCTTGTTGTTGGCCAGTTCGGCATAGTCCTTCAGGCCACGCAGCAGGGCCGAGCGGAAGCCGGCCTCATGGGTGCCGCCTTCCGGCGTCGTCACCGTGTTCGTATAGGATTGTAACCAACCCTCATCGATATCCGCCGGCCAGGCAATCGCCCATTCCACCTTGCCGCGACCGCCGGCCAGATCGGCGCGGCCCGCGAACGGCGTGGGCGTCACGGTCTGCTGGCCTTCCAGCTGTTCGCTCAGATAGTCCTGCAGGCCGCCGGGGAAGTGCAGCACCGCTTCCTGCGGCGTGCTTTCCTCGCTGCCTTTCAGCAGTTCGGGTGCGCAGCTCCAGACGATCTTCACGCCCGGATAGAGATAGGCCTTTGAACGCGCCATCTTGAACAGTCGCGAGGGGCGGAAATGCGCGCCCTTGCCGAAAATCTGTTCATCGGGATGGAAGATCACGGCTGTGCCGCGACGGTTCGGCGCAGCGCCGACCTTGACCAGTTTGCCCTGCGGCGTACCGCGCGAATACTCCTGCTTCCACAATTCCCTGTCGCGAGCGACCTCTACAGTGAGGCGGTCGGACAGCGCATTCACCACCGAGATGCCGACGCCATGCAGGCCGCCTGCTGTGGAATAGGCCTTGTCGGAGAATTTGCCGCCGGAATGCAGCGTGGTGAGGATGACTTCCAGCGCCGACTTGTCCTTGAACTTGGGATGCCTGTCGATCGGGATGCCGCGGCCGTTGTCATTGACCCGCAGAGACCCATCGGCCAGCAGCTCGACCTCGATACGGTCGGCATGGCCGGCGACGGCTTCATCCATCGAGTTGTCGAGGACTTCGGCAAAGAGGTGGTGCAGGGCGCGCTCGTCGGTGCCGCCGATATACATGCCGGGGCGGCGCCGCACCGGCTCCAGACCTTCGAGAACCTCGATGTCCTTGGCGGTGTAATCGCTGCCGCCCTTGCTTCCCTGCTGGAACAAGTCGTTCATACTATTCACGGATTCAAGATTAAGGGGTGACTCGTATTTGCGCCGCAGTATAGTAGGCCCTCGACCGGAAACAACCAACATCTGGTAGGAATATAGAGGTTCTCATGGGCAAGGATTCGACAGGCGAATCGGCCGCGAAGGCCGCCGATGCTGTGGCAGAACGCGGTGAGCCGCTGATCCGCTCGGCTCCCATGCCGGCCGACATGAACGGCAACGGCGACATCTTCGGCGGCTGGGTGCTGAGCCAGATGGATATCGCCGGCGGTATCGTGGCGGCCCGGCGCGCCCAGGGCCGCGTCGTCACCGTGGCGGTGGATGCCATGACCTTCCACCAGCCGATCAAGGTGGGCGACATCGTGTCGATCTATGGCCGGGTGCTACGTGTGGGCCGCACGTCGATGGCGGTGAAGATGGAAACCATCGTCGCACGCCGGCTCGATCCGACCGAGATCAAGGTGACGGAGGGCGTCTATACTTATGTCGCCATCGACGAGAACGGCAAATCGCGTCCGGTGCCGCAGGAGGGGAAGTGACGTGACCAATGGCGGTACGCGACATTATGCTGCCGACGAGATCGTTGCGCCGGCACTGATCGCCCTGAAGGCCTGGTATGACGAGGCTCGCGGCAGCAAAAGCATGGCTGCCTTCGATACCCTGCCGCCACCGCACGAATTGCCGGGACCGGCCGACCTGGCCCTCATCGAAGTCGCGGGCGATGGCCGCTACGCCTATCTCGCGATGGGCGAGCAGTACCGCCGCACGGCGGCGCTCAAGCCCGATGCCGATGGCGTGACGCGCGAGACGCGGCCGGTGGTGCGCCAGCATCTCGATCTGGCATTCGAGCAGCGTGACGCCTTCCATGTCAGCATCACGCGCTGGGACGGGCCGAAGATCCTGCAATACGACCGGCTGATCCTGCCGCTGACCGATGCCGAGGGTTCAGTGAGCCATCTGCTGGTCGGCGAGGTTTTTCTGCGGGTGGCGAAGCCGGGGTGAAGGGCGTGCCTAGCTGAGGCCATTCAGCGCGGCGGCCTTCCGGTTCAGGAAGGCGACATTGAAGAAAGTGCCGAAGGGAATAAAGGCGAGGATGAGGAGCCGCGCCAGCTCTCCGGTGCTCCAGCCGAGCTGGCCGCGTGTGCTGAAGATCAGCCAGACATAGGCGACGAAGGCGATGCCGTGGATCGGGCCCAGGATCGCCGAGATCGTCGGAATGCCACCAAAGTGCTTCAGCGGTGCGGTGATACAGACCAGTGTCACCAGCGTGCAGCCCTCGATCAGGGCGGCAAGGCGAAGTTGTCGCAAAGACTGCTGGGCGGAGGCATTTTCGGACATATTCATTCGCTTTCGCTGACGGAAGCGATGTTTTACACGCGGAACGGCGCGCTTTCCTGCGGTCGGTTGACGCGGCGCCGGTCTCCCCCTAAAACCCGCCCCAGCAGGGCCGGCGCAGGATGATCGCCATTCCCTGATCGGCCCTAAGATATTGGGTGGGCCGCTGCATTGACCGCCGAACCCCGCATCTCCTGAAAGTTAGAGTAAGACATGACTGAGTCTGTTGGCGCCGCCTTTGCCGGTGCCGTTCCGCCGTTGGCCGCGGCCCTGTCCGCGCGCGGCTATACCACGCTCACGCCTGTGCAGGAGGCCGTGCTGGCGCCTGAACACGCCGAGGCCGATCTTCTGGTGTCGGCACAGACCGGCTCGGGCAAGACGGTCGCCTTCGGCCTCAATATCGCGCCGACCCTGCTGCAGGGTTCGGAGGGCTTCGAGCCGTTTCGTCCCGGCGGCTGGGCACCGCCGCTGGCGCTGATCATTGCGCCGACGCGCGAGCTTGCCTTGCAGGTCTGCCGCGAACTGGCCTGGCTGTATGAGCAGACCAACGCGCGCGTCGTCTCCTGCGTCGGCGGCATGGACATGCGGGCCGAGCGCCAGGCACTGAATGCCGGCGCGCATATCGTCGTTGGAACTCCAGGTCGCCTGAAGGACCATATCGAACGCGGTGCGCTGGATATCGGCAGCCTGCGTGCTGTTGTGCTGGATGAAGCCGACGAGATGCTCGATCTCGGTTTCCGCGAGGATCTCGAATTCATTCTCGATGCGTCATCGTCCGAGCGCCGTACCCTGATGTTCTCGGCCACTGTGGCCCAGCCGATCGCCCAGCTGGCCAAGCGGTTCCAGAAGGATGCGATCCGCATCGCCACCGCCGGTGCCACCGAGCGCCATGGCGATATCTCCTATCGCGCGCTCACCGTGGCGCCGAACGAGCGCGAGAATGCCATCATCAACGTACTGCGCTTTCATGACGTGAAAAGCGCGATCATCTTCTGCGGCACGCGTATGGCGGTCACGCATTTGACGGCGCGTCTGTCCAACCGTGGTTTTACGGTCGTGGCCTTGTCCGGCGAGCTGAGCCAGAACGAGCGCACGCATGCCTTGCAGGCAATGCGCGACGGCCGTGCCCAGGTCTGCGTCGCCACCGACGTGGCGGCGCGCGGCATCGACCTGCCGGGCCTGGAAATGGTGCTGCATGCCGACCTGCCAACCAACGGCGAAACGCTGCTTCACAGGTCTGGTCGTACCGGCAGAGCCGGCAACAAGGGCCTCTGCGTGCTGCTGGTGCCGCATAACCGCAAACGCGGCATTCATCGCCTGCTGGCCGAGCATCATATCGACGCCGCCTGGGGGCAGGCTCCTTCGGCGGTCGAGATTATGGCTGCCGACCGCAAGCGCATCCTGAACGACGAGACGCTGCAGGGCGAACTGAGCGAAGACGAACAGGCCTTCGCCACCAAGCTGCTGGAGAAATATGGCGCCGAGCGCATCGCCGCTGCCTTCCTGCGCTTGCAGCAGAAGAGCCGCCCGGCGCCGGAAGAACTGTTGGATGTCGCCGCTGAAAACGACCGCGGGCCGGAGCCGTCACAGTATGGCAAGAAGGCTCCGCGCGATGGTTTCGCCAGCGAAGGCAAGGGCGGCGTGTGGTTCCGTATCAATGCCGGCCACAAGCAGAATGCCGAACCGCGCTGGCTGCTGCCGCTGATCTGCCGTGTCGGCCATGTCACTCGCAAGGATGTCGGCTCGATCAAGATCTTCCATACCGAGAGCCAGTTCGAGATCACTGTCGACGTGGCCGAACGCTTCATCCAGACGGTCGAGCGCGAAGGGACCGGCGAGAAGAAGATCACCATCACACGTGCCGATGGCCCGCCGCCTGAAAGTGCCGCGCCGCAGCGCGAGAAGAAGGCCTGGATTCCGGAACACGAATTCCGCCAGCAGCGTGCGGCCGGCGGCAAGCCGGGCGGTCGCGATTTCAAGCCCGGCGGCAAGCCGGCCTGGAAAAAGAAAGAGCGCCGCGAAGGCGGGGAGTTCCAGCCCGATCGTGCGCCTGATACAAACAAGGCCGGCTGGTCGAAACCGAAAAAGAAGCATCCCTGACCGGGCTTGCACGACCGGCGCCAGACACCTTCAGCATGATCGGGCTGCGGATGCCATGTTCCTGACCCTGTTCGACTTCGCCGGTACGTTTGTCTTCGCGCTTTCGGGCGCGACGGCCGGCGTGCGTCGGCGGCTCGACCTGTTCGGTGTGCTGGTGCTGAGTTTTGCCGCGGCGGCGGCGGGCGGCATCACGCGCGACGTGCTGATCGGCGCGCTGCCGCCGGTGGCGATCCGCGACTGGGTCTATCCTGTCATTGCCGGCATTGCCGCGCTGATCGTGTTTTTCCGCTATCCGCTGATCGAGCGGCTGAAGCATCCGGTGCAACTGTTCGATGCGGCCGGCCTCGCGCTGTTCGCCGTGTCTGGCACGCAGAAGGCGTTGATCTTCGACATGAATCCGTTGGCGGCCGCCATGCTGGGCGTGCTGAGCGGTATCGGCGGCGGCATGGTGCGCGACATCATGCTGGCGGAAATTCCTACCGTGCTGCGCGCCGAAGTCTATGCCGTGGCGGCGCTGGCCGGCGCGGCCGTGGTGGTGGCGGGCGAATTACTCGGCATCGCGCCGCATATCGGCATGATCGCCGGCGGGCTGTTGTGCTTCGTGTTGCGCGTGCTGGCGATCCGCCATAACTGGCAGATCGCCATTGCCGCACCACCGAGTGAGGACGACCGTCGGAAAGACTAAGCGCTGGCGCGCTCAGAAATGCTGAAGCCGATATCGACGATCTTTTTCTTCGGCATCTGTCCGGTGGCGCGTGCCATCAGCATTTCGGCGGCGATACGCCCGATGGCTGCACCATCGATGCGCACACTCGTCAGCGGCGGATCGGCATCCTTACCGTAGCTCTGGTCGCCATAACCGATCACCTTCAACTGCTGCGGCACAAAGATGCCGCGCGCCTTTGCCTCGACCAGTGCGCCAAGCGCCAGATTGTCGGAGCCGCAGAAGACGCCGTCGATGCGCGGATGATCGTGGAGCAGAGCTGCAAGCCCGGTGCGCCCATCGCCCATCGGGGTTGGCGCCGGCGCCTCCACGCTCGGGACCGCGATCTTCTTTGCCGCATAGAAAGCGGCGAAAGCCTCAGCACGCAGCCGGGCGCGGCGGTCATCGGGCGAGATGATTGCCGGCCGGCGACAGCCACGCTGCCACAGGTAGTCCGCTGCTGCCTTGCCGATGGCCGGATGTGAAAAACCGACCAGCATGTCGATCGGCTTCGGCGTCAGATCCCAGGTTTCGACCACGGGAATGCGCGCGGCGCGCAGTTTCTGCCGCGCCTGGGTGGAGTGCACAATACCGGTGAGGATGATGCCGTCCGGCCGACGACCGATCACCGCCTCCAGCAGGGCATCCTCGCGTGCATCGTCATAGCCGGCCTGGCCGATCAGCAGCTGGTAGCCATGCTGCTGCAGATGTTCGGCGACATTCTGCATGGTGGCAGTGAACATCGCGCCGCTGATGCTGGGCACCAGCGCCACGATCAGCTTCGAGCGGTTGGACGATAGCGAACCGGCCAGAAGGTTCGGGGTGTAGCCGCTGCGCTTGATCGCTGCCAGCACCTTCTCAAGCGTGGCCGGGGAGAGCTGGTCCGGCGTGTTCAGGGCGCGGGAAACCGTGATTTTCGTAACACCGACTTCGGCGGCGATATCGGCCAGCGTGGGCGTTTTCGCAACTGCGGTACGGCCCCGTGGGGCGATCTGTTTGGGCTGCTGCGCGGGTTTCTTCACAAATCGAGTATAGCCAAACGCAGATTTTAACGGTAGGTTCAGCCTTCATGTTACCGGTAACATTTTCTGGGCAACCTGATCAGCAAGGCCGTCCGTGGTAAGTTCAGTCAGTCCAGACCAGCAGCAAAGTACAGCCCCATGATGATCGACCTGCATGCCAAACGCCTGATTGGCCCCGTGATACGCCTTCATCCGGACGACAATACCGTCGTTGCCCGCGTCGATGTCGTGCCCGGCATTCCCGTGGAAGGGGATAATAAGCATCCCGGTTTCCTGATCCGCGACAAGACGCTGGCTGGCTACAAGATCGCTTCCGAGGATATCAAGAAGGGCGATCCGATCCGCAAGTACAATGTCACCGTCGGCTTCGCCAGGGATGACATCCAGACCGGCAGCATGCTGCACAGTCACAATACCGAGTTCCGTGAATTCGACCGCGATTATGCTTATGCGCGTGACTACGAGCCGGTGGAGATGATCCCCGAAGCGCAGCGCGCCACCTTCCAGGGTATCGTGCGGCCCGATGGTCGCGTCGGCACCCGCAACTTCGTCGGTATCGTCTCGACGGTGAACTGCTCGGCCACGGTGGTGCATGCTATCGCCCGGCACTTCACCGAGGAACGGTTGGCCGATTTTCCGAATATCGATGGTGTGGTGGCCTTCAGTCATGCGCTGGGCTGCGGCATGGAAATGACCGGCGAGGCGATGGCGCTGCTGCGCCGTACGCTGGGCGGCTATGTGCGCCATGCCAACCTTGCTGCCGTGCTGGTGATCGGCCTGGGTTGCGAGCGCAACCAGATCGGCGGTCTGATGGAAGAGCAGGGGCTGCAGCGCAGCGACAACCTGGTCACTTTTGTGATGCAGGAGACCGGTGGCACCCGCAAGACCATCGAAGCCGGCATCGAAGCCGTGAAGCGCATCCTGCCCAAGGCGAACGATGTGACGCGCACCACCGTGCCGGCCAGCCATATCACGGTGGGCCTGCAGTGCGGTGGTTCGGACGGATTCTCGTCGATCACTGCCAATCCGGCGCTCGGTGCGGCGATGGACATCCTGGTCCGCCATGGCGGCACGGCAATCCTGTCCGAGACGCCGGAGCTCTATGGCGTCGAGCACACGCTGACGCGCCGTGCGGCGACGCAGGAAGTGGGCGAGAAGCTGATTGAGCGCATCCGTTGGTGGAAGGATGTGTATGCCGTCGGCCGCGACGTGCAGATCAATGGTGTGGTCAGCCCGGGCAATCAGGCCGGCGGGCTGGCCAATATCTTCGAGAAGTCGCTCGGCTCGTCGATGAAGGGCGGCACCGGGCCGCTGATGGATGTCTACAAATATGCCGAGCCGGTCACGACCAAGGGGCTCGTCATCATGGACACGCCCGGTTACGACCCGTGTTCTGCCACCGGGCAGATCGCTGGTGGCGCCAACATCATCGCTTTCACCACCGGTCGCGGCTCAGCCTTCGGTGCCAAGCCGGTGCCGTCGCTGAAGCTTGCCACCAATTCGTCGATGTACCGCCGTTTGGAAGAGGACATGGACATCAACTGCGGCCAGATCCTCGACGGTACCAGGTCGATGCAGGAAATGGGGCAGGAGATCTTCGAACATATCCTGCGCACCGCCTCTGGCGAGAAGAGCAAGAGCGAGCTTCTCGGCGTCGGCGATCATGAGTTCGTACCCTGGCAGATCGGCATCGTGGGGTAACGAAGACCAGCCACCAAAGAGCACAACCGGAGGAAACCAAAAAAATGAAGAAAAATTTGAGAGGACTTGACCGTCGTCAAGTCCTGACGGGAACGCTTGCGTCCATCGCAACCCTGGGGACCGCATCGACGTGGTTCAAACCGGCGCTGGCGCAGGCTTATCCGTCGCGGGCGATCCGCTTCATCTGCCCGTGGCCGGCCGGTGGCACTGCCGACACCACCATGCGCGCATTGTGCCGTGTCGCCAGCGCCGAACTGGGCCAGCCGATCGCGGTGGAGAACCGTTCAGGTGCGGCCGGCATGATCGGCGCCGCCGCCATCGCCACGGCGCAGCCCGATGGCTACACCATCGGCCAGATCCCCTTAAGCGTGACGCGCTTCTCGCAGCTGGGCAATTTCCAGCACGATCCGCGCACGGACTTCACCTTCATCGCGCGTACCGCCGGGCAGACTTTCGGCATTGCCGTGCGTGCGGACTCGCCGTTCAAGACGATCCAGGAAGTGGTGGCCGCTGCCAAGGCCAAGCCCGATACGGTCACCTACGCTACGTCGGGTGTGGCCGGGCAGACGCATATCGGCATGGAGGAATTCTCCTATGCTGCCAAGATCAAGATGAGCCATGTGCCGTTCAAGGGCGGCGCGGACGCCCTGCAGGGCGTGCTGGGTGGCCATGTGCAGATCCTGGCGGATTCCAGCTCCTGGGCGCCGCTGGTGCGCGACGGCCGCATGCGGCTGCTGGCCACCTGGAGCGAGCGGCGGCTGGCCGGGTTCCCTGCCGTGCCGACGCTGAAGGAGAGCGGCTACAACGTGGTGATGCAGGCGCCGAACGGTGTCGGTGCGCCCAAGGGCCTCGATCCAGCGATCACGACCAAATTGCGCGAAGTGTTCAGGAAAGCGGCGCTCAGTGCGGAACATACGGATACCTGCAACCGCCTCGACATGGTGGTGATGTATCTCGACGGCCCGGATTACCAGATGTTCGTGGCCCAGAATTACGAGGAAGAAAAGGTTATTATCAAGCGGCTTAAGCTCAAGGATCTGATCGGTAAAAGTTAAATAGTACTACCGGGGAAGGCAGCGGCCCGCCGCGGCCTTCCTCTTTGTAATGATTACTGTTTTTCAACTGCTGGGCTTGGTCGGGTGGCGCTTAGAATGCGCCGATGACTATCCCTGCCGAAAAGCCGGCTAAGCCCTTCCGCTATCTGCACGCCGCCAATCGCTGGCTCGGGCGCTGTCACGTTGCGCTGGCGACGACGATCCTGGTTGTCGTCTGCCTTGTAGGTGCGCAATTGCTGATCATGATTTTCGGTCGTCTGCTCGACCAGCCACTGACTTACCGCATCTATCTGATTGGTGCGATTGTCACCGTCCTGGCAGCCACGCCGGTGATCCTGTATGCCCAGACGCTGCTGCGTTCGCAGCGTGCGGCCAGATACCAGCTGAAGCTGATGACGCGCGAGTTGGCCATTGCCCTGCACAATGCGCAGGACATCAACAATGCGCGCACGGCACAATTCGCCAATATGAGCCACGAGTTGCGCACGCCGATGAATGCCATCGTCGGATTCTCCGACATTCTGCGCAACGAGCGGTTCGGCCCGATGCAGAATGCGCGCTATCTGGAATTCGCTTCCGACATCAATGACAGCGCCCTGCACCTGCTGGATCTGATCAACAACCTGCTCGATCTGGCGAAACTGGAAGCCGGCGGCTTCGATATGGGTGATGCCACCCCGGTCGAGGTTGAAGACGCTTTGGAACTGGCCATACGTCTGTTGCGCCCGCTGTCGGCCCAGCAGGAGGTGACGGTCGCGACCCGTATCGATACCCCCGGTATCCATATCGTGGCGATTGAGCGAATGCTGCGCCAGATACTGATCAACCTTTTGTCCAACGCGATCAAGTTCACGCCACCGAAGGGCTGCGTCACGGTAAGCCTGCAGCACAATTCAGCAGGCGATGTGGAGATCGCGGTCAGCGACACCGGTATCGGCATGTCGGCGGCCGATATCCGTGCCGCCTTCATGCCCTTCGGCCAGGTCAACAGCATGCTGAGCCGCAAGCATGCGGGCACAGGTCTGGGCCTGCCATTGGCCAAGGCGATGGCCGAGCTCAATCATGGCCGCCTCGACCTGCGCAGCATGCCGGGCGAGGGAACGATAGTGACGCTGACTTTCCCCGCGCTGACACTCGGCCGTACCGAACCGACGCGGCCGGACGAACTCGCCGACCGGGGCGAGGAAGTGTTGTAAGGTCGGCTTTAGCCGGCCTCTTTCTCAGGATTTATAATCCGGCTCTTCGCGATCCAGAATGCGCTGCATGCTCAACAGATGCAGGCGGGCAGATTCATCGTCGCCGGCGCGCATCTGATCGTATGTCGCCTGTGCGATATGTTTCGGCACCGGTTTCAACCGGCGGCCGGTGCTTTCGGCCAGCACCTGCGCCTGGCAGGCGCGTTCCAGGTAGTAGAGATCGTCCCAGGCCTCGGCGATGGTCTTGCCCAGTACCATCACGCCGTGATGCATCATGAAAATGATGTCGGCATCGCCCATGGAGGCCGCGATGCGATCACCTTCATCGGTATCGAGGGCGAGGCCGTTATAGTCGTAGTCAACCTTGGTGCGGCCGTAGAATTTCAGCGAGGACTGGCCGGCGAAGGCCAGCGGTTCGCCTTCGACCATACACAATGCAGTGGCATGTGGCATATGCGTGTGCAATGCGACGCGGGCACGTGGCACATTCTTGTGCATACGGCCGTGGATGAAAAAGGCGGTGGCTTCAGGAATGCCATCCCCGGCGACGACGTTGCCGTGGAAGTCGCAGACGACGAGGTTGGAAGCGGTCACCTCACTGAAAGCGAAGCCATAGGGATTGACCAGGAAGAGGTCATCATGACCGGGCAGCATCGCCGAGAAATGGTTGCAGATGCCTTCGTGCAGTCCGAGCCGTGCCGCCATGCGGAAACAGGTGGCCAGATCGATGCGGGCCTGACGAATCTCCGGCGTATCGAGATCGGGTCGNNCGGCTCCGATGATGGTGACCATATAGCTTCCCATTTTCGTCATTCCCGCGAAAGCGGGAATCCAGAACAATGGCCAGACTGGGTTCCCGCTTTCGCGGGAACGACGAGCAAGGAGATTGCAGCGGGACAATTCTCCGGTTGCGGACTCAAGCCGACCTCCGTCACACTGGCTGTATCCGCGTGACTGGCGAGACAAGGTGGTTCACCACCGGGGAGCGCGGATTCTGCCGCGCCGCTCGCCTGGGCATCTCACAATCCATTGTCGTCCAAACGGGAGGCCGCGATGTCCCTGCAGATCGGTTTTGTGCTGTTTCCGAACCTGACCCAGCTTGACCTTACCGGACCGTGGGAGGTGTTTTCCAAGCTGCCCGGCGCGACTTGTCATCTGCTGGCCCCGACACTCGAGCCGGTAAAGAGCAGCAGCGCCGGTCTGACCATTCTGCCGACCACCACTTATGCCGATTGCCCGCAGCTCGACATTGTCTGCGTACCGGGCGGGCCGGGACACCTGCAGGCCATGGAAGATACGGCCACGCTGGATTTCCTCAAGCAGCAGGCACCGGGCTGCCGTTATGTCACGGCGGTTTGCACCGGCGCGCTGGTGCTGGCAGCAGCCGGGTTACTGCAGGGGTATCGCGCGACCACGCACTGGATGTCGCTGGAACGGCTTGCCGCCTTCGGTGCGATACCGATAGCTGAACGCGTCGTCACCGACCGCAACCGTGTCACCGGTGGCGGCGTCACGGCCGGTATCGATTTCGGTCTGGTCCTCGTACAGGCACTGGCAGGCGAGCAGATCGCGCGGGAAATTCAGCTGCAGATCGAATACGAGCCGCAGCCGCCTTACGGCGGTTCACCCGTGACGGCCAATCCGGCGACCGTCGCCTCCCTGCGCGGCAAGCTCGGGTCTTACGCGATACTAATGCAGGAGGTGGATACCCGCGCGGTGACCAGACTTAAGGGATGAAGGCAGCGGCCTAGCTCTTACCCATCGCCTGCTTTTCGGCAGCGACGATATCCTTTTCGGTGAACAGATATTCCTTGAGCTGTTTCTGGAAATGCTCGTCGTTGCGGCGCAGCCACTCCAGCGCCATGGCGGCATGCTCGATCTCTTCGCGCATATTGTGCAGCAGGATCTGCTTCAGCGCTTCGTCCTCGCAATCGTCGGCCCGCTGGCGGTACCAGTCGACCGCTTCCAGCTCTTCCATCAGTGAGACGATGGCGTGATGCATCGAGATCGTCTTTTTCGACAGACGTTCGCGCGGGGCATGCAGGGATTCGCTGGCCATGGATACTCCTCAGGCGTCTTGGGGCTGGCTGGGAGTAAATGGCGGAAGGCCGCGAAAGTTCCGGTTAGACTGCTCTGGTCCCCCCAATCGGCATCACATCGGCCTCGCCCGGTGCATAGCCGACGGCGGCAGCACCGCGCCGGAAGCGCTCGGCAGCCTCGAAGGGTGGCTCCTCGCTGAGAATGACGGTGCCCCAGTGCATGCCGACCACGCGTTTCGCGCTGATATCGCGGGCCAGCTGCGCGGCCTGTTCGGGCGTGGTGTGGCTGTTGCGCATGATGACCTGTGGTTCATAGGCGCCGATACCGACGAAGGCCGTATCGAACGGGCCGAGCTTTTCGCCGATCTCGCGGAATATCGGTCCATAGGCGGTGTCGCCCGAGAAGAACAGGTTGCGATGGCCGGCAGCATAGGCGAAGCCGCCCCACAATGAGCGATTACGATCGAACAGGCCGCGGCGCGAGAAATGCAGCGCCGGCGTGAAGGTGACGCTGACGCCGTTCTGTTCGGTGCGGTCGTACCAGTCGAGCTCAATCACAGCGCGGAAACCGTGGTGGTGGAAATACCGGCCGAGGCCGAGCGGCACGACGGCGGTGGTGCGATGCTTGTGCGGCAGGGCCTTCAGCGTCGCGAGATCGAGATGGTCGTAATGGTTGTGGCTCACCGTCAGGATATCGACGGGCGGCAGCTCGGCCGGGGCAATGGCCGGCGGCACATAGCGCCGCGGACCGAAGCGGTTGAGCGGTCCGGCATGGTCGGACAGGTAAGGATCCGTCAGGATCGTGGCGCCATTGAGCCGGATCAGAAAGGCGGCATGGCCGAGCCAGGTATAGCTGTCGCTGTTGTGATGACGCTGCAGGCCGGCTTCGACCTCACTGCGCGCAAGCACATGGCCCTCGGGCACCGAGACCTGCTCGCGCCCGCGCCGCGCCATACCCCAGAAGAAGGGCAGGCGATCGCGCAGCCAGCGGTCTTCCGCCGGTGGCATGGCGTGAGGATTGCGAAAGCGGCCGTTACCAGCGTGGTGTGCGCTCATACCATTCAGGATGAGGGGTGTGGTGGCAGCCCGCAATGTCTCGTAAGTGAGGCAGTGACGACGGTCACGCGGGACCCTGAGGCTCAGTTCCGCCAGAAGGAGCGGCTGAACGGGATCAGCAGGATCAGGATTTCCAGGCGTCCGGCCAGCATGCCGAAGGACATCAGCCATTTCACGCCTGCCGGTACCTCCTGGAAGGTGCAGCAGGGACCGCTGTTGGGCCCCAGGCCGGGACCGACATTGCCCAGCGCGGCCGCGGCGGCCCCCAAGCTTTCGGTGAAATTAAGGCCGAACGCGGAAATCGCCAGCGTCAGCATCACCAGCAGCAACAGGTAGGTGAAGATATAGGTGGCGACGCCGGTTCGCACGGCATCGGAAACCGTGTCGCCATTGAAGGTGACGCGGAAGGCACCATGCGGATAAATCTGGCGGCGAACCTGCATGCGCAGGGTTTTCAGCATGATCAGGATGCGGAAAACCTTGATACCGCCGACCGTAGAGCCGGTGCAGCCGCCGATCAGCATCAGCAGGAAGGCGACAGTCTCGGGGAAGCCGCCCCAGAGTGAGTAATCGTGGCCGGTGAAGCCGGAAGTGGTGATAATGGAGACGACGGCAAAGGCGGCACTGCGCACCGCGTCCAGGGTCGCAATATCTTCATGCATCAGGCGCCAGAGTGCGATCGTGGCCGTGGAGGCGGCAATAATGGCGATGAACAGGCGCACCTGTTCATCGCGGAACAGCATGCCGGGGCGGCCGTAGCTGGCAACGATGTAAAGGCCAAAGGGCATGGCGCCGAGCATCATGAACAGCACGGCGACCCACTCGACGGTGCCGCTCTGGAAGAAACTGAAGCCGGAATCATGGGTGGAATAACCGCCAGTCGCGATGGCGGTCATTGCGTGATTGACGGCATCGAAGAAGCTCATACCGGCAATCCAGAAGCAGAACATGCAGATGAAAGTCAGGATCGCATAGATGATGCCGATCTGCCGCACCACCTCGGTGATGCGCGGCAGGAACTTGGCCGAGTTGGGCGACAGGTCGAGGCTGAACAGCTGCAGGCCGCCGATGCGCAGGAAGGGCAGCGCCAGCACGGCGATGGTGACCACACCGAAGCCGCCGATCCACATCAGCAGTGAGCGCCACACCAGCAGCCCGCGCGGCAAATTGTCCAGCCCGACAATCACGGTGGACCCGGTGTTGGTCAGGCCTGAGACAGATTCGAAAACCGCATCGGCCAGTGGCAGCCGCAGTTCCGACAGCATGAAGGGGACTGCGCTGACCAGACAGATCGTCAGCCAGGTGGCCGGAAGCAGCAGCAGGGTTTCGTTCAGTGTGATTTTCTGGCTGCGGTCATAGGTGGCGAAAGCCAGGCCGGTACCAAGAAACAGCGTGCCGGCAGCACAGGTCAGGAAGACGACATAGTCTTCATGATCGTCTGCCAGGTCGATCAGCATCGGCACCAGCATGGCGATGCCGAAACAGCAGCTGACAGCGCCAACAAAAAACAGAATCGGAGCTGGCCGAACCGTGATGTTCTTCTGTGGGCTGACGACGGCGTTGCTCATCGGCGCGGAGTGTGGTCGGCCCGCCCGGCAGAATCAAGGGGGCGGTTCAGCCTTTGGCGGCCTCAGGCGCGGCCGCTATAGACCAGCATATGGCCGTTGCGGCAGGTCGGGCTGTAGCGGGCGATCAGGTAGCGCGGCCGGGCGCCGACCTCCTGGTTGCGCCGTGCGGTGATTTCGCTGCGCAGGCCGTCGGCCTGACGCTGGTCGCCGGCCTCGCGCAGTGCATTGGCGTAATCCTGCAGCGCTTCGGTGAAGGTGACCGGCTCGTCGTCTTCCAGCTTCAGGCGGCGTACCATGGCCACGCCCTGCGAGTAATAGGGTACCGATTCGGTATAGAGGCGGCGGTCGTAATAGAGCCGCCCCAGTTCGAACAGCCGGCGCGACACCTGCGCACTGGCCGGACCGCTGGTGGATTCCTCCAATGCCAGCGAAGTCAGCAGCAGTTCGCGCGCTTCATCGAACTTGCAGGCATGGCCCTTCATGCGGCCGAGATTGTACATGGTGAGCGACAGCAGCGCGGCAGGGACGTGTTCGGTGCCGGCCCAGATCAGGGCGCGGCCATAATACTCTTCCGCTCCGGGGAAATCGCGTGCCGCTTCGGCGCGAGTCCCAGCGTCGTAATACCGCGCCGTGTTCGTCGTGTTGAAATCCTTCGCGCAGCCTGCCGTCAGCACGGCCAGCGCAAGAATGGCGCATATCCGCCACATCGCCTGCTTCCCCTCATTCCCACATCCCATGGGGCCCAGCCCAAGACTAGGCAGGATCAGGGGGCGACGAAAGTAGGAAAATGGTTATGCCGGACAGCTATCAAGGCAATCCGGTAACTCGAAAAAAGAAAGCCCCGCCGGCAGGAACCGACGGGGCTTGTTGGACACGCGGCTGTGAAGCCGCGGCCCAGGGAAGTACGTCTTCGGTGTTAGACCGAGTAGTACATCGAGAACTCGATCGGATGCGGGGTGTGCTCGAAGGCGTACACCTCGTCCCACTTCAGTTCCATGTAGGCGTCGATGAAGTCGTCGTTGAACACGCCACCGGCCTTCAGGAAGGCACGATCCTTGTCCAGGGCTTCGAGCGCTTCACGCAGGCTGCCGCAAACCTGCGGAACCTTCTTCAGCTCTTCAGCCGGCAGGTCGTACAGGTTCTTGTCCATGGCCGGGCCGGGATGGATCTTGTTCTTGATGCCATCGAGACCGGCCATCAGCATGGCCGAGTATGCGAGATAGGGGTTCGCGCCCGGATCGGGGAAGCGGACCTCAACGCGCTTGGCCTTTTCGCCGGCGCCGAACGGGATGCGGCAGGAGGCCGAGCGGTTGCGCGCCGAATAGGCGAGCAGCACCGGGGCTTCGAAGCCGGGGATCAGGCGCTTGTAGCTGTTGGTCAGCGGGTTGGTGAAGGCATTTAGCGCCTTGGCATGTTTGATGATGCCGCCGATGTAGTACAGCGCCATCTCGCTGAGGCCGGCATACTTGTTGCCGGCGAAGAGCGGTTTCCCACCTTTCCAGATCGACTGGTGCACGTGCATGCCCGAGCCGTTGTCGCCCTTGATCGGCTTTGGCATGAAGGTCGCGGTCTTGCCCCAGGCATGGGCCACGTTGTGCACGCAATACTTATAGACCTGCATGCCGTCGGCGGACTTCAGCAGGGTGGCGAACTTGATGCCGAGTTCGTGCTGGCTGTTGGCCACTTCATGGTGATGCTTTTCGACCGTCACGCCCATGGCGGCGATGGTGGAGAGCATTTCCGAGCGCAGATCGCCACCCTGATCGAGCGGGGCGACCGGGAAGTAACCGCCCTTGACCGGAGCGCGGTGGCCCATATTGCCACCTTCGTAGACCTTACCCGAATTGTAGTCGCCTTCGATGTCGTCCATGTAGACGAAGGTTTCGTTCATCGAGGTCTTGAAGCGCACGTCGTCGAACACGAAGAACTCGGCTTCCGGGCCGAAATAGGCGACGTCGCCCACCTTGCTGGCCTTCACAAACGCTTCGGCAGCCTTGGCGATCGAGCGCGGGCAGCGGTTGTAGGGGGTGCCTTCATGCGGCTCGAGCACGTCGCAGAACAGGATCGCGGTGGTCTGCGCCGAGAACGGATCCCAGGTCAGGCTGTCCAGGTCCGGCTTCAGCAGCATGTCGGACTCGTTGATCGCCTTCCAGCCGGCAATCGACGAACCGTCGAACATGATGCCTTCCTTCAGGGTCGGCTCGTCGATCATGGTGATGTCGAAGGCGACATGCTGCCACTTGCCGCGCGGATCGGTGAAGCGGAAGTCGACGTACTTGGCTTCCTTTTCCTTGAGCTGCTTGATGATGGATTTGGCTTCAGCCATGGCTGTTCTTCCTGCTAGTTCTTCCCTGGTTGGTAACAACTCACTGAGATCGGGCCCGGGAGAGGGCGGCACTCGATGAGGGTGAGGAGGCGGAGAATTCCTGCTCCGCCGTTAGACCGCTTCCGTGCCCTTTTCACCGGTGCGGATGCGTATCACGTCTTCGACGGTCGAGATGAAGATCTTGCCGTCGCCGATGCGGCCGGTGCGGGCCGCCTGCGTGATGGCTTCGACGGCCTTCTCGACCATGGCGTCGTCGAGCACGACCTCGATCTTCACCTTGGGGAGAAAGTCGACGACATATTCAGCGCCGCGATAGAGCTCGGTATGGCCCTTCTGGCGGCCGAAGCCCTTGGCTTCGGTAACGGTCAGGCCTTGCAGGCCGATCTCGTGGAGGGCTTCCTTCACTTCGTCGAGCTTGAAGGGCTTGATGATGGCTTCGATTTTTTTCATGGGTGCTGCAACGCTTTGTCGGAAGGGAAATGACAGGGTGGGATATGCACGCTCTGTGCCAGTATTAACCCGGCCTTAACGCGCGGGATTCCCGCTACAGACGGGGGTGTGGATAAGTAGGAAACGGCCGTTTGATCATTTTTTATACCGGATGAACAAAAAACAGGCTGTTTTGTGCCTAATGTTTCGGCTTGGTCTGGCTCAGGAACGTCGCGATGCGGCCCAGGGCCTCGGAGATGGCCTGATCTGAGGCAGCGAAGGACAGCCGGAGGTAGCCCTCGCCATGACTGCCGAAGCTGGTGCCGGCAATGGTGGCGACCCCGGCCTGCTCCAGCAGCCCATCTTGCATCTGGCGGGCGTTCAGGCCGGTCTCGGTGATGTTGGGGAAGGCATAGAAGGCGCCCTCGGGCTTGATGCAGGAGAGGCCGGGGATCTTGTTCAGTCCGGCGACGCACAGATCGCGGCGGCGGCGGAAGGCCTGGCGCATCTCCTCGACGGCGTCTTGCGGCCCCGTCAGCGCGGCGATGCCGGCAAACTGGGTCGGCGCATTCACGCAGGAATGGGTGTTGATCGCCAGCTTGGTGGCCAGTTCGGCCAGCCGCGCCGGCCACAGGCCCCAGCCCAGCCGCCAGCCGGTCATCGCATAGGTCTTCGACCAGCCTTCCAGGATGATCAGCCGGTCGGCCAGCTGATCGAGATAGGGAATGAAACTGGCGTAGGCGCCGTCGCCGTCCAGCACCAGGCGCGAATAGATCTCGTCGGCCATGATGGTGACATGCGGGAAGCGCTGCAAACCCTCGACCAGCTTCTTCACTTCCGAGGCCGGCGCGACGCCACCGGTCGGATTGGCGGGCGAGTTGACGATCAGCAGGCGCGTCTGCGGCGTGATGCGCGCCAGCAGGTCATCGGCGCGGAAGGCGAAGCCGTTCTTTTCCAGCAGCGGATAGCCGGCCAGTTTCGCGCCGGTGTAGTTGACCAGGCTTTCATAGATCGGGAAGCCGGGATCCGGATACATGATCTCGGCGCCGGGTTCGCCGAACATCTCGATGGCGGTGGCCATCGTCACCTTGCCACCTGGCACGATCACGATGCGATCAGGCGAGACATTCACTTTATATCGGCCGGCGATCTCGGCGCAGACGGCTTCGCGCAATGGGAGGATGCCGTTAGCCGGCGTATAGCCGTGATGACCATCGCGCAGCGCCTTGATCGCGGCCTCGACGACATGCGGCGGGGTGGGAAAATCGGGCTGGCCAATGCCAAGGTTGATGATGCTCTTGCCCTGCGCTTCCAGCGCCTTGGCGCGCGCCAGAACCTCGAAGGCGCTTTCCGAACCCAGACGCGACATCCGCGCGGCAATCTGCATGCTTTCCTCCCGGGAATTTATCCTTCCGCTTATGACGGGATTCTGGCGGGCAAACAAGGCAGTGCAGTGCGAAACGCCGCTCGGAACGCCGCTTTCGGCATGATGACATGCCCCGAGCGCATCAGCCGGCGACCGGTGATCCTTTTGGGCTTGTTATTCATTGGTACAAGCTTGCGGGGCCGTGCCGGCTTGCCTAGTGTCCTTTGCCTCACGCAGAGGAAATCCCGCAAATGCTGTTCGACGTCCGCACCTATTCCTGCCGTCCCGGCACCATCAAGCTGCAGCTCGAACTCTACGAGAAGCTCGGCTTCACACCGCAGACACGCCACCTCGGTCAGCCGGTCGCTTTCCTGGTCACCGAGACCGGGCCGATCAACACCTATATCCACATCTGGGCCTACGAGAGCGCCGCCGATCGCGAAACCAAGCGCGCCGGCATGCAGGCCGACCCGGACTGGCAGGCGTTTCTGAAAGCCAGCGCCGAGGCCGGTTATCTGGTTGGCCAGCAGACCCAGTTGATGACCCCGGCCAGCTTCTTCAAGTTCAAGCGCTAATCCATCCGGCAGAGAGTTCTGGTTATGAAACGTAGTGGTGGTCAGATCCTGGTCGAGCAGTTGCGCCTGCATGGCGTCGACATGGCCTTCGGTGTGCCGGGCGAGAGTTTCCTTGCCGTGCTGGATGCGATGCACGATCACACCAACCACATGAAGTTCGTGATCTGCCGTCAGGAAGGCGGCGCTGCCATGATGGCGGACGCCTATGGAAAGACCACCGGCCGCCCCGGCATCTGCATGGTGACGCGCGGCCCAGGCGCAACCAATGCTTCGGCCGGCGTACATGTTGCCTACCAGGATTCGACGCCGATGATCCTGTTCATCGGTCAGGTCGGCCGCGACATGATCGAGCGCGAAGCCTTCCAGGAAGTCGACTACCGCCGCATGTTCGGCCAGATGGCCAAGTGGGTGGCGCAGATCGACGATGCCGCGCGCATCCCTGAATTCATCAGCCGCGCTTTCAGCGTGGCGATGTCGGGCCGGCGTGGCCCGGTCGTGCTGGCGCTGCCGGAAGACATGCTGACCGACATTGCCGATGTGCCTGATGGTCGCGCAATCATTCCGGCCGAGGCGCATCCCTCAATGGAGCAGATGGCGCAACTGAAGGCCATGCTGCAGGACGCGAAGAAGCCTTTCATGATTGTGGGCGGCAGCGGCTGGAGCGAGCGCGTGCGCGAGCAGGTGCAGGCCTGGGCCGGCGCGTCTGATATTTCCGTCGGTGCGGTGTTCCGCCGCCAGGATTACCTCGACAACGACTGGCCGAATTATGTCGGCGATGTCGGTATCGGCATCAATCCCAAGCTGCAGGCACGCGTCAAGGAGGCCGACCTGCTGCTGGTGATGGGCTCGAAGATGGGCGAGATGGCGACCGGCGGCTACACCATGCTGGGCATTCCGGTGCCAAGCCAGAAGATCGTGCATGTGCATGCTGGCGCCGAAGAACTCAACCGCGTCTATTCCGCCGATCTTCCCATTCATGCCAGCAACGCGGCTTTCGCCGCCGCGCTGACCAAGATGGGTCCGCTGGATGGCAAGACCTGGGCCGCGGCCACGAAACAGTCGCGCGCCGACTACGAGGCCTGGCAGCAGCCGGTGATCTCGCCGGGCGATGTCCAGATGTCGCAGATCATGAAGTGGCTCGACGACACGCTGCCGGCCGATGCGGTCTTCTGCAACGGTGCCGGCAACTACGCCACCTGGGTACATCGCTTCCATCGTTATCGCCGCCACAGCAACCAGCTCGCCCCGACCTCCGGTTCGATGGGCTATGGTCTGCCGGCGGCAGTGGCGGCCAAGCTGGTCAATCCGCAGCGCACGGTGATCGCTTTCGCCGGTGATGGTTGCTTCCTGATGACCGGTCAGGAATTCGCCACCGCGCTCCAGTATGGCGCCAACATCATCGCGATTGTCGTGAACAATGGCATGTATGGCACCATCCGCATGCATCAGGAGCGCGAATATCCCGCCCGCATCAGCGGCACCGAACTGCGCAATCCCGATTTCGCGGCTTACGCGCGCGCCTTCGGCGGCCATGGCGAGACGGTCGAGCGGACGGAAGATTTCGCGGCTGCCTTCGAACGCGCACAGAAGAGCGGCAAGCCGGCGATCATCGAGATCAAACTCGACGCGGAAGCGCTCACGCCGCGCCAGACGCTGGCCCAGATCCGCGAGGCCGGGCAGGCCGCCAAGGCGCATCACTCGGATCGGTGAACTTCCAATCTAAGCCGTCATGCCCGGGCTTGACCCGGGCATCCCATTAAATGGGACCCGCGGATCAAGTCCGCGGGTGACAATGAAAAAGTATCACCGCTTCACATTCACCAGCACTACGCCGCCGAGCGCCAGCGCGCCGCCGATCAGGCCGAGCGTGGTCGGCAGTTCGCTGAGCCAGAGCCAGCCGATCAAGGTCGCCACCGGCGGCACGGCGTAGAGCATGTTGGTGGCGCGCGACGCCGGCATGCGGGCCAGCACCATTGCCCAGGTGCCATAGACCACGAAGCTCGGGATGGCGGCGAGATACACGGCAGCGAAGATCGCGTCCGTCGAGGCCGCCTGCATCTGTGCGATGCCGTCCGCCAGCACGGGTGACAGCATCAGCGCGCCGATCACGATATTCCAGGCAGCCACGGTCAAGGGCTTGTGGCGGGCGAAGAGCGGCTTCTGCACGATGCTGTTGATCGCCGTGCAGAAGGTGGCGCCCAACACCAGCAGGATGCCGCTGTCGAATTCAAAACCACCGAGCTTGCCCACCGCGATGAAGCCGACGCCAAGGAAGGACAGCGCCGTGCCAAGCCAGGCGTAGAGACCAAAACGCTCGTTCAGGAACGCCATCGCCAGCAGCGCAGTCAGGATCGGATTGACGTTGATGATGAAGCTGGCGGCAGCAGCAGGCACCGTGCGCTGGCCCAGATTGAGCAGCGCGGTATAGAGCGCGACGAAGACCACGCCGCCGAAGGCGAAGCGCCAGGCGTCGCGCCAGCCGGGCAGGGCCGGCCGGGTGATCGCCAGGAAGAGCGCGGCCGGCACGGCAGCGATGCCGAAGCGCAACGCGCCGAGTTCGAGCGCCCCGAAGCCGGTCAGGCCGAGCCGGATGGCGGGGAAGGCGGAGGCCCAGCCCAGCACGGTGATCGTCACCAGGATCAGGGTGGTGGTACCAAGTCTGGTGTCTGGCCGGACCGGGATCGATCCGGCCGGGGCGGGCTTGGACTGAGTTGGCAGGGCTGCACAAGCGGTGGTCATGTTGAAGGTTCCTTGGATTTCAGTGAGCCAGTTTCATCCCGTGCGGAGCCAGTTCCGTCCCATTCGAGGCCAGTTCCGTCCCGTTTCATCCTGTTTCGTCCCGTTTCGTCCAGTTCTGTCCCGTTTCGTCCCATTGAATCCCGGTTAAGTCCTTGGTTCTGTGTGCCAAGCCCTTGATTTTGCTATTCACAATGTCCAAGAGCGGCGAGAGTCCGGCCAAAGCCGCATCTGTGCGCATAGCATTGCATGCGAACATATGTTCTTTATTATAGGAATAATAGCATAATTCGCTATAAACCACAACAGAGATACCTCGCTTACCGAACAGCCGCAGTGGATACCGGCCCTGAGAATGGGCCGAGGCAAACTGATTGACTATCGAACAGATAATGGGTCAGCTGTGCATATGGATCACAGCTTGCCCAGCACACTACCGCCCCTCGATACGCTGCGCGCCTTCGAGGCCGCCGCCCGGCTGGGCAGCTTTTCCGCCGCCGCCGAGGTGCTGAACCTCACCCATGGCGCGATCAGCCGGCAGGTGGCGAAGCTGGAGCGCTGGCTGGGGCTGAAGCTGTTCCTGCGCGCGGCGCGCGGCGTGAAGCTTACCCCCGACGGCGACCGGCTCTATGTCTCCACTCGTGAGGCCTTCGCGCTGATCGGCGCTTACTCCGACCGCTGGACCGAGCCGCGCGGCAGCTCGGTGGTGCGGCTGAGCGCACTGCCGTCGGTCAGCAGCCGCTGGCTCATGCCGCGTCTGTCCAAACTGGAAGGCGGCGACCTGCGCATCCTGTTCAGCGTCGATCACCGCCAGATCGATCTGGAGGATGAAGGCATCGACCTTGCCCTGCGCTGCGGGCGCGGCGAGGTGCCGGGGCGGGTGTCGCTGCAGCTGTTCGATGAATGGTGTTTTCCGGTCGCGTCACCTGAACTGGCGAAGAAGATCGGCAACGGCGACCCTAAGCGTTTGCTGGGCTATCCGCTGCTCCATGATTCCAGCGCAACCGGCTGGCGCGCCTGGTTCGCGGAGCAGGGGCTGGATTATCGTCCGGCGGTGCATGACCGTCGCTTCGAGGATTACAGCCTGGTGCTGGATGCTGCCGCCTGCGGACTGGGTATCGCGCTGGCGCGGCCCCCGCTGGCGCAACGCGATCTGGATGCCGGCCGCGTCGTGCAGGTCGATCCGCGGATTGCGCGCAATTCAGTGTCCTACTGGCTTGATCGCCCGCCAGGCAAGTTGCGCGGTGCTGCGGCCGAGCTTGCGCGCAGGCTAGCGGCCGAAGCCGGGGTGACACCGACAGCGCTTGCCATCTTCCTTGATACCGACTGAACGCGAGCCTTGCGCTGGTGCCTGTCGCCACGCGTGCACTGATCTTGGCTTCACCGAAGATACGGCTGCGCCGGAAAATGCAGTATATTCACTCTCGCAGGTATTCTGATGTCTATCGCCACGGGCCTGCCGCATTCCTGGGCAATGCTCCGCATGAGATTGAAATATCGTACTATGCGCTGCGGCGATCGGATCGCGCCGGGCCGGACTTCGGGATGAGTTCTGTATGATCGCCACCCTCGCGCCGGTCGGCGCGCTTCTCCTCAGTGTTGCACTGCTGCTGACCGGCAATGGCCTGCAGGGCACCTTGCTGCCGGTGCGGGCCAATCTGGAGAATTTCGGCGCGCTGTCGATCGGCGTGATGGGCTCGGCCTACTACATCGGCTTCGTTGCCGGTTGCGTCCTGACGCCGAAGCTGATCCTCCGCGTCGGTCATATCCGGCTGTTCACCGCCATGGTGGCAGTGGCATCGGTTGTACCGCTGCTGCATGCCATCGCCGTCGGTGGCCCGTCCTGGTGGCTGCTGCGCGCGATGACCGGCATGTGCCTGGCAGGGTTATACCTGATCATCGAAAGTTGGCTGAACGAACGCGCCGCACCGGAAAATCGCGGTATGATCTTCACCACCTACACGACGGTGAATTTCTCCGTCATCACGCTCGGGCAGATGCTCATGCTGGCTGACGACCCACTGCGGTTCCATCTTTTCAGCCTGGCCTCCATCCTCGTCTCGCTTGCCGCCGTGCCGGTGGCGTTGACCCGTTCGCCGCAGCCGGCGCCGATCTCTTCGGCGCGGCTTTCGTTGCGTAATCTGTACCGCGTGTCACCCGTCGGCGTGGCTGGCGTGCTGACGGTGGGGCTGGCCAATGGTGCCTTCTGGGGTATGGCGCCGGCTTTTGCCTCGCAGATGGGGCTGACCGTGCCGCAGATCGCCTGGTTCATGAGCGCCACCGTGGTTGGCGGCGCGTTGTCGCAATGGCCCTTCGGCCGACTTTCCGATCGCATGGATCGTCGCAAGACCATTCTGATTGCCTGCGGGCTGGCCTGCGGCGCGGCACTGCTGTTGATCTTCACCGGCTTTGCGATGCCGGCACTGATGATCGGCGCAGCCTTCCTGTTCGGGGTCTTCTCGTTTCCGCTTTATGCCCTCAGCTCCGCCCATGCCAATGATATGGCGAAGGGTGTCGATTTCGTCGCCATTGCCGGCGGCTTGCTGCTGATCAACGGGGCCGGATCCGTGGTCGGCCCGGTGATCGGCGGCATCGCCATGGATCGTTTCGGGCCGCTCGGCCTGTTCGGCTTCACCGCAATCGTTCATGCCACGATGACGGTCTTCACGCTTCATCGCATGCGCCAGCGCGCCGCGCCGCCGCAGGAACAGAAGGCCGATTTCGTACCGATGCCGGCCACCGCGCCGGTGCGGCCCGACCTGGATCCGCGCGCTGACGAAACTGCCGGGCCGCCGGAGCGATCCGCTGCCGCGTAAAAAACGACCGCCGTCACAGGAAATTGGCGGCGTAGTCGTATAGGCTGAGGGCATGATGATTCCCAATACCGAGATGATGCCGGCCAGCGACGTGCCGGTGGCGATGTGGTTGATCAAAGCCGGGCTGGAGGACGTATCTTCCGATGTCCTGATCACCGATTTCTGCGCCAGATCGGTGGAGGCGGGGATTCCGCTGCAGCGGGTTTTCGTCGGCATGGCGACGCTGCATCCGCTGTTGCGAGCGCGTGGCTATACCTGGATGCGCGATGGCGGGCTGGTCGGCAACGACGCCATGCCGCACCGCGACCCCAATGACGAGCCGGAAGCCTGGGTCGCCAGTCCGCTGCGGCACATGCTCAGTAACGACGTGCAGGAGATGCGTCGCCTTCTGGTTGGCGACAAGGCGGTCTACGATTTTTCGGTGCTGCGTGAATTCGCCGATCAGGGCCTGACCGACTGGTGTGCCATGGCGCATAGCTTCGGCTGGACCTTCGAGGACAGCCGTCACATTACAGATCGCTATGCCGGTATCGGTATGATCAGTTCCTTCACCACGGCGCAGGCTGGCGGCTTCACTGACGACCAGTTGACGCGCCTGCGCCGTCTGGTGCCGCTGCTGGCGCTGGCGGTCAAGGCAGCGACGCTGACGCAGATGAGCCGCGACCTGACGGCGGCCTATATCGGCGGCGATGCGGCGCATCGCGTGCTGAATGGTGTGATCCGGCGCGGCCAGGCAGAACGCGTGGAAGCGGTCATCCTTTATGCCGATCTTCGCGGCTTCACCGCGCTGGCCGATCGGCTGGCGATCGAGCCCCTGGTCGAAACACTGAATGCCTATTTCGACTGTCTCGGCCCAGCCATTGAGGTTGGTGGCGGGCAGGTATTGAAATTCCTTGGCGATGGTCTGCTGGCCAGCTTCCAGCTCGATGGGCGGCGGGCGGGCAGGGATGTCGGCACGGCGGCACTGAAAGCCGCCCGCGATGCGCTCGATGCGGTGGCAGCGCTGAATGCCGAGCGCGCGGCCGTCGGCCTGCCGGTGCTGGCGCTCGATATCGCACTGCATGAAGGCCTGGTGATGTATGGCAATGTCGGCACCGGTGCGCGGCTCGATTTCACGCTCATCGGTCCCACAGTGAATGAAGCGGCACGGCTGGAAAATCTGTGCGGCGCGCTCGACTGCAATCTGGTGGCCTCGGAAAGCTTCGTGCGCCTCATCGGCAGTGACGCCGGACTGGTCTCCCTCGGCCGACATGTATTGCGCGGCGTAGCCGAAATGCGCGAAGTGTTCGGCTTGGCGAAGTAAAGCGCGCCAGTCACTGGCAGCGGCATACCACCTGTAGCGTCGGCAAAGGCCAAATGCGGCAATATTGTGAAATTTATTCGCTGTGCGCTTAGTAACCTTGAATTAACGGTAATGGTGATTATCTTCAGTTCTGGTCGTTGAGACTAACGATGATCGCCGTCCGCAAAGCGGGATGCAGTGGCCCGCCGGCGCATCATCACCTTTCTCCTACAATCCGGACCGGTTCAGCAGCCTGCGGTTACGCATGGCTGAATTTTAATGCGTGCGTCATCCTGTGGCCGTGCCATTCTGCCACAAACAGATATGAGACCGCCTTCAATGGGACCGGCACAGGATCCGCGCCGGCGAGACGGTGACAAGCCTTTCGTCAGTGATCCCGAACTGAATTTCTGGTCAGCGCGACCGCGTGCGTTTGCTGCTACCTGGCGGGCGCGTATCCCTGCCGGCCTGACTATCCCACCGCGCCAGGTCTTCGCGCCGGAAAGCCTGGTCGAATTTCTGCCTTATCTACTGATCGTCGAAATGGACGAAACGCAGCAGCGCTATCGCAATCGCCTGGTCGGTACCGAAGTGGTCGCTCATGCCGGACGCGATACGACCGGCAAGTGGTTTGACGAAATCTACTCCGAGGCCACGCAGTATGGCCATCATCGGGCACATCAGTGGGTGCTGCAGCACCGACGGCCTTTGCGCGTGCACGGCACGATGGCATATGTCGATCGCGGCTATATGGCGGTTGAGTCGGTGGTAGTGCCGGTGTCGCTCAACCGGCCCGACAGCATCGAGCAGTTCATGATCTGCGTCGCATACGGCGACCTGCAGAAGAATGATATCTGATTTTTATGCAGTCGGTTCTGGCCTTCGCCGAACCAATGTACCAATCGAAGCCATAAATCGTATATTCCTTGCGGATTTCTGGTTACCCGCTGTTGCCTCGCGCCCTCGCTTAGGCGGACAATCCGGACCCGTTTTCCCAGTCGAGTCTTTCTTATGATCCTTGGCATTCCCTATACCGAGTTGGCCCTGCTTGCCGCCGCCCTGCTCGCGGCTGGTGCCGTGACCGGCGTTCTCGCCGGTGTTTTTGGTGTGGGCGGCGGCGCGGTCATCGTGCCGGTGCTCTACGAACTGTTCGCCATGCTGGGCGTGCCGGAAGAGGTGCGGATGCCGCTCTGCGTCGGCACCTCGCTGGCCGTGATCATTCCCACCTCGATCCGTTCGTTCAACGCGCACCGCGCCAAAGGCATGGTCGACATGTCGATCGTGAAGCTCTGGGCCGTACCGGTGGTCATCGGTGTGCTGGGCGGCGGCGTCATTGCACGCTACGCCCCGGCCGATGTGTTCAAGACCGTGTTTGTCGTCGTCGCCGGTTTGTCGGCTTTCCGCCTGCTGCTCGGCAAGGACAGCTGGAAGCTGGCCGACGACATCCCGGGGAACTTGGTGATGCGGCTGTTTGGCCTGGTGATTGGCGTGCTGTCGGCCCTCATGGGCATTGGCGGCGGCCAGCTTTCCAGCCTGTTCATGACCTTCTATGGCCGGCCGATCCATCAGGCGGTCGCGACGTCCTCCGGCCTGGGTGTGCTGATCTCCATCCCCGGGGCGATCGGTTATATGTATGCTGGGTGGCCGAAAGCCGCGGAATTTCCGGACGTCGCGGTCCTGCAATTGCCGCTTGCGCTGGGTTATGTCTCGCTGATCGGCTTTATTCTCTTCGTGCCGACCAGCATCTGGACCGCGCCGATCGGCGCGCGGTTGGCGCATTCGCTGCCCAAGCGGAAGCTCGAAATTCTCTTCGGGTTGTTCCTCGCGACAGTCTGTTTGCGGTTCGTACTGAGCTTCTTCTGAGATTCCGGTCGGGAGCCGGGGTTCGGCGCCTTGTGGCGGCGCCAAATTTCCCGGTCCGACCTCTGTACGGGGTACCCGTGCAACGGGTATCTGTGGTGCAGGGGTTCAGTTCGAAGCTGGTGTCTTGATGAGGTTTGTCCTGGGTGACAAGCGGGTGCTGGTGGCAACGGTGACGTTGCTGCTGCTGGTCGGCTTTCTGGCGACATCGCTGGCGAGTTACTTCGTGTCGCGCCAGTCGCTGCGCGATGCGGTGATCGAGACCGAACTGCCACTGACCTCCGACAATATCTATTCCGAGATTCAGAAAGATCTCATCCAGCCGATCGTCATTTCATCGGTGATGGCCACCGATACGTTTCTGCGCGACTGGGTGATCGACGGAGAGAAAAATCCCGATCGCATCACGTCGTATCTGAATGCGATCAAGGAACGTTACAACGCCTTCACCAGCTTCTTCATTTCCGATCGCACGCATATTTATTATCACGCCGATGGCATTCTGAAACATGTCGACGAAAAAGAGCCGCGCGATGAATGGTATTTCCGCGTGCGCGACATGAAGCCGCCATATGAAATCAATGTCGATCCCGATCTCGCCAATCAGGATGCCATGACGATCTTCATCAATTATCGCGTCATGGACTATTCCGGGAATTTCCTCGGTGCGGCGGGCATCGGTCTCACTGTAAATGCCGTGCGTACCTTGATCGACGATTATCAAAGCCGCTTCGGGCGCACGGTTTATTTTGCCAACGAGCAGGGGCAAATTGTCCTGGTGGGGGCAGACAATTCGGTGCCTGAAGATGAGATCGGGCAGCGTGGAAATCTTGGCGATTTGCATCGGAAATGGTCACGTCAGGAGACGCGGACTTTGGAATACGATTACCGCGGCAGCACGCGTTTTCTCAACGTGCGCTTCATTCCTGATCTTGGCTGGTATCTGCTGGTCGAAAAGGAAGCCGACCGCGATATCGCGCAGATCAGGCGCGCGCTTTACGTCAATTTGTTCATTTGCGTCGTCATCACCGTGCTGGTGCTGCTGGCGACATGGTTCTCCATCGGCCGCTATCAGCGCCGGCTGGAAGCGATGGCGACGACCGACAAGCTTACCGGTCTCGCCAGCCGTCATGCCTATGATATTCTGATCGATCAGGCGCTGCGTGATGCGCGGCGCCTCAATCAGCCGCTGTCTGTGGTGATGGTCGATGCGGACCATTTCAAACCGATCAACGATGAGGCCGGTCATCTTGCCGGCGATCGCGTATTGGTCGGCATCGCCAATGCCATCCGTGCCAGCCTGCGTTCATCCGATTTGATCTGCCGCTGGGGCGGCGATGAATTCCTGGTCGTGCTGCGCAACTGCGACCTGTTCAACGCCGAGCGACTGGGCGAAACCATCCGGCAGACCGTCGAAAATGCTGCATTCACCTTCAATGGCAATGCCATTCCCGTCACGGTGAGTGTGGGACTCGCGGTCCTGCGCGCGGATGACGATGCCGACACTTTCATTGGGCGTGCCGATGCCGCGCTCTATAACGCGAAGCAGGATGGCCGGAATGTCATGCGGTCCGATACCCGTATGCAGGCCGCGGATTGAGCTTGTCCGATTCGGTTCCGCTCCGCTGTTGCCGGAATCATATCAGCGCTTGTGCGGACTTAACTGCCCCGGTAGCTTTGCGAATCGCCGCTGTGACGGCATGGGTTCCAGGGGGACGGAATGCGTGATTCAGGACGGGTTCTCATCACCGGTGGTGCAGGCTTCTTAGGCTCACATCTGTGCGAGCGCCTGATCGGCGAGGGGATGGACGTCCTCTGCGTCGACAACTACTTCACCGGACGCCGCACCAATGTTGAGGCGCTGCTGGAGCATCCGCGTTTCGAGATCATGCGGCATGACGTGACCTTCCCGCTCTATGTGGAGGTCGATCAGATCTACAATCTGGCTTGCCCTGCATCGCCGGTCCACTATCAGCACGATCCGGTGCAGACCACCAAGACCAGTGTGCATGGTGCGATCAACATGCTCGGTCTTGCCAAGCGTGTGCGCGCCACGATTTTCCAGGCTTCGACGTCGGAAGTGTATGGCGATCCGCAAATTCACCCGCAGACCGAAGAATACTGGGGCCATGTCAATCCGATTGGCCTGCGCTCGTGCTACGACGAAGGCAAGCGCTGCGCTGAAACGCTGTTCTTCGATTACCACCGCCAGCATAAGTTGAAGATCAAGGTTGGCCGCATCTTCAATACCTACGGTCCCCGCATGCATCCCAACGACGGCCGCGTGGTGTCGAATTTTATCGTGCAGGCGCTGAAGGGCAGGGACATCACCATTTACGGGAAAGGCACGCAGACGCGCTCGTTCTGCTATGTGAGCGATCTGATCGACGGTTTCGTGCGTCTGATGGCGACCGGGCCGGAAGTGACCGGTCCGATCAACCTGGGTAATCCGGTCGAATTCACGATGCTCGAACTGGCCGAACTGGTCCTGAAGCTGACGGGCTCGTCGTCGAAGCTGATTTTCGAACCGCTCCCGTCAGATGACCCCAAACAGCGCCAGCCAGACATCTCGAAGGCTAAACAGGCGCTCGGATGGGAGCCGAAGGTGAAGCTGGAAGACGGTTTGAAGGAAACGATCGCCTATTTCCGCTCGGTCGTCTGAGAGATTCTCACGAAAAATTGCAGGTTAATATTCCTATCTTTATGATGGGGGAGTCGCTTTTTGGTTGTGCGACTGTCTCGCGCTGCGACAAATCTGTGACTGAAAATCGCCCCTCGGCACTACCCATAACCCACTGTTTTTAAAATGTTATTTAGCTACAGAGGATGAGGCCGATTCGTCTCGTCCGGGCTGCAAATATGGAAAACCGCTGTTTTCAGAAATACCCCTCCCTGCTTTTGATTACAGGACTATGAAACTGTCGCGTGCAAGAATCCCCTTGCGTTAACCAGGAAATTCATTTAGCCCTATGGCACGCGTACAGAAAGTTATTGCGAAACGCTACAGAAAGTGAGCGCTAGCCATGGGTACCTACCGCGAAGCGGCCCCAGGCCGTAGATTCGCCCCTAGATGGCAAATCGTCCTGCTGAACGAGCTAATTGGACCGGATTTTATCCGGGCCGTAGTCGCTCGTTTCTATAGCATTTCCACGGTTTTCAGCATTTTTGCGTCGTTCTGGTGTGAGGCTCACCGGAATGGCGATGTCGTGTACGCAAGCCTATTCCATTGTCGAGTCGGGCGTGAAGCACGCCAGACTCGTCGCATCGCATACACGACCATCGGCTAGCGCTAAGGCGCTTTGGGGGAGGATTTCTCATGTCTGGTATTAGCTTTCTTTCGACTGCGCAGATCGCCAATCTAACTGCGACCGCGATCCAGAATCTCACAACGACTGACATTCAGTCGCTGAAATCGACCCAGATCGCCGCGCTCTCCGAGACTGGCATCGATGCGCTCGACTCCACGCAGGTTGATGCGCTGCTGACCACGCAGGTCAAAGCGCTCACCGCGACCCAGGTCGGCTACTTTGAATCGGCGCAGTTGGTAAGCCTCGACGCGGGCCAGATTGCGGTTCTCTCCTCGGCGCAGATTGGTGCGTTGAGCACCGACAATCTCCTCGCCCTGGACACAACCCAGATCCAGGCGCTGAACACCACGCAGATCCGGTCGCTGACCACCACGCAGATCGCTGCGATCGAAACGGCCGATATCGTTGAATTCACCTCGACGCAGCTCAGTGCGCTGAATTCGACCCAGTTCGGCGCCATCAGCACCACCGCCCTCGGTGAACTGACCACCACGCAGATCTCCGGCCTGGCTTCGAGCACGATTCAGAGCTTGAGCACGGATCAGCTGGATGCGCTGACCTCGACCTTCATCAATGCGCTGGGTTCGACCCAGGTGAAGGGTTTCACGTCGACGCAGGTCGAATTGCTGGATGAAACCCAGATTGGCGCGCTGACCACCACTGCTATCGGCGTCTTGACTTCGTCGCAGGTTGCCGCAATCAGCACCACGGCGCTGATTGCGCTGGATTCCGACCAGACGCGGGCTCTGACTGCCACCCAGATCAAGGGGCTGACCACGGCGCAGGTCGCTGCGCTGGAAAGCACTGACATCCTCGACTTCACGACGACCCAGATCGCGGCGCTGACCGCGACGCAGATCAAGGTGCTGTCGACCACCAACCTGAATGCCCTGGACACCACCCAGACGCAGGCGCTGACCACCGCGCAGATTGCTGGCCTGACCACGACGCAGATCGGCGCGCTGGAAAGCAGCGACATCGCGGATCTGACCACGACGCAGATCAAGGCCCTGACCTCGACGCAGATCGGTGCGCTTGAGACGACCGATCTGAACGCCCTGACCTCGACGCAGGTCGGTGTTCTGTCGACGGCGCAGCTGAAGGGTCTGACCACGACGCAGGTTGGCGCGCTGGAAAGCACGGATCTGCTCGAACTGTCATCGACGCAGGTGGGTTCGCTGTCCTCGACACAGTTCAAGGCACTCAGCACCGCGGCGCTGACTGAACTGACCTCCACGCTGGCTGCCGGCCTCACCTCTTCGCAGCTGGGTGCGCTGACCACCGAGCAGCTCGATGTGCTGTCCTCGACCGCGGTCAGCGGCCTTGGCAGTACCCAGTTGAAGGGTCTGACCACGACCCAGGTGAGCTCGCTGGATGAGACGCAGATCGGCGCCCTGACCAGCACGGCGATCAAGGGCCTGACCTCGTCGCAGGTCGGTGCCATCACCACGACAGCACTGAATGCTCTGGACACGACCCAGACGCAGGCGCTGGCGTCCTCGCAGATCGCGGGTCTGACGACGACGCAGATCGGCGCGCTGGAAAGCACCGACATCGGCGAACTGTCCTCGACGCAGGTCAAGGCGCTGAACACCACGCAGGTGCGGGCGCTGTCGACCACCAACCTGAATGCCCTGGACACCACCCAGGCGCAGGCGCTGACATCCTCGCAGATTGCGGCTCTGACGCAGACCCAGATCGAGGGTCTTGAGACGACCGACATCGCGGATCTGACCACGACGCAGATCAAGGGCCTGAACACCACGCAGATCGGCCAGCTTGAGACGACCGACCTGAATGCCCTGACCTCGACGCAGTCGCAGGCTCTTTCGACGGCCCAGATCAAGGGTCTGACGACGACGCAGATCGGCGCGCTGGAAAGCACCGATATCGTTGAACTGACTTCTTCGCAGCTGGGTGCGCTGAATGCCACGCAGGTGCAGTCGATCAGCACCACGGCGATTGCGGAAC
>NZ_PEKV01000004.1:764-956 GCF_002796975.1 Ferrovibrio sp. | reverse complement strand
GATCAGCGGTCTGAACACGACGCAGCTCCGCTCGGTCAGCACGACGGCGCTGAATGCGCTGGATACGACCCAGACGCAGGCGCTGACGACCTCGCAGATCGCGGGTCTGACGACGACGCAGATCGGCGCGCTGGAAAGCACCGACATCGGCGAACTGTCCTCGACGCAGGTCAAGGCACTGAGCACCGCCCA
>NZ_PEKV01000004.1:0-735 GCF_002796975.1 Ferrovibrio sp. | reverse complement strand
CTGACATCCTCGCAGATTGCGGCCCTGACGCAGACCCAGATCGAGGGTCTTGAGACGACCGACATCGCGGATCTGACCACGACGCAGATCAAGGGCCTGAACACCACGCAGATCGGCCAGCTTGAGACGACCGACCTGAATGCCCTGACCTCGACGCAGGTGCAGATTCTGTCGGCGGCCCAGCTGAAGGGTCTGACGACGACGCAGATCGGCGCGCTGGAAAGCACCGATATCGGTGAGCTGACCGCCACGCAGCTGGGTGCGCTGAATGCCACGCAGGTGCAGTCGATCAGCACCACGGCGATTGCGGAACTCGACTCCACTCAGGTAAGTGCACTGACCTCGAGCGTCCTGGGTGCGCTGAGCACCGAACAGCTCGATGCCCTGAGCACGACGGCGCTGGGTGCGATCACCACGACCCAGATCAAGGGCCTGACCACAACCCAGGTTGACTCACTGGATGAGACGCAGTTCGGCGCGCTGAGCAGCACGGCGATCAGCGGTCTGAACACGACGCAGCTCCGCTCGGTCAGCACGACGGCGCTGAATGCGCTGGACACCACCCAGACGCAGGCGCTGACGACCTCGCAGATCGCTGGTCTGACGACGACGCAGATCGGTGCGCTGGAAAGCACCGACATCGGCGAGCTGAGCTCGACGCAGGTCAAGGCACTGAACACCACGCAGGTGCAGGCGCTGTCGACCACCAACCTGAATGCCCTGGACACCACCCAG
>NZ_PEKV01000021.1:3676-51611 GCF_002796975.1 Ferrovibrio sp. | reverse complement strand
GCTGATTGCTGACGACGACGCCAACATAGCGCAGGCGCTGTGCTTCCTGATGCAGCGCGAAGGCCACGACGTGCGCACCGCCGCCGATGGCGAGCAGACGCTGGCGGCCATCGAACAGCAGCGCCCCGATGTCGTGCTGCTCGACCTGATGATGCCGAAAGGAAACGGGTACGAGATTTGCCGTGCGCTGCGTGCCAACCGCCGCTATGACGACATGCGCATCATCATGCTGTCGGCCAAGGGCGGCGAGGCCGACCGGCGCATCGGCAGGAATCTCGGTGCCGACGCCTATATCTCGAAACCCTTCGCCATCGCCGATGTCGTCGCCTGCGTGCGGGCGGTGCTGGCCGAAGGCTACGCGCGGCCGGCGAAGTGACGGAAGGTGATTTACAGGGGCGAGGCGGCGGTGCGACCGGGGCAGCTAAACGCCTGGTATCGCTGCCTTGCGGATGGTGCCGGCGGAGGGACTCGAACCCCCGACCTCGACTTTACGAAAGTCTTGCTCTACCAGCTGAGCTACGCCGGCACGGCGTCCGTCAGATGCGTTTCCAGCCAGTTGACCCAGCCGGACCGCGCGCGGAAAATACGGCCCGGCCGGCGGCTTGGCAAGCCGCAAGATCGGCCAAAATTAGCGCTGCGGGCCAAGGAGTTGTTTCTGGCCCCCGCCTCGGGAACCGGGCGGCGAAGCTGGGGTTCAGGACAGGATTTCGGGGGTAAAGTCGCATCATGGCCGCCGCCTATACGCTCTACGGCAGTTTCCTCTCCGCCCCGACCTACAAGGTCGGGCTGATGTTCGCGCTCTGCGGACTGGGTTTCGACTACCGCCATATCGACCTGGCCAAGGGCCAGCATAAAAGCGCCGACTTCCTCAAGATCAACCGCTACGGCCAGGTGCCGGCCATCGTGCATGACGGNNCGATCGGGACCGCCAGCGCATCCGCGAATGGCTGGTCTGGGAAAGCGACCGGCTCGAACCCGGCATCAACCGCTCGCGCTTCTTCGAGCGTTTCGCCAAACCCGATCAGGCCGTGGTGGACTATCACCGCAAATGGGCCGAGATGGGCCTGGAAGTGCTGAACGACCTGCTGGACGGCCAGCAGTTCCTGGTCGGCACCGCACCGACCATCGCCGACATCGCCGTCTTCGGCGTGGTGGCGCATATGGCGGAAGCCAGGTTCGACATCACCGCCTGGCCGCATGTGAAGGCCTGGTGGGACCGCATCGCGGCATTGCCCGGCTTCAGGCTGCCTTACGATTTACTCCCGCGCATGGATAAAGACGCCGACTGACTGAGACGCCGGTCAGGCTTTCCGTTCCAGCAGCGGACGCGGCGGTGCCGCCAGCGGCAAAGCTTCGCCGAGCTTTGTGGGATCGAGCGTATCGAAACTGCCGCAGGAGGCGCAGAGCAGCGACCAGTCGGCAGCACCAGTGCCGCAATGGCCGCATTGCCACGGTGCATGCTGACCGGCGAGCCTGTGCCAGTGATCGGCGGCCGTGGCGTCGCCCTCGCTGTCTTCCGCCAGCTTCGCCAGCAGCCGCGCCGCCCAGGCGCCACCCGAAGGTCCGGCCGTGTTGAGCGCGGCGCGTGCCGCGGTGAAATCGCGGATCTGCAACGCTGCCGCCGCGAACAGCAGCTGACTCGCCACTTCCGGTTTGCGCTCGGCGACGAAATCTTCCGCGCGTCCCATCAGTTTCTCGGCCGGCGTCTCACGCTGCAGCGTCAGCCAGGCTTCAGCCAAAGCCTCTGACGGCGTCCGCGCAAAAGCCCGCCTGAGGTGGAAGGCGGCGGCCTCGCGCGCCGCAGCGGTGTCGGCGGCGCGCGCCATCAGCACCGGCGGCGCCGGATGGTCCGGCAATACTTTCGCCGCACGTTCGGCCCATTGCCGCGCCATGCGCGGGTCGCCGCGCACAAGTGCTGCCTGCGCCTCGGCCAGATCGAGCCGCGCCGACAAGGCGCTGGCCGCCTCGCGCGTCACAGCTTTCTTCTTGCGCGCGGTCTCGAGACGTTTGCGCGCGCCGTCCCAGTCGGCCGCTTCGACCAGCAGCTGCAGCTCGGCCTCAGCCGCGAAAGGCGAGGACGGCCGGAGCCGCGAGGCGCGCTGCGCCTGTTCAAATGCGCTGGCGCGGTCGTTGCCGCGACGCGCATCGGCCAGCAGCCCGCGCGTGCCGAGAAACGCCGTGCCGGGATCCTGGCTGAGCGCGAGGTAAGCTTCATGCGCCAGTGCGGCATCGCCTTTCAGCTGCGCGGCATGTGCCACCAGCAGGCGCGACAATGCCGGATCGTCGAGTTGCCGGCGCGCCTTGTCGGCCAGGCTGAGCGCGCGGTCGGCTTCGCCCGCGGCGACCGCCACCATGCCGGCGGCGAAATTGGCGTAGCCCTTCTGCTGGCGTTTCAGCCGGCGGCGCTGCGGCAATGCTGCCGCCCAGGCCAGCGCCCAGGTCAGCATGAAGGCGGCGAGGCCGAGCAGCAGCAGGCCGAGCGCCAGCAGCGGTGCCGGCGCCTCGATGCGCCAGCCGAACCAGGTGAGGGCGACGCGGCCGGGCTGGTCGGCGATCCAGGCGGCAAAGCCCGCCAGCGCCATCAGCGCGATCAGAACCAGCGCGCCACGCACGAGACGCAGCATGTCACTGTACCGTCAGATGCGCGCGCAGCGCGGCGCCATAAGCATCGAGGGCTGCATCCAGCTTCAGCCGCGCCTGCACCTGATCGCGCCAGTCGTTCAGCGGACCGGTCAGCGTCAGATCGTCGAGTTCGGCGACGGCAGATTTCAGATCGCCCTGCGCCAGTGCGCTGGCTGCCAGATCGAGCCGGCCTTCCACCGTGGCGGCATCGGGCGCACCAGCGCGGCGGATGCTGACCAGGCTGCTCAGCTTGTCGACGGCGCGCTGCCACCAGGCCTTGTCGGCCGCAGCCGTTGCATCGGGAGTCGCAGGCGTGGCGCGCTTCTGTTCCGCCAGCGTGCCGAACCGCGCCGCCAGCGCGGCAGCCGACGGCACTGTCTGTTCGGCAAAGGGCTGCACGGCCGCGAAGGCAGTCTTCAGGTTGCCGCCCTGGGCTTCGGCATAGGTGCCGAGCACGGTTGCTTCGCGCGCGAAAGCCTCGCCACGGCGGGCATGTTCGCGCAGCTCAGCCCAGCCGATCAGCTGCACGAAAGGCTCGCGCAAAGAGGCAAGGCGCGCTTCGCTCAGCGCTGTCATGCGGCCCTGCAATTCTGCGACCTGACTTTGCAACGCCGTGCGCTGTGCAGCCGAGGTTTCGAGCGCGGCGCGCAGCGCCACGATCTGCTGTTCCAGATCATGCAGCTTCTGCGGATCGGCGGCGTTCGACGCCGGCAGCTGCTGCAGGCGTTCGAGGCTCGCCGTCAGGCTGGCGAAGCGGTTCTCGAGCTGGTCGAGCCGGGCGTCGCGCGGCGACATCGGCACCACCAACGGAGCCGACGACGACGACGAAGATGAGGATGGCACAGCCACCGCAGGCGCCGGTTCGGCAGGCCGCGATTCCGGCGTAGGCGTCGAACCGGAGACCCGGCCAAGCAGGTCGTCGAGCCGGCCGCTGACAGCGAGATGATAGCCCACGGCAATCGCCACCGAGAGCACCACGGCAGCCAGCAGGTAGAGCGCGATGCGCAGGCTGCGGCCGGTTCCGTTGCCGGACTTGCCCAGCGGCTCGACCTCGGCGTCGATGATTTTTTCCTGCGCTGGCTTTTCGCTCATCGTCACTCCGTCACTTCAGCAGCGCGACCAGATCGGCCTCGCCCGGACTCCGCGCCACCGTCACCGCCGCCCAGGGCAGGACGGCGGCTTCGCGCGCGACATTGTCGCTCAGACAGTAGGCCGTGGCTACCGCCGCGCCGTCCGCGATGCCCGCAGCCTGCACCAGGTTAACAAAAGTGGCCGCCGTGCGGGGAGAGAAAAGCAGCACGCCGTCATAGCCTTGCGCGGCGAAACGCGCGACGACGGCGGGCGGCAGTTCAATGGCCGTTTCGGCATCGTAGAGCACCACGCGGCGCACGTCATATCCATCCTGTTGCAACATGGCCTGCAGATCGCCGGCCCGGGCCGAGCCGGCTGCATGCAGTAACGTTCCAGCCGCGCCGGAGTGCCGGGCGCGCACAAGCCCCGCCAGCAGATCGACATCGCCGCCCGCTGCCTCGACACGGGCGAAGCCGGCTGCTTTTGCTGCCAGCGCGCTGGCCGGGCCGACCGCATAAACCATGACCTCGCGCAGCGGGCTGGCCTCGGCGAAGGCGCGCACGCCGTTCGCCGAGGTGAACAGCAGGGCCGTCACGCCCTGCAACGCGGCACGCAGCTCGTCGCCCGCATCATGCTTGTTTCGGATCGCCAGCATCGGTGCGGTATCGACGGTGTGCCCCATCGCCTGCAGCCTGTCGCGCAGACTGCGCGATTCCGCCTCGGGCCGTGTCAGCAGCAGGTTCATTATTCTTTGAAGAAATCCGGGCCGATGCGGCGTTTCAGTTCTGCGCCGGCATCTTCGCCCATCTTCACGCCGTCGCGCGCATTGCCACGGCGCTCGATCTCGATCAGCTCGGTGCCATCAGGCCTTGCGATTGCGCCGCGCAGGCGCAGGCCGACGCCATCGAGTTCGGCCAGAGCGGCAATCGGCGTGCGGCAGGAGCCATCCAGCACGGCGAGCAGCGCGCGCTCGGCTTCGACGCGCATGCGTGTTGCAGCATCGTCGAGCGGCTTGAGATAGTCCAGCACACGCGCATCATTCTCGCGGCACTCGATGCCGATGCAGCCCTGCGCCACGGCGGGCAGCATTTCATCCGTCTGCAGCACGCGCATGCCCGGCGGTGCGATCTTCAGGCGATTGAGTCCGGCCATGGCCAGAAATGTCGCGGCGACATCGCCGGCTGCCAGCTTGCGCAGGCGGGTCTGCACATTGCCGCGGAAGGTGACCACGGAAAGGTCGGGCCGGCGCGCCAGGAGGAAGGCTTTGCGGCGCAGGGATGCCGTTCCCACCGTGGCGCCCTGCGGAATCTCGGCCAGGCTCATCGGCGTCAAAGCCAGCAGGACGTCGCGCACATCTTCACGCGGCAGGTAGGCGCCCATCATCAGGCCCGCAGGAAGCGCCGTCGGCATGTCCTTCATCGAATGCACGGCCAGGTCGATCTCGCCCGACAGCAGCGCGTCTTCGATCTCCTTGGTGAACAGCCCCTTGCCGCCAGCCTCGGCCAGCGCGCGATCCTGGATCTGGTCGCCGGTGGTCTTGATCACCCGGATGGCGATCTGGTCCTCGCGTAAGCCAGGATGCGCCTTGAGCAGACGGTCGCGGGTTTCATGCGCCTGGGCCAAAGCCAGCGGCGAGCCGCGCGTCCCGATATTCAGGACGGGCTTTTCGGGCTTCACTTGCTGGCTTGGCGTCATAATGTTAAGGCCTACTCACTCTAAATCTCTGACGGAGCGGACGATCTGCGATGCGCGTGCTCGGCATCGAAACCAGTTGCGACGAAACCGCCTGCGCCGTGGTGACGGATGCAGCCGACCCGTCGCGCCGCATCGTCAGTCATAGCCTGTTCTCGCAGATGAGGGAACACGCGCCCTATGGCGGCGTGGTGCCCGAAATCGCCTCCCGCGCCCATATCGAGCATCTGGACGGGCTGGTGGCCGCAGCGCTGTCCGACGCCGGGCTGGAGCTGGCCGATCTGGATGCCATCGCCGCCACCGCCGGGCCCGGCCTGATCGGCGGCGTCATGGTCGGGCTGATGACGGCCAAGGCTTTATCTTACGCGACCGGCAAGCCGCTCATTGCCGTCAATCACCTGGAGGGCCATGCGCTCTCGGTGCGGATCAGCGACGACGTGCCCTTCCCGTATCTGCTGCTGCTGGTGTCGGGCGGCCATTGCCAGTTTCTGATCGTCGAAGGCGTCGGCCGTTACACACGGCTCGGCACCACGATTGACGACGCCGCCGGCGAAGCCTTCGACAAGACAGCAAAACTGCTCGGCCTCGGTTATCCCGGCGGTCCGGCCATCGAGCGGATAGCAAAGCAGGGCAATGCCGCGCGTTTCAACCTGCCGCTGCCGCTGAAAGGCAAGCCGGGCTGCGATTTCAGTTTCTCAGGCCTGAAGACCGCCGTGCGCCTGGCGCTGGAAAGCTGCGGGCAGAGTCCCAGCGAACAGGACAAGGCCGATCTCGCCGCCAGTTTCCAGCGCACCGTGATGGCGGTCATTCTGGATCGCGCGAAGAATGCCATCGCCTTGTTCGATGCGGCGCATGACGCGAAAGACCGACATTTCGTCGTCGCCGGTGGCGTGGCGGCGAACAAGGCGTTGCGCGACGGCCTCGTCAATCTCGCTGCCGATCACGGCATGCACTTCACCGCGCCGCCGATGGCGCTGTGCACCGACAATGGCGCAATGATTGCCTGGGCCGGGCTGGAGCGGTTTCGCCTCGGGATGGTCGACGATCTCGAAGCGCCGGCCCGCGCGCGCTGGCCGCTCGACAGCCTCGCGGCACCGAAGCCTTACGCCGGAGTGAAAGCGTGAAGCGCATCGGTGTCATCGGTGGCGGCGCCTGGGGCACAGCATTGGCTGCGCTCTCTGCTGAACAGGGCGATACCGTGCTCTGGGCACGCAATGCCGATGTGGTGCGCAGCATCAATGCCTCCCATGCCAATCCGCTGTATCTGCCCGATGTGAAACTGCCGGCAAACCTCAAGGCGACCGGCGATCTCAGTGAGTTAAAAGACTGCGACGCCCTGGTGCTGGCAGTGCCGGCGCAGACCCTGCGCCCGTTTGCCGATGCGATCCGCAACGCGCTGCCGCTGGCTGCTCCCATCGTGATTGCGGCCAAGGGTATCGAAATCAACACCGGTTTGCTGCCCAGCGACGTGCTGGCCGAGTTGCTGCCTGGCCGGCCGCTGGCGATTTTAAGCGGGCCCAACTTCGCTGCTGAAATCGCGCGCGGTCTGCCGGCCGCCAGCACGCTGGCCTGCGCAGATGCAGCTTTGGGCGCAAAGCTGGTGCAGCGGCTCGGTCGCCCAACCTTCCGGCCGTATCTGTCGGACGACGTGATCGGCGCGCAGATCGGTGGCGCGGTGAAGAACGTGCTGGCGATTGCCTGCGGCATCGTGATCGGGCGCAAACTCGGCGATAATGCGCGCGCCGCCCTGATCACGCGCGGGCTGGCCGAGATGTCGCGGCTCGGTCTGGCGCTCGGCGCGAAACGCGAAACCCTGATGGGCCTGTCGGGGCTGGGCGATCTGGTGCTGACCTGTTCAGGCACGCAGTCACGCAATCTCTCGCTCGGGATTGCACTGGGCGAAGGCCAGAGCCTGCAGCAGATCATGGGCGCGCGACGCACCGTGGCGGAAGGCGTGCACACCGCCCGCGCCATCGAAGCGCTGGCCGGCCGGCATGGCGTCGACATGCCGATCTGCGCGGCAGTAGATGCGGTGCTGCATAAATCCAGAGCGATCGACGAAACGCTGGCGGCATTGCTCGCCAGACCCTTCAGGACCGAGGCATGACATGAACTACTGGCTGATGAAATCCGAACCTTCCGCCTGGTCGTGGGACCAGCAGGTCAAGAAGAAGGTCGAGACCTGGAACGGCGTGCGCAATTACCAGGCCGCCAACAACATGAAGGCGATGGCGCTGGGCGACCGCGCCTTCTTCTATCATTCGGTGGACGAGAAGCAGATCGTCGGCATTGTCGAGATCGCCAAGCTGTATCACCCCGATCCGACCGACGAGACCGGCAGGTTCGGCATGGTGGCAGTGAAAGCTTTGATGCCGCTCAAGACCCCGGTGACGCTGGCGATGATCAAGGCCGAACCAAAGCTGCAGGGCATGGCCTTGCTGAAACAGTCGCGGCTTTCGGTGCAGCCCGTCGATGCAGCTGCATGGAAGCTGATTTGTAAAATGGGTGGTGTGAGCGCGTAACAAAGATTGTCATGGCCGGGCTTGACCCGGCCATCCACGTGGTCGGGTTCTGCAACGATGCTTGTTGTACACTGCAAAAGGAATAAGGCGTGGATGGCCGGGTCAAGCCCGGCCATGACACCGTTTGGGTTGGATGCATCATGACCCGCCCCAACCATCCCGCACCCGGCACCAGACTGCTGCGCCTCGATGAACTGGGTGAGACCGACGCCAGGGGATTTTCCTTCGGCGAGGGCAAGGAGCGCTTTCAGTGTTTCGTGGTGCGCTGGATGGGCGGCGTGTTCGGCTATGTCAACGAATGCCCGCATGCGCGCACCTCGCTCGACTGGCAGCCCGACAAGTTCTTCAACCTGCGGCGCGACGCGCTGCAATGCGGCACCCATGGCGCGCTGTTCACCATCCACGACGGCATGTGCTTCATCGGCCCGTGCAAGACCAAGGCGCTCGAACCCTTTGCCGTGAAGCTGGACAGCGACGGCTGGGTGGTCGCGGCCTGATCAAAAATAAAGCGGCCGGGATGCGCGAGGGACGCATCGCCGGCCGCAGATCGGCAGCAGACAGGGTGGGAGAGCTGCCGCCGACCTCTTCCGAAATTCTATCCCGCCCGGGCGATGACCCGGATATCGCGGCAGGCATCCGCCAGGCCGAGCAGGGCCTGACCGAGCATGGTGAGCGGTGTCTGGCGGCGCATCGTTTTGCGAGACATGGCCTTGCCTCTTCAGTCGAAACCCGAGGATCTCCGACCCGCAGCCTTGCCACCGGCCCGGTATGACCAGAGCCTAGCGGGCGTCTGGCCATAATGCAAGTGATAATTATTATCATATTTTCAGGATAAGAAGACCAGGCAGACTGTTAACCCTGCCCGGTCAATGACTTAAATCATTAGAAGCCTGGTACGTGCCGGTCAGAGCGCGGCTTCGACCCCGGCGCTGTCGCGGTTTTCGGCCTGGCGGCGGGCGCCGGCCTGACGCAGACGCTGGGCCAGGCGGCGGATCTCCGCCTCCTGCACGCCATCGCGCCGCATCAGCAGCTGCGTCATGGGATCGGCCAGCATGTCGCTGAGGGCGGGCTCGGCGGCAAGCCAGCAGACTTCCGTTCCACCGATCAGATGAATGGCGGTGCTGCGTGCGTCCATTGGCCCCTCCTTTCCTCTCCGCTGCCATCCCGGTTGCATGCCGGCGCAGCGTGTACAACGACTTGGTCCATCCCGTCGCGCGGGCTGCGTAACTGCCCTGCGCTTCATCTATGGCGCTCACCATACTCCGGCAAGCATGCAGCTCGTGTGACCAGAATACGGTATTTTCGTGATGCGTGATTCGTTGCTGCGCGAACGACTGCATGCCGTGTGCAATGCAGCGATCACGATCTTGTTGGCGGTTGGCGCAGCTGCAATTGCGAAAACTGCCGCCGCCGTCACAGATTGCGCAAACTTCGATCCGGCAGGATGCCGCGTTTCGTACAGAAGGATGCCCCATGGCCGAGGCCGATCACGCCGCCTCCCGTTTCGCCAGCCGGCTCGGCCAGGCCATTGCCGGCGAGGAACAGCGCGGGCTGGTGTTCGCCTTCCGCGCGCGCCTGATCGCCGTCGCCGTGGTGATGGCCTATCTGCTGCTGGCGATCGATGGCCAGCGGCAGTTCTACTATATCGGCGTCGCCGTCGTGTTCCTGCTGCTCGGCTGGGTGCCGCATCTGCTGCGCCGGCACCGCCATGCCGTGCCGATCCGTCTCGGCTTCGTCATACTGGATGCGATCCTGGTGACGGCGGTGGTGATCCTGCCGCCGCCGGGTGGGCTGGATTACGGCTTTCCGATCCAGATGCGCGTGCGCGGTCCGGAACTCCTTTATCTGGTGTTGCTGATCGTCGGCTCGGCGCTGTCCTATTCGCCGCTGCAGGTGGTGTGGACCGGACTGTGGTCGATCCTGACCTGGACGGTGGGCGTGGTACTGGTGAACCAGCGGCCCGACACGCTGCAGATCCCGCCGGACATCGGCGCCTCGCCGCAGGCGCTGCTGCAACTGATCACCAATCCCTACTATGTCGGCTATTTCCAACTGCTGAACCAAGTGGTGCTGACCGCCATCGCCACCGCCGTGCTGGCCGCCGCCGTCTGGCGATCGCGCGCCCTGCTGCTGCGCCACACCCGCGCCGAGATCGCGCGCGCCGACCTCGCCCGCTATGTCGCGCCCGACGTGGCCGATGCGATCATGTCGGATCCGGCGGCGGCTGAAAGTTTCGGCGCGCCGGCCAACCGCAACGTCGCCGTGCTGTTCGCCGATATCGTCGGCTTCACCGGCCTGTCGGAGCATATGGCGCCGGATCGCGTGGTGCGCTTGCTGAAAAGCCTGCACGAGCGCGGCAGCGGCGTGGTGTTTGCCCATGGCGGCTCGCTCGACAAATATCTCGGCGACGGTTTCCTCGCCACCTTTGGCGGCATTCGCAGCCAGCCCGATGCGGCGGCGCGGGCCGTGCGCTGCGCCGTGGCGCTACAGGGCGAGGTGGAGCGCTGGAATGCCAAACGCGAGCAACGCGGCCATGTGCCGCTGCGGCTCTCGGTCGGCGTGCATTACGGCCCGGTGGTGGCGGCCAATGTCGGCAGCGCGCAGCGGCTGGAATTCACCGTGGTCGGCGACACCGTCAATATCGCCAGCCGGCTGGAGACGCTGACGCGCACACTGGGTTGCCGCATCGCGGTGTCGGATGCGGCGCTGACGGAAGCCCGGCTGCACGATCCGGCCCTGCCGGCCTTCGACGCGGCCGGCGACCGCCGTCTCGATGGCCGCGAGCAGACCCTGTCGGTGCATGTCTGGCCGTGCCGCAGCTAACCCGCGTCGTGGAAGATCACGCCGAGCGTGTGGCGGCTGCCGCTGTGCAAAGTGGACACGCCATGACGCATCGCCACGCGATACGTGCCGCGCGTGCCTTTGACCGGACGCTGGTTGACCGCGAAGATCACCGCTTCGCCCTGCGCTAAGCGCACCACTTCGGCGCGGCTCTGGCTGCGCGGCTTGTTTTCCACCAGCACGAAGTCGCCGCCGCTGAACGCCGCCGGATCGCTGAGCAGCACAGTGAGCTGCAGCGGAAACACCATCTCGCCATAGAGATCCTGGTGCAGCCGGTTATAGTCACCTGGACCGTAGCGCAGCAGCAAAGGCGTCGGCCGCGACTGGCCGGCAGCATGGCAGGCCGCGATATAGTCGGCATGCTGCGCCGGAAATTTGTCCGCCTGCTGCCAGCGGTTGGCGAGCGGCGCCAGCCGCGGATAGATGTTTTCGCGCAACGTCTGCACAGCGGCGGGCAGCGGATAGCTGAAATAGCGGTATTCACCCTGACCGAACCCGTGTCGCGCCATCACCACGCGGTTGCGCCATGGCGCGGGGTCGTCATACAGCGCCGTGAGTGCTGTGCAGTCATCCGCCGTCAGAAGCGGACCTGTGGTGGCGAAGCCCTGTTGATCCAGTCTTTCAATCAGGGCGGACCAGGGCAGCGACTCAATGCGGGAAGCGAGCGATGTCATGCGCCTGATTTAACGCGCCAGGCCCGCGCCCGCTTCCCGTTTATTGCGATCACGCAGCCCAAATCATGCAGAGACGAACGCCTTGTAACTTTCGGCCAGCTCCGGCACGACGGCGTCCATGATGGTCTTGCCATGCGCAGCCGTGGCCAGCGCCGGATTCGAGCCGATGCGGCCATCGGGGAAGCGGCCGCGATAATCGGCGGCATCGGTGAACCCGCCCTGCGGCGCGACGCGCGGCGTCATCTCGGCCTGCTTGATCGCTTCGGGGTAGGCATGGAAGGTAACGCTGACCTCGCTGGGTGTGGCATGACTCCCTTCTTCACCAGGAAAGAGGCTGTTCGACAGCCGCCGGGCGCTCGGCGCTTCCCACCAGTTCTTGATCATGCAGCGCACGCTCGGCAGGTTGTGGCCGGGCTGCGCGAGCGAGGCCTCCGCGTAGATCTCCGAAAACGCCGCCGTGGTGGTGGCAATGTTGCCGCCATGGCCGTTGAGGAAGAAGAAGCGGTCGAAGCCGTGACGGCTGAGCGACGCCACCCAGTCGCGGATCACCGCGATCATGGTGGAGGGCCGCAAGGTCATCGAGCCGGAAAACGCCAAGTGATGCTGCGCCATGCCGACGGAGAGCGTCGGCGCCACCATGGCATCGGCATGTTTGCCGACCTCGCGGGCGAAGACTTCGGCACAGATCGCATCCGTCCCGACCAGACCGTTTGGACCATGCTGCTCGGTCGAGCCGATCGGGATGATGATGCCGGTCGAACGCTTCAGATAGGATTCGACCTCGGCCCAGGTGGACAGATGCAACTGCATGACGGCTCCGCGCGTGAATGATCTTCCGAATAGAAGCGCGGCCGTGACAAAAGTCTAGCCCTATGCCGCCGCCTCATCCTCGTCCGGCAGGGACGCAACGGCAGCCGCCGCTTCGGCCTCGCATTGGGCGCGGTGGATGGCCTCTTCCTCGCGCCAGGCCTTCATCAGGGCGGCGCGGCGTTTCGGATAGCGCTGCGCAATCGGCGTGAGCGTCACGATGCGGTCGGTGCGGAAATGCCGGAAGGCCTGACGCAGCTCGCACCAGGCCACCACCATGCGCACGCTCTCGAAGAAGGCGAGCGCAAACGGCCAGACAACGCGATTGCTGTCGCGGCCGGTTTCGTCGCGATAGGCCATCTGCATCTTGTGTTCGCTGCGGATCAGCTGGCGGATCGTCGCCAGCTCGGCATCGCCGGCGGCGATCTTCGGCGCACCGGCGATGAAGAGGCTGTCGCTGTCGAGCGCATCGCGCAGATCGACCGGCAGCACCGCGCCGATGCGGGCGATCGCGTTGCGGGCCGCTGCGCCCAGACGGGCGTCGGCGCGTTCGGCCACCCAGCGCGAGCCGAGCAGCAGAGCCTCCAGCTCCTCTTCCGAAAACATCAGCGGCGGCAGCATGAAGCCCGGCCGCAGCACATAGCCGACACCGGGCTCGCCATCGATGCTGGCGCCCTGGGCCTGCAGGCTGGCGATGTCGCGATAGAGCGTGCGGAGCGAAATGCCGAGTTCGGTGGCGAGGTTCTGGCCGCTGACCGGCTGGCGGTGGCGGCGCAGGCACTGGATCAGGGCAAGCAGACGTTCGGCGCGGGACATGGTCTTTCACCCGTCTGGGAGGCCCCGGTGTGGAGCGGAGGAACCACAGTCTGCCTCATCATACTGCCAGTTCCTGTCAGGATGATGGGGATTCGCGCCCGGCCAGATGTGTTTCGTTTCGCTTCGTTTGTGTCCGTTTCGGTTCGTTCGGCTTCGTTGGTGTTCGTTTGGGTTCGTTTGAGTTCGTTTTGCTTCGCCCGTGCTCGTACCGGTTCGCTAGCATTCGTGGCGGTTCGCCGCCCCGGTGGCTGTCCTGCCATTCCGCGGCAGCAGCCCGGCCTGAGCCCTCGCATTATAGAACATTATGCGAACAAAGCCAAGGCCGGCGTCTGCCCGCTGTCTGTCCCGTGCCTGCCGGGTGCCGGTCCGCCAATGGCCTTGACGGAGGGTCCGCTATCCCTATGATGCGCCCGCCCTCTCCGGTTCCTCACCGGAGGGATCGGCATTCCTTGCATGGACCGGGTCGTCGTGGCTGCCGTCCGACCGTGCGCCGAATTCAGGACTACACATAGAATGAGCAAGCGTCAGGAATCCAAGTACAAGATTAACCGCCGCCTCGGAGAAAACCTCTGGGGTCGCGCCAAGAGCCCGATCAACAAGCGCGAATATCCGCCGGGCCAGCATGGCCAGAAGCGCAAGAAGCCGACCGACTACGGCATCCAGCTCATGGCGAAGCAGCGTCTGAAGGGCTACTACGGCAACATCACCGAGAAGCAGTTCCGCCGCGCCTATGCCGAAGCCAACCGCCGTCGCGGTGACACTTCGGAAAATCTGATCGGCCTGCTGGAGCGTCGCCTCGACGCCGTGGTCTACCGCATGAAGGTGGTGGCCACCGTGTTCGCCGCCCGCCAGTTCGTCAGCCATGGCCATATCGCCGTGAACGGCCGCCGCGTCACCGTCCCGAGCTACCAGGTGAAGATCGGCGACGTGATCGAAGTGCGCGGCGCTGCCAAGGACTTCACCTTCGTGCTCGAATCCGTGAAGTCGGGCGAGCGTGACGTGCCCGACTACATCGAATTCGAAGAGAACAAGCTGCGTGGCACCTTCAAGCGCGTGCCGCTGCTGGCTGACGTTCCCTATCCGGTGAAGATGGAACCGAACATGGTCGTCGAGTATTACTCGCGCTAATCGGTTCGGATCACTCCGAATTTGAGAAGGCCCCGGAGCGATCCGGGGCCTTTTTCATTGCGGCATTGCCTTTGCGCGCATGGAATGCAGAAATGGCGGACGCGACTGACCCTGTCCCGCCACCCCGCCCATGATCAGCTACCGCATCGACCCTGCCCGCCGCCTGGTTCTGGTGACTTTCACCGGCACACCCTCGGCCGCCGACATCAGCACGCACCAGGCCGAACTGCGCCGCGCGCCGGATTTCGATCCTGCCTATGCTTTGCTGGTCGATTTCAGCGCGGCGAGTTTCGCCAATATCCAGCCCGCCGATGTGCGCATGCATGTGATGCAGGATCCCTTCGATCCCGCCGCGCCGCACGCCATCGTCGTGCGGCAGGAATCCGACAGCAGCATGGTGCGGATGTTCGAGACCTACAGCGAACTTTCGGCGCGCACCGGCCCGGTGCAGGCCTTTACCGACATTCCCAGCGCACTGGCCTGGCTCGACAGCCTGCGCTGAACGGCGGCCGCATCCTGCCGCTGGCCTGACGGCGACCGGCGGCGTGTTTGGTATTGCGCCAAATACGGACAACGCCGTACCCTGCCACCTATGGGAGAAAATGAGAGCGGCAAATGAGGACTGCGTTGCGCCGACTGCTGCTGCCGATGCTGGCTGTCGCAGCCGTCCTGCTGCTGGGCGGGCTGGCGACGCTGCTGCTGCAGCAGCGCCAGCAGGCGCGACTGACGACCGAGGCCGAGGGGCAGTTCACCGAACTGATCGCCGAGGTCGGCGCCGCTTTCGACGCGCTGTTCACGCCGGCCGCCGCCATCACCGATGCGGTGATCGAAGCGCGGCTGGACGAACTGAGCTTTGCGGATGTGGAACGGCTGTTCTTCGCGCTGGCCGGCCATCCGGTGCGGCATCTGCCGCAGATCAACGGCATCTATCTCGGCTTTCCCGACGGCAGTTTCCTGCACAGCCAGGAATTCGTGCCTGTTGAAGTGACGGCGCAGGCCGGCGCCGGTCTCGATCCGGCGATGGGCACGCGGCGGCAGTTGCTGCGCCTGCCCGATGGGCGGCTGCAGAACCGCTGGTCTTTCATGCGGCGCGGCGAACACGACTGGCACGGCATCGACCTGCCGCCGGACGGCTACGATCCGCGACAGCGGCCCTGGTACCGCGATGCCGTCGCCGGCAACGGCGCGATCTGGACCGCCCCCTATGTCTTCGCCTCGACCGGCAAACTCGGCGTGACCCATGCACGCGCGCTGCGCCGGCGCGACGGCAGCCTCTGGGCCGTGCTCGGCATCGACATGACGATCGAGACGCTGTCGGACATCCTGCGCCAGCGCCAGGCCGCACTGGCGCAGAGCGACACGAAATACGCCGGCAGCATCGTTTTCGCCACCGATCCAGCCGGGGCCATGGTCGGCCATCCGCAGCTGCCTGCGGCGCTTGAGGCGACGCGCGGCGATGTCGGCGCGGCGCTGCAGAGTTTTCTGCAACCGGGCCGCATCGAACGCGCGCTGATCGCGGCTGCGCCCACCGCCGGCCGCGTGCAGCGCACAGGCATCGCCGGGACTGACTATATCCTCGGCCGCGCCGAACTGCGCCATGCCGCGGCGATGCCGCTGCATGTCTATCTGGCGCAGGATATCGAGATCGTCACCGCGGCGGCGCGGCGGGATCTGCAGCGCAATCTGCTGCTGCTGCTGCTCGCCACCGCCGTTGCGGCCGCGATCATCGCCTATGCCGTGAAGCTGCGCGTGGAAATGGCCGCACGACGCAAGGCCGAACGCGAACTGGTGGCGGCGCGCGACCAGGCCGAAGCGGCGACGCAGGCGAAATCCAATTTCCTCGCCACCATGAGCCACGAAATCCGCACGCCGATGAACGGCGTGATGTCGATGGCGGAGATGCTGGAACTGACGCCGCTGAACGGCGAGCAGCATCGCATGGCGCGGGTGATCCGCGAGTCGGCGCAGGCGCTGCTCACCGTGATCAACGATATCCTGGACTTTTCCAAGATCGAGGCCGGCAGGCTCGATATCGAGCGGGTGGAATTCTCCCTGGCCGAAACCGTGGATGGCGTGGGCGAACTGCTGGCGCCGCGCGCCGACGAGAAGATGCTGGAGCTGGTGGTGGATTTCGATCCCGCGCTGGCCGGACGCCGCATTGGCGATCCGACGCGGCTGCGGCAGGTGCTGCTCAATCTCGGCGGCAATGCGGTGAAGTTCACCCATGACGGTGCGGTGACGCTGGCCGTGATGCCCTGTGCCGGCGCCGGAACGACAGACGACTGGCTGCGGTTTGAGATCCGCGATACCGGCATCGGCCTGACGCCGGAGCAGATGCAGCGCCTGTTCCGGCCCTTCGAGCAGGCAGACTCATCCACGGCGCGCAAATACGGCGGCACCGGCCTCGGCCTGTCGATCTGCCACCGGCTCTGCGGGATGATGGGCGGACGCATCGGCGTCGACAGCCGCATCGGCGCGGGCTCGGTCTTCTGGTTCGAGCTGCCGCTGCCGGCGGTCACGGAAGACGCCGCCAGCGAAACCGTGACAGACGCGACCCTGCGCGTTCTGCTGGTCGGCCTGCCACCGCAGCAGCAGACGGTGGCGCAACGCCAGCTGCGCGCGCTGGGTGCCGAAGTGGTGACGGCAGAGACCCTGACGTCGGTCGGCGGCCCGGCTGTCGACCTGACGCTGGTGGATGCGCGCAGTGCCGGCGCGCTGCAGGCGCCGCAACAGATCGGCGCCGGACGTTTCGGTCTGCTGGCGCCGCGCGCGCTGGTCTCGACACTCGATGCCGCTGCCCGCAGCCGTTTCGATCTGACCCTGACCTATCCGCTGAGCGGTGCAGCGCTGCGCCACGCGGCCGGGATTGCCGCCGGCCGCATTGATCCCGCCAGCGTCGCCAGCACCTTCCGCGAGGATATGGCCTTCGCGCCGCCGGAGATCGAAACCGCGCGCGCCGCGCAGGCGCTGGTGCTGGTGGCCGAAGACAATGCCACCAACCGCCTGGTGATCGAGCAGATGCTGGGCCGCATGGGCTATGCCTGCGAAATCGGCGACCATGGCGCCGCGGCGCTGGCGCTGCGCGAACGCGGCGGCCATGGCCTGCTGCTGACCGATTTCCATATGCCCGAGATGGACGGGTTCGAACTGACCGCGCGTATCCGCAGCGAGGAACAGGAGGCTGGAACCGGCGCGCGCCTGCCGATCATCGCGCTGACCGCCGATGCGCTGACCGGCACCGAGCAGCAATGCCTGCAGGCCGGCATGGACGGTTATCTGAGCAAGCCGGTGAATTCGCGCGCGCTGGCCGCCATGCTGGAAAAATGGCTGCCGCAGGCCCTGCCGCTACGCCGGGTTCCGACAGCTTCCGCTAGCGGTACGGCACGGACCGCACCCGACTGGGACCGGGCGATTTTCGATCCGGACCGCCTGCGCGAGAGCTTCGGGAACTTCAACGCGATGGCGCGCCAGCTGCTGCAGGATTTCGTCATTGATGCCACGGGTCGGCTCGCGGCCATCGACGCCGCCGCGCGGACCGGCGATCCGCAGGCTCTGCGCCCGCTGGCGCATGCCCTGAAGGGCGGCGCCCTTTCGGTCGGTGCGGCCCGGCTCGGGACCATCGCCGGCGATCTGCAGGATGCCTGCGATGCCGGCGATGTCGCCATGATGCAGCTGATGGCCGAACTGCTGCCCGCCACACTGGATGAACTGCGCAGCCTGCTGCCGGTTATCCTGCAACACGAGGACGCCCCCGCATGATCGACGACAGCAGCCGCTACAAGGACCTGCGCATCCTGGTGATCGAGGATGAATCCTACACGCGACACATGATCACCGGCCTGCTGCGGCAGATCGGCTTTCAGCATATCAACGAGTCAAAAGACGGCGGCGACGGCTTCAAGGAAACCGTCCGCACGCGGCCGCAGGTGGTGCTGTGCGACGTGCATATGGAGCCGATGGACGGGCTCGGCTACCTCGGCATGCTGCGCGACTTCAAGCACCCGGATATTGCCGCCACGCCGGTGATTTTCCTGACCGCCGACAAGCAGCAGGAAACCGTGATCTCAGCCAGACAGCTCAAGGTCGACGGCTATCTGGTCAAGCCGGTCTCGCTGCAGACGCTGAAGCAGCGGCTCGACGCGCTGCTGAAATTCCACAACCTGATCTGACGCGCCGTTACTCCGCCGCCTGCTTCGCGGCGGCCTGCGAGTCTTCCTTCTGCCAGCGCAGCGCGATGTCCTTCAGCGCATCCAGCATCGGATTCAGTTCGGCGCCACGCGGCGCCAGGCTGTAGGTCACCTGCGGCGGGATCGTCGCCTGGTAGTCGCGATGCACCAGACGGGCCTCTTCCAGCATGCGCAGCCGCTCGGTCAGCACCTTCGCCGAGATGCCGCCGACCTCGCGTTTCAGCTCGCCGAAGCGGCGCGGGCCCTGGGTGCGCAGGATGTAGAGGATGTAGGTGGTCCAGGGCCCCATCAGCAGCCGCAGCACGGCATCGATCGGGCATTCATTGCGGGTGCCGGCGGGGCTGGCCATCTGACAAAGCTCCAGGTTCTCAATTTGCACTAGTTACTTTTAAGTACCTACTTTACTCAGGAAATCAAGGGGCCATATCAATAGTCACTTCAGGTAACTGGATTGCTTGAAGTAATCACATATATTCAATGGAAAAACAGGGACTTACTCCGATGAGCCAGACATCCAAACCCGTCGTTGCCGTGGTCTATCACAGCGGCTACGGCCATACCCAGAAACAGGCCGAAGCCGTGGCAGACGGCGCAGCCGCCGGCGGCGCGCAGGTTCTGCTGGTGCCGGTCGCCGAGGCCGAAGCCCGCATTGCCGAGATCACTGCCGCCGATGCGATCGTGTTTGGCGCGCCGACCTATATGGGCAGCGTCTCGGGCCCGTTCAAAACCTGGATGGACGCCACCTCGAAAGTCTGGGGCCAGTGGAACGGCAAGCTGGCCGCCGGCTTCACCAATTCCGCCTCGCAGTCCGGCGACAAGCTGAACACGCTGCAGCAGCTTTCGATCTTCGCCGCCCAGCATGGCATGGTCTGGGTCAGCCTGGGCCTGATGCCGGGCAACAACAATTCCAAGGGCAGCGTGAACGACCTCAACCGCCTCGGCAGCTTCCTTGGCGCCATGGCGCAGTCGAACAGCGACGAAGGTCCGGACAAGGGGCCGATCGCGAGCGACCTGGAAACCGCGAAGCATCTCGGCAAGCGTGTGGCGACATTGACCGCGCAGTTTACCGCCGCGACGAAGCAGCGCGACCTGGTCGACGCTTAATACTGTATGCGTTCATAACGATATAATTAGCCCGCCGTTTGTGCGGGCTAATTTTTTTTCATGTGCTAAATTTCCAAGCGGTACTTGAAAAATAGATAGGGGGCAGTAATGGCAAATACTAAAGATCCCAAGCAAGGAACCCGCGGTGTTGCACAAGATGGATTTTCACTCAAACATGTGAAAGGCGGCTTCAGCACAACTCATGTGAAAGAAACTAAGCCAGCCAATCCTCCTGTAACCGAGAAGAAAAGCTTTACTACCGGTCATATAAAAACTAAGCCGGGCCAAGGCGGCGGAAAATCTGGAAGCTAATACGTTGCGCTTCGCAAAGAGAATTGCGCTCTGCATACCAGCCGCAGGCCTTCTCCTATGTTTCTTACTTTCTTTTGATTTTTCTAAAGGGCCGTTAGAAAACGTCCCAACCTTAGACAATATAAGTAGCATTTTTGCTGCATTAATTGCGGTAATTGGTTTTCCAATAGTATATCGGCAATTGGTGCTTCAATCCGAAGGCAACGAAATTCAAACAATTTCTCAAATTCAAACTCAAATCGAAACTGGCTGGGCAAAGATAAAAATAGACGCAAAAGATAATGATGAGCTATTCGGCATCTACTTTGGGCAACTGTGCAATACCATGGAATTTAGTTGTTATATCTGTAATCACGTTAAATTAGAAAAACGCGCAAAAATTCTTATTACTGACTTCCTGTGCCAGAACTTGGTCATCATTCAAAAAAGCCAAAAGTATTCCGAAGCAATAGCCGGTTTAATTGGCACGCCGACTGATTTTATTGAAATTAGAAATTTTCTGCGAAAGAACCGAGGTACATTTTCTACGCTTTTGCAGCTCTTCTCGAATGAAGAGACACTGCCGTAAAATCCAGTGACGGCAAATTCTGTGTCGGCCAGCCTTTCGCCGTGAAGACCTGCACTGGATGCACTGCCGCAGCCGCTGTTCAGGCAGGTGGAACTGGCGCTCGCGGCCTGGAAGGCGCAGCGCAGCTATACGCCGCTGCAAGTCAGTCAGTGACTGGCGGAACTCTGATGCGTGTCGAGCATGTCGGACACGCGCGTCACCTTTCCATCGCGGATCTCGAAGATGGCGCCCGCAGGCAGGCTGTAATTCTGGCCTTCCGCGTCGGGCAGGCCGTCCTCGGTTTCGAGATAGACGCCGAGCAATGTGAATTCCGCTTCGGCGCGCGTGCCGTCCACATTGGCGATGACGAACAGATCGACGGCCTTTTCCTCAAAGCAACGCGCGGTGCGGTCGAGCCAGGCGCGGAAGGCGGGTTTGCCGGCCTCGCTGCTGCCGTCGCCATGCATGCCCGACAGGTCATGCACCACGTCGTCGGCCAGCAGGCTGAGACAGCCATCGACGTCGCGGTCGTTGAGGGCATCGAAGTAGCGCTTGATCAGCGCGGCGGAATCTTTGTTGGCCATCCTGCATCGCAGCTTATGCCGGACGGGCGGCCTTGCCCAGCGGAAGATCGCCCAACACCAAGTTGATTGTATCACCTGCGATCTTTCGCAACTGCGCTTCGTCGTCGAAGGCACGTTCCAGCACGGCAAGGCCGCGCGTCACCGTGGCGATCTGCCAGGCGGCCGCCGTCGCATCGCCGCTGAACTCGCCGCGCGCGGCGGCGCGCGAAAACGCATCCTCGATCAGCGTCGTGACGCGCGTGACCAGCGCAGCGAAAGTCTTGCGCGCCTGTTCATCGACGCCGTCCCCCGCGCTGGTGTCGAGTTCCATCAGGCCGCGCGTGGTGGGGCAGCCGCGCGACGGCGTCCCGGAGCGGAAATTGCGGATCGTCATGTCGAAGAATGTCGTCAGGCTGTCGCGCAGGCTGGCACCGTTCAGCACCTTCTCGACCGCGACCAGATAATTGCCGGAATAGCGGTCGTAGGCGGCGAGGAACAGCGCCTCCTTGCTGCCGAAGGCGTTGTACAGGCTGCCGCGCTGGACAGCGGCCTCGCGCGCAATGTCGGACAGCGAGGCGCCGCGCACACCCTTGCGCCAGAACTGGTCGAAGGCGATGCGCAGCACGGCATCCTGGTCGAATTCACGTGGCCGCATGGGGTTTTCCTCAGAATACAGCGCAGAAATTAGTATTTGACGCGGCGTCAAGAATATGGTTTCTCGACAGCGTGTCAAAAACTAGCGGATTTCCCCAGCGGGGGAAACCCCGCCATCCCGAGACTGGAGATCCCATGATCACCACCCTGACCAGCTTCACCCTGTCCAAACCGATCAGCCGCGACGAGGCCGTCGCCATCTTCCGCACCACCGCGCCGACCTATCGCGGCGTGGCCGGGCTGATCCGCAAGACCTATGTGCTGTATCCCGACGGCGTCACGGTCGGCGGCATCTATCTGTGGCAGTCGCGCAAGGATGCTGAAGCCATGTACAGCGACGACTGGCGCGCCTTCGTGCGCGGCAAATACAACTGCGAACCGCAGGTGACCTGGCTCGACAGCCCGATCGTCGTCGATAACGTCACGCAGCAGATCACCGAGGACTGAGATGACCGACCGCGAAGGCGGCTGCCTCTGTGGTGCCGTGCGCTACACACTGAAAGCCGAACCGCGTCCCGGCGTGGTCTGCCACTGCACGCATTGCAGGCGGCAGAGCGGCAGTCTGTTCTCGTTCAACATCGTGGTGCGTGAGAGCGACTACGAACAGCGCGGCGAGACGAAGGTGTTTGTCGATTCAGGCGACAGCGGCCAGCCGGTGAACCGCCATTTCTGCGGCCACTGCGGTGCGCCGATCCTGGTGCGGATCGCCGCAGCACCCAGGCATGTGGTGATCAAGGCCGGTTCGCTCGACGACATCGGCGGACTGACGGCGGCGACGGAAATCTATTGCGATCATGCCGCCGACTGGCTCACGCCCATTGCCGGTGCGGCGCGATTTGCGCAGAACCAGTAACGAAAAAGGCGCGGCCGGCTCAACACCGGCGACGCCTTTGAAACCCTGATGCCGAGCGGGTTTACGCTTCCTGGACGGCGACGCCCTTCTCAGTGAGATAGGTCTGCAGTTCGCCGTTCTGATACATCTCTTTCACGATGTCGCAGCCGCCGACGAACTCGCCCTTCACATAGAGCTGCGGGAAGGTCGGCCAGTCGGAGAATTCCTTCAGATGCGTGCGGATTGCCGGATCCGACAGGATATCGATGCCCTTGAACTTCAGGCCAAGCCGCGACAGCACCTGCACGGTGACGGCCGAGAAGCCGCATTGCGGAAATACCGGCGTGCCCTTCATGAACAGCACGACCTCATTGCCGGCAAGCTCTTCGCGGATACGCTCGAAAGTCTGTTCTTTCTCGCTCATGGCGATCGTCCTCTGGTCGTAGTTTAAGGTGTTTGCGTGGTGAGCTGCAGGGCATGCAGCTGGCCGCCCATGCGGCCCTTCAGCGCGGCATAGACCATCTGGTGCTGCTGCACCCGGGTCTTGCCGGCAAACGCAGCCGAGACCACGGTGGCGGCGTAATGGTCGCCGTCGCCGCGCAGGTCGTCGATGCGCACCTGCGCATCGGGCAGCGCGTCCCTGATCATGCTCTCGATTTCACTGGCATCCATTGCCATGTTCAAAAATCCCTTTTGGCCCCAAAAAACAGTACTGCTTACTGTTTACCGGCCATGTAGCCCGGCAGCCAGCCCTCATGGGCCGCTTTGAGCTGCGCCACCGATATGGTGCCGAGGCCCCGGAAGGTCAACGTATCCCCGCCGGTCAGGCCGAGCTTGGCGACCGGCGCGCCCGACACCTCGACCGCCGCGATCACGGCCTCGGCCCGATCGGCCGGGCAGGTGACGACATAGCGGGCCTGGTCCTCGCCGAAACCGATCTCGAATTCGTCGCCCGAAGGCAATGTCACCTCGGCGCCGAAACCGGCAGCCATGGCCATATCGGCCAGCGCCACCGCCAGGCCGCCATCGGCGCAGTCATGCACCGCCGAGACCATGCCCTTGGTGATGAGCATGCGCACGGCATCGCCGTTGGTCTTTTCGGCCTTGAGATCGACCGGCGGCGGCGGCCCGGCTTCCTGGCCGCAGATATCGCGCAGGTAGACCGACTGGCCGAGATGGCCCTGGGTCTTGCCCACGAGAAGGATGGCTTCGCCCGGCAGCTTGAAGGCGAGCGTCGCCATCTTCGACACATCATCAAGGACGCCGACGCCGCCGATGGCGGGCGTGGGGAGAATGCCCTTGCCATTGGTCTCGTTGTAGAGCGACACGTTGCCCGAGACGACCGGGTAATCCAGCGCCAGGCAGGCTTCGCGGATGCCTTCGACCGCGCCGACGAACTGCCCCATGATGTCGGGACGTTCCGGGTTGCCGAAATTCATGTTGTCGGTGATCGCCAGCGGACGGCCGCCGACGGCGGTGATGTTGCGCCAGGTTTCCGCCACGGCCTGCTTGCCGCCCTCGACCGGATCGGCGAACACATAGCGCGGCGTGCAGTCGGTGGTCATCGCCAGCGCCTTGCTGGCATGGCCCTCGACACGCACCACGGCGGCATCCCCTCCGGGGATCTGCGCCGTGTCGCCGCGCACCAGGTGATCATACTGTTCCCAGATCCAGCGCCGCGAGCTGAGATCCGGCGAGCCGATCAGCTTGCCGAGTGCTTCGACAAACGGCAGCGGGTGATTGACGCGGCCGAGCGGCTTCTGCGGCGGCGTCTTCACCCAGGGGCGATCATACTCGGGCGAGGCCTGCGCCAGCGGATCGATCGGCAGATCGCCGACCTGCTCGCCGCTGAAGCGCAGCACCATACGGCCGGTATCGGTGAGATGGCCGATGACGGCGAAATCGAGTTCCCACTTTTTGAAGATCGCCTCGGCCTGCGGCTCGCTGCCCGGCTTGAGGATGATCAGCATACGCTCCTGACTTTCGGAGAGCATGAATTCGAACGGCGTCATGCCGGTTTCGCGCGCCGGCACCTTGTCGAGATCGATGACAATGCCCATGCCGCCCTTCGATGCCATCTCGAAGGACGACGAGGTCAGGCCAGCCGCGCCCATATCCTGGATCGCGACGATGGTGTCGGTGTTCATCAGTTCGAGGCAGGCCTCGATCAGCAGCTTTTCGGTGAAGGGATCGCCGACCTGAACCGTGGGGCGTTTCTCTTCGCTGTCCTCGTTGAATTCGGCGGACGCCATGGTGGCGCCGTGGATGCCGTCACGACCGGTCTTGGAGCCGACATAGACGACCGGATTGCCAAGGCCGGCAGCCGCCGAATAGAAAATCCTGTCCTGCTTGGCGAGACCGACGGTCATCGCATTGACCAGGATGTTGCCGTTATAGCTCGGGTGGAAATTCACCTCGCCGCCGACAGTCGGCACGCCGACGCAGTTGCCATATCCGCCGATGCCATGCACCACGCCCGACACCAGATGGCGTGTTTTGGCATGGTCGGGCGAACCGAAGCGCAGCGCGTTGAGATTCGCGATGGGACGCGCGCCCATGGTGAAGACGTCGCGCAGGATGCCGCCGACGCCGGTCGCCGCGCCCTGATAGGGTTCGATGAAGGAGGGATGATTGTGGCTTTCCATCTTGAAGATGGCGGCATCGCCGTCGCCGATATCGATCACGCCGGCATTCTCGCCCGGACCGCAGATCACCCACGGGGCTTTGGTCGGCAGGGTCTTGAGCCACTTCTTCGACGACTTGTAGGAGCAGTGCTCCGACCACATCACCGAGAAGATGCCAAGCTCGACCTGATTGGGTACGCGGCCCATGATCTCCAGCACCAGATCGTATTCGGCCTTGGTCAGGCCCATCAGATCCTTGGGATACTCTACGGCCTTCTTAGCTTCACTCACGCGAGCGACTCCGCAATCGATTCAAACAGGCCGTAGCCGTCCATGCCGCCGCACATCGGGTCGGTGGCGTTTTCCGGATGCGGCATCAGGCCCAGCACAGTCTTCCTGGCATTGTAGATGCCGGCGATATTGGCGACCGAACCATTCAGGTTGGTCTCTGCTGCGACATTGCCGAGCGGATCGGCATAGCGGAAGGCGATGCGATCCTCGTCCTCCAGCTTCTTCACGGCGTCAGCATCCAGCGTGTAGTTGCCGTCGTGATGCGCGACCGGCACGCGAATGGTCTGGCCCTTGCGGTATTTCTTCGTGAACTCGCTCTGCGTCGTCTCGACGCGCAGGTTCACGTCCTTGCAGATGAACTGCAGGCCGGCATTGGTCATCAGCGCGCCCGGCAGCAGGCCGGCTTCGCAGGCAATCTGGAAGCCGTTGCACACCGCCAGCACGCGCGTGCCGTTGTCGGCGCGCTTTTTGACTTCGCGCATGATCGGCGAATTCGCTGCCATGGCGCCGCAGCGCAGATAGTCGCCGTAGGAAAAACCACCGGGCAGCACGATCAGGTCGATGCCCTGCGGCAGGTCGCTGTCGCCATGCCAGACATCGACCGGCGGCTTGCCGCCACTCGCCTTGGTCAGCGCCATGCGCATGTCGCGCTCGCGGTTCGATCCGGGGAAGGTGATGAGGGCGGCTTTCATGAAATGCTCGTGACTGTATCAGGACTGGTCATTGTCTGCCTCGTGCCGCGGTTACGGACTGGACTGCGACGCCATCTTCGACGCCGCGCATATCAAATATGATGTCGCGCGCGCCCGACGTCCGGGCGCGCGAACCCTCGCGTATATAGCCGGCCGTGACTCTGGCTATAATGCGATACTGCCCTGGCTGTATGCCCGGCATCGTATCGACCAAAGCGAAGGAATAGGCCTGCATAGTGTACGGCGTCGCTTCGAAGATGCCTTCATAAGCCGCAGTATTACGCTCGAAATGCTGGTGCAACGCCTTCTCCAGCGTCGGCCATTCTGCCTGCACCGTGGCGCGATCCCGCGAAATCCCGGCTTGGCCCGCAGGCGCACTTTCTACCACATGCGGCCTGACGGGTGGGGCGATCGCAACCACGCCACTATTGGCCACCCTCAACTGGAACAGCATGTCACGCACGCCGGACCTGTAGGCAAGAGAGCCTGAACTTTTGTATTGCGCATGCAGCCGCACGACCACGCCGAATTCATCGGCAGAGCCACCTGCACGAGTCTCGAGCGGCTCGTATTTGTAGACGCTTAAAGTGTTGGTGGTAGCACTGAATTCATTTTCCACCAGAACAATATTGCGCTCAGCTTGGCGCGCCACGATTTTTTCCAGCAGCGGCCATTCCTCCTTAACCTGGTCCAGGCTCGGTGGTGCGCCAACAGCATTGTCCGGCGCAGTGGATATAGCCAGCTGTGTCTTGGGATCGGCCATGCCGTAGACGATCTGGTTCACCTCAGCAAGACCCGTGTCCTGCGGCGCCGACCAGAGATCGGGCGCATAGGAATCGCATTGCCGCCGCTCCCGACCGTCAATCATCTTGCTCGCGATCAGGCCGGCGATGCCGGACATGACCAGGGTTTCCACCTCGCTAACGATTCGGCAGTTCACGCCATATTCAGTGACGCGCAGATACCAGGTTTCGCCGGCCTGCAGGTCTCGCTGCATCACCGAGATCGGCGCTTTGCTGGCAAACATGCCGGCGCGGATCATGTCGGCGACATGACTGCCCGGTGCAACCTCGCGAAACACAATCTGATTGGGGCCGTTGAGGCGACCGATATCGGCCTCATTCAGCCGGACGCCATGCGCGATCACTGGCCGGTAGTCGGCTGCGGTGTAGAAGATGACGCGCGCCTTATCGGTCGCGACAGGCGGCACGGCGGTCGGCTGCTGCACCGATGCGCAGCCCGCCAGAAGCGGGAGCGTGGCGGTTGCAGCCAAGGCCGTGCGTAGCATTCCGATCAGCCCACCAGTTCGACCGAGAAATTCTCGATCACCGTATTGGCGAGCAGCTTCTGCGCCATGTCCTTCACGGCGGCCTCGATCTCAGGCCTAGACTTCGACGCCAGCGCGCCGGTCAGTTCGAGCTCGATCAGCTTGCCCTGGCGCACCTCGCCGACATCGCCGAAGCCCAGCGAGTGCAGCGCCTGGCCGATGGCGCGGCCCTGCGGATCGAGCACACCGTTCTTGAGGGAAACATGCACGCGGGCTTTCATGATTCGCGAAATCCTCTTTCTTTCAGAAACAACAGCGGCGGCCTTTTGCAGGGCCGCCGCGGTATTCTCACGGCGCCTGTATCGCGCCTCTTACTGCATGGTGTCGGGACCCTTGATGTCGCGCGGGCCACCTTCGGGCAGGATGCCCAGCCGCCGCGCCACTTCCTGATAGGCCTCGGCGACATTGCCGAGATCGCGGCGGAAGCGGTCCTTGTCCATCTTCTCGTTGGTCTTGAGATCCCACAGACGGGCGCTGTCCGGGCTGATCTCGTCGGCCAGGATGATGCGCATCTCGTCATTCTGCCACCAGCGGCCGAATTCCAGCTTGAAGTCGACCAGGCGGATGCCGATGCCGAGGAACAGGCCGGAGAGGAAGTCGTTGATGCGCAGCGCGAGATGCATCAGCTCATCGATTTCCTGCGGATTGGCCCAGCCGAAGCAGGTGATGTGTTCTTCCGAGACCAGCGGGTCGCCCAGCTCGTCGTTCTTGTAATAGAACTCGACGATCGAACGCGGCAGCATGGTGCCCTCGGCGACGCCGAGACGCGTGGCCAGCGAGCCGGCGGCGACATTGCGCACGACGACTTCGAGCGGAATGATCTCGACTTCCTTGATCAGCTGCTCGCGCATGTTCAGCCGGCGCACGAAATGCGTCGGGATGCCGACCTCACCCAGGCGGGTCATGAGGTATTCGGAAATCCGGTTGTTCAGGACACCCTTGCCGGTGATGGTGCCCTTCTTCTTGTTATTGAACGCGGTCGCGTCGTCTTTGAAATACTGCACCAGAGTGCCCGGCTCGGGACCCTCGAAGAGGACCTTCGCCTTGCCCTCGTAAACCTGTCTGCGGCGCGTCATGGCACACCTGTCCGGCTATAGGGAAAGCTCGCGCCCTAGATACCGCAAGGGGGTCCGTGTCGCAATGCGCCGGGGCCTGGCCGGACCACAATATACCACAATATGCGGTGGAAAAGCAGCGCCCCGAAATGGCCAGATCCGGCGCGGTTTTCCGTCATAAATCTCTGCCGGGCCGGACACTTGCAGCCGGGGGCGGGGCACCCCTATATATCGGACAGCTTTCTCCCCGCTTATGACGAGGCCTGTATGACCACCTTCGACGACCGTAAGGATGCCTTCGAGAAGAAGCACGCCCATGATGAGGAGCTTGCCTTCAAGGCCACCGCGCGGCGCAACAAGCTGCTCGGCCTGTGGGTGGCGGAGCAGATCGGCCTGACCGGCGAGGCGGCGGAATCTTATGCCAGGGACGTCGTGGCGGCCGATCTCGACGAAGCCGGCGACGCCGACGTGATCCGCAAGGTGCAGGCCGATCTGAAAGCCAAGAATGTCGACGTTTCCGAGCATCGTCTGGCCGCCAAGCTGGCCGAGCTGCTGGAAACCGCCAGGCAGCAGCTTACGGCTTAACTCATTGCAATAAATATACTTTTCTGGCGCTGCCGGCTCATGCGGGCGGCGCCATGGCTTTTCCGGGCCGCAGCGCCAGCCACAAACCGGCCAGCACCACCGCCATGCCGGCGATCAGCGGCCAGGTGAGGGGTTCTGCCAGCAGCAGCGCGCCGATGATTCCTGCCGTGATCGGGCTTAAGCCCAGGAACACCGTCACCTGCGTCGGCGGTGCATGGCGCAGGGCCCAGAGCCAGCCGAAATAGCCGATGCCGCTGCTCAGGCCGATGAAAATCACTGCGAACCAGCCGGTGGCGCTGTAGCCCGACCAGCCGGTGAAGGCGCCTTCCCACATGGCAAGGAAGATCAGGAAGGCGACGCTGGCCAGCATCGAGTAAGCCCCGATACTGAGCGTGGGATAGCGCTGCAGATAAGGTTTGAACAGCACGCTGCACAGCGCACCGCAGAAAGCCGCCAGCAGCACGGCGCCTTCGCCCACCCAGCTATCGGCTGCGCCCGTTGCGTCGAAAAGCTTTTCACCGAGCGTGATGCCGACGCCGAGAATGGTGAGCAGCACGCCGGCGGTTTTCAGCAGCGTGAGTTTCTCGCGGCCGAGCATTGCTGCGATGATCATGGTCATCAGCGGGAAACTGGCAAACAGCAGGGCTGCACGCGCTGCGGTGATATGCGCGAGACCATAATTGATCAGCACGATCAGGATGCCGAATTGCAGAATGCCGAAAACGGCGATCGGCAGGGCGTCGCGCCAGGCAAAGCGCATCGGCATGCGCAGATGCGCCATCACCGGCAGCAGGCAGGCGGCGCCAATGGCATAGCGGAACATCGCCAGCGTGGCCGGGCCGCTCTCGTTCACCGCATAGCGCGTGGCGACCAGTGCGAGGCCGACCTGCACGCCGACGGCGGCCGAGACTGCAATCGGCGCCCAGCTTTTTGCGGTCAAAGCCTGAGTTCCCAGGTCTCGCCGACCAGCGTCTGGCCAAAGCTCTGATGCGTCTCGCTGTGCACCAGTTTGAAGCCGGTCTTTTCATAGATGCCGCGCGCCGCCAGAAGGACACTGTTCGTCCACAGCGTGATCTTGCGATAGCCTTTGGCGCGCGCGAAATCGATACACGCATTGACGAGTGCCTTGCCGACGCCGAGGCCGCGCGCCTTCGGATCGACGATCAGCACGCGCAGCTTGGCCACCGTCGTGGATTTTCGGATCAGGAAGACGCAGCCGACACGTTCGCCGCTGTCCAGTTCGGCGATCCAGGCATTTTCCCATTTCGGGTCGAAGTCGCGCAGAAACTGCATGCCGACTTCGGCGGCCAGCGCCTCGAACGTGCTGTCCCAGCCATATTCCGCGGTGTACAGCTCGCCATGCTTCTGCACCATCCAGCCGATGTCGCCGGGGCGATGCGGGCGTAAGGTGAAGCCTGCCTTTACGGCGGGGGTTTCCCCAGAGAGAAGCTGCGTGATGGTGTCCATCGCCTCGACCAGCCGGGCGCGGTCCGTGGCCGGCAGGCGTTCGATCAGCGGGCTGAGCACGCGGCGCGACACATCCTCCTGCGGCGCGAAAGCCTTACGGCCCGCAACTGTTAAGCTGAGGATGCTCTGGCGTGCGTCTTCCTTCGCCGCCTTGCGCACCACCAGGCCCTGCTTCCCGAAACCGCGCAGCATACGGCTCAGGTAACCGGCATCGATGCCGAAATCGCGCACCAGATCCGACGCCGTGACGCGGTCGCGATGGGCGATCTCGTAGAGCACGCGGGTCTCGGTCAGCGAAAACGGATCGTAGAGTTTGCCGCCTTCGAGCAGGCCGATCTTGTGGGTGTAGAAGCGGTTGAAGCGCCGCATGCGCTCGACCTGCCCGGAGACAGGACTGGTTTTACGGGCAGCAGGCTTCGGCATGGGCAGGCGCTCTCCTCGCTGCCCATCCTGCACCAATACTTGACTAAGTCAACTATCTATTCGGCGGCCCCTGCCAGCCCGCCATTGTCATGCCCGTTATCATGCGCTGCCGGATGACCCTCGGCCTGCAGGGCGGCGAGGTAATTCTCGCGCCAGTGCGAAATGGTATTGACCTTGAGCACGCCCATCATCGATTCCCAGCGCTGGCGCCGCTCGTCCAGCGGCATGACCAGCGCGCGGTGCAGCGCATCGGCGATATGCTCGGTGTCGTAGGGGTTCACCAGCAGCGCACCCTTCAGCTCGCGCGCGGCGCCGGCAAAGCGCGACAGCACCAGCGCGCCGGGATCGGCCGGATTCTGCGAGGCGACATACTCCTTGGCCACCAGATTCATGCCGTCGCGCAGCGGCGTGATCAGGCCGACGCGGGCATGGCGGTAGAAACCGGCCAGCGTGTTGCGGGCAAACGACTTGTTGAGATAGCGCACCGGCACCCAGTCGAATTCGGCGAATTTGCCGTTGATGCGCCCGGTGAGCGCGTCCAGTTCGTTGCGCAGTTTACGATACTGCGCCACTTCGCCGCGCGAGATCGGCGCCACCTGCATGAAGGTGACCTTGCCGCGATGTTCAGGCCGGCTGCCGAGCAGATGCTGGAAGGCCTCGAACCGCTGCGGGATGCCCTTGGAATAATCGAGCCGGTCGACGCCAAGCACCAGCGCACGGCCGACCAGGCTTTCGGTCAGACGCTGGGTTTCGTCGCTGTTGGCGCCCTCGGCGGCGATGTCGGCAAAATCCTGCGTGTCGATGCCGATCGGGAAGGCGCCGACGCGCAGCTCGCGGCCGAAAGCGGCAATGCGGACATCGCCCTCGGTGCTGTTGCCGATCACGGTGCCTTCAGCCTCGTGCAGGATATATTCGGTCAGCGCGCGCACATCGCCGCGGGTCTGGAAACCGACCAGATCGTAGGCGCAGAGATCGCGCACCAGCCGGTCATGCCCGGGCAGGGCGGCCAGCACTTCCGGCGCCGGGAAGGGAATATGCATGAAGAAGCCGATGCGGTTCTGCACGCCGCGCCGGCGCAGTTCGGCCGCCAGCGGGATGAAATGGTAGTCGTGAATCCAGATCACATCGTCGGGCTTCAGCTGTGTCACCAGCTGGTCGGCGAAACGCGCATTGACGGCGAGATAGGTGTCCCAGGCCGAGCGGCGGAATTCGATCAGGCCGAGCCGGTAATGGCAGAGCGGCCAGAGCATGCCGTTGGAGAATTCGAGATAGAAACCCTTGTGTTCTTCGGTGGTGAGATCGAGCACGGCATAATCGACGCGGCCCTGACGGGCGCGACGCGGCTCGGCCGACGGCGCATCGTTGACCTCACCGCTCCAGCCGAACCACAACCCACCATGCTGCTGCAGCGATTCGCGCAGGGCGACGGCAAGGCCGCCGGCCCGGCCGGCACGCTCGCGCGGCATGGCGACGCGGTTGGAGACGATTACGAGCCGCGCCAAAACGCCTCCTCCCAGCTTTTGGACAGTCGCATCGCGCAAACGATCAAACCAACCATCGAATAGGTCTGTGGGAAGTTTCCCCATAGTTCACCTGTCGCTGTATCGATGTCTTCCGAAAGCAGTCCGAGATGATTGCGCGAGGCCAGCAGCCCTTCGAACATCTGCCGCGCCTCGTCGCGCCGGCCGGTGGCGGCCAGCGCATCGACATACCAGAAAGTACAGATCGAAAAGGCGTTATGCGGCAGGCCGAAATCGTCGGGCGCCACGTAGCGCATCAGATGGCTGCCGCGCTTCAGCGTTTTGCCGATCGCATCCACCGTGCCAAGGAAACGCGGATCGTCGGCGGCGAGGAAGCCGATCTCCTGCAGCAGCAGCAGCGAGGCATCGAGATCCTCGCCGTCGAAGCTTTCGACAAAGCTGTTGAGCTTCGGGTTCCAGGCATGTTCCATGATCGCCTTGCGGATGCGTTCGGCATGGTCGCGCCAGTAGCCGGCGCGCGCCTCCAGCCCGAACAGGCCGGCGATCTTTGACAACCGGCGGCAGGCCGCCCAGCACATCGCCGCCGAATGCGTATGTACGCGTGCCCGGCCGCGGAATTCCCACAATCCGGCATCCTCGGTGAGCGCCAGCGCCGCCGCCTTTTCGCCCAGCCCTTCGAGCTGCTCGAACAGCGCGATGTCGCCGCGGCGCGGCAGGCGCTTGTCGAAGAACATCTGCGCCACCGCCAGTACGATCGAGCCGTAGGTGTCGTTCTGGCGTTGCGAGAAGGCGGCATTGCCCTTGCGCACCGGGCCCATGCCGCGATAGCCGGTGAGACCCGGCATGGTCAGCTCTTCCAGCGAGGCGGCGGGATCGAGACCGTAGACCGGCTGCAGTTCGGTATCGGGATGCAAAGCCACGGTGGTGGTGATGTAGCGGAGGAAATCCTCCATCGTCCTGGTTGCACCCAGCCGGTTCAGCGCCTGCACGACGAAATATGCGTCGCGCATCCAGCAGAAGCGGTAGTCCCAGTTGCGCGGCGTGTCGGCGGCTTCGGGGATCGAGGTGGTCAATGCTGCGAGAATCGCGCCGGTTTCTTCATAGGCGCAGAGTTTCAGCGTGATGGCGGCGCGGATCACCGCTTCCTGCCATTCAAACGGCACCGACAGATAGCGCGCCCATTCGATCCAGTATTCGATGGTGCGTTCCTGGAATTCACGCGCCATATGGGTGATCGAGGCGGTGAAGCTCTCGTCGGGCCCCAGTACCAGCGTCATCGGATGGGTGAGCGCGAATTCGCTTTCGGCATCCACAAAGGCAATCGGCGCATCGGTGGTCAGTCGCAGCGCGGCGCCGGGCGCGGTGAAGCGGATATGGTTGGAGCCCAGCGTGCGGCTCGGCTGCGTCATGCCGTAATCGAACAGCGGGCGGATGCGCACACGCACCACAGGCGTGCCGCTCAGCGGTTCGATGCGACGGATCAGCATGGCCGGGCGATAGGTGCGGTCATACTGCTTGAAGCGCGGGCAGAAATCGGTGATGCGGATGCTGGCGCCGTGGGCATCGGTCAGTGTGGTGACCAGCACGGCAGTATTTTCGACATAGTGCTGCGAAGTCTGCTGCAGGCCGCGTAGTTCGATGCTGAAATGGCCCTCGCCCTCGATCTTGGGCGACAGCAGGTCGCAGAAGACCGGATCGCTGTCGAGCCGCGGCGCGCAATGCCACACGATGCGCGCCTGACGATCGATCAGTGCGGCGATCACCGAATTGCCGATAATACCGAGATCGAGCGAGTTGCGATGTGCTGCCTTGGTCGACGTCATGCTGCAGCCTCATCACGCATGGCAAAATCGGAAAGCCACTTGCGCACCTGCGCCGGCGTGGCGAAAGCGGGTCCACGTCCGCGTTTCAGCGCCAGCTGCCCGACCGGGATGGCGAGGCCGCCGAGGCCTTCCACGGCATGGAAGCCGTCTTCATCGGTGCGGTCGTCGCCGACGAACACCGCGACGCGATCGGAAAAGGCCGGCTGGCGCATGAACAGGCCGACCGCCGTGCCTTTCGACTGCTGCGCATCCTTGATTTCCCACACCGCTTTGCCGTGCAGCAGCATCAGGCCGTCGTAGCCCGCCATCGCCGCCGCCAGACGGCCGCCGATCTCGGCACCGAAGTCGGGCGCGTTGCGATAATGCACGGCGAGCGCATGGCTCTTGCGTTCGACCACGATGCCGGGATGCAGGTTGCCGAGTTTCGCCGCCGCCTCATGCAGGCCGGCGGGCAACGGCGCTTCCGACACCGCCTGCGTCACGGCACCGGGCACCGGCCGCCATTCGCTGCCATGCTGGCCGCTGGCGGCGAGCTTCAGCGGATCGAACAGCTTGTCGATTTCGGAGATCGGCCGGCCCGAGACCAGCGCCAGCGCGCCGCTGAGTTTCTTCTCGGCGGTCTGCAGATCGTCCAGCAGCCGCGCCGGCACCTGCACGCGGTCCGGCGCATCCGCGATGTCGAGCAGCGTGCCGTCGATGTCGAGGAACAACGCCCAGTTCGACTGCGGCAGCGGCGGTGTCTGCAGGGCATTGGCCTCGCTGGAGGCCTGCCCTGTTGAAATAGAATCGGTCATTTTTCCGCTTCCCCGGCCCCGGATAGGCAGGAATCTCGTATTTTCTCGGTTTTCCGAGAAATTACTTAGGAAGACAAACGACCGATTACAACCCCGGTTCCCTCTCCAGTCACTGGATAGGCCGTATACGGCTGATTCTTCGGATCAGCCGGCCCGACGCAGGCTGTGCCGCGCCACCTGGGTGGCGGTTGCGAGGAAATCGACCAGCAGCGGATTGACCAGATCGGGCTGCTGCAGCGGGGCCATATGGCGGGCGCCTGCCACCTGCACGAAACGCGGGGCGGGAAGCAGGCGACGCAGTTCGGCGATGACGCCGCGCACCGCACAAGTCGTGTCGCTGCCGCAGAGCAGCAGCACCGGCATGGTCAGCGCGCTGAAATCCGGCGGCGCGTCGCGCCGGCGCAGCACTTCGCCGAATTCAGCCGCCACCTTGGGCATACCGGTGGCGACCGTGGCCTGCATCGCCTCGGGCATTGCCTCGAATGCGCCCGGCGCGGTCCAGTAACTGATGAAATGGGACGCCGCGCCGCGCAGGTCACCCGCCTCAACCAGTTCGACCTGGCGCTGCGCTACCTGGGCGATCTCGCTCCAGGCCGCCTGCTGTTTGCTGTCGCGCAGCAGCGCGAACATCACCGGCTCGTAGGCCGCCAGCGAGGCGATGCGGCCGGGATGCTGCAATGCCAGTTCGAGCGCGACAGCGCCGCCATAGGAATGGCCGATCACATGCACCGGGCCGTCGACCTGATGCAGCAGCGCACCGAGCAGATTCAGTTCGTCCTGCACGATGGAACGGCGCGACGACACACGCTCGGGCATCGGCGTGTCGCCATAGCCGAACAGGTCCGGCGCGAGAATGCGCCAGCCCCCATCCAACTGTGCGATCAGCTGACGCCATTGCCGGTGCGTCGCGCCACTGGAATGCAGCAGCAGCAAGGTGGGTGCATCTCTTTTCTCGTTGTCGAAATACGACAGCCGGCCGGCAGATGTTTGCAGCACAGGCATGATGCGCCTCCTTCAGCTCTTGAAACCGGGAATCAGCGCCGGCACGCGGGCGCGATAGTCGCGGTAGCGGTCGCCGAAGGTCGCGATCAGATCGCGTTCCTCGCAGAGGATGCCGACGACGATGTAGGCGGACATGCCGATGGCGAACAGCAGGTGGCTGGCGCTCATTTGCGGCGTGGCCCAGAAGGTGATGAGCCAGCCGGTGTAGATCGGATGCCGCACATAACGGTAGGCATAAGCCATGCGGAAGCCCCCGGCCGGCGCAGGTGTGCCACGCCAGTGACGCCAGACCTGCGACAGGCCGAAGAGTTCGAAATGGTCGATCATGTAGGTCGCGGCCACCAGCAGCAGCCAGCCAGCGCCATACAGCGCCCAGAGCAGCAGGGTGACGAAACCGTCGTCGCTGCGCCAGATCATGCCGGGCAGCGGCTGCCAGAACAGCAGCACCATCAGCAATGCCGGGCTGCTCGCAAACATGTAGACCGCGCGCTCCAGATGCGGCGGCACAAAGCTGGTGAGCCAGCGTTTGAAGCCCGGCCGCGCCATCACGCTGTGCTGCAGGCCGAACAGCAAGATCAGGCCGAGATCGATAGCACCGGCCAGCCAGGGCGAAAGCGGCGGCCAGATCGAGGCATCGACCGTGATCGGCAGCGGGGCTCCGGCGATCTGCGGCAGGCCGGTGAGGAACAGCGCCAGCGCGCCGGAGACAAGGTTGAAACAGAGGTAGGCGAAAGAAGCGAACAGTAAACCGGCCATGACGGACTCCTCATGCAAGGGCGGCGGAACCGCAGGAATATATCAATATGATTGATAATATCAATATGATTGATATTTATGCCACCGCGGACCGGTTCTGGCCGCTAGCCCTATGAAATCCTTGGTGTATGCTGCAGCCAGCCTTCGCTCCGGTTCGGGATCTCCGCCATGACAGCCGCCAAGACATCCACCGCTTCGCGTGCGCCGGCGCCACGCCGGGACATGTCTGAGTCGCTGCGCGGATCCGTGGACGAGACGATTTCGCTGTTTTACCTGGGTTACCGCGCCGGCGTGGCCGGACCGAAGAAGGTGCTCGACAAACTGGACTTCGGCCGGCCGCATCACCGCATCCTCTATGTGGTGGCACGCCGGCCCGGCATCGCCATCGCCAACCTGATCGATCTGCTGGAAGTGTCGCGCCAGGCGCTGCACCGGCCGATGCGCGACCTGATCGCGCAGGGCCATCTGATGCAGAAGCCGGCGCCAACCAACCGCCGGCTGACGCTGCTGACGCTGACGCCGAAGGGCGCGGCGCTGGAAAGCAGGCTGACCGACCTGCAATACGAAGCCTTCGCCAGGGCTTTTGCCGCCGCTGGGCCAGAGGCCGAACGGCAGTGGAAAGCCGTGATGCGCGCACTGGCCGAACAGGTGCGGCCCGCCTTCACCGTTTAAGCCGCAACACGCTCCTTCGACACCGCGAGGTAGCGCAGCGCCAGCGGGCTTTTCGGCCGCGCATGCAGGCGTTCGGCAGTGAGCGCGCGCAGCAGGTTGCAGTCGTCGGCGCGGCGCGCCGCTTCGAGCAGCGTGAGATCGAGCAGATCGCGCTGGGCATGGCTGCCGCCAAAGCGATTGGCGATCGTGCGCATGCCGCGCAGCCGCGCGATGCAGTCCTGGTACTGGCCGTCCATGAAGGCGGTCAGCGCCTTGGCGACCGGCAGGCCGACCTGCTCGGTCATCGCCGCATTGCTGAAATTGCCGCGTTCGGCCGAACGATGCAGCGCGTCCATCTGGCGCGCAGCGAGATCGGCGCGGCCGGCGCCGAGATAGGCGATCAGCCCATGCACATCGTTGAAGGCATAGACGCCGTCATCGGCCGTCGCCGACCAGGCCTGGGCCAGTTCGGTCCAGCGCGCGCCGCCGATCTCGACGCCGCGCAGATGCAGGCGCCACAGCATGGCCGAGGCATCGATCAGGTCGAGGACCACGGTGGAGCCGCCGCCGCGCACCTTGTCGTCGTACAGGCGCAGCACCTGCACATGATCGTCACGCTCCAGATGGTAGAGCATCAGATGCCACCAGTTATGCACCGCCATCATGTTGTCGACCGCCCAGTGCGGTTCGCGCGTGGTGGCCCAGCGGATGCCGTCTTCCACGCGACCCTGCATTTCCATCACATGCAGCACGGCATGATGCGCCCAGGCATCGCGCGGGTTGAGATCGCAGGCGCGGCGGCCTGCTGATTCAGCCGCCGCATAGTCGCCGGTTTCCTCCAGGCCGAAGGCGTGCATGCCCAGCACCGAGTGATAATACGGCAGCGCCGTGCTCCACGATGGCAGCACGCGCAGGACGCGGTCGCGCAGGTTGCGCGCATCGCCGCGATAGAAATCGAGCAGATGGCCCATCTGTAGCGCAAGACTGTCGCGTGGCGCGGCGAGCAGGATGTCGTCGAAGCGTTCCGACGCCGCCTCGAAGCGGCCGCCGGCCCAGGCCTCGGCTGCTACGGTATGCAGCGTTTCGCGGTCCGTGCTGGCCAGTTCGCGCGCGGTCGCAATGCTCTGCAAAGCCGGCGCGATGCCGGGCGCTTCCATGCCGGAAAGATAGAGATGCGCGCGCAGCAGATGCGTCATGGCAAATTCAGGCGCCGCCGCGATGGCGGCCTCGGCGGTCTCGAGCGGGTTGCCCGTATAGGTGTGGAACTGGCCCAGCGCGGTTTCGAACAGCGCCAGGGCCTCGTCCGTGGCGCCGCTGAGGGCGTAACCGGCCTGATCGTGCAGCATGACATGGTCTCCAACATGAAACTTACAGACTGGTCGGTATAGATAAAAGCGGGCATTCCCGTCAAGGTATACGTTACGGCAACCCGACAACCTGTCGAATTTTGGCCTTACCATTTGAATAAGCTATAATATCTTGGGGTTATGCTGGGCCTGGCTCACAGCCTTGTGAAACCGACCATCCCGTATAATAATCCACCCATCCCCTTTGGAGATGCATTTGCCCCGCGACGGCACCATCACCCGGAAAGCCATCATGGATGCGGCCCAAGGCCTGATCCTGGAGACCGGCTATTCGGCCGCCTCGGTGGATGCGGTGATCGGCCGCGCCGGCATCACCAAGGGCGCCTTTTTCTATCACTTCAAAAGCAAGGCCGAGCTGGCGCTGGCGCTGGTGCAGCGCGACGCCGAGGCCGATGCCGCGCATCTTCAAAATGTCCTGGATCGGGCAGAAGCATTGAGCCGCGATCCGCTGCAGCAGTTGCTGATCTGCATCGGGCTGTATGAGGAAGAGACCGCGAAGCTGACCGCGCCTTATCCCGGCTGCCTCTACGCCTCCTTCATCTATGAATCGCAGCTGTTCGACGATGCGACCATGCAGGTGGTGCGCGAGGTATTCAGTCACTGGACCGCGCGTATCGGCGCGAAGCTGGAAGCAGTACTGCGCCTCTATCCGCCGCGCCTGCCGGTGGAGCTGCGGACGCTGGCCGAGATGAGCCTGGCGCTGGCCGAGGGCGCCTTCATCCTGTCGAAGGTGCAGCGCGATGCGAGCCCCCTGGCGGCGCAGTGGCGGCATTACCGCAACTATCTCGAACTGCTGTTCTCGCCGCAGCTTCCCTCGCCTTCAGGCGACAGTGCCACAGAGGCGAAGCGCGACAAGCTGGACGTTGCCGTACCGGCCCAATAGTCTGGCGCCATCATGGCGGCGCGCGCGCGTTACGAGGAAATCTACAGCCGGACCAAGCTGGCTTCCGGACTGATCCTGTTCACCTTCCTCGCCACGCATCTGATCAATCATACGCTGGGCATCGTGTCGCTGCAGGCGATGGATGCCGGTTCGGGCCTGTTCAAGTTCGTCTGGCGCAGCTGGCCCGGCACGCTGCTGCTCTATGCCGCCGCCATCACGCATCCGCTGCTGGCGCTGTTCAACTGGCTGCGGCGCGGCCATTACCGCGGTATTCCCTGGCAGGGCTGGGCACAGCTGGCGCTCGGCCTCTGCGTGCCGCCACTGGTGGTCGATCATGTGATCGGCACGCGCGGCCTGCATGAGGCGATGGGCGTCAACGACTCTTACGCCTATGTGCTGATCGTGCAGTTCGTGCAGGAGCCGCTGATCGGCCTGCGCCAGAATATCCTGATCCTGATCGCCTGGGGCCATGGCTGCATCGGCATCTATTACTGGCTGCGCCTGAAAAACCTGTCCGAACGCATCTGGCCCTTCCTGTTCGGGCTCGCGCTGCTGCTGCCGATGCTGGCGACCATGGGCTATCTCTCGGCCGGCCGCGCCGTGCTGCTGGCGATGCAGCAGCCGGAATGGCTGGAGGCTTTCCGCAGCAGTCTCAACTGGCCGGGGCCTGTCGCGAACGATTTCGGCATGCGCAATGTCGACTACGCCTATCAGGGCATGATCGGACTGCTCGCCGCCGCCCTGCTCGGCCGCATGCTGGCGGCCCTGCTGCGGCGGCGGCGCGGCATCGTCACTGTCAGCTATCCCGACGGCCGCAAGTTCCGTGGTCTCGCCGGTAATCTCACCGTGCTGGAAGCGAGCCGCGCGATCGGTTATCCGCATGCCTCGGTCTGCGGCGGCCAGGGCCGCTGCTCCACCTGTCGCGTGCGCCTGAGCGGTGCAGGAACAGCCGACCTGCCGCCGCCCGATGCCGCCGAGCAGAAGGTGCTGGACCGTATCAAGGCGCCGCCCGGCGTGCGGCTCGCCTGTCAGGTGCGGCCCTATGGCGATCTCGCCGTGCTGCCGCTGCTGCCGGCCGGCGTGCAAACGCGCATGGTCTATGGCGCCAACTCGTATGCGCAGGGTTCCGAGCGGCGCATCGCGATCCTGTTCGCCGATCTGCGCGGCTTCACCAAACTGTCGGAAGGCAAGCTGCCCTACGACGTGGTGTTTGTGCTGAACCAGTATTTCAAGGCGATGGGCGAGGCGGTCGACAGTGCCGGCGGCAAGCTCGACAAGTTCATCGGCGACGGCGTGATGGCGCTGTTCGGCATCGATGAAGGCCCCGACGAAGGCTGCCGCCGCGCCCTTGATGCCGCGCGCCGCATGGCCGAGGCGCTGGCGCAGCTGAACGACGCGCTGAAGATGGATCTGGACCAGAAACTGCGTATCGGCATCGGCATTCACTGCGGGCCGGCCATCGTCGGCGAAATGGGCCATGGCAGCGCCATGCACCTGACCGCGGTGGGCGATGCGGTCAACACCGCCAGCCGGCTGGAGAGTGCAACCAAGGATTTCGCTGCCGAACTGGTGATTTCTGCTGAAGTGGCCGAACGCGCCGGTTCATCGGCGCCGGCCGACATGGAATGGCAGCGCGAAACGGTCGCTTTACGCGGCAAATCGGAAAGCATCGAGGTGCTGGTGGCCCGGCGTATCCTGCCTGCGCCGGCGGCCAGGGATATGACAGCCACCGCACCTTGAGTGGCATGCCTTGAGTCCCATGTCTTGAGTCGTGGGGCCGAACCGGGTTCAATATCGCCCGGGGCCGGCTCGTCGTTCCATGTTCAGCCCTGCGGATTCAGCTTCTTTGGGCCGGAACCTTCCGCCAGAGCCGCCGTTCAGTCCGTGACGCCGGAGTGTGGGGCGTTTCAGCAATATGCCGACAGGCAGCATTCGTTTGCGGGGGATTCATGGCGGCGGACCAGCCGTACAACACTGCCTTGAGCGACGACCGGCGCTATCGCCTGCTGGTCAACTCTATCACCGACTATGCCATCTACATGCTCGACCTGAACGGCACGGTCACGAGCTGGAATGCCGGTGCGGAGCGGTTCAAGGGGTATCGCGCCGACGAGATCATCGGCCAGCATTTCTCGCGCTTCTACAGCCCGCAGGATCGCGAAGCGGGCATGCCGCAGCGTGCGCTGGAGACGGCTGAACGCGAAGGCCGCTTCGAGGCCGAAGGCTGGCGCCTGCGCAAGGACGGCACGCGCTTCTGGGCAAGTGTGGTGATCGATCCGGTGTACGACGACTCCGGTGTGCTGACCGGCTTCGCCAAGGTGACGCGCGATCTGACCGAGCGCATGCTGGCGCAGGAAGGGCTGCGCCGCAGCGAGGAGCAGTTCCGCCGCCTGGTGCTGGGCGTGACCGACTATGCGATCTACATGCTCGACCCCGATGGCCGGGTGGTGAGCTGGAATGCCGGCGCCGAGAAGATCAAGGGCTATAGCACTGAAGAAATCATCGGCCAGCATTTCTCACGCTTCTACACGGAAGACGACCGCGCGCAGAATGAGCCCGAACGCGGCCTGGCGACGGCGGCGCTGGACGGCCGCTTCGAGCGTGAAGGCTGGCGCCTGCGCAAGGACGGCACGCAGTTCTGGGCGCATGTGGTGATCGATGCGATTCGCAACGAGGCCGGCATGCTGGTCGGCTTCGCCAAGGTGACGCGCGACATGACCGAGAAGCTGAAAACGCAGCAGGCCCTGGAGCAGGCGCAGCAGGCGCTGTTCCAGTCGCAGAAGATGGATGCCATCGGCCAGCTGACCGGCGGCGTGGCGCATGACTTCAACAACCTGCTCATGGCGATCATCGGCAGTATCGAACTGCTAAAAAAGCGCGTGCCCGAACATCCCAGGGTGACGCCGCTGCTGGACAATGCCATGCAGGGCGCCAGGCGCGGCGCCGCACTGACCCAGCGCCTGCTGGCCTTTGCACGCAAGCAGGAACTCGACCTGCGCAGCATCGACCTGCCGGCACTGGTGCGCGGCATGACCGACCTGCTGCGGCGCACGCTGGGACCGTCGATCGCGATCGAGACGCGGATGCCGGACACGCTCGCCGCCGTCCAGGCCGACGCCAACCAGCTGGAACTGGCGCTGCTGAACCTCACGATGAATGCGCGCGACGCCATGCCCAACGGCGGCAGCATCGCGATCGCGGCGCGCGAGGAAACCGTCGCGGCCGGCGGTCCGGCCGGACCGCTGGCACCGGGCCGCTATATCTGCCTGTCGGTCACCGATACCGGCGAGGGCATGGACGAGGCGACGCTGAAGCGCGCCGCCGAGCCGTTCTTCACCACCAAGGGCATCGGCAGGGGCACCGGGTTGGGACTCTCGATGGTGCATGGCCTGGCCGAACAGTCGGGCGGCCGGCTGGTACTGAGCAGCAGGAAGGGCAAAGGCACCACCGCCGAACTCTGGCTGCCGCTCGCCGCGGCGACCGCCACGCATGACGAGGCAGGTTCCGCCAGCGATGCCGCGCCGTCGTCGACACGGCCACTGACCGTGCTGGCGGTGGATGACGACCGGCTGGTGCTGATGAACACCGTCGCCATGCTGGAAGAGATGGGCCATACCGTGCTGGAAGCCACGTCGGGCCAGCAGGCGCTGGAGATCCTGCGCCAGCATGCCACGCTCGATCTGCTGATCACCGACGAGGCGATGCCGCAGATGACCGGGCTGCAGCTGGCGAAAACCGTGCGCGCCGAACGCCCGGGCCTGCCGATCATCCTGGCCACCGGCTATGCCGAAGTGCCGCGTGAATCCACGCTGCCGAAACTGTCGAAGCCCTTTTTCCAGGAAGACCTGGTGCGCGCCGTGGCAGCGGCGGTAAGCCGGTAGGGCTGATTCGGCTCAGGCATTCGCCTAAACTCAAACTGTCATGCCCGGGCTTGTCCCGGCGATGTCAAGGAACAGGATTGCTCGTCAGAACGTGACGCTGCCGCCGAGCCGTATTTCACGGCCGCGGATCGGCGCCTGGTCCTTCAGCATCGATGTGTGCAGGCGACCTTCTTCATCGGCCAGGTTGCGGCCCTGCAGCAGCAGCGCGACATTACGGTTTTCGGAAAACGGCCGCCAGGTGACTGCTGCGTTGATCACGCGATAGCCGTCGGTGGCGGCCTCATTGGCGCCGGTGCGGTCCTGCCGCGCGACACCGGCGAGTTCCAGACGGAAACCGAGATCGTCCTGTTCGGCGACAAAACCCAGGCGATAGCCGAGCGGCGGGATCAGCGGCAATGCACTGCTGTTGCTGCGATCCTCGGCGCGCACGAAATCGACTCCACCATCGAGGCCCATGCGGCGGTTCTTCACCGGCCCGCGCCAGAAGGTCCAGGCCGCATCGACTTCGACACCGCGGAAGTCGGCATCGGTCTGGCCGATCTGCAGTTCGTCCAGCCCATCCTGCTGGTTGCCGGTGAAAGCGCCGTAGATGTAGTCCCTGTAGCGCGTGGCAAAGAGATTCACGCCGCCGGTGACATCGCCCTGCACCTTGCGCAGCGAGATTTCCGAATACCAGGCGGATTCCTTGGCGAGGTCCACATTGCCGATTTCAAAGCTGCGCGTCGCCAGATGTGCGCCATTGGCATAAAGCTCTTCCGCCGCCGGCGCGCGTTCGGTGTAGGACAGCGCCGCGCCCGCCTGCCAGCCTTGGGTGAAGCGCCAGGTGGCGCTGAAGGAGGCGCTGGCCGGCGTATAGTCGCGATCGTTCGTGGCGGTCAGGTTGTCGATTTCGACCTGCTCGATGCGCCCGCCGAGCGCAAAGAGCCACGAGCCGGTGTCATAGCGTTCGAGCAGAAACAGCGCGTTGCTGTCGGTGACGGTCGCCGGCAGGAAGGCCTCCTCGCCGCGCGCCGAAAAATCGCGCCGCGTGCTTTGCACGCCGACGACGCCATCGTTGCCACCGAACAGCGGTTTGTGAATGGCTTCGAGTCGGGCTTCCCAGCTGTCGTTGTCAAAACGCGTCGCCGGTTCGCCGGTCGGCTCGATCTCGTCATGCAGGTAATTGGCATAGCCGAGTTTCAGCTTCACTTCCTCCAGCGCGGGCAGCGGATCGTAGAGACCGAAGCGGGTGTCGAGCCGGGTCTGCTGCAGGTCGATATGCACGGCCTCGTCGCCGGGAATACCGTAATAGCTGCTGAAGTGGCTGACGCTGGCGCCAACATAACCGGCTTCACCCAGATAGGAGGCACCGACGGCGCCGTTCTGGATGCGCATCGACGAGTTGTCGACGGTGCGACCGCCGCCAGCACGATAGTCATCGGCGGTCAGCGCGCCGGCCTCGCCATGTACGACGAAACGGTCGTTCACCGCAGCGTCGATGCCGGCGAAGCCGCTTTTCTCCTGCGCCGCCGAGCCGTAGTCGAGGCGCGCGGTACCACCGACGCCGTTCTTCGGCACAGAGTCCGGGATGCGGCCGTCGATCACATTGACCACGCCGCCGATGGCGGACGACCCATAGAGCAGCGTCGCGGGTCCGCGCAGCACTTCGACACGCTGCGCGCCGCCCATCGGTGCCGCCACCGCATGATCGGGACTGACGGTGGCGGCATCGAAGGTGTCGAGGCCGTTTTCCATCGCGCGCACACGCGGTCCGCCCTGACCGCGGATGATCGGCCTTCCGGCGCCGGGACCAAACGACGTCGACGACACGCCCGGCAGACCCCGCAGGGTTTCGCCGAGCGTCGCGGCACGGCGGCGGTCGAGATCGTCGCCGCTGAGAATGCTGCTGCCTTCGACCAGATCGGCCTGGCTGGTCTGCGGCAGCGGTGCGGTGACGACCACCGGCGACAGTATTTCCTGGGCCTGAACGGAAACAGGCAGCAGAACGGTGCCGAGCAGCAGGCTGCGGCGGAAAACAGATGACATGCGAATCCCCTGAGAGAATGTTACTCTATAACGTTATAAAGTAACATTCCGAGGTCACAAGCCCTGGCTGCAATGAAAAAGCCGACGGGGTTATCGCCCGCCGGCCTCGGAAAACCGGGAAATTTAGAGATTCAGTGTTACTCGCCGTCTTTCTTCAGCATCCGCCCCAGCGGGCGACCGCCGAAGATATGGACATGCAGATGCGGCACTTCCTGATTGGCATGAGCGCCGCAGTTGCTGAGCAGGCGGTAGCCGTCGGCATCGACGCCCACTTTGCGCGCCGTGTCGCCGATCGCCTTCACATAATCGGCGATCTCGTCAGTCGACGCCTTGGCCGAGAAATCGTCGAAACCTACATAAGACCCCTTCGGGATCACCAGCACATGCACCGGCGACAGCGGATTGATGTCGTGGAAGGCCAGGCTGTGCGCGGTCTCATGCACCTTCTTGCACGGGATCTCGCCGCGCAGGATCTTCGCAAAGATGTTGTTGCTGTCGTAGGCGGCAGCCATCGCTGGTCTCTCCCGGATTGAAACGCTGGATCAGGTAAGCTGGCGGGCCTTCTTTTCCTCGATGCCGGACTGGCCTTCGCGGCGGCGCAGTTCAGCGCGCACATCCTCGACGGTTACACCCAGTTCGGCCCAGAGCACCAGCAGGTGAAAGACCAGGTCGGCGCTTTCCGAGATCACCTCTTCCCGGGTTTCCGACACGGCGGCAATCGCCAGCTCGACGGCTTCCTCGCCCATCTTCTGCGCGATCTTGGCGCGGCCCTTGGCGAAGAGTTTGGCAGTATGCGACACGGCCGGATCGCCGCCCTTGCGCGACTTGATGGTCTCGTACAGCCGTTCCAGCGTATCGCGGTTCTCGCTCATCGCCGTTTCATCTCCCTCTTACAGCCGCCCAATCTTACAACCGAACCGGAATACCGGCGGCGGCCATGTGCTGTTTCGCTTCGCCGATGCTATGCCGGCCGAAGTGGAAAATCGAGGCTGCCAGCACCGCCGAGGCATGGCCTTTGGCGACGCCATCGACAAAGTGATCCAGATTGCCGACGCCGCCCGAGGCTACCACCGGGATGCTGATCGCATCGGCCACGGCGCGGGTGAGATCGAGGTCGAAGCCTTTTTCGGTGCCGTCGCGATCCATCGAAGTGAGCAGGATCTCGCCGGCACCGTAGTCTGCCATGCGCTTCGCCCATTCGACCACATCGAGCCCGGTGCCCTTGCGACCACCATGGGTGAAGACTTCCCATTTTGCCGGACTGCCGTCTGGCGACACCCGCCTGGCATCGATGCCGACCACGACGCACTGGCTGCCGAATTTCTCAGCCGCTTCGCGCACGAATTCCGGCCGGCTGACAGCGGCAGTGTTGATCGAGGTCTTGTCGGCGCCGGCGAGCAGCAGCTTGCGCACATCCTCCACCGTACGCACGCCGCCGCCGACGGTGAGCGGCATGAAGCAGCGCTCGGCGGTGCGCGCCACCACATCGAACAGCGTGTCGCGTGCCTCCGACGAGGCAGTGATGTCGAGGAAGGTGAGTTCGTCAGCGCCGGCCTTGTCGTAGACCGCGGCCTGTTCGACCGGATCGCCGGCATCGCGCAGGTTGACGAAATTCACGCCTTTGACGACGCGGCCGTCCTTGACGTCGAGGCAGGGAATGATGCGGACCTTGAGAGACATCGGATGCGTCCTAGAGCAGCAGCGCGGCGAGGCGCCGTGCCAGCGGATGACTGTCCTGCAGATCGGCCAGTTCGGCGTTGATGGTGTCGAGCAGGCCGAAGGTCTGCGTCGCGCCATCCATCCACGGCCGCGAAAACGACAGCAACTGGATGACAATGCGGCCGTCGCGGTCCTCGTAATTGCCGCGCAGCTCTAATGGATGATCCTCACCCGCCAGCAACAGCGTGGCGGAAATCGCCCTGGTGCGCCGGTCGATGGCGACGCGGTCGACCTTGGCCCAGTCGAGCTGCTGCCGGTCGAAAACCAGTCGTGCCACCTTGGTCGCCATCCAGCCGGTCGCCTTATCGAGGATCGTCATTACGCATTTGACTAAGCTGCTTCCTTCAGAGCCGCCGCCGGGTCGATACGACCGTCATACAGCGCACGGCCCAGGATCGCGCCATCGATGGCGGCGCCGTTGGCGGCTTCATGTTTCAGCGCGACGAGATCCTCGATGCCGGCGAGACCGCCCGAGGCGATCACCGGGATCGGCACTGCACGTGCCATCGCCGCGGTCGCCGCGACATTGACGCCCTTCAGCAACCCGTCGCGGTCGATATCGGTGTAGACGATGGCGGCGACGCCGGCATCGACGAATTTTTTCGCCAGATCGATGGCATCGAGATCGCTCGCCTCCGCCCAGCCCTCAACCGCCACACGCCCCGAACGTGCATCGATGCCGACCACGACGCGGCCGGGCCAGCGTTTCGCTGCCGA
>NZ_PEKV01000021.1:0-3669 GCF_002796975.1 Ferrovibrio sp. | reverse complement strand
CGCGCCATGTCGCCCTGCTGCAGGCGCACGCATTCGCCATTCTTCAGATCGATGGCGGGATACAGGTTGAGCGCGCTCATTCGTCCACCAGGGTCTTGGAATAGAAATAGCCGTCGAGATAGACGCCATCGACCAGCGCATAGCGTGGCTTGGTGCCCCAGCGGCGATAGCCGGCGCCTTCGGCCAGCTGAATGGCGGCCTGCTGGCTGGCGCGCATGTCGAGATCGACCTGGCGGTAGCCGCCCTCGCGCGCGGTGTCTTCCGCCAGTTTGATCAGGCCGCGCGCCAGGCCGTGGCCACGCGCTTCTGGCGCAATGAAGAAGGAGGTGATCTGCGCCGAATGCGACTGCGCCTCGTTGTTCGGCGGCGGCCGCAGCAGCTGGCTGGAGCCGACGACAGCGCCGTCCAGCCGGGCAATGAAGAGATCGCGCTGCGGCATCAGCAGCACGCCGCGCCAGTAGCGTTCCAGCACGGTGCGCGACGGCGCCTTGAGCCAGCCGAAACCGTTGCCGTCGAGGATCGCCTTCTCGGCGGCATCGCACAGCTCGTCGAGTTCGTCGTCATTCAGCGCCTCGACCTTTTCGATCATGGCATTCGGTGCGGTGGTCTTCACTTTGGTGTTCATGCCCATACCCAACTCGAACTGGCCCAGATCCACAGACTCAAAAAACGGCGTATTCAGGGACGCCAGCGCAGGAAATTGGCCAGCAGCCGCAATCCCGTAGCCTGGCTCTTTTCCGGATGAAACTGTGTGCCGACCATATTGTCGCGACCAATTGCGGCCAGAACCGGGCCGCCATAGTCGGCTTCGGCCAGAACCACATCGCGCTTTTCCGGCACCATGTGGTAGCTGTGCACGAAATAGGCATGATCGCCGGTGTTGATCCCGGCCAGCACCGGATGCTGCGGCTGGCGAAGCTTCAGCTGGTTCCAGCCCATATGCGGAATCTTCAGCTCAGGATCGGAGGGTTTCAGCAGTTCGACGGCGCCGTCGATCCAGCCCAGCCCCTTATGTTCGCCATGCTCGCGGCCGACGCTCGCCATCAGCTGCATGCCGACACAAATTCCCAGGAAAGGTTTGGCGCGTTGCAGAACCTGATCGTTCAGCGCATCGATCATGCCATCCAGGCTGCTCAGGCCACGGTAGCAGTCGGCGAAGGCGCCGACGCCGGGCAGCACGATGGCATCGGCGGCAGTGACGTCACCGGTTTTCGCCGTCACCTTGAGATCGAGCGCAATGTTGTTTTCATCGGCGGCGCGCTGGATCGCCTTAGCGGCGGAGCGCAGATTGCCGGAGCCGTAATCGATCAATGCGACGCGTTTCATAGCAGCCCCATTCTTCATAGTAGTCTGGGGAAGGCTTCCGCGCCGCGTGCAGCCATGGGCGCAGATGGCGGCAGCATGGCGGGTGGGAAGCCCTGCGGCATCGGGCCGACGACAGGCGCGGATGCGCCGCGGTTGCGGATATACAGCCCTTCGGCATCCGCAGACGCATCGGCACGCAGCACGGCGACCAGCCGCCAGCCGCGCCGCTCCAGCGTCCAGCGCCAGTAATCCGCCGCACTGAATCCGATCAGCAGGCCGACCGCGAGGCCGATCGCCGTCGCTGCCGGTTCGGCGATGTCGCCGAGCGCCAAAGCCACGCCGAGTGCTGCGCTGAACAGCAGGTAGAGCGCGACGCCGAGCCAGAGCCGGTGCCACAGCAGCCAGATGATCGGCATGATCGCCGCCCACCAGCGAAAGCCCGATGCAATCGCCAACACGTCTGCGTCGCCGCCGGCTCTCTGCGCGGGGCGCTCATGGATGGTGTAAAATCGCATGAACGCCTCTTAGAGCTTGCCCTTGGTCGACGGCACCGCATGCGGGCTGCGGGCGTCGAGCGTGATGGCGTGTCGCAATGCGCGCGCCACGCCCTTGTAGCAGGACTCGACGATATGGTGATTGTTCTCACCATAGAGATTTTCGATATGCAGCGTGATGCCGGCATTCTGCGCAAACGCCTGGAACCACTCCTTGAACAGTTCGGTGTCCATGTCGCCAAGCTTGGGCTTGGTGAAGTTCACCTTCCAGATCAGATACGGGCGGTTCGACACATCCATGGCGACGCGGGTCAGCGTCTCGTCCATCGGGATCAGCGCGTCGGCATAGCGCGTGATACCCTTGCGGTCGCCCAGCGCCTTCGACACGGCTTCACCGATGGCAATGCCGGTATCTTCGGTCAGGTGGTGGAAATCGATATGGATATCGCCCTTGGCCTGGACCTCAAGGTCGATCAGGCTGTGTCGCGCAAGCTGCTCGAGCATATGGTCGAGGAAACCGACGCCGGTCGACACCTTGTAGGTGCCCTGGCCATCGAGGTCGAGCTTGACCGAAATCTCGGTTTCGTTGGTTTTCCGCGCAACGCTGGCCGTACGGGCCATGGACGCTCTCCTTCTGCGGCCCCGCTTTCCACTGCCGGACTGACATGCCCGGCCGGGGTCGGGCGCGGTATAGCAGGAACCGGCAGCGTTGCCTACCTTGCTTTTGCCAGGCAGGACAGCCGTTTTCCCGGCTGTTTTCGCGATTTAGCGGGGTTTTCTCAGGGGACCGGAATGCTGGCAGCCGGGCGCAGCGGCGGATCCGGCGCGACATGGCGCGAGGCCATGACTGCCGCGTCACGGCGATACTGCGTCACCCGCGCGGTATAGGGCGAGACCTCGGTCGCCGGCAGCACGAGCAGGCGCCGTTCCAGCACTTCCAGATCCATCAGCAGCGGCCAGAGCAGGCCGAGTTTGATCACTGGCGACAGGTTGCCCAGACAGGCGAGCGGCAGGCCCTCGATCATGCGGTGAAAGGCGCGGATCACGCGTTCGCCGCGGGTTTCGTAGGCGGTCGGTGCGGCAAGCACCGCCCCCGGTCGCATCTGGGGCTGCGGTCGCAGCAGCGTGACGGCCTGGTTCAGGTTGCCCAGTGCGATCAGCCACTGGCCGGTCTGATCGGGATTGTCGATCAGGTCGCGCGGCAACGGCGTCGCCTGCAGCAGTGCCAGCACCCGCCCGAGCCGGTCGCGCATCTCGACCTCGGCGTCAGCAGCCATGCGGCCCTGACCGGCCGGACTTCAGGGTCCGGGGACGGGCAGAGCAGCAATGATTGGAAAAGTTTCCTTGGTGCACGCGATTTAGACAGTCTGCTGATGATACAGGGACGACAGTTGTGGTTAAGCCAAAAAATCCTTTGTTTACAAGCAATCGGACTCGCTCTGCGAGTCCAGACTAGTTCCACTACTCGTTTTTGGCGAGCAGAAAAGGTCGAGGATACCGCTTTTTGTCTATGCTGTCGAATACAACTGTATTCGATCAGGAATAGAAATAGAACTCCGTTGCTCGCTATTCGCGGTATGGTTAATAGGCCACCGGGCGAGGCCTGGCCGGAGCGGAAGCCGGGGCCGATCAGGCGATGCGGAAGCGCGCCACCAGCACCGCCAGTTCGCCGGCCTGGTTTGCCATGGCCTGGGCCGAGGCATTGGTCTGCTCGACCAAGGCGCCGTTGCGCTGGGTCATCTCGTCCATGTTGACCACCGCGCCATTGACCTCCTCCAGCCCGCGCGACTGCTCAGCAGAGGCGGCAGCGATCTCGGCCACGATGTCCGACACCTTCTTCACCGAGGTCACGATCTCGGCCAGCGCCGCG
>NZ_PEKV01000037.1:283-1267 GCF_002796975.1 Ferrovibrio sp. | reverse complement strand
GAGTCAAGCGGCGATTTGGGGTCGTTTCGTGTTCGGGGCGATGTGTTCGATGCCGGGGTTGAGGAGGAAGTAGACCTCGCGGGCGAGGTATCGCTTCAAGCAGCGGATGATCTCCATCTTGGAGTGGCCCTCGGCGGTCTTCTTCGCGACGTAGGCCTTCGTTCGTGGATCGAGCCGGAGCCGGCTAATAACGGTCAGGTGGAGGGCGCGGTTAGCTTGTCTGTCTCCGCCGCGGTTGAGGCGGTGGCGCTGTGTCATTCCGGATGAGGCGGGCAGAGGCGAGACGCCGCAGAGCATCGCGAACGCGGCTTCGGATCTCATCCGGTCAGGGTTGTCTCCGGCGGTGACGAGTAGTTGCCCGGCGACTTCGATGCCGATCCCGACTCGTTCGAGCAGCTGCGGAGCGAGGGCTTCGACGATGGGGTTGATCAGGTCATCGAGGTCAGCGATCTCATCGGTGACCTCGAGGTATCGCCTGCCGAACGACTTCAACGCGACCCGGTAGGCGACTACGGGGTCAGTCGTGTTGGAGATGTCGGGGCGCCAGGCGGCGAGGTGGCCGATCAGCTGCATGCGGGTGAGGTCTCGGACCTGATCGCGGACTTCGTCTGGCGCTGCAACGATCGACATCCGTAGTAGCTGCAGTGCATTGCGTCGTTCGCGGACCGCCTGGGCGCGTGCGACCCGCAGGATCCTGAGCGCTTCGACAGCACCGTCCCTGGACTTCGGGATCGTGGTGCGTCGTTCGTGGAGTGCGGCGCGCGCAGCGTTGATGGCGTCGAGGTCATCATCCTTGCCCTTTCGGCGCCTATCCGATCTGTCGGGTCGGTCGACTTCGAGGATGACGACATCGTGCTTGGCAAGGTGCCTGGTCAGGCCAGCACCGTAAGAGCCGGTACCCTCGATCCCGATCCGGATCAGGTCGCCGTGCCCGCGCACCCATGCCAGCAACGCCCGGTATCCCGCGCGCGTCGTGGAGAAGCT
>NZ_PEKV01000037.1:0-272 GCF_002796975.1 Ferrovibrio sp. | reverse complement strand
GGTCCCAGCCGGATCGATGAGCGCGGCGACGTGGATTTCCTTGTGGGTGTCGACACCAGCGAAGATTGGCTGACGCGGTTGAGAGCGCCTTTCGGTGTCAGGGATGATGGTCATGTCGTGCTCCGATCTGTTCGCATGGGCGGGGAACGGCACCGCGCACCACCAGACCGGCGGACAAGACAGTGATGAGCACCTGTTGGCGCAGGCTCTCCTTAGGTCACTCCGGCGGTGAGGCGTGACACCTCACCGGGTGTTCTCAGAGGACCGACAGA
>NZ_PEKV01000020.1:65277-85951 GCF_002796975.1 Ferrovibrio sp. | reverse complement strand
TTCGCGCAGACCAAGTGGGATCTGCCGGGTGCCTATGGCGCCAACAACTTCCACTCCAAGAATCTGCAGATGTTCGCCGACGACGTGAAGAAGCTGTCGGGCGGCAAGCTGGAGATCACCGTGCATCCGGGCGCCTCGCTGTTCAAGGCGCCGGAAATCAAGCGCGCGGTGCAGACCGGCCAGGTGCAGATCGGCGAAGTGCTGATGGTCAATGTCGAAAACGAAATCCCGGTCTTCGGCGCCGACGGCGTGCCCTTCCTCGCCACCAGCTATGATGCGTCGATGAAGCTGTGGGCCGCCCAGAAGCCGGTGATCGAGAAGAAGCTGAACGAGCAGGGCATGACCTCGCTCTATGCCGTGCCGTGGCCGCCGCAGGGCATCTATGCCAAGAAGGATCTCAACACGATTGAAGACCTGAAGGGCACCAAGTGGCGCGCCTACAGCCCGGCCACTTCGCGCATCGCCGAACTGGTGCAGGCACAGCCGGTCACCATCCAGGCCGCCGAACTGGCCCAGGCACTCGCCACCGGCGTCGTCACCACCATGATGACCTCGGGTTCGACCGGCCGCGATTCCAAGGTCTGGGAAAGCCTGACGCATTTCTACGACACCCAGGCCTGGCTGCCGAAGAACCTGATCTTCGTCAACAACGACGCCTTCAAGAAGCTGGATGCGGCGACGCAGAAGGCTGTGAAGGATGCCGCCGCTACCGCTGAGAAGCGCGGCCTGGAGATGTCGAAGGCCGAAACCGAGTCCTCGAAGGCCGATCTGGCGAAGAACGGCATGAAGGTGCTGCCGCCCTCGCCGACCCTGAAGGCGGGCCTGGAGAAGGTGGGCGCCACCATGATTGACGAGTGGGTCAAAAAGACCGGCGCCGATGGCAAAACCATCGTCGACGGCTTCAAGAAGATGTAAAAAGACCAGCCGGGCGGGCCTCAAAAACCCGCCCGGTCCTTTTCTGCCTCCGGGCATCTCTACTTCCTACTTCCGAGTTTCCTGCATGCGATCTCCGCTCGCTCCGCTCTACAACGCCGCGCTCTGGCTCGCCGGTTTCTTCATGATTGCCTTGCTGGCGACGATCGTGCTCAGCATTCTGGGCCGCCAGCTCGACTTCTATATCCGCGGCATCGATTCTTACGCCGGCTATTTCATGGCCGCCGCCTCCTTCCTGGCGCTGGCCGGCACGCTGGCCAAGGGCGACCATATCCGCGTCACGCTGGTGATCAGCCGCCTGACCGGCAACGCGCGGCGCGGACTTGAACTCTTCTGCCTCGTCATGGCCGTGGCGATCTCGGGCGCCTTCGCCTTCTACAGCGTGAAGATGGCCTGGTGGTCCTGGAAATTTAACGACATCAGCACCGCCAACGATGCGACGCCACTGTGGATTCCGCAGATCGGTATGGCGCTCGGTACCGTGGTGTTCTGCATTGCTTTCATCGAGGAACTGGTCCTGGTGCTGCTGGGCAAGCAGATCGAAAAGCCGGCCGCCGAGATGGCGCGCACGGAATAACGGGAAGCCGCATCATGGATCAAGTTTTTGTCGCCGGCTTCCTGATCGCCGCGCTGTTCGTCCTCTTTGCCGCCGGCCTCTGGATCGGCCTCGGCCTGCTTGCCTGTGGCTGGATCGCCATGGCGCTGTTCACCTCGCGCCCCGTCGGCGATGCCATGGTCACCACCATCTGGGGCTCATCGTCGAGCTGGACGCTGACCGCGCTGCCGATGTTCATCTGGATGGGCGAGATCCTGTTCCGCACCCGACTGTCAGAAGACATGTTCCGCGGCCTGGCACCGTGGATGACGCGCATTCCTGGCCGCCTGCTGCACACCAACGTGATCGGCTGCACCATCTTCGCGGCCGTGTCGGGCTCCTCGGCCGCCACCTGCGCCACCATCGGCAAGATGAGCATCCCGGAACTGCGCGCGCGCAAATATCCGGAAGACATGGTGATCGGGACTCTCGCGGGCGCCGGCACGCTCGGCCTGCTGATTCCGCCGTCGCTGATCATGATCGTCTATGGCGTCGCCACCGACGTGTCGATTTCCAAGCTGTTTATCGGCGGCGTCATCCCCGGCATCCTGCTGGGTACGCTATTTAGCGGATATATCGTCGTCTGGTCGCTGCTCAATCCTGGCAAGATCCCGGAGCCGACCGAGCGCTACACCTTCATGGAGAAGGTCTACGCCTCGCGGCACCTCCTGCCCACGGTAGGGCTCATCGTGGCCGTGCTGGGCTCGATCTATGTCGGCATCGCCACCGCCACCGAGGCCGCCGGCCTCGGCGTGGTCGGCGCGCTGCTGGTGGCCAAACTACAGGGCAGCCTGAACTGGCAGACCTTCAAGGAAAGCCTGCTCGGCGCCACAAGGCTGAGCTGCATGATTGCTCTCATTCTCGCCGGCGCCGCCTTCCTGACGCTGGCCATGGGCTTCACCGGCCTGCCGCGCCATCTCGCCGACTGGATCGGCCAGATGGGGCTTTCCGCGGGTGCGCTGATCGTCGTGCTGATGATCTTCTACATCATCCTCGGCTGCTTCCTCGACGGCATCTCGATGATCGTGCTGACCATGGCCATCGTGCTGCCGATGATCGAAAAGCTGGGCATCGACCTGGTCTGGTTCGGCATCTTTCTGGTTCTGGTGGTGGAGATGGCGCAGATCACGCCGCCGGTCGGCTTCAACCTGTTCGTGCTGCAGGGCATGACCGGGCACCAGATCACCTACATCGCCAGGACAGCTTTTCCGCTGTTCCTGCTGATGTGCGTGGCCGTGGCGCTGATCTATTTCTTCCCCGGCCTCGTCACCTGGCTGCCCAACCAGATGATCGGCAACGCAGCCGGCGGCTGACGGAGACAACATGCGTCCGATCACCCGATTCCCCGGCAGTGTCGCCGGGCGCAGCAGCGTCGTCGCCTATGATGGCCTGGTCTTCACGGTGGCAACCGCGGATACCTACGAACTCGACATGCGCAAGCAGGCGGCCGAGGCGCTGACCAATCTGGACAGGCAGCTGGCGCAGGCCGGCACCGACAAGTCGCGGCTGCTGTCCTGCACCGTCTACATCACCGACATGGCGCGGAAGCCGCAGATGAACGAAGTCTGGGATAGCTGGGTCGATATGGCCAACCCGCCGCAGCGCGCCTGCATCGGTGCAGCACTGGAAGATGGTGACCTGATCGAGATCGTCGCCGTCGCCAGCACGAAGGAGTAAGGGCCATGGCCGAGATCACGCGTTTCACCGGCATGACGCCGACCCGCAGCCGCGCCGTGCGCCGCGGCAACCTGATCTACACGGTCGCCGTCGCCGATACCGCCGAGCAGGACATGCGCAAACAGACGCAGGAAACGCTGGCCAAGATCGAGCGCTTCCTCGCTGAAGCCGGCAGCGATAAATCGCGGCTGCTGTCCTGCACTGTCTATATCTGCGACATGGCGCGGAAGCCGCAGATGAACGAGGCCTGGGATGCCTGGGTCGATATGGCCAATCCGCCGCAGCGCGCCTGCATCGGCGCCACGCTGGAACATCCGCATATGGTCGAGATCGTCTGCGTGGCGGCCGGCAAAGACTGACGTTCCTTTCGTCATCCCCGCGAAAGCGGGGATTCAGGGTCATCCGATAAATCTCGCCTGTGATCTGGGTTCCCGCCTTCGCGGGAACGACGAAAAGATTTCAGAAAGTGGGCGGCGTGCAGGCACTGATCAGCTCGCAGGGCTCCGGCCCGATATTGCGAAAGCGATGCGGCTGATCGCTTTCAAAGTAATAGGCATCGCCCGGACCCAGCACGCGCACCTGCTCGGCCACCGTCACTTCCAGACGCCCACGCGTCACCACGCCGCCTTCCTCGCCGGCATGCCGCAGCATGACGCGGCCGGTATCGGCGCCGGGCGCATAGCGTTCGACCAGGATCTGCAGTGCGCGGCTGCGTAAGTCAGCGCCAACCTGGCGATAGCTGATCTTGCCCTTGCCCACTTCCACCAGTTCGTCGGCCGCATAAAAGGGCTTGGCCGCGGCCGGCGCCTCTTCGAGGGCAAAGAACTGCGCCAGCGACATCGACAGGCCGTCCAGCACACGTTTCAGTGCGCCCACGGACGGGTTCATCTGATTGGCCTCGATCAGCGAAATGGTGGCATTGGTGACGCCGGCGCGCCGGGCCAGTTCGCGCTGCGACAGCTTGGCCGCCAGCCGCACCGCTTTCAGCCGGCTGCCGATGTCGATATCCGGGGTCTGATCCATGCCGCCCACCCTGCCTTCCGGCCCTGTTTCGCTGTTCACGATCCTGAACATTCTGCTCACGATCTTATAAATATCAAGGGCTTATCGAGGTCGAGAAAAGCACTGTTTCGCCACCCCGAAACCCCCGAAGATGGCCCCCGAAAGTCCCTTCCCCCAGTGCTGCCGGAGCCTGTCATGTCCGCCAATCCCGCCCGCGTTTCCAACGAAAACACCGCCGTGCCGAACGACCTCGAATCCTGGTGGATGCCGTTTACGGCGAACCGCCAGTTCAAGGCCAATCCGCGGCTGCTGGTCGGTGCCAAGGACATGCACTACACGACGCATGATGGCCGCCAGGTGCTGGATGGCGCCGCCGGCCTGTGGTGCGTCAATGCCGGCCATTGCCGCAAGCCGATTGTCGACGCGATCCAGAAGCAGGCCGCCGAGATGGATTTCGCGCCCACCTTCCAGATGGGCCATCCCAAGGCATTCGAGTTCGCCGCCCGCCTCGCCCATCTGGCACCGGGCGACCTCAACCACGTCTTCTTCGCCAATTCCGGTTCCGAAGCGGTCGATACCGCACTGAAGATCGCCATCGCCTATCACCGCGCCCGCGGCGAAGGCACCCGCACCCGCCTGATCGGCCGCGAGCGCGGCTATCACGGTGTCGGCTTCGGCGGCATTTCAGTCGGCGGCATCGTCTCCAATCGCAAGGTCTTCGGTCCGCTGCTGGCTGGCGTCGACCACCTGCCGCATACCCACAGTCTGAAGGACATGGCCTTCAGCAAGGGCCAGCCCGACTGGGGCACGCATCTGGCCGACGAGCTGGAGCGTATCGTCACGCTGCACGATGCCAGCACCATCGCTGCCGTGATCGTCGAGCCTGTCGCCGGTTCGACCGGCGTGCTGATCCCGCCGAAGGGCTATCTGCAGAAGCTGCGCCAGATCTGCGACAAGCACGGCATCCTGCTGATCTTCGATGAAGTGATCACCGGTTTCGGCCGCACCGGTGCGGCCTTCGGCGCCGACACGCTCGGTGTGCTGCCCGACATGATGACGGTGGCCAAGGGCCTGACCAACGCCGCCGTGCCGGCCGCCGCCGTCTTCACCCGCAAGCATGTGCATGACGCCTTCATGAGCGGGCCGGAGAACATGATCGAGCTGTTCCACGGCTATACCTATTCGGCGCATGCGCTGGCATGCGCTGCCGGCATTGCCACGCTCGACGTTTATCGGGACGAAGGCATCTTCGAGAATGCCAAGGCGCTGTCGCCCTATTGGGAAGATGCCGTGCACAGCCTGAAGGGCGTGAAGAACGTCATCGACCTGCGCAACATCGGCATCATGGCCGGCATCGAGCTGGCGCCGCGCGAGGACGGCGCGGGCAAGCGCGGCTACGAGGTCTTCGTGAAGGCTTATGAGAAGGGCCTGATGGCCCGGCTCACCGGCGACACCATTGCGCTGTCGCCGCCGCTGATCCTGACCAGGAAGCATATCGACGAGATCTTCGGCATCCTGAAGGACGCGATCCAGAGCGTGAACTGATTTCGCAGCCAGTTCCCGCTTCCATGGAGAAGCCCGGCTCCTGACGAAGGGAGCCGGGCTTTTTTATGCCGGATCAGTCGGGGAAGTTCTTGTGATAAACCGCTTTCACCTGCTCGAACTTCTGCCAGTAAGGCGGCGGCGCATCGCCGTTCAGTTTTGCCAGCAGGACACCGAGATGGGTGTGCCAGCCGCAGGAGATCATGAAGCCTTCCTGGTTGCTGGTGAGACGGCGGTGCGTCAGCGCCAGCATCACGCTGCTGCCCTGCGGCTTCAGTTCGAACACCACTTCCGAGGCCGGGCTGCCGTCGCCGGCATCGCCCCAGGTGAAGCCCAGCATGTGCGGCTTGTTGAGCTGCGTGATGCGGCCCGGATTCGTCAGCGGGCCGGTAAAGGGCTTCAGCCAGTCCGGCACCGCCTCGCCTTTCGGTGCCAGTGTGGCATTGTGGAATTCAAGCGTCACGCGACCGCCTACGTGTAGTTCCATCTCGCCGCCGGCAAGCCAGGTGGCGCGTTTTTCCGGCACGGTGAGATATTCCCACACCCGCTCGATCGGCCCAGGCAGCCAGCGCTCGAAGCGCACTGCTCCGGATTCCAGCACCTTGCCGTAGGAGTCGTTGTCGATCACGTGTTTCGCGGAAACTGCACTCATCGCCTGGTCCCTTTCGCTTTCGTCTTCCGGTCTTTGTCCTGCGCCTTGCGCAGGGCCTTTTCCAGCGCATCGAGCCGCGGTGCCCAGAAGCGGCGCACGTCGTCCAGCCACTGGTCCATCTCGCTCAGGCCCTGCGGGTTGAGTTGGTAGATGCGGCGCTGACCCTCGATACGCACCTGCACCAGGGCTGCCTCGCGCAGCACCTTCAGATGCTGCGAAATTGCCGGGCCGCTGACCTCGAAGGCCTCGACGATCTCGCCCGCCGCGCATTCGCCGCGGCTGAGCAGTTCGACGATGCGGCGGCGCGTGGGATCGGCCAAGGCAGCAAATATCTCCATGGCCTCTTATTTATGATTTTCACTTAAATAAGTCAATACTTAAATAATGGCTGTAAACCGGCTCTTCCCGGGATGGGCCCCAGATCAGGCCGATTTCATGGTTTTCAGCAGTGCGCCGAGATTCTGGATCGCCTGGCCGAAGGCTTCGTAATTGACCGGTTTGACCACATAGGAGTTACAGCCGAGGCTGTAGCAACGGTCGACTTCGTATTTGTCGTCGGTGGTGGTCAGCACGACGACCGGCGAATGCTGCAGGTTCTGGTTCTTTTTCACGGTCTGCAGGATATGAGCGCCGTGCATGTCGGGCAGACTCAGATCCAGCAGCAGAACCAGCGTGCGGTCGTGATTGGCAGCGCCGGTGCCATCGGGCCCGAGCAGATATTCCAGCGCCGGCGCGCCGGTGGTGAAAGGCAGGATCTCGTCTTCGATGCCGGCTCGCCGCAGGTTGCGCTCGATCAGGCGCGCATGTCCCTCGTCGTCCTCGATCATCAGGATGGTGACCTGGGTGGAGACTGCCATGGTTCCTGTTTCTGTTACCTAGCTTCTACTCTGCGCCTAGCATTCCTAAAAACGGTCCTACACTCAAGATGCGGCGCTGCAATCTGTGGCCGATAAGCGGAACTCCGCCGCTGAAGCCGGCATTCCTGCGGTTCTCAGGTCTTTTTCGGCACCTCACCGACTTCGACCAGCACCTCATTCGCCGCCTTGAAGGCATCCAGACCGGCGGGAATGCCGCAATAGATCGTGGCATGCAGCAGCACTTCCTTGATCTCGTCGACGCTGACGCCGTTGTTCAGCGCGCCTTTCACATGCAGCTTGATCTCCGGCGCCCGATTGAGCGCGGTGAGCATGGCGAGATTGAGCAGGCTGCGCGTCTTGCGGTCGAGGCCCGGGCGATCCCAGCCATAGCCCCAGCACCATTCGGTGGTGATATGCTGAAACGCCATCATGAAGTCATTGGCATTGGCGATCGACTTGTCGACATAATCGGCGCCCAGCACCTCGCGGCGCACTTTCAGGCCAGCCTCGAACAGCGCCTTGGTCTCGTCGTCCTTCGCCATGATCTTCCCTTTGTTTTTTAGCGGTAGAATATATGGTCGCCAATGCGGGCGAGCCGCTTGCGTTTCACCGCCCATGCCGGCGGCTTGATCCTGCTGCTGTGGAAATAGAGCGCCCCGCCAGTCGGATCGGCAGCTTCTGCCTGCATCGTCGCCCTGGCGACATCGACCGCGTCCTGCCAGTTCTCGTCATCCTGCGGTTCGTCGCGTTTGCCGTCGCACCACCAGGAGAACTGGCAAACGCTCTTCCTGCCGCCGGACTTCTGCGCCACCACACCGCAGATCGTATTCGGGAAGTCCAGATGCCGCGTGCGATTCAGCACGGTATGGGCCACCGCGAGCTGGCCTTCACGCGTCTCGCTCTTGCCTTCCCAATAGACCGACAGCGCCAGACATTTGGTTTCGGCATCGAGTGCACCGGCTGACTTGGTGGCGGTGGAGGCAACAGACACTTCCGCCGGCGTTTGCTGTGCCGCCGCGGCCGGCGCGATGCCAGACAGCAGCAACAGCAGGAGAAGCCGGCGCAAAGTCATGCCAGGCTGGCCAGCTTGCGTTCAACGAAATCGAGCCGGTCCTGGCCCCAGAAACGCTCGCCCTCCACGATATAGAAGGGCGCACCGAATGCGCCGGCAGCCACCGCCTGCTGCGTGCCGCGCTCGTATTCCGCCACCAGGTCCGGCGTCTCGATCATGGCGAACAGTTTCGCCGCATCGCAGCCGTTCCCGGTGATGATGGCCTTGAGGTCGTCGGCATTGGCGATGTCGCGTTCCTCGGCCCAGAGACCGCGCATCATGGCATGAGCCAGCGCGATCGCCCTGTCGTTGCCATAGGTTTCACGCGCCGCGGTCACCAGCTTGCCGGCGGTGGTTTCGTTGGTCGGGAAACCCTTCGGCCGCAGGTTCAGCTCGATGCCAAGATGCGTGCGCCAGCGTTCCAGTTCGACGAAGCGGTAGTCCTGGCGCTGCTGCGAGCGTTTGGCCAGCGGCAATCCGCCGGTGGCGTCGAAGATCGACAGCGGCGCCATCGCAACGATCTTCACTTCGGCGCCGTATTTCTTTGCCATAGCGGCGAAGCGCTCCGAGCCGAGATAGGCCCAGGGTGAACTGATGAAAACGTGATAGTCGATCCTCGCCGCCATATGTCCTCGTCGCCTTTTCGTTACTGCAGACCGCGCAGCCGCTGGAATTGCGTCAGTGCGTAAGAATCCGTCATGCCACTGATAAAGTCGGTCACGGTCAGCAGCCATTCGTAGCGCGAGGCCTCGCCGCGCGGCAGCGATGGCATGAGACGCAGCAGGGCACGCTGGCGCGGCGCAAGCGAAACGCTGCTGCCGCCGGCCAGTTCCAGCGCATGATGCGCGTCGCAGAAAGCGGCCAGCAGGCTGGTGAGGATTTCGCCGCCCATCACCTCGGTCTGGAAACGCTCGCGCGTCTCGAAAATGCGCGCCTTGGTGAAGCGGGCGATCTCGTCCAGCTGCGGCGTCACATCCGTTCTGCTGAGCAGATCGCCGGTGAATTTGCCCTGCAGGATCTCGGCCTCATGCGCAAGGAAAACTTCGACAGCGAGATCAATCAGGTCGCCGATCACCTTGGCGCGCAGGTAAGCGATCTTCCAGGTTTCGTCGGTGATCTCGGCATAGCGCGGTGGCAGGCGGCGCAACAGGCTTTTCAGCCGCTCTTCGGCTTCGGCAAAGGTGATGCGGCCGAGCTTGAAGCCGTCTTCGATATCGACCACCGAGTAGCAGATGTCGTCAGCTGCCTCCACCAGGTAGGTCAGCGGATGGCGCGCATAACGATCGCGACCCAGCGCTACCAGCCCGACATTGCCGGCCATCTCCTCGAACAATGCGGCCTCGGCGGCAAAATGCCCGAACTTCTTCTTCTGCGGATCGGCCGCCTGGCTGCCGAAGGGATATTTCATGAAGGTGGCGAGCGTGGCGCAGGTCAGCCGCAGGCCGCCGGCATCACGCCAGTTCTGCAGCCGCGTCATCACGCGGAAACCCTGCGCATTGCCCTCAAAGCAGAAGAAGTCGAGGCGCTCGGGCTCGCTCAGACCCTCCATCAGCGCCGCGCCCGGGCCTGAGCGGAACCAGTGCTGGATCGTTGCTTCGCCGAAATGGCCAAACGGCGGATTGCCGATGTCATGCCCCAGACAGGCTGCGGCGACGATATGGCCGAACTCGGCAGCGCCAATGCCGGACAGTCCTGCGCCATGCCGTTCCAGCACGACCTGGCCGACCTGGGCGCCGAGCGAGCGGCCGACGGAAGAAACTTCCAGCGAATGGGTCAGCCGGTTGCGCACATAGTCGCTCTCCGGCAGCGAGTGAACCTGGGTTTTGTCCTGCAGCCTGCGGAAGGCCGAGCAGAAGACCACACGGTCCCAGTCCTTCTGGAAGGGGTTGCGCGCCGGCGTGACCGGCTCGGCGCCCTGGTGACCCAGCCTCTGGGCCGAAAGCAGCCGCGACCATTGCATCGTCATGGCCGGCACTGTGGCGGCTCTGATTCCGGCTTTCAAGGCCCCAACCCATCCTTGGCTCGCCTCGACGCCGGGGCTTGGCGGGACGGAACACCGCCCAAATAAGTGACAATGCGTGCAGTTTTTGATTGAAACGGAACTGCCTCCAATCAAAGGTTAGGGTGTGTTCACAGGTCCGGTATGATTCTTTCTACCATCCAGCTTTCCGCCGCCCTGGCCCCTCTGCTGGTCGCCCTGGCCTGCCTGATGGCCTGGCGCTACCTCGACGGCGGCCGGCATCTGCTGTTCTGGGCGCTGGGCCATACCCTGCTGGCGCTCACCTTCCTGTTGCTCGCCGTCACGCCGCTGGGCCTGGGCGCCGGGCTGACCATGGTGGCGACCCTTTGCACCGTCACATCGGGAATCGTTCTCGCCTCGGGCATCCGCGTTCTGGTCGGCTACGATGATCGCCTGATCTATGCATTGCTGGCCGGGCTGGCCGCCACGGCGGCCGTGATGCTGGCGCAGCGGCTCGGCCACTATGCCATCTATACCTCGTCGCCTTTCGTCAACCTGCTCTGCTTCATCTATGCTGGCCTGCTGTTGCTGTTCCGGCAGAGGTCGATCTTCTACACCCTCACCGGCATCATCCTGCTGGCGCGCGGCGGCCTGTCGCTGGCCTACACCATGCGGCTGGTCGACCGCAGCACCAGCATGGATTCTGCGCTGGCGATGTCGATCCTGCTGATCATGTTCACCGGCCTTGGCCTGATGATGATCGAATTCGACAACGCGCGCCGCAGCGAACGGCGCGCGCGCGACGCCGAGCATGAGACGGCGCAGTTCCTCGAAGCGCTGCTGAATGCCATGCCGGCAACGATGAGCTACAAGGATCGCGACCTGCGCTATCGCATGATGAATCGTCGCATGCGCGAATTGCGGCAGGCCAACAATGTCGACTATATGGGCCGCACCTGGAGCGAGATCGTCGGTCCCAGCGCCGCCGCCGTGATCGAGGATATCGACCGTCGCCTGCTGGAAACCGGCGAGCCGACGCATATGGAGCAGGCCTGGACCGGCCCGGATGGCAGGCCCATCGTGCTCTTCGCCCTCAAAGTGCCGCTGCGCGACTCGGACGGTCGCGTCATGGGCATTATCACCTGCGGCATCGACATTTCACGCCTGAAGGAAACCGAGGCGCAGCTGATCGAGCAGCGCGAAGCGGCCGAAGGCGCCAGTCGCGCGAAAAGCGCTTTCCTCTCCAACATGAGCCACGAACTGCGCACGCCGCTGAATGCCATCATCGGTTTCGCCCAGATGCTGTCCGGCGGCTATGCCGGACCTCTCAGTGAACGCCAGCTCGGCTATGCCGCGAATGTTCAGGAGTCCGGTGAACACCTGCTCAGACTCGTGAACGACATCCTCGATCTCTCGCGGCTGGAAAGCGGCCGCCTCGACATTCGCATCGAGACCTGCAGCTTCGACCAGATCGCGCAGAGCGCCGTGGCGATGGTGCAGCCGCAGGCGCGCCAGGCCGAGATTGCGCTGTCCTGCGCACCGACCGGACTGTCGCTGCACGCCGATCCCCGTGCCCTGACGCAGATCCTGGTCAACCTGCTGGGCAACGCGGTGAAATTCAGCAAGCCGCAAGACAGCGTCAGCCTGGAGGCCAGCCAGGATAACGGCGTGATGCGCATCCGCGTGCGGGATACCGGCGTCGGCATGAGCGAGGCGGAAAGTCGCGCGGTGAGCCAGCCGTTGCATCTGCACCGCATCGACGTTTACCGCACGCGCGCCAACAGCGGCGCCGGGCTCGGCCTGTCGATCTGCCGCAGCCTAGTCGAATTGCATGGCGGCCGGCTGGAAATCGTCAGCAAGCCCGGCGCCGGCACCACGGTCGACATTCTGCTGCCGGCCTGATCGGACCATCGTCAGCAACCCGGGCGGAACCGAACCGGCCATCGCGCGGTTTTTACACCGTATTTCCTTGTTTTCCGAAGCCCGCCTGTCTCTACTGCAGGCAACGAACAACACCTGCTTGGGAGAGAAACATGCTGAACCGCCGCCACTTCCTGCAAACCACAGCCGGTGCCGGCGCCACGGCTGCGCTGCTGCCGGGTTTCACCCGTGACGCCCATGCCGCCATCGACCAAGTGCAGTTCTTCGTCCCGGCCAATCCGGGCGGCGGCTGGGACCAGACCGCACGCAGCATGGAACAGGCGCTGAAGAGCGCCAACCTGATCAAGGGCGCGCAGGTGACCAATGTGGGCGGCGCCGGCGGCGCGGTCGGCCTGCCGCAATTCGTCAACCAGTGGAAGGGCCGCGGCAATGCCCTGATGGTGGCCGGCATGGTGATGGTCGGCGCGCTGATCACCAACAAGTCGCCGGTGAAGGTGACGCAGACGGTGCCGATCGCGCGCCTGACCGGCGAATATGAAGTCATCGTCGTGCCGGCGGAGTCGCCGCACAAGACGCTGAAGGATCTGATGGCCGCCTTCAAGGCCGACCCCACCAAGGTCTCCTGGGCCGGCGGTTCGGCCGGCGGCACCGACCATATCCTGGCCGGCATGCTGGCCAAGGCGTCCGGCGGCGACGCGAAGAAAGTGTCTTACGTCGCTTATTCCGGCGGCGGGCCGGCGCTTGCCGCCCTGCTCGGCAATCAGGTGACCTGCGGCGTGTCGGGCTGGGGCGAATTCAGCGAGCAGGTGAAGGCCGGCAAGCTGCGCGCGCTGGCCATCTCGGCCGACAAGCACCAGGCCGGCATCGACGTTCCGACCATCAAGGAGTCCGGTTTCGATGTCGACCTTGTCAACTGGCGCGGCGTGTTCGCCCCGCCGGGTATCAAGGATGCCGACAAGAAGGCGCTGATCGATCTGGTCGGCAAGATGCGCGACTCCGCCCCGTGGAAAGAGCAGCTGAAAGCGCGGGAATGGACCGACGTGTTCCTGGCCGGCGATGCCTATGGCAAATATATCGAGGCCGAGAACAAGCGTATCGAAGGCATCCTGAAGGATCTCGGCCTGGCCTGAGGCTCTTATGGATCGGCTCCGCAAGCCCGAGACGCTGCTGGCACTAGGCGTGATCGCGCTTGGCCTGCTGGCGCTGTATGAGACCACGCAGATTCCGGTCTCGCCGATGTATGCCCGCGTCGGACCGACGGCGGTGGCATATGTCGCCAGCGCACTTCTGATCGGCCTGGGTGGCGCGCTGCTGGTGCAATCCGCCAGCGGGCGATGGGTCAGTGCTCCGCAAGAGAGCGAAGCGGAGTTCGACCTGCGTGCACTCGGCTGGCTGCTGCTCGGCCTGGTACTGAATGTCGGCCTGATCGGTCCGCTCGGTTTCATTCCTGCCTCCATGCTGCTGTTCGCCTGCACGGCGCGCGCCTTCGGCAGCCGGCGTCCCCTGCGCGATCTGCTGATCGGCCTGATCCTCGCGGCCGTTGCCTATTTCGGCTTTGCCGGGCTGCTCGACATCAATATCGGCGCAGGGCTGCTGGAAGGCCTGATCTGATGGACACCCGGTAATGGACACCTTGTCGCTTCTGGCCGGCGGCTTTGCCGTCGCGTTGCAGCCGATGAACCTGCTTTGGGCATTGGTCGGCGTCACGCTGGGTACCGCCATCGGCGTGCTGCCGGGCCTGGGTCCGGCGCTGACGATTGCACTGCTGCTGCCGATCACCTTCAGCGTACCGGCCACCGCTGCCTTCATCCTGTTCGCCGGCATCTATTATGGTGCCATGTATGGCGGCAGCACGACCTCGATCCTGCTCAACACGCCGGGCGAAAGCGCCTCCATCGTCACGGCGCTGGAAGGCCACAAGATGGCGAGGAAAGGCCGTGCCGCCGCAGCATTGGCCACCGCGGCGATCGGCAGCTTCGTCGCCGGCACCATCGGCACGCTGGGCCTGACTTTCGTGGCACCGCCGCTGGTGGACTTCGCCCTGCGCTTCGGACCGGCCGATTATTTCTCGCTGATGGTGGTGGCCTTTGTCGCGGTCTCGGCCGTGCTGGGGGCCTCGATGCTGCGCGGCCTCACGTCGCTCGCTTTCGGCATCCTGCTCGGCCTGGTCGGCATCGACCTGCAGACCGGACAGGCGCGCTTCACCCTCGGATTGCCTGAACTGCTCGACGGCATCAACGTGATCGTCGTCGCGGTCGGGCTTTTCGCGGTCGGCGAGACGCTCTACCTCGCCGCCCGACCCAAGAGCGGCGGCAGCGTGATCCGGCTGGAAGGTCGCGCGGGGATGACGAAGGAAGACTGGCAGCGCTCGTGGAAACCGTGGCTGCGGGGATCCCTTCTGGGCTTTCCCTTCGGCGCGCTGCCGGCTGGCGGCGCCGAAGTGCCGACGCTGGTCAGTTACTTCCTGGAAAAAAAGCTGTCGAAGAAACCGGAAGAGTTCGGCCATGGCGCCATTGAAGGCGTGGCCGGGCCGGAAGCCGCCAACAATGCCTCCGCCGCCGGCGTACTGGTGCCGATGCTGGCGCTCGGCCTGCCGACCTCGGCGACGGCGGCGATCATGCTCTCGGCATTTCAGTCCTACGGCATCAATCCCGGGCCGTTGCTGCTGCAGAGCCAGCCCGAACTGGTCTGGGGCCTGATCGCCTCGCTCTATGTCGGCAACGTCATGCTGCTGATCCTGAATCTGCCGCTGGCCGGAGTATGGGCGAAGATCCTCACCATTCCGGCGCCCTGGCTCTATGGCGGCATTCTCGTCTTCGCAACGATCGGCACCTACGGCATCAGCCAGTCGTGGATCGATCTGGTGCTGCTCTATCTGATCGGCGGCGTCGGCTATCTGATGCGACGCTTCGATTTTCCCACCGCGCCGGCGGTGATCGGCATGATCCTCGGGCCGTTCGCCGAACAGGAATTCCGCCGCGCCATGACCATCTCGGCCGGCGATATAACGACTTTTGTCACCCGGCCGCTCAGCCTGAGTTTACTCATTATCGCAGTGCTGCTGCTGGTTGTGCCGCTGCTGCTCCGCCTCCGTTCACGGACCGACCACAAAGCCTGACGCGGCAGGAAATGGGGCGATTTCATGAAAAGTGACGCCCATCACTGCACTCTCGGCGGAGAGCCCCTATATAGAAATCATGAGACGGAGAGATTTTGCAGAGTCGCTTCGTTTCTGATTTCCTCCCCTATGAATCCCCCTTGAGGGCGACCTTCCCCCCGGTCGCCCTCTTTTTTTGCCTGCCGCAGCAGCCTTGCCTTCCGCCGGCGCATACGCCATTCAGCGGGCATGACACAGCGCCGCACGCCCTCCTCGCCCGTCCCGGCAGGTTTCATCACCCTGCCGCCGGTTTCGAAATTCTTCGCCACGCTGGGCAGGGTCTACGTCCGCGATGAGGGCGGTACTGCGCCGCCGGTCTACGGCCTGCATGTGCGGCCCAAACATGCCAACCGGCATGGCACCGGACATGGCGGCTTCCTCGCCACTCTGGCCGATACCTTCATGGCCGCCTTCATCCGTCACCAGCAGCCGGTGGTCGAGACGATGTGGACCACGCAGTTGACCATGGATTACCGCCGGCCGGTACCGATGGGCGCCTGGCTGGAATGCCACCTGACCGACCTGCAGGTCGAGGGCGACATCCTGACGGTGCAATGCGAATTGCGGGTCGGAGCGCTGGTGACCAATCGCGCCGGCGCCAGCTTCAAGATCGCCACACGGCGCGACCGCTAGCTATTGCGGCGAGGGCGAGGGCGACAACGACGACGGCGGCAATGATGAGGGCGGCGCCGCCGCGGAAACGATGCGGCAGAGCATGGCCCGCCCGCTGGCTTCCTCAAGGCGGATTTCCTCGCCGCTGCGCTGCGCGCCCCAGCCGGCGCCGAAGTAATCGTAGCGCTGCCCCGGCGACTGGCGCTGCAGAGTCACTGGATCGCGCCCTTGCGTTTCGACCACCAGCCGGTCCTGCGCCGCGCCGAGCACAGCCACCAGCTGGTCGTTGCAGCGAAAGACAATCTCGCCACCGGCACCAGCCAGCTTGCGCGCCTCGGCACTCGGCGCGGCAGCCTGCGGGATCGAGGCGATCGAAAATCCGGTGCCCTGACGCACGTCCTGCCAGGCCGGCTTGGCCACCGCCAGCCGCTCAAGGGCTGCGAGCGCCTGCACATTGGCGCCACGGATTTCGGCATCGGTCGGTTCGGTCTCGATGCCGTCCACGGTCTTGCGGCCGCCGGTATAGCGTCCTTGCGAAAATGACAGGTTGAGTTCGATGCGGCGCAGACCGTCCATCGAGCCGGCCTGGCCGCCGCGACGGCGGCCATGTTCGGCATAATGCATCAGGTCGCCGTTATGAAAGCTGAACACCACATTGGCATTGCCGTTGTCGCCATAGTCGCGCCATTCGGCAATCCGTTCCGGTTTGCCGCTGCGCAGCGCAGCCTCCCAGTCGGCATTGGTCTCACCGGCCGTGTATTTGCCGCGCACGATTGTGGCGCCTTCCATCACATCTTCGGTGTCGGCGGGCGGGGTATCCGGGGCAGGAGCCTGCGCCTGCGCTTGCGCCGGCAGGGCCGCGACCAGCATAAGCCCGCCGATAGCCATCCTGATCATCGCCAGGCCGGCAAGGCGGGGGGCATCGGCGCGCGGGCTTGGCATCGGCATCTGATGGGCTCCAGACAGACTCGGCATCACAATTCAAACGCAGAAAAACGGCAAGAATCTGGCCGGAAAAAGACGACAGCGAGATTAGCGGTCGTCCATCTTCACATCCGGCACGATTCGCCGGGATATTAATGACGGAAAATAAGCGCTTTCTTACCATCGGCTGGATTAATCTGCATGCCATGCGGGAGAATACGAATTTATCGCCGTCGCGAGTGGACGATGGCATCGGATGGCCGGGACGGGTCCGCATGCTGGCATGCGGCATGAGCGCCGGCTGCCTCATAATGCTGCAGTCGGCCGCAGCCCAGCCAGCAGCGGCCACTCCTGCCGCCCGGTCGCACCAGCTGCAGATCCTGGGTGCAGCCCGCCCGCCCTATGTGATCGACAGCAACGGCTACGGCGCCGGCCCCGCCATCGAACTGCTGCAGATCCTCGCCCGCAGCGTCGGCGCCGAGCAGGTTGTACGCATCGTACCGTTCCAGCGTGCGCTGCTGGCGCTCGAACAGGGCGGCACGCTGTATCCCGCCCTGCTGCGCACACCGCAGCGCGAAAACCGCTTCACCTGGATCGGCGAGGTCTATACCGACCGCGCGGTGTTTTTCACCCGCAGGGGAGCCGCCCCGGTCGGCAGCCTGACCGCAGTGCGCACGTTGCCGCGCGTCAGCGTTATGCGCGGCTCGGAACTGCAGGGCATGCTGCAATCCTTCGGGCTGGAGAATTTCGAAACCACGAACAGCGAGATCGACAATGCCCGCCTGCTGCAGGTCGGGCGGATCGACGGCTGGTTCACTCTGCAGGCAGTGGGGCGGGCGACATGGGCGCAGCTGAAATTCGATCCGGCCGACCTGCAGTCCGGCGATGCCTTTGCCACCCTGCCCTTCTGGATTGCCGGTTCGGCCAATCTGCCGGCCGACACCGTGACCCGCCTGCGCGCCGCCTATCGGGCGATGCGCAACGACGGACGCTACGGCCGCATCATCGCGCCGCTGCTGGCGCTGGAGAAACCCTGAGGCCTGTCAGGCCAGCGACAGGCCAAGCTGCTGCATCACCGGGCCGCACTGGTTCAGCACGATCTGCACCTGCTGCGACGTCAGGATGCCGGTGTAACTGCCGATCGAATCGGCGTTGAGCGGCCGGCCATACTGTTCAGTATGCCACTCGGTCTTGCTGGCCGGGCGATTGATGTCGGTGAGATCCGACTTCCACACGCGATCGGGATGGCAGGTAATGCCCATGAAGCTCTCGATCGCCCTGAGGTCGCCGCTGCGGCTCAGGCCCTCATAGGGCACCAGCAGCGCCCGGTTCCTGAACAGATCCGGCATTTTGATCAGCGCGATATAAGAGGCGTTGAATTCCTCACAGATGCGCAGAATGTCCTGGTCGGCAATCGTGGCATTCGGATTGCCCTTGCGCATCACGGTGACGCGCGACGCGACCGCGTCGCGTGGATCGCGGATCGACAGCACATATTTCGACTCCGGCAGCAGTTGCACCAGATTGCCGATCTGGCGGCTCAGCACCGGATCCTTCAGAACCAGCTTCTTCGGCCGGCCGACATGCTGCCAGATATCGTGCAGCACCGCACGCAGCAGCTGGCTGTGATACCGGGCGAATTCCGGGCGGCCGCCGGCAAAATAGGCATAGGTATGAGACTCGAAGGTGTTCCAGCCCACTGTGAAGGGATGAATCAGCGCGGTGAAATAGCTGATCTCGGCGATATAGTCGTTCACCGAGTCATCCGTGCAGATCAGGGCATGCAGGATGGTGGTGCCGGTGCGCGGTGCGCCCGCCACGAAATACGGCTCGAACGGCAGATCGGTCTTTCCGTGGAACTGCAAGGCCAGACTCTCCACACAGGCAGTGATCGCTGATCCTGCCACCATGGCCAGCCGCGGCTTAAGGAACCCCTAAAAATGCCGCAGAAACGAAAAAGGCCAGGATCGCTCCCGGCCTTCGTCGTTCGATATGCCTGAAGGCTTACTCAGCCTCGGCGGCTTCGTCGGTCTTGGGCTTGTTCGACAGGTCTTCGCCGGTGGCCTGATCGACCACCTTCATCGACAGGCGCACCTTGCCGCGCTCGTCGATGCCGAGCACCTTGACGCGCACTTCCTGGCCTTCCGACACCACGTCGCTCGGCTTGTTGATGCGCTTGGGCGCCATTTCCGAGACATGCACCAGGCCGTCGCGGCTGCCGAAGAAGTTCACGAAGGCGCCGAAATCGACCAGCTTCACGACCTTGCCCTTGTAGATCACGCCGACCTCGGGTTCCGAGACGATCGACTTGATCCACTGCACGGCGGCATCGGCGGCGGCCGGATCCGACGAGGCGATCTTGATCGTGCCATCGTCCTCGATGTCGATCTTGGTGCCGGTCTTTTCCACGATCTCGCGGATCACCTTGCCGCCCGACCCGATCACTTCGCGGATCTTGTCCTTCGGCACGTTCATGGTGGTGATGCGCGGCGCGTTTTCCTTCACGCCGGCGCGGTTCTGCGACATCGCCTTGGCCATTTCGCCCAAGATGTGGATACGGCCGGCCTTGGCCTGTTCCAGCGCCACCTTCATGATCTCTTCGGTGATGCCGGCGATCTTGATGTCCATCTGCAGGGCGGTGATGCCCTCATCGGTGCCGGCCACCTTGAAGTCCATGTCGCCGAGGTGATCCTCGTCGCCCAGGATGTCGGACAGCACGGCGAAGCGCTTGTCCTCAAGGATCAGGCCCATCGCGATGCCCGCCACAGCAGCCTTCAGAGGCACGCCGGCATCCATCAGCGCCAGCGAGGTGCCGCAGACGGTGGCCATCGAAGACGAACCGTTCGACTCGGTGATCTCCGAGACGACGCGGATCGTGTAGGGGAAGGCTTCCTTGCCCGGCAGCAGCGGACGCACGGCGCGCCATGCCAGCTTGCCATGGCCGATTTCGCGGCGGCCCGGCGAACCCATGCGGCCGGCTTCGCCAACCGAGTAGGGCGGGAAGTTGTAGTGCAGCATGAAAGCTTCGCGGTATTCGCCGTCCAGCGCGTCGATGATCTGCTCGTCGGTGCCGGTGCCCAGCGTGGTGACGACCAGCGCCTGGGTTTCGCCGCGGGTGAACAGCGCGGCGCCATGGGCGCGCGGCAGCACGCCGACTTCCGACACGATCGGACGCACGGTCTTGGTATCGCGGCCGTCGATACGCAGGCCGGTGTCGAGGATGTTGAAGCGCACGACCTGGGCTTCCAGATGCTTGAAGGCATCGGAAACGTCGACCGGGTTGGCTTCGCCCTCGGCAAACAACGCCTTGGCCTTGACCTTCACTTCGCCGACCTTGGCGTAGCGGGCCTGCTTGACCTTCTCTTCGTAAGCCTTGCGCAGCTCGGCTTCGATGCCCGACTCCTGCAGCTTCTTGAAGGCGGTCTCGTAGCCGGTGCGCGCCTGCAGCGGCATCGCATCCTTGGCGGCGCGTTCGGCCAGGCCGATGATGGCTTCGATCACCGGCTGGAAGCCCTTGTGACCGAACATCACGGCGCCGAGCATCACGTCTTCCGGCAGCTGCTGGGCTTCGGACTCGACCATCAGCACGGCGTCGGCGGTGCCGGCGACCACGAGGTCGAGCTTGTTGCCTTCGGCCATCTGGCTCTTGGTCGGGTTCAGCACGTATTCGCCGTTGATATAGGCGACGCGGGCGGCACCGATCGGGCCCATGAAGGGAATGCCCGAGATGGTGAGCGCAGCGGACGCGCCGACCAGCGCGACGATGTCGGGATCGTTTTCCATGTCATGCGACAGCACGGTGGCGACCACCTGCGTCTCATTGCGGAAACC